>NZ_PEBI01000001.1:0-87819 GCF_002802875.1 Bifidobacterium primatium
GCCTACCGTTTGCGCCGTGCAGAATCGTTGAAAATAAAGGGCTTACGGGTTTTGTATTCAATTCCCGCCGGCTCCACTGAGATAACTGAGATAAAGGGCAGAACGTCGGCAGGCGTTCTGCCTTTTTTCGTTTCCGCACTCGTCCATACATGCAACCATCACTCGCTGCCATCACTCGCTGTTTTCGGCCACTTGCTCCCCCAATCACTCACCGTTTCCGGACACTCGTTGTTTTCGGACGCGAAGGGACCGCTCCCCCGGCGTGTCGTGGCTGAAAACGATGAGTGACCACGGTTTTGAACGTGGCAAACGTGATTTGTGGCGGTATCGTTGATTGCATACACGACGAAACGCGACGCGCAGCGAAGGAAGGTCAATGATGACGGTTGCCGAATGCGGTTCCATATCCGCTCTGACGTTGGGATTGCCAAGGACCACGGCCATCCCCGCACAGAAGGGAACCCTGCCCAAGCAGGTGTTCTATGCCAAGGCGCCGATATCTTCACGATTGAAGAGGCAATTCACCGAACGCGTACAATCCATCACCATGCTCGGCCTCATCCGCCCGGCGAACGCCGGAGTCGCCGACGGCGCGCGATGTCATGAGGTTCTGGTCCTCGGCATCCTCATCGCCGGCGATGAGGTTCCCGAGGATGTGCTGGCGTTCATCGCCGCGCGACGAAAAAGCGGCATCGTGTTCGTCGTGGTCCGCGACTCCACAGCGGACGAATCGGCCGGAAAAGAGGAATGCGCGTTCGCCGTATGCCGCAAGGCGCCCGGCAGGGTCGGCCATGTCGCCGAAACGAAGACGTATGTGGGCTCGTGGAATCCGGCGGGCAACGTTCGTCTGACGTTGCATGGCGCGACATTGGATGAAATCTGGGATTCCCTCTGCGCACAGGCCATTCTTGGCAGCGAGGACGGAACGGACCTCGACGCCCGCATCCTCCGTCGAAGTGGAGTCGCCACGTTGCAGGACCAGATTGCCAAGCTGGAACGTGACCATGCCCGTGCAAAAGCCCCCGCGCAACGCAACGAAATCTATGCGAAACTGCATAAGGCGCGCAAGCAGCTGGAGGATCTGCAGGGGTGACAATTCCACGCGATGCGACCCACGCGGCATGACGTTCAACGCGACGTCCCGCCGAATCGTAGACTGAACCATATGCGTATCGTTGTACAGAAAGTATCACAGGCCTCGGTTTCCGTCGTACCGGAATCGGAGGAGGACGAACCGTTCAAGCCGCAGTCCATCGGCAGAGGATACATGTTGCTGGTGGGCGTCGCCGACGCCGACGGCCCCGAACAGGTGGCATGGCTGGCACGGAAGATCGCCCATCTGCGGGTGTTCGAGGATGAGAGCGGCAGGATGAACCGCTCACTGCTCGACGTCGGCGGCGAGGTGCTGTCGATATCCCAGTTCACGCTGTTCGCCGACGTGCGCAGGGGCAACCGTCCGGGATTCACCGGCGCAGGCAGGCCCGACCATGCCGAACGTGTCTGGCATGATTTCAATGCGGAGCTGACATCCTACGGCATCGTCGTGCGCGAAGGACGTTTCGGGGCGCATATGCAGGTGTCATTGGTCAACGACGGACCGGTGACCATCTCATATGACACTGATGTTCTTATGAAATAATCCCCAGGCCTTTACGGCGCAGAGGGCCGTTCGCCCGTCCACGGCAGGCAAGAACGGCCCTCTGTCGCATGCCACGGCTGTCCACGCATCGAATCCTCTTTTGGTTACTTGATGGTGGCCTTGTCGGGCGCGGCGACGTTGATGGTCTTCGCGCCGTCGAGCTGCTTCGGATTCTCCAGCAGCTTGTCGACCACGGCCTTCTTCAGGGCGATGTCCGACGAATTGCCCCAGATGATGGTATAGCCGTCGCTGAGCTTGGTCGTGACGGAGTCCTGGGTCTTCGCCTCGACCTTGACTATCTTGCGTCGCATCGATTCGTCGAGCGTGCCCAGGATCTTCAGCGCCTGCTGCACCGCCTTGTTGTCGAGGCTTTTCTCGGCGTTCTTCACGTTGATGACGGGAATGCCCTTCACCGAGGCGTTGACGGCGTTGAGCACGCGTCCTTCCCTGTCGACCGCGGTCAGGGAGCCGCCGTCGGACTTCAGCACGGCGGCGGGAACCTCGGCCTTGACGGTGACGCTCAGGCCGTGGGGATACCGTTTGGTCGCCTCGGCGGACGTGACTCCCGGCAGGTCGCCGATGTCGGTTTCTATCGTCGAGGTGTCGACGAGTATCAGTGATTTGCCGGCCTGCTCATGGGCGATGTCGAACACCTGGTTCTCGGAGACCCATGTGTTGGTTCCGGAGATGGTGATCTGGCTGGCCTGCAGCCGCAGCAGCGGGGAGAACAGCAACGCCCATGTCAGCAATGAGACGAGGACGACGATAAGCAGCGCGATGGCGGCGCGAATGATATTCCGACGCCGATACGCCTGACGACGTTCCGCGAGACGCTCGGGGAAGTTCACCACCTTGGGGCGGGCGAACAGTCCGGGACCGCCGAAATCGGGGCTGTCGAGACGTTCCGAGACCGATTTGCGACTTTCCATCCGCCGTGCGTCGACGAAATCCTCGGATTCCGTCCGATCGTCCTTCGTCAGGCGTGTCGACTTCGCCGCCACCTCGGATGCCGCCGATCTGACGGCACGGCGGCCCGACCTGCCGGCAACGCCTTCGGTGACACGACCGCGACGGACCTCACGGTCCGTGTCGCTGCGAAGCGTCCTTCCGCGGGGTTCGGCCCCGCCGTCGTCGGACTGTCCCGGATGCGACGAGACGACTCGTCCGGCCATGAATCACGCTCCTCCGTGCTGTCGTGTCACTGCTGGTCCTCCGCGCGTGTCTTGAGCACGCACAGCATGACGTCGGCCATGTCGGTGATGTCTCCGGCGCCGACGGTGAACATGACGTCGCCGGGCTTGCATCGCATCGCCAGCATCTTGGCGGCCTGGCACATGTCGGGCACCGATTCGATCCAGCCGTCGGACGGATCATGGGCGATGCCGGCCGCGGCATCGACGACCGTCCTGGAGCTGATGTCGGGATAGTCGGCCTGGCGTTCGCGCGCCGGGAAGATGCAGGTGACGATGACGTCGTCGGCCTTGGACAGCGCCTCGGCGAAATCATGGGCGAAGAACTTGGTGCGGGAGAACAGATGCGGCTGGAACAGCACGCGAATCGTGGATTCGGGGAAGCGACGACGGGCCGCGTCGAGCATGGCGGCGATCTCGGTGGGGTGATGGGCGTAGTCGTCGACCACGGTCACGCCGGCGGCCTCGCCTCGGATCTCGAAGCGGCGGGCGGCGCCACGGAACGCACCGGCGGCCTTCGCCGCATCGGCGGGGTCCATGCCCAGCAGCGCCGCGGCGATGATGGCGGCCGTGGCGTTGCGTGCATTATGAATGCCGGGGATGCGCAGATGCACCGGAATGTCGCCTGCGGCGTGCAGGGATTCGGGCATGTGCAGGATGAACGACTCCACCGCATCCGAAGCCGCGGCGTTGCCATGGCCTGCGGAGGCCTCGGCCTCATGGTCGATATGCACGAACATGGCCCCGTTGACGTCCCCGATTTCATCGAGGGTGTGCGTCGAATAGGCGACGGCACGGGAGGCGGCATCGGCGTCCATGGAACGCAGCACGGACAGCGCGCCCTCGTCGTCGGCGCACAGCACCACATGGCCCGTGGCGTGGTGGGCGTGGTCGACGAACGCCTGGCGGTAGGCCTCGGCCGTGCCGTAATGGTCGAGGTGCTCGGCCTCGACGTTGGTGATGACGGCGACTTCCGGATGGTATTTGGCGAAGCTGCCGTCGGATTCATCGGCTTCGGCGACCAATACCGCGCCCTTGCCGGCATGACCGCCGTCAACGGGACCGTCCGGCCCCTGGATCGAACCGCCGATGGCGTAGCTGGGGTCAGCGAGCTCTCCCTTGCCGCCGTGAACGAGGATGTGCGCGATCATGGCACTGGTCGTGGTCTTGCCATGTGCACCGGCGACGGTGACCGCGCGGGCCGATGTCATCAGCAACGCGAGCACATCGCTGCGGTGCATGAGCCGCGCACCGGCCTTGACCGCGGCGACGATCTCGGGATTGTCGGGCTTGATGGCGCTGGACCACACCACCGTGTCGACGCCTTCGACATTCCGGGCCTGCTGACCGACGAACACGGTGATTCCCAGCGACTGCAGGCGCCTGGCCTTCGGGCCGAGCTCCCTGTCCGAACCCTGGACCTCGACGCCACGCTCATGCAGGATCTCCGCCAACACGCTCATGCCCGCGCCGCCGATGCCGATGAAATGGGTCCGGCCCAAAGTCTGGACCGTCAGGGTTTCGGCGTCCTCGGGACGGCTGGTGGGCTCCAGCACGATGGACTTGCTGCAAGCGCAATCTGACACGACAATATCTCCTTTTGGAAAACGAACTCATTCCATTATCGACGCGGTCGGGATATTACGCGTCCGGCGTTCAGTGCCGCGCGAGGGCGAGCACGCGCCTCGCCATGGTCTCGGCCGCGTCACGGATGCCGTATCCCCATGCGGCGTGGGCGATGGATGCGAGACGATCCTTGTCGCCGAGCAGTCCGGGCACATGGGAGACCACCCATTCGCTGGTGAAGTCGTCGTCCTTCACGAGGAAGCCGCCACCGGCCTCGACGACCGGCTCCGCATTGTACTTCTGCTCGCCGTTGCCGATCGGCAGCGGCACGTAGACGGCGGGCAGGCCGAGTGCGGCGATCTCCGCGACGGTGCCGGCGCCGGAACGACACATGACCAGGTCGGCGCAGGCGAACGCCCGGTCGATGCGCTCCAGATATTCCGCGGCATGGTAGTCACCGACGCCGAGGCTGTCGGGACCGATGCCGGAAAGCACCTGCTCCCCCGCCGAGGCGGAGACGAGCTGACGCACCTGGCCGAGCTTGCCCTTGCCTGTGAGATGAATGACCTGGGCCACGTCGAGCAGCTCGCGTGCGGCGTTGGAGACGGCCACGTTCAGGCTTTGCGCGCCGAGCGAACCGCCGGTGATCAGCACGATGGGACGGTCGGGGTCGACTCCCAGCGCCTCGGCGCCCTCGCGGCGGGCGGCGGCACGATCCTGCTCCATCTTGGCCGCGACCTCGGCGATGGCGGGACGCAGCGGCAGACCGACGCGCTCGATGGTCGCGTGGGGGCCGGCCGTCAGTCCCGTATCCTCGTATACGGTGCCGATGAAGTCGGCCCAGCGGGCGCCGAGCTTGTTGGCCATGCCGGCGCGGGCGTTCTGCTCGTGGATGACCACGGGAATGCCCATGGCGTGTGCGGCGTAGTATGCGGGGGCCGAGGCGTATCCGCCGACGCCCACCAGCACGTCGGCGTGACGCTCCCGCAGAATCCTCTTCACCTTGCTGGTCTCGCTCACCCAGCGGAAGGGGAACCGGAATGCGTCGGCGTTGATGCTGCGGGGGAAGGGCACCTTCTCGATGGTGTCCATTTCGAATCCTGCAGCGGGGACGAGCCGCTGCTCAAGGCCGACCTTCGTGCCGATGACGCTGATCGAGGCGCTGGGGTCGATTTCGCGGATGCTTGACGCGATGCTCAGCAACGGATTGACATGACCTGCGGTGCCGCCACCGGCGAGCACGATGCTTACTCCTTCAGACATGCTTATGAGCATACCGCCCCATCCGCCCGAATCGACCCGTCGGGGCCGTTCAGGTGTTTCGCACCCCGTCAGACGCGGGATACCGCCGATTTGATCTCGCTTTGCGCCCGTGCCATGCGCACCGCCGTGCCCGACGCCGCAAGGCACATGACCAGCGCCGTTCCACCTGCGGAGACGAACGGCATGGGCAGGCCCATGACCGGCAGGATGCCGACGACCACGGAGATGTTGACCAGCGCCTGACCGGTGAGCCATACGGCGATGCACATGAGCACCATGCGGGCGTAGGCGTCCTGGTGACGTATGGCGATGTTGATGAGGCACCATCCGAGCACGACGAAGCCGAGCACCACGGCGCAGGTGCCGAGGAAACCGAGCTCCTCGCCGATGATCGCGAGGATGAAGTCGTTGTGGGCGGCCGGCAGGTAGTTCCATTTCTCGCGCGAATTGCCGAGGCCGACTCCGGCGAAACCGCCCGATGCCAAGGCATAGGTGCCGTGAATGGACTGGTAGCACACGGATTGCGCGTCCTCTGCGGAGCAGGTGCCGTATGTGGCCAGGATGCGGCTCATGCGGTTGGAGCTGCCGGTGACGAACAGCAGCAGGATGCCGGCGAATCCGAGGCCTCCGAGACCGAAGAACCACCGCAGCGGGAATCCTCCGCACAGCAGCGCCACGGCGCCGATGACCACGACGATCATGGCGGTTCCCAGGTCCTTGCCCACCATGACGGCCCCGAAGGCGGCTACGAAACCGCCGAGCGGAGCCGCATAGGCGCGCCAGCCGGGGAGCCGGAACGAACGCGACGCCAGCAGGGCCGACGGCATCCATATACAGACGCTCCATTTGAGAATCTCCGCCGGCTGGAAACGAATCGGACCGAGCACGATCCAGCCGACGTTGCCGCCGGCCGCGGAACCGATGCCCGGGACGAGCGTCAGCAGCTGGAGGAATATGGCGATGAGCAGCATGACCGGCGACAGTGTGCGGTAGAACTTCACCGGCAGCGTCGTCAGCACGAATCCGACGAACAGGCCGAGGCCTGAATACAGCAGCTGCGAGAGAATGGTGCTCCACGGGGAGTCGCCGCTGGCGACCGCGTCAACCGTGGAGCTGGAGAACACCATCATCATGCCGAACAACGTCAGCGCCGCCACGGAGATGATGAAGCCGTAATAGCACCATACTGGGTTGAGCAGGCAGCGGATGCCGGAATAGTTCACCGGACGGCGGTTCGGACGGCCACCGCTGGCGACCGGCGAGCCGTTCGTCACCAGGGCGACGGCCTTGTCCAGTCCCTTGAGCTGGACGTCGTCGCCGGGACGTTCGGCGTCGCGGACGACAAGCCGCTTCGAGGAGCCCGATGACCTGACGCCCGACGACGAAGAGCCCACCGCACGGGGGCCGGTCCTGCGTCGTTTATTCGGCATGGGCCGTCACCCAGCGGCGGGCCGCCTTCGCGAAGCGGTCGCCGCGGTCGGCGTATGACCGGAACTGGTCCATGGAGGCGCAGGCGGGTGCCATGAGCACCACGTCGCCCGGCTCCGCCATGGCTCCCGCCGCCTCGACGGCACGGTCCATCACGGTGTCGTTCGGTTCGGGTTCGATGAACGTGAGCGGGATGTCGGGGTCCTTGGCCGCGAACGCCGCCTTCATCGGCTCCTGATCGACACCGATGACGACCGCGGCGCGGATGGTCTTCGCCTGGTCGGCGACCAGATCCTCGAAACGGGAGCCCTTGGCGAGGCCACCGGCGATCCAGACGACGGACTTGGGCCCGAAGCTCGACAGCGAGGCCCTGGCCGCGTGCGCGTTGGTGGCCTTCGAATCGTCGACGAAGCGGATGACGCCGTTCTTCGACGAGGCCTCGGCCACCTTGACGATGCGATGGCCGCCCGGCTTGAACGCCTTCAATGCGGCGACGGCCACGCTGGTCGGGATGCCCCTGCCCAGCACCAGGGCAAGGGCGCACAGCGCGTCGGCCAGCAGGTGGGGGTATACCGTGCCATCGGGCTCGGTCAGATGGGCGAAGTCAAGGATCTTGGCCACGCGTTCGGGCGCGTCCGCGCTGCGCAGTCCGGAACGGTCCACGATCCAGCCGTCCTCCACGCCGATCTGCCCGGCGTGGGGCTCGTGCAGGGTGAATCCGACGCGGCGGCATCCTTCGGCGGGGCTGGCCGCCATGGCGAGTTCGCTTACGCGTTCGTCATCGGCGTTGTAGACCAGTGCTCGTTTCACGCCGTGGTAGACCTTGGCCTTGTCGGCGGCGTAGTTCTCGAATCCGCCGTGCCAGTCGAGATGGTCGTCGGCGAGGTTGGTGATCGCGGCGCAGTCCAGCTCCAACGAATCGGTGTAGTGCATCTGGAAGGAGCTCAGTTCCACGGCCAGGGCGTCGTTGCAGGGGTCGACGGCGGCGGCCGACACCGGCGTGCCGATGTTGCCCACGGCCGGCGCATGCAGTCCGGCGGCGCGCAGCATCTCCGAGGTCATCTCCGTCGTGGACGTCTTGCCGTTGGTGCCGGTGATGCCGATCCACGAGGCCGGCTTGCCGGTGTGGCTCGAGTCGACGCGCAGACGCCATGCGAGCTCGACCTCGCTCATGACGTCGAGGCCACGGCGTGCCGCCTCCTGAAGGAACGGCGTGGAGGGGGCGAACACCGGTGACGTCATGATGGCGTCGAGTCGGTCGAATTCGATCTCGTTCTCGGCGTGGTAGTCGGCTTCGGGCTTGCGCTCATCGAACGTCAGCACCGTGGCCCCGTGGTCGCGCAGCACCGTGCATGCGCTCCTTCCGGAGACCCCCAGTCCGGCCACCAGCACCGTTGCACCGGAAAAATCCTCAACTTTGGTCATACGACCTGCCTCCTTAGCATCGCCGCATGGCGTCGCGCCTCGGCACGGCCCCATGCGGCACATCCGAACGTCAGAACTGGCCCGATCCCACCAGCCAGTTGGAGTAGAACGCCACCAGTCCGACGAGCACGAACAGCATCTCGATCATCCAGAAGCGTACTACGACAGTGTTCTCCTGCCAGCCGCACAGTTCGAAATGGTGATGGATCGGCGCCATCTTGAAGACGCGCTTGTGCGTCATCTTGAAGTATCCGACCTGAATCACGTCGGAGCAGGTCTCCATGACGAACAGGCCGCCGAGGATGACGGCGAGCACTTCGGTGTGAGTGGTGATGGACAGCGCCGCGAACAGGCCTCCCAATGCCAGGGAACCGGTGTCGCCCATGAAGATCTTGGCGGGATTGGTGTTGTACCACAGGAATCCGAAGCAGGCGGCGACGGCGCAGGCGGCGATGATGGCCAGGTCCTGCGGATCGGAGACCGAGTAGGCGAATCCGGAGCCGGAACCGCCCTTGAGATGGTAGCTCTCCCAGTACGCGATGAGCGAGTATCCGACGAACGCGACCATGGAGCTGCCGGACGCCAGACCGTCGAGACCGTCGGTGAGGTTGAACGCGTTGGTCCATGCGGTCATGAGGAAGTTCACCCAGATGACGAAGATGACGATGGCGACGATGCGGCCGGCGAAATCGAACGACACGAACGGATGCTCGACGAATGCGATGCCCGCCTGCGCGCTGGGGAACCCGCTCTTCGTGGGCACGACGAGCGTGAGCACGGCGAACAGCGTGGCGAAGACGAACTGGCCGAAGAACTTGCCGCCGACCGAAAGGCCTTCGTTCTGCTTCTTGCGCACCTTGGCGAAGTCGTCGATGAAGCCCAGGGCGCCCATCGACAGCATGGCGAACAGCACGAGGATGGCCGTCCATGAGGGGGTGTCGTGATAGGCGAGGTGCCGGTACAGCGCAGAGCACGCCCAGCCGAGCACGATGGCGAGGTTGATCACGACGCCGCCGAGCGTCGGCGTGCCTCGCTTGACCAGATGGGACTGGGGACCGTCCTGACGGATGTACTGTCCGTAATGCAGCTTATGGACGATATGGATCAGCAGCGGTGTGCCGATGAGGGTCACTATCAGCGACACACCGAGACCGATGAGCAGCGAAATCACAGCGTTTCTCCATTCTGGATCGACTTGCCTTCCGAAAGACCGGCCAGGTCGGGGACCGAATCGTTGCGCTCCCACCGGGCGGCGAGTCCGCTCAGACCCGATGCATGCGAGCCCTTCAGCAATACCACGGCGTGCGGATGGCGCAGGGCCAGGCGCAGCACGGCCCTGTCGGCGGCGTCCACGTCATGCACCAGTTCGGCCGCGGTGCCTTCGCCGCCGGCGCGCACGCCTTCGACGAGGTCGCCGGCCAGGGAGTCGAGGGCGGGGTCGTGGTCACTGCCGACGGCGATCACCGCGTCGAGGCCCAGTCCGGCCGCGTATTCGCCGATGCCGCGGTGCAACGCCGCCTCGTCGCCGCCGAGCTCGAGCATCGAACCGAGCACCGCGATTCTGAACGGCGCGACGCCGCCCTCCGTGGCCTTCCATCCGGCGAGGCCGTCGAGGCCGGCCTTCATGGAATCGGGGTTGGCGTTGAAGGAATCGTCGATGACGGTGAAGGACGCGCCCGCACGCTCCAGCGTCGATACCGCCATGCGATGGGGGCTGATGCGCTTCTGCTCGCCGAGCACACGCACGATGTCCTCCGCGGGGACGTCCAGATACCATGCGGCGGCGGATGCGGCCAACGCGTTCATGACATTGTGACGTCCGGGGATGCCGAGACGGATGTGCAGCGGATCGGGCACGTCCGGCAACTTCATGTCGAAGCTTGCACGGTCGTGGTCGTCCGCGCTTACGTTCCAGGCGCGGATCTGTGCGTCGGAGCCCTGGCCGAACCAGTACACCAGTCCGGGGGCGAGGTTCGCCATGGGCACCACATGGTTGTCGTCGACGTTCAGGATGGCCACGCCGTCCTCGTCGAGGGCCCGGACGATCTCGCTCTTCGCCTGCTGGATGTTCTCCACGGAGCCGAATTCGCCGAGATGGGCGACACCGACCTTGAGCACGATGGAGATGTCGGGACGGGCGATCGACGTCAGGTAGGCGATCTCTCCGATATGGCTGGCGCCCATCTCGGAGACCAGATAGCGGGTCTGCGAATCCACTTCGAGCGCCGTCAGCGGCATGCCGATGTCGTTGTTGAACGATCCGATGGGAGCGATGGTCCTGGCCTGGCTCGACAACAGCGCCTTGAGCAGGTCCTTGGTCGTGGTCTTGCCGACCGATCCGGTGATGCCGACCACGGTGAACGGCTCGGACTCGGCGCGGCGACGGCGAATGTTCTCCCTGGCCAGCAGTCCGAGTGCGGCGACCGTGTCACTGACCACGATCTGGTCGATGTCCACATCGTCGACGACATGGTCCACCAGCGCGGCGACGGCACCGGCCTCAAGGGCCTTGCCAAGGAAGTCGTGACCGTCGACGCGTTCGCCGGCGATGGCCACGAACAGCGAGCCGGACTCGACCTTTCGCGAATCGGTCACCACCGACAAGATGGTCTCGGAGCCATCGTCCGCGGAGCCGCGGTGCAGCTCGCCGTCAACGGCCTGTGCCGCTTCCTTCACCGTTATGAGCATCATACGTAATCAACCTCTTCCGTCTTCTCGTGGTAGTTCGTAAGTCCCTTTCGGCGTCCACCCTCCGGTGGCCGCCGCCGACGCCTCCGTCAGCCCATTTCCTTGGTCACCCGCAAGGCGCTGCGAATATTGCCCTTGCGCACCCCGGCCTTCATCACCATCGCGATGGCGAGGGACAGCCGGCGGTTCGAGGACTCGTCGTTCGCCCCGTCGTAGTGGGCGGCCATATCGTCCGTCTCGGCGGTGCGGTGGGCCACATGGGTGCGTTCGCGCAGCACGGCGCCGTATCGCTCCATGGTCTCCTTGAGCGAGGGACGGGATGCCGCCGCGTCGTCGGGCTCGCTCAGCGCGCATACGTCGACGACGACGGACGAGAGCGCACCGGGCAGCAAGGTCTGATCGTCGGCACCGATGACGACCGCGGATGCGCCGTCCTCCACGAACACCGACAGCATGCGCTGGATGTCCAGGGCGTTGAGCGGATACTCCTCGACCAGATGACGTTCGAGGGACACGGAATGACGGAACCCGATCTGTCCGACGGGGTTGCCCAGCACGTGCAGCAGTCCGGCGATGTTCGACGCCTGCTTCGACGCCTGCTCGCCGGTCACCAGGAACACGGCGATGGCGTTGGACGGGTGTCCTGCGATGTCGGCGGCCATCTGCCCGTGCTCGGCATCGGTCAGGTCGCCGTAGAGAATCGGGATGTTGCCCGCGAACCCCTGGCCTTGCGCGGAGGACGGCAGCAGCACCGCATACGCTCCGCGACGTTCCGCCTGCAGCACCACGTCGGCGTTCAGCCCCATGGCCGGGGCGATATACAGCGCGCCGGGGCTCACGGAATCCATGTCGTTGGCCAGCGAGGTCACCGTGACCTTGCCGCAGGACCTGTTGTCGGTCATCAGACCGTACCGTTCACGGAGGTCGGCGATGGTGAGATGCTCCGTGCTCGCTTCGCTTAATGCGCTCATGCCTCACCTCTTGCTGCGTTGATCATGTTGTCTCGCATGGTCCCTTTCACCATTCTGTAGGAATAGCATTTTTCCTTGCGGACGAGGCAGGCACCTCGTACTTCTGCATAAGGAATTCACCAATGGTCGCGACGACCGGACCGGCGGTGATGCCGCCGTAGATGCCGTCGGGGTTCATCAGCACGACGGTGACCACATACCGGGGGTTGTCGGCGGGAATCGCGGCGATGAAATCGCCGATGTGGTTGTTGAGAGCGCCGCTGGAGTCGGCCACCTGCGCGGTGCCCGACTTGCCGGCGATACGGTAGCCCTTGATGCTGGCGACGTTCTTGTACTGGGAGGCCATCGACTCCATCATGTCCATGAGCTCGCTCGCCACGGATTCGTCGATGACCCGCACCGGCTGGTTGGCCGAGGGCGTGGTGTCGTTGCCGTCCGCGTCGGTCGACGATTCGATGATCGACTGGCCACAGCGCACGCCCTTGTTGGCGATGGTGGCGACGACGTTGGTCATCTGCAGCGCGGAGGCCGAATAGCCCTGACCGAACAGCACGGTGTTGCGTGTGCGCAGGTCCCATGACTGGTAGGGCGCCAGCTGTCCGCGCGATTCGCCGGGGAAGTTCAGTCCCGTGCTCTGTCCGATGCCGAATTTGGTGATGTAGTCGTAGCGCTGCTTGAGCGTGTAGTTCTTCGAGGCCATGACCGTGCCGACGTTCGACGACTCCTTGAGTATTCCGGCGAGCGTGAGGTTCTGCAGGCCGTGCTCGTGCGAGTCGTGGTAGGTCTGGCCGTTGATCTCGGTCTGGTACGGCACCTGGAACTTGTCGGTCGGCTTGTGCAGCCCCTCCTGCAGCAGCCCGGCGGCGGTGATGAGCTTGCCCGTCGAGCCCGGCTCGAACACCGTGGTCACGGCCTTGGACGCGTTCATCTTGGCCCCGTCGCTGCCGGCGGCGTAGGTGTCGGTGTCGGCGATGGCGCGGATCTTGCCGCTCTTGACCTCCTCGACCACGGCGATGCCCCAGTCGGCTCCTGTCTTCTTCTTGGCGTCCTGCAGGGCCTTCTTCACGTACCATTGGGTGTCCCAGTCGATGGTGAGCTTCACCTTGCCGCCATCCACCGGCTGCTCAGATTCGGTTCGTGTGCCGGGGATCTCCTGGCCGTTGGCGCCGCGCTGGTATCGGACGGAACCGTCCTTGCCGACCAGCGACGCGTTGGTCATCTTCTCGATTCCCGCGACTCCGGCACCGGAGTCGTCGACGCCGCCGAGCACGCCGCCGAGCAGGCCGTCCTTGTCGGAGTATTCGCGCTTGCTGGTGAGCTCGTAGTTGATGACCCCGGAGAGATGCAGCTTGTCGATGGATCGCTTGACCGCCGGCACCACGTTCTTCTTGAGGATCACGTACCGGCTTTCGCCCACGAGCTTGCCGCCAAGCTCCATGGTGTTCATGCCCAGCACCGGCGCCAGCAGCTTGGCCACTGCGGCGGCGCCCTCGGCGTTGACGTTCTTGCCGTCGATGGAGTGGCAGACGCTCTGGTTGTTGCCCTTGCAGTCGACGGGCTTGAAGTCGGCCACGGCCTTCTGATCGGCGTAGACCGTATAGCGCTCCACGCTCTGCGCCAGTACCACGCCATTGGTGTCGACGATGGTGCCGCGCTGCGATTGCAGCGGCTTGGTGACCGTACGGCTGGCGGTGGCCGCCTGCGCCATCGATTCGGCGGAGAACAGCTGGATGTACGACAGTCTCGCGATGCATGCCGACGCGAGCAGGGCGAGCACGATGCCGATGACCAGGGCGCGGCGCCGGAAGATGTCTCCCTGACTGCGTTGTGCCTTGCGGTTCACTTGCTTCCCTTCGCGTTGTTCGTTCCCGACTGGTATCCCTGCAGGTCGATGGTCAGGGCGTCCGAGCCGGGGACCATGCCCAGCTTCTGGGCCTTCTGCGGCAGGGACGCCTCAAGCGCGTCGAGCTTCGTCTGGCGTTCCTGCACATCCTGGGTGAGGCGTCCGATGGACTGCTGCGTATCGGTGATCGCGAACGAGTCCTCCACCATCTGGGTGCGCAGCACCAGCGAGCCGATCAGGCTGGCGGCGAGGAATACGATGGCGCAGACGAAATGGAGGATGCGCAGACGCTTCGGCCTCGCATTGCCCATCACCATCTTCAATCGTCCGCGCAGCGTGTCCGGGTCGGTCTGCTCGGCGGAGGACACCCGCAGATGGGGCCGCGACTGCGTCTGCGAGCGCATGCCGCGGGGTGCGGATTCGACGCGCTTGCGTGCGGTTCGTGATGATGCGCTCATCGGCGTCCCCTTCGTGTGGAGGTCCTGGTCGTTCTGGTGGTCTTCGTCGTCTTGGTCGCCGCGTACCCGGCATGCTGGCCTTCGGTGAACCGCCTGACCCATCGGTCGGGTATGGGGCGGGTCAGTTCCACGGCGCGCAGCCTCACCGATGCCGATCGAGGGTTCGAGGCGATCTCCTCGGCGTCGGCCTTGATGGCGCCTCGGGTGAGGTCACGGAAGAACGGTCGTGCGTCGTCGGGGATGACGGGCATGTCGGCCGGGACGTCGATCTTCAATCCGTTCGCCATGAACCGCTTGACGGTCTTGTCTTCGAGCGAATGATACGACTCGACGACCAGGCGGCCTCCCTCGGCGAGGTGCAGCGCGGCCTGCGGCAGGGTGGACGCCAGTTTGTCCAGTTCGCCGTTGACCTCGATGCGCAGTGCCTGGAACACCCGTTTCGCGGGGTTGCCGGCGGGCCTGTGGGCCTTCGGCACCACCCTGTCGACGAGGGCGTTGAGCTGCGCCGAGGTGCGTATGCGTTCGTGATTCCGGTTCTCCACGATGGCCTTTGCGATCGGTCCGGAGAACCGTTCCTCGCCGTATTCGCGGAAGATGCCGTGGAGTCGTTCCACGGGGTATTCGTTCAGCACGCTCTCCGCGGTGAGCGGCTGGGAGGGGTCCATGCGCATGTCCAGCGGGGCGTCATGGGAATAGGAGAAGCCCCGTTCCGTCTCGTCGATCTGCAGGCTGGAGAGTCCCAGGTCCATGAATACGGCGTTCACCTGGTCGATGCCTCGTTCGGCGAGCACGTCGGCGAGGGAGTCGAAGGCGGAGTGCACGGGGATGAAGCGATCGGCCAGACCGTTGTCCTCCATGCGTCGGGTTGCCAGGGCGAGGGCCTCCTCGTCGCGGTCTATGCCGATGAGGCGGGCGTCGGGAGCGGCCTTGAGGAATGCCGTGGCGTGGCCCGCGAGGCCAAGCGTGCAGTCCACGATGACGGAGCCGGGCCGCTGGGCCGCCCCCGAGACGAGACGAACGCAGTCCTCGAGCAGGACCGGCTGATGAATGGCTGTGATATCCATGTCTTTCCTAGAACTCCACCGTCGGTAATACGTCATCGGCAATATCGGCATACCCCTGTTCCTGTTCGGTCAGATAGGCCTCCCAGGATTCGCGGTTCCATATCTCGGCCCTGGTTCCGACGCCGATGACGACGACATCGTTGCCCAGTCCCGCGTAGTCCCGCAGCATGGGCGGGACCACCACCCTGCCCTGCTTGTCGGGAGCCTGGTCGACCGCTCCGGAAAGAAAGACACGCAGATAGTCCCGCGCGGCCTTGTTCCCCAGGGATGTGCGCTGAATCTGGGCGGCGACGCGTCGGAATTCGCTGTGGGGCAGCAGATACACGCATCGCTCCTGTCCTCGGGCCATGACCAGTCCGGAACCCAGCTGACCGCGCAGCTTTGCGGGAAGGGCCAGCCTTCCCTTGGCGTCGATCTTCGGAGTGTAGGTTCCCAGAAGCAGCGGCGGCAGATCCATCGAGGGCTCAGCGGCGGCGTCGGATGGCATAACGGAGTCATCGGCCATCGCGTTCACCTCCTTGCCCCACAATGCTGAACCGCGACCAACAGTTCACCACTCTACCCCACCAATCACCATTCTTCACCACCGAATGGCGTTTTTCACCCACATCTCATCACATTCGCCTCGTCGGACGCCACATCCGCGTCAGGAGAGGACGACCGGCCGTGGCCACGGGCCTTTTAGAGGGCTGGGCGTATAGTGGGCTGCCGAACTTTTTACGCCCCACATCTCAAGGAGCGACCTGAAATGTCGAATTATTCCTCGCAGTTGCGTGACGAACAGCATGCCGTCGACCGCGCCTATGGCAGGCTCGACGAGCTGCGCGCCCAGGCGTGGAAGAGACTGGAACGCGTAAGGGCGGCAGGCTCCCACGGGTCGCCGACCCAGCGCACGGAACGCGATTCGTTCGCCACCATGTACGAGGACCGTCTCACCCAGCTGAGGGCCGTCGAGGATCGGCTGGTGTTCGGACGTCTGGATGACTCCAAGGGAACCCGGCGCTATATCGGCCGCATCGGTCTTTCCAGCGCCGAACACGAGCCGATCCTGACCGACTGGAGGGCCGACGCGGCCCGACCGTTCTATGAGGCGACGCCGGCGCACCGCAGCGGCATCGTGATGAGACGACACATCACGCTCCGGTTCCGCGAGGTCGTGGGCATCGAGGACGAGGTGCTCGACGTCCACGCATCCCAGGTGGGCGAGGCCTCGGCATCCGGCACGCTTACCGGCGAGGGCGCGCTGCTCGCCTCGCTGAGCACCCGTCGCACCGGCAAGATGACCGATATCGTCGCCACCATCCAGGCCGAGCAGGACCGTATCATCCGCGCACCGCTGAACAGGGCCGTCGTGGTGCAGGGAGGTCCGGGAACAGGCAAGACCGCGGTGGCTCTGCACCGTGCCGCGTATCTCCTGTACACGCATCGCAAGATGCTGCAGCGTTCCGGGGTGCTGGTCGTGGGCCCAAGCCCGTCGTTCCTGCACTACATCGATCAGGTGCTCCCCTCGCTGGGCGAGACCGGCGTGGTTTCGCGCACCATGGCGAATCTCATCCCCGGCGTGGAGGCCGGCGCCGTGGATTCGCCGCGCGCCGCCGCCCTCAAGGGCGACAAGCGCATGGCCACCGTCATCGCCAATGCGGTCGCGGCCCGCGAGCGCGTTCCGCAGTCGCTGCCGTCGGTGAAGATCAACGGCTTCGTGGTGCCCATGCTGGCCAGCGACATCGCCACCGCGCTCAACGACGCGAAGCGCACCCGGCATCCCCATAACAAGGCCCGCGAGACCTTCGTCGATTCGATGCTGCATTTCATGGTCATGCGCTACACCGAGCAGCTGGACTACGATCCCGAGCGCTCCGAGCTCGCCCAGGTGCGCTCCACGCTGCGCATGAGCGATGATGTGCGCAGGGCCCTCAATCTCGCATGGCTGCCCATGACGGCGCAGTGGCTCATCGACGACCTGTGGGCCAAGCCGCACAAGCTGCGTCGGTACGCCCCATGGCTGAGCGACGACGACATCGCAGAACTGACCCGCGAGAAGGGTTCGCCGCTCACCGTCTCCGACGTCCCTCTGCTCGACGAGGCCATGGAGCTGCTCGGACCCGACCCGCGTGAGGCCGAGGCCCGCAACCGCAAGGCCGCGCAGCGTCGTCAGGACGAGGAGTTCGCCAAGGAGACGCTGGCACAGGCGGGCATCGGGTCGGGCATCGTCTCCTCGAGCATGCTGCTCGACCAGATCAACGGGCTCGACGAGGACACCACCGCGCAGCGCGCGGCCAGCGAACGGGAATGGACCTTCGGCCACATCGTCATCGACGAGGCGCAGGAGCTCACCGCCATGGACTGGCGGGCGCTGATCCGCCGCTGCCCCTCCCGCTCCTTCACCATCGTCGGCGACATCGCACAGACGTCGGCCCTGGCCGGGTCGCGGTCCTGGCGCAAGATGCTTGACCCGTTGTTCGGCCCGGAGGGCTGGGACCTCAACGAGCTGACGATCGACTACCGCAACCCGCAGGAGGTCTCCGACCTCGCCTCGCGGTTCGCGCAGGGCGAAGGACTGTATATCTCCACGGTCAAGGCGGTCCGGCACATACCCGATTCCGTCGAGAACATCGCGCTGCCGGACCTCGGCCAGGTGATGCAGACCGCCGGCGAGTACGCCGCCGACCTGGCCACGCGGTTCGTCTCCGAAGACGGGACCGGCCGTATCGCCGTCATCGCCGATCGGGAGCTGCTGCCTCGGCTCGGCGACGCCGTATGGCGATGCGTCGCACAGCGCCTGGGCGAGCATCGGACCGAATCCCTGCGCGCCCAAGCGGCATGGGAGAGCCAGGTGAGCCTGTGCACGCCCCAGGATGTCAAGGGCCTTGAATTCGATGCCGTCGTCGTGGTCGAGCCCGGTCTCATCGAGGACAACGCGCCGTCCCGTCTGGTGGCGGCGTCCGATCTCTACGTGGCCATGACCCGCCCCACCCAGAAGCTCGTTCTGGTGAGGACCCAGGATGACTTAGACCACCTTGCGATATAGAGTAGGGCACATGCCTAAAGCATTACTACTGGAAAACATCCATCCCTTCGCGTCGGAGAACCTGCGTCAGCACGGCTTCGAGGTCGTCACGACCAAGGGCGCGATGGATGAGGACGAGCTTATCGACGCCTTGGAGGGAGTCGACCTCCTGGGCGTCCGTTCGAAGACCAACGTCACCGCGAAGGTGATGGAGGCCCGACCGGATCTCACCGCCGTGGGCTGCTTCTCCATCGGCACCAACCAGGTCGACCTCGAGTACGCTGGGGCGCATGGCATCGCCGTGTTCAATGCGCCGTACTCCAACACCCGTTCGGTGGTCGAGCTGGTCATCTCCGACATCATCGCCCTGATGCGTCGGCTTCCGGCCCATTCGCACCATGTGCGTTCCGGCATCTGGGACAAGTCCGCCAGCGGATCGCATGAGGTGCGCGGCAAGACGCTCGGCATCATCGGCTACGGCAACATCGGTTCCCAGGTCTCGGTGCTCGCCGAGGCGCTGGGCATGCATGTGATCTTCTACGACATCGAGGAGAAGCTCGCTTTGGGCAACGCCGAACGCGCCGTCAGCCTCGAGGACCTGCTGGAGAAGTCCGACGCCGTCACGCTGCATGTCGATGGCCGCAAGTCGAACACGAACTTCTTCGGCGAGGCCCAGTTCGCGAGCATGAAGCAGGGATCGGTCTTCATCAACCTTTCCCGCGGCTTCGTGGCCGATCTCGACGCACTGAAGGAGCATCTCGACTCCGGTCATATCGCCGGCGCCGCCGTGGATGTGTACCCGGTGGAACCCAAGAAGTCGGGAGACGCCTTCCACACTCCGCTGAGCGAGGAGGACAATGTGATCCTCACCCCGCATATCGGAGGCTCCACCCTTGAGGCGCAGGAGGCCATCGGCCATTTCGTCTCGCACAAACTGCTTGACTACTGGCAGAACGGAGTCACCTCGCTGTCGGTGAACCTGCCCACGCTGAACATGAACGCGCGTCGCGGCGCCGCCCGCATCGCCCATCTGCACGCCAACCTTCCCGGCGTGCTGGCCAGCGTGAATCACGTGCTCGGCTCCGAGAACATCAACATCGCCGCGCAGGCCCTGGCCACCGAGGACGAACTCGGTTACGTGGTGACCGATGTGGCGACGATGCCCAGCCAGGCGGCCCTGGATGCATTGCGCTCGTTGCAGGGCACCATCCGAGTCCGCGTCATGAAGGACTGATTCCATATCGTCCTGCGCATCGGCGTGAATCGATGTAAAACGATATGGCGATGGCGGCCACCAGGTACTCCGGTGGCCGCCATCGCCATATTTACTGGCTGCTCAGCGTTGTTCACCGCATCGGGCGGCAACGCATTACGCCTCTTATCGAGACTCTTATCGACCTCTTATCAAAAAACTAATCCGCGTCCTGGGCACGTAGATCGCGGATGGCGCGCTCGAAATCGTCAAGACTGTTGAATTCCTGATAGACGCTGGCGAACCGCATGTAGGCGACCTCGTCAAGATTGCGCAGAGGCTTGAGGATGGCAAGGCCCACTTCCTCGGACTTGACCTGCGCAAGCCCCCGTGACCGCAGATCCTCCTCGACCTTCTGTCCCAGCTGCTTGAGGTCCTCCTCGCGGATCGGACGGCCCTGGCATGCCTTGCGCACACCGGAGATCACCTTGTCGCGGCTGAACGGCTCCACGTTCCCGGATCGTTTCACCACCATCAGCGTGGCGGTCTCAACGGTGGTGAAACGCTTCTGGCATTTCGGGCATTCGCGTCGACGACGAATGGCGTAGCCGTCCTCCCCCACACGGGTGTCGACGACCTTGGTATCAGGATTCTGACAGAAAGGACAATGCATATGCACAAGAGTAAACGCTGGTATTCCCATCCGCGTGTCTTCTGAGCCCGGTCCCATCCCGTGACGCCATTTACCGGTGCGCCACGTCGTCACGCGTCGCCGTGCCGGACCGGCACCACGATGCGTTGACCGACCTGCAACGCCGGCGAATCCAACTGGTTGACCCTCATCAGCTCGTCTACGGCATCGTTCACGTTTCCGCCACGCGGGGTTATCGTCTGCGCATATGACCACAATGTGTCGCCCGGTCCCACCGTATAGCTCGTGACTTCCATGGGTCCCGTGGCGGAATCCGCCTCCATGGCCGGCACCGCCATCGAATACGCGATGCAGGACAGCACCAAGGTCAGCATGGCGACGACGATGCGAGCATGCCACGCATTCCTCCGCGCAACGTCATGATGCCATACGCCATGCATCATCCCGCGGGATTCCCCGCCCACCGCGAATCGGCATCCCGCAGAGTCCACACACATTCGAACCTCGACGTCCCGCATGTCAACCACCCTTCTCGAACAGATGTTCTATCGAACAGCTGTTCTGATTATGGCACAGATGTTCGAATGTCGCAACCACCCTCGAACATCTGTTTGATTTCGCGAACGATTACGGGTAGTGTTGACATATATATGAAAGGAGCCCCCGTGAGTACCATCCCCTTTGCCTCATACGGCCACACGCCGAAAGGCCCCGCCGAGGATGCGCTCACCGAGCGTCAGCGCAGAATCCTCGACGCCATCCAATCGCATATCCGCCAGCGCGGATTCCCCCCGTCATTCCGCGAGATCGGCGAGGCGGTCGGACTGAAAAGCCCATCCTCCGTGAAGCACCAGCTCCGTGCGCTTGAGGACAAGGGCTTCATCCGCATCAGCGCCAACAAGGGGCGCGCCATCGAACTCATACGGGAATATCCCGATACCGACGAACAGCAGCCTACGGTGGCATCCGCGCATCTGCTGGCCTTCCCCGTACAGGCCGACTCGGCAGAGACCACCAGCGAATCCATCGCCGAGTCAAGGGACGTTCCGCTCGTCGGACGCATCGCCGCCGGAACGCCCATCACGGCCGAGCAGCATATCGACGATGTCATGCGTCTGCCCGAGCGTCTTACCGGCTCAGGCAATCTTTTCATGCTCGAGGTCCATGGCGACTCCATGATCGACGCCGCGATCTGCGATGGCGACTTCGTTGTGGTTCGCGAACAACATGAGGCCGAGAACGGCGATATCGTCGCAGCGCTGCTTGACGGCGAGGCCACGGTGAAGACATTCCGCAAGGAGAAGGGCCACATCTGGCTCATCCCCCACAATCCCGCCTACTCCCCCATCGACGGCAACAGCGCCAGCGTGATGGGCAAGGTCGTCACCGTCCTGCGCAAAATCTGAAATCGGTGGCGCAGGGAACGAAGGGGCATAACGGTACGTCCCAAGCTCCCTGCAACGTCAGTGCTGCCACTCCCTACGGTAAAAGGGGACCGATGCGTGCCACATCAAGGCGCGAGAAGTGAAGCACAAAGGTACGTCGAACCTGTTGAAGATAAAAAAGACTTCCACGTGTGTGGCCGCAAGGCGTGGGGAACGAAGACGTACAAAGGTACGTCGAGTTCCCCGCAACGCGGCGGACACTCCGTGGAAGTCTTTTTTATCAGAAGCCGAACTGGGCTGCGGTCTCCTTCAGCGTCTCGGCCGAGCGCTTGAGGGCGGCGAGCTCGCCGTCGGAAAGCGGGGTGTTGATGCGGGTGTTGACGCCCTGACGGTTCAGCACGGAGGGGACGGACATGCACACGTCGGAGATGCCGTGGAAGTCGTCGAGGAGCGAGGAGACGGGGAGGATGCGGTTGGAGTCCTTGAGGATGGACTCGATGATGTCGACGCCGGACATGGCGATGGCGTAGTTGGTCGCGCCCTTGCCTTCGATGATGCGGTAGGCGGCGTTCTTGACCTCCTGGTGGATCTCCTCGCGCTTGGCGGCATCGAGCGGCTCGTGACCGGGCAGTTCCTTCCAGTCGCACATGGGAACGCCACCGATGGTGGCGGAGGACCACAGCGGGACTTCGGAATCGCCGTGCTCGCCGGCGATGTAGGCGTGGACGTTCTTGACGTTGACACCGGTCTGCTGGGCGATGAGGAAGCGCAGTCGCGCGGAGTCGAGGTTGGTGCCGGAGCCGAAGATCTGGTTGGCGGGCAGGCCGGAGATCTTCATGGAAACGTGGGTGACGATGTCGACGGGGTTGGTGACGAGCATGTAGATGGCGTCGGGGGCCACGTTGACGACACCGGGGATGATCGACTTCATGATGTTGATGGTGGCGCCGGCGAGGTCCAGTCGGGACTGGCCGGGCTTCTGACGGGCGCCGGCGGTGATGACGACGACGTCGGCATCACGGCAGATCTCGACGTCGTCGGAGCCGCTGATCGAAACCGTGGGATAGAAGCTGGAGCCGTGCTGCATATCCAGCACCTCGGCCTCGACGCGCTTGGCGGCGATGTCCTCAAGGACGATTTCGCGGGCGATACCGCGCTGTGCGGCGGCGAAGGCCATGGTCGAGCCGACCGCGCCTGCACCGATGATCGCAAGCTTTGTGGGACGAATCGGTGAATTTGCCATAAAGGCACCTCTCTTTGAAATTGCTTTCAACCGTGACAAATCATGCCAACTTCGGGAAACACTATATCTACACCTTCTGACTATTGACAGAGACGGACCGAACATTCATCCCAATATATGAACCGGCATGTGAACGCTCACAGAACTCGCGGCAACGCCATGCCGGACCCTCCGGCCTCAGTGAGATCCCCGGCAGCGGAACGGTGGGAGATCACACCGCATCGTCGATGGAGCGGTCGACGATACGGGCGGCGAGATGACGGTCGACGTCGGCTTCGATGTATACGCCCTCGGGCCGGTAGTCGATGACGGAGACGACGCCGTTCTCACGGACGGACGACAGCAGCGATCCCGCATCATAGGGCAGCAGCGCGGTCACATGCACGTCGGGAACGGGAAGCAGCGCCTCGACGGCGGCCAACAGATCGTCAATGCCCTCGCCGGTCGCGGCGGAGACGATAAAGGCGTCCGGAGCGAGCTCGTGCAGCCTCGCGCGGGTGGCCTCGTCAATCATGTCGGCCTTGTTGAAGGCCAGCAGACGCGGAATGCCCTCCACGCCGGCGATGTCGGCGAGCACGTCGTTGACGGCGTCGATCTGCGAGAACGGGTCGGGATGGGACCCGTCGACGACGTGAAGGATGACGTCGGACTCGCCGACCTCCTCCAACGTGGATTTGAACG
Organism: Bifidobacterium primatium; assembly: GCF_002802875.1. Classification (GTDB taxonomy): domain Bacteria; phylum Actinomycetota; class Actinomycetes; order Actinomycetales; family Bifidobacteriaceae; genus Galliscardovia; species Galliscardovia primatium. The sequence goes on from NZ_PEBI01000001.1 coordinate 23,696, forward strand.
CCTCGACCAGCTGCGTGGGCAACCGTCGCACGAAACCGACGGTATCGACATACGTGTAGATGCGGCCGTTGGCCGACCTGGCACGTCTGACTGCGGTGTCGAGCGTGGCGAACAGGGCGTTCTCGACCAGTTCCGCCGACCCGGTCAGACGGTTGGTCAGCGAGGATTTGCCGGCGTTCGTGTATCCGACGACGGCGACGGACGGCAGCGCATTGCGTCGGCGGGAGCCGCGCTTGACCTCGCGGGCCGGAGCCATCTGACGAATCTGGCGACGCAGACGCGCCATGCGCGTGCGGATCACACGACGGTCCATCTCGATCTGCGTCTCGCCCGGCCCTCGCGAACCGATGCCGCCGGCCTGACCCGCCGCCTGACCGCCGGCCTGACGGGAGAGCGAGCCGCCCCAGCCGCGCAGTCGCGGCAGCATGTATTCCAGCTGGGCGAGCTCGACCTGCGCCTTGCCCTCCCTGCTGGTGGCATGCTGGGCGAAGATGTCGAGGATGACGGCGGTGCGGTCGACGACCTTCACCTTGGCCACGTCCTCAAGACCTCGTCGCTGCGACGGAGGAAGATCCGCGTCCACGACGATGGTGTCGGCGCCGAGCTCGTCGACGATGCGCGCGATCTCCTTGGCCTTGCCCGAACCCACATAGGTGGCCGAATCCGGTCGAATGCGATGCTGCAGCAGACCGTCCATGACTTCGGCGCCGGCGGTCTGCGCCAATGCGGCGAGCTCGCGCAGCGACTCCTCGGCCTTGGCCTGCGTGGTCTCCTGGCTCGACCACACGCCGACGAGCACCACACGTTCGAGCCTGACCTTGCGGTATTCGACCTCGGTGACGTCCTGCAGCTCACCGAGTCCGGCGATGTGCTTCAGCTGGTTGCGTGATTCGCGCTCGGCCCACTCCTCGCCGTCGCCGCCGACCGGCACGGCGCCGGTATGGTCCTGCAATACCTCGGAATGCTCCGCAAGCACCTCCGACGACTCGTCGCCACGGTCCCCGAAGGGCTCGAATTGCTGTTGCTGCATGCTGGTCTTTGCCACTGGCACCTCTCGAACGCTGTTCTATTCTGCCTTCTTATTATCATCGTGTGAGAAGACATGGCCGTTACGCCCACGGCACAGGGACACGACAGCGACGGATCCGGACGGATCCCAAGGAGATGCGATGACGACGACACCCAACGAACAGTATTTTTCGGCCTCCCCCTCCTCCGACGACGTGCGCCGAACGCTTCATGTGAAGCTGCGGGGCCGCAAGCTGGACGTGCAGACGTCGAACGGGGTGTTCTCGTCGGGCAGGCTCGACCTCGGCACATCGGTGCTGCTGCGCCACGCGCCCATGCCGCCGGCCAAGGGCGTTCTGCTGGACATCGGCTGCGGATGGGGACCCATTACGCTGGCGCTCGCGATGGAGTCGCCCGAGGCCGAGGTCTGGGGCATCGATGTCAACGAACGCGCGGTGGGGCTCGCCACCGAGAACGCTGCGGCGAATGGATGCGGCAACGTGCACGCCGTACTGGGCGATCAGCTGCCCGAGGATCTTGCCTTCGACACGATCTGGTCGAATCCGCCCATCCGCATCGGCAAGCAGGCGCTTCATGAACTGCTCATGGCATATCTTCCCAGGCTCAAGAAGGGCGGCGAGGCGTATCTCGTGGTGCAGCGCAACCTCGGCGCGGACTCGCTGATCCCCTGGCTGGCGAACGAGCTCGGCGATGGTTTCACCGTGGGCAAATACGCCTCCTCCAAGGGGTACCGTGTGATTGCAGTCGTGCGCCGGTGAGTTCTCGCGGCGGCGCGAACGAACGGACAGAGGAACAGACGAGGAACAGGAATCAGTGAAGTTTACATACCCTGCCGAGCTGCCGGTCAGCGCGGCGAAGGATGAGATCGCCGAGGCGGTGCGCACCCATCAGGTGGTGATCGTCTCCGGACAGACGGGTTCGGGCAAGACCACGCAGCTGCCGAAGATCCTGCTGGAGCTCGGCCGCGGCACCCACGGCCATCAGATCGTGCATACGCAGCCGCGGCGCATCGCCGCCAGGACCGTCGCCGAACGCATCGCAGCGGAGATGGATGTCCGCCTCGGCGACGAGATCGGCTTCCAGGTGCGGTTCACCGACGAGAGCTCGCCGAAGACGCGGCTGCGTGTGGTGACCGACGGCATCCTGCTGGCGCAGATCCAGCGCGACCCGAAGCTCAGCGCATACGACACCATCATCATCGACGAGGCGCACGAACGCAGCCTCAACATCGACTTTCTGCTCGGATATCTCACCGCGCTGCTGCCGCAGCGACGCGACCTGAAGCTCATCATCACGTCGGCGACCATCGATTCGGTGAAGTTCCAGGAGCATTTCGCCAAGGCATTGCACGCCGACGTGCCGGTGATCGAGGTCTCGGGACGCACCTATCCCGTGCAGGTCGTGTACGAGCCATTGGGCTCGGCACCGGCCCTCATGCACTATGTCCCCGGATTCGAGCGCACCTCGGACGATGACGACGACGCCGACATGGACATGCCGACGGCCGTGGCGCGTGCCTGCGCCGAACTGGTCATCCATTCGTCGCATGAGCCGGGCGCCCGCGACATCCTGGTGTTCGCGTCCGGCGAGCGCGACATCCATGATTTCGAATCGGCGCTTCGTCGTCATTTCGGCCAGCGTGCCGTGGACATGAATCGTTCGGACGCCATCGAGATCATGCCCCTGTTCGCACGCCTTTCGGCGAAGGAGCAGCATCGGGTCTTCGAGGCGCATACGCATCAGCGCATCGTGCTGGCCACGAATGTGGCGGAGACGTCGCTGACGGTGCCGGGCATCCGTTACGTGGTCGATCCGGGCACCGCGCGCATTTCCCGGTATTCGAAGGCGGCGAAGGTTCAGCGCCTGCCGATCGAACCGATCAGCCAGGCGAGCGCCGACCAGCGTGCCGGCCGATGCGGCCGTGTGGCGGACGGCATCGCGATTCGCCTGTACGACCGCACCGACTATGAGACCCGCCCCCGGTTCACGGAGCCGGAGATTCTGCGCACGGCGCTCGCCTCGGTGGTGCTGCACATGCTGTCGGTGGGCGTGGCCCGTACGGCGGAGGACGTGACGGGGTTCGGATTCATCGATCCGCCGGATACGCGCGCGGTGGCGAACGGCTTCAACGATCTGACGGAGCTGCGCGCGATCTCACGCTCCCGTGGCCGCGGCGACGTGCGACTGACGCATATCGGCCGTCAGCTGGCACGGCTGCCCATCGACGTGCGTCTGGCCCGTATGGTGGTCGAGGCGGCGAAGGATACGCCGAACACGCTGGCCGCCGTGCTGGTGGTCGTGGCGTTCCTGAGTCTGCAGGATCCGCGCGAGCGTCCGGAGGACAAGCGCGAGGAGGCGGACCGCGTCCATAACCGGTATGCGGACGAGTCGAGTGATTTTCTTACGGCGCTGAACATCTGGGACCGGTTCTTCCAGGCGGATGGCGAGACGTCGCATTCGGCGTTACGCCGCCTGTGCAAGGCCGAGTTCATGAACTATCCCCGTATGCGCCAGTGGCGCGACCTGTATCGTCAGCTTGTGCAGATGTGCCGGGAGCTGAAGTTCGAGGCGGGCGAGCCGCTGCCGTCGTCGCGGCCACCGCTCGAGGTGCGCCAGCTGCCGATGAACCAGCAGGCGGCGCATTCGCTCACCTGCTCGTGGGATGCCGTGGGCATCCATAAGGCGATGCTTTCGGGCCTGCTGTCGAGCATCGGCATGCAGCAGGTGCGCGAGCCGAAGGCGTCGGATTTCGCCGGCCTTCACGGGGCCGCCCGCGCGCGGGCCATGAAGCGCGCGCAGAAGCAGTCGAGGAACGAGTATCTGGGTTCCCGCGGCACCAGGTTCGCGCTGTTTCCCGCATCGGCGGTGGCGAAGTCCACGCCGCAGTGGGTGATGGCTGCGGAACTGGTGGAGACGTCGCGTCTGTGGGCGCGTTCGGCGGCGGCGATCGATCCGGCCTGGGCGGAGCCTCTGGCCGGCAGTCTCACCCGTACCACGTATGCGGAGCCGCATTGGTCGGCGTCGAAGGGTGCGGCCGTGGCGAGCGCGAAGATTCTGCTGTACGGTCTGCCGATCGTGCAGGACAGGACGGTGCAGTGGGGCGCCATCAACCCGGTGGAGGCGCGTGATTTCCTGATTCGTGAGGGATTGGTCGCCGGCGAGGTGCAGCAGCGCTTCCCGTATGACGATTTCATCGACGACAACCGCGCGGTGCTGGAGGAATCGGATGCGGAGACGGCCCGCACCCGTCATATGGTCGACAGGGTGACGGACGAGGATCTCGTCGACTTCTATGATGCGAAGCTGCCGGCGGACATCACGTCGATGGCGAAGCTGGGAGCGTGGTGGCGTCGTCATCATGACGAGGATCCGACGCTGCTGGACTTCGACCCGTCGAAGGTGGAGCGTCTGGCCGAGGCCGAGGAGGTCAGTCTTGACGACTATCCCGACCATTGGCATACGTTGGGTTCGGACGGCTCCCCCATCGATCTGAAGCTCTCGTACGTATACGATCCGCAGGCAGAGAACGATGGCGTGACGGTGCATGTGCCGTTGAAGTTCCTTTCGCGCATCTCCCCCGAGCAGTTCACGTGGAATGTGCCGGGACTGCTGGATGAGTTGATCGTCGCGATGATCAAGTCGCTGCCGAAGGCGCTGCGCGTGCAGTTCGTGCCCGCACCGGACACGGCGAGGAAGATCCGCGCATGGATCGACGAGCATTTCGACGCGCTGCCGGGATCGGGCGAGCAGGGCCGTCCGGCCGCCGCCCCGGTCGACGAGACGACAGGAGCGGCGCAGTGGCCCGATCTGAGGCACGTCTTCACACAGGCTGCGATTCATGTGGTCGGCGCGCAGCTGCATCCCGAGGTCTTCAACGAGGAGCAGCTGGAGCGTCTGCCTAAGCATGTGCGCATGACGTTCGTGGTGGAGAAGCCGGTCGCGTCGCGCGGCAACCGTCGTGGACGGGGTCGTGGGCGGGGCCCTCAGCGTATGACGGCTCTGGCGTCGTCGAAGTCGTTGACCGACCTTCAGGCGCGTTTCGCCGAGCAGGCGGCCGAGTCGGCCCGCCAGACGGTGAGGAAGCAGGCGACGAAGGCGGCGGACCAGGGCAAGGTGGTGCAGTCGGCGAACCTGCTGCACAAGGCCGGCGCCACGATGGTCTCGCGCTCGTCGATGCTGTGGAAGGCGGCATTGGATGCGCTGCGTCTGCCGGATGAACGCGTTTCGTCGCGTTGGCTGGGAGGCGAGGCGCTGATGCTGGCCTCCGCACCGTATAAGAGCACGAAGGACCTCGTGGAGGACCTGCAGCTGGCGGCGGTCAAGCGTCTGCTGCCGAACGTGGAGAGGATCAAGGACGATGCGCAGCTGGCGGATGCGGTCGGCGACGTGACGCAGGTGTACGAGGACACGGTCTATCAGGTGGCGCATGACGTGATCGCCGCGCTGCGTCGCTACGCCGAGGTGGACAAGGCCGTTTCGGGCACGGCCTCATTGCCGCTGCTGTCGGTGCTGCAGTCCATCCGCGAGCATATCGGCACGCTGGTCGTGCCGGGCTTCATCGGCGCGATGCCGCCGGACGCGCTACGCTCGCTGGAACGGTATCTGCATGCCGATCTGCTGCGTTTGGAGAAGGCGAAGGCGAACAAGTCCCGCGATGTGAACTGGGCGTGGGAGGTCGACGAGGCGCAGCGGCTCGTCGACAAGGCCCGTGAGCAGGCGGGCAAGCTGCCGGCCGGTCCGCGCCATGACGAGATGACGGCCCGTGTGGAGAAGGCCCGCTGGATGGTCGAGGAGTTCCGCGTGAGCCTGTGGGCCCAGGAGCTCGGCACGCCAAGGCCGGTGAGTCTCAAACGCATCACCAAGGCGTTGAAGGAATAGCCCACGCCTTCGGGTGATGCAATCGAAGAGCGGGCGGTCACGTTCCATGGGAACCGTGGCCGCCCGCTCTTATGCGTCGACGATGCTCGGCCGTTCAGCGGCGGCCGATGTTGTGGCGAAGGTTGCGTTCGGCGTGGTGGGTGTGCTGGTCGTTCATCACGGCGAAGTTGATGCCGATGAGCAATCCTCCGCCGACGAAGTTGCCGAGGATGACGACGATTATGGCGAGCACCTCCATGAGCGGGTCGCCCACGCCGTGCAGGCCCATGATGAGGAACAGCACGGAGTCGGCGACGGAGTGCTCGAAGCCGAGGTAGGCGAACACGAACACGGCGACCATCATGATGATGCACTTGGTGAAGTCGTTGACGATCTTGCCGTTGTAGCACATGAGCATGGCGATGTTGATGCAGAAGTTGCAGAAGATGGCGCGTACGAACAGGTCGGCGATGCCGAAGGCGCCCTGGGTGAGGTAGCCGGTCTTGGTGGCGACGGCGGCGACCATGACGGTGTAGATGTCGCCGCTGATGATGGTGGAGAACCGCATGAGCGCGGCCACGACGAGGCCGCCGAGCAGGTTGCCGACGAGGCACAGGCCGAGGATGCGCAGGCTGTGCAGCCAGCTGATGCGCTTGTGGTAGACGCCGATGGACACGATCATCATGTTCGAGGTGAGGAGCTCGGAGTTCGTGTAGTAGATGAGCACAAGCGCCCAGCCGAAGGTGCAGGCGCCGAGCACCTTGCCGGCGAGCGCCATGGCGGGGCCGGCGGCGGCGAACGTGGCGCTGATGGCGAAGAACGCGGTGAAGAAGATGCCGACGAACAGGCCGGCCATGAGGGCGCGCTGCATGTATTTGCTCACGAGGCGGCCGGTCATGGTCTCCTTGCTGTTGAGCACGTCGAGCACGGTGGAGACGAAGATGTTGCCGGGGAACAGGGGATGGAGCTTGGGGGCGGCGCCGAGCGGGGACGCGGGTGCTGCGGCCGGCGCGGCGGTTGCCGTGGCTGCGGTGTTGGCCGCGCTGTTGGCGGCGTCGGCTGCGGTAGCGGCCGCTGATGCGGCTGCTGCGGCCGCCGTTGCAGCCGCTGCCGCGGCTGCGGTAGCGGCTTCGGGGGCGGAGGCGGGCACGGCGGCTGCCGCCGCGTTCTGGGTGGATGCTGTCGTCTGTTCGGGATTCGATGACATGAATCGTCTCTCTATTCGTGATTTACTGCGTTTTCCTCTGGATACCGTCTCCACGGTAATTCACGATGGCGCCCCCATGCGTCATGTTGCCGTGAGATTCCCCACATCGCACTGTGAGCTAGCCGACGTTATCAGGACGATATACGACCGGAGAATCCCGATCAGAGGCCGGCCTCTCGGCATGGATTGATTGGTTTGATACGGATTGAATGGATTTGTGGGTCCGGACCATTGAATAACCGTGGACCAGACGGCTCATATGGAGGTTGGTGGGTCTGTGACGTACATGGGGACGTCGAAAACCGGCTCCTCGTGAAGCGTTAGGCCCACTTCCCCATTCTTGCAATCGGATAGACCCACAAACCCCTGGAAAAATAAAAATCCGTTTCACGTGTGCGGTATCGGACATTGGAAGACGAAGGCGTACAACAGTACGTCGAGTCTTCCAATGTCCGATAACGCTCCGTGAAACGGATTTTCCCTACAGCTTGGGGAGGTAGTGCTGCAGCTCGTAGGGGGTAATCTGCCCGCGGTAGTCCTCCCATTCCTTGCGCTTGTTGCGCAGGAAGTAGCGGAAGACGTGTTCGCCGAGGACGTCGGCGACGAAGTCGGATTTCTCCATGATCTTCAGGGCGGTGTCGAGGGAGTCGGGCAGGGGTTCGATGCCCATGGCCTGACGCTCCTCGTCGGTGAGCTCCCAGACGTCGTCACTGGTGGGCTCGCCGAGGGTCATCTGCTTGTCGACGCCGTCGAGGCCGGCGGCGAGGAGCAGCGAGTAGGCGAGGTAGGGGTTGGTGACGGGGTCGAGAGCGCGGAACTCCATGCGGGCGGAGTTGCCCTTGCCGGGCTTGTACTGCGGCACGCGGAGCAGGGCGGAGCGGTTGTTGTGGCCCCAGCAGATGTAGCTCGGTGCCTCGTTGCCGCCCCACAGACGCTTGTAGGAGTTGACGAACTGGTCGCACACGGCGGTGATTTCGGCGGCGTGGTAGAGGATGCCGGCGGCGAACTGGCGTGCGGTGAGCGACATGTTGAATTCCTGGCCGGCTTCGTAGAAGGCGTTGGAGTCGCCCTCGAAGAGGCTCAGGTGGGTGTGCATGCCGGAACCGGGGTGGTCCGCGAACGGCTTGGGCATGAAGCTGGCGTGGATGCCGCGTTCGAGGGAGATCTCCTTGACGACGGTGCGGAAGGTCATGATGTTGTCGGCCATGGTGAGGGCGTCCGCGTAGCGCAGGTCGATCTCGTTCTGGCCTGGGCCGCCCTCATGGTGCGAGTATTCGACGGAGATGCCCATCTGCTCGAGCATGTTGACGGTGGCGCGGCGGAAGTCCATGCCGGGGCTGCGCGGCACATGGTCGAAGTAGCCGCCTTCGTCGACGGGCTTGGGCGACTTGGACCAGTCGTCCTGCATTTCGAAGAGGTAGAACTCGATTTCGGGATGGATGTAGAAGGTGAAGCCCTTCTCCTTGGCCTTGGCAAGGGTGCGCTTGAGCACGTGGCGCGGGTCGCCGAGGCTGGGCTCGCCTTCGGGGGTGAGCACGTCGCAGAACATGCGGGCGGTGCCTTGCGGACCTCCTCGCCAGGGCAGGATCTGGAAGGTGGAGGGGTCCGGCTTGACGATCATGTCGTCTTCGGAGACTCGGGTCAGGCCTTCGATGGCGGAACCGTCGAAGCCGAGGCCTTCTTCGAAGGCGGCTTCGAGTTCGGCCGGTGCGATGGCCACGGACTTGAGTGTTCCGAGCACGTCGGTGAACCACAAACGAATAAAGCGCACGTCGCGTTCTTCGACCGTGCGCAAAGCAAACTCTTGCTGTCTGTCCATGTGTGTCATGGTTTCACGAGTTTGTTTCGTGTGCAGTTAACAGAGGCTCGCGTGTCGCATTGTGGACGGGAATGCGGGTATGGTGTTAGGGTCGGCCGTCCGGCGGACGGCATGTCGATTCGTGTGGATTCTCGTGTGAAGGAGTGTTGTTCATGGCTGCGATTGGAATTCCCGCAATGTCGCGGGGTTCGGTCCCGTTCGGTGATGGTGCGGATGGTGTGCAGGAGCCTCCGGTGGTGTTGGATTGGATCGAGGCGACGAATCCGAAGGATCGTATGCTGATGGGAACGATCGCGCGTCGTCGTGCGCCGTTGGGCAGTCATGCGATGTGGCATCCGATGCCGAACCGGGCGGAGAAGCTTGATTTGCTGGAGGAGCAGTCGGCGATTCGCGTGCAGGAGCTGATTCCGCTGCGGTATGCGAGGATGAGCGTCTCGCCGTTCACGTTCTACCGCGGCACGGCGCTGATCATGGCGTCGGATCTGGCGGCCACGCCGGTCAGCGGGATTCCGGTGCAGTGCGTGGGCGATGCGCATATCGCGAATTTCGGCATCTTCATGTCGCCGACGCGTCATCTGGTGTTCGATGTGAACGATTTCGACGAGACGCTGCCCGGACCGTGGGAGTGGGATGTGAAGCGTCTGGTGACGAGCGTGGAGATCTGCGCGCGCGACCGCGGCTTCGATAAGGCGACGCGTCGCCGTGCGGTGCAGGAATGCATCCGCTCCTATCATGCGTCGATGGACGAGTTCGCGCAGATGGACAATCTCGACGTCTGGTATGCGAACCTCGATGTGGAGAAGACGCTTCAGGAGTATACGAAGAACGGCATGCCCAGCAAGACGCTGCGCAAGGCGGTGAACAAGGCGCTGTCGAAGGATTCGAACCATGCGGCGCAGAAGTTCGGCGAACTGGTCGACGGCGAGCCCCGCTTCCGTTCGGATCCGCCGGAATTGGTGCCGATCGACGAGTTGAAGGGCTATGACCATGAGGGGCCGTTGGATGTGACGATCCGTACGCTGTTCGACCGGTACAAGGACAACCTGTATGCGGACCGCCGCCAGGTGCTGGATTCGTATCACCGTTATCATGATGCGGCGCGCAAGGTCGTGGGTGTGGGCAGCGTGGGCACGCGCGTGTGGGTGATGCTGCTTTCCGGCCGTGATGTGAACGACGCGTTGGTGCTGCAGATCAAGGAGGCGGAGACCTCGGTGCTGGAACGTTTCGTGGGGCGCAGCCGGTTCCGTACGCATGGCGAACGCGTGGTGCAGGGGCAGAAGGTCATTCAGACGACGTCCGACGTGCTGCTGGGCTGGACGAGCATGACGACGCCGGAGGGCCTGCGCAAGGATTACTATGTGCGTCAGCTGTGGAACGGCAAGGGGTCGATCGACCTGGACCATGCCGGCAAGGAGGGCATCATCAACACGGCCCGCATGAGCGCGTGGGCGTTGGCCCATGCGCATGCGCGCACGGGCGATGCGATGGCGATCAGCGCGTATATGGGCGACGACGATACGTTCGACAATGCGATCGTGACGTTCGCGAAGCAGTATGCGGACCAGAACGAGCTTGACTACGAGGTGTTCATGGACGCCATCAAGTCCGGTCGTCTGCCCTGCGCTAAGTAGCCGGGAAAACGAAATGCCGTCGATGATGCGGAATCGGTCCGTATCATCGACGGCAATTCATATGTTTGCGGCTACTGCATGAGCGTCGTCACGCGTTGGCTACCTCGAGGGCCTCCTCGAGGGTGAAGGCGCGGGCGTAGAGGGACTTGCCGAGGATGGCGGAGTCCACGCCGAGACCGTCGAGCGTCTTGATGGCGCGCAGGTCGTCGAGGCTGGAGATGCCGCCGGAGGCGGTGACCTTGGCGTCGGTGCGTTCGGCGACCTCGCGCAGCAGTTCGATGTTCGGGCCGCTCATCATGCCGTCGCGGGCCACGTCGGTGACGACGTAGCGGGAGCAGCCGACCGAGTCGAGGAACTTCATGGTCTCGAACAGATCGCCGCCTTCCTTGACCCAGCCGCGGGCGGCGAGGGTGTGGCCGCGCACGTCGAGACCGACGGCCACGCGGTCGCCGTACTTCCTGATGACGTCGGCGGTCCATTCGGGGTTCTCAAGCGCGGCGGTGCCGATGTTGACGCGGGCGGCGCCGGCGTCGAGCGCGGCGTCGAGGCTGGCGTCGTCGCGCACGCCGCCGCTCATCTCGATGTTGACCTTGTCGCCGAGTTCGCCGACGATGGCCTTGAGCTGGGCGCGGTTGTCGCCGGTGCCGAAGGCGGCGTCGAGGTCGACGAGGTGAATCCACTGGGCGCCGGATTCGACCCAGGTGCGGGCCGCGTCGAGCGGGCTGCCGTAGTCGGTTTCGGAGCCGGATTCGCCCTGACGCAGGCGGACGGCCTTGCCGTCGCGTACGTCGACGGCGGGAAGAAGGGTGAGCATGTTGTGGTCCTTTCGGGAATGTCAGAAGGTGGCGATCCAGTTGCGCAGGAGCTGGGCTCCGGCCTCGGCGGATTTTTCGGGGTGGAACTGGGTGGCGCTGAGCGGCCCCTGCTCCACGGCCGCGACGAAGCGGCTGCGGCCGTATTCGCACCAGGTGATGCGTTCGTCGCTTCCGGCGAGCACGCCGCCGTTCGCGCCGTCGCCGCTCGGATGGCCTACGGCGTAGGAGTGCACGAAGTAGAAGCGCTCGTTCTCCAGCCCCTTGAGGAGTCTGGAGCCTTCGGCCGCCTCGACGGTGTTCCATCCCATGTGGGGCACCACGTCGGCGTCGAGCGGTTCGACCACTCCCCCGAGGTATCCGAGGCCGTCGGCCGGGGTACCGCCTTCGACGCCCTGGGAGAACATCACCTGAAGTCCCACGCAGACGCCGAGCACGGGCTTGCCGGCACGCAGACGCTCATCGATGACGCGGTCGCCTCCCACGGTCTTCAGACCCTCCACGCAGGCGGCGAATGCGCCCACGCCCGGGACGACGAGACCGTCGGCGTCCATGGCCTGCCGGTAATCGCTGGTCAGGGTCACGTCGATGTCGAGGTTCGCCAGGGCGCGCACCATGGAGCGCACATTGCCGAAACCGTAGTCGAACACCACTACTGAAGTCATGCTTCTGCCTTTCTTCCGGCGTGCATCGCGCCGGTGCCGTCACGGCCGACCGGTCAGTCGACCTTCGATCCGCGGGTGGATCCGCCTCGTCCGAACTTCGTGTGCTTGGCGATGACGTTGAGGGCGTCGCCGCGTTCCATCGTGCCGGAGTCGACGATGGTGAGGTTCTGCCGTTCAAGTCCGGACACGTCGATCGCGCCGATGAGCAGATCCTCGACGAAGTCGGGCGTGGACATGAACAGCACGGGGGGCGCGAACTGCGTGCCGGGCTTGCCGTTGACCCATAGGGTGGCCTCGAGCTTGTCGGCGCGGTTCACGGCCAGCACGGCGGAGAGACCGGAGATCACGGTGGTCAGGTCCCTTGCCGCGGCCTCGGGGCCGTCGCCGTCGACGTTGCGCAGCACCGCCACCGCACCGGCGTCGGAGGCGACGCATTGCGCGGAGATGTCGGAAAGCTGGCAGAACGCGGCGAGCAGATCGGCGGCGCTCAGCTGGGTGATGAGCACGGCGGCCTTGGCCTTGTTGCCGAGCAGGCCCTGCAGTTCGGCGTCGAAGGAGTCCATGCCATTGAGCTCGTCCTCGAATCCGGCGAGCGCGGCGTTGATCTCCTCGTCGCTGAACGAGTCGGGGTCCCGGTCCGTGTTGCTGGGGGTGTTGGGGGTCTGGTCGCTCATAGCGATCCCTTCGTGCTGGGGATGAGGCCCTGGATGCGCGGGTCGGGTTCGACGGCGAAGCGCAGTGCGCGTGCGACGGCCTTGAATTCGGCCTCGGCGATGTGGTGGGGGTCTCGTCCGGCGATGAGCTGCAGGTGCAGGCACAGGCCGGCGTGCAGTGCGATGGATTCCATGACGTGCCGCACCATGGAGCCGGTGAAGTGGCCGCCAATCATGGCGTATTCGAAGCCTTCGGGCTCGCCGGTGCATACGGCGTAGGGTCGGCCGGAGATGTCGATGACGGCCTTGGCGAGGGCTTCGTCGAGCGGCACGGTGGCGTCGGCGAAGCGGCGGATGCCGCGTTTGTCGCCGAGGGCCTGCCTGAGGGCCTCGCCGAAGACGATGGCGGTGTCCTCGACGGTGTGGTGCACGTCGATGTCGGTGTCGCCATGGGCCTTGATGTCGAGGTCGATGAGCGAGTGCTTGCCGAGGGCGGTCATCATGTGGTTGTAGAAGGGCACGGAGGTGTCGATGCTGGTCTTTCCGGTGCCGTCGAGGTTGAGCGTCAGCTCGATGCTCGATTCGCTGGTCTCGCGTTTGATGGTGGCGGTTCTTGCCATGTCTCAGGCCTCCTTTTCGGCCGCTGCGAGCACTTCGACGAACGCCTTGCGGAAGGCGTCCATCTCCTCGTCGGTGCCCATGCATACGCGCAGCCAGCCGTCGGGGCCGACGTCGCGGATGAGCACGCCGCGCTTGAGCAGCTCGTTGAAGATGTAGTCGCGGTTGTCGAAGACGCCGAAGTACACGAAGTTCGACTCCGAGTGTGCCACGGTGAGGTTACGTCCCTTGTAGGTGAGCGTTTCGAGCCATGCCGCGGTCCGTTCGCGGGTCTCGCGCAGGTGGGCGACGGTGCTGAGCTGTTCGTCGGTGTGCTCGAGTGCGGCGAGGGCCGCGGCCTGCGTGACGGCGCTCAGATGGTACGGCATGCGTACGATGCGCATGGAGTCGATGATGCCCTTGTCGGCGGCGATGTAGCCGACGCGGGCGCCGGCGTAGGCGAACGCCTTGCTCATGGTGCGGCTGACGGCGAGGTTCGGATGCCCGTCGATGAGGCTGACCGCGGAGGGCACGCCGGGCGTGCGGAACTCCACGTAGGCCTCATCCACCACGAGGATGGGGTGTACGCCTTCGGGTGCGCCGTCGACCCCCGCCTCCTCGCAGGCGGCGAGCAGGGTCCGGGTCTGGTCCATGGGCAGCGGGGTGCCGGTGGGATTGTTCGGGCTGGTCACGAGCACCATGGCGGGCCGGACGTCCTTGATGGCGGCGACCGCCGCGTCGAGGTCGAGCGTGAAGTCGTCGTTGCGGGGCACGGTCACCCATTCGGTGAAGGTGTCGCGCGCGTATTCGGGGTACATCGAGTACGTGGGCGTGAAGCTCAGGGCCTTGCGGCCCGGTCCGCCGAACGCCTGGAACAGCTGGAGCATGATCTCGTTGGACCCGTTGGCGGCCCACAGCTGTTCGACGGCGAGCCGCGTGCCGGACTCCTTGGCGAGGTAGTCGCCGAACGCCTTGCGCAATGCGATGTGCTCGCGGTCCGGGTAGCGGTTGAGCGTCGGGGCGATCTCGCGTACGCGTTCGGCGATGGTGTCGACCACGTCGGGTGCGGGCGGGTACGGATTCTCGTTGACGTTGAGGCAGACGGGAACGTCGAGCTGGGGGGCGCCGTACGGCTCCTCGCCCCGCAGGTCGTTGCGCAGCGGCAGGCTTGCGGGGATGGCGTTGCTGGTGGTCTCGCTCATCGAAGGCCCGCTTCCTTCTCCTGCTCGCGCAGGGTGGCCTTGTCGTACGGGTCCTTGACGAAGCGGGACAGCACGCATTCGCCGTGGGCGGGCAGGTCTTCGGAGACGGCGAACGCGTTGATGCGCGCGGCCAGGGCCTTGAGACCCTCCTCGTCGTATTCGATGACCTCGACCGGCTTCATAAAGGTGTGCACGCCGAGGCCTGCGGCGAAGCGGGCGGTGCCGCCGGTGGGCAGCACGTGGTTGGAGCCGGACATGTAGTCGCCGAGCGGAACCGGCGAGTAGGGTCCACGGAAGATGGCGCCGGCGTTCTTGATGCGCTTGACGACCGCGTCGGCGTCCTTGGTCTGAATCTCGAGGTGCTCGGCGGCGTAGGCGTTGGCGGCGTCGATGGACTGGTCGAGGCCGTCGGTCAGCACGATGGCGGACTGGGTGCCGTTGAGCGACGTGTGGACGCGTTCGGCGTGTTCGGTGCGCGGCACGCGGTAGTTGAGGTTCTCCTGCACCTTGTCGGCGAGTTCAGGCGAATCGGTGAACAGCACGGATCCGGCGAGCTCGTCGTGCTCGGCCTGGCCGATGAGGTCGGCGGCCAGCAGGCTCGGGTTGGCGTCCTTGTCGGCGATGATGCCGATCTCGGTGGGGCCGGCGACGGCGTCGATGCCCACGAACGCGGAGACGAGGGATTTGGCGGTGGCCACGAAGATGTTGCCGGGGCCGGTGATCTTGTCGACCGGGTCGCACAGCACGGCACCGTCCTGAGGCTCGGAGCCCTTGGCGCCGTAAGCGAACATGGCGATGGCCTGGGCACCGCCGACGGCGTAGACCTCGTCGACGCCGAGGATGGCGCAGGTGGCGAGGATGGTCTTGTTCGGCAGGCCCTCCTCGTTGTCGCGGGCCGGCGGGGTGGCGATGGCGAGCGACTCGACGCCCGCGGCCTGGGCCGGCACGGCGTTCATGATCACGGACGAGGGGTAGACGGCCTTGCCGCCGGGCACGTAGAGGCCCACGCGCTGGATGGGGATCCAGCGTTCGGCCACGCGGGCGCCTTCGGCGAGGTCGGTGTGGAAGTCCTTCGGCACCTGGTTGGCGGCCACGGCGCGGGCGCGGCGCACGGATTCCTCGATGGCGGCGCGTACCTCGGGATCGAGGGTGTCGAGCGCGGCGGCGATGGCCTCCTTGGGCACACGCAGGTTGGCCGGGCGCACGTGGTCGAACTTCTCCTCGAAGTCGCGCAGCGCGGCGGCGCCACGCTCCTTCACGTCGTCGAGGATGGGACGCACGAGGTCGGTGGCCTCGGAGGTTCCCATCGCGGCACGCGGCATCGCGGCCAGCAGTTCGGCTCGGCTGAGGCTCTTGCCTCGAAGGTCAATGATTCGCATAATGTTCTCTGCCATGCTAACGATGGTAAGAACCGCCAATGACGAAAACGACCGTATTATGCACCTTGTCTCATACTTCGGAGACGAAAACGCCGTCCGGCCCATCGGGGCGCGGACGGCATGGACGAAAAGGCCGGTACGAAGGCGGCGGATCAGCCCTTCCACCAGGGACGCAGCGGATACCAGTCGCCCATCGGATGCCCCTCGCGGTCGGGCTTGACGGCGAGGAACTGGTGCACCTGAATGCCGTCGAGCTCGAAGTTCAGCGCGCATGCGGCCAGGTACAGGCCGTATACCTTGGCGCGCTCGAAGCCCACCTCGGCCACTTCGGCGTCCCAGTTGGCCTTGAGGTTGCGGTTCCAGTTGTGCAGGGTGAGCGCGTAGTGCTGGCGTAGGTTCTCCTGGTGCACCACGTTGAATCCTGCGTCGTGGATGCGCGATTCGATGAAGCCGGGCGAGGCGAGGTCGCCGTCGGGGAAGATGTAGCGGTCGAGGAACTCGTCGGTGCCGGGCCTGCCGTTCGGCCGGTTGTGGCTGATGGTGATCTGGTGGTTGAGCAGCCTGCCCATGGGCTTGACGAGCTTGAACATCTCGTTGAAGTAATGCTGGTAGTTCTTGGCGCCCACATGCTCCATCATGCCGATGGAGCATACGCCGTCGAAGTCGCGCTCGGGCACTTCGCGGTAGTCCATCACGCGCAGCTCGGCGAGGTCCTCGAGGCCTTCGCGGCGAATCCACTCCTGACCGTATTCGATCTGCTCGCGGGAGAGCGAGACGCCCAGCGCCTTGATGCCGCGTCTGGCGGCAGCGATGACCATGGAGCCCCAGCCGCAGCCGATGTCGAGCAGCCGCTGGCCGGGCTTGAGGTCGAGCTTGTCGAGCACGAGGTCGAGTTTGCGCTGCTGGGCCACGTCGAGGCTGGTCTCCGGGGTGTCGAACACGGCGCAGGTGTATGTCATCGACGGGCCGAGGAACCGCGAATAGAACTCGTTCGAAAGATCGTAGTGGAAGCTCACGGTCTCGGAGTCGGCCTTCTCGGTGTGCGGAATGAGCCCGTGCGTGATGCGCTCGAACCTGGACGGCCCCTCGGACTCGGGCACCTCCACCTTGTGGATGCCGTGACTGAGAACGGCGGCCGCAAGACGGGCCAGTTCGGCCGGCGAGGGCTTGCGCACGTAGGGCGACAGCGCCACGAGCTGCCGTAGCTGCGGATACGGGTCCGCGTAGTCGATGCCCTTGATGTCGAAGTAGCCGAGGATGTATGAGCGGGCCACGCCGATCTCGTTGGGATTGTGCACCAGCTGGTACATCATCTTCGGGCTGGTGATGGATATCTGCAGGTCGGCGTCGGACGGGCCGAACGACGACCCGTCGAACGCGTCGATCCTCACCGGGGCGTCCGGTTCGAGGAACGTGCCGATCATCTCGCTGACTTTCATGGATTTTCCGTTGCCCATACATCGCCCCTTTTCACGAATGACTCACGGAACAGTCTGCACTGATATTCGGCTATTCAGCCAAGCAGCAGTGTAGTCCGCTCACATCACCGTCATGGCCGGGAAAATCCGAATGCCGGAACATCATGACGTACGTTCATCGTTGGGCGAACACCAATCGACATATCACGGCGAGATGTCAGACGAACACCATCTGGACGAGCGCCATGTAGAGGATGGTGCCGCCGGCGATGGACAGCAGCATATTGCGCTTCCACGCATGCAGCGCGACGATGGCCGCCATGGCGATGAGTTCGGGGATGCCGTGACTGCCTGTCATGGGCGAGACGTCCTTGAGCGAGTACACGACCAGCAGGCCGGTCATCGCGTACGGCAGCACCTTGCCGAGGTATTCGATGAAGCGCGGCGGCTCCTTCGACTCGGGGAACAGCAGGAACGGCAGGAATCGGGTGAGGATGGTGCCCAACGACACCACCGCAATGGTCAGTACGCTCTGCAGCACGGTCATCGTCATGACGTCGCCTCCATATCCTCGGTGTCCTTCACGGCATCGCCGGCACTCCCATCGCCCTTCGGCCGCGGGTCGTCGAGATACGGCCGCAGCACGATGAACAGCACAAGCATGAGCACCAACGACGGAACCATGAACCGGTCGGGACCGAGCACGATAAGGCACGCCAGTGACGCAAGCACTCCCACCATGGCGGGCAGGTGCCGCCTCTCCCCCATCCACTGGTCGAGGAAGATGACGAGGAACAATGCAGTGAGCACGAATTCGATGCCCTTGGTGCTGAACGGCAGCAGGCCGCCGACGAGCCATCCGAGTGCGGTGCCGCCTATCCAGTACCAACGGTTGAGCAGGTTCACGAACAGCATGAACCATCCTCGGTCGACGTCGTCGGGAATGTGCGCCGAGGAGTTGATGGCGAAGCTTTCGTCGCACATCGCGAAGATGAGGTACGGCTTCTTCCATCCCATGTTCTTGTATTTGCCGAGCATCGACAGTCCATAGAACAGATGCCTGGCGTTGACCATCAGCGCCAGCATGAACGCGGCGAGGGGGTTGAACGCGCTGAGCAGCAGGTTCACCGTGACGAACTCCATCGACCCGGCGAAGATGAAATACGCCATGCACACCGGATAGAGGAACGCGAAACCCTTGGCATGCATGAGCAGGCCATACGAACAGCCAAGGAACAGGAAGCCTGCGGCGATGGGCAGGGTGAGTGGGAGCGCGGTCCGGAACGCCTTGCCGACGACTCCCGATTGCGACGGTGAATGCACGGGAGCTCCTTTCTTTTCCTTCCGTGGAACGACCCGATTCATGATAATCCCATGGAGGACAACCCGCCCGTACACGGCCCATACGGCCGCGTTACGCGGCGGCGAGGCAGGCCGGGCCGAAGACCGTCTTGATCTCGCCGAACAGGGACGTGTCCCTTCGCACGCGGAAGTTGTCGCCGAAGGTGAGCATCGTGGCCCCACCCTTGGCGTCGGTCACGGCAAGCCGCACCTCGCAGTATCCCGGATGCTGGCGCAGGATGCGGGCGAGGGCCTCCACATGCGCCCTGTCGATGGCGGTGGCCGGCAGCATGATGACCAGCGTGCGCTCGTCCTCGGCCTCGAGCGTGGGCACCTCCATCTCGGAGGCGCGCAGCGACACGGTCTCGTCGCGCACGTCGACCATGCCGCGGATGCGCACGACGGTGTCGAGCGCCATGTCGGCGGCGGCGGACTCGTAGGCCTTGCCGAAGAACATGCACTGGATGGAGCTCTCCAGATCCTCGATGGTGACGATGGCCCAGGGGTTGCCCTTCTTCGACACACGGCGGTCGATGTTGGTGATCAGTCCGGCGAGCGTCACCTGCTCGCGGTCCGGCATCGTCGGCGCGCGGTCGATGAGCTGGGCGATGGACATGTCTCGCAGTCCGGCGAGCACCGAGCTCATGCCGCTGAGCGGATGGTCGGAGACATACAGGCCGAGCATCTCGCGTTCGAAGTTGAGCTTGGTCTTCTTGTCCCATTCCTCGATGTCGGGGATCTGCACGTCGGCGTCGCCCATCACGTCGTCGCCATCCGCGTCGTCGTCGCCGAGGCCGGCGAACAGGTCGAACTGACCTTCGGCCTCCTTGCGTTTGAGCGGCACGATCTGGTTGATGGCCGTCTCGTGGATCTGGAACAGGGCGCGGCGGTTCGGGTCGATGGAGTCGAAGGCGCCGGCCTTGATGAGCGATTCGACGAGGCGGCGGTTGAGCGCGGTCAGCGGCACGCGCTTGATGTAGTCCATGAAGTTCACGAACCTGCCGTGGGAGCCCTTGCGCTCGGCGATGATGTCCTCCACGGCCTTCTCGCCGACGTTGCGGATGGCGCCGAGGCCGAAGCGCACGACGTCGCCGACTGCGGAGTACTCGTACACGGATTCGTTGACGTCCGGGGAGAGCACCTGGATGCCCATGCGCCTGGCCTCGCCGAGGTACAGTGCCGTCTTGTCCTTGTTGGTGCTGGCGCCCTGCAGCAGCGCGGCCATGAACTCCGTCGGATAGTGGGTCTTGAGGTAGGCGGTCCAGTAGGAGATCAGGCCGTATGCGGCGGAGTGCGCCTTGTTGAACGCGTATCCGGAGAACGGCACGAGGATCTCCCACACGGCCTCGGCGGCCTCCTCGGAGTAGCCGTGCTCCTTCATGCCGGCGAAGAACGGAATCTTCTCCTTGGCCAGCACCTCCGGCTTCTTCTTGCCCATGGCGCGCCTGAGCACATCGGCCTTGCCCAGGGAGTAGCCCGCGAGGATTCGCGCGGCGGACTGCACCTGCTCCTGGTAGATGATGAGGCCGTACGTCTCGTCGAGCACCTGCTTGAGCGGCTTCTCGAGCTCGGGGTGGATGGGCACGATCTTCTGCAGACCGTTCTTGCGCTTGGCGTAGTTGGTGTGCGAGTCCATGCTCATGGGGCCCGGACGGTACAGGGCGATGAGTGCGGAGATGTCGTTGAAGTTGTCGGGCTTGAGCGTCTTGAGCAGTGCGCGCATGCCGTCGGAATCGAGCTGGAACACGCCGAGCGTGTCGCCGCGGGAGAGCAGCTCGTACGTGGCCTTGTCGTCCAGGGGGATCTTGGTGTAGTCGAGTGTGCCCTTGCCGTTGTGCTCGATGTTCTTGAGCGTGTCGCGGATCACCGTGAGGTTGGAAAGCCCTAGGAAGTCCATCTTGACCAGACCCAGCGTCTCGCAGGTGTGGTACTCGAACGTGGTGGTCACCGTGCCGTCGGTGCGTTCCAGCAGCGGCGACGTGTCGGTGATCGGCTCGCTTCCCATGATGGTGGCGCAGGCGTGCACACCGGTCTGGCGGATTAGGCCCTCGATGCCCATGGCCTCCTCGGTGATGCGCTTGACGTCCGGGTCGGAATCGTAGAGCTCGCGGTATTCCCTCGCCTCGGCGTATCGCTTGGCGCCGGGGTCGAAGATGTCGTGCAGGCTGATGTCCTTGCCGCCGGTCGCGGCGGGCGGCAGCGCCTTGGTGACGCGCTCGCCCATCGAAAACTCGTAGCCCATGATGCGTGCGGAGTCCTTCAGTGCCTGCTTGGTCTTGATGGTGCCGTAGATCACGCACTGCGCCACCTTGTCGTGGCCGTACTTGTCGGCCACGTAGTCGAGCACCTTCATACGGCCCTCGGGGTCGAAGTCGACGTCGATATCCGGCAGGGAGACGCGTTCGGGGTTGAGGAACCTCTCGAAGATCAGGCCGTGTTCGAGTGGGTCGAGCTCGGTGATGCCCATGGCGTAGGCGACCATGGCGCCTGCAGCGGAGCCTCGGCCGGGGCCGACCATGATGCCGTGCTCCTTCGCCCAGTTGATGTAGTCGGAGACGACGAGGAAGTAGCCGGGGAACTGCATCTGGCAGATCACGCCGCACTCGTAGTCGGCCTGCTTGGAGACCTCGACGGGCACATTGCCCTCGTAACGCTTCTCCAGGCCCTCCTCGACCTTCTTGAGGAAGAGCGAGGTCTCGTCCCAGCCTTCGGGGCAGTCGAACCGCGGCATGAACGCGCCGTCCTCGCCGTCGTCGAACATCACGTTGCAGCGTTCGGCGATCTCCAGCGTGTTGTCGCATGCCTCGGGCAGGTCGCGGAACAGTTCGCGCATCTCCTCGGCGGATTTGATGTAGTAGCCGGAGCCGTCGAACTTGAAGCGGTCGGGATCGTCGAGACGCGAGCCGGAGTTGATGCACAGCATGGCGTCCTGGGCGCCGCGGTCCGCCTCCAGCACGTAGTGGGAGTCGTTCGTGGCGAGCAGCGGGGCGTTCAGCTTCCTGGCAATGGTCAGCAGGTCCTCGGTCACCTGGGTCTCGATCTTCAGACCGTGGTCCATGAGTTCGATGTAGAAGCTGTCCTTGCCGAAGATGTCCTGCAGCTCCCCCGCCGCGCGCAGGGCCTCGTCGAACTGGCCGAGCCTGAGCCTGGTCTGGATGATGCCGGATGGGCATCCGGAGGAGGCGATCACGCCTTTGGAGTAGGTGGCGAGCACCTCCTTGTCCATACGCGGATAGCGCATCACGCGACCTTCGAGGTTGGCCACGGAACTGGCCTTAGTGAGGTTGACGAGTCCCTCGTCGTTCTCCGCCCACATGGTCAGGTGGGTGATGAGGCCGCCGCCGGAGACGTCGTCGCGGCGCTGCGCCTCGGTGCCCCAGTGCACGCGGGACTTGTCCTGTCGGGCGGTCTCCGGGGTCACATATGCCTCGATGCCGATGATCGGCTTGACGCCGGCCTTCACTGCGGTGCTCCACATCTCGTAGGCGCCGTGCATGTTGCCGTGGTCGGTGATGCCGACGGCGGGCATGCCCAGTTCCTTGACCCGGTTCACCAGATTCGGGATCTTCGAGGCCCCATCCAGCAGGGAGTAGTGGGTGTGGTTGTGAAGCTGCACAAAGTTCTTCGCCGGTTCAGTCATACGTTCCACCATACCTCACGCCCTGCTGGAGGCATGGCGGCGGGTGGACGGGGCATCGGCCGACGGACCGGCGCCATGGTCCGCCGGCCGATGTGGACGGACGGTCACGTTTGTCCACATTCCCCCGGGAGCTTGATTTTCCCGTCCCGAGCGTCCGACCATGGAACCGATGGCCCGCATGACGGCCGTATGAAGGGAGTCGACGACGATGAACGAGCAGCATCCGGCGGTCGGTCATATCGAGGGAATGGGCCCTCGCCCGTTCTCCAAGGCGGCCATGGCGGCCTTCGGCCTCGCCATGGCCTGTGTGCTGTGCATGGGAGCGGCCGCGGGAGGGTATTGGCATCTCAATCGCGGCGAGTATGATCCCGCCGATGCATTGATGCTGCTGGCCGCGATCGCAGCCGCGCTGGCCGGTATCTGCTGCGCGGCCGCGGCGATCATCGTGGGTGTCGTGTCGCTGGTGGAATGCCTTCGACCGAACCCGCGCACGGGAATGAGGGCCCGCGGCCTGTGGCTGGCCGTCGCCGCCATGGCAATCGCCGCGATGCCGTTGGCGGCGCTGCTGTGGCTGCGCGCCGCCAACGGCTGATGCGAGCCGTTCAGCGAGCCGTGTCGTCCGTATGACGTTCGCGCAGTATGTCGAGCGCGTGCTGCAGATCGGCGGGGTAATGCGAGGCGACATGCGTCCACAACCTGGTGCGGGGATGTTTGAAGTCGAGCTCCATGGCATGGAGCCATTGCCTCTCGAGTCCGAGTTCGGCGGCGAGCTTCGGATTGGCGCCGTACATGTGGTCGCCGACGAGGGGGTGGCCGATGGACGAGAAGTGCACGCGGATCTGATGGGTGCGTCCCGTCTCGAGATTGATCTTCGCGAGCGTGGCCTCGCCGAAGCGCTCGAGAACATCCCAATGGGTGACCGCCGGCTTGCCTCCGGGTGTGACGGTGAATCGGAAATCCGACACCTTGGCGCGTCCGATCGGCGCCTCGATGGTGGCCTTGTCCTGCGGCAGGTCGCCCTGTGCCACTGCATGGTAGGTCTTGACCACCTCATGTTCGGAGAACTGTCGGCGCATCTCCTTGTAGGCGAGCTCGGACTTGCATACGAGCATGAGGCCGCTGGTGCCGACGTCGAGACGACTGACGATGCCCTGCCGTCCGGGGGCGCCGTAGTCGGTGATGTGAACGCCGCGGTGCAGCAGGCTGCCGAGCACGGTCGGTCCCGTCCATCCGACGGATGCATGGGCGGCAACGCCCACGGGCTTGTCGACCACGACGATGTCGTCGTCCTCATAGGCGATGGCCATGTCGTCAGCGATGGGCTCGGGCTTGGCCTGCGGGGTGACGATGTCGAACTCGACCATGTCACCGGCCGCGAGCGTGGTCGAACGGTCGCATGGGCGGTGCAGCAGCCTCACCTGGCCGGATGTGATGAGTTCGCTGGCCTTGGACCGTGACTCGCCAGTCATCTTGGCGACGGCCACGTCGAAGCGGCGGCCGATGAGCGCATCCGGTGCGGGAACGATCGTGGACATCAGCGAACCTCCGTGGCGTGTGTCGTGGCGGGGGCCGAACCGTCTTCCTTCCTCCGTGGGTCACGCAGCGGAATCGACAGGAAGACGAGTGCCACCAGTCCGATTCCCGCGACCATCAGCCAGATGTCGGCGACGTTGCCCACCGACCAGCCGTAGTCGAGGAAATCCACGACGCTGCCGTTGAGCATGCCGGAGGCATAGATGATGCGGTCGATGAGGTTGCCGACCGCTCCGCCGAATGCCAGACCGAGGCATGTCGACCACCATGGCGAGTCGGTGATGAGCCCGGCCACAAGCATGGCCGCAGACATGACGACGGCCAGCAGGGATATCGCCCATGTGGTCGACGATCCCATGCCGAGCGACGCGCCGGGGTTGTGCAGCAGGCGCAGCGACAGCAGATGGGGCACCACGGTGACGGAGGAATCGGTGCCCAGATGCCCGAGCGCCATGACTTTGGTCAGACGGTCGAGGCCGAGCGCCACTGCGGCGACGCATGCGAAGACGGTCACGCAGAAACCACGTGACCGTCTTGCGGAGAATAGTTCAGTCATACCTGATGATCGGCCGTCAGTGCTTCAGGCCGCTGGTTTCCATGGACTGATAGTTGTTCGTGTCCGAGATCTGGTTGGTCAGCTGGCCGAGGAACTCGGTCAGGCGGCTGCGGTACTCGGCCTCGAACTGCTTGAGGCCCTCGATGTTGCCCTCGATGACCTTGGAGTCGGCGTAGAGCTTGTCCTTGACCTCCTGCGCGTAGTTGTCGGCGGCGTCGCGCGTGCGGCGATCGTACTGATCGGCCACGTCGCGGGTCTTCTTCGCGTTCTCCTCGGCGTTGCGACGGGTCTGGGAAGCGTAGCTGTCGGCGTCCGTGCGGGTCTGCTTGCTGTACTCCTCGGATTCCTCGTGGGTCTTCTTGGAGTACTGGTCGGCCTGGCTGCGGGTCTTCACCGAGTAGTTGTCGGCCTCGGTGCGGGTCTTCTTGCTGTAGGCGTCGGCCTCGGAGTGGACTCGCTGCGAGTAGTTGTCGGCGTCCTGATGGATGCGCTTGCTGTAGGCGTCGGCCTTCTGGATGACATCCTCGTGCTTGGCCTGACCGTCGGAGATGAGCTGGTCGCGCTGGGCCTTGCCCTTGTTCACGTACTGGTCGTGCAGCTGCATGGCGAGGGCGAGCATCGCGGTGGCGCGCTCGGGTTCGGTGCTGGCGCCGTCGCCCGCGCCGGCGATCTTACGCAGGCTGCCGGTTTCGGTGGGCGGCTCGACCTTGGAGAGCTGCTCGCGCAGCTGCTCCTCACGGGCCTTGGAGGCTTCGAGCTCGCGGGTCAGGTTGGCGATCTGCGTGTTCGCCTGGGCGGCCTGGCCGTTGGAGCTGTTCTGGGAGTGCTGCAGGTTGGCAATCTGCTGCTTGGCCGCGTTGAGCTGGTTGTTCAGCTCGGCGGAGCGTCGGCGCTCGGCATCGAGCTGGGCGGCGGCACCGTCGCTCTTGGCGCTCTGGGCGGTGAGCTGGTCGATCTGGGCGTTGAGCTGGTCCACCTGGGACTTGAGCTGGGCGTTCTGGTTCACCAGCGCCTGCACCTGCTCGGCGTCGGCGCCCTGAGCCGGCTCCTTGGTGCTGGACTTGGCCTGGGCGAGCTCGTTGCGCAGCGAGTTGTTCTCATTGGTCAGCTGCGAGATCTTGTCGTTCAGCGCGGCCACATCCGGACCGAGAGACTGGGTGGAACCCGACTGCGCTGCCTGGCTGCCAAGGGCCTCTACCGTCTCGGTGACCTCATCGAGGAAGTCATCGACCTCGTCGATGTCGTAGCCTTCCTTGAAACGAACCGTCTGGAAAATATGGTTACGAATATCATTCGGTGTCAACAGGGCCATTGCAGATCCCAACCTCACTCTCAGCTCAACAAACGAGCTTATGAAATTACGTACTCAAACTCATGCTAGCACGCAGCCTAAGACTGCACGGCATTTTCTACGCGCATTCTCGCGTTTTGGAACGGGTGTGCCCCCGTCGCATCAGATCAGTATCTGGAGTATCACCAATGCAAAATACAGCACGATGAAACTCACGTCAAGATAGACCGCACCGAGCGGGACGGGACGGATGTACCTCCGCAGCCAGCGCAGCGGCGGCTCCGTCAAACCGTATATGACGTCGATGACCGACAGCAGTACGCCGCGCGGACGCCATCGCGGGGCCAGCACATTGGCCCAGTCGAGGATCATACGCACGAACAGCACGAAGATATAGGCGTTGATGAGCCAGTCGAGAACGAGTCGCAACAGATAGATCAGAGTCATACCGCAACAGTATCAGCGTAGGGGACGCCGTTCGCCACGCGTGGAATCACGCGCCGAAGATATCGGCGTTCTTGTCGGCCGAGGTCTCCTCCACCTTGATGTTGACCTGCGCCGGGCTGAGCAGGAACACACGCGGGGTGACGCGTTCGATCGATCCGCGTACGCCGAACACGACCCCGGCGGAGAAATCGACGATGCGATAGGCGATGCTCTCCTCGACGCCGGTGAGATTCAGGACCACGGGCACGCCGTCGCGGATGGCGCGACCGACCAGCTGGGCCTCCTCATATGACTTCGGGTGAATCGTGGTGATCCGGTTCAGCTGTCCCTTGAACGGCGTGGCATGCGACCTGGGCGCGGAGGCGACCGGCGTGGAGGCCGGCGCCGCCGCGGGGGTGACGGTACGGTCGGAATCAAACGACGACGAATCCTCGGTGTACGGGTCGTCCTGCACGATGTCGTCATCCTCGTCGACGACATCGGCCATACCGAGATACGACATTGTCTTCTTCATGAAACCGGCCATAGCTGCCCTCCAGTACCAGTATTATCAGCGCAGGAAATCGGGGATGTCCAGATCGCCGGGATCGGAATCCGGCATCGTGGTGTGCGGCGCGACGACATGCTGCTCGCTCGTGTCGTCATAGGACGGACGGGCCGGGGCGGCCGGCTGTGCCGGAGCCACGGGGGCCGGGGCGGGAGCGGGGGCCGCCGGTTCCTCCTGAGCCGGGGCGGCCTGCTGCTTCGGCTGCTGCGACTTGGCGTTCATGGCGTCGAGACGCAGCTCGGGAATCTGCGGCACGCTCACGTCGGAGCGATCGGCCGGACGGTACGAGTTGACCGTGTTCTTCTTGGAATCGAAGCCGGCCGCGATGACGGTGACGCGCACCTCGTCGCCGTAGGAGTCGTCGAGTGCCAGACCCCAGATGATCTGCGCCTCGGGGTGGATGGCCTCGCGGACCAGTTCGGCGGCCTCGCTGGCCTCCTGCATCGTGAGGTCGGTCGGACCGGCGATGTTGAGCAGCGCGCCGTGGGCGCCCTCGATGCTCGATTCGAGCAGCGGGGAGCTGATGGCGATCTCGGCGGCCTGGCTGGCGCGGTCCTCCCCGCGGGCGGAGCCGATGCCGAACAGCGCCGTGCCCGCGTCCTTGAGGATGGCGGTGACGTCGGCGAAGTCCACGTGGATGTAGGAGTTCATCGTGATCAGGTCGGTGATGCCCTGAACGCCGGCCAGCAGGGCCGAATCGGCGGTCTTGAAGGCGTCTATGACGCTGACGGAGCGATCGGACAGATCGAGCAGCCTGTCGTTCGGAATGACGATGAGCGCGTCGACTTCCTTGCTCAGGTTCTCGATGCCGGAGTCCGCGGAGGCGGAGCGACGCGGACCCTCGAAGCTGAACGGACGGGTGACCACGGCGATGGTGAGTGCGCCGAGCTGGCGGGCGCAACGGGCGACCAGCGGGCTGGCGCCGGTTCCGGTGCCGCCGCCCTCGCCGCAGGTGACGAACACCATATCGGCGCCCTTGAGGGCCTCCTCGATGTCGGACTGGTGGTCCTGGGCCGCCTTGGCGCCCTTCTCCGGGTCGGCGCCGGCGCCCAGACCGCGGTTCGAGGCGTCGGAAAGAGAGATCTTGACATCGGCATCCGAGCGCAGCAAATCCTTGGCATCGGTGTTGACGGCAACGAATTCAACGTTCTGTAGTCCCTCGGCGATCATGCGGTTCACCGCGTTACCGCCGGCTCCGCCCACACCGACGACCTTGATGAGGGTCTTATCGCTGAAGTTCTCAGCCTGGGCAATGTCGCTCACTGTATGCTCCTGTCACTCACGGTTATGCCTAACTTTATCGCAGTATTACCGTTCAATCGTGAATATTCTATAGCGTGTATGGGTTTTTCAATCAGTACGAGGCATCAAGCGGGTCGGCGCTGATCACCGTGCGCCGCTGCTCCTCGGTCAGCTCCTGCGAATCCAGCCACCCGTAGGGCAGGTGGACCTTCCTCGCATAGCGCACACGACCTCTTGGCTTGTTCTCGACGGCCTTCGGATAGGGAATATCCGCATCCAGCATAGCAACCTGACGACGAATATCCGCCAAGTCTTCACATTCCATGAACGCCCGACGGGTGCCCCCGCCCACCGGGAAGCCCTTGAGGTACCACGCCACATGCTTGCGCAGGTCATGCGCGGCCATCATCTCGTCGCCGTCGTAGAACTCGGTGAGCAGCTCCGCGTGGCGCAGGATGATGCCGCCGACCTCGCCCAATGTGGGGTCGATGCGCTCATCGGAACCGGCGAAGGCGTTCCTGATGTCGCCGAACAGCCACGGACGGCCCTGGCATCCGCGACCGATGGCCACGCCCGCGCAGCCGGTCTCGCGCACCATGGCCATGGCGTCCTCGGCGCTCCAGATGTCGCCGTTGCCGAACACTGGGATGTCGAGGCTCTCGACGAGTTCGGCGATGCGGCTCCAGTCGGAATGCCCGCCATAGTATTCGGCGGTCGTCCGCGCGTGCAGCGTCACCGCCGCGCAGCCCTCCTCCTGGGCGATATGGCCGGCCTCGAGGAATGTCTCGTGCTCATGGTCGATGCCGACCCGGATCTTCGCGGTGACGGGTATCCCCGCAGGCTCGCACACGGCGACCACGCGTCGCAGGATCTCGCGGAACAGCCCCGTCTTCCACGGCAGGGCGGATCCGCCGCCGCGCCGCGTGACCTTGGGCACGGGACAGCCGAAGTTCAGGTCGACATGGTCGGCCATATGCTCATCCACGACGATCTTCGCCGCCAGCTCCGTGATGCCGGGGCTCACGCCGTACAGCTGCAGGGACCTCGGCGATTCGGTGGGAGCGAACCGGCACAGGCGCAATGCCTTGGGATTGCGGGCGACCAGGGCGCGCGCCGTGATCATCTCGGCGACGTACAGCCCTTCGGGGCCGTATTCCTCGCACAGCACGCGGAACGGCCAGTTGGTCACGCCCGCCATCGGGGACAGCACGACCGGGGTCTTGACCCGGATCGGCCCGAGGTCGACCGGGGGAAGGGAGATGTTCTCGTCCATAATCCTTACATGAGATAGATGCTTGGCGAATGTCTTGCGAGGCCCCGACCGTCCGGGACCGGGTGCCGATACAGCGCAATCGGGTCCCCCGTCGCATTTCCTGCGGCCGAGGGACCCGATCCGTCGATTGGTCTCAGACTCAGTACAGGCCGCCGGCCTCGTTGATCTTCACGGATTCCGGCCACGGGTCGCCGCCCATCGACACCGGCTTCTGCGGCACGCGCACGCGCTTCTCGCCGATGCGGTCGGCCACGTAGTCGGCCACCTTGTCGAGGGCCACTCGCTCCTGCTTCATGGTGTCGCGTTCGCGGATGGTCACGGCCTGGTCGTCGAGCGTATCGAAGTCGACGGTGATGCACAGCGGGGTGCCGATCTCGTCCTGGCGGCGGTAGCGGCGGCCGATGGCGCCGGACTCGTCGTAGTCGATCATCCACTCGTTCTGACGCAGGTCGGCGGCGAGGTTCTGCGCGACCTCCTGCAGCGCCGGCTTCTTGCTCAGCGGCAGCACCGCGGCCTTGACCGGGGCCAGACGCGGGTCGAGGCGCAGCACGGTGCGCTTGTCGACGCCGCCCTTGGTGTTCGGGGCCTCGTCCACATCGTAGGCGTCGACGAGGAAGCACATGAGGGAGCGGGTCAGGCCGGCGGCCGGCTCGATGACGTACGGCACGTACTTCTCGCCGGTGGCCTGGTTGAAGTAGCTCAGGTCCTCGCCCGAATGCTTGGCATGAGCGGACAGGTCGAAGTCGGTGCGGTTGGCCACGCCCTCGAGCTCTCCCCAGTCGGAGCCCTGGAAGCCGAACTTGTACTCGATGTCGACGGTGCGCTTGGAGTAGTGGGCGAGCTTCTCCTTCGGATGCTCGTAGTGGCGCAGGTTCTCCGGCTTGACGCCGAGGTCCAGATACCACTGGGTGCGGGCGTCGATCCAGTACTGGTGCCAGTCCTCGTCGGTGCCGGGCTCGACGAAGAACTCCATCTCCATCTGCTCGAACTCGCGGGTGCGGAAGATGAAGTTGCCGGGCGTGATCTCGTTGCGGAAGCTCTTGCCGATGTTCGCGATGCCGAACGGCGGCTTGGAGCGCGAGGAGGTCATCACGTTCTTGAAGTCGACGAAGATGCCCTGCGCGGTCTCGGGACGCAGGTAGTGCAGGCTGTTCTCGTCCTCGACCGGGCCGAGGTGGGTGCGCAGCATCATGTTGAAGTCTCGCGGCTCGGTCCACTTGCCGCGGGTGCCGCAGTTGGGGCAGACGATGTCGGCCATGCCGTTCTCCGGCAGCTTGTCGCCGTGCTTCTCCGCATAGCTCTCCTCGAGCTTGTCGGCGCGGTTGCGCTTGTGGCAGCTGAGGCACTCGACGAGCGGGTCGTTGAACACGGAGACGTGGCCTGAGGCGACCCACACCTCGGAGGGCAGGATGATGGAGGTGTCGACGCCCACGACGTCGCCTCGCGTGACGACCATGGAGCGCCACCACTCGCGCTTGATGTTGTCCTTCAGCGCGACGCCGAGCGGGCCGTAATCCCAAGCGGAGCGCGTACCGCCATAGATCTCGCCCGCGGGGAACACGAATCCGCGACGCTTCGCCAGGGACACCACCGCATCAAGTTTCGATTCAGCCACAATCCACCTTCTATATATGGTCAACGATGTCGGAATAGTCGGCATTGACTCTACCGCCCAGCACTGACACAAGGCCGCGGCCGCCGGACGGCGGACGACGACCGCGCGGACGGGGTGTCCTCGGTGACGCATACGTTGTGAAACACATCATGTCGGGGGAACCTGCGCGGTCCCGTCCGCGCCGCCGCGGCAAAGGCGGCGGACGGCCTCCGCCGCGCGGTTGAGAAGGCCTTGGCCTGACCCTTGGAACCTGTTGGCTAACACCATCGTAGGGAGGCATACCCATGAACACCGCATACGACGACGCCCACGGCACCGACAGCCGCAATCTCGACATCAACGACCCCCTTCGGGCCCGGGTCGCCCAGGCGGTGGCGCAGGTGCGGGCCACCACGCCGCTCGCGCAGTCGCTCACCAACTTCGTCACCATCAATCTCGTCGCCAACGCCCAGCTCGCCGTCGGCGGAACCGCCGCCATGCACTACAGCGGCGAGGAGGCCGCGGCGCTGGACCACGGCGCGTCCAAGGCCACCTACATCAACATGGGCACGCTGCTCGAACCATTCCGAACCGAATACCCGGCCGCGGCGCGGGACGCCGCCGAACACGGTCTGCCATGGGTGCTCGACCCGGTGGGCGCCGGTGCAGGAGAGCTTCGAGGCGACATCCTGCGCGCATTCGCGGCGACTCCCCCGACCATCATCCGCTGCAACGCCTCCGAGGCCATCGCGCTGGCCGGCATCTGGCACCTCGACGGCGCCGACGCCAGGGCGCGCGCCGGCGTGGAGGCCAGCGACGAGGTCGACGAGGCCATCGACGCGGCGCATGCACTGGCCCGATTCACCGGCGGGATCGTGTCGGTCTCCGGCGCCGTCGACCTCGTGACCGACGGCGAACGCGACTTCCGTCTGCCCGGCGGCAGCGTGTGGATGACGAAGATCACCGGCGCGGGCTGCTCGCTCGGCGGCGTGACCGCCACCTACGCATGCGTCGCAGACCCGCTGACCGCCGCCATGGCGGCCGCGCTGCATTACAACAGGGCCGCGGACAGCGCCGAGCGCGAGTCGAACGGCCCCGGCTCGTTCCAGGTGGCGTTCCTCGATGCACTGTGGAACACCACGGCCGACGAGATCGCCCAGTCTCCCATCTACGTCTCGTAAGGCCACGCCGCACCACCGCATCCGCCCCCATCCCAGACCGACCAGTTTCCCGCAAGGAGCATCATGACCATCCGCTTCCCATACGCGTCGATGCGCGACGCCTTCGACCTGTCCGCCTATCTGGTGCTTGGTCCGGACGACACCAAGGGCCGTCCGGTGACCGACGTCGTCCGCCAGGCACTGGAGGGAGGCGTGACCATGGTGCAGCTGCGCGCCAAGCACGCCGATGCCGGCGAGATCATCGACATGGCACGGGACCTCGCCCGCACGATCGCCGAAGCCGGCAAGAGCGAGACGGTGCCGCTGCTCATCGACGACCGTCTCGACGCGGTGCTTGCCGCGCGCGATCTCGGCATCAAGGTGGACGGCGTCCATGTGGGCCAGACCGACGTGCCGGCCACGTCCTGCCGCAAACTGCTCGGCCCCGACGCCATCGTCGGGCTTTCCGCCAACACCACGGAGCTGTTCGACATCATCGAACGGCTTGACGCGGGGGTCGTGGACTACATCGGCGCCGGAGCCGTGCATCCGACGTCCACCAAACCGGAGGCGACGCTGATCGAGAAGGCCGACACCGACGCCGATTCCATCGCCGCGATCGCGAAGCTGTGCGAGACCAGCGAATATCCCGTCGTGGCGGGCGGCGGCGTCAAGCTCGCCGACATCGCGCCCCTCGCCCGCACGAAGGCGGGCGGCTGGTTCGTGGTCTCGGCGATCGCCGGCGCCGACGACCCGTGCAAGGCGGCCAAAAGCCTGGTGGACGCATGGCGGGCCGTGCGCGGCGACGAACGCCATGGATACGCCGCCCGTCCGCAGGCGGTGCTCACCCGCGAGACGCTGAACGAGGCGAACCGCTATGTCAACACGCTCGCCCAGCTCACCATCTGGCCCACGGGCGTGGGCGAGGAGCTGAGCGAATACGTGGCCGAGGTGATCCGGGTCATCAGGCAGTCCGGTCTCGACAACTCCACGCATGCCATGAGCACCGATATCGAAGGTGACTATGATGATGTGCTGGATCTGGTGAAACGCGCGGCGTTCGTGCTGTACGACCACGGCTATCGCACGCAGGTGAGCCTGCAGCTGGACATGCGCCCCGGATTCAGCGGCCAGATGCGGCACAAGGTCGAACTGGTCGATGAGATTCTGAATGAACGATAGGCATCAGCATCATATAAAAGGAACAACATAATACCCATGACCACGATGAAGGAGATCGCGGAACGTACCGGGGTGTCGATATCGACGGTGTCCTTGGTATTGAACAAGCGTGACGCCGGCCGGGTGAAGCCCCAGGTCGCCGCCAAGGTACGCGAGACCGCAACGCAGCTCGGATATCGACCGAATCCGCTGGCGCGAAGCCTGCGGACGAGCAAGACCAGCATCCTCGGATTCGTCAGCGACGAGATCGCCACGACGCCGTACGCCGGACGGCTGATCCTCGGCGCGCAGGATGCGGCACGGGCTCTGGGCTATATGATCCTGACGGTGAACACGAACGGCGAGACCGACCTCGAGGAGCATGAGATCAGCACGCTCAAACAGTACGGCGTCGACGGGTTCATCTATGCGCGCATGTTCAACCAACGCACGACCGTGCCCGAAAGCCTGCTGTCGCTGCCCACGGTGCTGCTGGACGGCACCGACGACACCGGCCGCGTCCCCAGCATCATCCCCGACGAGGAGGCCATCGGCTACGAGGCCACCCGTCATCTGCTGGACGCCGGCTGCCGGAACATCGCCTACGTCGGCGCCTCGGACCGCGCATATGCGGCCGATTCCGGCCGACGCGCGGGATACCGCCGCGCCCTGCGTGAGGCCGGACTGGAGACGGATGCGGGCCTCGAGGTGGGCACGACGTTCAACCAGCCCGCGCTCGACGTCGTCGGGGACCTGTTCGACGCCCGTCATCCCGACGGATTCTTCTGCTTCAACGACGCTCGCGCATGGTACGTATACGAGTCGGCGGCGAGACGCGGCCTGACCGTCGGCCGCGACATCAGCGTCGTCGGCGTGGACAACCATCGCATCTTCGCCGAGACGCTCGCACCGCGGCTGACCACCATGGACCTGCCGCATTACGAGATGGGATACTGGGCCACGCTGAAGCTGGTCTCTCTGATCGAGCGGAGGACTCCCCGGATCGACCTGCCGCATACCACGTCGCCGCTGCCGTCGCTGGACGACCACGACGCGAGGATTCGCTGCACGCTCATCCGCAAGGAATCCGTCGTCTGAGCTCCCGACGGGTCCGGGGACGCGATGACGCGCCGCCGGACCCCTTTCCCCTATAATCGTTTGACGTAGGAAAAGGAAAGGCTTTCAATGACGAACAGCATCAACAACGAGTTCGTTTCCCACGCTTCGGCACTGGACAGGGCGCAGGCCGGCGTCGCCGATCTGGCGAGGTCGCGCAACGACCGCTGGTATCCGCGGTTCCACATCGCCTCCGACGGCGGATGGATCAACAGTCCGAACGGATTCTGCTTCTTCAGGGGACGCTGGCACGTGTTCTACCAGCTCAACCCCTTCGACACCCAATGGGGCACCATGCACTGCGGCCATGTCTCCAGCGAGGACCTGGTCACATGGCGTCGCGAGCCCATCGCGCTCGCCCCGAGCCTCGAGGCCGACAGGGACGGCATCTACTCCGGATCGGCGGTCGTCGGCGACGACGGGCGGCTGTGGCTGTTCTACACCGGCCACCGCTGGGCCAACGGCGTGGACCCCTCCGGCGGCAACTTCGAGGTGCAGTGCGCCGCGGTCTCCGACGACGGCGTCCATTTCGAGAAGATCGGCATGGTGATCGACAACGTGGACGGGTTCAACCACTTCCGCGACCCGAAGGTGTGGAAGCAGGACGGCCTGTGGTACATGGTCTTCGGCATGAGCACGAAGAACCGTCGAGGCCAGGTGCTGCTCTATGTTTCGGAGGATATGCTCATCTGGCATTTCCACAGCATCCTGTACCGCCACCCGAACCCCGGCGTGTTCATGCTCGAGTCGCTGGACTTCTTCCCGCTGCGCGACAAGGAGGGCAACGAGCACTGGGTCCTGAGCTTCTCCGCGCTGGGCGAGCGTCCGAACGGATTCGCCAACCGCAACCCCCACACCGCAAGCTACGTCATCGGCTCGTGGGCGCCCGGCGAGGAGTTCGCGCCGCGCACCGAGTTCCGCATGTGGGATTGGGGCCACAACTTCTACGCTCCGCAGACCGTCCGCGCCGACGACGGTCGCACGCTGCAATACGGCTGGATGAGCCCGTTCACTCCCGCGAGGCCGAATCAGGGGGACGGCTGGTGCGGCCAGCTTTCCATCCCCCGCGAGATCTCGCTGGACTCCTACGGATGCATCCGCATCAATCCGGCTCGGGAACTGACGAGGCTGCGTACGGACACCATCGACTTCGGCGCCGTGCATCTGGACGCGAACGAGACGACGACCGTCATGGCCGACTGCGATGCCGTCGAGATAGAGATGGAGATCGACATCAACGAGTCCACCGCGGAATTCGGCGGCCTCAAGGTGCATTCGACCAAGGACAACGCGCATTCCTCCGTCTTCTACGACGCGCAGACGCATCGCATCCTCATCGACCGGCATGCCAACGCCCGCGGCGACCGCGGCTACCGTGCGGCGCCGTTCACCAGCAACACGCTGAAACTGCGCGTGTTCGTCGACCGCGCCAGCATCGAGGTGTTCATCAACGACGGCGAGCAGGCCATGAGCTCCTACAGCTTCCCCTCGGAGGGTCCGCGTGCCATCGAACTGAGTGCGGAGTCGGGAACGCTGGAGATTCCGACGCTGCGCGTGCATCACCTCTCCCCCATCGGATTGTAGGATCCGCATCGTCTATACTGGTAGACGATCCATCCCTGCAGACCCGTGTTCGCGCGACAGCGTCGCCGCGCGAACACGGGTCGGTCCCGAAGCGCCCGCTTCGACGAAAACACCCATGACCGACACCGCTTCCCGACAATCCGCCCTTCGACAAGATTCGTTGGAAAAAGTGACGTCAATCGTTTGACTTAAAACGATTGACGTATTAATATCATTAACAAGACCACGGCAACGAGACGATTCGGTCGCCGCAGACACAATCTCGCACAACGCACTGGCCTCGACGTCGGGTCACGAGTGATCCACAACCGCAAAGCCGCGGCTTTCGGAAACACTGAGAGAAAAGGAAACGATTATGGCAAGCAAAAAGGTCTGGCAGAACCCCTCGTATCTGCAGAGCTCCTTCGGCATCTTTCTGTTCTTCTGCTCCTGGGGCATCTGGTGGTCGTTCTTCCAGCGCTGGCTCATCTCCGGCGTGGGGCTGACCAACGCCGAGGTCGGCACCATCTACTCCATCAACTCGCTGGCCACGCTGGTCATCATGTTCATCTACGGCACCATCCAGGACCAGCTCGGCATCAAGCGCAAGCTCGTGGTCTTCGTGGCCCTGGTCGCTGCGCTCGTCGGCCCGTTCGTGCAGTTCGTCTACGCGCCGATGATCCTCGCCGGCGGCACCACGCGCTACATCGGCGCGTTCATCGGCGCCGTCGTGCTCTCCGCCGGATTCATGTCGGGCTGCTCGCTGTTCGAGGCGGTCACCGAACGCTACTCGCGTAAGTTCGGCTTCGAATACGGCCAGTCCCGCGCCTGGGGCTCCTTCGGCTACGCCATCGTCGCCCTGTGCGCCGGCTTCCTGTTCAACATCAACCCGCTGCTCAACTTCTGGGTCGGTTCCGCGTTCGGCGTGTGCATGCTGCTCGTCTACGCCTTCTGAGTGCCGAGCGAGCAGAAGGCCGAGCTGAAGAAGGAATCCGATCCGAACGCCGAACCCACCAACCCCTCCTTCAAGGAGATGGTAGGTGTACTCAAGATGCCGACCCTGTGGGTGCTCATCGTCTTCATGCTGCTGACCAACACCTTCTACACCGTGTTCGACCAGCAGATGTTCCCGACCTACTACGCCAACCTGTTCCCCACCGAGGCCATCGGCAACGCCACCTACGGCACGCTCAACGGCTTCCAGGTGTTCCTCGAGTCCGCCATGATGGGCGTCGTGCCGATCATCATGAAGAAGGTCGGCGTGCGCAACGCCCTGCTGCTCGGCGCCACCGTGATGTTCCTGCGCATCGGCCTGTGCGGCGTGTTCCACGACCCGATCACCGTCTCCATCGTCAAGCTGTTCCACTCCATCGAGGTGCCGCTGTTCTGCCTGCCGGCGTTCCGCTACTTCACCCTGCACTTCGACACCAAGCTCTCCGCCACGCTGTACATGGTGGGCTTCCAGATCGCCTCGCAGGTCGGTCAGGTCATCTTCTCCACGCCGCTGGGCGCCTTCCACGACAAGATGGCCCAGATCCTGCCGAACAACGACATGGGCTCCCGCGTGACCTTCTGGGTCATCTCCGCCATCGTGCTGTGCGCGCTGATCTACGGCTTCTTCGTCATCAAGCGCGACGACCAGGAGGTCGGTGGCGACCCGTTCTACACCGACAGGCAGCTGCGCGAGATGGAGGCCGCCAAGGCTTCCGAGGCCAAGGCCTGATTCCACAAGCGCATCCGGCTCCCCTCGTCCCGACGAGGGGAGCCTCGGCATAATCGTCATACCAAATCCAACCCACAACCCAAGGAAAGGACCATTCAACGATGAGTGATTTCAAGCCCGTCTACTCCCCCATCAAGGACCATGCCGAGGAGCTCGCCAAGGCCGAGGCCGGCGTGGCCAGGATGGCCGACGAACGCAACGACCGCTGGTATCCGAAGTTCCACATCGCCTCCAACGGCGGATGGATCAACGACCCGAACGGACTGTGCTACTACAACGGCCGCTGGCACGTCTACTACCAGCTGCACCCCTACGGCACCCAGTGGGGCCCGATGCACTGGGGCCACGTCTCCTCCGACGACATGATCACATGGCGTCGTGAGCCCATCGCCTTCGCGCCGAGCCTCGAAGAGGAGAAGAACGGCGTGTTCTCCGGTTCCGCCGTGATCGGCGACGACGGCAAGCCGAGGTTCTACTACACCGGTCACCGCTGGGCCAACGGCATCGACGGCTCCGGCGGCGAATGGCAGGTGCAGATGCTCGCCGAACCGACCGACGACACGCTGAACTCCTTCGAGAAGAAGGGCATGGTCGTCGACTGCCCGCGCGACAAGGTGCACTGGCACTTCCGCGACCCGAAGGTGTGGAAGACGAACGGCGTGTGGTACATGACGTTCGGCGTCTCCTCCGCCGAGCAGCGCGGCCAGATGTGGCTCTACACCTCCGACGACATGGTCGAGTGGACGTTCAAGACCGTGCTGTTCGAGCATCCCGACCCCGACGTGTTCATGCTCGAATGCCCCGACTTCTTCCCCGTCACCGACAAGGACGGCAACGAGAAGTGGGTCATCGGCTTCTCCGCCATGGGCTCGAAGCCGAGCGGTTTCATGAACCGCAACGTCAACAACGCCGGATACATGATCGGCACATGGGAGCCGGGAGGCGCGTTCATCCCCGAAACCGACTTCCGTCTGTGGGATTGCGGCCACAACTTCTACGCGCCGCAGTCGTTCAACACCACGCCCGGCGACACCGCGAGCAACACCGACGGCCGTCAGATCATGTACGGCTGGCTCAGCCCGTTCGTCGCCCCTGTTCCGATGCAGGAGGACGGCTGGTGCGGTCAGCTGACGCTGCCGCGCGAGGTGTTCCTCGGCGATGACGGCGACGTGCACACGGTTCCGGCCGCCGAGGTCGAGGGCCTGCGCGAGGACACCAAGGAGTTCGGCGCGGTCGAGGTCGCCTCCGGCACCGAGTTCACGGTGGCCGACGACGCCGAGGCGCTGGAGATCGAGCTGACCATCGACCTGAAGAACTCCACGGCCGAACGCACGGGAATCAAGGTTCATGCCACCGAGGACGGCTCCTACACGTACGTGGCCTACGACGACCAGATCGGCGGCGTGGTCGTGGACCGTCAGGCCAACAAGTACGGCGACCGCGGCTACCGCATGGCCCCGCTCGACCCGGCCGAGCTCGAGGCCGGCGAGCTGAAGCTGCGCGTGTTCGTCGACCGCGGATCCGTGGAGGTCTACGTGAACGACGGCCATCAGGCGATGAGCTCCTACAGCTACGCGGCCGAGGGACCGCGCGCCGTGAGGCTCGCCGCCGAATCCGGCGACCTCAAGGTCGCGTCGCTGACCACCCACCATCTCAAGTCCATCGGACTGGAGTAGGCAGGCGCGGGAGAGACCCCGCCCATAAACGAGGAATCGGCCTTCGGATACTGTTTTACGAAGGCCGATTCTATTTCCGCCGTCTATCGGTCGCCGGTCACATCTCCCTGCGTTCGTAAATGCGCACGGACGCGAGATACGAGACCGCAAGCGCGATGACGGCGACGACCACGCCGAGTGCGACCGTAAGCCCCATCGACGAGAACACGTGTCCACCCAGCCATTCGGCCACCGCGCGGACCTGGTCCTCGAACCGCATCGTCACCACGAATCCGAGGATCAGCAGTGCGGATCCGCCGAAGACCACGACGTACATGAGCGTCTGCCCTTTGAACCGGTAGGAGCATACGAGTACCAACGCGGAGCATAGCGCGTAGACGAGCCCTTGGATGGCAATCGTCCTCCATGGCATCGCGCCCATGGTGCCCAACGCTCCCGCGGCGGCGAAGCCGAGGGGATACATCACGGTGTTCTCCACGACGAGCATGATGCCGAACAGCAGCAGATACACGTAGCGTCCGATCACCTGGTTGCGACGTGAGACCGGCATCAGGCCGTTCATGTCGGCGTTGTTGCCGGTGTCCTGGTAGACGGCGGGGAAGGTGACGAAGCTGACGAACATCAGCAGGTTCATGCCGCTGATGTATTGGTACAGCCAGGCGATGGCGCCGGCCGAATCGTCGCCGCCGAACAGGATGCCGAACAGTGCCATCATCGCCGGGCTCATCAGCATGTAGCCGGCGATCATACCCCATCCTCCGCTGGTGATGCGCGCCCAGTCGACGCGCATGGATTTCACTACCGCGTTCATCGTGCGTTTCCTTTCCTCACGTTGGTCAGTCGGATGATGTCGTCGATGCCTGCCGGTTCGACGAGCAGCTGCGGCCGCCGGTCTCCGGCGAGCGCCTTCACGTCCTCCACGCGCAGGAGGGCGTCGAATCCGGTCTCGTACCGGTGGATGCCGACGGCCTTGGCCCGTAGCGTTTCGTCGAGGTCGGCGAGGCCTCCTTTGACCACGCGGAACGCGTCGAGGAACTCGTCCTTGGGGCCGGTGAAGTAGAGCCGGCCGTGGGTGATGTAGGTGATGAAGTCGGCGGCGCTTTCCAGGTCGGAGGTGATGTGCGTGCTGAACAGCACGGTATGTTCGCCGTCCTCGATGTATTCGTGGAGGATGTCCATGAGTTCGTCGCGCGAAAGCACGTCCAGGCCACTGGTGGGTTCGTCGAGGATGAGCAGACGCGCATCATGGCTCAAGGCCACGGCAAGCATGAGCTTCATAAGCATGCCACGCGAGAGTTCCTTGACCTTCTTTCGGCGGTCGAGGCCGAATCGTTTGCAATACTGTTCGAACCGGCGGTGGTTCCATGTGGCGTAGAGGCCGCGCATGGCCTGTTCGACCTTGTTGACGGTCCATACCTCGACGAAGTAGCCGGAGTCGAAGACGACGCCTAGCTGCTCCTTGACCCGCTCCTCGTCGGCGATGTTGTCGAGGCCGAGCACCTCGATGCCGCCGGCGTCGCGCCGGACCATGTTGAGGATGAGTTTGATGAGCGTGGATTTTCCCGCGCCGTTGGGTCCGATGAGTCCCATGATGTATCCGGCCGGCAGGTCGAAGGTGATGTCGTCGAGCCGGAATCCGGAATCGTATTGCTTGGATACGCCGTTCACGCTGAGCGCGAACGGCGTGCTGCCGGAGAGTGCGTCAAGCACCATGGCTTTCTCCTTTACGGTTCATGATGTGGATACGGGCCCGTCGGGGCTACGTACCCAAGGCCATGTGTCCATGTTTTTCGGGCCACCCCATCAGCGGCCGTCACGGTCGCCGGCGGCGTCCTGCGTGGCATAGGTCTCGTCGAGTATGGCGTGCAGTTCGGCGGGCGGGATCCCCGCCGCCTTCGCCGCCGCGACGACGTCGCCGAGACCTTTGCGCACCCGTCGGGCCAATTGCGCCTTCATCACGTCGTTGCCTTTCGGCATGACGAAGGTGCCCTTGCCCTGGATGTTCCTCACCACTCCCTCATCGGCCAGTTCGCTGTACGCCCTGGTGATGGTGAGCACGGAGACGCGTAGCTCCTTGGCGAGCTTGCGCAGCGAGGGCAACGCCTCGCCCGCCTCGAGTTCGCCGGAGAGCACCGCCGAGCGGATCTGCGTCTTGATCTGCTCGTAGATGGGTTCGCCGGACACGGAAGAGATGATCAGCCTCATTCCTTGCCCCCTTTCCTTGTTCATGGCAGCACCAGTACTGTTGTGCTGTCATGTAGAACAGTACAACAGTTTTGCCAACTGTGCAACACAGCGACATAACAGTTGTCGGACACTTTCCGGCACGGGCGCTTCCGTACCCGATTCACATACCCTCTATAAGACCCCCTGAAGAGTTGATATGGGGGAACTCTTAATCGGCATAATTACGTAGTTTCCCCTACCTCTTACATCACCCCCATAGTCCCACTAGACTCGAAGGTGTTGTGGGGTTTTGTTTGGTGATGCTGTGACGAATGAGGCCGCATGACGCCCCTCCCCGACAATCACGGAGGGGCCGATTTAGAGACAAGGAAGTTCACCCATGACAATCATGGAGACGAAGAAACGCCGGCTCGGCCGTGCGGCCGCCGGCCTGCTCGCCGCGGCATTGACCATCGGCATGGCCGGATTCACCGGCACCGCCGCCGCATCCGCCGCCGAGAATACGACGACCTACGATTTCAATCTGTCGGGACTGCCGGCGCATAACGACCTCATGAAGACCAGCGCCCTCGGCATCGTCGCCGTCAACAGCGAGAAGGACGTCCCGACCGCCGTGCTGAACAACGGCACGACCACGAAGGACGACCACACCGTCGAAACCAAGTACGTCGGCGTCAAGCCCGGCGAATACAACGTGACATACACGGCCACCGGCGACCAGCAGAAGACCATACAGGTCGGCATGTACTCCGGTTCCGCGACCAGTGACGGCATCTTCCACTCCAGCGGCCAGTACAGTCACTTCTCCCTCTCCATCAAGGGATACAACGCCAACACCGCCGTCGAGTCCGAAAAGGTGGACCTCTCCCCCGCCGGCGCATACCTGACGATTCTCGGCGGCGACAAGGTCGGCACCATCCATCTGACCAGCACCACGCCCTCCCAGCCCGATCCGCAGCCGACCAAGTCGGCGAGCATCGTCGGCAAGGACGGCGAGGCGTTCGCTGACAACAAGACCACGCTGACCGTCGACGACGAGCTCGGACTGAGCGCCAAGCTCAAGAACTCGAACAAAGCCGACTTCGAATGGGGTCTCACGCAGGCCGACAAGTACATCGGATTCGTCGACATGGGCGCCAGCCCGGCCACCGACATCCGCATCAAGGCGCTGAAGGCCGGCACCGCCACAGTCAGCCTGACCGGCAAGAAGAGCACCGCGGCCGAAGGCGTCTCCGCCACGCTGACCATCACCGTCAACCCGAAGAAGGAAGACCCCAAGCCCGTCGATCCGCTGGCCGGGTTCAGCGCCAAGGAACGCGCCTACCTCGAGGCCTCGTACTGGTACTTCAACACCCAAGCCGACAGCAGCAAGGGCTTCGACGGATGGTCCCCGAAGACCACCATATACACGAAACTCGCCGACCTCAACGGCCTGAAGAACTCGGTGCCCGGCTACTCCGCGCAGGACGGCGACGCGCTGTTCCACTACACCGGAGCCAACGGCAAGGACCAGGGAGGCTACCATGCCACCACATACAAGAACGGCAAGAAGGTGACCTTCTCCGATGACTACGACACGAAGGTCGTGATCTACACC
Organism: Bifidobacterium primatium; assembly: GCF_002802875.1. Classification (GTDB taxonomy): domain Bacteria; phylum Actinomycetota; class Actinomycetes; order Actinomycetales; family Bifidobacteriaceae; genus Galliscardovia; species Galliscardovia primatium. Next base: position 66,612 of record NZ_PEBI01000001.1, read on the forward strand.
GGCCGCGATTCTGGCGCGACCATCAAATACGTGTTCACCACGCTTGACAAGGTCGTACTGCCGAACGGCAACAACAGCGGCACCACGCCGAACAGCGGCAAGGACAACCCCGCCGCGAAGCCGTCCGGCGACACCACCAAGAAGCCCGCAGCGACCACCAACGGCACGAACACCGCAACCAACGGCACCGCCAAGGCCAGCGGTCTCGCCAAGACGGGCGCCGACGTCACCGGCGGCATCGTCGCCATGCTCACCCTGCTGGGTGCGGGCGCCGCTCTGATGCTGCGCAAGCGCGCCTGAGCATTCGAACCGCTTTCGGCATAATTCACCGAGCAAGAGGACCGGTTCCGTAAATCGACGGAGCCGGTCCTCTTTTTCGTTCACATGCCAGCCAGACATCGACATGCACGACCCCCTGAAAGTCAGTGCAGACCAAGAGACTCGCAGGAGGCACGTAGGGCGTCGATGATGCGCGCGATGTCGGCATCGGCAAGCGGACGACGGAAGGTGAGTCGCAAGGCGGACTTGGCCACGGCGGGCTCTAACCCCATGGCCAGCAGCGTGGATGGAATCTCGTGGCGGCCGATGGCACAGGCCGAGCCGGAGGAGCATTCGATGCCACGGGCGTCGAGATCGACGAGCAGCGCCTCGCCGGTGACGCCGGGAAAGATGAACGACGCGTGGCCGGGAAGACGATGCTCCGGGTCGCCGGTCAGTCGCGCCTGAGGTATGGCTTCCAGTACGCCGCGGATGAGCCGATCGCGCGATGCGACGAGTTCGGCATGATGCTCGCGCATGAACGTGATGGATTCATCCAAGGCAATGGCGAGCCCGACCGCTCCGGCCACGTTCTGCGTGCCGGAACGCAGACCACGCTCCTGGCCTCCACCGCTGAGCAGCGGTTCTATGGGCACGCGGCCGCGCACCAGTAGCGCGCCGAGACCCTTGGGCGTGCCGAACTTGTGACCGGAGACGCTGAGCGCGTCCACATCCCAGTCGCGCATATGAATCGGAACCTGGCCGGCGGCCTGTACGGCGTCCACATGCACGGGCACATGATGTCGATGCGCGATGCGTACGACATCCTCGACCGGCTGGATGGCGCCGACCTCGTTGTTGGCGAGCATGACCGACACGAGCACGGGCCGCGAACCCGCACCATCACCGGCGACGAGTGCCCCCTCCAAGGCGTCGAGCCGTATGCGCCCCCGCCCGTCGACGGGAACCGTAATCACGTCGGCATCGAAGAACCGCGCCATCCACCGTGCGGATTCGGCGACGGCTGGGTGCTCCACCGCGGAGACGACGATGCGCGGGCGCACGCCCTGCGGCAGTCGTCGCATGGCCGCCAACGCGATGCCCTTGATGGCGAGATTGTCGGATTCGGTGCCGCCGGAGGTGAAGATGACGTCGTCGGCATGGGCGCCGAGGTCGCCGGCGAACGAACGGCGGGCGGCGTCGAGCGCACGGGCGGCGGTCTTGCCGTCCTGATGCACGCTGGCGGGGTTCGCATAGGCGTCGGTCATGAACGGCAGCATGGCGTCGATGACGTTGCGCGACACCGGTTCGGTGGCGGCGGCGTCGAGATAGAGCGTGGCGTCAGTCATAGTCGAGTCCGAGGTCGATGCTGCGGACGCTGTGGGTGAGCGCGCCGACGGAGATGATGTCCACGCCGGTGGCGGCGACCGCGGCCACGCGGTCGAGCGTCATGTTGCCGCTGGCTTCCACGAGCGCACGGCCGTCGATGAGTTCGACGCCCTGGCGCGTGTCGTCCAGGGTGAAATTGTCGAGCATGATGGTGTCGGCGCCGCCGTCGAGAGCGCCTGGAATCTGGTCGAGACGGTCGACCTCCACTTCGATGTGCGTGGTGTGGCCGACCTGTTCGCGCACGTGTCGGATGGCGTCGGCCAGGTCGAGGCCTCGGGCGGCGAGCGCGGCGAGGTGGTTGTCCTTGAGCATGACGGCGTCGGAGAGACCGAACCGGTGGTTGTGGCCGCCGCCGCAGGTGACGGCGTATTTTTCGAAGGCGCGTAGCAGCGGCGTGGTCTTGCGGGTGTCGACGATGCGCGTGCGTTCGAATCCGCGGGGGTGTGTGGCGTCGGGCAGTGAGTTGCCGCGCGCCGCCTCCCTGACGAAGTCGGCGGTCATGGTGGCGATGCCGCTCATGCGCTGGGTGAGGTTCAGGGCCACGCGTTCGGCGGTGAGGATGTCTCGGATGGGGCCGCCGACCGTGGCGAGTGTCTGCCTTGCGGAGAACCGTTGTCCGTCGTGGATGGACGGATTGACGTCGATGATGGGGTTTTGTGTGGTGAAGACGGCCTTGAAGACGTCGATGCCGCTTATGACGCCGGGGTCGCGGGCGACGAGCGAGACCTCGCCGGTCTCGTCGGCCGGGATAGTGGCCGCGCAGGTGATGTCGCCGTAGGGTGCGTCTTCGGCCAGAGCTGCCTCGACGACCGTATGGATGAGATGTTCGGTAAGCAATGCTGTTCCTTTTGGAGGAGGTGGATTCACTGCAGGGGCATGCGGTAGGCGACGGAGTGCGCCCATTCGTCGCGCGGTTCGGGACAGTCGGTCCTGGAGTGGGCACCGCGGGATTCGGTGCGGGCGAGCGCCGCGTTGGCGGCCACGTAGCCGACGGTGAGCATGTTGCGGTTTTCGAGACGATGCGTCTGTTCGTCATACGACGAATCGACGTCGTGATCCGGGCCGGCGTCGGCATTGGCGAGGGCCAGCCCCTCGCCCAGCCGGCGCACCGCCGTCCGGAGGCCGTCGGCGTCGCGCAGCACGCCAACGCCATGCCACATCGCAGCCTCGATATGGCCGCGATCCCATGCGTCGGATGGATCGGTCCGGTCGTCGGTTGCGGGAACGGCAAGCGTCACCGGCTGTTCGCCGGATGGCTTGCCGGTGGCGGAGTTCGCGAACGGTACGGGATGCCATATGGCGTCCCGCCCGTCGGCGACGGCGGCAAGACCGGCGCGTCTGCCGAACACGAGGCCTTCGAGCAGTGAGTTGGAGGCCAGGCGGTTCGATCCCATGACGCCGGTGCGGGCGCACTCCCCCGCCGCATACAGGCCGGGAATGCTCGCGCGGCCGTTGAGGTCCGTTCGGATGCCGCCCATGTAGTAGTGGGCGGCCGGTGCGACGGGGATGGGTTCGCGGCTCCAGTCGAAGCCCAGGGACCTGGTGTAGGCGTCGATGGTCGGGAAACGGTGGGCGAGGAACGCGGCCAGGTCGGGGTGTTCGCGTGCCATCGGGGATACGTCGAGCATGACGGGACGGCCGTTCTGCCGCTGCATCACACGGAAGTTCTCGCGGGCGACCACGTCGCGCGGGGCGAGTTCGGCCCGTGGGTCGATGCGGGTCATGTACCGTTCGCCGTGTTCGTCGAGCAGGATCGCGCCTTCGCCGCGCACGGCTTCGGAGACGAGGAAGTGCTCGCCGACGGCCATCGCGGTGGGGTGGAACTGGTAGAACTCGAGGTCGGCGGTTTCGGCGCCGGCGCGCAGGGCGGCGGCGAGACCGTCGGCTGTGGCGACCTGCGGGTTGGTGGTGTACGGGTACATGCGGCCGGCGCCGCCGGTGGCGAGGATGACGCGGGTCGCGGGAAGCACATCACCTCCCGACTTCGTCAGCAGCCGCACTCCGGCGATGACGCCGTCACGGAGAACGAGGTCTTCGAGGAAAGCGTGCTCGATGATGTGGATGCGCGGGTTGGTGCGGACCATGGCGGCCACGTCGAGCTCGAGCACCCTGCCGGTGGCGTCTCCGCCGGCGTGCACCACGCGGGCACGGCAGTGGGCGGCTTCGAGCCCCCGCAGCATATGGCCTTCGGCGTCCCGGTCGAAACGCACGCCGGCCGCGGCGAATTCACGTACGCGGTCCACACCCTCACGGGTGAGGATCTCCACGGCCTTCGGCTCGCACAGGCCATGGCCGGCGGCCATGGTGTCCTGCGCGTGGAGCTTCGGGGCGTCGTCGGCGAAGATGGCGGCGGCGATACCTCCTTGCGCATGGTAGGTGTTGGATTCCACGAGTTCGGCCTTGGTGACCAGCGTGACGTCATGGCCGGTGGATGCCACGGCGAGTGCTGCGGACAGTCCGGCGACGCCGGCTCCGATGACGACGATGTTGTGTTCAGGATTCACGGTTTTTCTCCCCTCAGTCCACTTACGCGGACGACTCCCCTCATTGGGGGAGCCGGAAACGGCTCACGGGTGAACGCGCAGCATGCGCTCGAGCGCCACCTTGGCCTCGCGGGCGGTGTCGTCGTCCACGGTGATGCGGTTGACGATGTCGCCGCGCTCGATGCTTTCCAAGGCCCAGGCGAGATATGCCGGGTGGATGCGGTACATGGTGGAGCAGGGGCAGACGACCGGGTCGAGGCAGAAGACGGTCTTGTCGGGGTACTGCGCGGCGAGCCTGTTGACGAGGTTGATCTCGGTACCCACGGCGATGACGGAGCCGGCGGGCGCGTTGGCGATCTCCCTGACGATATAGGCGGTCGATCCGGTGCCGTCGGCGGCGTCGACGACCTGCATGGAGCATTCGGGATGTACGATCACCTTCACGCCGGGATATGCGCGGCGGGCGCGTTCGATCTGGTCGACGGTGAAGCGCTGGTGCACGGAGCAGAAGCCCTTCCACAGGATCATCTTCGCTTTGGCGTAGTCGGCGGGATTGCTGGCGCCGCCCTGCGGTTTGTACGGGTCCCACAACGGCATTTGGCTCAGCGGGATGCCCATGGCGCGGGCGGTGTTGCGGCCGAGGTGCTGGTCGGGGAAGAACAGTACGCGCTTGCCGCGGGCGAACGCCCATTCAAGTACGGCGTGCGCGTTGGAAGACGTGCATACGATGCCGCCGTTGCGGCCGCAGAATGCCTTGAGCGAGGCGGCGGAGTTCATGTAGGTCACGGGGATGATCTGCTGCAGCCCGTCGGCGTCCGGTCTGGTGCCGCAGATCTCGCCGAGCTGCTGCCAGCAGTCCTCGACCTGGTCGATGTCGGCCATGTCGGCCATGGAGCATCCGGCGGAGAGGTTCGGCAGGGTAACGCTCTGTTCGGGAGTGGAGAGGATGTCGGCGGTTTCGGCCATGAAGTGCACGCCGCAGAACACGATGTGCTCGGCGTCGGGGCATTGCGTGGCGTTCTTGGCGAGCTGGAAGGAGTCGCCCACGTAGTCGGCGTGCACGATGATCTCGTCGCGCTGATAGAAGTGGCCGAGGATGAGCAGCTTGGAGCCGAGACGCGCCTTCGCGTCGCGGATGCGCTCCTGCAGCTCGTCGTCGGAGGCGTCGCGGTATTCGACCGGCAGAGACTGCTGGCGCGGGGCGTTCCTCGGAATCATGTCCAGCGCCGACGCGCCGGGGCCGTAGGTCGGCCGGGTGGCGTCGAACGCCCATGGATCCTTGGTCAGGCCCGCGTCGCAGGTGCTGGTGGCGCCGAGCCGTTCGATGATGTCGTTTACTGAAGCCACGCTCATGGCAGTGTCCTTCTCTGATGTCCGTATCCGTCGCACGACGGCGGGAGACATCGGTTCGTCGCCGAGGCTCCCGCCGTGAAATCAGTAAGAGCATACCACATATAGTCAAGTTGACTATAACTGATGCCGTCGTAAACGAACACACCTTCTTCACTGTTCGGTCAGACGTCTGCAATGCCATATGACTAGGCTGTGCCGTAACGATGAACGCAGCAGGCAAGGAGGAAGCCATGGGGATCTGGGACAGGCTGTTCGGCGGCAGGGGCTCAAAGGAAAACCGGGACATCGTCCGCAACACCCCGAATCCCGTGGCCGCCGACATCACCGGCATCCAACGGGACGAAGCCTATTCGGACACACAGCGCATCCCCCAGCTGACCGACTACGTGGCGCAGATGATCGTGTCGATGGTCCGTCACGAAACGCAACGCCCCGCCGTCAACCTCCTCCCCACGGATGATGCGCCGTCCATCACCGACACGAAGGTCGGAGGGGCGTTCTACGTGCCTCCCGCCATGGGCGTCCCCAAGAACCGGGAGACCGGAGAACCGCTGTTCCTCATAGCCCAGCTGAATTTCGCCCAGCTCCCCCATCTGCATGATTTTCCGCAGGACGGTCTGCTGCAGTTCTTCATCGCCGGCGACGACTCGATGTTCGGCAAGGATTTCGACCGGCTGGATTCGCAGCGTTCATGGCGCATACGATACATCCCCGAGCCCGACGACGTCACGCGGGGCCGTATCATCCGCCCCCATTGGAAGGACGACACCGACCTGCCGCTGCACGACCCCGATGTCGAGTTCCGTCTTGAACCGCAGCTGGCCACGCAGGCGATGTCGACGACGGACTTCCGGTTCGAGTCCACGTTGCAGCGCTGCCTGGGCGCATTGAACGACCGCGACCGCGACTTCTTCGACACGCACGACGCCGATATCCGAGACACGTTGAACGACATGCTGGGCGGTGACGGCCTTCGTGTCGGCGGCTACCCGGTCTTCACGCAGGATGATCCCCGAGAGGACGACCCGGACCTCGGCCGGGCCACCACACTGCTGCTGCAGCTCGACTCGCTCGACGACAATCGGCTCATGTTCGGCGACACGGGTGTGATGAACTTCTTCATCGAGCCCGATCGCCTGCGTCGTCTGGACTTCTCCCGGGTCCTCTACACGTGGGATTGCTACTGACCGCGCCGAGCCGCACCATATCGACCTCGCCGCTCGAGAGATCGCGGCTCGACAGTCAAGCGCCGTCAGCGCTTGGCCTCCCGCAAGAACAGACGGCCTTGCGGCCGCGCCTTCCAGGCCTCGCCGCTCGATGCAATCGCGGCTCGACAGTCAAGCGCCGTCAGCGCTTGACTCCCCCAAACCGTCGGTCGCGGTGGATGTAGTGGTCGATGGAACGCCACAGGACCTCGCGGCCGCAGTCGGGGAACAGTTCCGGCACGAAGTCGAGTTCCGCGTAGGCCGCCTCCCACGGCAGAAAGTTGCTCGTACGCTGCTCTCCCGACGTGCGGATCACCAGGTCGCAGTCGGGGATGTCGGGATTGTAGAGGTGCTGGGCGATCATCTTCTCGGTCACGCGGTCGCCGGAGATGCGGCCGTCGCGCACCTCCTTCGCGATGGCGGCGCAGGCGTCGGCGATCTCGGCGCGGCCGCCGTAGTTGATGCAGAACACCACGTCGATGGTCCTGTTGTGCTTCGTGCGCTCCATGGCGGTCTCAAGCTCGTCGATGACCGATTTCCACAGCCGGGGGCGGCGTCCGGACCAGCGCACGCGCACGCCCCATTCGTCCATCTGCGCCACGCGGCGGTGGATGATCTCGCGGCTGAAGCCCATGAGGAACCGCACCTCGGATGGCGAGCGCTTCCAGTTTTCGGTGGAGAACGTGTACAGGCTCAGATAGCGCACACCGGCCTCGATGGCGCCGGCGATGGTGTCGAACACCACGGGTTCGGCAGCCTGATGGCCGTTCGTGCGCACGAGACCGCGCTGCTGCGCCCAGCGTCCGTTGCCGTCCATGATGACGCCGACGTGGCGGGGCACCTTGTCCTTGGGGAAGTCGGGAATGATCGAGGGGTCGGAGAAGGGGGCCGCGGGGATATCCAACGACGTATAGTCCACATGTTCAAAAGCCATGTCTACGAATCTAGCAAGTGCGCGGAACGAATCGGCCGTTCGAGGTAATACTCGGCCCAGTGTTCGACGATGTCATGCACCCTCGAAACCGAATCCCCGCCATCGGCGCCGCCTGCCGGCCGGACGTCAAGCGTCCCCCAGTCTCCGGCGAGCAGCGCCTTCAGCCGCATGACGTCGTCCCTCGTCACCCGAATCGCCTCGGGAGTGCGGCCCCTGGCGCACATCACGCCGCCTCCGGGTATCGAGAACGCGGCGAGATCGTCGCCCCCGCCGCATACCACGCAGGAGTCGAGACGCGGGGTCCATCCAGCTATGGACAACGCGCGCAGCACGTAGGAGTCGCCGATGTCCGTCGGCGCATGCAGCCGACGGGCCAGCGCGGAGACCGCGCCCACGGCCAGCATGTACTGGGACGGCGAAGGTTCGTCGAGGGCGGCGAACAGCCGGTCGGCGGTCTCCGCGACCACGCTGGCGTTCACGTAGCTGTCGTAGTCGCCGATGATGCGGTCGCCGTACATGCCTTTGGCCGAGGCCTGCGAGACCACGTCGAGCGAACGGCCGGTGGCGATGAGCAGGTCGGCGCGCATGAACGGTTCGAGCCGTGCGCCGAACCGCGACTTCAGCCGTCGAACGCCTTTCGCCACGGCACGGATCTTGCCGTGGTCACGGGTGAGGATGGTGATGATGCGGTCGGCCTCGCCGAGCTTCACCGTACGCAGCACCAGTCCCTCGTCGCTGTACAGCGCCATGGATGCGCTTCCTTTCCGCCGTGCGATGCACGTCAGTAGATGAACAGTCCCCAGAAGGCCAGCACCAGCAGCACGCCGAACATCGCGAGCGCCGTCACCACGAACAGCGCCACACCGAGTCTGGTCGAGGCGACGACCGGTCCGGGATGCCAGTCGCGGATGCGCAGCACGGGTCTGCCGGTGAGCCGTTTCACACGGAAGTCGGCCTTCCATTCCTCCGGCGTGCGCAGCAGGCCCTTTACGGACGCGGTGTGCAGTATCTCGCACAGCACTCTCGACCACGCCCATACCACGATGGCGCAGGCCGCCTGGATCGCATACCAGCTCCAGTAGATCATGCCGGGCGGCTCCGGCGCGGCTCCCCAGATCAGCTGGACCATGCGCCATACGATCTGGCCGATGCCGGCGAAGAACAGCATCAGCGAGGCCATAGTGGTGACGGATATCATGACCAGCACCCTCCGGTACCCGCGCACCAGGCCGAGGGCCCTGCCACGGCGCCCGGCAAGGCACCGGATCTTGCGGATGACGGCCACGACGGCGAGTATCAGCGTGGCGACGAGCATGACCGCGGTGGATGCGTGCACGATGACGCCGTACATGGTCAGACGGGGGTGGGCGTGCAGGTTCGTCGGCACGGCGATGGACTGGTAGATGGTGGTGCCGGCGATGGATGCCGACGTCTCCTCGAGCCCTCGGGTCTTGCCGACGGCCCAGTCGACCATGTCGTCCTCGTATCCGTCGACCAGGGGCGTGCCCTCCTCGGCCTCGTCGCCGAGCCGCATCACATGGTTGGCGACCGGATAGTTGCGCACGGTCACGTCCCAGTTGTCCTCCTGCCGGGCCATGCCCTCGATCTCGGTGATGCCGTCGACCTGTGCGGTCATGACGTCCTTCGAACCGTAGGCCACGAATGTGGGGATGGCGTAGCCCTGCGCGACGAGCGGGTCGAAGTCGAGGTTGTCGAGTCCGAACCGTGCGGTGTCGGCGCTGAACACGCGGCGGACGATGGACTGGTAGCCGGGATTGGCGCCGACGATGGCGAAGTCCTGCGCGACGAAGAACCCGAGCGCATGCCGCGGCGAATACACCATGGGCGACAGCAGTATCTGGAAGGCGATATGGCCGTCGTCACGCACGAGATAGGGCGATATCCATGTGCTTTCGGAGGTGGCGTACAGTCCCACCTTGTCGGGGTCCACGGTGTCGAGCGATCTGAGGTAGTCCACAACTTGGCCGTAGGCGTGTGCGGACGCCTTGTAGTCGCGGGTGATGTCGTTCGTCGACCAGACGGGCTTGTCGACGGTCGCCGTCACGAATCCCGCGGAGCTGAGGTCGTCGGCGACGTCGCCGAACGAATTGTCGGCCGTGCCGTATCCGGCGCCGTGCATGAACACGGCGGCCGGCAGACTGTGCTTCGCGGTGACGCCCTTGGGCGAGCGGACGAGCACGTGGGCCCGTTGTCGCTCGCCGGTCGATGGGCGGACGAGTTCCAGCCAGGCGTCGGCGGTGACGACGTCATAGGTGCCGCGTTCCGGCAGTTTTTCTCCGCCGGGGTTATCGTAGGTCACGGAGGTGTCTGCGGCCAGTGTCTCCACGCTGCGGTCGGTCGGCTCGTTCTTCCATTCGACCGTCGTGATATGCGAGACCGAGGTCAGTATGCCCATCAGGATGATGAAGATGGGGATGCTGACCAGCATCTTCTTCGACCACTTCCATTCGACATCGTCGTTTACGGCAGTCGTCGCGGTTTTCCGGCGTTTCAACACGGAAGGTATTCTATACGCCGAACCTTACCGGCGCGGGCCGGCCCGAAGCCGGCCACGCGCCGCCGCCTTCCACGTCCGTCAGCGGACGACGGTCCCTGCCTTGGGATCCTGGATCGGCACGACGACGGGACCGGCGCCCTCGAGCGGGGTGCCGTTGGCCTCGGCCTCCTCCTTCATGCGTTCGGCGATCTCGTGCGCCTTGTCGAGCAGCGTGTCGACGATGCGGTCCTCGGGCACCGTCTCGATGACCTTGCCCTTGATGAAGATCTGCCCCTTGCCGTTGCCGGAGGCCACGCCGAGGTCGGCCTCGCGCGCCTCGCCGGGACCGTTGACGATGCAGCCCATGACGGCCACGCGGATGGGGGCGGTGATGCCCTTGAGACCGTCGGTCACGGCGTTGGCCAGCTGGATAACGTCCACCTGCGCACGGCCGCAGCTCGGGCACGAGATGATGTCGAACTTGCGTGCGCGCAGCCCCAGGTATTCGAGCAGCTTGCAGCCGACCTTGACCTCCTCGACCGGCGGGGCGGAGAGGGACACGCGGATGGTGTCGCCGATGCCTTCGGATAGGAGCGAGCCGAACGCCAGACAGGACTTGATGGTGCCCTGCCATGCGGGACCGGCCTCGGTGACGCCGAGATGCAGCGGCCAGTCGCCCTTGGACGCCAGCAGGCGGTAAGTCTGGACCATGGTGACGACGTCGTGGTGTTTGACGGAGATCTTGAAGTCATGGAAGCCGACGTCCTCGAACATGTGGGCCTCCTTGAGCGCGGATGCGACGAGCGCCTCGGGCGTCGGACCGCCGTATTTGGCGTAGAGCGCCTTGTCAAGAGAGCCGGCGTTGACGCCGATGCGCAGCGAGATGCCCGCGTCGGTGGCGGCCTTGCAGATGTCGGGACCGACCTGGTCGAACTTGCGGATGTTGCCGGGGTTCACACGCACGGCAGCGCATCCGGCATCGATGGCCTGGAACACGTACTTCGACTGGAAGTGGATGTCGGCGATGACCGGGATCGGGGACTTCGCCACGATGGACGGCAGGGCGTCGGCATCGTCCTGGCTGGGTACCGCGACACGGACGATGTCGCAGCCCGCCTGCGCCAGCTCGCCGATCTGACGCAACGTGGCGTTCGCGTCGGCGGTGACGGTGTTCGTCATCGACTGCACGCTGACGGGCGCGCCGCCGCCGACCGGCACCGGGCCGACCATGATGCGGCGGGAGCGGCGGCGGGGATGCAGCGGCGACTCGCTGATCGCGGCGTCGCCGGTCTTACGGAATGCGGTATTCGAATCAGTCACGGTTGTTGTTTATCAGATCGTCGGCGAGCCGGCGGGCGAAAAGCTCCACTTGGCTCATTTCCTCCACGGACTCGAACAGCGGCGCGCCGCGCAGCTCGCCGTCCATCTCGTCGAGCACCTCACGGACCGTGTCGGCGATGGCCAGATACGGCAGACGGTGTTCGAGGAAGGCGTGCACGGCCTGCTCGTTGGCGGCGTTGAGCACCGCCGTGTGCTTCTCGGAGGCCTCGAGGCAGTGTCGCGCGAGGGCGACGGCGGGAAACACCTCGTCGTCCAGCGGTTCGAAGGTCCACTGCGCGGCACGGGTCCAATCGCACGGCCTGGCGATATTCGGCAGGCGGTCGGGGGCCGACAGCCCCAGTGCGATGGGCAGACGCATGTCGGGCGGCGAGGCCTGGCAGATGGTGGCGCCGTCGCGGAACTCGACCATGGAATGCACGATGGACTGCGGGTGCACGGTGACGCTGATGCGGCTCGGCGGGATGGAGAACAGCCGGCTGGCCTCGATGACCTCGAGGCCCTTGTTCATCAGCGTGGAGGAGTTGATGGTGACGACCGGCCCCATGTTCCAGGTGGGATGGTGCAGCGCCTGCTCGGGCGTCACGTCGGCGAGCTCGTCGCGCGTGCGGCCGCGGAACGGACCGCCGGACGCGGTGACGACCAGCCGTTCGACCTCATGATGCATGCCGGAGCGCAACGACTGCCATATGGCCGAATGCTCGGAATCGACGGGATTGATCTGCGCCTCGCGCACCTGTGCATCGAACAGCAGATGGCCGCCGGCGACGACGGACTCCTTGTTGGCGAGCGCCAGCTGGGAGCCGGCCCGCAGCGCGGCGATGGAGGGTTCGAGTCCGATGGAGCCGGTGATGCCGTTCAATACGACGTCCGCGCCGGCACCGGCCAGGTCGATGACGGCCTGCGCGCCGGCCTCGACGACGATGTCCTTCGCACCGAGCTCCGCGAGGGCGTCGCGCACGGCGGGCAGCGCCTCCTCATGGAACACGGCCACATGCCTCACATGGAAACGCGCCGCCTGCTCGGCGAGCAGACGGGGATGGGCTCCCCCGGCGGCCAGCCCCGTGACGTCGAAGCGTTCGGGATGCCGGCCGATGACATCAAGACCCTGCGTGCCGATGGACCCCGTCGATCCGAGGATGATCACCGTGCGCCGCCACGACACCTCGTCGAGATGCGCGTCGACGCACGTCTGCGCAGACATGTCCGCTTGTTCGCTCAACTGTTTTCTCCTGACTGTCCGATGATGTCTTGGTGTGCTTCGACAACCGCCTAGTATTTGCCCGAACCGTTGCCGTCCTTGCCGTCCCTGTCATCGGCGGAGGGGAACGTCAGGCTGGGGATGTGGAAGTCGACGGACGGGATGGAGCTGGTGTCGAGCAGCGACGAGAAGTAGTCGCCGGCCTCGTCGCCCGAGAACGGGCTGTCGGAGGCATGGGCGTCCCGATCGCGGGACGCGCCGCCGGAGCCGGAGGCGGCATCGTCGGCCGGCACGGAGTCGGTCGATGCATCGAACGCGTCGGATGCACCGGCCGCGCGGGACGAGGCGGACGACCAGATGGACGGCTCCGCGCCCGCCGCCGTGGAACGCGGCGCGGCGGGCGTATCGGCGGAGTCCACGGAAGCGGAGGCGCCGGTATCATCACCGGAGACGAAATCGAACGAATGGGACGTCGGCTCGTATGACGGGATCCTGGAATCGACGAGCGGGAAGGACGGCTCCTGCGCCGGCAGTGCGTCCGGAAGCGGGGGGATGGCCGTGGTCGGCATGTCGTTGGATGACGGAGCCGGTTCCGGTTCGGCCTGAGCGGCGACGGACGAAGTGCCGTTCACCAGGCCGGCCAGCGAGCCGCTGACGGCCGCGGCGGGCGTGTCGGCGGCCGGGGTGGAGTCCGTCGTGCTGTTCACCAGCGCGCTTTCCGCCTGCCGCAGGTCGTAGAACGACGAGTCCCTCTCGGAACGGGCGTCATCCTTGGACGGTTCCTCGACGACGGACTGCGCCGCGGCGGCGGGAACGGATTCGACGGCAGGCGCCGGAGGCACGGCATATCCGTAGCCCTCCTGTCCGGCACGCACATCGGCCTTGGCCTGCGGGACCGCGCCGAACAATGCCTGCGTGGGCCGGGACTGCGAGGACTGCGGCTCGGCGTCCAACGGCTCCATGTCGTCCAGGTGCAGCGATCCCTCCAGACGGGCGAAGGATTCCAGGCGGGACAGCACCTGCACGGCGCGGTTGAGGTAGGCGTCCACCTGACGCTCGCTGTAGCCGCGTTTGCCCTTGCGCTGGGTGAAGATCACGTTCGACACCTTGACGGAGGTCAGTTCGGCCTCCGCCCTGGCGGCGGCGTCGGACTGGTGCTGGCGGGTCTCGCCGAGCTCGTGGCGGATCTTCTCCACGATCTGGTCCACGAGACGGTCCACCTGCTTGCGGTCGTAGGAGGGGCGCTTGTCCGCGCCGGGGGCGAACCGCTCCTTCGCCGGCCTCTTGGCACGGGGATACAGGCTGTGCGCCAGCTGTTCGGTGGTCGCACGCCATGCCACCCGGCCCGTGGTGTTCACATCCCACTGGGTCTGCTTGTCGACCACGGCCTTCTCCAGACGGTTCAGCGCCGCATCGACCTGAGAGATCACGTAGCCGTCCTTTTCCAGCGCGAAGGAGACGTTCTGGATGTCCTCCTGGGTCATCTTGGGTTCGGCATCCTCATACAGGGTATGGGCACGCTCCAGGAACGAATCCACCTGCCCCACGTCATAGCCCCACTTACGCTTGCCTGCTCGTGCGATCGAAGCACCGTTACGGTCTGCAGCGCGCTGCTGTGCCATAGAACCGACCTCCTTGGCCGCGTGGATAAACAATCTCGACTACAGTCACCTTACGTGATTGCGCGGTCAAATGCGTGGGATCCGACGCATGGAATCGCGCGATTGCCACGATACCCGCACACATGCGCCGACGGGCGCATACGCGGCCGCAGGCCGGAACAGGGGCGGAAAATCGCGACACGCGGATGCATCACCGGTAGCGGATACGTTATTCTATTGGTTTGCGGGCGATTAGCTCAGTTGGTTAGAGCGCCACCTTTACACGGTGGATGTCGGGGGTTCGAATCCCTCATCGCCCACGTTTCAGGGCCGCTGGAATTCCAGCGGCCCTTATTTCTTTGCATCCGGCCGTCGGGCTTCCATGCCCGCTCTCCGCCCTGTTTTCCTATGAAAAACGTCCTTCCCCATCCGGGGAAGGACGTCATACGTTTCATATCGGCTACGGCATCCATGTCGACCGACGACGGCGGACCGTCGGGGTCTAGGGGTCTATCAGCGACCCTTGCCGAAGGCGCGCAGACGGACGGCGTTCCAGTCGCGGTTCAGCGTCTGCGGCGTCGCCGCGTTCATGCCGGAGGTCTTCGCCGCGTTCTCGATGGTCGTGGCGGCCGGTGCGCCCTCACGACCGGGCTTCGGGGTCAGCACCCAGAAGGGACCGCCCTCGTCGAGCACATCGACGGCATCCATGATGGTGTCTGACAACGCGTCCTCGTCATCGCCGTCACGCCACCACACGATGACGCCGTCGACGGCGGAATCGTAATCCTCGTCTACGAGATCCTCCCCCGTGACGGATTCGATGCCTTCGCGGATGGAGTCATCCACGTCGTCGTCCCACAACCATTCCTGGATGATATCGCCGGAATGGAATCCAAAAACATCAGACTCTTGTCTAGTAGTTTCAGCCACGGAAATAGCATAACAACACTTGCGGAACAACGGCTGCACCGAAACCGTGTTTTTTCGTCACGGCCGTGAGACGGCCCCGTATGCGAGCGTCAGGCGGTGCAGTGCGGCAGGGAGTCCCCCCTGCCCTGTCCGATGGCGACGAGCGCCTTGTACGCCTCGGCGAGCGTGCCGACCTTCACGTCACGCAGTCCCGCGGGAACATGGCCGACCACCTCGGAGCAGTTGTCCGCAGGGGCCAGGAACCATGTGGCGCCGTCGCGCCGGGCCCCCAGCATCTTGAGCCGTATGCCTCCGATGGCCCCCACCTTGCCGTCGGACTCCATGGTTCCCGTGCCGGCGATGGTCCGGCCTCCGGTCTCGTCGGATGCGGTGAGCTTGTCGATGACGCCCAGCGAGTACATCATGCCGGCCGAGGGCCCGCCGATCTTGTCGACGTGCATGGAAACCTTCACATTCGAGGTGTCCACTCCTTGAGACGACAGGTAGCGCAACGCCTGCTGCGATGCCGAATCCTGCGCGCCGCTCATCTCCTTCTTCGTGGTCTTCTGATAGTCCTCGGAGCTCTGGCCGGGCGGGATGACGGCCTCCCTGGGCAATACTCCCGCATGGGGGTTCGCCCAGGCGTACAGCACCTCGGCGTTCGTGGCCGGCCAGTCTATGCCGTAGCTGTTCACCGTGGTCAGCAGCAGACGACCGGAGTCGCGGTACGTCTTCGCCCCGTGGATCTCGATCATCGCCACGTCGGAGCCGTCGCCGTCGGCACGCACCGTACCAAGCACGTCCCTGGTGGGGCCGGGCCCCTCGGTGACGAACCCGCTGGGCATGCACAGCAGGATCACGCACAGCAGCGCGCCGAAGAGGCCCAGGCAGTGACGCAGCCCGCGAGCGCGGAAATACCGCGCTATGCGGGAGGGAATGGAGCTGAGCGCGAACTTGGCGCGTTTGTTGTGCATGATCGGCATACCTCCCATAGTATGGATGCAACAGACTTCATACAATGAGGTCGATACGGACGTTCATGCGCTAGCGATAGATGGTGAAGGTATGGAAGACAACGAACTGCATCAGTGGCTTATCGATTCCTTTGGCCCGATTCAGGGGGAAATGGCGTGGAGGCAATTCTCGTCCCTGCCTGATTCGATTCGCGACCAGATCATGAGCCAGGGCGTCGAGGGACTGCCCAAGCCCTCCGAGGTCCGTTCCCTTGCGGAGGCGCTGACCGCCGGCGGGCTCAACACCGCCGGCGATGTGCATCGAACCATCGAGGAGGGGCCGATCAACGTCAAGCTCGCCCAGTCCATCGCGTTGAACAAGACGCGTGACGCCGGCGCCGCCTCCACCGTGAGCGCCGAGGACGGCGCCGCCGCCCGCGCATCGCTCAGCGAGGCGAACCTGTGGCTCGACACCGTGACCGAGTTCGATCCCGTCAAGGGACAGGCCGACGTGCTGACGCGCGCCGAATGGGTGGAGCGCACGCTGCCGTCGTGGGCGTCGTTCGCCGGCCCGGTCGCCGAATCCATGAACGACGCGCTGGCGTCGGTGCTTTCCGAACGGCTCGGCGGCTCGCTGGGCGGCGAGGTCTCCGGCATGTTCGCCGGTCCCGTGCCCATCCCGATTCCCGACGACCTCAAGGACCCGGCCATGCTGATGAAGCTGCTGGGCAACACCTCGTTCGCCATGCAGCTGGGCAGCGCGGCCGGCGACCTTTCCAGCGAGGTGCACGGCAGCTTCGACCAGGGCATCGCACTGCTGAAGAACCCTG
The DNA here is from genome assembly GCF_002802875.1 of Bifidobacterium primatium. Classification (GTDB taxonomy): domain Bacteria; phylum Actinomycetota; class Actinomycetes; order Actinomycetales; family Bifidobacteriaceae; genus Galliscardovia; species Galliscardovia primatium. Next base: position 83,563 of record NZ_PEBI01000001.1, read on the forward strand.
CGGGCGCGCTCATTCCCGAGAACATCAACGCCTACGCCAAGGAGCTGGAGATCGACAAGGGCGAGGTGATGGGCTTCCTGGCACTGCACGAGGTGGCGCATGCCCGCCTGTACGCCGGCGTGCCGTGGCTGATGCCGAGGTTCGAGGCGCTGATCGGCAAGTACGCGCGAGGCATCAGCATCGATCTCGACGCCATGGAGGAGCAGCTGCGCGAGGCCGAGATGATGAACCCCGAGTCCATCGCCGGAGCGGTGAACCTCAATAAGGTCGGCATCAACGATTCACCGGAGCAGCGCGAGGCCCTCAGCAGCCTCGAGACCCTGCTGGCCCTGGTGGAGGGCTGGGTCGACTGCGTGGTGTGGCGGGCCGGCATGGCGCATCTGCCGCATATCGAGCAGCTGCGTGAGATGATGCGCCGCGAGCGTGCGGTCGGCGGTCCGGCCGAACGGACCTTCGAATCTCTGCTCGGCCTGAAGCTCCGTCCGAAGCGCCTGCGCGAGGCAGCCGATCTGTGGGAGGCCATCACCGTGGCCGAGGGTCCGCAGGAGCGCGACGGCCGGTGGGGACACCCCGATCTGTTGCCGACGCTGGCCGACGGAGACAACGGCAACAGCGAAGCACCGGCCGATTCCGGTACCGCCGCAGCCGCTCAGGCCGGATCCTCCGCGACTTCGGTGGATTGGGACGCCGAGCTCAGCAAGCTGCTGGACGAACACGGCAACGGCGACGGTAGCGACGAAGCCGGTACGGCCCCAGACCAGAACTAGTCCCAGCATCCTTCGACTTTCCTTTCGAATCCCGCTTCTCTGCGCTGACGCCCCCAGTTCCCGACCAGGACGTCAGCGCAGGAACCTGCTGGGCGTCCGTCGCTGCATGCTCATGGAGTCCTTGCTGGAGGCGAACGACAGATCCACGGTGTCCTCGCCGCGGGTGACGCCCACATACAGCAGTCGCCGCTCCTCCTCGAGCACGTCGCCCGGAGCCGGCGAGCCGAACGGGATGAGCCCTTCAGAGCATCCGATGATGAACACATGCTTCCATTCCAGGCCCTTGGCGGCATGAATGGTGGAGATGCTCACCGCACCGGTCTGGCCGGCGGCAAGGTCGATGGCCGCGGCCTTCGCCGCCGCACCCGAGGAGTCGATGAGCGTGGCCTCGCTCTGCCCGTATTCCGTGCGCACACGGGAGCGGATGCGCAGCTGGTTCAATGCGGCGCGCACCATCGCGCCCTGCGCGTTGATGCGCATCAGCACCGCGATGTCGTTGGGACTCACGCCATCCGCCAGCAGACGTGCGATGCGTCTGGCCACACCCTGGGCCTCCTGCTCGTCGGTGGCGTACGACGTGCATTGGATGCGGCGGCCGGCCTGACGCCCCGAACGCAGCACCAGATAGTCGTCGGCGTATGGCGAGGCCGCAAGAATCCTGTTCGCGTAGTGCACCACCTGCGGCGTGGAACGGTAGTCGGTCTCCAGCCGGATGTCCGCGCGCATGGCATGGAACTCCTCGGGGAAGTGCAGCAGGTAATGGCTGGTCGCCCCGGCGAACGAGTAGATGGTCTGCGCGGGGTCGCCCACCACGCATACGGAGTCGCGCCCTCCCAGCCACAGCCGCATCAGCCGGTGCTGCAACGGGGAGACGTCCTGATACTCGTCGACGGTGATCCACCGCACGCGCGAACGGATCGTCGCCGCGGCCTCCTCGAACCGTTCCATCACATGGCAGGCCATCAGCAGGATGTCGTTGAAGTCCATCCGGTTCCGGTTCGTCTTCTCCTGCTCGTACGCGTCGATGACGTCCGCCATCTGATCGGGCGTCAGATCGGCGGGCGGCTGACGGTGTGTCGCCGCACATACACGCGCATAGTCCGCCGGGGCGATCAGCGACACCTTCGTCCAGTTGATTTCGGCCAGCAGCGCCCTGAGCGCGACGTCATCGACGTCACGGCCGACGACCCGCGAGAACGCCTTCTCCACGAGGAGACGAGGCTGTTCCACGATGGAGGGGAAGTATGCCTCGCTGAGCTCGGGCCATACCTGCCGCAGCTGATGCAGGGCCGCCGAATGGAACGTCGCGGCCTTCACCTGCGGCACTCCCAGAGCGGACAGGCGTGACCGCATCTCCGCGGCCGCCTTCACCGAGAACGTCACGGCAAGCGTGGCCGACGGATTCCACGCCCCCGATTCGCAGGCGTAGGCGATGCGGTGCGTGATGGTGCGGGTCTTGCCGGCGCCGGCACCCGCCATGATGCGCACGGGGCCGTCCACCGCCTGCGCCGCGGCGGCCTGGCCGTCGTCCAGGCCTTCGAGGATTTCCTGAGCTTTTGACTTCACATGCCCATTCTCTCAGGTGTTATGAACGGTTTGAAAGCGGAAGTGCATTAGAGTGGAATGCGTGAGTGAACGTTCAGTATTTACTTTGGCGGCCCTGGCATCCGCCGCCATGCCGAATCTTGCCGTGGCCAGTACTCGCGAGTCCGAGCAGTACATGCTGTCGGGCGCCAACGGCATCGACGTGGCCGTGGTCACCGACACCACCGGCCGTGAATTCGACGTCAACGTCTCCGACACGCCGAAGGGCAAGAAGCAGCTGCTGGGCCGGGCGAACTCCTCGGCCGCGCTGCTGCGCGCCAAGGAACCTGCAGGACTCGGCTTCGCATTGGAACGCACCGTCGCCTTCCAATCCGGCGAGCACGCCAAGGCCCCCACCGGCACCACCGCCGTGCTCATCACCGTCCACAACGACGGTCTCGCCACGCCGCTCGACCAGCTCACGGAAAGCCAGTGCGTCTCCGTCGGCACGGCCATCGGCGCCATTCACCGTCTGCGTCCGGCGTTTCTGGAAAAGGAGGGCTACCCCTCCTACACGGCCGCGCAGATTCGTCAGCAGCTTGTGGCCTGGATCTCCCGGCTGAAGGAATCCGGCCACGTGCCCGACGAGATCACCGACAGCTGGGAGCATATCGTCGGCACCGAGGGACTGTGGTCGTTCCACACCTGCCCGGTGCACGGCGGATTCGAGGACGGGGACATGCTGTTCTCCAGCACGGGCCTCAACGCCATCTACCACTGGAACAACATGCAGGTCAACGACCCCGCCCGCGATCTGGCCTGGATCTTCGCCAAACTGGACGCCAAGCACCGCAACAGCGTATTGTCCGCCTACGCGCGTCTCATCGGTTCGAGGCTCGATGACCTCATCATGCTGCGCGCCAGCCTATGGCTGCAGATGGAGCAGGTGGGCGAGTTCATCCAGGCGCTCGACCGTGCGGACAACGACAAGATCATCGAATTCAAGGCCCATGTGGAACGTCTGGCCCATCAGCTGTCGGTCCGAACCACCAAGGCGTCCACGCCGCGCTCCGAGGCGGCCGATGGCAAGCGCCCCTCCACCATCACCGTCGGCACGCTGCTGGAGAAGGACGGCGACGCCGGTCGGGACGCCCGCAGGCCGGACGCCACGACCGCCCACGCAGCCGCACCGCGCAGGAACCCTGCACCCACGCGCGGCCATGCGACCCCGGAATCGTTCCGTCCCACGACGGCGGCGACCCGCACCGCAGAATCCGCCGACGCCGGACCTGAATCACGGACCGCCGTCGTGCAGACGCCGGACGCCAACAGCGACGACACCGCCACGGTGTCGCTGCCGGCGCTGCGCCCCGAGGACTTCAACGATGCGAAAACCGGCAAGCCGACCGATGACGAAGTCAAGGACGCCAAGACCCCGACCGACGCCACGGACACCGGTGCCGTCTCCATCGACGGCAAGCCCAGCGAGTACATCTCGCTGGTCGACGATGACAAGTCCCATGCGCCGGCCGATGCCACGGACACCGACCATGACGGCAACGCCGGACCGGACGCCAAGAGCGAGCCCGACGCCAAGAGCGAAGAGCCGGCCGAAACGTCCGATGACGGCGATGAGACTCGCTAGAATCCAGTAATAGTGTTCGACCGACTCCCAAGGAGGAATCATGGATGTTGAAATCGGTATTCAGAATGTGGCACGCCCGGTGAGCTTCGTCACCGACAAGTCGGCCGACGAGATCAGCGACGCCATTGCCGCCGCGGTCGCCGACGGCACCGTCGTCGACGTGACCGACACCAAGGGCCGTCGCATCGTCGTCCCCGGCAAGGTCATCGGATACGCCATCGTCGGCTCCGATACCACGCATCCTGTTGGTTTCGGTGCTCTGAACTAGCACCTCCACCAACAGCATGCACGTGCGCGGCCTTCGCGGCCGCTCCCATCGCC
>NZ_PEBI01000001.1:87829-1055992 GCF_002802875.1 Bifidobacterium primatium
GTTGGTTTCGGTGCTCTGAACTAGCACCTCCACCAACAGCATGCACGTGCGCGGCCTTCGCGGCCGCTCCCATCGCCTACGGAGAGTCCACCGGACTCTCCGCTTAACGGCTCAGCCTGTTGGTTTCGGTGCTCTGAACTAGCACCTCCACCAACAGCATGCACGTGCGCGGCCTTCGCGGCCGCTCCCATCGCCCACGGAGGCGGAAAATACAGAGGCGGAGACCATATCGGTCTCCGCCTCGTTGCTATGCGGTATCACTACCGCAGAATGTCGATCGCGCCGCGCTCGGCGATCTTCTCGACGGTGGCGTCGTCGGTGACGTTCTCCCCCATCACGTTCGGCTTGCCGTCGCCATGCCAGTCGGAACCACCCGTGGCCAGCAGATGCAAATCGGCGGCCAGATGCAGCAGACGCTCCCGCTGTTCGGGGGAATTGTCGCGGTGGAAGACCTCGAGACCGTCCAGGCCGGCCTCGGCGAGACTCGCTATATGCTCATCGGTGAGAATGTGCCTGTTGCGCGCGGTGGCGGCGGGATGGGCGATGATGGCCACACCGCCCGCATGCTTGACGGCCCTCACCACGGTTTCGGCGGACGGCGAGACTATCGGCACATAATACGGGCCGTTCTTGTTGATGGTGCCGGCGAACGCCGCCGAACGATTGGGGAAGAACCCCAGGGCCACCATGGCGTCGGCGATGTGCGGGCGGCCGATCGTCGTGCGCTCCCCCTCCTTCACCTGACTGACGACGTCGTCCCAGGTGATGGGGAAATCGGCGGAGAGATTCTCCACCATCTTCTTCATGCGTCGGACGCGATTGACACGCGTGGTCTCGAACAGTTCGCGCAATACGTCATCGTCGGGCGAATACAGCAGACCGAGCATATGCACGCAGATGCCATCGACGTCGGCGGTGATCTCCGTGCCCCTGACCAGCGGCACGCCATATTCACGGCTCGCCCACTCGGCCTCCGCCCATCCCTCCCACGTATCGTGGTCGGTGATGCCCACGCCATGCAATCCACGCCTGCGCGCCTCGAGAATCAGGCCCTCCGGGGTCTCCGTACCATCGGAATACGCGCTGTGGCAGTGCAGGTCCCATCCGGCAGTCAGTTCATTTCGTGCAGTCATATCACTATCGTAAGCTGATTTGCGCAATGAATCATGCCGATACCGGCAAATTATAATGAGCCATGTTTTGAGGGGGATGCAAAATGGACAACGCCGATTATCAGGGAACGCCCCAGGGATGGCGTCACGGCGCCGCATGGACGTATGCGGTCATGCTGCTGACATCCATCGTCGCGTTGGGAGTGTCGTTCGTGTTGTCGGCGGAGACGCTGCAGCTGGCGCGTAATCCGGAAAGCAAGCTCGACTGCGATGTGAACGCCGTGGTCTCCTGTTCCACGGTGGCGCAGAGCTGGCAGGCGGAGATCATCCATTTCGGCAACCTGAGCTATCCGAACGCGTTCTTCGGCATCGCCGCCGAAGCGGTGTTCGTCACCGTGGCCGTTCTCGGCCTGGCCCGGGTGGCCGTGCCGCGGTGGTTCGCCGCTTGCACGTGGCTGGGCGGGCTCGCCGCCCTGGCCTACGCCTACTGGCTGTTCACGCAGTCGGTGTTCGTCATCCATGCACTGTGCCCGTGGTGCCTGGTGCTGATGTTCTCCACGACCGTGCAGTTCATGGCGTTGTCACATGCAAGCATCCAGGTGCAGGACCTGCCCCGGCTCGATGGCCGGTTCGGCGGCCTTCGCCGAGGATTGGACACGTATTATCGTCTGAACGCCGACCTGATGATCGACGTCGTGTGGATCCTCGTCCTCGTCACCATCATCATGCTCAATGAAGGAGCCTCTCTGCTCTGACGACCGATCGCAGTCCGGATACGTTGATGTGGCCGTTCCCCGTCATGGGGAACGGCCACATCGTGTTTTCGAGAGGCCTACAGCAGCTCCACCCTGCCGACGATGGCGGCGTCGCCGGTGAGCTCCACATGCTTGTCGTCCACATGCACCATGAGCGTACCTCCGCGCACGGTGATGGCCCAGTCGTCGATGCCGGTCAGCTTGCGCAGCGTGACCGCGGTGGCGCACAGGCCGGTGCCGCAGGAGAGCGTCTCGCCGCAGCCGCGTTCGTTCACGCGCATGAACGCCACGCCACGGTTCTCCTCGCGGTCGATGGCGTCCACGCGCACGAACTCGGCGTTCTGGTCGGATTCCAGCACGGGGGCGACGACCGGCTTGGTCACGAGGTCAAGGTCCGCGACGGCGGGCAACGTGGCGTCGTCGGCCAGTCCGTCGCCGCTGCGGTCCTCCACGACGGCGACCACATGCGGGTTGCCCATGTCGACGAACGTGCCGCGGGCCGAGCCTTCGGTGCCGGGAATCGTCACCTCGAACGTCTTCGTCTCGTCGGACTTCCATGCGCCCATGTCGATGCGGAACACGTTGCGTCCCAGCCCTTCGACCTCGCCCAGCGAGGTGAGTGTCTTCACGCCGGCGCGCGTGCCCAGTCGGAACGGCTCGCCGCCCGGTCCGGCCGCATAGCCCATCATCTGTGCGAACAGCGCGGTCACTCGCGTGCCGTTGCCGCACATCTCGGCCAGTGAGCCGTCGGCGTTGCGGTAGTCCATGAACCATTCGACGCCCTCGTTCTCGAAGAAGGCGACCTGGTCGGCATCGAGGTCCGAGACGTGCCGCGGATGCGTCAGACGCAGCAGACCGTCGCCGCCGATGCCGAAGTGACGGTCGTCGAGGAACCGGATCTCATCCCCGGTCGGCTCGTATTCTCCGTCCGGGTCGGCATACACCACGAAGTCGTTGCCGGTGCCATGCCCTTTGTAAACAGTCTGGGGAATGCTCATGAAACCCAAGACTATGGCAGCGAAACGACTAATCTTGTAGAGGATTGTCTCGCTGCCCCGCAGCTCTGCCCGCAAAAACCCAGCAAAGGAGAACGTTATGTCGTCGAACGCACCCATCGGAGTGTTTGATTCCGGTCTTGGCGGCCTGTCGGTGGCCAGGCAGCTGCGCCACGACATGCCGAACGAATCGGTGCTGTACTTCGGCGACAGCGCGCACGCACCGTATGGTCTGCGCACCCCGGAGGAGATTCGCGGATTCTGCTTCGACATATGCGACCGGTTCGTCGAACAGGGGGTCAAGGCCATCGTGGTCGCATGCAACACGGCCACGTCGGCGGCGGTCAACGATCTTCGCGAACGCTACGACATCCCGATCATCGGCATGGAGCCGGCGCTGAAGGTGGCGTGCGACCGCGGTCGCGGCGTGCGCCAGCACGTCATCGTGGCCGCCACGCCATTGACGCTCAAGGAACGCAAGTTCGCGAAGCTGCTGCATCGGTTCGATTCCGAGCACGACATCCGCAAGCAGCCCTGCCCGCAGCTGGTCCGCATCGTCGAGTCCGGGCATTTGGGCGACCATGACCTCGTGATGGACACGCTGCATGGGTATTTCGACCAGTACGACCTCGATTCCATCGACAGCGTAGTGCTCGGCTGCACGCATTTCGTGTTCTACCGCGACTACTTCCGCGAACTGCTGCCCGAACACACCGCCATCATCGACGGCAACGAGGGCACGGTCAACCATCTCGGCGTGATTCTCGAATCGTTGGGTAAGCTGGCCGACGAGAACCATGCGGGTTCGGTAAGCATCGCCAATTCCGACACCTCCGAACGGATTGTCGAACTTTCGCACGACCTGCTCGGCGAATAGCGAAAACGTCTCCCGACGTCGCCGGATGCGAGAATAATCCTCATATCAGGCGTATACCGGCCCCGTATACGACGACTCGTCACGGGGCCGAACCATGGAATCGCCACGAACGGAGGATGGACGTTATGAAGACCGGAATCATCGATGTCGGGGGCGGATTCCGCGCGATCTACGGCGCCGGCGTGGTCGATCGTCTGCTTGAGGACGACGTGCGCATCGACTATGCAATCGGCGTTTCGGCGGGCAGCGCGAACCTGACGTGCCTGCTGTCGAGGCAGAAGAACCGCACGTACCGTTTCTACACGGGCTACGCATTCCGCCGCGAATACGCGAGCACCTACAATTTCGTGCACGACCGCAATTTCGTGGATCTCGATTACGTGTACGGCACACTGTCGAACCACGACGGCGAGGACCCGCTCGACTACGAGGCCGTGAAGAACAGCCCGACGGAATACTATGTGGTGGCGGCCGAGGCGGAGACCGGCCTGCCGCACTACTTCCCCAAGTCGCGCATGCATCAGGACGACTACGACATCTGCAAGGCGTCGAGCGCCGTGCCATTGGCCTGTGAGCCGTATGTGGTAGACGGCGTGCCGTATTTCGACGGCGGCATCGCCGATCCGGTGCCTGTGCAGAAGGCGTTCGACGACGGCTGCGACAAGGTGGTGGTCGTGCTGACCCGGCCGAAGGACGTGCTGCGTGAGCAGAAGCACGACAAACGCCCCGCGGCGATCCTGCGGCATTCATATCCCGAATCGGCTCAGCGGTTGCTGGACCGCTACAAAACGTACAACGACGAGGTGGCACTGGCCAAACGGTACGAGGCCGAAGGCCGGGTGCTGATCCTCGCGCCCACCGACCTGTACGGGCTGTCCACGCTGCACAAGTCCTACGAGGGACTGAACCTCATGTACCGACGCGGCTATGCGGACGCCAGGGCCGTGGCCGATTTCCTCGCCGATTAGGCCGTTTTCGCGAGTGCGGCGCCGGCGGGAGACATTCCGCGCCGACGCCGCCGTCCCCCTCCCATCGCCCCTGTAATCGTTTTGTTATCTTTCGGCGAATGTGTTGCCGGGATTTGCCGCGGCAATCCCCTATAGTTGGGTTTTGGATATTCACACGACAAAACATGGGAGTTTTGCTATGACCACCGTAGCCATCGTCGGTTGCACCCACGCGGGAACGTTCGCCGCGCAGTCCATTCTTCAGGCTCATCCGGATTGGGATGTGCACGTCTATGAACGCAACGACACGCTGTCGTTCCTCTCCTGCGGCATCGCCCTGTGGGTCGGCGACCATGTCTCCGACCCGAAGAAGATGTTCTACTCCTCCCCCGAGGCACTGGCCTCGCTGGGTGCGAAGATGCATATGGAGCATGACGTGCTCAGCGTGGACGTCAAGGGCGGCTCGCTCGTGGCCAAGGACCTCAAGACCGGCGAGGAGAGCACGCTCGCGTTCGACAAGCTCGTGGTGACGACCGGCTCCAAGCCGGTGACGCCGCCGATTCCCGGACTGGCCGAGGGTCTTGACGACGGCCGTGTGAAGCTGTGCAAGAACTGGGGCCACGGCCTGGCCATCAAGGAGATGGCGAAGAGCGCGAAGAAGGTGGCCGTGATCGGCGCCGGCTACATCGGCGCGGAGCTGGCCGAGCAGTTCAGCGAGATCGGCGTGGATTCCGTGCTCATCGACGGCCTCGACCGCGCGCTGGCGAAGAACTTCGACAAGCCGATCTCCGACGTGGTCGAGCAGGCGTTCACCGACCATGGCGTGACGCTGGCGCTGGACCAGATGGTCACCGAGTTTCGTCTCAACGATTCCGGCACCGTGACCGTGGTGACGACCGAGGGCGAGTACGAGGTGGATTGCGCGATCATGGGCGCGGGCTTCCTGCCGCGCACCGACCTGTTCGCCGGCCAGCTCGACATGCTGAAGAACGGCGCCATCACCACCGACGAGTACATGCGCGCCACGATCAGCGGCGAGAGCGAGCCGTCGCAGAACGTGTTCGCCGCAGGAGACTCGGCCACCGTGTTCTACAACCCGACCGGCACGTACGACTACATCCCGCTGGCCACGAACGCGGTGCGCCAGGCGCTGCTCGTGGGCGCGAACATCGTGGAGCCGACGCAGAAGTACATGGGCACGCAGGCCACCAGCGCCGTGCAGCTGTACGACCTGTCGCTGGCCGCCACCGGTCTGACGCAGGGCGGCGCCGAGGCACGCGGCGTGAACGTGAGGTCCACGACGCTGACGCAGGACTTCCGTCCGGCGTTCATGCTCACCACCACTCCGGTGACGGCCACGCTCACCTGGGATCCGGAGACCCGCAAGATCAAGGGCGCGCAGTTCCTGTCGAAGCAGCCGGATGTGGCACAGGCGGCGAATGCGGTGTCCATCGCCATCCAGGCCGGCTTCACCATCGACCAGCTGGCGAACGTGGACCTGCTGTTCCAGCCGAACTTCAGCCAGCCCGTCAACTACCTCGCCGCCGTGGCCATGCAGGCCGTGGCGTCGTGAGACAGTCCGGTGGGCTGTCGAGCAGCCACGGGCGCAGCGGTTCCGCCAAGGAACCGCGAAGCCAATAAAGCGCGGGCCACAGCCCGTCTTCAATTGCAAACCGTGGCGTCGTGAGACAGTCCAGTGGACTGTCGAGCAGCCACGGGCGAAACGGTTCCGCCAAGGAACCGCGAAGCCAGCAAGGCGCGGACACAGCCCGTCTTCAATTGCAGGCCGTATCCGAAGCGTGATACCTGAGTAACAATGAGCCCCCTCTGACGAGGGGGCTCATTGCATTGTGGGCTTCGTTACACCCAAGCACTGTCACGCCTCATGGCGCGCCAGCTCCTTATCAGAGAGCGGTCTTCTCATTCACCGGAGCCTCGTAGCGCTGCGTCTCCTCCAGCTCACCGCCGAACGCCTGCTCGAAGGACTGCGAGTCCACGGCGATGCGGTTGCCGTCGTTATGACCGGAGAACGCGTTCCTTTCGGCGATGTCCAATGCCTGCTTCAGATCCTCGAGCAGGTCGAAGACGTCCTCGATGCCGACGGAGAGACGGATGAGCTCGTCGCTGATGCCGAGCTTGAGACGCTCCTCGCGCGGCACCTCGAAGTGGGTCATGCGCGCGGGGAATTCGGCGAGGCTTTCCACCGCACCGAGGCTCACGGCCAGTCGGAACACATGCAGGTTGTTGAGCACGTCGGCCGGGTTCACGCCTTTCTTCACCTCGAAGGAGAGCACGCCGCCGAAGCCGTTGAGCTCGCGCACCGCCAGATGGTAGTCGGGCGAGTCGGCCAGTCCCGGATAGTGCACGTCGGCGACGACCGGGCTGTTCTTGAGGAAGCGGGCGATGGTCAGCGCGTTCTCCTGTTGGCGGTCCATACGCAGGGCGAGCGTCTGGATGCCGCGACGCACGGCGTCGCATTCGGCGGGGGCGAGCACGCCGCCGAGACGGTTGAGCGTGAAGTAGAGCCGCTCGGCGATGTCCTTCTCGCGGGCGACGGCGAGGCCGGCGTTCACGTCGGAGTGTCCGGCGAGGTACTTGGTGGCGGAATGCAGCACGATGTCGACGCCGACGTCGAGCGGCCGCTGCAGATACGGGGTGAGGAACGTGTTGTCGACGATGGCGATGGCGTTGTGCTCGTGGGCGATGTCGGCGAGCGCCGCGGTGTCGTTGACCTTGAGCAGCGGGTTGGTGAGGGTTTCGAAGTAGATGGCCTCGACGTGCTCGCCCTCGTCCTCGACGGCCTTGAAGACCTTTTCGACGAGTTTGAGGTCGGTGGTGTCGATGGGGTGGAAGATGAGGCCCCAGCGGTTGAAGTGTTCGTTGATGAGCGAGTAGGTGCCGCCGTAGATGTTGTCGCTGACGATGATGTGGTCGCCGGGCTTGAAAATGGCGAGGGCGGCGTGGATGGCGGCGAGTCCGGAGGCGAAGGCGAAGCCCTGACAGCCGTGTTCGAGCTGGGCGATCTGCCGTTCGAGGAATTCGCGCGTGGGGTTGCCGGATCGCGCGTAGTCCCAGCGCGGGGTGTCCTCCACGGATTTGAACGTGTAGGTGGAGGAGTTGTAGATGGGCGGGTTCACCGCGCCAGTATTGTTGTCGTTCACCGGTACGCCGTGTACGAGCTGCGTCTTCAACCGTGCCATCGTCTTCCCCTTCTGTCGTTCGTGTGCGGGTGCAAAAAAGTCCGTTGGTTCCAGCTAACCGCGGGCGACCGGCGTATTCAAGCGCGGCAGCATAGGTAAAATCTATATGGCGTGCGACCGGCGACGTCGTTGCAACGATTGATAGCCGGTTATAGATTTTGCTGACGGGTGTTCGTTCCGTCGGGTTGGGAGGAATGGCAACGATGGATGATCGACAGGCGACGGACCGAATCATGACGACGGACGATGCGTCGTCCGACCATATGATGGTTCGCCATGCGATGTTGGATGACCTTGATGCGATCGCCGCCGTGGAGGCGGCGTGCTTCCCGCCGGCCGAGGCCGCATCGCGCGAGGATTTCCGTCGTCGCCTGAAGGCGTATCCGAATCATTTCTGGCTGATGTTCGCCGACGACGACAACGGCAACGATGGCTCGTTGATCAGCTTCGTCAACGGCATGACGACGGACGAACGCGACCTTGCCGACGAGATGTATGAGGATGCGTCGATGCATGACGAGAACGGTGCCTGGCAGATGGTCTTCGGTGTGAACACGATGCCGGAGTATCGCCGGCACGGGTACGCCTCCGCGGTACTGCGCCAAGTGATTGCCGATGCGCGCGAGCAGGGTCGCGCCGGAGTGGTGCTGACGTGCAAGACGGAGAAGATTCCGTTCTATGCACGGCTCGGCTTCGTGGACGAAGGTGTATCCGATTCCACGCATGGCGGCGTGGTCTGGCATCAGATGCGCATCACGTTCTGAAAGTCATATTATAAAGGTCGCGTTCCCGGCATCACTTTTGGAAATCGCTTTTCGAAGACAAGGAAGGAATCATCATGGAGATCACGAAGGCGCTGACGAAGCTGAACGGCAATCCCCGCCGGCCGGTGTTCGTGCTGCTGCACGGCTGGGGTTCGAACGAATATGATCTGCCGGACCTGCTGCGCTTCTGCGCGCCGGACGCGGACTACGCGTCGCTACGTGCGCCGATCGACTACGGCATGGGCTACACGTGGTTCGGCACCTGGGACCATGAGGGCGTACCGGTCGGCGCATCGCTGGACGAGCAGGCGCTTGAGGCTGCCGAGGCGGTGGACCGCTGGGTTAAGGCGAACATTCCCGCCGACCGCGACGTGGTGACGATGGGCTTCTCGCAGGGAGGGCTGCTGGCCGGGCATCTGCTGCGTGTGAACCCTGAACGCTACCGGGCGGCGGTGTGCTTCTCGGGCTGGCTGGCGCCGGGCGCCGTGGCCGGCGACGAGAAGCTGAAGGAGACCACTCCCCCGGTGTTCTATGGCCATGGCGCCGCCGACACCATCTTCCCGAAGGAGGAGGTGGCGGCGATGGCCGCGTTCTGGAAGGAGCATGGCACGCTGACCGAGAAGGCGTATCCGGGCATGGCGCACAGCATCAACATGCCCGAGATGCGTGACGTGGCCGCGTTCCTGCAGGGCATCGGCGCCGCCGGCCCGATGTTCTAGGGTTCCGGGACATCAGCCCGGAGCCCTGCCCCTCAGCCCAGCGTCCTGCAGCTCTACAGTTCGCGGGAACGCCGGGCTGCGGCGGAGACGGCCTTCATCACGGTGCCGCGGAAGCCGGCCTCCTCGAGCACGGCGTATCCGGCGATGGTGGTGCCGGCCGGTGAGGTGACCATGTCCTTGGCTGCGGCGGGCGTCATGTTCTTGTCGAGGATGAGCTTGGCCTCGCCCAGGCATGTCTGTGCGGCCAGACGGTAGGCGGTGGCACGCGGCAGTCCCTCCTTGAGTCCGCCGTCGGCAAGCGCCTCGATGAACATGGCCACGAAGGCGGGGGCGCTGCCGGAAAGGCCGGTGACGGCGTCGAGCAGATGCTCGGGCACGAATTCGACGATGCCAAGCGATTCGAACAGCGTCTTGGCGAAGGCCTTCTCGTCGTCGGTGAAGTCGCTGTCGGAGTCGAGCGCGAACGCGCCGGCGCCGACGAGGGCCGGGGTGTTGGGCATGAGCCGCATGACGCGCGGGGTGCCGTCGACGGTCTCGCGCACGCGGTCGGCGGTCACGCCGGCCATGATGGACAGCACGGCCTTGCCGTCGAACGAGCCGGCCTTTGCGGCCATGGCGGCGAACATCTGCGGTTTGACGGCGAGCAGCACCATGTCGCTGGCGGCGACCACGTCCTTCTCGCTGGCGGCCGTGTTGAGCCCCAGTTCCTTCGCGTACGCGTTCTTGTCGGCGTTGGGGTCGTAGATGGTCACGTCCCCCGGCGCGACGACGCCGTGTTCGATGGCGCCGCCGATGATCGCGCCGCCCATGTTGCCGAATCCGATTACGCCGATGTGCTTTCCTGCCATCCTATGGTCCTTTCCTTGTGCGTCGGGCGGACGCGACGGCGATACCCGACCGTGTCATCCGACGGCGGCATCCATATGATGCCCGCCTTCCGATGTTCGTCATCATCGTCCGTCATCATCCGCCCTGACTAGAACGCAGTCTAGTTTTGCAATATATCGTGCATGCAACGCCGATGAAAACCGACGTTACCGACGTGACATCGCCACATACACGCCATCATCATGCATACGTCGTCATTCCGTACGCAATGCGGTGGCCGGGTCCTGCCTCGCCGCCTTCTTCGACGGGATGAGACCGCCGATGAGCGTCAATACGACGCTGAGCACCACGAGGATGACGCCGCCGCCCACGGGCAGTACGGCGTTGACGTCGTTGTTGCCGATGAGATGATGCAGCAGCTGGTTGCCGGGGATGAGCAGCAGCAGGGTGACGCCGATGCCGATGAGTCCGGCCAGCAGGCCGATGATGCCGGTCTCGGCGTTGAACACCTGGGAGATGTTGCGTTTCGAGGCGCCCATGGCGCGTAGGATGCCGATCTCCTTGGTGCGTTCGAGCACGGAGATGTACGTGATGATGCCGATCATGATGGACGACACGATGAGCGAGACGCTGACGAACGCCATCAGCACGTAGGAGATGACGTTGATGATCGTGGTCACGGAATTCATCATCAGGCCGACGTAGTCGTTGTAGACGATCTTGTCGGCCTTCTTGACGCCGTCGTTGTAGTGGCTGATGGCATCGCCGACGGCGTTCTTGTCGTCGAAGCTGTCGGTGTAGATGCTGATGGCGGTCGGCGCGTCGCGACCGACGACGCCGAACGCGGCGAGGTTGTCGTCGTAGTTGCCGCTGGAGACGTACTGGTCGTAGATCTTCACGAGCGTGGAAGTGGGCGCGGCGGCGATGTACGCGTCGAACTGATCGGCGAGCTGCTGTTCGCTCATCGTGCCCATGGCGGCGGACGCACCGGCGGCACCGGACGCGCCGGCAGTCCCGTATGCGGACGCGCCATTCGCGGAAGCCGCCGACCCGGCGGAGGCTCCGCTCGCCGAATCGCCGAGCATGGACCGTGCCATGGTCGCCTTGTCGCTGACGCCGAGGCCGGCGACGTAGGTCTTCGCGTCGGCGGCCTTCGCGTTATCGTCGGCGGGCGAGAACGCGAGGTCGTTGAGCACGTTCCTCTTCGGCGAGGCCTTCTGCGCCTTGACGATGGCGCTGTCGTTCGCGTAGTCGATGAGGTAGTTCGTCAGGTCGCGCGTGTAGCCGATGCCGGCGGCCAGCGGCGTGGTCTTGGAATCGGCGTGGGGTCGTACGACGCCCACGATCTTCAGTTTCATGGCCTTGTCGGCGAGTTTGGCGACCTCGTCCGCGTCATCGCCGACGTAACGGTACGTGCCGTCGGCGTTCTTCACGTACTGGTCGGCGGCGGGCACGAGACGCAGCGTCTGGTCGAGGGCCTT
The DNA here is from genome assembly GCF_002802875.1 of Bifidobacterium primatium. Taxonomy (GTDB): domain Bacteria; phylum Actinomycetota; class Actinomycetes; order Actinomycetales; family Bifidobacteriaceae; genus Galliscardovia; species Galliscardovia primatium. The sequence continues at coordinate 99,508 of NZ_PEBI01000001.1, forward strand.
GTCGTAGTCGATTCTGCCGGTGTCGGTCTTGACGTCCTTGCCGTCGTTGATCTTCGTCATCATGTCGTTGTAGTCGCTGGCCGGCAGCAGGCCGAGCTCGTAGAGCGTGGTGAGCGAGACCTTGTTGTTCTGGTCGAGCACGAGCACCACCTGGTCCCTGGCCTTGGGCCAGGAGCCTTTGACGACCTCGTAGTTGTCGGTGATGACCTTGCTGATGCGCTGGTTGTTTTTGGCGCCGGGCATGATCTCGTTGAACGAGTCGGGGGCGGTGTTCTCGTCGGTCTTGCCGGTGATCATCGACATCTGCGTGCGTTGGATGTCGGCCATGTTCTGCGACGACTGCGCGCCCAGCGACGCCATCTTCGACGACATGGCGGTGTCGCTGGACTTGCCGACGGTCACGCCGTCGGCGTTGACGAGCGTGCCCTTGGGGTCGCGGTCGTAGACGGAGAATTTGACGTCGTACGTGTATTGGATGCCGTTGGCGCCCACGTACTTGTGGATCTCGCTGTTCGGGTCGTCGAGGTATTTCTTGAATTTGCTGAGGTTGTTCTTGGTAATGGAGCTGGTGAGGCTCGTCACCTGTTTGATGCCGGAGTCGTCCGGATAGATGCCGTCGGTCTTCGCGGACGCGCTGCGGCCCTCCTCGGCGTCGGACATCTGCGATTTCATGATGCTCGACATGTCGAACGACTGCGACTGTATCTCTATCGGGTATGACGTCATCGTGTCGCGCTGGATGTTCGTGATGTACGTGTTCACGCCCGTCGAGATGGACAGGATCAGTGCGATGCCGATGATGCCGATGGAGCCGGCGAACGAGGTGAGGATGGTGCGCGCCTTCTTGGTGCCGAGGTTGTTGAAGCTCAGGGCGAGCGACGTGGCGAACGACATGGACGCACGGCCCATGGTCCTGTGAACGGCGGGCTTGGCGGCGGCGTCGGATTCGGGCTCGGGCTCGAACGGGTCGGAGTCGCTGCGGATGGTGCCGTCGCGCAGCTCCACGATGCGGGTGGCGTATTGTTCGGCGAGTTCGGGATTGTGGGTGACCATGACGACGAGGCGGTCGCGGGCCACGTCGCGCAGCAGGTCCATGATCTGCACGGACGTGTCGGAGTCGAGCGCGCCGGTGGGTTCGTCGGCCAGGACGATGCTGGGGTTGTTCACGAGGGCTCGGGCGATGGCCACACGCTGCATCTGGCCGCCGGAAAGCTGGTTGGGGCGCTTGTCCACGTGGTCGCCGAGGCCGACCTGTTCGAGCGCCTTGCGGGCTCGTTCGCGACGTTCGGACTTGGGGATGCCGGATATGGTGAGCGCCAGCTCCACGTTGGACAGGATGCTCTGGTGCGGGATGAGGTTGTAGCTTTGGAAGACGAAGCCGATGGTGTGGTTGCGGTAGGAGTCCCAGTCGCGGTCCTTGTACCGTTTGGTGGAGATGCCGTTGATGACGAGGTCGCCGCTGTCGTAGCGGTCGAGACCGCCGATGATGTTGAGCAGCGTGGTCTTGCCCGAGCCGGAGGGGCCGAGGATGGCCACGAATTCGCTGTCGCGAAGGTTCAGGCTCACGTCGTCGAGCGCCTTTTGGATGAAATCGCCGGTCTTGTATTGTTTGGAGATCGATGTGATCTGCAGCATGCCCCGTCTCCCTTGGTTGTCGATACGTGAGAACCGTATCATACTTCGACGCGGCGGGGAGACGGTTTCGTTTTCCGGATGAACGGGTCGGCGGTGATGCTTCTACTCGGCGTGGGCTGCGGCGCTCGTGCCGCGCGAGGCGAGCCAGGAGCGCACGCCCTTGACGATCAATGGCAGCACGGAGATGAACACGATGATGATGCAGGTGGCGTCGATGTTGTTGGCAATGAGCGAGACGCGGCCGAGCTGGTGGCCGGCGACCGGAACGATGATGCCCCAGGCGAGCGCGCCGACGAGGTTCGCGGAGATGAACCTGCGGTGGCTGTAATGGGTCAGGCCCACGGCGAACGGGACGAACGTGCGCAGGATGGGCACGAAGCGGGCGAGGATGATGGCCTTGTATCCGTAGTGGTCGAAGAACGCGCGGGCTCGGGCGAGACGTTCGGCGTTCCTGCCGGTCGTCCATGAGCGGAGCAGCCGGCTGTTGCCGCCGAATTTGCCGAGCTCGTAGCCCACCTGGTCGCCGACGAACGCGCAGATGCCGACGACGAGGCAGATGACCCACAATGGGGTGGCGGCGAGTGGCGAACCGGGAAGCGCCATGGCCGCGGAGACCATGCCGAGCAGGAAGACCAGCGAGTCGCCGGGCAGGAAGAATCCGATGAGCAGGCCGGATTCGGCGAAGACGATGAGTGCGGAGACGGCCAGGGCCCATGGTCCGGCCGCACCGATGATGAATTCGGGGCTGAGAAACTGTGGCATGACGATCCTTACGAAGAGATGAGGTCGGTCGCCGCGTGCCGCGGCGCCCGTTGTCCTCACCATGCCATCCGGTCTCTCAGAGAGCGCTAAGGGAATTACTCCGTCTGCAGCGGCAGGTGCATGTGCGATTCGACGTCGTTCCATTTGACCGGGTATCCGGCGCCGTGCGCGCAGAACACCGAGTCGGGCGTGTTCTCCAGGTCGGATTCGGGGTCGTAGGCGGCCTCTTCGATGACCTCTTCGGCGTTGTGGCAGGGATGGTAGCCGCCGAACGTGCAGACGATGTGCCCCTGGCCGTGCGTGTAGGCGTTGACGCCCATGGCGTAGTCGCGCATTTCGGAGACGGGCGCGGCGCCTTCGAGCACGGCGTGATCGCCGTCGGTCTGCGGCTGGTCGAAGCTGCCGCTCATGCGCTGGATGTCGGCCATGGCGCGGCCGAGCATGTCCTGCGGCACTTCGAGGCGGAACCGGTACCAGGGTTCGAGCAGCCGGCAGTCGCCGCGTTCCCTGGCGCGCATGAGGCCCTGACGGATGGCGCGGTAGGTGGCCTGGCGGAAGTCGCCGCCTTCGGTGTGCTTGAGGTGGGCGCGGGCTGTCACGAGCGTGAGCCGCATGTCGGTGATGGGCGAGCCGGTGAGCACGCCGAGGTGCTCCTTCTCCTGAAGGTGGGTGAGGATGAGTCGCTGCCAGTTGCGGTCGAGCACGTCCTCACTGCATGTGGTGGCGTAGCTCAGTCCGCTGCCCTCGCCCGTCGGTTCGAGCAGGATGTGCGCCTCGGCGTAGTGGCGCAGCGGTTCGAAGTGGCCGACGCCCTCGATGGGCGCGGCGACGGTCTCCTTGTAGAGGATGGTACCGGGGCCGAATTGCACGTCGAGGCCGAACCTGTCGTGCATCATCTGCTGGATGATCTCCAACTGGACGGCGCCCATGAGCTGCAGGCGGATCTCCTGGAGTCGCTCGTCCCATACGACGTGCAGCAGCGGGTCCTCGTCGTCGAGCTCGCGCAGGGCGAGCAACGCCTTGTGGATGTCGTAGCCGCCGGGCAGCACGGTGTAGGTGAGCACCGGCTCGAGCACCGGCTCGCCGGCATCGGCTTCGAAGCCGAGTCCCTCGCCGGGGAATGTACGGGTCAGACCGGTCGCGGCGCAGATGGTGCCGGCGGGGGCCGAATCGGCGAGCGTGAACTTCGCGCCGGAGTATATGCGCAGCTGGTCGGCCTTCTCGTGCCATGTCCCTTCCGAGGACATGCCGTCGCGTTCGTTCGTCAGCAGCGTTTTGACCGGCAGTTCGCCGCCGGTCACCTTCAGCCAGGTCAGTCGGTTGCCCTGCCTGTCGTGTGCGATGTTGAACACGCGTGCGCCGAATTCGGCCGGGTATTCGGGCCGGCGCGTGTACTTGGCCAGTCCGTCGAGCATACCGTCCACGCCGTCGAGCTTCAATGCCGAACCGAAGTAGCAGGGGAAGAGATGTCGTTCGGCGATCATGGCGCGAAGCCGGTCAGCGGAAATCACGCCGGCCTCGAGATACTCGTCCATGGCGGCCTCGTCGAGCATGGCCACGTCCTCGCGCTCCCCCGGCGCGGGCGCGCCGCCGAAGTCGATGCAGCCGTCGCCGAACCGACGCTGCAATTGGTCGAGCAGTGCGTCATGGTCGGCACCCACGGCGTCCATCTTGTTGACGAACACGAACGTCGGCACACGGTAGCGCTCGAGCAGCCTCCACAGGGTCTCGGTGTATCCCTGCACGCCGTCGCTGCCGCCGACCACGAGTATCGCGTAGTCGAGCACGCGCAGGGTTCGTTCCATCTCGGCGGAGAAGTCCACGTGGCCGGGGGTATCGAGCAGACTGATGCGCACATCATGGTATTCGATGACGGCCTGCTTGGAGAAGATGGTGATGCCGCGTCGTTTCTCCATGTCGTCGGTGTCGAGGAACGCGTCGCCGTGGTCCACGCGTCCCAGCGAACGGATGCCGCCGGAACGGTAGAGCATCGCTTCGGAAAGCGTGGTCTTGCCGGCGTCCACATGCGCCAGAATACCCACAACGACCTGTTTCATACACACCTCGCCCACATGTTCGTATTGCTCACAACAGCATATACGCCTCTCCGCCCGTAAGCCGCACCGAACAATACCGCCGGAGAGGACGAAAACGTGAGTTGTGAGGCTTTGTTTTCCGAATCGGCCGATAATGCCGTCAGCGGTCGTTCCCAAATCGGCGGAATTCCGCCATTTCAAGAAAGCGCTTCTACCGCGTTGACCACCGATTCCTGGGGCGAAGCCTCACAACTCGCATTTGCACTTGTCACAGCCCCAGAATCCTGGCGGCGGTGTCGTGGAGCACCTTGCGTTCCTCCGTCTCGTCGAGGTGCCAGTCCCGGATGTTCCGCACGCCCTGGGCGATGGGGCCCAGCGGGAACGAGGAGCCGAACAGCACCTGGTCGGGGATCATGCGTTCGGCGGCCTGCCTCAGCTCCGGGGCCGCGTTGCCGCGCGTGCCCTCGAAGTCGGCGAGCAGGTAGAGGTTGGTGTTCATGAAGGCGATGGGCACCATTTCGGCCACCCATGGCCAGCCGGCATGCGAGGCGATGAACGTGAGGTTCGGGAATTCGCGCACCACGTGATGGATCTGCCGCGGGATGGTGTTGTCGATGAGGTCGCTGGCGAAGGCGCTGACCGTCGCCATGACGGGCAGGCCAAGCTGCTGCAATCGTTCGTAGATGGGTAGGATACGCTCGTCGTCGAAGCGCACGTCGTTGCCGCCCAGCGGTTCGATGGAGACGCCCTTGGCGCCTCGCTCCACGACATCCCGCTCGATGACGTCCAGCGCCTCGTCGGGCTTCGCCACGTCGAGGAACGGAAAGACGAGGAACCGGTCCGGATCGTTCGCGGCGTAGTCGAACAGTTCGGCGTTGGTCGTGTCGTAGACCTTGCGTCCCGGAAGCACGGCCTTGACGATGTTCGCCTCGTCGAGTTCGCGCTTCAGGGATTCGTAGCTGCGGTCGGTCGCTGCGGCGGTGATGTCGTAGCCGAATCCGGAGAAGAACCGGTGCACCATCGCGTCGGAGAATCCACTGTCGTAATGCCTGCTGAACGGTCGCAGACGGAAATCGATGACGGGCTGCGCTTCGGTCATGCCCCTCCCCTTCCATGAGTCTTATGCGGTCGGGGAAGATTCTAGGCGTTGCTGCTGCGACGGCGCCGCATGCAGCCCGATTGCCGATATATGTATTACTGATGGCCCGTTAGCGGCGGCCGTCATATTGCGACTCCGCCGTATGCGACCGTCGTCAGGCATTGTCGCCGGACACCCGTTCTGCCGGCCGATCATTATCTTCGATATGAGAGAGGGGTCGTGCGATCCGTATGGCGGCGGATTGCACGACCCCTCCTGCGCTTCGACCGGCTTATCGACTCATCGGCCTATCGGCCGGTCTGTCGACTCGTCGGTCATCTGCCTATTCGGACGAATCAGGCCTTGGCAACTTCGATGGCGAGGTCCTTGACGTCGGCGGCGGTGATTTCCACGCCGGCTTCGGCCAGGGTCTCGTGGGCGATGAGGTCCTTGAACTGCTCGGCCTTCGCCGCGTCGGCGGCGGGGACGGTCAGCTTCAGGCTGATGCGGTCGGCGATGTCGAGGCCGGCGTCCTTGCGGGCGTCCTGCACGGCGCGGATGACGTCGCGTGCATAGCCTTCCGCCACGAGGTCGTCGTTCAGCTCGGTGTCGAGGATCACGAAGCCGCCGGTCGGCAGGGCCGAGGACACGGAGTTGGCGGCCTCTTCGGCGTTCTCCTCCTCCACGCGGTTAATGAGCTCGTACTCGCCTTCGACGAGCGCGATGTCGCCGTTCGGGGTTTCGGCCACGGGGGCGCCGTCCTCGCCGACGTGCCATGCGCCGGTCTTGGAGGCTTTGATGGCGAACTGGACGTCCTTGCGCAGGCGCTTGCCGGCGACGCGGGCGTTGACGCGCAGCTCGTGCACGATCTTGAGGCCCTGGGAGCCGGCGTCCTCCATGGTGCAGAACTCGATGTCCTTGACGTTGAGCTCGGACTTGAGGATGTCGGTGTAGGGTTCGACGGCGGCAACGTCCTCGGCGACCACGGTGAGCTTGGCGAGCGGCTGGCGCACGCGGATCTGCTGGGCCTTGCGCAGCGAGAGCGTGCCGGAGACGACCTCGCGCACCTTCTCCATGGCGGCGACGAGCTTGTCGTCGGCCACGAGCGTCTTGCCGAGCTCGGTCGGCTCGCCGGTCTTCTCGTCGGCGAGGAACGGCCAGTCGGCCAGATGCACGGATTCGCCGCCGGTCAGGCCGCGCCAGATGGTCTCGGTCTCCATCGGGGCGAGCGGCGCCATCACGCGGCACAGCACCTCGAGGGCGGTGTACAGCGTGTTGAAGGCGTCGGCGTCCTCGTTCCAGAAGCGGTCGCGCGTGTTGCGGATGTACCAGTTGGTGAGCATGTCGATGAAGTCGCTCACCTCGTCGCAGGCGTCGGAGATGGCGAATTCGTCGAGCGACTTCTGCACGTTGGCCACGAGCTTGCGCAGGCGGGCCAGCAGGTAGCGGTCCATCTCGGGCAGCGCGGCCACCTCGTCGGCCCTGAGCAGACGAGCGTCGAAGCCTTCGCCCTTGTTGGCCGCGTTGGCGTAGAGGGTGAAGAAGTAGTAGGAGCTCCACAGCGGCAGCATGACCTGGCGCACGGTGTCGCGGATGCCTTCGGATGTGACGATGAGGTTGCCGCCGCGAAGAATCGGGGACGACATGAGGAACCAGCGCATGGCGTCGGAACCGTACTTGTCGAACACGCCGTTGACGTCCGGGTAGTTGCGCAGGTGCTTCGACATCTTCTGGCCGTCGGAGCCGAGCACGATGCCGTGGCAGATCACGTTCTTGAAGGCCGGACGGTCGAACAGGGCGGTGGCCATGACGTGCAGCAGGTAGAACCAGCCACGGGTCTGGCCGATGTATTCGACGATGTAGTCGGCCGGGAAGTGCTGCTCGAACTTCTCCTTGTTCTCGAACGGGTAGTGGAACTGCGCGAACGACATGGAGCCGGATTCGAACCAGCAGTCGAGCACGTCGGAGATGCGGTGCATCGTGGACTTGCCGGTCGGGTCGTCCGGGTTCGGACGGGTCAGGTTGTCGATCCACGGACGGTGCATGTTCACGTTGCCGTCGCGGTCGCGCGGGTAGTCGCCGAAGTCGGCCTTGAGCTCCTCGAGCGAACCGTAGACGTCGACGCGCGGGTACTTCGGGTCGTCGGAAACCCACACCGGAATCGGCGAACCCCAGAAGCGGTTGCGGGAGATGGACCAGTCGCGGGCGTTGGCGAGCCACTTGCCGAACTGGCCGTCCTTCACGTTGCCCGGAATCCAGTTGATCTCCTGGTTGAGCTCGAGCAGGCGCTTCTTGATCTTGGTGACGGAGACGAACCAGGAGCTCACCGGCTTGTAGATCAGCGGCGTGGCGCAGCGCCAGCAGTGCGGGTAGGAGTGCACGTAGCTCTTCTCCTGCAGCAGGATGGCGCGGTGCTCCTCGGGAATCGAGGCGAGCGGGCCGTCGCCGTTGCGCAGGTTGCGCAGGATCGGCGTGTTGGCGTCGAACACGTACATGCCCTCGTATTCGGGGCACTGCGCGGTGAAGCGGCAGCCGGCGTCGAGCACGTCGGTGCTCTTGACGCCCTTGGCGTTGAGCGTGTTCATATCGTCCTCGCCGTAGGGTGCCTGGTGCACGAGGCCGGTACCCTCGACGGTGTCGACGTAGTCGGCGGTGAAGATGGTGTAGCCCTGCGGTCCGGGCACGTGGCCCTCGGACTCGGCCTCGTCGCCCGCGAAGTACGGGAACACCGGCCAGTAGCGACGGCCTTCCAGCTCGGAGCCCTTGAGCTCGCGCACGATCTCGTAGTTCTCGCCGAGTTCCTTCTCATAGTGCGGCAGCAGGTCCTTGCCGAAGTAGAACTTCTTGCCGGCGTACTTGCCTTCGGTGGGCTTGACCTCGACGTAGTCGATGTCGGCGCCGACGACGATGGCGAAGTTGGTGGGGACGGTCCACGGCGTGGTCGTCCAGAACACGGCGTAGGCGTCCTCGTCGCGCATCTTCACGGCCACGGAGACGGTGGTGTCCTGACGGTCCTGGTACACGTCGGCGTCCATGCGCAGCTCGTGGGCCGAAAGCGGCGTGCGGTCCTTCGGGCAGTACGGCAGCACACGGTAGCCCTGGTAGGCGAGGCCCTTGTCGTACAGCTGCTTGAACGCCCACATCACGGATTCCATGTACGGGATGTTCAGGGTCTTGTAGCCGTGCTCGAAGTCGACCCAGCGGGCCTGACGGTGCACGTAGTCCTGCCATTCGTTCGTGTACTTGAGCACGGAGGCGCGGCAGGCGTCGTTGAACTTGTCGATGCCCATCTTCTCGATCTGGTCGACGGAGTCGATGCCGAGCTCCTTCTGCGCCTCGAGTTCGGCGGGCAGACCGTGGGTGTCCCAGCCGAACACGCGGTTGACCTTGCGGCCCTTCATGGTCTGGTAGCGCGGGATCACGTCCTTGGCGTAGCCGGTGAGCAGGTGGCCGTAGTGGGGCAGGCCGTTGGCAAACGGCGGGCCGTCGAAGAACACGAACTCGTTCTGGCTATGGTCGCCGGAGGGGTTGCGTTCGACGGACTTCTGGAAGGTGTCGTCCTTGTCCCAATAGTCGAGGGTCTTCACCTCGAGGTCGGGGAAACTCGGGTTCGGTGCCACGTGCTCCAGGCTGGAGTCGGCCGCGGCCTTCGGGAACTTGTTGCTCACCGCTATCTCCTCATGCACAGTTTCGTCATTACTACTGTCACGAGGACGAATCGTCCGGCATCGACTCCGCCCACGTCGTATGCAACGCGAGCCTGCGTATGCGATGCGCGGCGAACCGCGGTACCACCTCGCTTGCCGCATCCGTCCCAAACGTCCCGGAACGTCGATGCGACCGCTTGAATTCGGCTGTTTCGGGCCTACCCGCCGGTTCTAGTAAGCCATCGTCGCGTTGCGTTTTCAGTCGTGCTTTCATCGCAACGAACGTCGGCCGTTCTTCCGGAAGCTCCCCGCTGATGACGGATCGATGCTTACCGCGTAACATGATAGCACCGGTCGACGAACGCCCGGCACGCCTTTCCAAGGAATCCCCACGGAATGTGACCCACGCCACGAAATCCGGCGAAATCATCCACGCTCCTATCTGCCATCATGCGCGCTCATACGAATATATGCGGCGTGCTCACGCAGATACCGACGCAGATAGGGTATCGCGAAATCGACCTTTCCATAGCCCACGTCCCGGATCACCTGCGCATCAATCAGACGCGTACGGTAGATATTCGCGTATCCGACATCCTTGCCCATGCGTTCGGCGATCGTGGATGTGGAGGAGGGACCGTCATCCTGGGCCATCGCCAGCAGATAGGTCTTGTCCACCGGAGACAGGCCGTCGAGTTCGGGGCCATGCACGGCGTCGCCGAGACGGCTCAGAGCGTTGGAGACGCCCTCACGTGCGTCATCCTCACTAACCGACATGCCATTTTCCGCCGCCTTACCGTCACGTTGGCGCCGATAGGAGATACGCCAGATGTGGTATCCGACCAGCTGGATCATGAACGGATATCCCTCGGTCGCGTCGACCGCCATACGCAACGCGTCGCCGTCTATGACGATGCCTGACTCCTCGAACGTATCGACGAACGCGTCCCGCACTTCGTCAAGCGGAATATCGCCCAGGCGTTCGGACTGCGCCCGTCGAAGAAACGTCAGGACATCGTCGTTGAGCCATTTCGACACGATGGTCGGCAGGCCGGCGAAAACGAACGCGATGTTCCTTTCCTCGCGGGTGAGATGCTGCACCGCTGTGGCGATGGCGACCATATCCTCGCGGGCCGCCGACTGGGCCTCGTCCACGGTGATCAGCAGGCCGGCCTTCCTGCGTTCCAGAACGTCAAGACGCCGCCCCATGGCCTCACGCAATGTCAATGGCATACGCTGCGAAGACACGCTGGCCTCTCCCAGCGAGAATCCACCAAGACCGGCGACGGATAGGGATGGTTTCACGGACAGGTTCACCGACGGCCTATCCGGAACGAACCGTTCCAGCAGACGTTTGGCAAGACCGTCGGAGGCCGTCTCATCGACCACCCCCCATTTTCGTTCCTTGGCGATGCGACCGAATTCGGTCAGCATCACCGTCTTTCCCACTCCGCGAGCGCCGGTCACGCACATCAGACGGCCGGGCGCCCCGGGGCCGTCGTCCAGCCCTTCCACGAAGTCATCGATGATTCCGTCACGACCGACGAGCAGCGGTGGCATGCGACCGGCGGTGGGCTTGAACGGATTCGCTTTTCTCGGAGACATACCGCCGCCTTTCTCCCATACGTGGAATCGTTGCCCTCGTGGTCGAAACAATCGATGGTCGCAACAAACGAATCGCACGAATATAAAAAGTTATAAAGAATTATAAAAGAATATAAAACATTATAAAAGACTATAAAAGTTCAGGCGGGTATGTTTCGTACGTTCCAGTCCAGCCATGCGGCGGTGCCGGCCAGGTCCCTTTCCGCCCGCCAGACCCGCTTGAGCCATTCGGGGCGGAATTCCCATACCGTGGCCTGGATTCAGTCGTGATATGGCCGGCCGGTCTCGCTGTCGATGCCGGTCTCGACCGGTTCGCGCGCCACCCACGCCCACATCGGCAGTTCCACGCCGTCGGGCCGTGTGATGCCGCGCCGTTCCATCTGCTCGCCCACCCACGCGTACTGCCGCCACGCATAGTCGGCGAAGCTTTCGATTTTCGCGATGGCAGGGTCGCAATGAACGACCTTCCCCTCACGCAATTGTTCGGTGATGATTCGCGGCTGCACCGACAACAGATGAATCAACGACATGTGACGCAACGTCTCCCGTCCCGTATTCCGTGTTACTTGACACCACAGGAAACCGGACAAACGAGACGCAACGATGACGTGCGCGATGCGACGTTACTCACCAAATCCGCCATGAACCGCATCACTCACCGTTTCCCGCCACGACACGCCGGGGAACGGCCTCGTTCGTGGCGGGAAATGGTGAGTGACATTTGACATCTACACCGAAGACTCAAATGACTCGTAACCCAACATGGTACAAGTCATTCTTCATCGCTTCCGCAATATCACAATCATAAATATTCTTTTTTGAATAAAAGTGCTATAGTGTTATTCGTAAAACAAAGCGCGCAAAGGAAGATTTCAAAATGAGTCGAGAATTGGGAGAAAAAATAAGGAAGCTAATGAGGCAATACGACATAACACAGGCACAGCTATCCGACCGTATCGGAGTCGGACAATCAAGCATTTCCAAATATCTGTCCGGCGCGAACGAGCCTAAGGCCGAAACACTTGCCAATATCGCCACGATTCTGCATACCACCTCAGAAGAATTACTCGGTAAACCGGAGAAGAAACTTCAAACACCATATGGCACCATCAAGGAATACTGCGCAAGGCACGGACAGGACCTCAGCGATGCCGAAGTCATCGACCTCATCACCACGCTCCTTGCCCCGAGGGGAGGAAAGATTGATTTCCCCCGATGACGGCTTTTACACGGAGCTGAAACAGAATTTCGTTCAGGCCGCCAAGCGGCTCGGATTCTATCGAGTTCTCTTCGACCCCGTGGAATTAATGAGTTCATGCGGAATTCATGTTCTTCCATACCTGGGAGCCATGGATCCATGGGATCTATCCAACCGGGAACTTGTCTGCAAATGCCCCAGCGGCATATCTTTCACCCTTGAACGCGACGGCCAACCAGATGTGCGATTTGCAGCCTACAACAACTGCGAGCCATCAGGAAGGATACGTTTCACCGCAGCACACGAGGCCGCACACTGTTTTCTCGGGCACAAAGAAGAAAGCGAAGTCGCGGAACTTCAGGCAAATTTTTGGGGAGGTTTCGCCGTGGCCCCTCCGGTAATCGTCCATGAGCTAGGAATGACATCGCCCCAAGACATCGCCAACACATTCGGTTTGTCACAGTCCTGCTCCAGAAATGTCTGGAAGCGATATCTCGCATGGCAGAAGTATCGGAACAACGACCGAGCAATCGATGACAGTCTTCTGGAACTTTACACGGAAAGTCTGTGGCTCCAACCCGCACCCCAAGCACAGTCGCAAGACGACGTATTGAATATGTTCTAGATACACAAACAAAGGAGAAGGCGGTCCAAGATGACATAAAAAAAACAAAGGGCAATACCAATTCGCCGAAACGAACCAATATCACCCTCCAGAAGATGCACGCATCCTCTTACCGCAATTTGATTATGCGGCATCTCCTGGAAGAAATCAAACGGCTCCCATATATCGAGAGTTGAGTTTGACATACCCTAAGGAGAATTATGTCCGATACCAAGGCCGCATATTCGGATGCGGCGAAGCACTACGTCGAGGATATCGTGCCGGCCTCCGCCAAGGAGCAGGAACGCTATCGCGCGGCCAAGGAGCGCGAGGCGAAGTACAACGACGACTGGCTGAAGCATCCGGTCAACATCAACGACATCGTCGACGAGTTCACGCCCGGCGCAACAGGACGCAAAAAGGGGTACAAATACAAGTTCTCCGGCAAGGACTGGATCGTCCTTGCCGACATGATCGCAGGCTACCTGCGCATCATCGACAAGCGTCTCGGCAAATTCGTCATGCTCAACGGAAATCCCAGTGACGACCAATCCTTAACCCATTTCAAAATCCTCAAGCGAAGGGATATGCAATCATGATGGCAGTACTGTTCCACGACCTCGATAACATCGAGTCATACTACGGAAACATTCCGAACGGACCTTACGGCCCAAAGACCCATTCCGAAGTCTACCGGATGCACGAATCCGACCGCGACCCAATGGATGAGGATTTCACGGATCCGGTCAATGCAATATGCGGCTCCACATTGGGATACGGGGACGTGGATTTCTTCGATGCCCGGCAGTGCCGGCTGCTGGCAGCTTGGCTGGAGACCCGGCTCACCCAGCCCATCGACCCACGACTGGCCGAAATCTACCGCAGGCTCGACGACTACGCACGACGCGCCGTCCAATACGGCACCGGCGTCGTCATCGAACTATGAAAGGCGGCACGACATGAAAGGCACGTACACACTGCCCGGCGTGTTCTGGGATCACCGGCCCGAAACCGGAGTCCTTCCCGAACCACACGCCTACGACTCCTCCATCCCGGAAGCCGGGACCCCGTATTGCTTGTTCGACGCCGACGGCACACGCCGCAGCATCCGGCTGACCGAACTGCTCGACGCGCCGGACCGCCACGCGATGGAAAACCTCATCACGCGCCTGAGGGGATGCGACGCCGTCGCCGTCCTCATCGACTATCAGCCGGAAACCGACGGCTCCATACAGCGGACGTTCTACCGCAGACGTGTCCGGCAGGCCATCCGACTGCTGGAGGACTCTCTGCCCGGCATGCGCGTCACGCTCATGGCGCCGCCAGAATGGAGGATGGCCGCATGACACCGACACTCACCCAAATCCTCCGGCTCATCGACCAGTACCACCGATATCTGGCGGCCCGTGGCATAGCCTTCGCCAACAACGGCGCACCCATCATGAAACGCGCATGGTACCTGACCGAGTTCCCCGAACGGATAATCCCCTACCGAGACCGCAAAAACCGCAAACTCGTCGCCGACCCCGCGCACACCGTCCTGTGCTTTTACTGCGCCGACACGCTCATATTCCGAAGAATGCAGCATCCGCTCGCCGACCTCGACGAGTACCGGAGGTTCATGGGCGTCATCGGCGCAAACCTAACCGTCACCGAAGACATGGACATCGAATGGCAGCGGGCCATCCTTCTGCTCAACCGCCTGTTCGACGCCGTCCTCGCCGTCAACGGCATCAAACTCGTGCAGAACCTGCGTGTGGGATCCCCCACCACGCTCGACACCCTCACTACCGTACCGGAAGGGGTGCTCGCCGCATCAGGTACCCTCGGCTGCCCGGCCACCAAACCCGGAGACCTCTCCTACACGCTCAAACTCAACACCGCCAAACCCGGCGGCGTCATGATCTACGGGAAGAAGGACCCGCTCATGGAACAACAACTCGACGCCCTCGGCATCCACCACCACCGATACGACGACACCCACACACTCTACAAAAAACGGCGACAAGGACGCTCCGAATAAGGATATGGTGCCGGACCCTCTACGGCCCCGGCACCTACTTGCTGCCCGCAATTCCCATCGCAGGATTCTTCGCAGCCCACCGACATAAATTTTGTCATGGAGGCAACATTATGGTAGAGGCAACATTCACGTCTGCAATGCTGGCTGTTCTGCGTTCCATGCAGGGAGAACGGCTCGTTTCTCTTGAATGCGAAAATCTCAACGGGAACAATACCACTTACGGCAATTTGCTCATTACCACTGAATCCCAACGTATTGAGCTGATTAACGAAGAGGAACCTACGGAGTACTTCGGGGAGATGGAGGACATATCTCGGTTCTCATGCCGTCGCCTCGCCGCCAATGAACCGTTTCGGCAGTTCGTCGCCGGCGAGCAACCGAGGAAATATCCGCTGCTTGGTGCAGTGACCTCTGTAAGCATAGTAAATGACACCATTACGTTCCCGAACAAGGATTACTCTATTCGTCTTGTCATGGCAGTGATACTGAACACCTCAGCTGGGCAGATATCATTTCTGCGCGGGTGGCAGTTTGACGAGCAAATCACGGTTGTGATGAATAAGGACTATCGCAAGCTTCTACGACCGGTACATCAGATTCGGGAAGATTGGGCCGAGGATGAAGACGAGATAACTGTTTCCCGTGATGTCATTACATTGTGATGCCAGCACGACCGCGTTGTAGCTCGAAACGTTGGCGAGCGCGGCACGCTATAACGCGGTTATTGATACGGTGAAACAGGATTCGACGAACGAGAACACAAGGAATGGAGAGACGGCATGAACCATCAGTCGATTGCGGCGTTTATCTGGCAGGTGGCGGATCTGCTGCGCGGCGACTACAAGCAGCATGAGTATGGCGATATCATCCTGCCGTTCACGGTGCTGCGGCGTCTGGACTGTGTGCTGGAGCCGACGAAGGCCGCGGTGCTTGCCGCAGCGAAAAGCACCGAAGGCATGTCGGAGAACATTCGCGAGATGCAGTTGAAGAACGCGGCCGGACTGCCGTTCTATAACACGAACGAATATACGATGAGCAAGTTGCGCGCCGATCCGGGCAACATCGACGATAATCTCACCGCTTACGTGCAGGGGTTTTCGAAGGATGCGTTGGATGTGTTCGAGAAGTTCGATTTCTTCAACCGCGTCGATTCGTTGGCGGCGAACAATCTGCTGTTCCAGATCGTCGACAAGTTCTGCACGGTCGATCTGGGCCCGGAGGCCGTGGATGATTCCGAGATGGGCGACATCTATGAGAATCTGCTGCGCCGGTTCTCCGAGATGTCGAACGAGACGGCCGGTGAGCATTTCAGCCCGCGCGACGGCATCAAGCTGGCGGTGGACCTGGTCATCGCCGGCGCAGCGGACGATCTTTCGCAGGACGGCAAAGTGGTGAAGGTGTATGATCCGTGCGCCGGCACGGGTGGCGCGCTCTCCCTGTTCGACAAGCGGGTGAAGGAGTATTATCCGAACGCCGACGTGTACTGCTACGGGCAGGAGCTTAATCCGGCGACGTTCGCCACCTGCAAGGCCGATATGATGATGCGTGGCGGCGAGGCGAGGAACATCGCCTTCGGCAATACGCTCACGGAACCCGCGTTCGGCGACGAGCAGTTCGGCTATCAGATCTCCAATCCGCCGTATGGCGTGGATTGGAAGAAGTCGAAGGCCGCGGTGGAGAACGAATACAAGAACGGCGGCGGCCGGTTCGCCGCGGGTCTGCCGCGTGTGAGCGATGGCCAGCTGCTGTTCATCGAGCACATGGTCGCGAAGATGAGGCCGAAGGGTTTGGGCGGCGGACGCATCGCCGTGTTCATGAACGGCTCTCCCCTGTTCACCGGCGCGGCCGGTTCGGGCGAAAGCAACATCCGCCGTTGGCTGCTTGAGGAGCGCGACCTGGTGGAGGCGATCGTGTCCATGCCGAACGATTTCTTCTACAACACGGGCATCGCCACCTACATCTGGGTGCTGAACAACAACAAGCCGGCCGAGCGCCGCGGCAAGGTGCAGCTCATCAACGCGAATGGTGTGTTCACCAAGATGCGCAAGTCGCTCGGCTCGAAGCGCAACGAGCTGACCGCCGAGCAGATTCGCGGCATCGTGAAGGAGTACGAGGCGTTCGAGGAGTCGAAGACGTGCAAGATCTTCAACACCGAGGACTTCGGCTACACGACCGTGACCGTGGAGCGCCCGCTGCGCGACGAGAACGGCGAGATCGTAACCGACCGCAAGGGCCGCCCGAAGCCGGACACGTCGCTGCGCGATACCGAGAACATTCCGCTCACACAGGACATCGACGAGTATTTCGAGCGCGAGGTGAAGCCGTACGCGCCCGACGCATGGATCGACCCGAAGAGGAGCAAGGTGGGCTACGAGATTCCGTTCACCCGGTATTTCTACGAGTACACGCCGCTGCGTGCGAGCGCGGAAATCCTTGACGACATCAAGGCGCTGGAATCCTCCATCGCCGAAAGCCTCGCAAAGGTGGGTCTGTGATGGAACGCTACAGCGCATACAAGGACTCCGGCATCGACTGGATCGGCGAGATTCCGGCAGGGTGGGATGTTCGCCGCGTAAAAACTTTTGCCACTGCCAGCGGAGGAGGCACACCGTCAAAGGACAATCCATCTTTCTGGGATGGCGAGATTCCCTGGGTCTCCTCTGCTGAGGTCAAGCAGAAGTTCATCGATGATACCTCACAACATATTTCGGAGGATGCCATCGCGAATTCTTCTACGAATTTATATCCGGCCGGTACCACGGTAATGGTTGTTCGCTCGGGAATCCTGAAACACACGATTCCCGTATCCTTTATCACTCGCGATATGGCGGTTAACCAAGACATCAAGGCTTTTACATTCACCGATTACAGCAAGCGATTCTTCCGCTATTTCGTCAATGGAATGAACGACCGGCTACTTCTCGTTCTGACGAAGTCAACCACCACCGTGGACAACATCGACATGGACCAATTCATGATTTGTCCGTTCACATATCCCTCGATGCAAGAGCAGGAATTGATTGCTGATTATTTGGATGAGCGGACGGGGGCGATTGATGCGGCGGTGGAGGATGTTGAGCGGTCGGTGGAACTGTTGAACGAGTATCGCCAGTCCGTCATCTCCGAAGCCGTCACCAAGGGCCTCGACCCGAACGCTTCCATGAAGGACTCCGGCATCGATTGGATTAGTCAGATTCCGGTGGAGTGGAAAGCTACGAGGCTGAAATGGCTTGGTCTTCTCCAAAAGGGGTCAGGAATTAAGCGAGAAGACATTATCGCTGAAGGTAAACCATGCATTCGTTATGGTGAGCTATACACGACTTACGGCCATGAGGTCAAAAAGGTCATATCCAAAATCCCGTCAGAACTATATGAGATTCAGCCCAAGCTTTGTGACGGCGAAATTCTCATGGCTCTTACCGGAGAAACCAAAGAGGATATCGGTCGAGCAACTGTAAATCAAACCGGTAACGATATAGCTTTCGGCGGAGATACCCTCGCTGTTAAGCACTTGACGTGCAATGGCCGATTCCTTAGTTTCGCCATTAACTCGGAATATTTCAATCAACAGCGAACTCAAGGAGCAAAAGGGGACATTATCGTTCACTTATCAGCTCAATGGATTGCCAACTGTCAAATCGCCGTTCCTTCTTTCACCGAACAGCAGGCTATTGCTGATTATTTGGAGAAAAAACTGAACGGTATCGACTCCCTCATCTCGCAGAAACAATCCCTGATTGTCCGGTTGAAGGAATATAGGGCGTCGCTGATCAGCGAGTGCGTGACCGGCAAGGTCAGGGTGCCCTGCGTCCACGAAACCGAAACGGAGGATTAACATGACTGTCAAACCAACCCGCAGCATGAGCGAGCACACGTTCCAGCAGCACGTGCTCGACGGATTCCAGCAGCACGGCTACGTCTACGTGCCGCAGTCGACGATGGACCAGAACTTCAACCGGGAGACGGCGATTGACGAGCAGACGCTCATCGAGTTCCTCACCGACACTCAGCCCAAGGAGGTGGCCAAGGCCGAACGCTACTACGGCGGGCAGTGGGGCGCCGCCGTCATCAAACGCATTGGCCAGGTCATCGCCGACAAGGGCCTGCTATGGTCGCTGCATCATCCCATCGAGATGGCGCCCGGCGCGAAGTTCCGCCTGCTGTACTTCAAGCCGAGGAACGAACTCAATCGGACCTCGGTAGAGCATTACCGGGCGAACCGGTTCCGCGTCACCGAGGAATTCCACTACGGCACCCTAAAAAACGACGAGAACAACCGCATCGACGTGGTGCTCATGGTCAACGGGTTCCCGCTCATCACCATCGAACTCAAGAACCATCAGACCGGGCAGACCGTATGCAACGCCATCAGGCAGTACATGACCGACCGCAATCCCAAGGAGCAGGTGTTCCAGCCGGACCTGCGCGCGATCGCGCACTTCGCCGTGGACGCGGACGCCGCCTACATGACCACATGGCTCGACGGCAAGAGCACGCGCTTCCTGCCGTACAACCAGGGCAACGGCAAGGACGGCGCCGGCAACCCGCCGGCCCAGCCGGGCAAATTCCGCACCTCCTACCTGTGGGACGAGGTGCTCACGCCGGATTCGCTGCTCGACATCATCGAACGCTACGTGCAGATCGTCTACAAGACCAAGGACGAGAAGGGCCGGCCGATCACGCGCAAGGCGCGGTCCACCATGAAGGCCGTGATCTTCCCTCGGTATCATCAGCTGCGCGCCGTACGCCGGCTCATGAAAGCCTCTGCCGAAGCCGGGCCGGGGCACAATTATCTCATCCAGCATTCGGCGGGATCCGGCAAGTCGTATTCCATCGCATGGCTCGCCTATCATCTCGCCTCGCTCACGCACGACGACGCCACGGCGTACTTCGACTCCATCATCGTACTCGTGGACCGCGTGGTGCTCGACCGGCAGCTACAGGGCACCATCATGAGCATCCCGCATCAGCGCGGCGTGGTGGCCATCGCCAGGGATTCGGCCGGACTGCGTGACGCGGTCAACGCAGGCTCGCGCATCATCATCTCCACCATCCAGAAGTTCCCATACATCTACAACCAGACCGACACGGCCGGCAAGACGTTCGCCATCATCATCGACGAGGCACATTCGTCGCAAAGCGGCGAAGCGCATCGCAAAACCAAGCAGGCGCTCGGCGACCACACGGGACTCAACGCCAACGACGGCCTCGATCTCGACGTCGACGACAATCTCGACTGGGACGACAGCGGACTCGACGACGACGCCGACGACGCGGCCAAACTCGTACGCGACGAACTGAACGCACAAGGCGTGCAGCATAACCTGTCGTTCTACGCGTTCACCGCCACGCCGAAGCCCAGCACGCTTGAGGTATTCGGCACCCGCAACCCCAACACCGGCAAACCCGAACCGTTCGACCTGTACTCCATGCGGCAGGCCATCGAAGAGGGCTTCATCCTCGACGTGCTCACGAACTACTCCACGTTCCAGACATATTTCGACCTCGTGAAGACCGTGCCCGACGATCCGAAACGCAAGACGCTGCACACCACGAAGGAAATCATGGACTTCGTGAAGCTCGACCCGAGCAACGTATCCAAGATCTCGGAAATCATCGTCGACCATTTCCACAATCAGGTGATGCCACTGCTTGACGGGCACGGCAAGGGCATGGTGGTGACATCCAGTCGCAAGGCCGCCGCCGCATACTACCGGCAGATGAAGCGACTCGCCACACGCCCCGAATACGCGGGCGTCAGGCCGGTGGTCGCGTTCTCCGGCAAACTCGACATCGACGGCGAGGAAGTCAACGAAGCCACGCTCAACGGATTCAAATCCAGTGAGATCGCCGAACGGTTCGACAGCGACGAATACAACCTCATGATCGTGGCGAACAAGTTCCAGACCGGCTTCGACCAGCCGAAACTCTGCGCCATGTACGTGGACAAGAAGCTCACCGGCGTGGCCGCCGTGCAGACGCTGTCGCGACTCAACCGCACCTACCCCGGCAAACGCGAGCCCATCGTACTGGACTTCGCCAACAAGACAGAAACCATCCAGGCCGCGTTCGAACCGTACTACACGCAGACGGAAATCGACCGCATCACCGACCCGAACGTCATCTACGACATGAAGACCGCACTCGACGACTTCCAGATCTACGACGAGAAGGACGTCGACGCGCTGTGCCGGGTCTGGTACGCCAAGCCGGACGACAGCACCATGCCGGAGATCCTGCGGCTGCTCGAACCCGCCAAGGACCGGTTCAACGATCTGGATGACGAGCGCAAGGACGAATTCCGCAAGCGCGTACGCAAGTTCAACCGCACCTACATGTACGTGACGAAGCTGATTCAGCTTGAGGACGAGGCACTGCTCCGGCTCGACAAGTATCTGCGGTTCCTCAGCCGCGAGCTCATCCCCGGGCGCGAGGACGAGGAGCCCATCGACGGACTGATCGCCGTCACCAGACTGGAAATCGAAGCCAAAAAGGAGTCAGAGAACATCAGCCTGAGCGGCGGCGAACCGGTGAAGAACAACGCCGGCACCGTGGGCGTGGGCAAGCCGAACGACAGCGAGGACCTTCTCTCCGAAATCATCAGGAAGCTCAACGAACTGTTCGGCACCGACTTCGATGACCCGGCGAAAAAGACCATCGGCAGCATGATGACCATCCTCGCCGGCGACGAGAAACTGAACACGCAGGCGCGGCACAACTCCCGGGCCGATTTCAAGACCGTGTTCACGAGCGCATTCTACAACGCGCTGTTCACAACCCAAGGCGAGAACGAGGAGCTGTTCCGCCGACTGACCAGCGACACCGAGGAAGGCCATCACGGCCTGAATCTCGTGATGGAGGCCATGCTCAACGACTACTACAACCGTCGGCACGGCAAGGACGCGGAGTAACCGCAACGCCGGCAAGGCCCGCACTCCCCCAGCGGGAATGCGGGCCTTGCCGGCGTTGCGCTACTCGAGTTCGACGGCGCCGGTGTAGAGCTGGTAGTACTCGCCCTTCTGCGCGATGAGCTCGTCGTGGTTGCCGCGTTCGATGATGTTGCCATGGTCGAGCACCATGATGACGTCGGAGTTGCGCACGGTGGAGAGACGGTGCGCGATGACGAACACGGTGCGGCCCTTCATCAGCGCGTCCATGCCGGCCTGCACGACCTCTTCGGTGCGCGTGTCGATGGACGACGTGGCCTCGTCGAGGATCAGCGCGGGCGGGTCGGCGACGGCGGCGCGCGCGATGGAGATCAGCTGGCGCTGGCCCTGCGACAGGCCGGAGCCGTCGCCTTCGAGTACGGTCTGGTAGCCTTCCGGCAACATGCGGATGAAGCCGTCCGCGTTCACCAGGCGAGCCGCCTCGATGCATTCCTCGTCGGTGGCGTCGAGCCGGCCGTAGCGGATGTTGTCCATCACGGTGCCAGTGAACAGGTTCACATCCTGCAGCACCACGCCGAGCGAGCGGCGCAGGTCGGGCTTGCGGATGCCCTTGATGGAGATGCCGTCGTAGAGGATCTGCCCTTCCTGGATGTCGTAGAACCGGTTGATGAGGTTGGTCACCGTGGTCTTGCCGGCGCCGGTCGCGCCGACGAGCGCGATCTTCTGGCCGGGCTTGGCGAACCAGGTGATGTCGTGCAGCACGGGCTTGGCAGGGTCGTAGCCGAACGTCACGTTGGTGAAGCGCACATCGCCGCGCAGCAGCGTGTAGCGTCCGTCGGGCGAGGTCACGGCCTGTTCGCGCGCCTTCATCGCCACCTCACGGGCGGCGCCGTGCAGCTTTTCGGCGGCACGCAGTGAGCGCATGCCGTCGTCACCCTCCTCGCGCTTCCATGCCCAGTAGCCGGTCTCGTGGTCGACCTCGCGCATGGTGCGGCCGTCCTCGCCGAGCTCCACGTTCACGAGGGTGACGGTGCCGCCGTCGGCCTCCACGGGCTCGTCCATGAGGGCGAAGATGCGCGAGGCGCCGGCGATGGCCATCATCACCATGTTGAGCTGCATGGAGACCTGGCCGATCGGGTTGATGAACGAGCGCGAGAGCGTCAGCAGCGAGATGAGCGTGCCGAGGGTGAGCGGGCCGGCGCCGGTCAGGCCGAAGTTGCCGAGTCCGGCGAGCGCGACCGCGCCGCCGATGATGGCCATGAGGATGTAGAGCAAGTAGCCGAGGTTGCCGACGATCGGCATGGTCACGTTGCCCCACGTGTTGGCCGCGGCAGCCGCCTGGAACAGTTCCTCGTTCTTCTCGTCGAAGGTCTTCTGCGTGGCGTCCTCGTGGTTGAACACCTTGATGACCTTTTGGCCGTTGACGGATTCCTCGACGAACGCGTTGACGTCGCCGAGCCACTGCTGCTGCCTGACGAAGAACCTGCCGGCGCGACCGACGACCTTGCGCACGATCCACAGCAGTCCGAGGGTGAACACCACCACGAACGCGGTGAACGGCACGGACAGCCACAGCATCGACAGCAGCGCCGCGATGGCGGAGATGGCGGCGGAGAACATCTGCGGGAACGACTGGCTGATGGCCTGGCGCAGCGTGTCGGTGTCGTTCGTGTAGTGGCTCATGATGTCGCCGTGTTCGTGGCTGTCGAAGTAGCGGATCGGCAGCTGCTGCTGGTGGGCGAACATGTCGTCGCGGATCTTCTTGAGCACGCCCTGTTCGACGGTGACGATGAGCCACTGCCACAGCCAGCCGGTGAGGATGCCGGCCGCGTACAGGCAGCCGATCAGCGTGATGGCGCGGATGAGCGGACCCCAGTCGGGGTCGGCGACGCCGACGAGCGGCAGGATGTAGTTGTCGACGAGCGTCTGCAGGAACAGTGCGGAGCCTGCCTGTGCGGCGGCGCCGATGAGGATGCACGCCACGATGATGACGACGCGCGCCCTGTACTGCATGATGTAGCCGAAGATGCGCTTGACGGTGCCGGGGGCCGGCTTCATCATGGCGGGCCGGCGGCCGGCGGCCGCGGGCTTGGTTGCGGTTGCGTTCTTCGCGGGCATCAGCGGGCACCTCCTTCAACTTCTTCCGGATTGGCCTGGTTCTTGGTCTGGGATTCGTAGATGGACCGGTATTCGTCGCAGGTCTCGAGCAGCTGGTCGTGCGTGCCGCGGGCCATGATGCGGCCGTTGTCCATCACGAGGATCATGTCGGATTCCTGTACGGAGGCGACGCGCTGGGCGATGATGATCTTCGTGGTGTCGGGGATCTCGTCGCGGAACGCGGCGCGGATGGACCGGTCGGTCTTGGTGTCGACGGCGCTGGTGGAGTCGTCGAGAATCAGGATCTTCGGCTTCTTCAGCAGTGCGCGGGCGATGCACAGGCGCTGTCGCTGGCCGCCGGAGACGTTGGTGCCGCCCTGTTCGATCATCGTGTCGTATTTGTCGGGGAACTCCTGGATGAAGCCGTCGGCTTGCGCGAGACGGCAGGCGTGGCGGATCTCCTCGTCGGTGGCGTCCGGGTTGCCCCAGCGCAGGTTTTCGGCGATGGTGCCGCTGAACAGCACGTTCTTCTGCAATACCATGGCCACCTGGTCGCGCAGCAGTTCGAGGTCGTAGTCGCGCACGTCGACGCCGCCGACCTTCAGCGTTCCGGAGGAGACGTCGTAGAGGCGCGGCACGAGCTGCACGAGCGAGGACTTCGCCGAGCCGGTGCCGCCGACGATGCCGATGGTCGAGCCGGACGGGATCTTCAGGTCGATGTCGTCGAGCACGGGCTTTTCGGAGTTGTCGGAGTACCGGAAGGTCACGTGGTCGAATTCGATGGAGCCGTCGGCCACCTCGCGCACGGGGTGCTCGGGGTCGGTGACGGTGCTCTGCTCCTGCAGCACCTGGGTGATGCGTTCGGCGGAGGCCTGGGAGATGATGACCATCACGAACATCATCGACAGCATCATCATGGCCATGAGGATCTGCATGGCGTAGGTGACCAGTGCGGTCAGGTCGCCGGTGGTCAGGCCCACGGCCGCATTGTTGCCGGAGGCGACGATCTGGTTGGCGCCCATCCACGAGATGAGGATCATGGAGCCGTAGACGCACAGCATCATCAGCGGCATGTTGAAGCTCATGATGCGCTCGGCCTTGGTGAAGTCCTTGAAGATGCGCTGCGAGATGCGGTCGAACTTGGAGATCTCGTAGCCTTCGCGGTTGAACGACTTGACGACGCGCACGCCCTGCAGGTTCTCGTCGACCACGTTGTTGAGCTCGTCGTACGTGTGGAAGACGCGTTCGAACACCGGGTGCACGAGCACGGCGAGTCCGCACAGGCCGAGGCCGAGGATCGGGATGCAGGCGAGGAACACCATGGAGATGGAGGGACTGATGCGGAACGAGAAGATCCATGCGACGACCACCATGATGGGCGCGCGCACGCCCATGCGGATCATCATCATGTAGGCGGTCTGCAGGTTGGTCACGTCGGTGGTCAGTCGCGTGATGATCGAGCCGGTGGAGAACCGGTCGATGTTGGTGAAGCTGAAGCGCTGCACCTGTTCGAACTGGTCGTGACGCAGGTTCTTCGCGAAGCCGGCCGCGGCGACGGCGGCGAAGCGTCCGGCGAGGAAGCCGCAGCTCAATGAGACGGCCGAGCAGCACAGCAGGATGAGGCCGAACTTCACGATGGCGTTCATGTTGCCGCCGGTGATGCCCTGGTCGATAAGCATGGCCATGACCGTGGGGATGAGGATCTCCAGGATGCTTTCGACGGCCACGAACGCCGGCGCGAGCCAGCTTTCCCTCTTGTATTCGCGCATCGACCTGCCCAATGTGCGGAACAGATGCGTCGGCTTGGCCGGCTTGTCCTGCCGCGCGGCGTCGTTCGCCGCGACGGCCGCTGTTGCGGTATCGGTCACTTGTCGCCCTCCTTCTTCGTCATATCGTCATGTGTCGTGTTTCGTTGGGTCGTCTTTCCTTCGCCGGCCTCGAATTCCCGTTGCGCCGCGTCGATGTTGTCGCGCATCCGACGCACGTAGTCGAACATGGCGGCCTTCTCCGCCTGCGAGAATCCGGCGAGCAGGCGTTGTTCCATGCGTTCGCCGTTGCGTTTGAGGTCGGCGACGATGGAGTCGGCCTTGGCGGTCAGCACGATTTTCTTGAGTCGCGCGTCGTGTGCGACCGGCTCGCGGATGATCAGCCCTTTCTTCTCCATGAGCGCCAGCACACGCGACGCCGTGGAGCGGGTTATGCAGAACTTGCGTTCTATGGTGTGCTGATAGATGTCCTTGTCTCGATTGCGGGCAAGGAACATGATGATGCGTGCGTTGCCGCCCGTGGCATCCGACGCCGATGCGGGCATCGTCTCGCCGAGATACCGGTCGACGGACTTGCCCAGTGCACGCATTTCCATGCTGAGCACGCGTCTGTCCATACGACTCCTTGATTCATCCGATTCATCGATTCACGCGGGAATGCATACTCCTGCGGAAATGTTGTATATGCAACCGTTGATGATAATACGACGCATATACAACAGTTGCATATGCAACATTCGGCGTGTCGGATGGGATCCCTCTTGAAGGTTGGACACCGAACGTGATTCGTCGCCACCATCACGTTCCATGCCATGTTTTTTGGCGTGGAAGCAACGATTCCGTCTTTTCAACGTTCCGTGGTGGACGACAACGTGATTGTCCAACAAGAAACCGCATGATTGCAAGGGTTCATGCTGACCGTCATGCGAAATGTGTGGCAGGGAACGCATAATCATGCGTCATCGTTATTCCCTGCCACAGTTTTCCGGCAGGGAACGCACGATTGACCTAATCATTCGCTCCGTGACAGACACTCCCCTTAGCTCCCCTCAACGAGGGGAGCCGGAGCATGAACCCCTTTCCAAGCAAAGGCGAGGGGAGCTCAGTCCGCGAAGATGGGCGGGACGCCTGTCACGCGGCTTCGGAGAGGGTGGGCCTGGACTGGGCGTCGCCGCCGTCCTGGCCCTGCGCGCCATGTGCGCGGTTGCGCTCGTCGTTCACGGCCTCGGCGGCCTGGCGCTTGGCCTCGGCCTGCTTGGCGGCGGAGATCATGAGCTTGATACGGTTGAGCTGGTTGGCCTGCGAGGCGCCCGGATCGTAGTCGATGGACACGATGTTCGCCTCGGGATGCTGACGGCGGATCTCGCCGAACATGCCGCGGCCGGTCACATGGTTCGGCAGACAGGCGAACGGCTGCGCACACACCACGTTCGGCGCGCCCGATTCGATGAGCTCGAGGATTTCGGCGGTCAGCAGCCAGCCTTCGCCGGCCTGCACGCCCACGGACGTGACCTCGCCGGCCTTCTTGACCAGTTCGGCCATGGGCAGGTCCTGCGAGAACTTGCCGTTCGCGGTGGCGATGGCGCGACGCACCGGGTTGAGGTAGCGGTCGAGGCCCCAGCGCATGAGCGCGTACAGCTTCTTGTTGCCGCCGGTGCCGAGGTTCTTCTCGTTCCAGTCGGTGATGTACGGGCGGGTGGTCATGAACTCCATGATGCCGGGCACCACGGCCTCGCATCCCTGGGATTCGATGACGTCGACCACATGGTTGTTCGCGTCGGGATGGTACTTGACGAGGATCTCGCCGACGACGCCCACGCGCGGCTTGCGCGGGATGTCGCGCAGCGGCAGTTCGTCGAACGACCTGACGATCTCCTTGAGCAGGGTCGGGTACGGCAGGTATCCCTTGCCGATCCTCGCCTTGGCGGTCTTGGAGAAGCCGTGGTGTTCGATGGCCTCGCGTGTGATTGTGTCCCACATCTCATACAGTTTGTTCGCGCTGCCCTTGACCTTCTCGTACGGGCGCACACGGTACAGGCACTTGAGGAACAGGTCGCCCACGATGAGCGCCTTGACGGCGCGGTGCAGCAGCGCCGGCGTCGGTGTGAAGCCGGGGTTGGATTCGAGGCCCTGCGTGCTCAGCGCGATGACCGGCACCTGCGGGTAGCCGGCGTCGATGAGCGCCTTGCGGATGAGGCCGAAGTAGTTGGTGGCTCGGCACATGCCGCCGGTCTGGGTGATGGCGAGCGCCACCTTGTCGGGGTCGTACTTGCCTTCGACGATGGCGTTGACGAGCTGGCCGAT
Organism: Bifidobacterium primatium; assembly: GCF_002802875.1. GTDB lineage: Bacteria > Actinomycetota > Actinomycetes > Actinomycetales > Bifidobacteriaceae > Galliscardovia > Galliscardovia primatium. The sequence goes on from NZ_PEBI01000001.1 coordinate 127,150, forward strand.
GACCATGATGGCCGGGTAGCAGGCGTCGTTGTTCACGTATTTGAGGCCGAGTTCCACGTCGTCGCGGCTGGCGTGTTCGAGGATGTCGAACTTGTAGCCGCCGGATCGGATGACCGATTCGATGAGCGACATGTGCATGGGGCTCATCTGCGGGGCGACGATGGTGTAGTCCTTCTTCATGGACTTGCCGAAGGGGATGCGGTTGGCGTACTTCGACATGGTGGCGGTGTTGTGCGCGTTCTTCTTGGTCTGCGCGCTGGCCTTGGGGTTGCCCTCCATGACGGCGTCGAGCAATGCCTGGCGTCCGGCGGTGGGGGCCTTGGAGCCGGTCCTGCGGAATTCGCCCTTGCCGGCCTTGGCCGTAGCGAATCCGGAGCCCTCCGCACCGGCACCTGCGGCGCCGAGTTCGATGGCGTACGGCTTGTCGACGAATCCTGCGTCGAGGTTCGCGGCGGGCATGGCCTTGTCCATGTCGGCCTGTGCGGCCTCGAGCTGGCGGCGTGCCTCCTCGTATCTGGCCTGGGCTTCGGCGAGTCGGTTCTCGGCGATGGTTTCGCGGCGCACCTGTTCGGCGGTCTTCTGCACGGCGTGCTCCTCGCGGGCCTTGTTGGCCTCGCGTTCCTCGACGGCGGCCTTGAGCGAGCGCAGTCGGATCTTGGCGGCGCCGAGGTTGGAGACCTCGTCGATCTTGAGCAGCGTGTACACGTCGGCCTTGTCGGCGAGGATCTCGGCGACCTGGTCGGTGGTGATGGCGTCGAGGCCGCAGCCGAAGGAGTTGAGCTGCACGAGTTCGAGGCCGGGGTACGAGGCCACGAAATGCGCGGCCGCGTACAGGCGGGAGTGGTAGGCCCACTGGTTGGTCACGCGCAGCGGCATGCGGGTCACCTTGCGGTCGCCCACGTGGCGGAATCCCGCGGCGTCCTTCTCGCGCGGGTTCTTCTCCCCCTCCGCAAGGTAGTCGCTCAGGTGCAGGTCCTCGCCGGGCTGCAGCTCGCAGATGGAGTCCTCGGAGAGCACGACCATGCCGAGCGCGCAGATGGTCTCGGGGATGCCGTGGTTGATCTCCGGGTCGATGTGGTAGGGGCGTCCGGCGAGCACGATGCCGCGACAGTCGTGCTCCTTCATGTACGCCAGGGCCTTGAGTCCCTCCTGCTGCACGTCGTGCTTGAAGAGCTTGTCCTCGGCATACGCGGCCTTGACGGCCTCCTCGGCCTCCTCGCGCGTCACGTCGGCCCACGCGAACTCCTCGACGATGCGGTCGACCATGAGGTCGTGGTCGGCGAGGTTGAAGTACGGGCGCATGTAGCGGATGGACGGGTCGCGCAGTTCGGGCATGTTCGCGCCGATGACGACCGGATAGTTGGCGACGACCGGGCAGTTGTAGTGGTTGTCGGTGTTCTCCACGAGGTTCTCCTCGTAGGAGACGCACGGGTAGAAGATGGTCTTGATGTTCTTCTTGAGCAGCCACTTGATGTGTCCGTGCACGAGCTTGGCCGGATAGCAGATGTTCTCGGAGGCGATGGAGTCGATGCCCGTCTCGAACAGTTCGTGGTTGCTGCGGCCGGAGATCATGACCTTGAATCCGAGTTTGGTGAGCAGCGTGAACCAGAACGGGTAGTTCTCGTACATGTTGAGCACGCGCGGGATGCCGATCTCGCCGCGGGTGGCCTTCTTGTCGGTGAGCCTGCGGTAGGAGAAGCAGCGCTTGTACTTGTATTCGTAGAGGTTCGGGCGGTCGGAGCGCTGCTTGTTGCGGTCGCCGCCGCGTTCGCAGCGGTTGCCGGTCACGTAACGCGAGCCGTCGGCGAACGTGGTGATGGTGAGCTTGCAGTGGTTCTGGCACAGCTTGCACACGTCGCGTTCGGACGTCATCGACAGATTGTCGAGCGCCTCGCCGGTGAGGATGGACGAGCGCTTGCCCGGCTCGTCGTCATCGTTGTAGTGCATGCGGGCGGTGAGGGCCGCGCCGTACGCGCCCATGAGGCCGGCGATGTTCGGTCGGGTGACCTCGCGTTCGGTGAGCAGCTCGAAGGCGCGCAATACGGCGTCGTTGAGGAACGTGCCGCCCTGCACGACGACGGTGTCGCCGAGTTCGCCGGCGTCGCGCAGCTTGATGACCTTGTACAGGGCGTTGCGTACGACGGAGTAGCACAGGCCGGCGGCGATGTTCTCGATGGAGGCGCCTTCCTTCTGCGCCTGCTTGACCGACGAGTTCATGAACACGGTGCAGCGCGAGCCGAGGTCGACGGGATGGTCGGAGGCCAGCGCCTTCTGCGTGAACTCCTGGATGGTCAGGCCCATGGACTGGGCGAACGTCTGCAGGAACGAGCCGCAGCCGGAGGAGCAGGCCTCGTTGACGGCGATGGAGTCGATGACGCCGTCGTTGATGGCCAGGTACTTCATGTCCTGGCCGCCGATGTCGATGACGGCGGTGACGCCGGGGCTGACCATTTCGGCGCCGCGGTAGTGGGCCATGGTCTCCACCACGCCCTCGTCGAGATGCAGGCCGGTGGTGATGAGGCCCTCGCCGTAGCCGGTGGCGCAGCTGCGCGCGATCCACGCGCCTTCGGGCAGTTCGCTCTGGATCTTCTTGACGATGTTGACGGCCGCGGTCAGCGGGCTGCCCTCATTGTTGGCGTACGACGACCAGACGATCTCGCGGTCGTCGTTGACGAGCGTGGCCTTGATGGTGGTCGAGCCCGCGTCGATGCCGAGGAAGTGGGGACCCTTCGCGCCTTCGAGCGTGCCGATGTGGATGTGTTCGCGATGGTGGCGCTCGTTGAAGCGCTTGCGGTCGGCCTCCGTATCGAACAGCGGGGGCATGGTGGGGGTGTCGCTCGGCAGGTTCTTGAGGTTCTCAAGGTTCTCGAGAATGTCGGCGAGGGTGCGCGGCTCGTAGTGCTTGGAACCTTCCTCGGTCTCCTCGGAGGTCTCCTCACCGGCGAGCAGCGCGGCGCCGTACGCCACGTACAGGTGGGCGGATTCCGGCGTGATGAATTCCTTGACCTGGTCCTTCAGCGCGCGACGGAACGCCTCGCGCAGTTCGGAGAGGAAGAACAGCGGGCCGCCGAGGAAGATGACGGTGCCTCGGATGGGACGGCCGGAGGAGAGGCCGGCGATGGTCTGCGTGGCCACGGCCGTGAAGATGGATGCCGCGAGATCGGGCTTGGCGGCGCCGTCGTTGATGAGCGGCTGCAGGTCGGTCTTGGCGAACACGCCGCATCGCGAGGCGATCGGATAGAGCGTCTCGTAGTTCTTCGCCATTTCGTTCAGTCCGGTGGCGTCGGTGTCGAGCAGGGTGGCCATCTGGTCGATGAACGCGCCGGTGCCGCCGGCGCATGAGCCGTTCATGCGCTGCTCGGGCGTGGGCTTGAGATACGTGACCTTGGCGTCCTCGCCGCCGAGCTCGACGATGACGTCGGCCTGCGGGTACTTCGCGTCGATGGCGACGGTTTCGGCGATGACCTCCTGCGAGAACAGGACGTGCAGGTTGTCGGCGAGGCCGAGGCCGCCGGAGCCGGTGATGGAGAGCCTGACCGGCTCGGCCTCGCGGCCCAGCTCGGCCAGATGGGCGCGGATGTCGGTCAGCAGTTCGGCGACCGTGGCGCGCACATTGGCGTGGTGACGTCGATAATCGGCGTAGAGGATGTGCTGTCCCGGTGCGGCGAGCGGGGACTCCTCCCCCGCGGCCGCCTTCGAGCCGTCCTTATCAAGGACCACCGCCTTCACCGTCGTCGACCCGATGTCCAGACCGATTCTGATGTAGTCGTTCGTCTTCAACTCCGACATGCTGTTTCCTTCATCCGTTCGTGTGCCCCGTTCACGTTCAACCTGCCGCGATCTTACGTTCCCTCGCGGCGTCCAACCTCACGTTCTCGCACATTGTTCATTGATGAATCGTAGTCGGCAGTACGGAACGACTGGCTACGATTCCCATGAGATTTCTCACAAAGCGCCCGTCTTTTCAGCCACGGGCGAAGTATATTCGACGCAATATCCGTGACTGTCGAGTCCCCATCGCATCCATGGCCTCCCTTTTTTATTTGTCGCCTTCGGCGCTGTCGCGGTCCTTGCCGTACATCTCGGGGATGAACCGCTCCTGATCGTGCAGTCTGCCCCAGATCACGGGCTCCTCGACCTCCAATGACTTCTGCACGTCGATGATCCGCTGGTTCTTGGAGCCGCGGAACTGCAGCAGGGAGTCGTGCTGGTCCTTGAGATACCGCCCGTCGACGAGCACGTCGATGAGTTCGAGCAGCTCGCGCTTGTCGGGGGTCTCCCCCGGCCGCATGAGCTCCTCCCACGTGTAGCCTGTCCAGCACCAGATGTCCTTGGTGTGGCCGAACCGTTCGCGGATCTTCCTCACCAGCGGAGTGAGCACGGGGGTGTTGAGCAGCGGCTCGCCGCCGAGCAGGGTGAGTCCCTGCACGAACGACTGGGAGAGGTCGTCCATGATTTGGTCCTCGAGCCTCTGGTTGTACTCGTAGCCGGCCATGAAGTCCCAGATGGACGAGTTGTAGCAGCCGTCGCAGCGGAAGGGGCAGCCGCTCACGTAGATGGAGCAGCGGATTCCCTCGCCGTCGGTCATGAGGAACCGCTTGTAGTCGGCGATCATGTTCTGGCACATGCGGCGCCCGTCCCATTGGCCGGCGCGGGGGTTGTTGGTCAGCGGACTGGGCACGCCGGGGCCGCGGTTCGGCTCGCCGGCGGCGAAGTCATGGTGCTTCACCTGCTTCCATGAGTCCTGCGGCATGGTTCACCTCCTTACACGAAAAAGGCTCCCCTCATGGATTGAGGGGAGCTGATGCTTCAGCGTGAGATCACTTGGTCTCTTCGTACCATTCGCGCTCGGTGCCGTCGGAGAGGGTCACGTGGCCGGTCTCGCCGCTCATGTGCTTGACGCGGTGGGCGATCTCCTCGTGGCGGCCGTGCACCATCGGACGCTGCACCGGGTTGCCGAGGTAGCCGCAGGTGCGCTTGGTCACGTTGCACTTGTCCGGGTCGGAGTTGCCGCACTCGGGGCACTTGAAGCCTTCCTCGGTGGGTTCGAAGTCGCCTTCGAAGCCGCACACGAAGCAGTGGTCGATCGGCGTGTTCGTGCCGAGGTAGCCGATGCCGATGTTGTAGGCGTAGTCCCACACGGCCTCGAGGGCCTTCGGGTTCGGCTGCAGGCAGGGGAACTCGCAGTAGTTGATGAAGCCGCCGGAGGCGAGGTACGGGAAGTCCTTCTCGTAGGCGAGCTTCTCCATCGGGGTGGGCTGCAGCCACACCGGGTAGTGGAAGCTGTTGGTGTAGAAGTCGTGGTCGGTGACGCCCGGAACCTTGCCGAACTTCTCGCGGTCCATGCGGTTGAAGCGGTCGGTGAGCGACTCGGCGGGCGTGGAGTACACGGAGTAGTGGTAGCCCTCGGCGGCGCTCCACTGCTTGCACAGGTCGTTCATGCGCTGCACGATGGAGAGCGCGAACTTCTTGCCGTCCTCGTCCCAGTGGTGGTCGGTCATCCAGTCCTTGCCGAAGAACACGGCTGTGGTCTCGTACAGGCCGATGTAGCCGAGCGACACGGTGGCGCGGCCGTCCTTGAACAGCTGGTCGACCTTGTCGTTGGCGTTCAGGCGGCCGAAGGCGCCGTAGCGGTAGAGGGTCGGCGCGTTGACCGGGGTGGCCTGCTTGCAGCGCATGATGCGGAACTGCAGGGCCTCGTGGGCGATCTCCATGCGCTGGTTGAACAGCTTCCAGAAGCGCTCGACGTCGCCGTGGGATTCAAGGGCGATGCGAGGCACGTTCACGGAGACGACGCCGAGGTTCATGCGGCCGTCGGTCACGTCCTTGCCGGTCTTCGGGTCCTTCCAGCCCTGCAGGAAGGAACGGCAGCCCATCGGGGCCTTGAAGGAGCCGGTGATCTTGACGATGTTCTCGTAGAACACGACGTCGGGGTACATGCGCTTGGTGGCGGATTCGAGCGCCAGCTGCTTGAGGTCGTAGTTCGGGTCGCCCTGGTCGGCGTTCACGCCGTGCTTGACGGTGAACACGAGCTTCGGGAAGATGGCGGTGTGACGGTCCTTGCCGAGGCCGCGGATGCGGTTGAGCAGGATGGCGCGCTGGATCTCGCGGGCGAACCACGAGGTGCCGAGGCCGAAGCCGACGGTGACGAACGGGGTCTGGCCGTTGGAGACTCGGTTGGAGTTGATCTGGTACTCCATGGTCTGCATGGCGTCGTAGATGGCCTTGCGGGTCATGATCTTGGCGTAGACCTCGCGCAGCTGCTCGATCTCGGAGAGGTTCTCGTCGAACGGGGTGTCGGCGGACAGCGGCTCGCGGTTCTCGAAGTGCAGCCACTTGGGTTCCTGGGCCTTGAGGCCCTTGACCACGTCCTCGGCCACGTTGATGGGCATCTCGTCGGGCAGGATGGCCTCGGCCATCTTCAGGTTCTTGTCATAGTCGCGCTTGGCGTAGCGTTCGAGCATCTCGTCGCAGCGGTTGACGGTCTGGCCGCCGTACTGGCAGCCGGCGATGTCCTTGATGATCTGCGTAATCTGCGTGGCGGCGGTGCCGATGGACTTCGGGGAGTCCATCATGGCGTTGCCCAGGGCGAAGCCGTGCGCGAGCATGTCGCCGAAGTCCGGCAGGGAGCAGTTGCTCATGGCGGTGAACGGCGAGTAGTCGGCGTCGTGGAAGTGGATGTCGCCCTTCATGTGGGCGTTGGAGACGCGCTCGGGCAGCATGGAGAAGGCGGAGGCCTTGCTCACGGCGCCGGCGAGCAGGTCGCGCTGGGTGGCGTAGACGTTGGAGTCCTTGTTGGCGTTCTCGCGCACAAGGGCCTCGTCCTTGTTGACCAGACGGCTCACGGCCTCGTTGATGTCGGTGGCCTTGGCGCGCTCGATGTCCTTGTTCAGACGGTAGTTGGTGTAGGTGCGGGCCACCTCGTACAGGTGCTCGCCGATCAGCGCGTGCTCGACGAGGTTCTGGATGTCCTCGATCTTGGCGGGACCGGTGTAGCGGGTCTTGACCTCGGCCTCCACACGGTCGGCGATGTCGCGGATGATGCGCTCCTCCTCGGGGCCGACCTTCTTGTCGAGGTCGCCGAAGGCGGCGCTCACGGCGTTGATGATGTTGATGGGGTCGAAATCCACCACCCTGCCGTCGCGCTTCTCGACCAGCACGGTCTCCTTCTGCGGGCGAACCGCCTCGATGGTCTCCTGCTCAAGCACCTGTGCGCTCATCAGACTCCTTCCGCCAGAACTCTTCGTAACGTACGTAATGGATAACGCGTATAGCGGTCGTTTCCCGCCGGGACCGCTGCACCGGCCTTTAGCACATTACAGCACTTCGACCACAATATCTAGTTGCCACCTGTTACCGCAAACGCATATCTAGTGCTTTCGGCATTATCAAGCGGAAAATCAGGGCCTCCGAAATTCACCTACGGCGTGTCATGGCCGACCATCGATTCTGCCGTTAGCCGGAGACAAATCCGGCACGCCGAACGAGGCTGTGAGATGATTCACAGACCGCCTGTGAGCAAGGTCACGCCGGCGTGGGATGTCCCCGCAGTGACCGAAAGTTGAGGGCATGACCCAAACGCTCTTTCCCGATCCGGCCGCGCCGGACGCCGGACGGCCGGCCCAGCCCCAGCCGCTGCCGAGGCTCGCGCGCGACACCACGCCGGACAACCCCTGGCCCATCAGCCTGCTGAGCCGCAAATACCACGACGCCGTGGCCAAGTGGCCGGGCACGTGGATCGAGGGGCAGATATCCGAGATCAACACGCGCCGCGCCGGCTCCGCCTATCTTACGGTGCGCGACAACACCGAGGACATCTCGCTGAACGTCACCGGCTTCGGCCGGTTCGCGCAGATGGCCAGGGAGTTCCGTCAGGGCGACCGCGTGATCCTGCACGGCCGTCCTGACGTATGGATGAAGCAGACCCGCCTGAGCTTCATGGGCGACGACATCCGCCGCGTGGGCAAGGGCGACCTCATGGCCCAGATCGAGGAGCTGCGCAAGCGTCTGAAGGGCGAGGGACTTTTCGACGCCGAGAACAAGGTGCCGATCCCCGAGTTCCCCCGTCGCATCGGCCTGGTGTGCGCACCGCAGGCCCGAGCCGAAGGCGACGTGATCACCAACGCGCGTCTGCGCTGGCCCACCATCCGGTTCACCGTGCTGCACGCGCATGTGCAGGGACCGAGCTGCCCGCCGGACGTCATCGCCGCCATACAGCGGCTCGACGCCGACCCCGAGGTCGACGTGATCATCGTGGCGCGAGGAGGCGGCAGCTTCGAGGATCTCATGGGATTCTCCGACGAGGGCGTGGTACGCGCCACGGCCGCCTGCGCAACACCCATCGTCTCGGCCATCGGCCATGAGGACGACTGGACGCTCATCGACCTCGCCGCCGACATGCGCGCGTCCACGCCGACCGACGCCGCCAAGCGCGTGGTGCCCGACGTGAACGAGCAGCTGCAGATCGTGGACGAGGCCCGGCGCCGCATCCGCGACCGCATCCGCTCCCGCGTCGACAACGAGATGCGTCTCATCGAGGGCTATGCGAACCGGCCGAGCCTCACGCAGCCGCTGACCATGCTCGACCGGCCGCAGCGTTTCGTCGACGACGCCCGCCAGCGTCTCGACATCGGCCTGCGACGCATCGTCGACGACGCAAGCCTGACCGTGGAGAAGCTGCATGCCTCGCTCACGGCGCTGAGCCCGCAGTCCACACTGGACCGCGGATACGCCGTGGTGCAGGACCCGCAGGGCCATGTCGTCGGTGACGCCGACGCCGTCAAGGCCGGCGACGAGCTGTCGGTGACCCTGCGCAGGGGTCGTATCCGCGTGACCGCCGAATAGGCGACGAGCGGCCGCCGAGCACGGCGATGATCCATATAGCAGTCGATATCACATATATACAAGGAACATCCATCAAGGAGTTGTCATGACCGACACCACCGCAAACGCCTCCTCCGTCCCCGCATTGAGCGACGAGGAACTGAAGAAGATCGAGTCGCTCAGCTACGAGCAGGCCCGCGACCAGCTCATCCAGGCCGTACAGGCGCTGGAGGCCGGCGGACTTGACCTCGACGCCTCGATGCGCCAGTGGCAGGTCGGCGAGGCGCTGGCCCGCCGCGCGCAGAAGCTGCTCGACGACGTGCGCTCCCAGCTCGACGCCGCCCAGGCCGAGCAGGCCAGCGCCGGCGCCACTGCGGGTACTCAGGACAATCTGTCCTGAGTACCCGTGCGCGGCCTTCGCGGCCGCTCCCCTCGCCTACGGACAGTCCACCGGACTGCCCGCTTCACGGCTCGGCCCAGGACAATCTGTCCTGAGTACCCGTGCGCGGCTCCCCTCGCCTACGGACAGTCCACCGGACTGCCCGCTTCACGGCTCGGCCCAGGACAATCTGTCCTGAGTACCCGTGCGCGGCCTTCGCGGCCGCTCCCCTCGCCTACGGACAGTCCACCGGACTGCCCGCTTCACGGCTCGGCCCAGGACAATCTGTCCTGAGTACCCGTGCGCGACCCTGGCGTCTACAGGTCGGGAATCGGCCTCTGGTCGATTTCCGCTCCCGAATACAACAAAAAAGGCCGTCGCGTACGCAACGCGACGGCCCATCGCCCACAGACGGAAATCCGAGAGATCTCAGATGCCGAAGACTTCCTTGGCGACCTTCTCCAGGGTGTCTCCGCCGAGCTCGGCGATGTCGTTCTTGGTGGCGTTGATCTTGCCCAGAGCCTCATCGGCCTGCTCGTACGTCCAGTCCAGACCGGCTTCCTTGGCGACGGCGAGAACATCGTCAACGACAACCACGTTCTTCAGCTTTTCAACCAGCGTCTTCTCGTCCATGAGAACTCCTATTCATAGCGACATTACACACCGATGCCGGGCATCCGGTATCAGCCAATCTCTGGTGTAGTCCTCTGTTCGGAAAATGTAAAGCCGTGTTCGGCTGTTTCCATATTTTGTTCAGGAATCATTCGCCCATACGCAAGGTGGCCAGCAACGCGGCATGGTCGGTGCCCTCGATATGGCGGACCTCCAGACCGGAGGCGGAGACCCCACGGTCCATCACGATATGGTCTATTCCGAACATCCGGGGCAACGGGGAGCGGTCCGCCGGCCAGGTGAAGGTGAGGCCGTGCCCGGCGGAGCGGGCCGCGTCGGCGAACCGGTCTCCGAGGATGTTCCTAAACGGCGCATGGTCGTACGTGGCGTTGAAATCACCCATGAACACATAGGTGCCGCCGCGGGCGTCCTTCATGGCGGCCAGCTCGTCGAGGCTGCGCTTCCACTGGTTCCAGTACCCGGCCACGGGCGCGGTCGTATGCACCGAAACGAATCGAAGCGTCTTGCCCCCTCCGAGGCTCACCGTCCCGGCAGGCATCTGGGAGGCGCTGGACTGCACCTCATCCCTGACGGCGTTCGCCAGAGGCCTCGCCGACCATACGCCGTTGCCGTACACGCCGTCCGCGGAGGCGGTCTTCGCATATGGCAGGTATTTCGCGATGCCGGCCTCGTCCAGACGGTTCACGAAATCCGCCGTGGTCTCCTGCAGCGTAAGCACCTGCACCTTCTGTTCGCGCACCAGCTTCACGATCTGCGCCGCGTCGGCGCGTCCCTTGTACACGTTGCAGGTCATCACACGCAGCCGCGCTTCCGACGACACGGACGGCGACGAGGACGACTCCCCCCGCACGGAGTTCGCGAAGAACGGCGCCTGCCAATACGACACCAGCACCAGGCATGCGACGGCAAGCGCGGTCAGGACCCGTCGGCGTCCCAGCACCGCAAACAGCAGCGCAACGGCGGCGACGAGACCGAACCACGGGGTCGCGGCGACGATGTTCGGCACATACGGCAATGCGGACAGCCGCATCGGCAGCAGTCGGGCGACGACGCCCACGAGCGCGCCCGCGGTGAACACGGCGGCCAGAACGCCGCACATCATCCCGCCGACGGCACGTCCGCCCGACGCCATGCGTTTTCCGTCACTCATCGCCACATCACCTGACCATCCGATTCATACGGGCAATATGAAAAAGGTCTTGGAACCGCATGCCAACCATACGATTCCAAGACCTCTCCAGTGCCCGAGATGCGATTCGAACGCACGACACCCGCTTTAGGAGAGCGGTGCTCTATCCCCTGAGCTACCCGGGCAACAGCATTTCACTATACCGCAATGCCTGGGTTTTGGCAACATGCCGGAATACGTCAGAATCCGAAGCGCGTACGGCCGAACTGGTCGAGCCAGCGCAGGATCGCGCCTTCGCGCAATGCCCATGGGCAGATTTCAATCTCCTCGATCTTCAGCGCCTTCATGATCTCATCGGCGACGACGGCGCCTCCGACGATCTGGTTCGTGCGCTCGGGGGTGATGCCCGGCAACGCCACACGCTGTTCGGGTTCGATGGACGCGAGGCGGGGAATCCAGTCCTCCAGCTGCGCGCGGTTCATGCGCCAGCTTTCGTCGGCGCCGATGACCTTCACCTTCGAGCCGGCGAGGCGCGCGAGCGAACGGAAGGTCTTGGACGTGGCGACCACGTGGTCAGGTCGCTTGGAGTCGGCGAACTCCTTGACGATGGGTTCGATGATGTGCCCGACCTTCTTGCGCAGGTGGGCCAGCTGCTTGGCGTCGGCGGTGCCCTCCGGCAGGAAGGCGTGGGTGACGCGGCCTGCACCCGCCGGCACGCTCATCGCCTTGTCGGGCTCCTCGTCGACGCCGGTGGCGACCTCGAGCGAGCCTCCGCCGATGTCGAGCACGAGCAGGCGGCCCGCTCCCCAGCCGTACCAGCGTCGGGCGGCGAGGAAGGTGAGCCGGGCCTCGTCCGGTCCGGAGAGCACGGAGACCCCCTGGCCGATGCGCTGCTCGATCTGCACGAGGATCTTCGGCCCGTTGGGCGCGTCCCTCAACGCGGATGTGGCGATCGGCACAACCTGCGAGACCTCGTACTGTTCGGCGAGCTTCATCGCCTGGTCGACGGCGGCGAGGATGGCCTTGACGCCTGATTTCTTGATGGTGCCGTCCGCTTTGAGATACTGCATCATGCGCACCACGGACCGGCTGGAGGCCTCGGGCTCCGGCCGGGCGCCGGGTGCGGCGTCGACGATCAGCATGTGGACGGTGTTGGACCCGATGTCAAGAACACCGAGCCGGATATGTCGGTTCCCTATTTGCACGGTGCCCAACAGTATCAGGGCGAAAAACCGTCAAACGTTTGCCATTTCAGGATTCGTCAACATATCGAAATAACAGATATGCCGGCGATATCGTCGTGCGAAAACGGCGGCGGGATGACGGCATCGCCGGCGAATCGTCCGCGCGGCGTGTCGACGCCGACGCCACGCGGACGAACGGACCGGTCAGCGAATCTTCGGATCCGGGGCGATCGGAGCGTCGGAGACCGTCTGGCCGGTCAGCAGCGCGTTGGTCACCTCGTCGTACATGTTCCTGAATCCGGAGGGCGTCGAGGCGGGCAGCACGACCGTCTTGGCGTTCTTCGACTCGCTCATCGAGCGCATGACGTCGAGGTACTGGTTGAACATCACGATCTGGTTGACCTCGTCGATGTCCATGCCGACGGCGTGCAGGCTCTTGATCTGGTCGACGATGCCGTTGGCGATCTCACGACGGTAGTTCGCCTGGCCCTCGCCCTGGAGGCGGGTCTTCTCGGCGTCGGCCTGCGCCTGCGTCTCGATGGCGATGCGCTGGGCCTCGGCGCGCTGACGCGTGGCCTCCTTCTCGCGTTGGGCGGCGTTGATGGAGTCCATGGCCTGCTTGACCTGGCCGGAGGGGTCGATGGCGGTGATCAGCGTCTTGACCACGTTGAAGCCGAACCGCTGCATCTCGTTGCCGACGGTCTGCTGCACGTCGAGTGCCACGTTGTCCTTGCGGGCGAACGCGTCGTCGAGCGTCAGGGCCGGGATGGCGGAACGCAGCGCGTCCTCCATGTAGCTGCGCAGCTGCGCCGCGGGGTTCTGCAGTTCGTAGTAGGCGACGTCCACGTGACGGGCGTCGACGCGGAACTGGGTGGATGCCACCACGGTGACGAACACGTTGTCGAGCGTCTTGGTCTCGAGCTTCACGTCCAGTTGGCTGACCCGCAGGTTCATCTTCTGCGCGATGCGGTCGATGAACGGTATCTTCATGTGCAGGCCGGCCACGGTGACGGCGTGGAACTTGCCCAGTCGCTCGATCACGTAGGCGTTCTGCTGCGGCACGATATACAGGCTCATGAACAGCAGCACAATGATGAGCACCAGCAATATGAACAGGAACATCGTTCCGAAACCGATGAATGCCATGGCATTCCTTTCCCTTCATTCCGCGGCGCCCCACGACCACGTGGGGACCCCGCGGAATCCATTAGACGTCTTCATGTTCCCACACGCTTCCGACGCGCATGGGGGCATGATGAGAACATTCGCCGAACGGAACGTGAACGAGGTGCCGTACGATGGTCCGTTATGACTCAATACTCCCCCAACGGATACTCTCCCAACGGACGTTCCGCGACCACGACCATGCCGATCGCCAGCCGTGCGCTGCGCCGGTGGATTCCCGATCAGCACGGAGCCTGGGCGATGGTGCTGCTGCCGGCGATGGCGGGCATGACGCTCAGCGGCGCCACGCCGACGCAGCTGTGGCTGCTCGCCGCATGGCTGCTGTGTTATTTCCTACAGTTCTCGGCCGCGCGATGGCTCAAATCACGGTTCCGGAAGCGGTATCGCAAGCCGGTGCTCGTCTATGGCGCATCGACCGCCGCCGTCGGCGTGCCGTTCGTGCTACTTCATCCCGAAGTGCTCACATGGGCCCCGGTGTTCGGCGTGCTGCTGATCGTTTCGCTGATGGCATCGTGGAGCCGCAGGGAGCGGTCGCTGTGGGCGAATGCGGCTGCAGTGCTCGCCACGGCGACGATGGCTACGGTGATGCCGCTGTTCGGCGAGCATCCGACGCCCGGCGGCACGGCGGTCGGATTCGATGTGCTCGGCATGCATGTGCCGCTTTCCCGCGAGGGCTGCTACGCGGCGGCGATCTTCGCGTTCACGCAGTTCGGGTCCGTATTGTTCGTCAAGACGATGATCCGCGAACGCGGCAGGTCGTCGTATCTGAACGCCTCGGTTATATGGAACGTAGTGCTCACCTGCCTGGGTTTCGCGGCGCAGCCGACACTGGGCGCGAGCGGCGCGGCGCTGCTGGCGCGTTCGGTGGTGTTGCCGCTGCTGGCACGCAACAGGACCATCGGCCCGATGGTGACGGGACTGGTCGAATGCGCGACGAGTCTGATGGTGTTCGCCTCGGTCGTCTACGCCGTCCCCCGCATCGGCTGGTAAGGGGTTGCGGCTGAGTGGGTGTCGCCCTCCCCTCAGTCGCCTGCGGCGACAGCTCCCCTCCCGAGGGGAGCCGGAAAAATCTTGGGTTCTGGGCCAAAATCCTCGGCTCCCCTCCCGGGGGGAGCCTTCCGCGTGCGCCTGCTCAGCTCTGGCTCCCCTCTGGAGGGGAGCTGTCAGCGAAGCTGACTGAGGGGAGGACGACACCTATTCAGTGGGTACATAACGAAAAAGGGCCTCTCCTTTCGGAGAAGCCCTTGACTTCGGGGTGGCTAACGTGGCTCGAACACGCGACCTTCTGAACCACAATCAGATGCTCTACCAACTGAGCTATAGCCACCATGTCGTCTCCGTTCAGCGGACTGAACGAGCGCAACAGGTGAATACTATACACGATTTTCAGCGCTTGTCACATCGGCGTGTCGCGAAGGTGCCCGACGTCCTCCGACATCGTCGAAAACCAAGCCGCACAAGCGTTTCCACGGTCATTTCCACAAGCGCGGCCTTGACGGGTAGCGCTGATGCCACAATAAAGGGCATGAGCAAGTCTGAGAATCCCACAGTCAATTCCTCCAATCCGTCCGAGGTGCCGGACCGTCCGCTCGGCGACCTGCGCGGCAATCGCACCTGCGCGCTGCTGCTTGGCTCCGGCGAGCTGGGCAAGGAGATCGCCATCGAGCTCATGCGCCTGGGCGTGTGGGTCTGCGCGGCCGATTCCTATGAGGGCGCCCCGGCCCAGTACGTGGCGAACGAGGCCCGCGTGCTCGACATGGCCAAGGCCGACGAGCTCAACGCCCTGATCGCCGACGTGAAGCCCGACATCATCATCCCCGAGGTGGAGGCCATCGCCACCGCCGAGCTGTCGAAGGCCGCCGAGGCCGGCGTGCAGGTGGTGCCGAGCTGCCAGATCGCGCAGATCTGCATGGACCGCGAGCGCCTGCGCCGTCTGGCCGCCGAGGATCTCGGCCTGCCGACGTCGCCGTATCGTTTCGCCGAATCCGAGGAGGAGCTGGCCGAGGGTGCGGCGGCCGTGGGCTTCCCCTGCGTGGTCAAGCCGGTGATGAGCTCCTCCGGCCATGGCCAGTCGGTGATGCGCGGCGCCGATGATGTGGCGCACGCATGGGACATCGCGCAGAACGAGGGCCGCACCGCCAAGGAGCACAAGGTCAGCCGAGTGGTCGTCGAGGCGTTCGTGCCGATGGACTACGAGCTGACGGTGCTGACGGTGAGCTCGTCGTCCGGCATCGTCACCTGCGACCCGATCGGCCAGCGCCAGGAGGACGGCGACTACCGCGAGTCGTGGCAGTGCGCATCAATCACCGACGATGTGCGCCGTCAGGCCGCCGAGATCGCCACGACGATGGTCTCCGGCCTGGTGGACCTCGCCCGCAGCCACGGCGAGACCGGCTGGGGCGTGTACGGCGTGGAGCTGTTCGTGCTCAAGGACGGACGCGTGCTGTTCAACGAGGTCTCCCCCCGTCCGCACGACACGGGCATGGTCACGATGATCTCGCAGCATCTCAGCGAGTTCGCGCTGCACGCGCGCGCCGTGCTCGGCGTTCCGGTCTCCGAGCGGTCGGTCGCGTTGCGCGATCCGCATATGGTCTCGGCCAGCCACGCGATCGTCGTCTCAGGCAAGGGCGAGGTGACGTTCCATCATCTTGCCGAGGCATTGTCGCAGCCTGATACGGACGTGCGTGTCTTCGGCAAGCCCGGCGTGAACGGCCATCGTCGCATGGCCGTGGCCCTTGCGGCCGCCCCCACCGAGGAGGAGGCCCGTCGCAAGGCCGCCGAAGTCGCGCGACGACTGACGGCCACGGTCGTCGAGCGCGGCTGACGGCCGACCATCGATAACCGAGCCTTGCCGGCCGACCGGATTCCGGCACGAATTCCCGTATCCGGACCACATCGCGCCCGGACGTTTCCATACGTCCGGGCGCGTTGTGTTTTGTAGCTGGCGCTTGATATCCTAGGCTCGATTATTCACCCCGAATTTCCACTCCGATAACGCTGTGAAATCACGTTGTGAGAAAGGTAATGATGGAGAAACTGGAAAAGCTCTACGAGGGCAAGGCCAAGCAGCTGTACGCAACCGACGATCCGGAGGTCTTCTGGGTCGAGTACAAGAACACGGCAACGGCCGGCGATGGCGAGAAGAAGGAGGACTTCACCGGCAAGGGGCGTCTGAACAACCTCATCACCACCATCATCTTCGACCTGCTCAGGAAGCGCGGCATCGACAGCCATCTCATCGAGCGTGTGAACGACACCGCCCAGCTGGTGCGCAAGGTGAACATGTTCCCGCTGGAGATCGTGCTGCGCAACACCGCCGCCGGCCACTTCTGCTCGCGTCTCGGCGTCGAGGAGGGCCTGCCGCTCAAGGAGCCGGTGCTCGAGTACTTCCTCAAGAACGACGACCTGCACGACCCGTTCGTCAACGATGACGACCTGGTGGCCCTGGGCGTGTGCACCCGCGAGGACCTGGCCGAGATCGCGCCGCTGGCCCGCCGCATCAACGAGGCCCTCATCGAGATCTTCGCGAAGATCGACGTCAAGCTCGTGGACTTCAAGATCGAGATGGGCCGCACCGACGACGGCAAGCTGCTGCTGGCCGACGAGATCACCCCGGACTCCTGCCGCCTGTGGGACCAGAAGGACCATTCCGGCAAGGTCGAGCACCTCGACAAGGACCTGTTCCGTCGCGGCCTCGGATCGATCATCCCCGCCTACGAGGAGATCGAGTCCCGTCTGGCCGAGCTGGCCAAGTCCGAAGGCATCGAAGTCAAGTAATCGTTGTTACGGCTCCCCGGAGCGTTGAGCATGGCCACGGCCATGACTCCCCTCCCGGAGGGGAGTCGGCGGCGAAACGGCCAAGGGGAGGTGAACGCGTGAACGGCGTCCCTCCCCTTGGTTGTTTTTCGTCGGTGCTCCCGACCCGACGGGGCCGTACGAATCAAGAAAGGAAAACTGCAGTGGTTTTTCGCATCTATGTTGAGAAGAAGCCCGGCTTCGACGTCGAGGCGCAGCAGCTGAACAACGAGCTGCGCACCATTCTGGGCGTCGAGGGCCTCAAGGGTCTGCGCGTCATCAACCGCTATGACGTGGAGGGCATCAGCGAGGAGCTGTTCCGCCAGTGCGTGCCCACCGTGTTCAGCGAGCCGCAGACCGACGTGGCCACCGACGAGCTTCCCGAGACCGGCGACGCCGTCGTGTTCGCCGTGGAGTTCCTGCCCGGCCAGTTCGACCAGCGCGCCGATTCGGCGAGCGAATGCATCCAGCTGATCAGCCAGGGCGAGCGTCCCGACGTGCGCAGCGCCAAGGTGTACGTGCTCGAGGGCGAACTCTCCGACGACGACATCGCCACCATCAAGCACTACGTCATCAACCCGGTGGAGGCCCGCGAGGCCTCGCTCGACACGCGCGACACCCTGAAGATGGAGGTCGCCACGCCGGGCAAGGTGGAGGTCATCGACGGCTTCCTCGACCTGGACGAGGCAGGTCTCGCCAGGTTCATCGAGGACCGCGGTCTGGCCATGGACCTCGCCGACATCAAGGTGTGCCAGGAGTACTTCGCCAAGGAGCGGCGCAACCCGACGATCACCGAGATCAAGGTCATCGACACCTACTGGTCGGACCACTGCCGACACACCACGTTCGGCACCCAGCTGACGAACGTCGAGATCGACGACGACGTGGTCAAGGCCGCGTTCGACAAGTACCTCGCCATCCGCCACGAGCTCGGCCGTGACGAGAAGCCCGTGTGCCTCATGGACATGGGCACCATCGGTGCCAAGTACCTCAAGGCGCACGGCGTGCTGAAGAACCTCGACGAGTCCGAGGAGATCAACGCCTGCACCGTGAAGGTGAAGGTCGATGTGAACGGCGAGGACGAGGACTGGCTGTTCCTGTTCAAGAACGAGACGCACAACCACCCCACCGAGATCGAGCCGTTCGGTGGCGCGGCCACCTGCATCGGCGGCTGCATCCGAGACCCCCTGTCGGGCCGTTCCTACGTGTACCAGGCCATGCGTGTCACCGGCGCCGCCGATCCGACCGTGCCGGTCTCCGAGACGCTTGAGGGCAAGCTGCCGCAGCGCAAGCTCGTGACCACGGCCGCCGCCGGCTACAGCTCCTACGGCAACCAGATCGGCCTCGCCACCGGCCAGGTCGACGAGCTGTACCATCCGGGATACGTGGCCAAGCGCATGGAGATCGGCGCCGTGGTGGGTGCCACCCCGGCCGATCATGTGCGTCGCGAGACCCCGGCCCCCGGCGACAAGATCATCCTGCTGGGCGGCCGCACCGGTCGTGACGGCATCGGCGGCGCCACCGGCTCCTCCAAGCAGCTCGACATCGACTCCCTCGAGGAGTGCGGCGCCGAGGTGCAGAAGGGCAACGCCCCCATCGAGCGCAAGCTGCAGCGTCTGTTCCGCCGCGGCGACGCCTGCCGTCTCATCAAGCGCTGCAACGACTTCGGCGCAGGCGGCGTCTCCGTGGCCACCGGCGAGATCGCCGACGGCCTGACCATCGACCTCGACAAGGTCACCAAGAAGTACGAGGGCCTTGACGGCACCGAGCTGGCCATCTCCGAATCGCAGGAGCGCATGGCCGTCGACGTGGCCGCCGAGGATGTGGACGAGTTTCTCGGATACGCCCGCGAGGAGAACCTCGAGGCCACGGTCATCGCCACCGTCACCGAGGATCCGCGCATGGTCATGACGTGGAACGGCGACACCATCGTGAGCCTGAGCCGTGCCTTCCTCAACTCCAACGGCGCCCCGAAGTACATGGACGCGCATGTGGAGCAGGGCGGCACCTACGAGACCCCGTGGAAGGGCGCCACGCTGTCCGAGCGTATGCACGAGCTGGTCACCGACATCAACGTGGCCTCCAACAAGGGCCTGTCCGAGCGCTTCGACTCCACCATCGGCGCAGCCACCGTGCTCATGCCGTTCGGCGGCAAGGAGCAGCTGACCCCGTCGCAGGCCATGGTCGCCAAGTTCCCGGTGTTCGGCGAGACCACCACCGCCTCCGCGATGGCCTGGGGCTTCAACCCGTACATCATGTCGGCCAACCAGTTCACCGGCGCCTACCTGTCGGTGGTCGAATCCATCTCCAAGTTGGTCGCCGCGGGCTTCCGCCGCGAGGACGCCTACCTGACGTTCCAGGAGTACTTCGAGAAGCTGCGTGAGGACCCGAAGCGCTGGGGCAAGCCGCTCGCGGCCGTGCTCGGCGCGCTCATGGCGCAGGTCGACCTCGGCGTCGGCGCCATCGGTGGCAAGGACTCCATGTCCGGCAGCTTCGAGGACCTCGACGTGCCGCCTACGCTGGTGAGCTTCGCCGTGGCCGTGGGCCCGATGGGCCGCGCCACCTCCCCGGAGTTCAAGAAGGCCGGCCACGACGTGGTTCGCATCGCCCCGCGCTACAAGGCCGACGGCCTGACCCCGGAGCCGGAGAGCCTCATCGAGGTGCTGTCCGTCATCGAGAACCTCGTCGACGACGGTCAGGTGGCCGCGGTCTCCACGCCGGGCTACGGCTGCACTGCCGAGACGCTGTTCAAGGACACGCTGGGCAACCGCATCGGCGTGAAGCTCGACGACGCCATCGCCCTCGACGACCTGTTCGCCCCCGCGTACGGCAGCTTCATCGTGGAGCTGGCCGACCAGGGCAAGCTGCCGGCCGTCTCCAACCTGGTGTGCATGGGCAAGATCGGCGAGACCACCGAGGCCTACGAGTTCGCGGCCTGCGGCGAGACGCTCGACCTGGCCGACGTGCAGGAGGCCTGGGAGCATGGCATCGAGGATGTGTTCCCCTACCGCGGCAAGGGCGAGGCCGTCGAGACGGTGAGCTTCACCGCCCCGAAGAAGACCGTGTACACGGGCGCTTCCGTGGCGAAGCCGCATGTGGTCATCCCGGTGTTCCCCGGCAACAACTGCGAGTACGATACGGCCGCCGCGTTCGAGCGCGCCGGCGCCGACGCCACCACGCTGATTGTCAACAACCTCACGCCCGAGGCCGTGGCCGAGTCCACGCAGGCCCTGGTCGACGAGATCAGGCGCAGCCAGATCGTGATGATCCCCGGCGGCTTCTCCGGCGGCGACGAGCCCGACGGCTCCGCCAAGTTCATCACCGCGTTCTTCCGCGCCCCGGCCGTCACCGAGGCCGTGCGTGACCTGCTGCAGAACCGCGACGGTCTGATGCTCGGCATCTGCAACGGCTTCCAGGCACTCATCAAGCTGGGTCTGGTGCCGTTCGGCGACATCGTGCCGATGACCGCTGAATGCCCGACGCTGACGTTCAACACCATCGGCCGTCACCAGAGCCGTCTGGTGCGCACCCGCGTGGCATCGAACCTCTCCCCGTGGCTGGCGAAGACCGAGGTCGGCGACGTGCACACGGTCGCCATCTCCCACGGCGAGGGCCGTTTCGTCGCCAACGACGACGTGCTCGCCCAGCTCAAGTCCAACGGCCAGATCGCCACGCAGTACGTGGACGAGGCCGGCGTGCCGAGCATGGATCTCAACGTCAACCCGAACGGTTCGTTACTCGCCATCGAAGGCATCACCAGCCCCGATGGCCGCGTGTTCGGCAAGATGGGCCATTCGGAGCGTAGCGGCAACGGCCTCTACGTGAACGTGCCCGGCGACAAGTACCAGCCGATCTTCGAGGCCGGCGTCGAGTACTTCACCGCCTGACGCTGATTCCTCCCGTCGGAGCCGACGAGTCCGGGTCATGACGGGTTCGTCGGCTCCGCCGAATACGCAGGCTCCGGCGAATGAATCCTGAATAGGACGGGGCGTATGTCGGTTCATCCGGTCGTGTGCTCCGTCTTGTTCGTTGCAGCGGTCGTCTCGCCGGCGCGCCCGTTGACGTCATACGTCCTGCACGGCAAGGTTTGTGGGTCCATCCAATCGCGGAAAACACAAAGTGGGTCTATTGCATACATGAGAAAGTCCTTTTCGACGTCCCTATGTATGCAGTAGACCCACAAACCCCTTAATGAACGGATTGGCCCACGGTTATTGAATAGTCTGGACCCACAAATCCATCCCACGAACGGATAGACCCACAAATCCAACCCGTTAGACCCACTATCGCCCACCATCGCGAACAGGTAGACCCACTATTACAGCCACCATTGCGGAATATGGGCACCCCTATGCCATGATTTCTGTCGGCCGTCGGACTATAAATATCGAAACGGACCGATCGGACGACATCAATCAGTCGATGTCATTCAGCAGGAAAACGTTGTAGGCCTTGTCCGCGATTATCTTCGTACCGGCGAAATCCATGCCGGCTCCGACCAACGCCCCGGCGACCGGCACGACCTTCACCAGATTGATGGCGCCCTTGGAACCGAATTTGGTAAGAAGTCGGAAGCCCACCTTTTTATTGATGTTCATCAGCACCTGGCCGGGAAGCTTCTTCAGCATGGCCATGGTGACCTTGTTTGCGACCTCTATGCCGGCCTTCTTTACGATATCCGTGATGGATGTGCCGACAAGGCACATATATGCCAGCGTCTGCACCTCGTCGTCGTGCGGATCATATCCGCCCATA
The DNA here is from genome assembly GCF_002802875.1 of Bifidobacterium primatium. Lineage (GTDB taxonomy): Bacteria > Actinomycetota > Actinomycetes > Actinomycetales > Bifidobacteriaceae > Galliscardovia > Galliscardovia primatium. The sequence continues at coordinate 149,033 of NZ_PEBI01000001.1, forward strand.
TAGGCAAGCGCGGCAATCATGCGCATCTGCACATAAATCACGCTGGTGATATTCGCCGGTATGGTCACAGGCATGGTGATGAATCCACCGAAACCGGTGACGAATCCGGACGTGGAGCATTTTGCAATCTGATTGGCGATGAACATCCTGGCCGCCTTTTCCGGCGAATCGTATCGGTCCAGATATTCCTGAGCCAACGCATCACTGCTTTTGCTGACCTTGGGAATACCGTTCAAAGCGCTGTCGTAGCATTTGTCCAGGATTTCGGACATCTGCTCTTCCGTCAGCGACGCCATCGACACGTTCGACGCGGCGTCTTTCACCGCGCCCACGGCATTGCCGCCGACCTGCTTCGCCGATTCCCCCGCCTGCCCGGCGACTTTCCCGACACTATTGGCGGCATCCTTGGCCACTTTGCCGACGCCATCAACGGCGTTCTTCGCCGCTTGGCCCGCATTGTCGATGGCGTCTTTCGCCATGTTGCCGATGCCGTCGATGATGTTCACAGGCGTCTCCCTCGTCTCATGTCATGTGTCTGCAAGTGCCTCGTCGCAACTTCATAAAGAAGTCTACATCTTGCAAGCCACAAGACACATAGACATGTTTGCAACAATGCCGGAGGGCTGTTCGGCAGACGATGACCGTCGAAATCCGGATTTTTCTCGCGCAATCGTCGCAGAAGCAGGACGATTTCGATGATTTGGACGAGAAAATCGAGTTTCCATCTGTCGCCTGTCTACGTCGCCTAACGCAGCGCGGCTTTGATGCGGCGGACGGCTTCGACGAGTTCGGGCTCGGATTTGAGCAGGCTCAGACGAATGTAGTCGCCGCCGACCCTGCCGAAGCAGGTTCCGGGGAGCACAGCCACGGCGGCGTGGTCGAGCAGATGATCGGCAAGCCGCTCGCCGTTCCAGTCGCCGTCACGAGGCACGCGCGCCCACACGTAGATGCCGCCGGCGGAGTCGAACACGTCGAGTCCGGCCTCGCGCAGTCCCTCCGCCACGATGCGACGACGGGCGGCATAGCGTTCAGCGAGTTCGACGACGCATGACTGGTCGGATTGCAGTGCCACGATACCGGCGTCCTGGATGCTGCCGGTGATCATGGAACCCATCTGATAGTGATAGAGCTTGAGCCGCGAGACCACGGCCTCATTGCCCGCCACGAATCCGGCGCGCCAGCCGGCCATGGCGTACATCTTCGACAGCGAACACACCTCCACGGCCACGTCGAGCGCGCCGGGAATCTCGAGGATGCTGTGCTGCTGTGCATCCGGCCCGCCGACGCCGAGGCCCGTGTAGGCGTAGTCGTGCACGATGACGAACCGATGCTCGTGGGCCAGTTCGACGGCGCGACGCAGGAATTCCGGCGACGCTTGGGCTCCGGTGGGATTGTTCGGATAGTTGAGCACCAGCATCTTTACTCGGTCCCAGGTCTCTACGGGCACGACGTCCAGGTCGGGCAGGAAGTCGTGGTCGGCGAGCGCAGGCAGCAGTATCTCTTCGGCGCCGTGCATGACGGCCATGCAGTGGTATGAGGGATAGTAGGGGTCGACGAACGCGACTGCGTCGCCGCAGCCGATAAGGATGGCGTAGAGTCCGGCGAGACCGTCCACGGCGCCCTCCACGGCGAACAGCTGCGTGGGCCAGTCGAGTTCCACGCCGTGCACGTTGCGGTACCATTCGGCGGCGGCCTGAAGGAACGCGGGTTTGCCGTCGAATGGCGTGTATCGGGCGTTGGCGGGATCGTCGACGGCCTGTTTGGCTGCGTCGCGGATGAATGCGGCCGGATAGGCGTCGGGGTTGCCCTTGGCGAGGTCGATGACGTCCGCGCCCGAGGCGACGGCCCTTGCGACCTTCTGGTCGGTGACGGCGAACACGTTGGGCGGTATCGATTCGGCAATTGGCGCGAACGGCACCGGACATGAACGGACGGTGGAATCGGCTGCAAGCATGGTGGTGGTCTTCTCCTGACTGATTCAATCACGCCTGAATATACCGCTCCTACGCCGGCCCCGTGCGGGACTGTTCGTCGGCAGGTATAACGGTTATCTATTGTCGGCTATTTCGTGGATGTCCACGATGTCCCGCAGGGCGACGGCCTGCCCGTTGCCGAGCATGAGCAGGCGATGCGCGATGTCGATGCGGCGGAGCGTGTCGCCGACGGTGACGTAGACGCCGCCTGCCTTGCGGGGGTCCGGCATGAAGAACGTCACCGAGACCCGCGGATGGTCCGACGCATGTTCGACGATACGTCGCAGGCGTTCGTTCAATGCCTGACGTTCGTCGTCGCCGAGCTCCACGCGCTGCTGGGTGCGCCGCGCCGTTCCCATGATGATGGCGTCGTAACCGCTGAGCGCGGCGAACGGCATGAACTGTGCGGCGCGTTTGCGCGCGGGCATATGCGGTCGTGAGGATGACCGATGATGCGGCCTGTCGATGATGTCGTCGTACCGATGGGTCGGGGTGAGTGCCATGGCGCTCCTTTCTGCCATAAATCACGTCTGCCATGAATCACATGAATTTGCATCAAGGGACTTTCGTCCGAAAGACGTTCGCCCTCTTCTCTCCGCGTCGGTCCCAGCCGGCCGTTTCCCCGTCGCAGGGAGGTTGAGGGAGATCGGATCAGGCGGCGTGGCCGCCGATCTGGTTGTTACGTTCGATGCCGGTGGCTCCTTCCTCGAGGTTCATGCCTTTGATGACGGCGTTCCTGCCGAAGCGTCGTTTGATGTCCAGCACGGTCGACTGCACGTCGTGCTCCCTTCGCTCCGCTTCGACCATACGCGCCCTTTCCGCGTCCTCGCGTTCCACGTCGGAGAACAGGTCGAGCTGCTCGTAATGGCCGCCGGTCGACTGGCCGGCAGCCGTCCGGTCGGGAGACGGCTCTTCTGCGGATGGCCGGCATGGCACGGGTCTGAGTCGTCCGGCGACGATGGTGATGCGTCGTACGGTCAGGTTCGGGTCGACGGTGCGGTCGTATATCGTCGTGGCCGCATCGACGATGCGGCGTGCGGATGACGTATACGATCCCAATGTTTCCGTGCCATGCGCGGCTTTCGGTATTTTCCGTCCGTAATGGTCGCTGGCGATCACGCCCGCGTAGTGCGCCGCATCGGTTCGGGGTGCTTCCCCCATGCCGCAGTCGTCCTTGCGGCCGCCGAGGTTCTCGATGTCATAGCCGACCATGAGCGATACGCAGTCGGTCCGCACGTTCCGTTCGACCATGTCCAACGCCAGCTGGTCGGCCATCTCCTTGACGATGATGCGGGCGTGCGCGAAGTCATACGGTTCATGCAGCACCTGACCGATGCTCATGCTGTTGGATTCGGGCCGGTACGCCTTGATGTCGGCGATGGTGCAAGGCTCCCATCCCCATGCGTGGTCAATGAGCAGTTCCGCGTTCACGCCGAACAGCCGGTACAGCAGATTCTCGTTGTAGAAATCGGTAGGCCCGCCGAGCGAGCAGCGTGCGACATCACCCATGGTGTTGAGCCCGTGGGCCTCGAGTTTTTTCGCATAGCCGCGGCCGACCCGCCAGAAGTCGGTGAGCGGGCGATGATCCCACAGCAACCGTCGGTACGACATCTCGTCGAGTTCGGCGACACGCACGCCGTCGCGGTCGGCCGGCATGTGCTTGGCGACGATGTCCATGGCGACCTTGGCGAGGTACATGTTCGTGCCGATGCCGGCCGTGGCGGTAATGCCCGTGGTCGCGAGGATGTCACGGACGATGGTCATGGCCAGCCGATGCGCGGTCATGCCGTAGGACCGCAGATACCGCGTGACGTCCATGAACACCTCGTCGACGGAATACACGTGGATGTCCTCGGCGGCGGCGTATTTGAGATAGATGCCGTATATCTGCGCGCTGCGTTCGAGATACAACGCCATCCGCGGCTTCGCCACGACATACGTCAGTGCCAGACGTGGATTCTCCGCCAGTTCCGACGCCAGACAGGACTCCCCCATCAGCCGCCGGCCCGGCGCACGGAGCCGCCGCTCGGCGTTGATCTGCCGCACCTTCTGCACCACTTCGAAAAGCCGTGGACGCCCGGGGATGCCGTATGCCTTGAGCGACGGCGAGACCGCGAGGCAGATGGTCTTCTCGGTGCGGCTCGCATCAGCCACCACCAGATGCGTGTTCAACGGGTCGAGGCCACGCTCGGCGCATTCCGCCGACGCATAGAACGACTTCAAATCGATGGCGATATACGTCCGACCGCGCGAGCCACTGCCAGTCCCGACGGCATCGGCCTCGTTTCCGGTCACACCTTCATCGACCGCATCGACCCGGTTCCGCAACATTCCGATTCACCCCCTACCAAGCACGAATCCATGCCATCAAGCCCATAGCAAACAAATGTTCGAATACTGCCTTTAAGACTATCATATATAGAACATATGTTCGAGCATGAGTCGTGTCGCTCAGCGCCACGGCGGGGCGTCTCTTGTAGTGCGCGGTTGGTAACGTGGGAACGATTGAATCCTGCGTTAACTCTATATGAAGGAGCGAGTGGCTTGTCCGCCGAACTGGAAGAAATTCACGAGGAATGCGGCGTTTTCGGCGTCTGGGGTCATCCGGATGCGGCACGTCTCACCTATTTCGGTCTTCACGCCCTGCAGCACCGCGGCCAGGAGGGCGCCGGCATCGTCTCGAACGATAACGGCCATCTCATCGGCCACCGTGGTCTGGGCCTACTCACCCAAGTGTTCGGCGACGAACGCGAAATCACCCGACTTGCCGGCGACAAGGCCATCGGTCACGTGCGCTACGCCACGGCCGGCTCCGGCTCCACCGACAACATCCAGCCGTTCATCTTCCGCTTCCACGACGGCGACATGGCCCTATGCCACAACGGCAACCTCACCAACTGCCGCACGCTGCGCCGTCATCTCGAGGACGAGGGCGCGATCTTCCACTCCAACTCCGACACCGAGGTGCTCATGCACCTCATCCGCCGCTCCGACCAGCCGACCTTCATGGACAAGCTCAAGGAGTCGCTGCGCAAGGTGCACGGCGGCTTCGCCTACCTGCTCATGACCGAGGACGCCATGATCGGTGCGCTCGACCCGAACGGCTTCCGTCCGCTCTCCCTCGGCCGCATGAAGAACGGCGCCTATGTGCTCGCCTCCGAGACCTGCGCGCTCGACATCGTCGGTGCCGAGCTCGTGCGCGACATCCGCCCGGGCGAGGTCATCGTCATCAACGACGACGGCTACACCATCGACACCTACACCGACCACACGCAGCTTTCCATCTGCTCGATGGAGTTCATCTACTTCGCCCGCCCTGACTCCAACATCTACGGAGTCAACGTGCACTCCGCCCGCAAGCGCATGGGCGCGCGCCTCGCCCAGGAGTCCCCGGTGGACGCCGACATGGTCATCGGCGTGCCGAACTCCTCGCTCTCCGCGGCCTCGGGCTACGCGGAGGAGGCCGGTCTGCCCAACGAGATGGGCCTCATCAAGAACCAGTACGTGGCACGAACCTTCATCCAGCCCACGCAGGAGCTGCGCGAGCAGGGCGTGCGCATGAAGCTCTCCGCCGTGCGCGGCGTGGTCAAGGGCAAGCGCGTCGTCGTCATCGACGACTCCATCGTGCGCGGCACCACGTCCAAGCGCATCGTGCAGCTGCTCAAGGAGGCCGGCGCGGCCGAGGTGCACATGCGCATCAGCTCGCCGCCGCTGAAGTACCCGTGCTTCTACGGCATCGACATCTCCACCACCAAGGAGCTCATCGCCGGCAAGAAGAGCGTCGAGGAGATCCGCGAATACATTGGCGCCGACTCCCTCTCCTTCCTTTCGCTCGACGGCCTCGTCGAATGCATCGGCCTGCACGAGGACGCCCCGTACGGCGGCCTGTGCGTCGCCTACTTCAACGGCGACTACCCGACCGCGCTGGAGGACTACGAGCAGGACTTCCTCAAGTCGCTCACCCCGGAGGACCGCAAGCGCCTGCCCGAATTCGCACTCTACAAGAGCAAGTACGAAGGCAACGAATACTCCTATCAGAAGGCCGAGGCCAAGGCCTGACGGCCTGTCTGGCGGGGCCCCGCGGAAGGTCCCGCCGGATGATTCACGAATCCGCAACAGTCCACGTCAAACCGACGTCAATCGACGTCACCCCACCCATCGGCATAACCAATGCCAATCGACATTCACGAAAGGACCATCATGCCCGAAGCGTATGAAAAGGCAGGAGTCAGCGTCGAGGCCGGCTACGAGGTCGTCAAGCGCATCAAGTCCCACGTCGCCCGCACCAACCGCCCCGGCGTCGTCGGCGGCATCGGCGGCTTCGGCGGCCTGTTCGACCTCGCCTCGCTCGGCTACAAGGAGCCGGTGCTGATCTCCGGCACCGACGGCGTCGGCACCAAGCTCGTCGTCGCCAAGATGGCCAACAAGCACGACACCATCGGCATCGACTGCGTGGCCATGTGCGTCAACGACATCGCCGCCCAGGGCGGCCAGCCGCTCTTCTTCCTCGACTACATCGCCTGCGGCAAGAACGACCCGGCCCTGCTCGAGCAGGTCGTCGCCGGCGTGGCCGACGGCTGCGTGCAGGCCGAGGCCGGCCTCATCGGCGGCGAGACCGCCGAAATGCCCGGCATGTACGACGAGGACGAGTACGATCTCGCCGGCTTCACCGTCGGCGTGGCCGAAAAGTCCGCCATCGTCGACGGCTCCACCATCACCGCCGGCGACGTGCTCATCGGCCTGCCCAGCTCCGGCGTCCACTCCAACGGCTTCTCCCTCGTGCGCCGCGCCCTGTTCGACCAGGCCGGATACACCGTCGACACCGAACTGCCCGAGCTCGGCGGCGCCAAGCTCGGCGACGTGCTGCTCACCCCCACCAAGATCTACGTGAAGACCCTCAAGCCCCTGTTCGCGGCCGGCGTCGTCAAGGGCGTCGCCCACATCACCGGCGGCGGCTTCATCGAGAACATCCCGCGCATGATCCCCGACGGCCTCGCCGCCGACATCAAGCTCGGCACCTGGCCCGTCCTGCCGATCTTCGACGTGCTCGAAAAGGCCGGCGACATCGACCACAAGGAGATGTACAACATCTTCAACATGGGCATCGGCATGGTGCTCGCCGTCTCCAAGGACCGCGCCGACGAAGCGCTCGCCATCCTCAAGGAGCATGACGAGGCCGCCTACGTGCTCGGCTCCATCGTCGAATCCGCCGACGGCAACCAGATCGCACTGCACGACTGATTCACCACTCGTATGATCACGCAGCAACGGCAATACGCACCCAATCAAACATCGCACTGAACTGATTGAAAGGACCTGACATCATGGGTCAGAAAGTACTGGTCATCGGCTCCGGCGCCCGCGAGCACACCATCGCCCACACCCTGCTCAAGGGCGACACCGTCGACGAGGTGTTCGTCGCCCCCGGCAACCCCGGCATGATCGCCGACGGCATCCACATCGTGCAGCTGAGCGAGGAGAACCACGCCGCACTCATCGACTTCGCCGTGCAGAACGACATCGACTGGGTGTTCATCGGCCCCGAGGTCCCGCTCATCGAAGGACTCGTCGACGATTACGCGGCCGCCGGCGTCAAGGCGTTCGGCCCCAACAAGAAGGCCGCCCAGATCGAGGGCTCCAAGACGTTCGCCAAGGAGCTCATGCAGCGTCACGACGTGCCCACCGCCGCCTACGCCACGTTCGAAAGCCTCGAGCCGGCCGTCGACTACGTCAAGGAGCACGGCGCCCCCATCGTCATCAAGGCCGACGGACTCGCCGCCGGCAAGGGAGTGACCGTCGCCATGACCGAGGCCGAGGCCATCGAGGCGCTCGAGGAGATCTTCGTCGACCATCGTTTCGGCGCGGCCGGAGCCTCCGTCGTCATCGAGGAGTTCCTCGAAGGCCAGGAGTTCTCCCTCATGAGCTTCGTACGCGGCGAGGAATTCTGGACCATGCCGATCTCCCAGGACCACAAGCGCGCCTACGACAACGACGAAGGCCCCAACACCGGCGGCATGGGCGCCTACAGCCCCGTCCCGCAGATCGCCCAGTCCGTAGTCGACCAGGCCATCGAAACCATCGTCAGGCCCGTCACCAAGGCCATGGTGGACGAAGGCACCCCCTTCACCGGCATCCTCTACGCCGGCCTCATCGCCACCGCCGACGGCCCCAAGGTCATCGAGTTCAACGCCCGCTTCGGCGACCCCGAGACCGAAGTCGTGCTTCCCAAGCTCACCTCCGACCTCGGCGCCGGCATCTGGGCCATTCTCAACGACGAAGCCCCCGAGTTCACCTGGGACGAGCAGAGCTCCACCCTCGGCGTCGTCCTCGCCTCCGACGGATACCCCGTCAACGTCATCAAGGGCGCCAAGGTCCCCGACATCGCCGTGGACGCCGACTCCCACGTCTACTATGCGGGCGTCACCACCACCGGCGAGAACGGCGACCAGCTCATCGCCAACTCCGGCCGCGTGCTCCTCGTCGAAACCACCGCCGACACCCTGCAGGCCGCACAGGACAAGGTCTACGCGATCATCGACTCGCTCGAAACCCCGGGCCTGTTCTATCGCCACGACATCGGCGCAAAAGCCCTGAAGTGAAATAACGGAGCGTCCGCAGCGTTGTGGGAGATTCGATGTACTCAGTACACCTTCATCTCCCACGCCTTGCGGCCACACGCGTTATTTCACTTCAGCACCAGTAACAGAATGTCCTCTGCGTTATGGAAGGCTCGACGTACTTAGTACGCCTTCGCCTCCCGTGCCTTGAAACCACACACGTTATTTCACTTCAGCACTAACGTGTGTCCGCTGCGTTGTGGGAGATTCGATGTACTCAGTACACCTTCATCTCCCACGCCTTGCGACCACACACGTTATTTCACTTCAGTGAATAACGCTGCCCCCTCGCCAGAGGGGGCTTTTCCATAGCGGTCGGGCTCTCCACAACGCCGACGACAATCGATATGCCACCCAATCGTCGGGGATGCGATGACGCGCGTGGCGGGACGAAGGCATACGATGCGATGACGGAGCGTCCTCCGCAACGCAGGCGATGCTCCGTCATCGCATCCCGAAGCATCGCAAACATCACTTGCTGTTCACCTTGCGTTCATCCTCCAATCCACGTCCGGCAACGCCGCCGGATGACAATGAAGTATACGGATATATGTCTCTTCGTCGTTTCGGGGGATATTCGATACATGACGACCGGCGACGAGGGGACTCGAATAACAGGAGATGAGATGTTCAGGGCAGTGCATTCGTCGATGAAAACCTGGACGGTCGCGGCCATAGCCGCGGTTCTCGCAATGGTGATGATGCTCGCCGGATGCGCGGGCGGTACGGATTCCCAGAAGAACGGCGGCAGCACATCGTCCGGCGACACGTCGCAGACCGACCCGACATCGTCGGCCAAGCCAACGGTCTCGAACAACGGCAAGACGGAGACCTACAAACCGGCCGACGGCAATGCCACGGCCACATTGAAGATCGCTTCCGGCTCGGAGAACAAGGAGGTGTCCGCGGCCATCCAGCGCGCGGTCGACGGCTCCAAGATCGGCGTGACCATCGACTACATGGGTTCGCTCGACATCATGAACGTGCTGAAGAACGGCGGCAAATCATACGACGCCGTCTGGCCTGCATCATCGATGTGGATTTCGATGGGCGACACGAAGCATATCGTCAAGGACCAGCAGAGCACCTCCACCACGCCCATCGTGTTCGGCATCGCCAAGTCCAAGGCGCAACAACTCGGATGGGCCAATGGCGACGGCACCACCAAGGCGGTGAAGACGCAGGACGTCATCGACGCGGTGAAGGCGAAGAAACTCACGTTCTCCATGACCAGCGCCACGCAGTCGAACTCCGGCGCCAGCGCCTACCTCGCGTTCCTCACCGCCATCGCCGGCAAGAACCAGGCCCTCACCAAGGCCGATCTCGACAATGCGAACGTGCAGGCCAACGTGCACACGCTGCTGTCCGGCGTGGACCGTTCGTCCGGCTCCTCCGACTGGCTCAAGGACATGGTTGTCGCCAACCCCGACCGCTTCAACGCCATGGTCAATTACGAAAGCCTCGTCATCCAGGCGGATAGGGCCCTGACCGCCAAGGGCAAGGATCCGCTGCTGGCCGTGTACCCCTCGGACGGCATCGCCGTCTCCGACTCCCCTCTCGGCTACGTCGACCGCGGACAGAACCTCAATGACGCCTACGACTCCTTCGCCAAGGCACTGAAGTCCAAGGATGCGAAGCTGCTGTTCGAACGCGCCGGCCGCCGCACCGGTCTCGCGGGCGTGCTCACCTACAAGAACGACGCCAAGGTCAAGGACGCGTTCCGCAGCGAATGGGGCATCAACACCGGAGCCGACGCCTTGAAGACGATTCCCCTGCCCGCGGCCGACGTCATCAACGAATCGTTGAACGTCTACCAGTCGAGTCTGCGCAAGCCCAGCTGGACGGTGTGGGTGGTCGACTACTCCGGATCCATGCAGGGCGACGGCAAGGACGGCGTCGTGCGCGGACTCAATGCCGCGCTCGACCAGACCCAGGCCAGGCAGTCGCATCTTGAAGCCGGCAAGAACGATGTGAACATCCTCATCCCGTTCTCCGGCGACGCGCAGGAACCGACCAAATCCACCGGCGCCGACACGACGGCCATCCTGCAGCGAGGCCAGCAGACCGACACCATCGGCGGCACCGACATCTACGACGGCCTCGACAAGGCCCTGCAGAACCTGCCGAAGAACACCGGTGACTACACCACCGCCATCGTGCTGATGACCGACGGCGTCTCGCAGACCGGCAACAAGGACGCATTCACCAAGCAGTACAAGGCCTCCGGCCACGACGTCCCCGTGTTCTCCATCATGTTCGGCCAGGCCGACCCCGCCCAGCTCAACGAGCTCGCCAAGCTCTCCAACGCGAAGGTGTTCGACGGACGATCCGAGGACCTGGCTTCCATCTTCCGCCAGGTGAAGGGATTCAACGGATGATCAGCACCATCGTCAGCTTCCTCGCCGGACTCGGGCTCGCCGCCCTCACGTTCTGGGTGGCCGGAGGCGGCATCGTCGGCCTCGTCGGCGCGGTGGTCGTGGCGGCCGGCGGATACATCGGCGTCTCGTATCTCACTCAGCCGGAACGCAGGCTCGGCAAGGTGCTTGCGTCGGCCGTGCCCAACGGGCAGAAGGCCGTGGAGGCCATCGACATGGCCAACGCGCGCATGAATGCCATCCGCGGACTGATGTCCCAGGTACGCGATCCCGCGGTGCGCAAGGAGGTCAACGACATCGTCGTGGCCACGAAGGCGCTCACGTCGTTCGTCGAGAACAATCCCCGTTCGTACGAGACACTGCGGCATTTCATCAACGTGTATGGCGACCAGACGCAGAACCTGCTGCAGGGCTATGTGGAAGTGGAGCGTTCCGGCGCACGCGACCAGATAGCGAAGGCACGCGTCGACACCATCAACGCCATGCAGGTGCTCGAACAGACCGCCGCCGGGGAGCTCTCGCACGCCGTGGAAGCGAAGACGCTGGCCCTGTCCGCTGACTCCGAGGCCATCGCCCGGCTGGCCAGCATGGACGGATACAGCGTGGAGACGACGCATGACACGTTGCCGGGAACAACCACGTCGCCCCGGCAACGTCAGCAACGCCAGCGTCCTGCTTCATATACGTCGCCGATTCCGTACGATCCGCCGACGGGCGCCCCGATCGACGCGACCATGACGCCCGCACGGACCGCGAACGTTCCCTCCGACGACGCACCGACCAAGAAAGGAGACCGGTCGTGAAACTCTCCAAATCGAAAATCATCGGGCTCGCCGCGCTGCTGGTGGTGGTGCTCGTGCTCGGCGGCGTCACCGTGCTGCGCAACTGGAAGGCCAGCACCGCGCCCAAACCGGTGAAGACCGAAAGCGTGACCGGCTATCTCGGCGGCGAGAAGATCACGCTGTTCGAGGACCAGGAGTTCAAGAATCTCGCCGCGAGGAACGGCCTGAACATCGACTATCGCAAGGCCGGGTCCCTGGCCATGATGGACGCCGACAGCAACGGCATGGACTATCTCTTCCCGTCGTCCAAGGTCGCCGTCGAATACGGCAAGGCGAAGAAGATCGACACGTCGGGCGCCGATATCGTCTTCAACTCCCCCATCGTCATCTACACGCACAAGCAGGTGGCCGACGGTCTGGTGAAGACCGGCATGATGAGCAAGACCGACGGCGTCTACCGCATGGACATGGCCAAGGCCGTCGATGCGCTGAAGACCAACAAGACATGGGCGCAGGTCGGCTGGTCGGGCGGCTACGGGCAGTTCCGCATCGACTCGACCGACCCGGTGAAGTCGAACTCCGGCAACGAATACGCGGCGCTGGTGGCCACGGTGCTGAACGGCGGACAGCCCGCGACCGTGCAATCCGTGCAACGCGACCAGGCCACCCTGCAGTCCATATTCTCGAAATCCGGTTGGATGGAGACGAGTTCGGAGGACAGCTTCAACCAGTTCCTCACGCTTGGCGTCGGATCGAAACCCATGATGATCGGCTATGAGAGCCAGGTGCTTGACGTGGCAGCCAACCAGCCCGACGCATGGAATCAGGTCAAGGACGACATCGTCATCGTCTACCCGACGCCGACCGTATGGTCCACGCACATGCTCATCCCGCTTGACGACAAGGGCCGCAAGCTGCTGACGCTGCTCAAGAGCGACGACATGCAGAAGCTCGCCTGGCAACGGCACGGGTTCCGTTCTGCGAACTTCACCGGCACCGACGGCATCAAACGGTTCAAGGTGCCCGGCACCGTGGACCAGATCACCGCCGTCTCCGAGCTGCCCAGCAACGACGCCATGCAGGCGATCATCACCACGCTCTCGAAAGGACAATGAACCATGAAGGAAATCTCTCTCAGCGACCTCGCGGGAGGTACGCAGACCAGCGCCGTGGACCTCGCCGCACCGTCCGGGGACCAGGCGCTGGCCGCCGACGCCACGCCCGACCAGCAGATCGCGAAGCTCAATCCGGCCGATCAGGCGAAGGTGACGCAGCTGGCCGGCTCGCTCGACCTGACCAAGGCCGGCATCGAATCCGCGTACGGCAAGGACGTGCAGCGCGCCACGTCGACGTTCGCCGACGACATCCTCGCCAAGACCCGTTCGAAGGACGCCGGCCAGGCGGGCGAGCTGCTGCAGGGTCTGCTCGTCACCGTGGACGAGGCGGAGCTGAGCGGCATCAAGAAGGTGCCGATCCTCGGCACGATCGCCGTGAACATCAACAAGCTGCGTCGCCGCTACGAGAAGGTCTCCACGCAGATCGACGACATCGTCGCGAAGCTGGAGGGCGCGCAGAGCCAGCTCGTCTCCGACATCTCGATGTTCAACACCATGTACGACCGCAACGCCGAGCAGTACCGCGACCTGAAGATCACCGTGCTCGCCGGCAAGAAGGCGTTGGCGGACTTCAACGCGAACCAGCTGCCGAAGCTCGAACAGGAGGCCGCCGCGTCGCAGGACCCGATGCAGGCGCAGATCCTCTCCGACTTCAAGGCCAAGCTGGAACGCTTCGCCAAGCGGCTCGACGACCTCGACCGTGTAAGCGTGATCTGCCTGCAGACCGCGCCGCAAATCAAGATCATCCAGAACGCCGACCAGATGGTATGCGACAAGATAGACACCACCATCTCCACCACGATTCCGGTGTGGAAGAGCCAGATGGTCATCGCGCTCGGCCTGGAGAACCAGCGTCAGGCGCTCGAACTGCAGAAGAAGACCGACGACGTGACGAACAAGCTCATCCAGGCCAACGCCCGTGCGCTACATCAGGGCGCCGTGGACGCGGAGAAGGCGAACCAGCGTTCCGTGGTCGACATCGAAACGCTGGAGAAGGTGAATTCCGAACTCATCGCCACGCTGCGCGAGACCGTGCAGATCCAGAAGGAGGGCAAGGCCAGCCGCCAGGCCGCCGAGGTGAAGATGCGCCAGCTCGAAGGCGACCTGAAGAACGCGCTCATCGAGAACGCCCAGCAGCTGGGACGGTGAGGGCGGATTCCCGAGATACGACCGTGACCGGCGATTATTCCATTGACTCCCCTCGCTGAGGGGAGCTGGCCGCTGTAGGCGGTCTGAGGGGAGTTGAGTACCTGAGGTGTCGCTCCTCTCAGTCGGCTCACGCCGACAGCTCCCCTCAGGGAGGGGAGCCAATTCTCATATGCAATGAGGTCCCTTCTCCGGAATTCCGGAGAAGGGACCTTGTGTAAATCAGACGATCACTTCACGGCACCGGTGAAGTCGTCGACCAGCGCGCTCATCCAGTCGGTGAGGTTCGTGTACTCCTTCGGCATCTGCTCGGTGAGTTTCACCACGGGCGCATCGCCTTCCGACGCGGCAGCCTCCAGATGATCGGTGGTGTCGTTGGCCTCCTGCGTGTTGAGCACGAACACCTTCATCTTCCCGGCCTTCAGGGCGTCGGAGAACTGCTTGACGTCGGCGGGCGAAGGCTCGCTTTCGTTGGCGCTGGCGTTCTTGTAGCCGCTGGTGGTGGCGTCGGTCATGCCGAGGTCGTCGGCGAGGTACCATGCCACGGACTCGCTGGCGGCGTACGGCACGCCCTTGGTTTTGGATTCGGCCGCCTTGATCTTGTCCTCGACCTTCTGCTCCTGGGCCTCCCAGTCCTTGTGCCGCTGTTCGAAGTAGTCCTTCTGATCGGGCATGGCCTTCTCATAGGCTGCGGTGATGGCGTCGGCAGTCTTCTCGCGCACATCGTGGGAGAACCAGACGTGGGGGTTGTCGCCTTCCTTGATGCCGTCGGTCTCGGCGGCGTTCACCACGTCGGCCTTGGTGCCTTCCGTGGCCTTGGACGCCCACGGATCGTAATCCGCGCCGTTCACCACGGCGATCTGCGCCTTGGTGAATGCGGCTACGTCGGATGTCGTCGGCTCGTAGTCATGGGCCTCCACGTTCGTGCTCGTCATGATCGACTTCACGTCGACCTTGTCGCCCCCGAGCGCTTCGGCCACGGAACCCCACTGGTTGATGCTTGCCACCACTTCGATCTTCTCGGACGTCGCACCCGCACCCGACGTGTCGGCGCCGCCGCACGCCGCCAGCCCAAAGGCCATAATCGCCGCAGTCGCCGCCGCCAGCATGGTCATCCTGCGCCTGAACCGGTTCGGCATGGACGCCGAAGTCGCCGAGCCCGTCACGGTCCCCTTGATCGTAGAGGTCGCTTCGTTTCCCCCGGTCTTGGTCTTGTCTGCGTTCGCCATGCTTTTGTCCGCGCTCGTCATACTCTTATCGGTCATAATCGCTGTCTTTCTACCGTTGCATTCCCCTCTCTGAGGAATTCCACGACCCAGTATACACATAAATTGATAATCATTTTCATTATTGAAAAATTTCTTTCTCATCCATCTTCCGAAAAACGTGAGCCATGGGTGCTGAATTTACCCGATAATCGGTTTTCGAAAGCAATAATCGTTGAAATACCGGCGCCGAGATACCCATTCCACCAAATCAAGCACCTGCAACTCGACATATGCTCTTGCTCATTCGCGCCATAAGGCATCACACGGAGGCCATCCGACCGGCGGTTTGTCACGGAACGCCATAGGGCAATCCGCAGGTCTTCCCTGCCATGTATTTGCGGCAGGGAACGGCAATATTCCCGCCTGCCGTATTCCGTGCCACAACTCGCGGTCGGAGCTTCATTGCTTTTATTGCAATTCCAACATTTTCGGTTCGATTTGCGACCCGTGACGGCCTGCCTGCCGGCACGGAATGGACGATTGATGCGGAATCGCATTCCGTGCCAGGTTTTTCCGTCACGAAAACAGACAATCACGACGAAACGTTCTTCCGTGCCAGGTTTTTATGTCGCGCAATGCGAACATGCAACGGAAACGAACTCCGTGCCACGCCCCACCGCCATGGAGCCGGCCTTCACTGCCTCAATGCCTCAATGCCTCAATGAGATCCTGCATGGCGTCGTTCGGCGGCAGTTCGGTCACGTTCTGCACGGTGTCGACGGTGCCGGGCACGCCGAACCGTGTGATGGAGTCGGTGCCGGAGAAGTCCACGCTACGGAATCCGTGCCGCTCCCACGCCAGCTTCTGCACCGGCTTGGATTCCAGCAGGGTCAGTAGCTTCTCCCCCTTGGCGTCCAACGCCATGAACGTGTGTGTGCTCCACACGGTCGGCGTCGGATACGCGATGACCAAATCGTCCTTCACCTGTGCCCAGGCGTCGGGATTGTTGACGGCCAGGTCGAGAATCTGGCTTTCGTACCCGACCATCATCGGCTTGGAGCCCACACCGAGCGTCAAAAACTGGTTGAAACTGTCCTCGGAGGAGGTCTCCATCCACCCGGATTTCGCGAATATCGACCGGATGGTCGGAGCGTCGCGTTTCACCGTCGCCCGCGTGGCCGGCTGTCCGCCGTTCATCGTATTGGCCAGCAACGCCGCGTACTCGTTGCCGGAATTGGATTTCACCGGATCGGTGCTTTCGATGTGGAACACGCCATAGCCGCCCGCGTACCCGACCTGGGCCCACGTGCGCCCGGCCTTCATCGCGTCGACGGCCTTCGCCATGTCGAGCCGCCACACGTCGCCGTCGCGATGCATGATGCCCGACTTCGCCAGCCCCTCGGCCACGGATTTGTGCGTGTAGACGACGATGGGCGAGTTGAACACGATGTCCTGCCTCGCGGCTTTAACGCCCTTGGAGGCGCCGTATTCGACGGCGGTACGCGACGACGGGAACAGATAATCCATGCCGGCCCGGTCGGCCATCATCATGTCGAGGGAGCCGGCCTTGCGATAGTCCACCTTCAGACCGGCGTCAGCGGCAAGCCTTGTGAATTGCGAATCGTCGAACAGGCCGGTCTTCTCGCCGCCGAGATAGCCGGTCACGGACACGGCCGATCGCGACGGCCCGGATTCGGGCTTCGACGTCGTCCGCCACACCGCGAACCCGCAGACGACCGCGACCACGACGATCAAGGATATGAGCCCGACAATCCTGTTCCTGTTCATATTCCCATTTCAGTCGGTGGCGTTGACTTTGCCCGCAGAAGATTCATCGGCGACCTCGACGCCATCGTCGGCGGATCGCCCCTCCGCGTCCGCGCATTCGGCGCACACGCCGAAGATCTCGAGAATATGATGGCTGATGGCGAAGCCGTTGTCTTCGGCCACCTTGCGGAACCACGCCTCGCTCGGCGGTTCGATGTCGATGGTCTTGCCGCAGCGCTCGCATACGAGATGGTGATGATGCCGCTGCGCGTCCTCTCCGCAATCGCGGAACAGCTGCTCGCCGCCCATGCGGATGGTGTCGGCCTCCCCCGCCGCCGCCATGGCGTTGAGCTGACGGTATACGGTTGCCAGGCCGATCTTGGAGCCGGCGTCCTGCAGCCGGCGATGCAGGTTCTGCGCGGAGATGAAATCATCCGTCTGCCGCAACGCCGCACGAACCGTTTCCTTCTGGACCGTCCGCCTTGTCAGATGCTCGACCATGCATACCCCGTTTGCCATGAATTCATTCGTTGCGCGTACTCATACGGAACGCACTCATATAGAATACGCGCGTCGACGACCAAAAAATACGGGCCCAAATCCCTCCACCCGCGATCTGCGGTGCATCATGGTCGTTTTCGAAGCGGAAAAACGACCATGATGCACCACGAATCGGCGATGCCGGGGATTTGGACCCGTATTCCAATAACCGATTACTTCATTTGCGCCATGACTGAACGCCATGACCGTCCGCTACCGTGATGCACGACTGCGCGACGATCACAGCGGCCAGTAGGGTGCCACTTCCTTGTCGAAGGCGTCGGACACCTTCTTCGCCACGACGGCGGGGTCGGTGTCCCAGATCTTCTGGTTGAACAGCTCGCATTCGATGTCGCCGCGCCAGCCGGTGTTCCACACGGCCTCGGTGAGCGGCCTGAAGTCGATGACGCCCTCGCCCATGTAGTGGCGGCTGAGCAGCGGATCGGCCTCGAGCGGGGTCTTCCAATCGCACACCTGGTACGTGGCGATGCGGCCTTCGCGTCCAGCACGGGCGATGGATTCCTGCACCTGCGGGTCCCAGAAGATGTGGAAGGTATCGACGGTCACGCCGACGGCCTTCGGGTTGAACGGCGCGGCGATGTCGAGCGCCTGGCCGAGCGTGGAGACGCACGCGCGGTCGGTGCAGTACATCGGGTGCAGCGGCTCGATGGCGAGCGTCACGCCGGCGTCGAGGGCGTCCTTCTCAAGCTCGGCGAGCGCCTCGCCGATGCGCAGGCGCGCGCCGGTAAGGTCCTTGGAGCCTTCGGGCAGGCCGCCGACGACGAGCACGAGCACGTGGCAGTCGAGCGCGGCGGTCTCTTCGATGAGCTTGCGGTTGTCGTCGATGGAGGCGCGGCGGGCGGGCTCCTCCTCCATGGTGAAGAAGCCGCCGCGGCACATCGTGGAGACGCGCAGGCCGGAGTCCTTCACCATCTTCACGGCGGTGTCGAGACCGACTTCCTCGACGGGTTCGCGCCACAGGCCGATGCTCCGGTAACCGGCCTCGGAGCACACGCGCAGCGCGGTGGCGAGATCGGCGTACTTGATGGTGGCCTGGTTCATCGAAAGAATCGGATTCGTCATGATAATGCTTCTTTCGTATATGTATGGATATGGGGTGGGGCGAAGGACGGACCGCGAGGTCCGCGCCTCCCGCCCCACCCGGAGTCGGGGAGTCGGCCCGAATCAGCGCAGCCGACTCGGATCAGATCAGAGCAGGTTTTCGGGGACCTCGATCTTGCGGCCTTCCTTGGCGCTTTCGTAGCCGAGGTTGGCCAGACGCACGCCGCGGGCGCCGGATTCGAAGTCGTACGGGTAGGGCTTGTGCTCGACGAGGGCGCGGATGTACTCCTCCCACTGGGCCTTGAAGCCGTTCTCGAACTGCTCGTCGGTGGCGATCTCCTGCCAGTTATCCCAGTAGTTGTGCGGATCCGGGACGTCCGGGTTCCAGAAGGCGAGCGGCGTGGCCGGGCGGGCCTGGATCTTGGCGGTGAACAGGCCGATGACGGCGGAGCCGAGCGTGCCGTCCACCTGGAATTCGACGAGTTCGTCGCGGAACACGCGGGTGTTCCAGGAGGAGTTCATCTGCACGGTGATGCCGTTGACGGTGTTGAACACGGCGTAGGCGGCGTCCTCGGCGGTGGCGTCATAGTGGTTGCCCTGCTCGTCCCAGCGGTCGGGGATCTCGGTCTTGGCGTCGGCGTAGACATCGGTGATGCGGCCGAAGAGGTTCTCGATGATGTAGTTCCAGTGCGGGAACATGTCGGAGATCATGCCGCCGCCCTGCTCCTTCTTGTAGTTCCAGCTGGGGCGCTGGGACTTGTGCCAGTCGCCTTCGAACACCCAGTAGCCGAACTCGCCGTGCACGGAGAGGATGCGACCGAAGAAGCCGGAGTCGATGAGACGGCGCAGCTTGAGGAAGCCGGGCAGGAACAGCTTGTCGTGCACCACGCCGGAGACGACGTCGTGCTCCTTGCCGAGCTTGACGAGCTCGACGGCGTCCTCGAGGGTCTCGGCGATGGGCTTTTCGGTGTAGACGGCCTTCTTGCCGGCCTTGATGGCCTTTTCGATGGCGGCCACGCGAGCGGAGGTGACGAGGAAGTCGGCGTACAGCGGGTACTTGTCGTCGGCGAGCACGGAGTCGAGATCGGTGGTGTACTTGATGCCGCCGTGCTTTTCGGAGACGGCCTTGAGCTTGTCCTCGTGGCGTCCGACCAGGATCGGGTCGAGCTGCACACGGGAGCCGTCGGAAAGTTCGACGCCGCCCTGCTCAATGATCGGGAGGATGGAGCGCACGAGATGCTGGCGATAGCCCATGCGGCCGGTCGCGCCATTGAGAATCACGCCCAGAGTCTTATCTGCCATGATGGTTGTTCCTTTCGGGATTGTGTTTGTTTGATTGAGTTGATTGATTGACGATTTGTGTTGGCATTAATGGCTCCCCTCATGATTGAGGGGAGCTGTCGGCAAAGCCGACTGAGGGGAGTTGACCCCGCGAGGAATCAATCCCCGCAATCAGTCGATGTTGCCGTTCTCGCGATAGGAGCGCCAGACGTTCTCGAAGAAATCGTCGTCCTCGGGAATCGGATGCACCGGTCGCCAGCTGCAGGAGACGGTGCCGTTGGCCTGGGTGTCGGAGTCCTGGCTGAACCTCGTCTCCTGGGTCACGCCGTTGTAGGCGCCGCCGTCGAGCTTGAAGCGGAAGATGTCCTCCATGTCGAGCGGGGTGTCGGGATCGTCGCCGTAGCCCTTGACCGGCAGGTCGCCTTCGGGGTTCGTGTAGAGCACGGAGCCGCGGGAGGTGTTGCCGGCATGGTCGGCGTATTCGGCCATGGCGCCGAGGTACACATAGGCGGTGGTGAGGATGTCGCGCACGAGGAACAGACGGTCGACGCTGCGGCGGGAGCCGGCGTTGGCGCTCACGGTGCTCTCGTATTCGTCGAGCCATTCGCCCACCTGACGGTAGGCGGCATCGACCTCGTCCTTCTGGCGGACAGGGCCGGCCTTGGCGCTCATAAGCTCCTGCACGTTCTTCATGTACTGGTGCACGTTCTCGGCTCCGCTCTGTGCGGCGCGCGCGGTGGCGGTGTCGAACAGGTCGAAGTCCTCCTTCGCGCGGTTCGCCACGGCGGCCTCGAACGCCGTGTCGTCAAGGGTGGCTGCGTCAGAGCGGCGGGCGGCGATGTACGTGGCGGCGCGGATCGCGGCGACCTGCCCGGCGTTCAGGCCGGTGCCGCCGGGACGGTATACGCCGTGCACGCCGTCGGCCTCGCCGATCGGGAACATGCCTTCGACGTTGGAGCGCCACCAGGCGTCCATGACCAGTCCGCCGTTGTTGTGCTGGGCGCACAGGTCGATGCGCAGCATCTCCTTCTCGAGGTCGACGCCCGGATTCTTCTCCAGGTAGAACTGGTAGGCGGGCTCGTTCATGTGGCGCAGGCGCTCGATGGGGGTGCCGGTCAGTGCGCCGGCCTGCTCGAGGTACTCGTAGGCCTCCTTGTCGAGCTTGGAGGCGTCGAGCTCGGGCTGCACGGGGTTGGAACGGAAGTCCAGGTACACCTTGCGGCCGCGCAGCACGGTCTCGCGGTAGACAAGCAGGTCGATGAGGGAGCTGCCGTCGCGGGCCTTGCGGATGTCGAACGGCCACTGGTAGCCCTTAAGGAAGATCAGCGAGAGCTGACGGCCGTAGTCCGGGATGGCCTCGGAGAGGAACTCGCGTTCGTCGGAGCCGTCCTGGGCGGTGGAGACGAAGCGCGGCAGCACCTGCATGTAGGTGCCGGAGACGTTCCACTTCGGATTGGTGGAGGCGAGACCGAACTGCCATTCGGTGAGGTTCTTGCCGTCCACGCCGGCACGGTAGGCGGCGCCGGAGGCGCCCCACTGGCCGTTGGGGTACACGCGGTTGCTGTAGATGCCGGCGGGGCCGCCGGTCGCGTAGACGAGGTTGGCGGTGCGCAGCACCAGGAAGCGGGACTCCTCGGCGCCGTCCTGCACGTCGGTGCGCAGCACGAGCAGGCCGACGACCTTGCGACCGCCCTTGCCATCGTCGGCGGTGAGGATGTCGACCACGCGGCAGCGGTCGTAGGTGCGGATGCCCTTGGACTCCACCGAGGCCTGCAGGTGCTCGACCATGGACTTGGAGGTGTAGGGTCCGATGGACGTGGCGCGGCGACGGGGGTCGTGGTCGGTCTTGTAGCCGATGTACTCACCGTACTTGTTGCGCGGGAACGGGACGCCGAGGTCGCACAGGTGCAGGAAGCCCTGGGCGGAGACGGCCGCCTCCACGAGCGCGGTGTCGCCGTCGACGGCGCCGCCTTCGAACAGGGTCTGCGCCATCTCGCGCACGGAGTCGGGGTCGCCGCCGGAGAGGGTGAGCTTGTAGTAGGTCTGCTTGTCGGAGCCGGCGTTGCGGGAGGTGCCGCCGTTGATGTGGTCGGAGACCAGCACCACGTCGGTGACGCCCAGGTCGTACAGGCGTTCCGCGGCGCAGTATCCCGCGGCGCCAGTGCCGACCACGACGGCCTGGTGGGTGACGACCGGCACGTCGTGGCCGGCGATCGTGAGTGTGGTTTCGTTCATATTGGTGCCTTCAGAAAGTATTGCCTTGGGGAGGTCCGGGCGGTCATTGCCCGAAATCGGATGGCTGGATGGATTTGGCTTGGAGAAAAGGATTGATGGCCCCTTTCGGGGGCGTCGGGCCGGATGCCGTGGACGAAGGTGCATGAATCCTATGGAAGGAAAGGAGGAGTTGTTTCATAAGTCATGCGGTTGAAAGCCTGGGTTCCTTCGTCCAGACCGCCGCGGATCCCGCACAGAGGAGGATGCGGTTCGCGGCGCGGCCGTCGGCCCGCGAAAGGGGCCAGGTCTGTCAGAGCACCGGGATGTGCATGCCGCCGTCGACGTTGATGATGTCGCCGGTGGAGTACGGGGTGTTGCCGGAGGCGAGGATGGACACGGCGCCGGCCACGTCTGCGGGCTTGCCCCAGCGGCCGATCGGGGCGCCGCCGTTGGCGAAGAAGGTGTTGTACTTGTCGTGCACGGTGGAGGTCATGCTCGTGGCGATGATGCCCGGGCGGACCTCGTAGACCACGATGCCTTCGGGGGCGAGGCGCACGGCCCACAGCGAGGTGGCCATGTGCACGCCGGCCTTGGAGATGCAGTACTCGCCGCGGTTGAGCGAGACCGTCTCGGCGGAGGTGGACGCCATGTTGATGATGGTGGCGACCGGCTGCTCCGGCGGTTCGGGGAGCTTGTCGAGCGGTCCGCGCAGTTCGATGACGCGGTTGGCGAAGGCCTGGGTGAGGAAGTACGGTCCGCGCAGGTTGATGCCCAGCACGCGGTCGAAGCTTTCGGGAGTGGCCTCGAGCAGGTCCTTGCGCTCCTTGGGGGCGACGCCTGCGTTGTTCACCAGCACGTCGAGGCGGCCCCAGGCGTTCACGGCGTCGTCGAGGTAGCGCTTATGGTCGTCGAAGTTGTCGACGGAGCCCTGCACGTAACGCACGAGGGAGTCGTCGCCGGCCTCTTCACGCAGTTCGGCGAGCACGTCGGTCGGCTCGTCCCACACATCGAGGATGGACACGGCGAAGCCGTCGGCAATCAGTCGCTTCGCGATTCCGAAACCGATTCCCTGCTTACCACCAGTAACAAGAGCAACTTTGTGCGTCATCGCAATCTCCTTAACGGTTTTCTTGCTGTCGTTTTGAACCATACACCATTTTGAAACCGGTTTCAAATCAAATCAAGAATCAGTCGCGAAACACCGGAAAAATCATTGTTTTCGAAAATTTATTTTCCAAACATATGACGTCGCCAAAACCAATCGGCACAACGGCTTTCAAGGTCTCGACACGCCAACGGAAAAGCAAATCGTGGCAACATGTCGTCACGACACTCCGAAAAGGCATGGTATCGTAATTTTCCAGCGATGTAACTAGTTACCTAAATGACATTCACATCACCGCTGCCGCATCACTGCGAACGGTCCGGACGCCCGATGTCCGACCGGCCGATGACGGAACGATGATGGACGTCATACAGATAGCATCCTACATCCCCCACCCACGTTTCCCCTATGATTTGCAGCAGATGCAAAGGAGCATGATGAACATCAACGTCAAGAACGCCGCCGTCACCGACGCGCAGCAGAACTCATTCCCCTGGAGGCCGTCGATAGCCCAGTTCTTCGGCACCATCGGCTTCTACGCCCCGTTCTTCGGCATCAGCGCCGTGCTGCTGCCGGCCAAAATCCAGATGATCGCCCCCGACCAGAAGGTCTCCATGGTGGCGAGCGCCACGAGCATCACACTGCTCATCTCCGTGTTCGCCGGCTTCATCTGCGGCGCCCTGTGCGACATGACGCGCTCCCGATTCGGCGCCCGCACGCCGTGGATCGTCGGCGGCGGCATCCTCGCCACCGTCTGCCTCGTCATCTTCGCCACGTCGTCGAACGCCACCGTCGCACTGGGTGCATGGTACGTGTATGTGGTGTGGTACAACGCCGTCATGGCCGCAGCCATGGCGTGGATGCCCGACCTCATCGCCCCGAAGTACCGCGGCACGGCGAGCTCCATGTTCGGCGTGGCCACGCAGATCGGTCTCAACGGAGCCCAGTCGCTTGCCTCCCTCTACATCACCAACGTCTCCAAGGGCGTGTTCATCCTGCTGATCGTCGCCGACGTCGCGTTGATTCTCGCCGTCATCATCTGCCAGGAGAAGTCGAACAAGCATGTGCCGCGCGAGCCGTTCTCCTTCGAATCGTTCAAGACGAACTTCCTGCCGCCGCGCCATGCCGGCCGTGACTACTGGTTCGCTGCGCTAGCCCGCCTCATGTACATGATGCCCGGCGGCATCGGCACCTACCGCCTCTACACGCTGACCGACTACATGCACACCCCCGCCGAGGCCGCCGCCAAGTGGATGAGCCTCATGGCCGCGCTGAGCCTGGTGATGGCCATCGTCGCCGCCGTGATCTCCGGCCCGTTGGCCGACAAGCTCAAGACCATCAAGGTACCGGTCGCCGTGGCCGTGTTCCTGGTGGGCGTGCCCTGCTGGCTGCCGTTCTTCATCCCGACGCCGCTCATGTACACCATCTACGTGGCCCTGTCCGGTCTCGGCGGCGGCATCTTCGTCGCCCTCGACCAGGCGCTGATGACCTCCGTGCTGCCGAACCAGAAGAACGCCGCCAAGGACCTCGCGTTCCTCAACGTGGCCGGCACCATCGGCCAGATGCTCGCCCCACTTCTGGCCGCCGCCGTCATCGGCGTCTTCGGCTACATGGGACTGTTCCCGATGGGCTTCATCGTGCTGTCCATCGCCGCGGTGTCCGTCTTCGGCATCAAGGGCGTCAAGTGATTTAGGTCTTCCCCTCCCTTTTCGAACGTTCCGCATGGTCCGTCAACCATGCGGAACGTTTTTTCATATGCGTTGACGAACACACGAAGGCCTCGCATGTACGATACGATGCGAGGCCTTTATTCTGCCGGCTTATGACCGTAACGGGCGACGGAATCGACGTCCGCCGCCCGTTACGTCAGCGCTTCTCCTCATAGTCGAGGTACTTGAAGTCGGCGTGGGATTCGTGGGCGTCCATGTCCTGGGCACAGATGCCGAGCATGGCGCCGGTGAACGCGCAGCCCTTGATGGTGCGTTCCACGTAGTCGTCGCTGATGTGGTCGGCCGGCTGGTCGCCGCCGAGCGGCCTGAGCTCGCCGTCGCCCAGCGCATAGGAGAACCGCGCGACGGCGCCGCGCACCTCCACATGCAGCTTCACGGGGGCGTCGCCAGGGATCTCCACCTGCTCGCAGCCGTACTCAAGGTCCTCGTGGTCGCAGCGCAGAATCTGCAGCACGCGGGTGTCGGAGCCCTCGGTGTCGAAGGTGACGCACGCGTAGATCCAGTTCTGCGTGTCGTAGTAGAGCACCAGTCCCGCCATCTGCTGGAAGTTCTTCGGCCGGAAGTCGACCACGGTCTCGGCGTCGAAGTCGAAGTACTCCCAACGACGGGCGAACAGGCTCTGACGGTGCTGCGAGCGCAGCGACTGGCCGCCTTGGAGACGCAGCCAGCCGGGACGATCGGTGAGGCTGTAGTCCTCTTCCGGCACGAGTGCGGTGCGCAGCGTCTTGAGGCTCGGCGGAATGGCCGGATCGGTGACGGAGTCGACCTGTCCCGGAGCGAACGCACCTTGGGCAGGGTCGTCGGCCGCTGCGGGGGCGAAGTCGATGCGTTCGGAATGGTCGAGCTTCTGCGTCACGCCCTGCGCGATCTTCGGCGCGGGAACGTCGAGGTCGGGGCTGATGGTGTCGTTCTCCAGCCGCGGCCATCCGTCCTCGGTCCAGTGAATCTTCTGGATGCCGGTCTCGCGGCCGAGCGTGCAGTTGCCGCGTTCGGTGAGCGGACGGCCGCAGATCTGGGTCACGTACCATTCGTCGCCGATCTGGAGGAAGCAGCAGTGGCCCGACTTCTGCAGCGGGTTGGTCGGCTCGTCTCGCGCGGTGAGCAGCGGCGTGTACGGCGAATCCTCGAACGGGCCTTCGAGCGTGCGGGCGCGGGCCACGGTGGCGGCGTGCATGTAGCCGGTGCCGCCTGCCGCGCACAGCAGGTAGTACCAGCCGTTGCGCTTGAGAATCTGCGGTCCTTCGCACACACCGAGCTTGGTGCCCTTGTAGAAATGCTTGCGTTCGCCGATGAGTTTCATGGTCTCCGGGTCGAATTCCTGAATGACCGTGCCGGCGAACAGCTCGTGGCCGGGACGGTAGTCGTAGAGCATGTTGAGGAACCATTTGCGGCCGTCGTCGTCATGGAAGATGGCGGGATCGAATCCGGATGCGGTGAGGAAGTGCGGTTCGCTCCACGGCCCGCGGATGTCGTCGGCGGTGATGACGTAGTTGAGCGTGTCCTTGAACGGCGCATAGGTTTTGACGTCGGTGTAGACGAGCCAGAACTTGCCGTCGGCGTAGCTCAGATGCGGCGCCCACAGGGAGCCGGAGTCGTAGTTGCCGAGCAGGTTCACCTGGGATTCGCGGTTCACGGGCGAGGCGACCCATTCCCAGTTGACGAGGTCCTTGGAATGGTAGATGTCGATTCCGGGCCACCATTCGAACGTGCTGGTGGCGATGTAGTAGTCGTCGCCGACGCGCAGCGCGCTGGAGTCGGGATGGAATCCCGGCAGGATCGGATTGTGGATCATGGTCGTCATAGGAACTCCTTTGTCATGGAATCACAGTAGTACGGCGACACCGTCGAAGTCGCGAAGTCCGCCGATGGTCAGCGTGCCGTCGGCGAGCGTGACGTCGACACCGTTGCGATGGAATTCGTCGGCGATGGCGGCGCCGTTCGACGCGGCGTCGCCGAGCGGAATCTCCACGGTGTTCGGCGCGTCATGGAACGTGTGCAGTACGACGAGCACACGACCGTCGGCGGACGTTCCCGCCTCGCCGCGGCGCACGATGGCCTGCCAGCCGCGCGGATGGTTGTAGCTGCGCATGGCCGGCCCGTGCCATGCGCTCTCGCCGTAGTCGATGATCGGTGCGGCGGCATGGTAGAGCGCGACGCCGTCGTTGATGATGTCGTTCTTCTCGCCGGAGAACGCGTTGGCGTCACCGGAGAAGCAGAGGCGTCCAAGCAGACCGGAGCAGATCTGGTAGTAGAGTTTGTCGGCTGGGTCGTCGTCGCGCACGACGGCCCAGATCTGCGATTGACGCGGTAGGATCATGCGATGCATGTTCGCGGCGACGACGGGGATGTAGTCGCATTCGTGCGCATCGGAGAAGCTGGCCATGGCGCCGATCTCCATGAACGACTGGACGAGTCGGTGCCCGCCGGACGCACAGATCTCGATCATCAAGTCCGGCAGTTCCTCCCGGATGCGGCGGAAGAAGTCCTGCGACGCTTGGACCTGGTCGTACAGGCCCTCCCCCAGCGACATTTCGGGCTGGCCGGGAGTCTCGCAGCCGATGCCGATGGTGTCGTTGTAGTCGACTTTCATATAGTCGAAGCCGTTGTCGCGCAACATGTCGATGACCTTGTGGGCGAGGTAGTCGCGCACTTCGGGATTACGCATGTCCCACCAACGGCGGTTGCCTGAGGTGATCGGCAGACCGTCGCGTTTGAGCAGCCACGCGGTCTTGTTGAAGCAGTCGGGCTCCTGTCGGCCGGCGACCTCGAACTCGAACCAGATGCCGGCCTTGAGACCCGCGTCGTGGATGGCGTCGACGACTGGCTTCAATCCATGCGGGAACGCCGCCGGGCTGACCTCCCATTTGCCGAATCGGCTGGCTGATTCGAATGCGGCGTCGTCGAACCATCCGGCGTCGATGACGAAGTATTCCACGCCGAGCGCCTTGACGGCGTCAAGCTGTTCGAGCACGCTTTTCTCGGTGGGCACACCCCAGGTGGAGCAGAATTCATTGAAGATGATGGGCAGATGGTTTTCGGATTCGGGCACGTCGAGATACTGCCGCACGTTGGCGGCGACGGCCTGTGCGGCCTCGTCCACGCCGCCGGCGACCACGGCTACGACGGCCTTGGGCGCGTCGAACCGTTCGCCGGGCCGCACGGTATGCTTCCACTGGCCGAATTCGCGGTCGGCGATGCCGCCGGAGAGGCTCAGCCCGTCGTCACGGCGGTAGACTTCGATCTGCCAGCTGGAGGCGTGCGTGGTGGCCGCCGCCCAGGTGACGCCGGCGCGGCCGTCGGTGAGTCCGACGAACGGCACCCATTCGCGTACGGGGAAGCTGCCGACGGAGCCAAAGCGCACGGAGTTGGCGGAGAACCTCTGCCAGCTGGGTTCGAGCTGCAGGTCCTCGACGGGCTGGGAGAGCAGTCGGCCTTCGGCGCTCCATGTACTGCGCAGACGATGCAGCGTCAGGTTTTCAGCATCCAGTCCGGTGGCGAACGGCGAAATCGAGCCGAGCGTGAAGCTGGAGAGCATCTCGAACGTGACGGCCTCGGCGGAGTCGTTGACCACGGACGTGTGGATCTCCACGGCGGGGCTTTTCGTCGTCATCGTCAACACGTGTTCGTAATGCCATCCGCGCGGGTCGTCGATGCGCGTGGTGACGGTGGTCGTGCCATCATCGTCGGCGAACACGCGCGGCCTGCCGAACTCCATGCGTGTCACGGTCTGCGAGTTGCGCATGGTGCGGCCCTGCGAGAAGCCGAACGGATAGTCGTCGCCGACGATCTTGGCCTGTACGAGCGGTTCGGCGGCGCAGTCGTCGCGTGTGACGTCTGTGGTGCGGCCGGCCGGCACGAGCAACAGTTCGACAGTGCCGCTTTCGTCGTCCCGACGGTAGATTGCCGTGGTCTCCCCCACGGTCACCTGCTGAAGCATCGTTCGCATGTTATGTTCCTTCATATGAATCGGATTATCGCCAGGCCGCCCCGTTGACACGGACGTCGTCGATCACCGCATCGTCGCAGCCGTCGACGAGGATCGCCGGCCGTTCGTCGTCGCGCAACGTGCGCAGACGGATGTTGCGCATCTGCAGGTCGGCCACGTTGCGCAGGTCCATGAACGACGTGCGCGACCAGTCGGGCCAGTAGTTCTCGCTGGATTTCCCCTCCGGCGAAACCAATCGGTCGAGCACCTTCGGATACTCGTCGTCGGCGGGGATGTCGGTCTTCTTCACGCCGCCGATGAACGTGTATCGGATGTCGCTGAGCGTCACGCCGTCGACCGGACGGCCGTCGGCCGCATCGAATCGGATGCCGTTGAACCGCGGCGAGCCCATCACGTCGTCGGTGAAACGCATGTGCGTGTTGGCCATCTCCTCGTCGTCCACGGCGGTCAGATGCGAGATGTCGATGTTTTCGAGGCGCCCGATGGACGGCATGTGGTCAAGCTCGATGGAGCTGCCCAGATCGTCCGGCTCGAACCGATTATTGAGAATCACGAAAATCGGACGGGTGACGTTGCGCATGACGATATTGCTGACGCTGATGTCGCTGATCGCCCCTCCCTCGGTGCTTTCGATCTTGATGCCCTCGCGCCACACTCGGTTGAGCGTGCAGTTGCTGATCGTGACGTTGTAGATGTCACCGATCGACTTCAGGCCGATGCGGATTCCGGCGCAGATGCCGGAGAACTCGCAGTTGTTCACGTGGACGTCGTGCACGGGATGCTCGCGGCTGCTGGCCTGCAGGCAGAAGTTGTCGTCGGTGCCGCGCACGTAGCAGTCGGAGACGAACACGTGCGCGCAGCCGTCGAAGTCGAGGCCGTCGCCGTTGTAGCGCTTGTCGTTCCTGATGTCGACTCCGCGCACCCAGATGTATTCGCTGTCGAGGAACGCGGTGGTCCATGCGGCCGCGTTGTACAGGCGCAGGTTTTCGACGTGCACGTTGGAGCAGCGCAGCATGCGGATCATCATCGGACGGTAGATCGACCCCTCGTTGGGGAAGACCTCGGCCCGGCCCTGGATTTCGCCGTGGCCGATCAGGCCGAAGTCGTGCGCGTCCTCGGCGTAGATGAAGCAACGGTCGATGTCATGCTCGTTGCGGTAGCGGTTGTGGTGCACGTCTGGCGAGTAGTCGGCGATGTTCGGACTGGCGACCAGCTTCGCCGAGGCCGCGACGTTGAGGTACACGTTCGACTTCAGGAACAGCGTGCCGGAGAGGAATTCGCCATCGGTCAGACGAACCGTGCCGCCGCCGTTCGTCGCGCATTCGTCGATGGCCTGCTGGATGGCCGGGCCGTCGTTGGTTGCGCCGTCCGCCTTGGCGCCGTAGATACGGGGATCAATCGTCATTGAAAGGTTCCTTTCGTGTTATTGGGGTGTGATGCGAGGGGGGGGGTGATGGGCGATAACCGAGGGAGGGACTTGGTCCGATTCCAACCGGCTCCCCTCAGTCAGCCTCACGGCTGACAGCTCCCCTCAGAGAGGGGAGCCAGCAAATTCCAATTGGCTCCCCTCATGATTGAGGGGAGCTGTCGGCACAGCCGACTGAGGGGAGTTGACCCCGCTCAATCACCGCCTGCGGTTTTCCTCCCCGCTACGCCAGCTGGGCGTCGAGCGGCAGGTTGTCGATGGCGTTCTGCGCGGCGACGAGCGCGTCCTTGAGCGGTGCGACCTCGGGGTACCAGCGACGCTCCCATTCGAGCGACAGCGGGCCGGTGTAGCCGCCGTTCTTCAGCAGGCGGCAGCACTTGGCCAGCGGCACGCGGCCGGTGCCTTGCAGCACCGGGGTCTGGTCGCCGGGGAACGCGCAGTCCTTGATCTGCACGAGGCCGCGACCATTCGCGATGTACTGGCCGATGTATTCGAACGTGGTCACCGGGTCCTCGCCGACGCGCCACGGGTGAGCAAGATCCCAGATGGAGCCGACGCGGTTGCCGGGGGCCAGACGGTCGATTTCGGCGTGGATCATGGCGTTGCGCTCGCCGTTGGTGTGCGAGTCGTGGGTTTCGAGCAGCGGCTGTACGCCAAGCTTGTCGGCCAACGGCAGGGCCTTGACGATGATGGCGGCGCCGCGCTTGGAAATGCCGGCGAGGTTCTGGCCGTCGGGCAGGGCGAGGCCGGGCAGACGGTCGGGGGTCCAGCACGGGTCGAGCGGGGCGGTCGGGAACACGCGCACGTACTGGGCACCGAGCACGTCGGCCATATGCAGGCAGTGTTCCAGGCTTTCGAGCAGTTCGTCCTCGGTACGGTCGGGGTTGCACACCTGCACGCGGGAGTCCACGGAGAAGATGGAGACGTTGGCCTTCTCGGCGAGTTCGTCGCGCATGGTCTTGAGTTCGTCGTCGGTGGAGGTCATGGTGAATTTCATTTCATCGCCGACCGCGACCTCGATCTTCGTTACACCGGTTTCAGTGAAGGTCTTGGCGAGTTCATCCATGGTGTCGTACGGCGCGCCGAGCGTGCTTGCAGCCAGTTCCCAAGCCATTGTCGCTTTCCTTTCCTAAGCCTCGTTGCTGAGGTGTCGTGGGGCTTTCGAGAACATACGGTTCAGTCAGCCCTTATATCATCCATATCGGTTCATCGCGGTCTGTCGTCGTTTATGACCGGACATCGTTTCTGAAACCGATTTCAAAAACAGTTTCAGTGTACACCAATCCACTCCCCGAAACAGCGGGTTTCGCGAAAAACATCGCCGCACATGACACAGCTCCGCATAACGCAGCCAACGACCGGCGCCCACGCCCACACCACATACACGACGCAAACGACGGCGTCCGGTATCGACGCATGGCACGGAATCCCATATGACGGCATCCGACCGTTCCCTGCCACTATTTCTTGGCAGGGAACGACAATATATCCGTTTATCGCATTCCATGCCACGCCGTCTAGTAGTCACCCCAAATCACTCGTTGCAATTCCAACGTTTTTGGGAACGGCAGACTCCGCAAAGACGCGTTCCATCGGCGCGGAACGAACAATCGCGACAAAAGACTGTTCCATGCCAGAATTTCCTGGCACGGAACAGAAAGACACAATGAAAACGACTCCCGCGTCACAGATACGTGACGAGTTCGTCGATCGGCTTGCGACGCGAGTGCTTGGCCGACGGTTCGGCGTCGTCGGCCGGATAGCCGAGGTCGAGCATGGCGACGACCCGCTCCTTGTCGGCCAGCCCGAACGCCGCACGGACCTTGTCGGGATCGAACACATTGACCCAGCAGCTGCCGACACCGCGGTCCGCGGCGGCGAGCATCATCTGCGTGGTGGCGATGGACGCGTCCTCCACGCCGGAATCGTATCTGCCGCCCGGATACTCGTATACGTCGGTGGTGTCGTACGTGACCATCAGCACGGTCGGCGCACCGTAGCGGCATTCCGAAAGTTCGTCCACCTTGGCCAGACCTTCCGCCGACCGGATGACGTATACATGCTGCTCCTGCTGGTCGACGGACGTCGGCGCCAGACGACCGGCCTCGAGAATCGCATCCAGGTCATCTTTCTCGACCTGCCGCACATCGTACTTCCGGCACGCATAGCGTTTCGCTATCACATCGTTGAATTCCATCGTGCATATCCCCTTCCATCGTCAGCACGACGATTTCGAGACCCACTATAGGCGCGAAATATGCACGGCAAGCACCTTTTCATGCCGCACGATCCGAAACGTACGGATACAAAACCCCGTTATCGCGAATCCGTGGTGCCAAATGGTCGTTTTTCGGCGGAAAAACGACCGAAAGGCACCGTAAATCGCGGATAACGGGGGGCGCCCATATGACGCGGACCACCGCGCGAAGTCGCGCACCTATCTCGCGGAATCGCGGATAATCATGCGGCCCTGCACGGTCTCGAGGCGCGACTGCGGCGGTTCCTCGCCGGCGCGCCTGGCCTGAATCTGCTCGTAGAGCATGGCGAACGCGCGCTCGCCCATATCGTTGAAATTCTGCCGGTAGCTGGTGAGCGCCGGCTTCCACAAGGGTGCGAACTGACGGTCGTCGAATCCGACGACGCTCACGTCCTCCGGCACATTGCGGCCGACCTCGCGCAGTCCGTTGATGACGGCGATGGCGGTCTCGTCATTGCCGGCGAACACGGCGGTCACGTCGTCGCGGCGGCCGAGCGCACGGCCCGCCTCGACGGCCTCCTGCAGATCGGAGGCCGAGACACGCAGAATCTCGGGGATGGGCGCGCCGGCCTCGGTGAGCGCATCACGCCAGCCGTTGGTACGGGTGTTGCTGCTCGGGCCTTCGGCGCGGGCGACATGGTAGACGGTCCTGTGACCGAGGCCGAGCAGGTATTTCGTCATCTCCCTGCCGCCCTCGCGTTCGGAGTTGATGACCTGGTACGGCCCCTCCCCCGCGTTGCCGCCGACGATGACCAGCGGCATGCCGTCGGGGATGTAGCGCAGCGCCTCGGCGCCGGCATGGTCGTATTCGTAGACGATGACGCCGGCGGGATTGGAGCCGAGCGCCATCTGCACCATCTGCTGCACGTCGTCGATATGATGTTCGCTCAGCGTGGTGACGCCGAACAGGTAGTTCTTCGACTGCGCGCCGCGTTCCACGCCGATGTTCGTCATATTGGTGGAGAACGTGCCGGAATTGGTGGCGAACACCATGACGGAGTCCATCTCCTTGTTCGCCAGTGCGCGGGCGACGATGCTCGGCTTGTACCCGAGCAGTTTGATGGCCTGCGCGATGCGCTTGCGCTTCTCCTCGTTCACGTTGGCGGTGCCGTTGAGGTAACGGGAGACGGTGGGCGCCGAGACCCCGGCGAGTTTGGCGACGTCCTTGATCACCGGCGTGCTGCGTTGCGCGTTCCTGGCCATTGGTTGGGACTCCTTGATGATATATACCGTCATATGGCGGCCGTACTGCATTGGCCGTCGGCATGAAATTATTTCAGACCTCATGCCGGCGACCACGATGTTGCCTATTATTTCAAGCCGCGATGACATCACCACGGCCTGTAAGCGATTGCTCACTGGCCCCGCCGGCCCATCTGAGAAGAGAGCCTCGGCGGGCGCGGACCCCGATCCGCCGATCAGTCGGAGAGCGAGGCCTTCAGCGCCGGAGCGACGGAGACGGCCGGGTCGAGCAGCGGTATGAGCGTGGCCTGCGTGGCATGGTACAGGTCGGACTTGCCGGGCCACACGGTGGTGAGCACGTGGTTGTCCTTGTCGAGCTGGTGGAACCACGAGCCCTTCTCGTGGTCGACGAGGTATTCGTCGATGTACTGCCAGAACTTCGCGTACCAGTCCTTGTACTCCTGCTTGCCGGTGACCTTGGCGAGCGTCGCGGAGGCGTTGACGGCCTCGGCGAGCGTCCAGTGCATGCGGTCGGTGACCACGGGATTGCCGTCCCAGTCGGTGGTGTAGGCCAGTCCGATGGTGCCGTCGCGGTTCCATGCGTCCTCGAGGGCGCGGTTGAACAGATGCTCGGCGGCGTCGACGAGCGACTTCCTGCCGGCGTCGTCGCGGTCGGAGCTCAGCACGTACTGGGTGATGAGTCGCGACCATTCGATGCCGTGGCCGGGGGTGGCGCCGAACGGCTTGAACTGGTCGTCGGGCTTGTCGCGGTTGCAGTCGAGGTCGGGCTGCCAGTCGGCGGTGAAGTGCTCGGGGATGCGCCAGTCGTTGTTCGACGCCCAGCCGACCACATGGTCGATGATGCGTCCGGCGCGACGGCGGTATTCCTCGTCTCCGGTCACGTCGGCCACGGCGAGGAACGCCTCGGTGGTGTGCATGTTGGCGTTGAGCCCGCGGTACGGGTCGAGCCTGGTGAATTCGGTGTCCCACGTGTCCACGGCGAGACCGGTCTCATCGTCCCAGAAGTGCTTGTTGTAGGCGTCGAGCGCCTTCTTGAGCAGTTCGGGGCCCTTCGGGCGGCCGATGAGCGTGGCGGAGGTGCCGGCGAGGATCACGAACGCGTGGGCGTAGCAGATCTTGTCGGGCGCGGGCTTTGCCCGCCCAGGTGATCTCGGGGTACCAGCCGCCGTTGGCGTCGTCGTGCAGATGTCCGAGCAGTCCGTCGACCGCCGCGTCGACCAGTTTCTCGGAGCCGATGTGGCCGAGCAGCGTGCCGAGCGAGTACACGTGGGCCATGCGGCAGGTGATCCAGGTCTGGATGCCGTGCGACGGGTCGGGGTTGCCTTCGTTGTCGAGCCATGCGGAGCCGCCGCCGGGCGCGGGGAACCGGTGGCCGAAGCCGAGCAGGTTCTCGGTTTCGCGGGCCAGCAGGGCGCGGTTCTCTTCGGTGCCGTATTCGTACTTCTTGTCCATGATGGAAACGCTCCTGCCCTGTCAGTCCAGCGGATTGGCCTCGAAGTGCACCGGCGGCTCGCCTGCGGCGATGTGCTCGAACTCGGTGAGCACGGAGGCGCCCATGCGGTTGAGGTCGCAGCCCATGGAACCGGCGATGTGCGGGGTGAGCACCACGTTCGGCAGGCCCCACAGCGGGCTGTCGGCGGGCAGCGGCTCCTCCGGGTCGGTCACGTCGAGCACGGCGCGGATGCGACCGGAGACGAGCTCCTTCTCGAGCGCCTTGTGGTCGATGACGATGCCGCGGGCGGAGTTGAGCAGCAGGGCGCCGTCCTTCATGAGGCCGAGTTCATGCGCACCGATCATGCCGGCGGTCTGCGGGATGCCGGGCGTATGGATGGAGACGATGTCGGACTCGCGGAACACGGTGTCGAGGTCGACCTTCCTGGCACCGTGCTCGGCGGCCTCCTCGTCGGTGAGATGGCGGCTCCAGGCGATGACGTTGAAATCGAACGGCTTGAGCATCTCCATGAAGTCGCGGGCGATCTGCGCGGTTGCGGTCACGATGCCGACGGTCTTGCCGTAGGTGCCGGCGTCGGCGTAGTTGACCTCACGGTTGATGTAGGCGCGCTGCTCGCCATACTGATGCTGCGACAGCGTGTAGTCCTTGCTTTCGAGCAGCGTCACGCCGAGGCAGTACTCGGCCACGGGGATGGAGTTGGCGGCCTGCACGTTGGTGGCGAAGATGCCGCGATCCTTGGCGATCCTGCGGGCCTCGTCGGTCAGGGACTTGTAGGCGCTGCCCTGGGCGGCGATGATGCCCTTGAGCTTCGGCATGGCGTTCAGTACGTCGGCGGTGATCTGCGGGGCCTCCCAGCCGTACCACAGGTAGTCGGCGTCCTTCATGCGATCGAGCGCGGCCGGGTCGGAGAAGTCGGTGATCTCGGTGTGCTGCTCGATGTTGGCGATTTCGTGCAGACGCTTCCACATGGGTTCCGTCAGCAGCTGCTCCGGCAGGCCGGGCTTGATGGACATGACGACGTTGAATTTCTCGGACATGACGCTCCTTTGCAATGTCGTTTCACCGGACGGTCATTTTTTGAAATTGATTTCTTAAAATCAATTCTCTTTCCGCCTTGAAAACACTGTGCTCTTCGATTTTCATGAATTATTATATGAAACCGATTTCAGAATTGCAAACGCGACACGTCGCCGTCTTGGACCATCAGAATCCGTATTTTCGCGCACGGGCCGCAGCGGGCCGGCCCCGATTCCGACGGCCCTCGCACGGAAAGACCGATACCGCCTGGTTCAGGAACGAATCTCGGACACGTAAATGTCGGCCGCGTATTCGCCGACCCGCACATTCGCATCCCCCAACGTACGACAGGGACGGCCGCCGCGACGAATCTCGCGGAAGGCCAAGTCCCTCACCGTGCGCGTCTCGTCGAAGCCCGCGATGAGCGACGGCTCCTCCCCCGACCCGTCGGCGATCTCCACATGCTCGACCGTCACGCGCTCGATGCCCCGGCCGGGAACGGGATTGTAGTCGGGATTGCACCGCACACGGAAGTCGAACACGCGGCCGTGACGGAACCTCTCGACGCGGATATGGCGATACGCAACGTCTCGCGCGAGGTTGCCGTCACCTACGTCGATGGCCATGACACCGAGGTACCCGGGCTGGTATTCGTTGTGTTCGAGCACGTCGATGTTCTCGAACACAACGTTCTCGATGACGTCGCCTCCATGCAGGTAGTCGCCGTGCGTGCCGATCATCGTCGGATGCGCCACGTCGGACCACAGCACGCAGTCGCGCACGGTCACATTCGTCGTGTCGCCGCGGAACTCCCATCGGCTGCCGTAGACAGCGATGCAGTCGTCGGACGTACGCAGGAAGCAGCGTTCGACGGTCACGTCGGAGCACGACATCATGTCGATGCCGTCGCTCCAGCCTTCGCAGCTGAACGATTTGAGGTCGCGGATGACGACGCCGCGGGACGAGCCGAGCATCACCGTGTAGTGCGGTGGATTGATGCAGCAGATACCGGCGATCTCCACGACGCGCGAGTTCGCGACGGCGATTGCGCAGGTGCCGGAGAAACGCCCGAAATCCGCGAGCGCCAGGATTCCGCGGCCGATGACGCGCACGTCCTCGGCGTGGTCGATGCGTAGCGCGCCTTCGACCACGGCCCCGCCCTCCAGAATCAGCGTGGTGTGCGGCGGCAGACTCAGTACGCCGTCTTCGACGAAATAATGGCCCGGTTTCACACGAATGACGAGATTACGGTCGGAATCGGCGGAGGATGGGCTGCCATCGACGTCGTTCGCATCACCGGCGATCGCGCCGTCGACGTCGGCACCGAGGAACCGCGTGCCGTCGAGATAGCCGGCGTCGAGGGGACGGCCTCGACGGATGTTCTCCAGTTGCAGCAGCACGTCCCGTCCCAATGTATTCGGCCCGTCCATACGTCCCTTCACGACGACGTCGGCCTTGTCGCCGGGACGTTCCAATGCATCGGCGTCCGCGATGGATCCGGCGAAGAGATGCAGGTTGTGACGACGGTCATGATTGAGTTCCATCGACAGGTTCGCCGGCCGGTCGAGCCGGAACACGACCCGCCGCGGCTCCACCTGTGGGGCAATGTCCAAGGCAAGCGGCCGGATGTCCGCCGTATAGCAGTACCACCAGCCGGGACGCGTGACCTCGACCTCCACGACGCCTTCGAAGTCGAAGTACGCCATCGACGCCTCGGAGACGTCGTGCATATCGACCTTCACGCGGTAAGTGGGCACCTCATGCCATGCATCATTGCCGACGGTTCGCACGCGCACGATCAGATTGTGCTGCAATACGGCGCCTGCGGGCACCGGATACATACGAATCGCGGAATCATCGGAAGACGGAATCATGACGGCCTGCTCCTATCAATAATCAATCGAAAAAATGATGGACGGCCCCGTTCGGGAGCCGTCCATCAGGGGAATCACCGGGAATCACTGAGCCTTACGACGCAGGGACAGTGCGATGCCGGCAGTCAGCGCGATGACGGCGAGCGCTGTCACGCCGATGACGGATGCACCGGTGCGGGAGAGACGGGCACTGTTGCCGGAGGCGTTGCCCTGGACGTCGGTCTTGCCGTTCGCGGCGTTGGAACCGTTGCCGGAGGTGTTGCCGCCGTTGGGCTTGGTGCCGTTCTGACCATTGGAGCCATTGGCGTTGGTCGAACCGGCGTTGCCGTTGTTGTTCGAACCGCTGTTGTTCGAACCGGAACCGCTGTTGTTGCCGGTGTTCTCGTCGTCGCCCGGCACCTTGACGGCGTCGTGATAGGTGAACTGCAGCCAGTTGGCGGTCTTGGTGTCGGCCGCGGCGGCCGGAGTCGCGGCGGCGCCGAGGCGCAGGGCCGGCGCGCACTTGGTCACGTCGGGCCTGTCGGTGGCGCACGAGGCGTCGTCGCCGATCACCGTCTGCTCGACCATGCGGCCGTCGTGGCTCAGGTAGCTGATGCCGATCCAGCTGGTCATGGCGAACTTCTCGTTCTCGCCCACCTTGTCGGCGGAGGCGGTGATTGGGTTGGTGCCGTCGGCGGCCTTCTCGCCCACGGACAGGTACTTGCCGGTCGTCGCGTCCTGCACGGAGTAGGTCTCGTCGGCGTTGGTCACCAGTCGGTAGACGGTCGCGTCCTTCTGCTTGGCGCCCACGGCCACCGTGCCGTCGCTGCGGGTGGTGAAGTAGGAGTCCGTGGTCTCGGTGGTGTAGTTCTTCGGCAGCACGCCTCCGGTGATGGAGTTGGAGCCTTCGGGGACCTCACCGTACTGGGCGATGGCGTTCCATGCGGTCTGGTACCACGGCGCGATGCGCGTGCGGATCTGGAAGTACGGCTTGGTCGTGCCGGCCTTCTCGGCCTTGCCGTTGTACGAGGTGAGCGTGTCGAAGTTGAGGTTGTCGTAGTGCACGAAGCCCTCGGGACGGCTTGCCGCGGCGGCCTTGGCCATCCACGTGGTGTCGACGCCGGGCACCTTGGAGTAGTGTGCGAGCGCGGTCTCGTAGATCGGGCGGAGCTGTCCGCGGTACACGCCCTGCTCCTCCATGGTGCTCCACTTGGCCCAGTTGTCGGTGCGGCCGAAGATGTTGTCGATCGGCTGCGCCTTGAGTTCGCCTTCGCCGCTGAACATGTTGTACTGGGCGGCCCAGTTGTATGCCTTGGCGAGCTTATTGTTCTCGAGGCCCCACAGATCGTCGCCCTGCTGTTCGGCGATGGCGCAGATGTCGCCCATGGCGCCGACGCCGAGCTGGCCGTGCGCCTGGTCTCGCGCGGATTCGGCGGTCTGGCCCCAGTCGCTCACGTAGTTGACGATCGATCCGTTGATGTACGGGCTCTTGTACATGTTCACGGCGTTGTCGTAGATCTCGGCGTTGTCGGTGGCCACGCCGATGGCGATCATGGTGTTGATGGGGATCACGTCCCAGTTGCCGTTGGCGTTCATGGGCGCGCCGCCGTCCTGGATCACCGGGTAGACGACGTTGAGCAGCAGGTTCTGGAACCTGGCGAAGTCGGCGGCCTTGTAGCCGCTGTATCCGCCGTCGTAGTAGCGCACGATCTCGGCCGCGTTGATGAGCTTGTCGGTGGAGAGGGACGCGCCGAGGATCTGGTCGCGGCCGTCGAGGATGTCGAGTTTGTCGGACCATCCGTTGAGGATCTGCACGGTCTTGTCGGCGTACTTGCCTTCACCGGTGACGACCCATTCCAGTGCGTTGAAGTAGGCTGCGGCGCTGGCCTTCTCGTAGTAGGCGATGTTGCCGTGTCCGGGCTGGTCTCCGCGGCCGACGCCCTCCTGCGGGGTGTCGACGAAGTCGGCGGATGCGGTGTTGTCGGGCGCGGTGTTCTTCAGGCGCAGGTAGTCGGAGTACCAGGGGTCCTCCTTCTTGGCCACGTGCTCCTTCATGGCGTCGAGCTGCTGTTCGCTGAGCGTGACGCCGGGGTGGTTGAACACGCGTACAGTCACGTCGTCGCTGGCCTTGGCGGCGCCGTTGGCGTAGTTGACGGTGACGGTGCGGCTGCCGGCCTTCAGTCCGGTGATAGCGGCGGACAGCACGCCATCGGCGCTGGTCACGGCGGCGCCGTCGACGCTGTAGTGGCTGGCGTCGGCATCGCCGTTGACGGGCGTCCACTGCACGGTGGCGTTGGTGCCGTTCACGGTGGCGTGGGCTTCGAGCAGGTTGGCCGGGGCCTCTTCGAACGTGTACTTGTACACGTGGTGGTCGCCGGCGACGGCGGTCATGCCGCTGTCGGTGGCCCGCACCGGGGACTGCGCGCCTTCGGCTCCATCGCGCAGCGAGTTGAGGTGCGTGGCGATGGCGATCTTGCCGGCCTTGGCGTATTCATGCAGGTAGAAGCGTTCGTTCCACAGCACGGCGGGGGCGGTGGCCCTGACCTCGTAGGCGTTGCCGTTCATGTTGTAGTACGGCTGGTTCTTTGCGGTGCCGTAGTTCTGGATGGTCAGGTATTTGCCGTTGGCGAGCGATTTGATGGCGTAGGTGGTCTGCTGGGCGCCGCCCTTGCCGTCGTACTCGGATGCGGTGTAGTCGTAACCGTAGATGGCGAACAGCGAGGCGTTGTCCTTGGAGTCGACGGTGGTGACGGCTCCGGTGCTCTTGTTCACCGCGAGGTATCGGCCGTCGTCGGTCTTGATGTTCACGATCTTCTGCGCGGTCTCGCCGTTGGCGATGTATGAGGAGAACGGCGTCTTCACGGCAAGGTCGACGGGCTTTTCGTCATCGGCGTAGGCGGCGTCCACATAAGGTCGGAGACTGCCGTCGTCGGCGCGGGTGGAGTAGAGGTCGGAGCCGGTGGTGCCCGTGGTGGACAGGCGCAGGGTCATGGTCTTGTCGCCGGCGGCCTTGGCGTCATTGACGAGTCTGGTGATGTCGATGCCGAAGGAGACGTTGCCGCCTGCCATGTCGACGCTTACGGCATCGGCGTCGCTGGCGATCGGCTTCGTGGACCAGGTGATGTTGCTTTCGCTCCATGCGGTGTCGGTGTCGGCGCCGTCCTTGCTCAGGTTCTCGCTGGCGCGCTGCACCTTGAGCGTGTTGGCGGCGTTCTTCTTCGACATGTTCAGGGTGACGGACCTGGCGTCGGCCCTGATGCCGGAAAGGTCGAGGCGCATGTAGGAGTCGATGTCGTTCTTGACGATGAGGGCGCCGTCGGCGTGGGCGTTGCCGGCGTCGGACCCCCAGACCCATGCGTTGTCCTTGATGACGTCGTCCACGGTGTCCGCGTATGCGGCGGTTCCCGTGGCCGCCAGTCCCACGGCGGCCATCATCGCGCCGCTGACTGCGACGCCTATGACCGCGCCGCAGATGGTCCTTGCTTTCTTCAATACTGTCAATGCAGTACCCTTCCTCCCGCCGGCCGCTGCGCCGTCGGATTCGATGTGCGTTCTTGCTGAACCGCATTCCGCCCTACCGGAAAACATCTATGTAACCGGTTTCAAAGCAGACTACCCCAGTATACAACGCCAAATGAGTCAGCGGCGCCGGGCGAGTGCGAAGGACATCCGAGATAGGCAGGGCATCGAACTTCGGAAGAAGACGACGGCACGCCGGCTAGCGTCTCGGCAGCGAATCGCGCAGAATGACGTCGGGCCTGGCATGCAGGAAGATGAGACGATGGCCGAGACTCCGGTATTCGTCATCACTGAGCAGTACGTTCTCCACGGCCGCCTTCCCCATGTCCTGCAGCGGCAGATGCACGGTGGTCAACGCCGGGTAGACGTCGACGGCGTAGGGGATGTCGCCGAAGCCGGTGACGCCCACCTGTCGCCCCGGTTCGATGCCTGCGGCACGCAGCGCGGTCATGGCGCCGATGGCCATGACGTCGTTCAGCGCCACGACGCAATCCGCGCCGGCACCGCCGTAGAGCGCCCCCTCCCCTGGCGGAAGCAACCGGTCGCGAATCATCTGCGAGACGACTGCGAAACCGGTCTCACGACGAAACCCGCCATTGGCCACGGCGCGCGGATCGATGTCGACGCCGCCTTCGGCAAGCGCCTTGACCACGCCACGGTACCGCTGGCCGGAGGAACGGTACCCGTCAT
Source organism: Bifidobacterium primatium (assembly GCF_002802875.1). Lineage (GTDB taxonomy): Bacteria > Actinomycetota > Actinomycetes > Actinomycetales > Bifidobacteriaceae > Galliscardovia > Galliscardovia primatium. Next base: position 191,312 of record NZ_PEBI01000001.1, read on the forward strand.
TGCCCTTGAGTATCACCGGCCGACGATATCCGGCATCCCGCAGCAGTTTTCCGATGGCATGGCCCCCGTCCTCGTTGCCCACGTCGATGGCCGGGAACGGCATGTCGCGGTCGAGAACGAACACGACGCGGCCGCCGGCGTCGGAGTAGCGCTTCAGCTCCTGTTGGAGTTCCTGCCTCGTATGGTCGTTGACGTTCTCGCTTTCCGAGATGATGATGCCGCGTGGCCGGGAGGCGATGAACCCGCTGATGCGATCCAATTCCTCGGCGCCGTCCGATGCCACGCCGATGGCGACGTCGACGCCGCGTTCGGACGCCGCCTTGACGACACCCTGCGAGACGCCGGCGAAATACGGGTCGGAGATGTCGGAGACCAGCAGCGCGATGTTCGACGACGAGCCCTTGGCCACGGCCTGCGCGAAGGCGTTGGGCCGGTAGTTGAGCCGCCGTGCCGCCGCCGTCACCTTGGCGTAGGAGTCTTTGCGCACCTTGCGTGTGCCGCCGTTGAGCGCGCGCGACGCGGTGGCGATGGAGACGCCGGCCTCCCTGGCCACGTCCATAAGCGTCGCCGCCCTGCCATGATGACCCGTCGTCATCGCCGTCCATCCTCCATATGCATGTATCCGACACTTCTCCGGCATCCTGTGACGATGCCGCGGTAAACGATTGCCGTACCAATGACGAAGTCTAGCACCGCCGCCCTGCCAGGCAGAGCGACCCGACTTCACCGAGCCGGGACCACGGCGACGGAGCCGCGGATCTTCAGCTGCGTGGGCATGGTCACGTCGTGTCCGAGCCCGTCGAGACCGAGCTTGACCGCCATATGGCCCATGTTGGCGAACGGCGCGTGCACGGTGGTCATCGGCACGACCAGATCCTCGGCGAAGGGCATGTCGTCGAAGCCGCCGACGGAGACGTCGCCGGGCACGCTCTTGCCGAGCTTGTGCAGCGCGGCGATGGTGTACAGCGCCATGGCGTCGGTGACGGCGACGACGGCCGTGCAGCCGGGAACCATGGGATAGGCGGCCATCACGTTCGCGATGACGCTGTCGCGGTCGTCGTCGATGGGTACGTTGATGCGGTCGTCATAGGGTATGCCGGCCTCGCGCAATGCGCGCAGGAAACCGTCGTATCGTGCGTTGAACACGCTGGAGTCGGGTTTCCTGCCGACGAACATGAACGACCGGTGACCGAGCGAGATCATGTATTTCGTCATCTCGTAGGTGCCGCTTTCGTTGGCGTAGTCCACGACGGCGATGCGCGGGTCGAGGCCCATGCGGGGACGGGCGAGCACCACCACGTCGGTGCCGACGGAGGCGAACTTGTCGACGTAGTCGTTGAGGACGTCGTTGACCGGCGCGCCGATGACGTCGCTGGCGGTCAGGACGACCAGTCGCGACCGCTGGGAGAGCAGGTTGTCGAATATGGGTTCGGGATCGTCCCAGTTGCCGCCGGTGGACTGCAGGCGGAACGTCATGTTCCGGTCGGCGGTCTCGCGCTCCACGCCGGCGGTCATCTCGCCGTAGGTGCCGCCGTAGATGTGGTCCACGACCAGGGTGACGGAGTTGGGCGGCGTGGTGAGCGCCAGGGCGTGCGCGTTGGGGATGTAGCCGAGCTCCTCGATGACCTTCCGCACCTTGGCGCGCGTGGCCTCGGAGACGCGGTTGCCGCCGCGCATCACGCGCGAGACGGTGGCGGTGGAGACGCCGGCCGCTTCGGCGATGTCGCGGATGTTGACGTTGCCGGTTCGGGCGGGACCGGGGCCGTGATGCCTTGCCTCGTCGCCTTCGGACTGCTCATAGCGACTCATGTCGTCCCTCCGTTTGGTGTCGTGATGACCGCCGCCGCGGAATCGTCGTCACCGATTCCGACGTCGCGGTCGTCATTGTTGTGCTGTTGTAGTGTAACTGATTTCCTTTACAAAAGCGGCGGCATCGGAAGGAGTCGATGCCGCCGCATTCAGCATGGTGGTGGATGTGCTGAAACTTGTTACATTGCCGTCGTCGTTTTCGATGGCGGTTCGGTCAGACACCCGCCGTAGCGAGTGGCTGGCTTCGTACGGACGCGGCCTCACCGCCGTCGCCGGACGTGTCGGCCAGGCCGTGTTCCACGGCCCATCGTACGGTCTCGTCGGAGAACCGTCCCGGATCCTCCATGTGCATGAAGTGACCGTGGTCGGATGCCCATAGCGAGATCTCGACGTCCAGCCCCTCCGGGTCGCAGGCCCGTTCGTAGTCGCCGCGCGACTGGCTGGTGTAGAAGCCGAGCACGGGCCTCGTGCGGCGTTTCGCCACTTCCGGCGTATGGCCGCGCAGGCCGAACGACCCCTCCTCCAGATATTCGGAGGAGAAGTAGTCGGCGAGCGCCGTTCCGTTCGTCCGGTCGGCGTCGTCCATGATGGCCCTGCGGCTTTCGTCCGGCAGGTACTTGGAGAACGCGCCCTGGATGAATTCGTTCATGGCGCCGTGCGGGTCGGCACGGAAGGCGTCGAGGGTGCGGCGCATCCTTTCCACGTCGGCCGGCGAGTCGTCGCCGTTGTATGCGGGGTCGATGACGACCTCCCCGTCGATGAGTTCGGGGTGGTCGGCGTTGACCAGCATGGACAGCTGCCCTCCCATGGAGTGGGCGATGAGCAGGGTTCGGGCGCCCGTCGGCACGTTCTCGCGAATGTAGGCGGCGAGGTCCTCGGCAGCGGACGGAATGGTCCACGGCCCTTCCTGCGCACGCTCGGCGTGGCCGGGAAGCGTGTAGGCGAGCACCTTCCACGATTCGGGCCATCGCACCGGCTCCCAGGTCTTCGGGGAGCCGCCCCATCCGTGGACGAGCACAGCGTATGTGGCGGAGGAAGACATCGGAGCATTCACCCCTTGACGGAGCCGAGCGCCACGCCGGACTTCCAGTAGCGCTGCATGGCGATCATCACCACGGCGAGCGGCACGATGGAGAGCACGGCGCCGGCGAGGGCGATGGTGGTCGGGTCGAACAGGGCGGTCTGCTTGGTCTGCATGAAGCTGTAGAGGCCGAGGGAGAGCGTCCACTTGTCGGAGCCGCGCAGCATCACGATCGGCAGGTAGAAATTGTTCCAGTTGAGCACGAAGGTGAGGATGAAGATGGTGGCGGCCGGGGTGGAGAGCAGCGGCAGCACGATCTTGCCGAAGATGAACAGCTCGCCGGCGCCGTCCACGCGGGCGGCCTCGAGCAGTTCGTCGGGCACGGAGCCGTCGATGTACACCTTGGCGAGGTAGACGTCGAACGCGTTGATGAAGAACGGCACGAGCACGGCCCAGATGGTGTCGGTCATGTGCACGGCGGAGAACATGAGGTACATCGGCATGGTGAGCAGTGCGGCCGGGATGAGGAACGAGCACATGACGAGGCCCATGCCCACTCCCCTGCCGGGGTACCTGAACTTGCTCAGCGAGTAGCCGGCGGCCAGCGAGATGACCATGCAGATGAGGGAGCCGAGGCCGGCGTAGAGGATGGAGTTCCACATCCACTTGAAGAACAGGCCGTTCTCGTAGGTGAACAGCTGCTGGAAGTTCTGCACGATGTTGTTCGTGTGGCCGAACCACAGGCCGTTGGTGTTGTAGAGGTCGACGCGGGTCTTGGTGACGGAGACGACGAGCCACCACAGCGGGGCGCATGCGTAGAAGGCCATGATGATGAGCACGATGAGCACGCCGAGACGGGTGCGCTTGTTGCCCATGCCCTTGATCCCCTTGCCGGGAGCGTGATTGGCGGTTGCGGATGTCATAACGTATCACTTCTTCCTGTTCGAGAATCCGTAGATGAGTGCGGAGAGGATGCCGATAACGATGGCGAGGACCACGGAGAGCGCGGCCGCGTAGTTGTAGTCGCCGCCTGCGGTGAACGTGTAGTTGTAGATGGTCATGATCGGCGTGAAGTTGGCGGTCACGGTCTGCGGGGATGCGGAGCGGAACAGCAGCGGCTGGTCGAACAGCTGGAGCATGCCGATGAAGGAGAGCAGGCCGGTGAGCACAAGGGATCCCTTGATCTGCGGGATCTTGATGGACCAGGCGATGCGCAGCTCGCTGGCGCCGTCCACGCGGGCGGCCTCGAGCAGCGCCGGGTCGAGCGCGGTGAGGGAGCCGTAGAGGATCAGCATGTTGAAGCCGACCTGGGTCCACAGCAGCAGGTTGGCCATGGAGACCCACAGCATGCCGGGGCTGAAGAAGTTGACGTCGAGGCCGAAGATCATGAAGAACTTGCGCAGCGGGCCGATGTCGGGAGAGTAGAGGTACACCCACATCAGCGTGGAGACGATGGTCGGCACCATGTACGGGATGAGCAGGATGAAGCGGAAGGCCTTCTTGGCCTTGGCCTTGGCGGTGTCGATGAGCAGCGCCTCGAGCAGGGCGAAGCCCATGATGATCGGCACGACGACGACGGAGTAGATGGCCACGCGCCCCATGCCGACCCAGAAGTCGTGGTCCTGCATGACCCGTGCGTACTGGCTCAGGCCAGCGAAGTGCAGGGTGGGCTCGCCGATGCCGAGGCCGCTGGACTGCCTCTTGAAGAGGCTTTCGTAGATGGCGTAGAACAGGGGGATGATGAAGACGAAGAGGAAGCCCACGAAGAACGGCAGTCCGAACAGCGCGCCCTTGTAGCCGAGGCGCCTCTGCCATGACGGCGTCTTGTTCTCTCGCGCATGGGCCGAGGACTTCGCCGCCGTGGATGCGTGGACCGAAGATGTTACGGCACTCACAATCCAACTCCTAACGATGAATGGTGCATCGGCGAATCGTCGGAATCAACGGACGCTGGCCGATGGAAATGAATGGGATGAATGGTTTTCGGGAAAAGGAATGCCGTCGAGTGGAAGAAAGGAGAAACCCGACGGCATTCGTTATGAGGAGGAGAGATGGTAGGTCTCGGTCAGACTCGGATTCGGATCAGTTGGCGGATTCGACGCTGATGCCCTTGTCCTTGAGGTCCTTGACGGTCCATGCCTGGACGTTGTCGAGCATCTGGTCGGCGGTGATCTTCTTCTGGGTGAACTGCGCCCACTGGTCCTGCAGCTGCTTGAACATGGAGCTCCAGTTCACGCCGGTGGTGTAGGGGGCGAGGGTCTTGTCGGCCTCTTCGACCACCTTGGCGGCGTTGTCGTTGTCGTCGAGCAGCTTGTCGGGCAGGGAGTCCTTGACGTACTTGCTGGCGTCGGTGACGGCCGGGAAGGCGCCGGAGCCGGTCTGGGCGTTGGCGGCGGTCTTGATGGCGGTGTCGTTGGTGGCCAGCCAGGTGGCGAACTCGACGGCGGCCTGCGGGTTCTTCGCGCCCTTCGGCACGCCGTTGCCCTGCGCGTTCAGCGGGGTGACGACGTCGGAGCTGGCGGATTCCTTCGGCCATGCGACGGCGTGCCAGTCACCGAGCGACTTGGAGAAGTTCTGCTGGTAGGCGGACAGCTGCCAGGTGGAGGTGCCGACCGTGGCGAGGTTGCCGGACTGGAAGTACTGCATCAGGGCGTCCCATTCGACGTAGGTCTTCTGGGAGAACATGTCGTTGTCGACGATCTGCTGCAGGTAGGCGGCGGCCTTCTTGGTCTCCGGGCCGTTGATGTCGACGACCCACTTGTCGCCCTTGGTGGAGTACCACTTGGCGCCGAACTGCTGGGCCATGAGCACCAGCTGCGACGGATCCTCGCCGGGCAGGTTGATGAGCTTGATGTCCTTGTTCTTGGCCTTGAGGGTCTTGCCTGCGGCGATCATCTCGTCCCAGGTGGTCGGGGCCTTGACGCCGGCGGCGTCGAGGGTCTTCTGGTTGACGATCATGAACTGCGGGCTGACCTTGTAGGGGATGACCGCGAGCTGGTCGCCGACGGTGAAGGACTCGACGGCCTGCTTGGAGATCTTGGACAGGTCGGGGTTGTACTGCTTGACGTTCTGCAGCGTGCCGTCGGCCAGCAGCGAGATCGTGGAGTCCATGTTCACCTCGGTGAGGTCCGGCGCGTTGCCGGCCTTCACCGCGTTGACGAGGGCCTGCTCGGCCTTCTCCTGCGAGGCCTGCTGCTTGTAGACGACCTTGATCTTGCTCTGCGACTTGTTGAACTCGTCGGCCTGCTTCTTCTGACCCTGGTCCCAGCCCCACCATTCGATGGTGACGGGGCCGTTCGAGGTGGAGGAGCCGCTGCTCGAGCCACCGCAGGCCGCGAGCGGAGCCAACAGACCGACGGCGGCGACGGCGCTCACCGCGATCTTCATCCAACGCTTGTTCATACCGAACCCTCCTTGGTTTGGATTATGTAACTAGTTTCAACCGCGAAACAATTACAGAATAGGGCAAATTTCGGCAATCTGTCAATTTCGTTGGAATCAGCGGCGTTTCGCAGTTTTTGACGATGTTTATGGAGACCGCTATAGTGCCAGATAAGCTCGTAACTATTTACATGGACATTGGTGTTGTGAGGTCATTGACCGGCGTCTTCCGCCGGCCTCATGTGAACGGACCCGCGGGCGAAAACAACTATTTCCGAGGAAGGGAATGCTAATGACACAGCTGTCATTATGGCGACGGGCCGGCCGGGCCGGCATCGCCGCGGTCATATCCACGGCTATGGCCGTATCGGCGCTTGCGGCCGGCGGAAGCATGGCAAGCGCGACGGAGGCGGTGACGCCGCGCATCGGCGCCCCCACGGCAAGCTCCATCACGCCCGATCCGGACGGCACGGTGATCCAGATCGCAGGATCAAGGGCTCCGACGGCGGCTACCTCGCCGTGCGCCAGAACGACGGTGCCGTCTACTCCACCAAGGACGCCTCCGAGGCGTCGGTGTTCAACGTCATCGAATACAAGTACAAGTACCAGGACTACGTGACCGGAACCGACACCATCCCCGCCGAGACCTTCGGCTCCATGGTCACCACGTACTCCTTCCAGGACACTCGCTCCGGCCAGTACCTGACCATCCAGAACTACCGTGAGAAGAACACGGTGGCCGCCAAGTACTACAACGACGACCCCACCTGGGGCTCGACCGTGTACGACATCTACGCCACCGCCGGCTACGTGGGCTACAACGAGCGCTTCTACATGGACCGGAACACCGCCGACGGCAGCTGGGCCATCACCACGCACATGAACTCCGAGCGCGACATCAAGCCCGGCGACGAAAGCGACGGCAAGTCGTTCGCCAAGTACCAGACCAAGCTTTCCGGCACCCGATTCGTCACCTTCAACACCCAGGCGAGCACCCCCGACAAGGCCCCCTATCGCGTGACCTTCGAGAAGGCCGACCCTCAGTCCAAGGTCGTCGCCGACAACGAGACCCGCGACTTCACCCATCCCGGCATCGCCCTCTCCGCCACCGACCTCGACACCATGAAGGCGCACGTGGCCAAGGGCGAGCAGCCATGGAAGGGCGACTTCGACAAGCTGCTGGCCGACTCGCACACCACCAACGGTCCCAAGGGCCAGAACTACACCGAGATCGGCCGCGGCTCCTACACCACCTGGGACGCCCCGCGCCGCGACCAGTTCGACAACGACGCCCAGACCGCATACAACAACGCGCTCGCCTGGGCGGTGACCGGCGAGGCCAAGTACGGCGACAAGGCCGCCGAGACCATCACCAACTGGACGCACCTCAAGGCGTTCAACGGACGCGACCGCATCCTCGGCGCCAGCATCGGCACCTACCGCCTGCTCGCCGCGGCCGAAATCGTGACCTACTACGACGGCGGCTACGCCGGCTTCACCAAGGACGCGCAGACCGCCCTGAAGAACGAGATGCTCGACGTGTTCTACCCCGTCATCCGCGACGGCAGCGCCCCGATGCTCGCCAACGGCAGCTGGGACGACAGCTCCATCATGACGATGATGGCCATCGGCGTCTACACCGAGAACGCGCACATCTACAACCGCGCCGTGACCATGTACCAGGACATCCACGTCAACGGCTCCATCGCCGCGTACATCAACGACGAGGGCGTCACCCAGGAGGCCGGCCGCGACATGGACCATGCGCAGCTGCCCATCGCCTGGATGGCCCAGATCTGCCTGACCGCCGAGAAGCAGGGCGATTCCAGCCTGTGGGGCCTGTACGACAACCGACTGGCCAAGGCCATGAACTGGTACGCCAAGTACAACCTCGGCCATGACGACGTGCCCTACTCCATCGTCGACAACATCTACCACCTGCGCGGACCGTTCGCCTACTGGGACAAGATCAACACGTGGATCAACGTGAGCTACCGCGGTTTCCTCGCCCCGACGTTCGAGACCGCCTACGCCCACTACAGGAACGTCGAGGGGGTCGACACCACGTGGATGGAGAAGGCCGCCCGCGCCATGCGCCCCGAAGGCTACAGCACGCTCGACTTCCTCAACTACTCCACGCTGACCAACTACAACGGCGAGGCCACGACGCCGCGCACGTTCATCCAGCTGCGCACCTCGGAGAAGCCGTGGTATCAGAACACATGGGATGAGGTCAACGCCTACCGCCCCGGCTCAGACGAACTGCCCAGCGGCGTGGACCAGACGCTGAACTCCTTCTTCTCCGTGAACGGGGACGGCACGCTCGCCATCACGTCGAAGTGGGAGAAGGCCCCGCTGTTCGAGGTCGTCAAAAACGCCGACGGCACATACTCGCTGCTCGCCACGCAGAACGGCAAGTACCTCTCCGTGACCGACGAGGCCGACGGCGCCGACCTGGTCGTCAAGGCCTCCGCCGGCACGATCGGCGACAACGAGAAGTTCGCGATCTCCGGCATCGGCGGCCCCGGCGCCACCATCAGCTCCCCCTCGCACGACAACCGTCAGCTGACAATCACCCCGAAGAGCAGCAAGGACCCGGCCAGCACCTCGCCGAAGCTGGTGCTGGGCGCAGCCGGCGTCAAGGGCTCGTTCGGCCTGATGCGCCAGGCCTCCGACATCACCGTGAAGTTCGACGCGAACGGCGGCTCCGAGGTGGCATCGCAGACCGTGCAGTGGAACGACCCCGTCGCCGAGCCCCAGGCACCGACCAGGGCCGGCTACACGTTCACCGGCTGGTACTCGGACGCCAAACTCACCCAGGCATGGGACTTCAAGACCGCCAAGGCGACCGGCGACACCACCCTCTACGCGGGCTGGGCCAAGCAGGCCGCCGGCGTGGACAAGTCCGGCCTGATCGCGCTGGTCAACAAGTACGCCGGCGTGAAGCAGGGCGACTACACCGACGCCTCGTGGGCGAAGTTCCAGGACGCGCTGGCCAAAGCCCGCAAGGCGCTTGACGCCACCACGCAGGCCCAGGTGGACCAGGCCTCCAAGGAGCTCGACGCCGCCTACAAGGCCCTTGCCACCAAGCCCGGCAACAACGGCAACGGACAGCAGCAGGGCAATGCCGGCGGCGCGCAGAAGCCCGGCAACAGCGGCCAGCAGGCGGCCGATGGCGACAGCTCCCCGAAGCCGACCAACGGCAACGCCTCCAACGCCACCGACGGCGGAAAGCCCAACACCAACGGCGGCGCGCTGGGACGTACGGGCACGGCAGTCGCCGGCCTCGTCACGGCCCTGGTGCTGTTGACGGGTGCGGGCACCGCGTTCATCGTCCGCAGGCGCCGCGCATGACCGCATGACCCGACGCTGATGGCGATGACGATTCGTCGTCATCAGCGTCTTCCATGACCCGAGAGGGCTCCGGCAGGATATGCCGGGGCCCTCTCGTCGTTCCGGACACCGCGGCCCCACGTCCGGACGTCGTCAAGGTACGACACCAGCTACCGCAAGCAGGTTGACATAAGAAAAATCTCGGTAAGCACTTTCCGTATGAAATATCTATCTGTTGCAATAATTTGCTTTTCTTACGGAAAACGCTTACTGTAACGGTAGTCATGAATCAGCGCATGCGTTCTTTCGCACCAATCCACGACCCCTGAGACGCCACGCCCAAGACCCACGGACGCGCCGGTACACATCGGAAGGAACAATGATGCTCACCCAGACCCTTGCAGCCATCGAACGATTCGGCATTCCGAAGAAACTCATAGCGGGATTCCTCACCGTCGCCGTGTTCATGACCGGCGACGGCTTCGAACTCACCTTCCTCACCAAATACATGGTGGACCACGGCTTCTCCGCCGCACAGGGATCGCTGCTCATCACCGTCTACGGCCTGTTCGCGGCCGTGGCCGGCTGGACGGCCGGCGTGCTCGCCGAGATGTTCGGCGCACGCCGCATCATGCTCATCGGCGCCTGCTGGTGGATCGGCGTGCACCTCGTCTTCCTCGAACTTGCCCTGCCGAGCGGCGTCTACCCGTTCATCCTCGCCGTGTATGCGCTGCGCGGATTCGGCTATCCGCTGTTCATCTACTCGTTCATGGTGCTGCTCGCGCAGACGGTGCGGCCCGAGCGCCTCGCCTCGGCCACGGGAGTGTTCTGGACGTGCTTCTCGCTGGGTCTCGGCGTGTTCGGCGCCTACATCCCCAGCTTCCTCATCCCTGCGGTGGGCGAATACCGCACGTTCTGGTTCGCCCTCCCCTTCTCGGTGGCCGGACTGCTGCTGTGCTTCCTCATGGTGCCCAGAACCCGCGACTCCAGGGCCGCGAAGCTCACGCACGAGGAGCGCGTCAGGGAGCTGGCGGAGGGCGTGACCATCGCGTTCCACAACCCCGGCATCGCCGTGTGCGGCATCATCCGCATGATCAACAGCCTGCTGCTCTACGGATTCCCCGTCATCATGCCGCTGTATCTGTGCGGCAGGCAGTACGGCGGCGACAGCTGGTTCCCCGTGCAGGACTGGATGCGCATCTGGGGATCGGTATTCATCGTCATGCTGTTCTTCAATGTGTTCTGGGGCTGGTTCATGGACCGTTTCGGCTGGGTGTGGCCCATGCGCTGGTTCGGCTGCGCGCTGCTCGCCGTATGCGCGCTCTCGTTCTACTACGTTCCGCGCTGGTTCGGCGCGAACGCTCCGCTGATGGTGCTCGCCGCCGTGCTCATCGGCGTCGGCACCAGCGCCTTCGCCTCCATTCCCGCCATCATGAACAGCCTCGTGCCCGACAAGCGCGGCGCGGCGCTTTCGGTCTACAACCTTTCCGCCGGCCTGGCCACGTTCGTCGGCCCCGGCATCGCCACCCTGCTGCTCTCCACGGCCGGCATCGCCGGCATCTGCTGGACGTACGCGGCGCTGTATGTGGCGGGTGCGGCGCTCACCTACACCCTGCGCCCCAAGCAGCCGGGACTGGCGAAGAGGCACATGACGGGCGCCGGGGCCAAGGCCGCCAACGTCGGCCACGGAGTCGGCGACATCACAATCGAGACCGCCGCCAAGGTGACTGCGCTTGCGCAGAACACCGCCACGGCGATAAGCGACGACACGCTATAAACAACAGTGTTTCCACAGCAATCGGGCCGGAATGCCACAGCAAGGCATTCCGGCTTTTTCATTGTGTTTGTATAGCGCTCACATGCACGAAAAACCCACATTTCATACCACCTCGACGCCATATCGAACACAATCCGACACGCCGACGAAACGGCACAATACCAACCAATCGGTAGGTACTTTTGCGCCAGCGCTTGCGCAAATTGCGCAGGTGGTCTATCGTTATTCATGTCAGCCAAACAGGGCGGACGAAAAACATGAAGGAGACAACATGAACATGAAGCATTCCATGATGCGCGGTCTGGCGCTGTACGGCGCTTCCACCATGGCCGGCATCTCCACCACGAAGCTCAACGAGACCATCCTCGACATCGCGCGCGACGAGCGCTGAGCTCATACACAGACTTTCATAACCGAATAACCAAACAGACTTTTCAATCAAGGAGAACACAATGGACTTCACCAAGGCCCTTCGCAACCTCGCTTCCTACGCCGCCGACAACATGGTCGTCGCTCCGCACTCCGTCAAGGAGATCGCCGCCTTCCACGTCGACATGGACCGCTGAACCGGCAGCAGCAAGCAATAGATAACCAACAAAGACTTTTCAATCAAGGAGAAACAACAATGAACATCAAGAGCGCTCTTCGCGGACTCGCCGCCTACGCCGCCGACAACATGACCATCGTCCCGGCCTCCCCCAAGGAAATCGCTTCCTTCCACGTCGACATGGACCGCTGAACCGCGGACCGAATCCCGACACCGAAACACTGAGACAAACCTTCCGTCCCGCACTTCGGGTACGGTACATCCCCGGCCGACAATCGCCGGCCGGTTGATTAATACGAATAGATAACTCAAGGAGTACACCATGAACATCAAGAAGAACCTGCTGCGCGGCCTCGCTCTCTACGGCGCCTCCACCATGACCACCACCCCGTCGATGAGCAAGCAGATGCTCGACACCATCCGCACCATCGAGAACGACGCCCGCTGAATCGCGGACTGAGCTTCCGACAGTTAGTCATTAATCGCAAACCATAAGCCACAAGGAGTAATCATGGGCTTCAAGAACAGCATGAAGAAGACCTTCGCCCTCATGGGTGCCGCTTCGCTCACCGCATACAACGGCCGCACCTACCAGCAGATCGCCGATTCCGTTCTGGAAGAAGACGCCCGCTGAGCTGAGGTCGAGACAGACAGGGTCTGCCGCAAGGCATGACCACGGGAACCCTTCGGGAATCCCAACAGAGAAGAAGATAAGAGGATATGCGGCCAACGGCGTCCGCGTATCGCATGTATTCGTTACATAATTTCATATGATTCAGGCGGCGTGAAGCCGCTTTTTTGTTATGTGCCCGGCAATCCCCCGGCATGGAAACTCCCAAGGAGTTGATTTTGCTTTGAGGTCAGAGGGGCGCGGCCGGCAGGGAACGGACTCTCACCCACGATTGCGAATTCCGTGGCAAAACCCGTGGCACGGAATGCTTTCTCGCAGCAATTACACGTTCCATATCGGAAAATCATGGCAGGGAACGACGGCGAAGCATGATTTACGCGTTCCGTGACGGACATTCCGCTTAATGGCCAACCAGAAACCTTGCAATCATGCGGTTTCTCATTCGCCAGTCACACCAATTATTGTCACGGAACGCCGAAATCGCAGATTCGACACTTCCGTGGCGGAATATCGTGTCACGGACTGCCGAATATCCGACGAATCGCATTTCGTGACGATATCGCAGTCCGTCACAATCCATGCCACGGAATCAGTCGCGGACCACGCTGCACGTCCATACGCGACCGACCAGCGATTCCCGTCAATCCGCGCGCAGACCACGCAGCAGGGCGATCTCCTCGCGGTGCGTGGTTTCGGTGAGCTCCTTCGTCTCGAGGATCATCGGCAGCTTCGCCATGCGAGGGTCATTGACCATCGTACGGAAGAACCCGAGGCCGAGCCTGCCTTCGCCGATGTTGGCGTGACGGTCCTTGTGCGACTCGAAACCGAACTGCGAATCATTGGCGTGGATGGCCTTGAGCCGTTCCAGACCGATGACGTCGTCGAATCGCCTCAGCACGCCGTCGAGGTCGTTCACGATGTCGTAGCCGGCGTCGTACACATGGCATGTGTCGAACGTGACGCCGATCATCGCCTTGTTCTCCACACCGTCGATGATGGAGGCGAGCTCCTCGAAGCTGCGGCCGCATTCGGTGCCCTTGCCGGCCATGGTCTCGAGCAGGATCATGATGCCGGAATCCGGGTCGGTGCCGGCAGCGCCGTCGGCGGCATCGCCATCGTCGGCGGCGAGCGCATCGAACACACGGTTGAGACCATCGGCGATGAGACGGCAGCCGGCCTCGCTCCCCTGCCCCACATGCGAACCGGGATGGATGTTGATGTATGTGCGTTGGCCGGCCGCGGCGATGGGCGCGAGCAGTTGGATGTCCTGGGCGAGCGCGTCGACGGCGAAGGCGCGTTTGGAGGCGTCCTTGCCGGCGAAGTTGTAGACGTAGGGAGCGTGCACGACCAGCGGGCCGTAGTGTTCGGCCGCCAGCTGCTCGCCGAACGCGGCGGCGCCTTCGGGCGTCAGCGCCTTCGACCGCTTGCCGTACGGCGAACGCGGGAAGAAGGCGAATGCGGTGCCGTTCTCGTCGTGAGAGCGTTCCAGCAGCTTCTTCCAGCCGCCCGAGGTCGACAGATGCGATCCGATGAAGAGCTTATCCATGTGCGGCTTCCTTCCCTGCGATATGGCAATCGTGTTCGAGACTACACCTCGTCCGAGCCCGAATCGTACACGCACCTCTGCAATCAGCGAATGGGTCTCTCGTCGTTTCCAGCCCAGCCCATCATGACCATGCGAGTTTTGTGGTTTTTCCGACGTCATATCACACCAAACAGTCTGATTTTTTAGCGAATGCCAAGCGATACCGGCCTATAAAACCACAAAACACACGAGATCAATTCAATAGGTCCTACTTCACCCGCCCGCTCATTTTCCTACCACACGATTCCAAGGCACCCATATCGCGTTAGCCACGACAACCATCATCGTAGGTAAACCCCGCGTGACAAATCGTGGCACGACTTGCTGAAACCGGTTTCAAGAGCTATATTGAGAATCGTTGGGAAGGAAAACAACGAAAGCAATACACGAGATCGTTGATTTCCGAAGGATTATTTTGAATTCATCGATAGCGTGCATCACGATTCGGGTTTTCGTTCTTAACGAAGTCAATTGATGAAGAAACACTATGAAAGGTAGCAATCATGTCTCTCAAGGATTCGATGCTTCGCGGTATGGCTCTTTACGGCAGCGCCAAGATGGCCGGAACGATGGGCTACTCCAACCACGAGATGAACGACACGATCATCAAGATCGCCCAGAATCGCTAATTCACAATCGGTGATTCATCGCGGTTCTTCCGGCGCGAGGGTTGATTCGGCGCCTTTTACGCGGTTGCAGCAGCAGTCACGCCGAATATGCGAGGGAAAGCGGACAACGGGGTCCGTCTTTTTCTTTATGGGGTTTTCCTTGACGCGTCCAACCATGGAATCCGCACTTCCAACCAATAGGATCCGTACCGATTCAGTGCACGCCCACACACCTCGCCGTAAGGCAAATGCAAGTTGTGAGGCCGTATATGCCAAAAGCATGGTTTTAGTCAGAAAACCATGACGTAATCGCAACGATTTGCGACGGTAAGCCATTTCGACCTTAACAGTAAAGCCTCACAACTCGCGTTTTCGGGATACGCGGCGATGAAAGGCAACGAAACCATTGGTATTTTAGGTCGTTCTTCGGCAGGATTCCAGTGTTTCCCCTCTGCGGCGCATAGAACGATTGACGGGTGGAAATCCACGCGAGGCCTTCTACCATAGGAGCCATGAGCATTCCAAATGAGTATCCAATGAAGCAATATCTCGGCGGCATTGTTGAAGCACTGAAGGCTGCTCCCACCAACGGCGCCAATCCGAACGACGTGGAGACGATTCGTTTCTACGGTGAGCTGGGCAACGACGCTCCCGATTCGCAGCTGCCGAACGTGCTGGTCGCCATCGCCCGCGTGACGCGCGCCGTCACCGAGGACGAGGCCGCCAAGAAGGAGTTCACGAAGGCCGGTGGATTCGGCTACGTGAAGGACGCGCAGCACGCCATCATGGCCACGCTGGACAAGGATTCCGAGGACCTCGTCAAGAAGCGCGGCTGAGCATCCGTCCGCTTCTCCGCGATTTCGCGATTCTTATTAGCAAAACCGTCGTACTGACTTCGTTGCCGGTGCGGCGGTTTTTGCGTACGCATGCGTTATAACCGACGCTGAGAGACGCTATGTGGAGGGTTTTGCGCACCAATGCGTTATAACCGACGCTACGGAACCGTATGCGGTGGTTATAACGCACACATCCGTTATAACCACCACCAAGAAGCGACAAGAGGCAGGTCTTGCGTACGCATGCGTTATAACCGACGTTGAATAACGGTGGAATGAGAATACAAGGCCGTTCCTGTTCATTGGCCCATGAACGACGAACGGGAACCAAAACGATGCCACCGCTTCCGGCTCATTCGGCACCATCCAACCGGCAGGAATCGGAACCGCACCACGAGTTGGGCGGCAGGCAACGGACGGGAACGGAAGTCGCACCACGGTTCCGGTTTGTCTGACATCGTGCGGCAAACAGGACGCAATGCAAAGCCCCGGTTCCCGTAGGTCGCACGATGGCGACGAACGGGAACCGGGGCGAAACGGCGAATCGGACACGACTCCGGGAATTCCCGTGGGAGCCCCGACCAGCTTCATCGGCTCGACGTTCCCGGAGAATCCCTCCCATGGGAGAACCCAGTCATGGCAGCCTGGCGCTCCTGCGGAGAATCTGAACTACTCCCAACGGCTCCCAGGACTACTTCAGATCGTCCCAGACGCCGGTGGCCTCAAGCTCGGCCACGGTCTTCGCGGTGTCGTCGGTGAGCACGGTGATGTGGCCCATCTTGCGGTTGTGACGCACCTGCGCCTTGCCGTAGTCGTGCACGTTCCATTCGGGATGCTCGCCGATGAGCGCGCGGCTGGGCGCCACATGCTGGCCGAGCACGTTCACCATGACGGCGGGGCTGAGCAGCTTCGGCTCGGGCAGCGGCCATCCGGCGATGCCTCGGATGTGCGCGTCGAACTGGTCGATGGAGCACGCCTCGATGGTGTAGTGGCCGGAGTTGTGCGGACGCGGCGCCAGCTCGTTGACGACCACGCGGCCGTCCTTGGTGATGAACAGCTCGATGGCGAGCGTGCCCGCCAGCTCGAAGCCTTTCGCCAGTCGCAGCGCAAGGTCGTGGGCCTGCTGATGCAGTTCGTCGCTCACCTCGGCCGGGGCTACGGTGATGTGCAGGATGTTGTTGCGATGGTCGTTGCGCACCATCGGGAACGTCACGTAGTCCTCGCCGTTGCCGGAGACCAGGATCGACGCCTCGAACGCGAAGTCGACGAAGCCCTCGAGGATGCTCGGCGGGAAGCCGCCGCCGCGGTCACCGCGGGCGCGGATCTTCTCGAGGTCGGCGTCGTTCTTCAGCACATGCTGGCCGTGGCCGTCGTAGCCGCCGGAGCGGGTCTTCAGGACGCACGGGTAATGCAGGTCGTCGATGGCGGCCTCGAGCTCGTCGAAGTCGTTGACCTCGCGCCACGGGGCGGTCTCGATGCCGTGCTTATTGATGAACGTCTTCTCGTTGATGCGGTCCTGCGTCACGCGCAGCAGGTCGGTGCCCTGCGGGGCGGCGACCAGGTGGCGCACCTCGTCGATGGAGTCGGCGTCGACGTTCTCGAACTCGTAGGTGAGCACATCGGACTTCTCGGCCAGGTCGTGGATGGCGGTCTTGTCGTCGTATTCGCCGACGACCTGGAAGTCGGCCACCTGCGCGGTCGGGCAGTCGGGGGTCGGATCGAGCACGCCGATGCGGAAGCCACGGTACTTGGCCACGATGGCCATCATACGGCCGAGCTGACCGCCGCCGACGATGCCGATGGTGGCGCCGGGCTGCAGCATCTTGACGGCGCCGTTGGTTTCCTCAGACAAGCTGGGCATTGGATTCCTCCACCTTCTTCTTCAGTTCGTCGCGGTACTCCTGCAGCTCCTTGGCCAGACGCTCGTCGGTGGTCGAGAGGATCTGCACGGCCAGCAGGCCGGCGTTCGTGGCGCCGGAGTTGCCGACGGCGGTGGTGGCGACGGGGATGCCGCCGGGCATCTGCACGATGGAGAGCAGCGAATCCCAGCCGGAGAGGGCATGGGAGCGCACCGGCACGCCAATCACGGGCAGCGTGGTCTGTGCGGCGATCATGCCGGGAAGGTGGGCGGCGCCGCCGGCACCGGCGATGATTACGTGGATGCCCTTGCTGCGCGCGGAATGGGCGAAGTCGGCCATGAGTTCCGGCGTGCGGTGGGCGGAGACCACCTGCTTGGAATACGGTACTGCGAACTTGTCGAGCATCTCGCATGCGTGCTTCATCGTCTCCCAGTCGCTGGAAGAGCCCATTACCACGGCTACGAGCGGTGCGTTTTCAGCCATCATTAACCTCCGTTGATCCGAACAGATACAACTGTACGCAACAGCGGGGAAAACGCCGGCCGCGACGAGCGGACGGCCATCAGTTCTCGGCGAGCACCTCGACCCGCACCTTCTTGGAGCGCAGGAACGCGACGGCGTCGCGGATGTTGCGCTCGGGCCCCTCAAACACACCGACGATGCCGCCGATCGGGTACTTGCCCACAATCTGCACGTCGGCGAGCATGATGTTCACGTCGATGCCGAACTTGCGGGTGATCAGCGACACCAGGGGCTCGGAGACGTCCTCGTGCACATAACGCAGACGGATGAGCTTCTGTCCGGGCCGCAGGTCGACCACGGGATCGTGGCCGGCGAGCAGCGCGTCGACCTTGCCGAGACTGGAGACCGCCTCCATGAACACGCGGGTCTGGTCGGTCTGCGGGTCGGCGAGCACGGAGAACGTGCTACCCTCCTCCACCACGAGGCCTCGGTCGAGCACGATGATATGGTCGCAGATCTCCTTCACCGTGGCGATCTCGTGGGTGGCGAGCACCACCGTGGCCCCGGATTCACGGGCGAACTGCTGGATGAGGCGAAGAATCTCACGCCCTTCGATATGGTCCTGGGCGGCGGTGACCTCGTCGAACAGCAGGATCTTCGGGCTTGATGCGAACGCGCGAGCCACGGCGGCACGCTGCAGTTCACCGCCAGAAAGCTGGGAGGGATGCGCGTCCTTCTGCGAGCGCAGGCTCACCTCGCGCAGCAGGCGCAGGGCCTTGGCGCGCGCGGCCTCGTCGGGCCGGTCGGCGTCCTCTGCCTCGCCGGCGGCGATGGCCACGGATTCGAGCACGGTGCGTTCCTCGTCGAAGGCGGGGAACACGCCGGCCCGCGAGATCTGCGTGCGGAATCGGGCGAGTGCCGGCTTGTCGAGTTTCGCGAGGTTCTCGCCGAGCACGGTGACGGTGCCGGATGTTGGCGTCAGACGGCCGTCGATGAGTTTGAGCAGGGTGCTTTTGCCGGCGCCGCCGAGTCCGATGACGCCGTAGATGCCGCCCTGTTCGAAATGCAGGGTGACGTCCTTGAGCAGGGATTTCGGCCCGTCGGCCGTCAGCACCGTTTTGGTGACGTTGGAAAGGGTTATCGCGTCGTTCTCGACTGCATCGTGTTCTTCGGCCATCGGTCGTTACCTCCCCGCCGGGCCCGTCGTCGTGCTTCGCACCGGCCGACGGGCATACGCTGTTCCATACTGAATCCCAAGGGTATTGCACTTTTCCGACCGTTTCCAGCGTGGCGGCCGGAATATCGGCGGGAAGCGTCGTGGGCGATGACCGGCCGAAAGCCGTCGACGCCTACAACCGCAACGTTTTATCGACATGATATCGATGCCGATATAAACGCGGGTTGTAGACGCCGATCAGATAATGCGAATCACACGTGGAGGACGACCTTGCCGAAGACGTCGCCGTCGAGCATCTTGCGGAATGCGACGGGCGCGTCGGCGAGCGCGTACGTGGAGTCGATGACGGGATGGATGTCGGCGTGCTCCACGAATCGCAGCAGTCGGGCGAAGTCGTCGCGCGAACCCATGGTGACGCCCTGCACACGGATGTCCTGGAAGAACACGCGCGTCAGTTCGGCGCCGGGTTGGTCGCCGGTGGTGGCGCCGCAAATGGCGATGGTGCCGCCGGGCCGCACGGACTTGACGGAATGCGACCATGTGGCCGCGCCTACGGATTCGATGACGGCGTCGACCTTGCGCGGCAGGCGCTCGCCCGGCCCGAACACGGCGTCGGCGCCGATCTCGAGGGCCTTGGCGCGCTTCTCCTCGCTGCGGGAGGTGGCGAATACTTCGAGTCCGGCCGCGTGGGCGAGCATGATGGCCGCGGTGGAGACGCCGCCGCCCGCGCCCTGCACGAGGATGGTGTCGCCGGGCTTGACGCCGGCGGCGGAGAACACAAGCGAGTAGGCGGTCAGCCAGCTGGTGCCGAGCGCCGCGGCCTCGTCCATGGTGAGGTTGGCGGGCTTGGCGAACACGTTGGCGCTGGGGACGGCGGTCTTCTCGGCCATGGTGCCGGCGTATTTTTCGGAGAGGATGGTGCGGCGCTCGCCGGGGGCCACGCCGTTGCCGTCGGTGCCGACGAACGTGTAGAGCACGACCTCCGTGCCGGCCTTGAGGCCCTTGCGCACGGGGATGTCGTCGTCGAGGATGCCGGCGGCGTCGGTGCCGAGAATCATCGGCGTCTGCTTGTCGGAGAGGCCGACGCCCTGCAGCGACCACAGGTCGTGGTGGTTCACGGTGGCTGACCTCACGGATATCGTGGACCAGTATTCACGCGGCTGCGGTTCGGGCCGCTCCCCCACGGCCAGTACGGACATCGGATCGTCATGGTTCACGTTGCTTGCGTATACGGCCCTCATCGGCTCTCCTTTCGATTACGGCGGCACGGACACGGCCGGCCGCCGGTCCTATTGTGCGGCGAAGTCGTGCGACGACACGAACGGACACGCGCGTCGTACGAATCTATACGAAGATGTTGGGGGTATTCACGGCAACCTGAATCATTCCGACGTGTTATCCGCTATGATTTCGCGGTTGGAACCTTCCCGCAGCGAGGATGACTATCGCAAAGGAGCACGATGAGCGATCTTCTGGCACATATCGACGGACCTGACGATCTGAAACGTCTGTACGTGGTGCAGTTGCCTGCTCTCGCCGACGAGATCCGCGCCGCATTGCTGAGGTATTGCGCGGCGAAGGGCGGTCATATCGGTTCCAATCTCGGCATGGTCGAGGCGACCATCGCCCTGCATTACGTGTTCGATTCGCCGCGCGACCGCATCATCTTCGACGTCTCGCACCAAAGTTACGTGCATAAGATGCTGACCGGCCGTCGCCGCGCCTTCACCGACGAGACGCGGTTCGGCTCGGCGACGGGCTTCACGAATCCCGACGAAAGCGACCATGATTCGTTCGTGCTGGGGCACACGGGCACGTCGGTCTCGCTGGCGTGCGGCATGGCGAAGGCGCGCGATCTTACGGGCGGCACGAACAACGTCGTCGCGGTGATCGGCGACGGTTCGCTGTCGAGCGCGGTGGCGTTCGAGGGGCTGAACGAGGCCGCGGAGCTGAACGGCAATCTCATCATCGTGTTCAACGACAACGAGATGTCGATCGCCGAGAACCATGGCGGCATGTATGCGGGACTGGCGGAATTGCGGAAGACGAACGGGACGTCGCCGCATAATCTGTTCCGCGATATGGGACTGGATTACCGTTATGTGGCGGACGGCAACGATACGTCCGCGCTGGTCGAGGCGTTCGAGGATGTGAAGGACTGCGACCATGCGACGGTCGTGCATATCCATACGGTGAAGGGACTGGGTCTTGACGCCGCCGAGGAGGGGCGCGTGGAGAGCAACCACTGGCATAATCCCATGCCTGCGCCCGATGCCGCGCCGGCGAAGCCGAACGCGAGGAAGACATACGGCGGCATGGCGATGGACGCGCTGGCCGCACGGTTCGATGCGGAACCCGGTCTGGTGGTCATCTCGCCGGCGACGCCCGGTTCGAACGGCATCACGCGTCAGTGGCGGGCAGCGGCCGGACGACACTACATCGACACCGGCATCACCGAGGAGCATGCGGTGACGTTCGCGGCGGGCATCGCCCGTGCGGGCGGTACGCCGGTGCTGGCGAC
Source organism: Bifidobacterium primatium (assembly GCF_002802875.1). Taxonomy (GTDB): domain Bacteria; phylum Actinomycetota; class Actinomycetes; order Actinomycetales; family Bifidobacteriaceae; genus Galliscardovia; species Galliscardovia primatium. Next base: position 212,859 of record NZ_PEBI01000001.1, read on the forward strand.
GAGCGCCACGTTCTTCCAGCGCGCCTACGACGAGATTCATCAGGAGTTCGCGCTGAACAACGTGCCGGGCACGCTGCTGGTGTTCTCGGGTGGCATCTCCGGTGCCGACAACACGCATTCGGGCGCCGGCGACGTGATGATGTTCGGCAATGTGCCGGGGCTGACGTGTCTGGCGCCGACGAGCGGCGAGGAGATGCTGCGGATGCTGGCGTGGGCGACCGGCGACGCGCGGAGGCCGGTGGCGATTCGCATGCCTGGCGAGGCGGTGCTCGCCGGCGAGCGCGGAGGGTCGTATCCGCGGTTCGTTGCGGCCACTGCGGAATCTACCGACGTGCAGGCCGATGACGGCGTTGCGGCGAAGGCCGATAATGGGAAGGCCGGTGAGGCTGCTGCCGCGGCCGTCGAAATGACCGGCAGGTCGCGTGGGGTCGGCGAGGTGTCGGTCGACGATATCGCGGCGACGTCGGTCGACGGCGACCCGTGGGCGCGGTATACGATTACGCGATCCGGCTCGCAGGTGGCGATTCTTGGTCTCGGCAATGCGTATCCGTTGGCTGAGGAGGCCGCAGCGGCGTTGGATGACGCGGGCGTGCGGGCCACGGTCATCGACCCGCATCAGTATTCGACGATTGACGCCGCCACGTTGGACTCCCTGCGCGAACGGCATACGGTGGTCGTCACCGTCGAGGACGGCCAGCTGGAAGGCGGCTGGGGCGGCAAGATCGCCTCGTATTACGGTGATTCCCCGATGCGCGTACTCAATTTCGGCGCGCGCAAGGAGGTCACGGACCGTATTCCGTTGGACGTGCTGCGGAAGCGCTACCGACTCACCGCCGGCGACATCGCCGACGCGGTACTGTCGGCGTTACGCGGCTGACATCCAGTTCCGGCAATCCCGAAATTCTCGATTTATGGTGCCAAATGGCCGTTTTTCGGCGGAAAAACGACCATTTGGCACCGTAAATTATCGAAACGGGTTTTGTGCCGGATTACGGCTCGCCAGCGGCGAGCATGTGAACAAACGGTCAGCGGCCGAGCAGGCCGGAGATCTGGCCGACGATGTCGACGGGCAGGCCCACCTGTTCGGCGATGGCGCCCAGGTCGACCCCGCCCGCAGCATCGCTCACGGCCTGGCCGACGCCTTCGGCGAGGCCGGCGCCCTGCTCCTGAATCATGCCGGCGACGTCGGCGATCTGGTCGGCGGGGATGTTCTCCGTGGCCAGTGTCTGCAGTTCGCCCAGCTGGTCGGCGTTCAGCGTGTCGCCGACGACGTTCTGGATTTCGCCGAGCTGGTCGGCGTTGAAATGCTCGCCGATCACGGCCGGCAGGTCGGCAATCGAACCGAGGTCGAATGTCTGGCCGCCGAGCGCGTCGCCGATGGCGCCCTGCACTCCGTTGGCGGCGTCGCCGAGCACGTTGCCGGCCGCATCGCCGAGCACTCCGGAGGCAAGGTCGCGAATGCTATCGAACAATCCCATGATGTTTCCCTTCTATGAACGGCGAACCGGCCGCCCATCCGTTCCTCCACTGTAACGGATGGGCGGCCGGTTCGCCGAGAGATGATGCGGATGGCCCGCGACGGGAATCACGCGCCGATACGCATCCTGCGCCGTCGGACAATCACAATCCCCTCGGGCGATCACTCGCCGGCGTCGATGGCGCGCAGCACGTTGATCATCTCGATGGCGCCGAGCGCGCAGTCGAAGCCCTTGTTGCCGGCCTTGGTGCCGGCGCGTTCGATGGCCTGCTCGATGTTCTCGGTGGTGATGACGCCGAACAGCACCGGGGTGTCGGTGCCGAGCGACACCTGCGCGATGCCCTTGGCGGTCTCGTTGCACACGAGGTCGTAGTGGGAGGTGCTGCCGCGGATGATGGCGCCGAGGCAGATCACGGCGTCGTAGCGGCCGGTGGCGGTCATGCGCTTGGCGGCGATGGGGATCTCGAACGAGCCGGGCACCCACGCCACGTCGATGTTCGCGTCGTCGACGCCGTGGCGGCGCAGGCCGTCCTGCGCGCCGGAGAGCAGCTTCGAGGTGATGAACTCGTTGAATCGGGCGACGACGATGCCCACACGAATCGGCTTGGCGGCGTCGGTTCCGGCCGGCGTGGCGCCGGCGACGAGCTGTCCTTCGAATACGGTCATGTCAGTTCTCCTTTGCGGTGTTGGCGAGGGCGCCGAGCAGGTGCCCCATGCGGTGTTGTTTGGTGGAAAGATAGTTCGCGTCGTATTCGTTCGGCGCGATGATCAGCGGCACGCGGGCGTCGATGGTGATGCCGGCGGCTTCAAGCTGACTGATCTTGTCGGGGTTGTTGGTCATGAGGTCGATGGAGCCGATGCCGAGGTCGTCGAGGATCGCGGCGGCGGTCTCGTATTCGCGGGCGTCGGCGGGGAATCCGAGCTCGAGGTTGGCGTCGAGCGTGTCGAATCCCTGTTCCTGCAGCTCATACGTACGCAGCTTGTTGAGCAGCCCGATGCCACGCCCCTCCTGGCTGAGGTAGAGCAGCGCGCCTCGGCCGCGTTCGGCGATGCGGTGCATGGCCTCGTGCAGCTGGGGACCGCAGTCGCAGCGTTCGGAGCCGAACACGTCGCCGGTCAGGCACTGCGAATGGATGCGGCAGAGCACCGGTTCCGCGACCGTGCCGGCACCGCCCGATGCGGCGGCGAGGATGTCGTCGCCCATGACCAGTGCCACGTGTTCGCCGCCGTCCTCGGATTCGTAGCCGAACATGGTGAAGCGGCCGTGCTCGGTGGGCAGCGTCACCTGCGCCACGCGACGGACCGTGTGCGGGAACTCGTGTTCGCGGCGGTACTGCTGCAGCTGGGCGATGGTGATGTATGTCAGTCCGTGCTCGTCGGCGAACGCCTTGAGGTCGCCGCGTCGCATCATGGTGCCGTCGGCCTTCATCATCTCGCAGCACAGGCCGCACGGCTCGAGTCCGGCGAGGCGGGCCAGGTCCACGGTGGCTTCGGTGTGGCCGTTGCGTTCGAGCACGCCGCCCGGCCGGGCGACCAGCGGGAACATGTGGCCGGGCCTGCGGAAGTCGGCGGGCTTGGCGTCCGGGTCGATGCAGGCCATGGCGGTCACGGAACGGTCGCGGGCGCTGATGCCGGTGGACGTGGTCACATGGTCGATGGAGACGGTGAACGCGGTGTGGTGGTTGTCGGTGTTGTCGGCGCACATGGGCGGCAGGTCGAGACGCCGCGCCAGTTCGGCGGTCATCGGCGTGCAGATGAGGCCGCGGCCGTGCGTGGCCATGAACGCGATGTTCTTCGGCGTGGCGAAGCGTGCCGCGCAGATGAGGTCGCCCTCGTTCTCGCGGCCCTCGTCGTCGGCCACGACGACGATGCGGCCGGCGGCGATGTCGCGCACCGCCTGAGCGACGGGGTCGAGCGCGGTGGATTCGGTGCCCTTGTTGATGTCGGTCATGATGGTTTTCCTTTGCTCTAGAACCCGTGTTGGGCGAGGAATGATTCGGTGATGGTCGCGGGATGGGAGCCGCCGCCGGAAGCGGCCGATCCGGCATCGCCGGCCGCCGTGCCGCCGCCCATGCCGAGCAGCCGGGCCACGTATTTGGCGATGGGGTCGGTTTCGAGGTTCACCACGTCTCCGACCTTGCGTTCGGGCAGCACGGTGTTCGCGGCCGTATGCGGGATGATGGCCACGCCGAACGTGCGCTCGTCGGCGAAGGTGACCGTCAGGCTGATGCCCTCGATGGCGATGGATCCCTTTTCGGCGATGAACCGCATGAGCTCGCGCGGCGCGCGAATCGTGTATACGGTGGCGATGCCGTCGGGGCGTATCGATTCGATGACGCCGGTGCCGTCGATGTGGCCGGAGACGATGTGGCCGTCGAACCGTCCGTCGGCCGGCATGGCGCGTTCCACGTCCACACGGCTGCCGCGGCGCAGGCCGCCGAGACTCGAACGGCGCAGCGTCTCGTGCATCACGTCGGCGGTGAACGACGTGCCGTGCAACGCCGTGACGGTGAGGCATACGCCGTTGACGGCGATGCTGTCGCCGATGCGCGTGTGGTCGTCGACCACGACATCCGACGATACGGTGAGCTTGGCGAAATCCGCGCCCTGGACCACCGACTCCACGACGCCGAGGTCCTCAACGATTCCCGTGAACATGGTCTTCCCCCTCTTCGGCACTGTCATCGGCGTCGGACGGCTCGCTGCCGTCGTTGTCGTCGTTGTCGTATCGGACGAGGCCTTCGATGAGCAGGTCGTCGCCCAACGTTTCGACCGTCGTGTTCGTCAGGCGGAAGCAGTCGGCGGGCGTTTCGACGCCGTCGCCGCCGACCGGCGTCGGCGCGCTTGCCCCGCCGAAGATCTTCGGCGCCACATAGGCGTCGATTTTCGTGACGATGCGCGCGCGCAGTGCAGCCCATGCCAGCGACGCGCCGCCTTCGACGATCACGCTGTCGATGCCGCGCGAGCCGAGCACGGTGGCCAACGCGTTCACGTCGACGTGCCCGGCGGCGTCGGCGTCAATGGTGAGCACCTCGCAGCCGGCGTCGGCGTAGGGTTTCGCGGCCGGCTCGTTCCACGGCACGCAGGTGGCGATGATGGTCGGCACGTCGTGCGCGGTGCGCACGAGGGCCGAGTCGAGCGGCGTGCGCAGGCGGCTGTCGCAGACGATGCGGAGGGGATTGTGGCCGGTGGTCTCGCGGCCGTCGCCGGCATCGCCGTCGCCAAGTCGGCAGGTGAGCTGTGGGTCGTCGGCGATCACGGTGCCGACGCCGACCATGATGGCGGCGAACCTGCCGCGGTCCTCGTGCACGCGATGGCGGGCCGCCTCGCCGGTGATCCACCGCGAGGCGCCGGTCCGCGTGGCGATCTTGCCGTCGGCGGTCATGGCGTACTTGAGCAGCACGAACGGTTTGTGGGAAACGATGTAGTGCATGAAGATCTCGTTGAGCGCGTCGCATTCGTCACGCAGCACGTCTTCGGTGACCTCGATGCCGGCCTCGCGCAGCTGGCGGATGCCCTTGCCGGCGACGAGCGGATTCGGGTCGGCCGAGCCGACGACCACGCGCGCGATCCCGGCGTCGATGAGTGCCTGCGAGCACGGCGGCTGCTTGCCCTGATGGCAGCAGGGCTCCAACGTGACGTAGATGGTGGCGCCGCGCACGTCGACACCGTCGCGCTTCGCCGCCTCGAGTGCGGCGCGTTCGGCATGCCATCCGCCGAAGTGATCGTGATGGCCGACGGCGATGATGCGGCCGTCACGTACGATGACCGCACCGACCATGGGGTTGGGATTGACCTTTCCCGCGCCCTTTTTCGCGTGGCTCAGCGCCACGGACATGTAATCCCTATCGTCCACGTCTCCCCTTTCACCGCGATAGAGCATGTCCAGGGTTTCACGTGGCGACGGCGCATTCGTCGGGTCTCGTCGCACATCCGTTGCGATGTTCTCGCCGCCGATAACAAAAATCCCCGAATTCCGTTGGAATTCAGGGCTGCGTTATGACGATGGCGATGGACAGTGCGGATATGCACGAACATATACCGGCCTCGCATCGGCCCAACGGCCGTTCGGCCGCGCCGATGCGTCGACCGTGCCGACGCCGTCGCATTCTTCTTCCATCCAGACTATGACTGTCGGTACCGGAGTCCCACCGGTTCACGAGCGCTTTCGCTCCCACATGTTCAACGCGAACGCCGACGGCCGTTGCCGGCCGGATGGCGGTTCGCACCTGCATGCTCGCGGACTATACCGCCGATCGGGAATTTCACCCTGCCCTGAAGATGCGTGTTCAATTGTCGGTTCCGATTGAAGCGCCCGTCGCCGACAAACGCGACCGCATCACGCCCCAATCTCGAATAGTGGATATCACCATTGTTGATAACACCTTCAATATCGCCGGAATCTCAACGAAAATCCACGTTCGTCAACATTCCTCTAAAACCATATTGTGGCGAATCTCCAAGCGGATATCCGTCGGGCCGCAAACGACGACAAACAGGAACCGAATACCCTGTAATGGTTCCCATTCGTTGGGGAATTTACGACGGATGGGAGCCGGGCTTTCCCTGCGGTTCCCGTTTGTTCGCGGAAACACAACCAACAGGAACCGGACACGTTCCACGGTTCCTCTTCGTTCGTAAAACCACAACGGACAGGAACCGAACGCCCTCCATGGTTCCCGTTCGTTTACGACCCGACAACGAATGGGAACCGAACGCGTTCCACGGTTCCTTTTCGTCGTATGAGGACGGAGCTACGACGATGTTGGTAGTATGTCGGTCGGAGATTTGAATTCTTGCAGGGGCTACGACCGCGCGGATGAACGCGGCCGTCCGTAATCGGCTTGGTTCGGCATCCCGTCCGGCGCACGGCGACCGGCTTCGGCCGCATCCGCCCGCCGGCGCACCACGATGAATGGCTGACAACAACAAGAACACCGAGGGGACACTGTGTCGGAAGAATCACAGCACGCCGCGTCCATGACGGCGGACACGGCATCGACCAAGAACACCACGAACGAAACGCACGGCATGAGCTACATACCCATCGTCATCATGATGGTCGGCAGCTTCACCGCCATCCTCAACCAGACGCTGATGACGTCGGCGCTGCCGCATCTCATGCGCGAATTCGACATCACCAGCAACACGGCGCAATGGCTGAGCACCGGATTCATGCTCACCAACGGCATCATGATCCCGATCACCGCGTTCCTGATCCAGAGGTTCACCACACGGCAGCTGTTCTTCTATGCGATCGGCATGTTCCTGTTCGGCACGGTCGTATGCACGGCGGCGCCCGGATTCGCCGTGTTGCTGCTGGGCCGCATTCTGCAGGCCACTGGCGCGGGCATCCTTATGCCGCTGCTGCAGACGGTGCTGTTCCTTACGTTCCCGCCGGAGAAGCGCGGCACGGCGATGGGCTGGTTCGGCCTGGTGATCGCGTTCGCGCCGGCGCTCGGGCCGACGCTTTCCGGCCTGATCATCGACTTCCTGCCGTGGCGGTTCCTGTTCGTGCCGCTTATCGTCATCGCAGTCGCCGTGCTGGCGGCCGCCGTTCCGACGGTGCGCAACGTCACCAGGCAGACCGACCCGAGCATCGACATCGCGTCGGTCGTTCTGTCGACGATGGGATTCGGCGGTGTGCTGCTGGGATTCAGCCTCGCCGGCCAGGACGGCTGGACGGCGCCGGAGACGCTGGGCTCGATCGCCGTGGGCGCGGTGTCGTTGGCGGCGTTCATTCTTCGGCAGTTGCGCCTGAAGCAGCCGATGCTGAACTTCCGCGTGTTCGCCCGTCCGATGTTCAGCCTGTCGATGGCCGTGGTCGTTCTGGTGTTCGTCACGTTCATCACGTCGATGAACATCCTGCCGATGTTCATCCAGAATTCGCTGGGTATGACGGCCCTGCAGTCCGGCCTGCTGCTCATGGGCGGCGGCGTGGCCGAGGGCGTGTTCAACCCCATCGCCGGACGTCTGTTCGACAAGGTGGGCATCCGGCGTCTTGCCCCGCCGGCCATCGCCGTCGTGGCCGTGGCGGCGTTCGCGCTGTCGCGCATGCACGCGGACACGCCGGCGTGGTATCCGGCCGTGTTCTTCACGTTGATGATGGCCGGTGTGGCGTTCTGCCTCATGCCGCTGACCACCACGGCGCTGAACCAGCTGACCGGCCCGCTCATCCCCCATGGCACGGCGATGAACAACACGCTGCGGCAGACCATGGCCGCCATCGTCATCGCCTTGTATTTCACGGTGATGACGACGAACACGCTGCCCGCATCGGTGGCCGGCTCGGGGGAGGCCGGCCTGGCGCATGGCGTGGATGCGGTGTTCGTCGTCTCGACCGTGGTGTCCTGCGTGGCGTTCGTGCTGTCGCTGTTCGTGCGGGATGGAAGGCGGAAGTAGACGATTACCGCTTCTTGCCGCCGGCCATGCGGAAGGGGGGCGGCCTTCTTGCGATGACGGTGGAATCCACCCGACTTGGCGTTGCCGCCGCGCTGCTGCGAACCGCCGCGCGCGGAGGAGCCGCCGTTCTTGCCGCGTCGGCGTTCCTCGCCGTTGCGCGCCACGGCGCCGCGTTTGCCGCCGCCACGGTTGTCGATGCCGCGCCTTGCGGAATCACGCTTGCCGGAGTCACGACGGGATTCCGATTCATCACGGGATTCGGCGGCAGCCGCTCCCCTGTTCCGAGAGCGTGAACGGCGTCCGGTTCCCGCAGGCTTCTGCGGCGCCGGCTTGGGCAGCTCCCAGCCATTGACGAGCGGGGCATGCTCGCCGACCAGCTCCTCCACCTCGGGCGAGGTGGGCGTGACCTCCACGGAGGCGATGCGCAGGCCGGCGCGGCGCATCATCTGCCGCACCTCCTTCTCCTGACCGGGCAGCACGAGCGTGACCACGTCGCCGGAATGGCCGGCGCGAGCGGTGCGGCCGGAACGATGCAGGAACGACTTGGGGTCGGCCGGCGGCTCGACCTGCACCACGAGCTCCACGCCGCTGATGTCCACGCCGCGCGCGGCCACGTCGGTGGCCACGAGCACGCGTACGTCGCCGTTGCTGAACGCGGCGAGATGGCGGTCGCGCTGGTTCTGCGAAAGATTGCCCTGCAGGTCGACGGCGGGAATGCCGGCCTTCACCAGTTTGGCGGCCATCTTCTTCGCCTGGTACTTGGTGCGGGTGAACAGGATGCGCTTGCCCATGCCCGAGGCCAGCTGGCGCACCAGCTCATGCTTGTTGCCCTGCGTGACGACGAACACGTGATGCGTCATCTCGTCCACATGCGATTCGGCGGAATCCACGGCGTGCACGCGCGCGTTCTTCAGGAAGCGCTTCACCAGCCCGTCTACACCGTGGTCGAGCGTGGCGGAGAACAGCATGTGCTGGCTGTGCGGATCGATCTTGCCCAGCAGTCGGGTCACTGCGGGGAGGAAGCCCATGTCGGCCATCTCGTCGGCCTCGTCGAGCACGGCGATGCGCACGGATTCCAACGACAGCAGGCCCTGGCCAAGCAGGTCCTCGAGACGTCCGGGGCAGGCCACGACGATATCGGCTCCGTTGCGCAACGCCGTCACCTGTCGGCTCTGCTTCACGCCGCCGTAGATGGTGACGGTCGTCAACCCGTAGGCATCGGCCAGCGGACGAATCACCTCGTCGATCTGGTTGACGAGTTCGCGCGTGGGGGCGAGCACCAGGCCGCGCGGATGCGGCAGCCGCGCATCCGACGCGGCTCCCCCGCGGTTACGGATGCGCCTGAAGTCACGCATGGCGGCGGCGCCGGACGAGCGTTCGCCGCCAAGACGGGCGACCAGGGGGATGGAGAACGCAAGCGTCTTGCCCGACCCGGTCTTGCCGCGGCCGAGCAGGTCACGGCCGGCGAGGGAATCGGCCAGGGTATCGGCCTGGATGGGGAACGCCGTGGTCTTGCCGTCGGCGGCGAGCACACGCACCAGCGGCTTCGGCACGCCCAATTCGGCGAACGAGACGGCGGCGGGCGCGTCGTCGTCCGTCTTGCCTCCCATATCATCCATATCGTCCGGATGGTCCATATCATCCGAGCGGTCATCAAAATCGGTCGTCACATCGTCAACGTCGTCAATATCAATATGCTTCGGCACAGCAGCCTTTCAACGGGAATTCAAGCCGGAATCCGCCGGCTTGCAGTGAAAACAAACGTCCATAAGCGTACCGGAGCGTGTGGAGAAGCGGCTACACCATCAGGTCGTCGATGGAGGGCTGGAAGAGCACGGCGTGAGGCTTGCTCACCTTGAGAATCGACCGCTCGCCCAACGTGAGCGTGCCGCCGATCGACGAGCGCTCGGTGTGGACGACCGCGTTGAGCCGGTCGCCGTTCTTGAACGAGATCTCGCCGCGGTCCCATTGCGCGAGGAACCGCCGGTCGGCGATGCGCGCATAGAACTTCTGGTCGCCGTCCTTGAACCGCCATTTGTCGGAGCTGAACTGGATGGTGTCGATCTGCAGCTGACGGGTCTCGATAAGCGGCTTGTGCACCTCGACCAGGTCGTCCACGTCGCGCAGGGCACGGGCCACGCCGGACGGGATGTCCAGCGATCCGCCGGAATCGGGCGCGCAGACCGTCACCATGTCCACGTCGATGCTGGCGAACGAGCCGAACGCGCGGCCGAGGTACTTCGCGAGGCGAATGGATTTCGACGCCACATAGGCCTCATGGTCCACGACGACGGGCGTGGCCTGCTCCGCGAACGTCACCTCCACGCCGTCCTCCGTCATGACCGCACGCTCCGACGAGTTCGGCATCGGGTCCCCGGTGGTGAGCACGCGCGCCTTGAAGATGCCGATGGTCTCGATGAATCCGACGGCGATGTCCGTCACGTCGGTCACATCGGCCATGCCGCGCCCGGACCCGCCACCGGCGTCGGGCGCGGCGGCCCGCGCGATGGCGACCGGCTCGCCGAGCAGCACCAGCGACGCGACGAACGCCCCTCTCCTCGGCCGCATGGAGTCGGCGACGGCGTCGAGGTTCATCAGCGGCAGCACGATGTTGCGGTATTCGCCCACGGCGTCGGTGAATCCGCTGAGCGACGCCGCCAGCGACCTGATGTTCAACGACCGCGAGCGCGCCGCGTTGCCGGAGTATCGCAGTTCGATCGCCGTTCTGGTCTGATGCTCCATGAGTCCGCTCCTTTGTGCCGTATGTTCCATACGATATCTCACGAACACGCGTCGTTCCGGTAATGCATCGCCCGCTGTGCACGCGTTATAGTGGCAGGGATACATCGGCGTAGTTTCACGAAGGGGACGGCATGGCGATCAATGCGAGCGAGAAGCCGCTCGGCAAGGTGTTTTCCACGGATTATCAGTTCGTCATCCCGGCCTTCCAGCGCGCGTATTCGTGGCGGGTCGAGCATATGCTGCAGCTAGTCGACGACCTGCGCGACGCCTCTGAACATCCCGACCATCCGTATTTCCTCGGTTCGCTGATTCTGGTGGGCGACGGCGACCCGAACAACCGGCTGTTCCAGGTGATCGACGGCCAGCAGCGCCTTACGTCGCTGACCATCATCATCGCCATCCTGCGGGCCATGGAGAAGGACCATGATCTGTCCGACAATCTCAATGCGCTGATTCTCGAGGAGGGCAACCGTCTGTTCGGCCGTGCGGCCGAACCGAGGCTGACCCTGCGCGAGCGTGACGCGGAGTTCTTCCGCGACTATGTGCAGGAGGGCAATCTGGAGGGCCTGTTCGATCTTCGCGACACCGACCTGGAGTCGAACGCGCAGCGCAACATCATGCAGAACACGAAGGCGGCGTATGATGCGCTGTCGTCGCTGACCGACGACGAGCGCCGGTATTTCGCCTCGTATCTGGTGAGCAACGTGCTCATGATCATCGTGACGACGAACGACCTGGCCGGCGCGCACCGCATCTTCGATGTGATGAACATGCGAGGCATGCCGCTGACGCCGTCGGATGTGCTTAAGGCGAAGGCGATCTCGGCGATCGACATCGCGGACCGCGACTACTACGGCAGGCGTTGGGACAATGCTGTCGATCCGTTGGGAGACAACGTCGAGACGTTCTTCAACGACCTGCTGCTGGGCATTTCGCCGAAGAAGTCGCACCGCATGATCCTCGACGGCTTCCAGTCGAAGGCATTCGACGCGTATCTGGAGAAGAACACGGCCGTGGAGTTCATCAACAACATCCTCGTGCCGTATGCGACGGCGTGGAACATCCTCGGCCAGCCGCACGCGTATGACCTGCCGCAGGAGGTGTCGGAATGGCTGGTGCGGCTTGACGACTTCCCGACGACGGAATGGAAGTCGGTGGCGATCTGGGCGTTGGTCAACATCGGGCGGGTCGGCGTGCTCGGAGCGAACGGCTCGGCGAGCGCGACGAACGACGCGGATACGGCGGCGACGTCCGCGAGGAACGACGCGGGCGCGAACGCAGGCCCGCAAGGCGGACGGCATTCCGCGCGGCATTCGCGCGTTCCGCAGACCATCACGTTCGAGGAGAAGGACCAGGAGCAGCTGGTGAAGGTGCTGCGCGCGCTGGAACGCGTGACCGGCGTCGACAATCTCGGCAAGGCGTCGTCGTCGCAGCGTCGCCAGCGTGTGGTGCAGATCCTCAAGGACCTCGACCATGGCCGCAAGCTGAAGAAGTCGACCGGGTTCAGCGTGAGCGACGAGGACCGCAAGACCGCTCTGGCCCGTCTGCGCGGCGAGATGCAGATGAACGACACGATGAAGAAGGTGCTGCTGCTGCGCGCCAACGACGTGAGGAACGGCTCGCCCGTGGTCCGTCCTCGCAGCGTCAACGTGGTGCGAATCCTGCCGGAGAGGATCGGCCCGAACTCGTCGTTCGTCACCTGGCCGGAGGCGACGCGCGACCATTGGACGGACCGCATCGGCAACATGGTGCTGTCGGCGGCAAACGAACAGCAGCTGGCCGACGTCGACAGCTTCACGCCGCGTATGGAGCGCATCACCGAGGCTCCCCGTTCCCGTCGGTTCCCGCTGACCGCCGAACTCACATCGGTGACGGGCATGACGCCCGATGTGCTGGAGCGCCGTCAGAACGAGATCGTGCAGCTGCTTGCCGAATACTGGCGGATTCGTTTCGACGCCGACGACGTGGATCTGACGTCGGTGAGCGAGGAGACGCTGTCCCGAGGGGCCCGACGGGTTTCGCAGGGCTCGCGGCGCATCACCATCATGCAGGTGATCGACGCAGGACTGCTCGTCCCCGGCGAGAAGCTGGTGTGGAAACGTCCGCGCCTGGGGCAGGAATGGTATGCCACGGTGACGAACGACGGCAGGCTCGAACTTGAGGACGGTTCCGTGCATGCCACGCCCACGGCGGCGGCGCGTGCGGCCAGCGGCAAGGCGGCGGGGGCCGCGCTCAACGTGTGGAAGCGGGTCTCCAACGGGCAGAAGCTCAGCGACGTATGGCAGACGTATCGTCTGAGCACGCTGAAGTAAATAACGTAAGGAACATAGAAAAGAAGAAACGAAAAAAGAGGAAGATATACGGACGCCGTTGGCCGTATCTCCGATCGATAAGGTCTGGTCCTCGAATCAGAGAAGACCGAATGACTCATGCCAGCCGATGCCTGCGGGCATCATGACCGGCGACGGATCACTTGTCCTCTTCGATCTGACGGGCGACGTAGCGCATGGTCTCGAGCATGTCCTTGTTGACGTAATCCATGCTGGAGAAGCTGGCCATCGCGAGACCCTCCTGGAATGCCTTTGCGAACTTCATGATGAACCTCCTTGATTGGTTTTCCTTGTTGCGATTGTCAATCTAGGAGGCGGGCATTACGGATGCAACGGTTTTCCATTCGTTGCACAATTCCTTCGCGATTATTGTGCGTCAGCGCACATTAGGTCGTTCCAATGGCGGTTTTCCGAAGTGGATTGCGGCTTTTGCCGCTTTTGCAGGCCTTCTGCAAAAGCGGCGCAGAAGGCCGGCAGCCGAAGGAAGGCGATGCGACGGCCTATTTTCTTCCCAGTTCGAGGCGGCTGCGATGCTGCCGCACGAGGTCGACGGAGTATACGGCCAGGGCCAGCCAGATCACGCCGAACGATATGAACCGGTGGGCGGGCACCTGCTCGCCGAGCACGACGATGCCGAGCAGCAGCTGGATGGTGGGCGTGATGTACTGGGTGAAGCTCAGCATGAGGAACGTCGCGTGCTTGACGCCGTACGAGGTGAGCACCAACGGCACGGCGGTGAGCACGCCGCATCCGGCGAGCAGCGCCCACACATGCCATGGGGCGTCGGCGGGCACGCCGAACCTCGGCTGCACGGCCAGGGCGATGAACGCCACCGGCGTGAGCACGCCGGTCTCGAACGTCAGCGATTCGAAGGCGTCGAGCGGCACGAAGCGTTTGATGAGACAGTATCCGCTGTAGCTGAACACCATGGCGAGGGCGAGACCGGGGAACCTGCCGGTGTCGATGACGTAGAGGATGCCGCCGATGAGCGCGATGAGCATGGACGCGATGCCGAGCGCGCTGGTCCTCTCGCGCAGGAGAAGCAGTGCGAGCATCATGTTGACGAGCGGGATGAGGAAGCCGGCGGCGCTGGCCTCGGACGTGTGGCCGATGGAGACGAGATAGATGTAGACGACCCAGTCGATGGTGACGAGCACGGCGGCGAGCACGGACATCCAGAACACGCGACGCGTGCGCCACATGGCCTTCACATGGGCCACGAGCCCGCCCCAGCGGCCGGTGACCAGCATGAACAGCACCATGACCACGGCCGCGGTGACGATGCGGTAGAGCATCACGTTCATGGAGGACACGCTGTCGAGCGCCGCCCAATACAGGGGGAACATGCCGTATACGAGCGCCGACGCGATGGTGGCCGCCACGCCGTGCGGGGTCTGCTTCACTTCTTCAACCGCTTTCTTCACCCCACGATGATACCGCGAGGCCGCGCTCCGGCGGCCGCGGACGGCCTGCCGACGGCAACGCGCGGCGGAGCCGTCCGCACGGCACGGCGACATGCCCCACCGGTGAACAACGGCATAACTCTCGTCGATGCGATGACCCCTCCCCGAGCTTCGGGGGCATAATGCAAGGAGGGAATCATCGTCAACGAAGAGGAAGCCTGCCGTATGAGGACGCTACGGAACCGAACCATCATGTTGATCGTGGCGATGCTGTCGCTGCTCGCCTACACCGTCATCCGCTTCACATGGCTGGTCTCCTCCGGAATCGGCGGACAGATGACCCTCGCCGATATCGTATGGATGCTCGGCCTCATCGTGGTGGTCGCGATCTGCATCTACTACACCGTCAGGAACATCAGACTCCTCAGGCGGGGAGTCACCACGGCACGGGGCATCATATGGATGTTCAACGAGATCCATTCGACGGATTCGGACGGTGACCCGACGACCCGTTTCGAATACACGATCCGGCTCGAACGCGGCGACACCCTCAAATTCGCCGAACTGCCGGTCTACGGCCGCATCGAACGCCTCATGAAGACGCCGGGCACGCATATCATCCTGCGATGGATCGAAGACACCGACATCATCGACCTCATCGAGCCGGACCCCGGGTATCCGCAGCCCAATCCCTATGACGTGGTCGAAGAGCGACGGGGAGACAACGCCAACAGGAGCGCCGGCAGCGGCAACGCCAGCAACAATAGGAACGACGATGCCGACAAGCACTACACCGTCGTACGACGCATGGCGACGTCCCAGGAACACGAATGGCGGACCTCGCATATGTCGTCCATGCCATACGGTGCGACGACCATGCCGTATATGGCGCCGGCGGCGCAGGGGACGGACGGCGGCAACGGCAACGCCGACGACGATGCCGCATGGTACGACGCGAAGCGCCGGTATGCGGTGCTGCTCAATCCGCCGACGATGCTGTTCTTCTTCGGTCTGGTGGCCCTTACCGGATATCAGTTGGGAACGATGTCGCCGTTCGGCGTAGAGCGTGTGATGCAGGATGCGGTGGTGTTCGTCAGCGCGCTGGTCTTCGCGGTCTGGATGATCATCCACATGCTGGTGCAGGGGCCCAGCCTGGCCCACGACGACATATACCGGCACGAACCGCGGCAGGTGCGCTCGCGCCTGCTGCGCCGCAACATCGTACGGCACTGCATCGGCATCGTGGTCTTTCTGGCCATCGGCCTTTCGGGATTGTCCGGCGTGTTCGGCACGTTGCAGCAGGGACCCGTCACGAAGCCGGTGACGTTCAGCAGCTTCGCGCATCATACGGAGACCGATGACGACGACGATGAGACCGAATACGCCGATTTCACGTTCACCGACGCCCTAGGCGAGGAGATCGGCATCAGCGTGGAATCATCCCACGAGGAATACATTCTTCGCCAGACCGGGGAGAGGACCGGACGCGGATTGGTGCTGACCTACTGGGATCTCGGCCACGGCAACTACGCCTACGACCACGCCAGGCCCAACGCCACGACGGAATGAGACCAGCCCAGACAGAACCCGTCCGGCACCCGACTAGTGCAGCAGGGCGAGCAGATCGTCGCGGGTGAGGGCGGATATGGCGTTGCCCGACGACGACGCGGCGTCCACGAACCGTGAGGCGAGGTCGGTCTTGCCATGCTGCAGGTTCAGGATGCGTTCCTCAATGGTGTCCTTGGCCACGATCTGATACACGTTCACGTCCTGCGTCTGTCCGATGCGATGGGCACGGTCGGTGGCCTGGTCCTGTGCGGCGGCGTTCCACCATGGGTCGGCGTGCACGACCACACAGGCGCCGGTGAGGTTGAGCCCCGTGTTGCCTGCCTTGAGCGAGATAAGGAACACGGGGGTGGCGTCGGCGTTGAAGGCGTCCACGAGTTCGAGCCGTCGCTTCTTCGGCGTGGCGCCGGTGATGATGTCGTAGGCGACGTCGTCGCGGCGCAATCGTTCGGCTATCAGATCCAGATAGCTCGTGAACTGGGAGAAGATGAGCATCTTGCGTCCGGCGTCGCGGCACGAGAGCACAAGCTCCTCGATGGCATCGAGCTTGGCGGATTTCGGCGGCCTCGCGGATTTCGCGGCCTTCACGGCGCCGCCCGCCGCCACGGCCGTCGCATCCTTCGACGCCACGTCCGCCGAGCCGTCGTCCTGTGGCAGGTCGGAGCCGTAGTTCGCGTACAGCAGCCGTGGATCGCAGCAGGCCTGGCGCAGCCTGGTCAGCTGGGCAAGCACCTGAATCCGGCCCGCATTGAAGTCCACGTCCTTCTGCTTGTTCAATGTGGCGCGCAGACGTTGCTCGAGCGCCGCATACAGTCGCCGCTGCTCGCCCTCCAGCCGCACGGTGATGACGTTCTCTATCTTCTCCGGCAGGTCCTTCAGCACGTCGGCCTTGCGGCGGCGCAGGATGAACGGGCCGACGAACGCCTGAAGCCTGGCCTGCGCCTTCTCGTCACCGCTCAATACGGGCATTTCGAAGCGCTCGCGGAAGTGCGCGTACGAGCCGAACATGCCGGGCATGAGGAAGTCGAAGATGCTCCACAGTTCGGCGAGCCGGTTCTCTATCGGCGTGCCGGTGAGCGCGAACCGGTGACGGGCTGCGATCGCGCGCACGGCCTTCGACGATTTGGTCGCGTGGTTCTTCACATACTGGGCCTCGTCCAACACCATGCAGCAGCATTCGATGCCGTCGTAGTCGGCGATGTCGCGGCGCAGCAGGTCGTATGACGTGATGAGCACGTCGGGGACGGAGGAATCGCCGGACTTCCCACCGCCGCGCGCCGTTTCGAGCATCCGCCGCCGTTCGGCCTTCGTTCCGGCCACGACCTCGACCGACAGCTCCGGCGCGAACTTCGCGCATTCGGCGGCCCAGTTGTAGACCAGCGACGCCGGACAGACGATGAGGTTCGGCCCGACGGTGCGGAATTCGTCGCGTCGGGCGACGAGCAGCGACAGCAGCTGCACGGTCTTGCCCAGGCCCATCTCGTCGGCGAGGATGCCGCCGAAGCCCTTGTCGCATACGGCGCTGAGCCAACGGAATCCCTCGACCTGATACGGGCGAAGCGTCGCGGCCAACGATTGCGGCACGGCGTACGAGGCCGGGTCGATGACCTTCAGATCGTTCACGTAGTCGCGGAATCGTTCGTCCTTGTCGTCGTCGGCGACCTGATGGTCGAGATAATAGGCCTCGTATGACGGCACCGCGACGCCTGCCGCCAGTTCCTCGGGCTTGAGTCCCAGGTCGGCGGCGATGTCGTCGATGGCCGCCGTGTTCACATCATGCAGGTTCACGAACGCACCGTTCGACAGGCGATGATATTTGCGGCGGCGTCGGTATCCGGCGAGCAGCGCGGGCACATCCTTGGGATCGATTTCGTCGGCGATCGGCGATATCTCCACCAGATCGGATTTCAGCGACAGACCGACCCTGATGACCGGATGGCTTACGGCGGTCAGGCCGTCGAACGCGGGTGTGGAGAACACGTCGCCGAGGTCGCGCAGCACGGGCAGCCCTTCGGTGAGCAGCCGCCATATGGCGTCGTCGTCGGATTCGGGAATGCGGGCGATGAGACCTTCCGGCCGGGGGAAGTAGTGCAATGCCGCCTCGACGGCAAGGCGTTCGGCGTCGCGGTCGCGCATCGCGTCATGCGGGCCGATGCCGGCGAACACGTCGAACCGGTCGTCGCCGTAGCGGGCCTTCATCTCGCAGCTGACGCCATGCAGGTCGCGGTCAAGATAGATTTCGATGCGGCATGGCAGGCGTCTGCGCCGCGCCAGCTCGTCCGGCAGACGCATGGGGATGCCATTGCCGTGGCCTTCATCTCGCGACGAATCCTGCGGCGCGACGGCGTTCGCGGCGCCGTCGGTGTCGGCCGGATCCGCCGCGTCGCCTCGTACGGGCGTGACGTAGGGCAGCACCGTCGCGGCGAATATATCCACGTCGTCGGGACCGAGATAGAGTCCATCGGCGTCGTTGTCGTCGCATAGCACGTCGATGACGCGACGATTCTCCACGAACCGACGGCTGCACCGGTGGATCACCGGAATCCCGCCGTCGATGTCGTCCGCCGACGCGCGGACGATGACGAAACTGCTCTGCTGGCCGATTATCAACGCCTCCGCGTTCATGCGATGCCGTATAACATAGCCGCCACCGTGGCCGACGACGGCACCGGACGCGGCGGAGCCGCCGTCATCGGTGCCGACACCGTCGGAGCCGTCGATGCGTTCGACCGACAATCCCATATCGGGGTCGCCGTCCACGACGGATGCATCCATGGCCGCCGCATAATACCCTGCGGGCGCGTAATCGATGGTCTGCCCCGAATCCACGTACAGATCGAGCAGATCCGCGATTTCGGCGTCGGTGAGCAGCATCTCGGAGGACTGCGGCTTACGGCTTCGGTAGCCGCCGCGATATCCGCCGCGGCGGCCGACGGACGCGCCGCCGACGGATTCGATGCCGGCGCGGATATCCGCCGCCCTGCGCAATATGCCGATGACGGCGCGTGAACGTTCGTCGAAGGCGTCCAGCGTATGCGTGAACGCGAGTTTCTTGCCGTAGACCACGTACTGCCGCCATTGGATGGCGCGCAGCAGGGCGTCAATGTCCTTGACGACGTATGCGATGCCACGGCTCGGCACGATGATATGCAGCCGCATCAGCCATCCATTGCCACGCTCCGATTTGCCGATGCCGGGCCGGAGCGCAACACTGCCCACCGGCATATGCTGTTCGAGCGTGGCGATTCCGACGGCGCCTTTTCGGCCGGCGGCACCGACGGCGTCGTCCGAATCGGCGAGCGCGCTGACCTGCTTGAGAAGGTCGACCTGCCGTTCCTGTGCCTCCTGACGCCGACGCATCTCCTCCTGCTGCATGAACGACTGCAGCATTCGGGACGTTCTGCGGCGGCGCAACGTCATGCCGCCCGCCTCCGTGCCGCCCGGTGCGTCCTGATCGAAGGATTCGGGCGAATCGTTGTATTGCATGATGAGCGCGATGATGTGCTTGCATGCGGAACCGTAGCGACCATAGGCGGGACATGAGCACGAGGAGTCGAGCACGCGGCCGTGGGATTCGTCCAGTGTCGCTCGCACACGATAGGACGCGCTTCCCGAGGAGCTGGAGACCAAGGCGGTCAGCGTGGTGGTGGAGTCTCGGCCGACGGTGCAGGCCAGCGCATGCATCCGTCCGCCGGAGATGACGTCGTAGGCGCGGTAGAAGGCCGATCCGCCGAGTACACGCAGCACATGCTCGGGAATGGCCTCGTCCTGATGGCCGTATGCGGCGCCTTCGCCTTCGGCGGCATCGTCGTAGCCGTAGCCTCCGTCGTAGCCGAAATCGTCGTCGGCGTCGTAGCCGGAGATATCACCGTAACCGGCGCCGAACGACGAGCCGCCTCCAAATGACGAGCCGCCGCCTCGGCCGCCATACACGCGCGTCCGCCAGTCGTCCGCCATCACCGCCGCCTTTCGTTCTCCCGCTCATAGTAAGTCGGGAGGATTCGTTTCACCGCGAGAGGAAGGCCCGGATGTCGGCGAACTCGCGTTCGCATACGTCGTGACGCATGCCGTCGTAGGAATGCTCCTCGCCGTGCGTGAACCGTGCGAGTGCCTCGCGCATGGCGGCCTTCTGCCCGTCGGGAATCTGCCGGTCGAGGGTGCCGTAGCCAAGGAAGACATCGGGGCGGGCGTCGTCGGCGAGATCGGGCACGGTGACGACGTCATCATGGAACGACGGCGCGAGCAGTACGGCGGCATCGAACACATCCGGATGGTCGGCGAGCAGACGGTATGAGAGATACCCGCCCTGCGAGAATCCGACGAGCACGATGCGACGGCCGAGCAATCCGCTGGCGTCAAGCAGGGTGACGAGTCGGTCGCCGATGGCCGAGCATTGCGCCTGGATGCGCGCGTTGTCCCAGCCGGCGCTGTCGTACCATGCGTGGCCGCCGAGATACGTGCGGTGAATCGGCGCTTGCACGGAGATGTAGTCGGCGTCCGGTTCGATGGCGTCGATGATGCGCACCATCTCCTGCTCGTCGTTGCCATACCCGTGGAACATGACGAACAGATCGTCATCGTCGTCGTGGTCGAAATCGATGTTCGATATCATCGCCAGTCGCATGGTTTACTCCGTTTCGTTCGGGTCGACCGTCTCGCCGCACATCCGATTTCCAGACTACCGTGCGGCTTGGCCCGTCCCAGCGATGCCGCGTTCGACCCGACCGGTGTTCGACTCCGGCAATCCTCAATCCTCCATTGGCGGCGATCCGCTTCGGCGTCGGAGCCCCGTCAACGTCGGCGGTTCGACGTGGCGGAACGGCGGGCGAGTTGCTACAATGTCGTTTCGTTGTCTTTGGCCCCGTAGCTCAGCTGGATAGAGCATGTGACTTCTAATCTCAAGGTCGCCGGTTCGAGCCCGGCCGGGGTCACGCCTCAGCCCTTGGAATCATTACGGTTCCAAGGGCTTTTCGTTTTCCGCCCAACCGTTTCGGGTACTGCTCAGGTACTAAGAGTGAATTGGGATTATGCTGAAGACCATGGAATCGCGGGAATTGCAGCATGTGGAGCATGGGTTCGGACCGGTGTGGGACGCGGATTCGCGCATGCTTGTCCTCGGGTCGATGCCAAGTCCGAAATCGCGTGAGGCGGCGTTCTACTACATGCATCCGCAGAACCGGTTCTGGCCGGTGATGGCCGCATTGTTCGACGAGCCGGTGCCGGAACCGACCGCCGAGGCCCGACGCGACTTCGCCCTGCGGCATCGTTTCGCCCTGTGGGACGTCATCGCCTCCTGCGACATCGCGGGAGCGAGCGATTCGTCGATCCGCAATGCGGTGCCGAACGACCTGGCGCCCATCATCCGCGCCTCGCGCATCACCCATGTGTTCACGACCGGAGGCAAGGCGGCGCAGCTCTATCGTCGCCTGTGCGCGCCGCAGCTGGCCGCCGCCGGCATCGACATACCGATGACTCCCCTGCCGTCGACCAGCCCGGCGAACGCCCGTATGCGTCTGCCGCAGCTGGTGGAGGCATATCGCCGCATACTGGCATGACCGCGCCGAACCGGCGACGGCGTACGGCCGATCATGACGAAACCGGCCCGGCGCCGGATCATGCGGGTCATGCATGGTCCGGCGCCGGGCCGACATCTACGATTCGCCCGTTTCACGGGCCCTATCGCCTAGTAGAATTCCACCGTGTTCACGACGGCGCGCAGGGGCTTGCCGTCCAGGAAGGCGGTGGCATCCTGCGCGAAGCGACGGGCGATACGCTCCTCCTCCTTGCTGCTCAACGCAGCGGTGTGCGGGCTGACCACGACCTGCGGATGGGTCCAGAACGGAGAGTCGGCGGGGAGCGGCTCATGCTCGAACACGTCCATGGCCGCGAAGGCCACGCGCCCGTCATCGAGGGCCTTGAGCAGTTCGGATTCGTCGATCACCGTGCCGCGGCCCACGCTGGAGATGATGGTGCCCGGCTTCATGTTGGCGAACACGTCCTTGCCCAGCATATGGAACGTCTGGTCGGTGCCCGGCAGCGTGTTGATGATGGCGTCGGCCTCGCCCACGACCTGCGGCAGTTCGGCGGCGGTCACCACCTTGTCGACGCCGTCAATCCGAGGGCTGCCCTCGGCGACGCCGATCACCCGTGCACCCAGCGCGTTGAGACGCCGCACGCACTCGGAGCCGATGCCGCCCAGTCCCATCACCAGCACGGTCATTTCATCGACCTGTCGCATCTCCCAGCGCCCCGGCCAGTTCTTGGCCTGCTTGTCGGCGAGCAGTTTCGGCAGGTTCTTGGCGCCCGCCAGCAGACCGAACACCGCGAACTCGGCGAGAGGTCCACCGTGGACTCCGGCACTGGTGGTGAAGATGATGCGGTCGAACTCCTCGCGGGCGAGACCCGCGTCCTTGACCTGGCTGCCGCCGCCGGCGGCCGTCGTCATCACCCATTTCAGGTCCGGGTTGGCACGGACCGTGCGGGCGAGCGCGGCGGGTTCGACGTCGGGGATGCCGAACAGCACTTCGGCGGAGTCCACCAGTTCGTCGAATGCCTTCTGCTGCTCCTCGGTGCGATGGTATTCGGGATCGCCCGACCAGTCGGCGGCGCAACGCATGGGCTTGAGCAGGGACTGGTCGCGCACCATCTCGACGCGGGGTTCGAGGGTCTCGACCAGTTTGCAGAGCTCCTCCTTCAGCGGGACGGCCACGACCACGCGCAGCTTGTGTCCGGTTTCGTTCGTTGCGGTTGCGGTTGTCATATCGTGTTTCCTTTGGGTGTATGTCGGGATTCGACGGATATATAGGGTGGATGCGCAGAGGAACCGGCCGGAGAGGTCAGTTCGACGCCGCCACGGACTGGTAGCCGAGCGTGTCGGCGACCCCCGGAACGCGGGTCGTGACATCGCCGCGCTCGTTTTCCGGAAGCCTGACGGCGTCCTCGAGACGGGTGAGGTCCCGACCGGCGGTCTCGGGCACCATGAAGGTCGACAGTGTGGTGACGGCCGCGAGCACGGTCATGTACACGCCCATCAGCATCCAGTTCGCGTTGCTCACCGCGATGATGTAGGAGCCGAGCACACCGGCCAGGCCGCCGGCGACCACTGCGGAGAGCTCGCGGGCCATGGCCACGCCGAGATAGCGGTGGCGGGCGCCGAACAGTTCGGGGAACATGGCGCACTGCGGGCCGAGCATGAAGTTGACGCCGAAGCCGACACCCAGCGTCACCACCGCGACGGCGATGTAGTGGTTGCCGAGGGAGAGCAGCCACCATGCGGGGAAGGCGAACAGCAGCAAGAACACCGAACCGGCGCGGTAGATCACGCGACGGCCGAACCTGTCGGACAGGGCGCCGGAGAACGGCACCGTGAACAGGCCCACCAGCGCACCCAACGCGACGCCCCAGGACAGCACGCCCCTGTCGGCGTTGCTGCCGGCAACGGCCACGACGTAGGACATCGACAGCGTCTGCAGCATGTAGCTTCCGCCGTTTTCGGCCATGCGCATGCCGAACGCGGCGACAAGGCCGGGCATGCCGGTGGAGAATAGCTCCTTGAGCGGATGCTCGGCCACCTGGTCGTTGGCCTTGAGCTCCACGAAGGTCGGCGATTCACGAAGATGCATTCGAATGAACAGGGCCAGCAGGATCAGCAGGAACGAGGCGAGGAACGGGATGCGCCAGCCCCACGCCAGCAGCTGCTTCTCGGGCATGAGGGTCAGCAGGAAGAAGGCGACGGACGCCATAAGGCTGCCGGCCTGGATGCCGATGTACGGCAGTGCGGCGAAGAATCCACGCTGCTTGACCGGCGCATACTCGGCCATCAGCACCGAGGAGCCGGTCTGTTCGGCGCCGGCGCCGAAGCCCTGCACCAGTCGCGCGATGACCAGCAGAATCGGGGCCAGCATGCCGACCGAATCGTAGGTGGGCAGGAAGCCGATGGCGGTGGAGGCGCCGCCCATGAGGATGATGGTGACGACCAGCACCCACTTGCGGCCGATGATGTCGCCGAGACGGCCGAAGATGAGTCCGCCGAACGGTCTTGCGATGAAGCCCACGCCGAAGGTGGCGAAGGAGGCCACGGTCGCCATGGCGGGATTGTCCTGCGGGAAGAACAACGTGTTGAAGATCAGCGCGGTGCACAGGCCGTACAGCGCGAAGTCGAAGTATTCGAGGGCGCTGCCGAGGCTCGAGGCCAGGGTGGCGCGCTTGAGCTGGTCGGCGTATTCCGCCTCGCTCATGGGCGCGGTTTCCGGAACATCGGATTTTGCCATCATAATCTCCTTTGATTACGGGGAAATCTGAAATGATTGGTCGGCCGGACGTCAGCGCAGCAGGTAGCCGCCGTCGACGGGGATCATGGCTCCGGTGATGTAGTTCGACGCCGACGAGCACAGGAACACCATCGCCCCCATGAGCTCGCGCGGCTCGCCCCAGTGTCCGGCGGGGATGTGCTCGCGGATCTCCACGCTGCGCACGGGGTCCTCCTGCAGCGCCTTGGTCATCGGGGTGTTGATGTAGCCGGGGGCCAGACCGTTGACCTGGATGTTGTACGGAGCAAGGGCGTCGGCGTAGGCGCGGGTCAGACCCATCACGCCGTGCTTGCTCGCCGTGTAGGGGAAGATGAACTTGCCGGCGCGGTAGGACTGCATGGAGCCGATGTTCACGATCTTGCCGCCCTTCCGGTCGATCATGACCTTGGCGACCTCGTGAGAGAGGTAGTACAACGCGTTGAGGTTGAGTTCGATGACCGCACGCCAGTCGTCGTCGGGGAAGTCCACGATATCGTGGCGGCGCTGCATGCCCGCGTTGTTGATGAGCACGTCGATGCGGCCGTATTCCGCGATCGCGGCGTCGACGATCTTCTTCGCGGCGCCGGGCTCGGTGATGTCCTGCTGCAGGAACGCGACCCTACGGCCGTTGGCCTCCACCTCGGCGCGTACGTCCTCCCAGCCGGTGCGGTCATACGAGACGATGAACACGTCGGCGCCGACCTTGCTCACGGCCTGCGTGTAGAAGCGTCCGAGGCCGCTGGCCCCGCCCGTGATCAGCACGACCTTGTCGGTAAGCGCAAAGCTGTCGATGGAGAACTCTTCCATGCGTCACTCCTTAACGATTCGATTCCGGCCGGTTCGCCGGAGAGACCGGTGTGGATCGGCATCTCATGGCCGCATCCATGCCGGTTTCACTGTTTCCTATGATGTCTTCCCTTAGGTTATCGATATCCCATCGAAATATAACTTCGTTGTGTTTACTTGGGTGTATCGATATCCCTAAGATATACCCAACCGTGAAAACACGCCACCATCGGCGTGTTGCGCGACAATCCGCGCACAATCGCGGGAACGGCGCGCGCCGTCCGTGAAATCGGATTTACACTGGTGGGGCGCAAGTCAACGGGGCAATGCAGGAAAGGACGTCGACATGGCCAAGGTAACCATCGCGGACATCGCACGCGAGGCCCAGGTATCCGTGACCACGGTCTCCCGGTTCATCAACGGCAACTACGGCAAGATGAGCCAGGCGACCAGGAACCGCGTCCAAGACACCATCACCCGTCTCGACTACCGTCCCAGCGCCTCGGCGCGCAGGATGCGACAGCAGTCCACCCATGTGGTCGGCGTCATCGTCTCCGATATCTCCAACGTCTTCTCATCGCTGCTGTTCAGCGGCATCTACACCGAACTGCAGCCCGCCGGGTACGACGTCATGCTGATGAACTCGAACAACTCCGTACGCGAGGAGCACGACGAGATCGAACGACTGCTCGCCCAGGAGGCCGACGGACTGATCATCCAGCCCAACTCCACCGACTTCCGCTCCTATGAGGACGTGACCAGCGCCCGCGTGCCGCTCGTCATGGTCGACCGCAGGCCACCGAACCAGCCGGATTCCGTCACCAGCATCGTCTCGAACAACCGGGAGGCCTGCCACGACCTCGTCGGCAGGCTCGCCGACATGGGGTACGACAACCTCGTGGTGGTCCGTCGGCTGCGCAGCGACCTTTCCGCGCAGACCCCTCGCGTCGAAGGATTGAAGCAGGCGGCCGAGGAACGGCACGTGCTCATGGTCACCATCGGCGCGGAAGGCCAGGACGCCGCATGGCTGCAGCGGGAGATAGACACCACGCTGCGTCATCTCAACGGCAGGACGGCGCTGGTCTCGCTCATGGGGCCCACGTTGTTCGACATCCTCACGGCATTGCGCAACCTCGGCATCACCTTTCCCGACGACATCGGCCTCGTCAGCTTCGACGACTGGCGATGGTCGCAGCATGTGAGGGACGGCGTATACCTGCTGGAACAGGACCCGCGGATCCTCGGCCAGGAATCCGCGAAGAACCTGCTGGAGCAGATCCGCGCCAAGGAATCCGGCAGTGGCGGCAACGACCCATACACGGCGAGCCGGCAGCTCGTTCTGCCCGTCTCCATCGTGAAGGCGCCGTCGATCTGACCACGGCGGGCGCCGCCCGTCATCCCACGGTGTTGCCGAAGATCTCGGCCTGAAGGTTCTTGCGACTGGCCTCGAGCCTGGTTATCTCCCCGAGCAGGCGGAACTTCTCCTCGCCTTCGGGCAGCTGGTTCATCCGCCGCTTGTTACGCGCGATGAGCCGCATGTAGCCCATGTCGAGCAGCCGCACCAGCAGTTCGGAGGCATACTGCTTCTCCGCATCGGTGGCCGGACGCAGCGGCGCCGAGACAGCCGACGACGACTGTGCCATCTCGTCCGTCACCTGCTGCGAGTCCTTCTCCGCGCTCGGCAGCGGCAGCGGCATCACGGCCAGCTCGTTCACCACGCCCTCGAGCAGCGGCCCAGCGGCCTTGGACAGATTGTGCATCCACAATCCCTGCGGCGTATCGTTCGACGGCAGTCCGCCGGCCGCCTCCAGCGCCTGATACATCGAGCGGAACACCGGCGTCGTGAAGCTCTCCTCCGTCAGCTGAGCGAACATCGACGGGTTGACCGAACGCGGCACCTGAATGAGAATGCCCATGAACTGCTGCTCGCAGATGAACACCGCATCATCGATGCGATAGTACCCCTGGGTCAGCGCATCCTGCCGTTCAAGCGCACGTCGACGGGCCGGATTCGCATACGGGTTCTCCCCACGTTCCCCGCGCGCTCCCCTATCGGCGTTGTTGAAACCGCCGTATTGGCGCTGGCCGCGCGGCGCATAGGCGTCTTCGTCGCGGACCCGCAGCTGACGCCGAGCGTTCTGCACCTCACGCGCCATCACATCGAGCTCGATGCCGATGCGGCGCGCGGCCTTGCGCGCATACAGGTCGACCAGCGAACGATCGCGGATCTGCGCGATGACCGGCGCCACGGCCTTCACCGCGCCCATCTGCCCGGTCGCATACTGCGTGTCGAACTGGTCGATCGCCGTGTTGATGACGAAATCATACAGCGGATACGCGTTGTCGATCAGCGTGCGCACGGCGGTGTCGCCCCGCTGGATGCGCAGGTCGCACGGGTCGAGATTGTCGTCGGCCACGGCCACGAACGTCTGCGAAAGGAACGCGCCGTCCAGGCCGAACGCGTGCAGCGCGGCCTTCTGGCCGGCGGCGTCGCCGTCGAACGTGAACACGACGCGCGACGTCCGGTTCTTTCCCGGACCGATGAGCTGCAGGCCGCCGAGCTTGTCGTCGGAGATCAGACGACGCACGATCTTCGCATGCTCGTTGCCGAACGCCGTGCCGCAGGTCGCCACGGCCGTGTCGACGCCGGCGAGATGACAGGCCATCACATCGGTATAGCCTTCGACGATGACGACCTGACGCTTCTTCACGATGTTCGCTTTGGCGATGTCGAGGCCGTACAGCACCTGGTTCTTGTGATACAGCGTGGTGTCGGGCGTGTTGATGTACTTCGCCTGAATCGTGTCGTCGTCATACAACTTGCGGGCGCCGAAGCCGAGCGTGCGGCCGGTCGCGTCGCGAATCGGCCACGTCACGCGGCCGCGGAAATAGTCGTAGACGCCGCGCTGGCCCTGACGCGCCAGGCCGGCGTCCATCATCTCCTGCTGCGTATAGCCCTTCGACGCCAGGTGACGGACGAGATTGTCCCAGCCCTGCGGCGCGTATCCGCAGCCGAAGCGCTCGCAGTCGGCCTGGGAGAAGTTTCGGCCGGCGAGGAGCTTGCGCGCGGCCAACGCCTCGCGGCTCATGATCTGCGAGACGAAGAAGCGCTGCGCCTCGTCGTTGATCTCCAGCAGGCGGGAGCGCTTGGAACCCTGACGCTGCTGAGGCTGCTTGGAGTCGTAATGCAGCTCGATGTGGTATTTGTCGGCGAGGATCTCGACGGCGTCGGCGAATCCGACGTTTTCGGACTGTTCGACGTATTTGAAGATGTCACCGCCCAGACCACAGCCGAAGCAGTGCCATGAGCCGAGTGCGGGACGCACGGAGAAGCTTGGAGTCTTTTCGTCGTGGAACGGGCACAGGCCCATGAACGTGCCGGAGCCGGACGCCTTCAGAGTGACGTCGGCGGAAACGATGTCGTACAGATCGGCGGCTGCACGCACCTTCTCAATGTCTTCCTTCAGAATCAAACCCGGCATAACGCTTTAGTCTACCCAACCGGGGTGATTGCCGGCGTCGTGTGGCGGTCGGCGAACGCCGCACGGGCCGCGTCGGCACACAGGAGCCCGACCCATGTGACGAACCTGAGGAAACGTTGCGATTCCAACGATTGATCAGCACCGTCTAATCAGCCCCGCCACACAGGCCGTACCGCCCATGTGACGGGGCGTCCGGCTACAGCAGCGTTGCGGGGTCGAGTTTGGCGAGGTCCTCGGGCGGCAGCACATCGGCGGCGTGGAGGTACAGCCTCGGGATGCGGTTGCGCAGGCAGGTGAAGATCTCGTAGCTGATGGTGCCGGCGGCGCGGGCCCAGTCGTCGGCGGTGGGCTCGGCGAACTGTTCGCCGCGGCCGGGGCCGAACAGCACCACGGTGTCGCCCTCGTGCACGTCGAGCTCGTCGGCGGAGCAGGAGCCGTGCAGGTCGACCATGAACTGGTCCATGCACACGCGGCCGGAGACGCGGTAGAGCTTCGGGCCCTCGCTGGTCATCACGCGCACGGGTCCGCCGTCCTTCTGCACATGCTTGGCGCCTTCCATGTCGAATCCGGAGGCGGAGCGGTGGATGCCGTCCGCGTAGCCGATCGGCACGATGGCGGTGGAGGTGTCATCGGGCGTCAGGTACGTGCGGCCGTAGGAGATGCCGTGGCCGGCCTCGATGTGCTTGACGGTGCCGAGCTGCGCCTGCAGCGTCATGGCGGGCTTGAGCCGCCATGTGGAGGGCGTGCCCATGGCCGGGTCGGGCTCGTAGCCGTACAGGCCGATGCCCGGACGGGTGAGCTCGAAGTGGATCTCCGGGCGGTTCAGTGTGGCGGCGGTGTTGGCCAGATGGCGGATCTCCGGCGCGATGCCGGCCTTCTCCATGCGCGCGGTGAACGCGTTGAAGTGCTCGATCTGCCGGTCGGTGGACGCCACGAACTCGGGGACGTCGGGAGAGTCGGCCACGGCGAGGTGGCTCCACTGGCCCACGATGTGGAACACGCCTTCATGCGCGTAGGCCACGAACTTCTTCAGCGCCTCGTCGAAGGATTCCTCGGTGAAGCCGTTGCGACCGAAGCCGGAGTCCACCTTCACGTGCACGCGGGCGGTCTTGCCCACGGCGCGGGCGGCGGCCGCAGCCAGGTCGATGCCGGCCATGGAACCGATGGAGATGTCGATGTCGTTCTTGATGAGCTCGCCGAACGGCACGTTCACGCCGTTGTACACCCATGTGAGAATGTGGCAGCGGTCCGGTCCGATGCCGGCCTTGCGCAGCAGCAGCGCCTCGTGCGACTGCGCGGTGCCGAGCCATGTGGCCCCGCCGGCGAGCGCGGCCAGCGCGGCCGGGATGAGTCCGTGGCCGTAGGCATCGGCCTTGACCACGCCCATGACGGCGGTGCCGGATTCGGGGCCGCCGCATACGGAGACCAGATGGCGCATGTTGTCGCGCAGGACCGCCAGGTCCACGATGCACTGCGCCGGGTACTGCTCGCACGCGTTGCGATAGTTGGTTTCGCCGTCTGCTGAAGAGAAAGCCCATTCGGGCGCTGCACTCAAAGTCATGTGCCCTATTGTGCCGCCGCTATGCGACGGAATCGTGACGAGGCTCACTTTTTCGTCATTTCCGCATATTTCCTCGCGATGAGGTCGTTGTAGAAGTCGACGGCCTCCTTGGCCGGGCCGTCGAACGCCACGCGGTGCTCGTCGAGCACGATCACGCGGTCGATGGCGTAGTCGGGGTTGGTCACGAGGCTCAGGTCGTGGGTGGCGAAGACCACCTGCTTGTCGTAGCCGAACAGGGCGCGGGCCACGGTGCGCGTGGCGTTTTCGTCGAGGCCCTTGGTGGGCTCGTCGGCCACGATGGCGGCGGGGTTGATGGCGAGCGCGCCGACGATGGCGAGCAGGTGGCGTTTCTCGCTGTCGAGGCTGGCGGCCTTGTTGCGCGCGTACGGCGTCAGTCCGAAGTGCGCGAAGAGCGCTCCGACGGTCTCGTGCCGCATGCCTTCGGGCAAGCTGCTTTTCTTCAACGGCTCGGCGACGGCTTCGGCGATGTTCTCGGCCATGTAGTAGCGCTGGGGAATCTCCTCGCGCCGTACGATGCCGATGACGTCCTTCAACGCCTTGGCGTCGGACTTGCGTGCGGGGTCGAACGCGGTGTCCTCCCCCGTCACGGGTTCGCCGTCGTCGTCGAGGATGCTCCGGACCACGCTCACCGTGCCGGTGGTGGCCTTGCGCGAGCCGTCGATGAGTTCGAGCAGCGTGGATTTGCCGGCGCCGTTGAGTCCGATGACGGCAACGCGTTTCTCGTCGATGGTGATGGTCGTCGGTTCGAGGCCGGTCTTGCCGTCCTCGTAGGTCAGGCCGGCGTCGTCGAGAATGAACGACAGCCGGCGCTTTCGGGTGTCTATGGTCTTCTTGCGGGCGAACAGATCCATCAGTCCCATGATTGGCTCCCATCGTTGTGGCTCTTCCTGTATTCTAGGGAGGCCCGGGAACGCCGATGACGGAGCATCCACGGCCGTCGGCATTCACCGTCGGCCCGGGACATCGCCCGGGGCCGACGTCCGGCCGCTTCGCAGTCCCGTGGTTCGCACATGGTTCATTCACGATTATCGTCGCGTTCATATACCGTTGGGACTGACAAAATCAAACAGATGTCTTACCATGCGGACATTGCACGTTCAAAACAATTCGTTCGTAACGATTGCTCCCGTAAGATGTTGACGGTTGCAGGAGAGTTTCCATCCCAAGAAGGAATTCATGAATAGCCTATTACGCAAAAAAGACGTGTCGAAGATAGTGGCCGAGGCCACGCCGTTGAAGCGCACGATGAAGACGTTCGATCTGACGATGCTCGGCATCGGCGCGATCATCGGCACCGGCATCTTCGTGCTGACCGGCAAGGGAGCGCTCACCGCGGGCCCGGCGCTGGCGGTCTCGTTCCTGCTCGCCGCCATCTGCTGCGGTTTCGCCGGACTGTGCTACGCGGAGTTCGCGTCGATGGCCCCGGTCTCCGGTTCCGCCTACTCGTACGCGTATCTGGCGTTCGGCGAGCTCATCGCGTTCGTCATCGGATGGAACCTCATTCTCGAATACGCATTGCAGGCGGCGACCGTCTCCGCGGGATGGGCGGGCTATTTCAACAAGCTGCTTGAAGGGTTCGGATTCCATCTGCCCGTGGAGCTCACGGCCGCATACGGCACCACGCCGGGCGTGACCACGTACTTCAACCTTCCGGGATTCGTCGTGGTGCTGCTCATCACGTGGGTGCTGTCCGTCGGCATCAACCAGACCAAGCGCGTCAACGACATCATGGTCATCATCAAGCTGGCCATCATCGTGCTGTTCATCATCTGCACCATCCGCTACATCAACCCGGCCAACTGGAAGCCGTTCTCCCCGTACGGCATCTACACGTTCCAGCCCGGTTCCACCCAGCCGTACGGCATCATCCCGGCCGCGTCCATCGTGTTCTTCAGCTTCATCGGCTTCGACGCCGTCTCGTCGTCGGCCGAGGAGACCGTCAACCCGAACAAGACGCTGCCGCGGGGCATCCTCATCTCGCTGGCCATCTCGACCGTCATCTACATCATCATGACGCTGGTGATGACCGGCGTGGTGCCCTACATGGACTTCGCGAAGTTCATCGACGCGCCCGTCGCCGGCGTGATCCTGGCCACGGGACTCAACTGGCTGGCGGTGATCGTGAACATCGGCGCGCTCGTGGGCATGACCACGGTGATGCTCGTGCAGCTGTACGGCCAGTCCCGCATCTGCTACGCGATGGCGCGCGACGGCCTGTTCCCGAAGCTGTTCGGCGAGGTGCACAAGAAGTACCTCACGCCGTTCAAGGGCACGTGGTTCTTCGGCATCCTCACCGCCATCGCAGGCGGCTTCATCAACATCAACATCCTGTTCGAGCTGGTGAACATCGGCACGCTTTCCGCGTTCATGATCGTCTCCGCCGGCGTGCTGTGGATGCGCAAGACCCAGCCGAACGCCCACCGCGGCTTCAAGGCGCCGGGCGTGCCGTTCACGCCGATCCTCTCCATCATCTTCTGCCTGGTGTTCATCGCCGGCCTGAACTGGGAGACGTGGGTGCGTTTCGCCATCTGGCTGGCCATCGGCCTTGCCGTGTACTTCGGCTTCAGCCGCCGCAACTCCGTGCTTGGCAAGCAGGCGCAGAAGAAGGCCCGCAAGGCGATCGACGAGGCCATGGCCGCCGCCGAGACCAAGACCGAGACCAAGGAGTAGTTTTCCTGCCGATACTTGGTAAAACCGATTGCAAAGGGGTCGGAAAAGGGTCGTAAACGACCGGTCTGACCAAATTGACAATGGGCGGTTCCGCCGGAATTCCGCGGAACCGCCCATTGTCATATCGGGAACCGACAAGGCCCGCTACTGGAGTTCGGAGAGCTCCTTCATGTCGCCCTTGAGGTGCTCGTAGACGGACTTGTACACGGCGAAGTACCTGCTGTAACGCCTGTGGCCTTCGACCGAGGGTTTGACGGGCTTGTCGAGCACCTGCCACCGCTTGGTCTGCTCGTAGGTGAGCAGACCGGTGCCGATGCCGGCGAGCATCACGTCGCCCATGTTCGCCTCGACGTCCTCCTTCGGGCAGACGACCGGGTAGCCGGTCACGTCGGCGAAGATCTGGCGCCACAGCTTCGACTTGGTCACGCCGCCGGCCAGCAGGATGTAGTCGCCCAGATCGTCGGATGTGGCCTCCATGGCGTCACGCAGCGAGTAGGCCACGGCCTCGAGGAACGCGCGGTAGAGATGCGCCTTGGTGTGCGCCAGCGACAGGCCCACGATGGTGCCCTTGGCGTCGGAATCCCAGATGGGGCTGCGCTCGCCCATGAAGTACGGCAGCACGACGAGCCCCTCGCTGCCGGCCGGCACCTTTTCGGCGGCCTCGTTGAGCTGGTCGTACACGCTCACGCCGGTGCGGTCCTGCTCCTCCTTCTCCCACTGGCACAGGGTGTCGCGGAACCATTTGACGATGGCGCCTGCCGTGGCGCCGCCGGCGAAGTTGTAGGAGAGCCTCCTGGCGTCGTACAGGTACGGCCACACGATCAGGCCCTTGCCCTTGACCGGCTTGTCGGAGATCAGCGCCGCGCACATCGAGGTGCCGATGGCCGCCGCGTACACGCCGGGCTCGAACACGCCGAGGCCGATGTTGGCGGCGCCGCAGTCGATGCCGGAGGCGATGACCGGCATGCCGGGTTCGAGCCCGAGTTCGGCGGCGATGTCCTCCTTGAGGCCGCCGACGATGTCGGTCGATTCGACGATGCGCTGCGGCATCATCGAGGCCGGAATGCCCATGTCGTCGAGCAGCTCCTTCGACCAGGTGCGCGTGTTCATGTCGAAGATGCCGCCGATGTTGCCGGCCGAGGAGTAGTCGATGGCCACTTCGCCGGTCATTTTGTAGATCACGTAGTCGTTCGGAGGCAGGAACAGCCTGGTCTTCGCCCAGTTCTCCGGCTCGTGGTTCTTCATCCACAGGATCTTCGTGTAGCCGTAGTACGGGTCGGCGCCGTTCTGGGTGATGCGCAGCAGCTTCTCCTCGCCGATGTTGTCGAGCACCCACTGCGTCTCCTCGTTGGCGCGACGGTCCATCCAGATCATGCAGGGGCGGACGGGCTCCATGTTCTCGTCGAGCGGGATGCCGGAGCCTCCGTAAAGGCCGGAGATGGCGATGCCCTTGATGTCGGAGGCGGCGACGCCGGACTTGGCCACGGTGTTCCTGATGGAGTCGACGGCGCCGCGGTACCACACGTCGGGCCACTGTTCGGCCCACAGGGGCTTGGGGGTGAGCACGTCGTATTCCTGCAGGTCCTGGGCGATGAGCTCGCCTTCGGTGTTCATAAGGACGGTCTTGGTGCCGGAGGTGCCGATGTCGGTGCCGAGAAGATACTTCATTGTGTCCTCGATTGTCTCGTAGGGTTGGAAATCGAAATTGTCGCGATGTCTTTATGCCGTTGGCGACGCATCGCGTACCTTGTAGGGGCGCGCCTGCGCCGTTGCAAAAAGAAATCATCCTGAACGGGGTCATGACGGCCGGTGCCGGGAATCGGATGTGGTGTGGGAATGATCCCCGGCCTTGGCCCATGTCCTTCGTTCAGGATGACGGGATGGGACTGCGCAGGCCGCCCGCCCCGTCATATCGAACACGCTGAGAGACAGGATCCATTCGATATGACGGGCGCTGCGGCAGAGCGTCAGGCCACGGATCAGAAGGCGGTGAAGGCGCCGTCGACCACGAAGTCGGAGCCGGTGGTGAACGTGGAGGTGTCGCCGGCGAGGTAGACGCAGATGGACTGCAGCTCCTCGGGCTTGCCGAGGCGTCCCATCGGGGCCATGGCGTTCCACTGGGCGATGAGCGGCTTGAGGGATTCGGAGCTCAGGGTCAGGTCGGTGCCGATGTAGCCCGGGGAGATGCAGTTGACGCGAACGCCGCGCTTGGCCCATTCGATGGCCAGCGACTTGGTCAGCTGGATGACGCCGGCCTTGGAGGCGTTGTAGGAGCACTGCGGCTGCGGCACGTTGACGATGTGCGCGCTCATCGACGCGGTGTTGATGATGGAGCCGTGGCCCTGCCTGAGCATGACCTTGCCGGCGGCCTGGGCGGTGAGGAAGATGCCGGTGAGGTTGATGTTGATGACCTTGGCCCACTGCGCGGGGGTCATCTCCTCGGCGGGGATGTTCATGCAGATGCCGGCGTTGTTGAAGGCGACGTCGAGGCCTCCGAACTCGTCGACCACCTTGGCGACCATGGCGTCGACCTGTTCGGGCTCGGTCACGTCGCACTTGATGGCGAACGACCTGCCCTCGTGCGCGGCGTCGAGCTCGGCCGCGGTCTTCGTGGCCTCGTCGATGTCCACATCGACGATCGCCACGTTGGCGCCCGCCTCCATGAAGGCCGTGGCCACGGACTTGCCGATGCCTCGCGCACCGCCGGTGACGTAGATGTTCTTGCCGTCCAGCCGCATCTTCTCGATGATACCCATGGTTACTCCTTTGTATTTGTGGTTGTTGGTTGGGTTGGTTGATTGGGTTGATTGGTTACATTTGCCGTTCGGGGTCTCCCCCGTCATGACCGACTCGCATCGGTCAGGCTTGTTTGGTCAGGCTTGCCTCGGCCTCGCGCACCTCGGCGATGTCGCCGGTGATGGATTCGACCTCGGCGATGCGCTCCTCCTCGCTCAGGCGACGTCCCTTGATGTCGAAGCCGGGCTGCTTGGGGCGGATGAAGAACGTCAGGACGAACGCGAAGGCGTACAGGATCGCGTAGGCCCAGCACACTCCGCCGAAGCCGGCGATCGGCATGACGATTGTGGCGATCAGCGGGCCGGCGAACGTGGTGAGTCCGGCGGCGAGGTTGTAGGCGGAGAGCGCCGCACCCTGCTCGCCGGGGGCGAGCGTGGTCACCACCGCCGTCAGCGGCACGAATGCGCAGGTGCCGACGCCGACGAGGAAGAAGCCGATCCACATGAGCGGTGCGTTGGCGCCGAAGAACTGCGGCACGTAGTAGACGAACAGGGTGGAGACGGTGAGCAGCAGGCAGCCGAACCAGCGCACGGGCATCATCCAGCCGAAGCGGTCGCCGAACCAGCCCCAGAACACGTTGGCGAACAGGGTGACGACGAACACGAAGCCCCAGAAGCGCATCCACGTCTCGGTGGGGAACCAGCCGCCACCGCCGTTGTTCTTCGTGGAGAGGTACAGCGGCATGATGACCGGGAAGCCGTAGAGCACGAGGTTGTTGATGACGCGCACGATGGCGGCGAAGGCGACCTGGCGGTTCTTCACCAGGATGGTCGCGCCCTTGGTGAGTTCCCGGATCTGCTCGGCGCGGTCGAGCCCTTCGGAGGCCCTGCCCTTGGTGTTCGGCACCAGCAGGATGCACATGATCGTGCCGACGATGGCGAACGGCATGGCGCACCAGAAGGTCTTGTACTCGCCGAGCACGGGGATGATGTAGCTGGGCAGGTAGGCGCCGAACACGCCGATGCCCATGGAGAAGGAGGTCCAGAACCATCCCATGGCGCTGGAGAGCTTCGCCGGATCGACCGTCTCGGCCATGAGCACGACGAACGAGTAGATGAACAGCGGGTATCCGACGCCTCGCACCGCGTAGACCGCCAGGATGAACGGGTAGCTTCCCGAGGGAAGCGCCACGCCGAGGAAGACGATCTGTATGACGATCCACCATGTGGCGCCGATCAGCATGAGCCGTTTGGCGCCGAACATCTCGGCGAGCACGCCGCTGGTCCATGCGGCGGCCGCGGCGAACAGGCCGTACAGGGTGATCAGCAGAG
This sequence comes from Bifidobacterium primatium, assembly GCF_002802875.1. Lineage (GTDB taxonomy): Bacteria > Actinomycetota > Actinomycetes > Actinomycetales > Bifidobacteriaceae > Galliscardovia > Galliscardovia primatium. Next base: position 249,654 of record NZ_PEBI01000001.1, read on the forward strand.
ACGCCTGCGTGGCCGCGAATCCGTGGTCGACCATGTACTTCGAGAGGAACGTCAGCTCGAAGCCGTCGCCCGTCATGAACACCGCGATGGCGAGGAACCCGCCGATCAGTCTGCGCGTGCTGTTTGATAGCTTGCTCATCCCCGCTCCTTGTCCAATGTCGAGGACGCCGCAGTCATTGGGAACGTCATCGTCCACCTCCTTGAAAACCATGCCGTGCACCGATGCACCGCGTTTGTCGTACGCCGGGCAGGACGTTTGCGTCCGAATCGGCGAAATCACTGCGCTTCACTTTAGTTGACCACTTTTCATTAAGTGGTTGATTAAAGAATACGCACGACACCCCGCTTTGTCAATCCACTTTTATTAAAGTGGTCCTTATAATTGTGGAAGGCTTGGAAAACCTACGTTCCAACCAAGCCCAACGGCCGTCGACGCCGCGTGTCGCACATTACACTGAGGAACATCACGCTAGGAGGTTCAACGGCATGGAAATCGCAACGACCACGGCAATCAAGGAACAGAAGCGCCGGCTCGTGCTCGGATACATCTATCGCCATCGCCACGCCTCACGGCAGGACCTCGCCCAGGCCCTGCCGATCAGCCCACCCACCATCACGCAGAACCTCAACGACCTGGAGGATTCCGGACTCATCAAACGGTCGGGCTTTCTCGACTCCAACGGCGGCCGCCGCGCGCAGATCTACTCGTTCGACCAGACCGCCCGCATCGCCATCGGCGTGGAGATCCTCGGCTCATCCGTCGCCCTGCAGGCATACGACCTCTATGGCGAGCGCCTTGCAGGCCGAACCCATATGATCGACTACGACAACGGCGACGAATACTACGAGGCCGTCGCCGGTCACGTCAACGATTTCATCGAGGCAATCGCCGCGAAACTCAGCGTGGACGAATCATCCATTCTCGGCGTCGCGTTCGCCGTGCAGGGCATCGTCTCGCCGGACGGCAGCCACCTGACCTTCGGCATGATCCTCGGCAACACGGGTCTGACGCTCAGCCGCCTGAGCGAACGCATCCCCCACCCCTGCCGGCTCATCCACGACTCGCATGCCTCGGCCATCGCCGAGCTCTGGCTCGATGACGCCATAGCCAACGCCACCTGCATCTACCTCGATGAGCATGTGGGCTGCGCGGTGATCTCCGACGGACAGATCAACGAGGGCGAGAACCTGCGCAACGGCACCTGCGAACACATGACCCTCGCCATCGACGGGCCGGAATGCTATTGCGGGCAGCGCGGCTGCATGGATGTCTACACGTCGCGGGCGGCATTGCTCGACGATTCGGGATGCGACAGCCTCGCCGAATTCTTCAGCCGCGCGCACGACGGCGACGACGACTGCGCACGGCGGCTCGACAGGTACCTGACGTACCTGGCCCACGCCATCAAGAACGCGCGAACGGTGCTCAGCAACGACGTCATCATCGGCGGTCGCATCGCCTACCTGATGTCGGACGACGATTTCGCCGCGCTGCGAAAGAAGACCGACGCCATCGCCTCGTTCCCCGACGACCGGTTCGCCATCATCCGCAGCGTATGCTCCCAAGGCCAGAACATCCTTGGCGCGGCATTGTCATATATCAAGCCGTTCCTCGACGAGGAGATCGACACCCGCGCACGACGCTAGGACCCATAAACGATAAAAACCGAAATATGGTAAATCCGGTCATGGAGGCCCGACAAACGACCTCTGCATGACCGGATTTACCAAATAACCGAAGAATGAGTCGGATCAGTGGGTGGCGATCTCGTCGACCTTGGTGACGTGGCCGCCGAACTGGGCGCGCATGGCGGTGACGACACGCAGCACGTCGTCCGCACCGCCGCGCGACGCCTGGCGGGCGTAGAGCGCGGCGCCGGTGGCGGGCGTCGGCACGCCAAGCTCGAGCGCCGCCTCGACCATCCACTTGGCCTCGCCGGATTCGTTGGCGACGGCCGGCACGTCACGCAGTTCGGGATCGTCCTTGGTGGCGTTCTCGAACAGATCGAGCAGCCAGGATGCGACGACCGAACCCTCGCGCCACGAGACCATGGTCTTGGCGGCGTCGTCGATGTATTCGCTGCGCATCATGGTGGCGAAGCCTTCGCCGAACGCCTGCATCATGCCGTATTCGATGCCGTTGTGCACCATTTTGGCGAAGTGGCCGCCGCCGACTGGGCCGGCCAGCACCAGACCGTATTCGCCTTCCGGCTTGAGGGTCTCCAGCAGGGGCCTGACGTGGTCGAAGGTCTCCTGCTCGCCGCCGAGCATGAGCGCGTAGCCGCGTTCGGCGCCCCACACGCCGCCGGAGACGCCGCAGTCGAGGAATTTGATATCCTTTTCAGCCAGTGATGCGGCGTGGGCACGGTCCTCGGTGTACTTGGAGTTGCCGCCGTCGATGACGATGTCGCCCGGCTCGAGCAGTTCCCTGAGCCCGTCGATGGTCGATTCGGTGGGCTTGCCGGCCGGCACCATTACCCATACGACGCGAGGGGCGTCAAGCGCGGCGACGAGCGATTCGAGGCTGTCGACGTCGCGGGCGGAGTCGGGGTCCATGTCGAAGCCGACGACCTCGTGACCGCCGTCGCGAAGGCGCTTGACCATGTTGCCGCCCATGCGGCCGAGTCCGATCATTCCGATCTGCATGATGTGCTCTTTTCTTGTGTGGTGCGGATGGTGAGGAAATGAAGATATGAGGCGCGAAAGGCTCCGGACATCCGAAGGATCCGCAGAGAAACGATTATGGGCGAGGAACGATGCGAGAGCATGGATGAAAACGACGCAGGCAAGAAGGACACCCACGCAACATCTGGACGGCACCCGGACGCCCGAACGACGTCCGCGCCGCATATGAATGACGCCGGCTCCCCTCCCCCGTGAGGGGAGCCATGCGCGACGATTATGCGGCCAGGGCGCGCTCCTCGGCGGCGGCGTGCGCCTTGACGGCCTCGATGGCGCGGGCGACCATCTCGTCGACGCTGCCTTCGATGGAGACCTTGATGCCCGGCTCGTCATCCTCGAGCGGTTCGAGATCGGCGAACTGGCTGGGCAGCAGCGACGGCGGCATGTAGTGCCCTTTGCGGGCGGCCATGCGCTTGCCGATGACCTCCTCGCTGCCGACCATGTGCACGAAGAACACGGGGATGTCGCGGCGCAGCACGTCGCGGTAGGCGCGCTTGAGCGCCGAACAGGAGACGACGGTGGAGTTGCCTTCGGCGGACTGGTCGCGCATCCACTTGTTGATGGTGTCGAGCCAGGGCCAGCGGTCCTCGTCGGTCAGCGGGATGCCGGCGCGCATCTTGTCGACGCTGGCCTTGGGATGGAACTCGTCGCCTTCGGCGTAGACATAGCCCAACTGGTCCCGAACGGCCTCCGCGATGGTGGTCTTGCCGCATCCGGCGACGCCCATAACCACGACGTGCACTGTCATCGTCTGCTCCTTTGCTCGGCGGCCGCGTTGCGGCCACGATATGACTGCGATTTGATGGGATTATTATAATCAGATTTCGTAATCTTTGTCAATTTAAAAAGAGTACTTTTAAAAATTATCGTGATGCCCATTAGTTGGATTGGCATTCTTTTCGTTGATTGGTAATCTTTTTATTATGACTGATACGCCGAAATCCAACGATGGGAAAACCAACGATGCCAAGCTGATGCATCTGCCCATCGCGGACCAGCTGGCCACCGACATCATCGACGGACCATGGCCCGTGGGTACAAGCACGACGCTCGAGGACATCCAGCGTCGGTTCGGCGTCTCAAGGACGGTGGCGCGCGAGGCCGCGCGATACCTGGAGGCCACCGGCGCCGTGACCATCCGGCGCCGTGTGGGGCTGGTCGCGCAGAGCCCCGAGACGTGGGCCGCGTTGAACCCGCAGGTGATTCACTGGAAGCTGCATTCGAACCAGCGCAAGCAGGAGCTGCTGTCGCTCACCGAGCTGCGTCTCGCCGTGGAGCCGGCCGCCGCCGCATGCGCCACGCACCGCGCATCGTTGGAGACGCGGGCGAAGATGCCGGTGCTGGCGTTGGAGATGCGCAGGCACGGCGAGGCCGGCGACCTCGACCCGTTCCACGAGCTCGACATCGAGTTCCATTCGACGCTGCTGCGCAACAGCGGCAACGAGCTGTTCGCCTCGCTTGCCCCGATCGTGGAGACCATCCTGCGCGGGCGCGTGGAGATCAACATGTATCCGAGCCGGCCGTCCGCCAGCGCACTCGACGCGCACGACGAGGTGGCCGACGCCGTGTGGAAGGGCGACGCCGAACGCGCCCGCAAGGCCATGCACGACATCGTCGACGAGGTCAGCACGGTCATCGCCGCCAGATAGCCCCTCCCCCACGCGCCTCATCGCGCACCCCGCACGGCCATGTCCGAAGGCACGGCAAAAAACGCCGAAATCCGCGATCCATGGTGCCTTCGGGACGTTTCTGACGAGTAAAACGTCCCTTTCGCACCGCGAATCGCGGATTTCGGCTGTTGCGGCCCGTATGTCACGGGCCGATGGGGGATGTTCCCGGTCTTACTTCACCAGGTAGCCGCCGTCGACGGGGATGACGGTGCCGTTGACGTAGTCGCTGGCGGAGGAGGCGAGGAACAGGACCGGTCCCTTGAGGTCCTCGGGCAGGCCCCAGCGGTTGGCCGGGATGCGGACCGTGCACTCGTCCTTGCGCTCCTGGGTCATGTTGGCGCACATCTCGGTGTCCATGTAGCCGGGGGCGATGGCGTTCACGCAGATGTTGTAGCGGGCGCAGTCCACGGCGAGGCTCTTGGTGAGCTGGCTGACGGCGCCCTTGGAGGCGGTGTAGGCCGGGACGGTGGTGCCGCCGAACCAGGTGACCATGGAGCCGATGTTGATGATCTTGCCGCCGGTGGGCTGGTCCTTCATGATGGCGACGGCCTTCTGGCACATGAACCACACGTGGTTGAGGTTGATGTCGATGACGAGCTTCCACTCGTCCTCCGGGAACTCCCACGGCTGGTGGCGGCGCTGGATGCCGGCGGCCGGGATGAGCACGTCGAGACGGCCGTCGAGGATCTCCATGGCCTCGTCGAACATGCGGTCGATGTCGGCCTTCTTGGAGAGGTCGCCGACGACGGCGTAGGCGTCGTAGCCCTGGGCGCGGTACTCCTCGACGACCTTCTCCAGCTTGTCCTTCTGGACGTCCATGACGACGACCTTGGCGCCGTTCTCCAGCAGGCCCTCGGCCATGCCGCGGGAGAGGCCCTGGGCGCCGCCCGTCACGATGCAGTTCTTGCCGGCGACGTTGAACTTGTCCTGGTAGTTGAAAGCCATCATTGGCTCCTTTCAATTGTTCCTATTGGATAGGTGTTGTTTGGTTTCGGTTGGTTTGCTTGGTGGATATTAAGTTATGGGTCTGTGTTTTATGGATCCGTGATGGACGGTCCGGCGGGCGCCGGCCGGTCACGGGGTGACGAGGGCGCCGTCGCGGCGGCGGGTCTGCGTCCACGTGGTCACCGTGTTCTCGCACGGGTACTTGGCGGCCTCGGCCTCGTCGAGGTCGACGCCCAGGCCCGGCTTGTCGTTGGCGTAGACGTAGCCGTCCTTGTACTCGGGCAGTCCGGGGAACACGTCGAGCAGTGCGCCGTGCGGTCCCTTGAGCTCCTGGATCACGAAGTTCGGCGGCTCGATGCCCGACCATTCCTGCACGCCGAAGTTCTGCGCGGCCAGGTCGATGTGGATGTTCGCCGCGTGGGCCAGCGGCGACATGTCGCCCGGGCCGTGCCATGCGGTGCGCACACCGAACTGCTCGGCGAAGATCTGCAGCTTGCGGGCGGCGGTGATGCCGCCGATCTGGCTGATGTGCACGCGGATGAAGTCGATGAGGTGCTCGGTGATGAGCGTCTTCCATTCGGCCGAGTTGTTGAACAGCTCGCCCTGTGCGATCGGGATGCTGGTCTGCTGGCGCAGGCGGCGCAGCCAGTCGGTCTGCTCGATCGGCACCGGGTCCTCGAGGAAGAACAGCTCGTAGGGTTCGAGAGCCTTGGCGAGCTGCAGGGCCTCGACCGGGGCGATGCGCTCATGCACGTCGTGCACGAGGTTCATGTCGTAGCCGATGCGGTCACGGATGCCGGCGAACAGCTCGACCGTGTCGTGGATGTACTTCTTGGAGTCGAGGTAGACGCCTGGGTGGGCTCCTTCGGGGGCGGTGGCCGGGGTGTTGCCGTAGTCCTCGCCGCCGTAGCCGCCGCACTGGCAGCGGATGGTGGTGATGCCCATCTCCTGGAACTGCTGGATGTTGTCGCACAGCTCCTCGAGGTCACGGCCGTCGGCGTGGCGATAGACGGGGATGCCTTCGCGGACCTTGCCGCCGAAGAGCTGGTAGACCGGCATGCCGGCCATCTTGCCCTTGATGTCCCACAGCGCCATGTCGACGCCGGAGATCGCGTTGTTGGAGATCGGTCCGTTGCGCCAGTAGGCGTTCTGGTGCATGAGCTGCCAGATCTCCTCGATGTTCTCCACATCGCGGCCGCGCAGCAGCGGGTCGAGGTACTCCTCCACCACGGTCTTCACCGCGAGGTGGCGGTAGGCGTAGGTGGCGCAGCCCAGACCGTAGAGGCCCGGCTGGTTGGTCTCCACGCGGACGACGACGAGGTTGATGCCTTCGGGCGCCGTGCAGATGACGCGCACCTTGTCGATGGTGACTGTCATGTCGTTCTCCTTGGATTTGGATGGTCGTACGGTTCGGATGATTGTTGCGGTTGTGTTTGATTGTTGCGGTCGGGGTCGCGGCCTGGCCCCGCGACCCCGGATTGCACGTCGGTTACATCGCGTCTTCTCGGGTGGTGAGGTCACGGCCGGCGACTTCCGGCATGACCACCGCTGCGAGGAAGGTGAGCACGAGGCAGACCGCCATGATGGCCGCGATCGCGATCCACGATCCGCCGAACGCCGTGACCAGCGCGGCTGCGGTCAGCGGGCCGAAGCCGCCGGCGATGAGGTTCGGGATCTCCTTGGAGAGGGCGAGCTGCTCGTAGCGGTGTGCGGAGCCGAAGCACTCGGCCATGGTCAGGTTCTCCAGCGAGGCGAGCGAGAGCACGGCGAGGTTGTGCAGCACGATGTAGCCGATGAAGAACAGCAGGTCGGGGTTCGAGAAGTGCGGGACGAGTCCGGAGGAGGTCTGCTCCATGGTGGTCTGCGTGCCGAGGTTGTTGACCATGAGCAGGAAGCAGGGCACCAGCAGGAACACATCGATGATGGTGACGACCATGTACATGCGCTTGCGTCCGAAGACATCGCCGAGCCAGCCGATCAGCGGCACGGTGGCGAATCCGACGAGCGAGGAATACACGACGACGCTGGAGGCGACGGACTTGGAGACGAGCAGGTTGGCGGTCATGAAGGTGATGAGGTAGGTCTGCACCATGGCGGAGGTGCCGCACTGGCCGAAGCGCAGGATGCAGGCGACGATGAACGCCTTGAGGGAGCGCGGGGTCTTGGCGATCTCGGCGGCGGCCTTCTTCTCGGCCTCCTTGCGGGCCTTCTCGGCCTCGGCGTCGGCGGTCTTGTTCAGCGGCTTGTCGTACTCGGCGATGGTCTCCTCCACCGAGGCCTCATAGACCGGGGTCTCCTTGAGGTGCATTCGGATGAAGACGGCGGCGCCCATCACGATGACGGAACCGAGGAACGGGATGCGCCAGCCCCAATCGACCACGGCGTCGTTGCCGAGCCATGCCAGCAGCACGGCCCAGATGGCGCCGGCCAGCAGGGTGCCGGAGTTGGTGCCAAGCGCGGTGAAGGCGGAGACGATGCCGCGATGCTTCTTCGGGGCGTATTCGGCGAGGAGCACGGAGGAGCCGGCGATCTCGGCGCCGGCGCCGAAGCCCTGGGCCAGTCGGAGAACCACCAGCAGCGCCGGGGCGAGGAGTCCCACCTGGTCGAATGTCGGCAGCGCGCCGATCAGCGTGGTGGCGCAGCCCATGATGGCGATGGTGATGAACAGCACCTTGGTGCGGCCGATGCGGTCGCCGAGGCGACCGAAGTACCAGGCGCCGATCGGGCGGGCCACATAGCCCACGCCGTACACGGCCATGGCCGACATGATGGCCACGGCGGCGGAGCCGTGTCCGAAGAAGATGTCCTTGAAGACGAGTGCGGCGGCCAGCGAGTACAGCTGGAAGTCCATGAACTCGAGCGCGGTGCCGAGCCAGCCGGAGACGGCGGCCTTGATGAGATCGGCGGTGGTGCGTTCGGCCAGGGTGGGATCGGATTTCTCGGCCGCGGGTTCGACGTTGACCGCGGTCATTTCGGCGGCGACCTCGGTCGTTCCGTCGATGGTCATAGCAGACGACATGGTTTGCTTCACCTCATATATATATACGTAATCGGTTATCGGCACGGGCGGCATTGTCCGCGCCGCAGTATCGGAATCGTTTTGTCCGTATCGTTCGTATTTCGGGGAATCGTGTGATGTCGGGGCCTTTCGGCGTCGAGAGGCCCCGACATGATGTATGGCCTCTATGCGGCTCAGAATTCGACGAGCACCTTGGAGGACTGCGAGGAGTCCCTGGCGACGGCGAATGCGTCGGCGACCTTGTCGACCGGGTAGACCTGCGTGATGACCTCCTTGAGCGCCGGGGTGTCGGCGAGGATCTGCAGCGCCTGGTCGATCTCGTCGTAGAAGCGGAAGCTGCCGATGTAGGTGATCTCCTTGCCGTTGATGGCGGAGAGGTTCAGCGGCACGTCGCGGTCGAGCAGCATGCCGACCTGGACGATGGTGGCGCCGGGGGCGGCGGCCTTGAACGCGGCGCTGATGGCGGGGGCGGCGCCGGCGCATTCGAACACCAGATCGTAGGTGTTGGCGGGCAGCGACTCCTGCGCAACGTTGAAGACGCCCTGCGCACCGACCTTCTTGGCGACCGCAAGCGGGGCGTCGAGCACGTCGGAGACGTCCACGCGGGCGGCGCCGAGCGAGACGAGCGCGCCGGCGGCGAGCAGGCCGATGGGGCCAGCGCCGGAGACGAGCACCTTCTTGCCGCGCACATCGCCGGCGAGGCGGATGGCGTGCAGGCCGACGCTGAGCGGTTCGGCGAGTGCGGCCATGTCGAGGGAGAGACCCTCGGGGAGCACGCGGAGCTGGTCGGGACGGACGACCATCTTCTCGGTCATGCCGCCGTGGGTGTGGGGGAAGTACTGTGCGGAGCCGAAGTAGGAGCCGTTCGGCCAGATCTCGGGCTTGTCCTCGATGCCGGGGAGCTTGTCGCCGAAGGTGGCGGGATGGACGGCGACCGGGGTGCCGGCCGGGACGTTCTTGCCGTCGATGACGGCGTCCTCGTCGAGCACGGCGCTGATCTCGTGGCCCGGGGTGAGCGGCTCGCGGATAACGGACAGGCCACAGGAGCCATCGGCCAGGTAATGCAGATCGGAACCGCAGATGCCGATGAACTTCGGACGAATGACCACGTGCGTATCGTCGGCGACGGGTTCGGGGGCTTCGATGACCTCGAGCTGGCCCTTGCCGGGAATCTTGACTACCTTCACAGCATCCTCCTTGATTGCATGTGTTGTGCTGTTAGATGTAACGATACACTAAGTTTTTATAACCAAAGTATTTTTCGCATGTTTTCAACGTTTTATCGGCGTGTTGCGATTAGTTTATCGTTTCAGTAAAATGAAATCGCAACGATGTGAGCGGACACATGCCGCAGCCCGGAAAAACCATCTTGGTCGAAGGCGGCGGTAGAATTCCCTTCATTCCCCCTATCACCCACAGGATCGAAGAAACCATGGCCAGACGCAAAACCATCACCATCAAGGAGGTCGCACGCATGGCGGGGGTCTCCGTCACCACCGTGTCCAATTACCTCAACGGACAGATGGCCCGCATGAGCGCCGACACCCGCGAGAAGGTGGGCAAGGTCATCGAGGACCTGCACTACCAGCCGTCGTCGGCCGCGCAGAGCATGCGATCGAACTCCACGAAGATCATCGGCGTCATCGTCGGCGACATCTCCAACATCTTCTCCTCGATGCTGTTCGGCGGCATCCAGAAGGTCATCAAGCCGAGGAACTACAGCCTGATGCTGCTCAGCACCGGCAACGACCCGGCCGACGAGAACCTGTGCATCAACAAGCTCATACGCCAGAACGTCGACGGCCTGATCATCCAGCCCACGCAGGACGACCCGGAGGCCTTCTACCCCATCGTCAACGCGCATACGCCGCTGGTCATCGTCGACGGCATCGTCAAGGCGACGCCGAAGAACGCCGCGCACGTCATATCCGACAACACACCGTCGAGCAAGGCCATGTGCCGGGAGCTGCACGAACGCGGATACCGCCGCATCGTCACCGTGAGCGAAACCACGGCGCCGACGTCGTCGCAGCTGCCCAGGCTCGAGGCGGTCCGGCACTGCACGGCGAAGCTGGGCATGGAGCATGTCATGCTGGACGTCCGCGGCCATGATGACGCATGGCTCGCGGAACGGCTGCGCGAGAACGCCGGTCCGGACGCCCCGCGCACGGCCGTGTTCCCGCTGATGGGACCGCTGCTGTTCCGCACACTCACCGCATTGCAGGCGGCCGGCCTCGAATTCCCCGGGGACCTCGGCCTCGTCAGCTTCGACGACTGGAACTGGGGACGGTTCATCGGCGGCGGCGTCGACCTGCTTCAGCGAGACATCGACGAGATCGGCCGCCTCGCCGGCGAAAGCATCCTGCAGATCATCGAGCAGGGCCACCCGGAGCAGACGGAGATCAGTGTGCCGACCCGTCGCATCGCCGGGCACTCGCTGTAAGCCGGACACTCGCCGTAAGCTCCGCGGGGTCGCATGGCAATCGTCATGCGACCCCGCGAACGTCTTCAAACAACGATCCCGCATATACGCCGATGCCGGTTCGCGCCCTCCGGGGAGGGAACGAACCGGCATCGTGCAATCAAGGGATTTCAGGGGTAGGTCTTATATCACATCGCATCCTCTCGGACGGTGAGGTCGCGGCCGGCGACCTCGGTCATCACGACGCTGGCGCCGAAGGTGACCGCGGTGTAGAAGAACATCAGCACGGCGAGGGCGACCCAGGAGCCGAACACGGTGACCAGCGCGGCGGCGATCAGCGGGCCGAAGCCGGCGGTGATCAGGTTCGGGATCTCCTTGGAGAGGGCCAGCTGCTCGTAGCGGTGGGCCGAGCCGAAGCACTCCGCCATGGTCAGGTTCTCCAGGGAGGCCAGGGCCATGACCGTGAGGTTGTGCAGCACGATGTAGCCGATGAAGAACAGCAGGTCGGGGTTCGAGAAGTGCGGGACCAGACCGGTGGAGGTCTGCTCCATGACCGTGTCGGTGCCGCGGTTGTTCAGCATCATCAGGAAGCACGGCACGATGATGAAGAAGTCGATGACGGTGACCACGGTGTACATGCGCTTGCGGCCGAACTTGTCGCCGAGCCAGCCGATGAGCGGCACGGTGGCGAATGCGACGAGCGAGGAGTACACGACGATGTTCGAGGCGACGGTCTTGGAGACGAGCAGGTTGGCGGTGAGGAAGGTGATGAGGTAGGTCTGCACCATGCCGGAGTTGCCGGACTGGCCGAAGCGCAGGGCGGAGGCCACGAGGAAGGCCTTCCAGGAGCGCTTGGTCTTGGCGAGCTCGGCGATGGCCTCCTTGCGGGCCTCGGCGGCGGCCTCCTTCTTGGCCTTCTCGGCCTCGCGGTCGAGCGGCTTGTCGTACTCCTCGATGATCTCGTCCACGGAGGCCTCGAAGACCGGGGTCTCCTTGAGGTGGATTCGGATGAAGACGGCCACGCCCATCACGATGACGGAGCCGAGGAACGGGATGCGCCAGCCCCAATCGACGACCGCGTCGTTGCCGAGCCAGCCGAGCAGGATGGCCCACACCAGACCGGCGAACAGGGTGCCGGAGTTGGTGCCGAGGGCGGTCAGCGAGGCGATGATGCCGCGCTGCTTGGTCGGTGCGTACTCGGCGAGGAGCACGGAGGAGCCGGCGATCTCGGCGCCGGCGCCGAAGCCCTGCACGAGTCGCAGGATCACCAGCAGTGCCGGGGCGAGGAGTCCCACCTGGTCGTAGGTGGGCAGCGCGCCGATCAGCGTGGTGGCCACACCCATGATGGCGATGGTGATGAACAGCACCTTCGCTCGTCCGATGCGGTCGCCGAGGCGGCCGAAGTACCAGGCTCCGATCGGGCGGGCGATGTAGCCCACGCCGTACACGGCCATTGCCGACATGATGGCCACGGCCTGCGAGCCGTGTCCGAAGAAGATGTCCTTGAACACCAGAGCCGCCGCCAGCGAGTAGAGCTGGAAGTCCATGAACTCGAGCGCGGTGCCGAGCCAGCCGGAGACGGCGGCCTTGACCAGGTCGCCCATCGTGCGCTTGACCAGCGAGGGGTCGCCGCCTCCATTGGCGGCAGTCGAAACTTCAGCAGAAGACATAGGAAACTTCACCTTTCCAACAGGGTTCTCTCTTGGTTGCATAGGGAGGGTTCCTCCCCTCCCATTCCCCGTAAGGCACGCATGCCATGGCATGCCCTCCGGCAGGTCCGCACAGGTAAGGGGAAGGAAACCAGTGCGGCACCCGTATGTTCACCGTCGCGTCTTCGTCGCCGCGACCGGTGGACGGGAGAGCGGCCGAAACCGCAGGCCCTCTCCCGATTCCCGCGCCGGGTCCATCCCGACGCAAGTCTTGTTCGGCGGACCGGCCGCAGCCGGCCCGCGTCGTCATCGCCCGACGACTAGCGCAGCAGGTAGCCGCCGTCGACCGGCAGCATCACGCCGGTGACGTAGTCGGAAGCCTCGCTGGCCAGGAACACCATCGGGCCCATGAGCTGCTCGGGCACGCCCCACTCGCCGGAGGGGATGTGCTCGCGGATTTCGGGACCGCGGACCGGGTCCTGCTGCAGGGAGCGGGTCATGTCGGTGATGATGTAGCCGGGGGCCAGGCCGTTGACCTGGATGTTGTACGGAGCAAGGGCGTCGGCGTAGGCGCGGGTGAGGCCGAGCACGCCGTGCTTGCTGGCCGCGTACGGGAAGATGCGCTTGCCGGCGCGGTAGGACTGCATGGAGCCGATGTTGATGATCTTGCCGTGCTTCTGCTTGGCCATCACCTTGGCGGCGGCGTGCGAGAGCATGTACAGGCCGTTGAGGTTCACGTCGATGACCTTGTACCAGTCCTCGTCCTTGAAGTCGAGCACGTCGTTGCGGATCTGGATGCCGGCGTTGTTCACGAGGATGTCGAGGTGGCCGAACTTCTCGATGACGGCGTCGACGATGGTGTCGGCGGCGCCGGGCTTGGTGATGTCCTGCTTGATGAAGCCGATCTGACGGCCGTTGGCCTCGACGATCTCGCGGATCTCGTCCCAGCCCTCCTCGTTCTCGGCGGCGACGAAGATGTCGGCGCCGTACATGGACAGCGCGATGGAGTAGTTGCGGCCGAGTCCTCGGGCGCCGCCGGTGATGAGGGCGACCTTGCCTTCGAGGTTGTAGCTGTTGCGATCGAACTTGGGCATGGTTTCTCCTTAGAAACGTGTCTTCGGAATCGCAGTCGGTCTTCCATGATCGACGCGAAATCAGATGATGATTGCGGCGATCGCCGTGATACAGGCGATCGGCCGGGGTTGATGATTATCGGGAGGGAGGCCGGGAGACCGCGCTTTTGGCGCGTCCCCCGGCGGAGACGTCACATGGCGATGAGCACCTTGGCGGACTTGGACGCGTCGGCCGCGGTGGCGAACGCCTCGCGGTAGTCATCGACGTCGAAGACCTGGGTGATGACCTCTTCGAGGTTCGGGTTCTTCGCCAGCACCTCGACGGCGTCGCGGATCTCCTGGAAGAAGCGGAAGCTGCCGATGTAGGTGATCTCCTTGCCGTTGATGGCGGAGATGTTGAGGCTGGCGTCGCGGTTGACCATCATGCCGACCTGGATGATGGTGGCGCCGGGGGCGGCGGCCTTGAAGGACGCGCTGATGGCCGGGGCGGCGCCGGAGCATTCGAGGATGAGGTCGTACTCGTTGTCGGGCAGGGACTCCTGCGCCACGTTGAAGACCTTGGTCGCGCCGAGCTTCTTCGCCACGGAGAGCGGGTGGTCGAGCACGTCGGAGACGGCGACGCTCGCGGCGCCCTCGGTGAGGGCGGCGCCTGCGGCCAGCAGGCCGATGGGGCCGGCGCCGGAGACGAGGACCTTCTTGCCGCGCACTCCGCCGGCGAGGTTGATGGCGTGCAGGCCCACACCCAGCGGCTCGGCCAGGGCGGCGGCCTTGAGCGAGACGCCTTCCGGCAGGACGATGAGCTGGTCGGGGCGGACGGCCATCTTCTCGGTCATGCCGCCCTGCTCGTGCGGCAGGTACTGGGCGGAGCCGAGGTAGCGGCCGTTCGGCCAGATCTCGGGCTTGTCCTCGATGCCGGGCTGCTTCTCGCCCCACGTGGAGGGGTGGATGGCGACCGGGGTGCCGGCCGGGATGACCTTGCCGTCGACCTCGACGTCCTCATCGGTCACGGCGCTGATCTCGTGGCCGGGGACGATGGGCTCGCGGACGACGGACATGCCGACCTGTCCGTCGGCCAGGTAATGCAGATCGGAACCGCAGATGCCAATGAACTGCGGACGGACGACGACCTTGCCGTCCTGATGCTCGGGTTCGGGGCGTTCAGCCAGGTCAATCAGTCCCTTGCCGCTGATAAGTACCGACTTCACTTCGACATCCTCCTTGATGTTCGATGATTTCATTTCCCAAGGTATATCGTTTCCCTTGTGGGGTTAACGTTACACCTAAATCAGTTATAATGTCAATATACATTGAAATTTGAGGCGTGTCTTAAGGTTTACAGCATGGTTTTAACGTTTTCCTAAAAACTGTATAACGACACGTTTGCGAAAGACGGCGCAGATAAGGAGCGAACCGTAGAATGACCAATGACCACAACCGTTTCGACCGATATTGAGCACCATGAACAGCCGAAAGACCATCACCATCAAGGAAGTAGCCAAAGTGGCGGGAGTCTCCGTCACGACCGTGTCGCGCTATCTCAACGGCAATCTCGGCAAGATGAGCGTCGCCACCCAGCAGAAGATCCAGCAGGTGATACAGGACCTCAACTATCGGCCGTCCGCCGCGGCGAAGAACATGCGGTCGGACAGCACACACATCATCGGCGTCATCGTCGGCGACATCTCGAACGTCTTCGCGTCCATGCTGTTCACCGGCATGTACAAGGCGCTGCAGCCGCAGAACTACAGCGTGATGCTCCTCAACGCCAACGACGGCGCGGACGAGGAGCGAGAATGCGTGGAGAAGCTGCTGCAGCAGAACGTAGACGGGCTGATCATCCAGCCGAGCCGCAGCAATTTCGAGGACTACTACCCCATCGTCAACGCACGCACGCCGCTCGCGTTCGTCGACCGATACGTGGACGCGACGCCGCCGTCGGTGATCCACGTGACGTCGGACAACTACGAGGCCAGCCAGCGCATGTGCGAGGAGCTGGCAGGCAAGGGATACCGGCATATCGTCGTGGTGAACATCACGACCGTGGGCACCTCGGCGCAGATCCCGCGACTGCACGCCATCACCGAGGCCGCGCGTCGGCTCGGGCTGCGCCTGTCGGTACTTGACCTCGCCGGCGGGGACAATGCCTGGCTGACCGACACGCTGCGGGTCATCAGCGCGAACAGCGCACAGGAGCGGACCGCCGTGGTCTCGCTGATGGGACCGCTGCTGCTGCGCGTGCTCGCCGCGGCACGAGAACTCGGCATGGATTTCCCCCGCGACATGGGGCTGCTGAGCTTCGACGACTGGGAATGGGGGGAATACGTCGGCCACGGCATCGACCTGATTCTCCAGGACCCGGAAACCATCGGCCGCAAGGCCGGGGAGGCGCTGCTCGCCACGATCCGCAAGCAGCCGCCCGTCAGCAACGAGATCGTCGTCCCCACGAAGCGGGTCCTCGGCCACTCGCTGTAATCACATGCGCAAATGGCCGAAATCCGCGATTCACGGTGCTTTCGGGTCGCTTTCAACGAGGAAAGCGACCCTTTGGCACCGCAGATCGCGGATTTCGGCCATTACGGACCGCATTACGACCCATCAGCCATCTCAGCGGTCCTACGACTCAACGGACCGACGGCTCAGACGACCTTGCGCTCGAACGGATCGGAGCTGATGCCCTTGGCGAGGATGTCCTTGCACCATTCCTTCGCCGTGAACAGGCTGTGGTCGCGGTAGTTGCCGCAGCTCTCGATGGTGGTGGCGGGCACGTCGTCCCACGTGGCCTTGTACGCGATGAACTCCAGCGACTCCTTGAGCGCCTTGGCCACGTCCTCGGTGGAGTGCTCGCCCCAGGTGAGCAGATGGAAGCCAGTGCGGCAGCCGAACGGCGAGCAGTCGATGTAGCCGGGGATGCGCTCGCGCAGCAGCACGGCGATGGTGTGCTCGATGGTGTGCAGGCCGCCGGTCGGGATGGCGTTCTCGTTCGGCTGCACCAGGCGCAGGTCGTAGTTGGAGATCACGTCGCCGTGGGGGCCGGTCTCCGTGTCGATGTAGCGCACGTACGGCGCCTTGACCTTGGTGTGATCCAACTGGAAGCTTTCGACGACCGGCTTGTCTGCCATGATGTCCTCCTTGAAAGACGGGATGCATACTCGCATGCCGGTAACGCATGCGACCGCTATCTACTGTCGTCGCAAAACCGTCAATCGTCAACCGCATGGTCGCCGTCATGTCATAGTTGTCGTCTATCGCCGGCCATCATGGCCGGTTATCGGACGGCCGGCACCACGGTCGCCAAATTGCGACGTGCCGGCCGGCGGCGCTATCGCCGGTCGTTGCGCTGATAGGCCAGTCGTTCGGCGTCGCCCTCGCGCCGCACCAGCGTGATCACTCCGCAGCGTGTGAAACCGCTGGATTCCAGCACATGCTGCATGCCGTGGTTGTTGCGGTGGGTGTCCATGCGCACGTTGCCGTAGTGCTTCACGGCCCAGTTCAGGCAGTCGCGGCCGGCATGGCCTCCAAGGCCCGACGCGGCCACGCGATGCACGGCCATGTAGTCGTCGTCATCCAGCCACGCGCCGTCGATCTCGGCGTACGACGGGTCGGGGCCGGGGCACAGCACGAATACGGCGAGCGCCCGCTCCGCGCCGGGGTTGCCGTCGTCGTCCGTTCCGGCGTGGTCGACGAGCAGACGCGTGCGCCCTTCGGCGATGTCGGCGCGGACGGTGGATTCCAGCGGGAACCGGTCGGCCCATTGCGTGGGGTTGCCGTTTTCGGCCATGAGCTTTCGCGCGCGGGCGTACATCGTCTGGATGACGTCGAAGTCGGCGGCGGTCGCCGTACGGACGATGCGGGTGGTGGACGGAGTGGAATCGGATGTCACGATGGTCCTTTCGTCTGGGTTGATGGATTGGCAGTATTCTCGGCTCCCCTCATGATTGAGGGGAGCTGGCCGCCAAAGGCGGTCTGAGGGGAGTTGAAACATCCGACCACACGCCCCCTCAGTCGGCCGCACCGACAGCTCCCCTCGCTGAGGGAAGCCATTGCATGAGGCATCCGTAGCGCCGTCATCCCGGGCAGAGCAATCGGCAGAGAGGCAGATAGGCGATACCTAAGCGAGGAAGTCGCGGATGACGGGGAGGAAACGATCGCCGTAGAGCTCGAGCTTGTGCTGGCCGACGCCGTTGACCTCGAGGAATTCGTCGTCATCGGTCGGCTTGAGCTCGCACATGCTGCGCAATGATTTGTCGGAGAACACGATGTACGGCGGCTTGCCGATCTCGCGCGCGATCTCGGTGCGCAGCTCGCGCAACCGGTCGAACAGTTCGGCGTCGGTTCCGGAAAGCTCCTCGGGAACGGCGGAGCGTGTGCCGCGCGACGGGCCGGACGAACCGCCGTATGATGATTCGCCGTCCCGGCCGGCGGGACGTTCCACCTGCTTGATGACCATGTGGAAGTCGTTGCGCACGGTCTGCGCGGCACGCGTTCCGAATGTGATGGTCTGGTATTTGCCGTCCTCCACGGCAAGATAGCCGTCCGACGTCATCTGCGATATGACGTCGCGGATGCGCGCCGCCGGCACGTCGCGAAGGCTGCCGTACGTGGGCGCGGAGTCGAGATGCCGCCAGTCGTGCATCTCCTGCGCGTCGGAGCCGCGCAGTATCTGGGTGAGCTTGCCGGCGCCGAGATTGCGCGGCCGGCCGTTCTCGCCGAGGCCGAGGAGCACCTGCACGTCATGCACGCATCGGCTTACGGCCACGGCGATCTTCGTCACGTCGACGGTCTCGAACTCGCTGTCGCAGTTGGAGCAGCCGGAGCATGGCGTATCGTCGGTCTCGCCGAAATACGACGTGATGTATCTATGCAGGCAGTCGGTGGTGCGGCAGTAGCCGATCATGCCGTCGAGCAGCACGCGTCGGCGGTTTCGTATGATTTCGGCCTCGTCGGCGCTGAGGCGTTCGTTGTCGCTGCCCATCTCGATGAAACGGCGTCGGGTGGTGATGTCGCCGTCGCTCCACAGCAGGGTGCATCGGGCGGGTTCGCCGTCTCGCCCGGCACGGCCGGCCTCCTGATAGTAGGCTTCGATGCTGTCGGGCATGTTGTGGTGGACGACGTAGCGCACGTTGGATTTGTCGATGCCCATGCCGAATGCGTTGGTGGCGACGACGACATGCGCATCGTCGTTGACGAAGTCGCGTTGCGCCCGGCTGCGTTCGTCGGCCGGCAGCCCCGCGTGGTAGCAGACGGCGGCGATGCCGCGGCCGCGCAGGTCGTCGGCGAGCGCTTCGGTCTCCTTGCGCGTGGCACAGTAGATGATGCCGGATTCATCGGGCCGGGCGGTCACGTATCGTTCTATCCATTGGCGTTTGGCGGTGGGCGTGGCCTTGATGACGTCGAAGTACAGGTTGGTGCGGTCGAAGCCGGTGACGCTGACCTGGGGATTGCGGAGCCCGACGAGGTTCACGATGTCGTGGCGCACGCGTTCGGTGGCGGTCGCGGTGAACGCGGCGATGACGGGACGGTATGGCAGGCCGGCGATGAAGTCGCCGATGCCGAGGTAGGCGGGGCGGAAGTCCTGCCCCCATTGGGAGACGCAGTGGGCCTCGTCGATGGCAAGCAGGGCGATGCGGTTCCGGGCGGCGAAATTCGTGAACTGCTGGGTGCCGAGGCGTTCGGGCGCCACGTAGACGGCGTCGCATCGTCCGGAGGCGGCTTCGGCGAGCGCGGCGGACTGCTCTTCGAGGCTTTGCGTGGAGTTGACGTAGACGGCGTGGATGCCGTTGTCCTCGAGTCCGGCGACCTGGTCGGCCATGAGCGACACCAGCGGCGAGACGACGACGGTGAGACCGCCGAGCAGTACGGCGGGTATCTGGTAGCAGATGGATTTGCCGGCGCCGGTGGGCATGACGCCGAGTGCGTCGCGGCCCTGCAGAATCGCTTCGATCAGCGGCTCCTGACCGGGTCGGAACCCGTCGTAGCCGAAGTAGTGCTTGAGCGCCGCCCGCGCATCGTTCATGTCTGCCATGCTCCCGAGTCTATGGCCGGGCGGCGAAAACCCGACGCGCCGGTCAGCGCACGGCAAGACGGATGTTCTCACGCAGGGAGTCGATGCCGGCGGCCCTGGTGGTGGAGCTGATGATGGCGGCCATGAATTCGATGGATTCCTTCCGCCCGTTTCTGAACCAGTCGCGAATCACGTTCATGACGCCGCCGAGGATGTAGTCGAACTGGTAGTCGCGCACCATCCGCGCGTGTTCGATGTCCACGTCGTCCGCGCCTTCCAACGCCGCCGAAACGGGGTCGAGCGCATCATTGCAGATGTCGCGGATACTGTCGGCAAAGTCATTGAACAACGCATTGCCGAAGGACGACATAAGCACGGAGAACAGCCCGTCATGCTCGTCGATGTAGGTGAGCGCGGCGACGGCGAACGGTCGGTACTCCCCCGCGATCATCTCCTGCGCGTGGTTCTCGACGACGTCGCGGAACTGTTGCACGGCATCGTCCTCGATCCGGCCGAGCAGCTCCTGCACGTTGTTGTAGTGCGCATAGAAGGTCACGCGGTTCACGTCGGCACGGTCGGCCAGCTCGGTCACGGTGATGGATTCCACCGGCTTGGTGCGCATGAGCTCGATGAGCGCGTCCGCCAGGCGGGCGCGGGTGCGTCGCACCCGTCGGTCGCCGTTCGGTTTCGTCGTGCGCACTGCCGTCTTCGTCATTGTCGATGCTCCTGACCGTTGTTGAAGGACCGTCCCGTAGGAAAAACGATATGTATTGTATATCGATTTTTCCTTACGATTGATTATTACACTACACTTGTAGTATAACTTATATCCGTAAGTTTTCGCTGCGACGACCATACGTCGCGCAAGCCGCAGGACATCAACGAGATTCACCGAGGGACAATGAAACACGTATTCCAGGTATTCGCGCGCGACATCCGCCGCATACTCGCCGTGCCCATGGCCGTGATCACGGTGCTGGGCATCTGCACGATTCCCGCGTTGTACTCCTGGTTCAACGTCGCCGCGTTCTGGAACCCGTACGACAACACCGGAGCGCTGCGCGTGGCCGTGGTCAACGAGGACAGGGGCGCGAAGGACGAGACCATGGGCGAGCTGAACATCGGCGACCAGGTGGAGACGTCGCTGCACGACAATCATCAGCTCGACTGGACGTTCATGGAGCGCGAGCAGGCGCTTGACGAGGTACGCGCCGGCAGAAGCTACGCGGCCATCATCATCCCTAGGGATTTCTCGGCCGACCTCATGACCATCGCCACCGGCGACTTTCATCAGCCGAAGATCGACTACTACGCCAACGAGAAGACCAGCCCCATCACGCCGCGCATCACCGACACCGGCGCCGGCACATTGGAACGACAGATCAACAGCCAGTTCCTCTCCACGGTGAGTAAAACGGCGGCCGAAGCCATGGCCAAGGCCGCGAACACGACCTCGGCCCATGCCGATGCGGCGCACCGCGAGACGTCGAACGGCGTGAACAAGGCGCTGGACGGCATCGACGACGCCGAGACCAAGCTTGATTCGCTCATCGCCGCCGTGGACGACGGGTCCGCGAAGGTCGCCGAGGCACGGAAGGCATTGAACGGCATCTCCGGCAAGGCCGCGAAGGCACAGAACACGCTGGACTCGGGCATCGCGTCGCTGAGCGACGCACAGAACGGGCTGACCTCGCTCAGCTCCGGGCTGGCGGTGAAATCGGCAAGCGCCTCGGCGGCGCTGTCCACAGGATCGCAGAATGCGAACTCGTTCATCGGCAAGGCGTCCGGCAGCGTGCTCGGCGCCAAGGAACGGGCCGATTCCGCGGTGGACTCCGCGCAGGATGCGGTGGATGCGAACGCCGCCATCGTCGACGCGCTGAAGGATTCGGAGTTCGCCGGCACGGACTCCGGCAAGGCGCTCATCACCCAGCTGGAGCAGCGCAATCAGGAAAGCCGGAAGGCCCTGGACGCCCTGCGCACGGCCGGCACGAACGTCGGCGACAGCGCCACCGCCATCGCCGGCGCCGCCAACGACATCGACGCGGCCAATCAGAACACCATCGCCGCACTGCAGAACACCCAGTCGACGCTCGGCGGCACCACGACCTCCGGTCTCAACAGCGCGCTCGGCTCGTTCTCCGCGAGCGCGACCACGCTTTCGGGAACGCTCGCCAAGGTCGGGCCGGCCGTGGACGAGGCGGATACGGCGCTCAATCAGCTCAGCACCACGCTCGCCAAGACGTCGAAGGCTCTCAAGGGCTCGAAGCAGTCCCTGGCCGCGACCCGCACCACGTTGAACGACATCGGCTCCGACATGAACGCCGCGTCCAGCGCCGGCACGTTCGACAGGCTTCGGTCGGCGCTCGGCGCCTCGTCCGACGAGGTGGCCTCGTTCGTGGCCTCCCCCACCGCACTGGAGACCCATACCGTGTATGCGCTGAACTCCTATGGTTCGGCCGTGGCTCCGATGTTCACGAATCTGGCGTTGTGGATCGGCGCGTTCACGCTGGCGATGATGGTGCATCTCGAGGTCGACGACGAAGGCATCCCCGGACTGACCTCGAGCCAGAAGTATCTGGGACGCTGGCTGCTGCTGGCCGTATTGTCCTGCGTGCAGGCGCTCATCACGACCACCGGCAATCTCGTCATCGGCGTGCAGTCGGCGAATGTGCCGGCGCTGTATCTGACGACGATGTTCATCGGCGTGGTGTACGTCTCCATCATCTACGCGATGTGCATATCGTTCGCCCATGTGGGCCGAGGCCTCACCGTGCTGCTGACCGTGCTGCAGGTGCCGGGCTCGTCGGGCATGTATCCGATAGAGATGATGCCGAAGGAGTTCCAGCGCATCTACCCGTTCCTGCCGATCACCCACGGCAACAACGCGTTGCGCGAGACGATCGGCGGGTTCTACGGCGACCACTACTGGCGGTATCTCACGACGCTGACGCTGTTCGCGGCCGTGGCGTTCGTGGTCGGCATGACGTTGCGCCCGTATCTCAACAATCTCAACACGATGGTCTCCCGGCGGTTCGCGGCCACGGACCTGCTGGCCGCGGAGAAGCCGGTGGCCATGAGGAACCGGTACCGGCTCGACCAGATGCTGCGCGCGCTGAGCGATTCCGAGGAGTTCCACGCGGGCATCATGCGACGGGCGGCGATGTTCGAACGATGGTATCCGCGGCTCAGGCGCGGGGCGCTGGCCGCCGGCATCATCCTGCCGATCGGACTGACGGCGTTCTCGCTGACCACCGGCGAGAAGATAGGCATCCTGATGGCCTGGGTCATCTGGATCGTGGCCATCATCACGTTCCTCATCGGCATCGAATTCATCTACGACGGCATCCAACGACAGATTCGATTGGGGAACATGGATGGCGAGGAGCTGCGCAACATCTACCGCGAACAGCGGCTGCACAAGAGGCCGTCGAATCCGCTGAACATATTGGACGCCGACGAACGCGGCGGCAGAACACCGAGGCATTCGGCGACGACCGTGGCATCCCGGAAGGAGGCGTGACGTCATGACGGCACCCAAAACGACGATTATGACGATTATGACAACGCTGATGGCGACGATCGCACGGAAGTCCAGAAACATCGGACGCATCATCGCCGGTGACGTGCGACGCATCACGTCGAACGTCACGGCCGTGACCCTGGTCATCGGCCTGGTGGCCATGCCCTCGCTGTTCGCGTGGTTCAACGTGACCGCCAACTGGGATCCGTTCGGCAGCACGGGCGAGCTCAAGGTGGCCGTGGCGAACGTCGACGAAGGCTATCGCAGCGACCTCGTGCCGGTGAAGGTGAACGTGGGCGAGAACGTCGTCTCGGCGCTGCGCGCCAACGACCAGCTCGACTGGGTGTTCACCGGCGAACAGGACGCCGTCGACGGCACCGAATCCGGCGAATACTATGCCGCCGTGGTGATCCCCAAGTCGTTCAGCCACGACATGATGACGCTCTTCTCCACCGATACCAGGCAGGCGAAGATCGCCTACTACACGAACGAGAAGAAGAACCCGCTGGCGCCGAAGGTGACCGGGCAGGGCGCCGACGCGGTGACGGCGCAGGTGAACGACACGTTCAACACCACCATCTCCGGCGTGGGGCTGACCGTCGCCTCGCAGCTCGCGGAATCGTTGGACAGCGATTCGGCGCAGACGCTCATCGGCAACCTCAACGCGAACATCGACCGCACGGCCAGACAGCTCGACCTCGCCGCCGATAATCTCGACCAGTACGGCGACATGCTGGATTCGGCACAGACGCTGGTGGCCACGTCGGCGGGGCTTGTGGGCAAGGCGGGCGGCAGCGCGGCGGACGCGCGCAAGGCCACCGACCAGGCGAAGCAGGGCGTGAGCACGGTCGCCGCCACCCTGGATTCCTCGGCCGATACGGTCGGCGACGCGCTCGACGCCAGTGCGAACAGCTATCAGGGTGCCGAGGCGAGCATCGACAAGGCGTTCGATGCCGTGGGCACGCAGGGCGCTGATTCGGCAAAGCAGCTGCGTGATGTGGCCACGAAGATCGACGACCAGATCAGCGCATATCAGGATCTTCGCGGCAAACTCGCGGCGCTCTCCCCCACGACCGACGAAGGCACACGGCTGCAGCAATCGCTGCTCGGCAATATGGACGAGGCGATCGCCAAGCAGACCGCCGTGCGCGATTCGCTGAACTCCGCGGCCGACGGCATCGACAAGGGGCTGACGGACAGCGGCCGGAAGCGGGAGGAGGCCAAGACCAAGGCCGAGGAGGCGCACAAGACCATGGCGCAGGTGAGCGACGACTTCGACAAGGGGCTCAAGGCGAAGCTCGCCGCCATGTCGTCGGCCGCATCGGACGCGTACAGGGAGACGGTCGAGGCGACCTCACGGCTGGAGACCATGTCGTCGGAACTTTCCGGGTCGGCGGATTCCATCGCCGCCAGCATGGCAGACGCGCATACGGGCATCGCCGCCACGGCGAAATCCCTGCGCGCTTCGGCGAACAAGCTCAGCGACCTGCACGGCAAAATCGCCAAGGCGCTGAACGGCGGCGACCTGAAGACCGTGCGCAGAATACTGGGCGACGACCCCGAGGCCCTGGCCGCGTCACTGGTCTCGCCGGTCGGGCTCAACCGCAACGCGGTCTACAAGGCCGACAACTTCGGTTCGTCCATGGCGCCGATGTATACGACGCTGGGATTGTGGATGGGCGCGTTGCTGCTGTCGCTGGCCATACTCGTGCAGGTGTCGGGCGAGCGCAAGGCCACGCTGGAGCGGCCGACGCCCGGCGAGATGCTCCTCGGCCGTTTCGGCATCTATGCGATTCTGGCGCTGCTGCAAAGCACCGTCATGTGCCTGGGCGAGCTCGTGTATCTGCGCGTGCAGTGCGATAATCCGTGGCTGTTCATGCTGGGCGGCTGGACGGCGTCGCTGACGTTCGCGTTCATCGTCTACACGATGGCGGCGGCGTTCGGCGCACCCGGCAAGGCGTTGTGCGTGCTCGTCATGGTGATGCAGATCACCGGCGCGGGCGGTTCGTTCCCGGTCGCGGTGCTGCCGGACTTCTTCCAAGCGGTGCATCCGTTCCTGCCGGCCACGCACGCCATCGACATGTTCCGTGCCGCCGCCTTCGGCGTCTACCGGAACGACTACTGGATTGCCATGGGCCGTCTGGCGGCGTTCATACTGCCGATGCTGGTGCTCGGCCTGGTGCTGCGCCGCCCGCTCATGCGGCTCACCGCCAAATCGGAGGCCAATCTCAGGCGCACCAAGGTGCTGGGATAGCGGCTGACGGCGCGACGCGACATAGGCGCATTCGGTTACTCACCAAATCCGCCGCAATCTCGGTTGCTCACTGTTTTCCGCCATGAACCGACGCCACCATCGGCGTGTCGCGGCGGAAAACAGTGAGCAACCGTGCGGGGATGCACGATAGACCCCTACTTCGTGCGCTCGAGGGCCTGGTCGAGGTCGGCGATGAGGTCGTCGACGTTCTCGATGCCCACGGAAAGACGGATGAGGTTGTCGGGCACCTGCAGCGTGGTGCCGGCCACGGAGGCGTGGGTCATGGCGGCCGGGTGCTCGATCAGCGACTCCACGCCGCCCAGCGATTCGGCCAGCGTGAAGATCTCGGTGGATTCGGCGAACCTCAGCGCCGCGTCACGTCCTGCGGCGAGCTGCACGGAGACCACGCCGCCGAAGCCGCCGTGCATCTGACGGGCGGCGATGTCGTGGCCCGGATGCGATTCGAGACCCGGGTACAGCACCTTCTCCACCTCGGGCAGGCCGACGAGGTGCTCGGCCACGGCGAGCGCGTTGGCGCTGTGGCGCTTCACGCGCAGTTCGAGGGTCTTCAGTCCTCGGGTCTGCAGCCAGGAGTCGAACGGGGCGGGCACGGCGCCGGCGGAGTTCTGCAGGAAGGCCACGGCGTCGCGGGTCTCCTCGTC
Organism: Bifidobacterium primatium; assembly: GCF_002802875.1. Classification (GTDB taxonomy): domain Bacteria; phylum Actinomycetota; class Actinomycetes; order Actinomycetales; family Bifidobacteriaceae; genus Galliscardovia; species Galliscardovia primatium. Next base: position 275,551 of record NZ_PEBI01000001.1, read on the forward strand.
GTTGGTCACGATGGCGCCGCCGACCACGTCGGAGTGGCCGCCGATGTACTTCGTGGTGGAGTAGACCACGTGGTCGGCGCCGAGTTCGAGCGGATGCTGGAGCACCGGCGAGGCGAACGTGTTGTCGACGACCACCTTGGTGCCGTGCTCGTGGGCGAGCGCGGAGACGGCCTCCACATCGGTGATGCGCAGCATCGGGTTCGACGGGGTCTCCACCCAGATGTAGGCGTAGTCGTTGGCGGCCAGCGCCTCCTTGACGGCGTCGACGTTCGAGATGTCGACCACGTCGAGGCCGACGCCCCACGGCACGAACACCTTGCTCAGCAGTCGGTAGGTGCCGCCGTACACGTCGTCGCCGAGCAGGATGCGGTCGCCGGGCTTCAGGGTGGAGCGCAGCAGCACGTCGATGGCGGCGAGGCCCGAGGAGAACGCGAGCGCGTACTTGCCGCCCTCGATGGCGGCGAGCTGGGTGTCGAACGAGTCGCGGGTCGGGTTGCCGGAGCGCGTGTAGTCGTAGCCCTGACGCAGGTTGCCGACGCCATCCTGCTTGTACGTGGACGTCAGGTACAGCGGCGGGACGACGGCGCCGGTGGTGGCGTCGGGCTCCTGGCCGGCGTGGATGGCGCGGGTGGCGAGCTGGGTGGCGGTGAAGTCGATGGTCATGGGGAATGTTTCCTTTATATCTGTAGTTGCGGTTGGTTATCTATTTTGCTGTTTACGGTTTGCGTGATGTCAGCCAAGTGTGCCGGTCGGACGATGTCCATTCCGCGACACACTCAAGGCCGTTCGGCCGCCACTCCGGCGTCTGCTTGGCGAAGCCTAGCAGACACCTTCGTTAGCTTACGGTCGCGGAACAGACATCGTCCTCCCTAGGTCAGCTTCCCGGCTCCCCTCTTTGAGGGGAGCTGTCCGCGTAGCGGACTGAGGGGAGTCGGACACGTCTCAGCGGCTACATCGTTCATGGGATAACACGGCGGTCATGCTCTGTTCCTTCACCGTCAGTCCTGGGAGGAAGAGGATTCGGGGATGGAGCTGGGGCGGGAGGTGCGCTTGACGACGTCCTCGAAGCCGTTGTCGATCATCCACTGGTCGTTGAATATCTTGCCGAGGTAGCTGCGTCCCGAGTCGGGCAGCAGCACCACGACGACCGCGTCCTTGCCGAGCTTGTGCTCCTTGGCGTACTTGATCGCGGAGACGACCGCCATGCCGGAGGAGCCGCCGACGAGCAGCCCTTCTTCGGCGGCGAGACGGCGGGTCATCTCGAACGCCTCGGCGTCGTTGACCTTCACGACCTCGTCGACCACGCTCGGGTCGTAGGCCTTGGGATAGAAGTCCTCGCCCACGCCTTCGATCTTGTACTGGTGGACCTCGTCGGGGCTGGAGGCCGAGTAGATGGAGCCTTCCGGGTCGGAGCCGACCACGGTCACGGCCCCGTCGGAGACCTCCTTGAGGTACTTGCCTGCGCCTGAGATGGTGCCGCCGGTGCCGATGCCGGCCACGTAGTGCGTGACCGTGTGGTCGGTCTGTTCCCAGATCTCCGGACCGGTGGTGTAGTAGTGGCTCAGCGGGCCGTTGGGGTTGTCGTACTGGTTGGGCTTGAACGCGCCGGGGATCTCGCGGGCGAGACGGTCGGAGACATCGTAATACGACCTAGGGTCGCCGGGGCCGGCGTCGGTGGGCGTGACGATGACCTCGGCGCCGTAGGCGCGCAGTACGGCGCGCTTGTCTTCGGAGACCTTGTCGGGCAGGGTGAAAATCGCGTGGTAGCCGCGCTGCTGGGCGACGAGCGCGAGGCCGACGCCGGTGTTGCCGCTGGTCGGCTCGACGATGGTGCCGCCGGGCTTGAGCTGGCCGGCTTTCTCGGCCGCGTCGATGATGCGCGCGGCTATGCGGTCCTTGGATGAGCCGCCAGGGTTCATGTATTCCACCTTGACCGCGATGGTGGCGTCGACGCCTTCGGTCACGCGGTTGAGCTTGACGAGCGGGGTGTTGCCGACGAGTTCGGTGATGGAGTTGGCGATGGTCATGTCTCATATCCCTTCGAAGTGCTGGGTTCCAAGTACTGCTTGCGTTCGTTGCGTTGCGTTCGTGGCCAGCCGCCGCCCCTTCGGCGCTGGTGCAATGCGGTACTGGAATGAGACGATACCGGATGCCGGTTTCCGTTCGGTTGTGATTTCCCGTGAATCCCGTGGTGTCGTTATAGATAAATCCGTTAGCCTGTTCGAGATTGCCGGATCCGTATGGTTTTTCGCCGTTTCCGTCGAAACCGTCCGTCAATCGGATATGACAGGACCGTGAGGATTTGCGTTTGGGATTCCAGGAAGAAGAATCGTCCTATTTCCAGTTATGCGTCACTGACCAGCGCCCGCACGATTCGCGCGACCAATGCGCGGATGCTTCGTGCCTCGGGGCGGCGGCTAGCGACAACAACAGGAAATGAACGTCATGGCTCAAACAGTAGCACACGCAAACGCGCCGGCGTGTCGAAACATCGTGTTCCGACCCCGCCGGCGCGGTTCGTCTGCTGTTTTTCGCCGTCTTTGCGTGGGACATGCACCAGATGGCCGGTGGTTGTCGGTACCCGATGGACGGCAGCGCATTTTCCCGAAAAATCGCCGTCGTCCATGAAAAACCATCCGATTCTCATGGACGACGCCGCATTTTCGCCGATATGCGCCGCCGTCCATCGCAAATTCATGAATCGAAAATCATCATCGTTGGAATCATGCGGTTTTCAGGGAATCGAATTCCGAATCATGATGGACGACGATGCATTTTCGCGGTTTTTACATCGTCGTCCATCAACAGCGGCGGAATTCCCATGGACGACGATGCATTTGGACGGATTATGCGGCGCCGTCCGTCGATTCATCCTCGTTCGCGATCTCGCCGGACTCGAGCTTGGCTTCGAGTTCCTTGACGATTCGCGCGTGCATTTTTTCGTCGATCTTCACGGTGAAGACGAAGACGAGGAGGCTGGCAACGATGAGCGCGAGCGGCGTGTAGAAGGCGAACATCTTGAAGGTTCGGATGTTGGCGGCGGTCATGTCGGCGGCGGTGGCGGTGCCGACCATGCCGGCGGCCACGGCGATGAATCCGACGATGCCGTTGGAGAACGCTCCGGCGATCTTGTCGAGCATCGGGCGCACGGAGAGGGTCACGGCCTCGTTGCGTCGGCCCGTCTTGAGCTGGCCGTACTCGATGGAGTCGGTGAGCGAGAGGATGGCGGTCATCTGGATGAACGTGCCGGGGATGTAGAACAGCACGAGCGCGATGATGACCATCGTGAGGTTCTGCGCGCCGATGATGAACATCACATAGCCGGCGATCATGAACACCATGCCGGCGATGTACAGGTAGCGTCGGGGGATGTAGCGGTTGAGGACCGGGTAGAGCGGCGCGGCGATGAGTCCGGTGATGATGGGGATGACGCCGGCGATGGAGAACGCGGCCGGCTGACCGAGCACGAACTTGAACAGGTAGAGCAGCACGCCGGTGGTGGCCACGTTGGCGATGGCATAGAGCAGGTAGCTCAGCGCCACCCACAGCAGCTGGTCGTTCTTGGCGAGTGCGGCGAACGCCTGCAGCGGGCTGCCGTTCTTCTGGGCCTTGGAACGCAGGGCGCTTTCGTTCTCCTTGGTGCCGAACGCCACGGTGAGCGCGGTGATGATGCCGAGCAGGGCCACGATGATGCCGAAGGAGGTCCAGCCGGCCTGGCTTTCGGCATGGGAGCCGGTGAATACGTAGCTGAAATAGGTGACGATGGGGATGACGACGACGGTGATGCCGTTGTAGCCGATGGAACCGGTGAACGAGCCGAGCGCGGTGTAGACGCTGCGTTCGTGCGAATCCTCGGAGAGGGCGGGAATCATGCCCCAGTAGGAGATGTCGCGCAGCGAGTAGAGCACGTCGAGCACGACGAATACGACGACGAACAGCACGATGAACCATGTCTCGCTCACGTTGACGAGACCGAACAGGCCCGTGTAGACGAGGGCGAGCAGCAGCGCGGAGACGCAGCCGCCGATGACCTGCCATGGGCGGAAGCGGCCGAACCGCGTGGTGGTGTTGTCGATGAGGTTGCCGAGCAGCGGGTCAAGGAAGATCTCGGCGATGCGGATGACGACGATGAGGCCGGTGATGATGCCGATGAGCCTGGCGGCGAGAGCCTTGTCGACGCCGGCGAACATAGTGCTGGTCACATAGACGACGAAGTAGGTGCTCAATACGTTGTAGAACGCGGCCTGGCCGAGGTTGCCGACCGCATAGCAGATGCGTCGGCCGATGACCCGCGCCTTGGATGGCGTCGACGTTGGTTGCGCGGGCTTGGATTGTTCAGGCTTGGGTTGATTCGTTTGCGGTTGGGTTGCCTGTTCCATGATTGCTCTTTTCGTTGGATGTCATGGCGAGAACGTCATGCTGCATGATGCGGGGATTGCGCTGCTTTGAGGTCAGTCATTGACCTGACAGTCATGAAGTGTATTTCATTACCAATGAAAAGTAAAATTCATTACCTATTTCAGTAAATTTCGGCGTGTCGAAAACAGATGCCCGAGATTGCATACACTGCCATAAATATCAATAATTTCAACGTTTTTAAATACGAAGGCTTCTCAATACAGGGGCCAACAATATCCACAGCCGTTAATTATCAACATCATCCAGTTGCAGTTTTCAGCAGTTCACGCTACTCTTTTAGTAAAGAGATTTACTAACTCTTATCAATTGCATTACTTAATGCGATTATCATTGGCAATGACGCGATGAGCATCAGGAAGGCGACAATCATGAGCACCACGGAATCCACCACCCAGACCGGCGATGATCTGCAGCAACGCATCGTCATTAATCAGGCCACGGAGGCGTCGGCCGCATGGCTTACCGACCCGCAGGTGTTTGCGGTCAACCGCATGACCGCCCACTCCGACCATCGCTTCTTCGACCACAGGCCTGTGCCAAATGAATCCGAAACGCTGAAGCAGAGCCTTGACGGCGAATGGCGTGTGAACGTCATCGACACCGCGACGACGCCGTTCGACGTCTCAGGCTCCCCCGACTTCGCAGCCGCCGATTTCGGCAACACCGACAGTAACGACGCCGCCTTCGGCGCCATCGCAGTGCCGGGCCATCTGGAGACGGCCGGATATCTGCCGCCGAAGTACGTGAACATCCAGTACCCGTGGGACGGACATGAGCACCCTACGGCCCCCGACATCCCGGAACACAACCATGTGGCGCTGTATCGCCGTGAATTCACGGCCGGCCCCGAGGTCTCCGCGGCGATTCGCGGACGTCGCACGGTGACGCTGACGTTCCAGGGCGCGCAGACCGCAATCTACGTGTGGCTGAACGGCACGTTCGTCGGCTATGCCGAGGATTCGTTCACCCCCAGCGAGTTCGATGTCTCCGATGCGATTCAAGAAGGGCACAACGTGCTGGCGGTGGCCTGCTACGAATATGCGAGCGCCAGCTGGCTGGAGGACCAGGATTTCTGGCGTCTGCACGGCCTGTTCCGCAGCGTGGGACTTACGGCCTGGCCTGAGGCCCATGTGACCGATCTGCGTGCCGTGGCCGATTACGACCATACGACGAAAACGGGCTCGATCGACGTCATCGCACGAATCGACAACGCCACGGCGGTCGACGCCGGCATCGTCGAAATCGTCGACGACAACACCGGCATCGTCTGGAGCCGCGAATTCAGCGCCGACGACATCGTCGACGGCGCGCTGCATATCAAGGACGGCGTGGGCGAGGTCGCACCGTGGAGCGCCGAGGACCCGAAGCTGTATACGCTCACCGTCACGTTGAACGGCCCGTTGAACAATACTGTCGACGACGTCATCGAGGTGTCGCGGACCCGCATCGGCTTCCGCCGGTTCGCCATCGACGGCGGCATCATGAAGCTCAACGGCAAGCGCATCGTGTTCAAGGGCGTGGACCGTCACGAGTTCGACGCCCGTCGCGGCCGTGCCGTCACCGAGGAGGACATGCTGTGGGACATCCGCTTCCTCAAGCGGCATAATCTCAACGCCGTACGCACGTCGCACTATCCGAATCAGAGCCGCTGGTACGAGCTGTGCGACGAATACGGCATCTATCTCATCGATGAGACGAACATCGAGACGCATGGCACCTGGTCCGCCCCCGGCGATCAGGTGACGCCCGAGACCAATATTCCGGGGAACAGGCCCGAGTGGGAGGGTGCGTGCCTCGACCGCGTGAATTCGATGACGTGCCGTGACTTCAACCATCCGAGCGTGGTCATCTGGTCGTTGGGCAACGAATCGTATGCCGGCGAGGTGTTCCAGGCCATGCACGACCTGGTGCATGAACTCGACGGGGTGCGACCGGTGCATTACGAGGGCGTGTATTGGAACCGCGGTTTCGATGCCGCCTCCGACATCGAAAGCCGTATGTACGCCAAGCCGGCCGAAATCGAGGAGTATCTTACGAACGACCCGAAGAAGCCGTATATCTCCTGCGAATACATGCATGCGATGGGCAATTCCGTCGGCGGCATGCAGCTGTATACGGCGTTGGAACGCTATCCGCACTATCAGGGCGGATTCATCTGGGACTACATCGACCAGGCACTGTGGCAGCGGCTCGGCGACGGCACGGAGCGGCTCACCTACGGCGGCGACTGGGACGACCGGCCGCACGACTATGAGTTCTCCGGCGACGGCATCGTGTTCGCCGACCGCACCGTCTCCCCCAAGGCGCAGGAGGTCAAGCAGCTGTATGCGAACGTGAAGATCGGGCCGGATGATTCGGGCGTGACGCTCACGAACGGGAACCTGTTCATCGACACCTCCGGTTACGTGTTCACGGCCCGTCTGCTGGTGGATGGCGTCGAGCAATGGAGTGCCGACTATGATTTCACCGTGCTTCCCGGCGAGACCTGCCGATTCGATATTGCGTTCCCCGATGCCTCCGATTATGCCGATGCGGCCGGTGGCAGCGTGGAGGTGACGTATGAGGTCGACCAGCGGCTGCGTCATGCGACCGCGTGGGCCAAGGCCGGCTACGAGCTGACGTTCGGCCAGCATACAGTGACCGTGGAGCCGGCCGCGGCAACGGATGACGGAGCGACTGATGAGTTGCGTTCCGGCGATGTGGAGATCGTCGACGGCCGTTGGAACCTTGGCATTCATGGCAGCGGCACGATGTACGGCAATGATTTCGAGGTGCTGCTCTCCCGTACGCAGGGCGGCATGGTGTCGTTGCGCCGGGACGGCCGCGAGATGGTCATCCGCCGGCCGGACATCGTCACGTTCCGTCCGTTGACAGACAACGACCGCGGCAACGGCAGCGGATTCGACCGCGCGCAGTGGTTCGGCGCGGGGCGTTACGCCCGCGTGGCCGATACGAGGTTCGAGACGTCGGAGCATGGCATCGCCGCCGAATACGCATACGAACTGGCGGAGCCGAACCGCACCCGCGTGACCGTGCGCTATGAGGTGGACGCCACCGGCCGCGTGCATCTGACCGCCTCCTACCCCGGCGGCGTGGATGCACCGACCCTGCCGGCGTTCGGCCTGGAGTGGATGCTGCCCGCACAGTATGCGAATCTTCGGTTCTATGGCCTCGGGCCCGATGAAACGTATCTCGACCGCAAGGCCGGCGGCAAGCTGGGTGTCTATGAGACCACGGCGGCCGGGTCCATGGCACCGTATCTGGTGCCGCAGGAGACCGGCAACCATGAGGACGTGCGTTGGTTGGAGGTCACCGACGAGCATGGCCATGGCATGAGGGTGAGCCGCGCGAGCGCCGACACGTTCTGTGTCAGTCTGCTCCCCTACTCCACGCTGATGCTCGAGGAGGCGCGCCATCAGGACGAACTGCCCGCACCGCGTCACACGTTCCTACGGCTGCTCGCCGCCCAGATGGGCGTCGGCGGCGACGACTCATGGGGCGCGCCCGTGCACCAGCAGTTCCAGCTCGACGCCGCCAAGCCGCTCACACTCGATGTGACCATCGAGTTGCTGTAGCACCCCCTGGCTCCCCTCATGATTGAGGGGAGCTGGCCGCCGTAGGCGGTCTGAGGGGAGTTGAACGCTCGTCCCCGTAGCCCGCCCCTCCCCTCAGTCGGCTACGCCAACGGCTCCCCTCAACGAGGGGAGCCGAGCACGCTCACCGCTCGCCGCGTACGAAACTGCCGCGTTCGACGAGCGTGGTGGAGAGCAGCAGGTGGTGCCGCACCGTGCGTTTGCTGGCGATGGCGTCGGCGAGCGTGTCGATCGCGGTGCGCACGAGTTCGTGCTGGTCGATGGCGTAGGTGCTCAACGCCGGTGAGGTGTATTGCGAAATCGGCTGGTTGTTGATGCTGATGAGGCTTACGTCACGCGGCACCAGCACGCCGGCCGCGTTGAACGCCTGCAGCACGCCGACGGCGATGACGTCCGCCGCCACGATGAACACGTCGGGCATATTGCCGTGCCGTTCCTCGATGATGCGTTCGCCAAGCCGCTGGCCGCTTTCCACGTTGAACGGCCCATCGATGTAGACGAGACCGTCGGTGCGAAGCTTCAGCCGTTGGGTCCAGTTACGGAAGGCGAACAGGCGCAGATCCTCCGGATATTCGTGCATGCCCATGATGCGGCCGGTGCCGCCGATGTATCCGATGCGCGTCATGCCGGCGGCGACGCATTCGTCCAAGGCATCGAGAACCGTCTGGGAAAGGTCGGGCCGTACGGAGTCGAACAGGCTCGGGGCCGGATTCGTGTCGATGAACACGCCATATGGCAGCACGGCATGAAGACGACGCAGATCGTCGTTGTCGATGACTTCGGCGCCGATGGCGATGAACCCGTCATAGTGTTCGCCTTCGTCGATGAGTTGCCTCACCTCGGTGATGAACGTCAGGTTCATGTGGTGTTGCGCGGCACTGTTACGCAACACCTCGCGCAGCTCGTTGAAGTAGGCGTCCTGCAGGTGGTCTCCGGGGTCGATGACGTCGAGCACGGCCACTTCGCGGGGCAGCGCGATGCGCTTGGATTGCGTTGCATAGCCGAGTTCCTCGCTCACCTGGATGATGCGGCGCCGCGTCTCCTCTTTGATCGACAGCGTCGGGTCGCCGTTGAGCAGTCGGGACACCGTGGCCGTGGAGTATCCCGCCTGTTTGGCGATTTCCTTGATGGTGACCATGCCTCAGCTCCAATACACATCGTTTAGTAAACAATTTACTAAACGAGTATAACGCACGGAAGCGCACATAGCGAGGTCATTCAACTCCCCTCAGACCGCCTACGGCGGCCAGCTCCCCTCAATCATGAGGGGAGCCGAAAAGTCTTCGTGAAGGATGGCATGCGTCTCGCGATCGCACCCTAACGAGAGAGGGCCGATATGCATTTCATGACCGTAAGCTTGGGAGGCGAAGCCTCCCGGCCGAACGGCCTTGAGTGTGTCACGAAATGCATATCGGCCCTCGGAGTCCTACGCCGGGCGGATGACGAGCTCCTGGATCTTGCCGGAGTCGTCCACGTTCTCGATCTGCGCCAGCGCGTGGATGATGGTGCCGGCGTAGTTGGCATAGAAGTTGACGGTGCGGCTGTTCACCACATGCGGATCCTCCACGGAGAATCCGCCGATGACGAACTGGTTGTGGAAGTACATGTCGATGGCCTTGTCGCCGAAGAGGAACGTGTTCTCACGCCCCACCAGCGACGGGCAGTAGTCGAACATGCGGCTGCGTTCGGCGAAGCAGGCGGAAAGAGCCTCGTAGTCCTTGTTCTGCAGCGCCTTGATGTAATCGTCGATGATCATAACGGTGTGTGCTCCTGTCTGGAAAGCTTAACGAATCGTGATGCGCGAATGCGCGGGACCGGTCTTTAGTAGACCTTCTCGGAGTGCAGCAGGGCGTCGGTGCCGCCGTCGGCGAAGAGCACCACGCCGTTGAGGCCGCGAGCCTCGGGGGACGCGACGAAGGCGATCACGTTGGCCACCTCCTCCGGGTCCATGAGCGGTTCGTCGCCATAGTGGGTGGGCACCTGGATGGCCTCCATGGCCACGCGCTGCTCGGGCAGGAGATTGTCGGTCATGGCGGTGCGCACGTTGCCGGGGGCCACCGCGTTGAGGCGCACTCCGGAGGCGCCCCACTGGGCGCTCATGCGGCGGGCCCAGCGGGCGAGCGCGTACTTGGTGGCCGCGTAGAAGGCATGGCCGCCGGCGGGGTCGTAGTCCTTGACCAGGTTGACGATGCGCGCCTCGTCGGGGTTGTTGTTGAGCATACCGACGACGTCCATGCGGGCGTCGCCGTGGGCGATGGAGTTGGAGGAGGTCACGGTGCAGCTGCCGTGCTTCTTCTTCAGCAGGTCGAACACGCCTTCGGCCATCACGGTGGCGCCGAAGTAGTTCAGGGATACGATCAACGGGATCGGCGCACGGCCTCCGGCGACGCCGGCATTGCAGATCATGCCATCGATGCCGTCGGGGTACTGCTCGTGCAGCGCGTTGAGCGCGAACTGGCGGCCTTCCTTGGTGGCGAGGTTCGCGCTGATGTCGCCGTCCTTCAAATCGATGTTGACGACCTCATGGCCGTGCTTCTTCAGAATCTCCGCGGTCTTGGCACCGATGCCGCTCGACGCGCCTGTGATGACATAAACGCCCATGTTTCCGTCCTTTCACCGATTCCGAATCCGCCACCATCATTGTGAATACCGAGAAACGAAACCGAATAATGTTGCTTTTCCCTCCGAAAGCGCCTCTGCCGGAAGGTAATCATCACTGTATATCGCTGCGGTTGGAAGGCGTCATCGGTTGCCAGCGTTTGCGGGAAAGTTGTTCACGGTCACATGCAGTCGCGCATCACGGGGATGACGCGGACGTCGGGTGTGAGGAAGATTACATCGGCAATTGTTGGCATGAACTGGCGACGGCAGGTCTTCGCTTATTAGACTTGTATCGGCTTTGACGGGGACTTCCCGCAGAGACTGACGAACTGGCGGCCCACCGTAGGGTGATCTCGCCGTATCGTATGGAGGCAGCGTAATGAGCGCCAATCACAGCAGCGGCACCCGTCCGCGTCATATTCTTCTGGGCGTCACCGGTTCCATCGCCGCGTTCAAGGCGTGCCAGCTGGCATCGAACCTCACCAAGCATGGCCATGAGGTCCGTGTGATGATGACGGCCTCGGCCACGAGGTTCGTGGGCCCCGTCACCTTCGACTCCCTCACGCACACCGCCACGCGCACGGCCATGTTCCCGGCCGCCGAATACGCCACCTATACCGACGAGTTCGGCGAGGCCCGCGTGGGCGTCAGCCATATCGAGGACGCCAAGTGGGCCGATGTCGTGGTCATCGCGCCGGCCACGGCGAACGTCATCGCGAAGTTCGCGTCCGGCATCGCCGACGACTATCTGACGAGCACGACGCTCGCCGCCACCTGCCCGAAGCTGGTGTGCCCAGCGATGAACGTGCATATGTACGAGAACCCGGCCACGCAGCGCAACATCGCCGAATGCCGTGAGCTCGGCTTCCGTTTCGTCGACCCCACGTCGGGTCTGCTGGCCTGCCAGGACGTCGGCAAGGGACGTCTCGCCGAGCCGGAGGACATCGAGAAGGCCATCGACGCGCTGCTCGCCGAAAACGACGCCGCCACCAATGCGACGACGCCTGTTCCGGCCGCGACCGGCGATGACCACGCCGATCAGCCGCTCAAGGGTCTGAATGTGCTGGTGACCGCCGGCCCCACGCAGGAGCCGCTCGACCCGGTGCGATACCTGACCAACCATTCCACCGGCAAGATGGGCTACGCCCTCGCCGCCGCCGCCCGTGACATGGGAGCGCATGTGACGCTGGTCTCCGGCCCCGTGAGCCTCGAGCCCCCCGAAGGCGTGGACGTGGTGGATGTGACGACCGCGCGCGATATGTTCGCCGCCGTCAGCGAGCGCTTCGCCGCCACCGACGTGACGGTGATGGCCGCCGCGGTCGGCGATTTCCGCGCCGAGACCGCCAGCCCGCAGAAGATCAAGAAGCACGGCCGCACCACGCTCACGCTGGAGCTCGTCTCGAATCCCGATATCCTCGCATGGGCGGGCGAGCACAAGCGCGATGACGGCTCGCAGGTGCTGTGCGGCTTCGCGATGGAGACCGAGCATCTGGTGGAGAACGCGGCGAAGAAGCTTGCCGAGAAGCACTGCGACATGCTGGTGGCCAACAACCTGCGCGACCCCGGCGCCGGATTCGCCACCGATACGAACGTGGTGACGATCCTTACCCCGCCCGACGACGTGGAGCACGACCACAGCATCGCCGACATCGAGCGCATCGGTCAGATGCCGAAGACCGACCTGGCGAGGCTGATCCTCGGCCGGCTCGCCGCGCTGCGCAAGGCGGGCGTGCCGCAGGCGGCCTGACCGGCACGCGACCCATACGAGGGCCATGGACCATACGAAGAGAAGAACCAGGGAAGATTGAAGAGAGGAAGACCATGCTGATCGCCGTGGACATCGGCAACACGAACATCGTCATCGGATTCATCGACGGCGACGACATCATCGGCACGTATCGTCTGACGACGAAGACCCGTCGAACCAGCGACGAATACGCGATGATGCTCTCGACGTTCATGACGATGTCGCATATCCGCCCCGAGGAGGTCGATGACGTCATCATCTCCTCCGTGGTGCCGAAGGTCATGTACGCGTTCCGTTCGAGCATCAAGAAGTTCCTCGACCTCGATCCCATCATCATCGGGCCGGGCATCCGCTGCGGCATCAATCTGCGGCTGGACGACCCGAAGACCGTGGGAGCGGACCGCATCGCGGACTGCGCCGGCGCCTACTACCTGTATGGCGGTCCGGTGCTGGTCATCGATTTCGGCACGGCCACGACCTACGACTACGTGGACGAGAACGGCACGTTCAGCGCCGGCGTGATCGGCGTGGGATTGGAGACCAGCGCGAACTCGCTGTGGAGCCATACGGCCCAGCTGCCGGAAATCGAGATCGAGCAGCCGGAGACGATTCTGGCGACGAACACGAAGACCGCCATGCAGGCCGGCATCTACTACCAGTATCTCGGTGGTGTGGAGTACACGATCGCCCAGTTCCGCAAGGAGATCGGCCATGATTTCAAGGTCGTGGCGACCGGCGGGCTCGGACGCGTGCTGTACAACGCCACCGACTCCATCGACGTCTACGACCGCCAGCTCATCTTCAAGGGCCTGGCCATCATCTACGCGCGTCTCAAAAAGCAGGGCACGCGCGGAAAGGCCCGCCGGTCATGAGGATTCAACTCCCCTCAGTCATGCTCGCGCATGACGGCTCCCCTCAAGATTGAGGGGAGCCGAACAGAGGTCGTCCCCCCTGGCTCCCCTCATGAATGAGGGGAGCTGGCCGACAAAGTCGGTCTGAGGGGAGTTGAAGGAAAGGTACAGACAGCATGAGGATCGGATTCATCGGGGCCGGCAAGGTGGGATGCGCGCTGGGCACGCATCTGAGCGGTTCGGCGACCGTCACCGTCAGCGGCTACTACAGCCGTTCGATGGCGTCGTCGCAGACCGCGGCCGACGCGTTGAACGCGGCCGCTCGTGAAGCGGCGGCCGATTCCGACGCCGCCGCGGCCGCCGCGTTCTCGTCGCTGATGTCGGCCGTGGAACTGAGCGACATGCTCATCGTCACCACGCCGGACGACGCCATCGCCGGCGTATGGCACGACCTGCGAGCGCTGCCGGACGACGCCGTCAGCGGCATGGCCATCGGCCATTGCAGCGGATGCCTGTCGTCCCGGGTGTTCGACGGCAGTGACGAGGCCGGTGTCTCCGCGTTCTCGATGCATCCGATGCAGGCGGTGAGCGAGCGATTCCCCGCCGACGGCCGCGACCAGCTCGACGGCGCGTTCTTCGCGCTGGAGGGCGACGCGCGGGTGGCCGAGGCGATGTCGCAATTGCTCACGTCTCTTGGCAATCCGAACCGGACGATTGACGCCGACAGCAAGACGCGCTACCATGCGGCGGCGGTCATGGCGAGCAACCTGCCCATCGCCCTGTGGAACCAGGCGGTGGAGACGCTGCGCTCCTGCGGGTTCACGGAAACGGACGCCCGCAATACGCTGTCGTCGATGATCCGGCATAACGCGGACTCGTTCTGCGAACGCGGCGCGAAGGCGGCGCTGACCGGCCCCGTCGAGCGGGCGGACACCGGCACCATCGAGGCCCATCTCAAGGCCCTGTCGAACGATGCGCTGGCCGTATACCGACCGCTGTCCCGGGCGCTGCTGGACATCGCCGCCGCGAAGAACCCCAATCGCGATTACGACGGGCTGCGAACGATACTTTCACCCATAACCGAATAACAAGTAAATCAGGCGTGGATCGGCCAAGCCGACCGCGACCAACGAAAGGACAACCAACAATGAAGCACACTGCGGTAACGTTCCGTGCGGCCAAAGAGAGCGGCGAGAAGCTTTCGATGCTCACCGCCTACGACTACACGACGGCCAGGCTGCTCGACGAATCCGGCATCGACGGCATCCTCGTCGGCGATTCGCTGGGCATGGTCATGCTCGGCTACGACTCCACCCTGCCGGTGACGATGGAGGACATGATCCATCACGCCAAGTGCGTGACGCGCGGCGCGAAGAACGCGCTCGTGGTGGTGGACCTGCCGTTCATGGCCTACCACACCGTGGACCAGGCCGTGGAGAACGCGGGCCGACTCGTCAAGGAGGGCGGCGCCCAGGCCGTCAAGCTCGAGGGCGGCGTGGCGTTCCACGACCAGATCAAGGCCATCGTGACCGCGTCCATCCCCGTGATGGCGCATCTGGGCCTCACCCCGCAGTCGGTGAACGCGTTCGGCGGCTTCAAGGTGCAGGGCAAGAACGTCAAGACCGCGCAGCAGATCCTCGACGACGCACGCGCCATCGAGGACGCCGGCGCCTTCGCCGTGGTGCTCGAGGGCATTCCCACGCCGCTCGCCAGGAAGATCACCGAGGAGCTTTCCATCCCGACCATCGGCATCGGCGCGGGCGACGTGACCGACGGACAGATCCTCGTCTACCAGGACCTGCTCGACATGTACGGCGAGATGAAGCCGAAGTTCGTGCGTCACTACGCCGAGATCGGCACGCAGATGCGCGAGGCGTTCGGCAGCTACATCAGGGACGTCAAGTCCGGAGCCTTCCCCGACAACGCCAAGGAGGGCTTCGCGATGGATGAGTCGATCATCGACCAACTCAAGTAGCACACGCCATCGGGCGCCCCTCTTCCTCCATCGTGCCTCCGCCGTGCCGCCCTCATCAGAGTCGGGCGCATGGAAACCGCAAAAGTAAACGTAACACCCAATATCCACACCATAAGAGGTAATCATCATGACTGAAACCAGTGAATTCGCCGTCGTCCACACCATCGCCGAGGTGCGTGAGCAGGTCAAGGCCTGGAAGGCCCAGGGCCTGTCCGTCGGTCTTGTGCCGACCATGGGCTTCCTGCACGAGGGCCACAGGAGCCTTATCGAGCGTGCCGTGGCCGACAACGACCGTGTGGTCGTCTCCGACTTCGTCAACCCCGTGCAGTTCGGGCCGAACGAGGACCTCGAGGCCTATCCGCGCGACCTCGACCGCGACTCGAAGCTCGTCTCCGGCGCCGGCGCGAACCTGCTGTTCAACCCGTCCCCCGAGGAGATGTACTACCCGAACCGCACCACCGCCATCACCATGGCCACGATCACCGAGGAGCTGTGCGGCAAGAGCCGTCCGGTGCACTTCGGCGGCGTGTGCACGGTGGTCGCCAAGCTGTTCAACATCGTGACGCCGAACCGCGCCTACTTCGGCCAGAAGGACGCGCAGCAGCTGCTGGTCATCAAGCGCATGGTGCGCGACCTCAACTTCGACATCGAGATCATCGGCTGCCCCATCATCCGCGAGGCCGACGGCCTGGCCAAGAGCTCGCGCAACACGTATCTGAACGCCGAGCAGCGCGCCGCCGCGCCGATTCTGCACAAGGCGCTGGAGGCCGGCCGCGAGCTGGCCGAGTCGGGCGAGAAGAGCGCCGAGGCCATCAAGGCCAAGGTGCGCGAGGTGCTGGCCACCGAGCCGCTCGCCGACCCGGAATATGTCGAGGTGGTGGACCTCGAGAACGTGCACCCCGTCGCCACGCTCGACCAGCCCGTGCTCGTCGCCATCGCCGTGCGCATCGGCAAGACCCGCCTCATCGACAACTTCTTCTACCCCGAACTCCACTGAGTCCACCAGCTCCCCTCACCATATTGGCTCCCCTCATGATTGAGGGGAGCTGTCTGCGAAGCAGACTGAGGGGAGTTGACCCCCACGTCAGCACCCAATTCATCTCATTCAATTCATCAAGGAAAAACACTCATGCAGCTCACCATGCTCAAGGGCAAGATCCACCGCGTCACCGTCACCGAGGCGCGGCTCGACTATGTCGGCTCCATCACCGTCGACTCCGAACTGCTCGACGCCGCCGGCATCCTCGAATACGAGAAGGTCGCCGTCGTGAACGTGAACAACGGCCAGCGTCTCGAGACCTACACCATCGCCGGCGAGCCCGGCAGCGGCATCATCTGCCTCAACGGCGCCGCGGCGCACTTCTTCGATCCCGGCGACACCGCCATCATCATGTGCTACTGCCAGATGGACGCCGCAGAGGCAAAGGACCACAAGCCGAAGGTCGTGTTCGTCGACGGGAAGAACCACGCCACACGCGTGACCAACTACGAGAAGCACGGCCAGATCGCCTAGGCCTCCGCCCGATTCCATGGCTTCCCCGGCCCATGCCCCGCATGACCGGGGAAGCCTCTCAATATAGCCATTGATCCGCGCATCACGCATCACGTCGTCATCGACTTGCCAAGCATACCGGCGAATCCTATGATAAAGACAAACGGTAAGCGTTTACCATAATGTCCGGCGCATGACGGGCCGCCGCGATCCATCGGATTCGATAACCCGTCATAACTTTTCCCTTCAGGAAAACACAGGCAAGAAATGACGCAAGCCGATATCGTATCTGTAGACTGATGCGCACTATCAACACCAAAGGAGCTGCACATGGGGAATACTGTGGGGAATACGGCAGCGTATTCCAATCCGTTGCGTGATTCGCGCGACCTGCGCCTGCCACGCGTCGCCGGACCATGCTCGCTGGTGATCTTCGGCGTCACCGGCGACCTTGCGAAACGCAAGCTGCTGCCCGCCGTCTACGACCTCGCCAACCGAGGCCTGCTGCCCGCCGGATTCGGCCTGGTCGGCTTCGGCCGCCGTCCGTGGAGCAACGAGGAGTTCGCCAACTACGCCGAGGAGCAGGTGCGCGCCCACTGCCGCACCCCGTTCAACGAAACCACCTGGGGCCATCTGCGCGACTCCATCCGCTTCGTGCAAGGCGAATTCCACGATTCCGAGGCGTTCACCCGTCTGAGCGACACCGTCTCCGAGCTCGACCGCGACCGCGGCACCCGAGGCAACCACGCGTTCTACATGGCCGTGCCGCCGCGCGACTTCCCCGTCGTCTCCAAGCAGCTTGCCGCGTCCGGTCTCTCCCACTCCTCCGAAGGCGCCTGGCGCCGCGTGATCATCGAGAAGCCGTTCGGCCACGACCTCAAGAGCGCCAAGGAGCTCGACCGCGTGGTCGGCGAGGTGTTCAGCCCCGAATCGGTGTTCCGCATCGACCACTACCTCGGCAAGGAGACCGTGCAGAACCTGCTGGCCCTGCGCTTTGCCAACATGATGTTCGAGCCGGTCTGGAACGCCAACTATGTGAGCCACGTGCAGATCACCATGGCCGAGGACCTTGGCATCGGCGGCCGTGCCGGTTACTACGACGGCATCGGCGCCGCACGCGACGTGATCCAGAACCACCTGCTGCAGCTCATGGCCCTCACCGCCATGGAGGAGCCGGTCTCCTTCGCCGCCAGCGACCTGCGCGCCGAGAAGACCAAGGTGCTCTCCGCCGTGCATCTGCCGAAGAACCTCGGCCTGCACACCGCCCGCGGCCAGTACGCCGAAGGCTGGCAGGGCTCCGAAAAGGTGATCGGATACCTTGACGAGCACGGCATCAATCCCGATTCCACCACGGAGACCTACGCGGCCATCCGCCTCGACGTCGACACCCGACGCTGGGCCGGCGTGCCGTTCTACCTGCGCACCGGCAAGCGCCTCGGCAAGCGAGTCACCGAGATCGCCGTGCAGTTCAAGCGCGCCCCGCACCTGCCGTTCGAGACCACCGCCACCCGAGAGCTCGGCGCCAACGCCGTGGTCATCCGCGTGCAGCCCGACGAGGGCGTGACCCTTCGATTCGGCGCGAAGGTGCCGGGCACCGCCATGGAGGTGCGCGACGTGAGCATGGACTTCAGCTACGGCAGCTCCTTCACCGAGGCCTCCCCCGAGGCCTACGAGCGACTGATCCTCGACGTGCTGCTCGGCGACCCGCCGCTGTTCCCGACCACCAAGGAGGTCGAGCTTTCCTGGGAGATCCTCGACCCGATCGAGGAGTTCTGGAGCACGCTCGGCCAGCCCTCCCCCTACCGCGCCGGCACATGGGGACCGAAGGAAGCCGACGACATGCTCGCCCGCGACGGACACCATTGGAGGATGCCATGATTTTCGACCTGCCCAACACCACCACCTCGGCGATCTCCCGCAAGATCGAGGAGCTGCACGAGGAACGCGGCGAAGCCGCGCAGAGCCGTGTGCTCACACTGCTGGTGGAGACCTACACCGAGGAACTGGAGAACTCGCTGGAGACGGCCAACGCCGCCAGCCGCGAGCACCCCTGCCGCGTCATCGTGATCGTAAAGCACGCCCGTCCGGCGGACGCCGAGGAGGGCTCCACGCTCGACGCGCAGATCCGCTTCGGCGCGGACGCCGGCGCCGGCGAGATCATCGTGCTCAAGCCGGCGGATGAGCTCATCCGTCATCTCGACACCCTGGTCATCCCGCTGCTGGTGCCCGACGCGCCGGTCGTGGCCTGGTGGCCCACCAAGGCGCCGGAGAACCCGTCCGTCAACGCCATCGGACGCATGGCACGCAGCCGCATCACCGACGCCACCCGCGCCCCTAATCCCGAGGCCGCGTTCACCGCGCTGCGCGCCCACTACAGCCCGCAGGACGTCGACATGTCGTGGACCCGTCTGACCATCTGGCGAGCACTGCTCGTCTCCATGCTCGACCAGCCACCGTATCTGCCCATCAAGTCGGTGAAGCTCACCGGCCCGACGCACGACCTGCCGCTGGAACTGCTGGCCTCCTGGCTCGCCTGGAGCCTGCACAACGTTCCCGTCACCGTCGAGCGCTCCGACGACCTCACCGCCATCTCCGGCGTGTACTTCACCCGCGAGGACGGCGTGCTGAGCATCGAACGCGCCGCCGAGGACG
This sequence comes from Bifidobacterium primatium, assembly GCF_002802875.1. Classification (GTDB taxonomy): domain Bacteria; phylum Actinomycetota; class Actinomycetes; order Actinomycetales; family Bifidobacteriaceae; genus Galliscardovia; species Galliscardovia primatium. The sequence continues at coordinate 294,881 of NZ_PEBI01000001.1, forward strand.
CGGCCATCATCTCCCAGCCCGGCCAGTCGCCGCAGAACGTGACCGTGCCGATCCGCACGCTCGGCGACTGCCTGAGCGAGGAGCTGCGCCGTCTCGACCCCGACGAGATCTACGCCGAGGTCATCCAGCGCGGCTGGGAACTCGTCGAGCACGAGTGACCTGACATCACCGCATCCCCGAAACGAATGGCGGCGCGGCGTCGGAATCGACGTCACGCCGCCTTTGTCGTCCAGGCGCCGGTGCCGTTCCAATCTGAAATCCATATGACATTCGCGTGGATGTCATGTCACAAAGCAAGAAAAACCACCTGGCGCGCAACGAGGATGCGCTAGTCTGACAACCAATCGAATATGACCGCCGCAAATGGACGACGATATGACAACGGCGCGGCGGATTTTTGGAGGAGACATCATGGCAATGATCGATAGGAAAGTCATCATCTACCCGACCGCCGACGTGCTGCGCGAAGCGCTGACCTCGCGGTTCCTGCTGAAGCTTTCGGACCGGCTGGCCAAGCGCCAGCGCGTGGACGTGGCGCTGACCGGCGGCACCGACGGCATCGCGATGCTGCGCACCGTGGCCGAAAGCCCGCTGTCGGCGGCCGTGGACTGGAGCCGCGTGCACCTGTGGTGGGGCGACGAACGGTTCGTCCCCGCCGACGATCCCGACCGCAACGCGCTGCAGGCCCGCGAGGCATGGTTCGGCAAACTGGTGGAAAACGGCCAGATGCCCGAATCGCACATCCACGAGATGCCGGCCGACACCCGTTCCGAGGAGGAACGCGCCAACGCCACCGACGTGGAGAACTACGACGCCGTGAACAAGGCCGCCAAGGCGTACGAGCATGAGATCGTCAAGGCGCTGGGCAAGAAGCAGGCGTTCGACATCGCCCTGTTCGGCGTCGGCCCCGACGGCCACTTCGCCTCGTTGTTCCCGAACCATCCGGCCCTGCGCAGCCACGACAAGAAGACCCGCGTGATCGGCATCACCGACTCCCCGAAGCTGCCGCCGATGCGTATCAGCCTCACCGTGCCGTTCATCCGCCGTTGCCGCCGCGTATGGGTGTTCGCCTCCACGCCGCGCAAGGCCGAGGCCGTGAGCAAGGCGCTGTCCGGCTACAACAACCCGCATGTGCCGAGCTCCTTCGCCGGCGGCGACAAGGAGACGCTGTGGCTGCTCGACAGGGACGCCGCCGCGAACCTGTAAAAACGAAGTCCGGCACGGACCATACGGACCATACGGACCCATAATGCCGGAAACACGAAAGGAGGTGCATCCCCGCATCGGGGATGCACCTCCTTTTTCCGTATCAGCGGCAATCGGAGATCAGCATCAGGACTGCTTGATTTCCTCCTGGCCTTCCTCAGTCCACAGAGTGTGGAAGACGCCGGGCTCGTCGACGCGCTGGTAGGTGTGGGCGCCGAAGAGGTCGCGCTGGCCCTGGATCAGGGCGGCGGGCAGGCGCTTGGAGCGCAGGCCGTCGTAGTAGGCCAGGGAGCTGGAGAACACCGGCATCGGGATGCCGAAGCTGATGGCGCGGGAGATCACGCGACGCCACGAACGCTGCACGGTCTCGACGGCATCCTTGAAGTACGGGGCGAACAGCAGCGACACATTGGCCTCGCCGGATTCGAACGCCTCGGAGATGCGGTTGAGGAACTGGGCGCGGATGATGCAGCCGCCACGCCAGATGCGCGCCACGGCGGCGAGGTCGATGTCCCAGCCGTATTCCTTGGCGGCCTCGGAGATCTCGTTGAAGCCCTGCGCGTAGGCCACGATCTTGGAGGCATACAGCGCCTCGCGGATGTCGTTGATGAACGCCTGACGCTCCTCAAGCGGCATCGGCACGACCTCGGACGGGCCCTCAAGACCCTGCTTGGCGGCCTCGGCTCGCAGCTCGGTCTGGGAGGAGAGACCGCGGGCGAACACGGCCTCGGCGATGCCCGTCACCGGCACGCCCAGCGACAGGGCGGTCTGCACGGTCCAGGTTCCGGTGCCCTTCATGCCGGCGTGGTCGAGCACCACGTCGATGAACGGCTTGCCGGTCTTCTTGTCCACGTGGTGGAGCACCTCGGCGGTGATCTCGATGAGGTAGGAGTTCAGCTCGGTCTTGTTCCACTCCTCGAACAGGTCGCCGATCTCGGCCGGCTCCATGCCCAGGCCGCGACGCATGAGGTCGTAGCTTTCGGCGATGAGCTGCATGTCGGAGTATTCGATGCCGTTGTGCACCATCTTCACGAAGTGGCCGGCGCCGTCGGAGCCGATGTGCGTGACGCACGGCTCGCCTTCGGCCTTGGCGGAGATGCTTTCGAGAATCGGGCCGAGGGTCTTCCAGGATTCCTTGGTGCCGCCGGGCATCATGGACGGGCCCTTGAGGGCGCCTTCCTCGCCGCCGGAGACGCCGCAGCCGACGAAGTGCAGGCCGCGGGCGCGGATGGCCTTCTCGCGACGCATGGTGTCCTTGTAGTAGGCGTTGCCGCAGTCGACGATGATGTCGCCCGGCTCCATGAGGTCGGCGAGGGCGTTGATCATGTCGTCGGTGGGCTCGCCGGCCTTGACCATGATGATGGCCGTGCGCGGCTTGGTCAGCGATGCGACGAACTCCTCCAGCGTCTTCGCGGGGACGAACTTGCCTTCGTCGCCATGCTTGTCGATCAGCGTTTCGGTGCGGGAGTAGTGACGGTTGTAGACGGCGACCGTGTTGCCCTTGTGCGCGAGGTTGCGAGCCAGGCTCGCTCCCATCGCCGCAAGACCTACAACACCGATATTGGCTTGTGCTTCGCTCATCATTGCCTTTCGATAGAACGTTCGGGCGGCCTCGCGGCCGCCATGGGCACGGTTATCGCGCTGGTAAAAGTATACCATTGCGATTAAACGTAGTACTTTTTACGTCCAGAGTTTTCCGACCGTTCATTCGGCTGGCATAGGTCGCGGCACCGCACTCGGCTCCCTCAATGGCACTCGCGAGTCGAATCGACGTGTATCTCCGGTGTAGGGGTCGATGAACTCGAGCGTGCGGGCCACGAGCTGCAGCGGGTTCGAAAAATCGTCGTAGGCGCGGTCGATGACGTGCGGATACATGGGGTCGCCGAGAATGGGCAGCTCCAGTGAGTTCATATGCACACGCAGTTGATGCGTCTTGCCGGTACGCGGATGCAACGTGTATGCGCGGAACAGTCCGCGACGGTCCCCGACCCTCTCATCGTTCCGGATGCCGCGCTCCTCCATCGACTCCAGCTCGATCACCGTCTCGGCGTTGACCGCCCCCGGTTCCTCATATGCCTGCAGGATGCCGCGGTCCTTGACGATGCGCGAGCGCCGCCGCAACGGAAACACACGCGGAGGCTCCAGCCGTTCGATGGTGCCGTATCGCGGCCGCGAGATCGGCTGCGCCGGAGCCAGGCATTCGTAGGTCTTCGTCGTCCGATGCTCCTGAAACAGCATCTGGTAGGCGCCACGGGCGGAGGGCTCGCGCACGAACACCACCACGCCAGCGGTGTCGCGGTCCAATCGGTGCGCCGGCGTGATCTGCGGCTCCCCCAGACGCTCGCGCAATCGAATCAGCGCCGTGGACCGATACCACATGCCGCGCGGCGTGGTGGGCAGGAAATGCGGTTTGTCGATGACGATGATGCGCTCGTCCTCGTAGAGCACGTCGAAGTCGAACGGAATCTCCGGTTCGTCCGTCACCCAGCGGTGGCGTTGCGGCATGTCCACTCCCCCAAATACTCGAAATCCGCATTCTCCCCGCGCAAATCATCGAAAACGGGGCCGTTTTGCGACAACTTGCGCGTGGAAAATACGGATAACGACAAAACGTTGCCCAGCCGTTACTCGACGGTGACGGACTTGGCGAGGTTGCGCGGCTTGTCGACGTCGTAGTTCTTGAGCTTGGCCATGTCCATGGCGAACAGCTGCAGCGGCACGACGTCCACGAGCGGGCTCATGAGCGTGGGGCACTTCGGACGCCAGAACACGACGTCGGCGTAGTTCTCCACGTCCTTGTCGCCCTCCTCGGCCACGGCGATGATGTAGGCGCCGCGGGCCTTGACCTCCTCGATGCCGGAGATGACCTTGGCGTGCAGCACGTTGCGGCCGCGTTCCGGCGGCACGATGAACACGACCGGCTCGCCTTCGTCCACCAGCGCGATCGGGCCGTGCTTAAGCTCGCCGGCGGCGAAGCCCTCGGTGAACGTGTAGGCGATCTCCTTGAGCTTCAGCGCGCCCTCAAGCGCCACCGGATAGCCGACGTGACGGCCGAGGAACAGGAACGAGTTCGCGTTCACCATGCTTTCGGCGGCCTTGCGGATGGTCTCGGTCTGCGTGTCGAGCACCCACTGGATCTTGCGCGGCATGTCCTTGAGCCCGCCGAGGATCTGATGGATCTCGTCGCGGAACATCGTGCCCTTGATCTGCGCGAGGTACAGGCCCAGCACGTAGGCGGCGGTGATCTGCGCGACGAACGCCTTCGTGGAGGCCACGGCGACCTCGGGGCCGGCGTGCGTGTAGAGCACGGCGTCGGATTCGCGCGGGATGGAGGCTCCCTGCGTGTTGCAGATGGCCAGCACCTTCGAGCCCTGCTCGCGGGCGTGGCGCAGAGCCATGAGCGTGTCCATGGTCTCGCCGGACTGCGAGATGGCCACGACAAGCGTGCGAGGAGTCAGAATCGGGTCGCGGTAGCGGAACTCGTGGGCGAGCTCCACCTCCACGGGGATGCGCACCCAGTGCTCGATGGCGTACTTGGCGACGAGGCCGGCGTAGCTGGCCGTGCCGCAGGCGATGACGATGATCTTGTCGATGGCCTTGAAGTCGTGCTCGTCGATGTGCACCTCGTCGAGGTTGAGGTCGCCGTTCTTGTCGAATCGGCCGAGCAGCGTGCGCTGCACGGCGGCCGGGTCCTCGTGGATCTCCTTGTCCATGAACGAGTCCCAACCACCCTTTTCGGCGGCCGAGGCATCCCAGTCGACGGTGTAGGTCTTCGGGTTCTCCACGACGTTGCCGTTGAAGTCGGTGACGATGACCTTGTCGGCGGAGACGCATACGGCCTGGTCCTGGTCGACCTCCAGCGCACGTTTCGTGTAGGCCACGAAAGCGGCCACGTCGGAGCCGAGGAAGTTCTCGCCGTCGCCGAGGCCGACGACCAGCGGCGAGTCATGACGGGCGCCGACGATGATGTCGGGCTGGCGGCAGTCGGTCGCCAGGATGGTGAACGCGCCCTCGAGCATGCGGGCCAGACGACGCACCGCACGGAACAGGTTCGGCTTGCCCTCGTCGGCGATGATGGTGTCGACGATCTTGCCGAGCAGCTTGGCGGCCACCTCGGTGTCGGTGTTCGACGAGAAGCGGTAGCCCTCGGCCTGCAGGTCGAGACGCAGCTGGGAGGCGTTCTCGATGATGCCGTTGTGGATGATGGCGACCTTGCCGTCCATGCTCGTATGCGGGTGGGCGTTCACGTCGCTCGGCACGCCGTTGGTGGCCCAGCGGGTGTGACCGATGCCGACGGTCGCCAGAGGCATGGGCTTGCGTTCGATGTCCTCGACGAGATTCGAGAGGCGTCCCGCCTTCTTGCGCACCTCGACGTGATCCATGCCGGGTGCCGTCAATGCCACGCCGGCAGAATCATATCCGCGATACTCCAGGCGCTTCAGGCCCTGAAGACAGACCTCCAACGGCTTGCCGCACGCGGTTTCGATGTTTCCTGCATATCCTACGATTCCACACATGAAAATCCAGTGTATGCAATGAATGTTGCATACGCCCCAAGCAAAACGCCACCTTGGCCGAACCTATACAAGGCACCCCCACGCTCCCGCGCCCGCCCGAAATCATCTCGTCTCTTCCCGACCCCGGCTATGCCCGCGCTTCTGGCTTCCCGCATCTGCCACGACCGCGACGGCCGCTGCTGGGTGGTGCAGACACCAAGGGCTCCGGCATGCGTTTCGCGACCGTAGGCTTGGGAGGCGGAGCCTCCCGGCCGAACGGCCTTGAGTGTGTCGCGAAATGCATGCCGGAGCCCTATGCAGCGGGCCACGAGGGCTAGAGCACGTGGTTGAGGAAGTCCTTGAAACGGGGTTCCTTGGGGTTGTCGATGATTTCAGGGCCGCCCTTCTCCACGACCACGCCGCCGTCCATGAACACAATCTGGTCGGCGACCTCACGGGCGAAGCCGATCTCATGCGTCACGCAGATCATGGTCATGCCGGCCTGGGCGAGCGAGCGCATGACGTTCAGCACCTCGCCCACGAGTTCGGGGTCAAGCGCCGAGGTCGGCTCGTCGAAGAGCATGATGTCGGGATGCATGGCGAGGGCGCGGGCGATGGCGACACGCTGCTGCTGACCGCCGGAAAGCTGCATCGGATAGTAGTTGAGGCGTTCGCCCATGCCGACGCGGTTGAGCTCCTCGATGGCCTCGTTGCGCGCCTTGTCCTTCGACATGTGCGCCACATGCACGGGCGCCTCCATCACGTTTTCGAGCGCGGTCATGTGCGGGAACAGGTTGAACTTCTGGAACACCATGCCGAGCTTGGCGCGCTGGCGGGCGATGTCCTTGTCGTCGAGGGTCTGGAGCACGGTCTGGCCGTTCCTCGTGACCTCCTTGTAGCCGATCATCTCGCCGTCGACCTCGATGCGTCCGCCGGTGAGCGTCTCGAGCTGGTTGATGAGACGCAGCAGGGTGGACTTGCCGGAGCCGGAGGGGCCGAGGATGACGGTCACCGTGCCGGTTTCGACGGTGAGGTCCACGCCCTTGAGCACGTGGAGGGATCCGAAGGCCTTGTGCACCTGCGTGGCCTTGACCGCGATGTTCGTTGTCGTCATTTGGTTGCCTCCACTCACGCGTTCAATCCGACCATGGTGGCCTGATTCGTCTTGTGCACGTCGTCCTTGGGTTCGCCGTCGGTCTTGCCAGGCAGCGGCGTCTGCTTGCCCTTGGTGCCGATCGGCCGGGCCTCGAAGCCCTTGCCGAAGTACTTTTCGAGCCTGGACTGGATGACCATCAGCACGGATGTGATGAGCAGGTACCAGAAGCAGGCCACGATGAGCAGCGGGATGGGCTTGTAGATGCGGTTGGCGATGGCGTTCGTGGCGAACTGCAGGTCGAGCGTGAACGGCACGGCCAGCACAAGGGATGTGGTCTTGAGCATGCCGATGGTCTCGTTGCCGGTCGGCGGGATGATGATGCGCATGGCCTGCGGCAGGATGATGCGGCGCATGATGAGCGAACGGCGCATGCCGAGCGCCTCGGCGGCCTCGGCCTGGCCGGGGTCGACGGCCTCGAGGCCGGCGCGCACGATCTCGGAAAGATACGCGGCCTCGTTCAGCGCCAGGCCGATGACGGCGGCGCGGAACGCGGTGACGACGTTCTGCGAGTCGATGGACCAGAATTCGATGGACGTGAACGGGATGCCGAGACCGAGCTTGGGCACGAGCACGGAGAACAGGCCCCAGAACACCAGCTGGGTGTACACAGGCGTTCCGCGGAAGAACCAGATGAAGAACCAGCTCACGCCGCGCAGCACCGGGTTGATGGACTTGCGCATGATGGCGAGGATCACGGCGAGCACGGTGGCGATGACCATGGAGAGCACGGTGATCCACAGCGTCCAGCCGATGCCGGCCAGCACGTTCTCATTGAAGAGGTACTTCCACACGATGTTCCATTCGAACCGCTCGTTGGTGACCATGCCGTACACCAGCATGGCCGCAAGGAGCGCCACGATGACGCCGGCGACGACCGGTCCGATGCGTCGCACGGGCAGGGCGTCGATCCGGTTGGGGATGTTCAGCCCGTCTGATTCTGTGTTCTTCGCTGCCATGATTACGGCTTTCTTCTCTTTCCACTAATACAACGGAGTCATCCAAGACACTACCCGATGGGCGGCATCTTGGATGACGATGGTTCCGTTTTCGCGAATCCGTGCGGAGATCACCGGGATTCGGGCAAACGGGTGTTCGCCGGCGTGCGTGCCGGCCGACGCGCTATTCGGCGGCGGGGTTGATCTCGGCCTTGTCGATGGCGCCGGAGGAGACGCCCCATGTGTCGAGAATCTTCTTGTAGGTGCCGTCGTCCATGAGCTTCTGCACGGCCTTCTGCATGGCTTCGGCGGTCTTGGTGTCGCCCTTCTTGACGGCGATGGCCTCGGGGGTCACGCCGACGTCCTCGCCGAGGGCCTCGAGCGTGTCTCCGGTCTGCTTGATGGCGTAGCCGGCCACGGGGGTGTCGGCGTAGAAGATGTCGGCCTTGCCGGAGGCGACGGCCGTGGTCACGTCGGTCTGCAGCTTGGACGACTGGATGTCGATGCTGCTCTTGCCGGCGGCCTTGCAGGCGTCATTGGCCTTGTTGACCTCCTCCTCCTGCGTGGTGCCGGTCTGGACGGCCACCTTCTTGCCGCACAGGTCGGCGCTGTCGATCTTCGAGGGGTTGCCCTTCTTCACCACGTACGTGGAGCCGGCCTTGAAGTAGGTGACGAAGTCGACGGCCTCGAGGCGTTCCTTGGTGACGGTGAACGAGGAGATGCCGATGTCGTACTTGGAGCCGACGGACGGGATGATGGAATCGAAGGTGGCGGTGGTGGTCTCGGGCTTGAGGCCGAACTCGGCGGCCAGCGCCTTGGTCAGGTCCACATCGAATCCGACGGGCGTCTTGCCGTCCTCGGCGAGGAACTCGGCCGGGGCGTACGAGGTGTCGGTGCCGACCTTGAGCACGCCGTCGCCCTTGACGGAGTCGGGCAGCATGGCGGCGAGCTCGTCGTCCTTCTTGATGGAGCTGGTGTCGAAGCCCTGCGTCGAGGACTTGGACGAGCTGTCGGACGACGAGTCGGACGAGGAGTCCGACGTGCCGCACGCGGCCATGGAGAACAGCGTGGCCGCGGCGAGCGTGGCCGCGGCAAGGGCCTTGATTCGAGTGGTGAGTGACATTGTTTCTTCCTCTCGGAAAGTTCATTTCCTAACCGATTACCGAAAGTAAGTTCGCAATGTCACGAGCAGGTTACCAACCAAACTTTTATGGACACCAGCCAAACTCGAGCCGCCCCACTGGCTCCCCTCATGATTGAGGGGAGCCGTCGGACGTAGTCCGGCTGAGGGGAGTCGATCACGCATCCACCTTGGGGTTGACCTCGGGCCTGTCGATCATGACGTTCTCCACGCCCCACGTCTTCATGATGGCCTTGTACGTTCCATCGGCCATGAGCTTCTCGAGCGCCGCCTTCACCGCCTTCACGGTCCGCTCGTCGCCCTTCTGCACGGCGATGCCCATCGGCTGCACGCCCTCGTTCTCGCCGAGCGTCTGCAGCTGGCCGTCGGTCTGGGCGACGGCGTAGCCGGAGACCGGCGTATCGGCGTACATGAGGTCCACGCGGCCGGCGATCAGCGCCGTGGTCACGTCGGTCTGGTTGCGGTACGGCAGGATCTCGATGCGCTCCTTGCCGGCGGCCTTGCAGGCGTCCTGCGCCTTGTACATCTCGGTCTCGGCCACGACGCCCACCTGCACGGAGACGCGCGTGCCGCACAGCTGCTTCGGGTCCGCGTGCGTGGGGTTGCCCTTACGCACGGCGAAGGTGAGGCCGGCCTTGGCATAGGTGACGAAGTCGACCGCGTCCATACGGTCCTTGTTCACGGTGAAGCCGGAGATGCCCAGGTCGTATTTCGAGCCGACCGAGGGGATGATGGTGTCGAATGTGGCGTTCTCGATGTCGAGGTCAAGCCCGAACACCTTGGCAAGCGCCTTGTCCAGGTCGATCTCGTAGCCGACGGACGTCTTGCCGTCGGAGGCCAGGAACTCGGCGGGCGCGTAGGTGACGTTGACGCCGACGGAGAGCTTGCCGTCCTTGGTGATGGATTCCGGCAGCATCGCGGCGATCTTCTCGTCCTTCTGGATATGGCTGACGTCGTAGCTGCGCGCGATGTCGGGGTCGGAATCGGTGGCGTCGCTGGTGCCGCACGCCGCGAGCGGCACCATCATCGTCGCGGCCACGACGGCCGCAAGCATCATCTTCAGTCTTCGCATACTGCCATAGTAAACGGTCGGTAACGCCAAATCTAATGACGCATGTTACGGAGGCGCATCTCGCGCTGCGCCTCGCGCTTGTCCTGCGCCTCGCGCAACGCCTGTCGCTTGTCGAACTCGCGCTTGCCCCGCGCCAGCGCGATCTCGACCTTCACGCGGCCGTCCTTGAAATACAGGCTCAGCGGCACGATGGTGTAGCCCTTCGCCTGGGTCTGGCGGGCGAGCTTCTCGATCTGCTGGGCGTGCAGCAGCAGCTTGCGCTTGCGCTTGGGCGCATGGTTGGTCCACGTACCGTTGAGGTATTCGGGGATGTTCGCGTTCTCCAGCCAGATCTCGTTGCGGCGGTCGATGCTCACGAACGCCTCGGCGAGCGATGCGCGCCCCTCGCGCAGCGACTTCACCTCCGTGCCCGAAAGCACGATGCCGGCCTCGAGCCTGTCCTCGATCTCGTAGTCGTGCCGCGCCCTGCGATTCACGGCGATCGGCTTGGCGCCCTGCTCCCTCTTGTCCTGCTTGGTCTGCTTTGCCGCCATACGGGCCTCCTTTCCTCTGTTGATGTTGCCTTCTCTGTGATTCCGAGCCCTGCGGCCGCGTCGGTGCCATCCGGTCCATACTAGCGTGAACGCAACGATGGCGGGAATCCTGCGTGGATTCCCGCCATCGGCGAACGTTGGTCCCGCTTTACGCCACGACCCTATGGATGGGGCCTATGGGCCGGACCCTGTGGATCAGTAGTGGACGTACTGGTGGTCGTAGGGATCGTACAGGGTGTCGTAGTGGACGTTGCCCTGCCAGATGGATCCGCCTTCGGAGACGAACACCGAGCCGTCGGAGTTGATGCGTTCGACGATTGCCACATGGCCGTAGATGGGGCTGTGGCCGTCCTGGCCGGCACGGAACACCATGACGGCGCCCACATGCGGCGTGTTGTTCACGTAGTAGCCGAGGCGCCTGGCCGAGTTGCCCCAGTCCTGGCCGTTGCCGAGGTAGGAGCCGACCGGCAGACTGAGCTGGCCGCGGCGGATGTAGGACCACCACGTGCACTGGCTCCACGGGTAGGCGTTGCCGACGTTGCCGGTGGCGTGGCCGTAGCAGTAGGTCGAGCCCTGCGGGCAGTTGCCGGGCACGGAGTAGTTCATGCCGGAGGGCCTGGAGTTGCTGCTCGAGCTGTTGTTCGACGGCCTACTGGACGAGGACGACGAATGGCTGCTGTTGCTGTTCGACGGACGGCTCGTGTTCGTGCTGGTGGAGGGACGGCTCGAGCTGCTGGAGCTGCCGCCGGACGGACGCGTGCTGCCCTGGGCGCCGCTGTTCGCGGTGATCTGCTGCTGGGCGCTCGGCTTCTGGGCGGCGAGCTGACGGTTGTAGGAGTCGATCTGCGACTGCAGGAGCACGATCTGCGCGGCCTCCTTGGCCGTGGCGGACTTGAGCTGGCTCTGCTGCGACTCCAGGTAGGTGCGCTGCGAGGTGCCCTTGTCGCGCAGCGCGTTGAGCTGCTCGGTCTTGGCCTGCGCGTTGGCGGCGGCCTTCTGCGCGGCGGCGGCATCGGACTCGGCCTGCGTCTTGAGTTCGGTGATCTGCTTCTCGATGGCGGCGAGACGGTCCTTGCGGTTCATCTGCGTGCTCTGCGCGTTGGCGGCATCGTTCGCGGCGTTCGATTCGGAGCGGGTGACGGCCGCGGACGACTGCATCGACTTGATGAAGTCGTCGGTGTTCTTCGCGCCGGTGACCATGCTCATGGTGTCGGAGGCGGCGGAGCCGTGGAAGCTGTCGCGGGCCAGTTCGGCGACGGCGGCGTGCGCGTCGTCGTAGTCCTCGCCGGTCTCCTTGATCTTCTTCTCGAGATCCGACTTGTCCTTCTGCGCGGCCTCCAGGCGGGCGGATGCGGCGTTGGCCTCCTCCTGCGCCGATTCGGCGGCGTCGGCGGCCTCGTTCGCGGCCTTCTGAGCGGCCGGGATCTGGTTGTTGGTCAGATCGTCAAGTTCGATGATCTTCTGCGCCAGGGCGGAGTTCACGCCGCTGAGCTTGCTCTGCAGCGACTGCTTCTTCGCCTTGCTCTGCGCCAGCTGGCTATACGACGGCGTTGCCGCGGCGGCCTGCGGTGCCGGCGCCGCGATGTTCACCACGGCCATCGACAGCGTCAGTCCGAGGCACGCCATGATGCCGATGGCTTTGGTGCTCGTACGCAACATAGTCATATCGTCTCCTTACGCTTCAGGCACCCCATCGTACTGCATTCGCCTGAAAGCCCTTTGTTCGATTCTAACGTCCGGCTTGACTTTCGCTAGGCCTTGAGGTAGCGGCGCAGCGAGATGAGCGAGGCGACGATGGACAGGAGCACGGCGCCGCCGATCAGCGCCGGCGAGACCATGAGCACCGTCGTCAGGTTGACGAACGGCATCCACGTGACCGTCTTCGCCAGCCATCCGGTGACGAACACCTCCACGATGCCGCCGAGCGCCACGCACGACAGGATGGAGCCGAGCAGCGAGGCGATGACGCCCTCGAGGATGAACGGCAGCTGGATGATCCAGTTCGAGGCGCCCACGAGGCGCATGATCTCCGTCTCGTTCTTGCGCGATGCGGCGGACATGCGGATCGTGGTGCCCGTAAGCATGATGGCCACGAGCACCATCACGGCGGCGAGCACGACCGTGACCACGGTTCCGCGGTTGAGCACGGCGAACACGGGGTCGAAGATCTGCCGCTGGTCCTGCACCTCCTCGACGCCCTTCTTGCCGGAAAGCACCTCGGAGACCTGCTGGTATTTCTCCGGATTGGTAAGCTTCAAGCGCAATGACGCCTGCATGTCGTCCGCTGTGAGCGTACGGCCCTGGTACACGCCGCCCGGATACTGCTTGACGAACGTGTCCTTGTAGAACTGGTCCTTGCTCACGTATGTGATCTTGGAGACGTCGCTGTGCAGCTCGTCCTTGATGGTGTTCTGGATGTCGATGATCTCATCGGTGGTCGGCGCCTTGCCGGTGGCGCAGTTGGCCGACTGGCTGGTGCCGTCCGGGCAGAGCCACACCACTACCTCGACCTTGTCGTACCAGTCGCCCTTGGCCTTGGTGATCTGCGCCTGCATGAGGCCGGATGCGCCGATGAACAGGAACGAGATGAAGGTGACGAGCATCACCGAAAGGATCATGGAGCCGTTGCGCTTGATGCTGGTCCATGTCTCCGACAGGACGAAACGGAATCTCATCGGTCGTTCTCCTTCGTATCCTGCGCGTCGTGGTTCTTGGAGGTCTTGTCGTCGGTCCTCTTCGCGTCGTCATGGCGGCGGGCCGGCGGGGCGGGGGGCGACGGAGGCGTGGGCGGGGTCGCGGGAGTCTCCGAGGCCGAGCCCGGCGCACGGAACTTCGCGTCCGGGTCCTCGTCGGCCTTGGCGGCGGAGGCATCGGGGCCCTTGGCGTCGACGCCTGCGGCCGACTTGTTCGCGGCCTTGCCGTCGGCGTCGACCATGATGCCCTTGCCCCAGGTGAGCGTGTCCTCCACGGAGACGAAGGTCTCGCCGTAGCGGCCGGTGCGTCCGGAATGCACGGACTGGGCCAGACGGGCGATGCCCTCGTCGCCGGCGGTCACGTTGTTCACGGCCTCGGCGGCGGCAAGCACACCCTCGGCCGCGGAACGCGAGGCGTCATCGGCCACATCGGCCTCGAGCAGACGCTTGGCGGCGCCTGAACCCTTGTCGTCCCCGCCACGCTTCGTTCCGCCGAGCGAGGAGAAGTCCGAGGAGCCGATGGCCTGCTGCGCGCGGGCCTCCACCTCGGCGTCGGGGAAGTACACGGTGGAGTCGTAGGAGCCCTCGCGCTCGTCGCGCACGATCTTGCCGCCGTGCAGCTCTACCACACGCTTGCGCATGGAGTTCACGATCTCCTCGTTGTGCGTGGCCATCACCACGGTGGTGCCGGTGCGGTTGATGGCCTCGAGCACCTCCATGATGCCCACGGACGTGGTCGGGTCGAGGTTGCCGGTGGGCTCGTCGGCCAGCAGGATCTGCGGATGGTTCACGTAGGCGCGGGCGATGGCCACACGCTGCGCCTCGCCACCGGAGAGCTCATGCGGCAGACGGTCCTCCTTGCCGGTGAGGCCCACGGTCTTGAGCACCTGCGGCACCAGCGACTTGATGGTCGAACGACGCGTGCCGATGACCTCGAGCGCGAACGCCACGTTCTGCCACACCGTCTTGTTGGCGAGCAGCTTGTAGTCCTGGAACACGAAGCCGATGGTACGGCGATACTGCGGCACCTGACGGTTCGGCAGACGACGTAGGTCGTGGCCGGCCACGCGGATCTCGCCCTCCGTGGCCTGCTCCTCGTGAAGCAGCAGGCTCAGCAGCGTGGTCTTGCCGGAGCCTGACGCGCCCACGAGGAACACGAACTCGCCGCGGTCGATATCCAACGAGATATCGTCCAGGGCCGGTCTCGACCCTCGTGGATAGATCTTCGTGACGTTATCAAGCGAAATCAGTGCCATACCTGTGCCCCTTCACGCATCGGCCCATGCCATGCCTTGATTATCCGATTATGTTCGATTGTCCGTTTTGCCCGATTGCCCGCCTCGCCGAAGCCGGCGAAGGACGCCGTTCTACTCGGCTTCCTTCGCGGCCTCGCGACGCTGCTGGTGACGCCAGCGGATGCCGGCGTCGATGAACTCGTCGATCTCGCCGTCGAACACGGCCTGGGTCTGCGAGGTCTCGTATCCGGTGCGCAGGTCCTTGACCATCTGGTACGGGTGCAGCACGTAGGAACGCATCTGGTCGCCCCAGCTGGCCTTGATGTCGCCGGCGAGCTCCTTCTTCTTCTTGGCCTCCTCCTCATGCTTGAGCACGAGCAGTCGGGACTGCAGCACCTGCATGGCGGCCGCACGGTTCTGGATCTGCGAGCGCTCGTCCTGCATGGTCACGACGATGCCGGTGGGAAGGTGGGTCAGTCGCACGGCGGAGTACGTGGTGTTCACGCCCTGGCCGCCGGGGCCGGAGGAGCAGTAGGTGTCGACGCGCAGGTCGGAGTCGGGGATGTCGATGTGGTCGGTGGCCTCGACGAGCGGCACCACCTCGACGGCGGCGAAGCTGGTCTGGCGGCGACCCTGGTTGTCGAACGGGCTGATGCGCACGAGACGGTGCGTGCCGCCCTCGACGGAGAGCTTGCCGTAGGCGTAGGGCTCGTCGATCTGGAACGTGGCCGACTTGATGCCGGCCTCCTCGGCGTAGGACGTGTCCATCACCTTGTGCTTGTAACCGTGGCGCTCGGCCCAACGCAGGTACATGCGCAGCAGGATCTGCGCCCAGTCGGCCGCGTCGACGCCGCCGGCGCCGGAACGGATGGTGATCACGGCGGCGCGCTCGTCGTATTCGCCGTCGAGCAGCGTCTGGATCTCGATGTCGGCGAGGTCCTTGTCGAGCTTCCTGACCTCCTCCTCGGCCTCGGCCAGGGTGTCGGCGTCGTTCTCCTCACGACCGAGCTCGACGAGCGTCTCGACGTCGTCGATGCGGCTGCCGGCCGATTCGACGCGCTTGAGCTGCGATTCGGCGGCGGAGAGGCGGCTCGTCACCTTCTGCGCGTTCTCGGGGTTGTCCCACAGTCCGGGCGCGCTGGCCTGCTGTTCGAGGTCCTTGATCTGCTCCTTGAGGGCGTCAAGGTCGATCGCGCCGGCGATCGTGTCGTACTTCGCACGCAGGGCGCTGATGCCCTGCGAAAAATCAAATTCTGCCATCGTCTTTTACCTTACAGTCGAATGTTCTTGGAATCGTCGGTCGCCGTGCCCGATCGGACGGGCTTCGCACATAACGCAAGTCCATGGCGAAGACCCACGGGAACACGGGTGTCGCAGCGTATCGTCACACCAGCCTTGGCGTGTGTCAGGGGAAATGATGCGTTCAAAGACCGGCGTACAATGCCGGGACGACCATGCTCACGAGCATGCCGACGGCAACGACGATGCACACCGCGCGCGCGATCATGCGACGGCGGCGGTCACGCTGCTCACGTTCGTTCCGGTATTCGTTCACAAATGGTCATTGTAACGGCTGCCCCTCTACAAAACCCCGTTCCGCGTGTGGACGTTCGCTGCGGGCTATCGCGGGTGGGATTTATTGTGGATGACGGAACATTCCACAGTCCCTGCCGAACGGCCACGTTCCATGGCCGGCGGTCTCGGACGACACCTGCATCATATGCACATGCATACGGCAATATATAAGGAGTAGCAATGGCTGAATCGCGTACCGCATGGGGTTGGGGCCTCGCCAGCATCGACGCGGCGGGAAACACGCTTGACGTATGGTATCCGAGCCTGACGCTCGGCACGGCCCCCGCCGAGGGCCACCGTCCGGAGCACGACTTCGGCGCGCTCGAGCACGTGGAGGCCGATGCCCGCGGCGTGCGCCGCGTCCCCGTGTTCACCGTCTCCTCGCTCGACGAGCCGATCGTGGACGCCGCCGACGCCTACCTGCGCCTGCACCTGCTGAGCATGCGCCTCGCCAAGCCGAACACGCTCAACCTCGACGGCATCTTCGGCAAGCTCAACAACGTCGTGTGGACCAACTACGGCCCGTTCGCCGTGGAGGACTTCGCCCTGCGCAAGCTCGACGTGCTCAAGGCCGCCTCCGCCGCCCCGTACCCGGCCGTCGACGTCAACGTGCTCTCCGTCGACAAGTTCCCCCGCATGATCGACTACGTGGTGCCCTCCGGCGTGCGCATCGGCAACGCCGACCGCATCCGCCTCGGAGCCCACCTGGCCGAAGGCACGACCGTCATGCACGAGGGCTTCGTGAACTTCAACGCCGGCACGCTTGGCACCTCCATGGTCGAAGGCCGCATCTCGCAGGGCGTCGTCGTCGGCGACGGCTCCGACATCGGCGGCGCCGCATCCATCATGGGCACCCTCTCCGGCGGCGGCAAGCTGCGCAACTCCATCGGCAAGCACTCGCTGCTCGGCGCCAACGCCGGCATCGGCATCTCCCTCGGCGACAACTGCGTGGTCGAAGCGGGCCTGTACGTGACCGCCGGCACCAAGGTCACCATCTACGACAAGGCCAAGGTCGCCGCCGGCCAGCCGCTCGACGTCGTCAAGGGCAAGGACCTCAGCGGCAAGGACAACATCATGTTCATCCGCAACTCGACGACGGGCGCCGTCGAGGCCCGCACCCGCAAGGTCGGCATCGAACTCAACGCCGCACTGCATAAGAACTAAGGACATCGTCCTTAGTTCTTATGCAGCCGTGCGCGGCCTTGGCGGCCGCTCCCCTCGCCTACGGACAGTCCACCGGACTGTCCGCCTAACGGCTCGGCATAAGAACTGACCCTCTCATAGGCTCCCCTCTGGAGGGGAGCTGTCATGCGGCAGCATGACTGAGGGGAGGATGACACCTCGCACCGCGGGACATCAACTCCCCTCAGACCGCCTTCGGCGGCCAGCTCCCCTCAATCATGAGGGGAGCTTTTTGCATAGACGGCCATCCAATTCAATCAGGCCGTCGGCCTTGCCCGGTCAAGAAGGGGAGCTTTTTCGTATCTTGCACGTCCTACCGCAGTCTGGCGAGCTGGTAGACCTCGTCGGACTGGGCGGCGACCTCGGGGCTGTGCGTCACGATGATGACGCACTTGCCCTCGTCATGGGCCAGCGATTTGAAGATCGCCATGATGTCGTCCTGCGTGGAGAGGTCGAGGTTGCCGGTCGGCTCGTCGGCGAGGATGATCGTCGGATCGTAGCCGAGCGCGCGAGCGATGGCCACGCGCTGCTGCTCGCCGCCCGACAGATGCAGGATGCGCTCGTTCGCGTATTCGGGACGGAGCCGCACCTTTTCGATGAGCTCCTTGGCGATCTCCGTCTTCGGCCTGTCGAACGTCTTGCCGGAGGCGTCCATGGACAGGATGATGTTCTCGGCCACGGTGAGCGCCGGCAGCAGGTTGAAGCTTTGGAAGATCACGCCGATGTCGTGGCTGCGGAAACGGTAGCGGTCGGTTTTGGCCAGGTCGTTGCCGTGATAGAGCACCCTGCCCTCGGTCGGCACGGTCAGACCGGAGAGCAGCGACAGCAGCGTGGTCTTGCCCGCGCCGGACGGGCCGGTGATGGAATACACCCTGCCCGGCTGGAAGGCGTAGTTCTTGTCGTCCAGCACCTTCTTGCCGCCCTTGGTGTAGGAGTATGACACATGGTCGAGTTCAAGCGCGGGAACGGTGGCCGGAGCCGCCGAGGCGTCGGCGACGGGTTCCTTGGCGCCGGGTTCCGCAGTGACGGTGGTTTCGACGGGGGTTTCGACGGCGGACGGTACGGTCTCGGTCGTCGCGGCGTCGATGGTTTCGTTGGTCATGATGGCTCTTTTCTGTACTTATGCGAAGAGGAACGGGAAACGGTCGGCTGTCCCTCGGTCCGCCTGCGGCGGCCGGCTCCCCTGTGGCATGGGGAGCCTGTTCGGGAAACGGCGTTTACGAACGGTCGGCGAGGATCTGCAGGGGCTCGTAGCGCATGACGAAGATGATGCCGACGAGCGCGGAGACGAGTGTAAGCCCCAGACCGATGAGTATCAGCTGACCGATGACCTTGAAGTTCACCGTGGCGTTGATGGTGCTCACATAGCTCACGGCCCGGTTCATGCCGCCTCGCACGCCGCCCTGGTCGCCGCCCGGTGCACTGGGCGCGGAGCTGCCGCCGCTCGAATTCGACGACGAGGAGGAGGAACCGGAGTCATTCGAATTCGACTCCGAGGAGCCGGACGATTCGGAGCCGGACGACGAATCGGAACCATTGGAATCAGAGCCGGACTGGCCCGGCGCTCCCCCGCCCATGTCGGCGCCGCGGCCGAACTGCTCCTGCTGGCTGGCGGTTTCGGACTGCTGCGCGGAGATCTGCGAGGCGAGCAGCTGGTTCGAGACCGGCACGGAGGCCGCGGCTCCGCCGGCCACGCCGAGCGCGATGCCGCACATGGTCACGATGAGCAGCTCGATGGCGAACTGCGCGGCGACCTTCACCTTGTTCACGCCGATGGCGGTGAGCACGCCCACCTCGTACTTGCGCTCGCGGATGTTGAACAGGTTGAGCACGATGAGCACCACCGCACCCACGATCAGCACCACGATGAGCAGGGTCAGCGCGAACTTGGCGAGGTTGTCGAGTGGCACGAGGCTGGACTCGTAGTTCTCCACGTCGGCGGACTGCACGGTGTAGGTGTCGGCGAGGCCGGCCTTCTTCACGTCGGAGGCGAAGGTCTTGTAGTCGTTGGCGTTGCTCAGCACGTAGGTGAAGCTCAGCTGCGTTGACGTGTTGTCGTCATCGTCGTTGGCCGTGGTCGTGGAGTCGAGGCCCAGCGACTTGAGCGTGGAGACGGACGTGTAGATGGCGTTGTCGGCGTCCTGCGAGGTGCCACCCATCGGCCCCATGGAGTCGGTGTTGCTCGACGTGGTGTTCTGGTAGATGCCGCTGATGGTGAGCTTGTAGGTCTTGGAGGTGTCGTTGGGGTTGGTCACCGTGATGGTGTCGCCCACTTTGAGGTCGTTGAAGTCGGCGAGCGCCTTGGAGATGATGACCTTGCCGTTGTCGGACGAGCCGTAGCCGAACACCTTGCCGGAGGTCATGGTGAAGGTGCCGTTGGCGGCCTTGCTTACGGCGGTGTCGGAGGAGAATCCGGTGAGGGTGAAGTCGCCGGAGGTCATGCCTCCCATGCCGCCGCCCTGGCCGTCGCCGCCGGGGCCGCCCTGGCCGGGCTGGCCCTGCTGGCCGTTGGAGCCGGAGGACGAATTCGAAGAGGATGATGACGAGCTCGACGACGAGGAGTTCGCCGAATTCGAGGAGGTGCTTTCGACCGGCTGGAACGAGTCGGTGCCGGAGACGCCGGTGCTTTCGGAGTAGTAGGTACTGACGCTCACGCTGGACGCCTTGGCGTACTTCTGATAGTCGGCGAGCGAGAGGCTGCTGGACTCCATGGCCTCACGCATGGCGTCGAAGTCCGGCTTGGAATCCGACGACGAGCTTGACGACGAGGACGACGAGCTCGACGACTTGGCCTGTTCCATGAGTTTGCTGCGGTCGGCGCTGATGGTCGCCGTCACGCTGGTGGATGCGAGGCCGGTCTCGCGCGCGTCGTCGGCGGCGTTGCGTATGGCGAGGCCGACGGTCGCGGCGGCGGCGATGATCGCGACGATCAGCACGATCAGTATGTTGCGGCCCTTGTTCCGTATCACGGTTTTCCAGGCGTTCCTAAGCACGAACATGATGGTCCTTCATTCACGATGGGCAGGATGCAAGCCCCGCATCATGCGCCATGGGCTAAGACCGTGAGTAGGGCGGCGACCGGCGGATGCCGTCATCATGCGGGGCTCTGACCCCAACTATGCGGCGCGAACTTGGCAGCCGCCTTGTTCGTCACTGGAAAAGCCCGGCGACCTTTCCGGCACCGGGCTTGATGTTTCCTGAACGCTGTCTGAATACGGCGCTCGTCATACGTTCACGTATGCATCACGCATGCGTCGCGTATGTCATAGCTGCGTCAGCACCAGCAGGGTGAAGGGCAGCAGGATCGCCAGCGTACCGGCGCCTGTGGCGCATAGGACGATGGCGACCATAGACATCCGTTTGTTGACGTGATGCGCGAAGGCCTTCGACGGGTCGGCCGGATCGTAGTAGACCGGCATGGGGCTGCCGAGCGGCCAGAGCTGCTGCGCCATGGCGCGCAGGTTGGTGACCATTCTGGTGGGCACGTGCAGCACGTCGTTGTCGGAGACGTAGGCACCGGAATCGTTGTATGGATCCCAGGGAACGTTCTTCTCCACTCCGGCGTAGGCACGGAACTGACGGGCGACGCGGTAGTCGCGGCCGTTCACCCGATAGCCGATGACGGGCTTCATGTTCACGCCTCCGAGGAACCGGTAGCCGATGACGGTGCCGTTGGTCACCGCCGTGCAGCGATTGGCCTTCCTGCGATGCAATGCTTCGACGACGACGCCTGCGATGATCAGACCCATCGAGGGAATGACCGTGATGCCGATGATCAGCGGCGCGAACCACCAGTTCTCCATTGATGCGACCTTTCGAGGATGGGTTCGATGGCAATGCTTGGATTATTCTACGCCGCCGCGCCCCGCATGCACATCATCGCCCTGCAGTGGATCGTCTGCCGTCGTCGATCACTGCCGGGAGGGGTCGGGGGCGACGTGGTCGAGCACGTCGATGCCGCCGCCGGGCCAGTAGGTGAGCAGTATCGGCCTGTGCGGCTCGCCGATGATGCGCGAGGCGGCGTCCTTGTCGGACCAGTCGCAGGTCACGGTGACGGTGCTGCCGTCGTCCTTGGTGAAGATGAAGTCGGCGTAGTCGCTCGAGTCGCCGTCATCGTCGGTCTCCGTATGCGTTTCGAGGCCCTGGTATTGCGCGGCGACCGTGCGGGGGCCGTATGCCAGCCCGAACAGGGCACCGCCCGCGATGATGATGCCGGCGAGCAGCGGCACGCCGATGCTGTAGAGGTGGAAGTTGCGGTTGTCGGCGAGGATGCCGCGCATCTGGTCCTCCGGAATCTCCTCGTCCGCTCCTATCCGCCTGAGTATCCTGCCTTTGACCACCATGTGAACGAGTATCCACAGTGCGATGCCGATTGGCGCGAGTCCAAGGTTTGTCTGCTTCAGCACGCCTTGGAAACCGAACGGCGACAATGCCCCGTCCAGCGCCAGCGTGCCGGCGATGATGCCGATCACGGCCACGACGGTCGCATACGTCAGCGGCTTGAAACGGGCGGGGTCACGTCCCACGAGCGTCTCCTTGTCCACGCGAGGCAGGCGGTGGAACGCCCGCGAGGTCGTATCGACCACGGTTTCCCGTGAAGCCGTCAGCGGGTCGAGCTCCAGCGACTCCCAGACCTGCGGCCGTTCGTACCAGCGCATGATCACATGGGTGCCGTACCTGCGCACGGCCCGGCGCAGCACGGGATCGCGCATGGCCTCGCGCGGCAGATGCTCGAAGACGACCTCCTCGCCGTCGTTGAGACGAAAGTGGTAGCGCGTGGTCACGCTGACGAGCGGTCCGTCCTCCTCGTCGCCGTCCTCGTCCTCGTCGTTGTTCGTCGTATGGTGTTCGATCTCCTCGTATTGCGCGACCACCGCATATGCGGTTCGTGGTCCGCGCCGCAACGCGGTCACGCATTGCAGGAAGGTGCGGCCGTTGCGGAACAACGCGTATCCGCTGGCCGCGGTGACGATGGCCCCCATGACGCCATCTATCGGCACACGTATATGCGTCAGTTCACCGATGCCGGCGTAAAGAAAGAACCCCGCGATGGCGAGACCTATGACGGCGATGATTATCTTCCTGACGAGTGTCTTCATCCAGCGACCGTTCCCTTTGCTCTCGCTTCCTGGTCCCGGTTCCATTATCGGCGAAGGCCCCGTGCATATACGGGGGTATATGCACGGGGCCCGATGAATTCAGACGCTGTTCACCGTCCGGTCGCCATCGGTCAATGTGACGCCGGTCAGCGCAACGTCAGTCGATGTCGTATCCGTCGATGCGACGCCGGCACACCTCGCGGAGCTTGACGGCCAGTCCCGCTGCGGCGAGCACGATGGCGAGCCCGAGCAGACCGTTGGCCACGCCGGTTCTGGCGAGTTCGGACGAGACCGAACCGTGGTCCTGCGGCCTGGTCTCGACGATGACGCGGCTGCCATCGGCGGTGCTGGAGCCGGGAAGGTCGTGGCTCGGGTTCCGGTTCACGTCGACGCTGCCGTCGCCGTCGTTGTCGCCGCCGTTGGGATTGTCGCCGTCGGAGCCGCTATCGGAGCCGTTGCTGCCGCCACCTCCGGGGGTCTCGCCCGGGTCGGTGGTCGGCTGCTTGTCCCATACGGCGGTGAGTGTGACGACGCCGTCGGCGTCGGCCGTGAGATTGGCCACCTTCTCGCCGTCGGCGTACACGGTGCCGTGGCCGTCGGACCAGCCGGCGAACGCGTAATCCTTGCGGACGAACGCGTTCTTCGTCAGTGTCGCCTCCTTGCCGTATTCCATGGCGAGGTCGGCCATCTCGCCGGTGACGTCGCCGGCGTCGTCCACGCCGGCGTCGAACCGGATGATGTAGCGGTTGGGCGTCCACACGGCGGTGAGCATGACGGTCTCATGGCCCTTCAAGGACAACGACTTCACGCCCTCCCCCGCTTTGACCACCGTGCCGTCGGGCAGCTTCCAGCCGTCGAACGTGTATCCGGCGCGCGTGAACTTCGGCTCGGGGGCCATCGTCTCCTCGCCGACGACGGCCGTCACGGTGTCCATGGTTCCGGTGCCGCCGGCCGCGTCGAACGCGATGGCGTATTTCGCGCGCGTCCATGTGGCGGTAAGCGTCAGGTCGCCGTCCGGCAGGGCGTCGCCGGGCTTGTAGACGGTCTTGCCGTCGGTCCAGCCGGTGGCGTCCCAGCCGTCGCGGGTGAAGGCGACGTCGGGCGCGACGGCGCTGACGCCTTGGTATCGTGTCAGGTCGGCCATGGTGCCCTTGGCGTCGTCGGCACCGGCCTTGAACGTCACGGTGCCGGCGGTCTTGGCTTCGGGCGCCTTGACGGTCTCCACCCTGATGGATTTGATGGGCAGGGCGTTGTAGCCGTTCACCCAGTTGACGGTGGACGTGTACGTGTACGATTTGCCGGTCAGGTTCTCGCCCTCGTAGAGCGTGACCTTGAGCCCATTGGGGACGTTGAGGCTGCGCACGTCGTCGTAGAGTTCGCCGAGCTCGTCCTTGCCGCTGTATGCGCCGATGCCGAGGTCCTTGTAGTTGCCGCCGTATCCGGCCGGGCCGTAGATGGCGTCGTAGACGCGCGTCACGCGGCTGTCGGTGAACGTGGCCTGGGCGACGGCGCTGGGCAGGCTGCCGGCGCGGTAGGCGATGGCCTTCACGGTCAGCGGACTGGATGCGATGGCGATGCTGCCGCCGGTCCAGCGCTTGCCGTTCGTCGATGACGGTTCGCTGCCGTCGGTCGTGTAGTACACGTCGTCGTCGGTGTTGTTCGGCGTAATGGCGAACGCGAGGGAGCCGTCGTCGGCCTTGGCGCCGTGGATGGTCGGTCGCGGCGTGGTCGCGGTCTCGCCATTCTTGGGCGTGAGCGTGAACTGGAGCGTGCCGCCCTGCCAGGAGAGCGCGTCGACGTGCGTGCCGGCCGGATGGGCGGTGTAGCCGTCGAGCGTGACGCTCACCGTGGCCGAACCGATGCCTTTGAGCGTCGCCTTGCCGTCGGCCGGGTTGACGTCGGTCGCCTTGGCGTTCGGATCGTCGGGCTTCACATGCACGACGGCCTTGGACGTGTCGGCGCCATCGGACGTCTTGACGACGACGGTCACGTCGGCCGTAGTCGGCACGGCCGCCTCGGGCGACGGATTGGTGCGGTAGTCGTAGGCGATGACGGTGTACTTGGGCACGACGTTGCCGGTGTCGACGGTGAACGTGCCGTCCTGGCTCCAGGCGACGGCCTTGCCGTCGGCGAGCAGCGTGTAGCCGGCCGTGCTTTTCGCCTCGATGCTGCCGTCGGGGTAGGAGGCGGTGATGGCGAACCTGCCGGATGAGGGGCGTGAGGTCGTGACGTTCGGCGCGGCGGTCGTCTTGGTGAACGCCCTGGCGCCGTTGATGCCCTTGGCGTCGGCGTCGATGGAGAAGTATTCGATGTGCTGCGTGAGCTTCGGATATTTGGCCGTGTAGGCGGCGGTCGCGTCGGAGACGGTCATGCCGTAGCGGCCCATGACCTCGCTCATGTCGAAGCCGAGGGCGTCGGAGTAGGCGCGTGCGGCGGCGTCCTTCACGCCGCCGACGTTGGTGTACGTGCGGGGCGTGCGGCGGACCTGACGGTAGACGGCGCCAAGGCCGCCGTACTTGTTGACCTGGTCGGCGAGTTCCTTCGTGTAGCCGCTGCCGTTGCCGAAATCGTAGGCCGAGTAGTCGTAGTCGTCGAAGAACCGCAGCATGTTGAACCGTGCGGTCACGTCGTACCAGATGTCGCCCCACGGGGATTCGGGGTTCTCGCCGGCGAGCTTGGCGTTCAGGTACGAGTCGATGTTCTTCTGGCCGGAGAGCACGCCGGAATGGTAGGTGGACGTGGTGAACGCGGTGCCGTTGTTCTTCAGCTTGTCGATGCCGGCCTCGCGACGGCCCCACATGGAGACGAGGTTGTTGGTCTCCTCGACGACGGCGAGCGGCGCGATGTCGAGCATGTGGCCGAACTCGTGGTCGTTGCCCCAGCCGTGCGACCCTTCGACGCTGGTGGCGACGCCCGGCCATACGCCCTCGCCGAGGTGGTACATCGTGTACCAGGCGAACATGGTCGAGGGGCTGGTGAGGTTCTGCGTCATCTCCAGCACGATCTTCATGCGCGTGGGCTTCTGCCTGGCGTCCGCGGCGTTCCCGTCGAATCCGAGCACGCCGTCGAAGTAGTCGAGTCGGTCGTTGGCGACCTTGTAGACGTTCCGGATCCATGCCGTCGCCTTGGCTTCGGTGTCGATGTCCTTGACGGAGTCGACCATCTTGGCGGCGCGCAGGTCGTAGACCATGCGGCCGAGCACGAGGCTGGTCATGTCCATGCCGAGGTCGGGGTCGTCGTTGAGCTGGCCGACGGCCGTGTCGACGCCGGCGTCGACGTAGGAGCGCAGTTCGGTCAGATACGTCCAGAACGCCTCGGGATGGGCGGCGTCGTACGTGTACAGCGGGTATTCGCCGAGAGACGGCCTGCCGTCCGATCCGTTCTCGTTTTCGATGACGACGGACGCCCTCTGCCCGCCGTCGTTGCGGACGAGCAGCACCTGGCCGACCTTGTTCTTGGTGGTGTCGTAGGTGATCTCGTTGACGCCGGCCTTGAGCTTGCCGCCGTCGTCGGCGCGGACGAGCGCGTGGTTGTTCGCGTCCACGCGGCCGGCCTGACGATGCGCCCACAATACGTTCGGGCCGTCGGCCGTCGTGTTCAGCGTGATCCTGAACTTCGCGGTGATGCCGGGACGGATGTAGTAGCCCGTCCAGTCGCCGTTCTCGAACTGGAAGTACTGCTGCGTGCGGGTCTTGTCGGTGTCCTTGCTGCCGGCGGTGGACAGCTCGATGGTCTTCTCCCCCGCCTTCGCCTCGGTGGCCGCCGTGCCGACCGTCGCGACGCCGGCCGTCGCAACGGCCCCCGGCAACGCGTTTGCCGTGGCTGGCAACGCCATGCCGCACAGCAACGCGGCCGCGGCCAGTACGGCGGCAAAGACCTTGCGGGACACTACTCTCATCAAGCCTCCTGAAACCCTCGTAATATAACGTTTTAACTATATAGGAGGGCTCAGAGTGCGCACCCTCCCCCTTGCCTCCCTGCGGGCGGGGTGCGTTATCATGACGGCATGGCTTCAACGCAGAGCAGACGCAACGATCCGGAACGCAGGCAGCGCATCATCGACGCATGCCTCGACGTCATCGCCGAGCGTGGCGTGGCGGGAACGTCGCACCGGGTCGTGGCCGCGAGGGCCGGCGTTCCCCTCGGCTCGATGACCTACTATTTCGACGGCATGGACGACCTGCTGCATCAGGCGTTCGGCCAGTTCGTGCAACGGTCCATCGACGTCTTCGCCGCCCGCATGGCCGACGTTTCGAGCACCGAGGCGGCCTGCGAGGCCGTCGCCCGGCATATCGAGGGCGATCTGCTGATCACGCCGCACGACTTCACCATCAATCTGGAGTTCTATACGATCGCCGCCCGCGACGGCTCCTTCCGCGATTTGAGCGAACGGTGGATGGCGGCGAGCCGCGCCGAGCTGGAACGGTTCTTTGATGCCGAGACCGCACAATTGCTCGACGCGCTCGTCGAGGGTCTGACCCTGCACCGCGCGTTCGGCGTGGCATCCTCCCCCGCCGCCATCCGCACGGCCATCCACCGAATCACGGGCCGGTAGTCCCGGAATCCGGAATCTATGGTGCCTTTCGGTCGTTTTTCGCCGTGAAAACGACCATTTGGCACCATGGATTCCGGATTCCGGGGTTTTTACCACTCGATGTCGGCGATGGGCGTCGGATGCTCGTTAACGCAAATCTCCGTGACCTTGCCGGAGCGGAAGCGAATCAATCGGTCGCCCATCGGCGCGAGCGCGGAATTGTGCGTGACCAGCGCAACGGTGATGCCGTTGTTGCGGCAGGAATCCTGCAACAGCTGGAGAATCTGCTTGCCAGTGTTGTAGTCGAGGGCGCCGGTCGGCTCGTCGCACAGCAGCAGCTTCGGGTTCTTGGCGAGCGCGCGGGCGATGGAGACGCGCTGCTGTTCGCCGCCGGAAAGCTGTGCGGGGAAGTTGCCCAGGCGCTCGCCGAGACCGACCTTTTCGAGCGTTTCGCGGGCGTCGAGCGCGTCGGGGCAGATCTGGCTGGCGAGTTCCACGTTTTCGAGGGCGGTGAGGTTGGGCACGAGGTTGTAGAACTGGAAGACGAATCCGACGTCGAACCGGCGGTAGTCGGTGAGTTCGGATTCGCTGGCGGCGGTCAGGGCGCGGCCGTCGAGGACGACGCTGCCGGAGGTGGCGCGGTCCATGCCGCCGAGGATGTTCAGCGCCGTGGATTTTCCGGCGCCGGACGCGCCGAGGATGACGGCGAGCTCGCCCTTTTCGATGTCGAACGTCGCGTGGTCGAGGGCCTTGACGGCGGACTCCCCCTCGCCGTATTGGCGGACCACGTCATGGAATTCCAGGAATGCCATTGTCTGCTCCTTTCGTTGCCGGCGTCCGTGTTGCGGAAGCGGACGTCGTGGATTGCGGATTGCGTCGGGTGCTGGCCATAAGTTTATTCAACAACTTGTAGAATAAAAATGACAACATCGTCCGTTATGTAGAGTTTTTCACGTCACGCGACGCAACAGGCCGGCACAAAACCACGAAACCCGCAATTCACGATGCCTTTCGGTTGTTTTTCGACATAAAAACGACCCTTTGGCACCTCAGATTGCGGGTTTCGGGAGTTTTGGACCGTATGCGGGGACGGATTCAGCCAGCCCTGCGGCTACTCGGCAACGGAGTCGGTCGCGGCCACCTTATGACGCCCCACGGGCATCATTCCCGCACAGACGAAGACCAGCAGTCCGACGCACAGGACGGCAAGCAACGGCATGGAGCCCGCATTCCACCAGCCGTCGCCGCGATACATCACGGCACGTACGCCATCGCCGATGAAATGCTGCGGAACCCAACCGTAGATCCAGTCACGCCAGAACGCCGGCAGCAATTCGGCCGGGAACAGACCGCTGGTCATGCCGAGGCCGAGACCAAGCACGCCGCAGCCGAGGCCAAGCGGCACGGCGATGTTCATGAGGCCGAGGAACACCGTCATGAGCGCGAAACTGGCGAGCCAGAGGAACATCACCATGGAGGCGGACAACCATCCGGACCCAAGCATGGCGAAGATGCAATCGGCCCCCAGGGCCACACCCAGGGACCAGACGAGCGCAAGACCAAGCTGCGTCCCGAACGAGCCCCAACGTTGGGCACGGCTGTCATACGACTTGCGTCGGAGCTGATTGGCCACAAGCAACGAGACGATCAACGACATCATATAGACGGGCATGATGAGTACATTCTGCCCCATCATCGTGGCGGTGGGCAGGGAGCTGTTGGTCGTCACACCGCCTTCGTTGAGCACGGTGGTCTTCACCGTGGCGCCGGTCTTCTCCAGCATGACCGGCAGGCTCTGCCTGAGCAGGTTGGCAAGCATCGGACTCTTGGCATTGTCGACGACCAGCTTGATTTCCGGCGCAGCTGTCGCCGGAGTCGTGGCGGTCTGCTGCGTGGAGACGGCCTTCTGCACCGCCTCCTGCGCGGCCTTCTGCACGAACCGCTGCGCGGCCGCTCCAGTGAACCCCTGCTGTTGCGCGGCGATCTGCGCCTTGGCCTGAGCCTGCGCCATGACCTGCGCCAGCTTGGTCGCGGATTCGATCTGCGTCTTGGCCGCAGCCTGCTTGGCATCCATCTGCTTGGCGGTGAAGTCCTTGGGGATAACGACGGCCGCATAGTAATCACGGTTGTCGAAGCCGTCGTCGACCTGCCGCTGCGAGTCGACCTCATGCCATGCGATTGCCGGCTCACCGTCGGAATCCGATGCCGCCTCCGTGACTTTGTCGACCAGCGTATCGCCGATGTTCACGGTCTTGCCCTGGACGGTCGCACCTTCGTCGAGCGAGAGAATCGCCACCGGCACGTTCTTCATGCTGGCGTTCATCATGGGATAGAACAGCAGCGCCATGAAGCATGACGCCACCGCTATCACCACCAGCGGCAGCGCGAACTTCGCATATCGTTTCGTATTTCCATGCATGGTTCTCTTCCTTCCTTGGCATCGTTCATGTTCATGCGTACAATGATTTTATTCATCACGGTGTCGAATAAAAATCACCAATATTCGACAAGATGTATAGTTTTTATACGGAGAACCACGCAACAGGCCGGCACAAACCCCGAAATCGGCGATCTGTGGTGCCTTTCGGTCGTTTTCACGCCGGAAAACGACCTTTTGGCACCATAGATTGCGGATTCCGGGAGTTTCGGACTGTATTTCACACGAAAGGACCACGATATGCCACGACCACGGGCGGCGGAACGGCCGGCGACGAAGAAGATGCAGGAGGCGTTCTGGCGGCTGCTGGAACAAAAGCCATACCCCAAGATCACGGTCAGCGACATCACGCGCACGAGCGGCCTGAACCGCACGGCGTTCTACTACCACTACACCAACATCGCCGAGCTGGCGGAGGACGCCATCGCCGCCATCTACGAGGACCAGGGCCTCAACGTCTTCATCACGCGGCTGATCCGCCAGCCCGACGACATCGACCTGCATCAGGAGTACGTCCGGTTCATCGACAACGACGAATACCGACGCAGCGTGCACAAGGTATCGCTCATCACCGGACCGCACGGTTCGACCAGCCTGACGCGGCAGCTGCGCGATTTCGTCGCGGACATCTGGCTCGGCCTGCTCGGACTCGACCGGCGGCGGCTGAATCCGGGGCAGAATCTCATTCTCAACTTCGCCTCGAACGGCATTCTCGGCGTATTGGCCAACGCGGACGCGTTGTTCAACGATGACGGCGCGCAATGGATAGCGCGCACGCGACTGCCGGAGACCGTCTCGCACCTCATCAACTCGCTGAAGGACCTCGACGACGACACGGACGCATGAAGGGGCCGGGCTGCGGCACACGGACGGACCACGGGACGTCGAACGGCCCACGTGACGGCGCCTCATCCCGCCGCCATCATCGTCGGAGTAGATTTGAGACAAGAGGATCCATCAATCAAGGAGGGGCCATGGCATCGGTCATCGTCATGTTTTCGCGCGCCGACGAGAATTATGAGGTCGGTTATGTGAAGGAGGGCAACACGGCGAAGGTGGCGGACGCAATCGCCGCGGCGACCGGCGCGCCGATCGTCGAGATTCTGCCGGCCGAACCGTATCCGACGACGTACGACGGCACGGTCGAGCGCGTCAAGCGCGAGATGGCTGACGGCGTGAAGGCGGCGATCGTCGTGCGCCTGCGCGGGGACGGTGCGCCTTCCGCCGACGCGACGGCCGACGGCAACGCGACAGGTGACGGCAACGCGTCCGACGGCAATGACGCCACAACGTCGGATGCCGTCGAGGCTGCGTTCGATGCCGCCGATACCGTGTATCTTGGCTATCCGATCTGGTGCGGCGAACCGCCGCTGGAAATCGACACGTTCCTGCGCAACCACGATTGGGCGGGCAAGACCATCCGTCCGTTCATCACGCATGGCGGCAGCGGATTCAAGGAGACGCCCGCGCATATCGGCGACCTGACCGGAGCCAAGGTCGTTCAGCCCGGCCTTGCCGTCTACGGCACCGTCGCACAGAACGACCCGGCCGAGGTCAAGCGCGCCGTCGCCGACTGGCTCGGCGAATAGTCGCGTTGGACGAAGCCTGAAATTCACCTGATTGACGGCTTCGTCCTTTGCGTCCCTCCCCTACGACTTCTCGTAGTAGGCGACGGCGTCGCCGATGCTGCCGGAGAAGACGGCATGGCCGTGTTGGATGACAATGCCCGTTTCGCAGAATTCCTTGGCCATGCGCGTCGAATGGGTGACGAACAGCACAGTCACGTTCTCCTTGGCTATGATGCCACGAATGCGGTCGCGGCATTTGGCGGCGAACTTGCGGTCGCCGACCGACAACGCCTCGTCGACGACGAGGATGTCGGGGCGGATGGACGATGCGAACGCGAACCCGAGGCGAGCCCTCATACCACTGGAATACGTGCGCATCGGCTGGCTGATGTATTTGCCGAGTTCGGAGAATTCGACGATCTCCGGGATGAGCTTTTCGGATTCTTCACGGCTCAGCCCCCACAACTGGCAACGCATGTCGATGTTCTCCATGCCGGAGAGCTTCATGTCAAATCCGGCGGAAAGCTCCAGCAGCGCGGAGACGCGGCCGTGCACCTCGACCGTGCCCGACGTGGGAAAGCATACGCCGGTGATCATCTTCAGCGCGGTGGATTTACCGGCGCCATTGTCGCCGAGCAGGGCCACGGACGCGCCGCGAGGCACGGTGAGACTCAGGTCGTCGGACGCGTTGACGGTGTCGTATTTCACGCGTTTCGAGAACGTGGCAAGCAGTCGTTGACGGTCGTTCTTGAACAGCTTGTATGTTTTGGTGACGTGGTCGAATCGTACGGCGACCGGTTCGGAAGCGTTTTCGTCGCGGATGACGGTGGCGTCGCCGATATGCGTGGTTTCCGCTATGACCTCAGATGACATCGGGCACCTCCGTATGCAGCCGTCGGTAGTTGTGCACCGCGAGCGCGGCTACAAGCACGAGCACGAACAGGAACGGCACAAGATCCTGCCATTGCGTCCAGAACCAGGTGTCGTAGACGAAGCAGTCGCGTATAGCCTCGACGCACCATGAGACGGGGTTGAACGCCATGACCACGCGGGCGGCGTGCGGCAGCGAGTCGAGACGGAACAGGATGCCGGACAGCCAGAAGAACGGCGTGCCCAGCGTTTTCATGAGTTTCGCGAAGTCGCGCGAGATGGCGCCGAGCGGAGAGAGCATCATGGACCATGCCACCCAGAATATGAACATGATGGCCATGACCAATGGCAGCTGCAGCAGGTAAATGCTGGGATAGATGCCGAAGATGGCCGATACGGCGACGGTGAACGCCATCATGCACGCCATGATGATGAGCAGCGACAGCGTGTAGAACGTGGAGATAAGCGACAGCGGGAACTTGATGCGGTTCACCAGATACGGATAGCGACGGTAGACGTCGCTGCCCGTGGTGATCATGTCGGACATGAAAAACCACGGGAACACGCCGGCCGCCAGCCACAGGAGGAACGGCTTGCCGTTGACGTCGGCCGAGGACCGGATGCCGAACCGCAGCGCGAACCAGAACACGAAGATGTAGACGGCCGGCTTGGCGAACAGCCACAGCTTGCCGAGCGCGGCGCCGCGGTAGGTCTTCACCAGATCGATCTTGGCGAGGTTCCACACCTGATGCCGCCACCGCCAGTTCTCACGAATGATGGAGAAAAGCATGAGGGTCCTCCTTTCGTGGTCTTGCTTCCATCGTGTTGAGAGGTTTGGCAATTACCTTGCCATAGCTGAAAAGACGACCGACAGATGAATACGAGCATGCCGGCCGCCTTTTTCATCGTTTCTCGAATACCTGCTTGTATATCTGCTCGCAGGCATGACCGGTCTCATAGGTGCAGTACCGTTCACGGAACGTCTGATATGCACCTCGATACTGCTGTTCGACTTCATCGGAACGACGAATCGCGTCGATGACCTCATCCGTGGTGAACAGTAGCGGGCCGGGGGCCTCGGATTCCAAATCGATGTTGAACCCGCGCAGATGATCGCGGTACTCTTCCAAATCATAGACATAGAACAGCAGGGGACGATTCAGCACCGCGTAATCGAACATCAGCGAAGAGTAATCGGTAATCACCATGTCGGAGATAAGGAACAATTCCTCCATACTCTTGACGTTGCTGAGATTGATTACACGCGAATCAAGATCCTCCTCGTTGAACCCGGACGCCGCGAATTGATGCACACGCAAGCCAAGTTGGTATTCCGGCCCGAGCTGGTCCGCGATCTTGGCGAAGTCAAGCTCAAGATCAAACCGACCCCGTCTTCTCCATGTAGGGGCATACAGCACCAGTTTTCTATGAGGGTCCACACCATATTTCCGTTTAAGATCGGCAATGTCTTCATCATTACGCATCTGGAAAAGGATGTCATTCCTCGGATACCCTGTACGTAGATAGTCCTTCTGATAGGCATAGCAGGATTTGGTAATCTCTTCGGCACGACTGCTCTGCACAACCAGGTAATCCCAGCGACCGCATCGGCGCAAAAACCTATCAACCGCCTCCGGGGTCGACAGTTCTCCCGGAACGTCCAATCCCAGAGTCTTCAACGGCGTACCATGCATGGTCTGAATTTCAATCTGGCCATTGCGTTTCTCATAGGAATCAACGAAATTGACATTATTAATCAAATACTTGGTTCGCGCCAAAGCGTAGTAATACGCTGCAGAACGCTTCACCACACGGCGTGCGTTACCGTCCAAGGCAATGCGCGGATCGTTGAGTGACCAAATGCAGGTATACTCCGGATGGTTTTTTGCCATGTATTCATACATTGCCCCAGGATTGCAATCGGTCTTGGCACCCCATGAAGATTCGAACACAATCCAGTTTTTCTTAATAGGCAGTAGGCGCATCAGCGGATAGAGATATTTGACGACGAGCCGACGACTACGCTTTGTACGGTCAAGCTTGTCAGCACTTCGTTTGACGATGACATGGAATCGCGTAGCTCTGGTAGCCAGCATATAGCGGTATCCCGAAACCCATCGTTTGTCAAAGAAATCGCGCTTATCGCCGGTGTTATATGCAACGTAAACGCAGCTGCCCTGCGCATTATGCCCTTTGACGTGTAGCTCATAGGTATCGTCTCGAAGCAATGCCGTCTGCTGCTCATCGCCAAAGTCAATAGTAACGGTAATCGTATGTACCCCGGCTGCTTCCCCGTCTTCGACGGTGAACGGAACGGGCACATTCACACCAAAGCGCCGTCCAACCAGGTTTACCCCGTCAATGGACCGGAGTTCGCCCAGATCATCCAGAACGATGGTGGCGACGTTCCCGACAAACGCACTGGATCGAGTCAGCACACCTTCTCTGAGCAGTTTGACTCCCAGCCGCCCTTCGCGATTCGCCACGTAATACAGCAGACCATCACCGCAACGCTTGAACCGCGGAGTGGTGTTCAGGTACCGTTCCGGGAAGGAGGTCCACGATTCCAAGGATTCCTCGAACTCACGGACTTCGGCAGAACCGTCGGAGAACAACAACCTGACCGTATGCTCATTCACCGGTTCGACGTCTGTGACCTCGTTCTCACAGGTGGTCACCGTGATACGCAGGTTGTAATTCAGATCGTAGCCGACCGACACCGCCTTGTCGCCAAGCCGAATCGCATATGGGCGAGGCCCGTCGCCGGCCTCGGGTTTGCCTACTTTCTGGAATCCGAAATCCATGTGGGCTGTCTGGTAGCGGCATTCGATGCAATACTCGCCATCCTCCAGATCGGCGAGGGCGTCAGCCTCGATGAACATCCGATATCCGCGGAATGCATTGGTCCGTCTAACGATACGCCGGTAGTCACGGCTGAGATTATAGGTATGCTTCTTGCCGTTCCGTTCCATTTCGACCGTGATAGGCATCACCTGTTCACCGTTCGCATCGACGAGGAACGCCTCGACATCGACGTCTCCCCGATGCTTCACGTCAAGCAGACGCGAATACATACGCCCGGTCACCATGAGCGATTCCTCATCAAGCCTTACATAACGAAGCTTCTGATACAGGCCGGAACGTTCCAGCTCACTCGTCATGCGATACAGTGACTTGTCTTCACCGAACGGATAGTTGCCGTAATACTGGCCATCGGACCTGTCGTATTTCACGCGAAGCGTCTTCATGCCACGTTTCTCGAACTTCAGCACCTTGAGCAGGGATTCAAGGTCATGGCGACGGATGTAATGGTATTTCAGACGATCGATGGCTCGAATATTCGCAAAGGCCTGATCGCTCACACGAGGCAGATAGTCGGCGAGCATGTCGATGACGGTCCTTTGATAGTCCTCGTCCACGGAACCAAGACAATTGACGTACATGCGCAAATCAAGGCTGAGCCATTTCTCATCCTTCGCCTCATGCAGTTCGGGCTCGGTCACATATTTGTCGAAGAATTCGTCAATCATCGTGACTGCCTTGAATCGATCAAGGAAGTTCTCGATTTCGTCACGCCGCTGGGTGATGGATGCCGAGGCGCCATCGCGGGCGCGCCACTTGTATACGATTTTGTTCAGATATGAGACGTTGTTGGCAAGATAGTGCGCACGCGTGGAAACGGGAAGATCCTCATACAACGCGCCTTCGGTCCACTGGAACGCATTTCGATCGTAGAAATCCTTCCTGAACAGCTTGTTCCAGGAAGTCGTGTCATACAGCAGATCGGGATTTTTGGTGATGTGCATGACTTCGGTGGCATTCCGGAAAGCACGACGATGAAGGCTGCTGGAATACGATCGACGCGAATTGAATCGCTTGACATCGCCGATGACCATGTCGCTGTGGTTTTTCTCACCCAGTTCATACATTTCTTCGTATGCATATGAAGGAATGACATCGTCGGAATCCGCGAAGCAGATGTACTCGCCATGCGCGAACCGCACGCCATAGTTGCGGGCATGGCCAAGACCGCCGTTTTCGATGTGGTGGCAGGATACAAACGGATATTCATCCGCGTATCGCTGGGCGATGACACCGCTGTCATCAGTGGATCCGTCATCCACAAGAATGATCTCATAATCGTCGATGGTCTGCTGGACCAATGAGTCCAGACATGCTTCCAGATATTCGCCAACGTTATAGATTGGAACGATTACGCTGACTTTCGTCATATATTCCCTCCTGTTGGTTCCTCTTCGTTGTCCCTGTTGTCTCTCGTCGATGACCGGCTGATGTGGCCGGTGAAAACTCGCCTACTAGCCGAAAATTCGGTGCAGCACACGTTCGGAGGCGTGGCCGTCGTCGTGGGGGCAGTAGGTCTGCACAAACCGGCGGTACTGCTCGCCATAGCGTTTCTCGTACGCGCCGAGTCCGAACAGCTCATCGATGACCTCATCAGTGGTCTCGCAGTTCGGCGCGGGAATCGAATCGAAATCCATGTAGAATCCGCGGATCCGATCCGCGTACCGGTCCCGGTCGGGCGTGAACAGCATCATCGGTTTGCCGGTGTTCGCATAATCGAACATCACGCTCGAGTAGTCGGTGAGCAATGCGTCCGCCGCCAGATACAGGTCGTTGATATCCCCGGTTTTCGAAACGTCGATGACGAATCCTTCGTACTTCGAGAAATCGAATTGGTTGGCGACATAGTAGTGCGGCCGGAACAACACCACCCACTTGTCGCCGAGCATTTCACACATCCGGTCGAAGTCGAGCAGATAGTCGAACGTGTATCCCACTCCCGGCCGGTACGAGTCGTCGCGCCATGTGGGCGCATACAGCAATGCCTTGTGCCCTTCGGGAATCCCCAGACTCGTGCGCAGGAGCCGAACCTTGGCGGCGTCCGCCGTCGTCAGGACGTCGTTGCGCGGGTAGCCCTCCTCGATGACCACAGCGGCGCGGCGCTCCTGCGGCAGGCCGAACGCGTCGCACAAGTGCTCGCTCGTATAGGCCGACGGCGAAATGAGATACGTCCATTTCCTCGCATCGAGACCGAATCTGGAGGCGAGTTCGGCCGTAGTGTTTAACGCGTTCGTCGTCTCGATCCGCACGTCGTAGCCCAGACGCTTCAGCGGCGTGCCATGCCAGCACTGCACGAACGTCTGCGCCTCGGACGGCCATACGTATTCCGGCAGACGCGTGTTAATGATGATCGTTCCTGCCGCCGCCAACGTCCTGAAATACTCCTCGCTGCCACGTTGGACGACGTTTGTGCGGGGCGCATCACGGAACAGGGCGGCCGTCTTGCCGAAAACGTCCGTCTTGGCCGACCATACGAAACGATAATCGTCGTATCGTTCGTCACGCAGCATCGCCTGATAGAGCGCCTTGGGAGAGCAGCTGACGGAGCGGCCGCCGAACGACTCGAAGAACACCAGATGCGAATCAACGTCGATGCCGGCACGAAGACGCTCATACCGACGACGCTGCACACGCCAGTACGCGTGCCGCACCGCCAGACGCAGTCGCGGCGTATGACGCAGGACGGCGAACCCGACCTTGCGCACCGCACGCCGCAGGCCCCCGACCGTTCTCACCGGGCGGCTCCGGACGCAACGGACCCGGGCGTCGTGGCCTTGTTGCCGGCGAGGCTCTTCTTCACCGCCGTGGTGGAGATGCCGTCGGTACGGTCGAGATACACGAGGTCGCACAGGCCGCGCAACGGCTCCTCGAAGCGAGGGCTGCCCTTCCAATCGCCGCCCATGCACACGACGTCCACGTTGTATTCAAGCACGTCGTTGCGCTTCTGCTCCCAGGTGTTCTCGGGAATGACGAGATCCACGTAGCGCAGCGCCTCAAGCATCTCCTTGCGCACGCTGTACGGGTAGAAGCTGCGCTTGCCCTTGCCGGCGTTGAATTCGTCGGTCGACAGCGCCACGATCAGGTAGTCACCGAGCGCGGCGGCGCGCTGCAGCAGCCGGATATGGCCATAGTGCAGCAGGTCGAACGTGCCGTACGTGAGCACGCGTCGCAGTCCCGTATGGTTGTCGTTGCGATACATCGCCTCGGTGGTCTGCAGCTCCACGGTGGCCGGATCGTATTTGAGCTTCCTTGCTTCCTCTTCGGTCATTGGTGTTCCTTTCTTCGGCTCTTCGATGAGTAGCGGTTCGGAAAAACGGTTACAGCACCGTGGACGCGGTCGGGACCCGCGCGGCCACGGCCGCCGCGGTCACCGGCACGGGCACGGGCACACGGACGGGCACGGCCACGGCCACATGCTCCCGCACGGCCTGCCGTTCATCGACCAGCGGCGTCAGCGCTCGGATGATGCGCTCGCATGATGACGTCGACGATTCGCGGACGTCGGCGATGCCGTACGATGCGCAGAATTCATGCAGGGCGGAGACGTCGTAGCAGTGCTCGATGCGGTCGCGGGCGATGTACTTCCCCAGATCGCGCGCGTCACGGAACGTCACCGTCGGCAGCATGGATTCCATATCGATGTTGAGACCGGGCGACGCGCGGTATTCGTCGATGTCGGGCACGTAGAACAGCGTCGGTCGCTTCAGCAGCATCGATTCGAAGGCGACGGCGGAATAGTCGGTCACGACGTAATCGGCGAACGACAATGCATCGATGGACGCGACGGAACGGAGGAACCGCAGACGGGCCCGGCCTTCCAGCCACGTCTCGTGCATGGTGTCGAGTGGGTGGCCCGAGACGACGAGAATCGCATCCTCGGGCAGGCTTTCATATAGCGACTCGATGTAGTGGCGATGCCATTGTTCGTCGGCGGCGTTCTTGCGGAACGTGGGCGCATACAGGACGATGGTGTGGTCACGCAACATGCTGTCGGAAAGTTCCAGCCAGCGGCGCGTGGCGTCGCTGTTGTACCGTCGTCGCGCCGCGTATTCGGGACGGGTCAGGTAATCCGCGCGCGGCAGTCCCAGCGGACGAATCGACCGGTCGTCGTATCCGAACGCGTCGGCGAGATCATGGACCGTGCCGGAGAATCCGGAGATGACGAACGCATAGCCACGATGCATGGCGAGGGCATGGGCGGCCTTGGAGGAACGGCCGGCCGGAGTGTCCAGCGACTGATATCCGAACTTCTTGACAGCGCCGAGCGCATGCCACATCTGCACGCATGGGGGCATCGCATCACGCAGACCGTCATGGTTTCGAGGGATGGAAACGGCGGGTACGTAGCCGTCGACGATGCAGAGCGTGGACGTGGACGACAACCACATCTGCTCCATCATCGTGACGATGCCGAGCCTGCCGCCCTTCCTCACCGTGCATCGGACTATGCGATGATTCGGGAACGCCTGCCGCAGATACGGTTCGAGAATGCGGAAATCAAGGGGATTGTGAGACTGACGCGACAACAGGACGATTCGACGACGACGTGGAAAACGGGCGAAGACGCCGCAGATCATCGTAATAAGCCAAGCAATGGCGTTCATCGCCAGTTCACCTCCCAGTCTCCCTCCCGAAAGAAACTGCGGTCAGTCTAAGCCCCCCCCCCCGCGACAAAATTACGTAGATAAAACGGGGGCAAAAGACTACGGCGACGAAAAATTGCGACATCATGCACCGTCATCCACGAGCATCCCATAGCACCAGCAACAAAAAAACCGCGTGATTGCAACGATTCGCAATCACGCGGACAAGAAATCCGATGGACCACAACACAGAATCACAGAAATGCGCCGCCGTCCATCACGGTTCGGCATATTTCGATGGAGGCCGATGCAATTTGCCGGCAACAGCGCCGCAATCCATCACGCTTCCCCAAAATCCGACGGATGGCGACGTATTTATCGGCAAACGCCGTCGTCCGCAAACCACCCGCAGGGCACAGTTGTTCACCCAGAACGTAAGTCGTATTGTTCCGTCGCACCGTCTGAGAAAGTGGATACGACACAGCAATATCTCGTTTCGAGGTATTACAATACGAATCACATTACGAAAACGCATGTCGGCACACATACGCACCACGCACCCATGCGTATCCATGCAGAACATGCGCAGAACAAGAACCCCTAGAAGGAGACAATCATGAAGACCTTGGTTCTCGTATTCCACCCCGACCTCAACGGACAGTCCCACATCAACGCCGCGCTCGCCAAGGCCGCCGGCGAGCTGGAGAACGTGACCGTGCGCGACGAGTACGCGCTCTACCCGGACGGCAAGATCGACGTGGCCGCCGAGCAGGCAGCCGTCGAGGCCGCCGACCGCGTGGTGTTCCAGTTCCCGCTGTACTGGCTCTCCTCCCCCGCGCTGCTGAAGTCCTGGGAGGACGAGGTGCTCCAGCACGGCTGGGCGTACGGCACCGACGGCCACGCGTTCGATGGCACGGAGTTCGGCGTCGCCGTCTCCGCCGGCTCCCCGGAGGAGGCCTACCAGCCCGATGGCGCCAACAAGTTCACCATCGACCAGATTCTCGTGCCGTTCGAAGCCACGTCCAACTACGTGGGCGCCACATGGATCAAGCCGTTCGTCACCTACGGCGCCTTCGGCCTCTCCGATGAGGCCCTGGCCGAGTCCGTGGAGAACTACAAGAAGTACCTCGCCGAGTAGTTCACAGCCCACGCGAGACTCGCGGCCCTGCAATCGCCGGGATTTGCAGGAATCCGCCCATTACAACGAAGCGGTTCCTCCGATGGAAGGAACCGCTTCTTCATATCGTCACATATCGTCACAACCGGTCGGCGATAAGCGAGCAATGCCGACGGACCACCTCGGCGGAGGCATGGAATTTCGCAAGCTCCTCATCGCTCAAATGCAGATCGACGAAATCGCCCACGCCACTGCCGTCAAGCGCGACCGGCAGGGAGAGGAACACGTCGTGTTCGCCATATTCGTATTCTCCATCGATGAGCGTCGAAACGGATACCACGCTGCGCTCGTTCCATAGGATCGTGCGCACGAGCCCGGCGACGGTGGCCGCGATGCCGTAGCTGGTGCCGCCGCGCAGCCCCTTGATATCAAGGCCGCGGCGACGTGTCGACTCCTCGATGCCGGCGAGCGTCACCCCCGGATAACGCGAGTGGTTGTCGGTCAGATACTGCGCGAACGATTTGCCGATGAACGACACCGTGGACCATGGCACGAACTGCGAGTCACCATGCTCGCCGATCACATAGCCGGAGACCAGCCGCGGGTCGAGCCTCGTGGTCTCGCCGATGATCGTCTTCAATCGCGCCGTGTCGAGCGCGGCACCCGAGCCGAACACCTGCGCACGCGGCAATCCGGTGCGCTTCCACGCGAACCAGCTGAGCACGTCGACCGGATTCGACACCATGATGAGGATGCCGTCGAAGCCGGAGTCCCGCACCCGCCGCAGAATCGGGTCGACGATGTCGATGGCCGCGCCAAGCTCCTGCATGCGGGTCTCCCCCGGCTTCGGCTTCGGCCCCGCCGCGATGATCGCCACGTCGGCGTGCCGACAATCCTCCCAACCGCCTGCACGAATCGTCACGAACCGGCCGAGAAATTCCAATCCGTCGGCCAGGTCCATGGCGAGACCCTGCGCCTTGTTCGGATGATGACCGACGATCACCAGCTCATTGCATAATCCCTGTTGCACGATGGCGCTCGCCACGGCCGAGCCGACGCTGCCGGTGCCGACGATGACGACCCTGCTTCTATTCGAAGTGACCATACGGCCACGCTAGCCCCAAGCGCCGTCCCTGCCCCGGCCCCGTCCACACTCCGACCGACATCCGTCCGGCACCCCACTCCGCACTCTTCACCCGCGTTCCCGCGCCCGGTATTCGCTCGGCGAGCAGCCCATGCGCCGGCGGAACACGTAGCCGAAATACGCCGACGACGAGAAACCGCATGCCGCGGCGATCTCGCCGACGGTCATGTCGCCGCCGACCAACAGCTCCCGGCTCCTGCCGATACGATAGTCGGTCAGATAGTCGTTCGGCGTACGGCCGGCATGGCGGCGGAACTGCTCGCAGCATGCACGCCTGCCGACCAGACCGGCATGGGCGATGTCGTCGAGCGTGATCTTTGACGCGACATTGGAACGGATGAACGCCACCATGACGAGGAACGCGTGCAGGGAATCGGGGCGGGAAACCGTGCGGCGGCCGCCGGGATTCGATTTTCCCGTTACGCCGCGCGGGCCGGACAGGCCGCTGGGCCCCGGCATATCGTCCGACCCCGCCCCACCGGATTCCGCCGAATCATCCGACAACGGTTTCCTTGCCACACGTTCCAATGCCCGGGAGCACAACGCAGCCGCCTGCGATGCGGCATCCAACGCGCGCAATCCGTCACGCGCGCAATCGCCCATCGTCCGGGCGAACTCGTCGATGCCGAACAGCAGTTCGCGGTCGACCGGCTCGTCGGCGGTCAGCATCACATAATCGACCATGCCGTCGCCCATGCGGTCCAGCATCGCATTCGCCAGGTTCGGCCACAATCCGCCGAAGAACACGGGATCGACCATGGCCGTCACGAAACGGCAGTCCTTTCGCTCGTCGGAGAACAAATAATGCAAGCGCCTCGAATTGATGAACACGCCCTCGCCGGCACGCATCCTCCGCGTCTCGCCGTTGACGACCAGCATCGTCTCACCGGCGACCACGTGAATGAATTCGAAGTCACGATGCCAATGGCAGACGATGCGGTAGCCGAACCGACGCAGATCGTCGCGACGGCCATACAACGGCAGGCCCGGCAGATTGTATTGCGGCCTTTCCGACAGGTCGGAGAAAATCGTCAGCGGATTGGTCGGCGGGACGGCGCCGGCGGGAACGCCCCCGCCCCGAACGGCATTGCCCCGAACGGCATCATCGTCATGCACACCATCAGTCACGATTTCTATAATAATCGAATCAATCTCAATATCATCAGTCCACGTTTGACCTGATTTCACTAGTATCGTTGCCTTCAACACAGCACACGGACGTTTATGAACCGTCATGATTTCCATATCGCGACGGTCGTATACCGACGCAAGCACCACTACAAGGAAGTATCCATGCGTAAAGTACTCTGCTCCCCCGGCAGCTACATCCAGGAGGCCGACGCCCTCAAGGCGCTCGCCGACGAATACCGCGAGCTCGGCTCGGCCGGCGCCTACCTGATCGTCGACCCGTTCATCGATTCGATGTACCGCGACCTCATCGTCTCCGGCTTCGAAAAGACCGAGACCCCGCACCATTACGAGGTGTTCAAGGGCGAATGCTCGATGACCGAGGTCAACCGCCACAAGGGCCTGCTCGACGGTAACGACGTCGTCATCGGCATCGGCGGAGGCAAGACGCTCGACACATCCAAGGCCGTGGCGCATTTCGCCGGCACGCCGGTCATCATCTGCCCGACCGCCGCATCATCCGACGCGCCGTGCTCGCGCCTTTCGGTGCTATACACCGACGACGGCCAGTTCGACAAGTACCTGCCGCTGCCGAAGAACCCGGACAAGGTCATCATGGACACGACCATCATCGCCAAGGCGCCGGCACGTTTCCTCACGGCCGGATTCGGCGACGCCTACGCCACCTGGTTCGAGGCCGCGGCCTGCATCAGGTCCAGCGCAATCACCATGACCGGCGGCCACGCCACCAACGCGGCCGAGGCGATGGCCCGACTGTGCCACGACCTGCTCGTCGCCGACGGCGTCAAGGCGCTCGCCGCCGCGAAGAAGGGGCTGTGCACGCCGGCGCTCGAGCAGGTGATCGAGGCGAACACACTGCTCAGCGGCATCGGCTTCGAGTCGAGCGGACTGGCCGCCGCGCACGCCATCCACAACGGCCTGACCGTGCTGGAGGGAACGCACAAGTACCTGCACGGCGAGAAGGTGGCGTACGGCACGCTCGCCCAGTTCGTGCTCGAGGACCGTCCGACCGCCGATTTCGAGGAGGCGTTCGGATTCTTCCGCGCGGTCGGCCTGCCCACCACGCTGGCCGGCATCGGCATCGACGACGCCACGGACGACGACCTGCTGAAGGTCGGCGAACTGGCCTGCGACCCGGCCGACACGATGGGCAACATGCCGTTCGAGGTCACGCCCGCCGACGTGGCCGCGGCATTGCGCGCGGTGAACGAGCTTGATGCCGTGATCGGCTGAGCAGCATCCGTCGAAAGCCTCCCCCGATGGATGCTACGGGAACCGTTCCGGCATCCATTATGCAGTCGGCCAGCGTTCGGGCGTAACCGGTGGAACCGGGCGTCACCGAACGTCGGCCGATATTTTTTGAACGCTGTCGTCGATATCGGCACCATCGATATCGACGCCATCAGCACCGCCACGACCGTCATATAATGTACAAACGTACATATTCATGTGAACCAAAGGAGATGACGGCATGACGACGAACACATACGACGTGACCGCGGACCTTACGCCGGAGGGACGCATCGAATGGGACCGGATGGTGGCGGGCGAGGTCTATCAGGACTCGCATCCGGAGATCGAACGCAAGCGCGCCGAGGCGAAACGACTGTTCGTCGCCTACAACCGCACCGACTACGAGGACGTCGCACGACGTCGCGATGTCATGGAGCAGCTGTTCGCGGCGGTCGGCGACGACGTGTTCATCGAACCGAACTTCCGTTGCG
Source organism: Bifidobacterium primatium (assembly GCF_002802875.1). GTDB lineage: Bacteria > Actinomycetota > Actinomycetes > Actinomycetales > Bifidobacteriaceae > Galliscardovia > Galliscardovia primatium. The sequence goes on from NZ_PEBI01000001.1 coordinate 339,192, forward strand.
AGATCGGCCGCAACATCACCATCGGCTCGCACGCCTACATCAACTTCGACTGCGTGATGCTCGACAACGCGCCGATCACCCTGGGCGACTACGTGTGGATCGCGCCGATGGTCGGTCTGTTCGCCACGAACCATGCGCTCGATTTCGAGGAGCGCAAGGCCGGCGCCTGCCAGGCGAAGCCGATCGTGATCGAGGACGGCGTATGGCTGGGCGGGCATGTGACCGTACTCGGCGGCGTGACCATCGGACGCGGTTCGGTGATCGGTGCCGGCTCGGTCGTCACCAGAGACATCCCCGCCGGCGTGGTCGCGGTGGGCAATCCGGCGCGCGTAGTCCGGCCGATCACCGAGGCCGACAGGACCGGGTTCTGCGAGCGCATCGCCGCCCGCGACGCCGGCCGGTAGACGGCATGACGTCCGTCACTACCGGCGTACGGCGGTGAAGAAGAACCTTGGGAACGGGAAGATGATGCTGCCGTCGGATTGCGTCGAATAGGCCTCGCGCACGCGACCGAAGATCTCGCTTTCGAAGACGGCCCGTTCGGCGTCGCCGGGCAGCGCCTGCAGGTACGGCCGCAGTCCGGTGCCGCGATACCAGTCCATGATGGCCTCGTGCGACGGCAGGTTGTGCATATAGACGACCTTCCATATGCGGAAGTCCGCCACGAGTTCGCCGCCATGCAGCAGTTCCCAGTATTCGGGCGGCGTGAGGTTGTAGAACTCGCGTTGCTGCGGGAGCCGGTCGGCGTATTGCGGCGAATGCACGACGTCGGCGATGATGCGGTGGATGGGCTCCTCGTAGTTCATCGGCGTCTGCACGGCGAGCATGCCGCCTGGCTGCAGGAGGCCCAGCATGGCGGGGATGAGCCGCGGATGGTCCGGCACCCATTGGATGCACGCGTTGGAGAACACGACGTCGAAATCGTGCGGCAGGGCGTCGAAATCCGCCGGATTCGAGGCGTCGAACAGGGCGAAGTCGATGTCGGGATGGGCCTTGCGCGCGGCGTCAATCATCTCCGGGGAATTGTCGACGCCGAGGATTTCCGCATGCGGGTAGCGTTCGCGCAACACGGCGGTGCTGTTGCCCGGCCCGCAGCCGATGTCGAGCACGCGACGGACCGTGCCGTCGTCCGGCGGCAGTTGCGCGGCGAGGTCGCGCGACGGTTGCGTACGTTCCTTCTTGAATCGCAGATACTGTTGCGAGTCCCATTGCACAGTGTTGGTTTTGGTCGCCGATGTCGACGTGTCTGTCGCGTTCGTCGTGGTCATGTGGCCTACGATATGCCAAGAATGTCCGAAATACGGAATCTCGTTCGAATAATGATTACCCTAGCGCGAAGTCTTTGGCAGGGAACGACAAAAAGGGACATTTTGCCATTCCACGACAACGTCAATTTTTCTTATGAAAAGGAATCGCTGCAATTCCAAGGTTTTTGATTGGCATGGAATGTATTCTGCCAACAAAAACCGATTCCGTGCCAAATCGGATGGCACGGAATCGCAATATCGGAAAACCAACCGTTCCGCGCCACACAATCATGGCACGGAACGATTGATTTCGTCGTTTTCCCACTCCCATGCCAAACCGACCGCCACGGAGCGACATTACGAAGACCGCAAACGTTCCATGCCATGCCAACCTCGGTGCGGCCACGGCCGGTGACGCCTAGCGGTCACGCCAGCGCAGCAGCTCAAATGCAAGCACGTAGGCGAGCAGGATTGCGGAGGCGAGGAACACGCTGCGCAGCGCGAGCATGAGGCTCGGCAGGAACGTGGCGATGACGCCGAACACGGCCACGCCGATCGCGCCGCCGACCTGACGGAACGTGTTGAACATGGCGGACGCGATGCCCGACTGCGACGAATCCACGCTTTTCAATACCACGCCGGCGGCGGCGGGCGTAGTGACGGCCGCGCCGAAACCGACCACGCTCAACCCCGCAGCGATCACCCAGACGGGAATCGGCGCCGGGGCAAGGAATTCGAACATGAATCCGACGATCATGACGGACAGTCCCAGCGTGATGGAGAACTTCGACCCATGGGCGGTGATGATGCGCCCGCCGACGAGATTGCCGACGATGGTCACGAACGCGGACGGCACGAACACGAGACCCGCCGCGAACGCACCCATGTTGAGTTCGTTCTGCAGGAACATCGTGCAGATGAACACCATGCCATACCAGTTGAAGATCATGATGAAGCCGATCTGCAGCGCCACCTGCATGCCGCGCACGTGGAACAGGTTCAGCGTCATCATCGGAGCGACGACCTTCTTCTGCGAGAACAGGAACGCACCGAGCGTCACGACGCCGACGGTCAGCAGTGCGAGCGTGGCCGGATGGGCGAAGCCGAGTGAACCGACCTGGATGATGCCGGCGACAAGCGAGGACAATCCGATGAGTGCAAGTACCTGGCCGAGCCAATCGAATCGTATGGGACGCGACGGCGAGGCGGCGATCTTCGGCGCGACGGCGAGGATCATCAGGCAGAACGGCACGTTGATGGCGAAGACGAGGCTCCAATGGATCGGCGTGAGCAGGCCGCCGAGCAGCGGGCCGACCGCCGACGCCGACGCGCCGCCCGCGCCCCACAGCGCCAGCGCCCATGCGCGACGCTTCGGATTCGGATTGGCCTCGTTGATGAGCGCCATCGAGGCCGGCAGAATCAGCGCGGAGGCCACGCCGAGCACGCATCGACCGGCGACGAGCGCGGCCATGGACCATGCGAACGTGCAGAACAGCGAGGCCGCGGCGAACAGCGAGGCTCCGGCGAGGAACGAGGCGACCGCCGCCGCGAACGTGGTGAGGTTGGCGGAGAGTCGACCCGCGCGGTCGATGCGGCCGGCACGTTCACCGGCGCCGGAGCGGTCGATGCAGTCGGCGTGGTCGAATCGCCCACGGTCCGATACGACGTTCATTGATGTTTTGGTGAAATCGGTCATAATCTCCTGTATCTGATGGCACATGGTTTCGTTTGATGTTCCGTTTGGTTATTGCATTAGCCATGGTATTCTCGAAAACAGTTAAAAAACGGCGGTTTATGAATGCTTATGGTTGATAATCCATAAACCACAGGTTCATACGGAAGGGCATCGATGTACGACAGGCGGTTGGATGCGATTCTTGCGGCGGCGCAGCTCGGCAGCTTCAGCCAAGCGGCGGCGCAGCTGCACATCTCCACGCCGGCGCTCATCAAGCAGGTCAACGGCTTCGAGCAGGAGCATCGGCTCACGCTGTTCCATCGCACCCGCAGCGGCGTCACGCTCACCGACGCGGGCAGGTCGCTGGTCGCCGACGCCGCCGACATCATCGAGGAGTCGGATCGTGCGCTTCGGCGTGCCCGCCGGCTCGAAGGCGGCGGGGTGAGCATCCGCGTCGGGGTATCGCTGCTGCGTCCGGCCACGGCGCTGCTCGATCTGTGGCCGCGGCTGGCGCCGGCCATGGCCGCGCATCATCCGCCGATCCGACTGGAACTCGCGCCGCTTTCGGACGCGCCGGACGGTTTTCTTTACGAGCTTGGACGGCTGGGAGACAATGTGGATGTGGTGGTCACGGGTTTCTCGCGCGATGATTGGACCAATCCCTGCCAGACACTGCAGATGGCGACGTACCAGCTCTGCATGGGCGTGCCGCTGACAAATCCGTTGGCCAATCGGGCCAGACTCACCATCGATGACCTTTCTGGGCAGCGTGTGCATCTTCCGCAGTTCGGCGGCGTCATGGAGGAGGCGAGAAAATACCTGGCCCGCAACACCGACATCGAGCTCGTCAATCTCGAACGGTACGAGTTCGACGTGTTCAACGAGTGCGCGCAGTCCGGCGACCTGCTGCTGGCCAAGAGCATCTGGAGCAATTTCCATCCGTCAATCCGGCTGATTCCCATGGATTGGGACATCACGGTGCCGTATGGACTGCTGTATTCGCAACATCCGACGCCTCTGGTCCGTGATTTCGTAGCCGCCGTCGCCGAACTTACATGCGCATAGTCCCGAAATCCGTGATTCAGGGTGCGTTATGGTCGTTTTCGAGTCAAAAAAACGACCAAAAGGCACCATCAATAGCGGAAATCGACTGTTTCGGGACCGGCTCTCACCGTTCGGCGGGCGGCCTGTACTGGTCGTCGGCCGTGAAGCAGGTGCGATAGACCATCGCCATGATGAGGCTGTCGGCCACGAGCGTGAGCGCAGCGATGGCGGCGAACACGACGAACTGGTATTTCGCCGCGTTGATGGGGTCGCCGCCGGCTATGACCTGGCCGGCCATCATGCCCGGAATCGTCACGATGCCGCAGGACGCCAGCGTGGCCGTCGTCGGCAGCAGCCCGAGCCGAATCGACGAGACGATCGACGGGCGGGCCGCCTCCCATGCGCTCGCGCCCAGCGCGAGCATCGTGTCGATCTCATCGCGCCGCTCGTCCATGCTTTCGTAGAAACGACTCAATCCGACGGCCAATGCGGAGACCGTGTTGCCGAGCAGCATGCCCGTGAGCGGCACCACCAGCTGCGGCGCATACCACGGGTGCGGCCGGACCACCAGCTCCGTGACCAGCGCGATCATGAGCAGCATGGTGATGGTCAGGCTCAGCAGCACCGGACCGGCCAGGCCCTTCGGCACGCCCTTGGCGCGCGACAGCGTGATCTGCACGGCCGCCACCAGCATCACGGCGATCACCGCGAACACGAGCCACATGTTGTTCGCGCGGATCACATACCCCACGACGAAGCCCATCGCACAGAGTTGGAGCAGTGCACGGCAGGCCGACCACAGCAGCGTCTTGCCGATGTTGATGCGCATGAGTTCGCTGATGCCGGCCGCAACGGCCACCATCGTCAGGGCGACGACGAGGCCCCAGATGTCTATATTGTACGAATTGCCGGTCATTTGGACTCCTTGCTGAGATGGACTCCCCTCAGTCGGCAAAGCCGACAGCTCCCCTCGGCCACGAGGGGAGCCAGAAAGAGACGATCACCAATCATGCGGCCTCCCTACCAAGACGAACTCCCCTCAGTCGGCAAAGCCGACAGCTCCCCTCAGCCGCGAGGGGAGCCAGAGAAAGACGATCACCAATCATGCGGCCTCCTTGACGGAATCTTCGGCGGAGCCGCCGTCCCCGTGGGCGACGCGCATGGTCAGGCGGCCATCGGCGAGCGTGGCGATGCGATGCGCCCGGCCGTCCGGCGGCCGATGACGTATGCGCACAATCGCCATGCCGTCGGCCGCGGCGTGCACCATAATCGACGCGACCTTCTCCGCGTTGTCGTCGTCAAGGCCGGCGTCCACCTCGTCGGCGAGCAGCACCTTCGGATTCGTCAGCAGCGTCCGCGCCAGCGAGACGCGCGCCGCCTGCCCGCCCGACAGATCATGCGGCGGCCTCATCAGGTCGATGTCCTCACAGCCCATCGCATCCAACGTCTTGCGGATGCGCGCATCCGGCAACGCCTCTCGCGCACGAGCGTCATTGGAACGGAATAGCCTCGACAGTCCCCGCGTCCCGTTCGATGTCCCATCCCCATCGCCGCGCACCGCAAGCGTCCACGGCAGCCGAATCGCATCGGCGACGGTATAGCCCGGCAGAATCGGCTTCTGCGGCAGATATGCCACCATGCGCCGCCACTGCTGCGGCGTGAACTCACTCGAATCACGTCCTGCCAATGCGAGCGTTCCCGATGCATGGGAATTCAATCTGGCGAATGCGGTGAGCAGACTGCTTTTGCCCGAACCGGACGGTCCTATCAAGTCGACGATCTCACCGCCGTCGACGACGAAATCAATGTCACGAAAGATCTCACGGTCCCCATCCGGGGACGGCACGACGCACGACATCCCGGCCGCGTCGAACGTGAACGATTCCACTCCCATAATTGCGTACGTTACCGTCGGGCCGCAGCCACGACAATACCCAGCGTTTCTTAGCGGTTTCTTAGGCATACGGCGGTCTGATATAACCGGATGTAAGGCAGTTCCGACGCATGATGACGGAGGAAGCGGAATGATTGAAGAGACGACCCGTACCATGATGCCGGAGAATGACGCGACCGGCAGCGCACCGGCCACGCGCACGCTCGCCGTTCCCGAACGCATGGACCCGGAACGGCTGCTGCTTCCCGCGCTGCTGCTCATCGAGGACGACCCGAACCTCGGCTCGATGACCGGCGAAATGCTCGGCGACCATTATCGCGTGGACTGGGCGCAGACCGCATCCGACGCGCGAGACCTATTGAAATCCAACCGTTATGATGCGCTCATCGTCGACCGTCGCCTGCCCGACGGCGACGGCCTCGATCTCATCCGAACCTTGCGCGGCGGCGGCATCACCACGCCCGCGCTGGTGCTGACCGCGCTCGCCGACGTGGACGACATCGTCGAAGGCCTTGACTCTGGCGCCAACGATTATCTGACCAAGCCGTTCCATTTCGTCGAACTCGAAGCTCGGCTTCGCGCATTGCTGCGTGGATTCCATGCGCAGGCCGCGGCCGTCATGATCGGCGACTGGCTGCTCAAGCCCGACGCCGACGTCATCGAGGACCCGGACGGGCGGACCATCTCGCTCACCGACGCCGAGGCGAGGCTCCTCGCCGAGCTCGCCTCCTCGCCCGACCACGTCTTCAGCCGCGACGAACTGCTGTGCAGCGTGTTCTCCGGCGGCAGCGACCCCGGAACCGTGGATGTCTACGTGTCGTATATACGCGGCAAAACCACGAAGACCATCATCGAGACCGTGCGCGGCCGCGGATACCGCATCGGCGACCCGCAGGACTGATTCGAAGATCCAGGAAGATTCGGAAGGAAGACCGACGATGCACAATGATTCCCATTCCGGCGAATCCCCCGATTCCGTCATTTCCGCCACGGCGAACAGCGGCGGTTCCGGCAACGTGGCCGGGCTTATCAGCCGGCGCATGACCATTGCCATGGCCATAATCACCGTGGCCGGCGGACTCATATTCGTGCTTGGCGTGCTGTTCGGTTCGCGCCACGAATTCGCCGAACGCGGCCTCAACCCCAGCGCCATGTCGGTCGCCAAGGAATTCGGCTCGGGCATGATGGTCATCGACACGCGCAAGGCCGTTGCGCTCACCGTGCTGTTCGTGGCCTGCGTGGTCGCCGCCGTGGCGATCGTCGGCCACTATTACTCCCGCAAGGAGGTCGCGCCGCTGGAGCATGCGTTCGAGCTGCAGAAGGACTTCGTGGCCGACGCCAGCCACGAATTGAAGACGCCGCTCGCGGTGATCTCCACGCGCATCGACCTCATCGATTTCCGACGTCAGCGAGACCAGTCCATCGACGACGCGCTCGACGACCTGCGCGGCGACGTCGACCGCATGAACGCCATCGTCACCGATCTGCTGGTCGCTGCACGCGGCGCCGTGCATACGGAACCGGTGGCATTGGACGGGGTCATCGACCAGTCCGTCGCCGCCGTGCGCCCGCTCGCCGACAAACGCGGCGTGCACGTCGAGACCCGCATCGACGGAGATCCCGCACACTTCATCGTGCAGGGCAGCGCAGTCGGTCTCTCGCGCTGCGTGGTCGCCGTGCTCGACAACGCCATAGCCCATGCGCCGCGTGATTCCGCGGTGACGGTCGCACTCGGATATCGGCATCATCGCGACGTCGCCATCCGCGTGACCGACCGCGGCCCCGGCATCGGCGACAATCCCGAACGCCTGTTCCGACGGTTCGCGCGCGACGACGACGGCACCGCGCATCAGGGCTACGGTCTGGGACTGGCGCTTGCCCGCGACGTGGCCTCGCGATACGGCGGCACGCTTGACGTGGAATCCACGTCCGATGACGGCACCACCATGCGGCTTACGCTGCCGCTGACACGCTGAATCCGGCTTCGTTTCTGTCCTTTTAGGGTGCCTTTCGGTCGTTTTTCGACTCGAAAATGACCGAAAAGCACCGTAATGTCACGGAAATCGTGCTCGGCCTGCACTTCCCCACCGACGTGCTCGTCTCAGCGCTGGTCTGCCCGCTGATCTCCTACACGCTGTGGCGTATCTTCCACGACGCCAGGAACGATTCGGCCTTGGCGTCGTCGTCGCGGTAGGCCTTGCCGAATTCGTCGATCAGCCCATGGAACTCCTTGAGTTCGGCGACGTCCAATGACGTGGCGAGCACCGGCGGTTCAATGGCGGCATGGAACCGGGGATACCCCGCCGGCACGGTGAAACCGAGGAATTCCAACAGTCGTCGCGCATAGGTGTCGGCCACGAACGCACGCCTGTCGAACACGTAAAGCCTGAGGTCGTCGGCGGTCTCCCCGCCGATGCCGAACAGCGCCAGCAGCTCCCCGCGAAGCTCGGCGTCGGGGATGCCCGACGCCCCTTCGGGCGAGCCACCACAACGGTCGATGTACCAGCGGCTGAGCTCCCGCAACGTCCGGGACTTGTTCCGGTAGAATCCCGACGGACGGATGAGTCGCTGCAACATCGCATCATCCATGCCGGCGACCACGTACGGGTCGAGGGCGTCGGCATCCCGAAGCGCCGCAAGAGACCGGGCTGCGTTGCCCCATGCCGCGTTCTGGGTAAGCACCGCCCCGGTCATGATCTCGTACGGCCCGTCGGCGGGCCACCAGCCGGTCGGCCCCATCTCGCGCAGCATCACGTGAAACAGTTCCGTCAGATATTCCGGCGACGGCAATGCATACCGGCGGCGACCATGACGTCCGGGCCCGGCCGACGGTTGCGTCGCATGTCGCGCCGCCCGTCCGGACGTCCATTCCGTCGTACGTTCAGGCATCCGTGCCATGGTCCGACGAATCGTCCGTCATGTCGAGTTCCTCGCGCAGCCATGCGAGTTCGGAGGCGATCTCGGCGTCGTGCACACGGATGATGCCGCGTCGGTACGGGTCGTCGATCTGGTCGATCGACAGCGGGTTGCCGGCGTCGCAGTAGAAGAAGTGCACGTCCTGTCGGCTCAGCAGGTCGTATCGTCGCCGCAGCACGGCGTCACGGTCGTTTTTGTCGGGGACGACGGAAAGGAACGTCAATACGATCGTCCATTTGGTGATGTCGGTGATATAGAAGCCGTCGGCGTTCCTTAATTCGTCGATCAGGCGCGCGCGGCCGGCGTCGAGCAGCGTGAATACGCGGCGCTGACGGCCGTCGCGCGGCTCGGACCGTTCGGAAATCAGCCCGGCCTTGACCAACCGCGACGTTGCGGGATAGATGGCGCCGTCGCTGAACTTGCGGGCGAAGCCCTGCAGCTGCTCCATTTTCTTGCGCAGCTCGTAGCCGCACATGCATCGCTCGGACAAAAAGCCGAGAATCATCATCTCTATTACGCTCATGACCCCAGTATACCTCGTTTCGACACGCCGCGTTTAGACATATCTCGATTCGATGTATATAGTGATGACCAACGCAACGAAATACCTCGAAAAGAGGTATGTCGATGCGAGATAAAACGTCAGGACGAACGAACAGGACGTTGCGACAACGAGCACCGTCGGAACGTCCGGAAAAACAACCGGCGGCGAACGCCGTCGGACCGACCGAAAGGAACCCATCATGACGAACATCACCATCTTCGGCGCAGGCAACATCGGATCCGCCGTGGCCGGCATCGCCAAGAAGGCCGGCGCCAACGTGCAGGTCATCGACCGCAACCCCGACAAGGCCGCCGCAGCCGCCGAAGGCGTCGCCGGCGCGAAGTTCGGCGAGGCCATCACCGGCGACATCGTCGTGCTCGCCCTGCCGTTCCCCGCCTACGACGAGGCGATCGCCGCCTACGCCGACCAGCTGGCCGGCAAGACCGTGGTCGACGTGGCCAACCCCATCGACTTCACCACCTTCGACCTCGCTCTGCCGGAAGGCGCCACGTCCGCCGCCGAATGGCTGGCCGGCAAGCTGCCGCAGTCCACGGTCGTCAAGGGCTTCAACACCACGTTCGCCGCCACGCTGGCCACCGGCGTCAACGACGGCGAGCCGACCGTCGTGCAGCTGGCCGCCGACGACGAGGATGCCAAGAAGTCCGTCGCCGCATTCATCGAGGCCGCAGGACTGAAGACCGTGGACGCCGGCCCGCTCAAGCGCGCCCAGTACCTCGAGGGCTACGGCGCCCTGCAGATCGTCCTCGGCGTGACCGAGCAGACCCCGTGGACCGGCGGCTTCAAGGTCGTGAAGTAAGCGGACGGACTCCAGACGGACCGCCCCCTAATCCCCGGTGCAAACCGCACCCAAAACCCCGTTCCCCGCGATTCATGGTGCCTTTCAGTCGTTTTTCGGCTGATTTTCGACCAAAAAGCACCACGAATCGGCCGGAACGGGGTTTTCCGCCATGAGCGTTGCGCTCCAGCTGGCATATGCTAGTGTTTAAATGTCGAAACGTTTAGACGTTTAGATATATAGCGTATGGAAGGAGAGCACAATGACAGGAAAGATCACCACGGCGAACACCCGCATTCCGGCCAGCACCGGCATCCCGGCCAACGCTGACGTCACACAACGCCCGCTCGTAGCCGAGCCACTGACGCTGCCGTGCGGAGTGACGGTGAAGAACCGCTTCTACAAGTCGGCCATGAACGAGGCGCTCGCCGACCGCGACTGCGCGCCGACCGAAAAGCATGTGCGGCTATACCGGCGCTGGGCGGCCGGCGGCGCGGGCGTGCTCGTCACCGGCAACGTAATGGTCGACCGCACGCAGCTCGGCGAGCCCGGCAACGTGGCCGTCGAGGACGAACGCGACCTCGCCATGCTGCGCCGTTGGGCTGCGGCCGGCACCGAACACGGCGCGCACTGCTGGATGCAGATCAACCATCCCGGACGCCAGTCGCCCATCACCATCAACCGCAGTCCGGTCGCGCCGAGCGCCGGACGACTCGAAGGCGACTACGGCCGGTTCTTCGCCAATCCGCGTGAACTGACCAGACCACAGATTCACGACATCATCCGCCGGTTCGCCACCACGGCGGGCATCGCCAAGAAGGCCGGGTTCACCGGCGTGGAGATCCACGCGGCCCACGGCTATCTCATCAATCAGTTTTTGTCGCCGCTCGACAACCATCGCACCGACGAATACGGCGGCAGCCTCGAGAACCGGGCCCGCTTCCTGTTCGAGATCGTCGACGCCGTACGCGCCGAAGTCGGCCCCGGCTTCCCCGTCGCCGTGAAAATCAACTCCAGCGACGTGCCCACAGCCGTCAAGGTGCCGCGTTCCGCCGATGAAGCCGACGAGAAGACTCCCGGCGGCTTCGACGAAAACGAGTCCATCTGGGTCATCAAGCGGCTTTCGGCCATGGGCGTCGACCTCATCGACATCTCCGGCGGCACGTTGGAAAAGCCCGTCATCCAGACGAATTCCGGTGCCAAGGAGGACGAGGCGCGCGGCGTCTACTTCACCGACTTCGCCGAACGCATCGCCGGTACGATCGATACGCCGATTGCCCTGACCGGCGGCTTCCGCAACGCAGTCGGCATGGAGAAGGCGTTGTCAAGCGGTGTAACGCAGATGATCGGCATCGCCCGTCCGCTTGTCGTCAAGCCGAATCTGCCGAATCTCATCATGAACGCGAAATGGCAGGGCACGGTCCGTCTGCCATGGATCACCACCGGTCTCAAGGCGCTCGACAAAGCATTCGGCGGCATTCTCGTCATCAGCTGGTTCGAGTTGCAGATGAACCGCATCGGCCGCGGCAAATCGCCGGATCCGCGCATCGGCGGATTACGCGCGCTGCTGTTCGCCATCCGACAGCATGGCATCGGCGCCCTCGCTCCCCGCCGCCGCAAAGGCCATCAGTGAATACGAGGAACGGAAGGAAATGCCATGTCCATCGCCATCATCACCGGAGCCAGCTCGGGGCTCGGACGTCGATACGTCGATGCGGTAATCGCCGAATGCCCGGAGGTCGATGAAATCTGGATCATCGCCCGCAATGCCGGGCGACTCGCCAAGGTCGCCGCCGAATACCGGCATCCGCGCATCGTGTCGATGCCGCTTGACCTCGCCGACCCCCGAAGCCATACCCTGCTCGCGAACCGGCTGGAGGAACGACGGCCGGTCGTCCGCATCCTCGTCAACGATGCCGGCACCGTGCTCGGCGGCGAATTCGCAGGACAGGATTCGCGACGTATCATGCAGATGCTGAGGCTCAACGTCATCGGCATCACGATGATGACGCGCGTATGCCTGCCGTACATGCGGCGTGGATCGATGATCCTGCAGGTCGGTTCCGTGTCCGGATTCGCGCCGAGCCCGAACCTCTCCGCCTACAGTGCCAGCAAAGCCTACATACGCACGTTCTCCATCACGCTGCGTCAGGAACTGCGATCGCAGGAAGTCCACGTCACCGCCGTGCAGCCCGGGCGCATGAATACGGCAATGAACAGGGGGAGGAACGGTTCGGGACTCGATGGCGGCCGGCTCGGCTGGATCCCACAGCTCGACATGGACCGGTTGGCCCGAAATTCGATTCGCGCGGCGAAACGCAACCGCGCCACCTATACGATGGGAGCATTCAACAAGGCACTCGCCGTATTGACGAAAACCATGCCGATAAGCCTGTTCGTACGGTTTTCCGCGATGTGACCATGACGGTTCGCCGGTACAATGACATTCCGAACGGAAACGAGGTGGATGATGGCGGATACAACATGTGACGGACCGATTCGCAGTCTGGAGATTCTCAACGAATGCATTCCGCTGTTCGAGACGCTCAAGGACCCGAACCGGCAGCGGCTGCTTGTGCAGCTGGTGTGCGACGGCCCGCAGACGGTGGGCGAGTTGTGCGAATCCTCGACGCTGTCGCGCACGGCGGTCTCGCATCATATCAAGCTGCTTGAGCAGGCCGGATTCATCGACATTACCAAGGAGGCCACGCGCCGCATCTGCACGGCCCGCGCCGACCGTTGGATGCCGTTGCTCGACGAGCTCGCGGCCGCGCTCAAGGCCGACCTCGCCGCCGCCGAAGCGGAGCAGTCAGTGCAGGCCAAGCAGGCGGCGCAATAACGACACGGTCTCGGTCCGCGTTCCCGGCACGCAGCCATCCCGCACACGCCGCCGCAGTCACTCCCCCATGGCGGCGGCCATGTCCTCCCAGTCAAGTCCGGTGTCCTTGGCCCGCCCGTAGAAGAAGCGGATGAGACCGGGGAAATCCGGATGGTAGTCGAGCCGTTTGAATTCACGAATCAGCCCCCTGCGCACGTCGGGCGTATTGGGGTACCGGGTCTCGTAGACCGGCAGTCCGCATGGCCGCCATGCGCCGTCGACCTTGGCGATGCGGTTGACGATCATACCGCCGTGCGCGCCATCATATTTCGCCGCGACCGGCGGACACCACACGCTGTATTCGCCGCCGCGGATGAGGTCCTCCAGCACGATGCGGCCCTTCGCCGCGTTGGAATCGTGAATCCAGAACATCGTGGCGAAATTCGTTTCGGCGATCTGCCGCATATCGGCCAATTGGTCGTCGTTGATTCGCCCGCAGTCGTGGAGCCGTTCGCCGGCGACGCGGAACGGCGAGCGCCCGTCTCCGTCGGGACCGACCCGGTATCGCGGGAATCCTTCGTCGTCCTCGTCGTCCTCCGAGCTGGCGTCGACCGTGCATTCGTAGGAGAACCAGTCGCAGAACGACCATTCGATCAGCCGCAGCAGCTGGTCGGGATGCCGTTTGAACGGATTGAGGTTCACTTCATGGTAGAACCGGCGTCTCGCGGCCGTATATCCGTCCGGGTCGCATTCGCGGAACAGGTCGGCGATGTCGCCGGTATCGAGCATGGCCGCGCCCCGTGGTTCGTTCTCATCGTCGAGTATCGCTTGCTTCATCATCGCTCCCATCGTTGGCGGAATGTTGGAACATCAATGATTCCAACGTTTCTGCGGCTCCCTTCGACCGCAGGTGGTGACCACTGTAAGACGGCGCGGAACGGCCGGCAAACGCCTTCGACGGGAATGTGGATAAGTCGGATAATTCGATGATTGAAACGGAAAATGTGGATGATTCGGCCGCCTATCCGCCGATGTGGATAATTTCTGCGGGGGCCGGCGGAATCGCCGCCGGCCCCATGACATCCCGATTGCGACGATGCCGACACTACAGATACCGGCCGGTGACGCTTGCAGCGTCGGCGGCGATATCGGCCGGCGAACCGGCGGCGACGATGCGGCCGCCGTTCTCGCCGCCGCCCGGCCCCATGTCGATGATGTGGTCGGCGTTGGCGATGACGTCCAGGTCGTGTTCGATGACGACGACCGTGGCGCCGGCGGCGACCAGTCGGTCGAAGACGCCGAGCAGCACGCGCACGTCGAGCGGATGCAGGCCGATGGTCGGCTCGTCGAACACGAACACGGCGTCGGATTGCGCACGCCCCATTTCGCTGGCGAGTTTGAGGCGCTGCGCCTCGCCGCCCGACAGGGCCGGCGTCGGCTCGCCGAGCGTGAGATACCCGAGTCCCAGATCGTGCAGGGTCTCCAGCCGCGCATGGACCTTGCGCAAATCGGCGGTGGCATCCAACGCCTCGTCCACGCTCATGGCCATGAGCTGCGGCAACGTCAGCGGATGCAACGCCGCAGCGGCGTCGCCTTTCCTCGGTTTCGGCACGCGATGGATGCGGCTCGCCTCGGGCGCGTATCTCGTGCCGCGGCAGTCGGGGCATTCGATGTCCACGTCGGGCAGGAACTGCACGTCCAACGAAATCGATCCGGTGCCGTCGCAGGTCGGGCAGCGCAGCCGGCCGGTATTGTAGGAGAAGTCCCCCGCCTTGTATCCGGCGGCCTTCGCCTCCTCGCCGCGCGCGAACGCCCGACGCAGCTCGTCATGGATGCCGGCGTACGTGGCGACGGTCGACCGCACGTTCGCGCCGATCGGCGTGGCGTCGATGAGGTTCACGCGGGCGATGCCGGTGACGTCAGCGGCATCCCCGTCACCGCCGGAGGCAGTGTCATTGACGTCGCCGCTGCCTTCAACGCTCAGCGCACGCACGTGTTCCGGCAACGGCTCGCCTGCGGCACGCGCCTTCAACGCCGGAATCAGCGATTCCAGCACCATCGTCGTCTTGCCGGAACCGGAGACGCCGGTCACGACGGTGAGCCGGCCGCGCGGGATATCCACGTTCAGTGGCCTGACCGTATGCAACGGGCCGGTCTCCATATGGATACGGCCGTTCGCGAACATACCGTCCGGGGCGACGACGTCGCGCACGCGGGCGGCGCGTTCCTCCGTCAAAAACGGTGCGATTCGGCTTTCCGAAGCCTGCGCGACCTCGCCCACCGTGCCCTGCGCAATCACATGGCCGCCGTCGGCGCCGGCGACGGGACCCATCTCCACCAGATGATCGGCGGCCTTCAGAACCCGCACGTCGTGATCGACGACGACCACGGAATTGCCGTCTGCGACGAGGTCACGCATCACGCCGAGCAGACCGTCCACGTTCGCCGGATGCAGGCCGATCGACGGCTCGTCAAGCACATACAGCACGCCGGTCGTGCGGTTGCGCACGGCGCGGGCGAGCTGCACGCGCTGGCGTTCACCGGTCGATAGCGTGGCACCGGCGCGGTCAAGCGCAAGATATCCGAGACCAAGTTCAAGCAGCCGTTTCGCAACATCGAGGAACGATTCGCCGATGTTCCGCCCCATCCGCCGCATTTCCGGCGGCAGCATATCCGGCACGCCGCGCACCCATGCAACGGCGTCGTCAAGTGTCATCGCGGCGGCCTGTGCAAGGTTCATGTCGCCGATCCTCGGCGCTCGGGCGGCTTCAGACAGCCGGCTGCCACCGCAGTCGGTACACGGTCTCTCCACGAGGAATCGCGCCACGCGCTTCAGACCTTTCTCGTCCTTGGCCTTGGCGAGCGCGTTTTCCACCGTGTAGACGGCGTTGTAGTAGGTGAAGTCGAGTTCGGCGAAGTCGTCGGATTTCTTCGACCGGTACAGGATGTGCTTCTTGACGGCCGGACCGTTGAAGACGATGTCGCGTTCCTTGACGGTGAGCTGGTTGAACGGCACGTTCGTGCGTACGCCCATCGCGCCGCACACCTGCTTCATGAGGTCCCACATGAGCGAGCCCCATGGCAGCACGGCTCCGTCGTCGATGGATTTCGTCTCGTCGGGCACGAGCGCGGCGCGGTTGACCTCGCGCACGATGCCGGTTCCGGAGCAGGTGGGGCAGGCGCCGGCCGAGTTGAAGGCGAGGCTTTCCGCCCCGGGCCCGTGGAATTCCCTGCCGCAGCCGGCGCAGGTTATGGGCAGTTCGGCGGCCACGTTGAGACTCGGTCGGTTGCGGGCGCCGCAGTATGGGCAGACGTGCGAGCCGACGCGGGAGAACAGCAATCGCAGACTGTTGAGCAGCTCGGTCATGGTGCCGAACGTGGAGCGCACGCCGGGCACGCTCGGCCGCTGGTGCAGGGCGAGGGCGGCGGGTACGTGGCGCACGTCGTCCACCTGCGCGCGACCGGCCTGGGTGAGTCGGCGCCGCGTGTATGTGGAGAGGGCCTCCAGGTATCGTCGCGAGCCTTCGGCGTAGAGCACGCCCAATGCCAGCGATGATTTCCCCGATCCGGAGACGCCGGCCACGCCGACCAGCTCCCCCAGCGGAATGTCGATGCTTATGTTCTTGAGATTGTGCACGCGCGCGCCACGGACTTCGATGGCGCCGGGCCCGGATCGCCGCGGTCGCCGTGCGATCCGCCACCCGTCCCCGTTCCTGCCTTCAGTCATGCCTCCCATTGTAGGAACGGCGGGCGTCACGACAATTTCCTCGCGCAACTTGTCGCTTCGCACCCCGAAAACCGACGATTTGCGCGAGGAAACCGCAAAAATCGCCTATTCGCCTATTATACAGTGGCCGCATAGACCTCGTACGAGGCGTATTGCGGCAGGTCGTATCTGGTGATGGAGAACGGCTTCGACGCGCCTTCGGCGGGCTTGTCGACGTATTCATGATCGCCGTAGATGATACGCCCCTTGGCGTCGCGCAATACGACCGTGACGATGACGTCGCGCCGCTGTTTGCACCACAGTTCGCTGACGCCGGCGAGGCGGAGCAGCCGTTGGGTCTCCCGCAGGTCGCAGCCGAGTCCGAAGGCGAGCTTGATGGCGTGGTCGCGCCCCGGCCGTCTTTTGCCGGCGAAGACGTCGTACACCACGGTGGCGATGATGGTCGTGACCGTCGTGTCGATATCGCCGAATGTGAACGGAGAACTTGATGTCAGGTATTTAACATAATGCTAATTTGATTACATTTTCACATTGCATTAGATTGGATTTGATATTCAGCAGCAACGCCTTTGGCAGCACGCCACCGGCGATGACGTCAACGCCAAGAGGGGTATACGCATGAGCGAACGATTGAAGATCGCCATAGCGGTCGGTTCGACGGTCGCCGTCGCCGGACTCACCGCCTCGTTGATCACGATGCTGCTGTCGCGAAGGATGACGGCTAGCGACCGGATTTGCCGTCGGGGAGCATAAGGAACGCAAGTGCGCCGGCGGCGGCACCACTGGCGAGCGCGCCGGTGATGGCCGCGAGTATCTGCATGGCGGCGCCGGTCATCGGCCGGCCCGATTCGCCTCTGCCGCCATCATCGGCGGCACCGCGTTTGCCGCCGCGCTTTGCCCCGACAGTCTTCGACGGTGCATCCGCATCCTCGGCGGCGTCATCGTCGGCGATGACGCCATCGGCGGTGTTCTGCATCGGATCGTCGACCAGCGTCTTGATGACGCGGGCGAGGTCGCGGTTCTCCCGCTTGGCGATCTCCGCGTTGAACACGGTTCGCAGCGCCAGATACTGCAGCTTGGTCATGGGGCTTCTGCCGGTCTCGAGATTGGAGACGGTCTGTCTGGCCACGCCCAGTTCGTCGGCGAGCTCCTGCGTGGTCCATCCTGCGACCTTGCGCACGATGGACAGGTTCTCCTGGAACTTGTCTATCCACCGTCGTTCGATTTCCGGCACGGCCATGACGCCCTCCTTTCGCGCTGCCACCATCATACGCAACGCGATGGCTCGCAAGACGCCCGCCATCGTCAAATCCCCCGACCGCGAAGCGTCCTCATTATCATGAATATCAACCGACTCGACGATGATGACACGCGACGATGACAGTCTCGGGAAAGAAGGAGTCATGCACGGTCCGGAAGACAAGTACGTGAAGGTTCCGGCATTGGTTCATGCCACACGTCTGGGATGGAAGTACCGTTCCATCAAGCACGACAGACCGGGCACGGATTACGACCCCGGTACGAACATCTTCTACGACCTGTTCGCAGAATCCATCCGCCGCATCAATCCCGACCGCGGCATAGATGACGACCGCGTCCGGTTCCTCATCCGCAAGATCGCGGCGATATTGAGCGGCGACGATTTGGGCCGTGCGTTCTTTGAAAATCTCCAGCATGGTTTGGACGGCTATCGCCTTATCGATTTCGATAATCCCGAACGCAATGATTTCACCGTCGTCACCGAATTGACGTATGCGCATGACGACGATAATTTCCGACCCGACATCGTGTTCCTCGTCAATGGCATGCCGTTGTGTTTCATGGAGGTCAAGCGGCCGAACAACCGTGACGGCATTCTCGCTGAGCGCAATCGCATGTTCAGCAGGTTCCGGCAGCCGTTCTTCAGGCGGTTCGCGAACATCACGCAGATCATGGCGTTCAGCAACAACCAGCCGTATGACGACGCCGACCGCGATCCGATTCAAGGCTCGTTCTACGCCACGAGTTCATATGAGACGTTGTGGATGAACCGGTTCCGCGAGGAACCGCAGTCCGCGAAGGCCCTCGCCGCCACTCTTGCTCCGCGAAACCCAGACGAGGAGAAACGCATCCTACAAGACAACAACGTCATTGCCCTGTTTGACACCCCGGCGTGGAATGACTCCCTTGACCCGGCGACTCCGGCGAACGGCATCATCACGTCGCTGTTCTCCCGCAATCGTCTGCTGTTCCTGCTGCAATACGGTCTGTGCTACAAAGAGTATGTCAAGGACGCGAACACCGAAGACGCCGACGGCGCTGCAACGGGGGAAGGCGTGCATGTCATCGAGAAGCACATCATGCGCTACCCGCAGTTCTTCGCCTCGCAGGCGGTGCGTCTCACGCTCGACGACGGCGTGAAGCAGGGCGTGATCTGGCATACGCAGGGCAGCGGCAAGACCGAGCTGGCGTTCCTGCTCACCCGGTATCTTCGCGACTATTATCAGCGGCGCAACCGTATTCTGCGCGCGTTCTTCATCGTGGACCGTCTCGATCTGGCGGATCAGGCGAGCGATGAGTTCTCGGCCCGTGGCGCGCAGGTGCTTCGTGCCGACTCACGCGACAGGTTCATTGACCTATTGCGCAATCCGTCGGAGTGGATGCCGAAGAAGGGCGACGGTTCCGGTTCGGCTACGGCCCAGATCGCCGTGGTGAATATTCAGAAGTTCCGTGACGACGCTTCCGCCATCCGGGCCGAATACGGGCTGGACGAGCAGCGGCTGTTCTTCATCGACGAGGCGCATCGCGAATACAAGCCGGGGAAGAGTTTCCTCGCCGCACTGGTCAATGCCGACCGCGATGCCGTGCGCATCGCATTGACCGGTACGCCGCTGATTCGTCAGAAGGGCGGGGCGGACACGAAGCAGGTGTTCGGCGACTACATTCATACGTATTTCTATGACCGGTCCATCATCGACGGCTACACGCTGCGTCTGCTGCGCGAGGACATCAAACCGCAGTTCCGCGTGAGAATGAAGAAGATCATGGACGCACTGCGGGAGATCGACGGTCTCACCGACCTCAACGCGGTGTTCGAGCATCCGCATTTCGTGGAGCCGCTGATCGAATACATCGTAGATGACCTCGTCAACTCGCGTATCGCCCTGGGGCGGGAGAACGAGAACATCGGCGCGATGATTGTGGCCCGCACCTCGCAGCAGGCGCGCAACATCTACGCGGAGCTGCAACGCTACGACCAGGACATCTCCTCCGCGCTGATATTGTTCGACGAGGGCAGCAAGGAGGACCGGCGGAAGCTCCAGCGGAAATTCAAACGCGGTGGCATCGATATTCTCGTGGTCTACAACATGCTGCTTACCGGATTCGATGCACCCCGCCTGAAGAAGATGTATCTGTGCCGCAAGCTCGACGCGCATAATCTGCTGCAGGCGCTCACCCGAGTGAACCGGCCATATAAGCATATGGACCATGGTTTCGTGGTCGATTTCGTGGACATTTCCAAGGAGTTCGACAAGACGAACCAGGATTATCTGGCCGAACTCAACAACGAGCTGGGCGACGACATGGCGACGTACAGCAGTCTGTTCGACGATCCGAAGGTCATCGAGGCCGATTTGGACGACATCAAGGACACGCTTTGGGAGTACAGCACGGACGACGACCACGCGTTCGCCAAGGAACTGGACGCCATCGAGGACGTGAACGTGCTTTACGCGATTCGCAAGGCGCTGAACCGGTACAAGGAGCTGCGCAACCTCGCCACGCTTTACGGCCATACCGAGCTTGAGGACCATTTCGACATCGCCCTGTTCGGCAAGCTGCTCAACGAGGTGAACCTGCGCATCGGCCGCATCAACCAGCAGAAGGCGCTGGCGCTTGGCCGGCTCTCCACCGGAAGCCTCAACATTCTGCTGGAGAACATGGAGTTCAGCTTCGAGAAGGAGGGCACCGAGGAGCTGAGCATGGCAGACCGGCTCAAGCAGGCCATCCGCACGACCGGCGGCTCGTTCCAAGGCAATGAGGACCCGGACGACCCACAGTATGTGAATCTGCTCGAAGAGCTGCGCAAGAAACTCCTTAAAGCCAACATGACGGAGATCACCACCGAGGAGACCGCCGACCTCGTCAACGAGATCAACGAGCTCAAACGGCGGTCCGACGAACTGAACCGACGCAACGACCTGCTGGAACGCAAGTACGACGGCGATGCGAAGTTCATGCGAATCCACAAGGCGATGATGCGAGACGAGCACCCCGTGACCGACAGCAGGGCCACACTGTTCAAAGCGCTTTCTGCCGCCAAGAAGGTCGTGGATGTCATGGTGGAGCATAACGCGGCGTCCCTCGACCAGCCGGCATCGTTCACTCGCAGTCTCGGCCCGAAGGTGCTGAACGCGTTCCGTGAAGCCGGCGTGCAATGCTCCATCAGTCAGGTCAAATCCACGGCCGGCAGGATTTACAATGAGTACTCCGACGAAAGGAAGAGGAACCTCGCATGAACACCGTGATTCTCAACGACACCCTCGCCATGATCGACAAGCTGAAGACCGTGTGCGCGAATTACGGCCTGGCCAACGACAGCAGCGAATACAAGATCATCACCGAGGCGTTCCTGTACAAGTATCTGAACGACCGGATGCTCTACGAGTTCACGAAACTGCCCGAGTTCGCCGACTGCGACGACACGGCGGCGATCGAGGAGCGCTTTCGCGGCCTCGATGACGCCGACAGGGATATGATCCAGCAGCTGGAACTGGGTACCGTAGCCTATGTACGCCCCGAATGGATGGTCTCCTCGTTGTTCAACAGGCAGAACACCGACGACTTCGCCCAACGATTCGACGAGGCACTGCTCGGCATAGCACAGGACAACGTCGAAGTGTATTCGGTGAAGGCCGGCAACGCAGCCATCACCCTGTTCCAAGGCGTCTCACGGTTCATCGTGGAGGAGAACAAGCGCAACGGATTCTGCGCGGCTCTCATCAACGCGCTTTCGGACTTCAGCTTCGCCGACGCGTTCTCGCAGGGCTACGACTTCTTCTCGCAGGTGTTCGAGTATCTCATCAAGGACTACAACAAGGATTCCGGCAGCTACGGCGAGTATTTCACGCCGCACGCCATCGCGAACATCATGGCGCGGATTCTTGCGCCCGATGGCGACAAGAACGTGACGGTGTATGATCCGGCGGCAGGTTCGGGCACATTGGTTCTGGCGTTGGCGCACCAGATCGGCGAAAACAACTGCACCACGTATACGCAGGACCGTTCGCAGAAGGCCAACGAGTTCATGCGATTGAACCTAATCCTGAATGGCTTGGTCGGATCGTTGGAGAACGTGGTGCACGACGATACGCTCGTCTCTCCCAGGCATCTGGCGGCCGACGGCAGGAGTCTGCAGCGGTTCGACTACATCGTGAGCAATCCGCCGTTCAAATGCGATTTCTCCGATACGCGCGACACATTGGCTTCGGAGAAGTATGCACAGCGGTTCTGGGCGGGCGTGCCGAAGGTGCCGGCCAAGACACCGGAGAAGATGGCCATCTATCTGATGTTCATCCAGCATATTCTCTATTCGTTGAAGCCGGGCGGCAAGGCGGCCATCGTAGTGCCGACCGGGTTTCTGACGGCGAAGAGCAAGATCGAGCTGGCCATTCGCACGAAGATGATCGAAAGCGGCATGTTACGTGGCGTGGTCTCCATGCCAAGCAACATCTTCGCCAACACCGGCACGAACGTGTCGATACTCTTTGTGGACTCCTCGAAGCGGTACGACCATGCGCTGCTTGTGGACGCCTCGAAGCTCGGCACCAAGGAGAAAGTGGGCAAGAACCAGCGCACGGTGCTTTCGGACGACGAGATCGAACGCATCATCTCGGTGTTCAACGGCATGGAGGAGCAGGATGATTTCTCCGTGCTGGCCGACTATACGGCCATTGCGGAGAAACGGTATTCGTTCAGCGCCGGACAGTATTTTGAGGTGAAGATCGAATACGAGAACATCACCCCTAAACAGTTCCAAGCCGAGATGGCCGAGCACACGGACAAGCTGCGCGACCTATGGGCCGAAGGCGAGCGCCTGCAGCACGAGATCGAAGAGCAGATGAAGGCGGTGCGCATTGCGTAAGGTGAAGCTCGGAGATATTGCGGAGCTTTCGACTGGACCTTTCGGCAGTCAGCTGCATAAAAGCGATTACGTGGATGAAGGTATTCCCGTCGTCATGCCGCAAGATATCGACTCTCATCGCACGTTCAACGCTGCCGCCAATATTGATGAATCCGATTATTCAAGGCTTGGTCGTCACGCACTTGAAACGAATGACATTGTATTTGCCAGACGAGGCGAGGTCGATAAACATGCTTTCATTCGAGATGATGATCTACCGGCACTATGTGGCACAGGATGCCTGCGCGTACGTATTGATGGAAACAAAGCCAATCCGGAATTTATCTCATACTATTTGAGCGGCCCTGAACCAAGACAGTATCTTCGTGCCCATGCGGTCGGATCCAATATGCCGAATCTTAACACCGGTATTTTGTCGGATGTTGTCATAACTCTTCCTAATATCGACCAACAGAAGAACATTGTTGCTTTGCTTCATGCCATCGATGAGAAGATCGAGACGAATGGGAAAATCATCGCGGAGCTGGAGGCGATGGCGCGGACGGTGTATGACTACTGGTTCATGCAGTTCGACTTCCTCGACGAGCACGGCAACCCCTACCGCTCCTCCGGCGGACGCATGGTTCACAATCCCACCCTCAACCGCGACATCCCCGAAGGTTGGGAGGTTGCGATCGCCAACGACCTGGTATCCATAGACCGTGGCATTTCCTATTCTGCCGTGGAACTGTCGGACGAAGGTCGCCCGATGATCAACCTCGCCACATTCAACACCAATAGCACGTTTAAAGAATCCGGACTGAAGCATTTCGTCGGTGAAACAAAGGGCTCCAAGCTGCTGTCCCCTTTTGATCTGGTAATGTGCGTCACCCAACAAACCGCCATTGATCCGACCGGGACCACGGATGTCATAGCTAAGACGTTCCTCGTGCCGAATGTCTTCGATGAAGCCCCCACCATGTCGATGGATGTGGTGAGACTCATCGAAAAACGCGCTAACGTCCGCTTCCTGCTGAACAGGATGCTGTCACGAACCGACTATCATCGTTATGCCAGCGGATATGCCAGCGGCACGAAAATCAAACATCTCGACATCGAAGGCGCCCTCTCATTTCCCGTGACATTGCCGACGGACAATGCACTCATTGACAAGTTCGCCGAAATGTCAACGACATGGGCCAAACAAGTTTCGACAAGGCTGCAGGAATCCACTCGCCTTGCTCAGCTGCGTAACCGCCTGCTTCCTCTTCTCATGAACGGTCAGGCCGTCATCGACTCAGCCAACGTGTAAAGGCACGTCCACCCTCTCTTGTATGCTATAACCAGAAAATCTGGTTATAGCATACAAGAGAGGGGCGAGTCGTGCATATATTGAAATTCGCAATCAATGGACTCGACCTGTACCGCAACCAGTCCGTTTCCATGGATCTGTACGCCTCCGACCGCGTCTCTACGCAGAGCGTTACTGTTCACCGTCTTAACGGCATAGGGGCCGGCATTTGCACTCAAACCATCCTAGGCATCGCCGGACTCAACGCGTCCGGTAAGACCACCACGTTGCGTGCTTTGAACTTTGCACTAGATATTGCACGCGGCATTCCTCTGGACGCCGATCATCTCGTCTACGGTCCGCTCGTCGCACTGATGGATGCTCCGGCGAACACGCGCATCATCTTCACCAACGACGACAACTGGTATCTGCTGGAATCCGGCATCCGCACGGCGCGCGCCAAAACCGGCCAGGGAGACGGAGCTCCATACGAATCCGGCATCACGCTGCATTTCACCGAGGAACGTCTCTGGCGACATACCGGCAAGCCTGTACAGAAAAAGGAACTAACCGACTTCGCGGTGTTCAAGGAACACTGCGAGGAAATCCTGACCCGAGGCGTTGGCGGAGACCACGAGCTTGCGCCGGAAGCCAAACGATACATTCCGTCCTCTGCCTCCATCACATCCGGACTGTATGCCGATCAGGAGGACATGACGCCGGTGATGAATTATATTGACTCCTTCCGAACACCAGTTTTCGTCCCCTCAGTGGCTCCGGACATCGTACACACCTTTGACCGCAGCATCGAGAAACTGACCGTGGACGACGACGGCAAGGTCCACCTCAAATTCGTCGATGACAATCGGGAGCGCATCCTCGGCCAGTTCGATGCCGTTCAGATGCTGTCCGCAGGCACCATACGAGGCAGTCGCATCGTCAATGCCGCCGTTGGGGCACTTCGCGAAGGCGGCTATTTCCTCGTCGACGAAATCGAGAACAGTTTGAACAAGAAGCTGGTGGAAACCATCATGGACCTGTTCGCCTCTCCGGTGACCAACCCCAAGGGAGCGACGCTGGTGTTCACCACGCACTATCCGGAACTGCTTGACCATCTTGAGCGCAAGGACTGCGTCTATTTCGCCGTCAGGGACGAAAATCGACGCATACAGCTCATCAAGTACTCCGAAGGACTTGCGCAGGCAGCACCGAAGAAAGCCCGAGTGGAATCCAAGAAGAGCGAGATCTTCTTCTCCAATCTCGTCAAAGGCACCGCCCCCAAGGCCAAGGACGTGGCTGCGATGCGTCGGTACATCAAATCGATGACGGGAGCCGCCGATGCTCGATGACGATTCCCGTACGGCATTGCAGAACGCTCGCGTGCTCTTCGTCTGCGAAGGGTCATGCGAGCGCGTCGTCATCGAAACCTTGCTGGCCGCCGATAAACTTATCATCGACGAGGGCGCTGCTATCCGCGACACCATCACCGACAGGCCAACGACAAACTGCCGAGCCGCGAAAACCATCCAAGACGTATTTCTAGGGCTCGATTACGAGCAACCCGTAGCCATCGTCCGCATTCTCGATTCACGCAAGGAACAGTTCCACCTCTCATACCCGTATAACGAAACGGTTCCCGTGTTCAATTGCTACACGAGGCCGGAAATCGAAATGCTGGCCATCATCAAGGAAGATGAACTCGGCAAATACAACAGACGGGCCAAGAACAAGGCCAAGCCCAGTGAATTCTGCAAGAAGACCCTAGGCATGGGCCGCATCAAAAACGAAGCCTTCCTGCAAAACTACTGGTCAGACGCCGACGAGCTATGCCGCTGCTTGCTGGAATACCGAAGAATCCACAAGCCCGAGCAGAAAGACGAACTCACCATCGCCGACCTGCTGAAGTAGTGAATACGGCCACGGTCGATGTAAATCACGGTCCGAAACACCCGATACCGGCGATTTGGGGTGCCTTAGGGTTATTTTTCGCGGGAAAACGGCGGAAAGGCACCATGAATCGCGGGATTCGGGAATTTCGGCCCGTGTGTTGGCGGCACGACCATGCGAGGGCGGCGACACCGGCACACGTGGCGAGTCAGAAGCGAATCAGCGACTTGATGACCTTGCGCCGGTCCATGGCCTCGTAGGCGTCCTGGATGTGGTCGAGGTCGTATTCCGCGGTGAACACGCGGCCGGGGTTGATCTCGCCCTTGAGCACGGCGTCGAGCAGACCGGAGTCGAGGTCGTAGTGGCGCACGGGGGCGGGGCCGCCCTTGATGCCGATGTTGCCGTAAAACGTGCCTTCGGCGCTGATCTCCACATCGTGCGGCAGGCCCACGCGGCCGATGACGCCGCCGCGGCGGATGAGGCCAAGCGCGGTCTCGAACGACTGCCTGGAGCCGACGCATTCGAGCACGGCATCGGCGCCGTAGCCGCCGGTCATCTCCAGCACCCTGTCGATGGCGGCCTGGTCGCGTTCGGGCACGATGTCGGTGGCGCCGAACTCGCGGGCCACGGCGGCGCGGTCCTCATGGCGGCTCATGGCGATGATGCGGGACGCGCCGAGCATCCTCGCGGACAGCACGCCGCACAGGCCGACGGCGCCGTCGCCCATGACGACGGCCGTGTCGCCGGGCCTGACCTCGGCGGAGACGGCGGCATGGTAGCCGGTGGACATCACGTCGGCGATGGTGAGCAGCGAGGCGAGCGTGGCGTCGTCGTAGTCCTCGGGCGAGCCGGGAACCTTGACCACGGTGCCGTCGGCCTCGGGAACGCGCACGTATTCGGCTTGGCTGGCACCGAAGTAGCCGCCGTGGGGGCACACGGACTCGAAGCCGGCCTCGCACACCGGGCACTTGCCGCAGCTATAAGGGAACGGCAGCACCACGAAATCGCCGGGCCTGACGGATTTCACCGCCGGGCCGACCTCCTCGACCACGCCGATGGACTCGTGGCCGATCTGGCTGTGCTCGGGGTGCGGCGAGAGCCCGCGGAAGTACCACAGGTCGGAACCGCAGACGCAGGCGCGCACCACGCGCACCACGGCGTCGCCGTCGGATTCGAGGCGGGCCTTCGGCACCTCGCGTACGGCCATCTTCCCCGGGCCTTCGAAGATCGCGGCCTTCATTGTTGCTGCCATGTCGGTTCTCCTTCGATATCGGCGGACATGCTGCCGGCGTCATCCACGCCGGCATCCCGCTGTTCACTCTAGGAATCAAGAAGGGGAATAACAAATACGCCATACGCCAAAATCGTCATACGGTTCAGGCATGGCAACGGGAACGAGGCATCTTCACATCATTCCGGCATGTTTCATGTACGTTCGTACACATCGTGATGTATCATGGCAATACGACGACGCAGAACGTCGTCGTTCATGAATTCGCGCGGCGGATATTATTCCTTTTCTCCCCGCCGCGCGAATCAATCAATCAGCAATCGATCATCAATCAATCAGCCGACGTGGCGCTCGAAGCGGTGGAAGCCGGTGATGCGGTCGATCTCGGCCATGGCGTCGGCGGGAATCTCGAAGCCGGAGGCCTTGAGGTTGTTCTCCAGCTGGCTGGGCTTGCTGGCACCGGCGATCACGCAGCTGATTTCGGGATGCTGCAGAATCCATGCCATCGAGAGGATCGGCAGGTTGGTGCCGAGCCCCTCGGCCACGCCGCGCAGCTGCTCGACCTTGTCGAGGTTCTCGTCGGTGAGCAGGTCGTTAATCTGGTGGTCGGCCTGCCAGGTGGCGCGGGAGCCGGCGGGCAGCGGCTGGCCCTTGCGGTACTTGCCGGTGAGCAGGCCCTGCGCGAGCGGCGAGAACGTGGTGATGCCGATGCCGTGGCGACGGCAGGTGCCCATGATCTCATGCTCGATGTAGCGGTCCTGCAGGTTGTACTGCGGCTGCACCACGGTGATCGGGTACAGGTTGTAGCGGTCGATGATGCGCTGAGCCTCCTCGAGACGGGCCGAGCCCCACTCCTCGGAGACGCCGTAGTAGAGCACCTTGCCCTGGGCGACGAGGTCGCTCATGGCGCGCAGCGTCTCGGTCAGGTCGGTGGTCTCGTCGAAACGGTGGCAGAAGTACATGTCGAGGTAGTCGGTCTGCATGTTCTTCAGCGTCTGGTCGATGCTTTCGAAGATGTGCTTGCGGCTCAGCCCCCGGTCGTTCACGCCATCGCCGGTCGGGAAGTACACCTTGCTGGAGAGCACGAGCTCCTTGCGCGGGTAGTCCTTGAACACCTCGCCGAAGAAGCGTTCGGCGGCGCCGGCCGAGTAGGCGTCGGCGCAGTCGAAGAAGTTGACGCCGGAGTCGAACGCCAGCTTGATGGTCTGGCGGGCGACGTCCTCCTGGGCCGAGCCCTTGAGGTCGGTCACCCAGCTGCCGAGGGCGATCTCGCTGATCTTGAGTCCGGACTTGCCTACGCTGCGGTATTTCATCGGTTTGCTCCTTGTTTTCGGTTTCCGTCGCCATGCGACGAATAG
Source organism: Bifidobacterium primatium (assembly GCF_002802875.1). Taxonomy (GTDB): domain Bacteria; phylum Actinomycetota; class Actinomycetes; order Actinomycetales; family Bifidobacteriaceae; genus Galliscardovia; species Galliscardovia primatium. The sequence continues at coordinate 367,723 of NZ_PEBI01000001.1, forward strand.
TCAGACACACTTATGCGGCACAGCGATGTGTGCGCTCACATCCATGTTCAATATAACCGGTTCAAGTACGGTTGAACGCAAATCCGACACTCCGGCCGGCCATCGTCAGGCGCGGAACGCGGACCAGCGGCCGTCGCGGTGGCGCACCTCTATGGGAAAGCCGAACATGCCGCTCAGATGCTCCGAGGTGAAGCCGTCCTCAAGCCCGCCGGTGTAGGTGACGGTGCCGGGCATGGGGTTGCCCAGGTCGGGCGCGTAGATGTTCGGATGCGCGGCGAGATATTCGCGGTAACGTTCCTCGGGCATGTGGCCCATGAGCGCGAGATAGTCGAACCCGGCGGGAATCTCCTCGAGCTGGTGGGTGACGAGGATGACCGTCCGGTCGGAGGCACCCGCGAATTCGCCGTCGCCCTCCCCCAGCTTGCCCAACTCGCGCACGACGAGCTCGCGGCCGCCGAGGTCCATGCCGGTGGTCGGCTCGTCGAAGATCATGAGGTCGGCGGCGGACATGAGATTGCGACAGATCAGCACGCGTGTGCGTTCGCCTTCGGAAAGCCCGGCCATGCGCCTGCCGGCGAGGTATTCGATGCCGAAACGCTCCATCAGCGTATACGCGCGCTCGTATTCGGCGCCCTCGCGGCGGCGGGCGGCGCCACGCCGCGACGCCGCGAGCTCGACCACGTCGGCCGAGTCGCCCAGATCCTCGGGTACGGCGCGAATCGGCGCCGCGTCGACAATGACGTCCAACGGGTCGGCGGGAGGTGCGACCTCACGGCCAACGGCCGACGAGGCGAGCGCGATGCGACGCCCGGACGCGAACTTGTCGATGCCGCCGGGACGGTGTCCAAGCAGGGAGAGCCGGCCGACATTGGGGAACTGCCGCAGGCTCATCATGGCGATCAGCGTGGATTTGCCGATGCCGTTCGGTCCGAAGAGAATCCACTTCTCCCCGCGACGGATATTGAGGTTCACGTCGGCGAGGATCAGTCGACGGTCGCGCCAGAATCCCACGGATTCGGCGCGGACGGCGAAGGCGGCAGGGTCGTTGCGGTCGGCGGCGAAATCGGTCATGCGTCCGAACTTACACCGCGCCCTCGCCACGCTCAATCGCCCCGACGAATCGGATGTGCCTGTTGAAGAAGTTGACGATCTGGCCGGTGATGACAGCGGCGACGACCGTACCGACGCCCACGCCGTTGAGCCGGCCGAAGAACAGGAACGACATGATGGTCGACAGGATGATGAGCGACACGTCGAAGCAGACCTTGACGGTGCCGAACCGCACTTTCGTCACGACGGCGATGGCGCGTACGATGCCTTCGCCCGGCACGGTGACCAGGCCCGGAGAGACCTCCATGCAGATGCCGAACGCCAGGATCGTGCAGCCGAGCAGCAGTCCCAGACCGCGAAGCCACCACGTTTCGGGATTGAAGAACCACAGGGCGGCCATGCTCACGTCGAGCAATGCGCTGAAGACCACATTGACCACGATCTGCAGCAGCTGCACGGCGTGGAAGTCGCGACGCAGCAGGATGGCCTGCACGAGGATGAACACGGCGTTCATGACGAACGTGGTCATGCCGAAGCTGACGGCCGGCCAGTGCAGCGTGATCACCCACGGCACGCTGGAGATCGGCGAGGTGCCGAGATTGCTTTTCGTGATCAGCGCGATGCCGACCGAGTTGACGGCGACGCCGCCGCAGAAGCACAGCATCCGCTTGACGATATGCGGCAATCCCGTACGCTTCGGTTTTGACATGATCGCTTCCTCTCTCCTCTTCTCACGAAATCAACGTCATAGTATTCTGCCGTCACCCGCCGAACGCCACCTTGAACGCGACGACCGCCGCCAGCATGATGAGCAGCAGCACGGCACGCAGCGTGTAGCGCAGCAGCATCCGGCGCTCGTACCTGGCGCGGACCCGCCGCATCTGCGGGCTGCCGGGACCGTCCATCGGCACCTGCGGTTCGGCGGCGGCCATGCGCGCGACGTCGGCGTCGATGGCACTGCGTCCGGTCGGTATGAAAATGTCGTTCGCGAGAATGACCGGCACGAGATGTCGCAATCCCCTGATGCAGTTCAACGCAAATCCGTACACCGTGATCAACACGCCCAATGCATAGCCGTCATGCGTGGCCGTCCATGCGAGACCCAACGATATGAGTCCCGCGATAAGCAGCGCATAATACAGGAGGCCGGCCGCACGCCCGATGCGTTCGTTGGGTTTTGCGGCGAATGTCACGGCCCATACGCCGACGACGAGCATCGGGATGACGGACAGCGTCACCGTCGCCAGATAGCCGCGCGATATCGGTGTATTCCATAATGCGACGGTCATGACGCCGCCGATGACGGCGACAACGAGCAACAGCACGCCGACGGCGGTCATGCGTCGCCGTTCCGTACTGGACCGGACCGGCGGGGTCGTCCACCACCACGCGACGGAACCGAGTTGCGGACCGTATCGCAGATACGCCGCGGCGATACGGTCGCCGGCGCCGGCTGCATGGATGACCGCTGCCGCCCGCCGCCAGCCGATGCCATAGGTGAGCGCGACGGTGCCGACGACCAGCGAACCGATGGCCAGCCACGGGTAGGCGCGCGCTAGCGGACCGCCGCCATCATAGGCCATAACCGCAGCGACCAGCACTGCGAGGAAGACCACCAACCAGATCAGCGTTTTGGCGCGGATGCGACGGACGGCGGCGCGGTCCTCGGCGGTCGGCACGTCCGTGAAGGCCGGAGCGCCGTCCATGCTCCCATCGGGAGAGGCGGCACCGTACCCATCATCCGGGCCGATGGTGTCACGCCCGCCGTCCTGATCTTGCCCGCCGTCAACATACGGCCAGCCCTGGGGCGCACCTTCCCCTATGCCTCTGCCAGCTTTGCCCATGGCTCCATGCTCCCACCGAAATCAGCGAAATCCGAATTTTCCCCGCGCAAATCATCGCAAAACACGGTCAGAATCGACAATTCGGTAGGGTAAACCACGGATTTCGACGACTCGCTCACACATCCACGGCCTGCGGCTCCGGTTCGGGCGGCCGCCGCGTGGAGAAGCGGAACATGAGCGCGGCGAGCAGCACGCCGCCCGCCGCCATGCCGCCGAACACCCACATGCTGTGCGAGAACGCCAGCAGATACGATTCGGCCGCGCCGACCCCGCCCCGTACTGCGGCGGCGGAGAATTCGGCGAGCAGGGTGCTGGCGACGGCGGTGCCGATGGCGCCGGAGAGCTGCTGCACGGTGTTCATCACCGCGGAGCCGTCGGCATTGAGTCGTGCGGGCAGCTGGTTCAGCGCATGCGTCTGGTCGGGCACGAGCACGAATCCGGAGAACGCCATGAACAGCGCGTAGGCGATGGCCACGGCCCATACGCTGCCGGAGGCGAGCAGCAACACGGCATCCATGGCGGTGACGCCGATGAAACCGAATACGATAAACTTCGGCGGGAAATGCTGTTTCAACGCGCTGCCGATCAACGGCGCGCACAGGGCGCCGACCACGGCACCGGGCAGCAGAATCAGCGCCGCGACGAGACTGCCGAATCCGAAGCCACGCTGCAGCAGGATCGGCAGCTGGAAGTTCAGCCCGAGCACGCCGCCGGAGCTCATGAGCAGAATCAGCATGCCCAGCGAGAATCCGGAATAGCCGAACACGCGCACCTCCACCAGCGGCCGTTCCATACGCAGCTGCACGGCCACGAACACGGCGAGCACCGCAACGCTCGCCGCCAGCACCGCCCAGAACCGCCAGTCGCCGTTCCATTCGGCGAAGAAGCTCACCGCCACGATGAGCCCCGCAAGCCCCGCGGCCACCAGCGCCAGCGACGGCACGCTGATCGTGGCCTTGGCGGCGTCACCCTCATGCCGGATCTCGGGAATCGTAGCCGCGCCGAGCACGAACGACAATGCGAGGAACGGCAGCATCGTATAGAAGATCCAATGCCAGTTGAGCCATTCCATCACCACGCCGCCGAACACCGGTCCGATGGCGGGCGCCGCGCAGGTGACGAGGCTGACGATGCCGAGCATCATGCCGCGCTGTTCGAGCGGCGCCTTCTCGAGGATGATGTTGGTGATGAGCGGCAGCGAGATGCCGGTGCCGAGCGCCATGACGAGACGCGCGGCCAGCAGCATCGGAAAACTGACGGCGAGCGCGCCGAGCACGGTGCCGGCGGTGAAGATGGCCACGGCGGCGACGAACAGCGTCTTGGTGGCGAAGCGCCTCACCATGAACGGCGAGCTGGGGATGGCCACCGACAGCAGCAGCAGATAGCCGGTGGTGAGCCATTGCACGACGGCCGCGCCTACGGAGAACTCGCCCATCAGCGTGGAGTAGGCGATGTTGAGTGACGTTTCGGAAAGGATGCCGAGGAACGTCAGGATGGCCAGGGACACGACGGCGATGACGAGCTTCGGCTCGACCCGCGCCTTGCCGCCGTTGGACAGTCGTGTGGCCGGCGCGGCCGCGACCGCAGCCGAATCCGAATCCGAATCCGTTGTTGTCGGCGTTGGTGTTGACGACATCGTCCGTCCGGTTTCGCGCACGGGATACCTCTTTCGCTTCACTTCGACCGTGTCGATACGCAATCCGCAAGATTGTTGCATATCAAACAATTTTTCGACATCGACCATATTATCGGCAAATGTTTCGCGAAACTCATCATCGACGAATCACGACGGCGACGCCGCCCCTCTCGGAGCGCGGCTGCGGATCAGCGACGCCGGGCCGTATCGCGGCCGGCGAGCATGGCGACGACGCATTGCGCGGCGGCGAACGCGGTGAACAGTACGAGCGGCATCGTCCATCCGCCGGAGAGTTCGGCCATCGTGCCGAAGGCGAGCGGGCCGACCGACGCCAGTAGATATCCGATCGACTGCGCCATGCCGGACAACGCGACCGTCTCCGCGGACGTGCGGCCACGCAGGGAGATCAACGTAAGCGCCACGACCAACGCCGCGCCCTGCCCCATGCCGCCGATGACGCTCCACAGCAACGACAGTCCGGGAGCCAGCATCCAGCCGAGGCCGGCGACGACCATGGGCAGACTGGAGACCATGGCCGCGCAGACCTGGTTGCCACGCACCTGCATGAGCGCGGGAATCATCAGACCGGAGAGGATGCCCAGCGACTGGAAGACGAAGAGGTGCACGCCGGCGGTCGCGTCGCTGAATCCGGCGGCGGTGACGACCGAAGGCAGCCAGTTCGACATCGTGTAGAACGCTGCCGACTGCAAGCCCATGAACAAGGTGACCCACCAGGTCATCGACCGGCGCCACAGTGGCGTGGAATCAACGGCAGCTTCGACAGCGGCGGCGCCGGCAGACGAATCGATGGATACGGGAATATCGTCGGATTCTTGTGCGTCATCCGATGACATCGTCCCCCGCATCACACGAATCGACCACAACGCGGCCACGACCAGCGGCGGCACCGCCCATAGGGCGAGCGCCGGCCGCCATCCGCCAAGCATGTCGGCCAATGGGGCGGCGGTCAGGCCGGCGATGGCCGAACCGGTCGTGATGCAGGCCGAGTACACGCCTGTGGCCATGGAGACGTGGCCGGCATAGTCGCGTTTGGCGATCACCGGCACGAGCACGTTGCCGGCGGCGATGCCGGCGCCCACGGCCACGGTGCCCAACCAGACGCCGGCCGGCCCGCCGAACGAACGCACCGCATCGCCGGCTGCCAGCACCAGCAGCGCGGCGAGAATGGTCCGGTCGGCACCGAGTCGCGCCGTGACGAACCGGACCAGCGGGCTTACGGCCGCGAACGCCCACAACGGCATGGCGCCAAGCACGCCGAGCACGCTTTCGCCCCAGCCGAGGTCCTCGCCGATGCGCGTCAATACCGGTCCGACCGCCGCAATGGCCGGTCGCAGGTTCAACGCCACCAGAAAGATCAGCGCGGCGAGCAGCGCCGGCGTCGCCGCGGCGCTTCGGGTTTTGCGTTTCATGCCTTTCCTCCGTCTTCTCTCCTCGTTCTCCTGTACGAGGTTCATGTCTATCACACGGTCTGCCATGCGGTCAGGGGCCGTGCATCCATACATCACGGGACCATGCACGTCGCCGAAGCCTCCCGCAAAGCGTCGTCACGGCAACCGATGCGGCAACAATGGCTGAACAACGGCGAAACCGGGCCTTCCGTCGAATCCGTCGTCCATAGACTGGGCGGTATGGGTGGGATGACCGACGATATGGAACACGACGACCAGCGGTCCGCGACGCATGCCGAACACGGAAGGCGCCCGCTGCGCGTGCTCGTGGTGAGCGAATCGTCATTGGAGCAGACCAACGGCGTGAGCAACAGCGTGAAGCATATATTGCGCCGTTTCACCGACCGCGGTTTTGACGCGCAGGTTATCGCCCCGCAGCCGGCGCCGGAAAGCGGCTCGTTCGCGGGGTATCGCGTCGATGCGGTCACATCATGGCCGGTGCAGCACTTCAATGTGGCCATCCCGATGAAAAGCACGGTCATCGATATGATCGAGTCCGGCCCGCGCCCGGACGTCATCCATGTGGCGGCGCCGATCTCCCGGCTCGGCCATGCGGCCCTGATCGCCGGCGACGAGCTGGGCGTGGCCACGGTGGCCGTCTACCAGACCGACGTGGCGCAGTACGCGCGCCGCTTCGCCCGTCAGACCATCGACGGACTGGCCGGCAGCATGGCGCCGAAGCACACCGGCTGGCTGCGCAAGGTCGGCAAATCCGCGGGCGACGCCGCCGAGCAGATCCTCGCCGACCGCATCGCAAGACTGCACAACCAGGCCACGCTCACGTTGGCGCCGACCGATCAGGCCCGGCAACGTCTCGAGACATTCGGCGTCGAGCCGTCGCTGATCCGGCTGTGGGGACGCGGCGTCGATTCGACGCTGTTCAACCCGCGCCGGGCCGAATCGGAACAGGTACGGCAACTGCATCGCAAATGGAGCTACGACGGCGCGGTGCCGGTCGTCGGATATGTGGGACGTTTGGCGCCCGAAAAGCAGGTGGACCGTCTGACCTGTCTTTCGGGACTGGGCATCCGCCTGGTGATCGTGGGCGACGGCCCGTGCGCCGACGACCTGCATCGCCGGTTGCCGACGGCCATATTCACCGGCATGCTGCACGGCGACGAACTGGCCGACGCCTATGCCGCGCTCGACGTGTTCGTGCACACCGGCAATCAGGAGACGTTCGGCCAGACGATTCAGGAGGCCATGGCGAGCCGGCTGCCGGTGATCGCGCCGGCCAGCGGCGGCCCGCTCGACCTCGTCGACACCGGACGGACCGGCCTGCTCTACTCCCCGCGGAACGACAAGGCCCTGCGCGCCTGCGTCCAGCGCGTGATATCGGACGACGCGTTCCGCCGGCGCATCGCCGACAACGGCTTCGAGGCCATCCAAGGACGGACCTGGCCCAACGTGGTCGACAGGCTCATCGACTACTATCGCCTCGCCATGCAGCTCCGCCTCGCGCGCGACGGCGCGGAACACACGGGCCGATAGCGGATTAACGGCTCGCAACGGTCGGAACCCGCGATTCATGGTGCCTTCCGGTCGTTTTCAGGGCGAAAAACGACCTTCTGGCACCGCGAATCGGTGACAGCAGGTTTTACAGCGGGTTTTTCCGCCCGCCAAACGCCGTTGCATACGGCTGTAGATGGCCTGTAGAATAATGGTTTTGGAACTTTTTGCCACGCCTCGCGGCCATCACGACGATCGCGGCGACTTCCGACGATCGCGGCGAACGGGGCACGCAAATTTTGGGAATCAACGGAATACAACCAACGACAGAGATAAGGAACTCACTTGGCTGAATTCATTTATCAGATGATCAAGGCGCGCAAGGCCTACGGCGACCGCGTGATCCTTGACGACGTGACCCTGAGCTTCCTGCCCGGCGCCAAGATCGGCGTGGTGGGCCCCAACGGCATGGGCAAGTCCACGCTGCTGAAGATCATGGCCGGCCTCGACACCGTCTCGAACGGCGAGGCCACGCTGACCCCGGGCTTCACCGTCGGCATCCTGCAGCAGGAGCCGCCGCTGGACGACACGAAGACCGTGGGCGAGAACATCAAGATGGCGTTCGGCCCGATCGCCGAAAAGGTCGCCCGCTTCAACCAGATCGGCGAGGAGATGGCGAACCCTGACGCCGACTTCGACGCCCTCATGGAGGAGATGGGCAAGCTGCAGACCGAGATCGACGCCGCCAACGGCTGGGACCTCGACTCGCAGCTCGAGCAGGCCATGGACGCCCTCCAGTGCCCCGACCCCGACACCCCGGTGACCGTGTGCTCCGGTGGCGAGCGCCGTCGCGTGGCCCTGTGCAAGCTTCTGCTCGAGGCCCCCGACCTGCTGCTGCTCGACGAGCCCACCAACCACCTCGACGCCGAGTCGATCCTGTGGCTGGAGCAGTTCCTGCACAAGTACGAGGGCGCCGTCATCGCCGTCACCCACGATCGTTACTTCATGGACAACGTGGCCGAGTGGATCTGCGAGGTCGACCGCGGCCATCTGTACCCGTACAAGGGCAACTACTCCACGTATCTGGAGACCAAGGCCAAGCGTATGGAGATCCAGGGCGCCAAGGACGCCAAGCTCGCCAAGCGTCTGAAGAACGAGCTCGAATGGGTGCGTTCCTCGCCGAAGGCCCGTCAGGCCAAGAACAAGGCCCGTCTGGAGCGTTACGACCAGATGGAGCAGGAGGCACGCAACTCCAAGAAGCTCGACTTCTCCGAGATCCAGATCCCGCCGGGGCCGCGTCTGGGCTCCACGGTGCTCGAGGCCAAGCACATCCACAAGGCGTTCGGCGACCGTGTGCTCATCGACGACCTCAGCTTCACGCTGCCGCGCAACGGCATCGTCGGCGTCATCGGCCCGAACGGCGTGGGCAAGTCCACGCTGTTCAAGACCATCGTCGGTCTCGAGCCGCTCACCAGCGGTGAACTGAAGATCGGCGAGACGGTGAAGATCAGCTACGTCGACCAGAACCGTGCCGGCCTCGACCCGAAGAAGAACCTGTGGGAGGCCGTGTCCGACGGTCTCGACTTCATCGAAGTGGGCGGCGTCGAGGTACCGACCCGCGCCTACGTGGCCAGCTTCGGCTTCAAGGGCTCCGACCAGCAGAAGCTCACGGGCGTGCTCTCCGGTGGTGAGCGCAACCGTCTGAACCTGGCGCTGACCCTCAAGCAGGGCGGCAACCTGCTGCTGCTTGACGAGCCCACCAACGATCTCGACGTCGAGACGCTCGAATCGTTGGAGAACGCGCTGCTCGAGTTCCCCGGCTGCGCCGTGGTCATCTCCCACGACCGCTGGTTCCTCGACCGCGTCGCCACGCACATCCTCGCCTGGGAAGGCAACGACGAGAACCCTGCCAACTGGTACTGGTTCGAAGGCAACTTCCAGGCCTACGAGGAGAACAAGGTCAAGCGCCTCGGCGAGGATGCGGCCCGTCCGCACCGCCTGCACCGCAAGCTGACCCGCGCGTAAGGCTTCACCGCCCATCGCGGTTCCAATCGTCATCGCGGTTCCGGTCGTCATCGCGGTTCCGATCGACCGTCGTGATGCCAGTGGGCCATCGCGATTCCGAATTCAGCAGCGACGACATCAATGCAACGGCTCCCCTCAGCGGGAGCCGTTGTCATATGCGCGGCACAAGAAACTCCTCGCCCCCCCTACTCATCCCTTTCACATTCACCTTTCCCTTTCACCTTCACCTCCTCTCTCATCTTTCCGTCTTCACTTCTTCACTGCTCGACGTTCCCCGCTTGCGCGATGGACCGCTCCGCACATTCGCGTTTTCGCAGCGCAGTCCATCGAAAATCATCGCTTTCCAATGGATTACGATGCAAAACCAGCATATTGCGACGCAATCCATCGCGACCAAACAATCCACCTCGACAAAACCGCATGATTCCAACGATCTTAAAAATCAACCAATTTGATTTCGATGGACCGCTCCGCATATTCGCCAAATCGCGGCGTAATCCATCAGCAACCGGGCATTTCCGATGGATTACGCCGCAAAACCACCAATATGCGGCGCACTCCATCACGAACCATAGCAATTCCCCGAATACCATGGATTCCATGACTTCCCAGGACATCATCACCATTATCATCGTGATAGTCATCGGTGTCGCCGTGGGAGTCGTCATGCTCGCCGCCGGCATCGTCGCTCTTCGAGAATAACGCCTATTGAACAGCGTCCTTGAATGGCGGCGGTCCTCTCAACACCCCGACACACACTCGGGCATCCGTATCGCCGAAGCACGGTGGATGGGCTGGGCAAGACGCCCCGACGGCAAGACGCCCGTCTATGCATGGCGTGATTTCGACGGATACCACGAACGGAAGGATTAACGTTCCGTTGTCCTCGACCGCAGCTCCGGCCAGCGGAATATCAAACCCCTGATGTGTGGCCGGAACAGTGCCGTGACCACCGTGCGCATTCCAATCCGACCGGGTGCCGTGCACGAATCGACCGATGCCCCATTATCTGTACAATCAACGATGCCTTGCCGTCGATGCTCCTCCGCCTCCAAACGTATCCCCACGAACGACTGCATGCCACCGAACTCCACGTTTTCCGCTACCGAACCCCGATTGCCCCGATAATCCTCATGGCCGTGGGAGGCGCCTCGACCGCACTGGGGCTTGCCGCCGCCGTGCTTGCCATCATGGCGTGCACGATGCCGTAAGCCCCGGCGTCGTGAATTGCATGGTTGCGAACCACATCGTCGCCAGCCGCATCGTCGGTCGGATGCATTGGCGCTGTCGCCGGCCCTATCGGCACACTTCACATCACAGTTATCCACATTCCTCGTTTGGCTTCCGTCGGCGATTGGTTTTCCGTTAGCGTGAATATCACGACGTTTTGCACAGCATTCTTCATCAAGGGGGCCGAAGACCATGCGATACCCGAACCATCCACGACAGACCAACGACTCGGACCGGCACACCGGCCATCGGAATCATTCCCATCCCGTCAACGACAATGCACAAGACATCAGTACCATGAGCAAAACGCTGGCGACCAAACGGCAGAGCACCCTGCAACGATGCATCGAGGAGACGAGGAACGGCAAGCGGAAAATATTGTTTGGATTGACGACCGCTCTCGAATTGCAGATGGTACCAGTTCCCGAACAGTGCCGGCTCGACACCGATCGGCTGCATTCCGTGGCCAGCACGCGTGGACGCCGAATGAGCTCGAAGACCATGGCCTCACACGTCTGGACCGAATTCGACGGACCGTCGCAAATCCGTCTGTCTCCGTCCATATATGTGCTCGACCTGGTGCATACATGGGCCCAGATGGCACGGTTCGTCGACCTAGAACAGTTCATCGCACTCACCGACGCCGTTATATTCCGCATGATGATGGATGGTAAGCGAGATCCCCTGCAACGCATGAGCGAATTTCTTGAACAATCGTCATCGTTTGCCGGAAAACTGTTCTGCCGCATGGCATTGCGGCTTGCTCAGGAGAACGTATATTCCCCACAGGAGACGATATGCCGTCTTGCGTTGGTCTGCCACGGCGTCCCCTGCCCCGAAACGAATTACGTCGTGCCGGGGCTGACGTTCCGGTCGGGAGCGGCGATGACCGTGGACATGGCATGGCCGGAGGCTCGCGTGGCGGTGGAATACGACGGCGACCATCATCGTACGGACAAGCGGCAATGGCGACGCGACCAGGAAAAACGCGAACTGCTGCGACTGCACGGATGGATTGTGCTCGTCGTGACCGCGGATGCGTTGAAGGATGCCGAATCCCGAGCGTATTTCGCCTTTCAGGTGTCGAGACTGCTGATTTCGCGAGACGTCCGCGTGGATTTCCTCATCGAGGCGCGCCCCCTGGAGAAGATGTGCCGCCTGCCGCGGTGATTCCGCGGATTGCGACACATATAGGCTTGTCGGATGATGCCGAATATTGGATGCCGGATGTCAGATGCCAATGGTCTCTTATCCATGGCGCTCCTATCCATGGCGTAATCCAGGTTGCACAAGGTCGTCCGATGGATTGCAGCGCAAAATCGTCAAAATGCGGCATAGTCCATCGAAAATCGACTCTTTCCGATGGACTACACCGCAAAATCGGCGATTATGCAACGCAGTCCATCGCAGCCAGACAATCCTCCCCGACAAAACCGCATGATTCCAACGGTCTCGAAAATCGACCGTCTCGATTTCGATGGATTGCATTGCATATTCGCCAAAACGCAGCGCAGTCCATCGAAAATCATCGCTTTCCAATGGATTACGATGCAAAACCGGCATATTGCGACGCAATCCATCGCAGGCCATCATGTTTCGATGGGCCACACCGCGAATTGCCAATACCCCCGACATGTGAGCGCGCACCCGTCGTTTCATCGTCGACGCATCTGCGTTCCGTTCGGCAACACCGTCATCTTGCGTTCACCTAGCTCACGAACTTGTTACAAAACGGTCCTCTTTTTCTTTACGAGTCGTGGATAGACTGCATTGCAGAATGCAAAACGACGCCGGCGCTTCGACGCTGCAGACGCCAACGACCACTGCATGACAACACGACAAGCGAGGAATTCATGACGCAGGAAGAGACTCGGGAAGACCAGTCACCGCTCAATCATCTCATCAAGGTGCTGCGGCTGGGAGACCCGTCCCCCTACCGCAACCACACCTACATCAGCGGTGAGAGCCTGTACTTCCCCACCGGCCGCGTCTACGGCGGCCAGGTCATCGCGCAGTCGGTCGTCGCTGCGGCGCGTACCGTCCCCGAGGACCGGCTGCCGCATTCCATCCACGCGTATTTCATCGCCGCCGGCGACATCCGCCAGGACGTATTGTTCGACGTGGAGAATCTGCGTGACGGCCGTTCGTTCTCGGCCCGCCGTGTGAACGCCACACAGTCGAAGGGCCCGATTCTCACCGCCATCACCAGCTTCCAGAAGCATGGGCAGCAGGGCGTGGAGTTCGCCGACCCGATGCCGCAGAACGTCCCCGACCCCGAATCGCTGACCAGCGCCAAGGAGCTGATGAAGCCGTACAGCGCCCAGTCGCCGTTCGCCGAATACTATGCCGAGCGTTCGCCGTTCGACATCCGTCACATCAACAGCACCGTGATGCTGGGAACCGACGACAAGGCGGCGAGCGCGAACAGCGGCAAACAGATGGTCTGGATGAAGATCGACGGCCAGGTGGACCTGCCGCAGCTGTGCCATCGTGCGATTCTGGCATGCGGCTGCGATCAGATCATGATGGAGCCGATCGTCCGCCGCGCCGGATTGAGTTTCATGACGCCGGGCATCTCGTTCGCCACGCTCGACCATTCGATGTGGTGGTACCGCGACGTCGATATCAACCAGTGGCATCTGTATGTGCAGGATACGCCGACGGCGGCGCATGGCCGTGGCCTGAGCTATGCGAAGGTGTATTCGCGCGACGGCGAGCTTGTGGCCGCGATGAGCCAGGAGGCGATGATCCGCGTTCCGAATCCTCCGAAGGAAGCCGAGAAATAAGCTGAAAAGCGGGAAACCGAAAAAACAGGCGACGTGTCACCTCCCTCATCAGAGGGAGGTGTTTTCGTATCGGCTCCGATACCGACCGATATGCCGGATCACATTCGATGCGGCTGCTGCCGACGGCCACGACGGCCGCCGGCAGCGCCGATCGTCAGTCGCGCGGGGCGAGGACGTTGGCGAGATGCGCCAGCGTCATGGTCGATTCCGCCGGCAGATAGCGCGGATCGTCGTCATCGATCGTCGGGTCGGGGATGACGTACACCTGAGCCGGGGTGTCGGGGAAGATGGTCTCCTGCGCACGGGCCTGCTCGCGAATCCAATCGGCCAGCGATCGGTCGTTGTGGAAGACCAGCATGTTAGAGTCGCCCAATGCGGCGGCGATGTCCGCATACGTGGGATAGTCGAGGTTTGCGGCGATGGCGTCGCGGGCCCGAGTAATATCGGGCGCGGCGGTCTCGTCGAGATCGGTCAGCAGCGCGTCGAACACGGCGTCGATGCTGCGGTAGATGATCACCGGGTTCTTGCGCTGGTTCGAACGCGAGTACACGCTGGAGACGAACCATGCGCCGGGGTCGGCGGGCACGGCGCGCATCGGCTGGTTCTTCTTCCAGTTCTTCGTGCGTCGCACGTCCACGATCGGCTCGTCGTCGGGACGTTTGACCCGCACGTCCACATGGTTGCTCATCAACGCCCAGAGCGACCGGGCGTCCTTGAACCGCCGGGCGTTGCCGGAGCCGTCCGCCGCGGCGTGGGAGGCGCGCTGGGCGAGCGTCTTGAGACTGATGGTGTTGCCGGTCGGGGCGTCCGGTCCGTCGTCGGCGTCATCGTCGGCGAGCGGCGGATTGCCGTCGAGGACGTCGAGGATGTCAAGGAACAGGTTGCGAAGATTGTGATAGTAGCGGTCCGTCGTCAACGGATACTGTTCCTGCTCGCCGTAGACGTGCGTCGTACGGAAGCTGCCGTCATCGGCAGCCACCCGCAGGACGATGTCGCGCTCGCCGGGAACCGTGCGCAATTCATAACGTGTCATACACTCCATTGTGGCACAGCGGAGCCGATTGCGGAGCTTCTTGGCTATTGGACGGAATCAACGCGTCTTGCGACGGCCGTTCCGATGGTCCGTCCCGTCGGCGGTTCTGCCGGTCTTTTCCGCGCCGCCCGCACCCGCCGCGCCGGCGGTGCCGGCCGCCGGCGCGAGATTGCGGCGCCGTTCCGCCTCCTTGACCTTCGGATGCTCCGGACCGTCCTTCGGCGGCAGCTGGCACCAGTACTCCCCCACGATGCCGATGACCATGTCGATGAGGCAGATGACCGTGGCGACGCCGCATTCGAGCGCGGCGTCGCTGTAGAACTCCGCTTCGAGATGGCCGAGGCTCATGATGAGCTGGCCGCCGTACCATCCGGCGAGCGCCGCCCCCGCTATGCCAAGCGACTTCGCCAGCAGCAGCGTGTTGACGGCGCGGTCCATGCTCATGACCTTGATGTCGCCCTTGACGTATTTATGCACCTGCCATGACAGGACGAGCACGAGCGTGCCCAGCATGGCGAGCAGCAGGGACACGAGCCACGGGGCGCCCATGAGCGTGTAGGCGCTGTGCTCGGTGACCTTGACCAATGTGGCGCCGCAGAGGGTGCCCAGGACAATGGAGACCACGTACTGCCACCATGGTGTGCGTCGTACCTTCATGCCTTGCCTCCTTGGATTGAGGTTCGATTGTGGTTCGTTTCCCTGCTATGGATGCCGGAGCCGGAGATGCCGGCGACGCGGTCAGATGACCGATCCGCCGAGGATCCAGCTGTCGGAGACCTTCTCAATCCGGTCGCGGTCGGGCGTCTGCGCAAGCAGTTCGGCGACCGGTCCGCCGTGGGGTCCGGAGAGCATGGCCTCGGGTTCGAGGTCGGCCCATGGGGCGAGCACGAACGCCCGCTGCCAGGCGCGCGGATGCGGCAGGGTCAGATGCGGGTCGGCGCTGGTCTCGCCGTCGAAGTCGATGATGTCGAGGTCGAGCGGGCGCGAGCCCCAATGCACATCGCGGGAGCGGCCGTGCGCCGATTCGATGGTCTGCAGTGCCTGCAGCAGCGTTTCGGCGTCGAGCGTGGTGGTCACCTCGATGACGGCGTTGAGGAAGTCCGGCGTGCCGGGTTCCATGCCCCAGGCCGCAGTGCGGTAGAGCGGCGAGATGCCGTTGACCTGGTTGCCGGGCACGCCGTCGATGGCGACGACGGCGGCGCGCAGCGTCTGTTCGACGTCGCCGAGGTTGCCGCCCATGGCGATGACCGCGGTGTGGGGTGTATCGGGCCGCCTGCCGTCGGCGCCTACGACGGCGCCGTCCGCCGCTGGGTTCTGCGCGGCCGCGGCCTGCGATGCGGCCGTAATCGGCGCCGGTTCGGGGTCTCGGGCGCGTTCGATGGTCACGCTCACGTCGCCGAACGGCACCTTGATGGGCGCCTTGGGCTTGTGCACGGTCACGATGACGCGCTGGATGCGGTGCGACAGCAGGATGGAGTCGGCGATCTTCGTGGCGAGTCGTTCGATGAGGTCGACGTGCTCGCCTTCGATAACGTTGACGATGCGCTTGGCGATCTGCCCGTAGTCGACGGTGGCGGCGAGGTCATCGCTGGCGCCTGCCTCGGAAAGGTCGAGGAACATGGTGGCGTCGACGATGAACGGCTGCGGCTCGACGTGTTCGAAGTCGAGGACGCCGTGCGTGGCTTCGGCGCGTACGCCGGTGAGTCGGATGGAATCCATGATGGCCTTTCTTGTATGGTTCGGACGACTAGGCGGCGTACTGCTTCCAGATGGTGGCCGCACGGACGGCGGCGATGGACCGACGTACGTCGTGCACGCGTACGGCCCATGCGCCGTGTTCGGCGCACAGGGCCGACAGGGCGGCGGTGACGTTGTCCTTGTCGTCCATGGTCGGCTCCTCGATGCCGGCTTCGGCCAGCATGGCGCCGATGAACCGCTTGCGCGACTGGCCGATGAGCACCGGGTATCCGGTGGCCTTGAACGCGGCGAGACCGGCGAGCAGCGGCAGGTTGTGTTCGATGCCGGGCTTGGAGAAGCCGAGGCCCGGGTCGATGACGATGCGTTCGGGCCTGACGCCGGCGGCGATCACGTCGTCGACCTGCCGCATGAGTTCGTCGCGTACGTCGTTGAGGACGCCATGCTCGTAGTGCGAGGTGTCGGCGTCGGGCGCGGCGCCGCCGTGCGAGCCGGCGAGCCAGCCGCGCCAGTGCTGCACGATATACAGGCAGTCGTGGTCGGCGACGACGTGCGGCAGCTCCTTGTCGAGGCGGCCGCCGGAGACGTCGTTGATGATCTGCGCGCCTTCGTCGAGCGCCGCGGCGGCGACGGACGCGCGCGTGGTGTCGATGGAGAGCACGGCGCCGGGGTGGTCGATGAGCGCCGTGACGGCGCCGGTGATGCGCGTCAGCTCGTCCTCCTCGCTGACGCGTTTGGCGCCGGGGCGCGTGGATTCGGCGCCGATGTCGATGATGTCGGCACCGTCGGCCATCATGTCGGCGCCGTGCCGGCGTGCCTTGGCGGGGTCGAGCCACAGGCCGCCGTCGGAGAACGAGTCCTCGGTGATGTTGAGCACGCCCATGACGAGCGTGCGGGATGAATCATGCAATGCGTTGAGATCGGTCAATGGTACTGACGCCCCTTCGATGCTTTCTCGTGAATCTTTCTCACGAATCCTTCTTGGGAATCTTTGCTGGAAACCCGCCTTGTAATGTGCAAAAGCTCCCCTTGCCGAACGTGCGAAGGGGAGCTTCGACTCCGTCGTGTCCGTATCGATGTCGGGATATTCCGGATATCCCGACATTCCGACGGATCAGTGCTGGGAGAAGATGAGGCTCATGGCCTCGGCGCGGGTGGCGGGGTTCTTGAGTACGCCGCGCACCGCGGAGGTGACCGTGCGGGCCTGCGACTTCTTGATGCCGCGCATCGACATGCACAGGTGCTCGCATTCGGTGACGACGATGACGCCGCGGGCGTCCACGTGCTCCATGAGCGCATCGGCGATCTGCTGGGTGAGGCGTTCCTGCACCTGCGGGCGGCGGGCATACACCTCGACCAGTCGGGCGAGCTTGCTCAGACCGGTCACGCCCTCCTTGGAGGGGATGTAGCCGACGTGGGCCACGCCGTGGAACGGGAGCAGGTGATGCTCACACACCGAATAGAGCTCGATGTCGCGCACGAGCACCATCTCCTCGGTGTCCACGCGGAACCGTGCGGAGAGCACGTCCTTCGGGTCCTGCTGGAGTCCGGCGAAAATCTCGCGCGAGGCGCGGGCGATGCGGTCCGGGGTGTCGAGCAGGCCCTCGCGGTCGGGGTCCTCGCCAATGGATTTCAGGTAGAGGCGCACGGCCTGGCGCACGCCTTCCTCGTCGTATGCTGCCATCAGGCGGTGGCTCCTCCGTTCTGGTTCGGCTGCTGGCCCTCCAGCGGCTGGTTCATGCTCTTCTGCAGTTTCTCCGGAATCGGCACGGGAGGCAGGTCGGAGTCGGGGCGGCGGTCGTTCGACAGCCACACCTCGCGCACCGGCGCCTTGCGCACCTTGGAGAAGATGGCGGCGAGCTCCTTCTCGTTCAGCGTCTCCTTGACGAGCAGCTGACGGACGAGCTCGTCGAGCACGTCGCGGTTCTCGTTGATGATGTTCCACGCCTCGGTGTGCGCGGTCTCGACGAGCTTGAGCACCTCGTCGTCGATGATCTGCGCGGTGCGGTCGGAGTACTTGCGCGGGCTCAGGCCGTCCATCACCGTGGTCTGGTCGTCGTCGGACGCCCACTTGATGGCGCCGAGCTGCGAGGAGAAGCCGAATTCCACGACCATCTTGCGGGCGATGTTGGTTGCCTTCTCGATGTCGTTGGACGCACCGGTGGTCGGATCGTGGAACACGACCTCCTCGGCGGTGCGGCCGCCCATGGCGTAGGCCATCTGGTCGAGCAGCTCGTTGCGGGACTGCGAGTAGCGGTCCTGCGTGGGCATGACAGCGGTGTAGCCGAGGGCGCGGCCTCGCGGCAGGATCGTCACCTTGGTCACCGGGTCGGTGTTGTGCAGCGCCGCGGCGACGAGCGCGTGACCGCCCTCGTGATACGCGGTGTTGCGCAGCTCGTCGAGCGCCATGCCGGTGGAGCGACGGCGCGGGCCGCTCATCACACGGTCGATGGCCTCGTCGATGGCACGGTTGTCGATGAGCTGGGCACCGGCGCGGGCGCACAGCAGCGCGGCCTCGTTGAGCACGTTGGCCAGGTCGGCGCCGGTGAAACCCGGGGTGCGCACGGCGATCATGTGCATGTCGACGTCCGGCACGAACGGCTTGCCCTTGGCGTGCACCTTGAGGATGGCCTCGCGGCCGGCCAGGTCGGGGGCCTCGACGGCCACCTGACGGTCGAATCGACCCGGTCGCAGCAGAGCGGGGTCGAGCACGTCGGGACGGTTGGTCGCGGCGATGATGATGAGGTTGGTGTCGTTGTTGAAGCCGTCCATCTCCACGAGCAGCTGGTTGAGCGTCTGCTCGCGCTCGTCGTGGCCGCCGCCCATGCCGGAGCCGCGCTTGCGGCCGACGGCGTCGATCTCGTCGATGAAGATGATGGCCGGGGCGTTCTTCTTCGCCTCGTCGAACAGGTCGCGCACACGGGAGGCGCCGAGACCCACGAACATCTCGACGAAGTCGGAGCCGGCCATGGCGTAGAACGGCACGCCGGCCTCGCCGGCGATGGCGCGGGCGAGCAGCGTCTTACCGGTGCCGGGAGGGCCGTACAGCAGCACGCCGCGCGGGATGCGGGCGCCAAGCGCCTTGTACTTCGACGGGTCCTTGAGGAAGTCCTTGATCTCCTCGACCTCCTGCAGCGCCTCGTCCTCGCCGGCCACGTCGGCGAACTTGGTGTCGGGGGTCTCGCCCTCGAGCAGCTTGGCGCTCTTCTTGCCGCCCATGCCGAACATGCCGCCGGCGCCGCCCTGCATGCGGCTCATCAGCCACCAGAACAGCGCGAAGATGATGATGAACGGCAGCAGCGACGTAAGCAGGTACGTCAGGATGCTGGTCTGCGGCACGGTGGAGGTCCATCCCTTGGAAAGGTCGGCCTTCTGCACGGCCTGCGAGATCTGGCCGCCCTGCGCGAACACGTAGTAGAACTGGACGTTCTTGCCGTAGTTGCGGTCCTTGCCGGTGTCGGGGTCCTTCTTGTGGAAGTCCTCCTTGAGCTCCAGCTTCACCGTCTGCTTGCTCTCGGTGATCTCGGCGTAGTTGGCGGCGCCGTCCTTGAGCAGCTCGAGACCGTCCTGCGTGTTGATGGTCTGCGTGCCGCCCATCGAGAACATCTGGAATCCTGTGATGGCCAGCAGCACCAGCAGCGTCACCCAGATCCACGGCGACTGCCAGAACGGACGGGGGCCCTGCTGGCCCTGGCGTCCGTTGCCGCCCTTGTTGCCCTTGTTCCTGTCGTCACGCCGGCCCCCGCCGGGATTCGTGAACGGGTTGCCGTTATCGTTACGATTCGGCCCTGGGAAGCTCATTATTGTTGCTCTCCTTGGTAAACCTTGGGTGCCAGCACCGCGATCGAATCGAGGTTCCGGTACCGCTCGTCATAATCCAGACCAAATCCCACCACGAATTTATCCGGAATCTCGTACCCCTTGTATTTCACATCAATGTGGACCTCGTGTCGCGCGGGTTTCTCCAACAGGGCAAAAACCTCCACCGAGGCCGCGCCGCGGCGCTTGAGCTCCTTGATGAGCCAGTCGAGCGTGATGCCGGAATCGATGATGTCCTCGACGATCAGCACGTGACGTCCCTTCACGTCCGTCGAAAGGTCCTGCCTGACGGTGATCTTGCCCGACGAGACCGTGCCCGAACCGTAGCTGGAAAGGCTCATGAAATCCATGGTCACGGGAATGCTCAGGGCCTGCGAGAACGCCGCCAGCGTGTTGACGGCCCCCTTCAGCACGGCGATCAGCAGCGGATCCTTGCCGGCATAGTCACGATCCACCTGTGCGGCCACTTCTCGAATCTTGGCATCGATCTGCTCTTTGCTGACGAGCTCCTCAGCGATGTCGTCTTGGATATCAGCGATTTTCATGCACTCTATCATGGCACACGAGAATGACGTGACCCTGACGACATGCTGAATATGCGCTGGAAAGACGCACCGCTCCCTGACCATGCCAGTTCGCGACCAATGCATCGACGGCGTCGACGTGCCGCGAGGACGCCCCGGCGCCCGCATGAGCGAGCGCGCGGGCGATCACGCGGCCCCGGATGGCCGGATGCTCGCCGCCCAGCGCCGCGGCGTCGATGCGCGCGGCGACCGTCGGAGAATTGGACGACGAATCCTCGGGATGGTTCACGACCCGTTCGTATACCGACCTTGCCCGTTCGTCGATGTAGTCCTTGTCGCGCTGGGCGAAGCCGGCGCTGCGGCTCAGATGCTCCACGAGGTCGGTGTCGGTCAGATGGGAGAGATACGGCAGCAGGGCATGCCGCACGCGTGAGCGCAGCGGCAGGTCGGTGGAGAGGCCGCCTTCGTCGGCGGCGTCGCCGTTCGTGGGGTCGTCCCACCATTCGACGCCCCGTGTCTCGCAGATCTCGGTGGTCTGCCGGCGGGTCAGGTCGAGGAACGGACGGGCGAAGAGCACGCCGTCACGGTCGATGACCCGCGGCATGCCGGCGAGCGCGTCGAGGCCGACGGTGCGCAGCAGTCCGAGCAGTACGGTTTCGGCCTGGTCGTCGCGGGTGTGGGCGAGCAGCATGGCGACCGCCCGGTATTCGATGGCCGTTTCGATGAGCGCATCGTATCGGGCGGAACGGGCGTCGGCCTCGGTGCCGGCGCCGGTGGACGGCACCACCACGCGCCGTACGATCACGGGGTCCATGCCGAAGCCGCGGCATCGGCCGGCGGCTTCGTCCGCGACGGCGGACGAGCCGGCGACCAGCCCGTGGTCGACGATGACGGCGCCGCATCGTACGCCGAGGGTGCCGCATACGGTGGCGGTGATGGATGCGAGGGCGAGGGAATCGCGGCCTCCCGAGCACGCCACCAACACCAGGGGCGCGTCCGGTGACGGCTCGTGCCTGCCGTGTTCGCGCAGAACGGATGACTGTCGGGTGATGCCGATGTCGGCGAGGCATCGCCGTACGTCGCCGACGGCCTGACGGATGGTCGGGGTGTATGCCATGGCGGGGATCAGAGCTCCGGAAGCTTGCCTACGAGGGTGTCGACCGCGGTCATCGCCTCCCACATGTTGGCGGGCTTGTTCACGATGATCGAGAAGGTGAGCACGCCGCCCTTGGTGCGCGAGACGTTGCCGGTCATGGAGGTCACGTCGCCGAGGGTGCCGGTCTTGAGCCGGATGAGACCGTCGGCGGAGCCGGGCAGCTGACGATGCAGCGCCGTGCCGGAGAGGCCGCTGACGGCGAGGCCCTCGATGGCGGGGGCGTATTCGTCGTCGCCCGACGCATATTTCGCCTGCACCTGCATGAGCGCGGTGACGGTGAGCTTCGAGCCGGAGGACAGGCCGGAGCAGTCGGCGATGACGATGCCGTCGGTATCGATGCCGGCCTTGTCGAGGGCCTTCCTCACCGCAGTCGCGGCGCCTTCGGGCGAGTTCTCCTCGCCGGTTTTGAGCGCGGTGAGCCGGCCGAACAGTTCGGCCTCGGTGTTGTCGGAGTTCTTGAGCATGAAGGACATGATCTCGCTCAATGGGGCGGAGCTCACCGAGGCGATGGGCTTGCCGGAGTCGGGCGCCTCGCCCTGGCTGACGGAGCCGCCGACCTTGATGCCCTGCTTGCCGAGCTGTTTGGCGAATTCGGAGGCCACGCGGGCCGCGCCGTCGGCGAAGCGGGTCGGATACGCGGATTCCACGTCGGGGTTGCTCGGCTTGGTCGTGCCGCTCCAGTTGCGGGCCTCGTCGATGGCCATCGACGACATCGGCGCCGCATAGAGCATGTCGTTGCCGCCGTTGTTGCTGGAGATGGTGTCGGGGAATCGCTTCGTGCCGAAGAGCGAGTCGTCGTATGCGACCGACACCGCGGTGACGCCCTTGGCCTTGAGCGCGGCGGCAGTGCGCTGCACCAGGGTGGTCACGCCGGCGCGGCCGTTCACATGCGAGGCGTCGCTTGCCCCGGAGCCGAGCAGCATGTCGCCGTTGCCCTTGAGCACGATGCGTACGCTGCCGTCGCCCTGTTCGGCGCCGCCGTCGGCCAGATACACCTCGGTGTCGAGCGTGGACGACATGTCGAGCGCGTTGGATGCGGCGAACGCCGTCATCGTCTTCATGGTCGAGGCGGGCTCGCGCGGCGTGCCCTGGTTGCGCTGCACGATGGGATTGCCCTGCGCGTCGGCGATGACCAGCGAGTAGTCGTTGCCCACGCCCTTCGTCTTGGCGAAGGCGTCGACGAGAGACCCGGCCTTCGCCGCGTCGATCTTCGGACCGTCGTTGAGTTCGGCGACCATCGGCTTCGACGCGACCACGCTCGTCGCCTGCGGGAACTCCACGGTCCGGACGGGTTCGACTGTCAGCGGGCCTGGGACGATGTCGAACGCATCGGCGGCCACGTAGCCCATGCCGAGCACGAGCGTCACCACGGCGCTTGCCGCCACGACGCGCTTGCGCTGCGCGATCATGCGCTTGCGGGCGCGCAACGCGCGACGGGACTCCCCCGAAACGTTCCTCTGGTCGGATGCCACTGCGGTCACGGATCCTGCCTCATTTCGTCCATTGCGTTCATATGGCCGCGCGTGGAACCTCACGGCCCACGCGCGAATCCTTCAACAGCTTACCGCCATTCCTGCCGCCGTCCTTGTCGCCGTCAGCGTCCGCGGTGCTCGATGGGCTTCCAGCCCGGCTTGGAGAACATGGCCTGGAAGGAGATGGGGATGTAGCTCAGCAGGTAGATGGGGAAGCTCAGGCAGTAGGCCACGAGCTCCTTGTTCGTGGCGTCGATCTTGTCGCGCTCGGCGATGCAGGTGATGGCGGCGAGCAGCATCATGCCCAATACGGAGGCCACGCCGCCGACGATCCAGAAGTTCATGGAGTCGAGCTGGCTTTGCAGCGAGACGAAGCCCAGTGCGATGAACACGCCGGCGAGCACGGTGCGGATCACCGACAGCGCGGTGAAGGGGCAGATCAGCAGCGTCAGGTCCACGCAGGAGAAGTCGCGCTCCTTGATGGCGCGCCGCACGAGGGCGGGGCCGTAGTAGCGGAACACCTGCAGGAAGCCGCGCGACCAGCGCAGACGCTGCCTCCAGCTCTGCTTGAACGTCACCGGCTGCTCGTCGTACAGGATGGCGGTGCCACAGTAGCCGATGCGGTCGCCGTGCAGAATCGAGTCCATGGTGAATTCGAGGTCCTCGGTGAGCAGATGGAACTTCCATCCGCTGTTGCGCTCCATGATCTCGCGGGAGAACATGAATCCGGTGCCGCCCACATGGCAGCTGGAGCCGAAGATCATGCGCGAGCTGTTGAGGAAGCGGGATTCTCGCACGAACCACAGCGCGGAGCCGGACGACACCCAGTTGTCGTCGAAGTTCACGGAGTTGCGGAAGCTGGTGAGGATACGGAAGCCCGACTGGAACGCGTTGTTCATCTGCGCGAAGTATTCCTTGTCGAGCTTGTTGTCGGCGTCGAACACGAAGAACGCATCATACTGCTTGCTGGCGCCGGAGTCGATCATGTGGTTGAGCAGGAACGTAAGCGCATAGCCCTTGCCGATCTGCGTCTGGTCGAAGCGTTCGATCACATGACAGCCCTTGCTGCGCGCGAGCCCGGCCGTGTCGTCGGTGCAGTTGTCGGCCACCATCCAGATGTCGATGAGCTCACTCGGATACGACTGGTTGTGGATGCAGTCGATGAGGTTGCCGACGACGTTCTGCTCGTTTCGCGCGGAAATCAGCACGGCGTAGCGCTTGTTCCGCGGCGCCTCGGGGAACTTCTGCGGCTTGGCCACGAACGACGCCAGCACGCACACCACCTGGTAGATCATGCCGACGGTTCCCAGCACGCCCAGCAGTACGTCGATGAAGGCAAGCAAGGCCATCTAGCGCCACTCCTCCCTGGCGCTGCGGCCGGTGTCGGTGCCGGCGGCGCCATCATTGTCCATATTGTCGTCTGTATCGTCCCTGTCATCGCGCTCCGCGCCCTCGGCGCCGGAGCCGGCGTCCGGATTGAGGTCCGGCTTGCCGTCGGGGCATTCGTTCGCCCTACCAGATGATACGGCATTCTTCGGAATCGCCACGGTGCGCGAATCATCGAGCTCCTCGCTGGTGGCATAGGTCTCGAGCCGGTTGTGCGCGTATTCGAGCTCGCGGCTCACCGCGGCGTCATGCACGCGCACGCGGGTGCTCGACCCCTTGGCGGCGCGCGGCATATGGTCGCTCACCGGCTTGACCACATGCTCGTTGAACGCCTCCACGCTCTTGACCATCGGCGACTTCTTCACCGGCGTCGGGTCGGAGAGCAACGGCGAGTCGATGAGCTCGTAGCGCTTGGTGTAGGCCTTGAAGATGGCCTGGAAGCTGGCCGTCAGCGGCAGGGCGAGGAACGCGCCAAGCGCGCCGAACACGGAGCCGAGCGCCAGTACGGCGAGGAAGGCGATGGCCGGGTTGAGGTCCATGGTTCGTTGCGAGATCGCCGGCGAGAGGATGAGGTTCTCGATCTGCTGGTACACGACGATGTAGATGAGCACGAACAGCGCGTATTTGATGCCGTTCGTGCCCCACGCGGAGACGACCGGCAGCGCGCCGCCGATATACGTGCCGACGGTGGGGATGAACTGCGATATGAGGCCGCAGAATATGGAGAGCGGCAGCCAGTACGGGATATCGAGGCTCATCATGAAGATGGACATGCAAACGCTGGAGATCGCCGCGAGGATGATGCGGCTGTACAGGAAGTTCGAGATCTGGTCCTGCACGACCGTCCACACCACGAGGAATCGCTCCTGGCTTTTCGGCGCGACCCACTGGCACAGGCTGCGACGCATGGCGGGGAACGCGGCGGAGATGTAGTACGTCACGAGCATGACGGTCATGATGCCGAGCAGGGCGTTGAGCAGCGAGAACGTGGTGCTCAGCGCACGGTTGGCGAAATCGGTGACGGTGCTCGTCTGGATGCTCTTGAACACCTCCATGCCCAGCGATTCCAGATCGAGCTTCGTGTGGAACTGCCGTTCGACGACGTCGACGATCTGCGAATACAGTCCCGGCAGGCTTTTGACCATGCCGACGAGCTGCTGGACGAACATGTTGCCGAACAGCGTGAGCAGCCCCGCGAGAATGACGACCAGCGAGACCAGGGTGACGCCCGAGGCCACGCCGCGTCGCCAGCCGTGACTGATGAGCCAACGCACCACCGGCTCGACGGCCAGGGCGATGAACATCGATATGACGATATAGAGGACTATCGAGCTGATCTTGTCCCACGTGTTCCACACGAAAATCGAGGCGAACACGGCGATCGCCGCATACAGCAGGCCCCTGCCGTACCATTCGGGGGGCCGCCGCGGATCGCCCTTGTCGGGGAACACCGCCGCGAGATCGAAACGTTCATCCTGCCGTTCACTCATAGACGCCATTATTCCCACGAGAGATGACAACGGCATCGCGGCCGGCGAACAGTCCCGCGCGACCGCATGGGGAACGCATGGGGAACGCATGGGGAACATGCCGGGAACCGAACGCCGCCGATGTTCGAATCCTCGGCCCCGCGTATGGTTGAAGTGTGCTTACCGTTTCGATTGTGATTCCGGCATGGAATGAAGAAGAGCGAATCGCCGACTGCCTGCTCAACGCCACGCGGCAGACCGTGCGACCCCATGAAGTGATCGTGGTCAACAACCGATCCACCGACAACACCGCCGCCATCGTCGAGCAGTTCATCAGGGACCATCCCGACGACAACGTGATCCTGCTCGACCAGAACGACGAGCAGGGCCTGATTCCGACCCGCAACTACGGACTCAACCATGCGACCGGCGACATCCTCGGCCGGTTCGACGCCGACTGCATGATCAAGCCCGACTGGGTGGAAGTCGTCACCGGAATCTTCACCGAGGACCCGTCCGCGATGGGCGCGACCGGACCGGTCATGTACTACGACATGCCGTCGCGCCGGTTCGGCCTCAAGGGCGACAACTCCATCCGCAAGCGCATCTACCGCGCCGACGGCGGCCAGCCGCTGCTGTTCGGTTCGAACATGGCGGTGCGCGCCAGCGCATGGCGCCAGATCGCCGACGAGGTGTGCCGGGACAAGGCCGACGTGATGCATGAGGACATCGACGTGTCGCTGCATCTGATCGGCAAGGGCCTCAAGACCGTGTACTCGCCGCGCATGATCGCCGGCATGAGCGCACGCCGCATGGATACGTCGCTGGGCTCGTTCCGCAACTACATGCGACGCTTCAAGAACACGTTCGACGCCCATCCGCAGCATTGGCGCAAGCACAAGCCGGAGATCCTGTTCACGGCCATGTATCCGGTGATGCACATGTTCTACCCCGTGTGGCAGAAGGTGCTGGACACGGCCGACATCAATCCGGCCGAGGCCGCGTGGATCAACGAGCAGATGGAACTCGCCGAGAAGGAGGGCCGCGAACTCTACGATGAGACCCCCACCGACGAGGAATACGACGAGAAACACGAGTAGACTCGGCGGTTCACCTGCTCATACGGCAAAGGCTCCCCGCGGTTTCTTCGCGGGGAGCCTTGTCTTTTAATGGAATCCCTTAATGGAGCGCGGGCATCACATGAGGCTCTTGTAGATGGCGAGGATGTCCTCCTCGGTGGCCTTGCGCGGGTTGCCCGGCGTGCACACGTCGTTGAACGCGTCATGGGCCAGCGGCTCGAGGTCGGCCTCGGTGGCGCCCACCTCGCTGATGGTGGTCGGGTTCTTCAGGTCCACGGTCAGCTTGTGCACGGCCTGCACCGCGGCCTCGCGCACGGACTCGATGTCGGCCGTGTAGGCGTCGGCCACGCCGAACGCGTCGGCGATGTCGCGGAACTTCTCGCCCGTGTAGTCCTTGTTGTACTCCATGACCGGGGCCAGCAGGATGCCGTTGGCCACACCGTGGGCCACTCCCAGGCGGCCGCCCAGCGGGTGGGCCATGCCGTGCACCAGGCCGAGGCCGACGTTCGAGTAGGCCATGCCGGTGATGTAGGACGCGTAGGCCATCTGCTCGCCGGCCGGCACGTCGCCGTCGGCGCTCTTGGCGAGGTTCTTCGCGATCATGCGGATGGTCTGCATGGAAAGGCAGTCGGACAGGCTCCAGGCGCCCGGGGTGATGAAGCCCTCGATGGCGTGCGTCAGGGCGTCCAGGCCCGTGGCGACCTTGAGGCCGCGCGGCATGGAGTCGGTCAGGTCGGGGTCCACGAACGCGACGATCGGGATGTCGTGCGGGTCGACGGCCACGAACTTGCGCTTGTTCTTCGTGTCGGTGATCACGTAGTTGATGGTCGTCTCGGAGGCGGTGCCGGCGGTGGTCGGCACGCCGAAGATCGGCACGCTCGGGTTCTTCGTGTCGGCCAGGCCCTCGAGCGAAAGCACGTCGCCGAACTCCGGGTTCGCGGTGATGATGCCGATGCCCTTGCAGGTGTCCTGCGGCGAGCCGCCGCCCAGGCCGATGAGGAAGTCGGCGCCGGAGGCCTTGAAGCGCAGCACGCCGTCCTGGATGCACTCGACCGGCGGGTTCGGCTTGACGTTGTCGAACACCTCGTACGGCAGGCCGGCGGCATCGAGCACGTCGGTGACCTTCTTCGCGGTGCCGGTCTCCAGCAGCACCGGATCGGTGACGATGAACGCCTTCTTGAAGCCGTGCTTCCTGGCGACCTCGGGGATCTCCTTGATCGCGCCGCGGCCGAAGTATGCCGTCTGGTTGAAAATCATCCTGTAGACCATGAGACGTTCTCCTTTGACTTACCGTCTGTGTATTCAGTCTGTGTATTCGGTCAGGCAACCCCGTCATGGCGTTGCCAACGTTTTTATCGTACCGCCACTTGGAACGAAAACCCGTGAGCGCTCCCAAAATATTATAAAGAATCCCTATATATGGGACATATTGCAATCGATGACATTTTTAGGCCGCGATATCCCACATATCGTTCGCCCATAATGAATTCCATCCCACATCGTGACGACCCCATATCCCTCGCCCCATCGTCGCGACGACGACATCGGGCTTTGTTGTCAGATTTTGCTCCCCCTCCGGCCGAGATATGGAAAATCCCCGGTCGGGCACTGCCCGCCGGGGATTCCGCTGGTGGCTCCGAACGGCGTCGATCCGTTGACCTAGCGATTTTCAGTCGCTCGCTCTACCAACTGAGCTACAGAGCCATGAATAATGTAAAACCCGGCCAAACCGGGTTTCAATCATCCAAGCGACTCCGACCGGACTTGAACCGGCGACCTCCGCCGTGACAGGGCGGCGCTCTAACCAACTGAGCTACGGAGCCATTCGTTGTCTATCAGCCTTGCGGCTGAAGTACCCCCGGAGAGAGTCGAACTCTCGTTGTCAGATTGAAAGTCTGATGTCCTAACCGTTAGACGACGGGGGCGAACAACTCGATTGATATTACGGGAGCGACCCACATCGCGCAACTCCCGGCGTGTCGCAGTTGTCCCATCTCACTAAAACGCTGCAATCCCAACGTTTTCCAAGCGCTCCACCACGCCCACTCAACCAACAGGAACCGAAAACGTCCCGCAATTCCCATCCGTTCACACGCATATGACGAACAGGAACCAAGCATACCCACGCTTCCCGTCCGCCCACTCCCCCATAACCAACAGGAACCGAGACCAAGGTGCGGTTCCCTTTCGCCGCATGTCCCGCGACGAACAGGAACCGTACGTCTCGCCCGATTCCGTGTTGTCCGGCCATCGACGACGAAGGGGAACCGTACGTACGCAACGGTTCCCCTTGGTTGGACCACCCCGACGAACGGGAACGGTCACACGGCGCGATAGGTGAAGTCGTGAATCACTCGACCAGCGTCGATGCCCTTCCTTTCGAAGTTGGTGAGCACACGGCCGTCGAACCGCTCCGATTCGACGAAGTCGGCGTGCGGCAGCTGCGCGGCCATGTCGGCGGTGCCCTTGCTCACGTGCTCGGTCGGCAGGCTCACGGTCACGCCGCCGACGTTCCCGAAGTCGTCGCGACCGTCCATCACCTCGTGCACATGCAGCGCATAGTCCTCGATGTCGGTGGCGATGCGCCACACGCCGCCCGCACGCAGCGCGCGATGCACCTCGGCGGCGAGCGCCGGCTGCACGATGCGGCGCTTGTGGTGCTTGGTCTTGGGCCACGGGTCGGGGAAGAACGTCCAGACCTCGGCGAACAGGCCGTCGGCGGCGGCCTTCATGAGGTCGGGCGCGTTGACCTCGCATACGCGCAGATTGCGCAGTTCGTATTTACCGGCCTTGAGCAGCGCATGGGCCACTCCGGGCTTGTATACCTCGAGGGCGAGGAAGTTCACGTCGGGACGGGCCTGCGCGGCGGCGACGATGTTCTCGCCCTGGCCGGTGCCGATCTCGACGATCAGCGGATGGTCGTTGCCCCACGTACGCGCCGCGAAGTCGGCGTCGAACCGGAAGTCGAGTGCGATGGAGAGCTCGCGATGCTCGTATTCGGGCAGTTCGAGCAGATACTCCCCCGCGTAGGAGTCCCACGCCTTCTGGAGTCGCTTGTCGAGACGGGAGGAGCGGCGCACGAACGACATGAGCTCGCGGCGGCGCCCCGGCCCGGCCGTTCCCGGCATCGCGCCTTCGACCGCGCGGTATTCGTCAGGTACGGTGTTCGTCGTCTCGCTCATCGATGCTCCGTTTCGCTTGTCGGGATTGGTATGTCATACGTTGTGTCTGACTACACGATACCGAAGGCATACGAATACGGGCCGTCCGGTGATATCCGGACGGCCCGTGCATACGGAAGACGAGGACGAGGCGTCGAACGTCAGTCGGTCTGCTTCCAGTTCTCGACGTCGATGTGATGCTCGGGGTTGGCCTGCCATGCACGCCATGCGGATTCGACGATGTCCTCCACGTCGTACTTGGCGTGCCAGCCCATCTCCTCGTTGATGCGCTTCGGCGAACCGATCAGGTGCGGCGGGTCGCCGGCGCGGCGGCCCTGCACGTGCTCCTCGAACGGCAGGCCGGTGACCTTCTTGAGCTCGTCGACGATCTGGCGCACGGAGGTGCCTTCGCCGGTGCCGACGTTGAAGGCGTCGTACTTGCGCTCGTCACGGTCGAGGTACTTCAGGGCGGCGAGGTGGGCGTCGGCCAGGTCGGAGACGTGGATGTAGTCGCGCACGCAGGTGCCATCCGGGGTCGGGTAGTCGTCGCCGAAGATAAGCGGGGCCTTGCCCTTCTTCAGGCGGTCGAGCAGCATAGGGATGAGGTTGAGGATGGCCGGATCCTCGAGTTCGACGGGGCCGCAGCCGGCGACGTTGAAGTAGCGCAGGGCGCAGAAGCGGATGCCGTAGCGCTCCTCGCAGGCGCGGGCCATCCACTCGCCGAACAGCTTGGTCTGACCGTACGGGTTGATGGGCAGCATCGGCACGACGTCCTCGGGCACCACGTCGACCGGCGGCACGCCGTAGGTGGCGGCGGAGGAGGAGAAGACGAGCTTGCGGGTCTTCTCGGACTTGCTCATGCCGGTGAGCACATTGAGCATGCCGCCGATGTTCTGCTGGTAGTACCACAGCGGCTTCTCCACGGACTCGCCGACCTGCTTGCGGGCGGCGAAGTGGATGACGGCGTCGACGTCCTCGGCGTCGAGAATCTCGGCGAGACGCTCGCCGGCGCCGGGCGCGGAGATATCCATGCCGTACAGACGCGAGCCCTCGATGCGGGTGGGCTTGCCGTAGCTCAGATCGTCGACGACGACGACCTTCTCACCGGCCTGATGCAGGGCGTGGACCACATGTGCGCCGATATAGCCGCAGCCTCCAGTGACCAGAACAGTCATGGTGTTCCTTCCTATTACAATGAGCGAAGATCGTCGACATCGGCCCACTCGGTCATCGAGCGGCCGGATATCGAGATGTTAATTTTTGCTCGTTTTTGTTACTTTTTCTAACATCTTCAGTATAACGCAAATCCAGATGACGACAACCCCGACATGGCGGGGCCTCGGCCATACAAAAATCGGCTTTGCGGGCCCACCGTTTCGCCAAACCGCCGATTTTGCTCCTCCACATATGCCAAAGACTCGCAAATCCGCCAAAATTCACGGAATATCAACGATATTGAGGTCGCATATCCCACCGCAGAACACCTGCGACACGCCGAAGGCCACACCGAAGTTGCGTCATTCACAGACCTGTGTAATATATACATTCGTTGCCTGCACAGCAGACAGCAAGATGGCTCCGTAGCTCAGTTGGTTAGAGCGCCGCCCTGTCACGGCGGAGGTCGCCGGTTCAAGTCCGGTCGGAGTCGCTTGGATGATTGAAACCCGGTTTGGCCGGGTTTTACATTATTCATGGCTCTGTAGCTCAGTTGGTAGAGCGAGCGACTGAAAATCGCTAGGTCAACGGATCGACGCCGTTCGGAGCCACCAGCGGAATCCCCGGCGGGCAATGCCCGACCGGGGATTTTCCATATCGAGCCGGCCAGTCATGGGAAAGACGCAAAAAAACGGGCCGAAATCCACGATACCCACGATCTACGGTCTTGCTGCCGTTTTCAGCTGGGAAAACGGCAGCAAGACACATGAATCATCCGGTTCGGGAATTTCGGCCCAACATACGGTCTCTACGGTCTCGGCCTCAGGCCCTCAGATCTGCGTTTCGATCCAATCGACGATGTACGGTGCGACCTCCTCGATCTGGTCGATGGCCACGTCGAATTCGCGCGGACCGCCGTACCACGGGTCCACCAGGTCGATCTCGTCCTCATGGCCGGGCTTGGGCGTCGGCAGGTTCGGATCGAAGCTGCGGTACATGTGCACTTCGGCACGCTTGCCCGCCGGCAGCTGACGCAGCAGGGAATGCATGTGCGAGGCCGTCATGGGCAGGAACAGGTCGGTCTCCTCGATTTCCCTGCGCGTGATGCGATGCGCGAAATGGTTCGGGTTCACGACGTATCCGCGTTCGCGAAGCACCTTCTGCGCACGGCGGTCGATGGGATTGCCGTGCTCCTCGTCGCTGACGGCGCTCGACAGCACCCGCACGCGGTCGTCGAGCCCGCGTTCCTCGATGAAGTGCCGGAGGATGATCTCCGCCATGGGAGAGCGGCAGATATTGCCGGTGCAGACGGTCATCACGGTGTACTTGTGCGCGGAATCGCTCATGACTTCCTTTCGTAGTTGACGAAGCGGTAGCGTCGGATGCCTTCGGCCTTGGCCGGCTTCATCCAGCCGGTCTGTCCGGCGACCTCCCACAGGCCCGCCTCGACGTAGTCCTTCAGCGGAGGGGCGAAGGTGTCGGCGTCGAACTCGGCGTCGATCTCGGTGACGTACGCCTTCGATGCGAACGGCAGCGCCTCCTTGAAGATCTGCGCGCCGCCGATCACCCACAGCTCGTTGCGTTCGATGCCGTCGTCGGGGATGGATTCCTGACGGGCCAGGTCGAGCGCGTCCTCGAGATTGTCCATGACCGTGGCGCCGGCGGCGCGATAACGGTCGTCGTGCGAGATGACGATGTTGTCGCGGTTCGGCAGCGGACGGTACTTCTCCCCCAGCGACTCCCACGTCCTGCGGCCCATGATGACCGGATGGGAGATCGTCAGATCCTTGAATCGCTTGAGATCCTCGGAAAGATGCCAGGGCATGCCGCCCTCGAAGCCGATCGCGCCCTCGCGACCGTCCTTGGAACGGGCCTGTGCCCAGATGAGGTTCACGCGAATCGGGCGCAGACCGTCATCATGCAGGTCCTCGTTCGCCAGCTCCTCCTCGTAACGCCCGGCAGAACCGGGCTTGGGTTCGTGATAGCCGCTGCGGCTACTGTCATGCTCCATTTCGAAGCTCCTTCGATACCATGTTTATCGTGTGTTCGCGGCCGACGGCGGCCGGCGATGCATGCCGGCCGGGCCGCGGCCCCTTCATTTGCGGTCTTACGCATTGTAGACCAAGGTCATAGACCATTTCCCCGGCCATCGACGCCGTCGCCGCGTCAGACGGCGACCGGCGCCTTGATGGCGGGATGATGACGATAGCCGACGATGGTGAAGTCGTCGTAATCGTAGTCGAAGATCGAATCGGCCTTGCGGATGTCGATCGTCGGATACGGATACGGCTCGCGGCCAAGCTGTTCGAGCACCTGGTCGATGTGGTTGTCGTAGACGTGGCAGTCGCCGCCCGTCCAGACGAATTCGCCGGGCTCGAGGCCGGCCTGCTGCGCCATCATGAGCGTGAGCAGCGAATACGAGGCGATGTTGAACGGCACGCCGAGGAACATGTCGCAGCTGCGCTGGTAGAGCTGGCAGCTCAGTCTGCCGTCGGCCACGTAGAACTGGAAGAGCGCGTGGCAGGGCGGCAGCGCCATGTTCTCCACCTCGGCGGGGTTCCATGCCGAGACGATCATGCGGCGCGAGTCGGGATGGTGCTTGATGAGGTCCATCACGTTGGCGATCTGGTCGATGGTGCGGTTCGGGTCGTCGGGAGTGGGGGCCGGCCAGCTGCGCCACTGCACGCCGTAGACCGGACCGAGGTTGCCGTCGGCGTCGGCCCATTCGTCCCAGATGTGCACATTGTGCTCCTGCAGCCAACGCACATTGCTGGAGCCCTTGAGGAACCACAGCAGTTCGTAGGCCACGCCCTTGAAGTACACGGTCTTGGTGGTGAGCAGCGGGAACGCGTCCTTGAGGTCGAACCGCATCTGCTGGCCGAAGAGGGAGATGGTGCCGGTGCCGGTGCGGTCGGATTTGAGCGTGCCCTCGGTGAGGATCCTGCGCACCAGGTCCTCGTACGGCATGGGGATGTCGGTCTCGGGCCGGGCGGGGATCGCCGCGCGGATGTCGTCGAGCTGTTCTTGAGTCAAAGCCATGCCCACCAGTCTAGCGGCAGGCCGCGGCGCGACGCGGGTCTCGACGGCGCATGATCCCTCTGAGCGCTTACCGGCAATGCCCTACGGTACGGGTTACATTGGTATCGGCAATGATATCCACCACAAGGAGGAAGACATGGGCAAGCGTATTTGGGTAGAGCGCAACAAGGACGGCTCCTGGGACGCCCGTTCGGAGGACGGCGCCCACATCAAGTTCGGCAAGGGCAAGGGCCTGTTCACCCCCGGCGACCTGATGAAGGTGGCCCTGGCGGGCTGTGCCGCGCTGAGCAGCCAGTTCGCGGTGGAGCGGGCGCTGGGCGAGGGCGCCGGCGCGACGATCACCGTGGACGGCACCGCCGACGCGAAGCACAACGCCTACAGCGACTTCAGCGAGAAGGTGGAGATCGACGCCTCCGAGGCCGGTCTGCGCAAGGCGCAGGTCGACGACCTCAAGGAGCGTGTGCGCCGTCACATCGAGAAGGGCTGCACCGTGCAGCACACGTACGAGCGCGAGACCCCGGTGAGCCTCGCCATCGACATCAAGGAGTAGCCTCCGTCGTTCATGCGCGCATATGAAAGCCCCCTCGCCGGAGGGGGCTTTCGTCATATATAAGCCGTTATAGACCCTATGCCTTGTGCTCGGGGTCGATGGTGGCCTCGATATCGTGCACGGTGGCGTCGTCGGCCGTCGGCACGGTGACCTTCTGCACGCCCTCGATGTCGTCGAGCGGCTTGGTCGGCACTTCGGCGGGCGATGCCGGCACGGTGTCGAGACGCGACTCCGCGGCCTCCACGTACTTGCGCGGCACCACGTACACGGGGCTGACCGAATGCTGCAGCAACCCCTGGCTGGTGGAGCCGAGGATCAGACCGGTGAAGCCGCCGCGGCCGCGGGAGCCCACGACGACCACGTCGCTGGCGTGGCTTGCCTCGGTCAGCGCGGTGACGGCCGAGCCGGGCACCACGGACTTGGCGATGACCAGGTCGGGGTACTTCTCCTGAATCGGCGCGATGCGCACGTCGAGATCCTCCAGATAGGATTCCATGATGCTGTTGGCCTCGGTGCCGCCGGAGCCGCCGGACGCGAACATGCCCATGCCGCCGAAGCTCGGCACCGCCGACATCACCGTGAGCTTGGCGCCCCACTGGTGGGCGAAGTTGGCGGCGATGTCCAGGGCCTTGAGACCCCACTTGGATTCGTCGGAGCCGACGACCACCTTGGTGATGGTGTTGTTCAGGTGCATGAGGTTGCCGTCGTCGTCGGTGTACGGCACCACCACGATCGGGCAGTACGCGTAGGCCGGCAGGCTGGAGCTCGTGGTGCCGAGCAGGCGCTCGGCCAGACCGCCCTTGCCGCGGTTGCCGATGACGATGAGGTTGTAGTTGCGGGAAAGCTCGACGAACACGGAGCTCGGGTCGCCCGTGACGATCAGCGTGGCGGCCTCGACGCCCTGCTCGTCCGCGATGGCCTTCGCCTTGGAAAGAATCTCCTGCGCATCGGTGTGCGCCACATTGTCATCCCCCATGGCGGTGTATGTGGCGTCGAATGATACCGCCGCATAGCTGGGCAGCGAGTATGCGCAGACAATCTGCAGAGTCAGACCGGCGTGCTTGGCGTAGTTTGCCGCCCACCACGTGGCCTTGTAGCTGGCATCCGAACCGTCTACACCTACAAGAATGGCCTTTTCATTGACAGTCATGATGTTCCTCCCTAGTAGGTCGGGGAATCCATGCGCCTGTGCATGGCTCCTACTTGACTAGGATAGCGTCGAAATCGGCAAAACGGGGAACCAACATTCGCGAAACGCGTAACGCCGGGAATACGAAAAGGCGCTCCCTCGACCATGGTCGGGGAACGCCCGGGAATCCTTCTGCGACGGCCGGTTCGGTCGGTATCCGCATGGAACGCCGACGGCCCGGCGGCGTCACATCACGCGGTGGAAGGTGTATCCGCCGCCGCCCATCCAGCCGGGCGTCAGGTCGGAGATGGTCACCTCGGTGAACGTCATGTGGATGATCTTGCCGTTGCCCATGTAGATGGCGGCGTGGCCGGGACGGGCGACGATGTCGCCGGGACGGGCCTCGGATTCGGAGACCGTGGTGCCGAACGTCGTCAGGGCATGGGAGGAATGCGGCACGGCGATGCCGGCCTTGGCGAAGACGACCTGCACGAAGCCGGAGCAGTCCCAGCCGGTGTTCGGGTCGACGCCGCCGACGACGTACGGATGCGGGCCCATGAACGTGGCCGCATAGCTCAGCAGCGCGCTCGCGTCGGCGCTTGCCGGCGTGGAGACGGCCGCCGAGGAAGAACTCGAGGACGCGGAAGAGGAAGAGGACGACGAACGCTCCGCCGCACGGGACACGGCCTCGGCTGCGGCCTTTTCGGCCTGCTGCTCGGCCTTCTTCTCGGCCTCGGCCTTCTTCTCGGCCTCGGCCTTCGCCCTGGCCTCCTTTTCGGCCTTGGACTCGGTCTTCGGAACGTTCAGCGATTCGATGCCGCCGTAGTCGGCCTCGGAATCGACGTCGATGGATGTCGATTCCTTCAGCAGGCTGCCGTTGCGGGACTCCTGCCCCTTGAACGAACGGGACGACGTGACGGGCTCTTCGGCCTCGGAAGCGCTCGCGGCCGGAACCACAATGGCCGCGGAAAGCATGGTCGTCGCAATGGCTGCGGAAAGCATGGCAATGGATTTATGTGGTGTAATCATCGTTTTCGACCCTAGCAGACGAGCCCGAACAAAGCATCACATATGCGAAAATACGAGAAAACCCCAGCCGTAATCGACTGGGGTTTCTGCGAAAGCACGGGTTTCGCTCAGAGCGTGCCGCCACCCATGAAGGACGAACCGATGCCACGGACCTGAACGCCGCCGCCGGGGGCGGAATCGACCATCATGCCGTTGCCGAGGTAGATGCCCACATGACCCGGGGAACGGCCGGCGTAGTGGAAGAAGACCAGATCGCCGTACTTCAGCTGGGAGATGTCGGTGGTCTTGTTGGAGACCATGGCGTAGTACTTCTCGGGCCAGTTGGAGTTGGACGGATAGCCGAGGGCGAAGTCGACAAGACCGGAGCAGGTGAACGAGGACGTGCTCGTGCTGCCGGTCCACACATAGCCGGAGGGCTGGTATCCGGAGCCGATGACGGCGAGGGCGCGCTTGACGAAGTCGGAGCCGGCCGGAACGGTCACGCTGCCGGCGTCGGCGGTCGACGAGGAGGCACCGGTCGAGGAGGATTCGGACGTCGAGGTGCGCTCGCTCGAACGGGACGCCGACTGGGCGGCGGCCTCCTGAGCGGCGGCCTGCTTGGCGGCCTCCTCCTGGGCCTTCTTCTCGGCCTCGGCCTTCGCCTTGGCCTCCTTTTCGGCCTTGGACTCGGTCTTCGGAACAT
This sequence comes from Bifidobacterium primatium, assembly GCF_002802875.1. Classification (GTDB taxonomy): domain Bacteria; phylum Actinomycetota; class Actinomycetes; order Actinomycetales; family Bifidobacteriaceae; genus Galliscardovia; species Galliscardovia primatium. The sequence continues at coordinate 405,590 of NZ_PEBI01000001.1, forward strand.
TCAGGGACTCGATGCCGCCATAGTTGGCGTTGTCCTTGACCTCGACCGACGTGGATTCCTTCAGCAGATCGGCGCTGCGGGACTGCTGGCCCTTGAACGAACGGGACGACGTGACCGGTTCGCTTTCGGAAGCGCCGGCGGCCGGGGCGACAAGCGCCGCGGACATCGTAGCGGCCGCAATCGCAGCGGCAAGAATGGCAATGGGTTTACGTGCTTTCATCATCATTTCGAAATCTTACTCACATATCTGGAAAAAACCTGACAACCCCTCCCCCTACTAGGACGATGACCCCGAGGGACGGGAAATGAAAACGACCCGCGCGCCACGGGCGCGGGGGTCGTCGATGACGGTCAGTAGTGGATGTACTGGAAGTCGTGAACGTTCTTGAACGTACGGCTGAACGGCTTGCCGTTGTAGGTGGCGCCGCACTCGCTGGTGGTCACGCTGCCGTCGGCGTTGACCTTCTCGACGATGGCCACGTGGCCGTACTGGGCGCTGGCGCCCTCCTGGCCGCGCTGGAAGACCATCACATCGCCGACGCGGGGGGTGTTGTCCACCCAGTAGCCGTGGGCGCGGGCGGAATCCGCCCACATGGCGCCGTCGCCGAAGTAGGAGCCGACCGGCAGATTGAGCTGGTGACGGCGGGTGTAGGCCCACCAGGTGCACTGGGAGAACGCGTAGGCGTTGCCGGTGTCGCCGGTGTCGTGGTTGGGGTTGAAGCCGGCGGGAACGGCGTCGCCGTCGCGGTCCATGAACGCGGCGACCTTGGCGTTGTTCGCCTTGGACTTCGACATCTGCGAGGCGTCAAGCGAATCGGTGGCGGAGGAAAGGCTCCACTGGGCGGAGTCGCTGGCCGCGGCCTGCGTCGTGGCGGAGCGCTCCTCGGAGCGGGAGACCTGGGTCGTGGCCGATTCCGCGGCATCGGCGGATGCCATGGAGTCGGCGACCAGCGTGGTGCCGCCCTTGTCGGCGGTGGGAAGATTGGCTGAGTTCGCGGTGGAAGCGTAGGTGAGGCTTCCCGCCGTGGCGGCCAGCAATGCGAAAGCCGAAGCGGTGATGAACTGCTTCTTGTGGGCCTGCTGCCTGGCGGCCTGGCGAATGGCCCTGCGGGTGCGCGGCACGGAGGCGTTCATCGCCTTGGCCACCTCGGGCACGAGGGCCATCGGGGTATTCGCATACACCACGGCGGCGGTATGCGCCGCGCGCATCTCACGTACACGAGCGGTCACAGCGCTGTTGACGCGCTGGGCGCCGCGTGCCTTATGAGCGGCATGTTTCATTACGAATCACTCCTTGGTTGTTCAATACCAAAAAACGATGATAACCAGCGCAGATGACGGCCACAAGCCGTCGACGAAACATTGCGCCGTCAAACGTTTCATGAACTTGACAGTCTGGATATTAGGTGCTAACAGCATTGCCCCTTGCAGACGAACCTTCCAAAAGGTTAAGAGATTGCAGGGTTTTCTCCAAATCGCCCCCGAATATCATCCCTGCGGACGATGGCCGTTCCCTCCTTGTATTTCCAAAGGAAACACCACGTTCACCGTATTGTCCAAATTCTCACATTATGAGAAAATACACCGGTCTCACTACGCTGGGGCCCATGATCGACACCGTGAAAATCCCTTCCTCCCTCCTGCCCGAAGACGGCCGTTTCGGCTGCGGGCCCAGCAAGATCCGTCGCAAGCAGATCGCCGCGCTCACCGAGGCCGGCACCACGCTGCTCGGCACGTCGCACCGCCAGCAGCCGGTGAAGCATGTCGTCGCCTCCATCCGCGAGGGTCTGGCGCAGTACTTCTCCATCCCCGACGGATACCAGGTCGCCCTCGGCAACGGCGGCGCCAGCGCGTTCTGGGAGATGGCCTGCGCATCGCTCATCGCCCGACGCGGCGCGTTCGGCACCTACGGTTCATTCAGCGGCAAGTTCGCGGCCAGCGCCGCCAACGCCCCGTTCCTCGAGGACCCGGTGATCTACAAGGCAGACTTCGGTTCATGCGCCCTGCCGAAGTACACGGAGGACGTGGACGTCTACTGCTGGGCGCACAACGAGACCTCCACCGGCGTGATGGCGCCCGTCGAACGCGTCGAGGGCAGCGTGGAGCAGCATGCGCTCACGCTCATCGACGCCACCAGCGGCGCCGGCGGCCTTCCGGTCGACATCGCACAGACCGATGCCTACTATTTCTCCCCGCAGAAGGTGTTCGGCTCGGACGGCGGCCTGTGGTTCGCCATCCTCTCCCCCGATGCCGTCGAACGCGCCGGACAGGTGGAGCACAGCGCGACGCTCGAGGGCGCCCGACGCTGGGTGCCGCCGTTCCTCTCGCTCACCAAGGCCCTCGACAACTCCCGCAAGAACCAGACGCTCAACACCCCGGCCATCGCCACGCTGGTGCTGATGAACGAGCAGGTGACGTGGCTCAACGAGCACGGCGGCCTCAAGTGGGCGACGAAGCGCTGTGCGAAGTCCGCGAACATCCTGTACTCGTGGGCGGAGCGCTCCGACTACGCCCGGCCGTTCGTCGAGGACAAGTCGATTCGCTCGAACGTGGTGGTCACCATCGACCTCGACGATTCGATCAGCGCGTCGAACGTCGTCGCCGCACTGCATGCGAACGGCATCGTCGACACGAACGGCTACCGCAAGCTGGGTCGCAACCAGCTGCGCATCGGCGTGTTCCCGTCGGTCAAGCCCGGCGACGTCGAGGCGCTGACGTACTGCATCGACTACGTCGTCGACCACATGAAGTGACGGATGCCGGCGGCGCGCATACGCGGCCGCGCATTCCATATATATAGGCGGACGATACGAGCCGCCCATATGGAGACGCTCATATGCCGGTGGAGGCCAACAGCAGGCCGCCACCGGCATATTGCGTTCCCGGGCCGCCGCCGTCGCCTGCGACGGGCGCGCCTTCCCCGACCGTGATGCGCATCTCGCCGTCGGCGGCGGGAACGAAGACGGCCTCGCCGCCGTGCAGCACGGCCGCTCTCCCGCCCCCCGCACTCAGATGTGCCTCGCCCCCGAGGCATATCGCCACGCGCGGCCGCGCCGGCGTGGCGAACCCGCCGGCGGAGGCCAGCGTCAGCGAGAACTCGCGCAGGGCCTCGGGCCGGTACGTCACCGCATCCGCGCCCAGACGCCGGCATTCCGCCCGGTACGGCGGCGCCGGCATGACGTCGACGTTGCGCAGCACGCTCGGCACGTCGCGGTGCTTGACGGTGAGTCCGGCACGCAGGACGTTGTCCGAGTTCGTCATGATCTCGGCGGCCAGACCATGGATATACGCATGCACGGTCCCCGGCGCGATGGCCACGGCCTCGCCGGGAGCCAGCCGCACGGCGTTCATCATCAGCAGGCAGGCCACGCAGGGGTCGCCGGGAAACGCGCTGGCCGCGACGATGGCGTTGTCCAGGGCGTCGAAGGCATGACGATCGGCCGCGCGTCGCTCCCCGGAACACGATGCGGCCAGCGACGAACGTGCGGCCTGAAGCAGCGGAACCCAGTCGATGGGGCCGGCCGAGGCGCCTGCGGACGTTTCGCCGTATGCGACGGCCGTGGCGAAGGCGCGGAAGACCCGTCGCTGCGTGAGCGACCATGCACGCGCGGCGATGGGCATGAAGACATCAAGACCGACGCCCTCGGCATCGAGACCTCCCGACAACGCATCGGCCATACGGTCCGTCAGCGGATGGCCGACCGCCCGCAGCAGGCGAACCTGACGGGGCAGCGGGGCGAAACCCACCGATGCGGCGAACGGCTCCAACGCCACCACCATCTCGTATTTGTCGACGGCGTCCTTGAACGAGCGACGCGGCGAGTCCACGGGCACGCCGCGCATCTGCTCGCGGTGGAACCCCGCACGCGCCTCGAAGGCGACCGGATGCACCTGGAGCGAGAGCGGCATGTGGACGGCGATGACCTTCATGAGATACGGCAGTTCAGGACCCCAGACGGACGAGACCCGCTCCCCCAGCATCGCCAACGGCTCGCGGCAAACAAGCTCATCAAGAGAAACCCCCTCCCCCGAACCTTCGGGAAGGACCGTGGACGGGGACTGCCGGTGCCCGCTGAACCACAGCTCCGCCAGGGGGCCGTCGACGGCCGTGAAATCGGGGAACATGGCCTGCAGACGATGCGACGACCCCCACGCGTACCGTTTCGGCACCGGTCGCATCGGCATCATGGGCATTCCTTCCTGGCGGGCGCGCCGCCCGTTCCGGCGACGTCATGACCCCATAAGGTTACCCCGAGTTGTAAGGTATTCTCTATGAAATTGGCACCCATCATCGATCCAGGCGCCCGCAAGCCCGGTCCGAAACCGGCTCAGGTGGACCTTCATCGGGTGTTTTTCCTCGGTACGGCGCTGTGGCTTGTGGCCGCGATCGTCTGCCTGATTCTCGTGTTGTGCGGCATCAACGCCGTGAAGTCGCTGATCGTCTGCGTCGCCGGCATGATCATCGGGGTTCTGCTGCTCACGTGGGAGCATTTCAACCGCTGGTACTACCGCCGTCTCGGCAAGTGACGCGGCACGGTGCGGCGTCGATGTCCGACGCCGCACCGGAGCCTATTGCGCCAGCGGCAGGGTGAAGGTGAAGGTGCTGCCCTTGCGCGGCGCGCTCCACACCGATACGGAGCCATGGTGCGTGAGCGCCACATGCTTGACGATCGCCAGGCCGAGGCCGACGCCGTCCTTGGTGACCGACGTCTGATTGCCGCCGCGATAGAAGCGTTCGAAGATGCGGGGCTGATCCTCGCGGGAGATGCCGCAGCCCTGGTCGACCACGCGGATGACGGCGTGCTTGCCGTCCTTGGATCTCGACACGGCCACGCCGACCGCCGACTTGCTCGGCGAATATTCGACGGCGTTCTCGATGAGCTTGACCACGGCCCCCTGCAACTGCTCGGATTCGGCATGCACCATGAGCGAATCGTCTCCGTTGACCACCAGGCGCACATTCTTCGCCTCGGCGGCGGCGCGCACGCCGTCGGCCGCATGGCGCACCTCGGCGAGCAGGTTGACCTCGTTGTCCTTGCCGGGCACGACCTTCTGCTGCGCCTTGATGAGCAGCAGCAGATCGGCGACGAGATGCCCCATGTGGGCGGCGTACTCGCGCACCTGCGACGCCTCCACCATGATGCGGTCGATGTCGACGTCGTCCTGTTCGAGATCCTCGCCCAGCGTCTCCAACGCCTTCGTGGGCCTGAGCAGCTGCTCGGTGACGTTGGCGACGAAATCCTCACGCACCTGGGCGAAACGCCGCTCCTCGCTCACGTCGTCGATGAGCACGACGGTCTTGTCGTCGGCGATCTGGCCGACGGTGACCTTCAGCCAGTTCGGCCGCGACACCACGTTGCCCTCGCCGTCGCGGGTCTCGGATTCCTCGTCGGCATTGATGACGAATGGGTCGGCGAAGCGTTTGGCCGTCTCGGTCATCAGCTCGCACGAACGCTTTCCGCCGGATTCGCGCACGCTGTGGATCGCGGCAAGCACGCGATCGTTCACGATGGTCTCGTCGTCCACGATGCCGAGGCGGTACGCCGCCGGACCGGCGATGAGCACCTCGTCGTCATCGTTGACCACGATGGACGTCGACGGCAGCACGGCCAGCAGACGGATGGTCTCGTAATCGAGATCGTCGTCGTCATCGTCGTCATCGTCGTCGCGGCCGGACGGCCTGAAGCCGATTCGGGCGCGCCAGTGCGCAATCGTATCGGCGTTGATGTACCGTGAAATAAACGGATACGCCCAGTTGTATATTTTGGCGATGATCGCGATGAACGCGATGAGGATCATCACACCGAATACGATGAGCACGATCGTCGAGAAGGCATCGGGGCTGCTGTTGGTCACCCTTCCATTGTGGCACGAGTTTCGATGCGGAAACGCAGGGTCTTCGCAATGGCGGGAAAACCACGGTACGCTAGTCCGTTGGCATAAGTGAATATCGAGTGAACACGGGGGTAAACACTCAGCCAATTCAGGGTTTACTCTCCGGGTCGGTTCTGGGCAATCTCCGTCCCTCCCCTAGAATGGGAGAGGTTGCACTCAGACCATATATGGAAAGGCAATGAGAACAATGCGCGTTATTTTCAACGAGGAGCTGAAGCAGGTAGCCGACGACCTCGACCGCATGGCACAGGAAGTGCGTACGGCGATCCTCGGCGCCGGCAAAGCACTGCTCGAGTCTGATGTCGAGGCAGCCCAGAGCGTCATCGATGGCGATCTGGAGATCGACGCCCTGGAAACCAGCGTCATCAACCAGTGCGTGCAACTGCTGGCCAAGCAGAGCCCCGTGGCGACCGACCTTCGCGTGGTCGTCTCCACGCTGCGTCTGGCCTCCACCTTCGAGCGTATGGGCGATCTGGCCCGTCACGTCGCGGAGATCGCACGCCGTACCTACCCGGAGTCCGCTCTGACGCCGGAGACCCGCGAGGTCTTCTCCCAGATGCAGGCCTTCCTCGACGAGACCACCAAGAAGCTGATCACCGCGCTCGACAACCGCGACGAGAAGCTCGCCGAGCAGCTGATCATCGATGACGACAAGCTCGACGACCTGCACCACGAGGTCTTCGATATCGTCAACGGCGAGAACTGGACCGGCAACACGCAGCAGACCATCGACGTGGTGCTGCTGGGCCGCTTCTACGAGCGTTTCGGCGACCACGCCGTCTCCGTCGCCCGCCGTCTGGTCTACATCGTCTCCGGCTTCGATCCGTCGAAGGCTCCGAAGACCAAGGCCGACTCCTCCGCCAACGACCCGTACCTGGCCGCTCCGGAGAACTGATTTTCTCGGAGCCGAGGCATCGGCTCGCCGAACCACAACAACCGCGATACGAAAGATCCCCGTCGGGCATGGGCCCTGCGGGGATTTTTCGTATCATTCGCCATATCGGCACGGCAACGCATGAAAGAGGCCCGCCGATTCATCTCGGCGGGCCTCTTCGTCAGAGCTTCAGGCCTTCACGGCCGGAAATCACTTGCCCTGGTTGGCAACGGCGGCGGCACCGGCAGCGGCGGCCTCCGGGTCGAGGTACTCGCCACGCGGCTTGATGGGCTTGAAGTTCTCGTCAAGCTCGTAGACCAGCGGGATGGCGGTCGGGATGTTGACCTTGGCGATCTCCTCTTCGGTCAGGCCGTCGAGCATCTTGACGATGGCGCGAAGGCTGTTGCCGTGGGCGGCGATCAGGACGGTCTTGCCGGACTTGAGCTCGGGGATGATCTCGGACTCCCAGTACGGGGTCACGCGGGCCACGACGTTGGCCAGGGCCTCGGTCTCGGGGACCGGGTCGCCGGCGTAACGCGGGTCGTTGTTCTGGGAGTACTGGTCGTTCGGGTCGATCTCGGGCGGCGGGGTGGCGTAGGAACGGCGCCACAGCATGAACTTCTCGTCGCCGAACTCCTGACGGATCTCGGACTTGTTCTTGCCCTGCAGGGCGCCGTAGTGGCGCTCGTTGAGGTGCCAGCTGCGCTTGACGGGGATCCACAGGCGATCAGCGGCGTCAAGGGCGATGTTGGCGGTGTTGATGGCACGACGCAGCAGGGAGGTGAAGACGATGTCCGGAAGGACGTTCTTCTCCTTGAGCAGCTCGCCGCCGCGCTTGGCTTCGGCTTCGCCCTGCTCGGTCAGCGGGACGTCCACCCAGCCGGTGAACTGATTGGTCTTGTTCCATGCGCTCTGTCCGTGACGGAGCAGTACTAGTTTGTAAGTCATAGTTAGCAGTCTAAGCCATTCTTGCGACGAAACTCCACAATCATCCACGCCCGAGGATGACCGGCGGGTGAACTTTTCGACGACCGTCCCATCGCCGAGCCGGCGCCGTCACCAGCCGTCGCCGGCCGCGATGACGTTGAGCGCGACGACGACGGCGAAGACCAGCGTCTGCATGCCGGCATAGCCCAGTGCGCGGCCGAAGTCGCGGCGGGCCATGGCGCGCAGCATGGCCACCGTCGCCGCCGCGAAGGCGAGCCAGGGAATCAGTCCCCACGGCAGCCACGTCATCATCATGACGAGTATGGAGGCCATCCAGTCGACCGCGCAGCACACGGCGAGCGCCGCACGCGAGCCGCGCTCCCCCAGTCGTACGGCCAGTGTGCGCTTGCCGTGCAGCCGGTCGTCGTCGATGTCGCGCAGGTTGTTGATCATCAGCAGCATGACCGCATTGAGACCGACGCATACGGCGGCGTGGATGCCGGTGCCGCTGATGCCGAACTGGCCCTGGTCGAACCAGACCCAGCTCCATTCGGAGCCGTCGCCGGGCGTGGCGAAGTCGATGACGGCGGCGTTCGGGATGCCGATGCCGTCAAGCGACTGGCAGATGGCGTATTGGGTGCCGAGCGTGGCCACAAGACCGAAGAACACGAATACGAAGATCTCGCCGAGGCCGGCGTAGCCATAGGGATGTCTGCCGCCGGTGTAGAACCAGCCGGCGAGCAGGCATACGACGCCGACGGCGATGAACCAGTACTGGCGGGAGACGACGGCGACGGCAAGGCCGCAGATGCAGGCGAGCAGTGCGGCGACGCCGGCGGCGGCGAGTACGGCCTTCGGCTTCACCAGACCGGAGGCGACGAGACGCTGCGGCCTGCCGGTGCCGGATTCGTCGTCGGCGCGATGGGCGTCGGTGCCGCGGACGCCGTCGGAATAGTCGTTGGCGAAGTTGACGGCGATCTGGAGGAACAGCGCGACGCCGGCGCACAGCAGGGTCACGCCGAGGAAGCGCGGCAGTGCGCCGTCGAGGGCGTACCACGGCGTGGCGCAGGGACCGTAGCCGGATTCCATGTCCATCCACACACCTTCGTCGGCGGCGATGCAACGCAGTCCCCAGCCGTCGTATCGGGACAAGACGCTCCATGCCGCGGCGGCGCCGACGACGACCGGTGCGATGGATGCGGGCAGCGTCCGCGGACGCGTGCCGCGCAGCCAGAGTCGTATGTTTGGTTTGGTTCCGCATTTGGTCATGTGCGGCATGATATACCTCCGTCGGGAAGGAGGAGCAAATAAAAAGGCTCCCCCGGGAGGGGGAGCTGGCAAGAGCCGATCGGGCCGAGAGGCGTGGAACCTGTTCGGCCGAATGGCTATCGTGTGGCGCCGTAGGAGCGGAAGAACAGGGCCATGAGGCCGATGTAGACCACGCCGACCGACATGACCAGAATCGCGCCGAGCTGCATGCCCATGGCGTCGGAGGCCAGGCCCATGAGCGGCGGGAAGATAGCGCCGCCGATGAGGCCGATCATCATGAGGCCGGAGACCTCGTTCTGCCGTTCGGGCAGATGCAGCAGGCCGGTGGTGAGCATGATGGAGAACACGTTCGCGTTGCCCATGCCGACGCAGGCGAGGCCCACGTACGCCAGCCACACGGGCATGCCGGAGAGGCCTGAGAACAGCAGGAAGCACACGGATGCAGCCGCCATGAGCCCGCCGCACACGCGCAGCATGGCCTTGCGGCTGAAGCGCTGCAGAAGCACCGATCCGGAGAGACAGCCGAGCGTGCGGAACGCGAAGTAGACGCTGGTGGCGCCGCCGGCGGCCTCGAGGCCGAGCGTGGAATGCTCCATGAGGATCTTCGGGGCGGTGGCGTTGATGCCGACGTCGACGCCGACGTGGCAGACGATGCCGATGAAGCACAGCAGGATGACCGGGTTCCTCAGCAGCGCGAAGCAGCCGGTGATGCTGGTATGGCCGGTGTCGGGCGCGTTCTCCTTGATGTCGTCGAAGCTCAGCATCACATAGGCGAGCACGGCCACGACCAGATAGATGGGGTACAGCAGCCACCACTTGCCGAACGTGACGGCGGCCCAGCCGGCGATCAGCGGTGCGATGAACGAGGCGATGGCCTTGACGAACTGGCCGAAGGTGAGCATGCCGGCGAGCTTCTCGTCATGGGCGAGGTTGCCGACGAGCGGGTTGAGCGAGACCTGCATGAACGTGTTGCCGATGCCGAGCAGGCAGAACGAGACGACGATGAACGCGAGCTGCGCGGCCTTGGCGGGGATGAGGTAGCCGATGATGGGCAGCAGGCAGCCGAGCGCGGTGATGGCGATGCTGACGAGGACGGTGCGGCGGCGGCCGATGCGGTTCATGAGCATGCCGGCCGGCACGGACAGCACGAGGAACCAGAAGAACACCATGGTGGTGAAGATGTTGCTCACCGAATCGGAGAGCCCGAAGTCGGACTGCACGTAGTTGGACGCGGTGCCGACCAGGTCGACGAAGCCCATCACGAAGAACGACATCATGACGGGGACCAGTACGGCGAAGGGGGCGTTGCCGAGCTTGTCGGCCTCGCCTGCGGCGTTCTGAGGCAGGACTTCCTCGGGAACGGTCTGGGAGGTGCTCATCGGTTACTCTTTTCTAGCGTTGCGTGGCGCCGGTGGGCCACGACGGGTCTGCGATGCCGGTAGCGCCTTCATGGGCCCGCCCGCATGAGCATCTGCGGCAAATATGAAGTAACGCCCTTAATCGATTAACGGAGTTTATTTATTGAACGTTCAAACCGCAAATCGTGACACGCTGACGCCGATGTACGGATTCGCCGGACGGAGCGCGAACACACCGCACACACTGCGAAACGCCCCCGGAAACACCTCGAAGCGTCTGCCGAAAAGCAAACGAGGCTCCCCATACAGGGGAGCCTCGCATCGAATCGAATCAGGTCGCCGCACGGGCCGCCGCAACACGGCCCCATGACCTTTCCGCGCGGACTACAGCGCCAGCGGCTTGACCAACGGGAAGGTGATGGTCTCGCGGATGGTGGCGCCGGTCAGGGCGATGAGCAGTCGGTCGATGCCCATGCCCATGCCGCCGGCCGGGGGCATGCCCACGCCGAGGGCCTCGAGGAAGTCCTCGTCGATGTCGCAGGCCTCCTCGTCGCCGGCGAGCGCATCCTTGGCCTGGGCCACGAAACGCTCACGCTGCACGACGGGGTCGTTGAGCTCGGAGTAGCCGGTGGCCAGCTCGAAGCCACGCACATAGAGGTCCCACTTCTCCACGACGCCGGGCTTGGAACGGTGGCCCTTGACCAGCGGGGAGGTCTCGACCGGGAAGTCGCGCACGAAGGTGGGCTCGTAGAGCTTGTCCTCGTAGAAGTGCTCCCACAGGTGCTCGACGAGCTTGCCGTGGTTCTCCACGTCGTCGCGTTCGACGCCGAGCTTGTCGGCGATGGCGCCGAGGTGCTCCACGGAGGTGCCGGGATGCTCGGGGCCGCCGTTGGGCACGATCTCCTCGCCGAGGGCCTCGGAGAGGGAGTCGTACATGCTGATGGTCCTCCATTCGCCACCGAAGTCGTATTCGGTGCCGTCGAGCAGCGTGACCTTGTGCGAACCGTAGACGTCCATGGCGGTCTTCTGCACGAGCTCCTTGACGAGGTCGCCGATGGTGTCGTACGTGCCGTACGCCTGGTAGGCCTCGACCATGGTGAACTCGGGGGCGTGCGTGGCGTCGACGCCTTCGTTGCGGAAGTCGCGGTTGATCTCGAACACGCGGTCGATGCCGCCGACGAGGCAGCGCTTGAGGAACAGCTCCGGCGCGATGCGCAGGTAGAGGTCGAGGTCGAACGCGTTCATGTGCGTGGTGAACGGACGGGCCGCGGCGCCGCCGTGCACGGTCTGCAGCATCGGGGTCTCCACCTCGATGAAGTCGTGGCCGGCGAAGGTGTGACGCAGCGAGGCGACGGCCTTGGAGCGGTTGCGCACCATGTTGCGGATGTTCTCGTCGGCGATCATGCCGATGTAGGGCTTGCGGGTGCGGGTGTCCTCGTTGAGGTCCTTGTGCAGGGCGGGCAGCGGCTGCAGCGCCTTGGAGGCGATGGCCCACTCGGTGGCGAACACGGAGAGCTCGCCCGTCTTGGAGGCGATCACGCGGCCGCGGATGTACAGGTGGTCGCCGAGGTCGACGAGCTGCTTGAACTGCTTGAGCGAATCGGCGCCGATCTCGCGCTTGGAGATCATGCCCTGGATCTTGGTGCCGTCGCCGGCGGAGAGCTGCACGAAGCACAGGCCGCCCGCGTTGCGCAGGAACAGCACGCGTCCGGCGATGCCGACCACGTCCTCGGTCTCGTCGCCGGCCTCGAGCTTGCCGTCGTACTTGGCGCGCACGGCCTCGATGGTGTCGGTCACGTCAAGATGGACCGGGTAGGGCTCCATGCCGCTGTTGAGCATCATGGCGCGCTTGGCGACGCGCATCTGCACCTGCTCGGAGTGGGCGAGCGGGCCGAATTCCTTGTTGGAGGGGTCGACGGCGTCATCGAGGGAGGCGCCGTTCCTCACGCGCTCGGTGATGGCGGCGTCCTGCTTGAGGAGCATCTCGGCGCGTTCGACGGTGGTCATGCGGGGGGTGGATTCCTGCTCGTTCTCGGCGGAATCAGCGATGGGAGTGTTCTCATTCGACTCAGTCATATCATCACAGTGTAGCGATGCGGCGATACACAGTCCCTCCGTCCACGAACACCTGAGTTTTGTGGTTTTTCACGGTCGGCGCGAAGCTTTTCGAGGCGAATGGGGCCTGATTCGGACGCGCCGGGTCACGGAAAACCGCAAAAACCGACCGCCCGCAGGTACGAATCCGCGAAATCATGCGCGACACGCCGATGTTTTGCCATAAATGACGACTCGTGTAATATCTATCGAGGTCTTACGGGCTGTAGCGCAGCTTGGTAGCGCGCTTCGTTCGGGACGAAGAGGCCGCGGGTTCAAATCCCGCCAGCCCGACCAGACAAAAACCCCGCTCATTGCGAGCGGGGTTTTTCATTATCTTCGCAACAGGCATCACGTCATTCGGATACCAGGAATCCGATGTCAGGGAAAAGACACCACACACCCCGGAAGAGGCATCATGAAGAAGAGTCTTATCGCACTGGCGTTCGGCGCATTCGCCCTCGGCGCCGCGGAGTTCGTGATGATGGGCATCCTCTCGCAGGCCGCCCGCGACATGCACGTCACCATCCCCCAGGCCGGCAACTTCATCTCCGCCTATGCCATCGGCGTATGCGCCGGCACGCTCATCCTCGTCTTCGGACGGCGCATACCTCCGAAGCGACTCATCCTGCTGTTCATGGCGCTGGTCGTCATCGGCAATGCGCTGTCCGCGTTCTCCGTCAGCGCCGGCATGCTCGTCGTCGCCCGCTTCATCTCGGGCCTGCCGCACGGCGCGTTCTTCGGCACGGCCACGCTCATCGCCAAGACCGTGGCCGACAAGGGCAGGGAGGCGCAGTCCGTCTCCATCATGGTGGCCGGTCAGACCATCGCCAACATGCTCGGCGTGCCCGCCGGCACCATGCTCGGCGAATTCCTCTCCTGGCGGCTCGCATTCGGCGCGCTCGCCGCATGGGCGGCCGTCACCATCGCGCTCGTGCTCGCCTGGATTCCGGCGCTGCCCGCCGTGAAGGACGTCGGCCTGGCCGGCCAGTTCGAGTTCCTGCGCAGGCGCGGCCCCTGGCTCATCCTCGCCGCCGTGTTCCTCGGCAATTCCGGCGTGTTCTGCTGGTGGAGCTACGTCTCCCCCTGGCTGACCAACGTCGGCGGATACGCCTCCGGCCTCGTGCCGATGCTCATGATGCTCGCCGGTCTCGGCATGGTCGTCGGCGGACTCATCGGCGGCAGGATCTGCGACGCGTGGCGCTACGCCGGCACCGCCGCCCTCGGCCAGAGCATCTCCATGCTCGGTCTCGTCATCATCTTCCTCGTTCCCGGCGGCCACCTCGGCACCGCCGTCATGACGTTCGTCGTGGCGTTCGGCCTGTTCTTCGTCTCCTCGCCGCAGCAGCTGCTCATGGCCAACGCCGGCAAGGGCGGCGGCGAGCTCATCGGCGGCGCCGCCGTGCAGGTGGCGTTCAATTTCGGCAACGCCGTCGGCTCCATCATCGGCGGCGCGGCGCTGAACGCCACCGGCATGGACTATCACTATCCCGCGCTGGCGGGCGCGCCGCTGGCGCTGCTGGCCGTCGTCTGCCTCGCCGTGTATTCGGTGCGCCACGAAACCAACACCGGCGCCTACGAACGCATGCGCCGCATCGAGGTGTGATATTACCGCCGCATCCCTTCGCTGTGGGTAATATCACACCGTTTTCACGCCCCTCCCCTGTTTCCCGAGCCCGCCGACATCTAGACTTGACGTGGATATGACAACCCGTTATCGATCACCGAAATCAAGGGGGATGCATGGGCAACGAAGCGTTTGACGTCAATGGTTTCATTCAGGGTCTCGACGCGATCTTCTCCGCGCACGACGCGGCCACGAAGGCCGAGCCGTATCTGCTGGATTCGCTGGCCGAGGCGCGTCGGCTCGCCGACGACGCCGGCCAGCTGACCGTCATCAACGAACTGCTGGGATTCTACCGTTCGCAGGGCCGACACGACGACAACCTGCCGCTGGTGAAGGAGTCGCTGGAACTGGCGAAGCGCATGGGGCTCGAAGGCAGCGACGCGTGGGCGACGACGCTCATCAACGCGGCCACGGCAACGCGTGCGGCCGGCAAGTACGACGAGGCCGAGAAGCTCTACCGCGAGGCGTTGGAGTCCAGTGAGAAGACGCTGCCGCCGACAGACCGTCGTCTGGCCGCGCTGCACAACAATCTGTCGATCCTCTATTCCGAGACGAACCGCCTGGAACCGGCCGAGCAGGAATTGCGCAAGGCGCTGTCGATTCTCGAATCGTCGAGCGTGAACGCGACCGAGGATGTGGACGTGGCATCCACGCACACGAACCTCGCGCTGATCCTCATGAACGAGGGACGTGACGACGAAGCGCTGAAACACGCGGCCGAGGCGCTGCGCATCTACAAGCGCGGGCATCTGGAGAACAGCGCCCACTTCGCGTCGGCCCTGGCCGGCTACGCGCAGGCCTGCTTCCACGCCGGCGACCTGGCGAACGCGGTGCGCGCCTACCGCAAGTCGCTGGCCGTGATCGAGGAATGCTACGGCCACAACGACTACTACACAATCACAAAGGAGAACCTCGACAGCGTGGAAGCGGCCGCGGCCAAGGCCGGCGTCGCCGTGCCGGCCGACGACGGCTCCGACTTCTGGGATGACGAAGGCTCGCGGTTCGCCGACGATTCGACGACCGCGACGAAACTGGCGGGCGCGGCGCAGTCGTTCGACTGGCATGTGGACAAGGAACGGCAGGCGATGACGTCGTCGGCCGCACAGGCCGCGCCGGCGGCCGCGGGCGCCGAGAACACGGCGGCTCCGAGCGTGCCGGCCGCCAAGCCCGTCGCCACGGCCCGACCGGCCATCACCGGGCTGAAGCTGGCGAAGGAATACTGGAAGAACTGCGGCAAGCCGATGATCGCCGACCGCTATCCGGAATACAAGGGCCGCATCGCCGCCGGCCTGGTCGGCCACGGTTCGGAATGCTACGGATTCGACGACGAGATCTCGCAGGACCATGACTTCGGCCCGCGTTTCTGCATGTGGCTGACCGACGAGGACTACGCGAAGATCGGCGAGCAGCTGCAGCATGACTACGAGACGCTGCTGCCGAAGGAGTTCATGGGCTTCACGGTGAAGGGCGCCGATTCGGCGACGCCGCGCGCGCAGGGCGCGGGCCGCCGCGAGGGCGCGTTCTCCATCGGCGACTTCTTCGAGGGCATCACCGGCTATCGCGAGGCGCCCGGCGACGATCCCGCCAAGGCGCACGAGTGGCTGATGCTTGACGAGGCGACACTGGCCGCCGCGACCAACGGCCAGATCTTCGCCGACCCGCTCGGCGCGTTCTCCAAGACGCGTCAGGGATTCAAGGACATGCCCGACGACGTGCGCATCGCGCTGATCTCGCGCCGCATCGGCATGATCTCGCAGGCCGGGCAGTACAACTTCCCGCGCATGATCAAGCGCGGCGACGGCGCAGCCGCCTGGCTGTCCATCGAGGAGTTCGTCAAGGCGGTCTCGTCGTTCGTGTACCTCATCAACGAACCGATCACCGTGGGGTATCTGCCGTACTACAAGTGGCAGTTCGCCGCACTGCGCAAGCTGTGCCGCGGACCGGTCACGCGCATGGACGACGCGGCCGAGCAGCTGGAGACGCTGCTTCGGCTCTCCTCGGCGGCCTGCTTCGGCGGCGCCGGATTCGGCGAGGGCGGCAAGGGCGCGGGCCCGGTCGTCAGGCAGGTGACGGAGGTCATCGACCACCTGTGCGCCGAGGTGCTTACGGAGCTGCGCCGCGACGGACTGACCCGCAGCGACGAGACGTTCCTCGAATGGCAGCGCCCGTACGTGGAGGAGCACATCACCAACCCCTGGCTCAAGAGCCTGTAACGCGGTTTGGTAGGGCTCCCCTCAGTCGGCTGGCGCCGACAGCTCCCCTCCGCCGGGAGGGGAGCCAATGAAGATGGAACTTCTGCTCCAGATCCCCACCGGCTCCCCGCCGAGGCCGAAATGCCCTTCCCCATTGGCTCCCCTCGTTGAGGGGAGCTGGCCGCCGAAGGCGGACTGAGGGGAGTCCACCATGCCCATCCGTCCACTTCAGCTTCATCACATTTCACAATCCAAGGAGATTCCGTTGTCCGAAGCAACCAACGCAACCCACGAAAGCGCCGACCACACGCTCACCAGCACGCTGTGGTACGACGAACAGAGCGACATCAACGAGCAGGCGCATAAGGCCGAACTCATCGTGCGCCACGAATGGAACCAGTTCCAGGAGGTCAACAACCAAGGAGGCCGCGCCAACTGCCAGGGCAACTGGCCGACGTTCCATCAGATGCGCATCAGCCAGTTCCTCACCTGGCGCATCGACCTGCTCGACAGCTACGCGCAGGACCTCGACGACGCCGACAAGGACGGCCGCAATCTGCTGACCGAGAAGTACGCGCGCATGATGGAATCCACCGAGCCGGAACGCTATCATGCCGAGCTCGAGCCCTCGCTGCCGAAGCTCGACCATGAGCGCGTGGAGGCACAGGAGGCCGTCATCAAACAGCAGGTGCAGTGGGCGCGCGAGTTCCGCGAGCGCTACCCGAAGCTCGGCGAGGCGATGCGCGTGCTGACCACCGACCAGGACGAAATCGGCACGACGTCGTTCGAGACGTATCTGCGCGGCGAGCTCGGCACGTATTCCGACCGCACGTTCCACAAGTACGCGCTGATGATCATCGACCTGCGCAACGCGGGCGTGAACATCACCGAGCAGACCATCGCCACGACGGTGATTCTCGGCGGCTTCGACGGCCTCGACGAGGCGGAAGCCGCGCAATAGTCCCGCAGCCGCGTCCGTACGGGCCGGGGCCGGTATCATACGGCCCCGGCCCAATGCGTCCGACGGTCCACGGACGCGAATCGGCAGGGCCATCCCGACCGATAGGGTTTTCCTATATGTGGAATAGGTATTCACTTGGGAGGCAATCTGACCTATGATGAGACTGTTCTCACCAATCAGAGCGTTGCCGCCCTTCCCCGCGATTACGTCACGACCATGAAGACCATGGCACAGGTGTATGTGCACAAGCGGGCATGACGGCGAGGCTCCCTACATGCTAAGGAGCATGATGCTGAACAACGAATATCTCAAGCGCGTCTACGATCAGGTGGAGCAGCGCGATGGTGACCAGCCGGAGTTCCTGCAGGCCGTTCGCGAGGTCTTCGAATCCCTCGAGCCGGTCGTCGAGAAGCACCCCGAATACGAGAAGAACGGCGTTCTCGAGCGCATCGTCGAGCCCGAGCGCATCGTCAAGTTCCGTGTCGCCTGGATCGACGACGAAGGCAAGGTGCAGGTGAACCGCGGCTACCGTGTTCAGTTCAACTCCGCCATCGGACCGTACAAGGGCGGCCTGCGCTTCCACCCGACCGTCAACGAGGGCGTCATCAAGTTCCTCGGCTTCGAGCAGATTCTGAAGAACAGCCTGACCACGCTGCCGATGGGTGGCGGCAAGGGCGGCTCCGACTTCAACCCGAAGGGCCGTTCCGACGCCGAGGTCATGCGCTTCTGCCAGGCCTTCATGACCGAACTGTGCCGTCACATCGGCCAGTTCACCGACGTCCCGGCCGGCGACATCAACGTGGGCGGTCGCGAGATCGGCTACCTGTTCGGCCAGTACAAGCGCATCCGCGACGAATACTCCGGCGTGCTCACCGGCAAGGGCCTGGAGTTCGGCGGCTCGCTCGCCCGCACCGAGGCCACCGGCTACGGCGTGTGCTACTACACGCAGGAGGCCCTGCGCGTGCTGAAGAACGATTCGTTCGAAGGCAAGACCGTCGTGATCTCCGGCTCCGGCAACGTGGCCATCTACGCCGCGCAGAAGGCCGAGCAGCTGGGCGCCAAGGTCGTCACCGTCTCCGACTCCAACGGCTACGTCTACGATCCGAACGGCATCAACGTCGACGTGGTCAAGCAGATCAAGGAGGTCGAGCGCGGCCGCATCAAGGAGTACGCCGAGCGCGTTCCGGGCGCCGAATACCACGAGGGCTGCTCCGGCGTGTGGACCGTGAAGTGCGACATCGCCCTGCCGTGCGCCACGCAGAACGAGATCGACGAGGAGTCCGCGAAGGCTCTGGTCGCCAATGGCGTGCAGGCCGTGGTCGAGGGCGCCAACATGCCGTCGACCCCGGAGGCCATCGCCGTCTACCAGGACGCCGGCCTGCTGTACGGCCCGGCCAAGGCCGCGAACGCAGGCGGCGTCGCCGTCTCCGGCCTCGAGATGAGCCAGAACAGCTACCGTCTCTCCTGGACGTTCGACGAGGTCGACGCCAAGCTGAAGAACATCATGGAGACCATCGTCGCCGAGTCCCTGGCCGCCGCCAAGGAATACGGCCACGAGGGCGACCTCATGCTCGGCGCCAACGCCGCCGGCTTCGTCAAGGTCGCCAACGCCATGGTCGCCCAGGGCGTGCTGTGATCAACGCATCCATCGCCCTTCGGCGATCGGCGACGCTCCCTCTGGTCTTGAATTGATTTCATAACCAGAGCCCCGCCCATCAAACGCAACGTGTGGCTGCCAAGACCGGTTCTCGGCAGCCACACGCATATTTCGCGACAAGCACCCCCTGAATATCGGCCACGTTAATTGAATAAAGATTCAGAAAGGGGACACCGAACATTCAGGTTCTCGAACACTCGTCGTAATACAGTGAGGAAGTATGACCCTTCGATTTCGCGAGAACGGCACGTTCCGTGTGCTGCAGATGGCCGACATCCAGGACGGCCCGAACGTCAACGAGGACACGATCCGCCTGATTCGCGAGGCCATCGCGGTTGCCGACCCGGACCTCATCGTGCTCACCGGCGACCAAATCCGCGGATACGATCCCGCCTTCATCGACACGTTCCTGCGTCGGCGCGGCGACCGGCCGGGCGCGCACGTGCGCTCGGTCACGAAGTTCGAGGCGGCCGTGCAGGGCGTGCACCCCGAGGATGTCGACGCCGTGACGGCCATGAACCATACGCGTGAGAAGGTGCGCGAGGCGTTCGCCTCGTTCCTCGAGCCGGCCACGACCGCCGGCGTGCCGTTCGCCGCCACCTACGGCAACCATGACTTTCAATGCGGCGTGCTCGCCGACGAGCAGGACGACATGTACCGCGAATTCCCCGGCTGCCTGAACCCGCGCAGCACTCCCGACGCCCCAAGCGCGCTGGCGGCCGATCACGCGAATCCATTGGCCTGCGAGCCGGGCACGTTCGCTCTGCCGGTCGAAGCCTCCGACGGCGGCGGACGCATCGCCATGAGCGTGATGATGGTGAACTCCGGCGACTATGCCGGCGAGGCGGGCGCCGAGGACGGCGAGCCCGGCCCCTACGTGGAAAACGACGAGACGGCGAGGGAGCAGCATCCCATCACCTTCAGCCTGTATGCGAACCATTCGCGCGCCATCGACCTCGCCGACAGCGCCGGCTACGGCTCCCCCAGCCCCGAGGCACTGCAATGGCTCGGCGACGTCCAGCGGCATCTTGGCGAGCGCAACGGCGACGGCCAACCGGTGCCGGCGATCGCGTTCCAGCACATCCCCCCGCAGGAGTTCTACCAGTGCCTGCGCGAGGTCCCCGCATGGACGCCGTACGCGGTGGAGGGCGCCCGCGCCTTCGCCGGCAAATGCTATCTGCTCGACGAATCGAAATGCCGTCCCGGTTCGATGCTTGGCGAAGCCATCGGCTGCGCCGACACGAACTGCGGCGAGGTGGCGGCCATGCGCGAGGCCGGCGGCTATTTCGCCCTGTTCGCCGGCCATGATCACAAGAATGCGTTCGTCGGCCGCGTCGACGGCTTCGACCTCGGCTATGCGCCGACCTGCGGCTTCACGTCATATGGTCCGAAGTCGGCGCTTCGCGGCATCCGCCTGTTCACGTTCCATGAGGATAATCCGGCCGCATACGACACCCGCATGCTCACGTACGGTGAGCTTATCGGCCGGCACAGCGGCAACGAGGTGCGCGTGTTCGTCGGCGACCATCTGGTGACCGACGGTGCCTCGCTGCGCAACGAGCTGCGCAAGCCGAAGGTCGCGGCGACGGTCGCGTTCTCCGGCGCCGCGCTCGCCCACGTCATCTGGCATGGGTTGATTCGGCGTCGGCACTGACCGACGCTAGAGCCTTACGCCCGCCTGCGCCAGCTGCGTGCGGGCGTCCATAGCGTTGACGAACACGAACGACCGGAATCCGGCGTCCCGTGCCGCCTCCACGTTCCACGGCTTGTCGTCGATGAACACCGACCGCGCGGGGTCGACGTTGAACCGTTCGGCGGCCAGCTCGTAAATGCTCCGGTCCGGTTTCTTGAGGCGTTCGACCGACGAGACGACCACGTCGTTCAGCAGCCGCATCGCCGGATACCGCGCCTGCGCGTATTCGACCGCGTCGGCGGTGAAGTTCGTCAATCCCCATGTGGGGATGCCGCGCGTATGCAGCAGTTCGAGCAGTGTATCCATGCCGGGAATCATGCCGCGGAAGGCGAGCTCGCGATGGGCGAGGTACAGATCGAATGCGTTCTCGTCCGGGGCGCCCTGATGATGACTGCGATAGTCGGCGGCCGCTTCGTCGGCGTCCATGCCGCCGTCAAGCAGGCCGTCGTAATGCCAGAATCCATGGTCGGCGTCCTCATCGTAGAACCGCTTCCATACGTCGACGGACGACTGTTCGGCGAACAGATCGTAGGTGCCGCCCTTGGGATCCCATTGCAGCAGCACGTCGCAGAAATCGAAGATGACGTTGATGTCGTCGGATTTACGGCTTTTCGGCGTATATGGCATGGAATCCCCCTGATATCGGTTGCTACTAGGCCACTGTACTCCCTGCCGGCGTTCGCTCTTTTCGTCGGTCCGTAACGAGCGAACGAAAAAGGCTCCCGGGCGAAAGACCCGGGAGCCATTGGCGGACAGGGCGAGATTCGAACTCGCGGAAGCTTGCGCTTCAACGGTTTTCAAGACCGTCTCTTTAGACCGCTCAGACACCTGTCCATGTGATGCGCGGACGCCGCAGGCGACATCCGCGTGAAAGCACGCGTTACATCATAATCCATAACGCTGGTTTCGACAAACCAAATCGTCGATATCGACGGTTTCCTCGCGCAAATCGTCGCAATCAGGGCGGGAAAACGACAAGTCGGACGAGGAAACCACCGGATTACGACTTCGCGGCAGCAGCCTCGCGACGCTTGAGGTCGGAGTTCAGCCATACGGCGGTCAGCCACGCGCATACGGCGAAGACGGCGCCGAACGGACCGAGCCAGCGCAGGCCGACATGGTCGGTCACGAGACTGCCGACGGCGGAGCCGAGCGCGATGCCGATGTTGAACGACATGGAGTTGAACGACGAGGCGAGGTTCAGCGAGCCGGGATGGGTGGCGGCGGCCACGTCCATGTACAGCACCTGCGAGGCGGTGTTCTGCAGATACATGAGGAAGCCGAGCACCAGCAGCACCACGCAGCCGATGACGCCGTTCATCACGGCGAACGGCAGCGCGACCATGAACACCGCCTGGATCAGATAGATCGGACGGCCCTTGACCAACGGCACGACGCCGCGGCCGCGGTCGCCGAGCCTGCCGCCGTACAGGTTGCTGGCGAGGCAGGCCACGCCGTATGCGGCCAGCGCAAGAGAGATGTACCGCGCGGGGATGCCGATCTCCTGTTCGAGGATCGGCGTGAGATACGTATAGAACACGTACGTGGATGCGGCGGCGAACACGACGGCGAGGATGCCGCCCCAGATGCGCTTTTCGGTGAAGATGAAGAACTGCGCGAGGAAGCGCGACTTCGGACCGTAGTGGTTCTTCGGCAGCACGATGCACATGATGACGATGAGCACGACGGTGAGGATGTTGATGACGTGGAACGACCAGCGCCAGCCGAACGTGTTCGCGATGGACGTGCCGATCGGCACGCCGAACACGGAGGCGATGGAGAAGCCGGAGAACACCCAGGCCACGAATTTCGTGCGGTTCTTCTGCGTGGCCACGTCGTCGGCGAAGGTCATGGAGATGGCGACCGTGGTGCCGGAGATCAGCGCGATGACGATTCGCGCGGCAACGAGCATGCCGTATCCGACGGCGAACGCGCACATGAGATTGCCGATGAGAAAGACCACGGCGAGGAAGAGGAGCGTGCGGAAGCGTTCGAACCGCGAGCTGATGGACGCGCCGATCGGGGTCGCCGGCGCGTAGACGAACGCGAACAGGGACACGAGGCCGCCTACGGTGGTCAGCGACACGTTGAGCCCTTCGGCGATGTCGGGCAGGATGCCGACGATGATGAATTCGCTCATGCCGAGCAGGAAGCTCATCGAGACCAGCGAGATGACCGGCAGCGTGAAGAACCGGTCGTCACGAAGGGCGGGACGGCCCGCGGATGCGGCGGACTTCGCCGCGGCCTTGGACGATTCGCTCTTGACGTTCTTCTGGCTGGCGCTGTTCTGCTCCTGCGTCATCGTTGGTCTCTTCCATACGAAGCCCCGTCTCGATCGACGCCGGCTGATTTACGGACACGCCGAACGATACTGGACGGGATTGGTGATTACTGAAACGAGAAAAAAGTAACGCTGTCTTCCGACAATTACCAACGCCTGCGACACGCCGTCAACCGCAATGGAGACAGCGTTTGCGCAAACTATGAGGGACGGTCAAGGCGGGAAAGAACGTCGTTCGCGTCATACGCCTTTGGCACGGAGTAAAGATTCATGATGACGTTTCGTTCCGTGCCATGTGACGTGGCACGGAGTGGAATTGGGCCTTGAAAATCCATTCCCTGCCATGATTTTCCGGCAGGGAACGCGACATCTCGGCGATATTGCGTTCCGTGACAGAATCCTGGGCGACCAACGTTCGGGAATCATTGAAATTCCAATGATTCCCGAACTTGACTGTGCAGGGAATCCGGCACGGAACGACGATAGATACGATGATGCGGTTCCGTGCCAGATATCCGTGGCACGGAACCGCATCATGAATCGATTATCGATCCCCCGATGAAGGACGAGAAGGCCGGCATCACTCGCCCACGGCGGCGGCGTAGTCAGCGAGGACGGTCTCCTTGAACCAGCGGCCCTTCGGCCCGACGAACGTGGTGATGCTGTTCAGCGGCACGGTGTAGAAGAACATGCGGTTCACCTCGTCGGTCGGCCAGAAGACGCCGCCGTTTCGTTCGAATTCGGCGGCACGATCGTTGAAGATCCGGGCGCCGACCGGGTCCTCGGACCACTCCTTGAGCGTGGACATGTCGGTCAGGTGCAGCGTCTTGCCATCGCCTTCGAGTTCGACGGCGGCCACGGCCTCCACGTCGCGCGA
The DNA here is from genome assembly GCF_002802875.1 of Bifidobacterium primatium. Taxonomy (GTDB): domain Bacteria; phylum Actinomycetota; class Actinomycetes; order Actinomycetales; family Bifidobacteriaceae; genus Galliscardovia; species Galliscardovia primatium. The sequence goes on from NZ_PEBI01000001.1 coordinate 429,295, forward strand.
GGAGGAGGCGAATTCGATGACGTATTCGCCGGGCTCCACGTGCCAGTCCTCGAAGCGCTCGGACCAGTAGGCGAAGGCACGGTCGTCGAGGTCGAACGTCACCTCGCGGCTCTCGCCTGGCTTGAGGCTCACCTTGGCGAAGGCCTTGAGCTCGTGGCTGGGACGCACGGCCGGCGATTCATGGTTCGGGGCCACGTACAGCTGCACGACCTGCGAGCCTTCGCGCATGCCGGTGTTCGTCACGGTGACACTGGCCCTGGCACCGGTCGGTCCGGTGGCCTCGGCCTTCGCGTCGGTCATTTCGAACGTGGTGTAGCTCAGTCCGTAGCCGAACGGGTAGGCGACCTCGAGATTGCGGGTGTCGTAGTAGCGGTAGCCGACGAAGATGCCCTCGCCGTAGTCCACGTAGCCTTCGCCGCCGGGGAAGTTGACCATGGAGGGGTTGTCCTCGATGCTCACGGGGATGGTCTCGGAGAGTCGGCCCGTGGCGTCGACGTCGCCGTAGAGCACGTCGGCGGTCGCCTCGCCGCCCGCCTGGCCGAGCAGCCACGCCTCAAGGAGTCCCTTGGCGTCGGCCTGCCAGTCGCTGACGGAGACGACGGCGCCGTTGGACAGCACGACGACCACGTTCGGGTTGACGACGGACACGGCGTGCAGCACCTCGACCTGCTTGGCGGGGATGTCGATGTTCTCGCGGTCGTAGCCTTCGGATTCGGCGATGTCGGGAAGACCGAGGAACATGACCACCTTGTCGGCGTTCTGCGCCACGGCCACGGCCTCGCCGGTGAGGGCACCGTCCTGCGCGGCGTCGTCGAGCGTGAAGCCGGGGGCGAAGGCGTAGTCGGCGCCGCGTTCGTCGAGCGCATCAAGGAAGGAGCTCAGCTTCGTGGGGTTGATGTGCGAGGAGCCGCCGCCCTGGTAGCGCGGGGTGCGAGCGAATTCGCCGACGACGGCGATCTTCTCGCCGGCGGCGAGCGGCAGCACCGCGCCTTCGTTCTTAAGCAGCACGATGGATTCCTGCGCTGCGCGGCGGGCGAGGGCGTGGTGGGCGGCCACGTCGAACGTGTAGTCACGCTCCATGGCGGGGCGGGTCTTTTCGATGAGCCTGAGCATGCCGTCGGCCATGCGGTCGAGCTGGCGCTCGTCGAGACGCCCCTCCCGCACGGCGATGACCACGTCGTCGTCGGTGTTGCTCGGCGGCATCTCGAGGTTGAGGCCGGCGTCGAGCGAGGCGACGCGGTCGTGCACGGCGCCCCAGTCGCTCATCACGATGCCGTCGTATCCCCATTCGTCGCGTAGCACGTCGGTGAGCAGCCAATGGTTCTCGGAGGAGAACGTGCCGTTGATCTGGTTGTAGGAGCACATCATCGTCCACGGCTTGGCGTTCTTGACGATGTATTCGAACGCGGCAAGGTAGATCTCGCGCAGCGCACGTTCGGTGATGCGCGCGGAGACGCGCATGCGGTCGGTCTCCTGGTTGTTGGCGGCGAAATGCTTGAGCGAGGTGCCCACGCCCTGCGACTGCACGCCTTCAATGAGCGCGGCAGGCAGGTGGCCAGCGAGCACAGGGTCCTCGGACCAGTATTCGAAGCATCGACCGCCGAGCGGATTGCGCTTGATGTTCACGCCGGGGCCGAGGATGACGGCCACGTTCTCCTGCACGCATTCCTCGCCCATGGCCACGCCGACCTCACGTACAAGTTCGGTGTTCCACGAGTTGGCGAATCCGGCCGCCGGCGGGAAGCAGGTGGAGGGAACGGTGTCGTAGAGACCGTTGACGCCGTCGGCCTGCCGCATCTTGCGCAGGCCGTGGGGGCCGTCGGTGATCATATAGCCGGGGATGCCCTTGGATTCCACGCCGTTGAGATGCCAGGCGTCGGCACCGGAGGTCAGTGCGGCCTTCTCCTCGAGGGTCAGTTCGTTGATGTCCACCATGATGAGTCTCCTTTGCTGATGATTGTCGATGAAGCGTTGATGATTTGTCGTTATCGATGATTTCGGTGAAACGGTTGGGACGATCGCGCCGATGATCGCGTATCGCCGATGCCGACGGCCGCCTACTTCGCCTTGCGGATGATGGCGATGAACACGCAGGACACGGCCAGCACGATCGCGCCGATGAGGAACGCGAGCTGGTAGCTGCCGAACGCCATCACGATGAGCGAGGTGGCGACGGGTCCGGCCATCTGGCCCACGGTGTTGGAGAGGTTGAGAATGCCGAGATCCTTGCCGGCCTCCGCCTTGCTGGGCAGCACGTCGACGTTCAGCGCCTGGTCGCAGGCGTTGTAGACGCCGTATCCGAAGCCGTAGAGGCCAGCCCATGCGTACATGGCCCATGCGGTCGGGAAGAACGCGGGGATGAGGAAGCCAACGGCGATGATGAGCGCGGCACCGATGACGAGAATCTTGCGACGCTGGATGAAGTCGGAGAGCGGACCGGTGACGGCGGATGCGATGAGCGAGGCGATCATGATGATCACGGCGGTGATGGAGAGCACGGCGGCGGAGCCGGTGGCGTCGAGGCCGATGTACTTCTGCAGGATGTACAGCTGGTAGTTGACGATCATGTACATGGACGTGACCATGAACAGACGTCCGAACAGCGCGAGGTAGAAGTCGCGGCAGTTCTTCGTCGGCGGGGTGAACGCCTTGATGAGCGAGCCGAGGCCCTCGTTGGCGGCGGGCAGGTTCTGTGCGGAGGGCTCCTTCGGCCAGATGATGACGACGAGCAGGCCGGTGACGCCGAGCAGCACGCCGGAGAGCAGGATGCCGAAGCCGAGGTTGTGGATGAGCTGGGCGCCGACGATCTGACCGACCGACTGGCCGACGGTGACGCCGAGGCCGTAGGCGGCGGACATGCTGGCGCGGTTGTTCTCGGGCACGCGGTCGGAAAGCACGGCGAGGAACGGGGCGAGCAGCATGTTGAGGAACAGCTGGGCGCCGCACCAGCACAGGATGATCATGGCGGGGCTGCCGACCACGGAGGTGAGCCACAGGAACAGGCCGGCGAGCGCGGCGCCGACGACCATGAACGGCGAGCGGCGACCGAAGCGCGAGCGGGAGCGGTCGGAGAGCGTGCCCCACAGCAGGTTGGCGGCCAGGGCCACGAACGCGCCGATGGAGTTCAGCTGGGCGACGAGCGCGGTGGGGTTGCCCACGCCGTCGTCGAGGAAGCGCTGTGGCAGCAGGATGCCGATGGCGGCGGCGAACGGCGCGTACCACAGGATGCCGCACAGCAGGAATCCGAAGAGGAACCTTGCGCGTTGCGCCACGCCGATGGTCTGGTTGGCGAGTTCGTGCAGCGCCCCTTCGACGCCGGAGCTCTTGCCGGATGTCGAATCGTCGTGCCCGGCTTCGATTGATTGCGATGCGCTCATACCCATGTTCTCCTTTGAAACGAGCCCTCTCCCGCATTCCCCCATCGGGGCCGTCCTGCGGAACAGGTTTTTTGACGCTCGGTAAAATTTACCGTTAGGTAAAAACTATACCAATCGGTAAAATTTTGCAAGAACGGCGAAATTTCAGGCGTGTCGGAGACGTGTTGATTTACCGATTGGTAAAAACATGGGATATGATGGCAACGTCGACAGCCAACGATGGGTGGTCGACATGCATCATCAGAGAATTTCCGAGGAGAACGAGGCCATGAGCAAATTCGACAGCAAGCTCGACGTCATCCTCGACGCCGCCACCGAACTGATCTCAAAATACGGCTTCTACGGCACCTCGCTCGAACGCGTCGCCGAGCAGACCGGCATGAGCAAACAGAATCTGCTGTACTACGTGAAGAACAAGAACAATCTGATGACGCTCGTCATCCGCGACCGATACGACGATACGCCGGAGATGATAGAGCGGTTCAACGCGCATAAGACAGGCGACCCCCATTACATCGGACCGCTCACCCTGCCCGAATACTATCGGATCATCGCCGAGGTCAACGCCAAACGACCGGTGTTCGTCAAACTGTTCACCGTCATCAACGCGGAGGCGCTGGAACCGTCGCACCCCGCCCACGACTACTTCACCCACCGTGACGAGATGACCCGCGAACGCATACGCTCCGGCATCGACTGGAAGCTCCCGCCCGGCGTGGACCTATGGCAGGCCGTGCGCATCTGCGACTCGACCATGGACGGCATGCAGATCAAATGGCTTCGCGACACCAGCGTCCCGCTGACCGAGCTCTGGGCGGGGTGCGAGGAGATGCTCTTCCCCTCCCCCATCTGGGACGGCTATCGCTGACCGGCAGCCGATTCATGGCACGGAATAAAAACCCGTTACGATGTTTACGCATAATGCGGTTCCGTGCCAGATATCCGTGGCACGGAACCGCATTATGCGTAATTCAAGTATTCGCTGACGGGATCTCCGAGAGTCAACTCCCCTCAGTCCGCCTTCGGCGGCCAGCTCCCCTCAATCATGAGGGGAGCCTACGGGAAACAGCCTTCGTCGTGGAATACTACGGCCTGATGAAATCAGGCCTTCCACTTGGACGAACAGTCCAGTGGACTGTTCGTAGCAGGAGACGAAGCATCGAGCCTCCGTCGCGGAATACTGTAGGCCGTCAGGCCTCCCACTTGGTCGGCTCGATGACCTCGCGGCCGCCCATGTAGGGACGCATGGCCTGCGGAATCACGATGGAACCGTCCTTCTGCTGGTGGTTCTCGAGGATGGCGACGAGCCAGCGGGTGGTGGCCAGCGTGCCGTTGAGCGTGGAGACGGCACGGGTGCCGCCGTCCTCGGTGCGCTCGCGGATGTTGAGGCGGCGGGCCTGGTACTCGGTGCAGTTCGAGGTGGAGGTCAGCTCGCGGTAGCGGCCCTGCGTCGGCACCCAGGCCTCGCAGTCGAACTTGCGGGCGGCGGAGGAGCCGAGGTCGCCGGCGGCGGTGTCGATGATGCGGTACGGCACCTCGACCTTGCCGAGCATCTCCTGCTCCATGGCCAGCAGCGCCTGGTGCTGCGCGCGGGAGTCCTCCTGCTTGCAGTAGACGAACATCTCGACCTTGTCGAACTGGTGCACGCGGATGATGCCGGAGGTGTCCTTGCCGGCGGCGCCGGCCTCGCGGCGGTAGCAGGAGCTCCAGCCGGTGTAGCGCAGCGGGCCGTTGGACAGGTCGAGGATCTCGTTCTCGTGCATGCCGGCGAGCGCCACTTCGGAGGTGCCGACGAGGTACTGGTCGTCGGGCTCGCGCAGGCGGTAGATCTCATCGGCGTGGGAGTTGAGGAAGCCGGTGCCGGCCATGACCTCGGGACGCACGAGCGTCGGGGTGATGGCGAGGATGAAGCCGTTCTTCTCGGCCTGGTCGACGGCCATGGTGAGCATGGCGATCTGCATGCGGGCCACGGCACCGCGCAGGAAGTAGAAGCGGGAGCCGCCGACCTTGACGCCGCGGCGCATGTCGATGCCGGCCACGCCGGTGCCGAGGGTCAGGTGGTCCTTGGGCTCGAAGCCTTCGGCCGCGAAGTCGCGGATCTGGCCGACCTTCTTGACGACCACGTAGTCGTCCTCGCCGCCTTCGGGGGCCTCGGGCTCCACGATGTTGGACAGCTTCCACATGGCGGTGGTGTATTCCTCGGAGGCCTTGTCGGCCTCGGCCTTGAACTCGGTGACCTTGTTGGCGAGTTCCTTGGTCTGGGCGATGATGGCGGCCTTCTCGTCAGCCGGGGCGGAGGCGACCTTCTTGCCCATGGCCTTCTGTTCGGCGCGGGCGGTCTCGAATTCCTTCAGCGCGGTGCGACGCGCCTCGTCGGATCGCAGGACTTCATCGACGAGCTCAACAGACTCGCCGCGCTTGCGCTGGGATTCCTTGACGATATCTGCATGTTCACGAATGAATTGAATATCAAGCATAGGGCTTACGATAATGCCCGCGTAAGACACGCCCAGAGCGTGCGGACGGCCGAATTCGTGCAGAAAACGAAGAAATCGGAACGTTTGCGAGGCGGCCGTGAATCGATTCGTATGACAATGGGCTACATGTCTGTTGGATGGATCATCGTCATCGCTATCGTCGCCGTAGCAGCCCTGGCGGCAATCGTCGCCGCCGCAGTCGCCACGTATCGCCGCAGGAGGCTGATCACCACCATCGAGCAGCGCGACAAGGCGACCGCCACGTACGCGTTCATCCTCAATCCCTCCAAGCCCGGGGCGGAGGACATCCGCAATCAGATCATCGCGTTCTTCAAGGCCCGCGACCTCGGCTCCCCCATGTTCGTCGACACGCAGCTCGACAAGGACGGCAAGGCGTGCGCGCTCGAGGCGATGGACCGCGGCGCCGACGCCATCGTGGCGGTCGGCGGCGACGGCACGGTGCGCACGGCGGCGAGCGCGGTGGCCGGCACGGACCGTCCGTTCGGCATCATCCCCATCGGCACCGGCAATCTGTTCGCCCGCAACATGGGCATTCCGCTCGGCGACATCGACGCCGCGCTGCAGGTGGCCATCTCGCATGGTTCGCGCAAGGTCGACATGGGCCGCATGACGCTGCTGGACTCCGACGAGCCGCAGCGCCGCCATGCGTTCCTCATCATCGCCGGCATCGGCTTCGATGCCGCGATGATCGACGACACCGATCCGGCGCTGAAGAAGAACATCAGCTGGCTGGCGTATTTCGTGGGCGGTGTGAAGAACCTGTTCACGCCGAAGTATCGGGGCACGTTCACCATCTGCGGGCCGGACGGCAAGGAGCAGAAGTCCAGGACTACGGCGTTCCGCACGTTCATGGCCGGCAACTGCGGCCAGATACCCGGTTTCGCGCTCATGCCCGAGGCCTCGTATGACGACGGCATCCTCGATTTCGAGCTTATCGACACGACCGGCGGCATCATCGGCTGGGCGAATCTGTTCGGCGACGTGCTGCATCAGACGATAACGAGGAAGGCGGAGCAGAATCCGCTGTCGACGAATTCGTCGGTCGACCAGATCCAGGGGTCGCGTGCGGAAATCCGTCTGGAGAAGCCGGCGTTGGCGCAGGTGGACGGCGATATCCTCGGCAAGACCGCGCATATCGAGTTCACCGTGGAGCATCGTGCGCTGTGCGTGCGCGTGCCCGAGCCGGCGGCGCCGGCGGCGGCCGCCACGGCGACGGCATAGACCCTGAAACGGGCGCAGCGACCATAACGATTTCGGCCGGCGAATGTCGCCGGCCTTTTATTTATCATTCGTCGAGATTCGACGCGAGCATGGCGGCGAGCGCGTCCATCGCCGTACCGATGGCGGTGCGGTCGGCGTCGGGTCGTCCGTCGGCGTCCGTCGTCAATGTGACGACGTCGCCGCCGACGACGTTCAGCGACATGACGGCGAGGATCCCGCCGGCGTCGATCTCACGACCATCATGGTCCATGGTCACGTGAAGTCCGGAGTCGATGACGGCCTGCACGAACCGTGCGGCCGGCCGGGCGTGCAGCCCGAGCGGGGTGCCGATGGCGACCGTGCGCGTGATCATAGCGAATCCTTTCCACTGTCCCGTTGTCGAGGTCTCATCGAAGTCTCGAAGTTTCGTTGTCGAAATTTCGCCGCCGAATGACGACATGCTATTGCGCCGCACGGACCGGGCCGCATCACTCGGGACGGGTCTTGTCGCGAGGTACGGGCCGTGGGCCACGCAGGACGGGCGGTCCATGCGACAAGACCCGGCCCACATAACGTGAACCGGGTCGTCATCATGCCTTGCGTGATGGGCGGCGGCATCCGTCCTTCCGGGCGCCCACCTCGACAGGGGCTTATTCGGCGGTCTCGTCCTTCTCGGCCATGTCCTTGAGCTGGGCGGGGGTGTACTTGTCGCGCTTGAACTCGGTGATGAAGTACAGGCCCACGATGGCGAGCTCGATGGCCGGCAGGATGAAGGAGAACTGCATGGTGGAGGCGTCGGAGAGGGCGCCCTGCAGGGTGGGCAGGAAGGCGCCGCCGACCAGGGCCATCACGATGATCGCGCCGGCGGTCTCGGTGTGGCGACGGTCCTCGACGGTCTTCAGCGTGCGGGAGTAGATGGTCGGCCAGCCCGGTCCGAGGAAGAAGCTCACGGCCACGGCGAACCACACGGCGGTCATGCCGGGCAGGAACGCGGTGCCGAGCAGCACGATGGCGCCGCCGATCATGAAGATGGCGAGGACGCGGGTCTCGCGGAACCTGGAGAGCAGGTAGCTGGCGCCGAGTCGTCCGACGAAGAACACGATGTAGCTGATGATCATGAAGTTCGCGGCGTCACGGTCGGTCATGGAGGCGCCGCCCTGGTTGAGGGCGAGTCGGATGGTGAAGGACCAGATGCCGGTCTGGGCGCCCGCGTAGATGAACTGGACGGCGATGCCCTTCCAGAAGCGGCCGTTGTGGAACAGGTAGTTCATGGTCTCGCCGAGAGTGGCCTTGGCGACGGTGCCCTCCTTGGTGGCGGGGCGGCACTTCGGGAACTTGGTGATGGCGAACAGCACGATGAGCACGGCCAGCACGATGAGCAGGTACTTGTACGGCTCCAGCGTGCGGCTGAGTTGTTCGGCACCATAGGCCTTGGCGGCGTCGGGGGCCATCTTGGCCATTTCGGCGTGCAGGTTGGAGTCCTGGAACACGAGGTACTTGCCGAGCAGGATGCCGGTGATCAGGCCGAGGGCGTTCATGGTCTGGGCCACGTTGAGTCGCACGGTGCCGAGGCGCTTCGGACCCATCAGGGTAGCGTAGGTGTCGGCGGAGGTCTCAAGGAAGCTCAGGCCGATGGCCTCGACGAAGATGGCGAAGAGGAAGACCTCGTACGTCACCAGTCGGCTCGCCGGGAAGAAGATGAAGCAGCCGACGGCGAAGAACGACAGGCCGGCGATGATGCCGATCTTGTAGCTGGTCTTCTTGATGAACAGCGATGCGGGGATGGCGATGAGGAAGTAGCCGCCGTAGAAGGCGCTCTGCACGAACGCGGTGGCGAGGTCGCTCAGCGAGAACACGGCCTTGAACTGGGTGATGAGCACGTCGTTGAGGCTGGAGGCGACGGCCCAGATGCCGAACAGAATCGCCGTCATGGCGAACTGGAGCACCGGGGTGCGGTCGAGGTAGCCGTCGGAGAACTCGATCCACTTGGTCTTCCTGCCGGCGGCCTTGGTGGATTCGGCTTCCGGGGTCTCCGGAATATCGGTTGCGATTGCTTCGGTCATGATGTCTTCTCTCACGAGGCGCGCAACCAGACGATGATTGTCGGTGCATCGGTGTGCCGACCATGGCCGTCAACATCTGTCGTTGGCCTTGGCTCTGGCAAACACGCCGGGTTACGCGAATGGGTAATCAATACTCAGGCCCGCCGCCGCTTCGCCGCGACCGCCCGATACGGCCATGGCGTCGGCGTGCGTTCGTCGCATGCCATGCCGTGCCGCATCGGCTAGGAGCCTGGAGGATTCGCCGTAACCCGCAGAAAGCTAAGGCCAACGAAAGAAAAGGGCTTTCAGTTATGGATGTTCAGTTATATCGGTTATGGATTCGTACGTTTCGAATTCGGGATTTCAAATTCTCGGGGGCTCTCGGGATTCCGCGGAATCCCTCGGGGACGCCGCCTTAGAGGATCTGGCAGAATTCGATGGTCTCGTGGTTCGGTCCGAGGACGTTGAAGTAGCGGATGCCGTTCTCGTGGAACGTGGGGATGTGCTGGACGGAGCCCTCGACGAGGTTCAGACCGAGCTTCTCGGCCTCCGCGAACGCTGCATCGATGTCGGTGACATCGATGGCGAAGTGGTTGATTGCGCCGGTGACGCCGGCCGGTTCCGCCATCGTCCACACCTCGAGGACGAGGTTGTTCAGATGCAGGAAGGTGCAGCGGTCGTCGCCGTTCGGGTAGATGCCCTCGCACTCGAAGCCGAGCTTCTCGTAGTATGCGATGGTGCCTTCGAGATCGTTGGTGGGAATGCCGACATGGCCGATTCCTGTCAGGTGATCGCGAATGCTCATGATTCGTAGCCTCCATTGCCTACAGATTGATGTTTGCGAGATTCAATATACATTAACGTCGTTAATTGGTCAATCTCGGAAATAGCGGCGTGTCGAACGTTCGACGAATCAGCTGAATGATTTTCGAATAACGCGTGCGGCATCGGTGCAGTGGCAGACGAAGGCGTACGAAGGTACGTCGAGTCTGCCGATGTGCCGATGACGCTCCGTTATTCGGAAATCCCGCTGACGCGGGCAATGTGGAGGGCCAGATACGCAATCTCGTCCTGCGTCAGATTCGCGTCGAGGCGCATCTCCAGTATCGCGGCGATGCGTTGGGCGCACTGCATGGCGCGGGGGTAGGACTGGGTGATGGCGTGGATGATGGGCGCGGGTTCGTCGGCGAGCTGGTTGTTCTGGCGGATGCGGACGAAGAGGTAGCGCACGTGGGTGATGAAGCGGCTGACGTTGACGGAGTCGCGGTCGAAGACGATGTTGAAGGTCGCTTCGATGATGGTCATCATCTGTTGGATGACGCCGGTCATCGTGTACGTGTAGGAGAGGTCGCCGGTGGCGAATCCGGCGTTGACGAGGTGCATGGCGAGGGCGGTTGCCTCGTCGTCGGGCAGTGTCGTCCGGCCGGCGGCGGCGAGTCGGGTGTTGACTGCGGCGAGGAGACGCTGCCCCTGGGCGAATTCATCCGGGTAGAGGTTGCTGACTTCGGCGCGCAGCGGATAGGTGATGTGGGTGTCGTCGGCGAGACGCCGCAGGGCGTTGTCGATGTGGTCGCTCAACGATGCGATGACGGTGGTGTTGCCGGCGAGTTCCTCGAGGCCGGCCTCACGCAGGGCGTCGATGACGAGCCGCACGGTCTCGGGTTCGATGCCGGCGAGCATCTGGGCGAGATGGTCGGGGTCACGGCCGTCGGACGGCACGAATTTACGTACGATCTTCGTCGCGTCGATGGGTTTTCCGGGCTTGCCCTGGAATCCGATGCCGCGGCCGGTGAGCACGATCTCGGTGCCGTCGTCGTCTTTGGCGAGGACGACGTTGTTGTTGAATACGCGAAGAATCTCCATGCTGCTGCCTTTCGCCGCTTCACCGCCGGACCGCAATCACCGGGTCGCCGACGGCGGCATCGAATCCGGTGAGGGGGGTGACCGACGTCATCTTGGCGGTGTTGGTGATGGTCATCATCGTGGTGGCGTCGACGCCGGACCGACGCAGTTCCGCGAAATCGACCGTGGCCAGCGGATCGCCGGCCCTTACGCGTTCGCCTTTGGACACCGTCATGGTAAAACCCTCACCTTCCAGTCTTACTGTATCAACACCGACGTGCAGAAGGACCTCGATGCCGTCGTCGGCGCGGATGCCGAAGGCGTGTCCGGTGCCGGCGACGGTTTTCAACACGCCGGCGACGGGGGCGGCTATCGTACGGGGACCGTCATCGGCTTCGACGTCGGGACGGATGGCGACGCCGTCGCCGAGTGCACGCGAGGCGAAGACGGGGTCGGAAACGTCGTCGATCGGCAGCACGGCGCCGGCGACGGGCGCGACGACGGCGACGGCATCGTCGGCATCGGCATCAGCGGCGACGGCGGACCCAACGCCGACGGTGCCGTCGGCGCCAACGGCATCGGCATCGTCAACGGCATCGGCGTGGCCAGCGACGATGCCATCATCATCCGGTGCGTTTTCGGATATCCCCAGCGTTATCCCCTTCTCCCCCGTCGTTTGCGGATTATCGGCGTCTTGACCACCGACGCGTGAATCATCGACGTTTTCCGCGGAGGCTTTCGTACGATAGTCGAATATCGCGATAAGCGCCATCGGCACGACGAACGCGACCGCTATGGACGCCACATACACCCACATGCGGCTGAACAGCGGGATGGTCAGCAATGACGTGAACGCGAACGACCATGCGATGACGCCATGCATGACGCCGCCGGAAGGCGTGACCGACGGGAAGAACCAGCCAAGCAGCGCGCCGGTCAGGCCGCCGGCCGCACATCCGACGAGCATGCGCCGGTAGACGAGGCGATGCCGCAGATGGATGCCGTACAGGCTCGGCTCGGTCAGTCCGCCGAGCAGTCCGGCCAGCAGCGCGCCCGTGGCGGTGCGGCGCATGGCATCGTCGCGTTCTCGCACGGCGAGGAGCAGCACGCCGGCGGTCGAGCCGAAGCAGGCGAAGTTCCATACGGCCATCGGTCCCTGGATGAAGTCGTAGCCAAGCGTCTGCACGTTGACGATCATGAGGGCGTTGAGCGGCCAATGCAGGCCGATGGGCACGATGAACGGGTAGATGAGCGGCAGAAGCACGGCGAATGCGAACGGTGCGTGCATGCTCAGCCAGGCCAGCGAGACGCCAATGCCGTTGCTCAGCCACGCACCGAAGGGTCCGAGCACGAACGCGGTCAGCGGCGTGATGACGACCATGCTGACGAACGGCAGAAACACGATGCGTATGCTGCGCGGCAGCACGCGTTTGAGACCGCGATACAGCGCGGCGAGCGCCAGCACCATGATCAGAGGCACGAACACGTTGCCGCTGTAGTCGTTGAGATGCATGGGCAGGCCGAATACATGCACCGTGCAGGAACGCACGCCCAGCGTGGGGTCGGTGACGCAATCGGCGTCGGCGGCGTTCATCAGACCGGTGAACTGCGGGGTCATGAGCGCGGCCATGATCATCGCGCCGAGCCATGGGTCCACACGCAGTTTGTTCGAGGCGTTGTAGGCCACGATGATCGGCAGGAAGACGAACACGCCCTTCCACATCGCCTTGACGAACACCCAGCCGGCCGACGCCTCGTCGTTCGGCATGACGCCGAGCGCGAGGCACAGGTTCACCAGCGCGATGATGATGGACGCGCCGAGCAGCACGCCGATGATGGGACGGAACGAGTCGGACAGATACTCGAAGAACCAGTTGAGGCAGTGGGCTATGCGGCGGGTGATTCCGCGTTTCCCGTGAAACATGGCGAAGACGCCGGACGAGGGGAAGACGGTCGTGTCCATCTCGTGCGCAACGGGCGTGGAATCCGTGCGGTCGGGGGCATCGGGGGCGGCAGCAGCGGGGTCGGCAGCGGACGAATCGGCCTTCGCGGGCGCGGCGGCGAGCACGGCATCGGGCACATGCGGGACGGGCGCATCATCGGCCATGCCGCCGTCGCCCACGACATCGCAATCACCGTCGCACGACGATATCGCGTCGCGTACGGCCGGCATGGCCATCATCGCGTCATAGACGTCCTCGACGGCGCCGCCGATAACCACCTGATAGCGCTCGCCGTACTGGGCGACGGCGCCGAGGACGGCGGGATCGGCGTCGAGCGCGCGGGCGTCGACGCGCGAGGCGTCGCGCAGCTCGAATCGCAGTCTCGTGGCGCAATGGGTCAGCCCCCGGATGTTGCCGGCGCCGCCGAGTGCGACGACGATGGCCCGCGCCACCCGTCTGTCTTCCGTCCTCATATCACGCCTCCTCGCGTCTGCCTGACACTGTACCCAACCCGTCGCGCCGCCGCCATATCGGCCACGTAAACGGAACAATAACGAACATTAATGATTGCCCGAACAACCGCAACACGGGGAAGCGAACACGACGGATTTGAATCGGCCTGTGGCAGAATGGATTCATGGTTGCTAACAATGCGGGCAAGCCCGCCACCCCAGAAGATCTGATCAACGTCGATGAGGTCATCGGCAAGTACTATGACCTTGTCCCCGACTCCTCGATTCCCGAGCAGCGCGTGTCGTTCGGCACGTCCGGCCACCGCGGATCGAGCCTGAAGACCTCGTTCAACGAGGCCCATATCGTCGCCATCACGCAGGCCATCGCCGAATACCGCAAGAAGGCAGGCGTCACCGGCCCGCTGTACATCGGCCGCGACACGCACGCGCTTTCCGGCCCGGCCGAGAAGACCGCCATCGAAGTGCTCGTCGCCAACGGCGTGCACGTGCGCGTCGACTCGCGCGGCGACTACGTCCCCACCCCGGTCGTCTCCCAGGCGATCCTGACCCACAACCGCGCCGCCGACGGCTCCCAGCGCTTCACCGGAGAAGGCCTGGCCGACGGCATCGTGGTCACCCCCTCGCACAACCCGCCCACCGACGGCGGCTTCAAGTACGATCCCGTCACCGGCGGCCCGGCCCCGGCCGAGACCACCAACGCGATCGCCGCCCGCGCGAACGAGCTGCTCGACGACTACAAGTCCGTCAAGCGCGTGCCGTACGAGGAGGCCATCAAGTCCGACCTCGTGGAAGGCTTCGACTACCGCGACCACTACGTCTCCGACCTGGAGAACGTCATCGACTTCGATGTGATCCGCTCCTCGGGTGTGCGCCTCGGCATCGACCCGCTCGGCGGTGCCTCGGTGAACTACTGGCCGCTGATGAACGAGAAGTACGGCCTGTCGATCGACGTGGTGCGTCCCGAGGTCGACCCGACCTGGCGCTTCATGACCATCGACCATGACGGCAAGATCCGCATGGATCCCTCCTCCACGTACGCGATGCAGGGTCTGGTCGACGAACTCAACGCCGGCGCATGGGAGAAGTACGATCTCGTCGGCGGCACCGATCCGGACGCCGACCGCCACGGCATCGTCTGCCCGAACTGGGGCGTGATGAACCCGAACCACTACATCGCCGTCGTGGTGGAGTATCTGTTCGGCGGCAACCGCCCCGATTGGCCGGAGGGTGCGGGAATCGGCAAGACGCTGGTGTCGTCGTCGCTCATCGACCGTGTGGCCGCCTCCATCGGCGCCAAGCTCGTCGAGGTGCCGGTCGGCTTCAAGTGGTTCGTCGACCCGCTGTTCAAGGGCGAGGTGGCGTTCGGTGGCGAGGAGAGCTCCGGCATGAGCTTCCTGCGCCGCGACGGCCGTGTGTGGACCACCGACAAGGACGGCCTCATCCCCGACCTGCTGGCCGCCGAGATCACCGCCAAGACCGGCAAGAACCCGGCTCAGCTGCATCAGGAGCAGGTGGAGCGCTTCGGCGAGTCCTGGTACAAGCGCGTCGACACGCCCACCACGCTTGAGCAGAAGCAGAAGTTCGCGTCGCTGTCCGGTGACGACGTGACCGCCACGCAGCTTGCCGGCGAGGACATCACCGCCAAGCTCACCGAGGCGCCCGGCAACGGCGCCAAGATCGGCGGCCTGAAGGTGACGACCAAGGACAACTGGTTCGCCGCCCGTCCGTCCGGCACCGAGAACATCTACAAGGTGTATGCCGAGTCGTTCGTCTCCCCCGAGGCGCTCGACAAGGTGCTCGACGAGGCCGAGGTCGTCGTCGACAAGGCCCTGAGCGAGTAGTCTTCGGCCGATTCGTCCATCTCATCGAAGGGGTGTCCGATGCTTCACGCGTCGGACACCCCTTTCATTTCATGCCCATCTCTTCTGTGTCGGCATAACGTCGCCTAACGTCTGTGTCGGTTATAACGCACGCGTGCGCAAAACCCGACACCAACGATATCTGACCGTCGGTTATAACGCATGAATCCGTTATAACCGACGCAAGGAATCTCTTAGCGGCGGTTTTCCCACACGCGTGCGTTATAACCGACGCTTAGCGGTCGTCAGAGTCGGTTATAACGCATTTCCGTCATTTGATACGACCACACGCACGTGCGACGATAAACATCACGCACAGACCAGCGCGCACCTCATCATCATCCGAGGGTGGTCCATCCGTCAACATTTTCCGTACCACTTGCACTTGCATATGCGCCACACATACCGTCGAATCATGAAGACACATGCACCGACGGAACTACTGCTCGACGAAGCGGAACGAGAGCAACGGTGCGTCGTGGGAATGAACGAAAGACAGCGCAAACCGCTCCGCAGACGACGGGATACCGGCCTGCTCATATCGCCATACCGCAATCTTTATGCACGCGCATCATACTGGGAAACCCTCAATCCCATACAACGCCATATGCATATGCTGAGGTCGTTGTCACTGCTGCATCCGAATTGGTCGTTCGCGGGACTCAGCGCCGCATGCGCACACGGTCTCGAACATACGTATTCTTTGCATGACAACGGCAACATCACCATAGCCAGTCCTTTCCATCCGAATCATTGCGGAGGATCTCTTCGACGAATCTATATGAACGACATAGATGGAATATCGGAATGGCATTCATCATTGCGTGTGACGAACATATACCGCACACTGCTGGATTGCTCAATGCTGTATCCGTTTGCACAGGCATTGCCCATCTTCGATTCGGCGGCACGCCAAGGAACCGACATATCAGAGCTTCCCGAATACTGTCGTTCCCTGGGAATGGACAGCGCGGCGATAACGAAACTCTGCCTGAACACCGATCCTTTAAGCGAGAACGGCGGGGAATCATTCATACGGGCCATGATCGAGGAAACGAATTTCGTGATTCCACGTCTGCAGCGGCCGTTTCGCAATCCCCGTAATCCCGATGCCCCGTTCCGCGCGGATTTCTCGTGGGAACTGCCCGACGGAACCATCATCGTGGCCGAGTTCGACGGCATGGGCAAATATGTGATCGACGACGGGACGCGTCGGGGAATCCGAGCCCGAGTGTATGCCGAGCGCGAACGGGAGACGGCTTTGCGAGCAGATGGCGTTCGACGTATCGTCCGATTGGAATATGAGGACGCTTTGTATCCGGAACGACTGCGACGCAAACTGCTCGATGCCGGAGTGCCGCAACGTCGATGATGAGACGCTGCGGAGAGAACGCTGCCGCAAATACACTGCGCAACCGTATTGACGCCCGTCGCCGGCGGTTATAACGGATGCATCCGCAAAACCCGCCCCGCAATCACCGGTAGTGGCGGTTATAACGTACACGTATGTAAAACCCGCCCCGTAGCACCTTCTAGAGTCGGTTTTTACGGATGTATGCGTTATAACCGACCCTTATCCACCACCAATGGCGGTTATAACGCATGCTTGCGTAAAACCCGACGCTCACCATTCGCAGGAGTCGGTTATAACGCATGCGTTATAACCGACACGGTTGGAATGGTGGCCGAAGCGGCAGGACGACATCATCGACGGGGACGAGCACGGCGTCGCCAACGAGGTCGGAGCCGCTTTACGGCCCCATGACGGCCGCATCGGGGGGCTGTGGGCACGGTTCGGTCCCTGTTTGTTGGATGCCGTGGGCACGGTTTGGTTCCCGTCCGTTGGATGCCGTAGACGCGGTTCGGTTCCCGTTCGTCGTATCCCGGCTATAGGCCGAGACGGGAGTCGAGGGCGGCGGAGGGGTCGAGACCGAGACGGCGGCGGATGAACCAGCCGAGTCCCAGGGGCAGGCCCGCCGCAGCGGCCACGCCGCCGGAACCGATGGCGATGGTCTTCGCATTGTCGGCGATCAGCGGAGCGGTGGAGGAACCGGACGCCGAGGCATCCGCCGAACCGTCATCGGCAGCGTCGGGCGTCGGATCCGCAGAGGCCGCATCGGATTTCGTCGAAGCCGACTTCTTGCCGGATTTCTTTCCCGAGGACGAGCCCGCGGCAGAACCGGCGGAAGCCAGCGCACCACCGCCGAGTCCCGACGACGAGCCCGCCGAACCGCCGGAGGCCGATGCCGCCGCGGGGCTGCCGGAGCCGGCGCTCACCTTGAACGAGGAGTCGTACTGCACGGAAAGCGGCAGCGTGGGCTTGGCGAAGTCGCGCTGGCTGTTCGCCGTGTACCAGTAGGCCGACTGGCCGGTCTCCACCTGGAAGTCCACGAACGACTGCGGGAACGCGCCCCAGTAGGCTGCGTTCGCGGAGTCCTTGGCCGCCTGCGCACCGTGGTCGCCGCTGGCCTTCACGGCGACGCCCAGGTATTCGGGCGTCTTGGTGAAGCCGTGCGCATCGGCCGCCTTCTTCATGTCCACGCCCTTGAAGTCGGCGAGATGAATCGTGCGCGCCGAAAGCGTGACCCATTTGCTGGAGTCGTTCATATCGGCGCCGTATCCGGAGGCGGTGGCGGTGAGTGCGCCGTTTCCGGAGACGTCAAGTGTGAGCTTCGGGTCGGTGACGCTCCAGTAGGTCATGCCGCCGTAGTAGGCGACGGTGAACGAACCCGTCCACGAGATCTCGACCGAGCCGTCGGCCTGCACCGTGCCAACGCCCTTGGAAAGCACCACCTGCGATTCCGTGTTGATGGAGCGACCGTCGGCGCGCTTGGCCATCTTCACTGTCGAACCGTCACGGGCGAGGCACTTGCTGTTCCACGAGGCCGCAGCCCATTTGCCGGACGAATCCGGCTTCTCGATGGTCACGTTGCCGGCCTTGGCCTTGTAGAAGGACGCATCCCAGGTCTTCGAGGAACCGGTGTTGCCGGCCTTGCCCGCCGAGATGAAGTTGCAGCCGCCGTAGTAGGCCGCGGAGTTCGTCTCGTCATTGATGCCCCAGCGCAGGGTGACGTTCTTGTAGGTCGTGCCGCCGTTTGCGGAGCCGCCGTTCGTCGTACCGCCCGAACCGGAACCAGAACCGTCGTCCGAACCGGAACCGCTGCCGTCCGAACCGCCCGCCGTCGTGGTGACGGTCATGGCGTTTGATGCGGCGCCGGGTCCGAGTGCGTTGGTCGCGGCGATGGTCACGTCGTAGGTGGTCGAGGCCTTGAGCCCGGTGATCATGCCGCTGCGTTCCTTCTTGCCGAAGGATGCGATGACGGTATCCCCGCCGGATCGCGGCTTCGCGGTGGCTACGAATCCGGAAAACTTCGGATCGCCCTTCTCGCCCGGCGCCTTCCAGAACAGTTCGACACGGTCGCTGCCTTCGGCGTCGTGACTGGTCAGCGTCGGCGCGCCCGGCAGCCTGCCGACGACGAACGTGGTGCTCGTCACGGCGGCCGAGTCATCGCCGGCGGCCGCATCGTACAGTTCGAAGGTGTAGGTGCCGGCGAGTGCATCGGCGGGGATCGTGTATTCCCATGTGGCCGATCCGGCGGAGGCGGAGGCGGAGCCCGGTTTCAGATCCTTCGCCACGGTTTCGCCGGCGGGGCTGATGATGCGGCCGGCGTATGTCGTATCCTCGGCGAGGTTCTTTCCGGTGAAGGTGATGGCCTTGCCGCGTTCGACCGATTGCGCGCCGGCGGTCACGCCTGGTTTGGCTGTGCTTGGCTGCGACTTCCATGCGACGGTGATCGGCGAGGCGACCTTGCGCGGCTGGATGGTGTTCTTGCCGCCGCTGGTCGTGTACCAGTAGGACGACTGGCCGGTGGCGTTGTTGAATTGCACCCATGTGGCGGGGAACGACCCCCACCATGCGGCGTTGTCGCTGGTTTTCTCGGCCTGTCCGGCATGGGCGTCCGCTCCGGCGTCGGCGGTCACGCCGAGGTAGTCGGGCGTCGCGGTGAGTGTGCCCTTGTCGGCGTCGAACGTTATCTGCTGGTCGACGCCGCTGGCCGAGCCGGTGGTGAAATCGGCCAGATGGATGGTCGTGGCCGGCAGCTTCTCCCATTTGCTGACGTCGTTCATGTCGGCGGCGTATCCGGATGCGGTGCCGGTGAGCGTTCCCTTGCCGTTGCTGATGTCGAGCACGGGGTCGGCGATGGACCAGTAGGTCATGCCGCCGTAGTAGACGATGGTGAACGAAGCGCCCTTCCATTCGATGTGCGCGGAGTTCGTGGCGGTGTCGACGGTACCGGTGCCGTCGGTGAGCCGGACGATGTTTTCGGAATACGTGGGTTCGTCGCCGTTCATCGTCATGCCGCCGGTCTTACCGGCGATGGATGCGCCGTTGCGGTTGGTGCAGCGTTCGGCGAATCCGCCGACGCGTTCCATCGTGTCGTCGGCGTTGGGTTTGAGGATTTCGGCGTGGGCGGATTCGTCGACCGTGCGGTACAGCGTCTTGCCGTCGGTGCCGGTTTTGTTCGCCGTCCATACGCCGCTGCCGCCCGCGTCGCCGGCCGTGCCGGCGGACAGGGCGTTGCAGCCGCCGAAATACGATCCGCCGCCGGTTTCGGGGTTGACGCCCCATTCGAAGACGACGTCGGTCACGGCGGTGGACGACGAAGCGTTCGCCGACGTGTTCGTGTCGGTCGTGGCGTCGGCGGCGAAGGCCGGCGCGATCGCGGCGACCGATCCGGCGCAGACGGCCACGATGGAGGCACTGGCGCAGATGGTCTCGAGAATGGTCCGTCCGATGTTCATCGTTCGCCTTCCTTCCCTGCCGTATCAGCCGTCGTGCCGACGCCGGCGTTCGCCGCGCGGCGGGCGAAGAAATCGCGGACTCCGGCTGCGACGGACGAGCCGCCGGCCGCGGCACCGCCGACGTTCGCGGCCGTACGGTCGCCGGATGTTCCGACACCGTCGCCGGACGGTGCCGTATTGCCGACGCCGTCGCCGGACGATACCGGCGGCATGGCCTGCGTGGCCGCCGACGTGCCGAACGGCGCGGGCAGCGGGGCGTCCTCCACCAGCGACTGCACCTGGTCGGCGCGCCCCTGCTCCTTGAGCAGACGCTGATACTGCCTGCGGCGGCGTCTGGCCGATTTCATGGCCTCGCGCGCCCGCACGTCCTCGGCATGACGTTCACGCCTGGCTATCTCCTTGTCGAGCGCGGCCGGCGAGACACCGAGCAGCACCGACTTCATGGCGAGGTAGCCGCCGATGCCGGCCGCCAGCACGATGATGGCGATGCCGAAGATGATGATCGCGGCGACGATCAGCCATCCCGCGACACCCAACACCGGAATCTGCGCGCTCATTTCATTCCCTTCCGTCGTCTGCGATGCTGCCGCCGCCTCGGCGGCCTTCCTGGCGGCCTCTTCCTCGGCTTTCTTCTTCGCCGCCGCCTGGGCCGCGGCCTGCTTCTTCTTCGCTTCCTCGGCCGCCTTGGCCGCCGATTCGTCCGACGAATCCGAGGATGCCGTGTCGTCGGACGAATCGGATCCGGAATCCGAGGACGACTGCTCCGATGATTGGGCGGCGAAACTCAACGGCGTGAACGTCTCGTTACTGGAGTTGACGACGCCGTGGGCGCCGATGGTGATGATGCCGCATTGCACGGCCGTGCAATCGACTTCGGTCGGATTGTTCGACCGGTCGTAGCTGGTGAATTTCGCGCCGGGCACGGTGATCTTCGCGCTCCATGTGCCGTTCGCGGCGATCTGGCCGCCGTTCGCGGCCGACGCCGTCGAATCGCCGGGGAACGCGACGAACACGTCGTAGCCGGCGGGGTTGTTCTCGTCGTCGGGCACGTAACGGTAGTCCTCGCCGGTCACGCCGCCCTTCGACGGCTTCCACGAGTCGCCGTTCGGGTCGCTGACCCAGCCGAACAGCACGTAGATACCGCCGAATCCGCCCTGCACGGACTGGAATCCGCTGCCCGCAAGGTCGACGGTCGTCTTGCCGTTCGGATTGAGCGAGCCGCCTTCGACGGTCGCGCTCACCTGGGCGCCGGCCGCCTGTGCGGTGGGAACGCCGCGCACGGCGTCGACGGCGAACATCGCGACGAGCATAACGACGGCGACCGCGAATGCGGCCAGCCGCGTCGTCAACGGCCTTGCCGTCGTGCGCTTTCGCGCGGATGAAGGAACTAATCCGGCGATCATCCGTCGCATATACCGCGTCATCACGCCGCCTCCTGACCGCGCGAACGCGCCAGCTGTCCCAGTTCGGCGGCGGATGCGCCGGGGAATCCGCGATGGCGGCCGTAGACGTTGCGACGGACCGCCGGCCGTTTCGGCAGGATGACCAATCCGCCGTCCGGATGCGGCATCACCTCGATGGGACACTGATACACGTCGGTGAGCATGACGGACGTGAAGACCTCCTCGGGCGTGCCCACGGCGCGAAGCCGGCCACGCTCAAGCAGCGCGACGCGGTCGGACCATGCGGCCGCCGCGTCGAGCGCATGCACGATGACGACGACCGCGCATCCGGCCGCCGCGTAGTCGCGGCCGATGCGCATGAGCATCTCCTGATGCTTGATGTCCATGGCCGCGGTCGGCTCGTCGAGCAGCAGGATCGGCGCCGCCTGCGCGAGCACGCGCGAGAAGGCGGCACGGCCGCGCTCGCCGCCCGACAATGACGTATAGACGCGGTCGGCAAGCGGCGTGACCTCGGTCATCGACATCGCGGAATCGACGATCATGTCGTCGTCCATCTCCTCGGCGGTGCCCTCCCATGGGGAACGGCCCATGCGCACGATGTCGTCCACGCTGAACGGGAACGTCACGTCGACCGACTGCAGCAGCACCGAGCGGCGCATGGCCAGTTCGGTGGCGTCCCACGATGCGGCCGGCAATCCGAACAGCGAGATCTCGCCGTCGGCAAGCGGCATGTCGCCGGTGATGGCGTTCAGCAGCGTCGACTTGCCGGCGCCGTTCGGACCGACCAGCGACAGCACCTCGCCGGCGCGGACGTCCAGATCGATGCCGGAGAGAATGCGGCGCTCGCCGATTTCGACGCTTACGTCCTTGAGTTCGAGCACGCAGTCGCCGGGATTCGGCATCTGCGGCGTGCGATGGACGGTGTTCCATGGCATGCGGAGAGCCACGCTCATGCCCAACCTCCTGACTTGGATCGGCTGCGGCGAAGCAGCCAGAAGAAGAACGGTCCGCCGACAAGCGAGGTCAGCATGCCGATGGGCAGGTCGGCGAACTGGATGGTCGTGCGGGCGGCGAAGTCGGCGATGGTGAGCAGCAGCGCGCCGCCGAGCGCGGAGGCCGGCAGCAGCGTGCGGTGGCCGGGGCCGATGATCATGCGCAGCAGATGCGGCACGACCAGTCCCACGAACGAGATGATGCCGGCGAAGGCGACCGCGGACGAGACCAGCAGTGCCACGGCAAGCATGGAGAGGAAACGCAGGCGTTCCACGTTCACGCCGAGGTGACGGGCCGGCTTCTCGCCGAGCGAGAGCAGGTCGAGCCGGCGGGCCATGAACTGCACGGCGATGATGCCGATGAGGCACATGGGCGCCACAAGCGCCACCTGCTGCCAGCGGCTGCCGTTGAACGAGCCCATCTGCCAGAACACAATCTGGTCGCGCGCGTTGGTGGGCGCGGCGAAGGTGAAGAACGAGATGAGCGCGCCGGCGATGGCGTTGACGGCCACGCCGGTCAGAATCAAGGTGACGATTTCGGTGCGGCCGCCGCGCCGGGCCAGCAGATACACCGACATGGTGGTGGCCAGACCGCAGGCGAAGGCGAGGAACGGCGTGGTGAACGCGCCGAGGAACGTCCATCCCATGAGGATGGAGCAGCTGGCGCCGACGGCCGCGCCGGAGGAGACGCCGACGGTGCCGGGTTCGGCGAGCGGATTGCCGAACACGCCCTGCATGACGGCGCCGGCGACGCCGAGGGCCGCGCCGACGACGATGGCCATGACGATGCGCGGGAAGCGCACGTTCCACAGCGCCTCGTTGCCGAACGCGCGCGTCGGGCCTTCGAGCCAGTGGATGCCCATCTTGTTGAGCACAGAGCCGATGACCTGGTCGAACGGGATGATGAGCTGGCCGAGCGATGCGGAGACGACGGTCATGACGAGCAATCCGACGATGAGTATGACGAAGGTCATCGCCGTCTTGCCCATGCGCGGCTTGCCGGCGAGGCCGAGGTCGGCGGCGTTGGCGGCGATGTGCCGGCTGCGGGCCCGGTCGACGCGGGCTGCGGCGGCACGGATGTCGCCCGTGCCGGAGCCATCGGCCGCCGCACGCGGGGTGTCGCCGGCCACGCGTGGGGCCGATGCACTGGGGGCGTTGCCCGTCTTCTCCATCACTTGGTGTTCTCCTGCTTCATCTCGTTCAGCCGGTTTTCGACGACTTCCGGCTTGGTCTTGGGCTGGTAGGCCTGTTCGGGCACGTAGACGGCCGTGGCGAGCGCGGCGAGGACCTGTGCCGTCTGCGGGCCGAAGCTCATGATCTCGTAGTCGCTCATGTCGACGACGCGTCGATGCTGGCCGGCGGGCGTCTCCTTGATGCCGGGCAGTTCGAGCATGCCGTCGAGTCCGCCGGCCGATTGCACGCCCAGCGTCATGGCGAAGATGACGTCGGGCTTGGCCTTGATGAGCGCTTCGGCGTTGGTGGCGGCCATGCCCTTGAACCCGACCTCCTTGGCCACGTCGTTCGCGCCGATGGACTGGATGAGCGAGTCGGCGCCCGAGCCTTCGCCGAACCAGTAGTAGATGGATTTGCCGCGCACGTAGAGGAACACGATGCGTGGCTTGCGGTTCACGTCGGCCGGGGCCATGGTTTTCTGGATGGTCTGGATGGTTTTGCTTATTTCGCTGTTGGTGCGTTTGACGAGCTGCTTGCCGAGGTCGCTGACGCCGAGCGCGTCGGCGACCGCCTGGATCTGCGTGCCGACGCCGCTGACTCCGTCGTTGCTGGTGAGCGGCACGAACACGACGGGCACACCCGACTGTCGCAGCTGCAGCTGCACGTCGTAGGGGCCGATGCTGGTGTCGGTGATGATCACCGTGGGTTCGAGCGCGAGGATGGCTTCGGCGTTGAGGTCCATGCCGTTGACGGTGACCTTGGGAAGCTTGTCCATGCCGGAGGAGCCGGTGGCGGTGTCGCGGCCGACGAGGTTGCAGCCGAATCCGAGCGCGTAGACGGCGGCGGCGAGACCCCCGTTCTGGTTGAGCGCGAGGATGCGCGTGGTGTCGGTGACGGTCTGCTTCGGGCCGTCGGAGCTTTTGACGGTGACGGGCAGCTTCTGCTGCTCGAACGGCGCGTTGGAGATGGGTATGATCTGGTCGGAGCGCGTGTAGGCGGTGGTGGGGCCGGTGATCTCGCGCGGGTTCCTGAGCTTCGACTGCGTGACGTCGGGCAGTTTCGGCGGATTGGGCGTGGTGGAGGCGTCGGGCACATCGCACGAGTCGAGGCTGGATTCGGATATGGTGCCGATGTTGGCGCAGCCGGCCATGCCCATCAGGCACGCGACCGCGAGGAGCGACGCCAGCAGGGCTTTCGCGCGGCGTCGCGCATCGACGATCAGATGTCCGATGTTCATGAAGCGGGATTCCTTGGGATGGGTTTGATGACGGATGAGCGGGGGCCGAGCCAATGGAATCAACTCCCCTCAGACCGCCTTCGGCGGCCAGCTCCCCTCATTCATGAGGGGAGCCAGATGATGTGCCGCTTGGCTCCCCTCAGGATTGAGGGGAGCTGTCGGCGATAGCCGACTGAGGGGAGTCGAAAGGACACCCTCTCAGCCCCATCGCTTAGCGCAGGGCACGGCGACGGGCGGCGAGCACGACGCCCGCTCCGGCGGCCAGCACGACGGCTGCGGCGACGATGCCCATGATGGCGGAGCCGGTCTTGCTCAGCGCGTTGGGCTTCGTGGCGGTGCCGTTGGCCTTGGCGGCGGCGTTCGTCTTGTTGGACGAGGTGGTGCCGGTCGTGGAGCCGGAGGCGTTGCCGTTGGCGGAACCGTTGTTGTTGGAACCGTTGTTGTTGGAACCGTTGTTGCCGTTGTTGTTCTGGTTGCCGTTGTTGTTGGCGGTCGGGTCCTTCACGGTGACGGGCAGGGTGGCCGTGACCTTCTTGCCGTCGATGGTCGCCGTGATGGTGATGGTGGCGGAACCGGCCTTGCCGGCGACGACCTTCTGCTCGTCGTAGCCGACGGCGGCGGTGGCCGGGGTGTCGGCGTCGTCGGATTCGGCCGGGAAGCCGACGACCGACTTGTCGGAGGACTCCCAGGTCACCTTTTCGCCGCCGACGTTCTCGCCCTGGGCGAAGGCGTAGATGGTCTTCTCGTCGTTCACGTTGAGCGTGAGCGAGGTGATGGCCTTCTTGTTCGCGTCGGCGAAGGCGAGCTTCGGCTCGATTGCGGCGGGCTTGGCGGCTTCGGAGGCCGATGCGTCGGCGGAACCGGCGGCGTTCACGGCCGTCACGGTTGCCGTGTACTCGGTGTTCGGGTCGAGCTCAGTGAAGACGTGCTGGAAGGTGTTCGCGTCCACGTCCTGGGTGACGGCGTCGCCCTTGGACGGGGTGAGCGTGACGGTGTAGCCGGTGATGGCGCTGCCGCCGTCGGAGGCGGGCTTGGACCAGCTGACGAGCAGCTCGTGGGCGCCGGCCTGCTTCACGGTCACGTTCTGCGGGGCGTCAGGAGCGACGGCCGCGATCTCAAGGTCCTTGGCGGCGACGGCCGCGGACTGCCGGCCTTCGGCGTCGATGGCGACGACGGTGGCCTTGAGCGTGGTGCCGGGCTTGGCGATGCCGGCGAAGTCGGCGGTGTACTCGCTCTGGCCGTCAACGGCCTCGACGGTCTTGGTGGCGACCTGCTTGCCGTCCTTGTCGGAGACGACGACCGTGTACTTGGCGACCTTGGAGTCGTAAGAGCCGGCGGCCGGGGCCTTCCAGCTCACCTTGGCGTCGGCGTTGCCGGACTTGGCGAGGGTCACGTCGCTCGGCGCGGTCGGGATCTGGGCCTTGAGGGTGATGGCCTGGGCGGTGTCGAGGCGACGGTCGGTGATGGCCAGCTGGTGCGCGGCGATGGTGCCGACGATGTAGGTCTTGCCGTATTCGAGCTTGTTGGCGTCCACGTCGACGGTGCCGGTGAAGGCGCCGTCCTTGATCTGGCCGGGCTGAATCCATGCGGTGCCGACGAGCTTGCCCATGTAGGCCATGTTGAAGGCCTGGCCGGGCTTCCACACGGAGGAGTCGACGACGATCAGGTAGGTGCCGTTCGCGGCGGCGCCGCCGGTGAAGCCGGTGCCCTTGACGGTGAAGGTGTTCTTGACGGACGGGTCGATGTTCGAGGCCGGGCTGACCTTGATGCCCAGGTCGGACGCCGGATCGGGGTTCGGGGTCACGGCGTCGGAAGCCGGGGATGCGGCCGAGGAGCCCTTGGCATTCTTGGCCGTGACGGTGGCGGTATAGGAGACGCCTGCGGCGAGGTCGCCGAATGTAGCGGTGGTGGTGTTCGCATCGACGTCCTTGGTGACGGCGTCGCCCTTGGACGGGGTGAGCGTGACGGTGTAGCCGGTGATGGCGCTGCCGCCGTCGGAGGGGGCCTTCCAGTCGACCTTCACCGACGTGGCGGAGGCGACGGAGGCGGTCGGCTTGGCCGGGGCGGCGGGCGCGGTGGTCTCCGGCTCGGCGGTCTTGAGCGTCAGGTCGACGGCGTGGTCGAGGTTGCGGTTGGTCACGGAGAGCATGTGCGCGGCGAACGTGCCGACCACGTACTGCTTGGAGGCGTCAAGCGTGTTGGCGGGGATGTCGAGCACCTGGGTCCAGTTGCCGTCCTTGTCGAGGTTGGCGTAGCCGTCCTTCGGATCGTTGGCGGGACGCACCCACTTCTGGATGGTGAAGGCGCTCTGGTCGGTCGGGACCTTGCCCGGCTGCCACACGGACTTGTCGGCGATCACGACGTAGGTGCCGAAGGCGGCGCCGGAGCCGGTGTAGCCCTTGCCGGTCACGGTGATCTGCTGGTCCTTGGTCGGGTTGATGACGGTCGGGTCGGCGGAAAGCGTGCCGACGTTGCCCACCTTGGTCGGGTCCTCGGCCGTCTTGGCGGTGTAGGAGACGGCGATCTCGGTCGGGGCCTTGCGCTGGTCCGCGGCGCCGCCGGAGGCGTACCAGTACGGACCGGAACCGGTCTTGGAGACGAAGTCGAGGAACGGCTTCGGCCAGCTCTTGGCCTTGGTTCCCTGGCCGTCCACGTCGTTCTCGTTGAAGTCGGGGGTGACGACGGTGCCGTCGTCCTTCACGTCCACGTTGGAGAGCGTGGCGATCTCCACGTTCTTCTCCTCGGCGATCTTGCTGAACACGGTGGCGTCGTTCATGTCGGTGGCCCAGCCGCCCAGCGTGGCGGTGACGGTGCCCTTGCCGCCGGTGACGTTCAGCTTGAGGTCCTTGGCGTACCACTGGACCTGGCCGGAGTAGTAGGAGACGGTGAAGGAACCGGTCCAGGAGATCTCGGCGTTGTCCTTGTCGGCGTCGATGGTGCCGGTGCCCTTGGTCAGCTTGACGCGGTTGCCGCTGCCCTCGCCGGTGGCGGAATAGGCGGCGGGAAGGTCCTTGCCGTCGGGCGTGGTCTTGAGGCCGGCCCAGGTGGCGGCCGCATACGTGCCGTCGGCCTGCTTCTTCTCGATGGAGACGTTGCCGTCCGACTGCTTCCATTCGCTTTCCTCGACGAGGTCGTCGGCCGAGGTCTTGTCGACGACGCCGGCGCTCAGGAAGTTGAACGTGCCGGGATTGTAGGCGCGCCAGTTCGTCTCCTTGTTGAGGCCCCATGTCAGGGTGGCGTCGTCGGTGGTCTTCGCGGTCGAGTCGGCGGCGGAGGCGGCCGGCACGACGAGGCCGGCGCCGAGCGTCGCCACGGCGATCGCCGAGGCGAGTGCCGCGCTGCGTTTCTTGTTCAAGAACACTGATGTTCCTTTCGTCTTCATGTCCCCATGCCCTCATCCAACGGAAACCTGATGCGGATGCGGGGTCCAACACTTGTCCTCACGGGGGCGTCGCCTCGAAAAAATGCAGAGCTGACAGGCATGCTCCGTGAAGTTCGTACGCACGATACGACAAGGAAAAAATCATTCTCAAGTCTTGTTTTTTTCAGATTCATCCCGTAGTCGCGCACGCGCGATATCAAGAATCGTTCCCAAATTCAAGAGCTGTGATATACATCACATATCGAGATTGTGATGGGACCGGCCAGACGTGACGGCTCCCCTCTCCCGCGTGAAGTCGGACGGCAGCGGATTCGACGAACCGTCTCAGCCACTCGGCTCCCCTCCCTGAGGGGAGCTGTCGAACGAAGTGAGACTGAGGGGAGAACACCCCACACAGCACACCACCAACTCCCCTCAGTCAGGCTGCGCCTGACAGCTCCCCTCATGCATGAGGGGAGCCAACGAGATGAACCGTCCCAGCCGTGTCGGCCAAGGCATCCACTACCCTGACAATCATGACGATCACGGTATCCACGGATGGCAGCGCGTTGGGCAATCCTAATGCTGAGCCGTCAAGCAGACAGTCCAGTGGACCGTCTGTAGGCGAAGGGAGAGGCCGCCAAGGCCTCGACGGGACCGGTTGGATTGTCCAAACCACCACAAGGAGCTGAAACATGACGATCACGGTATCCACGGATGGCAGCGCGTTGGGCAATCCTAACGGTCCTATGGGCTGGGCGTGGGCGGACCACGAGACGAACGCGGGCGGCAGGCCCGGCCATGAGCATCCCGGCGACTGCGATGCGGGCGGCGCCACGAACGGCACGAACCAGATCGGCGAGCTGTGCGCGGTGCTCGAGGCGCTGCGCGCGCATCCGGGCGAGGAGCCGCTCGTCATCGAGACCGATTCGCAGTACGCCATCAACTGCTCGACCAAGTGGGTGCATGGCTGGAAGCGCAACGGTTGGAAGAACTCGCAGAAGAAGCCGGTGAAGAACGCGGAGCTTGTCAGGGCCATCGATGCGGAGATCTCCCGCCGCGCCGGTTCGGTG
Organism: Bifidobacterium primatium; assembly: GCF_002802875.1. GTDB lineage: Bacteria > Actinomycetota > Actinomycetes > Actinomycetales > Bifidobacteriaceae > Galliscardovia > Galliscardovia primatium. The sequence continues at coordinate 458,571 of NZ_PEBI01000001.1, forward strand.
AAGTTCGTGTGGGTCAAGGGCCATGCGGGCAACGCCGGCAACGAGAAGGTGGACGAACTGGCGCGCACGTATGCGGGCGACTGCCGGTCCAAGGCGCGCGACGGGTATCTGCCGAAGGAGGGATGGCAGTCATTGCTGGGCTCCCCGTATTCCAAGGGCACCGACGTGCCGGCCGATGCACGGATGCTCCTGGACGGCAGCATCACGGCGGAGGAATACCATCTCGGCCGCGGCGAATCCAGCGGCGACGGCGCAGTCGGAGGCAATGGCACAAGCACCGGTTCGAAGACGACGAAACCGGCAGAGAAGCCAAAGTCCGCATCGGCGACGACGTCGAAGCCGATTGCGAAACCATCATTGGCCGAACTGCTCAGGGAACCCGAGGGCGTGCCCGACTACGATGCGGAGCCGCCGGCATCAGCAGCGACCGCGTCGGCGGCGCCGACACTCCAGCCGGAACCGGCACAGGAGTCGAAGCCGGAATCCGCGACGACGCCCCCACCCTCAACCCCGACCCCAACCGCCCACCGTCCCTCCGGTCTTCGGGCGCAGGGCACCGTGCGCATCACTCCCCCGCCGTCGAGCAGCCCGTCGTTCCAAGGCAGGCCCATCACCATCACCGGCACCATCACGTTCACCGGCACGGTGGCGGCGGACGGCACGATGGAGCTTGACGGCGACGTCTTCCTCGGCCGCTGACCGCACCGTTGCATACACTTGGTTAATGAATGTGTAGAACGTTCAAAAATCCGGTCCACCGAAGGAGAGAACCATGGACAAGGCACAGCAGGATGCATTGAAGAAGGCGGCGGGCATCGAGGCCGCCAAGCTGGTGACGAACGGCATGATCGCAGGTCTGGGAACCGGCTCGACCGTGCGCTTCCTCGTCGATGAGCTCGGCCGCCGCGTGCAGGAGGAGGGCCTTCAATTCACCGGCGTGACCACGTCCCGTCGCACGCAGGAGCAGGCCGAGGGCTACGGCATCAAGATCGTGGACGTCGACGATGTCGACCACATCGACGTGACCATCGACGGCGCCGACGAGGTGGACAAGAACTTCGACGGCATCAAGGGCGGCGGCGCGGCCCTGCTGTGGGAGAAGATCGTGGCCACGAACTCCAACAAGATCGTCTGGATCGTGGACGAGTCCAAGGTCGTCGACACCATCGGCGCGTTCCCGCTGCCGGTCGAGGTCATTCCGTTCGGCGCCGGCCACGTCATCAAGAAGTTCGAGGCCAAGGGCTACAAGCCCGTGCTGCGCCTCGACGCCGACGGCAAGGAAGTGCGCACCGACGAGAACAACTTCGTCGTCGACCTGCACCTGGGCCGCATCGACCACCCGCGCGAGCTGGCCGAGGATCTCATCAACACGGTCGGCGTGGTGGAGCACGGCCTGTTCCTCAACATGGTCGACACCGTGATTGTAGGCGATCCGAACGGTCCGCGCGTCATGACCAACGGCAACAAGTGACGCAACGTCACCTATGACAAAAGCCCCGGAACCGTAAGGTTCACGGGGCTTTTTCCTGCGTCTGCCCGACGCTGCGCCATACGGCGCTGAAGACTACTTGCGCTGGTGGCGAGTCTTACGCAGCAGTTTGCGGTGCTTCTTCTTGCTCATCCGCTTGCGGCGCTTCTTGATGACCGAACCCATCTCAGCCTCCGTTCTATATGTATCGAAAAGATTGCAACTTGCCCAATAGTACTACGGCTTTCGGACGAACACCACCCACGGCGCCAATCCGTGCCGCGGCCCCGCGCAGCCGGGCGCATGGGGACTACATGGGGAACTTCTGGTAGAACGCCATCACCGCGTCCTTGCCGCCCGTCACCTGGAAGACCACGGTGTCGTTCTGCCAGACGGCGACGGCCTTGGTGTCGTCGTCGGCGTCGGCCTTGACCACGTACGTGCCCTTGTTCGCGCCGGACACCTTCACGTTGCCGTGCGCCAGGGTGTCGCCCTCCAGAGCGGCCGTCAGCTTGTCGTACTGGGTCTTCGCACCGGAGGAGTTCGACCACTGGCCGATGACCATCGCCACGTCCTTCGACTTGGCGCCGGTGGAATACGTGACCGCATACTCCTCGACCGGCTTGGCGGATTCCCAGTCCTTCGTGGCCTCGACGCCGGTGCGCGCGTAGTTGGCGACGGCGTCGGGGAACGCCTTGACCAGTTCGCTGGCGTTCTTCGGCAGCGCGGACGCCTCGATGGTCGGGGTCGCCGCCGCGGACTGCGTCTGCATGCTCCGCGCATCGCCGCCGTTGTCCTTCATCGCCCAGCCGGGCCAGACGAACGCGCTGAACAGCGCGATGATGATGATCACCGCCGCGGTGACGATAACGATCAGACGACGTCGCGAGGAAGAAGAATTGGAATTTGGCATAGCGCGATTCTCTCACGCCGTTAGGACGCTGGCCGACAGGCATTGCATGCGCCGACGCCTGCAATGCCAACGGCCGCGATGTCCCTCCCGGCGAATCGCGTCGGCGTCTCCCGCCACCGCGACGAAACAGGAGGCGAGGGCCCCGCGGGGATTTTGTCGTTCAACGCCAATAGCGTTGGCGGCATGGCGAAATCCTCTACTCAGTTCCTGTGCTCCGAATGCGGATGGAGCGGCGGCAAATGGTTCGGACGCTGCCCCGAATGCGGTGAATGGGGCACCATCGAGGAGTTCCGCGAGGCACGGCCCCGCGCCGCCGCACGGACGCGCGGCACGGCGATGGCCGCCGGTTCCGCCGGCGCGGCCGCAGGCTCGCGTTCGGGCATCGGAGCCGCCACGTCGCATACGCAGGCGGCGCATGTGCCCGATTCCATGGTCGTGCCCATCACCAAGGTGAGCGAGGCCGACGTGACGCGCGTGCCGACGGGCTTCGGCGAATTCGACCGCGTGCTCGGCGGAGGCATCGTGCCCGGTTCGGTGGTGCTGGTGGCCGGCGAGCCCGGCATCGGCAAGTCCACGCTGCTGCTGGAGACGGCCGGCCGCGTGGCCAAGGCCGCGGCCGATGCGTCGGGGACTGGCAGCGACGCCGCTGGCGGCGCCACCGCCACCGGCGGCAAGGTCCTGTACGTCTCGGGCGAGGAGTCCACGTCGCAGGTGCGCATGCGCGCCAGCCGCATCGGCGCCGTCAACGACCATCTGCTGCTCGCCTCCACCACCGACCTCGCCACCGTGCTCGGTCTTATCGAACAGGTGAATCCGGTGCTGGCCATCGTCGATTCGGCGCAGACCATCATCTCGCAGGACGTCGATGGCATCTCGGGCGGCTCCTCGCAGGTGCGCGAGGTCGCCAGCGCCCTCATCGACGTGGCCAAGACCCGCGACATCCCCGTGCTGCTGGTCGGCCATGTGACGAAGGACGGCTCCATCGCCGGCCCGCGCACGCTCGAGCATCTGGTGGATGTGGTCTGCCAGTTCGAGGGTGATTCGCAGACCGCGCTGCGCATGCTGCGTGCGGTCAAGAACCGTTTCGGCCCGACCGACGAGGTCGGCTGCTTCGATATGAGCGGCGAGGGCATCGACGAGGTCGTCAACCCGGGGGCGCTGTTCCTTTCCGACGGCGACGACGCCACCGAGGGCACCTGCGTGACGTTCACCGTGGACGGCCACCGCAGCCTTCCCATCGAGATTCAGGCGCTGGTGACGAATTCGGTGCTGCCGACGCCGCGCCGCGCGACCAACGGCATCGATTCGAATCGTCTGGCCATGCTGGTCGCCGTATTGTATCGGCACGGCGGCATCCCATTGCTGAACAACGACCTGTACATCTCCACGATCGCCGGCGGATTGGCGAAGGAGCCGGCGTGCGACCTGGCCATCGCGGCCGCGTTGGCGAGCGCCGCCTTCCATGCGCCGATCGCCCGCGACTACGCGGCGATCGGCGAGATCTCGCTGACCGGCCAGATTCGTCCGGTGCCGCGTCTGGAGTATCGTCTGCGCGAGGCGGCACGTCTGGGATTCACCCATGTGGTCGCGCCCAAACGCCGTCGGGGCGCGAAGCCCATCGTCATCGACGGATTGACCGTCATCGAGGCGGATTCGGTGTCGAAGGCGCTGAGGGCGATGGGCGTGGTGAAGCGCCGGTAGCGGCGGTCCGAGGGGGAGCTGCCGCATGGCGGTCCGAGGGGAGCTGACTACTGCACGGTGATCGTCAGGGGATCGGATTTCACGGCCTTGTTGTCGCGCAGGCTCAATACGGCCACGTAGGTGCCGGCCTCCACATGGGGTCGGGAGGCGTCGTCCTGGCAGGTGGAGCCGGTGCGGTTCGTGTTCCATGTGACGGTCTGGATGTCCTTGTCGTTGCCGTCCATGAGCAGCATGCGCGAGTCGACGTCGCATGAGTCCGATCGCCATACCGTCTCGTTGCCGGATGTGATGGCCAGCACGCGCGATGCGTTCGACGCGTCGATGAGGCAGGACGTGTTGCCGCTGTGCAGAATCGACGTCTTGAAGTTCACCGTGCCGCCGACGCCGACGGTCGTATAGTCGGCCGACAGGTTCAGCGTGATGTTGGAGTCGTCGCAGTCGGGCACGCCGGCCGTGGTCCTGGACTTCGTCGTGCCGTCCGACGACGATTCGGCACCTGACGATTTCGTGCTCTTCGAGGATTTCGACGCCTTCGCGGTCTGTGACTGGGACTGTTCGTCGCCGCCGACCAACGCCTGCACGCCCCGGACCACGCCGTAGACGAGGCCGCCGAATACGGCAAGAACGGCTATCAGCACGATGACCGCCACGATGCGACGACGACGATAGATACGCTGCTGCTGTTTGCTGATTCTCCGCTTTGCCATAGTTCATGAGTGTAGGAACGTTCGGCGGCGAACGATATGGGACACGGCGATTCCTAGCGGCATTTCCACATCGGCATCGTCATGCGTGGCCGTGACGGGCCTCGTCGCCACTGACGCGGCGGACGTCATTGTGACGGACGCGGCGGACGTCATCGCGGCAGCGACAGCGAGCCGTCCTTGTTGATTTCGATGAGTCCGTCGTCGTCGAGCGAGGCGATGCATGCGGCGAGCTGGCCCTGGTCCGGCCACAATGATTCCGCTTCGGCGCGCGGCAGGCCGGCCGTCAGGCCGCCGTCGTGTCGCCGTCGAAGCGCGTTCAATACGATGCCGCGCACCTGACGGTCGGTGCCCTGGAACCGCTGGCGGGGCCGTGTGCGCCTCTCCCCCAGTCCCGGCCGGCCGGCGGCGAGGAACGCGCAGCATGTCGATACCGGGCAGACCTCGCACATCGGTTTCTTCGCCGTGCATACGACGGCGCCGAGCTCCATGACCGACTGGTTCCAGATGACCGACTTCGCCGTGTCGTCCGGCAGCGCGTCGTTGGCGAGGTCGCGTTCGGCGCGTGTTGCGGAGCCTCCGCGCGATTCGACGCCGAGCAGTACGCGGGAGAGCACGCGGCGGATGTTGGTGTCGATGACGGCGACGCGGCGGCCGAACGCGAAGCTGGAGACGGCGCTGGCCGTGTAGTCGCCGATGCCGGGCAGGGACAATAACGTGTCGTGGTCGTCGGGCAGTGCGTTGCCGTATTGGTCGGCGACGACGCGGGCGCACTCCTGCAACCGCAGGGCGCGACGGGGATAGCCGAGGCGCCCCCACGCGGTGATGACCTCGGCGGTGGAGGCCTTGGCAAGCGCGGCGGCGTCGGGCCAGGTGCGCATCCAGTCGGTCCAATACGGCACGACGCGGCTCATCTGGGTCTGCTGGCTCATGACCTCGGAGACCAGCACGCCCCATGGGGTGGTGCGACCGAACCGCCAGGGCAGGTCGCGGGCGTTCGCCTCCCACCATGCGGCGAGCCGCGCGCGCACCTGTTCGCGGGTTTTGTCAACGTGTTCTTCCTGCATCACAGCCACCATGCCAAAAACCATACGTCCGCGCAAATTCGGACCGTCGTCCCGCATGATGCGCCGTGTCGGTTGGCGTTTCTATCCTTGACGATTGTGAATACGGAACAGAACCCCACGAATCCCGCCGAAAACCACGGCGCCGACCCCGAATCCAAGGTCGAGAAGATGTTCGAGTACGGCTACCGTAAGTCGAACTACGGCCCCGACGAGCTCGTGACCGACGCCCATGGCAACCCGATCAGCGTGGTGGATGCCATGCTTTCGGCCGAGAAGGCCGCCGAGGCCGAGACCGTCACCCCGCATCTGTGCTACTACTCGCCGCGCATCCCCGGCAACACCGGTTCGGCCATCCGCCTGTGCGCGGTGACCGGCACGATCCTGCATCTGGTGGAGCCGCTGGGCTTCAACCTGCGCGATACGAAGCTGCGCCGCGCCGGCCTCGACTACCACGACATGGCGCATGTGGTGCTGCACCCGAACTTCGAGAATCTGGTGGAGTCGATGCCGAACTCGCGCATCATCGCGTTCACCGCGCATGCCACGAAGCTGTACACCGACATCGAATACAAGCCGACCGACATTCTGCTGTTCGGCCCCGAACCGGGCAACATCCCCGATCCGATGGACATCATGGAGGGCCCGCATGTGGCCGAGCAGGTGAGGCTCCCCATGCGCCCCTCGCTGCGTTCTTTGAACCTGACGAACTGCGCCTCCATCGCCATCTACGAAGCCTGGCGCCAGCTCGGATTCCAAGGCGGAGCGTGAGCAAAACAGTCCAGTGGACTGTTTTGTAGCGACGCGAGCGGCGATTCATCGAGCCGCGAGACGGAGACACAGTGTCCGCAGGACTCCTCCAGAAAACCGGAGCGTGAGCAAAACAGTCCAGTGGACTGTTTTGTAGCGACGCGAGCCGCGATCTCATCGAGCGGCGAGACGGGAACACAAGGTCCCTCCAACCGGGCGTGAGACAACGCGGACACCATCCACAATCCGCGGGTAGACTGGCGAAACACGGCTTTTTCACGGACGGCCGCCGCAATCAGGCCGCCGTCCGAAGCCGGGGATGGATTCAAAAACGGTCGTTGGTCTTAAGGGAGACTTCATGAACAAGGCAATCATCACCGTCGTCGGCCAGGATACGGTCGGCATCATCGCCCGCGTCTGCACGTATCTGTCGAAGCACCACGTGAACGTGCTCGACATCTCGCAGACCATCATCGACGGCTTCTTCAACATGATGATGATCGTCGACTATTCCGAATCCGACAAGGATTTCAGCGCCATGGTCGGCAATCTCGAGGACCTCGGCGACGACATCGGCGTGCGCATCCGCTGCCAGCGCGAGGAGATCTTCACCAAGATGCACCGCGTCTGAGTGTGATGCGAGCCTGCTGAAGGAGAAATACCATGCTGAATATCATGGAGGTCCACGAGACCAATCAGATGATCGAGCAGGAGAAGCTCGATGTGCGCACGATCACGATGGGCATCAGCCTGCTTGACTGCGCGGCCGCCGACGTGGACACCGTCTGCGACAACGTCTACAACAAGATCACGTCGTATGCCAAGGACCTGGTGAGGACCGGCGAGGAGATCAGCCGCGACTACGGCATCCCGATCGTCAACAAGCGCATCACCGTCACGCCGATCTCGCTGGTCGGCGCCAGCTCGTGCAAGACGAGCGACGACTTCGTCAAGATCGCGCATGCGCTTGACAATGCGGCGAAGAAGGTCGGCGTCGATCTGATCGGCGGCTATTCGGCGCTGGTCTCGAAGGCCATGACCCCGGCCGAGGAGCTGCTCATCAAGTCGCTGCCCAAGGCCCTGGCCGAAACCGACCTGGTCTGCTCGTCGGTGAACGTCGGCTCCACGAAGACCGGCATCGACATGAACGCGGTCGAACTGCTCGGCCACATCATCAAGGACACGGCCGAACTCACGAAGGACAATGATTCCTATGGCTGCGTGAAGTTCGTGGCGTTCTGCAACGTCCCGGACGACAACCCGTTCATGGCGGGCGGCTTCCACGGCGTGACCGAGGGAGACGCCGTCATCAACGTGGGCGTCTCCGGCCCGGGCGTGGTCTCCCGCGCGCTGGATGCCGCCAAGGGCAAGGACTTCGAGTTCCTGTGCGAGACCATCAAGCGCACCGCGTTCAAGATCACGCGTGTGGGCCAGCTGGTGGCCCAGGAGGCGTCGCGTCGTCTCGGCATCCCGTTCGGCATCATCGACCTGTCGCTGGCCCCGACGCCGGCGGTGGGCGATTCGGTCGGCGAGGTGCTAGAGAAGATCGGTCTCGAACAGGTGGGTGCGCCGGGCACGACGGCCGCGCTGGCCATGCTCAACGATCAGGTGAAGAAGGGCGGCATCATGGCGTCGTCCTATGTCGGCGGCCTTTCCGGCGCGTTCATCCCCGTCTCCGAGGACAAGAACATGATCGATGCCGCCGCGTCCGGATGCCTGACGATGGAGAAGCTCGAGGCGATGACCTGCGTGTGCTCGGTCGGTCTCGACATGATCGCCATCCCCGGCGACACGTCCGCCGCAACGATCTCCGGCATGATCGCCGACGAGGCGGCCATCGGCATGGTGAACCAGAAGACCACGGCCGTCCGTGTGATTCCGGTGGCCGGCAAGGGCGTGGGCGAGATGGCGAACTTCGGCGGCCTGATGGGCTACGCGCCGATCATGCCCGTCAACCAGACGAGCTGCGAGGCGTTCGTGACCCGCGGCGGCCGCATCCCCGCCCCGATCCACAGCTTCAAGAACTGATGGTTTGTGGGCCCCGCCCCGCAAACCATCATCCCGAGCGAGGCAACGCCGAGCCGAGGGATCCTTCACCACCCCATACGGCATCAACTCCCCTCAGTCCGCTTCGCGGACAGCTCCCCTCATTCATGAGGGGAGCCAACGAGATAATCCGTCTCGGCAGCCCGGCTCCCCTCAAGTTTGAGGGGAGCTGTCAGGCGCAGCCTGACTGAGGGGAGTTGCCCCGCTCCCTGTCGCACTGTCACCTATCGAAGAAACCGCGCCTGCGCATGTAGACGAAGTAATACGGCACCTCGAACAGCAGCATGGCGCTCCAGCCGATCGCGCAGGCGAAGCTGATGCCGTACATGCCCAGCGAACCGATGAGCAGCCACGTGAACACCGCACGCAACGACGCCTGAATGAACGTGGAGATCAGCGTAACCGACATGTTCCCCATGCCGCGGAAGAATCCCTGGATGCCGTTCGTGAACGACGGGAAGATATAGAACAGGGCCATCGTCGTCAGATACTGGCTGCCGAGATCGACCACGCGTGTCTGGTCGGCGGTGACGAACAACCGCATGATCGGCCGATGCAACAGCAGCACGACGACGCCGATGAGAATCCAATAGAGAAATTCCAGACGCAGTCCCGCACGGAATCCCGGTCGGATGCGCTCGGTCCTGCCGGCACCGCGGTTCTGCGCCACATACGTGGTGATGCCGTGCGAGATGCTCTGCTGCGGCGTAAACGCGAAATCATCCACGCGGGTGACGGCGTTGAACGCGGCGATCACATCCACGCCCAGCGAATTGACCGCGCCTTGGATCAGCAGCTTGGCGATCGGCTGAATCGACTGCTGCAACGCCGTGACCGAGCCATATTCCCACGTCTTGCGCAGCAGTGACGCGTCGATGCCGAATTCGCCGCGACGCAGACGGAAGTCGGGCATCTTCACGACCATGTATACGGCGGTCATCGTCATGGCGAGCGCCTGCGCGATGACGTCGGTCGTGGCCGCCCAGTCGATGCCGAAGCCGAGGAATCCGATGCATACGACGTCGAGCAGGCCGTTGACCACCAATGCGATGCTCAGAAACACCAGCGGTGTCTTCGAATCGCCGGCGCTTTTCAGCGCGGCGGCGAGCGCGTTGTAGCAATACGTGAACGGCACGCCGATGAACGTGATGCGCAGGTAGACGAGCGTCTGCGCGAACGCCGCCACGGGAACGTTCAATACGTGCAGCAGCGGGGGCATGAACGCGAATCCCAGCGCGGCGACGGCGACCGACAGTATCAGACCGGAGAGTATCGTCGTCGACATCTCACGACGCAGCCTGCCGAGGTCGTGGGCGCCGAAGTATTCGCTCATCAGCACGCCGGCGCCCATCGTCAGGCCGGAGATGCCGAGAATCAGCAGGTTCATCACGGGGCTCGCCATGCCGGTGGCGGCGAGCGCCTCCTTGCCGATGAACCGGCCGACGATGATGGCGTCGAGGGCGTTGTACGACAGTTGGAACACGTTGGTCAGCACCAGCGGCACCGCGTAGTTCATAAGATGAGGCGTGGGCCTGCCCGTCGTCATGTCGATTGTTGCCATGGTCACTTCCCTGTTCCGAACGCTCGGTTCTCCGGACGTTCGGCTCTCCGGACGTTCGACGTTTCATCGGTATCCTATGCCCCGTCGGCCGGTGGAACGCCGAGGATTGCCGACGATTGCCACGTTTGCCTCGAAATAGTGGCATCGGACGATTCGCGCAACGCGCCGCGTCAGGCGGCATGGCGTACAATGTTTCCTTGGCCGGGATACGGAAGAAAGCACCCGGCGTCGCTCACCATACAAGCATGATTCATCATCGGGGCACATCCAGTCGGCCGCTTCCCTATGCGAGGAAGTATGCGGCGTTTCCGCACGCATGAGGCCGAACCATGTATCGCGATCGTACGTATGCTTTTGAATCGCGATAAAAGAGGCGGGAGCAGTATGCCCGCCGTGTATTCAACAACGCTTTCTTGACGTTCCGAAAGGCAATAGTGTCCGATATCAATATGCCCGCCGAAGGCATGACCAACGAAACCGCGACCACCGACAACAGCGAGACCCGTCAGCCCACGTTCTTCGAGCTCGGCGTGCCGAAGCCCATCGTCCGTGCGCTCGCGGATGACGACAAGACCCATGCGTTCCCGATCCAGGCCGATACGCTGCCGGATTCGCTCAACGGCCGCGACATCCTCGGCCGCGGCGCGACCGGCTCCGGCAAGACGCTCGCGTTCTCCATTCCGCTGGTCGCGCGGATTTCGGAGCGTGCCGTGCCGACGCGCCCGCGCGCGCTGGTGCTGGCCCCGACCCGCGAGCTCGTCAACCAGATCGACGAGGTGCTGATGCCGCTGGCGCACGCCCGCCATATGCGCACGACCACCATCTACGGCGGCGTGCGTCAGAACCGTCAGGTCAACGACCTGCGCCGCGGTGCCGATATCGTCGTGGCCTGCCCTGGCCGTCTGCAGGACCTCATCAACCAGCACCGCTGCCGTCTTGACGACGTGGAGGTCGTGGTGATCGACGAGGCCGACGAAATGGCCGACATGGGCTTCCTGCCCGAGGTGACCAAACTGCTCGAACAGGTGCCGGAACACTGCCAGCACATGCTGTTCTCGGCCACGCTCGACCACGACATCGACTCGCTGGTCAAGCGGTTCCTGCACGAGCCGAAGATCCACGAGATCGATTCCGCCACCGCGCAGGTGGAGACCATGACGCAGCATGTGTTCCAGGTCTCCGCGAAGGACAAGCCGGGCGTGGTCGAGGCGCTGGCCTCGGGCAAGGGCAAGCGCATCATGTTCACCCGCACGAAGAACTTCGCCACCGAGCTGACGGCCAAGCTCATTGCGGCGGGCATTCCGACCGCCGAGCTGCAGGGCGACCTGTCGCAGAGCCTGCGCGAACGCAACATGCAGGCGTTCCGTTCGGGCGAGGTGCATGTGATGGTGGCCACCGACGTGGCGGCCCGTGGCATGGACATCAGCGGCGTGGAGCTGGTCGTGCAGATCGATCCGCCGCGCGACCCGAAGTCGTTCCTGCATCGTTCCGGCCGCACCGCGCGCGCCGGCAGGAACGGCGACGTGGTGACGCTGGTGACCTCGCATCAGCGTCGTGGCACGGCCCGCATGCTGCGCCGCGCCGGCATCGACTGCAAGTTCATCCGCGTGACGGCCGACTCCCCCGAAGTGCTCGAGCTGATGGGCGAGAAGGCGCCGCTGGTCGAAGGGTGGGAGCTGCCGATGCTGCAGCCGAAGACGCGCAAGCCCCGCCGCGAGGATTCCCGCGGCGGACGCGGCGAGCGCCGCCGTGGCGAACGTAATTTCCGGAGCGAACGTCGTGGCGAACGCAGGGACTTCAAGCGCGACCGCTTCGAACGCGATGATCGCCGTGCCGACCGCAAGGACTTCAAGCACGACAGGTTCGAGAAGTTTGACAAATTCGGGAAGTTCGAGAAGTTCGAAAAGAAGGACCGCTTCAGCAAGTCACGTTCCGAACGCAACCGTCCGGAACGTGATTTCGAGCGTTTCGAAAACGGCGAATTCCGTCGCAACCGCTTCGAGAAGAAGAATCATTTCGATAAGCAGGACCGATTCGAGGGCAAGCGCCGTTACGACGAGGACAACCGTTTCGAAGGCAGGCGCCGCGACAACCGCTTCGAGAAGGATGGCTACGGCAAGCATCATCGCTCCACCAAGCGCGACTACTTCGACCGCAACGACCGTTTCGAGCGTTCGGACCGTTTCGAACGCGACAGCCGTTTCGAGGGCAAGCGCCGCAACGACCGTTTCAACAAGACCGGTCGCTCCGGCAGGCAGGACCGCTTCGGCGACAAGGACTTCGGCAGGAACGACCGCTCCAACCGCGGCAACCGTCGCGACCGCTTCGAGCGCAACGACCGTGGCAACCGTCGAGGCTCCTTCGCCGGCAAGCGCCGCCAGCACTCCTACCGCTGACGGCATCGTCATCGGCTCCCCTCATGATTGAGGGGAGCTGTCCGCGAAGCGGACTGAGGGGAGTTGACCCGCCACACAGCATCGATGCGGCAAATGCCCTACACTCGTTTTCATGCCTGCCTATGACAAACGCAATGTCGCAAAAGCCAGAAATCTTCGTAAGGCCATGACACCATGGGAACGCAAACTTTGGCATGGATATTTACGTAACCGTCCCGAACATTTTCGGAGACAAAAACCAATCGGACCTTATATCGTTGACTTCAGCTGCAACGACGCCAAGCTGATAATCGAACTTGATGGGGGCGGACATTACACGGCAGAACAACAGACGTATGACCAAGAACGAACGGCGTTTCTGAACGCCAAGGATTTTACGGTTCTGCGCTTCACCAATATAGACATCGACAGGAATTTTGAAGATGTATGCGCAGTGATTGACCGAGAACTCGAACAACGAAGGAAACACTAGCTGCTCCGGAATCAACTCCCCTCAGTCAGGCTATGCCTGACAGCTCCCCTCAATCTTGAGGGGAGCCAACGAGATGACCCGTCTCAGACACCGCTCCCCTCATGATTGAGGGGAGCTGTCCGCGAAGCGGACTGAGGGGAGTTGACCCGCCACTCAGCGCAAATCAGGCGTTGCGCGATGCGGAGGAGCTTGCCACGGCCGAGAGTGCCCTCGGGGCGTGGAAGCCGCGGCGGGCGAATTCGTCGGCGATCTTCTGGGCGATCTCCTCGCTCTTTCCTTCATCGACCAACGCGATGATGGAGCCTCCGAAGCCGCCGCCGGTCATGCGGGCGCCGTAGGCGCCGTTGCGGCGGGCCACATCCACGGCCACATCGAGCTCGGGCACGGTGACCTCGTAGTCGACGGCCAGCGAATCATGCGAGGCGTTGAACAGGCGTCCGGCCTCCTCGATGTCGTTGTTGGCGAACGCGTGCACGAAGCTGCGCACACGCTCGATCTCGGTGACGACGTGGCGCACGCGCTTCTTCATCACTTCGTCCGGCAGTGCGTCCAGCGTCTCCTTGAGCGCCTGGAACGGGTCGCCGGCCTTCATGATGCCGTCGGCGCAGTAGCGCAGATTCGGCACCTTCAGAATCTCGGCGGCCTTCTCGCAGGTGGCGCGGCGCTCGGCATACTGGCCATCGTTGAGCTGATGCGGCGCCTGCGTGTCGAGCGCCAGCAGCTCGAGCTTGTTGGCCTTCAGGTCGAACGCCTGCTGCGAGACGTTCTCCAGCGGCGTGAGCTCGGGACGGCAGTCGAGCAGCAGAGCCTTGTTCTCCTCGCAGCGCATGGACGCGTTCTGGTCGAGACCGCCGGTGGAGGCGCCGGCCATCTCGTTCTCCGACCTGATTGCGGCGTTGATGAGCGTCACGCGGCCGGCATCGGACTGGCCATAGCCGAGACCGTACACGTCGTCCAGCGCCAGGGCGGTGGAGCAGGTCATGGCGGCCGACGAGCTCAGACCGCTTCCGAGCGGCACGCAGGAGACGAACGCGGCGTCGAAGCCGCGCACGTTAAAGCCCTTCTCGCGCAGCGCCCAGGCCACGCCGATCGGGTAGGCACCCCAGCCGTCGACGCCGCGGGCCTTGAGACCTTCGAGGTCGGCGGTCGTCACCTCGTCGGGGTTGATTTCGGAGACGACGCGCGCGGTCGTGTCGGTGCGCGGCTTCAGCGCGATATAGGTGCGGTGCGGCAGAGCGATGGGCAGGCACAGACCGGCGTTGTAGTCCGTATGCTCGCCGATGAGGTTCACACGGCCGGGGGCGCTCCACACGCCTTCGGGCTTTTCGCCGTATGTTTTCTCGAACAGTTCCGTAACGCGCGCAACACCCTCGTCCGCCTCGATCGGAGCGATGAATTCTACCTGAGCCATGATTCTCCTTCCTTGCAGCATGGCCGCCATACCCGAGCATATGGTGTTCGCCGGCAATGCACCATACCGTTCTCGAACAGATTTTGTTTAGGTATGTTAAGTTTTGTTCGCTTAATGAACAGTATAGTCACACTCGCAGTAAAACCGCAATCTGCGGCGCGTGATTCGCCAAGGGCCGGCGAAGCGTCGAATCAACTCCCCTCAGTCCGGTCACGCCGGACAGCTCCCCTCAATCATGAGGGGAGCCAAGAAAAAAGAGTCGAGGAGCCATCCCTTCAGTCCGCTACGCGATCGGCTCCCCTCGAAGGTCGAGGGGAGCTGTCAGGCGCAGCCTGACTGAGGGGAGTTTGACCTCATCCGCCGAACGCCCACATCACTCAAGTGCCAGCCGGCACCCGCGGAATGGCACTCAGGCGATGTCGATGTCGCCGAGCTCATGGAACCGCTTGGCGATAAGCTCCGGCGTGGTGTCGGAGATCCATGCGGCCATGCCCGATTCGGAGCCGGCGAGGTACTTGATCTTGTTCGCGGCGCGGCGGAACGAGAAGAACTGCAGGTTCAGACGGTAGTGCGCACGGCGCGGGTCGTGCACCGGGGCCTGATGCCACGCGGCGATGTACGGCAGGTCCATGCCCTTGCCGTCGCCCTTGTCGAAGAACGCGTTGCCGCGCTTGAGCAGCGTGGAGTACATCTGGGCGAGGTCCCAGCGCTCCTGGTCGTTGAGCTCGTCGAGCGTGAGCACGTCGCGTACCGGCGCCACATGCACCTCCAACGGCCAGCGGGCGGCGGCCGGAACGTAGGCCACCCAGCTGTGGTTGCGCATGACCACGCGCTCCTCGGCGTCCAGTTCGGCGTTCATGAGGTCCTTGAGCAGGTTGCCGCCGGTCTTCTCGAAGTACGCTTCGGTGTGCTTGAGCTCCTGCTCCATCTTCGGCGCGATGAACGGGTAGCAGTACACCTGGCCGTGCGGGTGGGCCAGCGAGACGCCGATCTCGGCGCCGTGGTTCTCGAACGGGAAGATCTGCTCGATGCCGTCCATGGCGGAGATCTCGGCGGTGCGGAACGCCCACGCCTCGACGACCGTGCGCAGTCGCGAGACCGGCAGGTCGGCGGGCAGGCCGTGCTCGTTCGGGTCGAAGCAGATGACCTCGCAGCGGCCGGCGGCCATCTTCTTCTCCCACAGCGGGTTGCCGTCCACGTAGGTCACGTCCTCGGAGCGGCCGGGCACGCGCACCATGGAGGGGAAGCGGTTCTCGAACACGACGACGTTGTAGTCGGTGTCGGGAACCTCGCCGTCCTGGTACGGGTCGCCGGGTTTGCGCGCGGCCAGCGGGTTGCCCTTGGCGGTGGCGCCGGGGCCGGCGGTGATCGGCCGGTTCATGCGCGCGGTGGCCATGGGGATCCAGTCGCCGGTCAGCGGGTCGCGACGCATCTCGGGGGCGGCGTACGGCACCTCCTCGCCGGCGGCGTTCAGCTGATTGCTGAAGCGGTAGGCCAGCGGACGCGGGTCGTTGAGCTCGCGGGTCCTGGCGCCGGAGACGTATTCCGGATCGTCGTCGAGGTAGAAGAAGTCACGTCCGTCGGCAAGCTTGGTCGGCGTGATGCGGATATGCTCCTTTGCATAGTCCCCGGGCACATACTGGGTGAATTCAGCCATTGCTATTCTCTTTCCTTGTCGGTGTCGCCCTGGGAGGCCAGGACGAGTTGTTTCACCAGATCCTTCGCCTGCTCGGCGTATTCGCGGCTCAGCCCGTCATCGGTGATGAGCACGTCGATGGAATCGAAACTCGCGAACATGGAGAGCGAGGTGTTGTCCCACTTGGTGTGGTCGGCCAGCACGATCTTGCGGTCGGCGATGTTGATGAGCGCCGCGTCGGTGGCCGACTCCAGCGAGTTGGGCGTCAGGAAGCCCCTTGGCATCGAGACGGAGTGGGTGCCGAGGAACAGCGTGTTGACGCGCAGCGACGAAATCACCTTGTCGGCGATGGGGCCGACCAGCGAGTTCGACCGGGTGAGCACGCCGCCGGTGACGATGACCTCGGCGTCCTTGTTCTCCATGGCCTGCACGAGTTCGGCCACGGGGATGGAGTTGGTGAGGATGGTGATGCCCGACGAGTTCTCGCTTTCCAGCAGATGCTGGGCGAACACGTAGGCGGTCGTGCCTCCGCCGATGGCGATCACGTCGCCCGGGGAGACGTAGTCGATGGCACTGCGCGCGATGGCGTCCTTGAGGCCGATGTCCATTTGCGATTTCACGGAGAACAGCGGTTCCGCAAGCAGCGTGCTGGTCGTCACCGCACCGCCGTGAACACGCTTGAGCAGACCTTTATCCGCCAGCTCCGCAATATCTCGACGGATCGTCATTGATGAGACGCCGAGTTCCTTGCTCAGTGCGGTAATGCGTACGGCCCCGCGGGTGCGGAGCCTACTCAATATCACATGCTGTCGTTGTGAGGAAATCATAGTAACATTATCGCACACAACTACTCAAAAAGTAAAATCAAATGAACATACGGCGTATTCCCCATTGCGTCACGCGCACCATGGCCTCCACCACGATCGCCGAACTCATCTTCGACACCCCCCGCGCCCGCTGCACGAACGTGATGGGCAGCTCGCGAATCGTGCCGCCGGCCGCGACGACATGCCGCGTCATATCGATCTGGAACACGTATCCGCCCGATTCGACATCGGCGAAGTCGATGCGCCGCAGCATCGACGCGTGATAGGCGCGGAATCCGGCGGTCATATCGAACACGCGGATGCCCAGCATCGTGCGTGCATACCATGAGCCGCCGCGGGAGATGAGATCGCGGTACCACGGCCAGTTCTCCATCCTTCCGCCGGGCACGCGACGCGAGCCGATCACCAGGTCGACGTCCGGCTCGCGGCACGAAAGCGCAACGAGCCGCGCCAGGTCCTGCGGACGGTGCGAGCCGTCCATGTCCATTTCGCAGATCACGTCGTAGCCATGGTCGAGCGCCCAGGTGAAACCGGCCAGATACGCCGGCCCGAGGCCGTTCTTCTCCCTGCGATGCAGCACATGGACGCGGCCGTCGGACTCAGCCATCGCGTCGGCCAGCCGTCCCGTGCCGTCGGGCGAATTGTCGTCGACGACCAGCACATGCACCTGCGGGCAGTGCCTGAACACCCCGCCGACGGTCGTCTCGAGATTCTCGCGCTCGTTATAGGTCGGCATCACCACCAGAACGGACGGCGACGCCGGCCATGTCGCGGCGTCGGCCGTCATGCTCGTTTTCGTCGCCGCAGCCTTCGCGTCATTCGTCGTCACGTTCATCTTCGTCGTCACGTTCATCTTCGTCGTCACGTTCGCCTTCACCGCATTCGCCGGCGTACCCATATCCACCGTCCTGTTCGCCTCCGCCACCGTGCACGTCCTTTCATCATTCTTCGAGACCGTCCGGCATTCAAGCTTCACACATTCGCCGACGACACGACAGTGTATCGGTTTCCAAATTTTTTCGCGGCACACGCCCGTCGCCCGGCATCCGCCGTTTCCCTACGAAACAACCGGATTCACGGCACAACGCCGACGACGGCTTACGACGTCCGGCATTGTGACGCTTCACATTTTCGCACGCGTATCATGAACCCCGCGCTAAACTAGACACTCTAGGTGTCGATTTCTGTCCAGGGACAACGAAGCACGGAGGTGAGGACCCTAGTGATCCACGAAGCCAATGAGTTGGAGGATCAACGCGACGCTCTTCTGCACACCGCTCTCTTCAAGCAGGTGCGTCCTGAGGAAGCCGACTTGCTGCTACCCCATCTTCAGCGCCGGTATTGCGTGAAGGGCGACACGATCTTCCGCGAGGGCGATACCGACCACCGTCTGTATCTGTTGGAGACCGGACGGGTCAAGCTGATTCGCGAATCCAGCGACCATCGCATCCACCTGCTGAGCATCCACGGCCGCGGCGAAGTGCTCGGCGAGATTCCTGTGTTCGATCCGACCGGAGGCCCGCGCACCGCATCCGCCATCGTGATGACCAACGGCACCGTCGTCTCCTCGCTGGAGCGCAGCGCCATCTTCGCATGGCTGGACGAGCATCCGCGCGTGGCCATCGACATGCTGCAGGTGATGGGCAACCGCGCCCGACTCAACAACGAACGCATCACCGACCTCGTGTTCGCCGACGTCCCCGGACGTCTCGCCAAGACGCTCATCGACCTGGCGCAGCGGTTCGGCGAACCGAGCGAGGACGGCCTCGTAGTGCCGCACGACCTGACCCAGGAGGAGATGGCCCAGCTGGTCGGCGCCTCGCGCGAGACCGTGAACAAGGCGCTGATGGAATTCACCCAGCGCGGATGGATCTCCCGCAAGGGCCGCACCATCATCATCTACCAGCCCGGAAAGCTGATTCGCAGGGCGCATCAATAAATGATGCGCCAGGTGGAACCCGCGACCGTCGGCATAGGAGGCTTACGCCACGATTCATTGGCTTCACCGCTCGATATATCGCGGCTCCGCCCGAGCCTACTCGAAAGTCCACCGGACTTTCTCTTCACGGCCCGGCCAGGCAAGCTGATTCGCAGGGCGCATCAATAGATGCCATGCTGCGGCGACGCCCGTCTCGATGCCACGTTTCCATGGGATTCCCAGAGAATTCCCATGGAATGGCAGTGCTGTGGAGATTGCACGGCCAGCGGTAAAAGGTAGAGTCGGCATTTTACAATGGGCAGCATGCCCGAAAAGAAACCAAAGACAGCACGTCGTGTATTCACGCTGATCCTTGCCTATATTCTGTTCTGCGTCACCGGTGGCGTGGTAGCGTCGGGATTCCTGCTTCCCGCAGTGTTCGGCGCCAACACCGTGGCCCAGAGCCTCACCGCACAGCTGAAGGCCGAAGACATCGACTTCGAGCTGGCCGACCTGCCGCAGCAGTCGCGTATGTACGCCCGTGACGGCAAGACCGTCATCGCCACGTTCTACGAGCAGAACCGCATCATCGTTCCGCTGAAGAACATCTCCGACTACATGCAGAAGGCGGTCGTCGCCCGTGAGGACCACCGATTCTTCGAGCATACCGGCATCGATCCGCAGGGCATCGCACGAGCCTTCGTGCAGACGTACATCAAGAAGGGCGACACCCAGGGCGGTTCGACCCTCACCCAGCAGTACGTGAAAAACATCCTCATCGACCAGTCGCTGGAGAAGGACGACCCGATCGCCGCCTACCACGCGCAGGAGGAGACCATCGCCCGCAAGCTGCGCGAGATGCTCATCGCCGTGGAGCTGGAGAAGAACTACAGCAAGGCCGAGATCCTGCAGGGCTACCTCAACATCGCCCAGTTCGGCAAGAACACGTACGGCGTGGAGACCGCCGCGCAGCGCTACTTCTCCAAGAGCGCCAAGGACCTCAACCTCGTCGAGGCCGCGACGATCGCCGCCATCACCAAGAACCCGACGAGCTACGACCCGACCGTCAACCCGGACGAGGCCGAGAAGCAGCGCAACATCACGCTGGATCTCATGAGCGAATGGGGCTTCGTCGACAAGTCGAAGACCGACGAGGCGAAGAAGATTCCGATCGAGAAGACGCTGCACCGCAAGACCGTGGCCGTGGGCTGCCAGTCGGCCGGCAACGCCGCGTACTTCTGCGACTACGCGCTGCATCAGATCGAGAACTCCCCGAAGTTCGGCAAGACGCTGGACGACCGCAAGAAGCTCATCAAGCAGGGCGGCCTCAACATCTACACCACCCTTGACGTGAACGCCCAGAACTCGGCGTGGAAGGCCGTCACCGACAACCTTCCCGTCAACGACCCGAGCGGCTACGAGAACATCATCGCCGCCGTGAAACCCGGCACCGGCGAGGTGCTGGCCCTGGCGCAGAACCGCATCTACGACGTCGCCGGCGCCCCGAACACCACGAAGACCTCGGTGAACTACGCCGTGGACCGCGCGGACGGCGGCGGCAGCGGCTTCCAGGTCGGCTCCACGTGGAAGCCCATCAACTTCGCGGCATGGCTCAAGGCCGGGCATTCCATGAACGAATCGCTGGCCACGTACACCAGCTACCCGGTGTCGTCGTTCCCCGGCGCGGGCCGCGCCTCCGAGGTCTGGGAGCTGCAGAACTCCGGCGGCGGCACGGTGAGCCCGGAGACCCCGCTGCAGGCGCTCAACCAGTCGCATAACACCACCCAGGCGTCCATGGCCCAAATCATCGGTCTGAACGCCATCGCCGACATGGCCAAGACGCTTGGCTACCATCGCCCCGACGGCCAGGCCATCGGCAAGCTGTCGCCGTCCATGGTGATCGGCACCATGCCGGCCTCGCCGCTGACCATGGCGAACATCTACGCCACCATCGCCGGCAACGGCGTGGAGTGCACGCCGATCGCCATCACCAAGATGACCAGCGCCTCCGGAAAGAACTACGAGGTGCCGAGCGCCAACTGCCATCAGGCCATCTCCAAGGAGATTGCGCACAGCACCGCCTACGCGATGAACCTCAACGTCACGCAGGGCATCGCCAAGGACGCGCAGCTGAGCGACGGACGCCGCACCTACGCCAAGACCGGTACGAGCGAGCAGAACGCACTGGCCACGTCCGGCTTCATCCCGCAGGTGGCGGCCTTCGCCATCATCACCAACGCGGAGAACTCGGGCCAGAACCTGTACGGCACCATCAACGGCGTCTACCGTTCCACCTGGTACGGTTCCGACATCGCACTGCCGACCTGGAAGCAGTTCATGGAGGGCTACATCTCGTCGGCGAAGCTTCCGGCCGACAACAGCTACGGCCTTTCCGACGAGACCGGCGGCTCGGCGAGCTCCGGTACGTCCAGCGGCAGCGAATCGGGCACGTCGTCCGGCACATCGGGTACGACCGGCGGAACGTCGGGAACCACCGGCTCCACCGGAACGGGCACCGGAACCGGAACCGAAGGCACGACCAACGAAGGACAGTAAGCAGGGCACGACCAAGGCATGACGACGGCCGGCAGGCCGGTGTCATGTGGTAGAACAGGCGTAGGGGGATAACCTCTACGCCTGTTCTGCGTTATGGCGTCCGTCCGCCGCGAATGCCATGAACCATCCGTATCGACATGTGGGAGGAACATCATCATGGCGAAGAAGGAACCGACTACCACCGCAACGGCCGTTGCGGCCAAGACGAAGACGGCGAAGGCCGTCAAGCCGCATCTGTTCGATCCGCTGACGCTGCGCGGCCTGGAGATCCGCAACCGCGTATGGCTGCCGCCGATGGACACGTATTCGGTGTTCGCAAGGGACGGCAAGCCCACGCCGTTCCACTACCAGCACTATGTCTCGCGTGCGCTGGGCGGCTTCGGCATGATCATCGCCGAAGCCACGGCCGTCAGCCCCGAAGGCCGCATCTCCCCCAACGACGTCGGACTGTGGAACGACGACCAGATCGCCGCATGGAGCTGGATCGTCGACGGCATCCGCCAGGCCGGAGCGGTGCCGGCCATCCAGCTGAACCATTCCGGACGCAAGGGCTCCACGGGCTCGTTCTCCATCGGCTACCGCGACCAGACCGTTCCGGCCGAGGCCGGCGGCTGGCGGACCGTGGCGCCGAGCGCCATCCCGTTCGGTGACTACGCCACGCCCCACGAGTTGAACGTCGATGAGATCCACGGCATCGTCGACCAGTTCCGTGCCGCCGCCGAACGCGCCGTACGCGCGGGATTCCAGGCCATCGAGATCCATGCCGCCCACGGCTATCTGATCAGCGAGTTCCTCGATCCGCTCACCAACGAACGCACCGACGAATACGGCGGCGACCTCGACGGCCGCATGCGCCTGCTCATCGAGGTGACCGACGCGATTCGCAGCGTCATCCCCGACACCATGCCGCTGCTGGTGCGCATCTCCGCCACGGATTGGGCGGCCGGCGGCTGGGACCTCGACCAGACCATCGAAACCGCGCGCGTGCTGCGCGGTCATGGGGTCGACCTGATCGACGTTTCGACGGGCGGCATCATCGCCGGCGTGACGATTCCCGTCGAGCCGGGATATCAGGTGCCGTTCGCGCAGCAGATCCGCAAGCGCGCGGACGTGCGCACCACGGCCGTCGGTCTCATCACCAAGGCCAAGCAGGCCGATAAAATCATCCGCCGCCGCGACGCCGATGCCGTGGAGATCGGCCGCGCGGCGCTGCGGAACCCGTACTGGCCGCTGCGCGCCGCCTACAAACTCGGCATCCCCGCCGAGAACGCGCCGTATCCGGACCAGTACATCGCCGGCGCGTTCTGACGGGCCAGCTTCGCAGCGGCGTGCCGGCAAGGTCTTCCCGAACCTCGCCGGCACGCCGCTCACCGAAACATCATCACCGCACGTCCACGCCGACGGCCTCGGCGACGTTGTCGAAGCCGTCCTCGTGGAGCAGCTCGACCAGTCCGCGCTTCAACGTGGTGATGTTCTGCGGCCCGCAGTACATCAGCGACGAGATGAACATGACCAGCGAGGCGCCGGCACGAATCTTCATGTACGCCTGCCTAGGCGTGAACACGCCGCCGATGCCGGCGATGGCGAACCGGTCGCCATACTCGCGGTAGGTCTGCGCCACCAGGGCGTCGCTGCGCTTGCGGCACGGCAGGCCGGAGAGTCCGCCCTTCCAGTCGGCGGGCACGTCGTCCATGCCGGTGCGGTCCTTCTGCAGGTTCGCGATGGAGACCCCCTGCACGTTGTGTTCGGCCAGCACGTCGAGCAGCTCCTTGAATTCGGGCCACGGCTTGTTGAGCGGCAGCTTGACGAGCACCGGCTGCGGACGGTCCACCTTGTCGAGTTCGGAGAACAGACGGTCGAGGTTGTTCGGGTCGCTGGTGAACGGCTCGCCGGCCATGGTGTTCGGGCAGGAGACGTTGACCTCTATCATGTTCGTGCGGCCCACGGCGCGTTCGAACGACGTGCGGTAGTCGGCGATGCCCTCGTCGAGGTCGCCGACGAGGTTGTCGTTCGTGCGGGCGATCGACACCGACATCTTCATGGTCTTCGCGTTCGTATAGGCCTTCTCCGCGCGGGCGATGACCTTGTCGGAGCCGATGTTGGCGAGGCCGGCGTGCACGACCATCGAACCGTAGTCGGGCAGGCGGTGGAACCACGGACGCGGGTTGCCGGCGCAGGGACGGGCGGTCGTCGAGCCGACGGTCTCGAAGCCGAATCCGGCGGCGTCGAGCACGGCCGGCAGGTCGCAGTTCTTGTCGAGGCCGGCGGAAAGGCCGAACGGATTGTCGAAGCGGATGCCCATGACCTCGGTCTCCAGGGCGGGATCGGTGTAGTCGAGCATCTCGCGCAGCATCCACATCAGCGGCTTCACCCGGCCGGCGGCGGCGCATCCGGAAATCATCGCGTCGTGCGCCTTGTCCGGCGGCATGGCGAAGAACATCTTCTTCGCCACGTTCCTGTAGGCGAAGGTGAACAGATTGGTGCTGGCCTTGTTGATGGCGTTCTGTACTGGCGACTGCGACACGTAACTCATACGTCCCTTTTTACACGCTTCCGCCGTCCGACGCCAAGGAATCCGAGAGATCCGGTCACGAAAGTTGGTTGTTCCGGTCACGAAATCCCTAACTTGGCCGAACCGTTCATAAGGGCCCCATAATCGACGTCCTTATGAACGGTTCGGCCAAGTTTCGTGGATATTCCGGTCAGGGGATGCGATATGTCCATTCCCGGGTTTCGTATTTGCCGACGGCCAGGGACCGCGCCTCGTCGATGACGTCGGCCGATAGGACGGACGGACGGGACGAGGGGATATCGGCGAGCGCGTGGTCTCGCATCGATTCGACGACGGCCTCGCGGCTCAATGCCGTGAGCGTGCGCAGCGGCGTCACGCGCTTCTTTGCCGAGGATACGGCCTTATCGACGAGTTTTTCCTTGGAGATGTGCAGCACGTGGGTCATGAGTTCGGCGTCGATGTCGTAGGCCATGGTGACGTGATGGAGGATGCAGCCAAGGCCGGACGTGACAGCGGAACCTTTCTCGCCGGCCACCGGCCGCTGCAGTGAAACGGACCGGTCCGGATGTTCCATCGAATGTTCGTCGTGTCCCGGTACCTGCCGAGGTGCGGGGAACCGGCGTTGGGCGGCGCCGCCGATCTTACCGCCGTCCGATGTGGCGATGTCGTTGAGAGGCTGCGGGACGGCGGGGATGCCGATGGCGTGGAGCGCCTTGAACGCCCAGTCGTCGCAGAGCCGATAGGATTCTCCGGCGGTCAAGCCCGCCGTGAACCCGGCCGGCACGTACAGCGAGTAGGTGATGGTGTCGTCGGGGCGGACGAACATCGCGCCGCCGCCGGTCATGCGACGCACGACCGTGAACCCTGCCGCCGCAGCCGCATGTTCGTCGACTTCGTTGCGTACGGACTGGTAGGCACCGATGATGACGGCCGGACTCCCCCACCGCCAGAATCTGAGCGTCGGCGGCATCCGGCCTGCGGCCACACGCCGCGCGATGACCTCGTCGAGCGCCATCTGCATGGCCGGATTGTACGGTTCGGCGTCGATGACGACGTCGACGCACGGCGTAAGCGTGGACCAGCGTTGGGTGAGGTCGTTGTGTTGTTCGCCGTGCGGATTGGGGTTGGCCGGACCGGAGTCGATGGATGTGTCGGTGCCGGAGACGCCGGCGCTGGGCTTGGTATCGGCGGGCTTGGGGTGACCAGCCGCCCCCGGACGGCGTTGCCGACAGCCCCCGCCAGCGGGGGCGATATCGGCGGAGGCATTGGCGATGGCACGCAATGCGGCCGTGACGATGGCGTCGGCCGTGGTACCGACCAACCGTGCGTTCGGATGGGCGGCAATCACGGCTTCGACGGAGGCAAGCAACATCGTCCCATCAACATCAGTACCGGCCGAGACGATGATGCGTTCGATGGCGGTGAGCAATGTCCGGTCGGATTCCGATGCACCGTGTGCATCGGTCGTATCATCCACCGTATCGATGAGGAAATCACCGTCGAGATGGGCCTCGATGATACGGTCCGGACCGGTCCCGTCTCCTTCGATTCGCACGGTCACCGCCACGAGCTTGCCACGCGGCGTCTTGCATAATCCCCTGCCGATCACGATATCCCCCTATTCGATCGTTACGGATTTGGCCGTCATGTCGATTGTCCGATAACCGGCCGATCAATTGACCGTTCAGACGCCCAGCCGAACCGGTCCCTTCCTGTCTCAGTTCTGCAATTCGTATCCGTTGGCGTCCCGATGTCACGGCGAACCCGGCTCGGAGGCGATGATCAGGATGCCTTCGACCAGTCCCCACAGTCCGGCGACGGCCGGTCCGATCACCACGATCCAGCCGACCACCGTCAGCAGCAGCTGGGCCAACGCCTTGCCGGTGTTGCCGAGGTAGAAGTTGTGGACGCCGAAGCAACCGAGGAAGATGCCGAGCAGACCGGCCGCGATCTTCGATTTCGAGCTCAGGCCGTAGCCGTAGGCGTACTGCGGCTGGCCGTACTGGGGTTGACCATACTGGGACTGTCCATACTGTGGCTGTCCGTACTGGGACTGGCCGTATGGCGGGAACTGCTGGCATCCGTTCTGGGCGTACCCGTTCTGCCCATAGGGGTTCTGCCCGTATGGATTCCGGGCGTAGGGATTGTCTGCATCATGGTCACCGGCACCGGCACCGGGCTGGCCGTAGGCGCTGCCGTACGGACTGTCATACGGCGGCTGCGGTCCTTGGGCGGACGGGCCATGCTGATTCGGCACGGCACCCGCCCCGAACTGCGGTTCGGTGCCGCGGTGTACTGGGCCGCGGCCTGCTCGGCCTCGAGGAAGGCGTCCTGCGCCGACTGCGAATACGTGGGCTGCTGCGGCTGCTGGAACGACGGCTGCTACGGTCCCGGCTGCGGCTGCATGGAATCATGGTTCAACGATTGATCGGACCGGTTCGCATCCTCCCCCAGGACGCGATTCGGAGTCTCACTATACTTCTGGGGCTCATTGTTGGTCATGCCTCCACGTTACCCGAGCGCTTCAACAACTGCGCGATTCCTGTTGGATTTCGCGATGGTCGTCACCATGCGAATGCGCGGCGAAGCCACGGATTCCGAAGAAAAAAGACGAGCGGAGATGAAGGAAGGAGGATCTCCGCTCGTATGATCGACGATCGTATGAGGATAGCGATCAGACGCTCACCTGATATGAAAAATCAGTGAACACTGCTTCACTGGCATTACGCCTGCCCATATCGATCGTATCCAGTCCGATGAAGTTGCCCGTATACCCTCCGGAAAGGAAGGCGATATCGGACTCGGCCAGCGTCTGGCTGGACTGGCCGTCGTTCACGACGAACTCCGCCGAAGGACCGGAAAGTCGGATATTGAACCGGTAGCTGCCACTGTCGGAAACCGGCACAGCGGCGATCTGTTCGAACTGACCGCGTACCGAACGTTGCAGCACTGCGTATGGACAGCCATCGTCGCCCGCGGTAATCATGAACAACACGTAGTTGGCGGTATCCAGATACAGCGTCATACCGGCAAGTTGCATGTAGTTCCGCGGCGTGTACTGCATGGTCACTGAAGCGTCACAGTCGAAAGCCGTCTGACGTGTGGCCACCAGATGCTGATCAAAGGCGGATTGCGGCGACTGACCTCCTCGGATAACCATTCCCTCGGAAGTAAGGTCAAGCCATGACGAGTCGGGAAACTGCCTCAACGTGTTCCAACGTTCAGGATCCAACCGAGAGCCAGTCAACGGATCGGAGAATCCCAAGTTGGCAGTGACATAATCACAGTCGACTCCCGCAGCATGGTCCGTCACCGTTAGACGCGGACCCGTCGCGGTCAATGACGGGTGATGTCCTCCGCCTGCCAATCGTAGCCAACCGTTATCGGTCCATTCCACACGCTGGATCGCAGTTTCTCGGCCGAGAATGGAGAACTCGTCGCCGTTCGGGAACGGACGAGTGCACAGATACGCCATGTACCATTCGTCACCATCGGTCCTCACCAAAGAGGCGTGTCCGGCACACTGCAGAGGCAGGGACCGGTCGTCAGCCGACGTAATCAGTGGGGTGTCCGGATCCGCCTCATACGGTCCCCAGATATTCCTGCTGCGCGCCACGGTTTCCTGATGACCTGCCTCGGTACCGCCCTCTGCGGTAAGCAGATAGTAGTATCCGTTGCGCTTGACGATCTGGGGGGCTTCGGTTTTACGGGCTTCGGTGCCACGGAAGATCACCTTCGGCTCGCCAATCAACGCGAGTGTTTCGGGATCGATACGCTGCATCACCACGCCGGCAGACTTGTTGTGGGTATCGAGACGGTAATCCCAAATTTCGTTGAGGAAATAGGCACTACCGTCGTCATCGAAGAACAGTGAGGGATCGAATCCGGAACTGTTGACATACACGGGATCGCTCCACGGTCCTTCGAGCCGTTCCGCGGTAACAATGTAGTTGTCGCAGTCCTTGTAGGGCACTTTCGTGGAGTTCACGTTGGTGTACACCACGTAGTACCGGCCGTTGCGATAGGTGGCGTATGGACCCCAGATCGAGCAACAGGTGGGATTGCCACGTAGCTCGACCATGCCGGGCTCGGAAAGCACTGAGGTTTCATAGCGCCAGCTGACCAAGTCGTCGGAGGAATAGATACGCAGTCCGGGCAACCACTCAAAGGTGGAGACGATGATGTGGTAGCACTCGTCATCACGGAAGATCACCGGATCGGGATTGAATCCAGGGAGCACCGGATTATGGATGATCGAGGAGACCATGACTCACCTCTCTTCCTTGGTGGCGACGGATTCATCGGCTACGAAAACAGCCTGGGATGCCTCACGCTCCGCCTGCGCCTCACGCTCCATCTCAGCCGCGTTGCGCTCCTTGAGTTCGGCGGAGATGCGGGCGTAGGTCTCCTTGTCGAGGTTGTAGAACTTCATGGAGAAGATGGCGATGAAATAGATGATGATCGGCACCACGGTGGTGGCAATCACGATGCCATGCAGTGCCGTATCGGTCTGTGTGGCGTTGGCCACATAGCCCGTTGCCCCGAGAATCAGTCCGGGGATCATGCCACCGAGTGCGTTGCCACATTTGAACACGAATCCGACGATGGCGTAGATCACGCCGCTCATGCGCTTGTTGGTCTTGTATTCGCCGTATTCCACACACTCGGGAATCAGCGCCCACATATAGGCAGAGATCATGCCGTTACCGATGGAAGCGATGCCACGGAACACAAAGATCCATACGATCCAGTTCGGACGGGCGAGAAACAGGCCCGCCATACCGATGATATCGGCTGAAATGGAAAGAATGATGAGCTGGAATTTGCTCAGACGATGCGCCAGCCATGGAATCGCAGGAATGAACAGCAGGGCTGGCAGCGTACCGGCCAGCGAATACCACTTGACCAGATCGGGGCGGCCAACATAGTAGGTAACGTAGTAGATGCCAGTGGAGCTGACGATGGACTTGACTCCGTAGATGACGAAGAAGAACACGCACAGCACGACAAGCGGACGGTTGTTGGCCAGCTGCTCGAACACATCCTTTACCTGAATGCGGGTGTGCGAGGCAGGAACCTTCACACGTTCATGCGTGGTGGCGAAGCAGCCCCACAGCAGCAGACCTCCGAGCGTACCCATTACAATCATCGTGAGCTGCCAGCCGGTAGCGGCACCAAAGCTCTCGGTAAGCCAATCGGAGAGGAATGGTACGAAGAACGCTACGACGACCTGTCCGATATTGGCAAGGAAGGTACGGAAAGTGGTCAGACTCACGGATTCTTGCTGATCGTTGGTCATGGCGGCAGTGAGACTGCCATATGGCACATTGACGCTGGTATAGCAGATGGACAGCAGAATGTAGGTCACATAGGCATAGATCAGCTTGCCGACGCCCCCGAAGCTCGGCACGGTAAAGCACAGCACGGCGAGCACTGCGAACGGGATCGCGCCGAACAGCAGGAACGGACGGTACTTGCCCCAACGCGTGTCGACCTTGTCGATCATGAATCCGAGGAACGGATCCGTGACGGCATCCACGATACGAACGACGAAAAACAGCAGCGAGGCCGCCGCCGCGGAAAGGCCAAACACGTTTGTGTAGAAGAACAACAGATAGGTGGACAGGCTGGCATAGATAAGATTGCAAGCAAAATCGCCCAGACCGAAGCCGATCTTCTCCCCGACTCCGATGCTGCCTATGGGCCTGATATGTGAGCCGGACGATGTCTGTGCCGTTGATTGCATGACTGCCTCTTTCCGATAAGTAACGATAAACTTCGATGTTTAAGTATCTTTTCGTTTTTAACCGATATTTTTAAGAAACTTTTCGTTGTTTCTAAACGTAAGATTACCATCCACCGATCGTTTGTCAATTCAAAACACTTAACGTGTCGCACGGAGGAAGACGATCGTTTCTCACAACTTGTGTGGTTTTTAGCAAACGCTAGGATATAGGGGTGTCGTCATCGGCCGTCGAAACGGCTGCGATACCAAATACGACAGAGAAATCGACACTGCGGCAGGGAAATCATGGCAAAGGAATCCGAACACGGCGAACCGGCAAAGCGCAAGATTACGCTTTCCGATATCGCTCGACAGGTAAATGTTTCCACGGCAACGGTATCAAAGGTACTCAACGGCCGCCCCGGAGTCTCCGAAGAGACACGTTCTACCATCGAGATGTTGCTGGAACGGAGCGGATACCTCAAATCCAATGCTTCCCAGCCTCCGACAAAACTCATCGAACTCGTGGTGCGTCATCTGGACAATATTTGGCTACTCGACCTGCTTCGCGGAGCCGAGGAAGCGTCACGCCAGCATGGCATCAGCATCGTAATCACCAAGGTGAAGGACGAGGACGAACTAGCGGATTCATGGATGAGCGAGGTGCTGGAACGTCGACCAATGGGCGTCATCATTCTGTTCGCCGTCCCTTCGCCTTCAGTGTCCAAACGGCTGGCTTCGCGCGGCATACCCTGCGTGTTCCTTGATCCTTGGGGAAACCCTTCCAACGACACATTGTCGATCCGCGCGGATAATTGGTCGGGCAGCCTGTTCGCCACCCGTCACCTCATCGAACTGGGGCATCGACGAATCGGCATCATCACCGGTCCCGATACCGCGATGTGTTCGGCATCCCGATTTGATGGCTACCGTGCTGCACTGACCGAAGCAGGCATTCCTGTTGACGATTCGCTGATCCGAAAAGGCATATATCAGGTGGATTCCGGCAGGGAGCAGGCATTGTCGCTGCTTGCAGACAGATCGTCGAACCAACCAACCGCCATCGTCGCAGGCAACGATCTGCAGGCCATGGGCGTATACGACGCTGCGCGACTGTGTGGCCTGCGCATCCCAGAGGATCTTTCCGTGGTTGGTTTCGACGACATCCAGACCGCCTCGTATATGGGACCGGCACTCACCACCGTCCGACAGCCTCTTGAGGACATGGCCGCAAGCGCGGTACGGATGATTCTCGATCGCCGAGAAGGTCATCAAGTTCAGGAAACGATGATTTTTCCCACTTCATTGGTGATCCGAGACAGTACGTCGAAACCTCGGGACTAGTTTTTTCGGTTACCCCCCCGCCCATCGCCAAAACGCCATGAATATGCCAAGGGCCGGAACCGTGCGGTGACGATTCCGGCCCTGTTGGGGAGACTGGGCGCCCGATGAGGCTCAGATGGCCGGGTAGGCGGCGGTCAGTCTCGGATCGCGGCGACTACAGACGGGCGAGGATGTCCTTGCCGACCTGCTCGGTGCTGCGCTGCGTGGAGCCGAGCTCCTCGATGTCGGCCTCGACGGCGGCGTCGATACGCTCGGCGATCTCGTCGTAGCCGAAGTGACGCAGCAGCATGGCGGTGGAGAGCACGGCCGCCGTCGGGTTGGCGATGCCCTTGCCGGCGATGTCGGGGGCGGATCCGTGGATCGGCTCGAACATCGACGGGTATTCGTTGCTGGCGTTGATGCAGCCGGAGGCGGAGTAGCCCACGCCGCCGACCACGGCACCGGCCTCGTCGGTGATGATGTCGCCGAAGAGGTTGTCGGTGAGGATCACGTCGAAGCGGCTCGGGTTGGAGACGAGGAAGATGGTGGTCGCATCGATGTGCAGGTAGTCGTGCGTGACCTCCGGGTACTCCTCGCCGACCTTGTCGACGATGCGCTGCCACATGTCGCCGGCGTTGACGAGCACGTTCTTCTTGTGCACGAGGGTGACGTGCTTCTTGCGCTTCATGGCCAGTTCGAAGGCGTAGCGCACCACGCGCTCCACACCGTAGGCGGTGTTGATGGAGACCTCGGTGGCCACCTCGTTCGGCGTGCCGACGCGGACGGCGCCGCCGGCACCGCAGTAGAGGCCCTCGGTGCCCTCACGCACGACCACGAAGTCGATGTCGCCGGGGTTGGCGAGCGGCGAGGTGACGCCCTTGTACAGCTTGGTCGGGCGGAGGTTCACGTACTGGTCGAGCGCGAAACGCAGCTTGAGCAGCAGGCCGCGCTCCAGGATGCCGGCCTTGATGCGCGGGTCGCCGACGGCGCCGAGCAGGATGGCGTCCTGCTTCTTGATCTCCTCGAGCTCCTCGTCGGGCAGGATGGCGCCGTCGCGCAGGTAGCGCTCGGCACCGAGCTCGAAGTTGGTGTAGTTGAAGTTCACGACGCCTTCGGAGGCCTTCTCCAGCACGGCCTGGGCGACGGGCGTGACTTCCTTGCCGATGCCATCGCCGGGGATGACCGCGATGTTCAATGTCTTGATGTCATTTGCCATACCCAACAGGGTAGGTGTCGCCGTCCGAAAACAATCCCGCCGTTCCGTCTTATGGACATATGCCGGCTCCCCTTCCCGAAGAGGGAAGCCGGCAGCGACAGGGACCGACTACTCCTCGATGCCCATGGCGGAGAGGCACCAGGCATTTTCGTAGGAGATCTCCTGCCAGCGCTTGTAACGGCCCGTCACGCCGCCATGGCCGGCCTCCACCTCGATCTTCGCCACGGCGTCGACCTCGGCGTCCGGCTCCTGCAGGCGGGCGATCCACTTGAGCGGTTCCACGTAGAGCACGCGCGTGTCGTTCATCGACGTGGTGACGAACATGGCAGGGAAGTGCCTCGTGCCGTACTCGCGCTCGCGCTCGTCGGCGTCCTGCACGTTCTCGTACGGCGAGTACTGCTTCATGTAGCGGTAGACCTCGGCGTTGTGCAACGGGTCGCCCCACTCGTCCCATTCGGTGACGGTCAGCGGCAGCGACGTGTCGAGGATGGACGTAAGCGCGTCGACGAACGGCACGTCCGCCTCGATGCCCGCGTAGAGCTGCGGCGCCATGTTGGCCACGGCGCCCATGAGCAGGCCGCCGGCCGAGCCGCCGTTGGCCACGGTGCGCTTCGGGTCGGCGATGCCGTTGCGCTGCAGGGCGGCCGTGACGTCGATGAAGTCGATGAACGTGTTCATCTTGTTGAGCTTGCGGCCCTGCTCGTACCAGCCTCGGCCGAGCTCGCCGCCGCCGCGCACGTGCGGCACGGCGTAGAGCACGCCTCGGTCGAGCAGGCTCAGACGCGGCACGGAGAAGCTCGGGTCGGAGCTGATCTCGTACGCGCCGTAGCCGGTGATGAACATCGGCGCCTCGCGGCGGTCGTAGCGCGCCGACATGTCCTCGTACGAGAGCGTCAGCTCGCGCGGCACCTCGATGACCTCGTCGGTCAGGCCCTCGCGCGCGCCCTCCAGCGCGGGGATGAGCCCGCGGCGCCACACCAGCGAGACGGGCACATGCTCACCGTCGCGCACGCGCACCCACATGCGCTTTTCGGCGTAGTCTGCGGGGTCGAAGTCGCCGAGCACGGTGGCGCGCTTGAGCAGCACGTCGGTGTCGGTCTCGGGATCGTATTCATGCAGCTCGCCCGGCTGCGTGTAGCTCACGGTCGTGTAGCGCATGCGCGGCGCGTCATACGAGGGGTTGCCGCTCATGCCGATGGAGTACAGCTTGCCGTCCACACGCGGCACGATGCCGCCGAATCCCCACGGGCGGCCGGCGAGGAAGTCCTCCTTGGCGGCGCGCTTGGGCATGACGGCCAGCTGCGGCAGGCTGTCAGCACGATACGACAGCGCCACGAAGTGCCGGTACATGGCGATGCCCTCGATGCGCAGTCCCTGCACGCCCTGCAGGATCTCCGGATTGTCGGGGATGTCGCTCAGCGTGCTGATGGACTGGTATCGGGTGGCGCGGGTCTGCGGCGTCGGACGGCCGCCGTGCGGCGGCTCGCATCCGGCGAGCGAGCCCTGCGCCACGCATACGCCCTCGCCGAGCGTGTACGGCGGCTGGTGGGTGCGCATGTCGATGACGTCGATCTCGAAGTTCGGGTTCGACACGTTGTGGATCACGAGGGCGACGGGGATGTTGCCGGCCTCGTCCTCGAACTCGGCGAAGCTCACGTCGTATTCGACGCCTTCGGTGCGTTCGATGAACGGCTTGAACTCGCCTTCGGGGTCGTCCACCGAAAGCATCAGCACCTCGGACGTGGTCTTCGACCCGGATTCGACGATGATCTGCTGTTCGTCGAACGAGATGCCGACGCCCACCCAGAATCGCTCGTCGGGGTCGTGATACACCTGCACGTCGTCGTCGGCGCTGGTGCCGACGCGGTGACGCCAGACGCAGTAGGGGCGCCATGCGGCGTCGACCTTCGTGTAGAACACCCATTTGCCGTCGGGCGTGATGCATCCGCCGCCGGCGACCTCGTGGATGGTCTCGGGGAAGTCCTTCCCCGTTTCGAGGTCGCGGATGCGCAGGTCGTAGCGTTCGTTGCCCGTCACATCCACGCTGTATGCCATGAAACGTCCGTCATGGCTCATGTCCATGCCGCCGATGCTGAAGAACTGGTGGCCCTCGGCCTCCTCGTTGCAGTCGAAGACGATCTCCTCGCCGACGGGCCGGTCGCCGCCGGCCGCGGCGATGGTCGGGGGATCCCAGTCGTCGGCGCCGCGGATGGGCACGCGGCACTGGATGCCGTACTGCTTGCCCTCCTGCGTGCGCGTGTAGTACCAGTAGCCGTTCATGCGCGTGGGCACCGACATGTCGGTCTGCTGCACGCGGGAGCGGATCTCCTCGAACAGCGTGCCGCGCAGCGTCTTCAATCCCGCCATGCGCTGCTCGCAGTATGCGTTCTGCGCGGCCACGTACTCCTGCACGCGGTCGGATTCCTTGTCGCGCATCCATTCGTACGGATCGCTGAACGTATCCCCTTGAGCGCGGCGTCGGCTGGGTTCCTTCACGGCCTCCGGCGGCTTGAGCCCTGCGACGTCCGTCCATCCATTGTCCACAGTCATACGCTCAAGTATCCCACGCTTTTATCGGTTTCTTATAGAATTCGGCGGTTTTTCGTCACGAAGCATATGGATTGGCGTCATTGATGACGGATAATGACGGCGATGGGGCCGCCGGACGATTCGTCGGCGGCCCCATCGGATGGACGGCGTGGAATCGGACAGCGATGAATCGCGATCGGGATTCCGCGTCAGTGGAAGAGGTTCCTGAGATACGGCATCATCGTGTTCATGAGATTGACGCCGTTCGGACCGTAGAAGACCGGCACGTCGGGCACGGGTGCCGGCACGACCGGCCCGGTGACCCGCTGCGGCAGCGAACGGCCCATGTCGCGCGGACTGAGCTGGCGGATGCCGATGGCGATCACACGGCCCTTGTAGCGCTGTGCGATGGTGGCGTACGTGCTCGGGTCCTTCTGGCCGTCGTCGCCGAGGAGGATGAACCTCATTTCGGGGAAGTCGGCCATGAGCTGCTCGACGAACTCCAGCTTGTGCTGCACGCCGGAGGGGATGAACGTCTTCGGACGCGGGTCGAGGTCGCGCAGCAGCAGCGGGCCTTCGGGGAACCCGTGGTATTCGATGAAGTGGCGGATGGAGCTCTCCACGTTCCACGGCGAGGTCGACAGGTAGAAGAACGGGGCGTCGGGGAACAGCTCGCGCAGCTTGGAGTAGAACACCGACATCGAGGGCACCGACATGCGCTTGCGCGGGTTGAGGAACAGCATGTTGAACACGGCCCGCCACAGCGTGGGCACCTGCGTGACCATCACCGTGTCGTCGATGTCGGAGATGATGCCGACCTTCGCGTCGGCCGGGATCGTATACAGCGTGGAGTGCACCGGATGGCGGCGGTCCACCGTGTAGGAGACGTCATGCCTGCCGGGCGTCAGCTCGCGCTCGGCCACGAGGTCGAGATAGCCCTGCGAATCGGAGACAGCGAATTCGCTGCCCTGCTCGCGGGCGCTGTCGAATTTGTCGTACTGTTCGGAATCCCCCACCTGCACGGTGACCAGGGGGATGGAGTCGATGCTGATCTTCACCTGCGTCTCGGCGGCGGGGACCATGAACGCGGCGCGGATGCCGCGTGTGACCAGACCGGCGGTGCGCTGCTCGGGAGCGTATACGGTGCGGCAGATCAGCCGCGAATACGCGCCGGTGCCATAGCCCACATACGGCTCCACGCGCGGATACCATCCCAGACGCCGTGCGATGGCCGTGGAGAACAGGCTCCACAGGCCGAACGTGTGGGTCACGGCGCGGCGTGTGGCGCGCACGGCCAACGGCTTGAAGTCGATCTGCTCGCGACGGCTCGCCGTGTCGAAGTTCGACGTGGACGGCTGCGCGACGATCGGGGTCTCGGCCTCGACGGCCGTGTCGGGAGCGGAATCGGCGTCGGCCGCCGTCCCGCGACCGGAGGGAGCATGGGAATGGATGGAATGGGAATCGACCATGGTCAACCTTAGGTAGTCTTCAATAGTCTTGTTCTCGCCGCGCCGCCCGAAGGCGGGGCGCGGCGCATGGAGGCGTCCTTACTTGCGCAGCAGGGCGGCGTATTCCTCGGCGTCCATCATGTCGGGTTCGTCGTCGTCAAGGGCGATCTTCAGCAGCCATCCCTCGCCGTACGGGTCGGAATCGACCACGGAGGGATCGTCGTATGCCTCGCGGTTGACGTACTTCACCTCGCCTGCGACGGGGCTGATCACCGGGGAGACGGCCTTGGAGGATTCCAGCGACACGATCTCGTCGCCGGCCTCGACGCGGGTTCCCGGCTCGGGGAAGTCGATGAACACCAGGTCGCCCAGTTCCTCGGCGGCATGCTCAGTAATGCCGATGACCACGGGGTCGACGGAATCGTCGAGCCACACGTGGTCATCGGAATACTTCAGGTGCTCGGGCACTTCGATGCTGCTGGCGGCTGCGGCCAGCTCATGGTCATAACGCTGTTCGTCAGTCATGACTCCAAGCGTACCCGCAGGCGTTTACCGCACGGCGCCGCTGGGCGTGCTGCCGGTCACTTCGACCATCGCGCCGATCGGCATGAAGTCGTAGACCCACTTGGCGTCCGCGACGTTCATGTTGGTGCAGCCGTGCGACTTGGGCGTGCCGCTGGCGATGCCGCCGGGGTTCCACGGGGCGCCGTGGAAGCCTTCGCCCTCGTTGTAGTAGGTGACCCACGGCACGTTCGGCGTCACGTAGTCCTCGCCGCGCATCGTCTGGCTCTCGTACTTGGTGTGCACGAAGAAGGTGCCGTTGTCGGTGGGCGTGGAGGGCTTGCCGGTGGAGACGTTGAAGGTGTTCACCAGGGTGGTGCCCTTGTAGGCGTAGGCCTTCTGCTCGCTGAGGTTGATGACCATGTGCGGGTCGCCGTTCGGCACGTCGTAGCGCACCTTGCGCGACTTGGTCTCGTACTTGACCACCTTGGCGTCGGCCTTGATGGTGCCGGAGGTGCCGTTGCGCAGCGCCGTGCACACCTGCTTGGTGGTGGCGGAGGCGTCGCTGTTGACCTCCACGCCGTTGACGCCCTTGACGTCGGTGGTGATCACGGTGCCGGCCGTGTTGACGACGTTCTGCTCGGCGACCATCTTCTGGTTCAGGGCGTCGGGCAGCGTGCTGGACAGGTAGGAGTTGATGGCGCTCTCGTCATACGAGAGGGCGATGGTGCCCTTGGTCGGGTCTTCGTTCACCTTGATCCACGTGGCGATCTGGTCGGCGGGGATGGTGAACGTCTTGGTGTCGCCGTTCGAGATGACGAGCTGGCTCGCCAGGCGCGCGTTCGCGTCGTCGGCGGCCTTCGTGGCGGTGGCGTCGCTGATCGGGGCCTTGATGGTCTCGGTGCCGATCTCGACGGACCTGGTGTCGCCGGGCTCGGCCTTGATGGCGTTGACGGCCTGCTGGACGGGGGCGATCTTCGGCGACTCGCCGTCGCGGCTGTTGGACACGACGAACTTCTTGGCGGACGAATCGTACTTGACGGTGGCGTTGACCACGCGGGAGTCCTCGCCGATCAGCTTGTCGGAGAGGAAGGTGGTCATGGCGAGCTTGTCGCCGCTGGTCTCCAGGGAGACCGAGGTCCTGGCGAAGGGGTTGACCGTGCTGATGAAGTTCTCCTTGTTGGCGTTCATCAGGTCGTTGACGGTCTTGTCCACGTTCACGCTCACGCCGAGGTCGGTGAGCGAGGCGGTGGTCGAGGCGCCGCCCTTGACGGTCACCTTGACGGAGGAGTTGCGCACGGCGTCGGTCACCGTGTTCTTCAGTTCGTCGGAGGTCTGGCCGGCGACGGAGATGGTGCCGAGGCGCACGCCGGGGGCGGCCTTGTCCTTGAAGTAGTACTGTCCGCCGATGATGTAGCCGGCGAATGCGGCGAGGACCACAACCAGCAGGGTAAGCGCGACGATCAGCCCGACCGGCTTCTTCTTCGTCCTCACGGTCGCGGCGCCGTTGAACACATCACCAGACGCCGATGCCGGCAGGGGGGCCATCGTTACGGTCTGCGCCTCGTCCGGCGCAGAGGCGGACGAAAGAAAATCGAAGGACGCGCCCTGTTCGGGCCTCCCGTTCTCGAAGTTCTGTTCGTTAGTCATGATCTTCCCATTTCTCGTGTATTTTCAACGTTCCCAACTATACCCGCGCAAATGACATTTCCCGAGGGCCGCAATTGTGATTAATCCGACAACGAACGCGCGGGAGAACTGTGTCCGTCGAGGGAGACCGTGTCCATTGCAGGGCACAGTGGACGATTCGCATGGCCGCCGGACACCACGTATCGAGGGCGGGGGTGCCTCGCCCCGCGACGCGGTCCCGAAGCCGGCCGCCAGACGACAATGACCTTATTGACCTTATTGCAGGGGCCGGCCGTACCATTCCTCGAGCATGTACCGGGCGATGGTGGCCTTGCCGGGCACCTTGATGCGCCCCATGATCATCGCGTCGGTGAACTCGTCGCGGGTGAACCACCGGGCGTCGGCCGTCTCCTCGTGGTCCACGCGGACCTCGGTGGTCAGCGCGCGGGCCTTGAACGCCATCATCAGCGAGGCGGGGAACGGCCATGGCTGGGAGCCGAGGTACTTCACCTCGCCCAGCGTGATGCCGGTCTCCTCCTTGGCCTCGCGGCGGGCGGCGTGCTCGAGGTTCTCGCCGGCCTCCACGAATCCGGCGGAGACGGAGTAGAGGTTGTCCTTCCATGCGGCGTTGTGCTGCAGGAGCAGACGGTCCGAGGAGTCCACGATGGCGGTGATGACCGCCGGTTCGATGCGCGGGAACAGGATGCGGTTGCCGTCAGAGGCGTTGGTGCAGCGCTGCGCCCATCCGGCGAGCGCCGGCTCCACGGGCGAGCCGCAGCAGGGGCAGAAGCGCTGGCGGTTGTGCCAGATGCCGACGGTGACGGCGCTGGTGGCGAGGCCGGCGTCGCGCGAGCCGACGTGCGGCGCGAAGCCGCGCAGGTCGACCCAGTCGAAGCGGGCCGCGGCCTTGCCTATCAGGGAGTCGTCGTCTCGTCCGAAGGTGTGGTCGGCGCCGAACTGGCTGCCGGGGATGTCGGAGGCGGCGCGGGTGATGTCGAGGGCCACGTAGTGGGTCTCGGGCGCGGCGCCGAGCCGGTCGGTGCCGAGGAAGATGGCGGTGACGCCGCGGTGCGCGCGCAGTTCGGCGCGCACATAGGGGCCGGGGACCAGTGCGGGACGGATCTTCGCCACGTCGTATTCGACCTTCGCGGCGTCGCCCTTGGGCACGGCGATGAGACCGTTGCTGATGAGCATCACCTGGGTGGCGGTCTCGCCGAGCACGGTGTCGATGAGACCCTCCTCGCCGCGCCGGTCGACCTCATAGTCGATGGTGCCCTGCGCCAGCGGCAGGAACGGCAGCGCCTGGGTGAGCGCCAGCGGCGAGAATACGGGGTCGGTGGAATCGGTCATGACAATCCTTACTGCTATGTCGGCTGTGTCGTCCGCATCGTCCGCGACGCCGACGGTCGTGGGCTCAGGCGCGGCGCTGGACGTCGAGGATGGCCTGCGCCACCACGTCGGGCTTTTCCACGCAGGTGAAGTGGCCGGCGTCGTCGACCACGGTGAACACGGGGTCGGTGGCGGTCATCGCCTCGGCCATGGGGCGCATGCGGTCCGGGGCGCTGGAGGGGTCGAGCGTGCCGGAGACGAGTCCGGCGGGAACGGCGATCTTCGCGAGCTGCGGGGTCTCGTCGGGGCGTCCGGCCGCCATGCGCTGGCGCCATGCCACGCCCTTGGGATCCTGTTCGCCGATCCAGCCGCTGAACAGGTCGATGAAGCCCTGCGAGCGCTTGAGCGCGGAGTCGCCCGGCTGCGGCTTGGCGAAGTGCATGACCGGCTCGACGGTGTCGTGCGTCTCGCATTCGTCGGCGATGCGCAGGCGGTTGGCGCGGGCCTCGGGGCCGTCGCCTTCGGACTTGGTGTCGCACAGCACCACGCCGGCTACGGCTTCGGGGTGCAGGCGGTGCACCGCGAGCGTGAGGTAGCCTCCCATCGAGATGCCCACCCATACGGCCTTGTCGTAGCCCGTGGACTTGAGGGCCGCGACGAAGGATTCGGCCATGCGGTCCATGGCCTCGGGGTAGGCGCCGTCGGCGGCGACCGGCCCGGTCTGTTCGGCACCGGGGATGGGGCACTTGCCGGCGCCCGGCATCTCCAGCCCGTAGATGGCGAACGGCGCCGCGCCCTGTTCGTCGGCCATTGCGGCCAGACGGCCGGCGCATACGTCCCATACGCGATGGTCCACGGGGAACGCGTGCACCAGTACCACCGGCGTCGGCGAGCCTTCGACGGCGGGGACGTCGCGGTACACGGTGTTCAGAATCGTCATGGTCGCGGGGTTGTCGATGGTCATGAAGAAATCACCTCGGTATGTTCGGTTGCGTCTATTCGGCCCAGGCCAGCGCGCGGCGGATGATGCGGTCGTGGCCGCCGGGCATCTGCGCCAGGTAGTCGGGGCGCAGCACTTCGGCGGGACTCACCCATTCCACGTCGAGCGTCTCGTCCTGCGGCTTGCAGTCGCCGGCGATCGGCACCACATAGCACAGGGCCACGGCGTGCTGACGGGGATCGTAGAACTCGGAGACGCCGGGCGTGGGGAAGAACTCGGCCACGGTGAACGGCTGCAGCGAGACCGGCAGGATGGGCAGCGCGATGTCGCCCAGGTCCTTGGCGATGTTGCGGGCCACGGCCTCGCGCAACGATTCGTGGAACAGCACGCGACCGGTGATCAGCGTGCGTTCGATGGCGCTGTCGTCGCCGGCGCGCAGCAGCGTGCCGACCTTGGATATGCGGCCGAGCTCGTCGGTGCGCACGGGCACGATCTCCACATAGACGATCGGCAGCTGGCGGCGCGCACGGTCGATGTCGGAGGAGTCCAGCCATCCCGGCGGGTTGTCGTGCCCCGATCCGCGGATGAAATCGTCGGGGGTGATGTCGTCGAATTCGCCGCGACGGCGCGACGCGTCGTAGTCGCCCTCGTCGGGCACTTCGTCATTCAGCACAGGCATGCCCTTATTATCAGACCGCCGTATGACCTTTGCATGTCTATGCGCCGTAAGCAATAGGGTCTTGTGTCGCGGCCACGCTATGAGATGCTTATGTACGTATGTCGTCGCCCTTGCGGCGACGCCCTTTGTTCCGTCAATCTTCCATGATCCGTTAGGGAGGCACCATGGCCACGCACGAGTTGACCGCCGAGAATTTCGAAACCACCGTCAAGGAGCACCCGCTGGTGTTCATCGACTTCTGGGCCACGTGGTGCGGCCCGTGCCGCGCATTCGGCCCGATCTACGAGAAGGCCTCCGAATCCCATGACGACGTGTGGTTCACCAAGGTGGACATCGACCAGCAGCAGGGTCTGGCCGAGGCCGCCGGCATCTCCGCGGTGCCGACGCTCATCGTCCTCAAGAACGGCGAGGTGGTCTTCAAGCAGGCCGGCGCGCTGCGCGCGTCCGATCTGGACACGCTGATCGACAAGGTCAAGGAGGAGACTCCCGCGGCCTGACGGCCATGACGATCATCCGTCCGACGCGGTCGCGGTCGCGACCGTCGGACGAATCGTCGAAATAATCTTTTTTATCACATTCGGCGCGTCGTTGTCGCATACGGCGCGCTGATTTTTTTGCCGCCGTCATCATGGGTCGGTAAGATATGGATGTTGTGTGAGACTCTGTAGGTCTACGTAAGGAGATTCATGGCAAGCCACCGCAAGGAAAAGGCTTTTATTCTCAAGCGCATCACCCGTCGTCAGTGGATTCGTCTGGGGGCGGGAGCCGCCGCCGCTGCGCTGCTGATCACCGGGGGTTTCGTCTCCCGTGACTTCTACACGAGCAACACGAACCGTACGAACACGTCGTCCATCACCTCGTATTCCGCCACGAAGAGCGACGAGGTCGACCAGTTCCAGGCCGCGTCCCGTGGCGACGCCCGCGCCGACATCAAGGCCGGACTGCGTGGCGCCGACGCGAACACGTCCTATGTGAAGGTCGTCATCAACGGCAACTCCCGCGTGGTGCTCGGCGAGAACTTCACCGATGTCAAGTCCGTGCTCGATCAGGGCAACATCACCCTCGAACCCGACGACTCCGTCTCCCCCAGCCTGACGACCAAGGTGAACGAGTCCACGGTCATCACCATCGACCGTGCCGGCTCCTCCATCGAGACCGTCGAGAAGGCCATCGCCTTCAACACCGTCGAGAAGAAGACGGACGCGCTGCCTTCCGGCACCAAGAAGGTGCAGGAGGAAGGCGAGAAGGGCATCATGCAGATGACCAACCTGGTCACCAAGGCCGGCGGCAAGGTCACCTCGTCGAACACGCTGAGCGCGTGGGTCAAGAAGGCCCCGAAGTCGAAGGTCATCCTCATCGGCACCGGCAGCACGCAGGCCGATTCCTCGTCTTCGTCCTCATCGTCCTCCTCCTCGTCGTCGAGCTCCACCGGCTCCTCGAACCTGGGCACCACGGTCCCGGCCAGCGACATGCAGAAATGGGCGCACGACTACCTGCTCGCCAACGGCTACAGCGAGGCCGACTTCTCCGCCACCGTGTACATCATCAACCACGAGTCCGGCTGGGATCCGACCGCCACGAACCCGTCCTCCGGCGCATACGGCCTGCCGCAGGCCCTGCCCGGCAGCAAGATGTCGTCCGCCGGCGCCGACTGGCAGACCAACTACCAGACGCAGCTCAAGTGGTTCCTCAGCTACTGCAACGAACGCTACGGCAGCGTGCAGGGCGCCTACAACTACTGGCTCGCCAACCACAACTACTGATCCGCGAATCCACGCCGATTCACGGATACCGAATCTCCGCAACCGAGGTCCCGGCACTTCCCACGAGGTGCCGGGACCTCGGCGTATATCGGCGGCCTCCCCGTCGACCGATCGCCCTGTTAACCGA
The DNA here is from genome assembly GCF_002802875.1 of Bifidobacterium primatium. Classification (GTDB taxonomy): domain Bacteria; phylum Actinomycetota; class Actinomycetes; order Actinomycetales; family Bifidobacteriaceae; genus Galliscardovia; species Galliscardovia primatium. Next base: position 501,715 of record NZ_PEBI01000001.1, read on the forward strand.
CCTCGACGTCAACCGACCACCCCGTCAATCCAGTCGGATTTGTGGGCCTATCGCGTCATCAAACAGAATCCAATAGGAGCCCAATAGGGGTTTGTGGGTCTAATCGGTCGCCAAAATCCAAAAGTGGGTCTATCCGTTCGCGAGGAAGGGATTTTCGGGATCCTCGCGTATGTCCTAGACCCACAAACCTCTTTATGAACGGATTGGCCCACGGTTATTGAATAGGCCAGACCCACAAATTTTCCTTGTGAACGGTCAGACCCACAAACCCGATTCGGCAGACCCACAAAATGATTGAGTAGACCCACAACATTGATGCGATAGACCCACAAAACCCGACTTGTATTTCTTGGGGCATGGTGCACATTCGATTCGAATCGATTCGATTCGTTTTGCCGCCATGCACTGCGGCCGAATACACGAATACACACCGGCCGCATATGCAAAAACTCCTGTCTGCGCGAGGCAGTACAGGAGTCTTGGTATCCCCCATCGGAGAGAAGAAACAGAACGACAGGGGAAGAGTCGGTCCGTTGGGGGCCGTGGTCCGTCAGGCGACCGGCGCGTCATTCGGTGTTGCACTCATAGATGAATGACGGGGCCGGAACCTTCGGGGCCCGCCGTCTCCCTCCGTCACGCCGCGAGGCCGAACGCCGGGCGAACGATGTCGCCGGCGATTCGACGCCGCGTCGTGGCGGACGGGAACGACCGCGGACGGTCCCCCAACGGTGAGGATCAGCCGAAGCGGCCGGAGATGTAGCGTTCGGTGTCTTCCTCGTGCGGGTTCTCGAAGATGACCTTGGTCTCGTTCATCTCGACGAGATGACCGGGCTGGCCGATCTCCTTGAGGTTGAAGAAGGCGGTGTAGTCGGACACACGGGCGGCCTGCTGCATGTTGTGGGTCACGATGACGATCGTGTAGTCCTTCTTCAGCTCGTTGATCAGATCCTCGACGGCGAGCGTCGAAATCGGGTCAAGGGCGGAGCAGGGCTCGTCCATGAGCAGCACCTGCGGGTGCACGGCCACGGCGCGGGCGATGCACAGACGCTGCTGCTGGCCACCGGAGAGGCCGATGCCGGGGTTGTCGAGACGGTCCTTGACCTCGTCCCACAGGTTGGCGCCACGCAGGGCCCATTCGACGAGCTCGTCGGCGTCCTTCTTGTCGACGGAACGGTTGTTGAGCTTCATGCCGGCGAGCACGTTCTCACGAATGGACATCGTGGGGAACGGGTTCGGGCGCTGGAACACCATGCCGACGTCGCGGCGGACGGCGACGGGGTCGACGCCGGGGCCGTAGAGGTTCTTGCCTTCGAGCAGCACCTCGCCCGTGACGTGGGCGCCGGGGATGATCTCGTGCATGCGGTCGAGGGTGCGCAGCACGGTGGACTTGCCACAGCCGGAGGGGCCGATGAAGGCGGTGACCTTGTTCGGTTCGATCTTCATGTTGACGTCCTCGACGGCCAGGAAGTCGCCGTAGTAGACGTTCAGATGGTTGACATCAATTCGTTGTCCCATGTTCTTTCCTTATGTTTTCCAGTGACGGCGATTACTCGATTACTTCTGCGTGCCTTCGACCGAGAACACCTTGGCCACGATGCGGCCGATGATGTTCAGCAGAAGCACGATGAGGATCAGCACGAGGGCGGCGGCCCATGCACGTTCCATACGGATGCCCGGCAGGCACGGCGGGTTGAGCTTGAGCGCGGCGGGCGTGCAGGTGGCCAGACCCTGGGAGTATTCGTTGTAGACGTACACCGGCAGCGTCGTCATACGACCGGAGAAGAGGTTGAAGTTGGTGTTGGCGATGAAGCCGGAGGCGATGAGCAGCGGGGCGGTCTCGCCGATGACTCGCGCGATGGCGAGGATCACGCCGGAGACGATGCCCGGAAGCGCGGTGCGCAGCACGATCTTGGTGATGGTGCGCTGCTTGGTGACGCCCAGTGCGTAGGAGCATTCGCGAAGGTCGCTCGGGACGATCTTCAGCATCTCCTCGCTGGTCTTCACCACGGTCGGGATCATGAGCAGCGACAACGCCACCGAGCCGACGAAGCCGTTGACGGTGCCGGGGCCGAGCAGGATGGTGAACAGCGAAAAGGCGAACAGACCGGCGACGATGGACGGGATGCCGCTCATCACGTCGACCAGCAGGGAGATGGTCTTGGACAGCGGGCCCTTCTGCGCGTATTCCACGAGGTAGACGGCGCACATGAGACCGATCGGGATGGAGATGACCATGGCGCCGAACGTGATCTCCACGGTGCCGATGATGGCGTGGAGGATGCCGCCGTACGGGTACATGCCGCCGATGACGCCGACCATGTTGTGGCTCAGGAAGTAGCCGTCAAGGCGCTTGTAGCCTTCGGCGAGGCAGGTCCAGAGCACGGAGACGAGCGGGACCAGCGCGATGAGGAACGCGATGTAGATGAGGACACGCATGGCGATGTCCTTGTACTTGCGCGTCTGGATGGAGGAGCGGCTGGGCTTGAACTTGTCGAAGTCGGGCTGCGGTCCGCGATGGAATTCGGGATTGGTTGCTGCGGCGGTCATCAGGCGTCCTTCCTATCCGTGATCTTGCGTGCCGCATAGTTCACGATGAACGTGATGACGAACAGCACGAGACCGGTGGCGATCAGGGTGCTCACGCCGAGGTCGTTGGCCTCGGGGAACTGCGCGGCGATGTTGGCTGCGATGGTCTGGCTCTGGGAGGCCTGCAGCAGCCTGAAGGAGTACAGCATGCCCGGGGACAGGATCATGAGCACGGCCATCGTCTCGCCGAGTGCGCGGCCGAGGCCGAGCATGGAGGCGGAGATCACGCCGGACTTGCCGAACGGGATGACCGCCAGCTTGATCATCTCCCACTTGGTGGCGCCGAGCGCCAGGGCGGCCTCCTGCTGGAGGGCCGGGGTCTGCAGGAAGATGTCTCGCGAGACGGAGGTGATGATCGGCAGGATCATCACGGCCAGCACGACGGCCACCGTGGCGACCGTACGCGGCGGGTTCGAGGCCGGGCCGCCGAAGATGTAGGTCCAGCCGAGGTACTTGGCGAACCAGTTCCACACGCCGACGATGTGCGGCACGAGGATCAGACCGCCCCACAGACCGTAGATGACGGAGGGGATGGCGGCCAGCAGGTCGATGACGGCCGAGAGCACGGCCGACAGCTTCGGCGAGGCGTAGTGGGAGATGAACAGTGCGATGCCCACCGCGATGAAGAACGCGATGATCAGCGCGAGTGCGGAGACCAGAATGGTTCCGAACACGAGCGGGCCGACGTACTGCAGGAAGTTATGGGCGGCGCCACCGGAGAAGTTCTCGATGGTCGCCTGGTTGGCGGCCTTGTCGCCGACGAGGAGCGGCAGGGCACGGACGAACAGGAAGATGAACACGGCCGCGAGTGCGACAAGAATCAGGATGCCGCAGGCGTAGGCCACTCCCTTGAACACTTTGTCGGCGGTCTTGCCGTCCTTGACGACGCCACCTACCTCCGACGTAGTTTGAGAAGTCACCTCATTCTCCTTCTGATGATTTGCGTACAAACGAGAAGGCGTCCCCGCCACTTCCTGACGACATCACCGTCGTGATTTCGCGCAAATGAAGCGATGGGGACGCGAACCCGATTGGGTTACTTGGTCTGGATGGCGTCGATGGACTTCTGGACCTCGGCGCGCAGGGTATCGGACATCGGGGCGGAGCCGGCGTTGGTGGCGGCGGTCTGCTGACCCTCGTCGCTCACCACGTAGCTGAGCCACTGCTTGGCGAACTCGGCCTTGTTGGCGTCCTTGTAGGTGGGGCAGGCGACGTCGTAGGAGACGAGCACGACCGGGTAGGCGCCGTCCTCGGTGGTGTTGTGGTCGAGCTTGATGACCACGCGGTTCTCGCCCTTGGCGGAGTCGTCCTTCGGGGAGGCGTCAACGACCTTGGCTGCGGCTTCGGCCGAGTACGGCACGTACTTCTCGCCGACCTTGACGGCCACGGTGCCGAGGTCGCCGGCCTGGGAGGCGTCGGCGTAGCCGATGGTGCCTTCGGCCTGGTTGACGGTGGAGATCACGCCGGAGGTGCCCTTGCCGCCCTGGCCGACGTTGTTCGGCCAGTTCTCGCCGACCTCGTACTTCCAGTTGGAGTCGCCGGCGGCGTCCTTGATGTAGCTCAGGAAGTTCTTGGTGGTGCCGGACTTGTCGGAGCGGTGGACCACGGTGATGTCGGTGGACGGAAGCTTGGCGTCGGGGTTCTGCTTGGCGATGGCGGGATCGTTCCACTTGGTGATCTTGCCGTCGAAGATCTTGGCCAGCGTGGCGGCGTCCATGTTCAGGTGCTTGTCGGTGCCGTTGAGGCCGGCCGACTTGAGGTTGTACACGATGGCGATCGGGGAGATGTAGACCGGAACGTCGAAGGCGGTCTTGCCTTCGCACACGCTCTTGGACTGCTCGACCTGGTCGGCCTCGAGCGGGGCGTCGGAGCCGGCCCACACGGTGGCGCCGGTCAGGAAGGTGCTCACGCCGGCGCCGGATCCGGACGGATCGTAGGCGATCTTGGCGTTGGGCTGCTTGGCGCCGAAGCCGGCGATCCAGGCGTCGACGGCGCTCTTCTGGGAGGAGGCGCCGGCGCCGGAGAACTCGCCGCTCAGCTGGGTGCCGGAGGCGCTGGAGCTGGAGGAGGAGCTACCGGCCGGGGCGTTGTCGCCGCAGGCCGCCAGAGAAGCCATCATTGCCAGGCCGGAAACCACGGCCATGGAGCGAAGCAGAAGATTCTTTCGCATAACTTATTCCCTCTTGTCTGTCCGCGTCCCCGGCAGGTCCGGGGCCGCCGTGCGTGCCACGTCTTGAAAACCATGTGGATGACGCACCTTTGTTATGACACTTAACAGATTATTGATGGTTTCGGGGGTCGAAAACCAAAATCGGTAAACAGTAAGTGAACTTGTGCTGATATCTGTTTTGTAGTATTTCCACGATGCGGAAATCACCGGCGTTCAACGCGGAAATCGTTGGAAAACCGCGATTCCCCATCGGATATCAGTATCATGCGCGCTTGTTGGTTGCCGATCGTCCTTTCGTCGAAAGAGGTAGGTACAAGAAAACCGTATGCAATATCTACGTAGATTTTGCATACGGTTATGAATGTACTACATGGCCGGCACCGCGGCGCGCCGGTCGCGCGGAACGCCGCGCGCCGCGTCCGCCGTCAGTCGGACGGCTCGTCGATCTTGTAGCCGAGGCCGCGCACCGTGGTGATGTAGTGCGGATGGGCGGAGTCCTCCTCGATCTTCGAGCGCACGCGCTTGATGTGCACGTCGAGCGTCTTCGTGTCGCCGACGTAGTCGGAGCCCCACACACGGTCGATGAGCTGGTGGCGGGTGAGCACGCGGCCCTTGTTCTGCATGAGGTATTCCAGCAGCTCGAACTCCTTGAGCGGGAAGAACACGCTTTCGCCGTGCACGGTGACGGCATGCTGTCCCACCAGCATGCGGATGGGCCCGCACACCAGCGGCACGTCGTCTCCGGAGACGTCGCCGGTGTCGACGCTCGCCTGGTTGCGGCGCAGCACGGCGCGCACGCGGGCGAGCAGCTCGCGGAAGGAGTACGGCTTGGTCACGTAGTCGTCGGCGCCGATCTCCAGACCGACGACCTTGTCGATCTCCGAGCTCTTGGCCGTGAGCATGATGATGGGCACACGGCTCTGCTCGCGGATGCGGCGGCACAGCGAGGTGCCGTCGAGGCCGGGAAGCATGAGGTCGAGCAGCACCAGGTCGATGCCACCCTTGGTGAACAGCTCAAGCCCCTCCTCGCCCGTGGCGGCGGCGATCACGTCGTAGCCCTCGTGCGTGAACTGGTAGACCAGCGGCTCGCGATAGGATTCCTCATCCTCGACGATAAGTATGCGCGTCATATACGTTGACTTCCCTTGATTTTTCGAGACTTACCCAGGCCGGCGAAGACTCCCCCGCCCTTACACAGACATGAACAGTGTACCCACATATCTTGCGCACAGGTTAATCGTTGGAGTGATTTTCCCCACTCGCGACCGGCAGCGTGATGGTGAACGTGGAGCCCTCTCCGGGACGGGACCACACGTCAATCGTTCCACCCGCCTCCTGCACGATGTGCTTGGTGATGGCGAGGCCGAGGCCGGTGCCGCCGGTCTCGCGCGAGCGGGCCGGATCGACCCGGTAGAACCGTTCGAAGATGCGGCTCTGCGCCTCGACGGGGATGCCGATGCCCTGGTCGATCACGCGGATGCGGACGAAACCGCCCTCCTGCTTGACGCTCACGCCCACATGCGTGCCCTTGGGCGAGTAGTGCACGGCGTTCTCCACGAGGTTCTTCACGGCGGTCTTGATGGCGTCGGCGTCGCCCTCCACGATCATCGGCTCATATGCCGGCTCCGCGGTGCCGTCGGCCGCGTCGCCGTCCATACCGCCCGACCTGCCGGCACGGTCGGCCTCGGTTCCGTCGGCCGTGTCGTTGGCCTCGTTGGTCTGAACGCCGACGGTGTCGTCGCCCACGTACATGCGCAGTTCGATGTTCGCCGCATCGGCCTGCACCGCGTTCTCGTCAAGCGCCTCGCGCACGACCTGCGGCACGTCGACCGGCCGGCGGTCGGCGGCCGCGAGGCCTTCGTCGTTCTGCACCTTCTGCAGCGCGATGAGCTTCTGCACGAGCTCGGTCAGGCGCTCGGACTCCTTCGAGATGCGGCCGGAGAAGTAGCGCACGGCGTCGGGGTCCTCGGCCGCGTCCGACACCGTCTCGGCGAGCAGCGAGATGGCGCCGGCCGGGGTCTTGAGCTCGTGGGATACGTTGGTCACGAAGTCGCGGCGCATGCGCTCGAAGTTGCGGCGCTCGCTCACGTTCTCGAGGAAGACGGCGTACAGTTCGTCGGCGCCGCCCGAAACGGCGATGTCGTCGACGTCGTCGTCGGGCATGATGTCGCTGTGTATCCGCGCGATGCGGCCGATGCGCACGCGCAGGTACATCGGCACGCGGTCGGTGATCCGGCCGGATTCGGGCTCGACGTGCAGTTCGATCTCGCGGTCGCGAATCTTGCCGTCGGAGACCACCTGGGCGAGGATATCGCGAATCTCGTCGTATTCGAGATGGTCGTCGGCCACGACGTCCAGCTGCTCGGCCAGCGGACTGACGTATCGCGTGTTGCCGAGTCCGTCGACGAGGATGACGGCGCTGCGCATCACGTCAAGCAGATTGTGGGCCGCGTTCTGCGCATTGACCCCCCTGCCGAACACCGAGGAGGCCGGCGGCTCGTTGTCCTGCGCGATCTTCCTCACCATCCGCAGGGCGCCGGCGTCGACGCCCTTGCGATACGACTGCCAGATGAGCAGCGCCGCGGCCGCCACCACGATGATGAGGATGATGAGGAAGAAGGAGGATTCCGTCGTGGAAAGTGAGATTGCCATTGTGCTCGACCGACCGTTCCGCCGGGCCGCGCGGGCCCGACTGTGTGCATACGCGACCGATGTGATTCGCGTGACTTCGGATTCGTCACCCACGATATGCCATCGTGGCAACAATGGCGGCCGTCAGGTCAATCCTGCCCGGCGAGCGTCAGCACGACGAGCACCACGTTGAGGGCCACGATCAGGGCGGCGACGAGGATGAAGACGACGTGCTTGACCGGTCCGTCCGCCCACTTGCCCATCAGCGTCCGATCATGCGTGTACCGCATGAGCGGGATGATGGCGAACGGTATGCCGATGGAGAGGATGACCTGTCCGACGACCAGCGCGAACGTGGGGTTGGTGCTGAACCACAAGACCACGAGCGCGGGCACGAGCGTGATGATGCGGCATGCCCACATGGGGGCGTCCACATGCAGCAGTCCATGCATGATCTCCTGGCCGGCGTAGGTGCCGACCGACGTGCTCGACAGGCTGGAGGCGAGCAGGCCGATGGAGAATATGGTGCCGATGACCGGCCCGAGCACCTGCACGACGGCGTGCTGGGCGCCTTCGATGGTGTCGGTGCCGGCCATGCCGTGCAGGGAGTTGGCGGCGAGCAGCAGCAGCGCGAGGTTCACGGTGCCGGCGAGCAGCAGCGCCCACACCACGTCGATCTTGGCGCCGAACAGTTCGCGCTTGATGCCCGGGCGGTCGGTGCGTCCGGCGAAGTGGTCGTTGACGAGCGTGGAATGCAGGTAGATGGCGTGGGGCATGACGGTAGCGCCGAGCATGGAGCTGGCCATGAGCACGGAATCGGTGGTGGTGAATCGCGGGACGAGACCGCCCAGCACCGATCCGGGGGCCGGCGGCGCAATGAACAGTCCGGCGATGAAGCCGAACGTGATGACGAGCAGCAGCGCGATGATCATCTTCTCGAACGCGCCCTGCGTATGGCCGCCCTGGAAGCGCAGCAGCACCGTGGAGACGGCGCCGATGATGCATCCGCCGACGAACAGCGGCAGCCCGAACAGGAGGTTCAGGGCGATGGCGCCGCCGATGACCTCGGCGAGGTCGGTGGCGATGGCGATGACTTCGGCCTGGGCGAAGAACAGCAGCCTGCCGCCCGGATTCATGCGGTTGCCCAGCAGCGCCGGTAGCGACTGGCCGGTGACGATGCCGAGCTTGGCGCTCTGGTATTGGATGAGCACGCTCATGGCGTTGGCAAGCACGAGCACCCATACCAGCAGATAGCCGTATCGGGCGCCCGACGTGATGTTGGCCGCCACGTTGCCCGGATCCACATAGGCGACGGCGGCCACGAACGCCGGTCCGAGCAGTGCGCTGAGCTTGGATTTGGCGTCGGTGTGCGGCGCGCCCAGCTTCGGCACGCTGTGCATGTGCTCGGTGTGCGGATGCCCGCTCGCCTCAAGCGCCTTCTCCTCGTCGGGATCGACATGATGGCGCCTCGCCGGTCTTGTGGACCGTACCGACGTCGCGGATTCCGCGGATTCTGTGGATTTCATGGATTCTGATTCGTCCATTCCTGGCCTCCCCGCCTATTGGTATAGCACCTCGGCGGACTTCCCACGTTTCCGCGCCTCTACTGACCCGGCACCGCCTGCCCGGGGCAGTCGTGGAGCACGCCGAGCATGGCCCGCTTCTCGGTGCCGGTCACGCTCAGCCCGTACTTCGCCTTCACGCCGATCTGCCGTGCCACGTAGTCGCATCGGTATGCGGTGTTCGGCGGCAGCCATACGGAGGCGTCGGCGTCGCCCTTGTCCTCGTTGGCGGGACCGTCCACGGCGAGCAGATTGTAGGGGTCGTTGCTGAACTCGTAGCGTTTCTTCGTGCTCCACTGGTCGGCGCCGGACTTCCATGCGTTGTTGAGCGCGACCACATGGTCGATCTGCACCTTGGCGCTGGTGGCCTGTCCGCGCACGAAATCAATGGTTTTGCCGGTATACGGGTCGTCGAGCGTCCCCGACTGCACCTTGCACCGTTCGGCGTTCGCATACCGCACGTCTTTGAGGTCGCGGGCGAGCACGTCGTTGCGCGAATCGCAGCCGTTGCCGTCCGGATCGTACTGCCGAAAGCCGAAGGCGTCACGCTTGTATACGGATGTCGGCCTGCGGCCGTCGACGACCGCAAGCGTGTTCAGCGTGTCGGCGGCGTTCCCCCGCGCCGTGTATTCGCCGGTGAGCCTCCCTGCGGTCTCGCTCACCCGAGGCAGCACGAGACCGGCCGTGACCCCGATGGCCACGGCCATCACCAGCAGAACCAGGAACCGCCCGAAGGCGGTTGTTCCGCGGAATCGCCTGCGACGATGCGCCATGAATCAGCCCTGATCGGATAAATCGAACCGACGGTCAGCTGTAGGAGAAGGTGCGCGGGTCGTGGCCGGCGCGCGTGGGGCCGTCGAGCGCGTCGATGGCGGCGTGCTCCTCGTCCGTCAGCGCGAAGTCGAACAGCGAGGCGTTCTCGATCTGACGCTCCGTATGCGTGGACTTGGGGATGATGATGGTCCCGTTTTCGATATGCCAGCGCAGAATCACCTGCGCATGGCTGACGCCGTGCGCCTCGGCGATACGGCCGATGACGCCGTCGCCGGCGTCGAGGTCGGCGCCGCGCGCCATGGGCGAGTAGGCCTCGACGGCGATGCCGTGCTCCTTGCAGTAGGCGACGACCTCACGCTGCTGCCATGTGGGATGCAGCTCAATCTGGTTGACCGTCGGGTATTCGCCGGTCTCCTCGTGCAGACGGTCGAGGTTCTCGGGCAGGAAGTTGCACACGCCGAGCGTGCGGACCCGGCCTTCGTCGCGCAGGCGCACGAACGCGCGCCACACCTCGTCGCTGCGCCAGTCGAACGGCGTGGGCCAGTGGATCATGTACATGTCCACGTAATCGGTGCGCAGCAGACCGATCTGACGGTCGAACGCCTTGAGCGCGGAATCGTAGCCCTGCTCGGAGTCGCGCAGCTTGGTGGTCACCCAGATCTCCCCGCGCTTCTCGCCAGTGGCGTAGCCGCTGTCGGAGAGCGCCTTGCCGACGCCGCCCTCGTTGTTGTAGCCGGCGGCGGTGTCGATGTGACGGTAGCCGGCGGCGATCGCCGATTCGACGACCGGCGCGGTGTGCTCGTCGTCGATGCGCAGCACGCCGAGGCCGATCTGCGGAATGCGGCTGCCGTCCGCCAGGGTGATGTCGGGGATGGGTCCAAACGTCATCGTGTCTCCTTACCGATGTTCGTCATGTCTTCGATCAGCATGTCCTTCCATCAGCGTAGTCGACATCGTCCGCATGGAGCACATGGTCGGCGATGCGCATGGCGGACTCCCGATGCGAGACCAGTACGATCGCCGGCGCGGCATGCCGCGTGGCGGGGATATCCCCAGACTTATCGACGTCGTCCACAGCGCCGTGCGCATTGCCGGACGCCGCGGCGCCGTCGGCGTCACCGACGTCACCGACGGCCAGCGTGCGGATGGACCGCAGGATCACGGCCTCGTTGAACGCGTCCAGTCGGCTCGTCGGCTCGTCGAACAGTACCAGATCGGCACGCCGTAGGAACATGCGGGCCAGCCCGATACGCTGGCGCTCGCCTTCGGAGAGGCGGTCTCCGAGCTCGCCCACCTGCGTGTCGAGGCCGTCGGGCAGCGACGCGATGAGGTCGTCGACGGAGGCCTTGCGGCAGGCGTCGAGCAGTCGGGCGTCGACGGATGCGGAGCCGTCGACGCCAGAGGCCGCATCGCCACCGTCCGCTTCGACGTCGGGCACGGCGATGAGCAGGTTCTCGCGTATCGTGCCGTCGAACAGATAGGTCTCCTGCGTCATCATGGTCTGGATGCGACGACGATGATGCGGCTCGACATCGCGGATGTCGACGCCGGACAGTGCGACGGCGCCGGACTGCGGGTCCCAATAATGCAGCAGCAGCTTGAGCATCGTCGACTTTCCGGCACCGGAACGGCCCTGGATGCCGAGCACGCCGGTCTTCGGCACCGAAATCGACACGTCGTTGAGCACCGGCCGGGCTTTCGCCGGCCCGAAGCCGGACTGTGGGTAGGCGAAGGTGACGTGGCTCATCGCCATGCCGTCGTAGCGCGGCGTCTCGGCACCGTTTTCGACGACGGCGGGAGCCTCGTCCATCAGAGAGAACAGGCGGCGCGCGGCGGCGAAGGTCTGCGTCAGGTTCGCCGGCAGTGCGCTCAATGCGAGCGTGGGGCCGAAGGAGCTGGCGATGAGCACCACGGCGATGGCCGATTCGGGGATGGACAGCGGCGTGCCGACGGACGCCCACCAGGCGACGGCCACGGCGGCCGCCACGAAGAATTCGACCAGCACGCCGCCGATCGCGGCGAACGAGCCGTTGGCCCGGCTGAGCCTGCCGCGCTCGGCCCACAGCGACTTCGTGCGCGAGGTGATGCCGTCGACGCGACGGTCTCCCTGACGGAAGCGGATGATCTCGTCGATGCCGCGCATGCCGTCGAGCACGTAGTCGTCAAGCTGCGAGGATTCGCGGCGGATGCGCTCGCCCATGGGCTTCACGCGGGCGGCGAACGCCTTGGGCAGGGCGGCGCCGACGACCAGATGGGCCACGACGAGCAGCAGGGCGTACCACGGGTCGAGCGCGGCCAATGCCACGGCGAACACGAGGGAGGTGACGGTGGCGATGGCGACCGGCGAGATGGTGTGGGCGAAGAAGATCTCGAGCAGCTCCACGTCGGTGGTGATCAATGCGATGAGGTCGCCCCTGCCGCGTCCCGCGAGTTTGGCGGGGGCCAGACGGCGCAGCGCGCCGAAGGCCTTGTCGCGGAAGAGCGCCAGCAGGCGGAATGCCACGTTGTGGTTCATGTACTGCTCGACGTATCGCATGGCGCCGCGCAATACCGCGCTGACGACCATCACGGCGACGGATGCGCCGAAGCCGAGCCCCCAGACGGGGTGGCCGGCGAGCGTGAGCACGGCGAAGACGCCGAATACGGGGATGGCCGCGGCGGCGAGGTGGCCGATCGTGCCGCAGACGACGGCGAGCGTCATGAATCCGCGCAGCGGCGACGCCACGCGCAGGAGACGCGCGATGAGCCTGCCGGTCGAGGAGGTATCCGCAGCGGCCGGGGCGGTGCGTCCGGCATCGTCCGATGTCGCGGTGCCGGTTCGTTCCGCAACGTCGGCCGGTATGGCAGCGGCATCCGCAGAGGCGGCCGCCACGTCATCCGAAGCAGCGGCGATCGCCGCGCCGTGGCCGGCCCCATCGAGGTCTTCCACCGCGCTCTGCGTACGGAACATGCGGGCGTAGACGCCGTCGGCATCGGCCATGAGCGCGGCATGCGGCCCGGTCTGTACCACGGCGCCGTGGTCGAACACCACGACAGTGTCGGCATCGACGGCGTTGGCCATGCGATGGGTGATCATGATGACCGTCTTATGCGCGGCGAGTTCGTGGATGGCTTCGAGGATCAGCCGCTCGCTCTCGACGTCCACGTTGCTGGTGGCCTCGTCGAATACGTATACGGCGGAGTCGTGGAGCAGGCCGCGGGCCAGGGCGATGCGCTGGCGCTGCCCGCCGGAGAGGTTGCCGCCGTCGTCGGCGATGGGCATGTCGAGTCCGTCGGCGCCATTGCGGACGATGTCGTCGATGCGGGCCGCATGCAGGGCGGCCATGAGCTCGTCGTCGCCGGCGTCGGGGCGGGCCATGAGCAGGTTCTCGCGCAGCGTGCCGCGGAACAGGTGGCTGGTGGCGGAGACGATGGTCACGTCCTGCAGCAGGGCGTCGAGCGTGAGATCACGCAGTTCGACGCCGCCCAACGTCAGCGAGCCTTCGTATCCGGTGAGGCGGCCGCTGATCAGACCGGCCGCAGTGGACTTGCCCGATCCGCTCGCGCCCACGACGGCGGTGAGCGTGCGAGGCCTGGCCGTGAACGTCGCGCCGTGCAGGGCGTAGGTCCCGGCGGGATCGTCATCGGAGGCCGTATCGGCGCCGTAGGCGAACGATACGCCATCGAACGTCACCTCGACGTCGCCGGCCGGCAGCGGGCGGCCGCCGTGCTCGGGTTCGGGGAGATCGAGCAGCGCGAAGATCTTCCGGCTCGACGTCATGCCGTTCATGGCCACATGGAAGTAGGAGCCGAGCTGACGCAGCGGGATGAAGAAGTCCGCGGAGAGCAGCACGACCAGCAGGAATCCGGTCAGCGGCAGCGCGACATCGGGCGAGAGATACTGCCAGAGCGCCACGATGATGCCGGCGGCGCTGCCGCCGTATGCCACGAGGTCCATCACCGACAGCGAGCGCAGCTGGATCTGCAGCACGTTCATGGTCATCACGCGGAATTCCTCGGCGCGACGGTTCATGACGGCGTGCGCGCGCTCGTCGGCGTCGAAGATCTTCAATGTTTCGAGCCCCTGGAGGTCGTCGAGGAAGGTGGAGCCGAGGTCGGTGTATTTGCCCCAGTATTTCTTGAAGACGCGGGCGGCGCTCATCGCCACGAGACCCACGATCAGCACGATCAGCGGCGCGCAGACGAGCAGCGTCGCCGCCGCGGGGATATTGACGGGCAGCAGCACGACGAACAGGGTGACCGGTGCAAGGATGCTGAAGAACAGCTGCGGCAGGAACAGTTCGAAGAAGGTCTGCACCTGTTCGATGCCCTCGCCGGCGAGCTGCACCACGTCGGCGGTTCGCGTGACGTTGGGATATGAGGGACCGAGCGTGAGCATCTTGCGCATGAGCTTCTGCCGCAGCGCCAGTTTGACGCGTTCCGCGGCGAGGAAGCCGAAGTGCGTGGCGGCGCGGGTGGCGGCGTAGCGCACGGCGGCGATGACGACGAACGCGGCGGCATACACGGCGATGGCATGGCCGTCGGGCGCGGGCACGAAGGCGGCGAGCCGTTCGAGCGGCGTCGGCGTGACGCAGCCGCCGTTCGGGTCGACCTGACAGACCGCCGCGACCGGCGCATTGCGGTCGACGGCACGCAACAGATCGGCGAGCGCGAGCACCACGGTGACGGCGAACGCGATGTTGGCGATCAGCATCACCCACAACGCCGCGACCTTCGCCGCCACGAGCCGGCCGATGCCGGGGGCCACCGAGAACAATCGTTTGTCGAACATGCAGTCCCTTCCATATTGGAACATCCCCGCCGGGAAATATCCCGCTTGAAAATATCCCCACCACGGTAGCGTGATTCGCCGGTCTTGGGAAGGGTCGATTTGGTCACATTCGGTTTTGCCGGCGTCCCGACGTCTTTCGGCGGCGGGCCGCGATGCCCTTGCCGACGGTCGGGGTTCACAGTGGACACGTCACAGATGCCGCATGTTTGACAAAAGACAATCGCTGATATTTCAGGCGTGTCGCCAGTTTTACAAATTATATTTGCAAAAGTCTTTTCTATAAGCTATAGTCAGTATCAACAACGCAACGAAGCAGCCGCCGCACAGGCGACGAAAACCAACCGCCATTCAACGACGACAGGAGGTGAACCACCATGATGAACTTCTTTGCCGATTCGGCCCTCGCGGAAGTGCAGTTCCGTCACCGCAGGGAACGTCTGGTCGGCCGCCTCACCCACATGTAAAGACCTTCGGCATACAGCCCTTCTGCGACACGGCCGTCGCCCGACATCCCCTTCCGGATTCATCACCCCGGATTCAACGAAGAATTCAAATACCAAACCACTTATCTCACGGACTTTTACATAAGAAGGAAATCATCATGAAGGCTCTTGTCCTCACCGGCGTCAAGCAGTTCGAAATCCAGAACCTGCCCACCCCCGAAATCGCACCGAACGAAGTGCTCATCAACACCGCATACGCCGGCGTATGCGGCACCGACCACGACCTGTACGCCGGCCGCCCAGGCTCCGCCGCCGCCGTCCCGCCGATCGTGCTCGGCCACGAGAACTCCGGCATCGTCGAAGCCGTCGGTGCCGAGGTCACCAACGTCAAGCCCGGCGACCGCGTGGCCGTCGACCCGAACATCTACTGCGGCCAGTGCGAGTACTGCCTCACCCAGCGCCCCGAACTGTGCGACCACCTCAGCGCCGTCGGCGTGACCCGCGACGGCGGCCTCGCCGAACAGTTCACCGCCCCCGCCTCCGTGGTCTACCAGCTGCCCGACAACGTGAGCCTGCGCGACGCCGCCGCCATCGAGCCCGTCTCCTGCGGCGTGCACGGCCTCGACCTGCTCGACCTCCACCCCTACCAGAAGGCCCTCGTGATCGGCGACGGCTTCATGGGCCAGATCTTCGCCCAGCTGCTCCAGGCCTACGGCGTGCATCAGGTGGACCTCGCCGGCATCTTCGACGACAAACTCGCCCGCAACAAGGAGAAGTTCGGCGTCACCGAAACGTTCAACACCACCCGCGAGCCGATTCCCGCCGACGCCTACGATGTCGTCATCGAGGCCGTCGGACTGCCCGCCACCCAGGCCCAGGCCGTTGCCGCCACCAAGAAGGGCGCCCAGGTGCTCATGTTCGGCGTCGGACCGCAGGAGGCCCACTTCGAGATGAACACCTACGAGATCTACAAGAAGCAGCTGACCATCC
Source organism: Bifidobacterium primatium (assembly GCF_002802875.1). Taxonomy (GTDB): domain Bacteria; phylum Actinomycetota; class Actinomycetes; order Actinomycetales; family Bifidobacteriaceae; genus Galliscardovia; species Galliscardovia primatium. The sequence goes on from NZ_PEBI01000001.1 coordinate 517,642, forward strand.
AGGGCTCCTTCATCAACCCGCTGACCTTCAAGGACGCCATCGCCCTCGTCTCCACCGGCAAGATGAACATCGGCGGCCTCATCAGCCACGAGCTCGAACTCGAAGAGGTGCAGGACTTCCTCGACGGCAAGATCAAGGGCGTCTCCAAGGCGGTCGTCAAGGTCGGCAAGTAAGCCTCGCTTCACTGCTGGGATGAGCGGGAGGGGTGTGCCCTTCGCTACACACTCAAGGCCGTTCGGCCTCGCTCCGGGGTTTGTTTGCAAAGCATAACAAACCCCTCCGCTGCCTACGGTTGCGAAGGGCGCACCCCTCCCTCCACCACGGTGGCGCGAGTACTTGGCCTCAAGGGTGTGGGAGCGGTAGCGCTCCATGCCTCTGGCTCCCCCTGAAGCTCAGGGGGAGCTGTCAGCCGCAAGGCTGACTGAGGGGGTTTGCCCCTCACGATACGAACCAATCCTCCAAGGTCCGATACGCATTCTGCGATCGTAGGCTAGTGAAGGGGTGCGCTGGGCTCTGCCAAGCCACACCTCGGAGCGAGGCCGCTGAGCCGTTAAAAGAACAGTCCGGTGGACTGTTCTTAGGCGATGCGAGCAGCCACCAAGGCTGCGAGGGCCAGCATCAGCTGGCTGCCTTGAGTGTGTCGAGCATCATACATCGGCACGTGGCGCGGCACAGCATTCACGCACACATTCGAAAAATTCCGCAATGAGGCGGGACACAGATTAGGAGAGACGACAATGATCAGGCTTTTTGAGAAATTCGGTATTCCACGGACCCTGCTGCTCGGATTCCTTGCCGTGGCCATCTTCATGACCGGCGATGGATTCGAGCTCACCTTCCTCTCCAAATACATGGTCGACCAGGGCTTCACCGCCTCGCAGGCGTCCCTGCTCGTCACCGTCTACGGTCTGTTCGCCGCACTCGGCGGCTGGACGGCCGGCGTGCTCGCCGAGATGTTCGGTGCCCGCCGCGTCATGATGTTCGGCGCATGCTGGTGGATCGGCGTGCATCTCGTCTTCCTCGGTCTCGCCCTGCCGAGCGGCATCTACCCGTTCATCCTGGGCATCTACGCGGTGCGTGGCATCGGCTACCCGCTGTTCATCTACTCGTTCGTCGTGCTCATGGCGCAGTACATCCCGCCGGCCCGACTCGCCTCCGCCACCGGCTTCTTCTGGACCTGCTTCTCGCTGGGCATCGGCGTGTTCGGCGCCTATCTGCCGAGCTACATCATGCCGCACTTCGGCGAGTACCGCACCTTCTGGTTCGCCCTGCCGTTCTCGATTATCGGCACCATCATGTGCTTCTTCTGCGTGCCGAAGAACAAGGTGCTCAAGGGCGACGGCCTGAGCACCACCGAAAAGCTGAAGGAGCTCACCGACGGCGCCACCATCCTGTTCACCAACCGCAAGATCGCCATCTGCGCCGTCATCCGCATCATCAACAACCTGCTGCTCTACGGCTTCCCAGTCATCATGCCGCTGTACCTGTGCACCACGAAATACGGCGGCATCAACATCTTCAGGACCGAGGAATGGATGCGCATCTGGGGCTTCGTGTTCGTCGTCACGCTGATCTTCAACACCTTCTGGGGCTGGTTCATGGACCGCTTCGGCTGGATCTGGCCCATGCGCTGGTTCGGCTGCGGCGTGCTGGCCGTCGGCTCCGTGCTCTTCTACTACATGCCCCGCTGGTTCGGACCGAACGCACTGATGATGATCGTCGCCTCCATCGTGGTCGGCATCGGCACCTGCGCGTTCTCCTGCCTGCCCACGGTCATGACGCTCGAGGCCCCCGACAAGCAGGGCGCGGCGCTCTCCGCCTACAATCTCGCCGCCGGCCTGACCACGTTCGTCGGCCCCGGCATCGCCACGGTGCTGCTGCCCGTCATCGGCATCGAAGGCATCTGCTGGACGTACGCGGCGCTGTACGTGGTGGCGCTGCTGCTCACGTTCACCCTGCATCCGAAGCAGCCCGGCTTCGACGAGAAGGGCCATCGCATCCCCGGCGCCAGGACCATCGGCGACGAGCTGGTCGAAGAGGCCGAGCAGGACATCACCCTCGTGGCCGCTTCCACCGCCAGCACCGGAAGCCCCGACGCCAAGACCACCAAGGTCATGGCCACCGCCTGACCACGGCTACCTTCCGGCTCCCCCTGCCTTGCAAGGGGAGCTGTCAGCCTCCAGGCGTGACTGATGGATTCGCCGGTCACGCCTCGGATTCCGAGCTTCACGCATCATCCTCCCCTGAACATCACCGTCGTACATCAATCGACGATTGCATCAAAGTATCATCATTCGGCAAATGGCGCGGCATTGCGGCGACGCCAGACACGACACGACTCCATACACTGAAATCACTCAAATCACCAACCCTCGCAAAGGAGCATCGACCATGGCCGATCCCAAGCCCATGACCGCATTCACCACCGATTTCCAACATTCCGGCATGCCCGCCAAAAACCTCGACGAAACCATCGAGTTCTACACGAAGAAGCTCGGCTTCGAGCTGGCCGGCCTGTTCCACAACGGCGAGAACCGCTGCGCGTTCCTACGCTACGGCCATCTGACCATCGAGACGTGGGAAGGCGACCCGGCGCCGATGGAGACCGGCGCCATCAACCACTGGGCGTTCGACACCCCGGATATCGAGGCCGCGTTCGAGAACGCCAAGGCGCTCGGCCTGCGCTTCAAGGACACCGAGATCCAGTCCATCCCCTCGTTCTGGAGCAACGGCATCCGCTTCTTCAACGTCTACGGCCCGAACAACGAGACCATCGAGTTCTGCCAGATCGTGTGAGGAAAAAAACACGACGAAAAGTGGCACGGGGTACGGGATTCCAGAGAATTCGTACTCCGTGCCACTTTTCTTAGCCGTATGCCCTTCGGAATCGTTGAAAAATCAACGATTCACATATCTCTGCGTACGTGAATTCCGGCACGGAACGAACAAAGCAATCGTTCTGTCGTTCCCTGCCAGGAAATTCCGCCACGGAACGACAGAACTCGTCATATCGACATTCCCCGCCAAGATAACCAGCCACGGAACGTGAGCCAAAACCCCTGCCATGGAATTGTTCTTCGGCAGTATCCCGTACGACGCTGGCGACCACCCACTCACCGGCCGGCATGGGCCTTGCGATACTTGGACGGTGTCATACCGGTCCGGGCCAGGAACCGACGGTTGAAATTGGAGGCATTGGCATAGCCGCTCAGTCGCCGGATTCTGGCGATGGGCATCGTCGTGGTGGTCAGCAGTCGGCATGCACGGCCGATTCTCAGCTGGCAGACGAAATCGGAGAACCCGATGCCGGCCACGTTCTTGAAGAACCGGGAAAACGTCGACGTACTCATCGATGCGGACCTCGCCGCCTGTTCGAGACTGACATCATCGAGATTCGCCGATATATAGGCGATCGTCGAGTTTATGGCGGCCTCGGCGCCGACCGCGGTATCGGGATTGTAATCCGGCGTGACCACCGTGCGGGATTCCTCTGCCGGAGCCTGTTCAAACACCGAAAGCAGAGCGACGAGATCGGCGACCCTCCATGACGGCGTATGACCGCCCATGGCCACCAGCAGATCGCCCGCGACCTTGGCCGACTCGCCGGAAAGCACGATGGCCTGCTGCGAGCGCCGCAGCACCCGTTCGAAACCAGCGGCCTCGGGGAAGATGCCCATCAGTCTGCGAACGGTCTGGGGACGGACGTGGCAGAGCACATCCCGCTGCGGCAACCGCTCCCCCGGGATGATGTCGGACAGCCAATTATGCGGCAGGTTTGACCCGACCATCGCCACATGACCGGCTTCGAACGGCATCAGCCCATCCCCTGCCATGAACTGTCCGCTGCCTTCACGAATGAGATGGAATTCGATTTGCGGATGGTAATGCCACTTGGCCAGCGAACTCGGGTATCCGTGGCATGCCCATCTGATCGAGGCGTCGGACTCGGGGACGATCACCTCAAGCGTTCCCGAACCGGAATGCGCATCGGCGTCGAATCCCCCGACCACCGTGCTTATCGGCCATGCATTCATGTCAATGCCCCTTGCCTATATTGCCGTGCCCCGTATCGTAAAGATGATGACGATGCTGTCGTTCCGTATCATACGACGGGAGGCCATCGACAGAACATCGATGGCCTCCCCATGTTCATACCCGAAATGTCACGGGACGGAGCGAGGCATCGGGAATCAGTCCCTGTCCACGGTGATTTGCAGCTTGATGTCGCCCGGGCGACCCTCGTCCATACGGTCGAAGGCGGCCTTGGCGTCCTTCATGGCGAACGTGTCGGTGATGAACGGCTTGAGGTTGAGCTTGCCGCTGGCGACCAGGTCGATGGCCTTCTGATACACGTTGGCGTAGCGGAACACGTTTTCGATGCGGACCTCGGTGGCCTGCAGCTCGGTGATGTCGATGGACACCGGGTTCACGGGGATGCCGACGAGCACTGCGCAGCCGCCGGGGGCGATGAGCTTCCAGAAGGTCTCGAACGCCTTGGGGGCGCCGGAGCATTCGAACGCCACGTCGGCGCCCCAGCCGCCGGTCTCCTCGCGCACGCGCTCGACCAAGTCCTCCTTGGTGAGGTCGACGGGGATGATGCCCGGAATCTGGCCGATGATGCCGAGCTTGACGTCGGAGACGTCGGAGATGATGACCTTGGAGGCGCCGCCGGCGAGCGCGGCGGAGGCGGTGAGCATGCCCACCGTGCCGGAGCCGGTGACCACGCACACGTCGCCGGGCCTGATGCGCGCCTTGGTGGCGGCCCACATGCCCACGGCGGTGGGTTCGAGCAGCGCGCCCTCGCCGAAGCTCATGTTGTCGGGCAGATGGTAGGTGAAGGCGGCCGGGTGGATGACCTCCTCGCACAGGCAGCCGTCGACCGGCGGGGTGGCGAAGAAGCGGACGGCCGGGTCGACGTTGTACATGCCGAGGCGGCTGGCGCGGGAGGTCATGTCGGGGATGCCGGGTTCGAGGGCCACGCGGTCGCCGGGCTTGAAGCCGGTGACGCCCTCGCCCACTTCGATCACGGTGCCGGCGGCCTCATGACCGAGGATCATCGGCTGCTCGACCACGTACTTGCCGACGCGGCCATGCGTGTAGTAGTGCAGGTCGGATCCGCAGACGCCCACGGTGTGCGGGGCGATACGCAGCTCGCCGGGGCCGGGGGCCGGAACGTCTGGGACCTCGCGCACATTGATGACGCCCTGCTTCTCGAGAACTACTGCCTTCATGGTGATACTCCTTTGTTGTTGGGGTTTATAGGGTTGGTTTGTTGTTGTTGAGGTTCGGGTCTATCGGGTCTGCCGGGGTCGCCGGATTCGCCGGAACACGGCCGAACGATCGTCGGTCATTCGGCCGGCCGGTTTCACTGCCAAGCCGGGTCAGGCCCGCCGCCGCGGTGATGACGGACTCGGCGCCGCCATCGATGGCTGCGACACGACCACGCTGTTCGCCCGGCTTATCAGTCGAATCGTCGGCAGTCTGCGCCACGGCGAGGCAACGACCATGCTCGTCGAATCCGGGCTGCTTCGGTCGGATGAAGAGCGAGATGGCGGAGCCGCCGATGTAGCAGATTGCGTAGGCCCAGCACACGCCGGCGAAGCCGACCGTCTCCAGCAGGATCGTCGCGATGAACGGACCGCAGAACGTGGTCAGTCCGGAGGCGAGGTTGTGTGCCGAGACCGCCGCACCCTTGTGCTCGGGCTCCAAGGCGGGGAAGATGGCGCCCATCGGCACGAATGCGGAGATGCCCATGCCCAGCACCACGGCGCACACATACATGACCGGCAGATTATGGCCGAGGAACTGCGGCACGTAGTACATGGCGAGCGTGCCGATGGCGGAGAGCCAGCAGCCCCACCAGCGCATCTGGCGCATCCAGCCGAAACGGTCGCCCATACGGCCCCAGAACACGTTGCCGAACACGGTGACGACGAAGAGCAGCCCCCAGATGGTGGACCATTCGGTGACCCGGAACCATGCACCGCCGCCGTTGTTGTGCGTGGCGAGGTACAGCGGCATGATGACCGGGAAGCCGTACAGCGTGAGGTTGCAGATGACGCGCAGCACCGCCGCGAGGGCGATCTGCCGGTTCTGTCCGAGGATGGTCACGCCGCGGGAAAGCTCCTGCAGCTTCTCCGTGGTGCTCATGGTATCGAGATTCTCATTGGTGGTCTTCGGCACGAAGAACAGACAGATGAGCATGCCGGCGATGGAGAACGGCAGCGATACCCACAGCGAATAGTATTCGCCGATCACCGGGGTGATGAACGCCGGCAGATAGGCGCCGAACACGCCGATGCCGAACGAGTAGGCCGTCCAGAACCATCCCATTGCCGAGGCCAGCTTGCCGGGGTCCACGGTCTGCGCCAGCAGCACCACGAACGAGTAGATGAACAGCGGGTAGCCCATGCCTCGCAGCGCATACACCAGCAGCATCAGCGGATACATATGGCTGGGAAGCGCCACGCCGATGAACACCAGGTGCAGTCCGATCCACGAGACGGCGCCGATGAGCATGATGCGCTTGGCGCCGAAGAGTTCGGCCAGCACGCCCGACGCCCATCCGGCCAAGGCCGCCACCAGTCCGTACATGGTGAACAGCATCGACGCCTGCGCCGAGGTGAATCCCTGATCGACCACGTACTTCGAAAGGAACGTCAGTTCGAATCCGTCTCCCGTCATGAATACGCCGATTGCCAGGAATCCTGGCAACAGTCTTCGCATCAGCCCCTGCGCCATGCTCGTCTCCTTACCGTGGAACTTCGTTGTCATCCGCCCGTCTTTGAAGCGTTAATACAAGTTTCGTTCCGAAAAACCACGGTTTTATGGCTGTCCACGGTAAAGAATTGATACTTTTTTGCAATGAGCGTGACTACATGCCCGGTATCTCATCGATGAGGATGCCACGTCTTCCGTCTCAACAACCACGAGAAGTGACACGGAATAAGAATCTTCGACAATTCCGTACTCCGTGCCACTTTTCTTAGCCGTATGTCTTTCGGAATCGTTGAAAAATCAACGATTCACATATCTCTGCGTACGTGAGTTCCGGCACGGAACGCAACAACGCGGCATGTACGCATTCCCTGCCATAGAGGCCGGCCACGGAACACAACATGCGACGAAATACCACTTCCGTACCAAAATCCCCGCCATGGAACGACATATACGGCAGGATGACACTTCCCTGCCAAAACGTCCGGTCAGGGAACACCGATATTGACGAGAAATATGTTCCCTGCCGCGCACAACCTACCGTATGACGAGATACAGCAGCATGGCGGCCACGATGACCACCAGTCCGATGACGATCACCACCGCCAGACCCGCGCGGATGCCGAACACGCGTCCGCGTTTCGGTTCGCGCGGGTCGGTCGCACGCCCGCTTTCCAGCAGCGTGGAGAACGCGCCGAACGCCACGAGCAGCGATCCCATGAGGATGAGCACCATGAGGGCGCGTGTGGGGAAAGCCAACCCGTCGCCCAACTGGATGGACGCGATGACGAACGAGATGATGCCGGCGAAGAAGCCGATGAACTCGAGCATGTCGATGCGTTCGTTGTCGAACCGGCGGCCGAGTTCGTCCATCTTGTCGTCGAGTTCGTGGGCGCGTTCCCGCTGCGCGGACTGCGCGTCGTCGATGACCGACGACAGCGAGCGCATGTTCGACAGCATGTTGCAGGTGTTGCGCGCGTCGAAGATCTCGTTCATCTCGGTCACGTACGTGCTTTCCTTGATGGTCCTGCCGCCGCCGGCCGAACCGTCCGTTCCATCCCCTGCCGAGTCGCCGTTCCCGCCGAGAGATTCCCGCCATGCGTTGTATCGTGCGTTTTCGATGTCGACGGCCTGCGAGAACTCGCGCTGCGCCTCGCCGTATCGGCCGAGGCAGGCGAGGATTCGCCCGTAGCTCACGTGGAAGATGGGATGCCAGCCTTCGCGCGGCCGTTTGTCGAACGCGGCCAGCAGTCCGTTCAGCGCCGCGATGTCGTCGTCCTCGGGCATCTGCCGGCCGGAGGAGATGAGTTCGCGTTCCACTCGGTCGAGGATCTGCTCGGTGTAGGTGTTGAGGAAGCCGATGTGGTCGGGCGCGATGTCGAGCGCCCGTCGCGCGGCCTGTTCGGCGCGCGGCTCGTCGCCGCCGTACAGGTGGAACATCGACAACGCGTACTGATACAGCGAGAATTCGCCGAGACAGACGTTCATCAACGGCACGAACCGACCCCAATAGCGCAGTCGCCGTTCGGCGTCGAATTCGCAGCGGTGGAACCATTCGAAGGCGATGAAGAACGCGGGCAGCAGCGCAAGGTCGTTCTTGTGGCGGGCACTGACGTCGAGCACGGAGTCGCTGATGTCGATGGCGTCGGCGCGGTCGAACGTCTCGTGTTCGATGACGTCCTCGCGCAGGTAGCGTTCGAATTCGGGATCGTCGGGCGAGACGCCGGCGAGATGGCCGTAGATGCCGCGCAGTCGTTCGATGACGTCCGTCGACACCGGAAATTCGGAGCCGGCGAGCTCACGCAGCAGGGCGTCGGCTCCGGGGAAGGCCGACGCCGACGCGGATATGTTGTCTTCGACGGAAACGCCGTCGTTCCTGGAACCGTCCGTCGCGGGGTTGTCGGTCATCGAAGGCCCTCCACTCATGTGCCCATACGCTTGTGCGACCCATATAATCGCAATTGACATCAGTGTATCGCCGCGAAAGCGACGTCGGGGCATTGATGCGGGAACGACAGGAAAGGAATGCCGATGAAGCCCGTGGTGGCGTTGATGATGCAGTATTCGGAGACCGTGGACGGCGCGTTCGACATCGACCCCGGCTATCTGCGGCTGCTGGAGTTCGCGGGGGCGAACATGCTGACCGTGGACCCGTCGGATGACGACGACTATCTGCTGGCCATGCTCGACCGCGCCGACGGCCTGCTGATTCCCGGCGGCAACGACATCGATCCTGCGCTGTACGGCGGCAAGACGCTGCCCGGCATGGACGAGCCGGTGCCGCTACGCGACCATGCCGAGGCGACGCTGCTGCGCGCCGCCTACGAGAAACATATGCCGTATCTGGGCGTATGCCGCGGATTGCAGATGATGTGCGTGCTGGCGGGCGGCAATCTCTACCAGCAGATCGCGGATGATGTTCCCGGCTCGCTCGACCATTGGCAGAAGACGCCGTTCGCCGAGCCGTCGCATGACGTGCGGCTGCTGCCGGGCACTCCCCTGCATCGCATTCTCGGCCGTGATTCGCTGCCGGTCAACAGCGTGCACCATCAGGCCGTGCATGAGACCGGTGACGGCGTGGAGATTCAGGCCGTCGCACCGGACGGCGTCGTCGAGGCCGCGTACCGCCCGGACCGCGAGTTCTTCATGGCCGTGCAATGGCATCCCGAGCAGACGCCGGCCGATGAGCCGAGCCGCCATCTGGCCCGTGCGTTCGTCGAGGCGTGCGACGGGTATCGGCGGGGACGGGCCTCGTAGACGACGCGCGCCATCGTTCGCCTGCCGTCACACGGGCCGTCTGCCGTCACACGTGACGAGGGGCGGACCACGTGACGGCACGACGCCTTTGTATTCGCATACAACGTCGCGCGGGGAAGTTGTGGGGCAGGACAATACACCGGACGCCACGGCACCGTACCATGGAAACGGATTGTCATAATTTTCGCCGGAATCGCGGGCGCGCAACGAAACGCATGGAGCGCCGAGAATCGAGGACCTATGAAGGAATACACGGAACCGGGAACCATCGAGGTGGCCGACGACGAGACCCTGTACTCGCTGCTCACCGACCGCATCGAACGCACGGGCGAGGACACGGTGATCGCCAGCCGCAAGACCGGCCCCGGCTCGTGGGCGAACATCACGACCGGTGAATTCCATCGGCTCGTACTGGCCTGCGCGAAGGGATTCATGGCGTTCGGCGTGAAGAAGGGCGATGCGGTGACGCTGTTCTCCGCCACCCGCTGGGAGTGGGGCGTGCTGGATTTCGCACTGGCGGCCATCGGCGCGGTGAACGTGCCAATCTACGACACCGATTCCGCCGCCCAGGCCAAGCGCATCCTCAATGACTCCGATGTGAAGATCGCCATCGCCGACGACGCCGAACGCTTCGACCGTCTGCATTCGGTGATGGACGAATGCCCGGCGCTGCAGCGCATCCTCATGCTCGACTCGAACGCGCTCGGCGCCTTGGAGGGCCTTGGCGTTTCGGTGAGCGACGAGGCATTGCAGGAGCGCATCGACTCCGTGCACGCCGACGACCTGGCGACCATCGTGTACACGTCCGGATCGACGGGCGCACCGAAGGGCGCGGAGCTCACGCACCGCAACTTCCTTTCCATCGTGCGTGCGGGATTCATCTGCATGAAGGAGATGATCTGCGACGACCATCCGCGCCTGCTGCTGTTCCTGCCGCTTGCGCACTGCTTCGCCCGATACATCCAGTACTGCTCCATCGGCTCCGACGACGGCGTGGTCGGCTACCTGCCCGACACGCATTCGCTGCTGCCCGACCTGCGTTCGTTCCGCCCGACGTATCTGCTCGGCGTGCCGCGCGTGTTCGAGAAGGTGTACAACGCCGCCTCGCGCAAGGCCGGCATGGGCATGAAGGGCCGTCTGTTCGCGAAGGCCGCCGAGGCCGCCCGCGATTGGTCACGCACCGCGCAGGAGGGCCGTCGCCATACGCTGAGGCAGATCTCCGAGCACGCGATGTACGAGTCGGCCGTGTATCGCACGGTTCGCGGCGCATTGGGCCCGAACATCAAGTACGTGGCCTGCGGCGGCGCGCCGCTCAACCCCGACCTGGCGCACTTCTTCGCCGGCATAGGCCTGCCGATGATCCAGGGCTACGGCATGACGGAGACGGCGGCGCCGTTCACCGTCACGCGTGTGGACGACAACCGCATCGGCACGGTCGGACGCTGCGCCCCCGGATCCTCGGTGCGCATCTCCGACGACGGCGAGGTGCAGGTCAAGGGCGCGAACGTGTTCCGCGGCTACCACAACCTGCCCGAGAAGACCGCCGAGGCGTTCACCGAGGACGGCTGGCTGAGGACCGGCGACCTCGGTTCGCTCGACGACGACGGCACGCTGACGATCACCGGCCGCGCGAAGGACATCATCATCACGGCCGGCGGCAAGAACGTCTCCCCCATCCCGATGGAGGAGATCATCAACACCTGCCCGATCGTGGACCATGCCGTGGTCGTGGGCGACGGCCGGCCGTTCATCGCCGCCGTGGTGACGCTGGACGTCGAGGGACTGGCCGCATGGCTGCCCGCCCACGGCCTGCCGGCGTCGACGCCGCTCGCCGAACTCGTCGACAACACGATGATCCGCAACGAAATCCAGGTGTATGTGGACCGCGCGAACGCGCAGGTCTCCCGCGCCGAATCCGTACGCAAGTTCGTCGTATTGGCCGACCATTTCACACAGGACAACGGCTGCCTGACGCCGTCGCTGAAGGTCGTGCGTCCGAAGGTCCTGAGCGTATTCGCCGACGTCATCGACCACGACATCTACGCCAACAAACGATGATCCAAAATCGAAACTTGGTAAAAACGGTCATAAGGACCTCGAAAATCCGTCCTTCATGACCGTTTTCACCAAGTTTCGTTACGACACGTCGTCGAGGCAGACTCTCGCGCGGTCAGGTGCGACGCCTGCGCAGGAGGACCACACCGGCTCCGGCGAGCGCGAGGGCCATGAAGGCGATGACGCCCACGGCCGTGCCCGTCCGGCTCAGCATGCCGGTCTGCTTCTGTCCATCGGCCCCGTTCCGGTCCGAGACCCCGCCGATGTCGGTCTGGCCGTCGCCATTGGCCGAACCGCCGTTGCCATTACCGTTACCGCTGGCTGAGATGCCGCCGTTCCCGGAACTGCTCGGACCGGGGTTCGGCTTCGGCTGCTCGCCGCCTCCCGTCTTCATCAGCGCCTTGCGGGCGGCGGTAAGGGCGTTCAGCGCGGTCGTCACCTGTTCAGGCGTGGCGTTCGGGTCGGCGAGCGTCTTCTCGGCGGTGGCGAGTGCCGTCGTATAGGCTTTCCACGTCGTTGCCGTGTAGTCCTTTTCGTTCAGTCCCTCGGCCTTGACCGCGGCGATGGCGTCCTTGAGCGGTTTGCGCTGCTCGTCGGTGGCCGGCTTGCTCGGCTCCGGCTTTTCGACCGGGTGAACGGCGGCCATCGCGGCCTTGAGGTCGGCGGTGGCCTTGGTCACCGCCGCCTGTGTGGCGTCGGCCACATCGACGGTCTTTTCGGCGGCGGCGAGCGCATCCTTGAACGCATCCCACGCGTCGTCGGCCTTGTAGTCGTCGGCGTTCATCTTCCTGGCCTCGTCCACGGCGGCCTTGAGCGCGGTCTTGTCGACCGTGGCCGTGCCGGCGACCTTCGCCCAGGTGACCATGCCGGTGGAGTTGCTGGCGGTCACGTAGGTCTCGCCGTCGCTACGGTTATTGGTCGCGTAGAACGGGATGGCCTGGATGCTGATGTCCTGCGACGAGTCGCCGTCGACGTACTTGGCCTTGCCGGTGATGACCATGGTTCTGCTGGCTTCCATGCCGGAGACGATCTCGCGGTATTCGGCCTTAAGCGTGTTCTTCCGGTCGCGTTGCAGCACGATCTTGCGCGGGTCGAAGTTCGCGATGCCGGAGTTGGCCTGCCTGTTGCCGGCCTTCTCCATGGAGAAGACGAGCGGTCCGCGTTCGATGACGGCCTTGCCCTGCTGGTCGACCACCTTCTCGTTGCCTTCGGTGAGCTTGATCTCCATCGGGAATCCGAGCTTGATGACGTCGCCCTTCTTCCATTCGCGTTCGATGGAGACGTAGCCCTTGGTCGCGGCGGCGGAGATCTTCTGCCCGTTGACGGTGATGGTCGGCGTCTCGTCGGTCTGTCCCTTGAGCCAGCTGGGGATGCGCACCTTGAAGGTGAACTTCCTGGCCTGTGCCGGGTTCACGGTCATCTCGACATTGCCGTCGTTCGGGTAGGCGGTCTTCTGCGTGACCTCCACCTTGGTGCCGTTGACGTTGATGTTCGCCTGACTGCCGATGTACATGTTCACGAACACGTCGTCGCCGTGCGTGGTGTACATGTATTCGCTCAGTCGGGCGAGCGTGCGCATGAGGTTCGGTGGGCAGCAGGCGCAGGCGAACCAGCTGGAGCGTCCGAGCGTGCCGCCGTTCTTGGTGGGCAGTTCGAGCCTGTTGGCGTAGTAGAAGCGGTCGCCGGTCATGTTCACGCCGTCGAGGATGGCGTTGTACATGGCGCGTTCCACCACGTCGGCGTATTTGGCGTCCTCATGCACGAGGTTCATACGCAGGTTCCAGTTCGCCAAGGCGATGGAGGCGCAGATCTCGGCGTAGGAGTCGTTGTTGGGCAGCTCGTAGTCGGCGCCGAAGTCCTCGCCATGGCTGGCCACGCCGATCGATCCGGTGACGTACATCTTGCGGTTGGCGACGGAATCCCACACGGCGTCGAGCGCGCTGAGGTATTCCTTCTCGGTTTCGCCGCCGACGAGCCTGGCCACGTCGGTCGCACCCGCGTACAGGTAGTTGGCGCGTACGGCGTGGCCGACGGCGTCCTTCTCCTGGGTGAACGGCAGCTTGTCCTGCGAGTATTCGCGCTGGCCCGGCGTGTAGCCGTCGTACTGGCTGTCGCGCAGCTTCGGGTCCTCGCCGCGGCGGTCGATGAGCGTCTGCGCGGTCTTGACGTACGGGGTGCCGGCGCCGGCGCCCTCATGCTGTTCGACGAGTTCGGAGAATTTGGCGAGCGCGAGCTCAATCTCCTCATGTCCGGGCACTTCGTGGCGCTTGCCGTTGGGGCCGAACAGGTTCACGATCTCGTCGGCGTAGCGTTTGGCGGCCACGTACATGCTGTAGTCGGGCTTGCCGATGCCTTCGCGGTAGCGGGTGTATGCCACGGCCGATTCGATGAAGTGGCCGGCGTTGTACATCTCATGATTGTTGAAGTTCCTCCAGCGGTGGGTACCGGGGGCGCGGCCGCCCGCATAGTCGGAGGAGCGCAGGGTGAAATGCGTGTTGATGTAGCCGTCGGCGTACTGCACCTTCTGGATGAGGTCCACCCATTCGGCGACCTTCGCCTCAAGTTTGGCCTTTTCGGCCACGACGTCGGGGTCGGTGTCGCCGTCCATGGAGGCGAGCGTGTAGCTGATGGCCTCAAGCGACTTGTAGATGTCGGAGTCCTGGAACACGTATCCCTTGAACGCCGAATACTCCTCGCCGTTGAGCTTCCTGACCGCGTTCCTGAAGTTGGGCTCACCGCCGGACGCCTCTTCGATGTGGCCGATGGACACCTCCAGCGACTTCATCATGTTGACCTTCTGCTTCGGAGACCAGAAGTCGTCGGTGAGCTTGACGTTCTCGAACGTGACGGATGTGTTCGCCGTGGAGGCGGCGGCCTTCTCGTTCACCTTCACCTCGGCCTTGGCCGGCAGCTGCACGCCGTTGACCGACACGGTGCCGTTCACTTCGAAGGACTTGCCCACCTGGTCGGCGGCGTATTTGGCGGCGTCCACCTTGTCCCACGTGACGGGCATGAGCTTGGAGTCGAACGTCTCGCCGAAGTCGTAGGAGACGGTCTTCTGCCCGGTGTTGTGCGTCGATGGGGTCGGATCGTCGAACTGGATGCCGTTGACGACGACGGTGTTGGGCAGAATCGGCGCGGCGCCGGCCACAGTGGACGTCGTGTAGGTGTCGACGCCGGTGACCTCCTCGACGGTCACGGGGAAGGTGGCGTTGCGCACCTCGCCGGTCTTGATGTCGGTGATGGCCACCTTGACGGTGCCGTCGCCCTTCTTCTGGCCGGTGATGGTGGCCTTGGCGGAGTCGGCGCCGGCCGTGACCTTGAGGGCGTCGCCTTCGGTGCTCCACGCGTACGTGAAGTTGCCGTTGTAGTCGTCAGGCAGCGCGGAGGCGGTGTAGGTGGCGTTCTCGCCGTTGATGATCTTCTTCTTGCCGGTGATCTTTCCGGCGATGAACTCGTTGGTGACGGTGGTGCCGTAGACCTCCCATTCGCCGATGCCGATGCCGGTCTTGGCGTCGACGCCGTCGGGACGGTCGACCATCAGACGGATCTTCGTGGTCTTGATGGGGCTCTTGGCATTGATGGCCACGCCGTTCCACATGCGGTTGTCGCCGTTGACCTTGCCGTCGGTGGCCTTGACGCCCACTTCGTCGGTCGTGTTGCCGTCGGCGTCGACCATGCCGGTGACGTCGGCCCACTGGCCGGTCCTGTGGTCGAAGTACTGCAGTCTGGCGCTCTTCGGATATCTGACGCCACCACCGTCGGCCCACCACATGACGCGCATGCTTTGGATGTTGCGCGGCTCGTCCCACTGCAGTTCGACCGGTTGCGGATAGTCGAGGTCGCCGGCCTGCTTCCACGTGTTCCAGGAGGTGTCGCTCTTGCCGGCGAGCGTCCTGTTGTTGATGTTGGCGGCGCTGGTGCCGGAGTTCGTGTATGTCACGTTGGCGGTGGCTTCGGGCGCGATGTTCTTGCCTTCGGCGATGCCGGGCTGGTAGTCGGCCGACTGGGCGCCATAGGCCTCCCATTCGCTGATGCCGATGCCGTTCCTGCCAGTGCCGTTGCGCTGAATCTGCATACGCAGCGCCGTGGTTTCGATGTCGCCGTCGAACAGCACCTCGTTCCAGTACTTGTTGGCGCCGTTGAGTCCGTTGCCGTCGGACGTGTCGTATTTGACGCCCATCTGGTCGGTGCTCTTGCCGTCCTCGTCCTTCATGCCGGTGAGCCGGGCCCAGGTGCCGTCGTCCTTGAGGTATTCGATGGTCGCGGACTTGGGGAACGTCACATGGTCGCTACTGGAGATGTCGTTGCTGTCTGCCCACCAGATCACACGAGATCCGGAGAGCTTCTGCTTGCTTTTCCACGTCAGCTGGACCTTGGTCGGATAGTCGACGGTGCCCTGCGACCAGGTGTTCCATGATGTCGCCGCCGCGCCGGCCTCATAGCCGTCGTTGACGTTGGATGCCGGGGTGTTTTCCTTCTCGGCGCTCGCGGTGGCGTAGATGGCCAGATTGGTGAGGTTTTTGTTCACCCAGTCGACCGCGGCCTGGGCCGGCGTGACCGAGAACACCATGGCCATGCTGACCAGTATGCCGGCCACCGCCATCAGCAGCCGACTCTTCAGTACGGGTTTTCGCACGTTTTCTCCTTACTTCCTCATAAGAGAAACACACATCATCGTGAGATGTCATGTATGCGCCTTCTCTCCGTAGAGTGAGCGCTCACATATCATTATAACAATTTCATATACAATGTAACCGATTTCACATAAAATTGGGAAAATATACCCATTTGTTGCGAAATATTTTCGCAACAAATGGTCGTCCAAGGGCCTCGACCTTCCGGATCCCATCCCGCCAGATTCTCTCAACCCAATCCTCCGCCAAGTCATCCCGCCAGACTCCCTGACCCAATCTTCCGCCAGACCATCCCACCGGCCCCGTCCGACATTCCCCCTCCCACTGATTTTCTCGTCCGCCCCACTCACTCAATCCCGCCGCCCAAAATCGAAACTTGGTAAAAACGGTCATAAGGACCTCGAAAATCCGTCCTTCATGACCGTTTTTACCAAGTTTCGGGTAAGGATCACGACCCGTCGTTGCGGATGCCGAAGGGGATGTGCACAGCGGGGATCTTCAGTGACGGATTCTCGAGATTCGACAATTGGTCGTCGAAGAAGATGTGCGGCTGGACCTCGTTGAGGAACGGGGTCTTGTTGAGGCCGCCGAGGAAGAACGCCTCGTCGACGGCCAGCCCCTTCTCCTCGAGCGTACGGATGGCGCGTTCGTGCGCCGGTGCGCTTCTAGCGGTCATCAGATACACGCGCAACGACGGCTTGTGTTCGGCCGTGCTGGCGCGCGCGGCCCGCTGCAGCCGGTTCAGTCCCTTGAGCAATTGCTCGAGCGGGCCGTTCTCGAGCGGCCGGTCGGCGTTCATCATCTCGTGTTCGCCGTACCGTTTGGTCGCGTGTTCGGGGTCGATGGCCTGGACCTGCTGGAACAGGCGTTCGGAGGAGTCTCCGGCGAGCACGCCGTCGAAATCGAAGGCGACACGCAGTTCGCCGTCGTCGGCGATGTGCTGGCCGTTGAACGGCAGCACGAGTCCGGCCGGCAGCCCCTTGCCCACGGCGTTCTTGACCTCGTCGGCGTTGGCCGACAGGAACAGCGCCATGTTGAATTCGCGCATCAGCGGGAACGTGGACGCGCCGCCGCGGAACACGGCCCGCGTGATGTCGAGGTCGTAGTGACGGATGCTGTTCATGATGCGAAGGCCCGTACGCGGACTGTTGCGCGACAATACGACGACCTCGACGCCTTCGTCGGGATCGTCGAACAACGTATTGAATTTCAGGAGTCGCGATACGAACGGGAATGCGGTGCCGGGCTCGAGCGGGTCGTCGACATGCTCCTGCTGGTATCGCTCGTATGGTCCGACGCCGTCGCGGTCGTAGATGCCGTTGGCCTCCTCGAGGTCGAACAGCGCGCGCGACGATACGCCGATGACCAATGCCTTGCGTGATAGATCGGCCATGATGTCCCCCTGCCGTCGATGCCGATATGCCGGTTCCCTCATTATCGGCCATTGCCGAACATTGTATCGGCCGAGACGAAAAAGCCTCCCTCATCGGAGGGAGGCTTCGGTGGTCGATGGTCGGCCGACATGATTGCCGGTCGACCGCCGAGGTCACGGGTCGGTTCGTGTAATCATCGGACGGTGTGCACTCTCCGGCCGATGACCACACGAACCGCAGTTACCGCGAATCAGGCCTTGCGACGGCGGACGATGGCCGCGCCGGCAAGGGCCGCGATGGCGGCGAACACGGCGATGCCTGCCACGGCTGCGCCCGTGCGACCCAGCTGCTTGGCCGGGGTCTTGGGCTGCGCCTGCGGCTTGGCGGCCGGGGTCGTCGGCTTTTCGGCCGGCTTGGACGGCTCGACGGGCTTGGCCGGGGTGAGCGGCGTGGCGGGGATTGAGGTGTGGTTCACGAACGCGATGGCGTCGACAGCGGTCTTCGTGCCGTCGGCGGCGGTCTTCTCGATCGCGGTCTTCTCGATGGTCAGTCCGCCCTTGGTGTCGTCGACCACGGTGTACGTGACGGCGTAGGTGGTGTCGTCGTACTTGACGTTCTTCTGGGCGTCGTTGGTTTCGGCCACCTTGTAGGTGTAGGTGCCGGCCTTGTCGAAGGTGACGGTGCCGAAGTTCACGCTGCCGTCGGCGTCGTTCTTCGCTGTCGGGTGCTGGAACTTCGGGGCGTCCTCATCGTCGGAGGCGGCGGTGAAGGTGAACTGGTCGTCGGCGAGCTTGGTGCCGGTGAGGGTCTTCTTGGCGGTGAGCGGGTCGGAGGTCACGTCGCCGGTGACGGCGTACGTGTTCTTGAACTCGCTGCTGGCGGTGCCGGGCGTGGCGACGGCCACGAGCTGGCCCTTGCCGTTGTCGGTGACCTTCACGTTGACCACGTAGGCGTGGGTGTCATAGGTGACGCCGGGGATGTCGCCCTTGATCTCGTAGATCTTGAACGAGTAGTCGCCGGCCTTGGCGAAGGTGATGTCGCCGAAGTTGAAGGCGCCGTCGGCGGCGGTCTTGTCGACGGTCACGGTGGTGTCCTTGGGCAGCGTCACGTCGCCGGCCTTGACGGCCGCGGCGGTGTCGTCGTTGTTGGCGTCGAGGGTGAAGGCGAACTTGTCGGTGTCGAGCCACTTGTCATCGGCACGGCCGGTGAACGTCTTGGTGCCCTTGAGGTTGTCCTTGCCGCTCAGGGTGACGGGCTTGACGCTGTAGGTGTTGGTCACGGTGATGGTGCCGGAGTCGGCCTTGCCGGCGGCGAACTTCTTGTTGTTGTCGCCGGAGATGGCGACGGTGTAGCCTTCGGCCAC
Source organism: Bifidobacterium primatium (assembly GCF_002802875.1). Classification (GTDB taxonomy): domain Bacteria; phylum Actinomycetota; class Actinomycetes; order Actinomycetales; family Bifidobacteriaceae; genus Galliscardovia; species Galliscardovia primatium. The sequence continues at coordinate 536,544 of NZ_PEBI01000001.1, forward strand.
GGTCGGCTCCTTGACGCTCCACGTGTAGGCGTCGAGACCGGCGGGGACGATGACGTCCTTGGTCCAGTTGCCGGCCTCGTTGAGGATGACGTCGGCGTACTTGGCGCCGTCCTTGTCGAGTTCGACGGTCACGTCGGACTTGGGGCCGCTGCCGGCCCAGACCTTCTTGACGGTCACCTTGGAAACGGGCACGTCGATGTTGCCGTGGGGCAGCGGGAACGGAGTGCCGGACTTCACGGTCTCCTTGCCGTTGACGGAGGTGACGACGTCGTAGCTTACCGTGGCGTCGTCGTTGGACGGCAGCGTGGATTCCTTGCCGTTCTCCACGGCCTTGTCGTAGGCGGCCTGCGTGGGCTTGAGCGTCACGGACAGCTCGTACTTGACGGCGTCAAGGTTGGTGGAGCCGAGGTTCCAGGTGATGTTCTTGCCGTCGACGGTCGGGACGGGCGCCGCGGCCCATGCCTTGCCGTCTTTGGTGGCGGTGAACTTCGGGGTGCCGTCGGCGAAGGTCACGTAGTCGGAGAGCGTGTCCTTGATGACGACGTTGCGGTAGGCGGCGGAGGTGGTGATCTTCTCGAAGATGCTGTTGAACGCATCGTTGAGCTTGGCGGAATCGCTGCCGTCGAAGAAGGTGCCCTCGGCCTCACGGGCGAGGTCGTCCATGCGTGCGTTGGCGTCGCGGTCGGCGCTCACGGAGTACAGCACGGCGTTGCCGCGTCGGTTGGCCTCGGCGAGAGCGGCGGCGTAGTTGAGGCCGCGCGGGTCGTCCTGACCATTGCCGGTGTATCCATTGCGGCCGTCGTTGCGGAAGGTGGGCAGGCCGTCGGAGAGGAACACGATGTACTTGGTGGCGCCGGGACGGGCGGATACGGCGTTGGCCTTCTCGAGGGCGTCGTCCCAGTTGGTGCCGCCCCTGTTGTTGCCGTTATAGTTCGGCTGGCCGCCGATGGCTGCGGCGACGCCGTTGGCGCTGGTGGTCCAGTTCGTCGCGTCCTGCGCGGTGGTTTCGAACGTTACGACGGACATGCGCACGGCATCGGCCTTGGCGTTGTCGGCGGTGAGCAGCTTGTTCGCCAGGTCGGTGGCGGCCTTCTTGGCGGTGTCGAAGCGTTTGCCCTTCATGCTGTTGGACTTGTCGACGACGAGTACGATGTCGGCCGGCGTGGTCTTGACGGCGCTGTCTTCGGCGGTCTTGCCGGTGACGCTGAGCTTCATCGTGTAGGTGCCGTCGCCGTTCGGCGTGACGGTCTTGGAGCTTTCGGGCTGCGGCAGCGTGGCCGTGGTTTCGGTGGCCGAGGCGACGCTGGCGCCGGCGATGGCCATGGTACCGAAGGTGGCGATGGATACGACCGCCGCCACGGCTGCCTTGGCGATGCCGCGCAGGCCGCGTTTCTCGGCATGCGTACGCAAAGGACTCATTTCATTCTCCCCTCATGCGGACTCGCGTCGTGGTAGCCTCGATGACGCGGAGTCCGCGAATCAGTGAAATATCCGTGGATATAGTTCAATGAGTCACGCTAGCTTTTGAATCCCCGGCGGATGAACCCCCTGACGACCCCTCGAAAATAAGGGAACGCTCCCCTGTTTGACGATGCCGCATTGTGATTGCCTGATGGATGACGATCAGTCGAAATCCCCCGTTTTCAACAAATCATCACATAGTGTTCTTCGTCACGTCATCCCCGATGCGCCAAAAACAACAAGCCCCATTCGGAATATTCCGAACGGGGCTGACAAATCCGTCAATCAGTGACGAAATCATTACATAACGCGTGTGGCTTCGGTACGCTGGAAGATGAAGGCGTACGAAGGTACGTCGATTCTTCCAGCGTGCCGAAGACACTCCGTTATTTAGTGACGGTTGTTGAGGCGGTGGTACATCTCGGACAGCTCCAGCTCCTTCTCGAACTGGCGCGTGGTGGTGTTCTCGTCGATGACGGCGAGTTCGACGCCGGCGATGCGGGCGAAGTCCTCCCAGGCCTCACGACCGACGGAGGTGGTCATGCAGGTGTGGTGGGAGCCGCCGGCGGTAATCCAGCACTGGACGGCGGTCTTCAGGGACGGCTGCGGCTTCCAGACGGCGCGGGCGCACGGGAGCTCCTTGAGGGAGCCCTGCGGCTCGACGACGTCGACGACGTCCATGAGGAGGCGGAAGCGTTCGCGCTCGTCGGCCATGGAGACGACGACGGCATCCTTCTTGGGGGCGCCGGAGAAGACGAGGCGGACGGGGTCGGCCTTGCCGCCGATGCCGAGCGGGTGGATCTCGAGCTTCGGCTTGGCGATGGTGCCGATGGACGGGGAGACCTCGAGCATGTGGGAGCCCATGTCGAGCTCGTTGCCTTCGGTGAAGTTGTAGGAGTAGTCCTCCATGAGGGAGGCACCACCTTCGAGGCCGTAGCCCATGACGGCGCCGATGCGGACGAGGACGGCGGTCTTCCAGTCGCCTTCGGCGGAGAAGCCCCAGCCGTACTCGGCGGGGAAGCGCTGCGGGCCGACGCCGGGGAGCTGCGGGAGGGCGCCGAGGTCTTCGAAGTTGTCGACGCCGGCGGTGCAGCCGTTGGCGCGCATCATGTTGACCATGGCGGCCTCTTCCTTGGCGGCGATGAAGAGGGAGTCGTACTTGGCGTCGAGGAGGGCCGGGTCGATGTCGTACTTGGCCTTGTAGTCCTCGATGATCTCCTTGACCTGGTCGTCCTTGACGGCGTCGTAGGCGGCGACGAGCTCGTTGACGGCCCAGGTGTTGATGGAGGCGCCGAAGACGCGCTCGGCTTCGGTCTTGTCGCCTTCGGTGACGGCGACGTTGCGCATGTTGTCGCCCCAGCGCATGACCTTCATGTTGTTGGAGGCGTCCCAGCCGGCGCAGGCGCGGGCCCAGGTGCCGACCTTCTCGGCGACTTCGGGGTCGGTGTAGTGGCCGACGACGATCTTGCGCGGGATGCCGAGGCGGGAGACGATGTAGCCGAACTCACGGTCGCCGTGGGCGGCCTGGTTCAGGTTCATGAAGTCCATGTCGATGGTTTCCCACGGGATTTCCTTGTGGTGCTGGGTGGCCAGCTGCAGGAGCGGCTTGGTGAGCACTTCGAGGCCGCGGATCCACATCTTGGCCGGGGAGAAGGTGTGGCACCAGGTGATGACGCCGATGACGTTGGGGTTGGCGGAGGCTTCGACCATGAATTCCTTGACGCCGTCGGAGGACTTCAGGGTGGGCTTGAGGACGATCTTGGCCGGGATCTTGCCGGTCTTGTTCAGGTAGTCGACCATTTCGCCGGAGTGGATGGCGACCTGGCGAAGGGCTTCCTCACCGTAGAGGTCCTGCGAGCCGACGCCGAACCAGATTTCCTTGCCCTCGAAGGGGTTTTCGAATGCCATAATTGGCTCCTTTTGTGTTGTGGTTACTTCTTTGTGTAAGTGTTTGAGTTATTGCACGGCCCGACGTGTGCGGATTTGGCACGGCGGGAGGCGAAGGCGTACGAGGGTACGTCGAGTCTCCCGCCCCCGCCGTGCCGGAGACGTTCCGTCAGGTCTGACGCGTGCGGCCGCAAGGCGCGGACAACGAAGGCGTACGAAGGTACGTCGGGTCTCCCGCAACGCCGCGGATGTTCCGTCGATGCGTGTGTCATCAAGGCGCGGGAGGCGAAGGCGTACGAAGGTACGTCGAGTCTCCCGCAACGCGGATGACACTCCATCGAATCAGTGCTGGCCGTAGACGTTCTGGTAGCGGTCGTTGAGCTTGTCGATGTCGGCCTGGTCGATCTCGATGATGTCGCCGAGCTGCCTGGCGGCCCACATCGTGTGCGCGACCTCCTCGGTCATGGCGGCCGCCTTGACGGCGGCCTCCGCGTCCCTGCCGATGGTGAACGGGCCGTGGTTCTGCATGAGCACGGCCGGCGACTTCGGGTACTTGGCGAGGGTCTCGACGACGCCCTTGCCGATGGCCTCGGAGCCGATGAGGCGGAACGGGCCGACCGGCACGGGGCCGCCGAACTCGTCGCCCATCATCGTCAGGCCGCACGGGATGTCCTGGCCCGTGGCCGCCCACGCGGTCGCGTACGTGGAGTGCGTGTGCACCACGCCGTACACGTCGGGCATGTGGCGGTAGATGTACGCGTGCGAGGCGGTGTCCGAGCTGGGGGCCTCGGAGCCGTCGACCACGTTGCCCTCGAGGTCGGTGACGACCATGGAGTTCGGGGTGAGGTTCTCGTAGCGCACGCCGGACGGCTTGATGACCATCAGGTCGGCGGTGTGCAGGCGCTGGGACACGTTGCCGGCCGTCCACACGACCAGGTTCCACTTGATGAGCTGCTGGTGGAGGTTGGAGACCACCTCGCGCACCTGCTTGACCTCGGCACGCACTTCGGGACCATAATCAGCCAGAGTTGCCATGTTCGGCTACCTTTCTTCGTTGTTTGTTGACGTTGTGGGAAAAATCACTTGCTTTCGAGGTCGATGTTGCGCACGGCGCTCTTCTCGATCGCCAGGCCGGCCTGGAAGCGGGCGAAGAAGTCCTCGAAGCCTTCGACGTCCTTGGGGTCGGGCGTCTCGGTGGTGGACTGGGCGTCCTTGAAGACGCGCTGGTCGAGGTACTCGTCGAGCGGCCACGGGGTGTGCCACAGGTAGTCGGCGAGCACGGCCATGCCCCAGGCGCCGCCTTCGGCCGCGGTGGTCATCACCTTGATGGGGGTGTCGAACGCGGCGGCGAGGATCTTCTGCGCGACCTTCGGGGTGGTGAAGATGCCGCCGTGGCCCACGAGGGAGTCCACCTTGACCTCTTCGTCCTTGGTCATGACGTCCATGCCGATCTTGACGGGGCTGAACGCTGAGAACAGCTGGGCGCGCATGAAGTTGGCGAGGTTCATGTTGGCTTCGGGGCTGCGGGCGAAGAGCGGGCGGCCCTCCTCGAGGCCGGCGAGGAATTCGCCGGAGCGGAACGGATAGTTGAGCAGGCCTCCGGCGTTGGCGTCGGCCTGGTCGCTGATGGCGAGGCGGAACAGGGTGCCGTAGAGGGCGCCGGTGTTCACGGGCTGGTCGATGGCCTTGGCGAATTCGCCGAAGAGGCCGACCCAGGCGTTGAGGTCGGAGGTGAAGTTGTTGGCGTGGCTCATGCCCGCGAGGTCGCCGGCCGGGGTGGTGACGAGGTCGACTTCGGGGTGCAGGCGGGCGAGCTTCTTCTCGAGCACGACCATGGCGAAGATGGAGGTTCCGGCGGAGACGTTGCCGGTACGCACGCGCACGGAGTTGGTGGCGACCATGCCGGTGCCGGCGTCGCCTTCCGGCGGAGCGAGCACGATGCCGGGCTGGAGCTTGCCGGAGGGATCGAGCAGCTTGGCGCCTTCGGCGGTCAGCTCGCCGGCGGGGGTGCCGGCGACGAGCGGTTCGGGCAGCAGGTCCTCGATGTTCCACGGCTGGGCGGCGACTTCGGGCAGGGCGGAGAACTTGGCGAGCAGTTCCTTCTCCCAGGTGTGGGTGGTGGGGTCGATGGGGAACATGCCGGAGGCGTCGCCCACGCCGAGCACCTTCTTGCCGGTGAGCTTCCAGTGCACGTAGCCGGCGAGGGTGGTGAAGTAGGCGACCTTGCCGACGTGCTCCTCCTTGTTGAGCACGGCCTGGTAGAGGTGCGCGATGCTCCAGCGTTCGGGGATGTTGTACTGGAACAGGTCGGAGAGCTTGAGGTGGGCCTCGTGGGTGTTGGTGTTCTGCCAGGTGCGGAACGGCACGAGCAGTTCGCCGTCCTTGTCGAAGGCGAGGTAGCCGTGCATCATGGCGGAGAAGCCGATGTGGCCGATGCGGGTGAGTTCCACGCCGTAGGCCTGATTGACGTCCCATGCCATGGCGCCGTAGGCGCTCTGCAGGCCCTTCCAGATCTCCTCGACGGAGTAGCTCCACAGTCCGTCCTCGAGGTGGCTGGCCCACTGGTAGTCGCCGGAGGCGATGGTGTTGTAGTTGTCGTCGATCAGCACGGCCTTGATTCGGGTGGAACCGAACTCAATGCCCAGCGAGGTCTTGCCCGCACGGATCTTTTCGACGATTCCCGAGATGTCCATATCGGAGGCGTCGCTCATGTGTCTACTCCTTGTTGTTCCGGTCAGTATGTGATTACCAACGTCGTTGTTGCGCATCAGAACCTGCGGACCTTCTGGAAGTGACCATCGAACCCGTGGTTGTGAACGCTCACATTCTAGTTACTATGGTACAACCCGCCACGCCGACAACGCAACGTCTGACGTCAATTTATTTGATTTGTTATGAAACCCCTCCCGTCCCCGTCGGCGGAGGAGCCGATGCATCGCATCGGACTCCATCCTACCGCCGGCGGGACGACCCGAGGGGAGCCACGCGCCGCGGAATGCCATCGACGGCGCCACCGGCGCCCGGTCAGCGGGTCGGTGCGGCCGTCGACTTGCGCACGATGAGCGGGGCGACGATCGTGGCGACGCCGTGATGCCGCGGCAGATCGAGCTTCGGCGCCGCAGTCGTCTCACCCTTCGTTCCGAGGAGTGAGAACAGCGTCCTCATGGCGGCCACGCCCAGCGCCGAGAAATCGGGACGGATGGTGGTCAGCGGCGGAATGGCGTTGTCCACGCCGGGCATGTCGTCGAATCCGACGAGGCTGACATCCTTCGGCACGTAGAATCCATGCTCGTACAGCGAGCGCCGGATGCCCGTGGCCTGCAGGTCATTGGCGGCCACGATGGCGGTGGGCAGCTGCGTCTTCGGGTCGTCGAGCCCGGCGAGATAGCGTTCGAAAAGATCATATGCCGACTGCGCGGACCAGTCGCCGACCTCAAGCGTGCGCGATTCGATGCCGGCGGCGGCGCTTTCCTTCTCCCATGCGAGGCGACGGGTCGCGGCGTCGCGCCAGTCCTGCGGACCGGCGAAATAGATCGCCCGGCGATGCCCCTGTTCGGCGAGATGGTCGACGATGGAGCGGATGGCCGACCACTGGTCAACGCCGAGGCACACGGTGGTCGGATCCTTGGCGATGATCTCCTCGATGTCGACGTCGGACGACCCGTGCGACGACGTGAGGATCACGCGCGGCACCTTCAGTCGGGCGGAGAGCGCGGCCTCGACCATCGGTTCGGTCGGGGCGACGAACACGAACGCCTCCACGCCCTGGTCGAGGCAGGCGTTGGCCACCTCCTCGAAGGCCTTCTGGGTGTATTCGTGGTCGTTCATGATGGAGATGGACACGTACAGGCCGTGCTTGCGGGCCATGGCCTCGATGGACGAGATGGTGGAGAGCGGGCCGTGGTAGCTCATGCCTCCGGCGATCAGCGCGATGGTGCGCGTGCGCTGCGTGGCGAGCGCGCGGGCGGCGCCGGACGGACGGTAGCCGAGCTCGTCGATGGTCGCCTGCACCTTGGCCCGCGTGGTCGGCGACACGTTCGGGGAATGATTGATCACGCGCGACACGGTCTGGTGGGAGACCCCTGCCGCACGGGCAACCTCGAAGATGGACACGCGCTTGCTCGACATACCTCAAAAACCTCCGGCCTCGTCGTTCGTATCTCGCCGTGTCTCGTCGTCGTCCGATCGCCTTCGGAAAATCGTTTGACATATCTCCGTTAGCGCTCACGGCTTCTTGTGACCAATGGTAACGGCAATTCCCTACGACACGGCGCTGCAACCCGAATTCCGTCCTCGAATTTCACACTCCTCCCCCTATGCCCCCAAACCGCGATGCGAGCGTCGGGACGCGGTTCATGATACGGGGCCTGTGGCAGTATTGACGCGTACCAAACGGAGGGGAGCATCATGCCAGGCCTGTTGAGCGCAATGCAGGGGTTCTGTGTAATCGGCATCGTCATCGCGGTGGGATACGTCGCCGCGCGCATGCATATCGGAGGGCCGCAGGGCCAGATGGTGCTCAACCGCTTCAGCTTCTTCGTCTCGAGTCCATGCCTCATGTTCGCGATCCTCTCGAAGGAGCCGATCTTCGAGATCTTCCACTCGTCGATCGTCGTGGCGTTCTTCTCGGCGGCGCTCGTCGGCCTGCTGTTCGTCATCCTCAACCGTCTGTTCTTCCATATGGGCGCGGCCGACACGACGATCGGCGCACTCAATTCGCTGTATCTCAATTCGAACAACATCGGCCTGCCGATCGCCACGTACATCCTCGGCAATCCGGCGCTGGTCGCGCCCATCCTCGTGATGCAGCAGGCCATCTTCACGCCCGTGGGCCTCACCGTGCTCGACGTGACCACCAAGGGCAAGGTATCGCTCAAGGAGATCGCCAGGCAGCCGCTGCACCAGCCGCTGCTCATCGGCTCGCTGCTGGGCATCATCCTCTCGGCCGTGAACGCGAAGACCGGCTGGTTCCTGCCGAACTTCCTCTTCGACCCCATCAAGATGATCGGCGACTCCGCCGTGCCGATGATCCTCATGGCGTTCGGCATGTCGCTGCACGGCACGCGGCCGATGCAGCAGAAGTCGTCACGTCCGGCGATCCTCACCGTCGCGATTCTGAAGAACATCGTGATGCCGGTCATCGCGTTCCTGCTCGCCTACTTCGTGATGGGCTTCCGCGGCGCGACGCTGTACGCATGCGTGGTGCTCGCCGCGCTGCCGACCGGCCAGAACGTGTACAACTACGCGGCGCGATACAACGTCGGACTCACGTTCGCCCGCGACGGCATCCTGCTGTCCACGATGACGTCGCCGGTGTTTATTGCGGTCATCGCAGCACTGCTGAGCTGACTACTGGCCGCAGACGGCCTGGCGCAGCATCGTGGCGTAGGCCGCAGCGCCGGTCATGCCCGGGTGGATGCCGTCGTCGCCGAAGTATTCGCTGTGGCCCTCGCTGTAGCCATGCCAGTCGATGATGCCGACGTTGGGGTTCTTCGCGGCGGCCTGGCGCAGCATCGTGTTGTTGTTCGTCTCCTGCCACGGGTACGGCATGCGGATGGTCACGAAGAACGTCGGCTTGCCGCCGGTCGCGTCGATGAGCTTCTGCACCTCCTGCTCGTTCTCGATGATGCCGTTCGTGCCGAGGCCGAAGATCACCACGCTGCCGTTGTGCCCTGCGGCGACGTCGGCCTGATAGATGCCAACGGCCTCGGGCATCTGACGGTTCGGCTTGCCGTCGATGAACCCGTTCGGGAACGTCTCCTGGATGAACTCCGACGTGCCGGACGTCACGGAGTCGCCGACCATCATGATGTCGGCGCTGCAGCTCTGCGTGGCGGGATCGTAATGGTATTTCGAGATGTCGAAGTTGTTCGGCACCTTCTCCGCCTTCGATGTGACCGTCGGCGTGGGCTTCGCGGAGGCGGCGGCGCTGGCCGACGCCGACGCCGTCTTCTTGGGTTTCGGCTTCGGCTTGGGTTTCAGCGGCCTGCCGGTCGTCTGTTCGGCGAGTTCCGGCCGCAGTTGGACGGCGCGGGACTGCGCGATCTGCGCCCAGTTGACCGGCGCCCATGTGAGTGCGATGACGACGATGACGCCGAGCGCCGACATCACCCACGCACCGGGACGAAGACCGGAGGAGCGGAGGAAACCGAACGGCGAACGACGTGGGGCGGAAGCGACGGCGGGCGTCACAACCGCCGTGGCCGGAGATTCCACCGGCAGCGGCGACACATCCGGCACCGGCAGCCCCGGTATCGGCCTCCCCACGGGAGCGGGGGCCTTGTCGAGGTCGATTGATTCCGAAGAGGCCGGCCCCGACGTCTTCGGTTCCGCCGCCACAACCGGCTTCGCCGTATGCTTCCTCGCGGCCTCGACCAGCTGATAGAACACCTCGCCGGCCGCGATGATAATCGCGAACTGCACGAGCCATCCCCACCACGGCAGCGCCTCGGTGCGCGTGGCCGGGTTCATGATCTGCAGCAGCGGATAATGCACGAGATACAGGCTGAATGAACGCGACCCTATGTAACGCAGGGGCGCGCAGCCAAGCACCTTCGGCCAGATGGCGCGTTCCTGCACCGTACAAGACAGCGCGATCAGCGACACCACGGCGGCCACGGCATAGCCGCCCCGATACATATACGACAGATAGCCGTTGGCGAACCAGAATCCGGCGAGCAGGGCCACGAGCGCCACGGCGCCGAACACGTCGGCGAGGATGACGGCGACACCGCGACGAGACGCAGACGCAGACGCCGTATCGGAGGCGGAAGCCGGGGCGATGGCGGACGGCACGGGCATCGTCGACGCACCGGCCGGCAGCGGCACGGATGGCAGGCCGTCGACGGTCCGCGCGGGCATCGATATCGGTCCGACAGCGGGGATCGCGGGCTTTCCTGCCGTCTTCGGCGCCATCCAGATGGCGAGCAGCGCGCCGGCGGCGAGCTCGGCGAAACGGGTGTCGGTGCCGTAGTAGACGCGGGACGTGCTGGCCGGATCGAACAGCAGGAACATCGCCGCGGACGAGGCGATCATGATGACGACGACCACGATGGAACGAATCCATTTCGATTTCGTCAGACGGCCGAGCACCATGAGCAGCAGCGGCCAGAGGATATAGAACTGCATGGTGACGCCGAGGAACCACAGATGGGTCAGCGGCGACGGCAGGCCGGCGGCCTGGAAATACGGGACCTTGCGGAAGATGTACACCCAGTTGCTGGCGAACAGGGCGCCTGGCAGCGCATCGGAGACGACCTTCTGCAGCAGGCTCGGCGCGAACAGCCATACCAGCGCCGGGGTGACGGCGATGATGGCCAGCGTCGGCGGCAGCAGCCGCTTGACGCGGCGCACAAGATAACGGCCGTATCCGAACGTTCCGTCGGCGTCGACGACGCCGAGCACGGAACGCGTGGCCAAAAATCCGGTGATGACGAAGAACAGCGTGACGCCGATGAAGCCGCCCTGCAATAGCGACGGCCTCGTATGGAACGCGATGACGCCGATGATGGCCAATGCACGCAGGCCGTCGATGCCGGCGAAATGCGTATGCCTCGCCGGCGAGCCGCTCTTCTCTCTGATTTCGCTCACGGGTACAGCGTACCCCCTCCCCCACCGCCGTGGGTTACGGAATCTTGAATTATCGCGGCCAAATCAACTCGTCGGGATCACGGTCATCGCCGTGAGACCACCGTCGCCCGAGGAAACGTGAACGGAAAACTACCGGTCGAAGGTGGTGGCGGCGATGCGGCGCAGACGCTCCTCGAACCGAGGCCAGTCGGTCTTCATGGCGGTCAGGAGCTTCAGGTTCCTGACCTCGTCGAACGGCACCCATGCAATCTCAAGGCTCTCATCGTCGTTGGCGCGCGGCTCGACCGTGTGCCCCGGCTTCTCGAACGCGAAGACGGTGGTGTAGCCCCACGGGCCGTGGTCCTCGAGATACGAGCCGACGACGGTGATGTTCTCGGGGCGGATGTTCGCCTCCTCGAAGCTTTCGCGCAGCGCGCCCTCGAGCGGGCTCTCGCCGTCGGCGATGGCGCCGCCGGGAATGCCCCACGTGCCGCCCTCGGCGCTCCACAGGGCGCGATGCTGCATGAGCACGTCGGTGATGATGCCGGTCTCGGCGTCGCGACGGGCCAGCAATACGCCGGCGGCGCCGTTGAGACCCCAGTGCTTGTGCCCGCACGCGCAGTCGATGAACCCGTCGCCCGGCTGCAGCACGTTCTCCTTGGGGGTCTCCCACTCGGAGTTGATGGTGCCGCCGTTCTGCTGGGTGTCGCGGTCGAGGTTCCACAGGTCGGTCCAGTCGATATCGAGCTCCTCGACCAGCTGCCGGGTGAGGGGCAGGCTCAGGCCGATGATGCCGCTCGGATCGCCCTGGATGCCGTCGATGAACGCGCCGCCGAAGCCGTCGAGCGTGAAGGAGCCGGCCACCTCGAGCGGCTCGCCGGTGGCGATGTAGCGTTCGATGTCGGAGTCGGAATAGTTCGCGAACGTCACCTCGGCGTGGCTGGCACGGCTGACCATGCGGCCGGTGGCGGCATCGATCACGCAGTGGCCCGTCCACAGGGTGCCGGTGCGGCCGCGCATGAGGTGCAGGCGCTCGCGGGCGTGCTCCACCGTGTGCGGCTTGCCGTAGGGCACGCCGTCGAGCTCGAACATGGAGTCGCAGCCGATGATGAGCGGACCGGCCATGGCATTGGTCATGCCGCGGTGCTGTTCGAGGGCCTCCTGGATGGTGGAGGTTTCGCAGACCGTTCCGAATCCGTCGGAAAGCGGGTGGGAGACGTGCTGCTCGCCGACCGCGGTGGCGGCGGTGGCGGCGATGGCGAGATAGTCGCGGTACACGGCGGCGGCCTTGGCGCGCGCCAGCAGCGGCACGCGCTCCTGCGTGGTCATGTCGTCTGGGCTGATGCCCTGCTGCGCCGCAGTGTTGACCACGACGGCCGCCTCGTCGACATGCGACACGCGAATCGTCGGGCGGATGCCCGCGTGGAACAGCACATCACGGCGCGCCTTGGACTTGGACGCGAGAATCACCGGAATCGCCAACGGAAAAACCTCTCCTCAACTACAGGACGTTCAAGAAACCGTCAGGCTTCTTCCGGTCCGAACAACACACCCTGGCGGTCGATGGCCGGATGCAGCATACGCCAGTGGCCGGCCGACAGCCAGTTCTCGAACAGCAGATTCGTCAGGGCCGCGGAATCGTCGCCCTCGTGCAGCACCAGCACGCACGGGCCGGCGCCGGAGATTGTGGAGGCGTATCCGTGGGCGCGCAGGAACGTCATCAGCTCCCACGACTGCGGCATCAGCGAGCTGCGGTAGTGCTGATGCAGTGTATCGCCGGTGGCCGAGAACAGCAGCGCATTGGTGTCGCGGCCCGAGGCACCGCTCATGGCGGCGGGCAGCAGGGCGACGCGAGAGACGTTGAACAGGGCGTCGGTGCGGGGCACCTCAAGCGGCAGCGCCTTGCGCGCCTCCTCGGTGGAAAGCTTGTAGTCGGGAACGAACACCCATGCGTTGATGAGGTCGCCGACCGGATAGTTCACGGTATGGTAGCCGCCCTTGAACGGCTCGGCGGAGCCGGGGAACAGGGCCGCGTCTCCGGAGACGGGCACCACGTTCGATTCCTTCGACGACGGGGCATCGGTGATCGGCACCTCGGTCTTCGGCTCGAAATCCCACGAAACGGTCATGCCGCCGTATACGGCCGGCGCCACGTTGTCGGGATGCCCCTCGATGTGCGCCGCCAAGTCGAAGATGAAGTCGCGGGCCTCATCGCCGTAGCCGGCGAAGGCGACCGCGGCGGATACGCCGGCCACGATGGCCTCGGCGGAGGAGCCCATGCCTCGCTCCTGCGGGATGCGGTTGTGCGCCACCAGATCGACGCCCGCCTGCGGCAGGCCGAGCTCGTCGAGTGCACGGCGGAACGTGCGGACGACCAGATGCGATTCGTCGCGCGGCAGCGTGTCCTCGCCCTCGCCATGGATCTCGATCTGCGCGCCGGCCGTCGGCAGCAGACGGAAACTCAGCTCGTCGCGCACGCCAAGGGCGAGGCCTGCGGCGTCGAAGCCGGGGCCGAGGTTGGCGCTGGTGGCGGGAACGGATACGCGCACGGCATCGGTGGCGAACTTCATAATGCTCCTTAGTCGCAATGTCGTCCCGCACGGCATTCCATGCGGGACGACATCATCGGATGATGATTGGTGCGGATCAGGCCATGACTCGCAGGATGGTGGCCTCGCCGGTCACGAAGTCGAGCTTGCTCACGGCGTCGACGGCCTCGCGCAGCGTGACCTCGTCGCACAGGTGGGTGACGAGGCGAAGCTGCTGCAGCTCGCCGCTGTATCCCGGTTCGTGCAGCGTGGGCTTGAGGTCCTGGTTCACGCCGTTGATGGAGAGTCCCCGCTTGGCGAACTCCTCGGCGATGGCGGCGAGCGTGCCCGGCTTGTCGTGGATCACGAAGCGCACGGCGAACGCGGAACGCGAGGCGTTGAGCGGAGCCTTCGGCAGGTTCGCGTACATCGGGATGGACGGGCCGGTGCAGCCGTGCGTGATGTGGCGGGCCTCGGTGACGACGTCGCCGACCACGGCGGAGGCGGTCGGGTCGCCGCCGGCGCCACGGCCGTAGAACATGAGGTCGTCGGCGGCCTCGGCCTTGACGAACACGGCGTTGAAGCTGCCGCGCACGCTGGCGAGCGGATGCTCGTTCGGGATCAGTGCCGGGTACACGCGGGCGGAGACGCCGGCCTCGGAGTTCTCGCACACGGCGAGCAGCTTGATGACCTTGTTCTCGGCGGTGGCGGCGGCGATGTCGTCGGACGTGATCTTGGTGATGCCTTCGACGGAGACGTCGTCGATGCGCACGTCGGTGTGGAACGCGAGAGACGCCATGATGGCGGCCTTGTTCGCCGCGTCCTCGCCCTCGATGTCGCCGGTCGGGTCGGCCTCGGCGTAACCCTTGGCCTGCGCGTCCTTGAGCGCCACGTCGAAGTCGAGGCCCTTGGTGGTCATCTCGTCGAGGATGTAGTTGGTGGTGCCGTTGACGATGCCCATGATGCTGGTGATCCTGTCGCCGACCATGGATTCGCGCAGCGGGCGCACGATCGGGATGGCACCGGCCACGGCGGCCTCGAAGTAGAAGTCCACGCCCTTGGCCTCGGCGGCCGCGTAGATCTCCGGGCCGTACTTGGCGATGAGGGCCTTGTTGGCGGTGACGACGGACGCGCCGGATTCGATGGCCTTCATCACGAACGTGTGCGCGGCGGTCGTGCCGCCGATGAGTTCGATGACGATGTCGGCCTTGGTGCACAGGTCGGCGGTGTCGGTGGTGAGCAGCGACTTGTCGATCCACGGCACATTGACCTCGTCCGGGTCGAGGCAGGCGACGCCGACGAGCTCGATCGGGCGGCCGATGCGGTGCGCGAGCTCCTCGCTCTGTTCGACGATCAGGCGGGCGGTGGCCGAGCCGACCGTGCCGGCGCCCAGCAGTGCTACGCGAATCGGGCTTTCGTTCTGTGCCATATCCTTGCGTCCTTCCCAAAGACGGTGCGTTTGCGTATTCGTCTGCATATCACGTCTGCGTTATGCAGCTCCAACCACCATAATCCTACGGTCCCAAAGCGACAGGGCCCGATGGCGGTCTTCCTCCGATATCGACCGGTCGATTCGGGTCCCGGTTGACCATTCAGTCCTGGTCGAGGTCCAGCAGGTCGTCGACGGTCTGGCGGCGCAGCATCACGCTGGCGCCGGACTCGCTCACGCCCACGACGGCGGGGATGAGCGCCTGGTTGTAGTTGCTGGCCATCGTACGGCCGTAGGCTCCGGTGACGGGCACGGCGAGGATGTCGCCACGCTTCGTGTCGGCGGGGAGCCTCACCTCGTGCACCACGATGTCGCCGGACTCGCAGTGCATGCCGACCACGCGGGCGAGCATGGTCTCGGCGGAGCCGGCGCGGTTGGCGAGACGGGCCGTGTAGTCGGCGCCGTAAAGGGCCGGACGGATGTTGTCACTCATGCCGCCGTCGACGGAGACGTACACGCGCTCGTCGATGGGGTTGCCGGCGGAATCCTTGGCATCGGTCAGATGCACGGGCTTGATGGTGCCCACACGGTACAGGGTCACGCCGGCCGGCGCCACGATCCAGCGGCCGGGCTCGAACGAGATGGCGGGCGCGGGCATGCCGAGCGCGCGGTTGACGGAGGCCACGGCGTCGGCGAGACGCTTGAGCTCGACGCGCACATCCATGGAATCCTCACCGTCGGTGTAGGCCACGGAATAGCCGCCGCCGAGATCGACCTCGGGCAGCGTGTAGGCGTCGGTGGCGTAGAAGGTCTTGCGCAGCAGCATCATGCGCTTGGCGGCCTGGATGAACGCATCGGCGTCGTGGATGTTGGAGCCGATGTGCGAATGGATGCCCACGAGCTCGAGGTCGTCGCCGAACGAGGCGATGCTCTTGAGCACGGCGAGCGCGGGGCCGTCGGCCACGACGGTCATGGCCTCGGCGAGCGCCTTGTCGGCGTCGGAGACCTCCTCATGACTCAGGTCGTACGGGTATTTGATGTCGTAGCGCAGTTCGCGTTCCGGCTTGCCGTCGGCGGCGGCCGAATCGGCATCGCCGGCAGCCGCAGTGGAGAGCCGGGCGTTCGTGGCGGCGGGCGTCACGTCGCCGAGGTCGTCGAGCACGCCGAGCGCGGCGGCGTCGGCGCCCGCGGGCAGCAGCGGCACGCCGAACTTCTGGTCCTCGTGCGCGGTGGAGATGTATTCGTGGCCGCCGGCGTGAATGCCGGAGGTCACGCGCAGCATCACCTTGGCGCGCTTGCCGAGTCGGTGGGCGATTTCGGCGATGCGTGCGGGTTCGTCGGCCGAGTCGATGACGATCTTGGCGAAGTCGTTCTTCACGGCGAGTTCGATTTCGGCGTCGGTCTTGTTGTTGCCGTGCAGCACGAGGCGGCGTCCCGGGGCGCCAGCGGCGAGCGCGATGCGCATCTCGCCCATGGTGCAGGTGTCGACGTGCATGCCGGCGTCGATGACCTCGCGCACGATGCGCTTGGAGAGGAACGCCTTGCCTGCGAAGCTCACATGCGTGATGGAGTTGGTGAAGGCGTCGGCGGCGGCGCGCACGAAGTAGCGCGCGCGTCCGGCGACCTCATCGGTGTCGATGAGGTAGAGCGGCGAGCCGAATTCGGCGAGCAGGGATTCGGCGGCGCGGCCATGGAATTCGATGGCTCCGTCGTCGTCGATCGTCGTGGCCGACGGCCAGATCGGCGTGATGCCCTTGCCCATCGTGAATTCCTTCTCCTCGGTCTTCCCGCTCATCGTCGCTCCATTCTCTGCTTGTCGGTGTTCGCGTATCGGTGTCTGCGGCTCCGTGTTGCACGCCGGTGTTTTACGCACCCATTGTCGTCCACGAACCCGCCGTTGTTCATAAATTACGTACGGTACCGTCAATTCTGCCAGATGCCCCGCCGACCGGCCCCCGCCGTCCCATAACGGGTGACGATTCAACGCCGAACGACGAGGCCGGACCAGGGCGTGTAGGTGACATCGAAGGTCCGGATGCGGCAGCCGTCGTCGCCGTGGGCGGTTTCGACGCCGTTGACGAGTATCGTGCAGACGCCGGGTTCGGCGCGTTTGATGGAGTCGATGTCAGACGTCGTATCGCTGCCTCGATGCGGCGACGCGACACCGTTGTTCATACCGCCGCCATCGGCCGGGACGATGTCGAAATCCGCATGAACGCCTTTGGAAAGGTCGGTCGTTCCCCGCCAAATGACGGCGTCGTCATCGTTGATATGACGTCCGCCGTCGACATTCCATTGGGCGGATTCGATGGCGTACCGGACGTCGTATTCGCGGGTCGTCGCATAGGCCGGCGGCGTATATCGGATTTCGACGTCGGTCGGGACGCCGTAACCGTCGAAATACAGCGAGGAATACGTGACGATGGAGATGACGGCAAGCACGATCATGGCCACGACGCCGTTGCGGTAATAGTATCCCCAGGTGGCGCGTTTGCCGCGGCGTTGCACGATTCGCGCGGCCCGCCACCATGACAATACGACGACGAAATTGATGGGGATCCATGCGGGGAAGCCGTAGTGGAAGATCTGCGCGGCGATGATGTGGCGGCCGAGGCCGCTGACATCCTGTATCGCGGGCCAGAGGACGAGGATGAAGGCGAGAACGCCCGCGGGAATGTCGAGATAGTGGTCGGCGAGCCACGCGCCGATACGGTCGAACGGCGCGATGAACCGCTGCCAGCGTGTACAAAGGCTCATCACCGCACCACCCTCTCAGACCGCCTGCGGCAGACCTCATTGTTATCCTGAGCGGAGCCGCCTGCGATAAACACCCACTGTCATCCTGAGCGGAGCCGCTTGCGGCGGAGTCGAAGGTCTTACGATCCTCAAGACCCTTCGACTCGCTGCGCTCGCTCAGGATGACAAGGGACGGAACAACGGATGCCCGAAGGGCATCACATCTTTTCCGGACGAACAGTCCAGTGGACTGTTCGTAGCAGGGGCGATTTATCGAGCCCCGTCGCGAAACGACGGATGCCCGAAGGGCATCACATCTTTTCCGGAGCGGTGACGCCGAGGAGGTCGAGGCCGTTGGCGATGACCTGCTTGGCGGCATCGTTGAGGCGCAGTCGGGCGGCGGCGCGGGCCGGTTCGGGGTTCTTGGCGATCTCCAAAGCAGCACGCTCGGCTTCGGGCAGACGCTGTTCGGCGTCGGTCAGGGCCATGGGGGCCACGCGCTCGGCGGCATACCACTTGTGGTAGCGACCGGCCAGGTCCTCGAGGTAGTGGGCCACGCGATGCGGCTCGCGGCCGTCGCCGGCCAGCGAGATCATGCTCGGGTACTGGGCGAGGGCGGCGAGCAGGTCGCCGTCGGCCTCGGTGTCGAGCAGCGCGAGGTCGGCGCCGTCGACGGTCACACCGGCGGCGGCCGCGTTGCGGTCCACGTTGCAGCTGCGGGCGTGCGCGTACTGCACGTAGTACACGGGGTTCTCGTTGGTGTGGCTGGCGAGCAGGTCGAGGTCGATGTCCACGCTCTGGTTGTAGTCGGTGCGGGCCAGCGAGTAGCGGGCGGCGTCCACGCCGATGGCCTCGACGAGGTCGTCGAGCGTCACGACGTTGCCGGCGCGCTTGCTCATGCGCACGGGCTTGCCGTCCTTCATCACGTTGACGAGCTGACCGATGAGAATCTGCATGTTCTCGCCCGGCTTGTCGCCGAACGCGGCGCACATGGCCATCATGCGGCCGATGTAGCCGTGGTGGTCGGCGCCGAGCATGTAGATGGCCACGTCGGCGGGGTTCACGTCGCGATGACGCTTGTTGCGGTAGTAGGCGATGTCGGCGGCGAAGTACGCGGCGTTGCCGTCGGACTTGATGATCACGCGGTCCTTGTCGTCACCGTGCTTGGTGGAGGCGAACCAGGTGGCGCCGTCCTTCTCGTAGATGTCGCCGCGCTCACGCAGGTCGGCGATGGCCTTCTCGACCTCGCCGTCCTGGTAGAGGCTGTTCTCATGGAACCAGACGTCGAAGTTCACGCGGAACTCCTTCATCGACTTCTGGATTTCGGCGAACATCATCGGCACGGCGCGCTTGCGGAACTCCTCGCGCTGTTCGGAATCGCCTTCGGAACCGTCTTCGGCGGTCACGCGCGGCAGGGAGAGCACGTCGATGCCGTCGGCCTTGGCCTCGTCGATCACGCGCTGGGCGATCTCGTCGATGTAGGCGCCCTTGTAGCCGTCGGCCGGGGTCTCCTCGCCGTGGGCGGCGGCGACCAGCGAACGGGCGAAGCGGTTGATCTGCTCGCCGTGGTCGTTGAAGTAGTATTCACGCACGACCTTGGCGCCGTTGGCCTCGAGCACACGGGCCATGGAGTCGCCGACGGCGGCCCAGCGGGTGCCGCCGATGTGAATCGGGCCGGTGGGGTTGGCGGAGACGAATTCGAGGTTGAGGGTCTTGCCGTTCAGATGCTCGTTGCGGCCGAACGCGGCGCCGGCCTCGAGCACGGTGTCGACGATGCCGGCGGCGGATGCGGAGTCGAGCGTGATGTTGATGAAGCCGGGGCCGGCGATCTCCACGGACTTGACGCCGTCGTTCTTCTCGAGTTCGGGGGCGAACAGTTCGGCGAGGTCGCGCGGCTTCATGCCGGCCTTCTTGGCCAGCTGCATGGCGATGTTGGTGGCCCAGTCGCCGTGCGCGCGATCCTTCGGACGCATCACGGCGATCTTCTCGACCGGGGGGATCAGGTCCGCGGTCAGCTCGCCTGCGGTGCCGGCCGCGGCGAGGTCGTGGGCAATTGCGGAAATCAGTTCACTAAGCGCTTCAGGACTCATTCTTCAAAGTCTACCGGCAGCGCTGACAGCCCACGACCTAAGCTGCCGCAGCCCACGACCCGAGAGGCCGCCGCCCACGCCGCGCCCTATGCGGCGTCATGCCTGCGCCGCCACGCCTCGCGCCCATAGTGGAACGCGTAGCAGAGCGCCACGAACGGAATCATGTAGTACAGCGTCGAACGCTGCGATTCGTCGAGCACCACCAGCACCAACGCGAGCACGCACATCACGATGGCGGCCCATGGCACAAATGGATATCCGGGCGCCCTGTATCCCAGTTCGTCCACGCTGTGCCCGTCGGCGATCCACTGACGACGGAAGCGAATCTGGCACACGGCGACCGACGCCCACACGACGATGGTCGCCAGTCCCGAAACGGCCACCAGCGCCAGATACACGGTGCTGGCCGCGATCACCGAGGAAAGCAGCGCCAGCAGGCTGCCGGCCATGCTCACCATGACGGCGAACACGGGCACGCCACGGAAGTTGGTCTTGGCGAGCTTCATCGGCAGCATCCGCTCCTTGGCCAGCGACCACACCATGCGCGAGCACACGTAGAGTCCCGAGTTCGCGGCCGACAGCACGGCCGTGAGCACCACGAAGTTCATCACATCGCCGGCGAACGGCATGCCGATGGACTGGAACACGAGCACGAACGGGCTGGTCTCCACGCCGGACTTATGCCATGGAATCAGCGCGGCCATCACGGCGATCGAGCCGATGAAGAAGATGGCGAGACGCAGCACCGTGGTGTGCACGGCCTTCGGGATGGCCGAGCCCGGGTCCTTCGTCTCACCCGCGGCCACGCCCACGACCTCGGTGCCGGAGAATGCGAACACGACCGTAAGCAGCGTGGAGAAGATCGGCGCGATGCCGTTGGGCAGCAGGCCGTCGGACACGAAGTTGCCGAACAGCGGCGCATGATCGTATCCGGCGATGGGAATCGCCCCGAAGATCGCGAGCAGGCCGATGATGATGAACGCCACGATGGCGAACACCTTGATGGATGCGAACCAGAACTCCGATTCGCCATACAGACGTACGGAAAGAATGTTCAAGGCGAAGACGACCACGATGAACACCGCGCTCCACACCCACGCCGGACTGCCGGGGAACCAGCGTTGCATGAGCAGGCCCGCCGCCGTGAATTCGGAGGCGAGCGCCACGGCCCAATTGAGCCAGTACAGAATCGCGATGGTGAATGCCGTGCCCGGTCCGATGAACCGGTTGGCGTACAGATGGAAGCTTCCGGCGTACGGCATGGCCACGGAAAGCTCGCCGAGGCACAGCATCACGAAGTACACGAGCATCGAGCCGATGGCGTAGGCGAGGATCGCGCCGAGCGGTCCGGCCTGCTGAATCGTGTATCCGGAGCTCAGAAACAGTCCTGTGCCGATGACGCCGCCGAGCGAGATCATGGTCAGGTGGCGGGATTCCATCTTGCGTTCGAGACCGTTGGCCTCGGGCTCCTGCGTCTGCGTCGTCGCGGTGGTTCGGGCCCCTTCGGCGTTCTGCGGCTTCGCGGTATCGTTCGATTCCGCAGTATCATGCGGCTCTGCCTTGCGCTGCTGTTCTTTCGTCACCCCAGAAGACTACCGCAAGCCATCCAAAAACGGTAATCCACCCAGCCAAAGCCGAAATCCGCATGCCGATGGCCTGAGTCTTGTGATTCTCTCGGACGAATGTCGGCATTCATCGATGTCCGTCGACGTCATATCGGCGTTTCCTTCGTTCCGCTTTCGTCATCACGCGGCGCACCAGCATGAACGGTCCGACGAATGCGGCCGCGTTCATCGCAATCGCGGTCGCCGCCACCGGCGCCACCCACCGGGCGTCGACCGTCGGCAGACCGACCGCCATGAACGTGCAGGATACGAATACGCACAACACCATCAGGAACAGTACCTTGGGATGCTCGTAGATACGGTCGAACGGCCGAGTCGTCCTTATGTCATCGTGTTGTATGTCGTCGATGCGCATACCTCCGGATTCCACGACCCCCGGCTGCGATTCATCCCGATTCGTCATCAGGATGAACGCGCACAGCAACATCAGCAGTGCGACGACCACAGCGAACAATGCGATGAATCCCAGCGAGAACCATATGGACTCCACGTGCGGGGCCATGCTGCCGTGGAAATCCCCCTGATAGACGACGGCCTGGCCGTTCAGCAGCTTCACGCCGCCCGCAACCCGCCGACCGTCATACACGAATGTGATGTCGCCATACGAGGAGACGCCGCGATACATCGGATAATCAAGATCCTCCAGCGCCTGGAACATGCGGCCGTCGGAGCGGATGTCGCTGATGCCGCAAGCCGATTCCAGCATGTTCGGTGTAACGCTTTTCCTCGGCTCCCCCGCCGCACTGGATGCGGCCACAAACGTGCCGACAACCGCCGTGATGCCGTACCACAGCACGAAACTCGCGATGCACGAGGCCATCGGCGTCATACCGACCGGCATCATGACGCCGCGACGCACCGGTTTCTCCGCCAAGGACGCCTGGCCTGCGTAATACGCCGGTTCGCGCGAAAGCCGCGTAAGCCATCGCGCGAGGCATCCCACCGCGGCCAATGCACCGATGGCGCCGACCACCACATAGGCCAGATTCTGAAGGTTGCCTTGGCTCAGCATCGATACCGATGCAGGCAGCGTGCAGATTTGTCGTATGCCCATACGTCATCCGATCATGTCGTCCATGTCGTCATCCGATGGCGTAGACGATGAAGATCACGAGGAACGCGACCGTCGCGACGCCGCCGACCACGGCAAGCGCGAGGCCGAGCGGATATACGGGAATCCTCGTCCTGGCACGCATGAGCTTGACGCCCGCCATCAGCACCGATGCCGATATGAGCGTCAAAACGAACATCAACACGAGAAACATGGTTGTATTGTAGGCCGATTGTACGGGTGTGGCGGTGGGATGCCCATTCGGTTCCCGTTGGTTGCACTCACTGCGACGGATGGGAATCGACGCCATCGCACGGTTCCCGTTCGTCGCATCCCACACAACAAGCCGGAATATAGCAACGTCCCCGGTTCCCGTCCGTCATGTATCGAACAACGGATGGGAACCAGGGACGTAAGCAGCAGGCAATCAGTCGACGTCCGATCAGTCGACGTCGTTGAGCACGGCGATGGCGTCGATCTCCACCAGCGCGCCCTTGGGGATGTTGTTGCCGCCGAACGCCACGCGGGCCGGCTTCACGGAACCGATGAACGCCTTGGCGTACTCGCCGTCGATCTCCTTGAAATCATCGACGTTCTTCATGTAGATGGTGGCGCGCACCACGTTCTCGATGCCGCTGCCGGCGGCGTCGAGGATGTGCTTGATGTTCTTCAGGGCCTGCGCGGTCTGCTCGCCGGCGGTCGTACCAGCAAGCTCGCCGGTGTGCGGGTCGATGCCGAGCTGGCCGGAGACGAACACGAAACCGTTGGCCTTCACCGCCTGGCTGTAGGCGCCGAGCGCGGCGGGCGCGTATGCGGTCGCGACTTCCTCAAGCTTGTCTACCATGATGATTCCCTTCTATGCGAATAGCACGAACATACGAAGTATCGAAGTATTTCGTAGTCACGGATTGTACGGCGTATGGCGTGCCGTCAACGATGAACGACCGCCATATGGGCGGGAAAATGCGAAAGGGCCCGTTCCCCATGTCCCGCATGGAAAACACGAAAGACAAAACCCATACCATTCGCATCATTCATGTACCCGATGAGTGCCCAGATTACGGCACACATCGGCGCTAGACACCATAGAAACGTTGGAATTCCAACAGTCTTGTGGGCTCGATGGGATTCGAACCCACGACCTTCTGTTCCGGAGACAGACGCTCTATCCACTGAGCTACGAACCCGAACACCTGTCCGCGGGACCTCCCGCGAACATGCACCCCATTAGTTTACACATACATCGGACGAAAACAAGCGATCCGACAGATCAAAAATCAAAAACGATCCCGATACGGGTTTTGCGGCTTTGTTCGCCGCATAAGGGACGTCCTCATGCACCGCGGCATCCCAAAACAGGGAAATCACGCCGGGGATTTTCGGCGTTCCACGGCAAAGCCACAAAACTCGCGATTATGCCTCCGGATTCGCGACCCAGCCCCGAATCCGGAATCTGCAGACCGTTACGCAGCCCTTTCTACAGCACCTTGGAGAGGAAGGAGCGCAGGCGCGGGCTCTGCGGGTTGCCGAAGATCTGGGCCGGGGTGCCCTCCTCCTCGATGATGCCGGCGTCGGTGAAGATCACGCGCGTGGAGACCTCGCGGGCGAACGCCATCTCGTGGGTCACGAGCAGCATGGTCATGCCCTTGTTGGCCAGATCGCGGATGACCTGCAGCACGTCGCCCACCATCTCGGGGTCGAGCGCGGACGTGGCCTCGTCGAACAGCATGATGTCGGGGTCCATGGCCAGCGAACGCGCGATGGCCACGCGCTGCTTCTGGCCGCCGGAGAGCGAGTCGGGATTGGCGTCGATCTTCTCCTCGAGTCCGACGGTGCGCAGCAGTTCGAGCGCGCGGGCACGGGCCTGGTCGACGGGCACCTTCTTGATGAGCGTGGGCGCGAGCATGATGTTCTCGGCCACGGTCATGTTCGGGAAGAGGTTGAAGTGCTGGAACACCATGCCGATCTGGGTGCGCACCTTGTCGATGTCGGTCTTCGGGTCGGCGATGTCGTAGCCGTTGACAATCACCGAGCCGGAGGTCGGGGTGTCGAGGCCGTTGAGGCAGCGCAGGAAGGTGGACTTGCCGGCGCCGGACGGGCCGATGATGGAGATCACCTCGCCGGCGTGCACCTGGCAGTCGATGCCCTTGAGCACCTCGGTCTTGCCGAAGGTCTTGCGCAGGTCGCGCACGTCGATGACGACCTGGCCCTTGTGCTCGGGAACCGCGGGGGCGGCCGAGGCGACCTCGGGCTGGTGCGTTTCGTTCACCGTGGTTTCGTTCGTCGTGCTCATCGCTTGTTCATCCTCCGATCGACGATATTGGCCAGCCAGGTCAGCAGGGTGATGGCCACGAAGTAGATGACGCCGACCATGAGCAGCGTCTCGGTGACACGGAAGTTGGCCGCGTAGATCTGCTGGGCCTGGTACAGCAGTTCGCCGAAGCCGATGGCGAGCAGCAGCGAGGAGTCCTTGAGCATGATGACCAGCTGGTTGATGATCGCCGGCGTGCCGATCTTCACGGCCTGCGGCAGGATCACCTTGCGCATGGCCTGGTTGTAGCTCAGGCCGAGCGAACGCGCGCCTTCCATCTGGCCGTTGTTCACGGACTCGATGGCGCCGCGCACGATCTCCACAAGATACGCACCGGCGTTGAGCGACAGCGTGAGCGCGCCGGCCACCCAGATGTTGATGCTGTGGCCGATGATCTGCGGGATGCCGAAGTAGAAGAAGAACGCCCACACCAGGATCGGCGTGCCGCGGAACACGGCCACGTACACACGGGCGACCCAGGACAGCGGCTTGTTCGGCGAGACGCGGACGAGGCCGAGCACGATGCCGAGCACAAGCGCGATGACGAACGAGATGGCCGTGATGAGCATCGTGTTCTTCAGACCGGTCATAAGCGCGGGGAACGCGTCCTTCGCCAGGTCGATGAAGCTCTTCTTCGCGGTCGAGTCGGCGGTGGCCGGCTTCACGCTGGAGTCCTCGCCGAGGTACTTCGCGAGGATCTTGTCGTATTCGCCGGACTTCTTGAGGTTGGCGAGGCCGGCGTTGAACGCCTTGAGCAGGTCGGCGTTCTGCCCCTTGTTCACCGCGAAGCCGTAGTCGCCGCCGGGGACCTTCGGCGTGACGGTCTTGAGTCCGTTGCCCTGCTGGATGCCGTAGGCGAGCACCGGATAGTCGTCGACGACGGCGTCCGCGTTGCCGGACTTCACCATTTCGTACATCGTCGCCGACTGGTCGACCGACTTGACCGTGTAGCCGTATTTGGAGGCGTTCTTCTTGGCGAACATCTCGCCTTCTGCGCCGGTCTTCGCCACAACGGTCTTGCCCTTGAGGTCCTCGTAGCCCTTGATGGCGTCGTTGTTCTTGGCGATGGCCATCTGCACGCCCGACTGGAAGTACGAGTCGGAGAAGTCATAGATGGCCTTGCGCTCGTCGGTGATGGTCATGCCGGCGATCACGCCGTCGGCCTGGCCGGACGACATCGCCTGCAGTGCGGCGTTGAATCCAAGGGACTGAATCTGCACGTTGAATCCCTGGTCCTTGGCGATGGCGTGCAGCAGGTCCATGTCGATGCCGACCATCTGGCCGCTGGAGTCGCGGAATTCGAACGGTGCGAACGTGGTGTCGGTGGCGACCTTGAACGTCTTGCCCTGCACTTCGGAGACCTGTGCGGCCTGCGCCGAGGAGACGCCGACGGTGCCGAGGCCGGCCACGCACAGCACGAGGGCCAGCAGCATGCCGAATGCGCGCCGCCACTGTGTGGCGCGCCGCATAACGGCAGCATTGAACTTCTCAATATGCATACATTGAGCTCCTTTACAAAACGAGGTAATCCTACTCTCCCGTAGTTTTCGGTTCTGTAACCAATCCTTCGGCGCCGTTCGTCCGCCGCGTCATACGTGCCGTGTGAGCCGTGGTTCCACATGCATGCGGCGTATCGGGCCGCATGGCCTTGTGAGACGTCGCGCCTGTTTTCGAGGATCCTCGGGAGGCCGTCCGCCGACCGTCATGCGGTCATGATGCGGACGTCACGAAAAGACAAGGATTAAGAAGACTGATTCTACACAAGCCCGTGGAATCCGAACGGGGGCATTCCGAGGCCACAGTCCTTGCAAAAATTTTTCGCAAATATTACACGGTTTTCGTAAGATGGTGTCATGTCCGACGATTTTCAGTATGAGCGCCGTTTTTTCTGCCGTGAATTCCCCGTGGAATACGACGACGGGGACGCCCCCACGCTGATTGTGCAAAGCTATTTCGTGCATCAGGACGGATTCGCGCTGCGCATTCGTCTGCGATCACGCGACATCCGCGTGCCGATGGGGCCGCAGACCGATGGCCTGACCACGCTGATGCAGTATCGCGAGCATTTTTCGGAGGCGTTCGTCACCGTGCAGGGGAACGCGGTCGGGGGAACCCGCTATGAGGCGGAACGCACGATAGACGCGAACATCGCCATTGAGCTCGTGCTTCGCGGGGGAACGCCCATCATCAAGAACCGCTACAGCGTCTGGCTCGGCGAGGATGGCTGGGAGATCGACGTGTTCGGCGCGAACAACTCGGGATTGATTCTGGCGCAGGTGGAACGCTCCAGCCCGGTGACGAATCTGACGATTCCCTCGTTCTGCACCGCCGAGGTGACGGAGGACCAGCGTTTCTACAACGACGGGCTGGCGTCGAAGCCGTTCATCACCTGGCGGGACGACTACTACGAAGAGCTGGAGCGCTACGGCGCGCATTTCTCCCAGCTCTTCGGTCGCAATCGTATGGAGTAGCCTCAGTACATCAGCGTGGCGAGACGACGACGGGCACGCGCCACGCGGGCGTCGTCGGCGGCGGGGATGGCGAAGTATTCGAGCAGACGCTTGCGCACCGGTTCGACGTCGGCCTTGTGCCCGGCGAGGAAGTCGAGCAGGCGGCTGAACGCGTCCTCGATCTGACCGCCGATCATGTCGATGTCGGCGACGGCAAGCTGCGCCTCCACGTCGTCGGGGTTGTCGGCCGCGGCGGCGCGCACGGTACGCACATCGGCTTCGGCGGAGCGGGCGAGCAGCAGGGCCTTGGCGTGTTCGCGGGCGGCGCGGGCGTCGTTCGGGTCGGCTTCCATGAGTTTCGCGTATTCGACGGCAGCGCCGGCGTAGTCGCCTTCCTGGGCGAGCTGGTGGGCCTTCTGGTGTTCGGGCGGAATCTGTTCCTCGGCGCTCTTGCCGGCTGCGGCGTCGGCGCCCTCGGATGCGGCGCCGGCCTCCTGGTACGGCGCGGTGCCGGTGACGCCGGCCTGCTGCGCCATCTGGATGATCTGCGGAATCAGCGTGCCGGTGATCTGCTCCATCTCGGCGTCGGAGGGCACGCCCTGCATGATGGGCATCGGACGGCCGCCGACAAGTCCGTAGATGGCGGGGGCTCCCTGAGCCTGCAGCGCCTGGGCGATGGTCGGGCTCTTGGCGATGTCGATTCGAGACAGCTGGATCTTGCCTTCGAGCTTGTTGACGGCGTCGCCGAGCTTGCGAGCGACGTCGAAGCATCGGTCGTCGTTCGTCACCCACAGCAGCAGGAGGATGGGGAACGTGGCCGAGGTCTGCACCATGGCCTGGAACGTGCTTTCGTCGGTGTCGATGACGTAGCCGCCGGCGGCCGGCGCGCCTCCGGCCTCGCCGGCCTCGGCGTCGACCTTATGCTTCAACGCTTCGAGGTCGACCGCGCCCGCCAATGAAAGACCGGGATTGAACTTCGGCTGCTCCGCCATGATGATGCTCCTTACGCGATTAATCGCACGATGGTCGTCTTGCTACTGATTAGTATTACCAACGTTTGCGACAGCATGCCCCGTTTTCGCGCGTTTTTTCGGACGAATGGCGAAATATCCCCATATCCGACGATTCATGCACGCCGAAGACGCTCCATCCATGCGGTACGTACGGCCTGCGTGGAACGCAAGGTGAAGACGTACCGCCTCCCAATGATATGTGCGGCTTCGGGCCGGAGGAAGGCGAAGACGTACGACCTTTCCCCTCAATGATGCGTGCGGATTTCGTCGTGCGGAAGGCGAAGGCGTACGACTTGTACGTCGAGTCTTCCGCACGGCGAAAGACGCTCCGTCATGAAGTAATGCGTGTGTCCTGCGTGGAACGCAAGGTGAAGACGTACGACCTTCCCCTCTCAATGATGTGTGCGGATTTCGTCGTGCGGAAGGCGAAGGCGTACGACTTGTACGTCGAGTCTTCCGCACGGCGAAAGACGCTCCATCATTGGGCTTCGACCTTGATGGGCTGGCGCTCGGCGCCGACAGCCTGTATCTTCGCGTCCGTTCCCTGCTTGGGCACGTACAGCGCGACGACGTTCACGTAGGTGACCTTCATGGTGCTGGTGGCCTTGCCCTTGCCGAAGAGGGCCTTTTCGGCATCGGATGCGGGGAGGGATTCGCGACCTTCGCCGGCGGCGCGGACCCATTCGGAGTTGATTTGCGCGACGACGAGGTCGCCGTTGTCGCCGGCGGCCCTCATGATGCGGATCTGGTCGGGTTCGACGGTGAATTTCTGGGATTGGGTGCCTTTGTTGGCGGCGATTCCCTTCTGCACGGTGGCGGTGAGCTCGGTGAGGTCGTCACGCAGCTGGTCGTCGCCGAATTCCTTGGCGTACTGGCTTTTGGCGCCGTTCTGGAGGACGTCGGCGTAGTGGGCGACGGCGTCTTCCGGGGTGGCGACGAGGCCGGTGTCCTTGGCAGTGCCCATGGAGGAGCCGAGCTTGGGGACCTCGAAGGCGGGCAGCTGGGCGCCCTGGAAGAGTCGTGCGACGGCCCAGAGCTTGTAGTTGCTGCGGGCGTCCTCCTGGTTGAGGACGAGGAGTCGCTGCGACTGCTGGTCGTCGGTGGTGGTGGTGATGGTGAAGACGGAGCGCGGCCAGCTGGAGTCGGTGGGGATCACGGTCTGGCTGATCTTCGAGGGGATGGTACTGCGCTTGTCGAGCGAGTTGGTGGCCTTGGCGATGGTGAGCTGGCTGGTGCGTACGGCGAGCTCGGGGCCTTCGACGCGTTCGGAGAGTCCGCTGGCGTCCTTGGCCTGATCGGCCTTGGTGAGGGTGTCGAGCACCGAGGTGCGGATCTTGCGTTCCTTGGCTTCGGTCATGACGGGCGCGGACGCGGTGGCGGTCGGTGTGGTCACCTGCGGCACGCGTTCCTCGCATGCGGCGACCATCGGCAGCATGGCCACGATGAGGGATGCCGTGGCGACGCGGCGCAGTTTCGAGGCGTTCATCACTTGCCCTCCTTGGTTGTCTCGTCGGTTTCGTCGGTGTTCTCGTCGGCGCTGCCATCGGCTGCGGAATCGTTCGCTTCGCTCGATTCCTCGCCGGCGTTCGCGGCGGCCTGGTTGGCGGCGTTCTCCGCGGCCAATCGGGCGAAGTAGTCCTGCAGTTCGTCGGCGGTGATCTGCGATGTCGAGGTTCCGACCTCGGTGTCATCGCCGCTGCCGCCCGCGTCGGCACCGTTCGGTTCGACGGTATCGACGCCGTGGGCGTCGGTCTCCCCCGGCGTGAATTCGATGCTCGGGCCGCTTGCGGCGTCGGAGCCCGGCGTCTGCTGTTCGAGCATGTTGACGGCGGTGACGTCGAGGATGGCCGGACCGGAGGCGGACTCGCCGACCGCCGCCGTTGCGTTTTCGGTGGCTTCGACAGCCGCTTCGGCCTCGCGGTTCCTGTGTCGGCGAGAACGGCGATGGGAGTGACGGCGTTCACCTCGGCGTCGCGACGACGATTCGGAACGGCCGTGCATCCAGTGCGGACGCTCGCCGGGTTCCGGTTCCGGCTCGGGTTCGGCCGGGGACTCGACCTGCTTCTTGCGGCGACGATGGTCTTCGATGGAGAAGATGGTGGCGACGAGCACGGCCATGATGACGAGCAGACCGCCCACGAAGTAGAACGGCGTGGCGAAATCAGGCACCTGCGCACGCGTCCAGCTCATGGTGACGGTGGCGTCGGCTGCGGCGTTCGCGTCGGTCGAGCCGGCATTGGCGTCGATGAGCACGACGCGATCGCTGCCGGCGCCCTTCCACTTGAGCGTGGCGGAGCCCTGTCCGCACTGCACGGACTCCCACATGTCGGAGTCCTGGAATGCGACGCCCTGGCTATCGTTCTGACCGTTGGACGCGGATGCGGAGGACGACGAGCCGCTTCCCGAATCGTCGGCGTCGATCTTCGTCTGCTGCGTGGAGAACTTCTGCCAGGTCTCCAATCCGCTGATTCGCGTGTACTGCTGGCCGGAGAGCCAACCGGTCGCGTCGCGCGGCGCGGCGACGGCGACGCAGACCTGTGCGTCGGATGCGCTCTTGACGGTGATGTCGACGGTGTTGTCGGCGAGCGCCAGCACGCCGGGGTCGCTGACAACGTACTGGGTGGTCGTCTGCGCCGAGGCGGCGACGTGCGGGTTCGGCTTCCAGACGGTCATGTTGAGGGCGCCGAACACGAATGATGCGACGGCCAGCACGGCGAGGATCGGCGTGACGATGCCGCGCAGGATCTTCTTGCGCTTGGCGTGACGCTGCTTGGCGATCTGCGCGAGTTCCTCGTCGCTCAGCTTCGGCGCGGGCTGCTCGCCGGCGGCGGGCGCATTCGCGTCACCGGATTCGCTGCCGTCGGCGACGCCGGTCGCAGGCTCAACACCGGTCACCGGGGCGATCGTCGTGGTGGCGAGGTCGGCGACGTCCGACGGCTTGAACACCGTCGTCGCTTCGGCGTCGGTGTTCGTTTCGGATGCGGTGTTGGATTCGGGCGCGACGTTCGGCTCGGCAGCGGCCGGGCTCTCGCCGGCCGACTGCGTTTCGTCCGACGGCTGCGCATCGGCCGATGCTTCGGCGTCGCGTCCGTGGCGCCTCCTGCGACGACCGCCGAACGCGAAGGCGAACAGTCCCCTGTGCTGTTCGACGTCGTCGCGGCTGACGGTGTCGTCGTCGAGGTCCTTGTCGGATTCGTCGGATTTCGCAGCGGCCGCATCGGCGTTCGCGGCCGGGGTCGGGCCACCGTCATGAGGATGCTCGCCGCCCGACGTCGCGGGAACGGCGAAGACGCTGGAATCGTAGACGGACGGGAAATCGGCGGTCGCCGAGAATTCCGGCGACACGGTCGGCACGTCGGCTTGGGCAGCATCGGCATGTGCAACGGCGTCATGCGAGTCATCGTCATGCGTTGTCGCCGTCCGCTTGTCATCGGTCTTCGATCCGTCGGCGGAATCGATGCCGGAAGCGGCGGCGGAGGCGGCCCCGGCATCACGCGTGCCGGCGGGACGGTTCGTCCGCTCGCCGCGGACGCCGGCCAGATCGAACAGGCTCAGCTCGCCCGTGGAACGGACCTTGTCGTCGGATTCCCCCGAATCGTCCGGCGAGGCCGCGCCGAGCACGATATCGTCCAGCGACGGCGGACGATACAGTTTGTCGAACGGCGAATTTCCAACGCTTTCGGGTATGCCGACGCCATCGGCGGAGGCGTCCGTCGAGAAAGAAGAATGCTGTGAGGATGATGCTGCGGCCTGCTTCGCGTCCTGTTCGCGGGCGGCCGTCGAGTTCCTGTCGTCATCCTGATGCTGCAGGTTCATGTCACTCATATTGTCTGCCATTCTACAATCCCCTATGCACCTCGATTCCGCCCGAGGCCTCGGAACGGTCAGGAAATACCGTTAGAGTAGTGGTTTATGCGCGATTACTTCTCAATCATTCGTAGCCACTCCCGTCGTATTCTGGCAGTGGCCTGTGCCGCGGCGATGACCGTTTCGCTGGCCGCCTGCGCGGACGGCTCGGAAAGCAAGGATTCGTCCTCGTCGTCGTCCACCTCGAAGACCGTTTCCGGTCTGACCAAGATGACCGGCATCACCGCCACCGGCGAGCTCGGCAAGAAGCCGAAGGTCACGTTCAAGACCCCGTTCAGCGTGAAGAACAACTCCTATCAGATTCTGCAGGAGGGCAACGGCGAGGCCGCGACCGACGGCGACCGCCTGTGCACGCAGCAGATCATCCTCGACGCGAAGAGCGGCGAGGAGGTCGCCAGCACGTGGTCGGACGATGCTCCCGAGTGCGGCATCCTCATCGGCAAGAACTCCATCGACGAGGCGTACTACAACCTGTTCAAGGGTCTGAAGGTCAACACCACGCTGGCGATTGGCGTGAACAACTCCTCGTCGTCGAGCTCGTCGACGTCGTCCACGCTGGAGCAGTACATCAACGTGATGACCATCGTCTCGAAGTCGAAGTCGCTCACCCGTGCCGAGGGCGACAAGGTGACGAACATCCCGTCGAACCTGCCGAAGGTCACGCTCGACAAGAACGGCAAGCCGTCGCTTGATCTCAACGGCTACAAGCCGGGCGACAAGCTCGTGGTGCAGACGCTTATCAAGGGCAAGGGCGCGAAGGTCAAGGAGTCGAACACCGTGAGCGCGAACTACACGGGCTGGCTGGCCAGCAACGGCAAGCAGTTCGATTCGTCGTGGGATCGCGGTTCGGCCTCCGACTTCGCGTTGAACGCCGTGGTCAAGGGCTGGACGCAGGGTCTGACCGGGCAGACGGTCGGCTCGCAGGTGCTGCTCATCATCCCGCCGAGCCTCGGCTATGGTTCGGAGGAGCAGAACGGCATTCCGGCGAATTCCACGCTGATCTTCGTGGTCGACATCCTCGCCGCGTACTAAACGCCGGGTCCGCTATAACGAAAGAAGCTCCCTCGCGACACTCGTGAGGGAGCTTCTTTATGCCGTAAATGCCCATGGCGACCGTCTCACCCAATCGTCGAATAATGCGTGCGGCATTGGTCGAGTGGGGAACGAAGGCGCTGAGCCGTCAAGCGGACGGTCCAGTGGACCGTCCGTAGGCGATGCGAGCGCGATTTATCGAGCGCGAGGACGCATAGTTCAAATACGTCGAGTTCACCAGTCGGCCAATGACGCTCCATTATTCGGCGATTTCAGAAGAGGCGGAGGGTGTCATCCTCAGTCCCCTTCATCTCGTCGTAGTCGAGGATAAGACATTCGAAGCCGCGGTCCTTGGCGAGGACCTGCGCCTGGGGGCTGATGGTCTGGGCGGCGAAGATGCCGCGTACGGGGGCGAGCAGCGGGTCGCGGTTGAGGAGTCTGCAGTAGCGGGTGAGCTGTTCGACGCCGTCGATGCCGCCGTTGCGTTTGATTTCGATGGCGACGTGGGTGCCGTCGGCGTCGATGGCCATGATGTCGACGGGGCCGATGGCGGTGGGGTATTCGCGGCGGACGAGCTTGGCGCCTTCGCCGATGCGTTCGATCTGCTCGGCGAGATAGCGCTGCAGATGGTCCTCCACGCCGTCCTTGACGAGGCCGGGGTCGATTCCGAGATCGAAGTCCTGGTCGGAGTAGACGTGGTAGAGGGAGACGACGAGTACGTCGGAGCTTTTGTCGGCGGCGACGCGCAGTTTTTTCACCGGCTGGTGGATATCGCTGGGGATATCCTCGTCGGGTTCGACGTCGAGCTCCTTGATGGTGCAGGGGGCGGCCATCCAGTTGAGCGGCTTGTAGGAGCCGAGCTCGGAGAAGATGAGGCAGCTGGAGTCGGCCTTGATGAGGATGACTCGCCTGGCTTCGGGAAGTGAGGCGTTGAGCCGGCCGGAGTATTCGGCCGAGCAGTCGGCGACGATAATACGCATACGGCACAGAATAGAAAAGGACGCGGACCGTGCATAGGCGCACGGTCCGCGTCCTTTACGGCGCGATAGGCGAAATCACTCGCCTTCGGTCACGGGCTGGGCCTCTTCGCAGGTCTCCACGGCCACGGTGAGCTTGTTGGAGTCGAACGAGATGAAGCCGTCGGTCACCTTGAAGCCGAGGACGTTGCCGTCCGGCTCGGTAACCTTGACCAGTCCGTCGTTGGTGGCGGTCAGCACCGGCTCGTGGTCGGCGAGGATACCCATGGAACCCTCGGAAGCCGGTAGCGAGACCATCGTCGCCTCGCCCGACCAGACCGGTCGGTCGGCGGCGACGATGTTCACCTTCAGCGTTGGCTTGTTGGAGGCGGCCATCAGGCTGCGTACTCCTTCTGCATCTGGTGCCACTTCTCCTCGAGGTCCTCGATGCCGCCGATGCCGGAGAACGCCTGCTCCGGGACGTCGTCATACACGCCGTCGCAGATGCGCTTGAAGGCCTCGATGGTCTCGTCCTTCGGCACGTAGGAGCCGGGACGGCCGGTGAACTTCTCGGCCACGTAGAAGTTCTGACCGAGGAACTGCTCGATCTTACGGGCACGGTTGACGGTGGTCTTGTCCTCTTCGCCGAGCTCGTCGATACCGATCAGGGCGATGATGTCCTGCAGCTCCTTGTTACGCTGCAGAATCGCCTTGACGCGGTTGGCGGTCTCGTAGTGGGCCTGACCGACGTAACGCGGGTCGAGGATTCGCGAGGTGGAAGCCAGCGGATCCACGGCCGGGTAGATGCCCTTCGAGGCGATCTCACGGGAAAGCTCCGTGGTCGCGTCGAGGTGGGCGAAGGTCGTGGCGGGGGCCGGGTCGGTGTAATCATCGGCCGGCACGTAGATGGCCTGCAGGGAGGTGATGGAGTGGCCTCGTGTGGAGGTGATTCGCTCCTGCAGAGCACCCATCTCGTCCGCCAGGTTCGGCTGGTAGCCCACTGCGGAAGGCATACGGCCCAGCAGCGTGGACACCTCGGAACCGGCCTGGGTGAAGCGGAAGATGTTGTCGATGAACAGCAGCACGTCCTGGTTCTGCACATCGCGGAAGTACTCCGCCATGGTCAGAGCGGTCAGCGGGACGCGCAGACGGGTCCCCGGGGGCTCATCCATCTGGCCGAAGACCAGTGCGGTCTTCTCGAGAACGCCGGCCTCCTCCATTTCGCCGATGAGGTCGTTGCCCTCACGGGTACGCTCGCCGACGCCGGCGAACACGGACACACCGCCGTGGTTCTGGGCGACTCGCTGGATCATCTCCTGGATGAGCACGGTCTTGCCGACGCCTGCACCACCGAACAGACCGATCTTTCCACCCTGCACGTACGGGGTGAGCAGATCGATGACCTTGATGCCGGTCTCGAACATCTGGGTCTTGGACTCCAGCTGGTCGAAGGCGGGCGGGTTGCGGTGGATCGGCCAGCGGTCCTTGATGGTGATGGTCTCGTCGGCCTTCTTGTTGAGGATGTTGCCGGAGACGTCGAACACGTGGCCCTTGGTCACGTCGCCGACCGGCACCTCGATCGGGCCGCCGGTGTCGGTGACGAAGGCGCCACGAACCAGACCATCGGTAGGCTTCAGGGCGACGGCGCGCACGATGGAATCACCCAGGTGCTGCTCGACCTCAAGCATGATCTTGTGGCTTTCCTCGCCCTCGGTGCTACCGGTGGCGGCGATTTCAACCGTCAATGCGTTATAGATATCGGGCAGGTGACCTGCAGCGAACTCAATATCGATAACCGAGCCTTGGACACGAACAATGCGGCCCTGCGTGGCTTCCGAGGCATCAGTCTCGGACGCCGTTGCCGCAGCTACATTTACTGCCATGGCGCTCCTATTCTTTCTCGTTGTTCAGTGCGTCAGCACTGCCGATGATCTCGGTAAGTTCCTGAGTAATCGCGGCCTGACGCGTGGCGTTGAGCTTGCGCGTCAGTTCGTCGATCAGGTTGCGTGCGTTGTCCGTGGCGGTGTGCATGGCGTTCTGCCTGCAAGCCGTCTCCGATGCCGCGCTGGTGAGCAGGCATTCGTGGATGCGGGACTGCACGTACTTCGGGAGGACGCGATCGAGGACTTCATCACGACTGGGCTCGAAGGAGTAGAGCGGGCGGGCCTCGGGAGCTCCCGACGCCTCGGCCTTCTCATCGTCTTCGACGCTGACGAGCTCCACCGGCAGCATGCGCAGGATGCGCACCTTCTGCACCACCATGTTCACGAATTCGGTGAACACGATGTAGAGTTCGCTCACGCCGCCTTCCTCGGCCGGCTTCATGTAGGCATCCAGCAGGGCCTTGGAGATCTCCTCGGCGACTTCGACGCCGGGGGCATCCGTGTTGCCCTCCCAGGTGCCGCGCACATCGCGGCCACGGTACTTGTAGTACGTGACGCCGCGGCGGCCGTAGACATAAAGCTCGGGCTTCTTGCCCTGGTCATCAAGCTTGGCCAGCAGGCTTTCCGTCTCGCGAATGATCGACGAGGTGTAGGCGCCTGCCATGCCTCGATCCGCCGTGAGGGCGAGGACGGCCACGTTCGGGTTGTCCTCGTCCTTCCTCACGATCGGATGCGAGATATGGGTGTGCTGGGCCAGAGCCTGGACGGCATCGAAAATCGCATCGGAGTAAGGCTTCGCGGCCAAGGCCACGTTGCGGGCCTTGGCGATGCGCGAGCTTGCGATCATCTCCTGCGCGTTGAAGATCTTCTCCAACGACGCGGTGGAGGCGATACGCGCCTTATATGCGAGTTGCGATGCCATGGATTACTCCTCTTCCGCCTTGGTGGAAGCCTTGCGTGCGACCAGCTTCTCCTGCTCGACCGGGGTGTCGGTCTTCTCGACCGGCTTCTCGGCGACGAGCGGGGTGCCGTCGTGCTGCACGAAGGTGCCGCGGAACTCCTCGACCGCCTTGTCCAGGGCGGCTTCGGTCTCGTCGGTGAACTGCTCGGTCTCGCGGATGGTCTTCAGGATGTCGGTGTTGTGGTCGACGTAGTCCAGCAGGCCATGCTCGAACGGCAGCACGTCCACGAGGTCGAGGTCATCGAGCTTGCCGTGGGTACCGGCCCACACGGAGACGACTTCCTGTTCCATCGAGTACGGGGAGAACTGCGGCTGCTTGAGCAGCTCGGTCAGGTGGGCGCCTCGGTTCAGCTGGGCCTTGGATGCCGCATCCAGATCGGAGGCGAACATGGCGAAGGATTCCAGCGAACGGTACTGCGCCAGCGAGATCTTCAGCGTACCGGAGACCTTCTTCAGCGCCTTGGTCTGGGCCGCGCCACCGACTCGGGACACGGAGATGCCGACGTCCACTGCAGGACGCTGGTTGGCGTTGAACAGGTCGGACTGCAGGAAGATCTGGCCGTCCGTGATGGAGATGACGTTGGTGGGGATGTAGGCCGAGACGTCGTTCGCCTTGGTCTCGATGATCGGCAGGCCCGTCATCGAGCCGCCGCCGAGATCATCGGATACCTTCGCGCAGCGTTCGAGCAGACGCGAATGCAGGTAGAACACATCGCCCGGGTAGGCCTCACGCCCCGGCGGGCGACGAAGCAGCAGCGAAATCGAACGGTAGGC
The DNA here is from genome assembly GCF_002802875.1 of Bifidobacterium primatium. Lineage (GTDB taxonomy): Bacteria > Actinomycetota > Actinomycetes > Actinomycetales > Bifidobacteriaceae > Galliscardovia > Galliscardovia primatium. Next base: position 574,167 of record NZ_PEBI01000001.1, read on the forward strand.
TTCGGCCTGCTTCGACAGATCGTCGAAGACGATGAGCACGTGCTTGCCGTGGTACATCCAGTGCTGGCCGATGGCCGAGCCGGTGTACGGCGCGATGTACTTGAAGCCGGCGGAGTCGGAAGCCGGGGAGGCCACGATCGTGGTGTACTCCATGGCGCCCGCCTCTTCGAGGGACTGGCGCACGGAGGCGATGGTGGAACCCTTCTGGCCGATGGCCACGTAGATGCAGCGGACCTGCTTCTTCGGGTCTCCGGACTCCCAGTTGGCCTTCTGGTTGATGATGGTGTCGATCGCGATGGCGGTCTTACCGGTCTGGCGGTCGCCGATGATGAGCTGGCGCTGGCCGCGGCCGATAGGCGTCATGGCGTCGATGGCCTTGAGGCCGGTGGACAGCGGCTCGTCGACCGGATGACGGTGCATCACGTCCGGGGCCTGGGCCTCGAGGATTCGACGACCTTCACTCTTGATTTCCCCCAGGCCGTCGATGGGCTGGCCCAGCGGGTCGACGGTGCGGCCGAGGTAGCCGTCGCCGACCGGCACGGAGAGCACGTCGCCGGTGCGGCGCACTTCCTGGCCTTCCTCAATGCCTGCGAAGTCACCGAGAACGACCACGCCGATTTCGCGGGCATCCAGGTTGAATGCCAGGCCGAGCGTGCCGTCTTCGAACTTCAGCAGCTCGTTGGCCATGCATCCGGGGAGACCCTCCACGTGCGCGATGCCGTCGCCAGCGGTCCGGACGGTGCCGACCTCTTCGGTCGGAGTCTCGGACGGCTTGTAGGACTCGACGAAGTCGTCGAGCGCCTGGCGTATCGCCGCGGGATCGATGGTCAATTCTGCCATTGATCACTCCTTTTGTTGTTTGTATTCAAGAACGTTCTTTCAGCTTGCCGGAGCCGACCGAAGGTCAGGCGACGGCTCGCTTGAGATGCTGCAGTTGGGCCGCAACGGTGTTGTCGGTGACTTCCGACCCCACCTGGATGCGCATGCCTCCGAGGACGCGCGGATCGACCACGCTGTTGACGAACACCTGACGACCAAGCTTCTTGGCGTAGACCGCCTTGATCTTCTGGAACTGTTCGTCCTTCAGCGGGATCGCGCTCGTCACCGTGACCATGGAACGGTCGCGGTGGGTCGCCACGACGTCGATCAGCCAGTTGATCGTCGACAGGAATCGACGGTTGCGCAGATCGCGGGTGGCGTGCTCCGCCAGGTCCATGGTGATCGGGTCGAGGGCCTGCCCCTTGAGCAGGTTCTTCAGGAACCTCACACGTACTTCGGGCTTGGCGTGCGCGTCGGACAGACGCTGACGCACGACCGGAAGGGTGAGCAGCGCGGAGGCCAGCTCCGACAGCTCGATGGACACGGTCGAGCACGCATTGCGCACATCGGCGGCGCACAGCAGTGCGTCGACGGCCAGGTCCTCGGTGGCGTCCGCGATGTCGGCGGGCTTGCTCCAGCGCTGGGCTGCGAGACCTTCGGCGATCTCGACGGTCAGCGGCGTTGCCTTGCCCTGCAGAATCGTGGAGACCAGCTTCACCTTGCTCTCGGCCGGGTACGCGGGATCGGTCAGCGCGCGGGAAAGCGCACGGTTGTCGTCGAACGCCGCGGCGAGGTCGAACAGCTCGTCGCCCACGGTCTTCGCCTCGGCGCCGGCCTTGGCCAGCTTGTCGGCGAAGGACTCACGCAGTGCCTTCACCGAGCTCTTTGAAGTCTCTCCATACATCGAAAGTTCACCTCCTGCCCTTTGCTTCGCGAGTTTTCACCTGTCCAGCCATGCTCACTTGGCCTTTCCGGCGGGGTCCTTGTCGATGCCGTCGATCATGGAATCGATCATCGAGGACTGCACGTCGGCGTCCGAGAGCTTGCTGCCCAGGATCTTGCCGGCCAGGGCCGTCGCCAGAGCGCCGACCTCGCCCTTGAGGCTCACGAGAGCCTGCTGCTGCTGAGATTCGATGGACTTCTGCGCGTTCGCGGTGATCTGCGCCGCATCGGCCTCCGCCTTGGTGCGGGCGTCCGCGATGATGTGCGAGGCCTCGGTGCGCGCGTCGTCGCGAATCTTCGCGGCGTCGACGCGGGCCGTGTTGAGCTGGTCCTCGTACTTCTTCTTGGCGGCGTCGGCATCGGCCTGGGCCTTCTCGGCCTTGGCGATGCCACCCTCGATCTTGGCGGCCCTTTCGTCGAAGATCGCCTGGAACTTCGGCAGGAAGAACTTATAGAAGAATATGGCGACGACGATCAGGATGACCGTGGACCAGATGATGTCATAGTCCTCCGGAAGGAACAGCGCGATGCCGCTCTTGCTTTCCGCAAATGTCTCCATATCCGCCTCCTTTCACTTCACTCGTCTGGATTACTTACCGTGGTCCAGAGGATCAGGCGGTGAAGATGAAGCCGGAGATGAAGCCGAGGAGGGCAAGGAACTCGATCAGACCGAAGCCGATCCACATCAGGGTCTGGATACGGCCACCGAGCTCGGGCTGGCGGGCGGTGGCTTCAATGGCCTTGCCGAACACGATGCCGACGCCGATGCCGGGGCCGATGGCGGCGAGGCCGTAGCCGATGGCGCTCAGGTTACCGGTCACCTCTGCGAGAGTGATGAGATCCATTGTTGTTTCCTTTCTTTTGTGTTCGTAAGACTACGAATCAAAAAAATCCTTTTAGAGAACCGTATTGAATTATGAAAACTGATTGTGCCGCGACGGTGCCGCACGATAGGGAATCCTTGACGCCACGCGCACCGACGTTGTGCGTTGGCCGTTCAAAGGCGACGGGGATTCGGAATCGTCGGTCAGTCGACCTCGGGGTAGCTCATGTTGATGTACACCGACGAGAGCGTGGCGAAGATGAACGCCTGCAGGTAGGCCACGAAGGCCTCGAACAGGGTCATGATGAAGCCGAACGCGAAGGTCACCACGCCGGCGGCCATCATCATCTTGTTCTCGGTGAGAATCAGGAAGAACTGCGTGGCCGAGAAGCACAGCGCCACGATGAGGTGGCCTGCGATCATGTTGGCCAGAAGTCGCAGCGTCAGCGATGCCGGGCGGATGATCAGGATGTCGATGAGCTGCATCGGGACGAGCAGGATCAGCACCGGGAACGGGACGCCGGGAGGGGTGCATTCCTGCTTGAGGTAGCTCAGCAGGCCCTGCTCACGGCAGGCCGCGATCCAGTACTGCACGAACGTCCACGCGGCGAAGATCAACGGCATCATGATGGTTGCCGTGGCCGCGATGTTCATGCCGGGGATGATGCCGCACAGATTGAATAGGAAAATGGTGAAGAAGATCGTGGTGATCATCGGGACGTAACGCTTGCCGCGCAACTCACCCATGACCTCGTAGACGATCTTGTCTCGAACGTAGTCGAGTCCCCATTCGACGAATCCTTGCCAGCGGCCGGGAATCAGCTTCGCACGGGATGCCGTGATTCCGAGAATCAGCAGCATCACGACCGTCATGATCACACGGACCATGATGATCCTGTTCATGGCGAACGGCGTGCCAGCGAAGATGATCTCCGGAGGGAGGAATTCATCGATAGAGGGGATTTCAGGGCCTGACTGCGCGGCCAACACCGCGCCTGCAGCCCCTGTAAATGCTGCAACGCCTGCCATACTGCGTGCCTCCTCTTAATCGAACCTGAACCAATATAGCGCTTTTTGCGCAGATATTGTGTCACGAACGTTAACGCGCAGTATGTCTTCTTTGCATGCCTGCGCGCGCCTCCAATCACATACAGACTACCGGAATTTCGACGTTTATAAAGCGTTCGTTTTCGGGTGTCGCGCGAGGGTTTTTCCTTTTCGAGGCGGGCCGCAAATCGCGTGCATACGTCGTCGTTGCCTGATTTTGCGCCGTTTCTCGCGTTTCATGACATGCGAACGGTCTCAAAACCACGCCCATTATTCGGGCATTCAAACCCGGCAATATGGTCATTATGTGGACGCTTCGGCGAGAACGAGGGCGGCTGACTTGCGCATGGAGGTGCACCGGTACACGTCGCTATAACGACACGAACGGGCGGTGGTGTCGGATTTCATCGCCGACACCGCCGCCCGAAACGTCGGATATTTCGATGCGCGGCCCGTCTCGCCAACGGCGTGTCGTTATCGAAAAGAGACGCTCACCGCTCGATCACGCCGTAGCCGCAGCCGTCGAACGTATGGAAATCGTCACCGCGCGGGCCGGCGGGCGAACGACGATAGCGGCGGTCGGTGCCGAGGCGCTTCTCGGCGCGAAGCTGCGGCACCTCCGTCAGGTCGTACGGCGTGGTCTGGTACACCCAGTTCAGCCAGTTGCGCCACAGCAGGTTCGCATGGGAGCGCCACGCGAACAGCGGCTCCTGGCTCGGATCGTCGTGCGGGAAGTAGTTCGTCGGGAACGGCACGTTCTTCAGGCCCCGCGCCATGTCGCGCTCGTATTCCTCGGCGAGCGTCCACTTGCCGTATTCCCAGTGGCCGAGCGCGAACACCTCGGAGAAGTCACGCGTGGCGACCAGCCCCGGGCCGCTCTCCGGCCCCCAGGTGAGCACCTGCAGGTCGGGATTCTCGCGGATGTCGTCCATGTCGACGTCGGCGAGACGCGAATGCGGCTGCAGCGCGATCTCGTCGAATCCGTTCGTGATGAAGCAGTATTCGTCCTGCAGACGCTGCGGGAACACGCCGAACGTCTTCTTCTCCAGCAGATGCTTCCTCACGCCATAGCGATGGTAGAGGGCGCCCATCGCACCCCAGCACAGATACATGGTGGAGAACACGTGCGTGCTCGCCCAGTCGAGGATGCGCTTGAACTCGTCCCAATAGTCGACTTCCTCGAACGGCATATGCTCCACGGGAGCGCCGGTGACGACCAGACCGTCGTAGTAGTTGTGCTCGAAGGCGTCAAGATTCTCGTAGAACTTCAGCAGATGGTCGCGGCTGGTGTGCGTGGCCTCATGCGTCGACGTCTTCATGAAGTCGACGTCCACCTGCAGCGGGGACTTGGAGATGAGCCTCAGCAGCTGGGTCTCCGTCTCGATCTTCTTGGGCATCAGATTGAGGATGACCAGACGCAGCGGACGGACGCGCTGCTTGACCGCGTCGTCGCTTTCCAGCGCGAAGATGCGTTCGGAGTCGAGTATCGCACGGGCCGGCAGACCCTTCGGAATCTTGATAGGCATGTATCCAATTATTGCAGTGTTGTATGGCGGATGTCATGTCGTGGACGCATTATCGCCGCCGGCCACAACGTTTTCCCTTATGCCCCGCCATCGACTCCGGCTATCACCACCAAGACCCGACATTTTCGACACGCCGATAAAACCCAATGATTACAACGATTATTGACTTGATATTCCCCATATGGCGAATATCGAATTGACTTCCCTCAGAAAGTACGTATAGTAATACAGGTTGCCCGAGATAACGGGCCGACGCGGGGTGGAGCAGCTCGGTAGCTCGCTGGGCTCATAACCCAGAGGTCCATGGTTCAAATCCATGCCCCGCTACCAAGTAAAAGACCGTCGCAGTAATGCGACGGTCTTTTTTTATTTCATATCAGCCCGATGTCGTCAGCTGCGGCGACGGATGGCGGCGAGCATGAGGCCCACGGTGACGAGCGCGGCGGCGCCGGCCCCCATCAACGGGATCGCCTGCCCCACGCCGGTGACCGGCAGGGAGCCCGGCCGTTCGGGCTGCGGCTCCTGCGGCTCCTCGGGCGCCGGCTCCTCGGGCTCCTCCTCCACGGTGGTGATCTCGCCGTCGATACCGAGCGGATGGGAGTCGATGACCTCGCCTTCGGGGCTCCACAGCGTGGCCTTCCAATACACCTTGCCGGGCTTGTCGGCCTTGACGCCGGGACTGACCACGGTCTGCGCCGTCTTTCCTGCGTCGAGTTCCACACGCGCCTCGTCGAGGATGCGCGATCCGGTTCCGGGCTCCACGCCGTCGGCCACCGGTTCGTAGGCGGTGAATGTCACGTATGATCCGGATTCCAATCGTCCGGTCACCTTGGCGCTGTCGAGGAATTCCTTGCCCACGGTGGTGACCGGTGGAATCACGGCGGTGGTGATGTTGGGCGAGTGCCGTTCGCCATCCGGTTCGATGTATACGCGCTCCCATGCGTCGTCGTAGGCGCTGGTCACCGCCTGCACGCGGTCGTCGCCGGAGAACGAGTAGACGAATACGTAGTATCCGGCCCGTTCGGCGGTGATGGTCACCGGCTTGCCGTCGGCGTCGGCCACTCCCCCGCCGACCTTGATGCGCCCGTTTTTCGCAGGGTATTCCCATGTGCCGATGCGCCTGTGGTGGTCGTCCTCCTTGGGAACGGTCGCTCCGCTTGGCTTGTACTGCTTGTTGTTCCCGGGATTCTCGGCGTCGCCGGCCCACCATACGCTCACCTGCGCGCGTTCGACGTCGGCGCCGAAGCCGTATTCCTCGCTCCCCTTGAATTCGCCGTGGTCGTCGGGGAATCCGGTGACGGTTATCTGGTCGCTGAGTTCGGAGCCGATCACTCCGGTGTGTTCGGTGGCGGTGGAGTCCACGGCGGCGGGAGTGCGCACGGAGAGCGTCTCGGGCTGTTCCATCAGCGCGCTGGAGAAGTCGGCGCGCACCCATTCGCGCACGGACGCGTCCTGCCGCTCCCTATCCACCGTCCATACCCAGGTGCCGAAGCCGGTGTGTCCGTTTCCGCCGGATCGGTATGGCTCGTCGCCGTCGGGCGCGGTCACGGCGCGGACCTCCCTGCTTTGCCCGGCGCCGGTGAATTCCGCCGTGCCGTATGCGGCCGGCGAATATCCGGCGGCCTTAAGACGGGCGAGGAAGTCCTTGGACGTTTCCCCCGTCTTCGGTGCGATTCCCTGTCCCAGCGCCTTGGGCTTGATGCCGGCGAAATAGTAGCCGTCGGCTTTTATGGTCGCACCGCTTTTCCATGTGTCGCCGTCGGCGATCGTCGACGTTACCCTATCGGTCACCTCGTCGCCCGCATCGACGACCTTGCCGCCGACCACGGTGGTGAGCCCCGGCTGGAAGGTCTTGACCACGTCGAAGGTCACGACGTCCTTCTTCTCGCTTGCCGAGGTGCCGTAGCGCAGATAGTCCTGGCCGCTGGTCAGCCGTTCGATCGTGCCGTGGTCATAGGAGACGTTCGTGGTCACGGATCCGGCGTCGGTGGCTTTCCACGCGAGGCGTATGGTCTTGGCCGCGGTTTTGCCGCTCGCCGTGTTCCTGCCATTGTCGAAGGTCGCCGGTCCGGTGAGTTTCACGGTGTAGGGCACGCCCGTCACCTTTGCTCCGCCCGAGCCGGTAATCTCGATGTCCACGTATCCGCTGCGCTTGCCTTCGAGATATGTGACCGTCGCCGACGTCGTCGTGGCCACCCGGCCGGCGGCCTCCTTCCACAGGGCGTCGGCCCGGGCCTGCACGGTCGGATGCTCCTTGAGGAACGCGGCCTTGCGCTGCTGCCACAATGGTTTGTCGAGTGCTTCGAAGTGGTCGTGGATCAGCATGGCGATGGCGGCCTGGGTGGTCGGGTCGGTGTTCGACTGGTAGGCGTCGGCCAGGTACGCGACCTGGCGCGCCGCCGTGGAATCCTTGATGGCCGTGGCTTCGCCGTATTCGTATGATGCGGGCACGCCGGTCTCGATGCAGTAGGCGTTCCGTCCGTTCGGCGCGACGGCGATGACGCCGATGTTGTACCGCTCGCCGTCGAAGGTGTACCACAGCTGACTGTCGACGGGCGCGTGCATGGTGGCCGCCGAGGCCAGCCCGACGGAGCCCAGGCCCATCATCACGACGACGCCGGCGATGAGAGACCGGCATATTCTCCGCCGCATGGCCCCCATTGCCCCCGGCTTTCGCCGATATCGACGCGGCCGCTGCCGAAATATCCGTCCCCGAATCGTGTTCGGGGAATCTGCGAGTGTGTGGTTCGGCATTGTTCCCATCCTTCCTTGTGAATGTTCCGCCTCGCGGGCGGGAGCGGATGAGAACGACGATGCCAGAGCGGCGTATGCCAAGGCCAGTCATACGGGCAATGTTGACGAACGTGGCCGGAAACGGGTCCGACGACGGCCCGATGTGGACGGGCCGACGGCCTTCCACAATCCCGCGGTTTCCCGAGTCCGTTCGTTCACGAGAATGTGGACGGCTTCACCGGCATCCACAACGTTCGCCCCGAAAACGAACATCGGCGGTGTGGATGGCCCGAACGGGCGTCCACACCGCCGACGATGGATTCCACGGCTCCGGATTACTTGACGAACTCCTCGGGATGCTTGGCGAAGGCGGCGGCGCAGCCGGCGCCGCAGAAGTAGTAGGTCCTGCCGTCGTAGTCGTGGCTGGCGGCGGCCTTGGCCGGGTCCACGCTCATGCCGCACACGGGGTCGGTTTCCGATCCGCCGTGATGCATCCGCATGCCGCCCATATCGTGTCCCACATGTCCTTCGTGCTCGTTCTTGCGGCTGAACAATGCCATGATGGTTCCTTTCTGTTGGTTCCGTTGACGATTCCTTTGAATCGAAATCCTATAGGGCTTCACGCGTTCGGGGTCGAAACCGTTCAGGCGTCCGGCGTTCGTCACCACCGACAGCGACGAGCAGGCCATGGCCGCGCCCGCGATCATCGGATTGAGCAGCATGCCCACGAACGGGTACAGCACGCCGGCGGCCACCGGAATGCCGATGCCGTTGTAGCCGAATGCGAAGCCGAGGTTCTGACGGATGTTGCGCATGGTGGCGTGCGCCAGGTCGATGGCCGTGACGACTCCCTGCAGCGAGCCGTTCATCAATGTGATCTGCGCGGATTCGATGGCCACGTCGGTGCCGGTGCCGACGGCGAAGCCGACGTCGGCACGCACCAACGCCGGCGCATCGTTGATGCCGTCGCCGACCATGGCGACCACGCGGCCCTCGGCCTTCAGCCGCGCCACCTCGTCGGCCTTGTTCTCCGGCCGCACTTCGGCCACCACATGTTCGATGCCGACCTCGCCGGCGACGGCCTTGGCCGTGCGTTCGTTGTCCCCGGTGAGCATGACCACGTCGACGCCTCGCGAACGCAGCGTCGCGACGGCCGCCTTCGACGTCGGCCGCACGACGTCGGCCACGGCCACGACGGCGGCGAGCAGCCCGTCGACGGCGACCAGCACCGGCGTCTTGCCTTCGGCGGCGAGCCGGTCCATGGCGAAGAATACGTCATCCACAGTCTCGCCGGCCGCGTCGGGCATGCCGATGTCATGGTCGTCCATATATTCCGCATTGCCCACGAGTACGCGCCGTCCGTCGGCGAGCGCCTGCACGCCTCCGCCGGCGGACGACCGGAATTCCGACGGCTTCGGCATGTCGACGCCACGCGAGCGGGCGCCGGCGACGATGGCCGCGGCCAGGGGATGTTCGGAGTCGTGTTCGGCGGCCGCAGCGAGACGGAGCACATCGTCGTCATGACCATGCCATGCGCCGAACGCGACGATGTCGGTCAACTGCGGCCGACCTTCGGTGATGGTGCCGGTTTTGTCGAGTACGACGGTGTCGATGCGCGCCGCGGTCTCCAACGCTTCGGCGGATCGGACGAGCACGCCGTATCGCGCGGCCTTTCCGGTGGCGATGGTGATGGACAGCGGCGTGGCGAGTCCGAGCGCGCAGGGGCAGGCGATGACCAGTACGGAGACGGCGGCGACCAGCGCGTGGGTGATGCGCGGTTCGGGGCCGAATGCGTACCAGAGCGCACACGCCCAGATGGCGATCAGCACGACGACGGGCACGAATATGGACGAGACCTTGTCGGCGAGGCGCTGCACCGGCGCCTTCGAGCTTTGCGCCGCCTTGACCAAGGCCACGATCTGCGAGAGCACGGTGTCGGCGCCGGTCGTCGTCACGCGGTAGCGCAACGATCCGGCGCCGTTGACGGTCGCGCCGGTCACGGTGTCGCCGGTGGTTTTGCGTATGGGCATGGATTCGCCGGTGATCATCGATTCGTCGACCGATGATTCACCGGAGACGACCGTGCCGTCGGCCGGCAGCTGTTCACCCGGCCGCACGACGACGATGTCGCCGACGACGACCCGTTCGGCGGGGATTTCGATTTCCTCGCCGCCGCGTTCGACGCGCGCGGTCTTGGGGCGTAGCGCGACGAGGCTTCTCACCGCCTCGTCGGTGCCGGCGCGGGCGCGGGCCTCCAGCACCTGGCCGACCAGCATGAGGGTGATGATGGTGCCGACGGCTTCATAGTACGGTTCGCGCGAGGCGACGGGCAGAATCCGCGGCGCAAAGGTGACGACGAGGCTATAGGCCAGCGCCGCCATGGTGCCGACGGTGATGAGCGCGTTCATTTCGGCGCTGCGATGGCGGATGGCCGCCCATCCGCTGACGTATATGGGCCGGCCGGAGTAGAACACGACCGGCAGCATGAGCAGCAGCTGCACCCATGACTCGAGATGGTACAGGTGGAACATCGCCGCCATGAACACCGGCAGCGTGCAGACGGCGGCGACGATGAAGCGCCGCACGAGGGTGCGGAACTCCTTGCGGGCTGCGGCGTCCGCGGTATCGTCTTTGGCGGCCGTCGAATCGTCGTTCCGCACAATATCGGCCGTATCGGCGGCGTCAACGTCGGCGGAGTCCATGTTGGTCGCATCTGCGGAACGTGAATCATTGCGAGACCCCATCGTGCCGACGGCGACGCTTTCATTCGCGGAATCATCCGCCGGCGCATCGCCGTTCCTCGGCGCCGCCGCACCACGCCTTCCCGGCAATACGCGCAGCGTGCCGTGCAGCATGTTCATGCCGCAGGCGAAGCCGAAGTCACCGGATTCGGTCGGCGTCAATCGGACGGTCGTCGTGCGGAACGGCGGCAGTTCCCTGTCGATGCCGAAATCGGGAAACACGACATGCGACGAGCATTCGCCGGTCTCCTTGCGGTCGAAGACCAGATTCACCGGCACGCCGGCCTCGACCTCGATGACCGACGGACTGTATCCGCCCTGCACGGCGATGACGGCCTCCTGCTCGCCGTCGTTCATCGTCGCACGATACGCCTTGCGCGGCGCGAGGAAGAACCAGATGACGCCCGCACTCAACACGAGCGCCAGCACCAACGCCACGATAGTTCCCATAGTCATCTCCTTGCATCCACGGACCACCATATACCCCATAGGGGTATAATGCAATCAGCAATTCACCCAAGGCAGACACCACACGGCCCGGTCGCATATAGGGCGACCCTCGGCTACGGGGAGCATACATTGGGGGAACATATATTAAGGAGCGATCCCATGAGACGAGCCTCATCGGCCCCGCCCACCTCGCGGGCCACGAAGACGCCAGCGGCAGCGTCGCCGACGACAGAGACGACGGAGCCGTCGGCATCGTCAGGTGCGACCCGCCCGACGGAGCGTCTTTGCACCCACTGCCACGACAACGGAACGCATGACGCCGACGCCGACGCCGCCGCACCACACGACGCCCACCATGACGCAGTCGACGGCGCCCACAACGGATATGACGCCGACCAGAAGAAGATCCTCGCCCGGCTCAGCCGCATCGAGGGGCAGATTCGCGGCATCAGGCAGATGACCGAGAACGGCGAATACTGCATCGACATCCTCACCCAGATCGCCGCGGCGAACAGCGCGCTGAAATCGGTGGCGATGCTGCTGCTCGACGACCATCTCAACCATTGCGTGCGGCAGGCCGCCGCCGAAGGCGGGGACGTCGCCGACGAAAAGCTCAATGAGGCCAGCGCCGCGATACGCCGCCTCGTCAAGTCATAAAACAAGGTCAAGTCACAAAACAAGTAAAACAAGTCACAAAAAGGCGGATACCCCCGTAGGAGGCATCCGCCTATGACGCATAGGTCAATCATCACGACCGACGGGAACGAATGGGCGACGTCGACGATTCGGCGAGACCCGTCGGCCGGACGATCACCAGTGGTTGGCGCCGGGGCCTTCGAACTTCACGTTGAAGCCGCGCTCGTAGTGCAGGTACATGTTGGCGCCGTAGCGATCGACGTCACGGTGGGTGAAGAGCATACGGATCGCGAACGCGGTCTGCACGTCAAGCGGCAGAGCGCGGAACGCCTTGTAGGCATCCCAGCCGTCACGGGCGACGGCCTGGTCGGAGACGAACGCGTAGCCGTAGCCATCCTCGTTCACGTAGCCGAGGAAAGGCAGGTCCCAGGCGTCGTGCTCGGTCAGCGCGGCCTTGTAGTCCTCGACCTTGGCGAGGGCTTCGTCCGAAATGCCAAACGAACGAGCCACACGGTTGGCCTCCGCCGTCTTGCGATCGGCATAGGCGCCATAGAGTGAGGTATCGACGGTAATCTGCTTGTTATCCGCCATGGTCATCCTTTCCCCTCGCACACTCACCACTGAGCGCGCGGTTTTCGTTTCGCGTGTGAGATGTAACACAAAATGCAACATCCGACGCTGGTTTGCGTTCATGACATCAACCGGTTTAGTTGATGTGCACAAGTAACACCATACCCCATATTTTTCGCATATCACGACGCGTTCACATGTTTTTAACGCGACTTTTTGAAATTTGTCATATTGCACGTTCAAATGACGAAACGAACATTTCGAATGTTCATTTCATGTTCGCATTATCGTGATGAAACGTTCGAAATCGTTAGTTAATAGTTATTTAACCACGCGGTATTCAGCGTGTCGCACTGCAACACTTACAATGGCAGCATGACTGAATCAAGTAGTACCAAGGTCACCACGTCCATTCCAACCGCTGTCTCCGGCGAGTCCTCACCGGACGTACAGAGCGCCTCCGCGGGTAATCCGTCCAGCGCGGGTACTCGCAGGACTTCGGCAAAGGCTTCGGCAACGAAGACGAAGCGCAAAGCCACGACAACCCGCAGGCGCCGTTCGGCATCCAAGCCCGCAGCGGACACCCCCGACGCCCTGATCGCGGCACCCACCCTCCCCATCGACGAGCCCGGCCAGTTCGGCCGCATCAACGTGCTCGACGTCACCCCGAACGAGGAGGGCGGCCTGTATCCGGCGCGCGTGGAGCTCGGCGAGCAGTTCACCGTCACCGCGCAGGTGTTCATCGAGGGCCGTACCAAGGTCGGCGCAACCACCGTGCTGCGCACCCCGCGCGGCAAGATCATGGCCAACCGCACCATGACCTGCGTGAACCCGGGCCTCGACCGCTGGACCGTCGAGCTGCAGGCCGGCGAGCACTCCGACGTCAAGCCGTGGGAGGAGGGCTTCGCCGCCGTCAAGCGCCAGCTCGGCAACTGGACCGTCACCGTCGAGGGCTGGGAGGACACGTTCGCCACCTGGCTGCATGACGCCCGCATCAAGGTGCGTGTGCACGACTCCGACGTGGAGAACGCCCTGGACGAAGGCGCCGAGCTGCTGACCCGCTGGTCGAAGACCCGCGCCAGCAAGCTGCACGCCGAAGCCAAGAAGACGCTGCAGGCCGCCGCCGCCACGCTCGCGAACAAGGAGCTCAAGCCGGCCGAGCGCCTGGCCGGCGCCGACAACGACGAAATCGCCGCACTGCACGAATCCAACCCGCTGCGCGACGGCGTGAGCGAGTCCCGCCCCGTGAAGCTGAAGGTCGAGCGCCCGAAGTCGAGCTTCGCCGCTTGGTACCAGTTCTTCCCGCGCTCCGAAGGCGCCTACGTGGACGAGGCCACCGGCAAGATCGTGCAGGGCACGCTCAAGACATCGGTCTCCGGCCTCGAACGCGCGAAGGCCGAAGGCTTCGACATCGTATACCTGCCGCCGATCTTCCCCATCGGCGTGACCAACCGCAAGGGCCGCAACAACACGCTGGTCGCCGGCCCCGACGATCCGGGCTCGCCGTTCGGCATCGGCAGCGAACTCGGCGGCCACGACACCGTCGACCCGCTGCTCGGCACGATGGACGACTTCAAGGCGCTCACCGCCAAGGCCCATGAACTCGGTCTCGAAATCGCCCTCGACTTCGCGCTGCAGTGCTCGCCCGACCACCCGTGGGTCAAGGAGCACCCGAACTGGTTCCGCCACAAGCCGGACGGCACCATCGCGTTCGCCGAGAACCCGCCCAAGAAGTACCAGGACATCTACCCCATCGACTTCAACGCCGACATGGAAGGCATCGAGAAGGAAGTCGTGCGCCTGATGAACCTGTGGATCGACGCGGGCGTGACCATCTTCCGCGTGGACAACCCGCACACCAAGCCGGTCCGCTTCTGGCAGGACGTCATCGCCGCCGTGACCAAGAAGCACCCGGAGACGCTGTTCCTGGCCGAGGCGTTCACCCGCCCGGGCATGATGCGCGCGCTGAGCTACGCCGGATTCACGCAGTCGCACTGCTACTTCCCGTGGCGCAACACCAAGGAGCAGCTCGAGGAGTACCTCAACACCACGAACTGCGACGACGGCTTCTACCAGCACAACACGTTCTGGCCCACCACGCCCGACATCCTCACCGCCTACGTGCGCGACAACGGCATCGCCGGCCACGCCGTGCGCGCGGTGCTCGCCGCGCTCGGCTCCCCCAGCTGGGGCATCTACAACGGCTACGAGCTCATCGAGAACCGCCAGCGCCCCGGATTCGAGGAGCAGATCGACAACGAGAAGTACGAGATCAAGGTGCGTGACTGGAGCCAGGCCAAGGAGTACGGCATCGCCGAGATGCTCACCAGCCTCAACCGCATCCGTCGCGAGCACCCGGCCACGCACAGCTACCACAACGTGACCGTGCTGCGCAGCTCCGACGACAACGTGCTCGCCTTCGTGCGCCATACGCCGGCCGAGTTCACCGGCACCGGCAAGCCGGACACGCTGATCGTGGTGGTGAACCTCGACGGCCACAACGCCCACCAGTCGCTCATCCACCTCGAGCTCGGCGACTTCGGTCTGCCCACCGACCGCGGCGTGCAGCTGAAGGACGAGCTCACCGGCCGTGAGTTCACGTGGGGCTGGGACAACTTCGTCTCCCTCGCCCCGTGGGCCGATGTCGCCCACGTCCTCAGCGTCCAGTACTGAGCCGCCATCGGGCCCGTGCCGCAAGAACACGGGCCCGATTCCCCGAAATCCGCGATTCATGGTGCCGAATGGTCGTTTTTCCATCGGAAAACGACCAAAAAGCACCGCGAATCGCGGATTTCGATGCTTACATACCGGTTTTTCAGGAACAACGATGTCCCATAATTCCGCCGAATCCCGAACGCGTTCCGACATGCCGTGGCGTCTTGCGCTCGCCTTGCTTATCGGTCCCGCCTGTTGGCTCATGCCGCATCAAGGCGTTGCCATGATTCTGCTGCCGCAGAAAATCGCCGACATCTCCCCCAACGACAAAGTGGCTTTGGTCGCCGCATTTTCCAGTGCCAGCATGGTTATCGGACTATTTTCCAATGTGCTGTTCGGCGCGTTTTCCGATGTCACCAGAACCCGCTTCGGCAAGCGTACTCCATGGATAGTCGGGTGCTCCATCGGCTCGTCGCTGCTGCTGTATGGACTATCCACGGCATCGTCGATTCCGACACTGCTGGCATGGTGGTGCTGTTGCGAAGCGGTTATCAACGGGGTGGCGGCCCCGATGATCGCCCAACTTTCCGACCGCGTCCCGGACCGATGGAAAGGGACGGTCTCGGCCTGCTATGGCATCAGCCAAACCATCGGCAATCAAATCGGTATCGCCGTCGCGTCGTTGTATCTAGGCAACGTACGATTCGGCATCCGGACGTTCGCCATCGTCGCCGCCATCGGCTGTCTGGCGTCCTCGGCGATCGCCGGCGAACCATCAAACTTTACCGAACGAGGCCATCACGTATCCATGCGTGCACTGATACGTCATTTCATTCCACCGACCCAAAATGCCGGTAACTTCTACAAGGCTCTCATCTCCAAGTTCCTGATGCTCGCATCATCCGGCATGACCAGTAGCTATCTGCTGTACATAGCCACGGATTATCTGCATGCGCGCAACCAGCAGTCAATACTATCCACCACTGCCTCCATCACCTTAATCACGGGAATCATATGCTCCCTCATCGCCGGACCGCTGTCAGACCATCTCAGCAAGGTGAAATCGTTTGTCGTCATCGCGTTGCTCATTATGGCGGCCGGGTCGGCGCTTCCTGCATTTTCCGACGATGACACCCTTTTCCTCGCCGGAATGCTCATTGTCGGCATCGGTATGGGCATTCATGCTTCAGTCGACCAGAAACTCAACCTGCTTGTCTTGCCCAATCCCGACACGGCAGCCAAAGATCTCGGTGTCATGAACATGGCGAACACGATGGGAACGCTATGCGGGTCTTTGGCCGCTGCCTACATCATTGGAACATGGGGATACCACGAACTGTTCATCACGGAATGCCTAATCATGTGCGCCGGCACGGTTTTCGCAGCATGCGTCCGAATCGAACGCCCGACTGCCACCACATCCCCGACCTCGAAAAACGTGTGACGACGGCCGTCACTGCGAAAGCGCCGCCACACTATCACGTACGATCAGTTCCGGGGAGAGGATGACACGACGTTGTCGGTCTCGGGGTACGCCTTCATAGTTGACGTCACGATAGCCATAGACCAAATCCATGGCCTTGCACATCATGATGTCGAACGGCTGACGAACCGTAGTCAACGCAGGACCAAGGAATCGCGAGGGGAATACGTCGTCGAACCCCACAACCGATAACTGATCGGGAATGATGATATGACGTTCGGACGCGGCCTGATATACACCGACTGCCATCAAATCGTTAAGCGCAAAAATCGCCGTGGGTGACTCATTCAGCGACAACATCTCTAAAGCGGCGTGATGCGCGGTTTTGGGCATGTAGTCGCATTCGCGGATGAGGTCGTCGTTCACTTCGATGTTCGCGGCGCGCAACGCCATCTTGAACCCCTCCAAGCGAGCGCACGAGGCCTCCGAATCGTTAGGACCGGTGACGACGCCGATACGTCGATGACCCATATCAGTGAGATACCGGCCGGCCATAAGACCGCCTGTCCAGTTGTCGACTCCGACTGAAAGATACTCGTCTCCCGCCCCCTTCGGCAGGTCGAAGACGACATAAGGGATTCCATTGTCAGAGAAAAGCTGACGCTCTTCGTCCGTCATGTCGGTCAGCATCAGAATGACGCCCAGCGGATTGCGCTTCATGATGCGGCGGAACAACTCATAGCGTCCTTTCGGCTTGGTCTCGTGCATGACGACATCAACGCCGAGCTCGTCGGCATACCGGGAGGCTCCACGTATCAGTTCAAGGGTGCCACAGCTGTCGATATAGGAGATGACAACGTCGATCACATGGGCCACACGTCGATTCCCGACGTCCTTGCGCTCATATCCGATATCCTCGAGAATCTTTTCGATGCGTTGACGGGTCTCATCCGACACGTCACTGCGCCGGTTGATGACCTTGGAGACCGTAGACGCGGAGACACCGGCAATTTCGGCGATCTGCGTCACTCGAAGATTCTTCTTTCCGATGCTATCTGCCATGAACGATTCCCGATCCTCGTGAGTGCTATGAATATTGCTTTCCCACTCTATCGCACGCTTTCTGGGTGTTTCTTCGCAATTCGCCTTATAGGGGTTCGAAACATAAAGGCGTAGAAGCGGATGAGGAGAACCGCTTCTACGCCTGGCTTTCGGATGACGGAGGAAGAAACATCATCCGAAGTCACGACGCCCACAGGCAATCGTCTGTCATGACAGACGGCTACTGCCGACGACGGACCAGCAGACGCATCACCCCAGCCGTGCCGGCCAGCAATGCGGCTGCCAAGACCAGCACACCGACTGCGACGCCGGTACGGGAGAGGGTGCTATGCTGCTGCTCGCTTGAGGACTTGCCGTCTGCTGTTCCGGTCTTCCGATGGGAGCTGGAAGACGTAGATGTCGAAGGCTTATCGGATGGAACCGAAGACGGCTTTTCAGACGGATTGTCCGACGGATGACCACCTGGGTTTTCCGATGAGCCCGCCGACACCGTCAGCCTCGCCGAGCCCGAAACGCCCGAGCCATCCTTCGCCGTGGCCGTAATCGTCACCGTGCCCGCGCCCACTGCCGTCACCCGGCCCGAAGCGTCCACCTTCGCAACCTTCTCATCAGAGGACGACCAAGAAACGGACTTGTCCGAGGCGTTCTCCGGGGACACCGACGCCTTCGCCAACACGGACTCGCCAACCTTCACCGTATCGCACTCCAACGAAACCGCCACACCGGAAACCGGCACAACAGACGAGGTCGTACGGTCTACAGCCAACTGCGCAAGTTGCACCTCCAAAGCACGCTGGGGGCCATCAACTTCATTCTGGGTGGAAGGCTTGTTGGCAAGCGCGGTCTCCGCTTTCGTCAACAGCATCTGCATTACACTCCATTCATCTGCTGGGTATTCAGTTGGCTTGAGCTTCTTGGCTTTCGCAATCGTGTCCTCCAAAGCAGCGGTGGAAACATTTTTACCATCAGCGCTAAGCACATCGCTCAGGTCGTAGTAGTCAAAGTCCACATAACCGCCAGTGGTATCTTTGGCATAGTTGAACAGTCCGATACGATACCCCTTGAAGTGAGATAGGCTCCAGTCATAGCCGAACGGCCCTTGTTCGCCTCCGAGTTTCTGCCAGATCTTGCCATCAAGGCTGTATAGATACTGGACGGTAAGACGACCGCTGCTATTGTCAAGCACGTTGTCGCTCTTAAGCCACACGTTCGTGTTGCTTCCAAGGTCGACCGTGGCACCATCCACAAACGCCTCGGTCTTGTCCCTGTCAATGGTGTCGTCAATGATATTGCCGGAGGAATCCTTCCTACCGTTGTCATAGATTCTCTTGACCACACCCAGTACTCGCTTACCGTTTTCCTGGCGCACTGCGGCGTAGGAGAAGCTACGGGTATAGGTGGCGATACCTGCGGTATCACCATCCTTCATATGACTTACATCCATCTTGGTCTCAGCCGACATATCGCCACCAAAAGTGCGCTGCGAAAGCATATTTCGTGCGGTCTCGAAATAAGTGAGATCACCCTTGGTGCCTTTCATATATTTGGCGTTCTTCGATACCTTGTGTCCATTGGTCAGACGTAGCCAGCCATTACGATCGGTCAATGACCAGTATCGATTATCCGGATTGTGAGCCCATTCCCATACCATGTCAAGATTGGAACCATTCGGCTTGTACTCATCCGCCACCGCATATTCCTTGGTGCCGTCCGTCCTCATCGAGACGTCGTCCACAAAGAAGTTCATCAGATCATTTGTCTTGTCAGGCGTCGCCGTCCACGGAGTTTCAAAGAACACTTCGGCACTGTCCGCATCAAAGTCCTTCGGAACGGTGTACGAACCGCTGATCTGGGACCATTCGCCCCTCTTCGCAGTCGCGGACGCCATCACGTAGGCCTTGTTCTTATCCCGAATGGTGAAATTAAATGTTTTGGTGTTCGGACCGTCCTTATATAGCACATATGCGGAAACCGTGTATGTGCCGCCAGCCACTATCTTGCCGGAAACAGACTGAACAGGGCCAGCGCCCGTAGCGGTTCGACCGGTCACTTGCAACGAGTTCGGAGCACTATGGTTAGTGGAGTCAAGAGATATCTTTGCTCCCTCTCTGCCTTCCCATCCGGATTCATCCTTTACCTCACCGTTGGAGATCACCTCGGTTTCACCAGATGCGGGAGCTTCGTCCAAGGACCACCAATCCTGATCTTGATACGTCTGGTGAGGGGCATCATTGTCAAAATCGTCGGAATTGACGATGCTCTTGAGCCGTACCAGATTTTCCAGATCAGACGGCAACGAGATGGGCTTGTCATAGGTATCGCCGGCGGATACCTTGTTGTCCTTCCCGAATGTAGGCCAGCCGTCCTTGTCCCATGTGGCCGGGATCAAACCGGGAATACGACCATTCGGATAGGTATCACGGAAGAAAAATCCTTCCCAATGAGTACCACCACCTTCTTTATCGGACACTTCCACGAGGCTGCCCTGAGCGAAGCCACCGAGCGTGTATTTCCTAGCCTCATATTTGGAACCATCAAGCAAGTCGGTGGTGCGCAGCAGCATCACCGTCCGACCATCCTTGCCCCAGTAAATAGTCGGATTGTAAAAGTACTTACCGATTTTAAAAATCTGGGAACCTTCGAATCCGGTGGGCACTTCACCCAACGCATCTTCGAATTGCTGGGCGGAGATGATATTCTCATGCGACTCCACCACGGTCTTCATATCATTCTTATCGAGCTTGTACTCGTTAGCGCCGGAGATAATCCATGGATCATCGTTCTCATCAAAATACAGAGAAGGATCATGAAAACCTCTGCCAAGTGCAACCTTGGTCCATGTGCCGTGTTCGATGTCATCAGTGTAGTAGATGAAGGCACCACCCAAATTGTTGGTGTTAAACAGCACATAGAATTTACCATTGTGGTATCGAATGGAAGGAGCCCATTCCCCTTCTCCATACGAGCTTGCACCATTGCGCAATGACGATGCGTCACTCATCGATATACGATCATATACATAGGTGACGATCTGCCAGTTAATAAGATCATAGGATTTCATGACCGGTGCGCCCGGACTGAGCTCCATGGTGGTGCTGACCATATAGTAGATGTCTCGCCCTTCAGTGTTCTTGGGATCGTTCTTGGGCAGACGCATTACACTGACATCCGGAACGTCGGAATTCAACACAGGAATCGAGTAGGTACCGTCGCCATTGTCGGATGTTGTATAGCCGCGATTAACAGTTGATGTCTCAGCAGCCGTGGCCGGCATGACGAAAGCCGTCACACTCATGCCCACTGCTATCGCTCCGGCAAGAAGCCCCGATAGCCGGCGAATAGTATGGAATTCTTTCATAAGACTCCCTCCTCTTTGAGGATGAAAATAGCAAGTGACAGCCAAAAATGGCCAATGACGTTAAGTTATATGATTTTGAGGGACACTGCGAGCCCAGAAAAGAAATCCGCAGGGCCCCTCTGAACATGGAATCTGCACAGAGGAGGAACAGACTCCAAGAACCGATTACGACAGGCAACGCTTGCGACAAATTGCCAACACGACACCAACGGCGACCAGCACAACCGCGATACCAAAGATGCCCGCAACGGATGTTCCGGTTCTCGCCAGCGAACCATTGGACACCTGTCGCCGAGATGTGTTATCGACACCCGAAATGGTGGCCGATGGCGTCTTCCCGCTATTGCCGCCGCCGGCATTGTTACCGGTGCCATCCGATGGGTTCTGCGATGGTTTGTCAGACGACCCTTCACCACTACCCGGCTTTTCCGACGAGTCCGCCGACACCGTTAGCTTCGCAAAACCCGAAACGCCCGATCCATCCTTCGCCGTGGCCGTAATTGTCGCCGCGCCCGCGCCCACTGCCGTCACCCGGCCCGAAGCGTCCACCTTCGCGACCTTCTCATCAGAGGACGACCAGGAAACGGACTTATCCGAAACGTTCTCCGGGGACACCGACGCCTTCGCCAACACGGACTCGCCGACCTTCACCGCGTCACGCTCCAACGAAACCGACACACCGGAAACCGGCACGACAGTCGGCTCAGGATCGGCCTTGGCGAAGGTGTAGGTCTTGATGTCGAACAATTCGGGGTTCGACTTGTCGGCCTGTGTGGCCTTGAAGGTAAAGAACACGTTGTGCACGCCGGTCACGCCGGAAAGCGCAGCGGTGTAGTCGGCGTAGGCAGAGCCATCGCCGGCGGGAATCTTCACCGTGGCAACGGGCTCGGTGTCGTTGGAGTCAAGACGGACCTCGATGTTGCCACCCACCTTGGCCGCCGCGTTCACGGTGATGGACTTGGCACCGGCCTTGCCGAAGTCGACGTTGGCGAGCGATGTCCATTCACCGTCGTTGATGTTGCCAAGTTTCTGGCCGTCGGCATTGTCGGAGGTCAGGTCGATCACACGCACGCCGGACTTGGTGTCGTAGGCGTCCTGGATGCCGGAATCCCACGCAATGGTGGAGGCGCTGATGCCGCCTTCAGGGTAGGCGTCGAGATTCTTGACCTGATCGAGACCCTTGTAGGTCATGGTGATCGGCGCGATGCTGCCGTCCTTGTTGATGGTAATGGGATCGACGTGGGTGTTGCGGTAACCGCGAGCCTTGTCGAGATTGCCGCCGTCAGTGAGTTCCTTGGCCACGGTCTGCGCATGATAGACCATGTACCAGCTGTTTCCGAGCTGCACCATGGCATGATGGTTGTTGCCACCGACGCTGAAGAACTTGCTCGGGTTGTCCATGATTTCACCCTGGTACGTGAACGGACCCATCGGGCTCTTCGACGTCATGTACGCGATGTTGCCGTAGCCGATCTTGTTGCCGTCAATGACGTTCTCATGGCTGAAGTTGGTGCAGTAGGAGTAGTAGTAGGTGTCGCCGATCTTCGCGATGCCGGAATCCTCGAACATGGCAGGCGCGTCGATGGTCTTGGCATCGCCGACGGTGCTGATCATATCGTCGCCGAGCTGAATCACGCGGGCGGTGTTCGGGTGCTCCTTCTGCCCGTCGGGCACGCCACCGCCGTAGTAGAGGTAGCCAGTGCCGTCGGAGTCGGTGAACACGGCCGGATCGAACAGCCAGGTCACACCGGAGGACGCCTGGGTGCCCCACTTGATGAGCAGGCTGCCACGCTCGTCCTTCCATGGACCGACCGGAGAGTCGGCCGTCAGAACGCCGATGCCGCTAGCGCCGTTGGCAAAATACAGGAAGAACTTTTCCTTGCCGTCGATGGTCTTGTGCGTGACGGCCGGCGCCCACGAGTTGCCGGCCCACTTGGCAATGCCTTGGTCGCCCGCCACACGGATGTAGCCTTCATTGCGCCAGTTCACCATGTCGTCGGTGGAGAGCACGTTGATGGTCTTTACATCGGCGAAGGAGTTGTCCTTGATGTTACCGTCGGCATCGTATTCGTAGTCATAGGTAAGCGACCCGTCCTCGTTGATCTTGGTCGCGTCCCCGGTAGTGTACACGTATACACGGCCGTTGTATTCCATGGCCCAAGGGTCGGCACCGTACCAGTAGTCGATGATGGGGTTGCTGTTGCCCACCTGCTTGGCCGCCTTGGCCGTACCGGCAGGACGTACGACGGGTTCGCTCGTCTTGCCGGTCAGGGTGACGTCATCGACGATGAAATCACCGGTCTTGCCGGTGCCGTACACAGTTTCGATGACCAGCGACGGATTCGAATAGTCACCGTTGCCGCCCAGTGCGGCAGTACCCTTGATTTCAGTCCATGCGCCAGCCTTCACGGCGGCGGAAGCAATCTGTCCGCAGCCGCTGCCGTTGCCGGAGCAAATAGTGAAGTTGAACGTGGCGTCCTCGGTGGACTTAATCCACATGCTGCCGGTATAGCTTTCGCCCTTGGTGACCTTGCCGTTCAACGACTGGATGGCACCGGCGTCGGTGCTCTTGCGATCAGTCACCTTCAGAGCCTTGGAACCACCGTGGACGTCATCCGACACAGCCGTAATCGTGGACTTGGACGCGTCCCACACGGTTCCGGACTTCCATGACGCCGTATCGTTCTCGAAATCACCGTTGACAATCAGATTGACGGCTCCACCGTCAGCAGCTGACGCTGTCTCGGCTCCCATCGGCATCATCACTGCGACGAGACAAATCACAGCCGAAAACGCCGAGACAACGGTCCGCGCAGAAATCCGATGGATTCCCCTAGACCCTATGTGCTCCATAAACACTCCTCCACCGGTGGCCTGACTCCTCGAGGATGGGACACCGATTTCCTCATATCGTCTCGTCGCCGAGACTGCTCAGCACAGCGGCAATTTCGGACGGTGTTCCTAACTGCCGATGTGAACGCTCACCAACGAGCATCGCGAAAATAATATATCGAATTAGCGAATTTCGTCAAATTATTTCGAGAAGAATCATTTAATTCCCTAAATTCACAATATATGCTATCCCATATTTTCGAAATATATACATCCATTGACTACACATTGACGCCTACGCTCGACATTAATTAACACATTTCGAAAACAGCATACTTCCCGGCCTTGATTGCCGCATCACGAAACGTACACGACAACACACGGGTCTAAATACCGGAAATCTGTGATTTATAGCGTCAAACAGATGTTTCCCACTTCGAAGACATCCAAACGCTGCAAATTACGAAGCCCGATGTTTTAGTCATCATAATGACGGGCTGGGCCATTCGTCGTTCCACGAATGGCCCAGCCCATCATATCCGATAATTCATGTCCAGTACCCTTCCAGTATTGTGGTGCATAAATCGCTTTCGGCAATTCATGCCCAATACGGACACGCACGAATAACAAGAACGTATGCTATTAACGATTCACGAGACACATAACCGCAAAATCACCCAATACCCGAATCAGGCAATTCATTCAAAAGAACATTGCACATGAACCGTCGAATATATGCATATCCTCCGGCCCATAAGCAAACATCGAATTCACGAATCGTCGGACGTATTCACATCTGTTGATTTACGTGCAACAATGCCCGTCGTACATCATCAAATACCCCTATATCCGACGATTTATGCGCAGCTGTCCGTCTCACAAATCGCAAGATACAGAGACATCGACTCCTTCGCCGATGTCAAACCCGCTCAAAAATGCCGACATACGCATGTATCTGTATATTCGTGAGCGAATACCTAAATCACGAACGCCGATATGCGCACGCATCGATTGATTCGCGAGATACGGACGACCGCAATTACCCTCGAGAAGACGTATAGCGCATAAAAGTCCAAGGAGATGCTCCGGTCTAGGCTCGAGAGCAAGGTTGCACCTCATCGAGCGTGCCGTCCGGTGGGAAATCAATGATATCTTCGATGAAATGAGAACGGCAGGCTTCAAGGCCATATGGTGCTTGGCCTGATGAAATTCTGATTCCGCAGCCCATTTCCCAGTTAAACGACAGCCAAACGCCAGCGAGTCGGCGCGGGATTGAGTATCCTTAGATTCGGTAACACACAATGTCAACTCATATAAAGGAGAAAGACATGGCAGAGACGTTCAACGTCGTCGTCGAGATTCCGCGCGGATCGAAGAACAAGTACGAAGTGGACCACGAGACCGGCCGCGTGTTCCTGGACCGCGAGCTGTTCACCGCGATGGGCTACCCCGATGACTACGGCTACATCGACGGCACCCTCGGCGAGGACGGCGACCCGCTCGACGCCCTGGTCATGATCCCGAACTCGGTGTTCCCGGGCTGCGTGGTCGAGTGCCGCGCCGTCGGTCTGTACCACATGGTCGACGAGGCCGGTGGCGACGACAAGGTGCTGTGCGTGCCGGCCGACGTCCGCTACGACAACATCAAGGACATCGACGACGTCTCCGAGTTCCACAAGGCCGAGATCAAGCACTTCTTCGAGCAGTACAAGGCCCTGGAGCCGGGCAAGGAAGTCCTGCCGGGCGACTACTGGACCGGCGTCGACAAGGCCGAGGCCGAGATCAAGGCCGCTCGCGAGCGTCTTGCCGCCTCCGAGAAGTGATTCCCGCTTCCAGACGTTCTGAAACGTTCTGAAAAAAGCCCGCCGAATACGTTCCGGCGGGCTTTTTTCATCCGAACGTCAACGACATGGCCGCTGACCTCACAATCTGCTATCATCACTGGTTGTCCATTGCGAGCGACCGATGAACGGCATTCGTCTGAATTCAAAGCCCCTTTCATGGCAGTTTGTTGTTGCATCGCCACCGAGGCGTAGGCCCGCCACAGGCGGAGTCGAGGCCCATTCCGCGGCTTGAAACCGGCGGAATGAACCAAAGGAACATCCACACGTGATTGTTGAGATTCTTCTTATTGCAGTTTCCGTTTCCATGGACGCGTTCGCCGTCGCCATCGGCAAGGGGCTGACGGTGAAGCATGTGACCACCGGCCAGCGCGCGACGGTGGGTCTGTGGTTCGGCGGGTTCCAGGCGCTGTTCCCGCTGCTCGGCTATTTCGCCGCGTCCACGTTCAGCAAATATGTGACGGCCGTGGACCATTGGATCATCTTCGTGCTGCTGGCGTTCATCGGCGGCAACATGATTCATGAGGCGTTCGAGGAGGATGAGGAGAACGCCCGTGAGACGGCGGCGTTCGACTGGCGTCATATGCTGCCGCTGGCCGTGGCCACGAGCATCGACGCATTCGCCGTGGGAGTGAGCTTCGCGTTCCTGCCCATCAACATCGTCCTCGCCGTCATCATCATCGGCGTGACGACCGGCCTGTTCTCGGCGGCAGGCCTGAGCATCGGCAACGTCTTCGGTTCACGCTGGCAGATGCCCGCGCAGATCGCGGGCGGTGTGGTGCTGATTCTCATCGGCCTGAAGGTGCTGCTCGAGCATCTCGGCCTGCTGCCGTGGTGACGGCTACAGCATCCAGTGCGTGACGCAGGCGGCCACGAAGACGAGGTATCCGAAGAGCATGACCGGCAGCATGCCCATGCCCATCCATGCGAAGGGCGCGGGATGTTCGAGTTCCTTCCACCATGAGGTGGATGCCACGAGCAGCAGCACCGCGGCCGCCGCGAGCACGATGAAGACGGCCCAACCGGTGGCGGAGTCGGCCTGCTTCGACGACATGTCGTTCATCAATGCCGGAAGGAACACCCAGCAGGTCGATCCCAACGCCGTGACCGCCGCGGTGAGTCCCGCCGACATCGAGGCGATGAGATGGCTGCGGACCTTGCGCAGCATCTGGCGAAGGAACGAGACCACGACGATGGCGGCGAACGCCACCACGAGGAACAGCGCCCAACGACGGAACGTGGCGTCGGTGTAGAACTCGCCCTGCAGCGCGAAGATCGCGGCCACGAGGAACACGACGGCGGAGAAGATGCGGCCGAACACCGACTGCCTGCTGTCGCCGGCGAACGGCCAGCCCACGATCATGACCATGCAGGCGCTGGCCGCGAGCATGCCCGAGCCGACGATGCCGCCGGGCGTCTCCATGCCGAGGCTGTATACGATGCCGAACATCAATGCGTAGGCGGCCAGCTGCGCGATCACGACGGTGAATTCGCCGTGCCTGGTCATGCCGAGCTGGCCGGATGCGCCGCGCACCGCCTCGTCGTCCCGCTGCGTCTTCTGCTTCTGCGGCTTCTCCCAGCTCCTTGGCTTGCCCATTGTTCCGCCTTTCCTGCGATTCCCGCGCATCGTTCCTGCGCATCGACGGTCCGATAAGCCGTCGACAGTCCGCTCTCCATACTCTCACCACGGGTGCCCGTCGAGGACCGTCCACATGCTGGCACATGCCATCGTGCCGCCGAGGTACCGGTAAACAACGGGTTTACAATCATTGTTAAACAAATGTAATGGCATGCAATCGAATTGATTAACACAAGCTCCTTACAATGTTGCCTGTCGTCGATTCGAAATCGCAAGTTTACAGTATTGGGGAGTTAAGCCGTGACCGATCTTACCTTGATGACCAGCGCTGACGACCCTGCGTCCGTGCTGCCATCGCTGGCCCTGCTTTCCCACCGCGTGCGGGTGCTGCCCATGGATGCGGCCTCGTTGGTCAAGATGCCGGAGAACACCATTCTTTTCCTTGACGCCCGCGATGATCTCGCAACCGCGAAGACGCTGTGCCGTCTGATTCATGCTTCCGGACTCTCCACGCCCATCGTGCTGATCCTCACCGAGGGCGGATTCACCGTGGTCACCTCGCAGTGGGGCATCTCCGACGTGGTGGTGGCGAGCGCGTCTCCGGCCGAAGTGGAGGCGCGACTGCGTCTGGTCTCCGAACGCGGCAATTCGTTCTCCTCGGCGAGTGCGGCCAAGCCCGCCAGCGAGCAGACGCAGGAAGGGCAGATCCGTTCCGGCGATCTGGTCGTGGACACCAACGGCTATACGGCCTCGCTGCATGGCCATCCCATCGACCTGGCGTACAAGGAGTTCGAGCTGCTCAAATATCTGGTGCAGCATCCGGGCCGCGTGTTCACCCGAGCCCAGCTGCTGCAGGAGGTGTGGGGCTACGATTACTATGGCGGCACCCGCACCGTGGATGTGCACATCCGTCGTCTGCGCGCCAAGCTCGGCGGCGAATACGAGCATCTCATCGGCACCGTGCGCAACGTCGGCTACCGTTTCGACCCGCCGGAGGACGACGAACAGGACGAGAACGCCAAGGCCGCGGCGCATTCCAAGGCCGCATAGCCACGTCGGCGCCGGCGCACGCGTCCGCATCCGCATCCGTCGGCGGACGTTCATCGTCTCATCGTCCTACGCCATGGGAAGGCCAACACGGTCATGACGTTCCGATAAACCGGTTCGTATGGCAAGGGAAACGAAGGCCGCGCGACTGGCGCGCATGCATGAGGAATACCGCATACTCTGCGACGAGATTCCCGCGCCGCGGTGCGCCCTGCATTTTTCGAATCCGCTGGAACTGCTCGTGGCCACCGTGCTCAGCGCGCAGACCACCGACAAACGGGTGAACTCCGTCACCGGCGAACTGTTCCGCCGGTATCCCACGCCCGAGGACTACGCCAACGCCAACATCGAGGACATCGAATCGATCATCCGCACGCTTGGCTTCTACCATGCCAAGGCAGGCCATCTCATCGGGCTCGGCCAGGCGCTCAGCGAGCGGTTCGGTTCCGTGGTGCCGCGGACGATGGAGGAACTGGTCACATTGCCCGGAGTGGGGCGCAAGACCGCGAACGTGGTGCTGGGCAACGCGTTCGGCATCCCCGGCTTCCCCGTCGACACGCATGTGATGCGCGTGACCGGCCGTCTGCGCTGGCGCAGCGACTGGCGCATCCGCCGTTCCGACCCGGTGAAGGTGGAGAAGGAGATCTGCGCATGCTTCCCTCCCGAGGAGTGGACGGACCTGAGCCATCGCCTGATCCTGTTCGGCCGTGCCACCTGCCACGCCCGCAAACCCGACTGCGCGGACTGCCCGCTGGCCGGGACCTGCCCCTCGTTCGCCGTGGCATAGGCCGCCGCAGGCGTGTCGGCTCCGACACAGGCGTGCCGGATATGGCGCATGAGCACACGGCACATCAGATATGAACCCCTGCGTATGCTCGTAACCATGCGTAGGGAACATTCACGACATGGACGGACGCGGCAGGAACGCCGCCAGGCATACGACGGCGGCACCTCCCGCAGCGTCGAGCGCGCGAAAAGCGGCGGCATGAAATCCATCGTGGTGTTCCTCGTGGCGCTGCTGGTGCTGGGTGGCGCCGGATGGGCCGCCTACTCGCTGTTCGTCGGACATCGCAATCCCCTGGGTTCGATCGCACTGCCGGGCAAGGGGCCGAACACGTCCGTCACCATCGGACTGACGCAGTCGCCGCAGTCGTTGGACATCCGCACGCAGTCGGACGACGCCGTCGCCCAGGCGCTGTTGGGCAACGTGTACGAGACGCTGCTCACGCGCGACGAGAACAACAGGCCCGCCGCCGGCATCGCCGAATCCTGGAAGACGTCGGATGACGGACTCGTCTATACGTTCCGCATCGCCGGCGGCGTGAGGTTCTCCAACGGCGACGCGCTCGACGCGAACGACGTGGTCTGGTCGCTGCAGCAGACCATCCAAAAGAAATACGTCGGCGCCGACAGGCTGAAGCACCTCGTCTCCGTGAAGACCGACGGCGATTCCACCGTCGTCATCACCCTGTCGAAGCCGCTGCCGGAGCTGGCATGGCTGCTGTCGGGACGCGCGGGCATCGTCTACGATGCCGACGCGAAATACAGCTACGACACCACGGCCGTGGGATCCGGACCGTTCACGGTGAAAAGCTGGGACAAGGGAGCCTCGCTCGTCCTGCAGTACAACGGTTCGTACCGAGGCGAGAAGGCGAAGACCGGCACCGTCACGCTGAAGTACTTCGCGGACGCGAAGGCCGCCGTCGCCGCCATGGCGAAGGGCGACGTCGACGCGGTCCCCGACGTGCCGGCCGACGAGCTGGCCACGCTGCGCTCGCACGACGACGTCACGCTCACGCAGGGCGACAGCTACGACAAGGTGCTGCTCGGCTTCAACTCCAGCGACAATTCGCTGTTCTCCGACGCGCATATGCGTCAGGGCGTGCGCTATTCGCTGAACAACGCGGAGATCGTGAAGGAGAACGGCGCGGCCGCCGAACTCGGAGGGCCCATCTCGTCGCTCGACCCTGGCTACGAGGATCTGACCGGCCTATACCCGTACGACACGGCCAAGGCGACGCCTTTGCTGAACTACTTCATCTTCCGTGCGCCGTCCGTCTACCGCGAGATGCCGAACGGACCGCAGATCGGCGACCGGCCGATGAAGCTCGTCTATCCGAAACGATTCGGCGAACAGCTGGGCACGACCATCAAGAACCAGCTCGAACAGGTCAACATCCCCGTCGACATCACGATGCTCGACGACGACGCATGGCAGAAGCAGGTCGTGGAGAAGCGAGACTTCGACATGACCATCTATTCCATGGACGACAGCCACGACGTCGGCGAACTGGTCGACCCCGACCTGTTCCTCAACTACACGAGCTCCAAGGCCGAGGAGCTGTACAACAGCGCCGAGGCCGCGACGAACGAGCAGGACTACGAGCAGCGGCTCAAGGCGCTGGCCAGGCAGGTCTCGTCGGATGCGCCCGTCGACTGGCTCTACGTGCGCCGGCCGTGGACGGCCGTGCGCAACGGCATGACCGGCATGCCGACGAACATGGTCGATGAATACCTGCCGTTGGCGGGCGTGGCGAGGGGATGACGCGAAGGGAGTCCGCAGGCGCGGCAATCCCATGCAAATACGGCAGAAAGTCAACATGAATGTCATAGAACGTCCATACACTGGCGTGTATGACTGACAATGCTGAAGGCGCCATCAGCGCCCATCTGACCGCTCTGCCCGACCGCGTGGGCGTCGACGGTCTCGAAGAGAAGTGGACCAAGGCCTGGAACGACGACCAGACCTACAAGTTCGGCAACACCCGCGACCGCAAGGCCGTGTACTCCATCGACACCCCGCCGCCCACCGTCTCCGGCCATCTGCACGTGGGCCATGTGTTCTCCTACACCCACACCGACGTCATCGCCCGCTACAAGCGCATGCGCGGCTACGACGTGTTCTACCCGATGGGCTGGGACGACAACGGCCTGCCGACCGAGCGCCGCGTGCAGAACTACTACGGCGTGCGCGTCGATACGTCCCTGAAGTACGATCCCGACTTCAAGCCGCCGTTCGAAGGCACCGAGGGCAAGAAGATCCAGGCGAAGGACCAGGTGCCCTGCTCCCGTCAGAACTTCATCGAGCTGTGCGAGAAGCTCACCGCCCAGGACGAGAAGCAGTTCGAGGCGCTGTGGCGCGAACTCGGCCTGTCCATCGACTGGTCGCAGACCTACCACACCATCGGCGAGCATCCGCGCCGCGTGGCCCAGAAGGCGTTCCTGCGCAACCTCGCCCGCGGCGAGGCCTACCAGAAGGACGCCCCCGGCCTGTGGGACGTGACCTTCCAGACCGCCGTGGCCCAGGCCGAGCTCGAAAGCCGCGAATACGACGGCTTCTACCACAAGATCGCCTTCCGCTTCGAGGACGGCACCCCGATCTACATCGAGACCACCCGTCCCGAGCTGCTGGCCGCCTGCGGCGCCCTGATCGCCCACCCCGACGACGAGCGCTACAAGAAGTACTTCGGCCAGTACGTGTACTCCCCGCTGTTCAAGGTCAAGGTGCCGATCCTGGCGCACAAGGCCGCCGAAATGGACAAGGGCGCAGGCATCGCCATGTGCTGCACCTTCGGCGATGTGACCGACGTCGAATGGTGGCGTGACCTGAACCTGCCGACCCGTTCCATCATCCAGCGCAACGGCCGCATCATCATGAACGTGCCGGACTGGATCGAGAACGAAGGCGGCCGCACGATCTTCGCGGAGACCGAAGGCAAGACCACGTTCACGGCTCGCAAGATCATCGTGGACCACCTGCGCGAATCCGGCGACATGGACGGCGAGCCGAAGCCGACCAAGCGTATGACGAACTTCTACGAGAAGGGCGACAAGCCACTCGAGATCGTCACCTCCCGCCAGTGGTACCTCAAGAACGGCGGCACCGACGCCAAGCTGAACGCCGAGCTCATCGAGCGCGGCAAGGAGCTGAACTTCCATCCCGACTTCATGCGCGTGCGCTACGACAACTGGGTGCACGGCCTCAACGGCGACTGGCTGATCTCCCGCCAGCGCTTCTTCGGCGTGCCGTTCCCGCTGTGGTACCCGGTGAAGGAGGACGGTTCCGCCGACTACGATCACCCGATCACGCCGAGCGAGGACATCCTGCCCATCGACCCGACCACCGACGTGCCGGCCGGCTACACCGAGGATCAGCGTGACGTGCCCGGCGGCTTCACCGCCGAAAAGGACATCATGGACACGTGGGCGACCTCCTCGCTCACCCCGCAGATCGTGACCCGCTGGGAGGAGCCCGGCGAGGAGAACAAGGCGCTGCATACCGCCACGTTCCCGATGGACCTGCGTCCGCAGGGCCAGGACATCATCCGCACCTGGCTGTTCTCGACCGTGGACCGCGCGCACCTGGAGAACAAGTGCCTGCCGTGGGCCCACGCCACGCTGTCCGGCTGGATCCTCGACCCGGACCACAAGAAGATGTCGAAGTCCAAGGGCAACGTGGTCGTGCCGAACGAGCCGCTGAAGAAGTTCGGCGCCGACGCGGTGCGCTACTGGGCCGCCGCCGCACGTCTCGGCCTCGACGCCACCTACGACGAGGGCCAGATGAAGATCGGCCGCCGTCTGGCCATCAAGCTGCTCAACGCCACCAAGTTCGCGCTGGCCATCGGCCGCGAGGACGAGAACCATCACGTGGCGGAAGCCGCCGAAGCCGTGTGGAATCCGACCGACGTGACCGAGCCGCTCGACCGCGCCGCCATGGCCAAGATGGCCTACGTGGTGCGCACCGCCACCGACGCCATGGAGGCCTACGAGCACTCCAAGGCGCTCGAGATCATCGAAAGCTACTTCTGGCAGTTCTGCGACGACTACATCGAGCTGGTGAAGAACCGCGCCTACGGCACGCCCGACGAGCATGGCAAGACCCCGAGCGAGAAGGCCGTGCTGTCGGCCCGCACCGCGCTGGGCCTCGGCCTCGATGCGTTCGCCCGCCTGCTCGCCCCGTACCAGCCGTACGCCACCGAAGAGGTGTGGCACTGGATGCATGCCGGCGAAGGCTCCGTGCACCGCGCCGCATGGCCGGCTCCGGAACCGTACGTGATTGCCGCCTCCGGAGCCTCCCCCGAGACGCTCGCCTGGGCGGGCCGCGCCGTCGAGCAGCTGCGCAAGATCAAGTCCGAAGCCAAGGTCTCCATGAAGACCCCGATTCTCTCCGTGGCGCTTTCCGCCGCGAAGGACGGCGTGGACGCGATCCGCTCGGCCATCGACGACATCGCGCAGGCCGGTCGCGTGGTCGGCAAGTTCGACCTGGTCGAGAAGCATGCCGAGGAGGCCGCCGCCTCCGACGAGGCCGATGACGCCACCGTCGCCATCGAAACCAGCGAACTCGGCGAGCCCCCGGCCAAGAAGCCCCGCAAGAAGTAGGAATTTGCAGACCGGGCACTGAGCAGGTAGGGCCGGGGGCCGTCGCAGCCTTGGCGGCTGCTCCCCTCGCCTACGGGGAGTCCACCGGACTCCCCGCTTAACGGCTCATGTCTCTGTCGGACTGCCTACCGGCAGACAGTGTTTCCACCTCGCGCTCGATACATCGCGCTCGCATCGCCTACGGGGAGTCCACCGGACTCCCCGCTTGACGGCTCAGCGGCCAAGAAGCCCCGCAAGAAGTAGGCAATTGTCTCTCTTTTGACTCTCCTCCTTGCAAGGAGGAGAGCTGTCAGGCGCAGGCCTGACTGAGGGGAGGTCCCAAACTCCCCAAAACCTAATGAGGGTGGTACCAGCCACAGCCGGTGCCACCCTCATCGCATATCTCACAGCATCATCCGCAATCTTTTCCGTTCGACTTTCGGCAAATACACGGATGACCGATCAAATCATCATGCGAACACGTCCAGCACCCCCGGGTCTCCTCCGGCGTCGGCGATGCGCTTGTGCCGCTTCTTCGATTCGGTGACGACGAATTCGCGATACATCTCGGCGATGTTCGTATCGAGTCCGGCATCGATGGCGATGCGCTGCAATCGGGCGATCTGATAATCCTCGCGCTTGTAATCGGCGGGGGCGAAGCCGGCACCGGCCTTGAGCACGCCTACGGCGGCCGTGGCCTTGAATCGTTCGGCGAGCAGGTGAATCACGGCGCCGTCGATGTTGTCGATGGTCTGACGAAGCGCCTCGATGCGCTTCACGGCCTCGGCGACCTCGGGGTTCTTCGCGGCGGCCTCCTCGTCAATGGTCGACGATTTCTCGGCCTCGATCTCATCGCTTACGGACGACGCCTGTGCGATCGCCGCGGCACTGATCGGCTTGGCGTCCTCGACGACGCCATCGGAATCGGGATTGGTCTGGTTGTCTGCTGGCCGAAGCCAGTCACTGCTATCGGTATCGCTCATGGTTCCTAGAATATCCCGAACCTTGGGCGACGGATGGGAACCAGGACCGGTTTTTGGTTCCCGTTGGCTGCATGGAATCCGACGAACAGGAACCGAAGCGATGCCACGGTTCCTGTCGGTCGCATAAACCCCAACGAATGGGAACCACGGCGGCGGTGCGGTTCCTGTCGGTTGAGGAAGCTGCAACAGGCGGGAACCGAAACGACCACAAGATTCCTGTTCGTTGCGTAAACCTCAACGGATGGGAAGCAACGCAGCCACACGGTTCCCGTCCGTTGCTCCCATCCGTTTGTGGGCGGAGTGCTACGCCAGCAGCTCGGCGCGACGACGCTCAAGCGCATCGAGCGCGTCGGCGCCCTCGTGGATGCGGAATGTCACACGCTTGTGTTCGCTGGCGCCGGGCGCGATGGTGTGCAGGTCGCCACGACGCTCGTGGTAGCCACGCCCGTGCACGCTGGAGTTCGCCGGTTCGAGCCCGACCACGTAGTCGCCGGAGGCCACGGACTTCCACTGCATGAAGTACGGGAAGTCGGCCGCATCGAATTCCACGGAGACGCCCAGACCCAGCGCACGGTTCATCACGGCCGCGAAGCTGCGCCCGTCCTCCCCTGCGGCGAGCGTGTGGATGTACACGCTTTCCGGCTTGTTCGGCACCGGCGCGCCAATCTCGCTCCACGGCGTGGAATCGTTGGCGGCGTCCTCGTTGCGCGGTTCGGCATGACGGCTGGGAATGACGACCTGAGCGCCTTCGGCAAGCAACGGCCATCCGAAGTTGCAGTGGTACATCCACATCAGCGGTTCGTCACGGAATCCTTCGTTGGTCACGACGTCGTCCACGACGATCTTCGGCCGGCCGTACACGGTGCTGATGCTGCGGCGCATCACCAGGTTCTCACCGAACAGTTCGGCCTCGCGCACCTCGCCGGAGATGGTCATCACGTACTCCCCCTCGGCATTCCAGTATGCGTCGGAGCTCACATGCTCGGCCGGCGTGGTGCGGATGCGGCCGTGCATCGGGTATTCCCTGCCGTCGGCGTCGGTGTATGGCGCGCCGATGTTCTCGAAGCCGCAGGTGAAGAACAGGCCGCCCATGATGCTGCGCTGGGCCTCGGCGCCGTTGGTGTCAAACTGGTTGCGTCCGTTGAGACCCGGCTTGGAGAGGAACGTGAGGTTCTCGCCGCGGTATTCCAATTGGGAGACGTCGAGCGCCTTGTCGGCCATGGAGACGAATCGCATCGGCCCGTTCTTGACCTCGATGGCGTGCATGCTGCCGGCACGCCCTTCCTGATATTGCAGCGGCCGTACGTATGCCGCCTGCTGGATGCTGCCCACATGCGCCTGCAGAACGCGGCGGTCGGATGCGGTGGCTACTGCGGATGCGCAGGAATCGGCCGATGCCGCGTCAACTGCGGATTCGTCAGCAACTGCGGATTCGTCGGCAACAGTGGATTCGTCGGCAACAGTGGTGATATCGCCCATGATATGCTCCAGACCTCGTTTATGAAATCGGTTTCTTGATGATATCAAGTCTACTCCCCCAGTGGCGGTTATAACGCATCCGTGCGCAAAACCCGCCTCTGAGTATCACTCAGTGGTGGTTATAACGCATCCATCCGTTATAACCGCCACTGGCGGCATCTCAGCGTCGGTTATAACGTACGCATGCGTGAAACCCGCCGCACAGCCAATCTACGCGGCGGGTTTCGCGGACGCATGCGTTATAACCGACGCGGGTGCCCCGGCTCACGCAGGGAACCCGCGAGCCAAAGAACAAGGCGCTGCCGGACTCCCATACCGACGTATCCGCCAGTCGGGAATCCGGCAGCGCCCCATACGCACCTATACCGTCACATGCACTGTCACTTCGGCAGTACGCTCACCGTTACGCTATGCCGCTACCGTCACTTGCCCTGATTCTGCGGAATCGTGGAGGTGATGGCGGCCAGGAACTCGCGGTTCGTGGCGGTCTTCTTCAGACGCGGCACCAGGGTCTGGTAGGCCTGCTCCGGCTCCATGCCACCGAAGAGACGACGCAGACGGTAGATGACGGCCAGCTCGTTCGGCGGCGTGATGAGCTCCTCGCGGCGGGTGCCGGAGGCGTTGATGTCGATGGCCGGGAACAGTCGCTTCTCGGAGAGCTCGCGGGAAAGACGCAGCTCCATGTTGCCGGTGCCCTTGAACTCCTCGAAGATCACCTCGTCCATCTTGGAGCCGGTCTCGACCAGCGCGGAGGAGATGATGGTCAGCGAGCCGCCGTTCTCGATGTTGCGGGCCGCGCCGAAGAACTTCTTCGGCGGGTAGAGCGCCTGGGCGTCAACACCACCGGACAGGATGCGGCCGGAGGCCGGCTGCGCGATGTTGTAGGCGCGGGCGAGACGGGTCATGGAGTCGAGCAGCACGACCACGTCCTGGCCGAGCTCGACCAGTCGCTTCGCGCGTTCGATGGCCAGTTCGGCGACGATGGTGTGGTCGGTGGCCGGACGGTCGAAGGTGGAGGAGATGACCTCGCCCTGCACCGTGCGCTCCATATCGGTGACCTCCTCGGGACGTTCGTCCACGAGCACGACCATGAGATGCACCTCGGGGTTGTTGGAGGTGATGGAGTTGGCGATCTGCTGCAGCGTGATGGTCTTGCCGGCCTTCGGCGGGGAGACGATCAGACCACGCTGGCCCTTGCCGATCGGCGCCACGATGTCGATGAGACGACCGGTGAGCTTGGTCGGCTGCGTCTCCATGCGCAGACGCTCCTGCGGGTACAGCGGCGTGAGCTTGTTGAAGTGCGGACGCTGCTGGGCCTCCTCGACGCTCATGCCGTTGATGGTCTCGATGGACTGCAGCGGCACGAACTTCTGACGCTGGTTGCGGCCGCCCTCGCGCGGCGGACGGGTGGTGCCCTGCACGGCGTCGCCCTTGCGCAGGCCGTACTTCTTCACCTGGCCCATGGAGACGTACACGTCGTTCGGTCCCGGAAGGTAGCCGGACGTACGCACGAACGCGTAGGACTCCAGCACGTCGATGATGCCGGCCACCGGCACCAGGTCCTCGGACGGCTGCTGGTAGTCGTCGTGCGCGGCACGGCCGTTGTTGCGCTCGTCTCGCATGGCGTCGTCGCGACGGTTGCGCGCACGGCGGTCGTCACGGTTGTTGCGACGGTCGTTGCGATCGTTGCGGTTGCGACGGAAGTCGCGATCGTCGCCGTCCTGCTCGTAGCGGTTGTCACGCGAATCGCGGCCCGCGCGCTCAGCATGACGGTCGTCACGGTTGTTGCGCTTGCCGTTCTTGCGGTCGCGGTCCGCACGGTCGGGACGGTCGCCGCGGTCGGAACGGTCGGGAAGAGCGGCGAGGATGTCGCCGAGATCGCGCACACGGCCCTGGGCGTGGGCGGGCTCGGCCTCCACCGGCTCGCGGCGGCGACGAATGCGCGGCAGGTCGAGATCGAGATCGAGCTTGCCGACGGATTCGCCCTTGTCGGCGCGCTCGCCACGGTCAGTACCGCGCTCGCCGCGATCGTCGCCGAGCACGTCGAGCGACTTGCGCACGGCGTTGCGACGGGAGCGACGGGTCTCCTTCGCCTCCGGAAGCTCGATGTTCAGCTTCGGCAGCTTGGCGTCGTCCACATGCGGCGCCTTGAGGTCAAGGGGAAGATCGATGGACGTCGCACGGCCATCATCGGTGCGGCCGGCATCGGCGGCAACGGCATGGTCGCCGTCGGCGTCATGAGCGTTCTCAACGGAAGCGGCGGGAGCCACGGATTCCACCGGCTCGGCGGCAACGGCCGCAGGAGCCTCGTTCGCGGCGTCGGCCGCGGTCTCGACGGCGTCGGCCGTCTTCTTCGCCGCACCGTTCTTCCTGGCGGCGGTCTTGGTCTTCTTCGGCACGCGCACGGTCACGCCGGCGGGCGCCTCGCCGCCGTTGCGGGCGGCTTCGATGGTGCTGAGCAACTCCCCCTTGCGCATGGCGGAAGTACCGCGCAATCCCATCTGCTTGGCGAGCTCCTTGAGCTCAGGCAGCTTCATATCTGCAAGATTCTGGCTATCTGCCACGTGTAATGCCTTTCGTCTGACCGTATGAACGACTGCATGAATCACTGGACCCAGCAGGCGCAATCACAGGGTGTTCTGACGCGATGCGAATGCTCCCACGATGAGCACTACCTCATCCCGAGCATTGTCTCGTCATCGAAAGCCCGAACTAAGAATCGTTTCGGACTGCCATCACTATACGACGACTCGCCGACCATCGCAAAATCGATGTTCACGGACATGTCCATCACGAATCCGGCGCATATCCGCCATGGGCCCGGCACCCGTCCGCCGCCCGTAGACGGCCCGTCCGCCACCCGCTGGAATCATTCATTTCAGACGGAAATCCGCCAGTGGGGCCACGGTTTTCGCGTAATCGTCCGCAATGTCCATGTTGTGGTCGACGTCGTGGCCGGAACGCACCGTGATCCCTCGCAATTGCAGGCTCATGCCGCTTTTCGCCAGCGTGGCCTCCATCGGCACGTCGATTACGGCCGACTGCCCCTTGGCCAGCGCCATCCGTTCGCTCATCCCCCACACCGAGTCCACCGTCTTGCCGGCGGACGAGCGCAGCGCGAACTTCAGCGAGATCTCCGTCGCCACATCCGGCACACGGCTGCGCACCGTCACGCGGACGACGCGCTTACCGGCGAGCGCCGCCCCGTCGGCGTCATCGGCGCCGTCGGCGGAGGAATCGTACACGCCGATGTCCTCGACCGACCGGATCTCCAACGGCATGGTATGCGCCCTCGGCGCATCAAGGCCGAGCTTGCTGCGAAGATACACGTCGGCCTTGGAGAACGAGTAGAACTCCAGCATCATCGTCGAGTCCCCTCCGGCTTCCTCGTCCACCGCCGACGCCATGTATCGCATATGGCCACGTAGGTCCGCATAATCGCGGGCGATCTGCTCGACGGCGTTGTCCACTTCGGCCGGCCATGTATGCGAAAGCAGGGTCTCTATGGTGCCGTCGATGGCGTCCGCCGCGCTTGCGCCGGCGGATCGCATCGCCGGCAGGTCGCCGCCGGTCGCGGCGAGCATGGCATCGTCGATCTGCTGCCATGACTGGTTCACGGCCTGCTCATAGTATGGTCCGGCCTCGGTCTTGGTCAGCTTCGTGCCCTTCGCCGTGAAATCATCCGTGTATGACGCCGTCTGCGGCTGGCCTTCGATGTCGAGGCGGGCGTCGTTCAGACAGCGTTCGCCTGACGATTCCCCGTTGCCGAGCGTGAAGCCGCCGACGGCGTATCCCGCGCCGACGGCGAGCGCGATCGCCAGCGCCGCCGCGATGGCGTTGCGTATGGGATGGCGTCGCGTCGACGTTCTCGACGCGGCGCCCGTCTTTCCCCGTGCCCGCCGGTCATTTGTCCGGCCGCCGTTGCCGTTCCTGATGCCCTTACCCATGAATCCAGCCTTTCCTCGCCGTCTTTGCCGGCATCGCCGTCATCGCCACAATCGCCGCCGCAACCGCCGTCACGGCCATCGTCGTCATAGTCGCCGTCATCATCACGTGCATCATCCCTTACGACATCCTCACCGATATCGAGATCACATCGCCGTCGTCGATATAGGGACGCTCGACGTTGTTGCCGAATTCGAATTCCATGGTCCAGTATTGCAGCGCCGGCCCGTCGAGTTGGCCGCTTCGATGATTCCAGGGGATCCACCACCGGTGCCTGTCGACGCTCTTGGAGTAGCCGTCCGACTGGTCCCGAGCCGTGTACAGCACCTTGCCGGACTGGTATCCCGCGCGGAAGGTGACGGTGACGCGCTGCGTGGCCAAATCGACCCTGCCGGTGCGCACGTAGTCGTTGTCGAAATCGCCGACGGTCATATACCGGTGCTCGCGTGACTCCTGTTCGGCTGCGAGGTCGTCGTCCGACATATACGACTTGTAGTCGTCATCGCCGTCGGTATCGGTCACGAGAATCTCCATTGCCGTCATGCCGTCGTATCTGTTGACGAAATCGTTCCAACTGCTGCCGGCGCGGATGCCGCGCGACGTGACCAGCGACAGCTTGCAGTCCTTCTTGTCGATGCGGCAGGTGGTCAGCTTCCCGTCGCCGGCGCTGGTGAGTGTGGTGTACTGGCTGGGATAATGCCATCGCCGCACCGTGGTGACCGGCTGCCCGGTGGATTCGTCGACCAGCGCGTATTCGCCGACGGGCAGGTAGCCGTCGACCGGCTCGTCCCGACGCAGCAGCAGCGTGGTGTATCCCGACGAGTACACGCCGAACCAGATGACGCCGAAGAACAGCACGACGACCATGATGCCGGCCATGATACGCAGCGGTCGTCGGCCGCCACGACCATCACGGTCACCGCGGCTGCCACGATTACCTCGTTGCGGCGTGGATCGCCGTGCGGATCGCCTCGCGGATTTCGCGACATCCGCGGAGTTTTCCCGTTCCGTTTGCCCCGTCATATCCGCGCCCCTGCTGCTGTTACCGCCTGCGCACCATGCTTCATGCCATGCCTCCGTCCGTCAGGAGAACCGAAAATCATTGACCGTGGTGAACGACGACATCTGCTGTGCAGTGAAGTCGTCCATGTGCACCTTGCCGTTGACGTCGTGCACGCTCCATTGGCTGACGGCGATGCGACCACCCTTCCGCACGTTCTTCGGATCGAGCCGCACGCTCACCGTGGCCGTGCCGCCGGGTTCGATGTCCGACGATGCGTCGGGGTCCGAGTCCGATGCCGACGACAGCGCCGAAATATCCGTCAGACGGACCGTACCGTCGGCGTCCAGCAGATTCACCTGCAATCCGACGGTCGACACCTTCGCAGGCATGCGGCTTTTCACCGTGATGTCCACACACCGGCGCTTCGTCTTTGTGAAATCTCCCGACGCCGTGGCGACATACGCCTCGCAGCTTCCGGCGTCCTTGACCGCCGTGACCTCGAACGGCATCGCCGGCTCCGGTTCGGCCTCGAGCTTCAGCATCGAACGCACCAGGTTCTGGGCGCCCGACGGCTTGAACACGTCCAATGCCAGATTGTCGATGGCGTCGACGTTGCGGTTCGTTCTGAGGTTCGCGTATATCGCCGCCCTGCCCTGGTATTCCACGATGACCATGCTCATGGCCTTGGCAACGTTCTTCGGCCAGGTGCGCGCGGCCAGCGTTTCGGCCGCATGATCGGCGGCGGCGTACGCCTTTTCGGCGGCCGTGTTCACCGCCGTCGTATCACCGGCTGCCGCTGCAAGACGCACGGCATCGTCGGCGTCGGCCGTACCGGCGACCGCCTTGGAGAAGTATGGCCCGGCCTGGGATTCGGTGAGCTGCGGGCCGCTCGGCTCCAGCGGCGTGAATCCGCCATAGCAGTAGTCGTCGGCGTCAAGGCCGCCGGTATGGCTCGAACAGTTCAACGACGAGCCGCTGGTTTTCGCATGGAACACATGACTGCGCCATGCGAAGCCTCCGATGCCCGATACGATAAGAATGACCACGAGCAGCAGCGCAAGCAGACGACGACGTCGGGCCTGCGCGCGCCGCTGCGCGATGGCGGCGGCACGGGCTGCCGCCTTTCCGCCTTTGCCTCCGGATTTGCCGGCGCCACCCGTACCGCTGCCGCCGGTCGATCCGCCATTCCGCCGGCTCTCGCGACGACGCTTCGAACGTTCCCACGGCGGAATGGGTTGATTGGGTTCGTTACGGTTCTCATGTCTTCCACTGCGGGTGCGGCCGGCACCGTTGTTTTCGGCCCTTTTCTCGCCGTTCTCCTTCGCGGATCCTCGAGAGTCGCCACGGCCGTCGTTGCCTTTGGTCGCGCCCTCGCCATACCGGTATTGCGACCGGTATCCGTTCTCCCGGTCGTGTTTCAGCCGGTTCTCGTCCGCATAGGGATTGTCGGAGAGTTCCTCGTCGATGCTGCGATAGCCATCGCCACTGTTCGGCGGCACCCATCCGTTGTCCGCATCGAAAAGGCCTCGAGCGCCTTTGCCGGACGAGGCGTCAGACGAGAAGCCGACGTCATCGGAGTCGTCGTCAAGACTGCCGTTGCCGTGACCGACGCCGTTTCCTGCCGTCATATCGCTCATCCTCTTCCGTCTCTTCAACGACGCCGCCGTTCCACGCCGTCGTGCTCATCGGGCACCATCTTACCGTTGGAGGGGCTGCTTTCGGAACACCCCCATGAGACGTATGGCGGCTTTCGACGAATCCACGCTCATGAATTCCGCCGCTTTCACGGATTCCGCGGCCCTTATGGATTTCGCCATACTCATGGATTCCGCGGCCCTTATGGATTTCGCCATACTCATGGATTTCGCCGCCCTCATGGATTTCGCCATACTCATGGATTTCGCCGCCCTCATGGATTGCGGTGCATTTCGGGGGATTTTGCCACATCGTCCATCATCAATACCGTAATATTCATGGACTACGCCGCAAAAATACGATTTTGCAGAGCAGTCCATCGCATTATGCATCCACGCACTTGAGAAACGTTGAAATTTCAAGGCTGTTGTTTTCGTCATCGACGATTTGCGATGGACTGCGTCGTATATACGCGATTTTGCAACGCAATCCATCGTCTATGGGCGAATATCGATGGATTGCGCCGTATTTTTGGATTTTTACGACGTAATCCATATCGGACGGCCAGACAC
The DNA here is from genome assembly GCF_002802875.1 of Bifidobacterium primatium. Lineage (GTDB taxonomy): Bacteria > Actinomycetota > Actinomycetes > Actinomycetales > Bifidobacteriaceae > Galliscardovia > Galliscardovia primatium. The sequence continues at coordinate 617,226 of NZ_PEBI01000001.1, forward strand.
AGGATGGAAGGCACCGGATAGTGATAGAAAAAGGGAGTCGACCGCCTTGTAGCGGTCAACTCCCCTCAGTCGGTTTTGCCGACGGCCCCTCTCAATCATGAGGGACCGGATTCCGCGGCAGCGATTCATCGGGCGCCGTCGCGGAATAACGGTTCTGTTTTTCCTAGCGGAAAATCAGAACTCCCTTGTGCGGGACAGTCCAGTGGACTGTCCCGAGCAGGCGCGATTCATCGAGCGCCGTCGCGGAATGCTGCGTTCTGATTTTCCTAGTGGAAAATCAGAACTCCCTGTGTTCACGGTAGAACTTGATGAGCGCCTGGGTGGAGGCGTCCTGGGCGGCGAGCGCGTCGTCGTCCTTGGAGATGGCCGGGGTGATCTGCTTGGCAAGCTGCTTGCCGAGCTCGACGCCCCACTGATCGTAGGAGTCCACGCCCCACACGGTGCCCTCGACGAGGGTGATGTGCTCGTACAGGGCGATGAGCTCGCCGAGCGAGAACGGGGTCAGGGCCACGCCGAGGATGGACGTGGTCGGGCGGTTGCCCTTGAACACGCGGGCGGGGACGATCTCCTCCGGGGTGCCTTCGGCGCGCACCTCGTCGGCGGTCTTGCCGAACGCAAGAGCCTTGGTCTGGGCGAGGTAGTTGCCGAGGAACAGCTCGTGCACGTCCTGGTCGCCGTCCTTCACCGGGTTCGGAGTGTTGGCGAAGGCGATGAAGTCGGCCGGGATGAGCTGGGTGCCCTGGTGGATGAGCTGGTAGAAGGCGTGCTGGCCGTTGGTGCCGGGCTCGCCCCAGAAGATCTCACCGGTGTCGGTGGTCACCGGGGTGCCATCCCAGCGCACGGACTTGCCGTTGGATTCCATGGTGAGCTGCTGCAGGTAGGCCGGGAAGCGGTGCAGGTACTGGTCGTACGGCAGCACGGCGTGCGAGGCGGCCTTGAAGAAGTTGCGGTACCACACGTTGACGAGGCCCATGAGCGCCACGACGTTCTTCTCGAACGGGGTGTTGGCGAAGTATTCGTCGATCTCGTGGAAGCCGTGCAGGAACTCCTCGAACTGCGCCGGGCCGTAGACCACGGCGAGGGAGGTGCCGACGGCGGAGTCGACGGAGTAGCGGCCGCCGACCCAGTTCCAGAAGCCGAACGCGTTCTCCGGGTCGATGCCGAACTCCTCGACCTTCTCGAGGTTGGTGGAGACGGCCACGAAGTGCTTCTTGATGGCTTCGGCCTTCTGGGCCTCGTCGCCGTCGGAGATGGCGCCGGAGGCGGTGAGCTCCTCGAGCAGCCAGGTGCGGGCCTCACGGGCGTTGGTGAGGGTCTCCAGCGTGGTGAAGGTCTTGGAGACGATGATGAACAACGTGGTCTCCGGGTCGAGGCCCTTGGTCTTCTCGGCCAGGTCGTTGGGGTCGATGTTGGAGATGTAGCGGGCGGAGATGCCGGCGTCGGCGTAGGGCTTGAGGGCCTCGTACGCCATGACGGGACCGAGGTCGGAACCGCCGATGCCGATGTTGACCACGGTGTCGATCTTGCGGCCGGTGATGCCGGTCCACTTGCCGGAGCGCACGTCCTCGGCGAAGGCGTAGATCTTCTTGAGGGTGTCGCGCACGTCCTTGACGACGTCCTGGCCGTCGACGATGTACTTGCCCTCGTCCTCGACCGGGCGGCGCAGCGCGGTGTGCAGCACGGCGCGGTCCTCGGTGTTGTTGATGTGCACGCCGGTGTACTGCTGCTTGATGCGCTCGTCGAGCTTGACTTCCTTGGCGAGGTTGACCAGCAGGCGCAGCGTCTCGTCGGTGATGAGGTTCTTGGAAAGGTCGAAGTGCAGGTCGCCGGCCTCGAAGCTCAGCTTCTTGACGCGGTCGGGATCGTCGGCGAACCACTTCTTGAGGTCGATGCCCTCGGCCTGAAGTTCATCGTAATGCTTCTGCAGCGCGGCCCAGGCCGGAGTCGAGGTCGCGTCGATGGGAGGATTGATGGCCATGTGAGGTCCTTTCATCACTGTGGAATGATCACGAAAATCATCCTGTTCCTGTTCCAACATACTGTGATTGAGGGACAGATAAAAACTCACAGAAATGTTGTTATTTGTGCGTTAGAACGTGCAATAAATACGATTTATCGACGCTACGGTTCCGCAACACGCCGTTCATGTTCCGTTCGCCGAAAATCACGTCCGATCCGACGGCCACGTCCGCCCGCGGCAGCAGCGACGACTCACAAAATGGCGTCGAGCCCCTGCTCGGCGAGCGCGGCGACCATGCGCTTGACCTCCTGGCTGCGCGCCCTCGGCGCGACGAGCAGCGCATCCGGCGTGTCGACCACGACCAGGTCGTCGGCGCCGAGCAGCGCGATCGTCCGCCCCTCGCCGCCGGCCGGCGCGACCACGTTGCCGGCGGAGTCGAGGCACACCACCCGTCCGCGGTCGCCGATGATCTTGTTGTTGCGGGCGTCCGCGCTGGGAATCAGCGCGGCCACGGAGTTGAAATCGCCGATGTCGTCCCATCCGAAGCCGCCAGGGACCATCGCCACGCCGCCCTCGGCGGCCAGCGGCTCGGCCACGGCGTAGTCGAAGGCGATCTTCTCCACGGCCGGCCACAGCCGCTCCATCATCTCGGCGCGGCGGTCGCCGTCGCCGTCCCATACGTCGGCAAGCGCCATCACCGTCTCGTGGATGCACGGCTTGAGCCTGGCCAGCGTGTCGAGCAGCACGCCGGCGCGCATGACGAACATGCCGGCGTTCCACCGGTATTCGCCGGTCATCAGGTAGCCCTGCGCGGTTTCGGCATCCGGCTTCTCCACGAACGCGCGCACCATGCGGGCGTCCGGCGCGTCCGGCGCGGCATCGCCCAGCGGCTCCCCCTGGCGGATGTATCCGAAGGCGGTGGAGGGCCGCGTGGCGGCGATGCCGATGGTGGTCACATATCCGGCGCGCGCCGCCGCGACGGCCTGCGCCACGCATTCGCGGAACGCGACGTCGTCGCGGATCACGTGGTCGGCGGCGAACGATCCGACCACCACGTCGCGTCCGTGCCGCTTCGCCAGGATGGCGGTGGCCAGGGCGATGGCGGCCGTGGAGTCGCGGCCCACGGGTTCGGCGAACAGATTGCGCCCATCCAGTTCGGGCAGCTGCGCGCGGACCGCGGCCGCGTGCGCCACGCCGGTCATCACCGTCACATGGCCGTCGCCGGCGACAGCGGCGAGACGGTCGAACGTGGCCTGAATCATCGTGCGTCCCGAACCGAGGAAGTCGTAGAGGAACTTCGGCCGTGCGCTGCGGCTCAGCGGCCATAGCCGCGAGCCGACGCCGCCGGCCGGAATCAATGCGTAAAAGTCCGAGAATCGCCCGTCAGTCTGTTGCATGTTCTTATTGTCACACGTCCCGTCACACGACCGCCGATTTCGCCGTCATCCGCCGGCCCCGAACGGCGAAGCGGCGAAGTCCGTGCACGGCGACGGGGTCCGCCACGCCCATGGCACCGCATCACCATGGCACCGCATCGCCATGCCGCCGCCCATCGCGCCACGCCATGAAACCCCATGATTTGCATAATCGAAAATCATGCAGTATGGTAATCTACTTGTGTGCGCATTGCTGTTGCAATGCCTCACGGATTGCCACTTTAGCTCAGTCGGTAGAGCGGCTCACTCGTAATGAGCAGGTCGACAGTTCGATTCTGTCAAGTGGCTCCAACGAAGACCCTAGGTTCATCGCCTAGGGTTTTTGCTTCCCCGAGAACATTCGCAAGAATGTTCGGGGACCGCGCGAGTGGCGGAATTGGTAGACGCGCAGGATTTAGGTTCCTGTGTCTTCGACGTGTGGGTTCAAGTCCCATCTCGCGCACGCTTTCCGATTAATCCTCTTGAATCATTGCGGCTTCGATGAATTCAAGGGGATTTTTTCATATCCGACCCCGCGCCGGAGGCAAATAGAGAGAAGAAGAGCCAAGGATTCACCATGGATTCGCGAGAATCCAGGAGAGGGACGTCATGTCGGGACTGATTCATCCGATCACCCTGCTCGCGATCGTTTTCGTCGGTTACGGGTTCAAGCGCGCACGCATCTTCGGCGAGAAGGACTATCGCATCCTGCAGCGCATCGTGTTCAACCTCACGCTGCCGGCCGCAATCATCGTGTCGTTCCTGACGAACCCCCACGACCCCAAGCTGCTGTGGATCTCGCTGTTCGGCCTGGCATGCGGCCTCTTCCCCACCCCGATACTGTATTTCGTTAGCCGCCGCAAGCCGGTGAACGAGCGCGCGTTCCTCATGCTCAACGGCGCGGGCTTCAACATCGGCAACTTCTGCTTCCCCGTCATGCAGTCGATGCTCGGTTCGGCGTCGCTGGTCACGGGCGCCATGTTCGATATGGGCAACTGCGTGGTGGTGGCCGCCGGCAACAACCTGCTCACGCAGCGTCTGCTGCACATCAACCCCGACAAGCCGCTGAGCGAGCAGAATCACGGCGACATGACCGTCACGCGTCTGCCCCGCATCAAGCCGAAGGACAGGGATGCACGCCGTCTCGCCCGCCGTGCCACGATGCGCGGCATCGCCAAGAGCTTCCTCACGTCGGTGCCGTTCGACACCTATCTGCTCATGATCGTGCTGATGTTCACCGGCGTGAAGCTGCCCGGCATCGTGGTGGACGTCCTCAGCCCGGTGGGCGACGCGAACGGCTTCTGCTCGATGCTCATGGTCGGCATGCTCATGGACTTCCCGAACAACCGCAAGGAGATCTCGCAGGCGCTGCGCGTGGTGGCCTGGCGTATTCCGTTCGCGGCGCTGTTCTGCCTGGTCACCTGGTTCCTGCTGCCGTATGACGCGGCCACGCGCAAGGCCATCGTGATGCTGTGCATGGCGCCGACCGCCGTGTTCGCCACGCTGTTCTCCGACCGCGTGCTCGGCAACGCGAAGATGGCCGGCTTCTGCCTGTCCGTCACCGCGGTGATGGGCATGGTCGCCATGACCGCCGCGAACTACCTGATTCCGGCCTGATTCGAACGATTCAGTCGATAAGAGCGCGCCTGATGCTGCGCACCAGTGCCTGAATCGCCTTGGAACGGTGCGAGATGGCGTTCTTCTCCTCCGGCGTCATCTCGGCGCTGGTGAGCTCCTCGCCGGATTCCTTCGCACGCTGCGGCTGGTCGTTCGGCACGAAGATGGGATCGTAGCCGAAACCGTGCTCGCCACGCGGCTCGCGGATGATGCGCCCGCACATGTCGCCGAGCTCCACGTTCTCGTTGTGGATGCCGTACGGCGCCTCGCTCTGGCCCTCCTCGGGCGTGACGAACGCCGCGGCGCAGCGGAAGCGCGCCGTGCGGTTGCGGTCCGGGATGTCGGCAAGCTGAGCGAGCAGCAGCTCGTAGTTGGCCACGTCGTCGCCATGACGGCCGCACCAACGTGCGGAAAGGATGCCGGGGGCCGCGCCCAGAACGTCGACGATCAGGCCGGAGTCGTCGGCGATGGCCGGCAGACCCGTGCGGCGCACGACGTCGCGCGCCTTGAGCAGCGCGTTCTGTTCGAAGCTCGCGCCGTCCTCGACGGGGTCGGGCAGGTTCAGTTCGCCCGCGGTCAGCAGTTCGATACGGTCGGCGTCCTCGCCGAGGTCCTCGGCGAGAATGCGACGAATCTCCACCAGCTTGCCTGCATTATGGGTGGCGACCACCAATTTGACCGTGTTGCTCATGGCATCTACCTCTCTGAACTATGCGCGGCACGTTGCCTCTATGCTGCTGCGCCCTCCCAACAATATGGGAGGCCCCGTACGTTTGGAAACGTACGGGGCCCCGATGCCGTTCCGAAGAGACCGACGGGAACCGTCGTTCCCGCACCGGTCCGCGGCGCACCGACGTCTGCCGTCAGTCCTCGTCGAGCGCCTTGCGCTGCAGGGCCTGCAGCTCGCGGTTGCCCTTTTCGGCCAGGTCGAGCAGCTCGCCGAGCTCGGCGCGCGTGAACGGACGATGCTCCGCCGTGCCCTGGATCTCGATGAACGCGCCGGCGCCCGTCATGGCCACGTTCATATCGGTCATGGCCTGGCTGTCCTCCACGTAGGGAAGGTCGAGCATCGGCTTGCCGTCGATCACGCCGACGGAGACGGCCGACACCTGGTCCTTGAGCACCTGGCGATTGGCCCGCAGCACCTTGTGCTCCTTGGCCCAGGCCACGGCGTCGGCGAGCGCCACGTAGGCGCCGGTGATCGACGCGGTCCTGGTGCCGCCGTCGGCCTGCAGCACGTCGCAGTCGAGCTGGATCTGGTTTTCGCCGAGCGCCTTCATGTCGACGACGCCGCGCAGGCAGCGGCCGATCAGTCGGCTGATCTCGTGGGTGCGGCCGCCGATCTTGCCGCGCACGGATTCGCGGTCGGTGCGTTCGGATGTGGCGCGCGGCAGCATCGCGTATTCGGCGGTCACCCAGCCGAGTCCGGAGTCCTTGCGCCAGCGCGGCACGCCCTGCGTGAACGTGGCGGTGCACATCACGCGAGTGTTGCCGCATTCGATGAGCACGGAGCCTTCGGGGGCGTCGGTCCAATGACGGGTGATCTTCACCGGACGCAGTTCGTCGACGGCGCGGCCGTCGGGGCGAATCGTCTGATTGACGTCGAGCATGTCTTTGATCTGAACCATGGTTAACCTCGGAATCTTACGGAATCACTGCCCCCGACCGTATCCGGCTTAGCCGACAAAACCGCCGTCCGCAGCGGGCCCGCGTCCATGGTTCGGACCGTCGAACGATTGCCGGCCGGCAACGTTCGACGCGGCCAATAGAATGACTGTCATGAGATTCTTGGCCGCGATATTCCGATTCGCCACGTCGGCCTGTTGTTTCGCCGGCACGTATGAGATCTGGCATCTGCACGAGTTCGCCTCCCTGACGTATTTCACCTTCCAGACGGCGCTGCTTCTGGGCGTCGTGATGCTGTGGTCGGGGGCGGCCACGCTGCTCAAGGGCATCGAACCGCCGGTGTGGCTCAAGGGATGCCTGACGCTGTATATCGCGGTGGCCGGTCTGGTGGCGGCGTTCCTGCTGCCGGCGGCCGATCCGTCGACGCCGCGCGTGTTCGGCCTGATGACGGTCACGTACGCGCACATCATCGTGCCGATCGCCGCGGTCATCGATTTTCTCGTCTTCGACGAGCATCGGAAATTCCAATGGTCGTACTGCCTCACGTGGCTCATCTATATTCCGGTCTATGTGATGGGCGTGCTGATTCGAGCGGCCATCTGGCCGCATTCGGGCCCGTTGAAGGACGGCACGCCGTATCCGTACGATTTCCTGAACCTGCCGCAGATCGGCTGGACGCAACTGGGCATCAACGTGGGCGAGGGGCTGGCCGCGTTCCTCGTGCTCGGTCTGGTGCTTGTCGCCCTCGACCGCGTCCTGCCGGCGAAACTCGTAAAGTGACCGCGTTCGGGAACGAACGGCCTACAATCGCATACAACAGAAATTCATATTGACATCCCGCGACCCGAAGAAGGACGATATGACCAACACCGACTACTCATCGGCCATGATGACCGACATGTACGAATACACCATGCTGGACGCCGCCATGCAGGACGGCACCGCAGACCGCCAGTGCGTGTTCGAGGTGTTCACCCGTCATCTGCCCACCGGCCGCCGATACGGCATCGTGGCCGGTCTGGGCCGCATCGTGGAGATGCTCAAGGACTTCCGTCCGACCGAATCCGACCTGAAGTTCCTGCGCGACCGTCATGTGGTGAGCGAGAAGACCGCCAAGTGGCTGGAGAACTTCTCGTTCTCCGGCACCATCCGCGCCTACCGCGAGGGCGAGGCGTTCTTCGCGAACTCCCCGATTCTCGAGGTCGAGGGCACGTTCGCGGAATGCACGCTGCTGGAGACGCTCGTGCTCTCCGTGCTGAACTATGATTCGGCCATCGCGTCGGCGGCCTCCCGCATGACGTCGGCCGCCGGCGACCGTCCGTGCATGGACATGGGCGGACGCCGTGCGAACGAAAGCGCCGCCGTGGCCGCGGCACGTGCATCGATCGTCGGCGGCTTCGCCGGCACCGCGAACCTGGCCGCCGCGAAGAAGTACGACCTGCTGTGCATCGGCACCGCCGCGCACGCGTTCACGCTGCTGCACGACGACGAGCGCGACGCCTTCGTCTCGCAGGTCAACGCCCTGGGCCCCGGCACCACGCTGCTCACCGACACCTACAACATCGAGAAGGCCATCACCACGGCCGTGGAGGTGGCCGGCCCCCAGCTCGGCGGCATCCGCATCGATTCCGGCGACCTGGCGTCGCTGGCGCAGAAGGCCCGCAAGCAGCTTGATTCGCTGGGCGCCACGAACACGAAGATCACCGTGACCAACGACCTCGACGAATACGCGCTGGCCGCATTGCAGACCGCGCCCGTGGACTCCTACGGCGTGGGCACCATGCTGGTGACCGGCTCCGGACACCCCACCTGCGCGATGGTGTACAAGCTGGTCGAACGCGAGGGCTCCGACGGCGCGATGCATCCGGTGGCCAAGAAGTCGTTCGGCAAGAGCACCGACGGCTGGCGCAAGCGTGCGCTGCGCTGCTACCAGTACGGTCTGGCGCAGGGCGAACTCGTGCTGTGCGGTCCGGCCGACAAGCTCGCCGCATGGGAGGCGCCGGCCGAATACGGCGACACGAAGGATCTGATGATCACCGCCGTCGACCACGGCGACATCGACGAGTCCCTTGCCAGCAAGGAGGCGCTGCTCGCGGCCCGTGACTACCACAAGAAGGCGCTCGACGAGCTGCCGGTGACCGCCCTGTCGCTGAGCAACGGCGAACAGGCCATCCCCACCGAGGTCCTCACCATCGAGTGACGGCGGAAATAGTAGGTTCCGACGAACCGAAACCGTACAAAACGTACAAAATACAGGTCAAAATGCCCGAAAACTGAATTTGTGGTGTTCTATGGTCGTTTTTCCGCATGAAAACGGCCATAGAACACCACAAACAACGGATAACGGGCATTTCAGCCCGTATTGCTTCGTCCCGCGCCGCGACTCGCTAGCGCATCTCGTCGTAGATGCGCTTGCAGTCGGGGCACACCGGATAATCGGACGGATTATGCTTCGGCACCCACACCTTGCCGCACAGGGCCACGACCGGCCGGCCGGTCAGGCGGGACTCCGCCATGCGCTCCTTGGATACGTAGTGGGCGAAGCGGTCGGCATCGCCGTCGTCGGTCTTCTGCCCCTCGGTCTTGGTCTCGGGACGCTCGAGCACCGCGGTGCCGCTGCCGGAATCCGGCGTGGAAAGCGGGGAGACCGCGTCGTCAACGAAACCGTCATCGAATACATTCCTCATAATCATGCCTCATTCCTCGCTCGCAAAACGATGCTGGACCATATCGATTCAATAATAGAGGCTTATATTCCACGGTGATGTGACGAATCACACAGCGCGACCGAGGCCGCATCGCAAAGCGGCGGCCTCGGTCTCCAAAGGACGCGGTAATCTGGAATCCATGACTATAGCTGTATGCCCCGGTTCATTCGATCCGGTAACCTCCGGGCACATCGATGTGATCGAACGATGTGCGCACCTGTTCGAACAAGTCCACGTAGTGGTGGCGGTCAACGCGGCGAAGCGGCCGATGTTCACCGAAACGCAGCGCGTGGAGATGATCCGCGAGGTACTGGCAGAGGACGGATTCCCCGATATCGTCGTCACCAGCACCGAAGGACTGATCACCGACTACTGCGCCAGGGTCGGCGCGCAGGTGATAGTCAAGGGACTCCGCCAGAATGGCGATTACGAGGCGGAGCTGGGCATGGCGCTGGTGAACAAGCAGATCGGCAACGTCGAGACCATGTTCCTGCCGGCGAACCCGCTGAAGGAGCATATCTCCAGTTCCATCGTCAAGGATGTGGCACGTCATGGCGGCGACGTGACCGGCCTGGTGCCGGGCTACGTGGCGCCGCTGCTTATCGAAGCATTGAGGAGTGAAAAGAGATAATCATGGACGACGTCAGGGATGGCTATGTGACCCCGGACAACGACGACACCGGCGAGTCCGAAGTCGCCAACCGCATGGGCATCCACGGGAATCCTGCGGACGCGGATTCGCCGACGCAGGCCCCGGCCGGCGCGGCGACGAACGACGACGCCACGCCGGGCCCCGTGACCTCCTACGAGGAGTATTCCGAACCGTATTCCTCCGTCGCGATCCCAGCGCCGACCGAACCGGCGGCCGCGCCATACCGACGGCCCTCGTTCTCCATTCCCACCGTGACCAACGGACGGGTCGACCTGGACGACTCCACGAACATCGACCGTCCGAAGTCGGCGATCAAGCCCAACGCCCAGACCTTCCAGCGCATGCTCATGGAGGACGATGACGACGAGGACCTGACTACCAAGAACCAGTTCACCACCGTCTACGACCTGCTCGACCAGCTCGAGGAGCTCGTGGACGCGTCGAAGGGGTCGTTCTTCTCGGGCACGCAGGTGCGCGTGGACCGTGAGGAGATCACCACGCTCATCACCGAGCTCAAGGGCAAGCTGCCCGTGCAGCTCGAACGCGCCTCGGCCCTGATGCGCGAATCCGAGCGCCGACTCGAGAACGCGCAGTCGCAGGCCAACGCCATCATCGCCGCGGCGCAGAGCCGCTCGGCCACGATCATCCGCGAAGCCAACGAGCAGGCACAGTTCCTCGCCGGGCAGGAGAACGTAGTGGCGCTCGCCACCGAGCGCGCGCATTCCATCCTCGACCAGGCGCAGGCCAAGGCCGACAAGCTCACCCGCGGCGCCGACAACTATTCGACGGCCGTGCTCACCGAGCTGAGCGAGCAGCTGGCCAAGGCGTCGCACGGCGTGCAGAACGGCCTCGCCGTGCTTGCCGAACGTCAGCGACAGGCCGCGCAGGACATGCCGCACCTGTCGTCGGACGACTATTCCAACTGATCCTCCATCTGCAAAGGACGTATGATGAACGCCAATCATCCCGAAACCTCACCGTGGGCGGTGTCGATCGCCCAGGTCGCCAGCCGTCCCGGCCAGAGCAAGTCGGTCGACGCCGACTTCCCCGCCCCCAGCGGCATCGGCGACGAGGTCATCAGCATCAAGGAGGGGGCGCCGGTGCACGTCTGCGGCTCCTTCGACTCCATCGTCGACGGACTCGTGCTCACCGCAAGCGTGACCGCGCCCGTCACCGCCGAATGCTCCCGCTGCCTCAAGCCGCTGAACGCGAACCACACGATCACGGTCACCGCGTTCTTCCCCTATGCGCCGGACGTCCACGACCAGCGTCGCAAGGGCGGCCATGGCGAGGAGGAGGTCGACATCATCGCCGGCGAGGAGGAGGGCGACGACACGTACCCGCTGGCCGGCAACAACACCTTCGCCGACATCGAGGCCCTGCTGCGCGACAACCTGGTCGAGTCGCTGCCGCTCAAGCCGCTGTGCCGACCGGACTGCCAGGGCCTGTGCCCGCAGTGCGGCGAGGACCTCAACGAGCATCCGGACCATCATCACGAGGTCTCCGACATCCGCTGGTCGGCGTTGGAATCGCTCAAGGCGCAGCTCGAGGCCGAGGCCGGCGACGACAAGTGAGCCGACGTCGATTCTGATGCCGGTTCCGTCGCTGGGTACGACGAAATCCGACATCAAGATGACAAACCTTCGAATTTGCGCTAAAATACCGAAGGCTTAAGCTCAATAAGAAATTCGATCGAAATAGAGGGTCCGAAATGGCACTGCCCAAGTACAAGACGTCGCGTGCGAATACCCATTCGCGTCGCGCCAACTGGAAGACTTCCGCCGCCGCTACGGTGGCCTGCCCGAACTGCGGCGAGCGTACGCTCCCGCACATGGCTTGCCCGAACTGCGGCCAGTTCCGCGGTCGCGTCTACCGCTCCGCGGTGAAGTCCACGTTCTCCAAGTGATTGCGTGAACCACTGACATCAAGAACCTCGCCATCGACGGGTGGCGGGGTTCTTTCGTATTCGTCGGGTATTCGTCGGGCGGAGCGAAAATCCTCGGGCAGAGCGAGAACTAGACTGGGACGCATTATGACGAAGAAGAACAAGAACCACGCCGACAACGCCGCCACTGGCCACGGCGCCGCCCCCGCTGCCTCATCACTGACCGACACCGTGGCCCACGACAAGACCAGCGACTACCGTCCCGGCGACGCCACCGCCCGCCTGCTGAACGCCCTGGGCGCCACGATCAGCCCCGATCTGCTCATCCGTGCGCTCACCCACCGCTCGTACTCGCACGAGCACGAGGGCATGCCGCACTACGAACGTCTCGAGTTCCTCGGCGACGCCGTGCTCGAACTGGTCACCACGGAGACGCTGTTCTTCAACCACCCCGACTTCTCCGAGGGCCAGATGGCCAAGATCCGCGCCAAGACCGTCTCCGAGGAGTCGCTCTCCGAAATCGCGCGCACGAAGCTGCATCTCGGCCCGTACATCCTGCTCGGCCACGGCGAGGCCGACGACAACGGCGCCGACAAGGACTCGATTCTGTGCGACATCGTGGAATCGCTGATCGGCGCGGTGTTCGTCGAGCATGGCATCGACGTGGCCCGCAACGTGGTGCATGGCCTCATCGACGGCGAACTGGCGAAGTACACGCAGGCCGGTCCGGCGCTCGACTGGAAGACGTCGCTCACGGTGAAGGCCCACAAGATGGGGCTGCCCGAACCCGTGTACCGCATGGAGGTCGGCGGCCCGGAATACCGGCTGGAGTTCACCGCGCATGTGCTGCTCGGCGACGGCGGCAGGGAGCTCGCCTCCGCCACCGGATCGTCCAAGCGCAAGGCCCAGCTCGCCGCCGCCGAACGCGCCTGGCACGCACTCGACGAGTAGCGCGATCAGACGTCGGTTAGGCGCGGACGACACCAGCGCCTAGACTGTAGCGCATAGCGTCGCCGCGCCCGTCACAAGCGGGCAGCGGCCGGCATCCCACCGTGTCCGCGATTCGGAGCACATCTCCCCTACGGCACGCTCGCGGGATATCCTGTTTCCGTTTACGTAGTTATGGCAGGCCCGGTCATGCGGCTGCCAAAGGATGAGAGGAAGCCATGGCATTGCCCACACCTCTGCAGGCATTCAGTGCAGTACCGAAAGGCCCCGTCGAGAAGCTGACGGCGGACAAGCGCATCGTCAACGGGGAGAAGATGACCGGCGCCAAGGCCGTGGTCCGTACGCTGGAGGACCTGGGGGTCGAGGACGTCTTCGGTCTGCCCGGCGGCGCGATCCTTCCCGTGTACGACGCCATCAACGACGACACGAAGTTCCGCTTCGTGCTGGTTCGTCATGAACAGGCGGCGGGTCATGCGGCCGAAGGCTACGCCGTGGCCACCGGCAAGGTCGGCGTGTGCATCGTCACCTCCGGCCCCGGCGCCACCAACGTGGTCACCGCCATCGCCGACGCGAACATGGACTCCATCCCCATGGTCGTCATCACCGGCCAGGTTGGTGTGAACGCCATCGGCACCGACGCCTTCCAGGAGGCCGACATCGTCGGCATCACGTATCCGATCGTCAAGCATTCGTATCTCGTCACCAGCGCGCAGGACATCCCGCGCGTGCTCTCCGAGGCGTACCACATCGCCCGCACCGGTCGTCCCGGCCCGGTCGTCGTCGACCTGACCAAGACCGCACAGACCGAGGAACTCTACTACTCGTGGCCGCAGCGCATGATCCTGCCCGGCTACAACCCCACCACAAAGGCCCACGGCCGCGTGCTCTCCAACGCCGCCAAGCTGTTCGGCCAGTCGTACCGCCCGGTGCTGTACGTGGGCGGCGGCGCCATGCGTTCCGATGCCGGCGCACAGGTCAAGCGCCTTTCCGAAGTGACCGGCGCCCCGATCGTCACCACGCTTCCGGCCCGCGGCATCGTCCCCGAATCCGATCCGGCCGTGCTCGGCATGCTCGGCATGCACGGCACGATCGCCGCCACCGGCGCCGTGCAGCAGTGCGATCTGCTGGTCGCCATCGGCGCCCGTTTCGACGACCGCGTCACCGGCTCGCTGCCCGACTTCGCGCCGGCGGCCCGCGTCATCCACATCGACATCGACCCGGCCGAGATCGGCAAGAACCGCCAGGCCGACGTGCCGATCGTCGGCGACGTGGCCACCGTGCTCAACGACCTCGTTCCCGAGATCGAACGCTACCAGGCCATCAACGGCAAGCCCGACCTCGACGCCTGGTGGGACGTCATCAACGATCTTCGCGAGAAGTACCCGATGCAGTACGACGAGTCCCCCGACGGCACGCTCGCCCCGCAGTGGGTCGTCCAGGAGCTGAGCCGTCAGGCCTCTCCGGACACGATCTGGGTGTCCGGCGTGGGCCAGCATCAGATGTGGGCCGCGCAGTTCATCGACTTCCACAAGCCGCATTCGTGGATCTCCTCCGGCGGCCTCGGCACCATGGGCTTCGGTCTGCCGGCGGCGCTCGGCGCCCAGGTCGGTTCCGACCGCGACTTCGACGGCAAGAAGCCGGTGTGGCTCATCGACGGCGACGGCAGCTTCCAGATGACGAGCGAGGAACTCGCCGCACTGTTCTTCAACCGTCTGCCGGTGAAGATCGCCATCCTCAACAACTCCGTGTACGGCATGGTCCGCCAGTGGCAGACGCTGTTCTACAAGAACCACTATTCGGCCACGAACCTCATGGACGGCGAGGCCAGGCAGGGCGACACCATCGGCGACGGCGCGGACGAGATCATGGACGTGCCCGATTTCGTCAAGCTCGCCGAGGCGTACGGCTGCGTCGGCATCCGCGCGTTCACCAAGGAGCAGGCCGAGGAGGCCATCAGGAAGGCCAACGAGATCAACGACCGTCCGGTGCTCATCGATTTCCGCGTGTGGAAGGACGCCATGGTGTGGCCGATGGTCGCCGCCGGCGCCTCCAACAGCGACGTGACCTACAAGCCCGGCATCCAGCCGCTCAAGGGCATTCAGGCCTGACAGGGAAAGGATTTTAGACATGGCAAACTATCCCGCTTCGCAGCCTGGCTCCCAGCGTCACACGCTCTCCGTGCTGGTGGAGAACCGCCCCGGCGTCCTGGCCCGTATCTCCGGCCTGTTCGCCCGCCGCGCGTTCAACATCAACTCGCTGTCCGTCTCCCCCACCGAGCGTCCGGACATCTCCCGCGTGACGGTGACCGCCGACGTCGACCAGATTCCGCTCGAGCAGATCATCAAGCAGCTGAACAAGCTGCTTCACGTGCTCAAGATCGTCGACCTCGACTCCGCCAACACGGTGAACCGCGAGCTCGTGCTCGTCAAGGTGGCCGCCGACGCGAAGACCCGTTCCGACGTGCTGGAGATCGTGCAGACGTTCCGCGTTCGCGTGGTCGACATGCATCCCGAATCGCTGGTCATCGAGGCCACCGGCTCGGGCGAGAAGCTCGACTCGCTGCTCGCGCTGCTCGACGACTACGGCATCATCGAGCTCGTGCGTTCCGGCTCCGTCGCGCTGACCCGCGGTCCGCGCGCCCTGAGCGAAAAGGTCGTCGGCTCCGAAATCAAGGGCCGCTGACTTCCGGCTGACTTCCGGCTGACTTCCGGCTGACTTCCGGCTGACTTCGGTCGGCTTCGGTCGGCCGGTTTTCGACTGGCTTCGGTCGGCTTTTGGCACCGCCAGCCTCAGCCGACCTCAGGAATCGACGGCTGGTCTATGCACTTAGGGCTCCTCTCAACTCCGAGAGGAGCCTTTTTCGATGGATTGCGACGCAATCATGCCAATCCGCGGTTCCATCCATCACAAACCGACCAGCTTCAATGGGCTACGCGGCAAAAACAACCGAATCACAGTCCAATCCATCGAAAACCACCCAGTGTCGATGGACTGAACCGCAATTACGTCAATATGCAATCCAGTCCATCGGGAATCATCGAAATCCGATGAATTGGACCGTATTTTCGCGTAAATGCGCCGCAGTCCATCATCGGCAGGCAATCCGATTCGAAGAAACCGCATGATTCCAACGTTTTGAAAACCAACCCAATGATTCTCCGATGGACCGCACCGCAAAATCATCAAATTGCAGCCCGGTCCATCGAAAACCGCTCGGCTCCGATGGATTGGGCTGCAATTACACCGATTTGTGGCGCAATCCATCCACTCCATTTAATCGCGGTGGATTACACCGCAAATCTCTCAAATCGCGAGGCAAACCACCCCGCGAGTCATCAGATTCCGACAGATTCCACCGCAAATTCCCCTGAATAATCGCAGCGCAATTCACCGAACGTGCATATCCATGTCTCAAGTCATTTCCTGCATCCCTGCGATACGTCCCTCCTGATCATCCATATCGACAATCAACGGCTATATGATGAGGATTAACACCACAAACGGGGGACGACGACGATGTACGTAAACGATCAGCCGATCACGAACACCAATAATCTGGAAGACGAGTTCAACCGCGAAAATCTTGCCAATGGCATCGCCAGGGTTCTGGAGCAATGCGACGTCAAACACGGCAGCATGACCATATCCATCGAAGGCTCCTGGGGCAGCGGCAAGACATCCCTGAAAAACCTCGTGATTCGTCAACTTGAGCGGCATTGGCAGGACAATGCCGCAAAAGCTCATGAACAAAGCGAAAAAGAGGGTTCCGAAGAAACCCAAATCCCCTCATACCCGCTGTGTGTACCCTTCGACCCCTGGATGTTCTCGGATGCCAGCAATGTGGTCGAGATGATGTTCGCCACCATTGCCGGCAGACTTGAAGATAAATCCGAGCTCGAGCAAACGCGGGAGCAACGACGGAAGAATCGTCTCGAAACAGCGGCTAAAATCAGCGGTGAGGCAGTTGAAGCCGTTGGCGCATTCGCCAGCTACATTCCGAATGCCGCACCATTGGCCTGGGGTTTCAAGCAAATCTCCAAACTGCTCAAGCCGGATCCGGAAAGTCCCCTACAGCTCACCGAAATACGTGAGCAACTGTCGCATGAGCTGGAATACAAAGCGTCCGATCTCCGCATCTATGTGTTCATCGACGAAATCGACCGGCTCGACGATCAGGGAATCGCCGACATCTTCAAAGCCCTGAAGGCGGTCGGCGATCTGCCCCATGTGGTGTATATTCCGGTCTACGACCGAACCATCGTCTCCGAGGCGCTCAACAAGGTGTCCAATCATTCCGGCTCCGATTATCTCGACAAAATCGTCCAGATGCCGATTCCCATGCCGGAGGTTCCGTTCGAAGTCATCATCAGGAACCTGAAAATCGCATGCGGCTTTGATGATACGCAATTGGAAAAACGCCCTTGGCAGAAGGATATAGTGGAGAAGACCGTTCTGGCCTACGTCAAGAACAAACGCGATGCCAACCGTCTGCAGAACGCATTCCTTCTGCGCAAGCAGGTGCTTGCCGGAGAGGTCGATTACGGCGATCTGTTCGCCATCACCGCCATCTCCATATTCCGTCCATCACTGCTTCGCTGGATTTATATGCATAAGGATGCCCTACTCGACAGCGGCGCACTTGTGGCTAAAGAGATATCTAAGCAGACTCGAAAAGTCTCCATCAGAGTAAACGCGGAAGACTCGGACCTCGCCGATCATTACAATCTTCTTAAAGAAGAAATTGATGATGTCTCATATTGGAGAGAAGGCCTCGCGCTGGAACTCCTGTTCCCCGTTTCCCATTACATGAAGAAAGTAAATCCCGAATCTCATCGCATTGCCTCTGCCCAATCATTCGATGTGTATTTCACACTTACTTCAGAGTCAAGAACTGCAGTATCTTCAGAGACTATAAAGCAGTATGTTCTCCTATATGACCTCACCCGTTTACAAGAAGATACTTTTATAAAGCTTCCCCACAATCAAATAGCGAGCTGGATTAACGCAAAACAATCTTCCGGAGCCCATGAAATACCTATGGCTCGCATTGAGCAGCTATTGGAAGTCTATCAACGATTCTATGGCTCAGTAATAGAGGACGAGCGCGATTGGGCAAATGAATTCCCGCGCTCTATAAGTCATACAGGATATGAAAAGCTCAATCCCGCCATACCAGCAAATCGTGTTATTGCGGAGCTCTTGAGAAGTTTTCCCATCGACGAACGGCAGACTCATATATTCACCTGCATCGATTTATTAACTTCCAGACATCAGTCTGTTCCCGGTTATGACTTAATACTGCGTTTAACCAGTCTGATTGGAGAAATAACCGATGATGACGACAAGCAGAATCATTCTTACGTTGAAAACATGCTTGATCGTCTATCCATGAATAAATGGCTTTATCAAGCCAATGGCATAGACCTGTCTCTTGTTCTTAATGCGTTTACCGAAATCGACGTGTCAGGAGTGCGACGAGCATTATCAAAACTCAGTGCGACTCAGTTACTAGAAATTGGAAACAACTGCGAAAAAACGGTTCCATCAACTTATTACTCCGATCCTCGACCTGATGACCTACGGTATCAAGTTCCTGTTGAATTGTTAATTGAGCTGTGGAAACACATGGATGCATGGTCTGAACCATCATCGCATGATAATCTCACCCTTCGTGCACTCAAAGAGTGGATACAAGAAGGGCCTAAAAATGCTACAGCCTTGCCTGAGGATTGGTACAGCAGCCCCACTCGTTATAAGGAAATCGTCGGGCAAGACGGTGAAGGATGGGATATAGCTGAAGTGCCAGATTCACATCCAGCGGAAGCTGAGTGACTCGCGTATTACGTTCGCCGTGCACCCAAACATCATCATAATCATGATTCAAATTTGAATTCTAATCGTGATGATTTTACAATCGTCAAGAGCACACACAAAGGAGTACCCATGACCTCGATTCTGGATAATCTCGTTCCCGTCAGCGAATTCAGCCACGGCGGGGCCAGCCGCGCATTCAACCGCGTCGGGGACGGCAACCCCGTCGTCGTCATGAAGAACAACAAACCCTCGGCCGTCATCATCTCACCGGACGATTATCGGCGTTTCACCGAGGCCGAGGAGAACTTCGCCCTCTATCTCGAAGCGCAGGAACGCCTCAAGAACGACGATGGCACCCTGCTTTCCCCCGAGGAAGTATTCGGCAAGGACTACAAGCCCGCCGATGACGGCTACGAACCGGAGTTCGAGTAATGCGATGGGACGTCAGGTACACCAAAGCCGCGAAGAAAGACATTCGGTCACTGCATGAGCCGATCATCGGGCACGTCTTCAAGGCCATCGAAAGGGTCTCGACCAATCCCCTGCCGACCACCGAAGGCGGCTACGGCAAGCCTCTCGGGAACAAGCGCGGCAATAACCTCACCGGACTCATGAAGGTCAAACTTCGTGGCGACGGCATCCGCATCGTCTACAAGCTTGAACGAACCGAACACATGATGCGCATCATCATTGTCAGCGTCCGCGACGACTACGCCGTCTACAACGAAGCGGCGAAAAGGATTGCCAACGGTCGGGATTGACGGAGAGAAAGCGTCCACTCGGAATCAGACGACGATACGGCATTCCCCCGTGAATTAAGTCGATTTCTTGTACGAAAGCCTCGCGTCACGACTCCATCCACGATGGCCGATGGACTGCATCGCAATTACGCCAATATGCAATCCAGTCCATCGAAAATCATCGCAATCCGATGGATTGGACCGTATTTTCGCGTAAATGCGCCGCAGTCCATCATCGGCAGGCAATCCTATTTAAAGAAACCGCATGACTCCAACGTTTTGAAAACCAACCCGACGATTCTCCGATGGACCACACCGCAAAATCATCAAATTGCAGCCCAATCCATCGAAAACCGCTCGATTCCGATGGATTGGGCTGCAATTACACCAATTCGCCGCGCAATCCATCCATTCCATTTGACTGCGATGGAGTACACCGCAAATCTCTCAAATCGCGAGGCAATCCACCGCGAATCATCAGATTCCGACAGATTCCACCGCAAATTCCCCTGAATCACAGCACAATTCACCGAACGCTCGAACACGCCGAACGCGTCTACTTTGCTTCGCCCGCAGACGCACCGGCCACACCGGACGCGCCAGCCTCGCTGCCACGGGAGGCCTTGAGCATGGAGACGCAGGTGCCGGCGAGCAGCAGCGCGGCCGAGGCCAACGCGACTGCCGCAATTGCGGTGCCGGTGGTCGCCAGCGTCCTGTTCTGTTCGGCGACAGGCGTCTTGCCCTGCGAGTTCGCCAGCCACTGCTGGGCGGCGGTACGGTTCGCGGCGGCCGAGCCGTCACCGGACGACGTCAGTCCCGAGCCGGCCCCGGTCCCCGAGACTCCCGCACCGTTCGGCGTATTGCCGGAACTGCCACCGATGGAGGGAATCTTCTTCCATCGCGCCGTGTAGGTGGCGTCTTCGCGCACCGGCAGGAACCGGTTGAATCGCATGCCGGAAGCGGAATACCAGCCGTCCAGCATCATGCCGCTCGGGGCCTGCGGCGAGGGGATGTCGCTGCTGAGCAGCCACAGCCCCTTGAGCACCGTCGACTGCTTCTGATGCGTCCTGCCGGCGGCATCCTTCCATATGAAGGTCACTGTCACATGAATCACATCACTCGGGGAGCCGCCGTTGCCACCGTTGCCGTTACCGCCGTTGCTCTTCAGCGTGGCGACCAGATGCATGTTCCAGCCTTCGGCCACGCCGCCCGAAAGATTCGCATCATACGTCTTGCCGGTGAGCTCGTCGGTCCAGCCGGTGATGCTGTAGCCTGCCGGCACGAGCGCATTGATTACGCCCTGCTTGGCGGCGAGCGCTTCGGAAAGCGACGAACCGGTCTTCACGCGTTCAAGCACGAACAGATTGCCCACCGAGAACATGATCTGCGTGTTGGTGGCCTGCAGATCGGAAACGGCGAAGAAGGTCGTGTCCACGTTTGCCGCGCCGGCGTCGGAAAGGTCGGCCTTGTATGTGTGGAGCAGTGCGTGCCAGCCGGTGATCCTGAGATTCGCCGGCATACGGGATTCGATCTGCGATTTCACGGCCGCGTAGGCGTCGGCGTATGAGCTGCCGCGGTCCACCGTGGTGCTGACGACGGCGTTCGCCACGTTCGGAATCACGAACCGCACATGCACCTGCGCGCTCGTGGACGGCAGGTCGGGCAGCTGCTGCGCCAGCACGGCGGTGAACGTCACCGTCTTCTCGCCGCTCACCTTCGCGCCGAGCAGGTCGGCGGAGTACGTTACGCCCGTCGACGACTTCCATCCGACGATCACGTACCCTTCCGGCACATCGAGCTCGGTGTCGCTGGGCACGGTCACGTCGAGACTGCCCGTGTAGGTGCGGGTCACGGTGGTGTGACGCCCGTTGACCGTGAACGTGATCTCGGTGCTGTATTCGCGGCTTGCACCGCCATCGCCGTCGGCGTTGGAGCCACTGGTATTGGATGAGCCGCTGCCGGCCGCAGCATCATCGGACGAGACGCCGCCTGACGGTCTGCCATCAGCCGAACTGCTGCCACTGCCGGCCGCCGAACCGGAGCCCAATCCCGACGTCGTATCCGAACCGCCGTTCGTCTTGCCGACCGTCGAGGAGTCCCCCGATGCCGCAATGGTCGCGCCGGCAGTCGCACCGGCCGCGTTCCCCGCTCCGCCGGCCGTGCCATCCGCCGCGAATGCCGTCCCCGGTGCCACGGCCACGAATCCCAATGTCGCCACGGCCACAACGGCCGCAGTCAGCCGACCGATTTTCGAATTCCTGCCACGGGAGTCATTACCGCGGGAATCCCTGCCCCAGCGTGCACGCATTCTCATCGCCTCTACTCTTCTACAGTGCTCATACGGCATCCGCCGATACGACGTCCGCTCACGCCCGGCCGTATGCCGATGCACAACGGAATGCCGACGCGGACGCTTCGCGCCGACGCGGCATCCGTCATGCCCCTTACCTATAGACCGTATTGTATCTCGCTTATTTCAACATGTTGATGGCATTGTTCACGACATGACATCGCCCGGCATCGGACCTACTATGGCAACGAGAGAGCAAGAAAAGACAGAGGAGCATCATGAACGAGGAAGACGACGAGCATCCTCACGACGACTCGCAGCACGACTACGATCGCGACCGCACGCGGCCGACGACGCCGGACACACCTGACGACGACGCCCCCAACTCCAGTGCCGACGACCCCGTCATTCCTCCCGATGAGAGCGGCAACGACAATGGCAACATCGATGCCGACAGCACCGGCGAAACCGACGACGACAACAACACCAACAACGTCATCGACGAGGATGAAGAGGACGAGGAGACCAGCTCCACGGCCGTCCAGCAGCTCAGCGCCGCAGCGGTGATACTCGGCATCGTCGCCATCGTATTGTGCTTCATACCGAAGGTTCCGCTCACCATCGCGCTCGCCGTCGCCATCGTCGGCACCGTGCTAGGCCTGGTGAACTGTCTTTCGGCCACCGTATTGCATCAGCCCCGCATACGATTCGCCGCGGCGGGGGGAACGGTGATCGGCGCCTTGGCCATCATCACCGTCCTCTTCCTGTGATGGTGATAGAGGCGTGATGGTGATGGAGGCGGTGTGTCTTCGACGCACCGCCTAGCTCGACGTACTTTTGTACGCCTTCGCACACGGACCGCCGAATCCGCACACATCCTGCATCACCATCACGCCGCCTCCGTCGAATCGAATCACACCGAGCCGGAGCCGGCGTTGATGCCGAACGTCGGCGCGGCGACCGGCGCGAGCAGCACACGGCCGGAGCCGCGGTAGACGTTGACGAGTCCTTCGCCGCTGGCAGCGGAGCCGATGAGCGTCTTGCCCGAGCGCTCGACGGTGAACTGCAGGCCTGAGGTCCATGCGATGGCGAAGTTGCCGTCGATCTTGAGCACGTCGTTTTCGAGGTCGATGGTCACGAGTTCGGACGCGGGGACGGGCGATTCGAGGGCGACCGTGCCGGCGCCCTCCAATGCGAGGTTGAACAGGCCTTCGCCGCCTGCGACCATGGCGCTGGGCCGCGAGACCATGACGGCGCGCTGGCTTACGGTGGATTCGCAGGCGTAGAACAATCCGTCGTTGACGGTCATGCTGCCGCCCATCTGACGCATGGGGTCGAGCAGCAGGATGTGACGGTACGTGGGTTCGAGCACGAGCATGCCGCTGCCGACGTATTCGGGCTTGATGGCGGATTCCTTGGTGACGGCGCCGCGGGCCATCTTGCCGATGAAGTCGCCGACGCCCTTCACACCGGTCGTGGCCTCGATGTTGCCGGCGACCCACTGCATGGCGCCGGCCTGTACGGTGGCGCCGACGCGGCCGTTGAGATTGCAGATGACCTGACGGCGACGAACGTTCATTTCGGAGGCGAAGTAGGCGCTGATGGCATCGCCGTATCCGACCGAAAGATCGCGTTTCCATTCGATGACCTGGAAGATGCCCTGCTGGGCCACGATGTCAACGTCGTCGTTGTCCGTGAAATTGTAGATTCTCATGCCGTTCCTTTCCGGTTGAATCCCATCGTTTTCCCAGTGTACGGCATCGGTATTCGCGGGCCGCGAGCGCGAGACCCCGGATGTACGGACGGGGTGTGAACGCTTTTTCGTGGAATACCCGACGAATGATAAAGAGGGTATCATTCATGCAATCCCATAGGGGGTATAGACTGGTGGATAGTGCCCGAAGAGATACTGACGGCAAGGGGAAAGCGAAGGAGCGAAATGACACAACGTGACTTCTCCACATCAACAAACGTACGGTCCGTGAAGGGCGGCATCGTGCGCATGGCGATCGCCGGCATGGCCGCCGTCGCCATGGCGGCACCCTTCATTACCCCCGTTTCCGCAAACGCGGCGACGGAGACCGCGACCACAACGACCGTGGCCGCGAGCACGAAGGCCACGGCCGGCGCGTTCACCGCCGACGGCAAGACCTTCGACAGCTTCACCGACGCGCTTGCCGCGGCCGCGAAGGCCGACGACAAGACGGTCACCATCACCGAATCCACCGATGCGAGCCTGTCGGTCGCCAACACCTACGAGGGCATCACCGTCACGGCCGCCAAGGGCGTGGTCTTCTCCGGCTCGCTGCGCGTCAACGCATCCAAGGCGACCGTGAAGAACATGACGTTCAAGCTCGATCCGGCCACGAGCAAGAACGCCCAGAACCTCATCGTCAGCGGCAAGGCCGCCGGCGTGACCATCACCGGCAACACCTTCGAGATCGCGGCCGGCGATCCGGCGAACGGCGCATCCAAGAACCCGGATTGGCAGCCCAGCTCGGTGTGGCTGGAGAACGGCGCGAACGGCACCGTCATCAGCAAGAACACGTTCAAGCTCGGCCAGGTCGTCAATAATTCCGCCGTCGGCGTGAACATCGTCGGCAACGGCACGAATCCGATCACCGGCACCAAGATCACGAACAACACGGTGACGTCCGGCCCGATTTCCGGCGAGGGCAAGTCCGGTTCGATGATGTTCGTGGTGGGCAACGGCAACACGCAGGCCGGCTCCTACGGCATCACCGACACGACGATCAGCGGCAATATCGTGAAGAATGAAACGGGCCTTTCCGCAAGCACGTCGAGGACCTACGCCTTTGCGGTGACCGCCACCAAGAACACGGTCATCGACGACAACACGGTCGAAGGCTACGCCGCCGTCTCCTACAGCGTCTGGCCGAGCCAGGGACCGAACGACGGTCTGAAGGTCACGAACAACACGCTTGATGCGTTCGCCGGCGTGCTGATGGGCAGCTACGTCACCGAAGGCGGCCTGACCGTCGACGGCAACACCTTCGGCAAGAACACGCAGTACGCCTACAACGGCAACACCACGTACGCCGTCAACCAGGACGGGAAGGCCTACTCCTCCGTCGCCAAGGCCATCGAGACCGGCGCGACCACCGTCAAGCTGCTGCAGAACGTGACCGAGGACGTGACGATTCCGGCCGGCAAGACCGTCACAATCGACCTGGCCGGCTTCACACTGACCAACAAGGCCGGCCACACCATCACCAACAAGGGCACGCTGACCGTCAAGGACTCCTCCGCCAAGAAGACCGGCGTCATCGACAACGTGACACATCAGAAGGCGGCCCTCTACAACGAGGAAGGCGCCACGGCCACGCTCGACGGCGGCAAGTTCAAGCGCTCCAAGGAGACCGGCACCGCGGACAACACCTTCTACACGATTCTCAATCACGGCGACATGACCATCAACGACGGCACCACCGTGGAGCTGCTGCTCTCCGACGGCAAGCCCGCCGGCTACTCCAGCCTCATCGACAACGGCTACTACTCCGGCAAGCCCGCGAACGGCAAGAACGCCACCATGGTCATCAACGGCGGCACGTTCGACGGTGGCCGTTACGTGAAGAACGACTCCTACGGCGACATGACCATCAACGGCGGCACGTTCAAGAACGGCGCCTCCGACGCGGTGCTCAACTGGCATCACCTGACCATCAACGGCGGTTCGTTCGACCCGGCCGACTCCGCAAGCGGCATCCTGCTGAACGGCAAGGTCTACAAGGGCTCCGAGGACGGCGTGGCCACGATCACCGGCGGCGAGTTCACGCTGACCGGCAGCCAGAAGGTCGTCGTGCTGCCGGCGGCCTCCGGCCCGAGCCAGGGCTCCGAGAACGTGACGATCTCCGGCGGCACGTACGCCGGCGTGAAGCCCGAGGCCAAGTACATCATCAAGAGCTCCGGACTGACGACCAACGAGGACGGCACGTTCGGCGTGAAGAAGGCCGTGCTGACGCTCGGCACGACGTCCGTGAAGCACGACGTCGCCAAGGGCGAGCTGACCGCCGACGCCATCACCACGCTGGTCGCCCCGTCCGTCAACGTCGAAGGCTATACGATTTCGGCCGACGAGCAGCAGCTCGCCGCGATCAACGAGGCCATCAAGGCCGGCCGCACCGGTGATTTCGAGCTGAAGTTCAACGCCGTCAAGGAAGGCGCGACCGAGGCCACGATCACCACGCTGACCGAGACCGCCACCGTCACGCTGACGAAGGCCGAGGAGCCGGCGCCGAACCCGGAGCCGAGCGACAAGCCTTCGGACAACGGCGGCGCGGCCAAGCCGAGCGCCAAGCCGACGACTCCGTCGAGCAACCCGACGACCACCACGGGCAATAACGCGAACGGCACGAACGCGAACCGACTGGGCAAGACCGGCACCGCCATCGCCGGCATCTCCGCGGTCGCCATCGCCCTGCTCGCCGCCGGCGGCATCACCATCGCCGTCCGCCGTCGCAAGGCGTGACACCTTTCCCAACGCCGACAGGGGAGACGTTGCGCCTAGCGGTGTGACGAAGGGAGAGTTCACGATATAGCAAAAAGGTCTTGTGGAGTGGTTCCACACATCGGAAACCACTTCACAAGACCTTTTTCATATTCGAGGCCGAATTTCCCCTTCACTCATCATTCACTGCGTGCACGAATCCACCGCCACGCCCGATGATGCCCTGTCGTTCGGTTATTTCAGCGACCAGGTCGAGCCCGAAGCGGTGTCCTCGATCGCCACGCCGGCGGCGGCGAGGGCGTCACGGATGGCGTCGGCCTTGGCGTAGTCCTTGTTCTTGCGGGCAGCGGCGCGCGCATCGAGCTGCTCGGAGATGAGCGCGTCGAGCACATCGTGCTCCTTGTTGCCCTCACCGTCGGAACCGCCGGCCGACCATTCCTCGGCGAGCGGATCGAGGCCGAGGGTGTCGAGCATGGCGCGCACGGAGACGAGTCGGCTGCGGATGTCGGCGCGGGCGGCGTCGGTGTCGGCGGCGTCCTCGAGCTTGGAAAGCAGCGTGTTGCCGGCGCGCACGGCGCTGAACACGGCGGCGACGGCCCCGGCCACGTTGATGTCGTCGTTCATGGCGGCCACGAAGTCCTGCGGCAGGTCGCCGGCGCCGACGCTCTGGATCTCGTCGCGCGAGGGCTGTTCGCCGATCACGCCGCCGGCGCGTTCGATGAAGTTGGCGACGCGGTCGTAGGCGGCCTGTGCCTCGTTGAGCGTCTGATCGCCCCACTCAAGCATGGAGCGGTACTGCACGGAGGCGAGCGCGTAGCGCACGACCCAGGCGCTGTGTTCCGCAAGCACGGTGGGCACGGAGAGGCCGTTGCCGAGCGACTTGCTCATCTTCTCGCCCTTCTGCGTCACCCATGCGGAGTGCATCCAGTGGTGGGCGAATCCCCAGCCGGCGGCGCGGGACTGTGCGGTCTCGTTCTCGTGGTGGGGGAAGCGCAGGTCGAGGCCGCCGCCGTGGATGTCGAAGTCGTCGCCGAGGTAGCGGTGGCTCATGGCGGAGCATTCGAGGTGCC
This sequence comes from Bifidobacterium primatium, assembly GCF_002802875.1. GTDB lineage: Bacteria > Actinomycetota > Actinomycetes > Actinomycetales > Bifidobacteriaceae > Galliscardovia > Galliscardovia primatium. The sequence continues at coordinate 644,419 of NZ_PEBI01000001.1, forward strand.
ATCCGGGACGGCCCACGCCGAACGGCGTCACCCAGCGGGCGTCGAGCGGATCGGTGTCCTTGGGGGCCTTCCACAGGGCGAAGTCGCGCGGGTCGCGCTTGTCGGGCGAGGCGTCGGCGGCGTCGACCGGATTGTACTTGTCGGGGCCGGTGGCGTCGACGCTGGGGCCCATGCGGTCGGCCACGGCGGCGGCCTCGTCGGCGGCGGGCTTGGTGCCGGTCTCCTGGTGCGTCAGCTCGCCGTAGCGCGGCCAGCTGGCCACGTCGAAGTACACGTTGCCGCTGGGCTTGCCGTCGGGGCCGGGCACGACGTAGGCGTGGCCGTTGTCGATGATGCGCTGGATGAGGTCGATCATATCGAGCATGTGGCCGGTGGCGCGCGGCTCGTAGGTGGGCGGCAGTACGCCGAGCGTCTCGTACGCCTCGGTGAACTCGCGCTCGTAGATGTAGGCGCGCTCCCACCAGCGCTGGCCGGCGGCACGGGCCTTGTCGAGGATCTTGTCGTCGATGTCGGTCACGTTGCGCACGAACGTCACCTTGTAGCCCAGTCGCAGCAGCCAGCGGCGTACGACGTCGAACGCCACGGCGGCGCGGATGTGGCCGACGTGCGGGGAGCTCTGCACGGTGGCGCCGCACACGTAGATGCCCACCTCGCCGGGATGAATCGACTCGAAGGGCGCGATGCTATGGGTCGCGGTGTCGTACAAACGCAGGTTGCTTGCCACGGAATCGTTGAAATCAAGCGGTTTTGGGGTGCTAGTCATAATTCGAGAATATGCGTGATGTCCGACATAGGCAAGCATCGGCACACCACTTTCCGCATCCTCGTCATAACCGTTTTCTTTAGCCTTTCCCAACCGGCCCGCAATGCCCCGTCCGGTCGTTCATCAAGGCGTTACACGGGAAATCGGCCGTACTGCCGCGATAGTCCGCCGTTCGGTGTCACAATAGAAGGTATGGCGAAGGCACAGGTTTTGATTTTTCAGCATGTCGACTGGGAGAAGCCCGGTCGTATCCTCGATAATCTCGATGAGATGGACGTCCCGTCCCAGGTCCTCAACATCGCGAAGAAGAAGAAACCCGATCTGCCTGATTTCAACGAGGTGGCCGGCGTGGTGATCATGGGCGGTCCGATGGGCGCCACGGATTTCGACAAGTATCCCGGCCTCAAGGCCGAGGGCAAGATCGCGAAGGCTGCTATCGCCGTAGGCAAGCCGGTGCTGGGCGTGTGCCTCGGCCATCAGATCATCGCCACGGCGTTGGGCGCCAAACTGAAGTCGGGCAAGGCGCCGGAAATCGGCTTCGGCCCCATCAAGCGCGTCGATCGTCATGATTATTTCTCGATGTGGGCGAAGGAACTCACCGTTCTGCATTGGCATAACGACGTGGTCGGCCTGCCCGAGGGCGGCCAGCTGCTCGCGCATTCCCCGCTGACGAAGAACCAGGCGTTCCGCGTGGGTTCGGCGCTGGGCATGCAGTTCCATCTTGAGGTGACGGCCCCGCTGTTCGAGGAGTGGCTGAGCACGCCGGAGATGGTCGAGGGCATGAAGAAGTCGGAGTTGTCCAAGCTTCGAGACGATTTCGCGGAATATAATCCGCGTCTGCAGCCGTTGGCCGAGTCCGTGTTCTCCGGCTTCGCGGCCCGCTGCGCATCGTACGCGAAGTCGCTGAACGGCTGAACGCCTTCAACGCAGCCAAACACCCCGTCGGGATATACCCCCATAAAGACGTTGATTTTCATCGAAATCGTCGTATATGCACCCCCGTGCATATACGACGTTTTTCTTTTGGCTGCGGTTTCCGCGTCATTGCTTCGAAATACATAGGTTAGCGCTCACATCCCGGCCTTCGTTCATCGTCACCGCCCTCCACGTCGATTACCCCCGACAGCCGACATCTACCCGTAAATCATTAGACCTTACGGGGGTGTATACTGACCACTTGGTTGCACATGTGTAAGGTACTGCCGGCGGAGAGAGACAACGCCGGATCGCAGACTGTGATGAAGGGACAACAATGACCACCACGAACTCCAAGCGCTTCGCGACGCTGATCGCACTGATCGCGGCAGTCGCCGCCTTCGTCGGATTCGCCCCGGCCGCCTCCGCGGCGGGCTACGGCGCCGACATCGTCATCAACGGCAACGCCGCCACCGGCACGGCGACGTTCAGCGCCAACGACATCGCCCGGTACTCCAACGCGGACGGCGTGGCCTACGCCTACGTGCGCGTGGACGGCACGCTGGTCTCCGCCGTGACCCCGCAGGGCTCCACCCGCGCCGCGGCCGACGTCGAGACCAACACCGACACCCCCGAATTCTCGGACGGCGCCTACTACACCGCCGACGAGGCCGCCGAGATTGCAGCAGCCCCCGCCGCCGTGCGCACCGTCGCCGACACCAGCAACGCCGCCTACTTCTACGCCGGCCAAGTCACGAAGGACGCCAACTCCATCACGTTCATCTTCAAGCTCACCCAGAAGGCCCTCTCCCAGGGCGGCGAGCTCAAGTACGATGTGTTCCTCAGCCCCGTGAAGATCGACAACGGCGGCGCCAAGCTGACCGCCGCCCAACTTTCGCAGCTGCGCGCATCGGGCCTGTCGGGCGTGCTGTACTCCGCCTCCGCCAACCTGCCGAAGACCGGCGAGGGCGGCACCGAGGATACGAACGCCGCCGGCACGACCGGCAAGTCCACGCTGAGCAAGACCGGCACCGTCATGCTGCCGTACATCGTGGCCATCGCGGCGATCGCCCTGGTCGCCGCCGGCGTGTTCGCCGCGCGCCGCCGCATCCAGCGCTGATCCGCGCCGCGCAATCGGAGCGGCCGGGCGCAATGCGATAATGTGATTCGACGTAAAATTTAAAACTCAAACAAACCTCGAGTTTGTCCACACGGAGGTGGGAGTGATACACTCTCACCTCCGTTTTTTATTGCACAACGCAAGACATAGTCATACACAAATCTTCCCGAGAGGAATTCCATGCACGTTCTGATGGTCTGTTCCGGCAACGTCTGCCGCTCCCCCATGGCGGAGTACATGCTGCGCGATGCGCTGCGCCGCCGCGGCGTCAGCGACATCGAAGGCGAGGGCATCTCCGTCTCCAGCGCCGGACTGCTGCGTCTGCCGCCCCGTCCGATGGACGAGACCTGCCTGAATCTGCTCGACGAAAGCTTCGACGCCGCCGATGCCGGCCGCAGCGGCATCGATGCGTCGCTGCACGAGTCCACGCCGTTCTACAACACCCCATATGCGCGCTGCGCCGGCACGAACGTGCTGGTGCTGTGCTTCGAGCATGACCACATCGACGAGGTGCTCATCGAGAACCCGTCGCTGGTGCGTTCCACGTTCCTGATCACCGAGTTCGCCGAGCTGTGTCTGGCGGCCGCCAAGCGCGGCGATTTCGACCGGCCCGCCACGTTCGGCGGCGACGGCATCGGAGACGCCGATGCCAAAGACGGCGAGTCCACGGCCATCGTGGCCGACGACGCGGCATCGCGTCTGCTCACGGTGATGCGCAACGCCCCGTTCCTGCGCCCGGGCCTGACTCCCGCCGCAGGCATCCCCGACCCGTATCATCGGTCCCTCAACGACTATCGCAACGCCTACGACGCCATCCGCCAATGCGTGAACGACATCGTCAGCATCCTGCCGTAACGGGAGCGACGGACGGAAAGCCCCTGCTTAATCCGCCCGCACCGCCGACGATACTTACGTCGTCGGCCGCCGGTCTTCCGGCCATCGACGATCGGCGTGACTCCCCCGCCCTGCGCGACTGGACGGACGTCATCTTCTTCGCGGGCCTCGCGCTGCTGCCGGTCGACGGCACGCGGTTCGGATTCGCGATGCCGTACTGGACGCCGATATCCCCAATGTTGTTCCTCGTATACACATTGCTCAACGTTGGGTTGCATCCGCACATCACCAGCCACACGATTCGCCGTTTCACCCCGTTCGTCGGTTTCGCTGGCCTGCTTGTCGTGATATCGATCTTCGACTGGCCGACCGTCGGCATCCGGCCACGACAGGCCGGCGTCACGGCAGTCGCCGTCGCAACCGGCCTGAGCACGCTCCTCGCCCTCGACATCGCCCGCAACGGCAAACGGCTCAATGTCCGTACGATGGTCACAACGCTCATCGCCGCGTATTCGGCGGCGTTCGTCGTCGGCGTCATCCAGTTCGCCAATCAGCTCAACCATCTCAACATCCAGGCGATTCACCGGTTCTTCTTCAACATCATCGAACGTCCGTATTTCGCCGTCCGACCGCAGTTCCTGTTCGCCGAACCCTCGTATATTGGCGTGCATCTGTTCGGCATCCTCATGCCCGCGTACTGGCTCACCCGTGACCGCCGTCTGCCATGGCTGATCATCGGGTTCGCGGGCGGCGCCATCGCCATGCAGTCGGGGCGACGGATCATCATCGACACCGTCGTATGCATGGTCATCTGGTTCGTCGCCACGTTCCGGTTCCAACGCACGGGACGCGCGATCGCCGCGACGGTCGGCACCGGCGCGGCCGCGATTATGGCCGCCGTCGCCGCATTCACGCTGCAGCCGCAGCTGCGTGCCATCGCCACGCAGGGTCTGATGGGCGGCGACTTCTCCACGTCGTCGCGCACGTTCCTCACGCTCGCCCCCACGTTCGCCGGCATACACGACCCCGTGCACTGGCTGTTCGGCTTCGGCGCCGGCAATCTCGCCGACGCCATCCGTCGCGGATTCCCCTATGCCGCGGAATATTATGAGAGCCGCAGCATCGCGCTGAACTCCGAAATCCGACTGCTCGCCAATCCCCCGGCCGACACGTTCACCATGAGTTTCTTCACCACGTTCGTCGCCGAATTCGGCCTCGTGGCGCTCGCGGCGCTGTTCGCGCTAATCGTTGGGTGGATCACGCGCAATCACGCGTGGAACCGACGCACCGTCTGTTGGCTCATACTGCTCGCATACCTCTACTGCCAGTTCGAGGCCTACGCATTCGCCGCCTTCTGGCTGTTCGTATGGGCGGTTGGGACTGACAACGAGTGGTCCCTTGGCACGGAGTCGCAAATTTACAACGAACATGATTCCCTGCCACAAAATCACGGCACGGAATTATTGAAATCGAAATATTGAGATTCCGTACCACGACCGACCACCGATATAGGTCGATACGGACTGAAAATCGTTGAAATTGCGATACGCTTCGTGATTGTGCGACTAGACGACGTGGCACGGAACGAAAGAATATTAAGAGCCGCGATTCCGTGCCAAAAAATCGCGCCACGGAAGACGAAATACATAGGATTCATGCATTCCGTACCACACAGCCGCACCCAGCTGCGCCGTTTCGACATGGAACATACAAATACCAGCATCGAGATATTCCGTGACGGACCCGAACCATCATGAAGTCTTTCCACCACTTCCTAGCCCCTATAACCTCACAAACCTCACGCTAAATACCACGATTCCGCACTAGCACCGGCCAAACATCCATCTAGGACGCTTTCCTTCCCAGAACGCACGGCAACCAACGGTTCATGATTTCAGCGCAGGGCGTGCAGATGACAAGATTGATGAGTATCGCACCAAAACAACATGCCAGCCTTACGGAGATATCAGACGACGTCGTATCCAGACTAACCAGCCCAAGCAACCAGGGAATCAGCACCGGATAGATTGACGCATTCGCACAGTAAAACACCAATGTATTGCGTCCCCAATATGAAAGCACACCGCCCAGCGCATGGTCCACAGCCGGCACATCCGCAATCAGACGGCATAATGCCAGCACCATCCATACGCCAGCGACGGCACCAACAACAAAGCACACCGGATTGCCCAGATCGTTCATATACGGATTCACCGAACCGTGGAACACATGACCGTTCACCCACACAGAGGCAATCAGCAACGCTACGGCCGGCAGAATGGTCCATGCCGATAACGCCCGACGCAGTATTCGCATATATTGACATTCTCCATTCAGCCTAGAATATTCAGATGGAAAGCGAGTCACGTCATGCCGCTTCAGCAGCACGTAAACGTAATTTCAGTAGCCGTTGAAGCGGTTTGACGATTGCATTGTCGTAGATGTACGCGCACATCGTCAGAAGCACGAACAATCCCGCCACCACAACAAGCATCAGGCCGATGATTCCGAATACGGAATGCGGCTGCGGCAACAGATTGGTCAGCATCGGCCACAGATTGGGCCTGACATACGGGTTTTCATGAATCAGATAAACGCCAAACACACTGCCGCTGATTGGCATGACATAACGGGAAGCTTTATCCGAGGTAATGGCTGGGGCCTTCATCACGGCAACGAATACCATGACCGCGGCAATAAGCTCCACCGCTGGAACAACACCGAATACGCTGCGACTATCCGACCTCAACCAGCTCCAGAATCCGAATCGCAATGCCACATAGATGAACAGGACAAGCATCAGGTATGCGGTCACCACAGATGCCAGAGCAGTCCACCAGTTGACAAATCCATACAATCGGCTGCTTTCACCGTACAACCGCAGCCATCCGCCAATCAGATATCCTGTGATGGCATATACCCATGTCGTCCAGAACAAAGACGCCAAGGAGACAAGCGGCATGAGACTCACGAACATCAGTATCATGACGAGCCGCAACGATGACCGCCGGGATGCATGATGAAGGACAATATTCAGGTACGGCGACACAACCATCATCAGTACATAGGCCGTGATGAACCAGTACGTTCCGTTGAACACCGGCAATATGGATACATACAGGGTCCGGAACAGTTCAGATGGAGCAAATATCGCACTGATCCCGGCCGTCGGATGCACCATCAACATACACGCCTGCGCCACGAGTGCGCCGGCCGTGTAGAGAAAGGTCTGCACGATGACCGATACGGGCTTACGGATGTGGAACCTCTTATCGACCTGAAAATATCCGGACAGCAGAAAAAACAGGCACACGCCGATCTGACCGGCGCAATGATTCCAGGCCCACGCGCAAGCCCGTGAAAACAGACTCCCCTCGTCCTGAAGATTCCATCCCATATTGGCGACAACATGACAGCTGACAATCAGAAGCATGGCGACAATACGAAGAATCTCAAAACGCAGGTCCCTTCTGCGCTCGCTCTTACTCACTGACCGGCTCCATCCATGTCGTATCCGCACATATGCAGGAATTCCTTCGAAATGCCGGAATCAATCTTCCGCGCAAAGAAGCAACCGGATTCCATCGCCTTGGAATAATCAGACTCATCCAAATACGCCGGCAAGCTGCCGTTACGCTTATGCCAGTCCATATACCGCAGATTGTCGGAGACTATGTTGCCTGCGTATGGGGAGTTGACAAGCACGGTCTGGAAAAGAAACTCCTCGGGAATCTGTGCCTGGTAGAGATCGCGCATGAACCGAGGATGCCCATCAACGAAATCGATCACATACTGCGAAGCCTCCACCGGCAGCGACATCCATACCAGTCCCTGGGCCAGATTCCTTTCTCCGCCGAAGTTGTCATTCGCAAGATGGAGCGTCTTCTGCAGAGCGATATCGACATTGCGCAGCGCATGTACGACCTTGTTCCAGTAGTCGTACCGCCACAGACGGTTCTTCCATTGGTACATGGCCCGCTGATGCGGTTCCATCTCCTCGATAGTGCGGCAATCCATGTAGATGTGCCGGTTACCGCTGAAGAACTCCTCGAATTCCTCATCGGAACGGATAGGGATGTCCTGACCGGAAATGAGATGAATATACCCTTCGGCTTCCGTATGCTCAATGGCCTTGCGTGTCAGTCCCAGCAAGGACAGCAGGTGCTTGTAGCTCCCCCAGGAAATGGCGTACCGCTTTTCGGCGTAGACATTGGGCAATTCATTAAACCGTGCCACATCCTCGTCTCTGATCATCGAAGATGATGCGTCAATATGCAGAAAGACATTATTCCGCGCTTGCAGGCGTCCGATAAGTCGCTCGAGATTTTCCAGGTCCTTGTAGGCGGTGATGACAAACGAGTGCCACGTATGGCGAGAAATCATTACTAATCCTTTATCTGTATTCGTGAGGACTGGTGTTCATAATGGGGACCGCATCACGTCATATATGTGGGAAGCGGTTACCGTCTTCCTCTGGCCAGTATTCCGAGCAGGCGCGTCCTCTCCTGCCCATCAAGTGCGACCACACCGCAAAGAAGCAGGGAGGCCACACTGCACGCGATGCCGGCGACGAAGAATCCACCCCATCCATGGAATGCGATGAACTCGCGATATCCCCAGCAAATCGCAATGATGGGAACGATACACAGCATGCCGCGCACGATGGGTCTGAACATCGATTGCCACGAATATCCCAGGCACTTCGCGGCATACCAGGGAATGAACAGGAAGTTCTTCAACGAGTCAAGGACTCCCTGCACCAGGATTATGGCCCATATTCCCAGATTCGTCCAGACCAGCAGCGGTATGACCAACACGATATTGGCAATGCCGCATATCAGAAAGGCAACAGCAGGAACCCGAAGCTTATTGGTGATGATGAACGCGTTATTCAGCACCATGCTGCTGCAGGAAAACAGCGTCGGAATGAGAATCATCACCGACATGGCCTGCAAGTGCGCGGAATCCTGGGTCGGAACCCAAAGGTCATAGAATCGGTCGCCGAATACCAGGAAGAATCCGACCGGCAGGGCATAGGCCGCCGCCGACATCTTCAGCGAGGACAGTAGGAAGCGCCGGAAATCGTCATGCTGTTCCTTGGCATAGTACTGCATCAGCTGCGGCGCGAACACGCTGACCAAGGTCCCCGCCATGGAAAGCAATACCGTGGGCACGGTCTTTGCCAAGGAGAATTCACCACCGATTTTCGGTCCCAGGAAAACATTGGCGAGATACAGCCCCAGAGCGACAAGCAGCGTGTAGCTCAGGGAGTCCACCGAATTCCAGAACCCGGATGTCAGCAGCTCCCGCACCGATTTCATGCTGAATCGCCCGGATCGTATGCGCAGCTCGGGGGTCAGCTTCCGCGTATAGTACACGTTCGCCGCGTTGGTGTATATGGCCACGATGAGCATGGTGGCCGTCAGATAGTAGATCTTCGGCTGCAGCACGGCGAACAGAGCGATAAGCACGACCGCCCGCAGCATGTTGCTTTCGATGTTGCGGACCGAGCTTTTCTCCAACCTGTTCTTCACGTAGTACACGCATCCATATACCGATAGCATCAGCGACAGTTCGGAGCTCAGCATCGAGAAGAAGAAGGCAAGACGAACGTCTTGAATCAGCTCCCCCGGAACCTGCATGATCCACTGCGGGAACAGGGAGAACAGGAACCCAGGAACGGCCAGAATACCGGCGATTACCAGGTTGGCGATGAGCACCGACCGGAAATACGTATTCGCCTTGTCGAGATCGCCTCGATTGTATTCGAGGGCGATGTACCTGCTCGCCATGGAATTCAACGCGGCGGTGAGTATGCCCGTGTATCCGATGATGGTGTTGATCAGTGGGATGAACCCGTATGCGGTCGCACCCAGCGTACGCACGATGTAAGGCGTCAGCAGAAAGCTGACGCCAAGCTGCACCATGACCGATACGGCCGTGGCGGTCATATTGACCGCCAGCCGCTTCTTTTCGCCCATTATTCGACCGTCACTTTCCCAGCTTGGAGAGTATACGTTTCTTCCAGAACCGAACTTCGCCCCGCATGATCTTCCGACGATGCGATAGCTCATTGCTCAGTCGCCTCCACCGAATCGACTTGAAATTCTCCGCAGTGACCTCCTCCACTTCCAATGGCTCGAACGAACCGGGAAGAATCTTGTAATGCATGGCATCGTCGCCATCGATGCGCACATCCATATCACGACGCTGGAAGTGCATGTACATCAGTTCCTGGGTGGCGAATTCCCCAAGACGGAAATAACTCCGGGACAATACACCGTTGTCCCATGTATATACGGCGTGCAGGGGCGCTTCCGTCATGAAGACCCCCAAGGATGAATCGAAATGCGTAAGCTCGAACCGCTCCGCTTTGGCACGTGTATTGCCGGAAAGATCGGTCAGATAGATCGGCAATCCGTGCTCCTGATAGATACGGTTGATGTTGGTGGGCAGATAGCTTTCATCGAAAGTGAAACCACGTGTCGACTGCAGCACTTCCTGGTATATGGGCCGGTTGTTCAGCGGCAGCATGAATCGGCGGTTGTTTTCCTCGGTGTTGCGCATCAGGGACAGATGTCCGACCGCGAAAATCTTGTCATACTCGTCAAGCATCTCTGCGGTAATGAAATGACCGAGCTTGCCGAACACCAAATCACAATCGCAATATCCCCAGAATCGGTATTCCTTCAGATACTCCGCAAAGATGTACCCGTACATCGGTCTCAAATCGCACAACTTGTATGGCGCCTTGAGAGCGACGGGGAAGTCGAACCGCTCACTGGCGCGCTGCTGCATATCCGCAAACGTCTCATAGTGCACGTGCACATTGGCCGGATAATCGTATGCGGTATGGTCGTCGGTGAACAACAGCCAATCGTATTCCGGATTCTTTCCACATGAGTTCAGAAACAGTTGGAAATAGTTGGGCATCTTGCCGTAATACGGCAGGATGAATGCGCATAGACGTTTTTCAGGCATGATAATGACCTTTCATCAATCAACGTGTCGAACGGCTGGAGATGCGGTGATACGCTCGTGGCGTTGTGGCCATGAGCAGGATTCGGGCCTTGCGGCCGAACGATAGCGAACGGTCGCGCAATACCGGCGGCACGGTCCGGGCCAGTGCCTTGCGGCATCGTCTGATGGCGGCCGCGTCGGCTCGCTTGCCAAGCAGGTCGTAGAGTACGTCGTACCAGCCTTGCATACGGCAGTATGCGAGCGCCGCTGCATCGCCATAGCCCTGTGATTCCAGGTATTCGCAGCACAGTTCGGCGATACGGGCCTTGTCGAAGCTGTGCTCGTTCACCGATGCCGTGGTGATGGAGTTCTCGCGGATGCGGTAACGGTACAGCGGCTTGGCGCTGAAGTACAGTCCGCCCATGGTGTTGTAGACGCGGCTAAGCACGAAGTAATCCTCACTGTTCAGCCCTTCCGGGAAGCGTATGGCTTCCGTTCCTCGGAAGAATCGTGCGTCGAACAGCTTGTTCCATACGGCGCTGGCCATGCGTTCGTAGTGGTAGAGGAACGACCGCAGGGCGTTGGCACGGGTGAAGACCTTGTTCGGCAGCGCGGCGTCGATATGGTCTTCGTGCCCGTCGTCGAATACTTTGACGGTGCCGCACATGGCCACGTCAACGCCGTCATGTTCCCGAATCCAACGATGCATGGTCTCGATCATGTCGGGTTCGATGGTGTCGTCGCTGTCGACGAAGGCGATGTAATCGCCCTTGGCGACGTCGAGTCCGGCATTGCGGGCGGATGAAAGACCGCCGTTGGCTTTGTGGACCGTACGTATGCGATCATCCCGTTCGGTCCACTGTTCGCAGAGTTCCGGGCAACGGTCGGGCGAACCGTCGTCCACGAGGATGATTTCCAGATTGCGGTAGGTCTGGTTCACGATACTGGCGACGCAGTCGGCAAGATACTGTTCGACCTTGTAGACCGGCACGATGACGCTGATCAATGGTGCCGATGCCGATGTCCGGCCGCCGGCCATGGTGTCCTTCTCGCTCATGCGTGCACCGTCACGATGCTGTCGGCGGCGAAACGCTGCGATTTGCAGGTCATCACCTCATCACGGAAATGCCCCACGGCGATGTACATGACGAGGAATTCACTGTCGGGGACGCCGAGTAGCTTGCGGGTGGCTTCATCACGCTTCATGGGCAGCATGGTGTTGAGAGGGCAGGCGGCCAGCCCCTGTTCCTCGAGGGCCAGCAGCAGGGACATGCCGAACAGACCACCATCGGTGTAGCCTTCGTTGCGTTCGTCCTGATTCATGAATGCCTGGTTGTCGGCGGTGATGAGCACCAGCGCCGGCGGCATCGGGTATCCGCGGAATCCTCCCTGCAATGGCATGGCGTGACGGATAAGCTGCGGGTTGGTGATGATGTGCACGCGGGTGGGCTGGCGGTTGCACACGGATGGCGTACGCATGGCGATGTCCACGGCCTTGGTGATTTCCGAGGCGGATACCGATTCATCGGCGAACTCGCGCACGGAATGGCGTTTCTCCATCAGCTGCGTGAACGTCAGGGAATCGTTGTGTCGTTTGTCGGATGACCGAATGACCATGGCGCCGCCGGTCGTGTTCTCCGTGGCCGCGATGGCGTTCCATGTCGCCGCATCAAACAGGTCGCGCATATATGTCAGATCGACGTGTGCGGCTTCGTGCCGGACACGGTATTCATGCAACGATGAGATTGCCGTCTGGTAGACGTCATTATGGGCAATATCGGAATCGACTGCACGCAGGGCGGCCATGAGCGGTGCCATCTGTGCAAGCACGCCTTTGCCGAATCCGTAGCGAAAGTCGGTATGGCTCAGGCCTTTCTCAATCTGATGGGTGAAGAAGATGATGCGGGTTTCCAGGTGTTCCTGTCGCATGGAGCCGCGGCGGGCATAGTTCCGACGGAATCGCCTCATCTGATGCGCGGTTTCATGGTGCAGCTTCATATCGGCTTCAAGACCGCGCAGCCGAGCAATGAGGCTTTCGGGAATCAGTTTTTTGATGGTTTCCTTCATCGTATGCTCTTTCCGTAATCAGTCGGCCAATGCCTTGGTGAGGAATTCCGTGCAGCGTGCCTTTTCCTCGGCGAGCTTCGGTCGCACCTGCGTGAAATCGATGGCTTCGTCATGCCACTGCATGCCTTCGATGAGCTGCTGCTTCTCCAGCCCGCAGGTGGCGAGCAGGGAGCTCATGCGGTCATCCATGTTCACCTTGCCGTTGCGAATGCCACGAACCACGTGGAACTGCTTCTCGAACAGGATGGAGAACGCGGTGCCGTGGAACGATGCCGTAAGCACATGGTCGGCGTGACGGATGAGGCTGAGGTAATGATTGGGAGCCGCCACATCGAGCATGTGGAAGCCATACTTCTCAAGACCATACGACTTGTTGCCGGTGAACATCACATACACGGGCAGCCCGGTCTCCTTGGCATATGCCTGCACCGCCTTGGCGGCACTGTCATTGAGCTCGATGGAGTCGATGGCGTAGTAGAAGATGTATGGCTCGTCGACCAATCGGGGTGCGGTAATCGCCTCGTAGTCCTTCTGTTCGAGCAGCAGTGTCGGGTCGATGACCTGCGTCACCGGCTGGTCGATCAGCGGCTGGAGATACTCCTGTGCGGACTTCTCACGCACGGAAACGGCACGATAATCGGCGAGCAGCCTGCGGTACCGGTCGGCGAGCGCCGTATCGCCACGCTTGTCGAGGATGTGTCCGCCCATGCTGGAGGCGTAGGAAACCTTGGGTTTCGCATGCACGAAGTTGAGGAAGTAGGCATCGCTGTAATCCCAGGCGTCCGTGTTCCAGATCTGATCGCTGCCGGAGACGAACACGTCGTACTGTGCTTCGAGGTCTCCCATCTGGGATGGGTCCTCGTAGAACTTCGGCGTGAGGGAGAGCGCCGAGTCAATCAGATTCGTGAAGTCGTCGTGACGCTGCTGAATCAGCTTGTGATGGAAGAACGCGTACAGATTCTTGGCGATGTCCTTCGGTCCGGAGACCTTCTTGTATACGTCATACAGATACTGCTGACGCGGTGTGGAGAAGTTGATGATGTCGCATTCGTAACCGAGCTGCTGAATCTTCCGTTGCGTGGCGTACGCCTGCAGGAACGATCCGTTGTTGTGCGCGGCATGATAGGTGATGAGCGCGGCTTTCTTGTTTTCGGTCATATGTGGTCCTTACTCGGGTGGGTTGTTACTTGCAGACGTCGTTCAACAGTCGCCGCCACTGCTCGATGATTGCCGCCTTGCCGAAGCGTTCGGCGCCGTCGAGAGCATGGGCGGCATAGCTTGCGCGTCGCTCGGCATCATCGATCAGCCGGTTGATGGCAGCCGCCGTGGCGTCGATGTCACCGACGGCGGTCAAATCGCCGTTCACGCCATCGGCGACGATTTCGGCGGGACCGGTCTCGCAGTCGAAGCTCACGATGGGCAGCTTGTACGCCTTGGCTTCGAGCAGTACCATGGGCAGGCCCTCAAATCGGGAGGTCATGACGAACATGGCGGCCTTGCGGTAGTAATCCCCCATGTTGTCCGCACGGCCGTGGAAAACCAGCTGGCCGGCATGGTCGGTTCCGGCGGCCTTGCGCTCGAGCATCTCGCGGTCCTCGCCTTCGCCGAGCACGAGCCAACGCCAGTCGGGATGCTGCGGCAGCACCTTGGCGGCCACGTCCACGAGCATGTCGAAACCCTTCTGGTAGGTCAGGCGGCCGGAGCTGATGATGAGCTTGGATTCGGCGTCATACCGCGGGGCCGGCGCGACCGTCTGCATCGGGTTGGGAATGGCCACGGCCGGGCACCGCAGTTTGAGATTGCTCTCATACAGTCGTTTGTCCGCTTCGGTGAGCGTGACGATGGCGTCGGCGCGGCGGGCGGCCCATCGTCGAGTGAGCTTGCGGTAGGGCACACCGGGGTTCTGGTTGAAGTTGAAGTGCTCCCACGAGATGACCTTCACACCGGTCCTGCGCTTCAACGGCAGGGAGTACATGTCGAGGATGCCGTCGATATCGATGAGCACGTCGATATCATGCTGCCTCACGAGCGCACGCAGACGACGGACCGTATCGAAGTAATGCTGGATGCCGTGGGTGACGGTCGGGTACACCGTATGACGTTCGATGTGTCCGTCGATGGCGAAGAACGGTTCAGGATTCTCCTCGAACAGGCTGACGAAGGAGATACGATCCGTTGTCTCCTCAACCAGCGCATTGGCAATCATGATGGAGACGTTTTCGGTGCCGCCGGAACGGGTGATGTCACCGGAGAAGAACGCGATGTGGCGGGTCATCACTCGTCTCCTTGCTGTGTGGAACGTACGGCATAGTGGTCGTCGGGGAGAAGCTCATCGCCGAGATTGTGGCAGTAACCGTCGGTTGCATCATCCCGGTGAATCACGCGTGCGGGATTGCCGACGACGATGCTGTGATCGGGAACATCGAAGTTCACGTAGGCGTTCGGTGCGATGAGCACGTCATTGCCGATATGAATGTTGCCGACGATGACCGCATTGGAACCGACCCACACGCGATTGCCCAGTGTCGGCACGCCTTTACGCCGGCCACGGTTCTCCTGACCGATGACCACGCCGGGGCTCAGGTTCACGTTGCTGCCGAGCGTGGCCCTGCCATTGACGATGACGGTGCCACGATGGCCGATGAACAGCCCCAGACCGATATTGGCGCCATATCCGATCTGGAATCCCGTCTTCTTGGAGAGATTCAGCAGTCGCCAACGATACCAATAATGCAGCAGTCCATTGGGATGCGCCTGGGCCTTGCGCAGCATGGTGGTATAGCGGAACCCCTGCTGCGCGAATCGTAGTTTCATGTAGGAGAGCATGCCGGGGTTGCTTCCGTATCGGCGGGCGTCGCCGGCGATGAATCGCTTGGCATCGGTCATGATACGGCTCCTTCCAAAACGTCGTCCTTGGGGGCGAAGAACTTCAATCGCTGGTTGTTGCTGAGAATCAGCAGATGCAGCACCGGGAACGTGGCGGATTCGTGACGCACCCACGAGCCGAAGTCCGGTTCGAAGATGAACGACGCCAACGCGTAGCCGATGAACACGCACAGCGCGAGGAACTGCGACTTGTCGTGCACCTTGTTGATTCGCCGCAGCAGATGGACCATGTAGAACGTGATGAGCAGCTGGAAGACGAAGAATGGCAGATAGTACATGCCCTTCAGCATCAATTCGACCGGCAACAGCATACGAATCGCATTGACGAGGTAATTCGCCATGAAAATCGGCAGACCGTCACCGGGAATCCAGTTCTTAATCAGTGTCTGCGAATCGGCACTGCCGTCAAAGGCCGTCAAGTAGCCGGCGCGCAGACCAATCATCTGCTGATATTCGCTGGGCATGATGGCCTGCGCGACCACCATCATCGCGTAGATGCCGAGGAAGCAGATCACACAGATCGCCGCGACGGTCGGCGCGTTGAAATCACCCTTGCTCAGACGGAACATCGACAGCAGCACGAACACGAACAGCACGAGCGCGGCGATAAGCACGTAATATTCGCGGAAGAACGTGCTTTCGTAATACAGCACCGCGCAGCTCAGACCGATCTTCAGTATGGAACTATCGATCGGCAGAATCAGGATGATATAGACCGCGAAGAAGAACGCGAACTGGATGATGTCCTTGCCGATGTTGAACACGTAGATGTTCAGCAGACCCGTCGCCGCGAGAATGAAAATCGACTGGAGGAAGTCGGGGCTGTCCACGCGGATGACCATGAGGAACACCAGAATGGTGAAGATGACGCCGAGCGTGAACGACCAGTCGAGCATGGTCTGGAAGCCGAACACATTCAGACTCTTGAACAGGTCGGCGGCCACACGATACGTGCCCTCCCACTCGTCCACGGTCGCCGAATCGATGGACATGCCGAGAATGCGGTTGTTGTCGTAGAAATACTTCGGCGGCAGCACAAACGCGACCATGATCTTAGCCACGATGGCGACAAGCGGCACCAGCGCGAGCACGATGTTCTTGTCTCGCGCGGCACGACGGCGCAGGGCCAGCTGCGTGGCCTTGCGCGTCGGGTGCTGACGTCGGCGACCCGCATTCGAGCCGCCGGCGGTAAAGGACCGGGGTTGGCTCATGCGCGGCTCCCGCCCGCCTGCGCCGAACGCTCCGCCTTCGCCAGCTCCCCGAGGTAGAACTTCTGCAGCCACTGGGCGTTGGCGGTGATGTCGAATCCGGCCTTCGTCACGAGCTCGGGGCCCTGCGCACGGTCGGCGATCTTCGGCGCATCGGCCTGGGCAAGGATACGCTTCGCCCATTCGTCCGGTTCGGCATCCAGCGGCACGATCTGCACGTTGCCGGTCACGTCGCATTGGGCGGGCACGCGGTCGGAGATCGTGCACGGCAGGCCGGCTGACTGGGCCTCGATCATCGTGACGGGCAGTCCTTCGAACAGGCTCGGCAGCACGAATGCGTCCATGCCCTGCATCAGACGGTTCACGTCCTCGCGCACGCCGAGGAAGCGCACGGCGTCGTGCAGGCCGAGTCCGTCGACCTTGGCACGGATACGGTTCTTCAGTTCGTCGTTGAGCTCGCCGCCGCCGACCAGCCACAGCTCGCTGCTCGGGCGCTGGCGATGCACTTCGGCGAAGATGTCGATAAGGAACTCATGGTTCTTCTGCGGGAAGAAGCGGCCCACATGGCCGAGGACGAACGTGCCTTCGGCCGTGCCGACCTCCGCGCGCACTTCGGCGGCGACGGCCGGGTCGTAGCGGTAGAGCGCGGTGTCGATGGCGTTGCGCTGCTGGATCACGCGACCACGGTTCTTTTTGCCGAACAGCCAGTCGCCGGCCTCCTCTCCGCACGCGAACATATGCGTCACGTACTTCGGCAGGCGGAAGCGGAAGTACTCGCGGAAAATCGACTTCAGGTCGAATCCGACCGGTCGGTTGTGCGCGTGCGCGATGCGTACGGGAACGCCAAGCTTGGCGGCCTCGCGCAGGCCGAAATAGCTGCGCTCCTCAAGGTTGGAGTGCACGATGCGATATTCGGGATGTCTGCGCAGAAAGTCGCGAATCTGACGCTTGTACTTGCCGAAATACTGCGGATACATCGGACACATGCGGTAGATATGCCCGCCCATGGCCTCGATCTCGTCCTCGTATGCGGCACGGTAGTCGCGGTTGACGAGAAAATCGTACGTCACCTTGCTGCGGTCCATATGGCGCATGTAGTTCATCATCATGGTCTCGGCACCTCCGCGGTCCATGACGGTGTCGAGTACGAGCACGCGGGTGGGGTTTCCCTTCCTTTCCAGATTTCCCTGGCAGGGGGAACTGTCAGGCGCATCCTGACCGAGAGGGTTGCCGCCCTTGCCATTTCCATCCCGACGAATCGGTTTCACGTGAAACATCGCGCCCATACGCACGACGGAGTCGGCAGGGATATCGCCGGAAATCACGCAGCCGGCGCCGATTACGGTGTTGTCGCCGATCGTCGAACCCTTGAGAATCGTCACATTGCTGCCGATCCAGCAATGACGGCCGATGGTCACCGCCGCTTCGGAATATCCCTGCTCCTTGATGGCGACGGTCGGGTCGGCGAACCGATGGTTGTGGTCGTATACATGCACGTTCTCGCCGAAGATGGTCTCGCTGCCGATCTCGATGCGCTTGCGTGCATGCAGACCGCAGCCGTTATTGAAGAACACGTTGTCGCCGATGACGATCTCGCCGCCGTTCTCCACGGTCGCCTGGAATCCACGACGCATATGGAACGCCTTGCCCCAGCGCATATGACGGCCGTATACGACGCGATACAGCGCCTTCAGCATCAATCCGGTGAATCGGTACCATGCCTTGATGAGTATCATCGTCGGACCTCCTTGATCGCGCCTTCCGAGCGCAGTTCCGCCTCGGACGGCAGCAGCTCGCCCCGATAATGCCGCGCAATGTCACGGACCATCTGCGAGGCGAGGAACCTCCTAAGAAATGTTTCGCGTACGGTATCGCGGCTCGGCGGATTGTCGAGCATGCCCGCCACCGCCGCCACACCGGCCTCGACGTCGCCGACGGGGAACAGCGAGCCGTTCCGAGCCTCCTGCCCGGCCCGCGCCGTACGCCCATCGGCGCCCGGCCGTACGACCTCGTTGTTGCCGACCACATCGGTGGCGACCGCCGGCACGCCGGCACGCAGCGATTCGATAAGCGAATACGGCATGCCCTCATACAGCGACGTGAGCAGATACAAGTCGAATGCGGCGACCATGATGTCGGCATCGGCACGGTATCCGATGACATGCGTGTGCGAGGCCACATCCTCGCCGCAGCCCCGCCAGTACTCGCGTACGTCGGATTCCAATGGCCCGTCGCCCATATACACGAAGTGCGCATCGGGCCGCTGACGGATGACCTCGGCGGCGATGCGGGCGAACGTCATCGGATCCTTCTGTTCGACCAGTCGTGCGGTCACGCCCACGACCGGCGCGCCATCGGAGATGCCGAGCTCGGCGAATTCCAGGGCCGCGCGGGCCTCCTCGCGCGACGGCACGGGAACGTCCGGCACGCCGTTGACGATCACACGGAACTTGTCGGCCCTGTCGAGTCCGGCGGCGAGCGCCGCTCGCTTCTCCCCCGCCGACACGTTGAATGTCAGCGTGGTGGCGTGCCGGCTGAACCAACGCTCGAGTGCAGTGAACACCACGCGTTTCTTGCCGGAGAACTCGGGCGCCATGAACGAGTAGGCGTGCGGGGTGTAGAACACGCGCGGCACACGTTCGAGCCTGGCGGCGAGCCGACCGATGATGCCGGCCTTGGAGCTGTGGCAGTGCACCACGTCGGGGCGGATCTCGCGAATCGCCGACCGCACCTGCCGCAGTGCGGCCAGTTCATGCCGGGGGCTGATGTTGCGCACGAGCGCGTCGCATGGAATCATCCGGGCGTGCCGTCTCAGCTCGGGCAGGTCCTCGATGAACGAGGCGTCGAGACGCGACGTGCCGTAGATGAGCGTCACGTCGAATCGTTCCGCGTCGAGTCCGCGAATCAGGTCGACGACGTGCCGGCGCGTCCCGCCCTGGGACTCCAGCACCATCACCACCTTCGTCTTCCGCATGGTATTCATTCCACCTTCTCACTTGCCGTACGGTCTCGCTTGCCGTTCGGGGTCATTCGCCGTTCGGAGCCTGCGCCCGCCCGATTCGTCACTTCGCGTTCTTGCCGTGCTCTTTCCTGCGCCCCTTGCCAACGCCGGCCTTGCCGCCTTCGGCGTCGGCGTAGTAGTAGTACTTGGACTTGCTGCGCTTCTCGGCTTCGGCGTAGTTCACCACCACGCCCATCACCGGCACGTTCACCATCTCGAGTTCGGCGGCCACGCCTCGCAGCGACTTCTTGGTGGCCACGTTCTGGCCGACGACGAGCACGAGCTTGGCGCCTTCCTTCGCGAAGATGGCGGCGTCGTTGGCCACGTCCATCGGCGAGGTGTCGACGATCACGTGGTCGTAGTCGTGTGCGAACTGTTCGAGCAGCGCGAGCATGGTCTTGGAGCCGAGCAGCAGGCTCGGGTTCGGCGACTTCTTGCCGGCGGGCAGCACGTGGAAGTTCTCCTTCCAGTACCGCTGGATGGCCAGGTCGGCGCCCACCTGCCCGGTGGCGAGGTTCGTAAGTCCCACGGCGTCGCTGATGCCGAGGTACTGGCCGATGGACGGCTTCCTCAGGTCGGCGTCGATGAGCAGCACCTTCTCGCCCTTTTCCGCGTAGGCGGCGGCGAGGTTCATGGCCAGCGTGCTCTTGCCTTCGTTGGGGCCGCCGGAGGAGACGACCACGAGATTGCCCTTGGTCATGTCCTTGGGGATGACGAACGAGAGGTTCACGGCCACGCGGCGGATGTCCTCGGCAATCGCGCCGGCGGGCTGGGCCACGATGACGGGCGCGCTGCCGGCGAGCAGCTGGTTCTTCGGCAGGTTGCCGATGACCGGCGCCTTGGTGTACATCTGGATGTCGGCGATCTGACGGATCTTCTTGTCCATGAAGTTCAGGGCGAGCGCCACGATGACGGCGAGCACGAATCCGGCGAGGGCGCCCTTGAACGCGCCGCTTTTCACGTTCGGCGAGGTGGGCTTGCTCGGCGCGTAGGCCTTCTGCACTACGGAGAACTTGATGGGCGTGGTGAGCTTGCCGCCGTCGTCGGTGTAGAGGTTGTTGATGATGAGGTTGTTGAGCGTCGTGGCCACCTCGTTGGCGATCTGCGCGGCCTCCTTGGGGTCGCTGCTGTTCGCGCTGATGGTCATGAGCGTGGTGTCGCCGTTGGCTGCGGCGGCCACGTTGGCGGCGAGCTCCTCGGTGGTCATGTTGAGGCCGAGGTTCTCGATGACGGGTTCCAGCACGGATTCGGTTTTGACGAGGCTGGTGTAGGTGCTCATCTGCCGCTGGATGGCCTGGGAGTCGTTGTTCACCGAACCGAGGTCGGTGGACTGGGTCTGCATGCGCACGAACACCTGCGTGCTGGCCGTGTACACCGGCGTCTCGGATTTCACGGCCCAGGTGACGCCGCCGGTCACCACCACGAGGATGGCGAGTTCGAGCAGCAGGTACTTTTTCAGTACGTTGAGCAGGTCGAATATGTTCACTGGTCGTTCTCCTTAATCAGGGGAGTCTGATGAATGGTCATGGTGGTGCCGGCGGCCCGTTCCGAGGTCTGCACGGTCACCGAAAGCGTTGCCGTTTCGCCGGGTTTGAGCGTGATCTTCTTCACGCCGACGGTCAGTCCGTTGTGGGTGGTGATGGTGTCGAATCCCTTGCCGCCGCTCGAACCGCCCGACCCCGAGCCGGAGATCGTCCAGTCGACGAGTCTTCCGCCGGCCGGCGCGTACACGTATACGACGGTGGCGATCTCGCCGGGGTTCACGTCGTATCCCTCCGACATGCCCTTGCCGGTCACGTAGTCCGGCAGTCCGGCCACGTCGGCCGCGTTCACGGTGTTGGCGAGCTTCACGTCCACCGCATACTGCTGCGCGCCGGATTCCAGGGTGCGGGTCCTGCGGCTGGTCACCGAGCGGTCGAGATACCAGCTCATCTTGCCCTGCGTGCCGTCGGAAAGATACACGCCGGTGTTGGGTTCGGCCGGCTTGGTCTCGAGCTCTCCGGCGATGGCCGTGTCGTGCAGGCGCTCCTGTTCGGCGCCGCGTACGGACCAGACCTTGAGATGCCCCTGTCTGGTCGACGTCATGACGGCGTTGAGCAGTGCCGCGGAATTGCCGCCGTTGGCGGCGTGGAGAATATGGTCGAACGACTGCCTGGCCACGGCGGAGAACACGGCGTCCTGTTCGCCGGGCGTGCGGTTCTCAAGGTAGCTGTCGTGCAGCAGGTACTGCGCGGTGTTGGAACCGTTCAACGTCACCGTGCCGGAGCCGTCCGGCGCCGCCGCATCGTTGATGGTCACGCCGCCGGCCACGGCGAGCAGGCTCTGCAGCAGGCACGGGTCGATCATGATGACGCCGCTGATGGTCTGCTTGCGGTCCTTCTCCCACATGGCCTTGGCGATGGCCGCGGCGCGCGGATAGTCGGGCGTGAAGTTCACGTCGTGCGGCTTGGTCAGCAGGTTCTCGCCGAACAGGGCGATCTCGTCGTCCTGCGCGTCCAGTACGGGCGAGTCCAGCTGCGGCAGCGTGCTTTCCGAGACGAAGTCGGAAAGCGTGAATCGGCCGCCGTCCACGGTCAGCGTGCCCCATGAGCCGGGTAGGCCGCCGGTGGGGCGGACCTCCGCGTTGTTCTGCGCAATCACCAGATACGTGCGCGCGCCGGAATCGTCGAGGTCGAGCATGGAGGGCGCCACGTTGGCGATGCGCGCGTAGACGTCCACCTGGTCGGCCAGTTCGGCGAATTTGCCGCGCGCGTTGTCCAAGGCGTCGGCGATCTGCGCGATATGCGGTGTCGGCACGCGGCCGAGGTCGATTTCGGCGTCGCCGATCACGCCGCTGGCCTGGTCGAGGTCGTCGGCCGATTCGGTGAGTCCGGGCATCGAGACCGTGCCGTCGTTCACGCTGATCGACGTCGTGGAGAAGTTGCCGGCCGCGCGTCCCAACTGCGGCAATGCGTTCACGGATACGTCGTGCATGATGCCCACGGTGTCGCGCACGGCGGTCACGTCGTCGCCGATCACCGGCAGTGCGCCGAGCATCCGCCATCCGAAGCCGCTGGTCTGCGCATAGGCCTTGTCGACGCCATTCGACAGCCGCGTCATGCCGGCCTTCGCCGCGTTCGCGTCGCCGCTGCGGATGGCGGCCGGAATGGCGCTGGCCCCCTGCGAGGCCTCGGCCACGGCGCGTTTGACCTGCAGTGCGGAATACCCCATGTAGGCGCCGAACGCACCGATCGCCGCCACGATCACGAACACCACGAGCAGCACTCGACGTACGCGCCTGCGACGTCGGATACGAGCCACATGTTCGGCGCTCATGCGGCGTCGACGCGGCCGCGCCCCCTGCGTGACGTCGGCGAGCGCGTCGGCGGAGAATCCGTCGAGGTTCGGCCGCACGACGTCGCTCGGCTGCACGACGTCGTCGGACGTGCCGTGGGCCGTCCGTCCGTCGTCGTGCGTCGCCGTATCGTCGGCGACGCCGTTCGATGCGTTCCTCATATCGTCCATATCGTTCGTCTTCGTCGTCATCAGTAGGCGCCCTTATGCGTGATGACGACGCCCACGGTCTTGAACAGTATGGTGAGGTCGCCGGTGATGGACCAGTCCTGCACGTACGAGACGTCGAGCTGTTCGGATTCCTCGGCGGTCAGGTTGCTGCGGCCGGACACCTGCCACGGGCCGGTGATGCCGGGCTTGACGTACATGCGCGTGGCGTACAGCCGGTTGTATCGGGCGTGTTCCTCGGGCAGCGGCGGGCGCGGACCGACGACGCTCATGTCGCCGCGCAGCACGTTGAAGAACTGCGGCAGCTCGTCGATGCTCCATTTGCGGATGAACGCGCCGACTCGGGTGATGCGCGGGTCGCGCTTCATCTTGAAGATGAAGCGGTCGGTCTGGCCGGTCTCCTCGGCGAGTTTCGCCTTGAGTTCGTCGGCGTTCGTGACCATCGAACGGAATTTGATCATATGGAACGGCCGTCCTCGCAGGCCGATGCGCTTCTGCCCGTAGAACACGGGACCGCCGTCGTCGATTTTGATGGCGATGGCCGTGGCAATCATGATGGGCGAGGATGCGATGATGGCCAAAATGGCGAGCACGAGATCGAAGGCGCGTTTGATCATGCGCGTGCCGAAACCATACTGCGGCAGTCGCAGCGTCAGCACCGGCATGCCCTGGATGTTGCGCAGGTAGAGTCGGTGCGCGCCCATGTCGGCGGCGCCGGCGCTGAGCGCGATCTCCAATCCCAATGATTCCACGGCGAGCGAGAGCACGTTGAATTCGACGGAATCACGGCGGATGACGTCGCAGATCAGCAGCGTCTGCACGTTCATGCCGATGGCCGTGGCTCCGAGACGCGCGTCGTACGGCAGCACGGTCAGTTTGTCGTCGATGTCGACGTCGGCCGGGAGCGGCACCGACACGACGGACTTCGTCCGCGGGTCGACGCCGACGGGGCATACGGCGACGGGACGGTAGTTCATCTGCGTGCGGCGGCGGAGTCGGCCGAGCGTTCGAGCGATGCAGGCGGGAGAGCCGATGATGATGGTCGCGTAGGCGAACCGTCCGTCGCCGCGACGGCGGGCGATGATGCGGCGCGCTATGAATCGTGCGATGACGGTGAACGCCAGCGTCATCGCAGCGGTGGCGATCATGACGTGCAGCGGCAGCGGCAGTCCGAAGATGTAGTTGACCGCGGCCTGGATGACGAACGTCTTGACGACGCCTTCCACGATCTTGTAGTTGACCTGATAGCCGTCGCCCATGACGTGGCGATGATAGATGCCGGCGGTGTACAGGCAGGCCACGTAGATAAGGGCGAACAGCAGCAGGAGCACACCGGTGAGCAGTTCGCTGGCCATGCCGTCGTCGTCGGGGATGTAGGAGAACGGTTCGCGCACGAACATGATGAGATTCGCGAACACGAGCATGGAGCCATCCACGACCATGAGTATCAGATTGACGAAGAACCGCCAATACAGCACCTGGGAGAGCTGATGGGCGCCGGCCGCCATGACATCGTTATCATTGCCGGCTTCGATATTGGTGGCTGTCGCGGAATCCTTTCGATTCCACCAATGATGCTTCCTCTTCAAACGCCACCCTTCCTCAACGTCGGTTCGCCCTAGGGTTCTTCTCAATCGGGGGTATGTAACATCCGTTAACTATACGGTACGACACCTACAAACAAACGTTTTATATGGCTACAGGAGAAACACTGACAACCCCTCCACATTTTTCCGCATTGTCGCCAAGGTATGCACCCTATACCCCGATTGCCCATGAGTCTTCGGGAGTGGACCATGGGCCTTCGGATGCGGGGCATGGACCGTCGGGAGTGAATCATGAGTCTTCGGATACGGGGCATAAGTCTTCGGACGCAAACCGAAAAGTGGGTCTATCGGATTACCAAGCTTGGGAAGCGAGCTATCCGACCATCAAATTAGGCAAAGTGGGTCTAGCCGTTCATTAACTTCGACAAGAACCGGCAAAGTGGGTCGAATACTTCACTAAATTTGAAAAGTGGGTCAAAACGTTCACGAAGAGCGGGGTTTCGCCTTCCCCACGTATGTATTAGACCCACAAACCCGTAAATGAATCGATAGACCCACTCTTTATACGGCGTGTAGACCCACAAACCAGTTCATGATCGGATCATCGACCGAATAGACCCACAAAACCAATCCCCAATGAACCATCATGAACCGACAGACCCACAAAACCAATCCAACAGACCCACAAACCCCAATTCGCGGCCAAGTCCATAACCGGACAGACCCGCAAAACCGAGTCAATAGACCCACAAACCCGTAAATGGAGGGTTTGACGTCGCTTGGCGGTAGATTGGCGCTTATGCCGATTTATGACCTGGGACTTGAACACGTTTCGCTCGCTTTCGCCACGAAGACCATCTTCACCGATGTGACGCAGGGGGTTTTCGAGGGCGACCGCATTGGCATCGTCGGCAGGAACGGCGATGGCAAATCCACGCTGCTGCACCTGTTCAACGGCACGATGGAACCGGACTCGGGCCGCGTGACCATTCGCGGCGGACTGACGTTCGGCATGCTCGACCAGCGCGATCCGCTTGACGACGACGCCACCGTGCGCGAGGCCGCGCTCGAAGGCCGCGAGGACTACGAATGGGCCGCGGAGACCAAGTCGCGAGAGATTGTGGAGGCGCTGCTGGGCGGCATCGACCTGAACGCACGCGTCGGCTCGCTTTCCGGCGGCCAGCGCCGCCGCGCCGACCTCGCCCGACTGCTGCTGAAGGATTGGGACATTCTCGCGCTTGACGAGCCGACGAACCATCTGGATGTGGTCACGATCCATTGGCTGGCCGAGCATCTGAAGAACCGCTGGGCCAAGGGGCAGGGTGCGCTGCTGCTGGTGACGCACGACCGTTGGTTCCTCGACGAGGTGTGCGAGTCGATGTGGGAGGTGCACGACGGTGTGATCGACCCGTTCGAGGGCGGCTATTCGGCGTACATGCTGCAGCGTGTGGAACGCGACCGTCAGGCGGATGTGCGCGAGACGAAGCGCCGCAATCTGGCCCGCAAGGAGCTGGCGTGGCTGACCCGTGGCGCGCGTGCGCGTTCGACGAAGCAGAAGTTCCATGTGAAGGCCGCGCGCGAGCTGATCGCCGACGTGCCTCCGGTACGCAATACGCTCGAATTGAAGCAGATGGCGACGTCGCGTCTGGGCAAGCAGGTGGTCGACCTCGTCGACGTCACCCAGATCTTCGCCAAGCCCGCACCGAACGCTGACGCCGCTCATGCCGATGGCGCCGAAACGACCGAGGACTTCGTGACCGCCATGTATGCGGAGCCGCAGCCGCATGGTTCGGTCGAGGTGGCCGTGGATACGCTCGCCGATCCGCGTCTGGTGGACGCCGGCATTCCCGAGGCCATCGCCGCAGCGGAGAAGGCGCGCGCCGAGGCCGAGGCGTTGGCACGCGAACAGGGCGTGGCCGAGGTGAAGGTGAAGCCGGAGGTCACGTCCGCCGCACAGCGCGTGACCGTTTCGGGCCGTAAGATCCTCGACGATGTGACGTGGCTTATCGGCCCGGGCGACCGTATCGGCATCGTCGGCGCGAACGGCGCCGGCAAGTCCACGCTGCTCAAGCTCATCGACGGCTCAATCACCCCGACCGTAGGCCATGTGAACATCGGCAAGACCGTGAAGTTCGCCGTGCTTTCGCAGCGGCTTGACGAACTGGAGAAGCTGGGCAAGTACAAGATCAAGGAAGTGCTGAGCCGCTACAAGCCGAGCTACATCGTGGACGGCAAGGAGGTGACGCCCGGTCAGCTCATGGAGCGCCTCGGCTTCTCCTCCGCCCAGTTGATGACGCCGATCCGCGACCTTTCCGGCGGCCAGAAGCGCCGCATGCAGCTGCTGCTGATCCTGCTGGACGAGCCGAACGTTCTCATCATGGACGAGCCCGGCAACGACCTCGACACCGACATGCTCGCCGTGATGGAGGACCTGCTCGACACCTGGCCGGGCACGCTGATCGTGGTCTCCCACGACCGGTATCTGCTCGAACGCGTGACCGATCAGCAGTTCGCACTGCTCAACGGCAAGGTGCGGCATCTCCCCGGCGGCGTGCAGGACTATCTCGACATGGTCGAACGCATGCAGAAGGAGGGCGCGGAAGCCGTCTTCGGCACGGATGGCGCCTCGGGCAAGAATGGTGGCAGCGGCAAGGGCGGCAACGGCACGGCCTCAGACGGCAACGGCGCGGACACCGCCGGCGACGATGCGGCCGATGCCAAGCCGAAGCTGTCGGGCAAGGAATACCATCAGGTCACACGTCGCATCTCGGCCATCGAGCGCAAGCTCGCCAAGCTCGAGGAGCAGAAGGGCAATCTCGAGGAGCAGATGGCCGCCCATGATCCCACGGACTTCGAGGGCCTGAACAAGCTCAACGGGCAGATGCAGGCCATCGCCTCGGAAAGCGACGACCTTGAAACCGAGTGGATGGAGCTCAGCGAACAGGTCGAGTAGTTGAATACTGGTTGGGGCTGGGAGCCACACGTCCCAGCCCCAACCAGTATTCGACTCCCCTCAGTCCGCCTCCGGCGGCCAGCTCCCCTCAACCTTGAGGGGAGCCAAACACTTACTCAGCCACGCCTTCCACGAGTTCACCATATCCACCACAGCTCCTCTCACAGAGAGGGCCATGGGCAATGAACGTCATCCACCGCTTCGGCTCCCCTCAGGATTGAGGGGAGCTGTCGGCACGGCCGACTGAGGGGAGTCGACCGCCTATTCAGCCGTACTCCCCCACGGGTTCACCACATCCACACCGGTTCCCTCGAAATTCTTCACATTCCGCGTGGCCACCGCAGCCCCGCGCGACCGGGCCATCGCCGCGATCATCGCGTCCTGCACCCCGATGGGCCGCCCCATCCTTCGCCGCTCCGCCATGATGCGGCTGTAGTTCAGCGCGGCGACGATATCGAAATCCGCGGTCCGGGCGACGAAATCCCCACAGAACCATTTGACCACCGCCGCCAGCCGCTCCCGCTTTCGCCCTTCAGGCAGAAGGCGCACGCCCAGATAAAGCTCCGCAACGGTAATGCTGGTAATCATCAACTCACCAAGGTCTTGGGACCGCCACCAACGCATCACCGCCGTGTCCGGCCGCGCCTTCCACAATTCACTGACGACATTCGTGTCCACAACGATCATGATGCACCCTCAAACGGCAACGGACGTCCATAATCCTGACGGTCACGAACGTCGAATTCATCCCCCTCTATATATTCCCCGTCCAGCAGTTCCCGCATCTCGGCCACAAAATCAGCGGCGTTCATCGTCCGCTTTGCCACGTACGCCGCAAGATGATCCTCGATGATCGAACGGGCCTGGGACTCCATGGAACGGTTGTTCTCTTCCGCCTCCCGTTTCAGCAATGCAATCCGGCCGTCATCGACCTTGCGAATGGTAATCGTCGCCATCATGACTCCTTTCGTCGTATCCCGGCAGTCCAGGAACCCTTTGCTGTCATTTTGCTGTCATCAATTACCGATGCTAGCAAAATGCAATCATTCAAGCAAGCGCATGAAAACATCCCTTGCATAAAACAAGGCCCACAGACCTCCAAGAAAAACCTCCGACGAAAGCCCGCATAAAAAACCGGCAATCCGACCATCCCTCCCTATACCGCTTTTCCCGCCGCATCGGTAGACTTGGGGTCATTATGGCTGCTTTTACTTCTTTGACTGACCGACTCTCGGGCGCGTTCAAGAACCTGCGCTCGAAGGGCAAGCTTTCCGAAGCGGATATCGACGGCACGATCCGCGAGATCCGCCGCGCACTGCTCGACGCCGACGTGGCGCTCGACGTGGTGCGTTCATTCACCGGCAAGGTGCGCGAGCGCGCGCTGGGCGCCGAGGTCTCGCAGGCGCTGAACCCGGCGCAGCAGGTGGTGTCCATCGTCAACGACGAGCTGACGAACATCCTCGGCGCCGGCGTCGACCGTCCGCTGAACTTCGCGAAGAACCCGCCGACGATCATCATGCTCGCCGGCCTTCAGGGCGCCGGCAAGACCACGCTGGCCGGCAAGCTCGGCTACTGGCTCAAGGACGCCGGTCACACGCCGCTGCTCGTGGCCGCCGATCTCCAGCGTCCGAACGCCGTCACCCAGCTGCAGGTGGTGGGCGAGCGCGCCGGAGTCCCCGTGTACGCCCCCGAACCGGGCGTGCAGGCCGACGGCGACGACGTGGCCTCCCCCGACCAGACCACCGGCGACCCGGTGAAGGTGGCCCGCGACTCCATCACGCTGGCCAAGGAGAAGCTGTATGACACGGTGATCATCGATACCGCCGGCCGTCTGGGTGTGGACGACGTGCTGATGAAGCAGGCGCGAGACATCCGCGACGCCGTGCAGCCGAACGAGATCCTGTTCGTCATCGACGCGATGATCGGTCAGGATGCGGTGAAGACCGCGAAGGCGTTCGACGAGGGCGTGGACTTCACCGGCGTGGTGCTCTCCAAGCTCGATGGCGACGCCCGAGGCGGCGCCGCACTGTCGGTGGCGAGCGTGACCGGCAAGCCGATCCTGTTCGCCTCGAACGGCGAGGGCCTCAAGGACTTCGAGGTGTTCCACCCCGACCGCATGGCCTCCCGCATCCTCGACATGGGCGACATCCTCACCCTCATCGAGCAGGCGCAGAAGGAGTTCGACGAGGAGGAGGCCCGCAAGGCCGCCACGAAGATCTCCGACGGCAGCTTCGGCCTCGACGACTTCCTCGACCAGCTGCAGCAGGTGCGCAAGCTCGGCCCGATGAAGAATCTGCTCGGCATGATTCCGGGCATGGCTGCGCATCGCAAGGAACTCGAGATGTTCGACGAGAAGGAAGTCGACCGCACCGAGGCGATCATCCAGTCGATGACCCCCGAGGAGCGTCGCAACCCGAAGATCATCGACGGCTCGCGTCGCGCCCGTATCGCCTACGGTTCCGGCAACACCGTCTCCGCGGTGAACGGCCTGCTGCAGCGGTTCGAACAGGCCGCGAAGATGATGAAGCGCATGAGCAACGGTTCGTGCGGCATCCCCGGCATGGGCGGCCCCGGCGGCACGAAGAGCAACCGCAAGGGCAAGAAGGGCAAGAAGAAGGGCGGCAAGTCCGGCAACCCGATGAAGCGCGAGGCCGAGGAGAGGGCACTGCGCGAGCGCCTTTCCGGCAAACCCTCGGGCTCCAAGGGCAGCGGCTCGGCGTTCCAGAAGAAGCCGCAGAACCCCGCGCTTCCCGCCGGCCTGCAGATGGGCGAGAACGGCATGCCCGAGCTTCCTCCGAACCTCGGCGGCGGCCTCGGCGGACTCTTCGGCGGCCGCTGAGCCTTCCCCACTTCCCCGCCTGGTTTACGTCCGGTCCATCAGACCACGGTAAACCGGCACTTCAATCCATCGGCTCCCCTCCCAACGGAGGGGAGCTGTCTGCTTTAGCACGTCATTATGCCCGCTTCCACCCCACATCCAGCCAAGCATCCTACGATGTCCGGAAACACGGCATCGTCTCGCACGCGGCCGACGACCCGCACACAGGCAGCAGCCCCCCGCACCCCGCCGGCGTCCCGCCGCGCACGGCCCCGCCGCAAGCAGCCGGCCGCATCATCCACGTCGTCATCCACATCAAGGAGCCATATCGTGATTCTTTGGATTCTGCTCACCGTCATCGCGCTATGGATGGCATTGAAATACCTGCCGGCCGGCGCGGACCGGCATCGTCCACTGCCCGAAGTCATCGCGCTTATCCCGCTGCTCATCGTGCCAGTCGTGCTGCTGCTGGCGCTCGCCGCCGTGCTGCGCATGTGGCCGCAGTGCGTGATGGCCGTAGTGCTGCTGGTCGTGCAGCTGCTGTGGCAGGCGGCATACGTCGTGCCGATGCCTGCCGCAGTGACGACCATACTCGGCGTTCCCCGACAGTCGGTCGCCATGTCGTCGGCCGTATCGTCGACGACGGCCGACGATGACGGCACCGACGACGCAACGGCCACGTCGACTTCGTCGTCGCAATCATCGACACCGTCACAAGCCTCCCGAACCATCCGCGTGATGACGCTCAACACCCGCTACGGCCGTGCGGATACCGGCACCATCATGCATCTGGTGAAGCAGGAACACATCGATCTGCTTGCCGTTCAGGAGGTGAACGACGATCTCATCCATCGTCTTGAGGTCTCGCATATCGACGACGAACTGCCCTATCGTGTGCTCGGCAAGTCGCGGCCCGACGACAATGCCGGCTCGAACGCATTGTTCATGCGTTTCGAGCCGATGGCGTACGCCGACGAATCGGTGAACATCAGCGCCGCGGCGGCCCCCGTGGCGAAGGTGCGGCTCGGCAGTCAGATCGTGGAATTCGCGTCCGTGCATCCGAAGTCGCCGCCTCGCAGCGGTCAGGATTGGAGCGACGGCGTGCGCGCACTCGGCCAATTCTCCGTTCGCGCGGATAAGTGCAACGCCGCCGGCGAATCCTCCGAAGCGACGGACAGCGCCAAGCTGCCGACCGATGCGAACGGCACGCCGAAGCAGTATTCCACGGCGCCACATTGCGCGGCAGTGGTGCTCGGCGATCTCAATTCAAGCGTCTATCATCCCAGTTTCCGCGATGCGCTGCGGCAGGGTTCCGGCCTTGCCGATTCGTCGTTGGAACTGCATCGCGGCTGGAACAACACGTTCCCGGCCAGCTGGCCCACGTTCCCGGCGCTTATTGAAATCGACCACGTGCTGCATACGAACGGCATCGTCGCGAAGTCGGCGCATTCGGCGAAAATTCCCCGCACCGATCATCGTGCGCTCATCGTCGAACTCGAAATCGAGTAATATACTCCCGGCTGCGTGCCACAATGGAGGATTATGAACATCATTGAGGAGTTTACGCACGGTAAACACCGTGATCAATCGCTCAACGAGGATGGCTATTTCATAGGCGGCGGCTTCGTGGCCGTGGTCGACGGCGTGACCAGCAAGGCGTCGGAACGCATATGGATGCCCACGCCCGGCGTGGTGGCGAAGGATACGCTGCTGGCCGCGTTGGAGCAGATCGTGCAGTCGCAGCCGTCGCCGTACGCGTGGCCTAACGCGCAGCTCACGTCAAACGCCCCCGCAGCCATGCGCGCGATGCAGCAGCGGCTCGACGCCGCGTTGCACGACCGATACGAGGCGTCGCCGCTCTCCCCAGACTTCTTCCGTCAGCATCCCACAGAGCGTCTGCAAGCGAACATGGTCGTCTACAGCGAGGCTCAGCATGAGATCTGGCTGTTCGGCGACTGTCTGGCGATGGTCAACGGCAAGCGCATTCCCACGATGAAGAAGGTGGACCTGCTGCTGGCCGAACTGCGCAGTTTCGTGTTCCAGGCGCAGGATGCCGCCAAGGCCAGCGGAGTCGGCGTGGGAGTGGCCGACGCGGTGCCGCTGTCGGCGGTCACGTCCACCGCGGTGTTCGCCGATCCCGGCCGCGACGCCATCATGCCGTTCCTGAAGATGCAGGCGAACTTCGCCAACCAGCGCGGCGAGTACGGGTATTTCGTGTTCGACGGCTTCACCGATCCGGAATACCCGGTCCATGCGGTGCCTGTGCATCCGGGCGACGAGGTGGTGCTCGCCAGCGACGGATACCCGATCCTGTGCCCCACGCTCGACGATTCCGAAACCGAACTGCTGCGGCTGCGGCAGAAGGACCCGCTGCTCATCCGCGAGTTCAAGGACACCAAGAGCTTCTCCCCCACCATGGAATCGTTCGACGACCGCACGTATGTGCGGTTCGTGGTGTGAGCAGTGTGAACGCGAGTGTGAGCGGTGTGAGGGGTACGTGGCGGCATCGCGCACACATCCGGCCGTTCACCGGTGAATAGACTAGAATTTTTTCCATTCAGGAAAACAACGATCTCGATAATTCAAGTAGGGAAAGCATGGATAAGACGACCTCCGACTCCTCGCCAGTCATCAACATTTTCGTCGCTTCGCACAAAGACGTCGAATATCCCGAAAGCTCCATTCTCCGGCCGATTCAGGTCGGTGCGGAGAACGCTCCCGTTCGTTTCAAGAACGTTCTGCACGACGACGAGGGAGACAACATCTCCGACGTCAATCCCATGTACTGCGAGCTGACTGCGCAGTACTGGGCCTGGAAGAACGCCGACGCCGACTACTACGGTTTCTGCCACTACCGCCGTTATTTCGATTTCTCCGGAACCCCGCACGAGGAGAACATCTACGGCGAGATTCTTGACGATTACATCGATGAAGGCACCATCCGCGAATACGGTCTGGATGACGAGCACATCGCCAACCAGGTCGAGGGCTGGGACGTCATCGTCTCCCCCGTCAATTCCGTGCGCCGTATGGACGGCTACGCGAATCTCAAGGCGCATTACTCCTCGAACAAGCATCTGCATCTCAAGGATCTCCGCCACGTCTACGACATTCTGTGCCGTCGGCATCCCGAATACAGGGATGACGCCGATGCCGTACTCAACGGTCACGAGGCGTCGTTCTGCAACATGTTCATCATGCGCAAGGACATCTTCTTCGACTACTGCGAATGGCTGTTCCCCTTGCTTGACGAGTTCACCGCGACCACGGACATGTCGTACTACGACGTCGAGGGATTGCGTACGCCCGGTCATCTCGCGGAACGTCTGCTGAACATCTATCTGAAGCATCAGCTGCGCATGGGCAAGGGCTGGAAGGTGAAGCATCTGCAGTGCGTGCACTTCATGTTCCCCGAAAAGACCCAGTCGCTGAAGCCGCTGAATCAGGCCCGTGACAACGTGGCCGATATGAACCGCATCGTCCCCGTGGTGTTCGCCGCCGACAACGCCTATGTGCCGATGCTCACCACCACCCTGTATTCGTTGATGGAGAACGCCTCGCGCGGCTTCCACTACGACCTCATCGTGCTTGAACGCAACATCAGCGCCTATAACAAGACGCTGATGCAGAACATGATGGCACAGTATCCGAATGCAACGCTGCGGTTCTTCGACGTGGATCCGATCATCGGCGACTACACGCTTACGACGAGCAACGCCCATATCAGCGTGGAGACCTACTACCGATTCCTCATTCAGGATGCGCTGCCGTTCTATGACCGCATCATCTACCTGGATTCCGATCTCATCGTCAACGGCGATGTGGCCGATCTCTACCACACGAACGTGGATGGCAAGGCCATCGCCGCCGTGCGTGACCTCGACTTCCTCGGCAATCTCAACATGCCCGACGGCAAACGCCGTGAATACGCCGAGAACAAGCTGGGCATGACGAACCCGTACGACTACTTCCAGGCCGGCGTACTGGTGATGAACCTCAAGGAGATGCGTAAGCTGCATTCGGTCGCCGAATGGCTGACCATCGCCTCCGATCCCGATTACATCTACAACGACCAGGACATTCTGAACCAGGAGTGCCAGGGCAAAGTGGTGTACATCGATTACGCGTGGGATGTGATGCACGACTGCGCCGACCGCGTGAAGAACATCTTCTCGTTCGCGCCCGCTCCCGCGTACAAGGCGTATCTGGAGTCCCGCAAGGAGCCGAAGATCCTGCATTACGCCGGTTTCGACAAGCCGTGGAAGAACCCGTGGTGCGATTTCGCGCCGTTGTATTGGCAGTATGCGCAGCACACCCCGTTCGCCTTGCAGCTGATGGCACAGGTCGCAGGCATCGAACCTCCGCATACTCCCGCCCATCATGAGAGGGTGATTGCGGAGGACAGCCCGATTCGCAAGTACGCCGACAAGCTCGCCCCCATCGGCTCCAAGCAGAGGGAGCTGCTCAAGACCGTCGCCCGCAAGGTGCAGGGCAAGGAGTAATCGCCACTTGCGAGAAGCCTCGGCTTCCTGCCGTTCATAGTTCGCCGCCAACCATTAGAATGGTTGGCGGCTCTTATCGTAAAAGATTAATAATCGTTAGTAGTTGAAGGTACGATGCGACTTTTTATCCAGATTCCATGCTTGAACGAGGAAAAGACCCTGCCCCTCGTGTTGGAGAACATGCCGAAGGAGATTCCCGGCATCGATGACATCCAGCTGATGATCATCGACGACGGCTGCTCCGACAAGACCGTCGAGGTGGCGCGCAGCCTTGGTGTGCAGCATGTGGTGCATCATGCGAAGCCGATGGGCCTGGCCCGCGCGTTCCGCGACGGCGTGGACTATGCGCTGAAGCACGGCGCCGACATCGTGGTGAACACGGACGGCGACAACCAGTATCCGAGCGCCGCCATCGCCGAGCTCGTGCAGCCGATCGTGCGCCATGAGGCGGATATCGTGGTCGGCGACCGTCAGACCGCGAAAATCAAGGAGTTCAGCTGGTTCAAGAAGCGCATGCAGCACTTCGGCTCCTGGGTGGTGAACAAGGCCGCAGGCACGCATATCCCCGACGCCGCCAGCGGCTTCCGCGCCTACTCGAAGTCGGCGCTCATCAAGCTGAACATCGTCACCGAGTTCAGCTACTGCATGGAGACCATCATCCAGGCGGGCAACAAGCGCATCGCCATCACGTCGTACGCCATCACCACGAACCCGAAGACGCGTGAATCCCGCCTGTTCTCGAACATCTTCGAGCATATGGCGAAGTCGGGCGGCGCCATCATCCGCAGCTTCCTGATGTTCAAGTCGAACGTCATCTTCAAGTGGTCGGGTATCGTGTTCGCCATCGCCGGCCTGATTCCGATCATCCGATTCCTCGTGCTGGCCGCCATGGGACTGACCGAAGGCCACCTGCAGTCGCTGATGCTCGGCGTGGCGCTGCTCATGCTCGGCGCCCTGTGCTTCGCGCTGCAGATCATCTCCGAAGTGCAGCGCATCCAGCGTCGTCTCGTTGAGGATGAGCTGGAACGCACCAAGGAAATCCAATACTCCCTGCCCTACCAGAAGATCTGGGCCCAGCAGGACGAGTTCGGCGGCTACACCGGTGAAGCGACTGGCCTGCCCGGCGAGAACGACTGATTGATTCCTCTGGCTTCCCCTTTGAGGGGAAGCTGTCAGCCAAAGGCTGACTGATGGGGTGGCCGGCGACGCAAGTCGCCGTTACACTCCCCCTGCTGTCACCTCCCCGTTCCTTTCCCACCAACGAAAGACTCATCATGTCCTCCTCTCAACCCCGCGTTCTCGCATTCGGCACTTATAACGTCCGTAAGCACCCGCGCGTAGGCATTCTCATCGACGGATTGCACCAGAACGGCTGCATCGTCGAAGAGATCAACCATCCGCTGGAGCTGTCAACCGCTCAGCGCGTGGAGATTCTCAAGAAGCCGTGGAAACTGTTCGGCTTCGGCTGGAATCTTCTTACGCTGTGGAACAAGCTTCGCAAGGATGCCAAGCAGTGGATGCGCAGCAACGGCAAACCCGACGCCGTACTCGTGGGCTACATGGGGCATTTCGACGTACTGCTTGCACATCATGTGTTCAAGAAGACGCCGATCATCCTCGATCATCTGATCTTCGCAGGAGACACCGCCAAAGACCGTGGTGCGCAGGGGTTGAAGGTCAAGCTGCTCAAGAAGCTCGACCGTATGGCCATCAACGCCTCCACGCTTGCCGTGCTCGATACGGAGGAGCACAAGGCCATGCTCCAACCCGGTGACAACGGCATGGTGATTCCGGTAGGTGCACCCGAGGAATGGTATGAGGCGGGCGATGCCGCCGGCGACAACCGCACGAAGGACATCGTCTTCTACGGCCTGTATACGCCGTTGCAGGGCACGCCTGTCATCGCTAAGGCAGCGAAGATTCTTGCCGACCG
The DNA here is from genome assembly GCF_002802875.1 of Bifidobacterium primatium. Taxonomy (GTDB): domain Bacteria; phylum Actinomycetota; class Actinomycetes; order Actinomycetales; family Bifidobacteriaceae; genus Galliscardovia; species Galliscardovia primatium. The sequence continues at coordinate 681,427 of NZ_PEBI01000001.1, forward strand.
TGGTCTGACACCGCATTTCACGCTTATCGGCAAGGGCCAGGATTACGACGAGGTCCGCGCCATCACCAAGGGACTCGACAACGTGGAGTTCAAGGACTGGGTGGAGCCGGAGGAATTGCCGAAGGTCGTGGCCAGCCATGCAATCTCGCTGGGCATCTTCTCCACCACGCCGAAGGGCCTGCATGTAGTGCCGAACAAGGTGTACCAGTCCATGGCCGCCAAATGCGCCGTCATCACCAGTGATACCGCTCCCCAGCGCCGTATGCTCGGCGATGGCGTGGTGTTCGTGAAGCCCGGTGATGCCGAGGCTTTGGCCGCTGCCATTGAGGAATTGCTCTCCGATTCCGCCAAGCTCGCGAAGGAACAGATCAACGCCGCGCTTGTTGCCGAACAGTTCACCAGCGTAGAGATTACCAAGCAGTTGGCAGCTTGGATTAAGAATCCGAAAAAGCGGTAAACAAAAGGTCACCAAAAATCGGTGACCTTTTGGTCTTTTTACGCACCCAGCTTCTTGAGGCTGCCGAGACTGACAACCTTGCAGGCCATGAGTACACCGATGTATGCCACGTATACGACCGCGTAGATCAGGCCGAGCACGAGCAGGTTCGACGTGGAAAAGAACCGGAAGCCGAACCATACCGCCAACCACAGCAGCACGTTCGAGCCGACCACGAGCCACGCGGTCTTTGTCAGTACGCGGCCGACCTTGCGGTACGCACGAATGAACGACACGGCCATGGTGATGAACGTGCAGGTCACGCTCGCAACCGCGATGGCCACGATGCCGCCGAATTTGGCTGACAGGATGAACACCGGCACGACCACGACCAGCGACACGATGGACAACACGTCGGAGAACCGGCTCGAACCATACGAGTTCAGTACCATGTTCAGAATGACGGTCATGCCCATGAAGAAGTTCGACAACGCCAGGCACGACAGCGTGGGCGCCGCCACGGTGAAGCCCTCGCTGTAGAACGCCAGCAACAGGGATTCGCTGCTGGCCGAAATAACCACGGGAATCGGCAGGATGAACACGAACACCAACAGCAGCAGCTCCTGAATGCGTTCCAAGGCCCGTTCCATCTTGCCTTCGGCGACCAGCTTGGCCACCACCGGCAGGATGACCGTGGAGAACGCCTGCAGCAGATAGTAGGCGATCTTGCCGAAGTTCATCGCACCCGTGTAATAGCCCGCCATGGCGGCCGGCTCGACCACGGCCTTGACGATCAGCGTGTCCACGCTGAGCACCAGCGACACCATGATGAAGAAGAACGAGAAGCTCAGCGTATGGTGCGCGACCTCGCCGAACGGCACTTTCTCCGGCCGATGCACCTTCAGCGGCGCATGGTTCGCCGCAAGAATCACGCAGCCAAGCAGAATCGTCAACGCCACGGCCAGCAGGAAGCCGACCTCCACGCCCAACACCGGGTCGTCGACGAACACGAAGATAATCAACGGAATCACGCCCAGCTTGGCAATCGGATAGAACGTGCTCAGCAATGCACTCGTGCCGAACCGCTGCAAACCATCATTGATGCCAAGCAGAATCACCTGCAGACCGTTGGCGATGACCAGAAACGCGGCCACACGGAAGTAGAAGTCCAACGACTCGTCGTTCAGCACAATGCCGAACAGGGGCGCACCGAAGAAATTGATAGAGAAGAACACCGCGATGACCAACAGCTGGAACAGTATCGTCTTGCCAATCACATCGCCGATATCGTACTTATGCCGCGAAATCTGGCTTGCCAACGACTGGCGGGCACCATTCGAGACAAACATATACTCGAAGTCCAGCACCGTGATGATCGTGCCCACCACGCCGTACGCCGCCGGCGGCATCGAATTGCCAAGGAAGTAATGCAGCACATAGCCGCTGACAAAGAACATCACATTGCTGATCAGATTCAGCACCAGACCACGACGCAAACCGCCCCATTCCCCGCCCGGCCAACAACATGGTCACGGCGATACAATAAAAACCCAGCCGAGCAAGAATAGCAGCGGCCACAAACCACACCAATCCTAGCAGCGCATACAGCCGCACCACTGCATAGTCAAACCCCTCGCATCATGCCTGTGGAAAGCTCATATATGGAACAGATCTTTCCACAGGCACTCCAAAAATCGCAGCTACTTACACCGCCGAATACTCTGTGTCACGAAGATTCCGCAACCAGACGTTCTCCTTCTTGGAGAACACAGCAAGACCGATGAGCAATACCACTCCGACACCGGCAACGGCGAAGAACCGATACAAGGTCGTCGGCTTGTATTCCAGTTCGATGCGATGAGAACCGGACGGAACCTTGATAGCACGGAACAGCCCATTGCCCTTGTATATCGAGGTCTCCTGCCCATCGATGTAGGCTTTCCAATTGCCGTCGTCGTATTCATTGACCAGCAGATACTGATCGGAACTCGTCTTGGTGGAAATAATCATGTTGCCGTTGCTCTTCTGATCAATGGACACTACACCTGCAGTGGTATCCGCATCGTTTGCAGCAACAGAGCGGGTGCTTTCGCCTTGGGGAACGCCATATTCCTTGCTGAAGAACACCGTGTTCCCCTGGTATTCCTTCCCCATGGCGGCTAGCACCTGAGCGTTGGTCTTATAGACCTGCACGTTGGATACCAGCTGAACGTTGGGAGCCGGATTATCAAGTTCCTTGACCAGCAACCCGTCATTACCCACAGTCTTCATGCCTGCGCCACTTGAGTATTCCGGATTGTTCTCCTGGTTCGGGCTGCTGACAATGTACTTGACACCAATGTAGCGAAGAAGATTCTCATTCTTCGTATTCAAGAAAATCGTATTGGTTGGGCTTGAAGTATATGCGCTGGGGTCAATGGCCGAATAATAAGCCTTGATATCCTCATTCGTCATACTGAGACCATGGCCACGAATATCACGAAGGTTATAGAACATGGGGGAATCTACAGGGAAGTCCACGTTCTTGGAAACGATTTTCTCCCCGTTCTTTGTATGCGCCTGAAGATACTGAATCGTCTGCGTAGCAGGAGGAATAGCGGAAGCACCCTTCTGCGTCAGTGGAAGATACTGGGCGGCAAAAAAGCCGGTATCCAACACGACAATAGCGCAGATGGCAACAGAGCAAATCTGAGAAAGAACCCTGACGCCTCGGCCTTTACCCGTGATGCATGTGGCCAGAAGAAGCACTACAAAGGCAAGGGCGGCAGAAACGTACACCACATACTTCTGGTTGGCTCCTGTCCAGTGTGCTGTAAGCTCAGTGTTCCGGGTACGCCACGCAACCAGCGCGAAGACGATGAAGCCGATTGCCAGAACTCCCCAAATCTTAAGTTTATCCACCAGTTCGGAGGGAACATGAGCAAAAAGATCGTCTATATTAATGCCGGCAAGAATGGCCAAAGCAAAGTTCAACAGTATGACAATACGGAACTTGTATGATGTATTGACCATCGGCATGTGCGTAAAGATGACATCGAAAACCGGTGTGAAGAGCAGCAACAGCACAATGGCCGACGTGACGGCGAAGAAGCCTACGCGAGGTTTCTTTCTGAAATTGATAATGACCAAACCAAGTGTGATGATGGCGAGCACACCCGTATACAACATGCTTTCAATATTGTTTCGCGTAGTACTCGTGGCAAGGAATGGGAACAGCAGTGTCTTGAGCTGCGGTAGTTCAAGGCCAATGGAACTCCATCCAGCACGGGACTCAGAATATCCATTGGATCCCACCGAAGTCAGAAGACCACCTGTATACGGCAAAGACATCACGACGCCAATAACAACCGACCCTATGCCCGCAACCAATGTAGCAGCAAAGGTTTTCCAATGGTTCCAATGCGTTCGGCATGTATAGAACACAGCATACGCAAACGCAAGATAGAAGAAGTATGCGGCAAAGGTCGGCATACCAGCAGTAAGCATGAGGAAGACGATAATCGCCGTCTCTACCATGTAACGAACTTTCAGTTCGCGAATAAGCTTGTCCAGTACGAGGAACAGCCATGGGGCGTACATGCCGACCTCGGTATGGGGCCAGCCCTGCCATGTAACCATGGCTGCAGACAGAGCATATGTGGTTCCGGCGATGAAACCGCCCCGTGCCGAATACCCCATCTGCTTGACGAACAGGTACATGCCGGCAAAGGCACCGACGACCTTGACAATGGCAATAAGCAGCATCGCCGCGCCGAAGGGCAGCATGTACAGATAATTCAGTGGGGAAAAATAAAGATTTATTCCCTGGGGGGCTCCGATACTGAACGAGGGTACCCAAGCAGTGAATATGCCCTGATGAATGGTTGAATACGCAATGGGCAGTACGTTATCGGAAATATCCGAGTAACAGAAGCCCCCAGTTTCCACATTTAAAGAGCTGAACGGCTTCCAGCGATACAGGCAGTTGGTATAGGAATAGTTCCAATTACCAAACACAATGGAATGGTAAACGTACAGCAACATACCGATAACGCCCAAAACGACGGCTGAGGGAACAATAATCCTTCGTGCACTCCATTGCTTGGAGACATCTTCATGGCGGCCTTCTTTGCCGTGCCTAGGCCGACTGATTTTGGACACAATCATCCTGTTAATATTCCTTCGTCATTTGCGCAAGAGCACTTTCCTGAATCTCTTCAGTATGTTCAGTGTACTGATATGGCCTGATTTCATTCCCCGCTCCTCGACAGTGATAGACAGACTGATGAATACCAGACTTTATCAGGACACACCACGGCATGAAGTTCAAAAACCGGAAATATCGAAAGATTCGTTGCCAGAAGAATTTGCGATAACCCGCCAACATCAATCATCACTTAGACGATAACTTATCGTACACACCAAGCAATTGTTCAATAGATTGTCTCAGCTCTTCCTGCGAATATCGATTAGTCAGCTCCTCAATATCATCAACAGAATCAGGGGCACGCCAAGTGGTTTTAGTTGCGTCTTGTTCATGCCTCCTCTTGCATTGCGCGAAGAATCCCGGATTGCGTTTACAGAAGTCCATGGCCTCGCTCTTTTTCCCGATTGTCTCAGGATGGTCGATTAAATTCCGTATATGCACCGGTAATGTTTCCAACTTTATCGGATATCATTTTTTGTTATTGGAATCGACTTTAAAGTTACGGTCATCGAAACGTTCATATTTCCGTTCAAAATTATGCTGTTCTACTAAATAGTTATCCACTGATGCAATAGTGCCAGTAACGTACCCACGTTTTTTCAACAACGTCATCAAAGCCCCAAATAGCTCATTGTGAAACTCCACACTGACTACATTGAAAGCAAAATAATTAATCTCTCCCCACGTAGGACTGATCCCTGCAAAACGATTCAGTCTATCTCCGCAGAGAAACTTAGAACTTCTCCCTTCATGGGAGAAGACATATAGACAATGTTTCTGAGCGTCAAAATGCCTCAACAAATATGGAGAATGAGTCGTAAGGAATATTTGTGAATGTGCGGACAACCGGTCAAGCGCAGTTAGCAGCCTATCTTGTGCAGTCGGGTGGAGAAATGTTTCTGGCTCGTCAAGGAAAAACAAGAACGGCTTACCAGATGCACCAGCTTCACTAACATCAACTCCTGCATATACTTGAATCAAAGCCAAAGCTAATGCACGTTGCAGTCCTGTTCCCTTCAGGGAACTATCCGTAGTGATTCCATTATCCGCTAAATCCACGTGTCCGGTTTTGAAGAATGTATCAAGCTGGGGTAAGCCAAAGTTGAACGTTACCCCTACCTGACCGTACTGTTCACCAAGAATGGACTCAATGCGCTGCTCAATGGGTTTAAGCAACGTAGCAATGCTGCCGTTCTCGTTTGGCCCAAAGGCATGCCTGTGAGCTTCCTCGAACTTCCCCCAAGTATCACTGTCTTTAAAACTATTTGTTACATCGCTAATCAAACGACCGATAATCTTGGTTTTACCGAAATCATGGAAATCATCATTGTTAGTGTCCGCCCACACATACTGCGCATCAAATAAAGCGCTAATCGTCTTATCAATTCCCGTGGGATTTTCGAATTGTTTCGTCTCGGGGTTATAGATACGTACATTTCTGATACTCAGGCTACGATGTTTCTTATTTTGGACGATATCTTCTTCCCTGCTTGACCTCATTACACGCAGGAAATAACCATCACTATCTTGGCAAATATATCCCTCATACTTCTTTAAATTCTCCGATGAAGAAATTACTGATGGAATATCTGAACCTCGAAACTCAAGTTCGACAGACACATCTCCATCTTCCCCCTGAGTCAGCAAAACGTCAGGGTCACCACCTGATTCGATAAAACTAACAGCATGAAAAACGGTAGTCTTCCCGCAGTTGTTATTACCGACAAAAATGTTCATCGATGGAGAACAAACAAGAACATGATCGCCTCTATAGCTTTTAAAAATTATGGAATTTAATCTTTGCAATATACATATAAGCCGCCACCTTTGCTACATCGAAACCAATGTGTCCGTGAGCATAACCCTTATATTACTCACGAACACATCAACCATGGCTAGACCATATCACTTTCTCAACCGGATAATAGTTCGGTCTGCAATTATGAAAAGACCATACTTCAACCATATTGACCTGCCGGCAGGTTCGTATTTCACCCACAGACGGCCTTGCATTTGCTTTATGTCAAAATCTTCAAAAAGAAGAGTGCGAGCGCCACTCCCCCAGTTCCTTGGCGACGTACGCCTTGAGGGATTCCTCCCAGTCGGCGGGCTTGTAGCCGGCGGCCTCGATCTTGGCGAGGTTCAGGGCGGAGTGCACCGGGCGCGGGCTGACCGGGCTCTTCGCGTTCTTGAAGTACTCGGCGGTGGAGATCGGCTTGACCTTGCCTCCGTTGCCGTTGGTCTGGTCGAACACGGCGGCGGCGATCTCGGCCCAGCTCTTCACGGCGCCGGAGCCGGTGAGGTTGTAGGTGCCGTATTCGGCGTTGCCGTCGAGCAGCGCGAAGATGGCTTCGGCCATGTCCTTGGTGAACGTGAGTCGGCCCAGCTGGTCGTCGACGACGGTCACCTGGTTCAGGGCGTCGTCGGCATCGGCCACGCGGTTGGAAAGCATCATCATGGTCTTCACGAAGTTGTGGCCCTCGCCGATTACCCAGCTGGAACGCAGGATGTAGTGCTTCGGCGCGTTGGCCACGGCGATGTCGCCGGCGGCCTTGGTCTGGCCGTACACGCCGAGCGGGGCGAACGCCTCGGTCTCGTCATGCTCTTCGACGGTGCCGTCGAACACGTAGTCGGAGCTGATGTGCACGAGCGTGAGGTTGTGCTCCTTGGCCACCTTGGCGAGCAGGGCCGGGCCCTGCGCGTTGGCCTTCCATGCGACCGGACGGCCTTCGGCGGTCTCGGCCTTGTCGACGGCCGTGTAGGCGCCGGCGTTGATGATGGTGCCGTAGAGGCTCCAGTCGTAGGCCTCGTACGCGGCCGGGTCGGAGAAGTCGAACTCGTCGATGTCGGTGTATTCGAAGCCCTGCAGGTCGTGGGCCTCGGCGTAGGCGCGGATGGCGTGGCCGAGCTGGCCGTTGCAGCCGGTCACGAGCGTGCGCTTCGGAGCCATGGGTTTGGCGTCCTTGAGCATCGGATGATGCAGGTCGGCTTCGGAACGCTCGGACTCCTCCAGCGGAATCGGCCACTGGATGTTGAGCTCCGGATCGGCGAGGTTCACGAACGTGTAGGTCTTCTTCTGTTCGAGGCTCCAGTGCGCGTTCACCAGATACGTGTACGCGGTGCCGTCCTCAAGCGCCTGGAAGCTGTTGCCCACGCCACGCGGCACGTAGATCGCACGGCTCGGGTCGAGACGCGTGGTGAACACCTGGCCGAACGTCTCGCCCGGGCGAAGATCCACCCACGCACCGAAGATCTCACCGGTGGCGATGGAGATGTACTTGTCCCACGGCTCGGCGTGGATGCCGCGCGTCACGCCCTTCTTCGCGTTGAAGGAGATGTTGTTCTGCACCGGTCCGAAGTCCGGCAAACCAAGCGCGGTCATCTTCGCGCGCTGCCAGTTCTCCTTGAACCAGCCACGGTTGTCGCCGTGCACGGGCAAATCGAACACCAGCAGACCGGGGATGTTGGTCTCGGTGACCTTCAGTTCCTTCTCGAATTCAAATGCCATGATTACTCCTCGTTCGTCGTTTCTTGCCATGTATATGGACTCATGACTTGCCGTACATCTGCGTACGCCCCCTCGGTCTGCCGAAAGCAGACAGCTCCCCCACCATTCGTGGGGGAGCCGGAAGGGATCAGTCGATCACTGGCCCTGGGCCTTGTACTTGGCTTCGGTGGCGGCCTTGGCCGGCTCCCACCAGGCACGGTTCTCGGTGTACCAGACGATGGTCTTCTCAAGGCCCTTCTGGAAGTCGGTGTGCGTGGGCTTCCAGCCGAGCTCGGTCTGCAGCTTGGTGGAGTCGATGGCGTAGCGGCGGTCGTGGCCCGGACGGTCCTTCACCCAGTCGAAGTCGTCACGGTCCTTGCCCATGACCTCGAGGATGTCCTGCAGTACGGTGATGTTGTTGCGCTCGCCGTTCGCGCCGATGAGGTAGGTCTCGCCGATGCGGCCCTTGGTGAGGATGGTCCACACGGCGGAGGAATGGTCCTCGGTGTGGATCCAGTCGCGCACGTTCTTGCCGTCGCCGTACAGCTTCGGACGCAGGCCGTCGAGGATGTTGGTGATCTGGCGCGGGATGAACTTCTCCACATGCTGGTAGGGGCCGTAGTTGTTGGAGCAGTTGGAGATGGTCATGCGCACGCCGAACGTACGGTGCCACGCACGCACCAGCAGGTCGGAGCTGGCCTTGGTAGACGAGTACGGGCTGGACGGATGGTAGGGGGTCTCCTCGGTGAACTTGGCCGGATCGTCGAGCGCGAGGTCGCCGTAGACCTCGTCGGTGCTCACGTGGTGGTAGCGCACGTCGTACTTGCGGGCGGCCTCGAGCAGACGGAATGTGCCCTCGACGTTGGTCTTGAGGAACGGCTCCGGGTTGGCGATGGAGTTGTCGTTGTGCGATTCGGCCGCGTAGTGCACGATGGCGTCGTGGCCGGGAACGAGCTTGTCGAGCAGCTCGGCGTCGCAGATGTTGCCGTGCACGAAGTCGACGCGGTCGCCGAGGATGCCCTTGATGTTCTCAAGGTTACCGGCGTAGGTGAGCGCATCGAGCACGGTAATGTGCACGTCGGGATGGTTGTTGTAGACGTAGTGGACGAAGTTGGAACCGATGAAGCCGCAGCCACCGGTCACGATGATGTTCTTCGGAGAGAATGCTTCAGTCATGGATTGATATCACCTTTAACTGTCTTGCCTTTTAGACTTAAACGATGCTCAGTGAAGCAGACGGTCCTGCGCGACCTGCTTCAGATGCTGTCCGTAGTTCGACTTGCCATACTGCTGCGCCGCCTCTTCCAGCGTCTCCTTGGAAATCCAGCCATTGAGGTAGGCGATTTCCTCCGGCACCGAAATCGGCATGCTCTGCGAGCGCTCCACAGCACGGACGAATTCACCGGCCTCGTACAGCGATTCCATGGTGCCGGTGTCGAGCCAAGCGAAGCCTCGGTTGAGTGTGACAACCTGCAGTGAATCATCTTCGAGATACATACGATTCAGATCGGTGATCTCCAGCTCGCCTCGTGCGGAAGGCTTGACCTGCTTGGCCATTTCCACCACTCGCGAATCATAGAAATACAGTCCCGTGACCGCATAATTCGACTTCGGATGCTCAGGCTTCTCCTCGATGGAGATGGCCTTGTTCTCATCATCGAATTCGATGACGCCGAAACGCTCGGGATCGTCGACGTAATAGCCGAACACCGTGGCACCACCCTTGTGCTCGGCATGTTCGACAGCAGCTTTCAAGCGCTTGGAAAGTCCGTTGCCGTAGAAGATGTTGTCTCCCAGCACCAGAGCGCAGGCTTCTCCCTCGATGAATTCCTCACCGAGCAGGAACGCTTGAGCCAGGCCATCAGGAGACGGTTGCACCTTGTAGGAAATCTCAAGGCCAAAACGAGAGCCGTCGCCGAGCAGACGCTCGAAATTTGGCAGGTCATGCGGCGTGGAAATCACGAGAATCTCACGGATGCCGGCGAGCATAAGCGTCGACAACGGATAGTAAATCATTGGCTTGTCGTAGACGGGAAGCAGCTGCTTCGACGTCACGGAAGTCAGAGGATACAGCCTCGTTCCTGAACCGCCTGCGAGAATAATGCCTTTCAATATGCCCTCCGAATTCCATAATGCGCCATGATGAACACCATCATGGCAATGCTTGAATCATCTTATCGTCTGAGCCTGATTGCAGCGGCCCCCGCATAAAGACGGGCAGCCATGTTTGGTGAACGTACTCCGAACATGGCCGCCCATTAATCGCACTACTGTCGCCCACGTGCCATACGCATCAGGGACTTCAGGACTTCTCTACGAGCAGTACCAATAGGTGCAACCGGATCGACGAATTTGCGCAGACCGCTGTCTTCTCCTACCGCGCGCTCATGCATGGGCTTTGGGACTTCATGGATAACAGTGACGGTCTTTTCACCGGCAATCTGCTTGAGGAGTCGCTCATAGAACGGTGTCTCGCGCGCATAATCCCAGTACACATCGGCGAAATCGCAGTCCGGCTTCTTCCACGGCTTCTCGAAACCGGCATAGTGGATGATTCGCGGATTGGCACGGGACGCGATATACGCGTCGTATGCATAGTTCGGGGCAAACGAAAACACGTTTGCCACTCGGCCGGCGCAATCGTGAACGACATTCCATTCCCAATCAAGATACGTGACCTTGCCTTCGCAATGCGCGTTCAACACATCCTGATCGTTGTAGATGAACTCAGGATTGGATGCATATTCCAGCCACTGCTGAATGGTGTAATGCTCACGCATGGCCTTGGTGTTCAGCACCAGCACGCCAGCCTGGAAGTACGAGTACGGGTCCTTCATGCCGAGAACCTGCCTGGTGTACTTCATACGAATGCCGTCGTTGATGTTGAGATTACCGAGATAATCGACATCATGACAGGCAGCCAGCAGATTATCGCCAAGCTCGGTGTCATACAGCTCGGAGATGTCGCCGTTGACCACCAAGTCGGCATCAAGATACAGCACCTTGCCGTAGAACGGCAGAACCTGTTGAATAAGGAATCGATAATATGTCTCAATGCTGATGTGCTCGTTGTTGGTGTCGAGCTTATAGCCGGCAATCTCACGATTCACATTCACAAAGCGCAGATTCATGTTCTTGAACCGTGCAAAGAACTTGCGCATCGACTCTTGGTTCACCCACGCGATATCTTTCTGGAGAACAGTCACGTCGTAATACCGGTCCGCCGAAGCGTTCTTCATCGCCGAATAAATCGTGGTGGTCAGCTGCGCCACATAGTTGTTGTCGGCAGCGAATACCACCGGAACGATATCGGTGCGCTCGAAGCTGGTTCCTTCCATATTCACCGGCTGCTCGGAGTACGACTTGTCCGGATCGGTGAAGTGCACGCACTGCAGTTCCTTGGTCTTCAAGCCCGAATTGACTCGCTTCTGGTGCATCAGCCAGATATTGAACAGTCGTTCGGAAAGATGGCCCGGAGTGCGCAGGGCCTCCTTGCTGTAGAGGCTCATATCCGTTGTCTTTTCGAATTTCTCAAGTAGCGGGAACATCCATTCGCAGTATGCGAAGAACTGTTCCTTACGCATGATGTACATGTTGCAGAAACACGAGAAATTACCGTCCAAGAACGCATCGGCATCCTGCTTGTAGTCAGGGTGCATGACGCACAGAATGTCATAAACATGACGGAGATCCTTGAACTTCAAATACGGTGCCGCAGCATATAGTTTCTTGGGAGTCCCGTGCCCGTCAATGACTTCACGGAGGTCCTTGATGCCAGTGGTGATGATGTCATATCCGCGAACAGTCTTGGTAATTGAGGAGTCATCGAGCTTGTACTCTTTTATGGCTGCATCGTCAATGTAGTCATCGATGATTTCGCCATAATCATTCTCCTCATGCTCGATATCCGAGAAGTCGAAGTATCGACGGTAATGGCAGAAGCCGTAATACTCAGCGTCAATGTTCTTCCAAGCCCAATACTGCGTGGTCAGCTCGCAATACATGGGGTTCTTTTCGGAGATATTCTCTCCATCGTCATCGTGATAGGTAAAGGGGAATCGACCATTCTTCAAGCCGTTTCCGACCTGAACCATCTGAATAATATCGCCCTCGGGCATATCGACGGGCTTATGGGACGTTACAAAAAGCCTAATCGGGGACTTCTCCCATCGATGCATTTTTTCGATTCCCTCAGCTTCTTCCAGATGATTCAACGCCGTTCCTTTCATCGCGTCGTATTTCGGGTAATACGGACTTGTTATATCGATTTGCAAGTGTGCAATGGCCTTCTGCAGAATATCGATCTCCTGATGGAGCGATTCCGAAGACATGTCTTCTTCTTGCCTGGCCTGCTGTAGAAACGCATAGGCTTTATCACGCAAGAAACGATACAGTTCCGATGCCAACGCAGTATTGTCCCAGTCTTTTTTCAGCAGAGCAATCGCAGGAATCTTTTCGCTGGAAACAAGATGATCCTGCCATTCGTTGCAGGTATGGTCCAATAGTTTATTGGCAACGTCTCGTTGTGCTATATCAAGCGCAGACTGATAACCTGCATCATTAGTGGACTCTTTACGGTTTTTCGCGAAGCGAGCGATGCAACCGTATGCCAATATATTCTGACGAGCAATATCGGTAAAATCGCGCAAAGAAATCGCACTGTCCTTGGTTAGTCCACGACCAAGATTGTAGATATACCAAGGTGAGTCGCCTATGGAACGATAGGATTCAGCCAAGGCTGCCGCAACGAAGAACGCATACGCATCCTCGGAACGAGTCAAACGAACATCTTCGACCCTGCTCATTGCTTCGCGCATGAGTGTTCCATCGAACATCTTATGTGCAACGTTCCAATCAAAGCCGTCATCGGAAAAAGCCGTGGCCAGTATATCGGCGCCCGTCAATTCCCGTGTCGACGGATTCATGAATGATGACATTCCTTCTGCGGTTGAAACGGGAACATCGTCCGTCGCATTGATGGCAACTCCGAAATGGAGAATCTGAGCGGGGGACCGTTTCTGTTCTTCCATCAAACGAGCAAAGCAGCCATCCACATACGAATCATCAGGATCGAGATAAAGAACGTAGCTTCCGGAGGATGCCAGTGTTCCTGTTTTTCTTGCTCGGAGGGTACCTTCATTGGTCTCATGCCGGATAAGCCGCACCCTTTTATCCTTATGCTCAAATTCATGAGCTATATCAATCGTATTATCTTTGCTGCAATCATCTACAATGATGACCTCGATATCGGCGAATGATTGTGAAAGCACGCTTTCAAGGCAATCGGCCAAATACGGCTCCGCATTATATGCCGGAATGACAATCGATATTGCTGGCACGTAATCCTCACTCTTAAACGGAGATTCAATCGTTCAGTTATCGTAATTGTACGATGGCTCGCATACAGCGACCTCGAAGGACTTTCGTACAATAAAAAAAGTCTTCGCCCCCATAGACGTCGCGAAGGGAATCCCCGCTAGTAGGATAGGACGCTTGTGACTGACGTATTCAAGAAATTCGGCGAGAAGTACCGCTATTCCATAGTGGTGTTCAAGGAGCTGGTGAAAACCGATTTCCAGCTGCGGTATCAGGGCTCGTTCCTTGGCATGGCCTGGTCGGTGCTGAAACCGTTGATGCTGTTCGGCGTGATGTATGTGGTGTTCGTGCGATTCCTCAAGTTCACGGATGGCACACCAACCTTCCCGATTTCGCTGCTGTGCGGAACCTGCCTGTGGAGCTTCTGCAGCGAGGGCACCAGCCAGGGTCTTCTGTCCATCGTGAACCGTGGCGACCTGTTGCGTAAGGTGCATTTTCCGAACTACATCATCGTGGCCTCCACCACTATGGGCTCCATGATCTCCTTGGGCCTTGGTCTGCTGGTGGTCATCGTCTTCGGTTTCTTCGCCCACGCGCATTACACGTGGCGCGTGCTGCTGGTGCCGTTCAGCATTCTCCAGCTGTACTGCCTAGTGCTGGGAACCGCACTGATTCTGGCGACCCTGTACGTGTATTTCCGCGATGTGGCACATATCTGGGAAGTCGTATTGCAGGCGTTGTTCTACTCCATCCCGATCATCTACCCGCTGTCGATGGTGGCGAAGTCCTACCCGGTGATCGCCAAGCTGCTGCTGCTCAACCCCGTGGCACAGCCGATCATGGACATCCGGCACAACCTGCTCTCACCGGAATACGTGCCCACCGTATGGTCGAGCGTGAACTCCCTTGGCGAGGCCAAGGCATCGAATGCCTGGCTGTGGCTTGATTCCTGGTGGGTCTCCATCATTCCCTATATCTGCACGTTCCTTATCCTGTGGCTGGGCATTCACCTGTTCAGCAAGTACAGCCAGAAGTTCGCGGAGGTGCTGTGATGACCACGACCGACAAGACCGAATCCACCGTCGAAGCGCTGCCTAACGAGGACGCTCCCGTCGTGCTTTCCGTGCAGCATGTGGCCAAGTCGTTCAAGCTGCCGACCGAACAGGCCAACGGTCTGAAGATGGCCTTCCTGAACTGGACGAAGGGCATCAAGGGCTACAAGGAGCAGCAGGTGCTGCGCGACATCACCTTCGATGTGCATCAGGGCGACTTCTTCGGCATCGTGGGCCGTAACGGCTCCGGCAAATCCACGCTGCTGAAGATCATCTCGAAGATTTACAAGCCCGAAAAGGGCACCGTGACCGTCAAAGGCAAGCTGGTGCCGTTCATCGAACTCGGCGTGGGCTTCAACCCCGAGCTCACCGGCCGTGAGAACGTCTACCTGAACGGCGCTCTTCTGGGCTTCACCCATGAGCAGATCGACGAGATGTACGACGACATCGTACGGTTCGCCGAGCTTGAGGACTTCATGGACCAGAAGCTCAAGAACTACTCCTCCGGCATGCAGGTGCGCTTGGCGTTCTCCGTGGCCATTCAGGCACAGGGAGATATTCTGGTGCTCGACGAGGTGCTGGCCGTCGGCGACGAGGCGTTCCAGCGCAAGTGCGACAACTTCTTCAGCGACATCAAGAAGGACAAGACCAAGACCGTCATCCTCGTCACCCACGACATGGCCTCGGTGAAGAAGTACTGCAACAAGGCCATCCTCATCAAGGACGGCGAGATCGTCGTCAACGGCAACAAGGACGACGCCGCCGGACAGTACACGCTGGAAAACCTCAAGGCCGAAGGCAAGGAGATTCCTGCGGAGGATGCGGAACAGGGAAAGCCTGAGGAACCAGAATACGAGCTTGGTCTCAGCGAAACCGTGCCCGTGTTCAACATCCGCCCGGCCGGTTCCCCGGTCTGCACCAGCGAATCCGGCTTCCAGTTCGACATCGAATACGAGTACAACGGCGACGAGGACTTCTACATCCCCATGTCCGTATTGGACGTCAAGCGTGGAGGCATCCCCTACGACTGTGGTCCGGCCATCCACCTCACCGAGCGCGGACATCACGTGGCACACTTCACCATGCCGCTGACGTATCTGAACTCCGGGGATTATCGAATCATCGCAACGATTCGCGTGACGGAGACCCCCGGCAATTTCATTACATGGAAGCAGGTGGCCTTCACCAACGACAAAAACTCCTGCGATTTCGCCATTCGCAACAACGAAAAAGAAGGCAAGGATTACGCCTTGCTCAACGACAAGGCAATGAACATCACGCTTACCAAGCTTGATGACTGATTGTTCTCTAGGGCCGGTGCTTAGTTACCGGCCCTTTCACGTGTATTCCGAAGTCATAGGGCATGAATAAAAGGCACGCATCACAGGAATCGCCATCGGCAACAGCGGCAACAATGATTACAAAATCATGGCAGCTCATCCGCAAGCACCGAAGTGTTTCACTTACCGCAATGGCGATAATCGCCATAATCATTATCGCGATACTGCCGATGCCGGCATATAACGTGCATTATTCGCTGACATATGATCAGTCTTTGCCTTCGTCGACCAAAGTGATCTTCCAATTCGATGATAATGCCGCATTCCCGGAAAGCGCACGGCAACAAGCCTCCATACAAGGCTCTGTAGCCGATATACGATTAGATACGCTCAACGCCGATTCGCATAATCTACGTATCATCACTACAGGTACCAGAGCAAAACCGGTCCATTTGGATATATCGGTCAATATTTTTAACGAATACAGACCTACGGCATACAGCATATCGGTACATCAGACTTCTTCCAATGGTTTCGTCCGCATTTCCCCATCCGAGCTGACGACCATGCAACATGCGGCCCAGCATCTTTCCATAATTCGAGTGGCTTTACTGATGTTGACGGCAATGCTGTGGCTCATCGCTTTGATACGCGTCACTATAGGTAGGAGCCTACAGTCGGCACACTTCTATGCAGGAGTGGCCATTGTATTGGTAACCCTATGGCTCATTCGTTGTATTTCCGCACT
This sequence comes from Bifidobacterium primatium, assembly GCF_002802875.1. GTDB lineage: Bacteria > Actinomycetota > Actinomycetes > Actinomycetales > Bifidobacteriaceae > Galliscardovia > Galliscardovia primatium. Next base: position 697,932 of record NZ_PEBI01000001.1, read on the forward strand.
GCCATCGCTCGACTACAGTCGTTTCCCCTATCGGAGCTTGGCCGCAGGAATTCTGCTCGGATTTCTTGTCCTTATCGGCATCAATATGCACCGATATGCCAATAACGTGCATAAAACCATGGTGATTGTTATCGATTACGTCACCATAGCGGCATACATTCTCGCGCAATTTCTTATCTACATCAAGTATTTCCCGCGCGATTACGACGAAAGCGCTCATATGTCTTACGTCGCCTATGAGAAAATTCATCATGAGCTGTTCCCGACGTTCGAAAACATCAAAATCTATGAGGATGCCTACACCATGTCCGGTACCATGGATCTTTCTTCATTCCATGAGTTCAACCAACTGGGACATCCACCACTGTATTACCTCATCATGAGTATCATGCCGGGAATCACCCGCTCGTCAGGCACAGTGGAATACCACATCAATTGGCTACGAGCGTCTTCCTTCGGCATCGGATTCCTCGGCATTCTTCTTGCCATGTATCTTGGATACACGCGAATCAGCAAGAAATCCCCCATCCTCCATCTGGTGTTCGCAACGGTTCTTATTGCCCCTGCGAATTTCGTCTTTGTCATGAGTGGAGTAAATAACGATACGCTGTGTTTTCTCACTGTAAGCATTTTTACTTGGGGAATGCTGCGCTTCCGAGAAAGAAAATTCGACTATGTGACATTCCTGCTGATTGTGGTGGGAATGTCAACTTCTCTGCTGACCAAGCTGACCGCGGGAATGATTACGAGCTTCATCGGACTTTTCGCCCTAATCGCAACAATTCGAGACGAACAAATCCGCACTGTTCTCAAGAGCAGGCAATTCCTCATCTCAATCCCCTTGTACCTGCCTCCCGTCGTATATTACACACGAACATTACTTCACTATCATGCCATTCAGCCCAGCTATCAGAAGCTTGATCCCTACGGTTATTACCATTCCACGTTCTACTACGCACTGGAAAAGCGGTCAGAACTAGACGTATTCGCATACATCAAGCATTTTGGAGAGGGTATCATGCGGTCTTGGTGGTCCATGCCTTGGCAACCGGATATCACTCGATCTCATACTTCCTCACTGACATTCGATGCCCTTGCCGTCAGTATGCTGGTATTCATTCCCATCGTGATTTTTGCTGTCCAGCGTAATCGGTTGGGAAACACGCTCGCCATGGCCATGGCGGCGTTGATAATTACTCTGTTCCAGCAGTTCTCCAATGCTTTAAAGGGTTTCTATGTCAACGGATACACCGGAGGCACGCAGTCGAGGTATTACCTATGCGCCATGGTGTTCCTTGCGATGACTGTCGTATGGATGATGGCGCACTGGTTTGGCCGCGACAAACGAGATGACAGGATAACTGATGAATCTGATGATGCCCGCGGCAATATCATCGGTTCAATCACACCAACCGGTCAGATGGTTTGCGCAGCTTTTGTGATGTGGCTGGTCTATGACGGATTTCTCAGCTCATTCTTGCTGCATATGGCGGAGATTCAGCACTAGAACGTGGAGACCGGCAGATGGCTACCGACCTTTCACCACGCCCGATTCCTACCGCCGCACCGCCAGCGTGTCCGAACCGTCGGCGTTCCAGTCGCCTATCAGAACTCGGTCGTTGGCACGACCATAGGCAATGGTCACGTCGGCGACGCCGCTGGTGATGGTGTTCTTGAAGAAATACGTATTGCCACGACGTACGGCGAAGGTATCGGACGAGTCGCCGTCCCAATCGCCCACCAATACCGTATCGTTGGCACGACCGTAGGCAACGACGGTATCGGCTTCGCCACCGGAGATGGAGTCCTTCACGTAATACGTGTTGCCACGCCGTACCGCCAGCGTGTCCTTGCCGTCGCCATCCCAATCGCCGACCAACACGGTGTCGGAAGCTTTGCCATAGCCGATCACACGATCGGCCTGGCCCCCTGAAATCGAATTCTTGAAGTAATAGACGTTTCCACGACGCACAGCGAACGTGTCCTTGCCGTCACCGTCCCAGTCACCAACCAATACCATGTCGTTGGCACGACCATAGGCAATGGTCTTGTCGGCTTTACCACCCGAGATGGAGTCCTTCACGTAATACGTGTTGCCGCGACGAACGGCCAGCGTGTCCTTGCCGTCACCGTCCCAGTCACCGACCAACGTCACGTCGGACGGCTTGCCGTAGACAATCACACTATCGGCTTTGCCGCCCTTCAAAGAATTGGCGAAATAATACGTGGCGCCCTTGAGCGTCTTGCCACCGGTATTCGCGGCATCGGCAACGGTAATGAACACGGTTCGACCATCGGACGGCAGGGCGGTGTCCTTGGCGACAATCGTCACCTGGATGGCACGCAGAACCGCGCCGGAGGCATCCACACCAGAACGCTCCCCATCCTTGGTCCATCCGGTCCATCCCCGAGTGGAATCCAGCACACGGTACCGAATGCTGTACCGTTTTTCGGCGGCACCGGTCAGACGGAAACGAACACCGGTGATCGCCGACTTGTCTTTCGTTGCGGCCGCACTCCCCGCTGCGACATATTTCGACCACGATCCGGAACGAGAGAACACCGAGGTCTGCACGTCACCACCAAGATTGCTGGAATCCAGGGCGAGCGCAACGGACTTCAATCCCGTGTTACGCCCGACCCAACTGCTTTTCTCCCCGACATAGACCGGAGCCACCGTCGACCCGTCGGCCAGCGTCGAGTTGACCGCCACGGGATTGACTACGGTGACGGCATGGGCTCCGCCATCAACCGTAATCTTCAGGCCATCATTGCCAATCGTCGGAGTCTCAACCGTTCGACCGTCCAACTGCACCTGCGCCAGCTTGGTCACACCGTCGACGTGCAGCACGGTCTTGCCTCCATACGGGGCGCTGACGTTCACTGTCATCGTGCGACCGCTGCGCTTGGCGGACGTCGTGACGGAACCGCGCGGCGTGGGCACGCTTTCGTTGGTACTGGTCAACGTGGCATTGTTCACGCGCACCGTATACGCATCGAAACCGGCGGAAGTCGGCACCGCGCCGGCGACGCCGTCAATCAGCGCGGCGCCACCGCCCGCACCCCACACGTGAGAGTACGTCATGTTGGATTTCGACGCTTCATCCCACGCTTCGGGCGCAATCGTGGCACCAAGCTTGTTCAACACCGCGGCATACGTGCGTTTGTCGGAGGAATCCGTGCGCGCCAGCAGACGGATGGCGAGGTCGGTGTGGCCGGAGCGAACCAGTCCCTCATACAGGAAGTATGCGGAATAGATGCTGCCGGACGACTGCCGGCCCTCTTTCTCGATGGTCTCCGCCACGGCGTCCGCCATGCTCTGATTGGAGTAGATGCCGTATGCGAGCGCGAAGTAGTCGTTCTGCACCACGTGGTGGGTGACGATCTGGCCGTTGGATGCCAATCCGTCGTAGAACGTGTTGGTTCTCTTGGAATAGCACTTGCTGATCAGCGTGTTGGTTATGGTTTTGCCGATGTTGGCGTAGTTTGCGGCGTCGGCCGTGTGACCGGTGACTTTGGCGAGCTCGGCCATGTTTTTGTAGGCTTCGGCAGCCACCGCGTTGATGACGGTTTTGTACTGCACTTTGTTGAGGTTGTAGTTCGGCAGTTCGGTGCGCGGCCAGTCCACGAGGTCGACAGTGGATCCGGCCCGGGAGACGAGACCGATCGAGGAACTGTATCGCACGGTTGCGAGCATTGTTTTCAACGTGTTGTACTGCGTGGCGGCATAGTTTGCGTCGCCGGTGTGCAGATAGTCCTGATATATGCCGATGATGCTCATCAGACGGTATTCGGTGTATTGGGACGGGTTCTTCAGACACCAGTTCCAGGTGTTGCGTACGGGCAGGTAGTCTTCGCTGACGCCGTAGCTCAACGACTGGTAGACGAGGTTGTCGCCTTCGTACGGACGTCGCTCGCGGGTGATGGAGTCGGAGACGGTGTCGAGCGTGGTCGCCGTATGCGAGTATTTCGATAGTGCGTAGACCTTGTTGAGCATCGTGTCGTTGCTGGAGAACGAACTGACGGATGTGTCGTAGGGCAGCAAAGTTTCCACGCCGGAGATCTTGCTGGCGGTGAGCGTACCGGGATAGTTGTAGATGGTGACGTAGCGGAAGCCTCGCAGGCTGTAGCCGGTGAATGTGATATTGGAACCTTGGAACTGCCAGATTTCATCGTATACGTTGCCGGTGTTCATCCGGTATTTGGCTTTGCCTCCGGCCAGTTGTTCACCTTCGGTGATGCGGATGCCGCGTTTGGCGGATGTGCTGGCGGTCAGTCTGATATCGCCGATGATCTCCTTGTCGAAGGCCACCGTATAGCTGCCGTCGCTGTTCTTTGTGACAGATGACGGCTTCTTCAGTCGCCGGATGGTGTTGTCGACGATGGACGGGGCCAGCTTGTAACCGCTGGTCAAGGACAGTTTCCGAGGCGTGCTCCACGGCTTGGTGTTGAAATCGTTGACGGTGTTCCAAGCGAAATCGAACTTCGTGATGTCGAGGTTCTGCGCGAGCTCCCGGTAGTAGCTCGTGCCGATGGACTGGTTGGAGGAACCATAGATGACACCGTCCATGGGCGTGATCTGTGTCCGTGCCGCATCGCGTGCCGAATTATAGACAACCTTCTTCTGCCCGTTGGCGTAGAAGTACGTCAGCTGCATGAGGATGCCGGAGTTCTTGGCTTGGGAATAGCTGTAGAGCCCGATGATGTTGTTGGCGGCGGTAAGTCGGCTAGTGATGTCGAAGCTGTTGTAGTACACGACGTTGCCGGCTCGTCGGGTGGGGCCCACGCCGATTTCGGTGCCGTTGACGTAGGCGTTGTATACGTGACGGCGGGCGGCCTCGGTATCGGTCGCGGTGATGGAGAGGATGGCCTTCTCCACGCCCTGCTCCTTGGCGATCTTGGCTCTGGTGAGATTGGCGACGCTGGCCTTCTGCGTCCAGGTCAGGTTGGTGGAAGCGAAACCGGAACCCACCGCCGTGACGAAGGGGGTTGGTGCGGATGTTTCGGAAGCGCCGTTCTGATATGAGACCTCGACCTGCCAGTAGTACAGTTCGTTGTCGGCAAGTACGGTGGCCAATCCCGGAACGGTGACGGACGTCTGCTTGGCGCTGGAGACCCATGATCCCTGATATACGACGTTCTGGGCGTCGGACCGGGAGAAGATCGCTGTTGTGCCGACTGCACGCGGTTCTTCCATGAGAACGTCAAATGGTTCTTGTCGGCGTTCTTGGCATAGTCGAGCAGGTTGATCTTCAGCGAATACGGGGCTTGGCTGGCACGACGCTGCTTGAACGTGGTGCCTTGATCCTGCGTACCGGCGTCGCCGAACTGTTGAATGGATGTGCTGTTGTCTTCGGGGACGGACTGCTGCGTGGCCTCTTTGTCTCCAACCTGGGGATTCTGCAGCTGCGGGCGGTTGGCGTTATCGAGTTGCGACTGCTGCTGTTCGAGTCGTTCGTCATCGGCCATCGCCTGCTGGATTTCCTGCTGGCTCATGGCAGGGTCTTCCATACCCTCTTCCGCGGTAGCCACTGCCGTTACGGCAAAGCCGCTGACGGTCATTGCCATGGCGATCGTCATTGACAGTATCTGCTTGCCCCGCTTGCCGAAAACACCCACTGCTCTCTCCTACTCAGTCACGACACAGGTGTTTTGATTGTACCGGCTCACCCCTACACCCCTTAATACATAAAATGCCCCCGCCGGAACCCGGCGAGGGACGTTTTTCAAGGGACGTGAGATCACACTCCCCTCAGTCCGCCCTGCGGCGGCCAGCTCCCCTCAAGGAGGGGAGCCGAGGGAGAGAACAACTCACCTCCACGTGCCGACGAGCACGGTGTCGTTGGGCTTGCCGTAGCCGATCACGCGATCGGCGGGACCGCCCGACATCGAGTTCTTCACGTAGTACACGTTGCCGCGACGCACAGCCAACGTATCCGTACGGTCGCCGTTCCAATCACCAACCAGAACGGTATCGGCGGGTTTGCCGTAGCCCACGACCTTATCGGCTTGGCCGCCGGCGATGGCGTTCTTGATGAAGTAACGGTTGCCGCGACGCACGGCCAAGGTATCCTTGCCGTCGCCATTCCAATCGCCAACCAGCACCGTATCGCCGGGCTTGCCATAACCGATCACGCGATCCGCCTTGCCGCCGGAGATCGAATTCTTGATGTAGTACGTATTGCCACGACGCACGGCCAAGGTGTCCTTGCCGTCGCCATTCCAATCGCCAACCAGCACCGTATCGCCGGGACGGCCATAGGCGATCACCTTGTCGGCCACACCGCCCGAAATCGAGTTCTTCACGTAATACAGGTTCCCACGACGCACGGCCAACGTATCGACGCCGTCGCCATCCCAGTCGCCCACCGGGATCGTGTCATTCGGCCGGCCATATGCGATCACACGATTGGCTTTACCGCCCGAAATCGAATACTTGAAGTAATACGTATTGCCACGACGAACAGCCAATGTATCCTTATGAGACTTCGTCGACGGATTCGACGGCTCAGAAGGCTTCGACGAACCATTCGCCTTCACGGTATACGAGATTTTCATCGTCGTATCATCGTCGGCGTCCTTACTGCTGTTCCGACCGTAGGCGGTGACGGTCAGGGTCTTGTTCGCGGTCTTCGAGACATTGGAATAGTCCACGTCTTTCGTCAGCGTCAATGTTCCCGTGCCGTTCTTCGAGGCCGTTGCGGCACCGGAGAACGCACCGGACGTGACGGCACCTCCCATGACGGCTCGAATCTTCACCTTGCCGCCAATCGTGGCCCCACGCAGATTCGACCACGTCGAGCCGCCATTTGTCGAATACTGCACGGAAGCAATCGTGGCCTTCGGCTGATTCTTCGTCACGGCCGCATACGCATTGACCATGCCAGCTCCGCGATATTCCTTGCCGTCGGCCGATGCCGAAAGCTGCTTGTAGTTGGCCTGCCTGAGCAGCTGGGCCTTGATCTGCGCGGCCGTGTACTCGGGGTGGATACCCTTGATAAGCGATGCCACGCCGGCCACATGCGGCGCCGCCATCGACGTGCCGGTGGCCGAAGCCCAACCGTTGTCAAACCCTTCATACGGGTACGCCGAGGAGATATCCGTTCCCGGCCCGGCGATGGAAATGCCCTTGGCGCCGTAATTCGAGCTGTCGGAACGGGAGAACGTGCCGTTGGCGTTCTTCTGCACGTTCGACACCACCATCACGCCGGGCATGTTAGTCATGGATGCGAACAACCCCTGGCCGCCGACGATTGGACGGTTCTGAATCGGCGAGCCAGTATCGTTGGGGCTCTTTGAATCCGTGGCGAGATTGTCCAAATCCTGACTGTCGTTCATTGCCGCGGCAATGAGCAACACGTTGTTGTTCTGCATGTATTCGGTGGCACGGAGTACCACCTCGTATCCGGCGGCCTGCGTCGGATTGTTCGGCATCCAATAATGCCACGGGTCCACGCTGAAACTGGCGTTGATGATCGGAATCCGATGGTCGACGGACCAGTTGAGGCCGCAGACCGCATACTCCGGATAGATGAGGGTATGATAGCTTACACGGATGTTCGCCAGTTTGGCCTGTGGATTGACGCTGTTGTCGTAGGTAAGCCATCCGGCGTTATAGGTCTTGCCTGCGATGGTACCCGCCACATGGGTGGCATGGTAGAAGGTGTTCTGGCTGTCCATGAAATCGTCATCCACCTGATTGCGTTTGCTGGCATTACCATCGGGAACGCCATTGGTGATGCAAGACGTGGATGCATTGGTGTCAATCTGGCCGACGAGATCCTCATGCCGCTCATCGATGCCGGAATCCATGACGCCTACGGTTACGCTGTTAAGCTTGACGTTCTTGGAAATCACCTGCTTGGCCTTGTCGCCACCGATGGCCTTAATACCCCAGAGACCGTCCTGATAGGTGAGTTGTTGGGTCGCCTTTTCCGAGTCCTTGGTCCCCTCGAATGTATCCTCGCCATACGTGGATATACCGTTCTGCAGCACGTTTTCGTCGGAACGTACCGGGGACTGGCGCGTGTCGCCGACCGAATGCAACGCGATGCCGTTTCTGGCGGCTGCGGCCGCGTAATCCTTGGCGAATGACTTGCTGGCGGCCTGCACGAAGAACGAGCCGAACTGCGGATAGGACGCCAGTACGGTCGCGCCGGAATTCTCCTGCTGAGCGACCGTGGCCACCAGGTTCTTCGCCTTCGTCATCGTCGACGAACCGGCGTGCTCGTCCGCCAGATTGATGGCATAGTTGCGTATCGCATCCTCGCTCCATTCCGGCGACACCAACGGGGATGATGCTGCGGAAACGGACGTCGTCGCCACAGCGAAACCACTGAACATCATGACTGCGGCCGTTGCCGCACCCATGATTCGTTTGCCGATACCCATGCTCTTTTTTCCTCTTTCTCCTACATCAGTGGAACCCATCCTCGTCGCGAGCCCTAAACATCAGGATACCCCCTATATACGCATACGTGACGGGGGTTTAACGACAATTGGTCTCCTCCTGTGGTAGGAGGAGACCAATAAGGCAACAAATTGACGATGCTGAACTATCGCCACTTACCGACAAGAACAACATCGTCGGCTTTGCCATAGCCGACCACATTGTCCGCAGCACCGCCGGAAATCGAGTTCTTCACGTAGTAGACGTTGCCTCGACGAACCGCCAAGGTATCCTTACCATCACCATTCCAATCACCGACCAGCACCGTATCGGAGGACTTGCCATAACCGATGACACGATCAGCGGCGCCACCGCTCATCGAGTTCTTTACGTGATACACATTCCCACGGCGCACGGCCAAGGTATCCTTACCATCACCATTCCAATCACCGACCAGCACGACATCGTTCGCGCGACCATAGGCAATGACCTTGTCAGCGGCGCCACCGGAGATGGAATTCTTGATGTAATACGTATTGCCACGGCGAACGGCAAGCGTATCCTTGCCATCGCCATCCCAATCACCGACAAGGACCGTATCACTGGGGCGCCCGTAGGCGATCACCTTATCGGCCTGACCACCGGAAATGGAGTTCTTCACGTAATACTGGTTGCCGCGGCGAACCGCCAACGTGTCGGTTCCGTCACCATCCCAGTCTCCTACGAGCACAGTGTCATTTGCCTTGCCATAACCGACCACGCGATCTGCGGAACCACCTGTAATCGAGTACTTGAAATAATACGTATTGCCCCGACGCACTGCCAATGAGTCAATCTGCTTGCTCCAACGCCCATACAGCGTGATATCACTATGAATCGGCTCGGTGAAATCGTAACCGAATCCACCTTTGGGCGCCGTGTACCAGCCAAGGAAGTAATATCCGTCACGCTTGGGGAATGACGGAGCCGTGGCGGCGTCGCCTTCCTGTATCTTCTTTGGAGTCACTTTGGAGCCGCCCTGCGAGTCGAAGGTCACAGTGTACGAGTCGAGCGTATTCACCACGGTGACATCCACGCTGATGGTCTGGCCCGCAACCGTTCCGGTCACAGCGAAAGTATTACCGGCAGTGGCGTAGTCGCCTGCAGCTGGCGTCTTCCACACAATCGTCTCCTGTGTGGTCGCACCATCGGCCCAATGCACCACGGCCTTCTTGGCCAGAGCAGGAGCGACGCCGACCTTGGTCTTGATGACGTTCTGGTAGTCGACGGACGAGACCTTCATGGGATTGACGGTGATCTTCACCGTAACCGCAGCGGTCGTATTGTTCTTGCCGTATGCTGTGCCTTTGACAGTATATACGGCACCGGTACGGACGGAGTATTGCTGCTTGGTCAGCTTGTTCCATGTGATGTTTGCCGTACCGGTGGTGCCGTCCTTATAGGTCACGGAAACCGTCTTCGGATATGCCGGCTCGACGCCGGCTTCTGTGGTCACCGCCGCGATGGAGCCAACCGACGTAATCTTCAGCGCCTGATTGAGGTACGTCTGCACCTGGTTGCGTATGTTGTTCATCTGCGCCTTCAGGTACGTGCCAGGGCAGTCGGTGTTGTTGGCCGAATCGACGGAGGCGTGCTCCTTATCGCCGTGACCTGAGATGCGGTTCTGCGTGCCCTTGTACGAGAACTTGTCCTTGGCATTGGTGATGCCCATGCCTTCGAACTCCCACGCGATCGACGCACTCACGCTCTTCAGTGCAGCGGCACTGGGCTGCGCGATTTCGAAGTTGCCGAGAATGGAGATGCCGAATGTCGCCGCATTGAAACCTCGGGACTGGGCTCCGATGATGTTGTTGGCCTGCACCACCTTGTTGGCCACGCCGTCGTCACGGCCTTCCCACACACCGCCGAACCGGTCGACCAGCAGGTTGTAGCCGATGTCGCCCCAGCTCAGTGTCTTGCAATGGTAGTAGTAGATGTTCTGCACAAGCACCTTGGCCTCGGCCTGCGAGTAGTTGTTGGCGTTATCGGTATGGTGCACGATGGCGCCCTGCCACTTGCCCTTCTCGGGAGTCCAGCTCATCTTGGGCAGGCCACTTCTCCACCAGGATTCACGGGTATGAATCGCACCAGTGACCGGTTGACTGCTGGCCGTGGAGGCCGTCACCGCTGCGGCAGATCGTACCCGAGCAGAGGCAGCACTCGAGGCCTCATACGAGGAAGACTCCGTTGTGGCACCATCAGGAGTCTCCGCCTCGTCATAGCCGGAATCGATGACGACGAGTTTCGGATTCGAGACTTCGCCAGCTGCTTCAGCCGGCACTTCCAATCGAATCTCGGCCTTATCGGCGGCACCAACATAATACAGTCCGGTGGACTGCATCGCGGCCTGTTCCGCGGTTTCGGAATCCGGCCGCTCATCGTTAAGCGCCAAATCAGTCCATTCGCTCCACTGATTGTTCTCGAAGTATCGAATGCTCGCCGTGACCGGAGACTGCGTTGCCGATTCCGCGCTTTGTGTCCAAGTCGCCGCCACCGAGGACAATCCCTTGATATCCGCAGAAGCAGTCAGCTCCTTGGCACCGGTATTGCCGCTTCGACGCAGGGAATACGGAGTGACTTGCGAGGAAGATGAAAAAACGTATTCCGCTGATGACGGCTCATGCGTCGCCACCACCTGTGTGGCGTCGAATGACGACTCGTCAGCAGTGACGACGCCCGCTTCTGCGGCATTCGCCGAGACCGGAGCAATCATTGCAAGTGTGCATAGCACTCCTGCGGTTACACCAAGTAGCTGCCGCCAATCATGATTCTCTAATGTTGCCATTGCTGTTCCTCACTTCTCCCGTATTGGAGACAACTAACCCATCTGTGTCCACAACATCCGTTTTCCACGGTAGCAGCGTAGTATGGGCAGACAGGACAACGCTCCATATGTGGACTCAATTCCCCCAAATGCCCATGGAAAAGGCGGCCGCCATGATGACGACCGCCTAAGGTGTTCACTCAATAGTTGAATTGACGATACACCAGTCACTCCCATGCTCCGACGAGAACAATGTCGTTCGCACGACCATAGCCCACGACCTTGTCGGCCGCACCGCCACTGATGGAGTTCTTGATGTAATACGTGTTGCCACGACGAACGGCCAACGAATCCGTCTTGTTGCCGTCCCAGTCGCCGACAAGAACCGTATCGGAAGCACGCCCGTAGCCGATGACACGGTCGGCCTGACCGCCACTGATGGAGTTCTTCACGTAGTACGTGTTGCCACGACGAACGGCAAGTGTATCCTTGCCGTCGCCGTCCCAATCACCAACAAGAATCGTGTCATTGGCACGACCGTAGGCAATCACCTTGTCGGCTTTACCACCGGATATCGAGTCCTTGATGTAGTACAGATTGCCTCGACGCACCGCAAGCGTATCCTTGCCATCGCCGTTCCAATCACCTACCAGTACGGTATCATTCGCCTTGCCATAGCCGATGACCTTGTCGGCCTGGCCGCCGGATATCGAGTTCTTCACGTAGTATAGATTGCCGCGACGCACCGCCAACGTATCGACGCGGTCGCCATTCCAGTCGCCAACCAGCACCGTGTCGTTCGCCTTGCCATAAGCAGCTACGGCGTCCGCCTGACCTCCGGAAATCGTGTACTTGAAGTAGTACGTGTTGCCACGACGAACGGCAAGCGAGTCCACGAACACATTGGGATCGCGCACGGTGACCGTACGAGTGATCGTAGCCTTGTTGCCTGCCTTGTCCGAAACGGTATACACCAGTGTGTACTTGCCAATCCGAGTCGTGTTGACCGACCCAGAAATTTGAATCTTTGCCGTGATATCACCATCACGATCGTCCCTGGCGGTCACGCCGGCACGCGGATTAAACGACTTGCCCGCCTTGAGCGATACATTGTCTGCCCCAGTAATCACCGGCTTCGTGGTGTCCTTATCAAGGTCGGCGAGCGCCTGCGCAACGGTTTGCGTCTTTCCTTGAGCACTCTTGCTGTTGCCGATTTCCATCACGGCAACGGTCGCACCCTTCCAAGAACCGCTCGAAACCTTAGCCACACCAAAGCCAACGATATCAGCGTAGGGGCTGACCATGGCAAGATAATGGCCATATCCCTGGCGGCTCGCCGTGCTGGTGGCGTTCAGCTCGTTGAACCACATGCTGACAGGATTATATGAACTGCCATATTCGGGATAGCTGATGGCCAGGTTTTCCGGTCCGAAGAAATACCCGCCCTGATACTGATCGGAATCGGAAAGATTATAATCATCGCACCAACTTGGACGACCATTGGTCATGTTGCTATGGCTAATCGGATCATTGGGATGGGTCACGGCCCGTTTGGCCAGCTCATTGGCACGAGTCTGCGCCCACTTGGTCATGTCGGAATTGACCTTCAGCGTGGCTACCGGTTTGCCATTGCCTGAAATCGACGGAATCATCGATGCTGGGATGTTTTCATTGGAGTCGGCTTTGATGGCGGCTGAAATCTGCGACGGCGTCAGCACCTTACGCGTCTTTGCGCGAACCGCATTCACCTGATTGATGTATTGCAGCGACTGCTTGGCGTTGTCCTTCGCAGCGGAGTTCGTACCGACTGCGGCAGATGCTGTGACTGTCGTCATGCCCATGGCAAGCACCGTAGTCAATGCCACGACGACTCCTATGATTCTTTTTCCCGCTCTCATGGTTCCTCCCCTTAGTTGGATTACGACCCTCCTCTTCGAAGGCCCTATACAGCACAATACCCCCTAAACGTCCCGAGAAAACTCGTACGGAGATAGTGTTTCATAAATCTTCGGACCACGTTCATGCAAGTAGCTCTGCTTACGCAAACGAGCCGGGACTATGCAGGTCCCGGCCCGTCAATCAGATGCTGTCATGGCATTACCCAAATAGTACGGAGGTAACGACTATGCGGAATCAGCGACGAACGCATAGGGAGTCGGATTTGTCGCCGTTCCAATCACCTACAAGTACACGGTCTGAAGAGGAGCCGTATCCAATGACCTTGTCTGCGGCATCACCGTGAATGGAGTTCTTGATGTAATAAGCGTTGCCACGACGGATAGCCAACGTATCCTTGCCATCACCATCCCAATCACCAACCAAAACCGTATCCCCGGCTTTGCCGTAGGAAATGACTCGGTCGGCCGCACCACCCGTCATGGAATTCTTGAAATAGTAGGTGTTGCCACGGCGAACGGCCAGCGTATCCTTGCCATCACCATCCCAATCACCAACCAAAACCGTATCCCCGGCACGACCGTAACCGACGACCTTATCGGCTGCTCCGCCGCTGATGGAATTCTTGATGTAATAGACGTTGCCACGGCGAACAGCAAGGGTATCGCCGTTCCTGCCATTCCAGTTTCCAGCCAGTACCGTGTCAGAAGCTTTTCCGTAACCGACAACTTTATCGGCGGCGCCACCGGTAATCGAATCCTTGACGTAGTACACGTTGCCGCGGCGGATGGTCAGAGAATCCTTGCCGTCGCCGTCCCAATCGCCGGAGAACACGGTATCGCCGGCCTTGCCGTAGACGACGGTCTTATCAGCAGACCCACCGGAAATTGAATTCTTGAAGTAATAGGTGGCACTGGGAGAGTACGGTTCCATACTCACTGCCTTGTAATTACCAAGCGCATTCATATCCACATCGCCGCTGATGCCGTTGATGCGGCCGCCGGCGCTGTACTGCCAGCCGCGGTAGTTCATGGAGAAGTTGAACGTGTTGCGGGCGCCGTAGCTGGCGACCCACTGGGTCTTCGCGTGGATGCTGGAGCTATTCAGCTCGTTGTTGAGATACGACACGTACGAGTACACGGCGAGGTTGGTGTATCCGCCGGCCTTCATGGTCGCGTACCACGAGTTGACGAGCCCCTCGTACACCTTCGGACTGGTCGGATGTTGGAAACCTGTCCACGTCCAATCCTCGAGGTCGTAATAGACAGGGTAGGAAAGATCCTTCGGCGAGACGCCGGCCTTCTTCAGCTGGTTGAGGATGTTCGTGGCCTCGTGCGATGCGAACGTGTTGTCGTATGCGTACGAATACAGGTAGATGCCGAACGGAATCTTCAGACGCTTGCATTCGCTGATGTTACGCAAAGCCTTGGCGTCCAAGGCGGCGGTGCCATAACCGATGCGGATGATGGCACCCTCCACGCCGGCGGCCTTGGCCTTCGCCCAGTCGATGTTGCCGTTGTGCTCGGAAACGTCGATCACGCCCTTGGCCTGCTGCACGAACAGATTGTTCTTGTAGTCGAAGAACGCGGGCGTGCCGTTATACGTACCCCAGTGGGCGCCGTATTCGTTGTTCGGAAGCTTCGCCGTGCGCACGGTCGGCGTAGTTTCGCTCACGTATGACGAAGTGGAAGCCTGACCGTCAGAAGACTGGTTTTCAGCGGACTGACCGTTGGTGGACTGGTCATTCTTATCATTGGACTCAGCCTGTGCGTTGTCTTGCGCGTTGCCAGCGTTGCCAGCCTCAGGCTGTGATTCATCGGCACCGGCATTACCGGCATTCTCGTCGGTCGATGAGTTATCGCCACTGCTATCGGAACCGGAGGCATCAGACGGCTGCTCGACCGTCCTGCCGGCCTCCTCCATCTGGTCCTTGACCTCGTCCATCGACACGGGGATGAACGACTTGCCGTCGGTCTTCGCCAGCGGGTCGGCAGGCTGATCATTGGTACCGACCAACTTCGGGTCGGTGACCGTCTCGCCCGTCTCGATGTTCTTCAACTCACCGTCGGATGTGGTTGCATACTTCGGAGCCGTCATCACGTCATCGTCGGAGATCTCGGCACTCACCTTGTCCGGCAGCTCCACACTCGGATTCTCCGGCACTGCATCCTGCGATGCGACGGTCGTCCCCTCCCCCTGAGACTGCAGCTGCGTCTCATCGGCGGCGGACGTCACCGCATAATCACTGATTCGGCCGTTCTGGCCGTTCTCGCCAACCGCATCCAACACCTCGGCATTCGCCATCACCGGCAACGACAGGCCGGCCACCGCAACCACGGCCACGGCAGTCGTCAACCACCCACGATTTCTCATCAATTATTTCCCGTCTCTGAGGGTTTCGACTTCGTATAAAAATAACCCAATCACAAAGCTTATCGCCTCCCTTTTACGCATTCTCCCAATACCCCCGTTGCCTCAAATCCCAACACCTAGTTTTCACATAAACAAGTCATGCACAACAGCGTCATTCCGACTTAGGAATATCCCGCCGCACTGCTCCGGGCAACGTGATGTCAAAGCGAACGGAAAGAACGCGCAGCGCGACGACCAGTACGACGATGGCCACGTCCAGCGCCATCTCAACGTCCAAGCCCCAGGACCAGTGCACGACCGAACGATACACGCATACCGTCAATATGCAACCCACGAACGAGGGCACGGCGTACCAATGCTTGTCCCGGATAACGGCGGGGACCTCGCTGAGAATCATGTCACGTATCAGACCACCGGCGAGCGCGGTGAACATGCCCAGAAACACCGATACCATGCCGGACATGCCGTAAGCCAATGATTTCGCCGTGCCGTTGACGGCGAACAGCCCCAATCCCATGGCGTCGGTGACGATCATGGACCAACGCAGGTGTTCGATTTCCGGGTGCGCGACCGCAACGACGATGCCGGACATCAATGTTGTAAGCACCAGTCCTTTGTCGGCGATGCCGACCGGAGGAAGTGCACCAAGCAGGGTATCGCGGATGATGCCGCCACCGAGAGCGGTCATCCATGCGGCCACGAGGATGGCGAACAAATCGTATTGTTTCTTAACTGCGGCCAGTCCGCCGGATAGTCCACAACAAAATATGGCGAGGTATTCGATGCCCATGAATACGGCATTGCTTTCCAATACGACCGGTTGATTCATGAGCATCTTTTCCTCGCCATTGCAGGAGGCCCTGATCGGCGTCAAGCGTCCCGGACCCAGCGTCTTATGGTCTTGCCATCAGGCGTCCAAATCAAGTTCAGCGCTACGACCGTGTGCTTTCTGCACAAAGAGCACCACCAGTCCGATGATGAACCATACGCCGCCGACTGCAAGCGCACTCACGTTGGCGTGCATGAGCACGTATACGAGAATCGCGAACCCGATCAGCGGGAACAGCCCCTTGGTGACGAATGCCTTCTCATGCTTGCGGACGAGGAACAGCGCTATGACGGAAAGGTTCAGCAGCGCGAATGACGAAAGCGCGCCGACGTTCACCAGCGAGGAAATCATCGAGACATCGCCGACGAAGATGAATCCAAGCACGAGCGTGATGCCGCCGACCAGCAGGGTGGCATTGCGCGGAACCTTGTGCTTCGGGGAGACCTGGCCAAGGAATCCCGGCAGCATACGGTCGCGACCCATGGAGAACAATACTCGGGAGACGGCTGCCTGCGAGGTGAGCACGTTGCCGACGGCGGACAGCACGGACACGCCTGCCGCACACGCTACCTTCAACGGGGTGCCGCCGACCATGTAGGCCACGTCGAAGAACGCCTCATTGGTGGCATTGCCGTCGGCGAAGCTCTGCACATCGGGAACCAGCCAGGTGGCAAGCGCCGTCAACGCCACGAAGCAGAAGATGACGATGAACAGCGAGATGATGATGGCGCGGCCAACCGCCTTGCCACCGCCCTTGGCCTCTTCCGACAACGTGGAGATGGCGTCGAAGCCGAGGAAGTTCAGCGCGGCCACGGAGATGGCGGTGAACACGAAGTCCACGGAGAAACTCGACGAATCGTAGAACGGGCGGGCGGAGAAGTGCGCTCCGTTGACACCCTTCATCACTGCGGCGGTGGCGAACCAGACGAACAGCACGAAGACGATGATCTGGCAGAGCAGCAGTATCTTGTCGAGACTGTCGGCCCATTTGATGCCCATGCAGTTTGCGGTGGTGGACAATGCGATGTACAGCACCACCCAGATGATCTGCGGCACAGCCGGCAGAATCGAATGCATGGCCACGGCGCCGAGCACGGATGCCAGCGTGGGGAACAGCAGGTAGTCGAGTAGGATCAGCCATCCGGAAAGGAAGCCGACCTGTTTGCCGAGTCCGGCTCCCACATAGGAGTAGACGGAACCGGCCGTGGGAATGGTATTCGCCATGATGCGGTACGACATGGCGGTGAATAGCATGGCGATGAATCCGATGATGTAGGTCAGCGCAACCATGCCATGGGAGAGATTGAATACGACGCCGAAGATGGACATCGGCGCGATGGGCACGATGAACACCAGACCGTATACGACCAGTGCGGACGTGGGCAGCGAGCGCTTCAGCTCCTGCTTGTAGCCTTGGCTTTCCAGTGCTTGTTCGGCGGAGCTCACTGCGGACTGTTCAGGTCCCGCAGTCGGTGTGTTTGCAGACATGATGACTCCTTACTGCTGCGATGCAGTCAATCGTTACGGGAAAGGAATTGTGAGACGGCACGAAGCGTGGGCTCGGGATTTTCGAGATGCGGCACATGGGATGCGTTGGGAATCCAACATTGTTCCACATCGGGAATGCCGTCGGTGAACGGCTTCACGGTTTCGGCGTCGACCTGATCGTGTTCGCCGGCGAGAATCAGCGTCGGGACGGTGATGCCTGCGGCGTCGCTGCTTCTATCCCAATCATGGAGCGACCCTGTCGCCATGAATTCATATGGACCCCACATGATGTCGTAGGTATGTCCGTCGTTTTCCGATTCGGCGTCGGAAACGGCCAGGCATTCCGGCTTGGGAGAGAAGTCGCCGAGGTGAAGACGATAGTATTCGTCTTTGGCGGCGATGAATTCCGGCGATGTGAAATCGCCGGTCTGGTCGGCCTTGTGCAATGCCTCCTGCTGCTCAGGGCTTTGCAATCCCCAGAGTTTTCGTGCGGTGTGCATCCACAACGGGATGGAGGCCGGCGCACTGGCGATGATCAGCGAGCGAAGGCCATGCCCGATGCCGTCCTGCAGGGCATGTTCCACGGCCAGCATGCCTCCCCACGAATGGCCGAGTACATGGTATTCGGTCAATCCAAGATGCTCAATCAATGCGTGCAATTGGTCCACAAACAAATCGACAGTGAAGAACTCCGCTCCCCTGCGCGGAAAATGAGAGGACCGCGCGCACCCGACCTGATCGTAGTGGATAATCGTCCGTCCCGAATCGGCAAGGCCGGCATATGGCAGCAGATAATCATGACCGGCACCCGGACCACCATGCAGCAATATCAGAGGGGCCTTTCCATCGGATAGGCCTTGCGCGCCAGGGGTCACTCGATACCATGTGCGATATCCGTCGTGCATGAACTCGCCGGTATAGTGTTCCAGCCGCATATATGCATTCGTGTGTGTCATCGCATGCCTCGATTTCCGCCGTTCATTCCTGTGCCAGCCATGTGACGATGTTGTCGAACAGACGCTGGTAACCAGGCCAGTTCATGAACTCCTCCGGTGCCCAGTGAGGCGAGATGTCGGAGGCGAACGCAACGGACCGGCCTTCGCCGAAGGACTTCGCCACCAGCATCGGGCTGCCTTCAACCGTCGCCAACACCTGAGCGTCGGCATCAGCCTCCAACTTCTGATATCCCAGCACGAACGGCCAGATTCGATCCAAACCGTCGGTAATTGGATGTGCAGCATCGGTGAGTTCGGGCTCCACACCCTCCGGGGCCTCCACACGATCATCCCAGTGCGAGATCCTCACCGGAAGCGCTTCTTCGACAGGCGTTCCCGCATAGTTGGCCATACCTTGGAATCCTTGGAACGACAGGTATCCGCCGGCCATAAGCAGTCCGCCTCCGCCACGGACCCACTCCCGAATCAGCTTGAGACGGTTGGGCATACGACGCCCCTCCTCGAAGACCTCGGGCGAGAGCAGCAGCGTGTTGGCACCGACGTCAGACAGAATCAACACGTCATAGGTGTTGAGCTCATCAAGCGTATTGGGAAAATCAGTCGATACATCGTGGGAACGCATATGCGTCACCGCATGGCCTGCATTGCGCAACGCCTTCAGAAGTTTTGCGCAGCCGATATGCACTTGCGTATGGGGGAAATGATCGAAACCCTTGTGGTCGACGACGTCACTCACCCACGATTCCCCAGCCAGTAGTACGTTTGCCAATGCATCCTCCTTCATAAAACGTTGCGCTACGGTGCGCATCGATTACTATGCAGTCTACCCCTAAATTGACGCAACACGCACGTAACATTGTTTTTAATCACGCAATTTCATTGCGCAACGTTTTATCAAAGACATATCGCGTCATAATGACGCAAAGAGAAATCCGAAAGCCGATCCGGCACCATCAGCACACGCCGCTATGGTCCCGCAATCATCAAAGCGGACCATATGGCGACATATTCACGCACGCGGAGCGGCCACGGATTCACGAATGGTCAGCGAAAGCGGCAGCTTGACATTCGCGCCTTTCGACATTGAAGAGCCGACACCAGCCTCGCCCTGCGTCAGCAAACCGATTGCACAATCCGCCATGTCCTCGACCGGCTGAACCAACGTCGTCAGACTCGGACGCAGCCATTTGCCGATATCGATGCCATCGCAGCCGATAATCGACAAATCCTCCGGAATACGGATGCCATACTGGCGGCACACCGAAAGCACACCGATTGCCACGATGTCCGAACCGGCGAACACCGCCGTCGGTCGGTCGTCATGCTGCAGCAGATACGGAAAGACGCTCGCACCGTATTCCTCGGTATACGGCCCCGAGTACAGCAACGATGAGTCGAACGGAATGCCGGCGTTCTCCAATGCGGCCCTATATCCCCGCAAACGCTCTGACGCCGTGCTTAACATGGCCGGACCGGAAATATGGGCGATGCGGCGATGGCCCAGTGAGATCAGGTACGACGTCGCCTGATAGGCACCGGCAAAATTATCCACGGTCACCGTATTGGGATGGGACAAGGCCGGGATGGTCACATCCTCGTCGAGCAGCACAAGCTTGGTCGGAATCGAAGCAAGATGATTCAACGCACGATTCGTGCGATGCATGCCGGCATAGATCAGCCCATCAAAGCGACCGGAATTCACCACATGCTCCACGAGCCTGAGCTCATGGCTCGCCTGCCGCCCCGAAACCATGACCTCAAGAATCCGCCCCTCGGCCTGCGCACTGGCGGCAAGAGCAGCACTCAATGCGGAGTAGAACGGATTGGTGAGTTCAGGCACAATCAGCGCAATCGTATCGCTTTCGGGAACCTGTGCCGACAAATCGTAACCGAGCGACTGTGCGGCCTGCTGAATCTTCGTGGCGGTTTCGGCCTTGATGCTCAGATGCCCCTTGACATAGCGGGAGACGGTCGAAGGAGAGACCCCCGCCTTCTTCGCAACCTGGGTAAGAGACGCCACCGCTGAACCTCGCTTGTCGATTCTTCCACTTCCACCATGACGTTGCGCAACGTCATGCAATCACCGATATACAGAATACGTCACGGCATATGACACAGAATGGCAAACCCTTTTATTCCCGGCAAAGAAATCGCCATCATGGCAATGGATTGCGTTGCACAACGACGATAACGCAATCCAATCCATGAGCGCTTGGCTCGAATTGATGGATTCCGATGCATAATCTCAAAAATGCAACGCAGTCCATCGGAAAATAGATATGCAAGAATCGAAAACGTTGGAATTGCAACGTTTCTTAAATCCGCGCCATTACATGACGAAGGACAGGACCGCAAAAATCAGGAAAATACGGTCCCGTCCTTCGTAATCAATCGAAATCAACGCCAATCAAACGCGACTGACACGACTGATGGAACTAATCGCTACTAGTCGCGCTTGAAGAGGTCGCGGGTGTAGACCTTGTCCTCAACGTCGGCGAGGTCGGCGTTCCAGCGGTTAGCGACGATGACGTCGGCGCGCTGCTTGAAGGACTCGAGGTCGTGGGTGACCTCGCTGCCGAAGAAGTCGGGGTCGTTGAGCGTGGGCTCGTAGACGACGACTTCGATGCCGCGGGATTTGATACGCTTCATCACGCCCTGGATGGCGGACTGGCGGAAGTTGTCGGAACCGGACTTCATGGTCAGGCGGTACACGCCGACGACCGGCTTCTTCACGCCCTTGACTCGCTCCTCGATCTCGGTGGCGATGAAGTCCTTGCGCGTGCGGTTGGCGTCGACGATCGCGCCGATGAGGTTCTGCGGCACGTCGGAGTAGTTGGCGAGCAGCTGCTTGGTGTCCTTCGGCAGGCAGTAGCCGCCGTAGCCGAAGCTCGGGTTGTTGTAGTCGTTGCGGATGCGCGGATCGAGGCACACGCCGTCGATGATCTCGCGGGTGGACAGGCCGCGGCTTTCGGCGTAGGTGTCGAGCTCGTTGAAGTAGGCGACGCGCAGCGCCAGGTACGTGTTGGCGAACAGCTTGATGGCCTCGGCCTCGGTGGTGCCGACCACGAGCTCCGGAATGCCCTTGGAGCCGTCGGGGTTGACGCGCTCGGACTCGCCTTCGGCGGCGCCCTGTGCAAGCAGGCTCACGAACTTCTTCGCGGCCTCGACGGCCTCCGGATCGTCCTGCGGGGCGCCGGCGACGATGCGCGACGGATGCAGGTTGTCGTAGAGGGCGTGGCCTTCACGCAGGAACTCCGGGGAGAAGAGGATGCGCTTGTCGCCGAGCTTCTCACGCAGCTGCTGCGTGTAGCCCACCGGAATCGTGGACTTGATGATGATCCACGCCGTCGGATCAACCTCGCGGATGGCGGCGATGGCGGCCTCGACGCTGGACGTGTCGAAATAGTTCTTCTGCGGATCGTAGTTCGTCGGCGTGGCGACGACGGCGAACTCGGCGCCCGTGTACGCCTGCTTGGCGTCGAGCGTGGCGGTGAAGTTCAGCGGACGCTCGCCCGAGGTGTTGCCGTCCAGGAACTCCGTGATCTCCTTGTCGACGATCGGGCTCTTGCCATTATTGAGCAGCTCGACCTTCTCGGGGACGATATCGAGCGCGTGCACCTCATTGTGCTGCGACAGCAGCAGCGCCACGGACAGGCCGACATAGCCGGTTCCGGCAACGGCAATCTTCATTGCAAAACCTTTCTTGAACACATTCCGGCCCTCGCGGCCGAACGAAGGACGTCCGGCGAAGGCCCACTTTTGCCATGATAGTAGTGCAAGGCACAAGAGGCGAGCGCAAACCGTCCTTTGTCCGCGTACGGCATTTGTTGATGAACGATGCTTGGCGAGCGTTGATGAACATTGGCGAGCGGCGCTTCGGCAATCCGCCACAATCGTCCGTGATGTTGATTGACTTCGTTACCCCCGAAGGTAGAATCAAAACAGGCGAAGGAAATCAATAGGACACGTCATACAGTTTGTTTTCTCTCCCCCGATTCCGCTGAATTCCGGCGACGAACGCCGGGAATCATTGGATTTTCGCGGCCGCGCAACGATGCGGGAACGGCACGCGGGAATCGATGCACGCGGAATCGTCGAGTCTGAACGATCTTGTGATGCCAATGAACCGACGACGGGAAAGGAAGCCACAATCCATCACACCGCCCGAGCCTGAATGATCCGAAGGAGGAATCATGTCCCATCCGAACGCAGCCGATGCCGGCTCAGTGATCTCGCTGAGCGAGATCTTCGTCAACATCAACATGGGGGTGAATGCAATCCCCCATCCGGGCGGGTACGCGTATGCAGGCCGGCACAACATCGAGGTCGGCGGCGGATTCGCGTTGCTCAAGGCCGCGAGCCGTATGGGCGTGCGGGCGGAGCATGCGGGAATCGTGGGCAACGGCACATGGGGGTCCATAATCCGCGACGCGATGGCGCTTGAGGGAATCACGCACACCGGGCTGGACCGCCTGGACGAGGATTCCGGCTTCCGCGTGCTGCTCAGCGACGGTGGAAGCCGCAAGACGCTGATCGCCACGTTCGGCGCCGAAGCGCATGGCAACGCCGATGCATTCGACATGATTCATCCGAAATCGCATGACGTGGTGCATATCAGCGGCAATACGCTGACGAACCGCACGGCGAGCGCCGTGTATGCGTTCCTGCGTCGCGAGGACGAGCACTGGAGCGACTATTCGCTCGGACGCTCTTCCGAGGGCCTCGGCACCGCCGTGGACGCGGAAGACGGAGGCTCGGCGGAGGCAGGCGGCAGCGGCCCCAACCGGTCTCGTCGGTATCAGATGGTGTTCAACCCCACGGGCGCGCTGATGCAGCATGTGAACGAGGCGCTGCTGGAGACGCTGGTGCTCGACAGACCCATCTGGTCGTGCAACAAGCAGGAGGCGCGCATCATCGCGCATCGTCTGGGCGCGGCCATCACCGAGCCGGAGCCGATCACGGTGAACGGCAACACGGATGCGGCGATGCCGGAATTGTGCAGGCTGCTGGGCGAGATTCTCAAGGCACCGCTGATCATCCGCACCGGAGCGACCGGGGCATGGGTGTGGGAACCGGATGCTGACGGCGGCACCGACACCGAGCCGGTCCACGTGCCGGGTCATGTGGTGAAGGCGGTGCATATGCAGTCGGCGGGCAGCTGCCATACGGGCGCGCTGTGCGCGATGCTGGCGCGCGGTGCGTCGCTGGTGGAGGCCGTGCGCATCGCCAATGCGGCGTCGGCGCTGGCGGTGGAGCGCGCCGGCGAGAATCTCGGCGGCGACCCCGAATGCCCGAACTACGACGAGGCGCAGGAGCTCGCGAATCGCGAGCTGCGGTAGTTGAACTGTCGCACGCGGCAGCTGCCACGTGCGATAGCGGCCACGTGCAATAGCCATCGCATACGGTATCTGCCACGTATGGCACGTCGCATATGGTAGCCGTCGCGCACGGTCGCCGTCGCACCGCTTCTGCCGTTCTTCGTTCACTCTTTGGGTCTATGCCTAAAGAGTGAACGGAGAACGCACAATATCGCGCGTACATGTCCGCAAGGTCTGCGGCTCCCGTCGAATCCTCGTTCATTCGAACAGAACGCCGTTCATTCTTTGCGAGTCTTCAAAAAGAGTGGACCTCTCTCTTCCCGTGCGACACGCCGAAGACACGCCACGTTGGCATTTCGCAAATCGCATGCTATTCTTTTCGAGTTGCCTGAATTCGTCGGTTACGACGTTTCTGTGCAGTGGAGGATTCGCCTAGTGGTCTATGGCGCACGCTTGGAAAGCGTGTTGGGTGCAAGCCCTCACGAGTTCGAATCTCGTATCCTCCGCCATCGCCCTTTTCCCACCCAAAGGAAAAGGGCTTTTTCATACCATCCTCCGAACCCGGACCAATTCAGGGCAATGCGTCGATGTTGCTTCGCAGATGTTCGATGAATCGTCTGGCCGCGAGGGGGAGTCTGTCGCGGTCGGCGTAGGCGATGGCGATGGTGCGTTCCACGGGAGGGTCGGTGGGGCGCAGAACGAGCCGGTAGTTGGTGCTGGTGCGGTGGAGGATGAGTTCGGCGAGGATGCTGAAGCCCAATCCGGCCTCAATCATGGTCATGATCGAGTAGTCGTCGTGGATGCGCAGTCGCACATTCGGTTTGAGTCCGATCGACGCAAACGCCTCCAACGGCTCGGAATAATGGCCCTCCTCCAGCAGAATCATGGGTTCCTTGGCGAGCGCGGCCAACGGCACCCGGTCGAGTACAGCGAGCGAATGGCCTTGGGGCAAGACGGCGAGCATGGAGCCCCGTTTGATGGCGATGGTCCGCACGTCGCGCGCGGCGGCGGGGTTGATGAACCCGAAGTCGATGGTGCCGTTGTGGATCCATTCCTGGATGGTGGTGTAGTCGCCTTGATGCAGGACGAACCGCACGTTCGGATAACGTTGCTGGAATCCGCTGATGAGCCTGGGCAGCCAGTGGGCGGAGATGCTGGCGATGGTGCCCATGCGAATCACACCGACATCAAGGCCGAGGATTTCGTCGGCCCGTTCGCGGATGCGCAGACCGTCCTCCACATAGCGTTCGATGAGCGGGTAGAGCTGGCGCCCCTCCTCGGTGAGCGTGCATCCGCCGCGCTGCCGGTTGAGCAGGATGACGTCGAGCTCCTTTTCCAGCGAGGCGATCATCTGGCTGACGGCTGATTGGCTGCATCGCAGTTCGTCGGCGGCCGCGGAGAAGCTGCCATATTCGACGATGTGCTGCAGGGCGAGATATCGGTTGTCCATAGTTGTTCATCATAGACGTTGCATAAGCATCGCTCATGTGTCCATTAGCGGATTTGATTGTACTTATCGTATATGTCCGCCATACGATGGCCGCCATCGGATACGTCCAGCGCAGTTGGATTGTTCGACACATGCACGGGAACATCAATGAAGGAAAGGATCTCCCCGATATGACGTTGTTGCGTACGACGTTCCGGACCGCATTGCCGCCCACGCTGCCGATCGCCGCGGGTTTTCTGTTTTTCGGCGGATCCTACGGACTGCTCATGCATGCCAAGGGATTCCCGATTGTGTATCCGCTAGCCATGGGCTACGTCATTTTCGCCGGGTCGATGGAATTCGTCACCGTGAATCTGCTGCTGTCCCCGTTCGCCCCGTGGGCCGCGTTCCTGTTGGCAATCATGGTCAACGCGCGTCATCTGTTCTACGGCCTGTCTATGTTGGACAAATTCCGCGGACTGGGCTGGAAGAAACCGTACCTGATCTTCACGATGATCGACGAGACGTTCGCCATCGATTCCAGCGTCCACATTCCGACATCTGTCGACCGAGGATGGTTCATGATGTTCGTCTCGGCGCTTTGCCGTTCCTACTGGTTTGGCGGAATAGCCGTGGGCTGGCTGGCCGGCGGCGTGCTGCCGTTCGACACCAAGGGCATCGAGTTCGTGCTCGCCGCCTTGTTCCTGTCGATTCTTCTTGAGCAGTGGGATGACGATCGGAATCGGAAGGGAGCCGGCAGAAGCCGCTCGCACTCGGCGATTGTGAATTTCGTGGATTCGGCGTGGCCCCATGTGCCCGCGTTGGTCGGGCTGCTGGTGCCTACGACTTGTCTGATGCTGTTCGGCCCGGATCGGTTCATGATTCCGGCCATGGTACTGATGCTGGTGGCATTCCTGATATTGCGTACGAGATTGGAAGACGTGGACGATGAGCACGGCATCCAGAATGGGGAGGAACAATGATGGCTATGACCACGTGGCAGGCCGTTGCGACCATCGCGGCGGTCTCGCTGGGCACCATGCTTACTCGATTCCTGCCGTTCGTGCTGTTCCCTGATTCGCGTCACCCACCCAGGACGGTGACCTACCTCGGCGGGGTGCTGCCGCATGCGATGACCGGTCTGCTGGTGGTATACGCGCTTAAGGACGTGTCGCCGTTTTCCGGATTCCACGGGATACCCGAGGCGATCGCAATCCTTGTGATCGTGTTGCTGCACCGGTGGCGTCACAGCATGCTGGTGTCCGTCGCCGGCGGAACCATCATGTATATGGTGCTCGTCCAGCTGGTGTTCGTCTGACGAGCTTGGATTTCCTGCTTCGTTGGGGGTCATGACGACGGACATCCGGAATCAACAGTAAGAAATGTTCTCCATCGGCACCATTCTGCCCGACCGATGGCGACGACAACGATGAGCAGACCCCAGCCAATTAGTGGATGGCAACCGCGTCCGTCATATAGAGCATATGGAGCGACGGCCTTGGAACCATGAACGACGGGACCGGTTTTCGAACGTCCCGCATCGATTGACTTGCCCGCCCCGCAGTCCGATGATGGTGGGCATGAGCATCATGGTGAAACGTATCTATGACGAGCCGGAACCCGATGACGGCTGCAGGATTCTGGTGGACCGGCTGTGGCCGCGCGGCATGAGCCGGGAACGCACCGCCCTTGACCTGTGGCTAAAGGACATCGCGCCGTCGCCCGGACTGCGCAAATGGTTCGGACACGATCCGGCGCGCTTTGCGGAGTTCGCCGAACGGTACCGTGAGGAACTGGACGCCAACGTAGAGACGGTCGCGTCTCTGCGCGACATCATCATGACCCATGAAACCGTCACGCTCCTGTATGCGGCCAAGAATCCGCTGGCCAATCACGCGGTCGTCCTACGCGACTACATGGCCGGCGACACGGGAATCATCAAGTCACGCTGAAGTGTAAGGGCACGGGAAGGAATCGACCATGAGGAAGTTGGGACTGATCGGCGGGACCGGGCCGGAATCCACGATCATCTACTACAAGGAGATCACCGACGGGGTGCGCAGGCGCTTGGGGCGCGACCGGTTCCCTCATCTGAGCATCGAGAGCCTGGATGTGTTCGAGGTGCTGGACTTCTGCAGACGCGCAGACTATGACGGGCTCGCCGATTACCTGACCCATGGAATCGCCAATCTCGCCGCCGCGGGGGCCGAGTTCGCCGCGTTCACGGGCATCACGCCGCATGTGGTGTTCGACGAGGTGGCACGATGCTCGCCCATCCCGATCATCAGCATGCTGGACACGTCCTGCCAGTACGCGGTTGACCGGCATTACGATCGAGTCGCCCTGATGGGCACCGGTCCGACCATGGACGGCGATTTCTTCCAGCGGCCGTTCCAGGCGCATGGCATCGACGTCGTCACACCGGACGATGAGGACAAGCGGTACATAGCCAAGGCAATCGAAACGGAATTGGAATACGGCATCGTCAGACCGGCGACCCGGAAGGCGCTGCGAGACATCGCCGCTCGCCTGGCCGAACGGGAGCATGCCGAGGCGATCGTGCTGGGCTGCACGGAACTGCCATTGGCGTTCGACGGCATCGGCCTGCCGGTGGACATCATGGACGTCATGCGCATCCACATCAACGCCCTCATCGACCACATCTGCGACCACCCCTGCGACCAATGATGAACTGAGGCCTTGTATCACAATGCCCGCCCACCCGCGCGTGGAAAGTCCTACCTCACCCTGAACAAGAGCGATCTCCGCAAGTGCCCACCCACCCGCGCGTGGAAAGTCCATCCGTTTCGGTCGTCACCGAGAAGCCGGCAGCTAACGACCTCGTCTAGAGTCAACGGCTCAGCCGCGCGACCAGAGCTCCATCCGCATCCCACAGGCGTTCCCATCATCCCGATTGAACGGCAAGGTGCCATGTTCCATCTCTTCGGCCACCGCCTCACAACGCTCTTGGGATTTCGCTCCGCCACCAAGGTTCCAGCTTCGGCTGGGACCTTTTTTCGTATTTCAGTGCGTTCTTCATCACAGTTGTGGTATCGTCTGGACGTATGCGATAAATTTCGCTTCGAACATTCGTTTGTTCATGTCGATCAGATACCTAGGGAATAGTGTATCCACGCTCATTCCACGACATCTGGGCAGTAATAACCGACAACAAACGAATGGAGTATCGCATTCATGCCGATGAATGATATCCGAACGACCGATATCAATCTCTCTTCCCTCTCCGAACTTCTGCGGGCCAGCTCCCGTACCATCGACGTGGCCGACACCGGTGCGGGCCTCGTCATCACCGACAATCGCGCCGTATATCTCAAGACCTACGTGGGAACGAACGGCATCGTCCGCTCCCGTTGGGAGTACCCCCAGCCCGACAAGCGCGGACACGTCCGCGGACTCCGCGACCACGACACCGCAACCGTGGCGACGTTCACGGACCGTTGCGTGGAACTGCCGCCGTTCGTTCTGACCGGCGACAGTTCCCATCAGGCCATACGGCTCCGACTGCATCTCAACCGTCAGACGAACCGCTTCGCACCGCACCAGGTGCACACCGCACTGCGGTTGCCGCAGCTCGCTGCCTCGTCCGACGTCCGCTACGACGTCTGGCGTTCCTATCATCGACTTATGCAGAACATCATCGACGACGGCGACACCGACGCCGTGTTCAGCGGTGCCATTGGCCGAGATTTGCAACTGCTCATGGACGCCATAGCCTCCCCCACCGGACTGGCGCTCATCGCTGCACTCGTCATCGACGAGGTGGAGCGCACGAAGCCCGACATCAACAAAACCGAACAGGACCACCAGCTGCGTTACGTCGTCGAAGATCTCGACTACAGCGGCGCCGACGATGCCGGGCAGCTCGCCGAACTGCTCGACACGGCGGCAGAGCTTATCGCCGGAGTGCGGGTTCGTCCCGACTTCGCTCGCGTCCGCGCCATGCGTGACCTGCTGACCGGCATCGTCAACCGGCTGCCCGAAAACGCTCTGGCGGACGCCGGATTCACGCGCGGCATGGCCGGTCACGTGCTCATCCTCATCAGCTGGTGGCTCGGCTCCGACCTTTCGCGACTGGCCGACGCGGCGCTGCGTTTGGAGATGCTCACCGAAGCGCAGCTGACGGCCGCAGGCACGTCGGCCGGCGTTGGGCTCAAGCCGGTCGGCGGTTCGTCGGTCTGCACACGGGCGGTGCGCAACGGCCGCCCCGGCTGGAAGCGGTAGGCGGGAGTACCGTACCCACCGTGTACGGGTCGGGTTTATCGCACGCATGCGCAAGACCCGACCCACACGACTTCCTCGTGGCGGGTTATGCGCACCCGTACGTAATAACCGCCACTGCACAACGCCCAACGGCGGTTATTACGCACGCATACGCAAAACCCGACACTGAAGGCTATCTAGCGTCGGGTTTATCGCATACTTGCGCAAAACCCGCCGCTAACGGGGACAAAACGGCCACACAAACCGCTACTCCCCCAGCGTCTGCTTGATGGCGTCGATGAACGCGTCCAGGTCGTCGGGCTTGCGCGAGGTAATCAGTCGCCAGCCGTTGGCGTCGTCCACATGAACTTCCTCGTCGACGTGCTTGCCGCCGGCGTTTTCGATGTCGGCCGCGATGTAGCGGCAGCTGGTCAGCGTCTTGCCGGGCAGCAGCTCGGCGTTCACCAGCAGCCACGGACCATGGCAGATCGCGGCGATCGGCTTGCCGGCGGCGGCGAACGCCTTAGCCAGCGCGATGGCCGCCGGGTTCACGCGCAGACGGTCCACGTTGGTGGTGCCGCCGGGCACGACGAGCAGGTCGTAGTCATCGGCCGAAACCGCGTCATACGTGGTGTCCGGAGTCACGGTCTCGCCTTCGAAGCGGTCGTGCTGCACGGTCTCCACCGGGTCGGCGGTCAATGCGGCCAGTGTCACTGCGGCCCCGGCCTCGCGCAGCTCGCGCAACGGCCGCGTCATCTCCGTCTCCTCGATACCCCAGTTCTGCGTGATGATCAGCACTTTTGCAGCGGCAATCGGCATGGTATCCCCTTTCAGCGAAGGTTTGACTACGGAATCCAGAATAATCCACGCAATGAGCATCAATCCCGACGAACCCCCACAACGGCCTCAGGTTTCTCCCAGCGACTGCGGTAATATTGCTGTTACGTTAGCGACGAAATGAACACACATAAGGTGAGGCAGGTTATGACATCCGACAATCGGGATACGTTCTCGGACCCCTCGCCATTCTCATTGCTGATGTCCGTGTATCATGGCGATTCGCTGCACAATCTGCAGAGGGCGGTGCAATCCAACACCATCGACCAGACGCTGCCGCCGAATCAGGTGGTCATCGTCCGCGATGGACCGGTCGATACGGAAATTCAGCAGTATCTCGATACTCTTCAGACTTCAATGCACGAGGCCTTTCAATCGCGGGACCTTCCCGCTCCGGAGGTCGTCGTTGTACCGCTGCCCAACAACGGCGGTCTCGCCCATGCGTTGAATGTCGGTCTGCAGCACTGCTCGCACGAGCTTATCGCTCGGGCCGATAGCGATGACATCTCCCTGCCGCGCCGTTTCGAAACCATGATTCCCTGCATCGACTCCGCAACCGCCGTCTCTCCAAACAGCACCTACGATGTGGCCGGCAGTGCAATCCAGGAGTTTCACGGCGACGAACTGCGTCGTGGAATCATACGACGAATCCCTGCCGGAGGAGCGGAACTACGTAGGTATGCCACGCTTCAATCGCCGTTGAACCACCCCAGTGTGGTCTTCCGCAAGAGCGCCGTGCTGCGGGTCGGCGGCTATCCCGAAGGCGTGGGACGTTTTGAAGACTATCTGTTGTGGGAACAGCTGCTGCTACATAACTACCGCATACGCAACCTTGCCGTTCCCCTCGTTCTCTACAGAGTGGACGAAGGCGCATATGAACGTCGCGGCGGCTGGCGCATGCTCATTGCGGAAATTCGTCTGCAACGACGGTTCCTACACGACAGGTTCATCACCCCGGCGCAGTTCCTGCGCAATGTGCTCATAAGGGCCGTATATCGACTGGTGCCTTCATCAATCCGTACAGCCGGCTACCGACTGCTGAAAAAGCAGAAGCAGAGACTTGCATAAATCCGGTAAGCCGCGAACATCGGAGCACACCAACGCACTCGGAGGAGCACCCCATGCACAGAATCCTGCATATCGTCCCGCAGTTCCAACCGGGAGATGGCATCAGCAGCGTGGTGATGAACTACGCGAAGTCGGTCGACCATACGCGTTTCGTCTTCGATGTCATCACACATCGTGTGGATCATCCAGCCTACGTCGACGCGATACGGAATCTGGGAGGAACGGTTCACGTACTTCCGGGATTCTCACCGAAGGCCCTGCCGCAACTTAACCGCTGGATACGAGATTTCTTCGCCCAGAATCGGAAAGACTACGACACCGTTCACTGCCATATGTCGAACGCCGCCTTCCTGTATCTGCGGGAGGCCAAACGCGCCGGGATACCCGTGCGCATACTGCACAGCCATCAGACCAAATACGCGGATACATTCAGTCATGCGGTGCGCAACGTGCCTCTCATCGCATGGGGTAAGCGGTATGCGAACGTCAATATCGCCTGTTCTCAGCAGGCGGGTGCGTTTCTGTTCGGGAAGCATCCGTTCATTCTGCTTCCCAACGCGGTCGATACGCAGCGATTCGCCTTCAATGCCGCCACTCGTGATGAATTCCGCGCGAACATGCATCTTACCGATGGCAACCGTTTGTACGGCAACGTGGGAAGACTGGCCATACAGAAGAACCAGGGATTTCTGTTGAATGCCTTCCGGCTCGTCCATGAACGGGATGATTCCGCTCGATTGCTGATCATCGGCGAGGGACCATTGAAAGCGGAGCTGCATGCCAAGGCACAGGAACTCGGCATCGTGGATGCCGTGATATGGGTCGATAATACCTCTCGGCCAGACGGGTACTACAACGCCATGGATGTTTTCCTGCTGCCATCCTTGCATGAGGGGCTGCCGGTGAGTCTGGTGGAGGCGCAGTGTTCCGGGCTGCCCTGTCTGATCGCCGAGGACATCGATAAGCAGTCTCTGATTCTGCCCGATGTGCAGCAGTTGCCAATCGACCATGCAATGGTATGGGCGCAACGGATGCTAGAGACCAAGGACACTCCGAGAGACGAACGCGCTCAGGGCCAATCGGCCGTATCCGAAGCAGGGTTCGACATGCTCAGGCAGGCGAAAACACTGGAAACGATTTATCTCAGCCACGCAGCTTCCGCCAGATAGTCAGGCCGAGGGTGAACAGTGAGCTCTTCAACGCCTTCATCGTCCCTATGACGAGCATGTTGTAGGGAAGATAGGCAATACGATAGTCCTTGGCGTGTCTGATCAACCAGACATTGAACAGCCGTTCGGCGATGAAACCGACGAGACGCTTGTTGTAATCATCGTATTGCGACGTGTCAATGGATTCGTATGCGTAGTCCAGCAGTGGCATCACCCAGGTCATGTAGGCGTCCAGAACGTCGCGCCTCGCCGCCAGCATGTTGCAGTAGATAGTCGTGCGTGAGCCCATGGCCTCGTCATACGCCGGGATATAGTCCGGTTCATGCTCGGCGATATAGGCCCGCATGAGGTCCATATCCTTGATATGGTGCATACGCTCATACGTCGCCCGCACCGTCTCGTGGTAGGTGATCGGCTGACCGACGACGATATCGTGACTGTCGAGTATCGCATTGATGTCCTGCAGGCCCATAATCGCCTTGAGCGAGCATTGCCAGGGCTTACGGAAGAAGTACCGGCGATACTGCACCAATCCGACGCGAGACGCATCGATATTCTTCCAAATCCAATACAGCACGCTGATTTCGCAGTATGAGGGATTGCGCTCGGAGATGTTGTCCCCGGTGTCATCGGTCAGTTCGGCGAAATGAGGATGCAGGGCCGCTCCGGCCTGGACCATCTCGTATCCATCGGGCATGGCCCATTCCACGGGCTTATGCGCGGAGACGAACATGCGAAGCTCAGTGCCATGCTGCACCATCGGCGTCGGTCACCTCTTTCTTATGAAGACTGGAAAATCGATGGCTGGAGCGAGATTCCTCGCTCAGCCCATCATCTTGCGAATATCGACAGGGCAGGAAAGATTGTCCTTCAACGACTTCAGCGACGACAGCGGGTCGGAATCCGACGAGGAGTCGCTCTTCGAAGAGCCACTCTTCGAAGAGCCGGTGCCGGACGATGCCGGCGAAGAAGACGAGGACGAGGCAGAAGACGAGGACTGACTGGGGGTCGCCGACTGCGTCTGATCCTGGGACTGCTGCGTATCAGTGGACGATGCGGCGCAATTATCCGTCACCGCACCATTCGAACCGGTCTGGATGCCCTTTTCATTGGCAATCGGCGTATTGACGATGTCCAGAGCCTTCGTCGCGGTCTTCGGGACACGAACCGTGTAAGCCACTGTCACGGACTTACCGGCCTCGACGGGAATCTTGACGGAAACGAAATGACGCTTGTTCATCATCATGCTGCCGCCGTACTCGCCGTGATTGAAGGCGATGGACGTGATCTCGCCGTTGGTCGGCGCCATGATGAACATGCGGTAGCTCATGGTCCCCGGATCGTCCTTGCCGGTCACGAACTTAGGAAGGTCCTTGACCTGCTTGGCGGTCAGCGTGTTCTTCATGGTGAACTCGACCGTGTATTCGTCACCCAGGTCGCTGGTGCTTATGGCTCCGATGGCGGTGGAACGCGGGGCATAATCGACCTTGTCGGAAATACGGTCCTTCGACGCCGCCTCAGTGCCATCGCACGACCGCGTGACCTTGATCTCGCTCTGCATATACCAGTCGAGCTTGCTGGCCTGGGTCTCATTGAGATACACGCCGCTGACCGGCGTCGTCTCATCGCCGGGCAGTTCGCCGGCGGCGTTTTCGTTAATCAGACCCGTCTGGACCATCGCATCGAATTCATCCTGCTTCTGCATCCAAATCTTCAGATGCGACGACGACGTGGTATCGCGGAGCGCCTTGAGCAACGACGACAGATTCGACGGCTTCGCATTCTGCAGAATATGGTTCATCACCAGTTTCGCAGCCTTGCTCACGTATGCGTTCTGATCGTTGAACTTCGGATGCTCGATGTACAAATCCTTTTCGAAGAACCTCACCGTGTTCTCACCGGTCAGAACCTTGCCGTCCTCAAGCGTGACATCGCCGGTGGCCCCGACCATGGACTGCAGAAATACAGGATCGACCATGATGACGCCGGCCACATTCTGCTTCTTGTTCTTGGCGTCCTGATACTGCCAAAGATTCTTGAAGGTCACGGCGGCACGAGGATAGTTGGGGTTGACCGTGGTCGTCTGCGGCCAATTCCAGACCTGCATGCCGTACAGTTGCGCCTCTTCCACGCCCTGATCATCAAAAGCCTTGGGGGGATTCTGGAAGCCGCCGGTGGTATCGAAATCACCGATGGTTACCATGCCCTTGTTGGCTGTCACTGCCGTATAGGTGCCGACCATACCTCCGGCGGAACGAATCTCCGCAGGATTCTGAACGGCGACGAGATACGTGCGCTCGCCGTTCTCGCCGAGCAGCTCCGGGAAGAGATTCACCAGCTCGTCATAACTGTCGAGCATATTGTCCACGGCCTCCAGGCCGTTGGTGCCCGCATCGATGGCCGATGCCACCTGATGAATCTTCGGCTGCTTCAGCGCCTTGAGCGTCTTGGTCTCCTGCTGGATGTCGGCACGTGCCTGATGCACGATCTTTGGCATGGTCGACAGCGCGCTCAAGTCTACGGTTTTGTCCTGCATGGAGAAGCCCGACAGGCTCTTGGAGAGATTCATCATATCGGTGAACGGACCGTCGACCAGATTGTTCATGGACTGCAGCATCGTGCGAGCCGCGGTGATGTCGTTGCCGTAGGCGGTGTGGTCGCGAATGAACGTCCACTGCGGCTTGTTGAGTTCGTCGTTAAGCTTTCGGGACGAATCCACCAGATCATCGGCGGAGTCGCTCAAACTCTTCTTGCTCCCGCACCCCAGCGCGGCGTTGGCGAGGTTTTCGGCGGCGGTCATCATGCGGTTGGCCTCGTGGTACATCTTCAGCGCCGAGACGCCGTAGACGCCGGCGATGGCGAGGATGAACCCGAGGAACACCATGACGACGCTGAGCGCCACGCGCTTGGGCATCGACTTCTTCCGCAGACTCCGATGGCCTTTGGGAGTGCTATGACGGGGAGTTGTCGACATAAATGGACCTCACGTACTCGTTTGACCTCGTGGCTTGGCGTGCGGTCTCACCGCACATACAGGGTCATATGGTACAACCGCAAGCTTAAAACGATTCCAGGAGCCTTCGGAACCGCCACATTTCTTTACGTTATGGCACGCCTATTTGTGGAACACCCCGTCGCGGATGTTCTTGTATCCCTCGGGTTCGATCTGGAACGTGGAGTGTTCCACGGAGACGGGGAAATGGTCGCGCACGCAGGTCTGCAGCGCGGTGAGGATGCCCTCGTAGTCGCCGATGGTGTCGGCGTCGACCACCACGTGGGCGCTCAGCGTCGGCATGCCGGTGGCCACGGTGTTGGCGTGCAGGTCGTGCACCTCCACCACGTGGCTGACGTTCTCCAGATGCTCGCGTACTTCGGTGAGGTCGAGTCCTTCCGGGGTCTCCTCCAGCAGCACGCGCATGCTGGAATGCAGGAGCTTGCCGGCGCGTGGAATCATCAGGACGGCGATGACGAGGCCGGCCACGGAGTCGAAGTTGTTCCAGCCGGTCGTCATGACGAGCACGGCGGAGATGACGACGGCCACCGAGCCGAGCGCGTCGTTGGCCACTTCGAGGAACGCGGCCCTCATGTTCATATTGGCCGCGCGGTCGGTCATGAGGATGGACAGCGAACCGAGGTTCGCGGCCAGACCGAGGATGCCGAAGAACAGCAGCAGAGCCGGGTCCTGCACCTCCTCGCCGCCGCTGGACAGTCGGCTTATCGCCTCGACCAGCGCATACAGCCCGACGAACAGCAGGGCGATGGCGCCGCCGGCGGCGGTGATGACCTCGAGCCGCGCCCATCCCCAGGTGCGTTCGGCGTTGGGCTTGCGGCGGATGAGGATGGCGGTGACGGTCGATGCCGTGAGCACCGAGATGTCGGTGAGCATATGGCCGGCGTCGACGAGCAGCGCCAGACTGCCGGTGAGTACGGCGCCGATGACTTCGGCGATGAACACCGTGCCGGTCAGGCCGAGTGTGGCGATGAGTCGACGCGAATGACGTGGGTCGTTCACGTCGCCCGCCGTATGCGCATGGTTGTGTTCGGTCATGCTTCACCTCCACTGACATACTACGATGCCGTCCGACCCAACGGAGGGCGGACGGCATCGTTTGCAATCCAGATCGGACCGCACAATTGGACCATACGATCGGACCATGCGATCAGCCGGCAACGCCGGTCGTCGCAAGCGCCTCGCTACAGCGCGAACATGTGGTCGGCCGATTCGGCGAGCGCCTTGTCGCCGGTGATGATGATGACGCAGTGGTCGTCGCGCTTGGGCAGTCGGCGCAGCAGCTTCATGATCTCGTGGCTGGCCTGTTCGCCCAGCTGGCCGGTCGGCTCGTCGATGACGATCACGTTCGCCTCGCAGATGAGCGCACGGGCGATGGCCGCCTTGCGGCGTTCCACTTCGAGCAGGTCGCGTACGGGCTTGTCGTTCTTCTCTTCGGGGAAGCCGACGGTCTCCAGCATTTCGGCGGCGAGGATCGGCTTGGCCTTGAGGAAGTTGCGGCCCGACGCCTCCATGGTGAGCACGAGGTTCTGCACGGCGCTCAGGTCGGGGCGCAATGCGTAGCGCTGCGGGATGAGTCCCATGAAGTGTCCGCGGTATTCGGCGGGCGTCAGTTCGTTGAGCTCCTGGCTTTTGAACATCACCTTGCCGGAGGTCGGGGCCATAAGGCCGGAAAGCAGGCCTCCGATGGCCACATGCTCGGCCTCGGACTGCGCCCAGATGGCGTAGAGGCGACGGGCATGGAATTCCATGTTGGCGTCGTGGATCACGTCGCCGCCCTTGGAATCGGGGGCGTAGGAGGCGTGCTTGAGCGCCAGCACCGGGTAGCTGCGGAACGCGAAGTCGCCGCCGGCGCCGAGCTCGCTGTCGATGTGCGAGGCCGCATGCTCGGCCTCGACCACCTCGACGGGAGCTGCGGGCTCTGCATCGGAATCGTCGGAAACGCCGTCAACGACCTCGTCGCCATCGGCGTTTGCAACGGCCTCGGCGGCCTCGGCTGACTCAGCCGTATCGGAACCGTCGTCGGCATGTTCTGCCGCAACGCCATCCGCGGTGTCGGCGGCGTCCGTGGTTGCCGTGTCGTCGGACGCCGCGGCTTTCTCGGCCGCCTTGGCGACGCCGGCGGCCGCCGATTCGGCGGCGATGGATTCGACGTCCGCAGCGTCGGCCCCGGCATCCGCATCGGAGGCGTTCATGTCGTCGGCGCCCGTCAACGTGACCGTTTCCACGGCGTCGTCGTAGACGATGTCGAACTTGGGGAACGTCGTGGCTGCGTCGGCGATATCGTCGGCTCCTGCGATCTTCTTGTCGTCGTTCTTGTCGTCAATGTTCTTGTCGTCGCTCATCGTGCCTCCTCCATTCGTGTGGCCAGAATCGACTGCGGGCGGATCATCGCGGAGCGGATCTCGCAGACGATGATCGTGGCGAGCAGCGCGCCAAGTCCGATCCACACCATCGTCCAGATGACGTCGGCGTTCGGCGCGGCGTTGGCCGCGGTCGCCAGCCTGTTCGAGATCGGCGATGCGGAGAATGCTCCGGCGACCGTGCCGATGATCCATCCGAGCAGCATCGGCATCATCGCCTCGAGTGCGAACTGCCAGCCGACGCGGCCGCTTGATATGCCGATGACGCGCAGGAATCCGGCGTCCTCGAGGCGCAGACGCGACGATGTGGCCGACCATACGAGCAGCAGCGCGACGACGGCGCCGACGACGAACAGCGCGATGACGGCCGGCCTGGTCTTGGCGGCCAGCTGCTTCAGCGGCTCGATCTTGGCGTTGTAGTCGTCGATGGTGGCGGATGCGATGATGAAGTCCTTGCTCAGACCGGCCTTGCGCACGCCCTTTTCGAACTTCGAGAAGTCGGCGGGGCTGTTCAGCACCATCGACACGTCGAGGTCGTTTTCGGTGGATTCGGAGCCGGTGGATGCGAGGCCGAGCATGCTCAGCGTGTAGGCGCTGGCGTAGATGGTGTTGTCGGGGTCGATGCCGGTGGCGTCGGCGTCGACGTCCTCCTCGTTCTCGTAGATTCCGGTGATGACCATGGACTGCGTGTAGCTGGCGTCCTTGGGATTGGTGATCTTCAGGGTGTCGCCGGCCTTGAGCTTGTTGGCGTCGGCGAGCGCCTTGGGCACGAGCAGGGTGCCGGCGGTGTCTTCGGCGTAGGAGATGTTCTTGCCGCTGACGATGGTGAACTTGCCGTTGATGGCGGCTCCGGCGGCCGTGGCGTCGGAGAAGCCGGTCATGGCGAGGGTGGCGCCGCTTTTCGTGGCCTTCACGCCGTTGATGCTGATCTTCGCGGTCTCGGCGGAGTAGGCGTTGGCGATGGATACGCCGGAACGCTGCACGTAGTCGGAGTATTGGGCCCAGGAGAGGTGGTATTTCGTCCAGTCGACCTTGCTGATGTCGCCGCCGTACTTCTTGATGATGCGGGCGCGGTCGGCGCGGAAGGTGACGGCCGGGTTCAGGTCGTTGTATGTGGTGGTGGTCGCGACGGTGTTGGCGTTGAGGATCGAGAGGCCGACCACCGAACCGAATGACACCGCGATGGCGGTAAGAGCCAGCAATGCGGTGCGCGCCTTGTGGCGGCCCATTGCGGACCATGCGTTCTTGAGAACGAACATGCGTTACTTCTCCAGTCCAACTGTTGGTGGACGGGGCCGGCGGGCGCAAGGTGCCACGGCCCCGTGCGAATCACTATGCACATAGTATGTGCGTGTTTGCTTGTTCCTTTCTAGGCTACTCCTGAGAGAAATCTGAAAGATCGCCCATATCGCGAGGCGGCTAGCCGGCAGCGGAAGCCGACTGTGGATGCAGGCATGATAACGAACATCACATATGGATGGCCGCGAATCACTCCTTTTACGGCCGTCGGCGGGCCGCCGCGGCCGTAAGATGACAGTATGATTCCTAATTTTGATGAGATCGATGAACTGCATCGCAAGTACGCGCCGTCGCAGGAGGCGTACGAGCTGGTCTACCGTCATTGCATGATCGTGGCGAACATGGCCCGTGAGATCTGCCGCCGTCAGAACAATCTGTTCGTGCAGCGCTGCACGCTCGGCGACGACATGATTCGCCAGTACACGACGCGAATCCCCCCGCGTCTGCTGAACACCGACAAGACCGTGGTCGGCGCGCTGCTGCACGACATCGGCACGTATTCGGTGATCGACAACGACGGTTCGAACGGCGAGCCGGTGAGTTTCGACCGCGACCGCTACATCCTGCACGGTCTGGCCGGCTACGACCTGCTCAAGGCCGAGGGCGTGGACGAGGAGATCGCCGAGTTCTGCCGCAACCACACGGGCGTGGGCATCACGAAGGAGATGGTGGAGAAGCAGCATCTGCCGCTGCCGCCGGCCAACTACACGCCGAAGAACCTCGAGCAGGAGGTGGTGATGTATGCCGACAACTTCAACAGCAAGTCGGAACCGCCGCGTTTCGTGACCGCGGCGAAGGCCATCAAGCGCTGCGCCAAGTTCGGCAAGGAGAACGAGCAGAAGATGCGCGACCTCGTCGGCATCTACGGCGAGCCGAAGGGCCTGAAGGAGATGGCCGAGCAGTACCACATGGTGCTCGTCGATGCCTGATGTCTGATATCGGACATCGACAATGAGGAAGGCCGGTACGATTTCCGTACCGGCCTTCCTCGTTTCCGTATCGTTTGACAGTTCCCGAACGTTCCCTATGCCTGGAAGAAGTCGGGGCGCAGCGGGTCGCCGGGCTCGTTGTCGAGCGTGCCTTCGGCGTGGAGGAACTCGCGCCAGAAGTCGAGGCTCTGGCCGTACGGGTGCGCGTCGGCGCCGTGGGCCTGCAGATCGGCCTTGGCCTCGCGCACGTCGAGGTTCGTCAGTCCGTCGAAGTACGAGAGCAGGCCCTCGAATTCGCTCTTCGTGTAGAACAGGTTCGACACGATCTCCGTGAGCCGCTGGGCGCGGGCGATCGGCAGCGAATCCCAGGAGCGCAGCTCCACGAAGTTCTTCAGGCGCACGTCGTTGAAGTGCGTGGAGATGATGTGGTTGATCTCCGCCTGGTTGAGCTCGCGGTCGGGGTAGAGCGTGGCGGCGTCGTCATACGGAGCGGAGAACACCGGACGGTCGCCCGTGTATTCCGGCGTGTGCGAGAGGTCGGCGATGAACACCGGCGTGGTCAGCACGTCGACGGCATAGTGCTCCCAATCATAGTTGTCGTCGTAGAGGCCCCACAGCTGGCCGGTGCGCTGCGGGTCGATCCAGTCCCACATCTCCTGGCGCAGCAGCGGATACGGGTTGGGCTCCTTCTCGAAGTTCGGCGTATTGCGGAAGAACCATGCGAGGATCGGCCCGATGGCGGTGCCGATGCGCAGCTTGTCGATGGCGTCCTGCTCGCTGAAGTAGTCGATGCTCACCTGCGTGGAGGCGGAGGCGCGCATCATGCAGAAGCCGAATCGTGCGATGCGGCCGAAGTACTTCTGCATCGCGTAGTAGCGATGCTTGGGGATGATCTCGATCTCCTTGTACGAGGTGTCCGGCTGATAGCCGAAGTTCACGAGGCGGATGCCGAACTTGTCGAGGATCGGGTCGAGGTCGCGGCGGAACTCGGAGTACAGGGCGTCGAGGTCGTCGGCGTGTTTGAGCACGCCGAGCGAGCACTCGATCTGGCCGCCGGGTTCGAGCGAGACCGAGATGCCAGGCTTGCCGAGGCCGAGCAGGTGGCCGTCCTCGTAGTATTCGTTGGCGGGATCGTAGTACTGCGTCAGCGCCTGCAGCACGTTGCGGATGCCGTGCGGTTCGGCGTAGGTGACGGCCTTGCCGGTGTCCTTGCGGATGGGGAGGTGCTCGATCTCCACGCCGAAGCCGTAATGGTCCGGCTGCTTGATGCCGGATTCGAAGAACTTGACCAGGCTCTCCACGTGCTTGGGATTGGCCGTGGTGCTCTGGTGAGCGAAATCAAAGGCTCGTATCGTCATGGTGTAGAGCGTACTGCAAATCGTTCGACGACGTGTGAGAGCGCCTATACGAATAATCGATAGGACGCGATAGGAAAGCGGCGGCCTCCGGCTGCGGTTGTGGCGACCGCGCGCCGGCTACAGCTCCTCGATATGGTATTCGCCGGTGCGGTTGGACGCGATGATCATGTGGTTGTTCGGCAGGGTCTTCCAGCCGTCGCGGTCGCGCTGCTCGAAACCGGAGCTGGCGGCCACCACGCCGCCGCCCGCAAGCTCGCGGTAGCGGATGCGGCGGTAGTCGGCCGCATGCTCGGCCTGGCCGTAGCGCGCATACAGCTCCTCGATCTCCTTTTCGGGCTTGAGGCTGCCGACCGCGTGCACGCAGATGTATTCGTCGCCGGTCTGGATCATGCAGTTGTACGACGAGCGCGGGCACAGGCCGCGCAGGTCGGCGATGGCCTCGCGGGCCGCCGCCGGCAGTTCGAGACCCTTGTGGTAGTAGGACAGCACGAGCGCGAAATACACGGCGGAATCGCTTTTGCCGCCGGTGCGCAGCATGTCGAGCTCGGAGACGGGCTTGCTGGGCGCGCGCACGATGTTGCGCTGGTTGAGGTCGCTGATGTCGCCGTTGTGGATGAACGAGACGCCGTCGGCGAAGAACGGCTGCTGGTTCTCCATGATCAGCGGCAGGTTCGACGATGCGAGGCGCAGATGGTACAGGCCTCCGCGGGCGCCCTGGCATTCGATGGAGCGGAACACGGGGTCGGCGTAGGCCGACGACGTGGACTTGTAGATGCTCACGTTGGCCGATGGCGTGGGCGCGCCGCCGTCCTGGATGCCGGCCGGCTCCGACGGATCGGTGATCAGCGCGGCGCCCCATCCGTCGTTGTGGATGATCGCCATCTGCTGGAACGTCTCAAGCTGCGAGGACGTCAAAACGTCGTCGAGGCTCTGATTGTCACCCGAGGTCGCGTATCCCAACAGTCTGCACATAAACACCTACGATACCGTCTGCCGGCCGCAAATCGCCAATGTCGTTATAGCCGTTGTCTATAGCGCGGCCGTGGACCGGTCGGCCGCGCGCGACGCCTGTTTTCCGCGGCCGACGCTTGACGCGGGCCGCAGCTCGAAGTTCGGCCTCGCATACTCGTGGCTTTCGCGGGCCGAGATCTCGGCGGCGCGGGCGTTCTCCTCCTCGTCGCGTTGCTCGGCGCGGATCTCCTGCAACGTGACCGGACGCTTCGGCTTGCGCAGCGCCACACGCTTGAGGGCCGGCACCTTGTGCGTGGAGACAAACAGCGGCTGGATCTCGACGACGGGATTGTACGCCGTCAGACCGAACCACTTGACGGGGTTGCCGGCCACATGACGGATCGCGTACTTCACGCGCAGCGACGTGGCGCCGCGCGACGTTATCTTCGACTCCGGCATGAGGGCCTTGTGCACGAGCACGTACCGGATGGTGCCGATCTCGGGATCGGCGTCGACCTTCGGATAGATGGACGACTGCCGGGGCAGCGTGCCGTCCTTGATGAGGTCGT
The DNA here is from genome assembly GCF_002802875.1 of Bifidobacterium primatium. Lineage (GTDB taxonomy): Bacteria > Actinomycetota > Actinomycetes > Actinomycetales > Bifidobacteriaceae > Galliscardovia > Galliscardovia primatium. The sequence continues at coordinate 741,187 of NZ_PEBI01000001.1, forward strand.
GCATGATCTGGTGCAGATACGTGGCGACGTTCTGCGAGACCTTGAACCCGAGACGGATGCGCACACGGAACAGGAAGCTCGTGCCGAAGTTCTCCACCGAGTACTCGCGCGTGAACGGGTCGTCGGTCACCTGCACCGACACGGCCCACCATGCGCGGGCGCGCTTCGGATGGTTCGCGAAGATGGAATAGAAGATGTCGGTGTCGAGACGCCTCAGCTCGTTGTCCGACGTCAGATAGACGAGGTTGTCGGCGTAGTACGGGATCTTGAAGTCGCGGTGCAGCGCGTCGAGCGCGGGCAGGAACTCCTTGGGCCACATGTGCCGCCGCTGCGAACGCTCGACCTTCGTGCCCTGGTCCCACGTGTACATGATGCCGAGGATGAGCAGGGTGAGCAGCATGGTGAACCAGCCGCCGTGCAGGAACTTCGACATCGACGCCAGGAAGAACAGGATCTGGATGGCGAGGAACACGATGGCGAACACGATGGCGAACACGCGGCGCTTCCATGCGCACCAGATGTAGGCGGCGAGCAGGATCGTGGTGGTGATCATCGTGACGGTGAGCGCCAGGCCGTAGGCGGCGGTGATGTGCTCGGAGTCGCGGAAGAGCGCGAGCACGGTGATCGTGGCCACGCACAGCACGAGGTTCACGGTGGGGATGTACAGCTGGCCGCGCGTGCGGGCCGGGTAGCGTACCTGCAGATGCGGCATCCAGTTGAGGCTCGTTGCCTCGGAGATCATGGTGAACGCGCCGGTGATGAGGGCCTGCGAGGCGATGACGCCGGCGGCGACGGAAAGGATCACGGCCACGGAACGGATGCTCGGGGTCATCATCTGGAAGAACGGGTTGAGGCTTTTGATGCCGTACAGCTGCTCGTTGCCCTGGTTGCGCAGCATCCACGCGCCCTGGCCGAAGTAGTTGAGCACGAGGGCCACCTTGATGAACGGCCATGTGGCGTAGATGTTGCCGCGGCCCACATGGCCCATGTCGGAGTAGAGCGCCTCGGCGCCGGTGGTCGCGAGGAACACGGTGCCCATGATGGCGAGGCCGGCCTTGTTGGCGGGGTCGAACAGGAACTCGACGCCCAGCCAGGGGTTGAGCGCCTCGAACACCGTCCAGTCGGCCCCGAGGTTCGCGACGCCGACGACGGCGAGGAACGAGAACCAGACCATGACGACGATGCCGAACACCTTGCCGATGCGTTCGGTGCCGCGCGACTGGATGCAGAACAGCACGACGATGATGACCACGGTGATCATGAGCGTCAGATTGGCGTTGCTGTCGAATATCGGCGCGATCTGCGGAATGGTGGTGAGGCCCTCGACTGCGGACGAGATGGACACGGCCGGCGTCAGCACCGAATCGGCGAGGAAGGCGGCGCCGCCGATCATGGCGGGGATGGCCAGCCACTTGCCGTATCGACGGACGAGCGAGAACAGCGCGAAGATACCGCCCTCGCCCTTGTTGTCGATGCGCATGGCGATGAACACGTATTTGATGGTGGTGATCAGCGTGATGGCCCAGAACAGGAGCGACAGCATGCCGAGCACGGCATGGCGGTCGGCGTACTGGATGCCGCCCTGTCCGGAGAGGAACGACTGGGCCATGTACAGCGGCGACGTGCCGATATCGCCGTAGACGACGCCCAACGCGACGATGCACATGCCGAGCTGGATGCGGTTCGGACCGTTCTGCACGTTCCGCCACCATCGTCCCCACGGCGTCTTCGGGGCCTTCGCGGCCTTCTTCTCGGCCTTGGCCGCCTCGCGCTTGGCGCGGGCCGCCTCTTCCCTTTCCTCGGGAGTCATGCTCTGTCGTGATATCTTCGGCGGTTTGACAATCCCCTTGGGGAGCAGCGACCCGGTGTCCTCGGCTGTCATCGGCGTTTTGCTTCGCGCCTTCGATCTGGCTGTCTTCGTCGAACCGGATTTTCCGGTTTTGGGCGAGGCGGTCTTGGCCGGGGAGGATTTGGCTTCCTCCGTCACTTGGAACCTCCAACACTTGCGGTATCAGGAATTCACATCATCCTTACGTTCTCTAATTCGCCACATCACACTACTCCCGCTATGGCGAATTGGTAAATCCAGACGATAGCAAAAAGCGGCAAACGCAGGGGAACGCCATATTTGCCGCAAGATGAATCCAGTGCCGACCAGGTGTTTTTTGCAGAAGATGCCCCAGGTCAAACGTTTTTCGGAACGATTCCGCCGTCAACCGCCGGCGTTGATGCGACAGCCGGCGGCCGGCCGTCGCATGACGCCATACCGGCACGATGCCGGATTACGGTTTGGATACAATGCCGGCGCGGAACACGCGTTCGGCGTGTCGACGGCAGGCCCGGCACGCCGACGGCGAGCGGGAACCACGGCCGTCGCCGGCCGCGCCGGTCAGATGCCGTAGACCCGCTGCGCGTTGGCGCGGGTGATGGCAGCCATCTCGCCGACGGGGATATCAAGCACGTCGGCCATGGCCGTAAGCGTGTACGGCACCATGTACGGCGCGTTCGTGCGGCCGCGATACGGCATGGCGGTGAGATACGGCGCATCGGTCTCCACGAGGATGTGGTCGCGCGGGGTGAGGGAGAGCGCGGCGCGGATGCCCTCGTTGCCCTTGTAGCTCACGGTGCCGGAAAAGCTCAGATACCAGCCCTGTTCGCGGGCGACCTCGCCCATCGCGGCGTCGCCGGAAAACGAGTGGAACACGGTGCGTTCGGGGGCACCGTCCCTGAGGAGGATGTCGATGCAGTCGGCGTGGGCGTCGCGGTCGTGGATTTGCATGGGCAGGTTCAGTTCCTTGGCGAGCGCGATGTGGGCGCGGAACGCCTCGCGCTGGTAGTCGCGGGCGGCGTCGCCGGTGCGGAAGAAGTCGAGGCCGGTCTCGCCGATGCCCACGACGATGTCGGGGTATGCGACGGCGAGACGATGGACCTCGGCGATGGCGTCGTCGAAGGAGATGTCGTGCCAGGGCTTGTACTTGAGTTCGAGACCGTCGGGCCCCTTGGCCCCGCGATGGCCGTGAAGCACGGATTCGTTGGGGTGGATGGCGATGGCCGCCCGGACCCGGTCGGGGAACTGGCGGGCAAGGTCGATGGCGTCCTGAAGATGCGGGTATTCGCAGCCGACGTCGATAATCTGCCGGATGCCGACCGCGGCGGCCATGTCGAGCAGTTCGGCTTCGGAATAGACGGGTACGGGGGGCTGGCCCCTGAGCTCGGCCTCATGGCTCATAGCCTTGGAGAACGGAACGACGGATTTGACGTGCGTATGGTTGTCGATGGTCCATTCGGCGAGGGGTTCGGGGGCGGGCGCCCAATTGCGGTTGCGGTGGTGTTTTGCCATGCCTACCAGTATGGCAGGGGCCTCGAAAATGCGCGGAAATGAAAAACCCGGTGGGGACTGGCCACCGGGTAATCAGAGAAAGGAAGAGAGAAGAAGGGTTCAATTATGCTGATTCAATTATGTTCCGCTTACCGGGTGAATCGACTTCGCCGAACCACCCGCGGGATCATCAGCGGTATTGCTTGCTGACGGTTTATATATAACCACCCGTTTCTGGGCGCAACGATGCGAAAACCTTGGAGTTTTCTGAAAATCCGCGTATCCGTAACGTTCATCTCATGCCTGTGGAAGAGCGCGGAGGGGACGCGGAATCGCAGCGAAAAAAGAAAAGAAGAAGCCCGGCGGGAGAGAAAGCCGCCGGGCTGAGAGAAGAGAGAAGAGAGAAGAAGAAGGGTTCAGTTATCAGATTCGATTGGGAATCTCACCAGCGGTGTTGTCCGCTGACATGTCTTATATAATCACCCGTTCCTTGGAAAGACGATGCAGAAACCTGAATCTTTCCTGAGAATGTGTGACGGAACTGTGAAACACGGGCCCGAACCCCTCGGAATCGGGCCCGTATCGCACGAATTCGATCGCTCATCCAATCACTTGGACTCTTGGACTCACTTGGACTCTTCGGCGAGCTTGGCCTTCTCGGCGGCGAGGCGCTCAGCCTCCTTGGCACGACGGGCGTCGAGCTCGGCCTGGAAGCGGTCAAGCTCCTCCTGCACGGCCTCCTTCGGGATCTTCGCGAAGATGGGCTTCGGCTTCGGCACCTCGGCGCCGACCTCGATGGGCTCGCTCTTCCACGGATGCACGTTCACGCCGAGCTTGTAGTCGCCGGTGATGATCGGGTACTCGAAGCCGGGCTTGTCGAGGTCCTCGACCTCCTCGATGCGCGGCAGCGGGGAGAACACGCCCTTGCCGCCGAGCGCCTCCCACACCTTCTGCGCGGAGTGGGGCAGGAACGGGGCGAGCAGGTGGTTGGCGTCGGAGACGGCCTGTGCGGCGACGTGCAGCACGGTGCCGAGACGGGCGTCGTCGTCCTTGATCTTCCACGGTTCGATGGCGGAGATGTACTTGTTGATCTCGCCGACGATGCGCATGGCCTCGGCCAGGGCGGCCTTCTGGTGATGCTTCTCGATGAGGTTGCCGACGGTGTCGAACGCGGCCTTGGACTCGTCGAGCAGGGCGCGGTCCTGGTCGGTGAGCTTGGACTCGTCGATGGCGGGGATGGCGCCGAAGTTCTTGGCGATGAGGTTGGCCACGCGGTTGACGAGGTTGCCCCATGCGGCGGCGAGCTCCTCGTTGTTGTGGCGCACGAACTCGGCCCACGTGAAGTCGGAGTCGGAGGATTCCGGACCGGCCACGGAGATGTAGTAGCGCACGGCGTCAACGGGGTAGCGGGCGAGGATGTCCTTCACGTAGATGACGATGCCACGCGAGGAGCTGAACTTGCGGCCCTCCATGGTCATGAACTGGGAGGCGACGACCTGCTCGGGCAGGTTCAGCGGACCAAGCGGACCGGTCTCGCCGCCCTTGGAGCCCTGGCCGTTGTAGGCGAGCATCTCGGAGGGCCAGATCTGCGAATGGAAGGTGATGTTGTCCTTGCCCATGAAGTAGTAGCCGGGGGTGGCCGGGTCGTTCCACCAGGCGCGCCAGGCTTCGGGGTCGCCCTTGCGGCGGGCCCACTCGATGGAGGCCGACAGGTAGCCGATCACGGCGTCGAACCACACGTAGAGCTTCTTGTTCGGGTTGTCGATCCAGCCGGCCACCGGCACGGGGATGCCCCAGTCGATGTCACGCGTGATGGCGCGCGGCTTGACCTCCTTGAACAGGCCGATGGAGAACTTGATGGCGTCGGTGCGCCAGCCCTCGCGGGTCTTCAGCCAGGCGAGGTTGGCCTCGGCGAGCGCCGGAAGGTCGAGGAAGAAGTGCTCGGTCTCCTCGAAGCGCGGGGTCTCGCCGTTGATCTTGGAGACGGGGTTGATGAGGTCGATGGGGTCGAGCTCGTTGCCGCAGGCGTCGCACTGGTCGCCACGCGCACCGTCGGTGTGGCAGATCGGGCATTCGCCTTCGATGTAGCGGTCGGGCAGGGTGCGGCCGGTGGACGGCGAGATGGCCACCTGCTGGGTGCCCTTGTAGATGTAGCCGTTCTCCAGGCACTGCTTGAACAGCTCCTGGACCACATGCTCGTGGTTGCCGGTGGTGGTGCGGGTGAACAGGTCGTAGCTCAGGCCCAAGTCGCACAGGTCCTTGGCGATGACGCGGTTGTAGCGGTTGGCGAGCTCCTGGGCGGTGACGCCCTCCTTCTCGGCCTCGACCAGGATCGGGGTGCCGTGCTCGTCGGTGCCGGAGACCATCAGCACGTCATTGCCCTTCATGCGCTCGTAGCGCGCGTAGACATCCGAGGGGACGCCGAAACCGGCGACGTGGCCGATGTGGCGGGGGCCGTTGGCATACGGCCAGGCAACGTTAACAAGAATATGACTCATAACCCTCGATTATCCGCATGGACGTTGACATCAGGCCGCCTCGCGCCGAACGGCGACGACGCGGCGCGAAGCCGTTGATGCGACGGGGTTGTTCCACTTATCCACATTTATGCGAAAGGCGGTCGCGCAGACGTGCCGATGCGGCTAGCGTTCGAACCAAGGGGGCGGCGATATGCCGAGGGAATGCACAGGGAATACACGTTCAACGAGGAATGGAGCGAACATGGCGACCCTATCGAGGACGACAACGATGATGCTTCCGCCGGACGACGGAGCACGGGGAAAACCGGCACGCGCCGGTTCGGCCGTCAGACCGGCGGAGATGATTGAACCGACTATGGCGGTCGAATCGGTCATCATCGATCCGCTGACCCTGCGCAAACGCCGGCGTCTCCCCGAACGGCGGGGATACGCCGAACCGCTGATCACGCTCATCCCATCGGTCGTGTTCATCGACGACATGCCCGGCAGTCTGGGACTGCGCCGCATGGTGGACGACGGCACGCTGTCGTCGCTCGACGAAGGCAGCGCCTATATGGCGCGGGATTCGGCCACGTTGTACGGCCGGGCGGCGATCGCCGACTGCATCGTGCCGTTCGGCTCCATCGCCGCGGGACTGCTCGCATCATGGATATGGCTGGGCGGCCCGTTCCCCGAACGCATCGACCTGATCTCGGGATCGCACTACCGGGCGCTCGCCTACGGACGGCAGGTAAGGGTGTTCCACCGCCAGACGACCGCCGAGCAGGTGATGAAGCTCGGCAAACTGCGGGTGACCTCGCCGGTGCGCACCATATGCGATCTGGCCTGCATGGATGCGGCCGGGCGTGCGAGCATCGACGTGGACGGCACCATCGTCCGGCTGCTGGCCGCCTATGCGATTCCTGCGGCGCTGTGTCTGCAGACGCTGTGGGACAACCAGCGTTGGCCGAACCACGGCGAGGGCGTGGAGACGCTGACGAGAATCCTCGAACGGCAGCAGGCGGGAGCGGAGACGAACCGCGACCACGATTGCGCGACCGACGACGGGCGCGGCAACGAGCGCGACGACACGTCAGGCGACGGAAGCACATCATGAGCCGAGGAAAGGAACGGGAATCCCGACGACGCAGTCGTCGTAGTCGAAACGACAGCATGCCGGGCACACCGCCGAGACGAACGCGACGCATGCGGAGAACCGAGGAATCGGGCAGGGCGGCGGGCAAGGCGCCGAAGTCCACAACGATGCCGAAACGGCTGAAGACCATACGCGGCATCACGATGAACGCGCCGGCCAGACGGCGGCGTGGACTGCAGCCGCCCGCTCCCCCGCTGCGTCTCACCCCGCAGGTGGCCAGCGACCCGCTCACCAACGAGGACGTGCTGTGGCATATCGCCGAGCATGCGCCGGAACTGCGCATGTGGCTGATTGCGAACACGGCGGCGACGCCGGAACTGCTGGAATACGTCTCGCAGGTCGGCGGCCCCGGCGTGGCGCGCGGGTTCGAGGTGCTGTTCTCCTCATTGGAGGAGTGAGCCCGACGGAGCGGGCCGACAGAACGGGTGGAGAAACGAGGCCGGGAAAGCGAGCGCTACTGCCGGATCTTGAGCACGGCGGAATAGACCTGCTTGCGGTTGGCGAGCGAGCCGTCGGGCAGCGGATGCTCCTCGATCACCTCGGCGATGGCGTCCTTGATGCGCAGGCCGTCCTCCAGCGCGCGGTCGATGGCGAGCACGGCGAGCTCCTCAACGCTCAGCGTGGAGGCCGAGTTCTCGCGGGCCTCGTCCTCGGATGCGCCGGCGATGACCAGCACGATCTCGCCACGCGGCGGGTCGTTGATCACGCCGTCGCGAATCTCGGCGATGGAACCGCGGCGAATCTCCTCGTAGTCCTTGGTGAGTTCGCGGGCCAGGGCCATGGCGCGGTCCGGGCCGAATGCGGAGAGCAGGTCGTCCATCGCATCGGCGATGCGATGCGGTGTCTCGTAGAACACGATGGTACGGCGCTCGGACTGCAGCGCACGCAGACGCTGCACACGATCGGAATGCTTACGCGGCATGAAGCCCTCATAGCAGAAGCGGTCGGTCGGCAGGCCGGACAGGGCGAGCGCGTCGAGCACGGCGGACGGTCCGGGCGCACAGGTGACGGGCAGGCCGCGTTCGATGGCGCGGCGCACGATTGACAGGCCGGGATCGTTGATCGTGGGCATGCCGGCGTCGGAGACGACGAGCACGCAGGCGCCGGCCTCGACCTCGTCGAGCAGACCGTCGGACTTGCCGCGTTCGTTGTGGTCGTGGAAGGCCACAACGCGGCCGTTCACGTGGACGCCGAGGCGACGGGCCAGATCGTAGAGGCGGCGCGTGTCCTCGGCGGCGACGATGTCGGCCTGCTCCATCAGGGCGACCAGCCGCGACGAGGCGTCGCCGACGTTGCCGATGGGTGTTGCGGCGAGCACGACCGTGCCGCGGGGAACCGCCACCACACGCAGGCCATCCGGGCCCGCGGCGTCATCGTGGATGCCGGCCGCATCGGCGACCGGCCCGGTGGCATGGTCGTCGACGACGTCATCGCCGGAGATATTGATGGAAGTCTGACTGGGTTCGCCGTGTTTTGCCGAATGCATACCTCCAGTATCCACGACGGGCATACGAGACGCGGAATTTACGCACCGACGCGGCGTGCACGGCCGGCATCGGCGGGCGCGCGCCGGTCGTGCACGCTCACAATCAGGCCATGCGAGGACGGCAATCCGGCAGGAATATGAATTGCCGTTGAATTTTGGCGGGTTACGGGCGGATTACGGCGATATGGATAATAAAGTGGTAGGCATGGCCCAAATATTCAATGCACCTTCAAAGGCGATACTGAAAAGTCAGATCGCGGAGCACATTGCGGAGACTCCGAAAGAGAGCCGCCTCAATCCGAACGCTCCCCACTACGACCCGCTGCCCGACGACCGCTTCTTCGACCGTGAGCTCAGCTGGCTGAAGTTCAACAAGCGAGTTCTGGAGCTCGCCCAGGACGAGTCGCTGCCGGTCCTTGAACGCGCGAACTTCGAGGCGATCTTCGCCTCCAACCTCGACGAGTTCTTCATGGTCCGCGTCGCCGGCCTCAAGCGCCGCATCGACACCGGCCTGGCCGTCACCGCGGCCAGTGGCCTGAGCCCGCGCCAGCAGCTGCGCGCCATCACCGACCAGGCCCACCGCCTGCAGGACGAGCACGCACGCTACGCCATCGAGCACATCCTGCCCGACCTCGCCAAGGAGAACATCGTCCTGCTCAAGTGGAGCCAGCTGACGATCTCCGAGCAGGAGCGCCTGAGCAAGTTCTTCCGCCGTCAGGTCTTCCCCGTGCTGACCCCGCTGGCCGTGGACCCCGCCCACCCGTTCCCCTACATCTCCGGCAACTCGCTGAACCTCGCCGTGATCGTGGAGAACCCGAACTCCGGCAAGTCGCACTTCGCCCGCGTGAAGATCCCCGACAACCTGCCCCGTCTCGTCGCCGTCGACGACCTGACCGAGGACGAGAGCAACAACGTGCGTTACGGCTTCGTGACCATGGAGAACCTGCTCATCGCCCACCTCGAGTCGCTGTTCCCGGGCATGATCATCAAGGAGGCGCGCTCCTTCCGCGTCACCCGCAACGAGGACATCGACGTCGAAGAGGACGATGCCGAGAACCTGCTCAACGCCATGGAGAAGGAGCTGCTGCGCCGCCGCTTCGGACCGCCGATCCGTCTGGAGATCTCCGACGCCACCAGCCCGTTCCTCTCGCATCTGCTCGCCGACCAGCTCGGCGTGAGCGACGACGAGGTCTACCGTCTGCCGGCCCCGCTCGACATGACGGTGCTCTTCGAGCTCGGCGCCATCGACCGCGCCGACCTGAAGTTCCCGAAGTTCATCCCGACGACGAACCGCCAGATCGCCGAGGTCGAGTCGAGCCGCGCGCAGGACATCTTCGCCGCCATCCGCGAGCGCGACGTGCTGCTGCACCACCCCTACGACTCGTTCTCCACGTCGTTCCAGGCGTTCCTCGCGCAGGCCGCCGCCGACCCGAAGGTGCTGGCCATCAAGCAGACGCTGTACCGCACCAGCTCGAACTCGCCGATCATCGACGCCCTTATCGACGCCGCCCATGCGGGCAAGCAGGTGCTGGCGCTGGTGGAGATCAAGGCGCGCTTCGACGAGGACGCCAACATCGCCTGGGCCCGCAAGCTCGAGCGCGCCGGCGTGCACGTGGTGTACGGCATCGTGGGTCTGAAGACCCACTGCAAGCTGTGCCTCGTCGTGCGTCAGGAGGCCGACGGCCTCAAGCGCTACTGCCACGTGGGCACGGGTAACTACAACCCGAAGACCGCCCGCCTGTACACCGACCTCGGCCTGCTCACCTGCGACCCGGTCGTCGGCCAGGATCTGACCCGCCTGTTCAACCAGCTGAGCGGCTACGCGCCGAAGTCGAGCTTCCACCGCCTGCTTGTCGCCCCGCGCACCATCCGCACCGGTCTCATCGAGCGCATCCAGCGCGAGGAGGCCGCGGCACGCGCCGGCAAGGAGGCCTGGATCAAGATCAAGGTCAACTCCATCGTCGACGAGAAGACCATCGACGCGCTGTACCGTGCATCGCAGGCCGGCGTGAAGATCGACATCGTCGAGCGTGGCATCTGCGCGCTGAAGCCCGGTGTGCCCGGCATGAGCGAGAACATCCGCGTGCATTCCGTGCTCGGACGCTTCCTCGAGCACAGCCGCATCTACGCGTTCGCGAACTCCGCGGGCCCGCAGATCGGCGAGGGCCCAGCCTCCGGCCCCGAGGTGTGGATCGGTTCGGCCGATCTGATGCACCGCAACCTCGACCGTCGAGTCGAGGCGCTGGTGCGCATCACCGCGCCGGAGCAGATAGAGGAGCTCATCAAGTACGTGGACTTCCAGATGGCCGACACCACCAGCTCGTGGCACATGCAGCCGGACGGCACCTATGTGCGTCATTCGCGTGACGCCGAGGGCAAGCCGCTGGTCGACAGCCAGGAGGCGCTCATCAAGAAGCACACGCGTCGCCGCCGTGGCAACTGACGAAGCTGCGAAAACCTATTCGCACATAATCCTCACGTCAATTGATTGACGCAAGGATTTTCATAACGTTGCGGTCACATTTTCGGGATGTCATCCCGTAATGTGACCGCAACGTTTTTCGTTCCAAATACAAGGAAAACGCCTTCCGCGCATCATCGTCGTCCCATATGCTGGCATCCGCCGGTCATCGACCGATGATTTTTCGAATTACGATAGGAGCTGCCCGACACGGTCGCGTCGTCACCGACGCCCACGACCAGGCCGGAGAATTTATCACTCAATCAAAGGACAGATCATGAGTACTACGGTCGTCGAGGCAGCCGGCGGCATAGTGTACCGCTGGCGCGATGATGCGGAGATTCTCGGCAGGGGGGATTCCGACGCGGACCTCGCCCTGGAGCATCTTGAACTCTGCGTGGTGCACCGTCCCAAATACAACGATTGGAGCTGGCCGAAGGGCAAGCTCGAGAACAACGAATCGCACCGCCACGCCGCCGTGCGCGAAATCGGCGAGGAAACCGGTCTGGCGGTCGCGCTCGGCGCCTACCTCGGCGAGATCGAATACCCGCTCGAGGACGAGGGCAAGGCGAAGATGCACCGCATCGATCCACGCAAGCCCCGCAAGCACGTATGCTACTGGATCGCCTCGCTCATCGACTCCGAAACGGCGATGAAGCGCCGCTACGCTTTCGGCCCCATCAACACCGACCCCAACGAGGTGGACAACGTCGAATGGCTCTCCCCTGCGGACGCGCGGCACAAGCTCACGCATCCGCTCGACCGCGGCATCCTCGACGAATTCGTACGCAAGGTGCGCGACGGCATCCTGCATTCGAAGATGTTCCTGCTCATCCGCCACGGCAAGGCGGAAAGCCGCAAGTTCTGGGGCGGCACCGACGCCGACCGGCCGCTGACGCCGCTCGGCTCGGCCGCCGCGTTCGCCCTGACGCGCGAAATCGCATGCTTCGGCATCAACCGACTCGTCACCTCGCCATGGAGGCGCTGCATCGGCACCATCCAGACGTTCGCATGGCAGACCGGCCTGCCGGTGAATCTGGCCGACGACCTGACCGAGGACGCGTTCGCCGACCATCCCGATTCGGCATGGGACTGCATTCATCACGAGATGGAGATCACGCTGCGCACCGGGCAGACGACGGCCGTGTGCATGCACCGGCCGGTCATCGGCGGCGTGTTCAACCACATGCGGGAACTGTGCACGCGAAAGTCGCTGGCGAAGAAGCTTCCGGCGAAAACGCCGTATATGGCGACCGGGCATGCCGTGGTCTTTAATATCATTGATTCGGAAAACGGTCCGCAGATCATCGATATTCAGAAGGTAAGCCCTATTGTCTACTAACTCCTCCGCATACGGTTCCTCCTCCGTCCGCGCCGCCGGCTCGGGCTTCGCGGCGTCCGGACGGTTCACGCGTCCGGCGCAGCTCGACCCGGCGCTGGTGGAGCATCTCGCCGGCGGCGTCGACCCTCAGCGGCTGAGCGAGATCAGCCATACGACGGCCGCGTCGCTGCTCGACCGCGTGCATCATACGCAGGACCCGCAGGTCGTTGAGCGTGTGCTCACGCTCGTCGAGCATGAAGGCGTCGACCTGGTGGCCGAACTGTGGAGCGAGGGAGACCCGGATTCGCTGCCGGGCGTGCTGTGGCGACTGTACATGCTGCGCACGTGGATGCATCGCAACCGCGAGTCCATTTCGCGTCTGTGGCGCGTGGGCGAGCCGGTTGCGGGCGTCTCCTCCGCCATCGCCGGCGTCGATCAGGCGCCGACCGCGGAAGACATCGCCCGAACGGCGGATTCGATTCTCTCCGGCGCGTTCGTCGGCGACTTCGCCGTGGCGTTGGAGCGTGCGAGCGCCTTCTGCTCGGTGATTTCGGCGGGGCTTATGGCCGAGGCTCGCCGCCGCCAGGAGCGGGCGGCCGAGCTCGGCGAGTCCGCGGCGAACACCGGTGCCGCGCACTTCGTCAAGACGGCGAAGTCGCTGCATGGCACGGCCACGGATTTCCTCAAGGGCGCCAAGCTCTGGCGCGAAGGCCGGTTGGAGTAGGGATTGGCTTGCAGGCGGCATTTCGGCCGCGATGCCGCCGTGCGCGAACACTCGCGTTTGGCGATGCGGCCGCCATGCCGTACACTGGTAGCCGCGTCGGGCCGTGCATTGCCCCGGGCTCCATTTTTTGCCGCCGAGAGCGGCCCTTGCGCCGACAGGCGCATTCACGGTCTGGCGCTTCCCCTTATCGTTTATTTATCGCCTCTTTTCTTTCTGTGTTTTTTCTCTTTTCCGATGTGCGTTCGGCAAAGCGATGCGCTTCCGCATCGGAATTTGCATTTTTCCGACGCATGGCTGTATGATGGCATGTCGTTGCCCCTCTAGCTCAATTGGTTAGAGCAGCGTCCTTTTAAGTCGTGGGTTGTGGGTTCGAGTCCCACGGGGGGCACATATGGAAAGAGCCGGCTGATAAATAGCCGGCTCTTTCCATATGTGCCCAAAGGGCTGCGCCGTTAAGCAAACAGTCCAGTGGACTGTTTGTAGGTGCAGCGAGCGCGATTCATCGAGCGCGAGGTGAAAAATACGTCTGCCGCAAGGCAGTCCTCCCGAGACATGCGCCGTTAAGCAAACAGTCCAGTGGACTGTTTGTAGGCGCAGGGCGCGCGACCACATCGAGCGTGCCGAAGGGGAATATGCCTGCCGCAAGGCAGTCCACTTGATGAAAGAGCCGGCTGATAAATAGCCGGCTCTTCCCATATGTGCCCTGTCATCTACAATGTTGGCGTGGATATCAGCCCTGAAACTCGTGAATTCATCCGTGCGCATCGCGATGGCGACGTGCGCGATCTGGCGTTGCATGCCAAGGCCGGCGACGGCGTCGACATGACGACCGCGCTGGAGCAGATCGACGGATGGCAACGCGCGCGGACGAAACTTCTCGATTGGACCGCGCATGACGGCATCATCTATCCGCCGCATATTTCGATGGAGCAGTGCTCGTCGCAGACGACTGCGCTGTACAAGGCGGATGTGGCCCGGCGACTGATGGCCTCGGCCGATCCTACGGGAAACGGCACGACGACGCCTTTCGATACGGCGGCATCGCCGGCCGACACGACGCTCATCGATCTGACCGGCGGCTTCGGCGTGGATTTCTCATATATGGCGCGCGCGTTTTCTCGGGGCATATACGTGGAGCGACAGTCGCATCTGTGCGAGGTCGCCGAGCATAATATGGCGGCGCTGGGATTGACGAGCGTTCGTGTCGTCAACGCGGATTCGACGAAGATCATCGTGACGGGCGCATACGATGCGGATCCGTCCGTCACGATGATCTTCGTCGATCCGGCGCGGCGCGATTCGCATGGTGCGCGAACGTATGCCATCGCCGACTGCACTCCCGATGTCATCGCGTTGGAGCCGCTGCTGCTCGACCGTGCCCGATACGTGATGGTGAAGCTCTCCCCCATGCTTGACTGGCGCAAGGCCGTGCATGACCTTGGCGGCGTCGAATTCGTGCGCGAGGTGCATATCGTTTCGACGGGCAACGAATGCAAGGAGCTGCTTATCGTGCTGGGAGGGTCGTCGGATGAGCATGTCGGTGACGGCGATGGCAGCGACGGCGACGGCATCAACGCAGACAATCGTCATATTCGCATGTATTGCGTCAATGATTCGAATATAGTCGAATATCATATTGATGAATCCGGTGAGATCATCGATATCGGCAACGATGACGAAAACATCGACGACGCCGAGAATGCGATCGCCGATGACGCCGATTCGGCGGACGCCGGTGCAACGGATGACGCCGAATACCGATACCTCTACGAGCCGAACGCCTCGATCATGAAGGCCGGCTGCTTCACGCTTATCGAACGGCGATACGGCGTACGGCAGATCGGCGCGAACAGCCATCTGTTCGTATCGGACCGACCCGTCACCGACTTCCCCGGCCGCGCATTCGCCGTCGACGCCGTGACCGGCATGGGCAAGCGCGAGCTCAAGACCGTGCTTGCCGGCGTCACGCATGCGAACATCGCCACGCGGAACTTCCCGATGAACGTGGCGGCGCTTCGCAGGAAGCTCAAGGTCAAGGACGGCGGCAGCACGTATATCTTCGCGACGACCGACGCGGAACGACATCATGTGCTGCTGATTACGCGGAAGATGCGATGAAACGTTCGTCGCGTCATGGTAAAACGGCAAGCACTGGGATACGCGCATAACGCATACGCACGGGAAACGTGCGGAAAATACGTAGAGAACAGGAGCATGGAATGATCAACGAGGATTACAAGGCGATGCTTGGCGGCAAGTCCGTCATCCGCGAACTGAGCGAATACGCGACCGCGCGCGGCAAGCAGATCGGCTACGAGAACGTGTTCGACTACAGCCTCGGCAATCCGAGCGTGCCCGCCCCCGCCGCGTTCACCGACGCGATGGTCGACCTGTATGCGCACGGCGATCCGGTGGCCATCCACGGCTACTCCCCCTCGCTCGGCATCCCCGAGGTGAAGGACGCCATCGCCGAATCGTTGAACGCGCGCTTCGGCATGGACTACACCGGCAACCACATCTTCCCCACCACGGGCGCGGCCGGCGCGCTCGCCCACGCCATGCGCGCGGTGACGAAGCCGGGCGACGAGATCATCACGTTCGCGCCGTACTTCCCCGAATACCAGCCATACGTCAAGGGCACAGGAGCCCACCTGACCATCGTTCCGGCAGACACGGAGAACTTCCAAATCAACTTCGAGGCGTTCGAGAAGGCGCTGAACCCCGGCGTCATGGCCGTGCTCATCAATACGCCGAACAACCCCTCGGGCGCCGTGTATTCCGCCGAGACTCTGGAGAAGCTGGCCGGCATCCTGCGCGCCAAGCAGACGGAATACGGCCACGACATCTTCCTCATCAGCGACGAGCCGTACCGCGAGATCGTGTTCGACGGCGGTGTGCAGGCGTATCCATCGAAGTACTACGACAACACGCTCAGCTGCTACTCGTGGTCGAAGTCGCTTTCGCTGCCGGGCGAGCGCATCGGCTATGTGGCTGTGAACCCCGCGGCCACGGACGCCGACCTGCTCGTGCCGATGATGGGTCAGATCTCGCGCGGCACCGGCCACAACTGCCCGCCGAGCTCGATCCAGCTGGGCGTCTCCAAGGTGCTCGACAAGACCGCCGACCTTTCCGTGTACGAGACGAACATGAACCTGCTGTACGACGCCCTGACCGGCATCGGATTCGACGTGGTGCGCCCCGGCGGCACGTTCTACATCTTCCCCAAGGCCCTCGAGGACGACGCGACCGCATTCTGCCTCAAGGCCAAGGAGCACGACCTCATCCTCGTGCCGTCCGACAGCTTCGGCGTGCCCGGCTACTTCCGCATGGCCTACTGCATCGACACCGAGAAGGTGAAGCGCTCGATTCCGGCGCTGGAGAAGTTCGCCCACGAGGAATACGGACTGTGAATCGGTACGTAATGGAGCGTCATCGGCCGATTGGCAGACTCGACGTATTGATATACGCCTTTGTCTCCCATTCGGCCGATGCCACACGCATTACGCACCAATTCACCTGCGGTACGTAGGCAGATGCCGCCGTCGCGCCGCCATGACCGTATGACACCGCAAATCGGCTCGTGACGCGTGCGGCATTCGCAGGGCGGAAGGCGAAGGCGTATTCAAATACGTCGAGTCTTCAGCCGTGCGAATGACGCTCCGTCACGAGCCGATTTCAGGTTTCGTTCAGGAAGCTTTCACGATACATCGGCAAAAGTCGCAGGGGATGTTGCGTAACGGTCCAGTCGGCCTTGCGGCGGGCGTCGTTTACTGAGAATCAGCAGTACAACGAATGTTCCCCGCTCCAAGGAAGTGCATGATGACCGACAACGCCCCCAACGCAATCAACACCAATCCCGATCCCAATGTCGCCAACGCGACCGGCACCGGCAAAGCGGACGGCCGCGAGACCGACGACCCCCAGACGGTCGTGCTGGATCCCCAGGCGAAGAAGGCGCAGGAGGCACCGACCGAAACCGTGCAGCCGGCGCGGCCGATTCCCTCGGCGGACGCCCAACAGAACGCAGGGCGGAACGCGAGCCCGTCGGCGTTCGGCGCGCAGACGGCACAGGCACAAGCACAGACGGCACAGCCGCAGCAGTCATACCAGCAGCCCGCAACGCAGACGCAGCAGACGTATGCGGCTCCGGCATATGCCGGAACAGACGCATCGTATGCCACGCCGGCGAATTCATCGGCGGCCGCGCAGTCGCAGCCGTCCGCGGCCGGCCAGTATCAGTCGGCGCAATACCAGACGGCCGCCTATCAGACGCCGCAATATCAGTACCAGTCGGCGGCGCAGGCCCAGGGCACTACGAACACCACGACACCGAACGGCACGGCATCAAACGACGGTACGGCAACCGGCCCAGCCTTGAAAACGAAGACGAAAACCAAGGGCAAGGGATTGGCGGCGATCACCGAACTGAAGGGCCGCAGCCTCGCACTGGTGGCGGCGATCGCACTGGTGTGCGGTCTGCTGGGCGGATTCGGCGGCTCGTACATATTCTCGCAGACGCATAAGCCCGGCAATATGCCCGGATACGGACGCTCGATGCAGATGCCGGGATATGGCAACGGCAACGGATACAGCAACGGTTCGGGAACCAACGGATACAGCGGCTCCGGCTCCAACTCCGGGTCCGATTCCAATTCCGGCTCCGGCTCGAGTTCCGATTCCGGCAGCTCGAACGGTTCCGGCAGCAGCTACGGCTCCTCCTACAGCCAGTCCAGCGGCGACGTCATGTGATCCGCATTCATGAACCATCCGAGCGGCATCCGTCGGTTGGGATCATGGAAATCACGGAAAGGGGCGGCTTCCTCATCTGGGAAGTCGCCCCTTTCGCATGCCCGCCTTTCATGCCATCCGTGCCAGTCCTTGTTTTCCGTGACGGTTTGTGAGACGGCGGCCACAATGCGGCCCGAACGATGGATTGCGTTGCAATATCAGCGTTTTGCATCGCAGTCCATGAACAATACAACGCGTTCATTTTCAAAACGTTGGAATCATGCGGTTTTGTAATCTCCAATCGTCATTCGTCGATGGATTCGGCAGCATTTTCCCCGATATGCATCGCAATCCATGAGATTGCCGCCGATATCGATGGAGCGCATCGGCTTTTCAGTGTTTTTACATCCAAATCCATCGGTCGTGCGGATGACGCTTCATCGCACGGTGATTCATTCGATGGTGTTGATGGTGCCGCCCCACGAATGCTGCAGCTTTTCGATTTTGCTTTGCTCGCCGACGAGAATCCACTGCTTGCCGATGAGCATGGCGTATTTGGTGGAGCCGACCTCGCCGGAGTATTGGTCGAGGAGCTTGGAGGCCTGGGTGGCGAGCGGGGCCTTGTAGAGGCCGATGGCGGAGGTGTTGTCGAAGATGGCGTAGGCGACGCGGGTCTGCTTGCACAGGTAGATGGCCTTGACGCCGGGGTATTGGCTGGCGTTGACGCTTTGCCATTTGGTGGTGCAGGCGCCGAATACGCCTTCGACGCCGCTCTGCATTTCCTCGGTGTTGCTGATGGGGGCCTCATCGCGGACCTCGGGCTTGACGACGCCTTCGGAGAACAGATTGCTGGTGACGAGGCCGGCGCACATCATGAGCAGGGCGAGAACGATGGCGAGAATGCCCCATGACGAAGCGCCGCTGCGGCGTCGGCCGGCCGGCGCGGTGACGCGGGCAAGAATGACGAGGATGAGCGTAAGCACGGCGAGGACGCCGGCGACGATGGTCCATGTGGTGAGCGTCTGGTCTTTGACGACGGGGACCATCTGCGGGGCGATGCCGCGGATGGCGACGGCGAGACCGGCGAGCACCACGAGAATGCCGGCGATGGCGCAGAGCGGGTTCCATGGGTTGGCTCGGCGGCGCATGCCGCGATGCGAACGGCGGTTGTCTTCTCCGGCGTGATATGTGACCATGACGGTTCCCCTTCGCTTGAGATGGCGGCGGTCTGTCGCCGCTCCCAGTATAGGAGGCGCGATGTGGCCGTTCTGCGGTTGTCAACCACTACGCTTACCGTAGTGCTACGGAATACGTAGTGCTCGATTCCATGACCGAGCGACGCACGACATGCAGCCGGCGGAGGTCATGGGACGATGCGGCCGCGACGGCACAGGAAACGGCACGGAAACGTGCATAGATGGGAGCGGGGAGTCCGTGGGAAATGTATTGCGTCTGGTCAAACGCGACCTGCTCCGACTGCTGAGGGTGCCCGCAGCCTGGGTGATCTGCGTCGGTCTGGTCGTCATCCCGTCGCTGTACGCGTGGTTCAACATCGTCGGATTCTGGGATCCGTACGGGAACACGAAGTCGATCCAGGTGGCCGTGGCGAACGAGGACGAGGGCACGAACAGCGACATGCTCGGCAAGCTCAATCTCGGCGACCAGATCGTGGAGAGCATGAAGTCGAACGACCAGCTGGGCTGGCATTTCGTCAGCCGGGCCGACGCGCTCGACGAGGTGAAGTCGGGCCGCAGCTATGCCGCGTTCGTCATCCCCAAGGATTTCAGCAGGAATCTCGCCACGCTCGTCTCGGGTGACTTCAAGCAGCCGAAGCTCGAATACTACGTGAACGAGAAGGCGAACGCCATCGCCCCGAAGATCACCGACATCGGGTCGACCACGCTGGACACGCAGATCAACAACACGTTCGTCTCCACGGCCAGTCAGGTGATCACGGCCACGGTGAACGACAAGATAGCGCAGGTGCAGGGCAAGGCCCGCACCGCGCAGTCGAACGCGACGAAGACGCTCGGCAAATCCGTCGGCAACCTGCAGTCGGCGCGAGACTCCATCGCCGACCTCGACGCCACGGTCGCGGCGGCCCGCACGAAGGCGGCCGGCGCGAAGACCACGCTGACCCAGGCACAGAAGCAGGCGGCGGTGCTGAGCCAGGGACTGCAAGGCACGTCGAAGCTGCTGACGTCGACAAGCAACGATCTGACGAAGTTCTCGTCGTCGATGTCATCGACGCTCGACCAGGGTTCGAGGCTGCTGTCGCAGTCGTCGTCGAAGGCGAACGTCTCCGTGGGCACGGTGGCCGGCAAGATCACCGCCGCAAAGGGCACGGTTGACTCGGCCATCGAGACCGGCAAAAGCGTGAACGAACGCAATGCGGAGGTCATCGCGGCGCTCGAATCCATCGAGCAGTCGCTGCCAGAGAATTCGACGGTGCGCTCGCAGCTGCACCAGCTCATCAACGGCCGCAACGGCGACGGCGTGACCGGCCTCAAGCACGAGAACGCGGCCGCAAAGCAGACGCTCGACAATCTTTCGACGCTCAGCGACGACACCGGCAGGACGGCGACGTCGGTCGCCGGGGCCACGAACAGTCTCGACACGGCCGTGCGGAACACGCTGACGACGGTGGACGGCTACCGGGCCACGCTCGGCGACACCACCATGCCGCAGGTCAACTCCGGCCTCGCCCAACTGAGCTCCACGGCCAGCGGCCTGAGCGGTGCCATCGAACGCCAGCAGGGCCTGGTCGACCAGACATCGGCCGTGCTCGACCAGCTCGACTCCACGCTCGCCACCACGGCCAAGGCCCTTGAGCAGACCGACGCCACGCTGGGCGACATCGAAACCGACCTCAAGACCGCACAGACCGACGTGACCGCGCTGTCGACGTCGGACGCATGGAAGAAGCTCACTTCGAGCGGCAAGCTCGACGCCACGAAGATCGCCGACTTCATGTTCTCCCCCACCACGCTCAAAACCGACACGCTCTTCCCCGTGAACTCGTACGGTTCGGGCATGGCGCCGCTGTTCACCGACCTTTCGCTGTGGGTGGGCGCGTTCGTGCTCATGGTGATCGTGAAGCTCGAGGTGGACGACGAGGGCATCGACGGCCTGACCATCGGGCAGAGCTATCTCGGCCGTTGGCTGCTGTTTGCCATGTTCGCCATCGCGCAGGGCGTCATCTGCTGCGTGGGCGACCTCATCATCGGCGTGCAGGCGGCGAACGTGCCCGCGTTCATCGCGACCGGCGCGCTCACCTCGCTCACGTATCTGAGCATCACGTATTCGCTCTCGACCACGTTCCAGCACGTGGGCAAGGCGCTGTGCGTACTGCTCATCATCGTGCAGATCCCGGGCGCCTCCGGCCTCTACCCGATAGAGATGATGCCGGGGTTCTTCCGCCATCTCTACCCGTTCTTCCCGTTCACGTACAGCATCGACGCGCTGCGCGAGACCATCGGCGGCTTCTACGAGAACCATTACGCGACGGCCATCGGCCACCTGTTCGTGTTCATCGTGGCGAGCTTCATCCTCGGTCTGGCGTTGCGCCCGTACCTGACGAACCTCAACCGTCTGTTCGCCCGCGAAATCGAGCAGAGCGACATCATCATCGGCGAGAAGATCGAGACGCCGTTCCGCCGGTACCGCTTCTCGCAGGCCATCCGCGCGCTGTCGAACCGCACCGAATACCGCGCGGCCATCCATCATCGGGCCATGAAGTTCGCCCGCCTGTACCCGCGCCTCAAGATCGGTGCGATCGTGGCCGGCATCATCGTGCCCATCGCGCTGATCGTGCTGTTCTCCGTGAGTTCGAATTTCGTGGACGCCAGCCGCAAGGTGGTGATCCTGGCCGCGTGGGCGCTGTGGATCCTGCTGATGATCGGATTCCTCATCGCCATCGAATACATCCGCGACAACATCCAGCGGCAGATGATGCTCGGCTCGATGAAGGACGAGGACATCCGCGCCCTGTTCTCCGTGCGCAGCCGGCTTCGGGGACTGGCGCTGCCGATGGTCGCGCCGCGTGCCGCTTCGGGCGATGCGAACGCCCGTCGTCCGAAGCACACGGCTTCGGACGCGGCCGCCGGCTCCGCAACGAATAGCGCGACGAATAGTCCCGGCGGCAGCGGCAACGACGACAATGCCGCCAACGACGGCAACGGCAACGGAAAGGAGATGTGATATGAGGACGATCTGGCGTATCTTCACCGGCGATCTCAGACGCATCACCAGCAACGTCGTCTCGGTGATCATCGTCATCGGACTGGTCGCGCTGCCCTCGCTGTTCACCTGGTTCAACGTGGCGGCCAGCTGGGATCCGTTCAGCAGCACGAAGAACCTGCAGTTCGCCGTGGCGAACACCGACGAGGGATACAAAAGCGATCTGATTCCGATGAAGGTGAACGTCGGCGACCAGGTGATCTCGGCGCTGCGCGCGAACTCGCAGCTTGACTGGACGTTCACCACGAAGGACGACGCCATCGACGGCACGAAATCCGGCAAATACTATGCCGCCGTCGTGATTCCGAAAAGCTTCAGCACCGACATGATGACGTTCTTCTCGTCGGACGTGCAGCACGCGAAACTGACGTATTACACGAACGAGAAGAAGAACGCGCTCGCACCGAAGGTGACCGGCCAGGGCGCCGACCAGGTGGCCGCGCAGATCAACACGCTGTTCACGACCACGCTTTCGGACGTGGCGCTCAACATCGTCTCCTCGCTGTCGGATTATCTCGACGACGCCGACGTGCACAGCAGCATCGCGAACCTCGCCACGCATATCGACGAGATCTCGGGGCAGTTGGACGACGCCGCCACGACGGTTGGCACGTATTCGTCGATGACCGATTCGGCGCAGTCGCTCATCGTGAGCTCGTCGAAACTGCTCAGGCAGGCGTCGTCCTCCGCCGAGGACGTGGGCGGCACGATGAAGGGCGCGAAGCAGGCCGGATCCACGATCAGCGGCGCACTCAAGGATTCCACGTCGGCGCTTTCCACGGCGTTGCAGTCGAGTTCGGGCAGCTACGCGGCCGTGGCCGACGACATCGCCTCCGTGTACGACGCGGTGGATACGCAAAGCGCGGATTCGGCGAAGGCGCTGCGCGACCAGGCGTCGACCATCAACGACCAGATCACCGGATACCAGCAGGTGCTGCAGGACCTGAAGGACCTGCGCGCGGCATTGCAGACCCATGTGGGACAGACGGCCGTGGACCGCGTCATCACGCAGTTCGAAGGCGTCATCACCCTGCAGACGAATCTGAAGAACAAGCTGCTCGACGCGGCGACGAACATCGAAGACGGCAACGCCGACGCGCAGAAGGACCGTGAGGCCATCGCCGACCTCGCCAAGCAGGCGAAGACCAGCGTGGCCGGTCTGAAGACCGACTTCGACAAGGACCTCAAGCCGCAGATCGACAAGCTGGCCGGCAACGTGGCGCAGACGGCGTCCTCGCTGAACGCGAGCGCCGCGAACCTGAAGACCGCGGTGAACGATCTGGCGAACTCGTCGCAGTCGGCGGCCTCGAAGCTGACGAACACGCGCAACACGCTCGACGCCACGAGCGACGACCTGCGCGATGCGGCGAACAGGCTGAAGGCCACGTCGAAGAACATCACGTCGGCCCTGGACAGCGGCGACAACGCCACGTTGAAGAAGGTGCTGGGCGGTGACGCCGAGTCGCTGGCGCAGTCCATCGCCTCGCCGGTGGGCGTGACGCGCACGGCCGTGTTCCATGCCGAGAACTTCGGTTCCGCGCTGAGCCCGTTCTATACGTTCCTGCCGTTGTGGGTGGGATCGCTGCTCATGGCGGTGACGCTGAAGACGTCGGTCTCGCGGCGCATCCGCGAGGCTCTGCCGGGCGCGAGACCGCATCAGATGTATCTCGGCCGGTTCGGCGTGTTCGCCGTGCTTTCGCTGCTGCAAAGCACCTGCGTATGCGCGGGCAATCTGCTGTTCCTGCGCGTGCAGGCCGAGCATCCGTGGCTGTATATGCTGTCCGGCTGGCTTTCCGGCCTCGTGTTCATCTTCATGATCTACACGCTGGTCGTCTCGTTCGGCAACGTGGGCAAGGCCATCGGCGTGATATTCCTCGTGCTGCAGATCTCGGGCGCGGGAGGTGCGTATCCGCTGGCGGTGATGCCGCAGTTCTTCCAGGACGTCAGCCCGTTCCTGCCGGTCACGCATTCCATCAACGCGATGCGTGCGGCCATGTTCGGCATCTACGACAACGACTACTGGCGACAGATCGGCATGCTGCTGCTGTTCATCCTGCCGACGCTGCTGCTCGGCCTTGTGCTGCGCAAGCCACTGGTGCGGTTCAACAAGTGGTATGTGAGCACGATCGAAAGCACGAAGCTGCTGTAGGGCAAGAAGAGAAAGAAGGGAACGATGACCACCCAGCGCGGGGAACGCACCCGCAAGGAGACCGACCGGAAGATCATGCAGGCCACGCTGGCCATTGCGCTGACGAAAGGCGTCGGCGGCATCTCCATCGAGGAGATCGCACGCCGGTCGGGAGTGGCGAAGACCACCATCTATCGCCGGTACAACAACGCCGACGATCTGCTGCGCAAGATCAGCGCGCTGGAGATCTCCTCGTCGCCGGAACTGGCCGGCCTCGAACCGACGCGCGAGAACCTGACGCTGATGCTGCGGCGCATGGTGGAACGCTACGTCTCCAGCGTGGGCGTGAAGGCGATCGGCATCATCCTGACCTCCGACGACGAGTTCTTCCAGCGGCTCGTACAGCAGGCCATCAGACCCGAGGAGGAGACGTTCGCCACGTTCTTCCGTCGCGGCATCGAACGCGGCCGGTTCCGCGACGACCTGAACGCGAAGTTCCTGTTCGGCACCATGCTCGGCTCGATGATCGCCTGCGAGGCGTTGCGCGGTTCGGTCGACGAGGACTGGCCCGAACGCATGACCGCCATGGTATGGCCCTCGATTGCGGCGGATACGAAGGCGTAGCGTCGGCCGAACGCTAGATGGTGTCGCG
Source organism: Bifidobacterium primatium (assembly GCF_002802875.1). Classification (GTDB taxonomy): domain Bacteria; phylum Actinomycetota; class Actinomycetes; order Actinomycetales; family Bifidobacteriaceae; genus Galliscardovia; species Galliscardovia primatium. Next base: position 765,860 of record NZ_PEBI01000001.1, read on the forward strand.
GCTGCCGGAGTCGGCGAGTTCGTCGAGCCGCTGCATGTCGCCGCCCCACGCGTCGTGAAGCTGCTTCATGTCGGCGTTCTTGCCGATGACCATCCACGTGTCGTCGTGCACCACGGCGTAGTCGCCGAGCGAATCGGTGACCGTGGTGTCGAAGGTGTCGTCGCCCTGGGCGAGGGAGCGTTCGAGCGTCGTCACCATCTGCCGGGTGTCGCTGGTGGTGTCGAACATCAGCAGAATCTCGTCGTCGCCGCAGGTGTAGGCGCCGTCGAGACCGGGAATGGAGCTGGCTTCGGAGTCGCCGCCAAGGGCGCTGTAGCTGCCGATGTCGGACCACAGGCAGCTGCTTCCGGTGATGGAGGAGATGTCGCGCTGCATCTGGTACGGGTCGTCGAAGGGGACGGAATCATAGCCCTGCTGGCCGTCGGCATACGTGCTGTCGTCGGAATGACCGCCGACAACGCCGATGACTGCCAGCACCACAGCGATGATGATCGCCAGCGCCACGATGCCGCCGATCACGGAGACGGCGATGATGACACCGGTGCTGCGTTTCCTCGGCTGCGGCATCGGCTGCACCGACGACATCGGCTGGCTGGGATAGCCGTAGGCGGGATACGGAGTCCGGGGAGATTGCGGCGCATAAGGACCGGGCTGCGTCGGCTGCTGCGGGATGACGGGATTCGCATACGGGTTCGGAACAGCCGGCTGCTGTGTGTATGGGGTCGGCTGCGACGGGACAGTCGGCGCCTGAGCATATGGCATCGTCGGAGTCGGTGCGGCGGGATTCGCTACGACGGGATTCGGGCCGACCGGGACGCTCACCCGCTCGCCGGATTTCGTGTAGTGCCCCGGCGCCTGGAACTGGTCGGGACGCAGGGGTTTACCCGAGGTGACGTACTGATTCGGCACGGTGTATCGCGCAGCATCCCGGGTAGGCGCATCGGACTGGCCCGACACGGCAGATCGGCTCGGTACATCGGACTGGCCTGACATAGCGGCAGCCTGAGGATGCGGAGCCGACGGCGTCTGGGTCTGCGGCACTTGCGGTGCTTGCGGCTGCGGCTGCACAGATACCGCCGGCCGCGCCGGTGCTTCCGCCGGCTGCGGCTGTGTTTCAGACAGCATGGAATCAGGCTGTTGCTCGGGATTGCTCATGCCCCCATCCTACCCATGGCAGTACGGGCGATGGCCATTTGGCCTCTTTTCGGCCGTCAGCCGAGAGAAAGGGAGGACCGTCAGGAACGGCCAGCGGCGTTGGGAACATCGGGATGCCGCGTCAGGTCGCGGTCGATCCACGCCATCACCACTGCGGCGAGCCTGTCGATTTCATCGTCGGTCAATACGCGGCCTTTGGGGATGTGATGCCATTTTTCGATGCATCCCCGGCAGCAGGTGGCGGTGGCGTGCTGCGCGGTGAACACCGGATGCCCGCGCCACGGCGTCTGTTTGCCGTCCTTGTACGGCTGCGCCGGACCGACCCGCTTGGCCAGCATCTCGTGCGCGTGACGGTCGATGGTCGCCCGGCCTTTCGCTCGCGCATAGGCGCGGTCTTTGTCGGTCAGCACGAACCTGGCGCGGAACTTCGACGTGCCGAGCCGTTGCAGCATCGACGCCGCATAGTCGGTGTAATCATTGCCGCTGTAACCATTGCCGGAATGAACGGTGGATTCGACGGAAACGCCCGAATCCGCAACGTCTGAATCGTCGGCCGCAGAACCATTCGGAGTTCCGACAGAATCCCCATCCCCCAGATCCAGCATCGGCTGACGGTATTGCTCCTCCGATGGTTCACCGCCACGCATAGATTTCACGACTCTTCTCGCCTCTTTTTGCTTGAGCATCAGTCCTTGTCGGTGCCGAACAGCGCGGCATACGTGGAATTCGAGGACTTACGCAGATCCTTGCCGCTACGGCCATACGAGTCGGACGACGAGCCATACGACGAGCCATACGACGAGCCGGAGTCGGAATCGAAATCATCGTCGTCGTAACCGCGACGACGGCCGTACCGCTTCCAACCGCCCCGACGACCGCGGCCGCCGTATCGGCCGCGCGAATCCTGTGCATCGTCCGACGAACCCCAACCGTCCGAACTGCTGACCTCGCCGTAGCCGTCGTCGATGTCGTCATAATCGGAAGCCCGACGGAATCGTTTACGCGACGTGCCGTCGCCGGAACCGTATCGCCCCGACGACCCGCCGAAGTTCGACGTATGCGCGGTCCGCGAGCGCGCTCCCCCGCCGAGGCAGTTCGAGCATTTGCCGCATTTCGCGGCAGCCGGCTCCTCGCCGAAGTATTTCAGGAATGCGGCACGCAGGCAGCCGTATGATCGGCAGTATCGTTCCATGGCGTGCAGCCGCTCGAATGCGGCGGACCGCGCCTCGCTCTGCTTGCCGGCGTCCATGGCGTCGTTGTTGAACGATTCGTCGATGCGTTTCTCCAGCCATTCGAAGTCGTCGTCGCTCCATAGCAGCAGGCTTACGGATTCCTTGCCGTCGCGACCGGCTCGACCGGCCTCCTGATAGTATTCCTCGATGCTGTCGGTGGCACCGTCGTTGATGACCCATCGCACGTCGGGCTTGTCGACGCCCATGCCGAATGCGGTGGTGGCGCACATCACCTGAATCTCGCCGGAAAGGAAGCGATCCTGCACCGGTCCTTTGTCGGCTTCGGCCATGCGCGCGTGAAAATGCGCTGCGGAAACGCCGGCGTCGAGCAGCGCCTGCTCCAGTTCCTCGGTGCGCTTGCGGCTGTTGCAGTACACGATGCCGCACTGTCCTTTATGCCCCAGCGCCCAGGCCACGATCTCGTCCTCGCGGTCCCATCTGCCGACGACCTTCGTGTCGAACCGGATGTTCGGCCGGTCGAAGGTCGTGGTCACGCGAACGGGGTCGCGCTGGCCGAGGTTGTCGCTGATCTCGGTGCGTGTGGCCGGCGTCGCCGTGGCGGTGAACGCGGCGATTCGCAGGCGTGGTTCGGCGGCGGGACGGGCCGGCAGGGAATGCACGAACTTGCTGATGTCGAGGTATGCGGGCCGGAAATCCTGCCCCCATTGCAGTACGCAGTGGGCTTCGTCCACGGCGATGAGGTCTATCGGCATCCGCTCGGCGAATGCGAAGAAATCGCGGGTCTTCAATCGTTCCGGAGCCACGTAGAGCAGTTTCAGACCGCCGGCGAGCGCCTTGTCGTAGATGGCGCGACGTTCGGCGACGCTGGTGCCGGCGTCGATGAGTGCGGCGGGGATGCCGCGTCGTTCGAGCGACTGCACCTGGTCGCGCATGAGCGCACGCAGCGGCGTAATGACCAGCGTGAATCGCAATGCCATGGCCGGAAGCTGATAGCATACGGATTTTCCGGCGCCGGTCGGCAATACGGCCAGTACATCGTGACCGTTCATGATGGCGTTGACGACGTCGGCCTGGCCGACGCGGAAATCGTCGTATCCGAAGAAACGCTTCAACGCATTGCGCGCGGGAACCGTATAGTCGCGGTCGTCCGTCTTGCCGGCTGTGCGATTCATGTCGTCCACGATGTGCCGCCTTTCCCCTGCGTCTGCTGCGAATCGTACCATTATGCGCCGCAATTATGGGGTGTGTGCAAATTACCGGCCGTTGGCCGGGTATTCATAGTGCGGTTACAGTAAGCTTCATTGCGAAAGTGTTCGCGCGCAGACACGGCGAATCGTGCGGCGGCCGTATGGACGGCCGAGCCGCCGATTCGAAAGGTCGAGCGCAGCCTCAGAGAAGGAATCATACGAATCATGCCCGAAAGACTGGCGAAGCCGGAGAAGTTCTGCCCGAAATGCGGCGCTTTGCGGGGATTTGGCACGCAGTTCTGCATGACCTGCGGGTATCGGTTCCCTCTGGACGACGCGGATGGCAACGCTGCGGGCGGCAGTTCCGCCAGCGTTGACGGCGGCCGTGATGAACGTGACATCCCCCAGTCGCCGGCGGAGATCACCGTCGTTTCGCAGACGGGGTCCATTCCTCCCGTGCAGGATGCGCCAGCGATGGTGACGGCTGCCGGTGCGGTTCCGTCGGCTCCGACGCCGGTCCCGGCGCCAACGGCCGCGACTCCGGCGGTGGCCGCTTCCGCGGGCACCCCTGCGGCTGCACCCGCAACGCCTGCAATACCCGCAATGCCCGCATCCACTCCAGCTCCGGCGGCCCTTGAGGAAACGGCCGCTTTCGACCCGCTCGCGGAATTCGACGAGCCGGATTCGCCGACACCGTCAACAACGGCCACCTCTGCCGTCGCTCCGGCGACGCCAGTGGCACCCACGTCGACGGTTCCCGCCCCGCCGGCAACATCACCGGCGCCGCTTGAAGAGACCGCGGCGTTTGACCCTCTCGCGGAATTCAACGAGCCGGATTCCTCCACGAAACCCGTTTCCGACGGCGCTTCCTCCGATGGCATCCCCTCCGATAAGCCGGTCGATGCGGCTGCGCAGCTGATTCCGCCGTTGACCATGTTCGGCGTCTCGCATACGGAATCGACGCCGCAGACGGCGACTACCGCACCGGCCGCTACTGCACCGGCTGTGCCCACGCCGCCTGCATCCACGCCGGATGACGGTGCGACGCAGGCGATGCCGACCATCGCCGTTCCACGACCGTCAACGGGCTCTGCGCCTGCGGCGAGAACCTCGTCATCGGCGCCGACGCCGGTCGGCACACAATCGATGGCGACGACTCCCCTGCCGCAGACGACCAATGACACCGCCAAGACCACGGCCATTCCCAATGGCGGCAACGGCATTGCATCCGGCAGCCTGAACGACGACGGCCTGGGCCCGCTGATGATGGACCCCTCGGTCGGCAGCGCGTCACTGGCCGCATTGGCGTCGCCTACGGAAGCCGCCGGTACGCCGACCGCCGCACCGACCCCTCACACGGCCTCTTATGCGCGGAACGACGCGGCATCGCACACCGAACCGGCCTCGCAGGCGCAGATCCCCGCACCGAACACCGATCCGGCAGTACGGACCTCGGTGCCGACACAGGCAGAGGTACAGACACCGGCATCGGCATCGGATGACCAGGCCACGGCCGTAATCAAGCCGATTGGAGCCTCGCATACGGCGGCCCCCTTGCCGAAGCGATTGACAGGAACCGGCCTCGCTGGCATCAACAAGGGTTCCAAGACCGACGAACCGCAGGAATCCAAGGGACTGAAGGCTCTCAAGGACCTTTGGGGTTCCAAGGGCGTAACGAGCCCGAACGACACGCAAAATCCGTCGGAACCGTCGAGCGCAAAGGAACCGTCGAGCGCAAAGGAACCGTCAGGCGCGCAGGAACCGCCGAGTTCGAAAACGCCGCGAGCACCGAAGGCCCCGATGAAGCCGAAGCAGCCGCTTGACGCCAAGCGCCGTCGTATCATCATGATCGCCGTGATCTGCGTACTCGCGCTGGTGCTGGGTGGCGGCGGCTACGCGCTATGGGCGCGGCATCAGCATGCGACCGCGCTGGCCGACTGCACCGCCGCACAGGCGAATCTCACCGACGCCAAGAAGGCGCTGGACGCCACGCTCGAGAACGTCAAGTCGACGGCCGGCATCGACAAGTCGAAGCTCGCCGACGCCTCGACGCTGACCGATCTGAAGGGTCTTATCGACGAGGGCGCGGCCCAGAAGACACCGACCGATCCGTGCGCCTCGAATCTTTCGACCAGGCAGCTGACCGACAACACCACGACGGTTTCGGCCAAGGCCAAGGCGTTCTCGACGCTGAACGTGCAGCTGAACAAGGCCTCCAAGGCGGTGCAGGCCAGTCAGGAGAAGAAGCTGCTGGACGATGCGCGCGCCTCGCTGGTCGACACGTATGCGAAGGCGGAGAAGCTCATCGACGACGCGACCGGCAAGGTGGCGGACGTCTCCACGCTCACCGCACTCAAGCAGGCCGCCACCGCCGCGAAGAAGATCGTGGCCGGCGGCGAAGGCGAGAAGGCCGACGTCGACGAGATCAACACGCAGATCAAGGCGCTGCAGACCGCGATGACCAAGGTGAACGAGTCGGTGAAGGCCAAGCAGGCCGCCGACGCGAAGAAGAAGGCCGACAAGACGCATTGCGCGGCCGTCGCCGGCAACTACAGCGGATTCAAGGTGAGCATGTCGCTTACCGTGAAGGCCGACTGCAGCGTGACGTGGAAGCCGAGCAAGGGCAATTCGACCGACGCCACCTACGTGGCCGAATCGTACAAGGGCAGCGACGGCTCGTACACGTGGAAGCTCTCGAACGGCAAGACCGTGACGCTCTACCCGGCCGGCAAGAGCTCGCCCATCATCACCAAGGCGTACTCGGGCGACAAGAGCAAGGCCGACGAACTGAAGAAGCTCACCGCCAAGACCACGATCGAAACCGACGGCAAGGCGTACACGAAGTAGGGGCGGGCGGCAAGCAGCAGAGTTCTGTCATTTGCTAAATCACGATTTACTAAATTATGATTTACTAAATCGTGATTTAGCAAATGGGTGTGGATTACAAAATCAATCACAGTAGTATCCTGGCGATATGAGTCGGGCACGTCGCAATTGGTCATATGAAGAAACCCTCATGGCGTTCGTGCTGTACATACGGCTCAAGCCCAGCGAGATGGACGATACCGGTCGTGATGTGCAGCAGCTCGCCAAATCCCTGCACCGCACGCCGAACGCCGTGACGCTGAAAATCATGAACATCGCGGCGAATGATGCGAACCGCGTCGCAACCGGCCGCAAAGGCATGTCCCATGGCAGCAAGCTCGATCGGTCCATTTGGGAGGACTATGCCGAGCGAGGCAGCAGCCTCGTGGAGGAAGGCCTTCTGCTGCTCACCAATACGGTTCAGCAGCAATATGTGAATCCGGAGTTCTTCAAGCTGGCATCGTCATTCAAAATGGGAGGCGAACGGGCGGTCGAGGCCCAGCGGCGCATCAATCAGGACTACTTCCGCAAGATTCTGATAGAAAACTATCAGGGACGCTGCTGCCTTACCGGAATCGGCATCAATCAACTGCTCATCGCCAGTCATATCAAACCATGGGCGGACTCGACCGACCTTGAAAAGACCGCCGCCGCCAATGGATTGCTGCTCAACGCATTCCACGACAAGGCATTTGACAATGGCCTGATGACCATCGACGACGATTACCGAATGCGCGTCTCGCCGGCCGTCCGTCATTCCGAGGTCAACGATACCTGGCTGTGGGCCTACGACAAGCAGGAAATCGAGCTGCCGCAGGTCAATCCGCCGTCGCATGAATTCATTGAGTATCACAACAAGCATGTGTTCAAAACAGCGGCGTAGTCGAAAAATCACCGCCTGCATCCCTACAGATGTCAATAAAGATCGTCCCGACTCTAGATCAGTATCGAACGTGATTTAGCTGTTTGCCCTGACTGGAGTTAGCGTGACCGATACCATCACCATCGCCGAAATGTTCGCTGGAGTGGGCGGATTTCGATTGGGATTGGAAGGCTACGACGACCCACGGCATCCTGAATTCCATTGCGCTGCCGCAGGACCATTTAAAACGGTATGGGCGAACCAATGGGAGCCGCAAGGCAGCCCAGCTCGTCAATTTGCGTGGCGTTGCTACGAACAGCGTTTCGGCGAAGGAAGCTGCATCAACGAGGACATCACCAAGGTACTCGACGCTTATGAGTACGGTGACGTCGATATCCCTGATATCGATATGGTCGTCGGCGGGTTTCCCTGCCAAGACTATTCTGTCGCCAAGCCGCTTTCTTTGGCAGGTGGCATCGAAGGCAAAAAAGGCGTGCTTTGGTGGCAGATTCGCCGTCTTCTTGATATGAAGAAGCCGAAGTATCTGCTTTTGGAGAATGTCGATCGACTGTTGAAATCTCCCGCTTCGCAGCGCGGTCGCGATTTTGCCATCATCCTTTCATGCCTTGCAGCGCTGGGATACTCTGTGGAATGGAGAGTGATCAACGCCGCTGACTACGGCATGCCTCAACGACGGCGCCGCGTGTATCTGTATGGGGTGCGCACAGACCAGGCATGGGATTTTGAGAAGCGACTGTTCGAAAGCGGAGTAATGGCCAGAGCGTTCCCCGTCAAGCAGATGGCTGACCCAAATAACTCTCGACTCGATATTCGTATAGGGGGGGGGCTTACTTCCGTAAGCCTTGATCCTTACGAGGTCAGTAATGAGTTCGGCAAGAAGGCGAAGACTTCATTCTTCCAGAATGCCGGAGTGATGCAGCATGGCGAAGTCTACACGCGCAAGGTAGAACCTACTTTTCATGGTGTTCATGCCACACTCGCCGATATTCGAGTACCAGATTCTGAAGTGCCGGAGCAGTACTTCATTGATTCCGAAAAACTACCCCAGTGGCAGTACCTCAAGGGAGCCAAACGCGAAGAACGCACATCAGCCAACGGATACGCCTATACCTATTCCGAAGGTGCCATGGCATTCCCCGACGCACTGGACAAACCGGCACGCACAATTCTCACCGGCGAAGGCGGAGCCGGTGCCAGCCGCACAAAACATGTCATCAAAGCAGAGGATGGTCGTTTGCGCCGTCTGGTGCCCGACGAGCTTGATCAGATTCAGATGTTCCCCAAAGGGTGGACTAACACCGGCATGACTGACGGCCATCGAGCTTTCTGCATGGGCAACGCACTCGTTGTAGGCATCCCCCACGCCATTGGCAAGGTCATAGCCGAAGACCGCGCAGCCGGGCGGGAGTGACAATGGCAGCTCAGAGAAAACGCCGAACCAGCGGCAGTCATAAATTCACTAGAAACGAGCTGGAGCAAATACTCGCTGACTGTATCGACAAGACGCTTGGCGAAGTAGACAAAAACCATGTCTTTGCAGGGAAAGCTGGAAACCGGGGTATAGCTGGGGCAGTGATTGAACAATCGGTGCTTGGTTATCCCGCAGACAGTTTCCAACGACCAGATTTAACTGTGGACGGGGTGGACACGGAACTAAAGACAACAGGAATCATACCTGCGAAAAAGAACACAGCATATGAATACGACGCGAAGGAACCGGTTACCGTAACCGCTGTTTCCCCTGAAAGAATTGTCTCGGAATCCTTTGCAGACTCGGCTTTCTGGCACAAAGTCGCCAATATTTTATTTGTGTATTATCTGTATGCTTTTAAAGTTCAAAGCACAGCAGAATACGCTAACTTCCCAATTAAAGGCTTTGAATTTAACCAATTCAGCGCCGAAGACATAAGAGCCCTAGAAACAGATTGGACTGCCGTACGAGACTTCATTCAAGATATCAATGACTCATTTTCTGATCCGACTGCCGAATATCCACGAATTTCATCCGAGCTCAACCATCAGCTGGCCTGTCTCGACACTGCACCTAAATGGCCAAAGCGACCACGTTTCCGTCTAAAGAGAGCCTTCGTTTCCACGATTGTTCAAGAGTACTTCGGAGAGAAATTTGAACGTCTCCCCGAAAGTTATGACGGATACTCCGCAATAGACAGACGCTGTCATCAGCTTAATGCGCGCTATTCAGGCAAGACCCTGAACGAGCTCATAGATACCTTCGATATTCCTGTTACCAACCGTCAAAAGGTCAACAAAGGCATCGCGGAACAACTTGTCGTTCGAATGTTTGATGGCACGGCAAAAACAATGAACAAGGTAGAGGTATTCAGCAAATTTGGAATTACCGCCAAAAGCGTTGTATTCACGGAAAAAGGACTAAAAACAGAGGACACCAAACTCTTTCCCTTGGATTTCGATGAACTATGCAATCCTCAAATTGAATTCGAAGACTCAACGTTCCGTAGCAACTTCGCCTCCCAGCAGATTCTTTTTGCCGAATTTACCGAGCCTTCCAACGCCAATTATTTTGTTGAAAACATTTTCGTAGGCTTCAAACGTTTTTGGTTTACCGAAGAATTCATTGATGACCATGTTCAAAACACTTGGAACCGCATTCGCAATCTCATCTTTAACCACGAACTGAAGGATGTCATCAGCTACAATCGCCAAGGACTTCCAATTATCAACAAGAAAACCAAGACAATTCGAAGTGCACCGAATTTTCCTAAATCAAGCAATAGCTTGATCTTTGTTCGCGGCACAGGAACAGACTCTACAGTAAAACCAATCACGATTAATGACGTGCACATGTACAGGCAGAACCTTTGGATTAAGGGCACCTACCTCGCAAAACAACTGGCATCCATCAAATGCCTTTGAAAAACCACCTCTCCCCCAGCACAATCAGGCCACTTCACCCCGACGACGGGACACCAAGGTCTCCAAATCTCACTGCACAAACTGACGAAGACTCAAAAAGGTGTCGGCAGGCTCATTGCTTGCCGACACCATCTGAAATGCTGCAGCGAGACTCTTTGGTTTATTCCTCAGAACGTGACTCAGCCCAAGTTTCCTGTCTCCAACCGTTTAACGACCCATCATGCTCAAGCCAATAATTAATCATATTGCTTCGGAAACAAATCGCTGTTCCATCGTTGGTCGATTGCACATACTTGTTATATGTGACAAAAGCTCGATAGAGGTCTTCTTCTGCTCCAGAAAGACTTGCTTCGTCAGTATCTCGGAATCGTGATTTCCGCTCTGATTCGAACTTGCTGAGTAACCTACGAATATTTCCGTGCCTGTTACCCCACAAATCGTTTCTTATTAATGCAGCATAGAAAAAGACCGAAACATTGCCGATGCTGTACAGCAGAGGATCTTCCTCATTAAAAACACCTGCAAGTAAATCAAGAGTCTCCCGTACCTGCTTATCAATGTTCAAAGCGTCTTCATCGGTTAGCGCGTCTCTATCGATTGATGAAGACGACTTATTCTTATTCCGCTCATACAAGGCATCGAGAGTTTTCTTCTTCGTGTCTTTAATCTTCCCGTCTCTCTGCTGCTCACACAGAGCGAAGCACTTCACATATATTTCATTATTCTTGTAGCGTGCCTTGTCCCGCAAACACCGACTAATAAACTCGCTCTGAGAATTAGGATCATTCTTCGAAGCAGCTGCTTTGACAAGTTCCCTGACTTTGCAATTAATAGCGTTACGCTTCTCCTGCGCATTCAGCGGAACACCCTCATTCAACCGTGTAAAGAAATTATCAGTGAGCTCCTCCGTTAAGCCGTCTAAAAGAACAATATCAAGCGCATATCTTTTTAACGCATAATACAAATCAGGAAATTGCCGCTCTAATTCTTCGGCTTTCAACCCTTTGAGATCATCTTCAGACCCATAAACCTGAATATCTTGAGACAGAGGGAAACGATTCTCAAAAAAATCCTGTATAGCTTGCAGTCGTTGCTTACCATCAACAACCTCATACCGTACATATTGGGACTTCATTCCACCATCGTCTTGCAGAACTTCCTGATCACGATTAATACGACGGAAATAGAATTTCGGCACATCGAAGCCGTTTATCAAGGAATCGATGAACAATTGCCTCTTCGGCAAATTCCATATTCCGCCTTCTCTCTGATAAGGTGGATTTAAATTCAAATATGGCATTAACAAAAGAATCTCGCCGATTGTTGTTTCATCACGCCGGATGTGCTTTAACTGCATGTGCGCTCCCTATCAATTGTCGGCATATTCAGATTTAATCTGACTTGCAAGGTGATCTAAATCTGGATAAGTACTTGCCTCATTTACTCCGAAAAAGGTCAGCTCTTGACGTATCAAGTCTTTAGCGCCAGCTTTTATCAAAATTTTACGGCAGCTACTGTCAAGCTTGTCGATGTCATAATTATCAGAACCGTAATAAGTAAACGCCCCATCCTGGGCCTTAATTCTCGAAAAAGTTTTTTCCGCAATAACCGCTAACGGATGAGACGTTTCTCGATCACGAATTTTACTGTCATAACTTTTATAGTTCTTGTCTCCTTCGCTCAAGAAAACAGGATAAGAACCAGTCCCCAGCACCTGCCGGTTTAACCCTTCTGGATCGAGCACAAAAAGAGCAGCATCTTCCGTATCGTGGTTTTTATCGGCAACCGCAAAGAATAAAGCTTGCAACGGGTTCAGAGTCCAGTCCAATAACCGAGTTGGCAACCCATAATGTTGAGCGAGAATCATCCATTCCAAATCCCCCTCTGGACGCTGATCAAGGCTAAAACACGCATTCCTGCGGAAAGCCTTCAGCATCGTCTTTTCTTTCCCAACTCCTACTCCCGGGCGCAATATTCCAGGTGCTAATGACCAACCCCAGTTTCTCTGCCCGCGAAACCACGATCCACTTTCTATCTCCGGCCGCAATTTCGATAAATCCGACAGGGAATGAATCTCCTTATCCGACATATGCGCTTTCAGCTCCTCTCCAATGACACCGAACTTACTCGCTTCCAAAACAATCTCATATTAATCATTCAACAAACTCTTTAGTAAAATCGTTGTCCAGAAAGAAAGGACTCATAATTGCGCGGTATCGAATTATTTGCTGGAGGCGGTGGGCTGCTGCTCGGTTCGGCACTGGCCGGATTCTCTCATGACGCAGCCATCGAATGGGAGCACAACTCCTGCGAGACGCTGCGCTTGAATCAGTCAAAGGATTATCCGCTAGTACGCGGAATGGATATTCTCGAATCCGACGTCCGTACTGTGGGTTGGAGCAAATACGGCACTGATTTGGACCTGCTTGCCGGAGGCCCTCCCTGCCAGCCTTTCAGTCTTGGCGGCCTCGCACGAGCCGCACTCGATCCACGCGACATGTTCCCTGCCATGACTCACGCATTGTCGGTACTCCGACCTCGTGCATTCATCGTGGAAAATGTCAAGGGCCTACTCCGATCCTCCTTCGCCGACTACTATTCCTACATTCTCCTAAGGCTTCAGCATCCTCTGCTGACGGCCCGAGAAGATGAAACCTGGAAAGAACATCTCACTCGCCTTTCCAAAGAACACACCAACGGCGTGCATGACGAACTGTCGTATGCCATCGTTCCGACGCTGGTTGACGCCGCCAATTACGGCGTCGCCCAGCATCGTCATCGCGTAATCATCGTCGGTTTCCGCACTGATATTCAGGCCGATTGGTCATTCCCGAAACCTACGCATTCAGCAGCTGCCCTGCACGCGGCACAGATGGACGGTACATATTGGGAGCAGCATCGCGTACCCCAAAAAGACCGCCATATCATCACCGCCAAAAACGGCGACGCTTCGCTTAAGCCTTGGCGAACTCTCCGTGACGCCCTGCATGGTCTCCCCGACCCGCGTAGCAAGGAATCATCCCAATGGCTCAACCACAACTTCCAGCCCGGCGCCAAAATCTATCCCGGGCATACGGGGTCGGTCTTAGACGAACCGTCCAAGGCCATTAAGGCCGGAGTACATGGCGTGCCCGGAGGGGAAAATATGATTCGCTACCCTAACGGGGAAGTGCGCTATTACTCTACTCGTGAGGCAGCGCGCATTCAGGGTTTCCCCGATCGCTACGAGTTTTCCGGCGCGTGGGGCGAAACCATGCGTCAAATCGGCAATGCTGTTCCCGTCCAGCTGGCACAAATCGTCGCATCCTCCGTTGCCATTGCGCTCGAGGAAGCAACAGTACGCAATACGATGGATAACAGCATTGAAGACATGACATCCGCTAACGGAAGGATGGATTATGCCAAATCCTGAATTGTTCAATCCACTCGCATACGAGTCGATTTCACGTTCCATTTCTTCCGCGCTCATGGCCGAGGAACTGGTGCCTCTGTCCGAAATCCAGCCCTTTAACGGCCCCGGCATCTACGTATTGTTCTACGACGGCCAATTCGCCCCCTATGCTGATCTCGCCGCACAGAATACACGGGAACCCGGGTCTTGGCCTATTTACATCGGCAAGGCTGCGCCTTCTACTCGAAAAGGCAAGGACATCGCACCGGACGATATGTCCGGTCAGGAATTGTACACGCGTCTCCGCAAGCATCGTCAGTCCATCGAACAGGCGAACAATCTGGAGATTGAACATTTCTATGCACGTATGTTGCTGCTTTCATACATATGGGTTCCCATGGCTGAAACAGCTATGATCGGTCTGTACCAACCGCTTTGGAACACCTACATCGACGGCTTCGGCAATCACGATCCCGGACGCGGCCGCATCAACGGTGTTCGCTCTCGTTGGGATACACTGCATCCGGGTCGTCCTTGGGTTAATAAATATCCTGAACGTTCAGAAACCGCCGATGAAATCGCGCAAGACGCCACGCAGCATCTGTCAATGGGATTCGTTGGGGTGCCACGACTCGCGTAGTAGTCGATTAGGCACTCACTTCCCCATGAAATCCATCGTCGAGATCATGCTGACGGCCTTGTGGTCGGCCGGCGCCCAGTCGAGCGACGGCATGTCGGCCGGCCTGAGCCAGCGGAACTGCTGATGTTCGGTGCGGCGCGGCTCACCGGAAAGCAGGTGGCAGATGAACACGGTGAGCGTGACGGTGCCGAAATCGTAGTCATACGAATCGGTGCACACCTCGTCGCCGATCTCGACCTCGCACAGCAGCTCCTCCTCGATCTCGCGGTGCAGAGCCTCGCGCGGGGTCTCATGCGGCTCGATCTTGCCGCCGGGGAACTCCCACTTGCCGCTCAGCTGCTTGCCTCCGCCACGTTGGGCGCACATCACCTCGCCGTCGCGCACGATAGCCGCGCCGACCACGCGAATCTGCTTATCATCAACAACCGTAACGGTTATATCCGGCGAGGTAACAGCCTCGTCAACCAACACATTGACGGCTGTTGATTTATTCACCAACCTCTTGTTCATAGCTTCTCTCCCCGTTTCTGAATCACTCCCTTGGCGATTGCCAAAAACCGACCAGCGACCACAGCACATAATAACGTGGACTCTTTCAATCTTTTCGACCTCTTCGGTGCGTTCTCTTGATCGTGAATCTAACGAGTGAGATCATAAAAACAGTTCAGCCAGATCGAAGGAGACTCATGCCTGATTATCGCATCGATAAACTGTCTGTTGATGAACTTGACCGCATCAAGCTGCCAAAATTCCAGCGTGGATTTGTATGGACCAAGAAAAAACAGGACGACTTCGTTCAAACCCTACATGATGGGTATCCCTTTGGCACGCTACTGGTCTATCCGGAAAACGACAATGACAAAAACGCCTCATTGCAATTACTAGACGGTCAACAGCGGCTTTCCACTATTCGCAATTATCAACGCGAGCCACTGCGTTTTTGGAAACCATTAAACCGTGATGAATACATGCAGGCTTTTACTACGGTAAATGGCATGCTGACGGATGAGGAAAAACTGACAGAGTCCGAGTTTGACCACATAGTCAATCAACCTGAAACTGACATAGCACTATGGGCTATAAACGTTTCAAAAATCGACGACAGCAAAAACTCAACGACATCAATCATTGAAACAATTCACAACTTCAAAGAACGAATCGACGAGTTCGTCGACATCAAGCATCTGCAAGTTCCTATGATTGTTTATCTTGGCGGGGCTGAACATATAGCCGACGTTTTTGCCAATCTTAACAAGGGCGGAATTCCCCTCACCAAGTACGAAGTATTTGGGGCCGCGTGGGTTAATGCAACCATTCGCCTACTTCCTGCTGAAGAATCCCCTCTACAAGACCAGATTCTGCAATACGTCAAAAACTATTATCTGGATATGCAGAAACAGGCTGAGTTCGATCTGAACAAGTTCTCCGAAGACGATCTGACACAGGATAGGACAATAACTCTGCCGGAATTAGGCACCGCACTCGGCCAATATGTCGTAAGCCACCTGAACGCTCTAATCCCTTATACCGATAGCGCCGCACAAGAAATAGGATTTGGCCTACTTGGCGTCGCCATGAAACTCGACAACCGAAAACTCAACATCCTCAATACATACAAGCAGAAGATAGCCGATTCCCTGGAAGACATCCTGCAGAAAACCGAACGCATCTGCAACAACCTGCAGGATATGTTTGCCATATTACTTCGTAGATTCAAATCAACCGGAAATGACTATGAAAACGGACTATCGTCAACATTCAAGACATTGTCATACTTCGCAGCGTTGTGGGATCTCGAGCCTTCCTCAGAAGAGTATCAACACACTTTGCGCAACATCAAAGCCGCTTACGTTTACGACGCCATCACCTCCGCATGGTCATCTCATGGCGATCAGCGCTTATTGAGTTACTGCGATGGCTCACGTAATTACAGCGCACCAATTTCTAAAAATCAATTTAAGAGTGCTTTTGACCAATGGATTAAGGATCAGACAGCCGGTATCAACTTCGGCAAAGACATCCGCTGTTTGGTTACCATCCATGCAAATCTAAGCTACATGTCCGCCTCCGTCCCTAATGGAGAAACATTTGAGTTGGAACACATCATCGCCAGGAAACGTATTAATGATGCGGACAACCCCAAAAAACGCAGCATTCTCGGCAACTCACTTGGCAACTGCATGTATCTTCCCAAGGGAATTAATAACCCGAAGAAAGACAGAACATTGTATGAGGTCAATGACCATAACCGATACTCTCAACTCATTAAGGATTCGGAGTACTTCTCCGAGGAAACAATGAACCAGATCATGCAAGCGTTAAGTAACCGTGACTACACAACAATTAACAATTTATTGCAGGAACGGTCGGCAAAAGTCGCATACACGCTTGTAGATGCGCTACTTAACGGATCAATACGTCTTTGATACCTGTTGGGTAGAGCGGCTACGCGCTCTACCCAACAGAATCCTTAATCGTAATCAATATTCCCACCATAGTTTCAACATAGGTTATCAACTCAAGACGGATGAAATACCGCAGCAAATAACTTTATTCTTGCTCGTCCAAGATGTTGGCATACAAACTCAATCGGCCGAGTCCGGCGATAAGGGGGTAGGCTGGAAAATCAGGGAATGCCGTACCAGCCGGCCAAGGACGGTCGGTACGCATGACGGCAACACGTTTCGCAGCGGCAAACGGAAGAAAGAGGAAGACGATGAGCGGCAACAAACGACCGGTGAGATTCTGCCCGAAATGCGGCGCTCCGCGGCAGGAGGATTCGGGGTTCTGCATGAACTGCGGCCACGCGTTCGCGCAGCCGGCGAATTCGGGCCCAACGGCCGATTCAACGAGACCGGTTCCCATGCCCACCGAAGTCCCGCTGCCTGGCAGCGGCGCTGCGCCGTCCCCCGACAAAGGCCCCGCCACATCGGAAGCCGCGACCACCGTCATGCCCAACGTTGACGGCGCTGCGCCGATTCCCGTGTCCGCCGCGACCACCGACGATAACGGGAACGCCATGAAATCGTCCGGCATCGATGCCGCCGCCCCGACGCCCGGCTCCTCCACCAAGCCCAAGCCGACGAAGAAGACCATTGCCATCATCGCGGCGGCCGTCGTGGCGGTGGCCGTCATCGCCACCGGTGTAGGCGTGTATATGCATCAGTCGAAGGAGAACGCCTACGACACGGCGCTTACGGCCTGCAACGACGCAACGGCCAAGCTCAAGGAATCCAAGACGACGATGGGCAAGTCGCAGAAGGCCGCGCAGGAAGCCGCCAAGGCCAACAGCGACGAGCTCAGCGACCCCTCCACGCTCGACGATCTGAAGAAACTGCCCGGAACCGGCGAAGGCTCCACGGTGAACGACCTCACCCGCACCGCGCCGACGACCAACAACGATTCCGATAATTCGTACTCGTGCAGTCCAGACCTTACCGCCAATATTCTTTCGGACCACGCCAACTACATGAACGACGAGGCCAACGGATACAACGGCGTCGCCAAGAAGTTCGACAAGGCCACGAAGGCCGTGAACAAGTCGAAGGAGGAAAAGACCTCGCAGACGGCGAAATCCACGCTGCAGAACGCCATCTCGGACGCGCAGTCGATGCTGAGCAAATCCAACGGCAGGGTGACGGACAACGCCACGCGCACCGCCCTGCAGCAGGCCATCGACGCCGCGAAGAAGACGCTCGACTCCTCCGATGCCGACGCCGCGGCCATGACCCGCGCCACGTCGAATCTCAAGGCCGCAATCAGCAAGGTCAGCGATTCGATGCAGGCCAAGGAGAAGGCCGACGCGCAGAAGAAGGCGCAGGAGCAGGCTGCAGCCGCCGACAAGACGCGATGCGCCTCGATCGCCGGCACATACGGCATGTGGCAGGGCAGTCCGCAACTGACCGTCAGCGCCGACTGCAGCGCCACGCAATCCGACCACTCGGGCGGCGACGGCTGGTCCGCCAACTACGTGGCGAATTCCTATCAATCGGGAACATGGAAGCTGTCGAACGGCAAGACGCTCACCTACTACCCCGCCGGCACGACGTCACCGTGGATCAAGCAGTATCTGGCGAGCACCGGCGGCGGCCCCGGCCCAAGCCAGGCGCAGATTGAAACGTCGGACGGCACGCCATACGTCAAACTCAACTGACGAATCGCCGAATATCGCCGTATCACGTGATTCGTGAACGAAATGCTCGCGCACGAATCGTGAGATACGGCGATATTTCCTCATTCACGAATGAAGACCCTGTTCACGAATCACAAGATGTGAGTCCATTGGCCGATTCATACGCCCAAAACCGTCGCACGAATCGAGAAATATACATGCATCAGTCGATTCGTGAACAAACCGAACGGGACTTTTTTATTCGGAGGCCTGCTGGCGGGCGAGGTCGAGGGCCTTGTTGAAGGCGTCGGACGTCCAGCTGGCGCCGGCCACCTTATCGACCTTCATGCCCTTGAGCGGCTTGCCCTCAACGACGCCGGGAATGGCCTTGATGAACGCGTTCTGATGGTTCTTCGAAATCGTGGTGAACGGATGGCCGACCACCTGCACGTCCGCGACCTTGCCGTCGGCGATCTTCAACGTGACGTCGATGCTGTCCTCGCCGACCGGGCCGTACTGGCCCTTGATGGAGTACGTGCCGTCCTTGTATTTGCCCGTGTCCTTACCGGTCGCCGAGGCGGACGCCGAAGCCGACGCACTGCTGCTTGCGGACGGCGACGACGTGGATTCGCCGGAGCTGCCGGCGTACTCGTCGTCCATCGGCACGGCCTTGGATTTGGGATCGCCGCAGCCGCCGAGCAACGCGCTTGCCACGACCAGACCGGCGAACGCCGCAGCCGCGGTCTTGACGGAAGTCTTATTGGTCAATGTGGTCTCCTTCAATCTGGGACACCTTATAGCTGGGACACAGTGTAGTAGCGTCGCATAACCTCGCGCTCGTATTGCGAGGTGAGGCTGGTGGAGGTGTGAATCTCTCCCTCAGTCATGCTGTCGCATGACAGCTCCCTCATCAGAGGGAGCCGAGGCATGGGCGTGTCCGCCTCGCGCTCGATATAATCGCGCTTGCATCGCCTACGAATAGTCCACCGGACTATTCGCTTAACGGCTCAGCACCGGTCTTGGCGGCTTTGGTGGGGTCGGCGAAACCGACCGGGGTGTCGCCGCTCTGGGCGCCTTCGGCCTTCGAACCGGTGGATGCGGGCTTGCCGCCGGCGGCCTCGTATGCGGCCCGCGCCTCCTCGTCGTTCCACTTCTCCCCCACGAGCACACCGTGGTTGAGCATGATCTCGCGTTCGGCGCAGCTGGCGACGAGCGCGTCGTGCGTGACGACGATGATGGTCGTGCCCTGCTTGTGCAGGTCACGGAACAGGTCGAGCACGATCTTCTCGTTCTTCTCGTCGAGGTTGCCGGTGGGCTCGTCGGCGAGGATGAGCTTCGGGCAGTTGATCAGCGCGCGGGCGATGCACACGCGCTGCTGCTCGCCGCCGGAAAGCTGGCCGGGCAGATGGTGCGCGCGTTCGGCCAGGCCGACCTTGTCGAGCGCCTCCATGGCCTGCTTTTCGTTGACGACGGAATGGTAGTACTGCGCGACCATCACGTTTTCGACGGCCGTCAGATGCGGCACGAGATAGAACTTCTGGAAGACCAGGCCGATGAGGTTCTTACGCACGTCGGCCAGCTGCGAGGCGTTGAGATCCTCGAGCTTGCGGCCTTCAAGCGAGACGGAGCCCTTAGACGGCGTATCCATGCAGCCGATCATGTTCATGAGCGTGGTCTTGCCGGAGCCGGACGAGCCGACGATGGCGAGCCACTCGCCTTCGGGCACGGTGAGCGACAGGTCGTCGACGGCGTGCAGCGAGCCATAGATCTTCGAAATGTGGTCGAGTTCAAGAAGCATGGGAGATTTCCTTTGGTGTGTGGAGTTGGGGGCGAAAGCTGTCTGAGAACTCCCCTCAGTCCGGCATCCGCCGGACAGCTCCCCTCTTCCGAAGAGGGGAGCTTGAAAAAAGAGAGGGATTTACTCCTCGCGCAGGACGATGGCGGGGTCGATGCGCGAGGCGCGGCGGACGGGGATGACGGAGGCGAGCACGGCGATGAGGATGCTCAACACGACGGAGCCGATGCCGAGCAGCCAGTTGAACGCGAGCCCGCGGTCGAACACGGTCTGGCAGAGAATCCTCGCGAACGCGTAGCCGACGGCCGTGCCGAGCACGCCGCCGATCAGACCGTAGAATGCGGATTCCACGTAGAATTCCGTGCCGACGCTGGCGGAGCTGGCGCCAAGCGCCTTGCGCAGGCCGATTTCGTTGCGTCGCTGCGAGACAATCGACGCCATCGTGGTCGAGACGCCGACCAGCGTGAGCACGAGCACGACCACCGACACTAGCCAGAACAACGTCTGCAGCATGGTGATGATGCGCGTGTTCGACGACGTGATCTTCGTGACCTGCTGCGCCTTGACGCCAAGCGAGGCGTCGGCGTTGATGGCCTTGACGATGCTGCCCAAACCGTTCGCGTCGGCGCTGGACGAGTATTCGACGACGTCGGCGCCGCGCTGGCCAGCCAGCTTGGCGACGTCGGATTCGTCGGCGTAGACGATCTCATCCTCGCTGCCGCCCGTATCGACGATGCCGGCGACCTCGAATTCGGTGCCGCCGCCCTCCATGATGTCGGAGGAGACACGGCCGTCGCGCGTCTGCTGGCTGTTGGACTGCGACTGGACCTGGTTCTGCGTGGCGTCGGCCGACTGGCTGTTGTCCGCGCTGCCATCCGTCGAACTCGACGAACCGGACACCGACCCAGACGAACCCGACGCCGAACCCGACGAGCTTCCCGCGTTATCCGACGCGCGATACGCGATTGTCATCGTCGAACCGATCTGCAATCCCATCGCGTCGGCCACGTCGCGGCCGATCAGCACCTTGCCGGCGGACGGCCATGCGCCGTCGACCACCCAATGCTGGTTGAGGTTGCGCACCTCGGAGGCGTTGATGCCGCCGAGCACATACGGCGCGGAGTTGATGCGCACCGTCTCGTAACGGTACGTGGCGGATTTCGCCGAGCCACGCGCCGTGACCAGCGAGGTCGCCTGCCTGATGACGTCGGCCGACATGCCGCCCTTCGAGGCGCCCGACTCCGACGGCGTGACGATGAGGTTCGCGCCATACGCGCGCATCTCGTCGTTCATCTGCTGCGGCACGACGAGACAAACGGCCGCCAGGCAGAACAGCGTGGCCGCGCCGACCAGCGACGATACGACGGCCATCACGGCGCGCGAACGACGACGGAACACCGCGCCGAAGATCATCGTCGCGAACATGCGACGGTTGGTCATGGGCCGTGACGACGTCTTGCGCGTCACGCCCTTGGAAACCTTGGATTTACCGACCATGGAGCACCTCCGCCGGACGCAGCCTCAGAATCGAACGGATCGACGAGACGGAGGCCACAAGAATAGTCAACGCCAACAATACGAACACGAGGACGAACACCATCGGACGCATGGTGATGCCCGAGCCGAACACTATCTGGCCGACGATCTGCGCGACGCCCGAGCCAAGTCCGGCGCCGACGATCGCGCCGACCATCGAAATCGCGGCGGTTTCGGCGAGCATGAGCCTCGACACGGCGCCGTCGGTCGCGCCGATGGCCTTGAGCAACGCCAGTTCGCTGGAACGTTCGGAAATCGACGCGGCCATGAGGTTGGCCACGGCAATCGCGGCGGCGATCAACGACAATGCGGTCATGAGAATCATCACGGCCTGCGTCTTGTTCATCACGTCGCCCTGCAATGCGGCCACCTGCCGCACCTGCTTGGCCACGGAACCGGGAATGACCTCCTCGATCTGGTAGGCGATGGAGCTGGGATACGCGGTGCAGTACCAGGTCTCCCACTCCTCCTGCGTCAGGGCGGCGGGGTTCTTCGCGGCCTTGCGTGCCAGGTCGTTCTCCGGCGTGGTCAGCGCCTTGACCTCGACCTTGTCGACGGAATCGGGCAGATTCGCCAGCACCTGTGCGGTGGACGACGGCAGATACAGCGAGCCGGCGTCATCGTCGCCGGAATCGTATATGCCGACGATCTTGAGCGGCTGCGAGTTCCTGCCCTTATGCAGGGTGATGGTGTCGCCGACCTTCACGCCGAGCGAGTCGGCGAGGTCCTTGCCCATCATGCCTTCGGCGGAATCGTCCTTCGGCCAGGTGCCGTCGACCGTCCACCACGAGCGCATACCCTGCACGCCGGCGACCGTGCTTTCGCCGGTCGCCAGATGCAGCGTCTTGTTGAACCATGTGCCGACGAGCGGAATGGTCTGCGATTTGCCGCCGGACGTATCGATCTGCGCGTGGATGTTCAGCTGCGGGGCGAAATTCGTGATGTTGAACGCCCAGAAGATGGTTTTGATCTTCGGAACGTCGGATTCCTTGAGGAACGCCGTCGGGTCGGCGGTCTCGCCGGCCGTGCCGGAGCCGGCCGCCGCGCCCGACCCGGATTCCGTGGAATACAGGTCGGAGATCACGGCGTCGGACTTCGGCTGCACGGTGATGTTGGAACCGTATGACGAAAGTTCGGCGTTGAGTTTGTCGCCGACGTCGAAGACCACGCCGAGCATGGCCACCGACACCGTCGCCGACAGGCAGACGGTGACGGCGATCAGCATACGGCGTTTGAACTGCCGGCTGAACGACCGGAAAATCATTTTCAGAAAGAACATGGGTTGCCTTCCTTACCGCCGTCAGAGCTTGAAGTGCGCCGAAAGGGCGTCGAGGTCGGACGTCTGGATGGTGATGGCGCCGTTGCCGGCCTTGTAGGGGAACGGCACGGGGTTGCATCCGCCCTTGAAGCCGATGGTGGCCAGGTTGATGGCCACGTCGCACTTCTTGCAGATGATCTTGCCGTCCTTCTCGTAGTAGCCGGCGTCGCCGCAGTTGTCGCAGGCGTCGAGTCCGACGCCGTATGCGCCGCCGTTCTTCTTGATGATGATAAAGCGCATCGTGGTGCCGTCCTTCGCCTTGTATTCGAAGCGATGGAGATGGCCGTCGGCCACCTGGGAGAACTTGATGGTGGCCACGCCCTTGGAGAGCGAATACGATTCGGGCGGCGACAGCGTCGGGGTCTTGTTGATTTCGGCCACGCCGACGGTGAGGGTGACGGTCACGCCGATCATGGCGATGAGGCTCCATACGGAGGCGGCGACGGCACGACGGCGGAACGCCTTGTGCGTGCGGACGATGGCCTCGTTGGCGCCGGTCATCGGCATACGGAAGCCGGCGATGACGGATGCGATGGCGGGCACGATGAACACCCACGCCTGCGCCATGATGAGCTGCGTGTTGTGGTTGATGAACCAGACGAGCAACGTGAACAGCGAGAGCGGCATGTACATGAGCAGGTCCTGCTGCATCTGGATGAGCGCCGTGAAATGCTGCACGAACAGGATGACGGCGACAGCCAGTGCGGCGAACGTGAACGCCGGGCGCACGGCCGTGGAGCGCATGGTGCGGAAGATGGCGGCGATGACGACGCTGGCTCCCACGCCGAGCAGGAAGCCGAGGGCGCGCAGCAGCATGGCGGAGGTGAAGACCGGGTCGCCCGGCTCCACGAAGATGGTGAGCTGCAGGATGACGTCCGGCAGCGCGTAGAAAATCGCGAGGGCGATGCACACGGCCGCGACGCCGTTGCTCACATGGAGCAGGACCGGCCGCTTATGCCAGTTCTTCGTGGTGTGATGCGCCGTGACGATGACGATGATGGTGAGCACGTCGACGATGATCGCGCAGACCAGCACCGGGAAGTTCACGAAGGTGCGCTGGTTGATGACTGCGGTGGCGCGCAATGACGCGAAGATTATCGCGGCGACGAATCCGATGGAGAATCCCCACAGACGCCAGCGCGCGCTGATCGGTTTGTCCTTGCCTTCGCCGACGGTGAGCATGACGCTCAGACACATCACCAGCAGCGCGACCGCCAATGTGCCGGGCATGACCGTCACAAACTGTTTAAGCATTCGTTTCGCTTCTTTCCTAGGGGTCCCTTAGGATTCTTGAATTTTGTGGTTCCGCGCCTAAACGCGAAAAATCCTTCCGCCGTCGATTTTCATGGTTCCAGGCGGAAGGTTTTACATATCGCTTGCCTTCCCCTTGAGGGGAAGGTGGCCGACGAAGTCGGACGGATGGGGTGATGCCGGCATGGCCGGCGTGCGTGACGGGAATATCACATCGTCCCATCCGCCCTGCTTCGTGGATAAACGGCTATCGCTACATCACCACTGACGCGGGGTGTACTTCCAGTTGTCGAAGGTCACCTTGAGCGGGGAGGTCCAGAAGCGACCGGTCACACCGGTCTCCTTGTCGACGTGGAGCATCCAGCCCTTCTCCTCCGGAGACTTGATGCTCAGCTCGAGCTTGTAGTTGCCGGCCTTGTCGAGCTTCACGTTGGCGCCGTAGTGCGGGCCGTCGGAGGCGTTCATCTGCATGAAGGTACCGGAGCCGACCGACTTGTTGGTGGACTTGTCGATGATGTTGTAGGCGACGGTCAGGTCGGGGATGAAGTCACCCTTGCCGTAGCCGAGCTTGGTGCCCTCCTGGTTGGCGTGGATGTCGGCCTCCAGGTGGAAGCTCGCGTCGGCGGCCTTCAGGCCCATGCCGGCGGGCTCCATGTCGATGGGCTGGAAGTAGACGGCGCCGACCATGAGCGGGCCGACTTCCTGATCCTGGTCGGGGCCGACCGGGACTTCCTCGAAGCCGGCGGAATCGCTGCCGGAATCCTTGGAGGAGTCGGCGGAGGCGGAGGACGAGGTGTCGGACTTGGCGGAGCTGGAGCTGTTGGAGCTCGAGGAGTTGCCGCAGCCGGACAGGGCGAGGGCGCCGGAGAGAACGATGGCGGCGAGGGCCATCAGCTTGCTTTTCTTCATTTCTCTATCCTTTAGTTACTTGTTTTACTTGTGTTGGTAAATTGCTTTGCCAAAATCTTGGGGGGGGGGGGCGATTACTTCGTCTCGAGAGCGGCCTGCGCCTTGCGCTTGCGCTGCTTGGCGAAGCCGACCGCGAACAGGGCGAGCACGGCGATGGCCGCGAGGACCTGCGCCACGATGGTCTCAACGTACGGGTAGAAGCCGAGCCAATCGTTGGTGGGCACGCCCTGCAGGTACATGCCGGAAAGCGCGTCGCCTTCGATGAGCGCGTGCACGCCGCCACCGGCGAAGATGACCACGAGCACCGACATCAGAATCGACGTGACAAGGAAGAACGGGCCGATCGGGATCTTCACCGAAGTGAAGCGGATGAGCAGGAAGACGATGACGAGCACGACCGCGGCGGCGATGCCGCCGATCCACATGCCCTTGGAATCCTGGCTCATGGAGTATATGGACTCGTAGAAGATCACCGTTTCGGCGCCTTCGCGAAAGACCGCGAGGAAGCTCAGCATGGCGAGCGAGACCACAGTGCCCATCGTCGTGGTGTTGGCGACGTGCGCGTCATGCGCGGCGGCGACGGCGGACTCGGTCTTGTTCCTGATGTAGCGGTTCCACGCCTCGACGGACGACTTGTTGAGCATCCAGTTGCTGGTCCACAGCAGCATGGCCATGGCCACGAGCGCGCAGACGCCTTCCATGATCTCCTGCACGGGACCGGAGCCGCCGAACAGCAGGCCGAAGATGACGGCGATGATGCCGGAGCCGACGAGGCCGGCGAGCACGCCGAGGTAGATCCACTTGACGAACTTGCGGTTGTCGGACTTCACAAGGTAGGCAATGATGGCGGCCACCACAAGCAGAGCCTCAAGGCCCTCGCGGATAAGCACGAGGAACGCCTGGCCGACGGAGCTGGTGATGAACTTGGTGACGCCGTTGACCTGGGCGCCGCCATCGAGCTTCTGGGCGTCCTCCTTGAGCATGGCCTTGAGGTCGTCGATGTACTTCTTGGCGTCCTTGAGCGGCTCGCCGTTGTTCATGGCCTGACGGCATTCCTTGAACTGGTATTCCACCTGGGAGACGCGGTTGCCGCCGATGGCGTTCATCACGTTCTTCTCGAAGCCGAGCTTCTCGTAGTACTGGTAGTAGGCGTTGTTGACGAGTTCGGCGCCCTTGGCACCGTCGCCGTCGGCATAGGCCTTGTAGGCGTCGTCGAGGATCGGGGTCATCTCGTCGGCCACCTGCACCCACGTACGGTCGCCCTTGCCGTCGTTCTTCTTCTTTTTGGCGTCGAGGGCCTTGCGTTCCTTGGCGGTCTGTTCAGCACGCTGCTTGGCGTATTCGGCCGGCTTGGCGAGCTTGGCGTTGGCGTCGAGCGTGGAGGCCGTGGAGTCGAGGTCGGCGGTCAGCTTGCTCACCTTGGCGGCGAGATCGGCCTCCTTGCCGGCGGTGTAGGCGCTGGTCTGCAGGTCCTGGAACTGCTGGGTCTGGCTCTGGTATTTGTCGGCGCCGATGGTGTCGTTGACGACCTTGCCGAAGTTGGCGGACTCATACGTGGACCACTGCGCGGACTGGAAGTCTGCGGCCGCGCCGGCGTTGTCGCCGGACTTGTAGGCGGTCTGGCCGCTGGCGAGCTTGGCGTCGATGGCCTTGGCGACGGCGCTCCACGTGGCGAAGTTGGCCGACGACGATGCATCGGAGTCCGCGGCCTGGGCCGTGGACACGAGCGACGTCGTGAAGAACGACGTCGCCAATATCAGCATCATGGCGAGCGCCGCGCCAATACGCGCGACGACATCGAACACC
The DNA here is from genome assembly GCF_002802875.1 of Bifidobacterium primatium. Lineage (GTDB taxonomy): Bacteria > Actinomycetota > Actinomycetes > Actinomycetales > Bifidobacteriaceae > Galliscardovia > Galliscardovia primatium. The sequence continues at coordinate 792,795 of NZ_PEBI01000001.1, forward strand.
GAACTACGTGACCGCATGATTTCCTCTCAAAAAAACCTTGGTTTTTCGTGGTTCGAGAACATGTCAAGGCGTGTCGCGCATGAAATCCAAAGAATTTTTCTGTTTCGGAAAACGCGCCTCCGAAGCGGGAAAACCCTTTAAATTCTTGCGGTTCTCGGCAATCCCTCGAATCACAGGACCAACGTATGAGGGTTTTTACGAAAAATAAAGTCTTGATTTTTTCGGCCGGGCATGGTAGTCAGTGTGTGCTTTGCACCTTCAAACCGTGAAACCACACCACCCCCGGCCACCCGCGAACTCATTCCGCCCGGCAACCACTATGTGGAATCGGAGAGGTGGCAGTCGGTTCGGCTTCCCCATCCCCTCAGTCGGCTGACGCCGACAGCTCCCCTTCCCCGCGGGAAGGGGAGCCAAAGCACTCCGCCTTTCTCAACCCTGGCTCCCCTCGCTTTGTGAGGGGAGCTGTCAGGCGCAGCCTGACTGAGGGGAGTCCCAAGCCCGCCACTACCATATAACTATGCACACCTCCGACCCGCACCACCTCCCGTATATCGCCGCGTTTCCGCAGGCCTTGGGCACGGGCATCATCGTCACGTGTTCGCAGCGGATTTCCGGTGAACTACGCCAACGCATGGCGTCGCTCATCGAGGATTTCGAGGCCGCGTTCTCGCGGTTCCGCACGGATTCGTTGGTCGGGCGCATCGCCGCAGTCGAGCAGGGTGGCACGTTTGTGTTTCCCGACGGCCTTGGCGCGGAGGCATTGTTTGCACTGTACGATCTGCTGTTCGCTGCCTCGAACGGCACCGTGGACCCGCTGGTCGGCGAGGAGCTGACGAAACTCGGCTATGGCGCCGACATGGCGTATCGGATGCGCACCGGCGGAAAACCCGCCAACGGCACCGTCACTCCCGCCAACGACATCATCAACAACAGCGGCAGCAACGAAGTCGACTTCAATAAGCCACCAACGGAAGGCCACGATGGCCGGAAAACTTCCGCAAGCGACCTGCGAAACCGTCCGACGTGGGGAGACGTGGTCTCGCATGACGGCCCCGCACTTACCGTCACGCAGCCGATCCGTCTGGATTTCGGCGCGGCCGGCAAGGGGATGATGGTGGATTTGTTGGCGAATCTGCTTGCCGAGGAGCTGCCCGACGCAACGTACATCGTCGATGCCGGCGGCGATCTGCGTGTTCACGAATCGGCCGATGCGCGTGATTCACAGGCAGGCTCCGCAACCGAGCCGCTGAACATCGCCATGGAGGACCCGGCCGACACCACCCAAGCCATCGGGACCATCGCCGCCACGGACGGGTCCCTCTGCGCCTCGGCGCCGAGTCGCCGCCATTGGCAGGTCCGCTCGGGCGACGCCCTGCGCGAGGTCCACCATCTGCTGAACGCCCTTGACGGGCAGCCGGCCGACGACGTCAAGGCAACGTGGGTCTTCGTGCCGGCTCCAACATCCGCTGCAACGGCGTCACGCGGCGATGCCGCACGAATCGCCGTCTCCGGCGGAACCGGCAGTGCCGGCGATACCGGCAATAGCGACATGAATGACAGCACCCCCGCGAGCGACGACGCCCCAACGCAGAAGTACGAATGGACGGCATTCGATATCGCCCGCCGTTACCCCACCGCATTGGCGGACGGCCTGGCAACGGCATTGTTCGTCGCCAACGCCGGGACATTGGCGGAGGCGTTCGCCGCTCCGGACGGAACGCCACTCTTCCAATGCGCACTCATCGATGCCGACTGCAACGCCGCCGCCTCACCAGCGTTTCCCGGACGGTTCTTTACGGCATGACATCTTTTACGGCATGACGTCATCATCGCAACGCCGTCCGCAATCCCCCGACAGGAGAAAACCGCACCTCCGATCATCGAATCTGAATTACTTCAGCCCGGCAATCGGGGTGCGGTTCATTCTCCGACTTCTCCGACCATGTCCGGACATTGCGTCCGGTCACTGCTCAATCGATTACGATTAATCAGTCGTCGTTCCGATCATCGTTGTCGTCGTTATCGTTGTCGTCATTGTCGTCGTTCCGATCATCGGCATCATCGTTGCGATCGTCCGCATCGTCGTTCCGGTCATCGGCATCATCGTTCTGGTCATCATCGTTCTGATCGTCGGCGTCGTCATCATCAGACGAATTGCCGGTGTTGGACGTGCCGGTGTTATTGGACTGACTCGGTGAATTCGCGGGCGTTCCTCCCCCACCGACGATATTGCCGCAGGCGGACAGTCCGAATACCAGCAGCACCGCCGCAAGAACGGCGAGCAACGGCATGATTCGACGGTTGGCAATGGTCTGCGTACGCATGATGTTTTCCTCTATATATTGGTCGTTCGCATCTTCGATGCTGCGGACGATTGGTCATCTCCGGTGAAATCGCGCGCATAATCCACAACCCGGCGAACGCGACATCACCTCGGGCTTCAGCAAACGCCCAGCCCTCTTTCAGGGTATCGAAAGACCCATGGCCCGCAATCCCCCAGACCCCCTTCAAACGATTGCTGCCGTAGAATCTCCACGAATTGTTTAGATGCCGGCCACCGTTCCCGCCAATCGCGTAAACCACAGAACAAACAGGAACCAAAAGAAACACCACGATTCCCAATCGTTGCGAAAATCAATCATTACGAGGGGCACTAGGACAACGGGGCACTTTGCGGCAGGCGAACTGCCGTTGTTTCAATGAAGATAAGTACCGAATTCCGTATATATACCCCTTTATATAACCCCATATAACCCCCTATATGTCCGTCTGCCGATGGCGGCGAATTAAACGTTCTACGGTTTGATTCGATGGTCGGGTTTGTTTTGGGGTTAGGACAGCCATGCCATCTCTCCAATCGGACAACGATTCCCACCAACGATTGCGAAGCAGATAATGAGAAGAACATCATTGACCATATTCATGGGCGCATGCGTGGCCGCCATCATGACGGCGACGTTCGCCATGCCCGCCAGCGCGGCGACACCGACCGCATCGGACGCCACGGCGCCGGCACCGTCCAGCAGCAGCGCCACCGCAGAGCAGAGCACCGCGACAGGCAACACCGCGGATAACGACAGCACGGGCAACGACAAGACCACCGGTACCGGCAGCTCGCATAACGATGCCACGAACAACGGCAACGCGAGCAACACCGACGGCACGAACGATGCCGGCACCGCCGACTTCCCCGGAACGCCGGGAACCGTGGCACCGAAGGACATCACGACGACGTTCGACACCACGAACGGTCTGAAGGACGTCGACGGCAAGCCCATTGCAGCCGACGCCACGACCGGCATCGCCAAGCTCGAAGCCGCCAGAGGCTCGTTCGGCGACCTGAAAATCGACGCGACCGCGGGCAAGTTCGCCATTCGCGGCACGAACAAGGACGTGCAGATCAACGCCGGCACCGTACTGTATGTCCCGGTGGCCTATGACGCCAAGGGTGTCTCGCTGAAGATCGCCACCGCCGGCGGAGACGCCGCCATCACCGTGGACGGCAAGGCCGCCATGACCAACCAGACCATCGCCATCAACGGCAAGCAGGCCGACTTCCCGAAGTACGTGACCGTGGACTTCACCGCCGCCGCATATGCGACCGCCGTGACCGTGGACTACGGTTCCGACAGCGGCTACGGCACGCCGGACGTGAAGGCCGTCGACCGCACCTACACGTTCAATACGTCGAAGGCCGCACTGCTCAAGAATGCGGCCGGCAAGCCCGTTGACGCCGCCAACCCGTCCATTCAGGGAGCCAAGGGCAGTTTCGACGGCATTCAGATCGACGCGCTCTCGGGCAAGTTCTTCCTTCGTGCCACCGACACGCAGGTGAATCCCGGCACCGTGCTGTATCTGCCGATCGCCGCCGACGCCAAGGGCGCGACGGTCACCGTGCAGTCCAGCGGCGCCAACGGCGTGAAGCTTACGCTTGATGGCGACGACATCGCCGTGGGGTCGGCCGTGGTAGTGAACGCCAAGGAGACCCGCTACGTGCCGCTCGCCGTCAGCAGCGTCGACCCGTCGCAGCCCGGAAGCTTCTATCTGACGTCGATCAGCGTGGACTACGGCTCGAACGAGCCGGCCACGTCGAACCGCACCGTCACCGTCGGCCACGGCAGCCAGTACAAGTATCAGAGCATCCAGAAAGCGCTTGACTCCAACGATTCCTCGCTGACCGACCGGCTCGTGCTGCAGATCGCCCCCGGCGACTACCGCGAGAAGGTCACGGTGACCAAGCCCGGCGTGGTGTTCGAGAACGGCGACAAGACGGCGTCGCAGCCGGTCGTCATCCATGAGGCGTACTACGCGGCGATGGGCACGGTGACCCCGCAGGCGAACCCGAAGTATGACGCCTCGCGCGCGGCCGGCACCAACACGTCGGGAACGGTGAGTGTGCAGTCGGGCGCGGACGGATTCACGGCATACGGCATCACGTTCCGCAATGATTTCAACATCTCCGTGCACCCCGAGGCGGGATCGCAGACCCCGGCCGTGGCGCTGTACACGGCCGCCGACAGGATCAGCCTCGTCAACTGCCGTCTCATCGGACGTCAGGACACCGTCTGGTTCAACGGCAACGGTCGCGTGAACGTGGAGAATTCGTACATCGAGGGCACGGTCGATTTCGTGTTCGGATCCGCCGACGCCTACATCCACGACACGCAGCTGCACATGGCGCATTTCGCTGGCAAGGACAACGGCTACTTCACCGCGCCGAACACGAACAAGGCCCACACCGGTCTTGTGTTCGACAAGTGCCGGTTCACCGCCGACGCCGCCAACACGAAGGTCACGCTCGGACGCCCCTGGCAGACCGAGGTGAAGCAGATCAAGAACGCCGCCGGCGTCATCACCGGCTACGACTTCTCCAAGCAGGAGGGCGCCGACGGACAGGGCGTTTACCCGCAGGGCGCATCCTCGGCCACGACGCTGCTGGAATCCACGGTGGCCTCGAACGTCGGCGCGAAGGTCTCGGGCACGAAGACCGTCACGCGCTGGAGCACCTGGGGCCGCAAGCTCGACGGCAAGAACCTGGATGTAACGTATCATCCGGCCGTGCGGTTCGCGGAATACAATTCGACGGACGAGAACGGCGCCGCCGCCCCTTCCTATGACTACGACGCCAAGCTCAACGGCGACAATACGAAACGCACCGATTTCCTCATCGGCCACGGCACGACGCTGAACGCCGAGCAGTTGACCGCCAAGCGCGCGGAACTGCTCGCGGCGATGCATATCGGCGACGGCCTTGGCGATTGGAATCCCTCGTTCTCGTATGTGGGCGAGGGCATGGCGGTCACGCCGTCAACGACGCCTTCCACGCCGGGCAACAGCGGCAGCACCGGAACGAATGTTTCGACGGGCGCTGCCAGCGGCGACGGTAACGGCCGAAACGGCGACTCGCTGGCCAGGACCGGCGTCGACGTCATCGCCATCGTGGGAACGATGCTGATGATCGCCGCAGCGGGGGCCGTCATGGCATATCGACGCATGCTCAAGCGCTGAGGTTCGGAACGGCAAGCGGGATCAGGCCCGGAAACCGGTAAAACCGACCAACGAACAACCGGCAGGAACCGAAAACAACGTTGCGGTTCCCGTCGGTTGTTTTTTATGCAACGGAAAGGAACCGGGAGGGAGGCAAGGTTCCTATCGGTTGTTACCCGCGCAACGGATGGGAACCGAAGAGATGTTACGGTTCCCGTTGGCTGCCATGCAGGCAACGAACAGGAACCGAAAACGCGGCACGGTTCCTGTTCGTTGCATAGCGGCAACGTTTTATCGAGCGACCGCCGCGTTGAGATAGTCGAGTTCGTCGGCGGTCAATTCCAGACGGGTCGCGGCGAACGAATCCTGGATTTCGTGCGGGTTGCGGGCGCTGGGGATGGTGAACAGACGGTCGTACTGAGCGAGCTCCCACGCGAGCGTGACGCGCTGGTACGAGCATCCGTGCGCGGCGGCGACCGCACGGAACGGATCGTATTTGTGCTGGTCTACGGCGTCGAGGAATCCACCAAGGGGCGACCAGCAGACGAACGCCAGTCCAAGTTCCGCGCAGTATTCCAACGTGTGGTCAGGGTCGGGATATGACGGCGAGAACTGGTTCTGCACGGCGATGAAGCTGTCGCCGAGGATGCCGCGGGCGATGTCGATGTCGTGGGCGTCGACGCGCGAGATGCCGACGTGACGGACGACGCCCTCGTCGACGAGCTGTTTGAACGCGCCCATCTGGTCCTCGTACGGCAGCTGGGGGTCGTTGCAATGCGAGTACAGCAGGCTCAGCGAGTCGACGTGCAGACGACGGGCCGACTCCTTGGCCTGTCGGATGATGGTTTCGGGGCGGGCGTCGGCCTGCCAGCCGTATTCGCCGAAGTTGTTCCCGGAGACGGCGCCGGTTTGGTCGGCGATGGCGGATTTATCGGAGCCGGAGACGGCGGACGATGTAGGAGCGGCGCTGAGGGTGCGCAGCCAGCCGGTTTTCGTGGCGACGAGCACGTCGTCCTTCGGGCCGTTCCACGTGGAGAGCGCCTCGTACACGAGTTTCTCGCCATAGCCGAGATCCTCGGGCTCGCCGGTGCCGGGCCTGCTGGGCAGGTAGTACGACCATGCGGTGTCGAGGTAGCGCACGCCGGCGTCGAGCGCGGCGTGGATCGTGTCGATGGCGACGCGGCGGTCTGCCGGCCGGCCCTCGATGGCGAGCGCCATCGTTCCCATGCCGAGTCTCGGCGTCTCGTATCCTGCCAGTCGTGCCATCGTGGCCCCTTTCGTCATATCGTCCCCACCATCCTACGCGGCGAGGGTGGCGAACTGGCTGTTGTACAGGTCGGCGTAGAAGCCGCCGTCGGCGAGCAGTTCGTCGTGGGTGCCGCGTTCGATGATGTCGCCGTCCTTCATCACGAGAATCATGTCGGCGTTCTTGATGGTCGAGAGGCGATGCGCGATGACGAAGCTCGTGCGTCCCACGGTCAGCTGGTCCATGGCCTTCTGGATCAGTTCCTCGGTTCGTGTATCGACGGACGACGTGGCCTCGTCGAGAATAAGGATCGGCGCGTCCTGGATCATGGCTCGTGCAATGGTGAGTAGCTGCTTCTGGCCGGCGGAGAGGCTCGTGTTGTCGTTGAGCACCGTGTCGTAGCCGTCGGGCAGGGAGCGGATGAATCGGTCGAGTCCCACGGCACGGCAGGCGGCCTGCACCTGCTCGTCGGTCACGCCCTGCTTGGAGTACACGATGTTCTCGCGGATGGTGCCTTCGAACGTCCACGTGTCCTGCAGCACCATGGCGAACTGGTTGTGGACCTCGCTGCGCGGCACGGATGCCGTCGAGATGCCGTCGATGCGGATGTCGCCGCCGTCGAGATCGTAGAAGCGCATGAGCAGGTTGACCATGGTGGTCTTGCCGGCGCCGGTCGGACCGACGATGGCGACCTTCTGCCCGGCCTTGACCCTGGCGCTGAAGTCGTGGATGACGGGCTTGCCGGGTTCGTAGCCGAAGCGCACGTGGTCGAATTCCACGTCGCCGCGCAGGCCGTTGCCGTCGCCGGCCTCGTCGGCGATGCGACGGCCTTCGAGCGCTGTTTCGTCGCTCATTTCCGGCTCCTCAAGGAAGCCGAACACGCGTTCGGACGCGGCGGCGCAACGCTGGAGGTTCTGGAACGCCTGCGCGAACTGGCTGAGCGGCTGCGTGTACAGGCGGATGTACATCATGAACGCCACGATGACGCCGAATTCGATGGTGCCGTTCATCGCGAGCGCGGCGCCGACCACGCAGACGGCCACATATCCGAGATTGCCGATGAACTGCATGATGGGCATCATGAGTCCGGACAGGAACTGCGACTTCCAGCCGGAGACGTAGAGGCGGTCATTGTACTTCTCGAACTGCGCGATGGAATCGTCCTCGCCGGAGTACGCCTTGACAATCGTGTGGCCGGCGTACATCTCCTCCACGTGGCCGTTGACCTCGCCTAGGGCAAGCTGCTGCAGCGTGAAGTACTTCTGCGAGGCCTTCATGATGATCATCATGATGATGAGGCCGATGATGCTGACACCGATTGCGGTAAAGGTCATTACCACGTTGTTGTAAAACATCATGACGAGCGAGCCGACGAACAACGTGACCGACGTGATGAGCGAGCCAAGCGACTGGCCGAGCGTCTGGCCGATGGCGTCGACGTCGTTGGTGATGCGGCTGAGCACGTCGCCGTAGCTGGTCTTGTCGAAGTATTTGAGCGGCAGACGGTTGATCTTCTTCGAGATCTCGTCGCGCAGGCGCTGGGCGGTGCGCTGGGTGACGGTGGCCATGATCCAGCTCTGCACGTAGGTGAGCAGCGCGTAGCCGACGTACAGCGCCACGAGCGTGATGCAGATGCTCACGACGGCGTCGAGGTCGATGGCGTTCATGACCGGCCGGCCGTTGACCATGGCGGGCAGGCCCTTGGTGATTTCGTTGGTGACGTCCTTGAGCTTGTCCGGTCCGATGATCTGGCAGACGGTGCCGGAGGCGCCGAGGATCAGCGCAACGACCATGGCGGGCAGGTACCGCTTGCAGAAGCGGACGAGCTTGCCCATGATCTTGCCGAAGTCCTGTGGTTTTTCGGTCGTCTGGTTACGACCCATTGGTCCTGGCATGGGGTTCAAAATCCTTTCATTGGTGGAGTGGGAGCGCTTTTTTGCTTGCGTGCTCTGCGTGGGGCGGTCGGTATTCGTTGCTCCGTCTCGCAAGGTCGGTCGGTATTCGTTGCTCGACACACTCAAGGCCGTTCGGCCGAGCCTACGGTCGAGAAACGAATACCGACCTCCCGTGGAGAACGTTGCGGCACGCCCGTTCAAGGTGTTGTGGGGGCGTTCTCGGCTTCTTGGCTCCCCTCAAGCTTGAGGGGAGCTGTCGGCGGAGCCGACTGAGGGGAGTTGTCTGCCGAGGCTTTCAGGGTGACGGCAGCTTGGGACTCCCCTCAGTCCGCCTTCGGCGTCCAGCTCCCCTCACAAGGCGAGGGGAGCCAAGGCACTGCGCCTCAAGCCCCGGCCCGCATCTCCAAGCCCGAGGAGAGCCGAGCGCTGCGCGCCTTGCGTCTTTTTTAGGCGGCGAGTTCGGCTTCGCTGAGCTGGGATTCAGCGATCTCGCGGTAGACCTCGCAGGTTTCGAGCAGTTCGCGGTGCGTGCCCTGACCGACCACGCGGCCGTCGTCGAGCACGACGATGCAGTCGGCGTGCATGATGGTGCCGATGCGCTGGGCCACAATCAGTTTCGTGGAGTCGGCGCATTCCCTGGCGAGCGCCTCACGTACTTCGCGGTCGGTACGGAAGTCGAGTGCGGAGAACGAGTCGTCGAACACGAGGATCTCCGGATGACGCCATACGGCGCGGGCGATGGACAGACGCTGCTTCTGGCCACCGGAGACGTTCGAGCCACCCTGCGCGATGTCGGAGTCGATGCCCTTGGGCATCTTGTCGACGAATTCACTGGCCTGGGCCACGTCGATGGCGGCCTCGACGCCGGCCGCGGTCGCGGTGCCGGAGGCGTCGATGTCGGCGTTGCCGATGCCGGTCTTGTCGCCGTAGGTCACGTTGCTGGCCACGGTTCCCTTGAACATGACGGAACGCTGCGGCACGTAGCCGATCTTGTCGCGCAGGGTCTTGAGTTCGTAGTCGCGCACGTCGACGCCGTCGACGAGCACCTGGCCTTCGGTGGCGTCGTAGAATCGCGGCACGAGGTTCACCAGCGTGGATTTGCCGGAGCCGGTGGAGCCGATAAACGCGACCGTCTGGCCGGGTTCGGCCTTGAAGCTCACGTGTTCGAGCATGGGTTCGCGTGAATCGGGGTAGGTGAAGCTCACGTCGCGGAATTCGACCTCGCCGCGCAGCTCCCGGCCGGCGGCGTCCTTCGCGCCGGCGGTTCGTGTGCCGGAGACCACCGTGGGTTCGGTGTCGAGCACTTCGAGGATGCGCTTGGCGGAGACGTCGGCTCGCGGCCAGAGCACGAACACCATGCTCATCATGAGGAAGCTCATGATCACCTGCACGGAGTAGCTGGAGAACACCACCATGTTGGAGAACAGCGTGAGCTTGTCCATCATGTCGGCCGCGTCGATGAGGTAGGCGCCGATCCAGTAGACGGCGAGCATGAGGCCGTTCATCACGGTGTTCATCAGCGGCATCATCACGCTCATCGCACGGTTGGTGAACAGCTGGGTATTGGTCAGGTCGTCGTTCGCCTTGTCGAACTTGGCCTCCTGATAGTCCTCGGCATTGTAGGCGCGCACGACGCGCAGACCGGTGAGGTTCTCGCGGGCCACGCGGTTGATGTTGTCGGTCAGCGTCTGCATGGCCTTGAACTTCGGCATGACCAAGGCCATGAGCACGGCGATGGCGACCAGCAGAATCGCGACGGCCACGCCGGTGGCGAGCGTCCAGTCGAAGCCCTTGCCGGCGATCTTGCACACGGCCCATACGGCCATGATCGGCGACTGCACAAGCAGCATGAGACCCATGGTCACGAACATCTGAATCTGCGTGATGTCGTTCGTGGAGCGCGTGATGAGACTGGCCGTGGAGAAGCGGTTCATTTCGGCCGGGCCGAACGATTCGACGCGGGAGAACTCCAGCGAACGCAGACGGCGGCTGAACGAGGCGCCCACACGGGCGGTGATCAGGCCGGTCAACGCCATGCATACGACGGCTCCAAGCGCGACGGCGAGCATCTTGCCGCCGGCGACCCATACGTCATGCATCTCGCTGCCGGGCGTCTCGACGAGACGGGTGATGTCGGCCATGTAGTCGGGCAGTTCCAGATTGAACCAGATCTGCGCCACGGTGAGCAGCAGACCGACGAACAGCTGCCCCCATTCGGCTTTGGAAAGGTATTTGCAAATGCGTATCACGATAGTTCCCCTGTTTTCCTTGTCGTTTCCCGAAATTTAGTTTCTAGTAATTATTGTTTACAGTGTTCAATATCGATTAAAAATAATACCCGGCGAACCGGGATTATGAAGCCGACTTCCGTAAGTCATCGGTCTTTCGCAAGCGACTTTCTCAAGCCGCCGATAGATGACGAAACCTACGAGATGCCGAAATCGTCAGATCATCGTCAGATTGTGCATGGCGGACCTTCCGGCGGCGAGGGGAATCCCTCGTCGCGCATGTATTCGGCGAATTCCGTGCAGCGGTCGAGGAATTGACGGGTATGCTCCTCCCCCATGCGTTCGAATACATGGACGAAGCGGTCGTGAATCTCGGTGAAGGCCCGTCGGTCGGCCTCGCGGCCTTTGTCGGTGATGCTCACCAGCACGTTGCGGCGATTGGACGGATCGGTCTCGCGAACGACCATCCCCTTTTTCTCCAGACGGTCCAGAATCGCGGACACGCGGCCGGGACTCACTCCGAGCATGTCGGACATACGGCCAGGAGTCAGCGGGACGCTCGACATGGCAAGCATGTGCAGCGCCGGCGTCTCGCCCTTCGCACCGCGGTTCACCGAGTCGATGTTCTTGCCGCGACTGCGCATGGCGAGGGTGAACATCTCCTTGACCGCATCCTCGGCGTATCCCATGGCGACTCCTTTCCGAGAATCCGACGCCGTACTCCGGCATCACACGACACCGGATCCGAACGGCGTCGACGACATCGCACGATGCCATTCGTCGTTCTCGACATATTTTCTACCACCAATATTTCATAGTGTCAAATATCTGCGCCCCGCGACCGCCGCCGTGTCTTTTCCGCCTTTCGCAACCCCCTCCCCTCACACTTCAAAACCCAAGGCCCTTCCAGGACAGTCGAAGGAATCGAATCCCGTTCAATGGACGAACGACAACCGCTGACATACGGTGCGGCTACCCTCGGTACACGGCAAACAAACGACCACGGATGTTTCACGCAGACGAACAATGTTTCACGCGCCATGTTTCACGTGAAACACGCACGACCGCGCTTGCGCGTTTCACGACGCGACGCCGCGCGGCCGAACGCAACGCGAGGACACAACCGCCGGCCGCATCACAGAGAAGGAAGGGAACGTCATGGCCGAGAATCCATCGACCAAACCCCGCGAGACCGACGACGTGCCGGTGCCCGCGAGCCTGCGCAAATCACTGAAGAACCGTCATATCCAGCTCATCGCACTGGGCGGCGCCATCGGAACCGGCCTGTTCTACGGCTCCGCGGAATCCATCGCACTGGCCGGCCCGGCCATCCTGCTGGCCTACCTCATCGGCGGCCTCGCCATCTTCATGATCGTGCGCGCGCTGAGCGAGATGTCGGTCGAGGACCCGAAGGCCGGCGCATTCAGCTACTACGCCACCCAGTACTGGTCCAAGCGCGCCGGCTTCGTCTCCGGATGGAACTACTGGTTCAACTATATCCTCGTCTCCATGGTCGAACTGTCCGTGGTCGGCACGTTCGTGAACTACTGGTTCCCTGCGATTCCGACGTGGGTCTCGGCGGCCGTGTTCCTCGCCGTCATCGCGGCGGCCAACCTGCTCGGCGTCAGCCAGTTCGGCGAGTTCGAGTTCTGGTTCGCCATCATCAAGATCGTGGCCGTCGTCGCCATGATCCTCGGCGGCCTCGCCGTCATCATCTTCGCCCTGCCCACCGATTCGGGCGTCAAGGCCAGCTTCGCCAACTGGTTCACCGTGGGCGGCGGCTTCTTCCCCAACGGCCTGATGACCCACACCGACGGCGGCTGGACCGGCCTGCTCATGGCCCTCGTCGTCGTGATGTTCAGCTTCGGCGGAACCGAGCTCATCGGCATCACCGCCGGCGAGACCGAGGACCCGCGCCGCACCATCCCGCGCGCCACCAACGACATCATCTGGCGAATCCTCGTGTTCTACATCGGTGCGCTCGGCGTCATCATGGCCGTGGTGCCGTGGAACATGATCGACGGCAAGTCCAGCCCGTTCGTGCAGATCTTCGACTCCGTGGGCGTGCACGCGGCCGCCGGCATCCTCAACTTCGTCTGCCTCACCGCCGTGATGAGCGTCTACAACTCCGGCCTGTACGCCAACTCCCGCATGCTGTACTCGCTCGCCAAGCAGGGCAATGCGCCCGCATACCTCGGCAGGCTCAACAAAAACGGCGTGCCCGTGGCCGGCGTGCTCACCTCCGCGGTGATCACCGCCATCGCCGTGGTAGTCGTGTTCCTGTGGCCCGAGTTCGCGTTCAACTACCTGATGTCCATCGCCACGATCGCCGGTATCATCAACTGGACGATGATCATGTTCACCGAGATGAAGTTCCGTCGCATCGCCTTCGAAGGCAGGTCGCCGACCGATTCCGCACTGGCAGGGCTCTCCGGACAGGAAGCGATCGACGCCATCCACTTCAAGCTGCCCGCAGCCAAGGTGACGCCGTGGATCGTGCTCGCGTTCCTCGCGCTCGTGGTGGTGCTCATGCTCTTCTCCTCCAGCTACCGTGTGGCCGTGGTCGCCGGCGTGATCTGGCTGGCCGTGCTGCTGGTGGCCTACCAGCTCACCCAGACGAGGAAGTAGCGGATACCTCGGAAGCGGGAAGCCGCACTCCGGTCGCCCATCGTTGTCACCGCAATACGCCGATATCGGCGTCCGGCTCCGCGATGACAACGATGGGCGATTTTGTATGCAATCGGCATTGACGAGGCATTGACGAGCGCGTTCCGCATTCACGCGCGACGCCAGAAATCCACCAGCGCGGCGGCGAACTCCTCCGGCCGGTCGTAGGTCGGGATATGCGCGGCGTCGTCGAATGCGATTGGCGCTATCCCCAGCGCTTCGGCCTCGCGGTCGTAGACCGCAGTCGGCCAGACGTCGTCGTCCACGCCGTACATGATGTTCATCGGCAGGCCGCGACGACGGTTCGTCGCGTCGCCGCCTGTAAAATCGTCATCATCATTCCCGCCGCCGTCATGCAGCCGTCGCAGATCGTCGGTGACGTCGTCGAATCGCGTCATGAAATCCGCCACGGATGCCAGATGATGACGCGACGTCGCATGCATGTTCTGACGAAACAATTCGGCCAGTTTGTCGCCCTGCGGCTCGTCGCGCAGTTTGGGACGATAGGCGTAGTACAGCAGCATCGGGCCGAATACGCGAATCAGCGTCGGCGCCGCCGCGAACAGCGGCGTACGCCGCACCGGCACCGCGCCCGAATCGAACACCGTCAACGAGCGCAGCAATTCCGGCCGCCGCAACGCCACACGCCGGGCCACGACGCCGCCGAAGCTGTGGCCGACCAGGTCTACGGGCCGGTCGCGCGCACCAAGACGTTCCAATATCTCGCATCCGTCGGCCACGAAATCATCCAGGCCATAGGCATGGCGATCGGTCGGCGCGACCGAGTCGGCCTGGCCGCGCTGACTGTAGGCCACGATTGCGGTGGAACGGCCGGCGATACCGGAGACCCGGTCGGCGCCACCCTGTCCGTCCGGGAAATCATCCATAACGCCTTCGTGAATCCCCAACGCTTTCCACAGCGCGGGAAAGAACGGGATGAAATCCTCCTTCGAGCCGGTGAAGCCGGGGATGAACACGGCCACGCGGTCGGCGGAGTCGAGATTGCGCGAGCCGATCGCCGTGAACCGGCCGATCGAACAGTCGATGCCGAACGTGCGAAGAAAATCCGGGGTGTCGAACGGCCCGAACTGCGGAATCCTGGGAAAACGATAACTCGCCATTCGTTCAGCATATCGAACTCCACACTTTCGCAACCAACAGCGCCTACCATGAGGTTGTATGAGTGTTCTACACGAAGACATTGGCAGTGACGCAGTGAACGGCAATGAAGCAAACGACAGCAACGACAACGATATGAACGGCGGCGCGCCCGGCGGTCCGACCGGTGATGGAGGCGCTGACTCCGGCAAGCCTATCGTCGCTTCCACCCCCATGGTTCCCGAGACCATGCATGCGTGGCAGGTGCGGGAGCAGCCGGGGCCCATCACCGGAGAGCCTCTGGAGTGGGTGGAGAAACCCGTGCCGCAGCCGGGACCGGGCGAGGCGCTGATCCGCGTGCTGGCATGCGGTGTATGCCGCACCGACCTGCATGTCTCTGAAGGCGACCTGCCGGTGCATCGCGACCATGTGACGCCGGGTCATGAAGTGGTCGGCGAGGTCGTGGCATTGGGACCGGACGCCGGCATCGACGTGTTCGGCAACCGATTCGAGGCGCATATCGGCGAGCGCGTGGGCGCGGCGTGGCTGCGGCATACGTGCAGCGAATGCGAATTCTGCCATAGCGGCAAGGAGAACCTGTGCCAGCATTCGCTGTACAACGGCTGGGATGCGAACGGCGGATACGCGGAGTATATGACGGCTCCCATCGACTACCTGTATTCGTTGGAATCGCTGCTCGAAGATGGCGGGAACGGGAGCGACGGCACGAGCGGCGCCCCGTATTCGGTGCAGACCGTGGCGCCGCTGATGTGCGCCGGCATCATCGGGTTCCGGGCGCTGAAGCGCACCGGGCTGCTGGACGGGATCTCATTCGACGGCCTTGACCTCGACAAGGCCCGCGAGCGGATCGCGGAACGGCTCGGGCATAAGCCAGTGCTGGGATTGTATGGCTTCGGCGGTTCCGCGCATATCACTGCGCAGGTCGCGCTGGCGCTCGGTATGCGCGTGCATGTGCTGACGCGCGGCAAGGATGCGCAGCGGCTGGCGTTGAAGCTCGGTTGCGCGTTCGCCGACGACGCCTATGAGATGCCGCCGGAGCCGTTGGATGCGGCCATCATCTTCGCGCCGGTCGGGGCGATCGTACTGCCGGCGTTGGAGGCGCTGCGTCCGGGCGGCGTGCTGTCGTTGGCCGGCATCCATATGAGCGACGTGCCGGCGTTGAACTACGAGAAGCATCTGTTCCACGAGAAGGAAATCCGTTCCGTGGAGTCGAATACACGGCAGGACGGCCGTGAGTTCCTGGCGTTCGCCGCGGCGCATCACATCACCATCGACGCGCATCCGTATCCGTTGGATCAGGGCCAGCAGGCGCTGAAGGATTTGAAGGCCGGCGCGTTCACCGGCGCCGCCGTGCTGATGCCGTGAGGCATGGATATATGGCCAGCAGCGGCCGAAGTGGGACCGTCGACTGAGTGGACAACTCCCCTCAGTCGGCTACGCCGACAGCTCCCCTCATACATGAGGGGAGCCAAGATGCTGTGACCGTAGCCAGCCTGAGCGGAGGCTTGCCTACTGGCATCCTGGGCGAGGCGAAACAACGCCACTGTCATCCTGAGCGAGCGCAGCGAGTCGAAGGATCTTCGGAGACCTTCCAAAAGATCCTTCGAATCCGACCTACGGCCTCCGCTCAGGATGACAGTAGGTGGTGTCTCCGCTCATGCTGACAACGGTCACAGCCACGCCCCCCTCAAGACTGAGAGGCTGAGCCGTCAAGACGACAGTCCGGTGGACTGTCGTCAGGCGATGCGAGCGCGAGGACACTTCCGGTCCGTTTCCCGGCTCCCCTCAAGATTGAGGGGAGCTGTCGGCGAAGCCGACTGAGGGGAGTTGACCAGCGGGAGCCCACGCCCTACGCGCGACGGCGACGCAGCGTGAGCACCACGCCCACACCGGCGAGCGCGACGACGACCAATGCCACCGCGCCCACGGCCGCGCCGGTCCTGCCCAGCTTGCCGGTGGCGGAGCCGGACTTGCCGTCCTGCTCGTTGCCGCCGTACTGGGCACCGCTGTTGGCACCGTTGTTGGCACCGTTCGCGGAGCCGGAACCGTTGCCGCCGGGCTGCTGACCATTGCTGCCCGTGTTGCTGCCGTCGCCCGAACCCGAGCCGTTGCCGTCGGCGGGCACGGTCACGGTGATCTGCGCGCTGGCGCCGGTGGTCGGGTCGGTCACGGTCACGGTGGTCTCGCCGGCCTTGAGGCCCTTGATGCGGCGGTCGGAGGTCGGGTTGGCGCCCATGTCGACGAAGCCGACGACCTTCTCGTCCGCGATCTTCCAATCCAGCTTGCTCACGTCGACGCCATCGCCCTTGACCGTCACGTTCAGACCGGTTTCGGCGCCGATCTTCAGCGTGAGCCTGCCGCCGTCCACACCGTCGCCGGTGATGTTCAGCGTCGGCTTGACCGGCGTGGTCTCGTCGGCCTTGTCGAGCTTCACGGTGTACGTGGTCTTGGAGCCGTTCTCAGCGGTTACGACGACCGTCACGACGCCCTTGGCGACGGTGACGTCGGCCGTGGCGGCCGCGTCATTCAGCGAGTATTCGACCTGCTGCGCGGTGACGCCGTCCGGGTCGGCGACCTTCACGGTCGTGCCGTCGGCCGTGGCCGCGGTCTTGAGCTGGTCTGCGGTCAGCGCGACGCCGGCCACGGCGAGCGTCTTGAGCGAGGAGTCGTCCGACTTCTTCGCTTCGACGGTCACGTCGAACGTGGCGGTCTTGGTCTCGTCGGCCTTGAGCTTCACGGTCAGGGTCTGCTTTCCGGTCTTCGAGCCGTCGAATCCGGTGACCGTGTAGTCGGCGGCGTCAAGCACCTTCTCGGTCTTGTCGCTCATGACGGCGGTCACCTCAAGGCCGGCCGCGTCGAACTTGTCGCCCACGGTGTACGTGGCCTTGGTCGGTTGCTTGGTCACCTTGATGGATTCCACGGTCGCTTCGGCCGGCTCGTCGCCGCTTTCGCCCGGGAACAGTTCGGCGAGGCCGACGGCGCGGTTCCAGACCTTGAAGTTGTCGATCTGGCCGCCGAAGTCCTTGTCGGAACCGTAGAACGACAGGCCGAGGTAGCCGGAGGCGCTGGTGGTGCCGGCGAAGTCGGCGGCGGTGAGCGTGGTGGCCTTGGTGGCCACGAGCTTGCCGTCGAGGTAGTAGCTGATGGACTTGCCGCCCTTGACTACCACGTCCACGTGCACCCACGTGTTCTTGGCGGGCGTGGAGCCGGTCAGCTGGGTCTGCAAGCCGTTCTTCGAGGCCTCGACGCGCGTGTTGGAGCCGCAGTTGACGATGTTCACCAGATAGTTCTTGTCGTTCTGGCCGAGGGCCCACGGGTAGACGCAGGTGTTGGCGCCGTCCCACTGGTAGTCGGCGGAGATGGTGATGTCCTTCTGGCCGGATGCGACCACGCCGGACGGGATCGTCACGTACGCCGAGCTGCCGTGGCTGCCGCCCGGCACCTTCAGCGACTTGCCGTTGTCGTCATGGTCGGCGAGGGTGGCGCCGGAGTTCACGATTTTGCCGTCGAGCCTGTCGCCGGCGGAGCCGGTGTTGTCGACGACGGCGTTTGCGTCGGCCGAGGCGGAGTCGCCGTCGAACGTGTACTCGAGGACCGGGTCGCCGGACGGCACCTTGGCGCCGTCCTTGACGATGGTGACCGTGTAGTACTTCACGGTCTTGTGGTCCTGCGCGTAGGAGGCGATGTCGACGGTGGTCACGTCGTTGTCGAGCGTGATCGTGCGGGCCTTCGTGTCGTCGATGACGACGCCGTCGACGGTGACGTACGATCCGGCGTCCTTGACGCCGATCGTCGCGTCGACGGACTTCGCGTCCTTCGGCACGGTGAGCGTGTACGCCGTCTTGGAGCCGCTGAACGCCGGGGCGAGGTCGCCGTCGGAGAACTTCAGCGACTTGAGCGCGGCGTCGTCGTTCAGGCCGGCGGCGTTCTGTATGCGCACGCCGTAGACGCCGCCTACGAGGCCGCCGGTGGACTTGTACAGCACGCGGACCTTGCCGTCCTTGGCCTGGGCGACCAGGTCGGCGGGCAGTTCCTGCGTATCCCAGTAGAAGGCGTTGGCACCGTTCTTGTCGTTGATGGTGACGGTGTACGTCTTCGCGTTGGCGGAGACCTCGCCCTTCGAGTTGTCGGCGACCGGCGTCGGGTCGACGATCATGCTGAACGTGCGGCCCTTGTCTCCCGAGTAGTACTGGGTGCTCAGGTAGTTCTTGGCGCCGGCGGTCACCTTCAGGTCGTAGCTGAACCAGCCGTTGGCCTTGGCGTCGCGGTACTGCTTGCCGGAGTAGGTGCCGGCGTTCGAGTCGTCGGACTTGGCGGCGTTATGGGCGAGCTCCTGCTGGAACTCGTTGTCGAAGGCGTCGACCGCGTCGGTGATGAGCGACTGGGTGGCGGCGTCGGTCTTCTTCTTGAGGATGTTCTGCTGGTAGGCGTCGGAGTCGACTTCGGCCATGTCCCAGTAGATGGCGTACGTGGTCTTGTACGTCGAGTAGTAGGGGTGCAGTTCGAGTCCGGCGGCGTCGCCGTCGACGTTCCTGAACTTGAACGTCAGGGTCTCGCGGTTGCCCTCGTTCGCGTTGTCGGTGCGGACGAGGTTGCCGGTCTTGCCGTCGGCGCTGATGCCCTTGAGCCATTCGCTTACGCTCTGTCCGTCGGTCGGGATGACTGCGGCCTTCGCGTTGGCGTCGGAGTCGTAGTTGGCCACGCGCACCTTCACGCCGCCGTACGAGTAGTTCGTCTTGTAGTTGGTGTCGGTGAGCGCGCCGGCGAGCACGACGGGGCCGTACTGGAAGGCGACCCAGTTCTTGTTGTCGGCGGCGTCGATGGCCTGGAGCCTGGCGGGCAGCGTGTACTCGATGCTCGTGCCGTCCTTGATGGCGACCGTCAGCCAGCCGTTGGCGTCCTTGGCGGCGACGTCCTGCGTCTTGCCGTCGACGACGAGCTTGATGCCGGAGGCGATGGCCCATTCGGGCACGCGCAGCTTGAGGTTGGCGGAGCCGGAGCCGGAGACCTTGAACGTCACGACGTCCTGCTTCGGCACGTTCGCCGTCTGGACGATCTTCAGGTCATGGCGCTTGTCGGTGTAGGTGGACGACCAGAACATGTTCACGTAGACGTTGTCCTTGTCGGTGAAGTAGAACGAGTCGTTGAGCTTGGCGAAGTTCTCGATGCCGGTGCCCTGGCAGCACCAGTACTCGCCGATCGCGCTGCCGAACCAGTCGGCGTCGTAGTCGGTGCCGGAGACGCCGAACACCTTCGGGTAGCCGGCCTTCATCGGCTGGAAGTACATGGTCATGCCGGTCTCGGGGTTCTGCGAGGCCACGATGGCGTTGATGAACGTGTGCTCGTAGTACTCGGAGTACTTCGAGTCCTTGGTCACCTGGAACAGCAGGCGGGCGAGCTTGAGCATGTTGTACTCGTTGCAGGTCTCCACGGTGGAGAAGTTGCGGTAGCCGCCGTTCTGGTCGCCGTTCTGGGTGGCGTCCTTCCACAGCTGGTCGGCCACGTGGAAGTGCTCGGACTGCGAGTTGCCGCCGTTCACATACGTGTGGTCGTTGACGACGATGTCGAAGAAGTTCTTCGCGGCCTTGAGGTACAGGCTGGTGAGCTTGCCCTGCTCGTCGGCGGAGAGACTGTTGTAGAGGTCCTGGTCCTCGGTGTAGGCCACGTAGCGCTGCATGGCGCCGGTGAGCTTCGGGATCGTGGTGTTGGCGTGCAGGCCGTTGAGCACGTCCTGGCCGTTGGCGAGCTTCTGGAACAGCGCGGTCTCGTCGAAGAGGTGCGCGGCCTGGAGCACGGTCTGCTTGTCTTCGGCGTTGGCAATCTCCGCCACCTGGTAGAGCGCGTCGTTCATGCCGCCGTATTCGGTCTGGAGCATGTTGGTGCCGGCATGTGCGGCCTTCCAGTTGACGACGTACTTGGCGAAGTCGACGGCCGCGTCCTTGGCGGTCTCACGGGTCTCGGCGTCGGTGGAGTACTTGTACGCCTCCACCATGCCGGCCTCGATCTTATGCAGGTTGTAGAACGGCACGAGCAGGCCGCCACCGCCGTTCGGCACGTAGCTGGCCGAGAACGCGGGGAAGAATCCGGCGTTGGCGGCGTCCTTCTTGGCGTAGGCCTCCTGCGCCTCGCGGATGCCCTTGACCACGGCGGTCAGGTTCGCGGAAAGCTCCTTCTTCTGTGCGTCCGTGGCGAACGTGGAGCGCTGCGCCTGCGAGGCCGCGGAGATCCAGTGGCCTACGAAGTGGCCGGTGAAGCGGGTCGGGTTGTTGGACTTGTCGGGGTTGCGGGAGCCGGACGGGCCGTTCTCCCAGCCGCCGTAGTTCTGCGCGCCCTTGGTGTCGAGGCCGGCGTTCGCGCGGAACTCGACGAGCAGTCGGTCGGGCTTGAAGGAGAGCAGGTATTCGACCTCCTTCTGGCCGGCGTTCTGCAGGTAGGAGTCGGAGACGGTCACGTTGTCCATGCCCTGTTCGGAAAGGTAGTTCTTGAGGTATTCCACGTCGCCGCTGCCGCCGTTGTCGGTCTGGGCGGGCACGGTCACGGTGAAGGTCCTGCTCACCGCCGCCGAGCCGTACGACGAGGTGACGGTGATCTTGGCGGTCGCGTCCTTCTCGCCCACGGCCGGACGCGTGACAACACCGTCGTTGGAGACGACGTCCTGATTGTCGGACGAGTAGGCGAGCGTCGAGCCGTTGGCGGCGTCGGCGTTGAACGTCAGGTTGGAGGTGGCCTTCGACGCGATGTTCACGTTGTCGAGCGCGGCCTGCGCGAGCTTTTCGGCGCTGAAGTCCTTGACGCCGATCTTGGCCTCGCGCTCCACGTCGGCCGTGGTGGCGACGGTGTTCCACAGCTTCACGTCGTCAAGCGAGCCGGTGAGCTGGCCGCCGCTGGCATGCGTGCCGTTCCAGCCGATGTACTTGGTGGTGTCGTCGGCGGCGATCGTGCCGGCCGACGTCGTGTTGCCGGCGGTCGCCGTCCTGCCTTCGCCGTTGATGTAGAACTTCGCGGTCTTGGTCTTGGCATCGAACGTGACCATCACGTGCGTCCACGTATTCGCCGGGAAGATGTCGGCACGGCTGCCGGAAAGATTGAATTCGAGCGGCTGTCCGCTGCCGGCGCCGTTTGCGCCGATGCCCACCGAAAGCACGAGCGGCTTGGAGTCGGAGGCGGAGCTCAGATACCATCCGCCCTCGTTGTACTTGCCCTTGCCCCACATGAGGATCTGCTCGCCGGTCATCGTCTTGCTCGGGTTCCAGTAGAACGAAAGGGAGAGGCTCTCCGGCTGGAGTTTCTGGCTTGCGCCGAGGCTCAGTGCGCCGGCGTCGAGTTTGACGGCCTGGCCGTCCACGCCGTCCACATAGGTCGGCGTGCCCTTGTATGCGGCGACGGTGTTCTTGACCGTGCTTGAATCGGTCAGATTGCCGTTGAATCCAAGGTCGAGCACGTTGTTGGTTTCATTCGTCGACTCGGTGATCGTCGACTTGTCGGCGGCGAACGCCGTGCCGGCCGGCATCAACGCCAGCAGCATCGGCACGGTCGCGGCCATCGCCACTCCCCTGCGCCATCGTGATGGTTTCCTATCCATGCGAGAGTCGTCCTCCTCTTGACTGTGTCTCGTGATGTTTCTCCCCTGCCGTGGCGCGCTGGTGACGAGACTCGATATCGGTCGCCGATCGTCGGTCGTCGATTGGTCGGTTATGAAATCGATTGGCCGGGCCGTCGTCGTCTGCTTCTCCTTGCGCGGGATCCTCGCTGTTGAGAGCCTGCACCTGGTCGGCACGGTTTTCAGTTGTGCCGACCGCCACGTCGACAGGGCACACCGACCGTCGTGCGTCAATCCGTTATGGCGCCGATGGTCGTCGTGATGATGCTACTTGCCGTTGTGACATACATCACTGTACTGTGTGACCGCTAACACATTATTTTATCATGAGACCGCTCACAAACCGGCTGGATGACGCAACTCGGTCACATAGCAAAAGCGGCGTTCTCCTCCCAGCAGCGCACAGCCCTCGCCCCTCCCCGTACACGAATCGTCCGATGCCAACGCATCGGCACATTCACGCTGTTCACGAATCGCCCGATACCGGCATATCAGCGCATTCGTGTGCATGCAACGAAGAGGTCCCTTGTCCGTGGTCTTCCACGACGGACAAGGGACCTCGTAATGAGCCGATCCTCTCGGTCGGTTCCTCTCAAACCTGAGGGGAACCGACCGACAGAACCTTACGCGCGGCGCTTGCGCAGGGTGAGAACCACGCCGGCGGCGGCGAGCGCGACGGCGGCGAAGGCCACCGCACCGACTGCCGCGCCGGTACGGCTCAGCTTGCCGGCGTTGGAACCGTTCTGCTCATTGCCGCCGTACTGCGAGCCGGACGGCTTGGCGGCGCCGCCGTTCGAGCCGTTGCCCGACTGGCCGGGCTTCTCGCTCGGCTTGGTGCTCGGCTTGGTGGTCTCGGCCTTGACCAGCTTGGCGCCCTGCAGGTTCTTCAGTGCGGTGTCGACGTCGGACTGCTTGGCGGCGTTGTTCTTGAGTACCGCCTGAGCGGCCTTGAGCGCCGTCTGGTAGGCGTTCCACGAGTCGGCGGTGTAGTCGGACTGCTTGAGGCCGTCGGCCTTGGCGACTTCCTTCTCCAGCGCGGACTTATCGACCGTGCCATCGGCTGCAGCCACGGTGAGCGTGAGCTCGCCCTTGACCGACTTGTCGGAGACCGATGTGGCCGTGATGACGGTGGTGCCGGCCTTGAGCGCCGTCACCTTGCCGTCGGCGTTCACCGTGGCGACCGACTTGTCGGACGAAGACCACGTGACCGACTTATCAGTGGCGTTCTCTGGTTCGACGGAGGCCTTCAGCGTCGCGGTCTCGCCCACCTTGAGCGAAGTGACGCCAGTGACCTTCACGCCGGTGACCGGCACGGTCGTCGGCTTCTCGGCCTCGCCGACGGTCACCTTGACGGTCGTCAGCTCATCGGTCTTGGAGGCCAAGGCACCCGCGGTGCCGGGCTGCGCGTTCTGCAGCACGCCGGTGGTGTTCTCGCCGATGGCCTTGGCGTACACGACCTTGCCGGCATCGTCGTTGGTCAGCGTGTATTCGGCGGCGGTCGCACCGTCGATCTTGACCTCGCCGGTGCCATCGGCCTTGTCGGCGCGATACCACTGCACGGAGGCGAGCTTCCAACCGTCGTTGAACGAGGCCGTCAGCTTGGTGCCGACCTTCGTTGCGGCGTCACCGGAGGCGGCTCCCGCAACCGACACCGACGGCGTCGTCTCGGGCAGCACGCCCTCGTACGTCACCGGCACGCGCTCGATCAGCGGCACGGAGCCGTCGGTCGGGTTGGTGTAGGTCATACGTGCGATGCGGATCTCGCGCTTGTTGCCGTTGGCCAGCTGCTTGCCGGTTTCGGGGTCGACCAGTCGAGGACGCATCTCGTCGGTGAGGAACGAATGGTAGACGATGTACCAGTCGTCGGTGCCGGGCACCTGCACGAGCGAGTGGTGCGCGGTGCCGAGGATGCCCTTGGCGGTGTCCTTGTTGAGGATCTCGCCGCGGTACGTCCACGGGCCGTCCATCGATTCGGCGGTGGCGTAGGCCACGCGGTAGTTCTCGCTGTTGGTGTCGTCGACCGAGTAGGTGTAGTAGTACCACCACTTGCCCTTGGCGTCCTGACGGGCGGTGATGTACGAGCCTTCGCGCAGGCCGCACATCGGGATGTCGGTCTTGCCCACGAGCGCAGCGCACTTGTCGGCGTTCTCGCCGGCGTACTCCTTCTTGGTGCCGGCCTTGATCGACATCATGTCGTCGTTGAGCTCGGCGTAGCGGCCCTTGCCCTGACCCCAGGCGATGTACCATTTGCCGGTCTGCGGATCCTGGAACACGGCTGGGTCGATGCCGTCGGTCACCTTGGCGGTCTGCAGCTTGTAGCCGCCGTCGATGCGGTCGGAGACGGCCACGTTGGTCTGCGAGTTGCCGGAGATGTACAGGTAGTACTTGCCGTCCTTCTTGGCGAAGGCCGGGGCCCAGGCGGCGCGGGTGCGGTTCGGAAGGATCGAGCTGTCGGGGGTGCCGTCGAGGTTCTGGTCCTTGAGGTCGACCATCACGCCCTTATCCACCCAGTTCACCATGTCGGTGGATTCGAAGCAGCGCACCTGATAGCCGTTCCAGTTGGACTTGCCGTCGGTGGTCGGGAAGATGTAGTACTTGCCGCCATCGGCGAACACCTGCGGGTCGGCGAAGAACTTCATGCCTTCCACGCCGGTGCCGTCCTTCTCGCCGGCCACGCGAATCGGGGTGACGAGCACCTGCGCGGTGACGTCATAGACCTGCGAGGTCTTGCCGTCGGCCGCGGTGACCTTGACCTTGAAGTCCTTGGTCAGGTTCTGCGTGGCGGGCAGTGCGGAGCCGTCGGCCATGGTGATCTTCGAGCCGTCGGCGACCTTGAACTTCAGGGCCAGCTTGGACTTGTCGGTCTTCTCGCCGGTGGTGCCGCCGTTCGGTGCCCAGTAGTCGAGCGTGAGGTTGAGTTCCTTCACGCCGTCCTTGCCGTCGGTGACGGTCTGGGAGAGCACCTGGTTGTTCGGGGTGGTCTTCTCCACGCTCAGCTTGGTCTGGGCGACGGGGTTGGCTGCGGCGATTTCGGCGGCGGTCAGTTCGCGGCCGTAGATCTTCACGTTGTCGAGCAGGCCGGAGAAGTACTCGCCGTTCACCCAGTTGGCCTTGCCCAGCTGGAGGATGCCGCCGTCAGCGCCGAGGATGTCGGCGAGCGTATGGCCGGTGAAGTCCTTGGCCTCGTCGACGAGCGAACCGTCGACGTAGAGCTTCGTGGTGGAGTCGGTCAGCGTGATGGTCACGTTGTGCCATGCGGCGCTGCCCGCACCGGAGACGCTGGCGCTTTCGTCGCGGGAGCCGTTGTTGACGTAGCGCTGCACGGTCAGACCGTCGGTCTTGTCGAGCACGCCGAGGTACTTCTCGGACCTGTACACGGGCGCGGTGGCGTTCGCGGCCGCGTAGACCGTCCAGCCGGTGTTGCCGCTGGCGTCGGGCTTGACGTCGTAGGAGATGGTCGCGTTCTTCACGCCCTTGAGCAGCGGCGTGCCGTCGGCCTTGGTCACGTTCAGCCAGAAGTCCTTGCTCACCTTGGCGGCGGTGGTCTTATCGCCGTCGTTCGTACCGACGGCGGCCGAACCCTCGATCGTCGCCTTCGCGGCGGAATCGGCGTCCTTGATGTCGCCGGTCGTGCCGGCCTTCAGGTCGTCGAACGTGAAGTCGGCGAGCACGTCGCCCGTCGGCTGGTCGGGATCGGGGTCGGTGGTGCCGGAATCGGCGACCTCCGACGCGGCGAGCGCACGGTTCCACACCTTGATGTTGTCGAACGAGCCCTTGAAGTACGGGTCGTTGTAGAACGACTTGCCGAGGTAGCCGATCAAATCGACGCCGAGGTCGGAGACGGCGGCGTTGGTGGCCGTGTTCTCGGCGGCCTTCTTGCCGTCGACGTACGAAGTCATCGTCTTGCCGTCGAACACGACGGTCACCTTGTGCCAGTCGCCGTCGAGCGTGCTGTCGGCCTTGGATTCGGCGCCGTAGGAGCCGACAGTGATGCGGTTGGCGAGCGAACCCTTGTTGTACTTCATGAAGTAGTACTTCTGGTTGTTCTTGCCGAACGCGAACGTGAACTGGTTGGTGTTCGCGGCCGTCTCGGACTTGACGTCCATCTGCACGGTCAGCTTGTTGCGGCCGTCGAACAGGCCCTTCGGGAACTCGGCATACGTGCCGGAGGCACCGTCGAGTGTGAGGACCTTGCCCTTGGTCGCGTCGGTCGCGACCGCCGCATTGCCCTTGAACGTCAGGTCGTTCTTGTTGCTGGTGCCATCGGTGCCCTTGCCGTCCTCGAACGTGTATTCGGCGATCGGACCGGCGCCGTCGGCATCGGGCTCGACGGGGTCGGCGGCCCTGTTCTTGTCGAACGCCTTCATGACGGCGTCGTATTCGGCGGTCGTGATGGGCAGGATGGTGCCGTGGCGCTTCTTCAGCGAGCCGAAGTTCACGTCGGAGGCATAGCCCCAGTCGGCCTTGTCGGTGCTGCCGAGGTCGGCGGAACGGTAGGGTGTGTAGCCCTTGCCGGCCGAGTACTGGTCCCACATCAGGCCGTACTTCATCTGCTTGCCGGCGGCGTTGGTCTTGATGTCGTCGCTGTTGTAGAAGAACAGTTCGGGGCCTTCGAGCTGCGCGCCGGTCAGTCCGGTGCCGGTCAGGTCGCCGAACGTGCCGACGAGCGTCCACTGGTTCTCGTCGTCGCCGGTGTTGTAGTAGCCGTCGGCGACGGTGGCGCCGGTGGTCAGCGTGGTGGCGTACGGGTCCTTCGAACGTTCGATGCCGAGGTACGTGTCGCCGGAGACGCGGTAGTAGTAGCCGTCGTCGGCCTTCAGCATCGTCGTGTCGATGACGGACCTGCTGCGGTCGATCCACTTGACGGGGTCGGTGAAGGTCTTGAAGTCCTTCGTGGTGGCGTAGTACATGTTGGTGCGGTCACCGGACTCGTTGTCCTGGTCGGAGGCGGTCGCCCAGTAGACCATGAACTGCTGCTTGTCGGCATCCCAGTAGGCTTCCGGCGCCCAGGCCATGCCGGCGCCGGGGATCTTGGAGGCCACGTCGACGGCGCGGGGCTCGGACCAGTTGACGAGGTCGGTCGACTCCCAGATGATGAGGTTCGTACTGCCGGTGGTCGTCGCGGCTGCCGCGCCCCATCCGCCGCGGTTGTGGATGCTCAGCTCGGTGGCGATGAGGTAGACCTTGCCGTCCTTGGGCGAACGGACGAGATACGGGTCACGCACGCCGTTGTCCTTGCCGCGCGAGTTGCCGGTCTGGCTGTTCGTCCAGCTGAGGACGGGATCGCCCGCGTCACGGGTGTCATGCCAGCTCAGGCCGTCCTTGCTCGTGGCGAAGTACATCTGCTCGTCGGTGGCGCTGCCTTCGGTGCCGGTGAAGTGCGCGAACAGATAGTCGCTCGTATCCGACGACGTGTCGGCGACCGCGGCCGTGCCCGACGCGGTCTTGGCGTTGGATTTCAGCGCGGCCTGCAACGCCTGCTGCGCCTGGGCCGACTGGCTTTGGGTTGATTGGGCCGCCGTCGTCACCGACGCCTCGGCCGCGTTTGCTGCCGGGACCAACGTCGCCAGCATCGGGACGGCCGCCATGGCCGCCACCACTTTCTTCCAGTTCCCCATTGTTCTCCTCTGATCGATGGGATGGGATTGATTGCGATATTCAGTTATGGATGGAGTGTTTCAGACCTCTCAATTCCCCTCAGTCGACTAGGCCGACTGAGGGGAATTGGCCCGACGGCTCGCGCTATGCGCGGCGGCGACGCAGCGTGAGCACCACGCCCGCACCGGCGAGCACGACGGTGACAAGCGCCACAGCACTCACGGCCACACCGGTCTTGCTCAGCGTGCCGGATTTGCCGGACTGCTGGCCGTTGGCGGCATCACCGCCGGTCTCGCCTGCACCGTTCGTTCCGGCGTTGCCCGAGTTGCCGGTGTTCGAACCGTTGCCGTTCGGCTTGGTCGGTGTCGTCGGCTCGTTCGGCTCGCTCGGGTCGGGGTTCGGGGCGGGCTCGGACTTCTTGACCAGGTTGACGGTGTAGGTCTTGGCGGTCGTGCCGTCCTGCGCGGTCACGACGACGGTGACCTTGCCATTCTCGACGGTCACGACGGGCTTTCCGGCGTTCTCGTCGTTGGCCACGGCGACCACGTCGTCCGCCTTCACCTCACTCGGGTCGGCGACCTCGAGCGAGGCGCCTTCGGCGGTCGCGGCCTTCGTCAGGTCGATGTCGGAGCCGGCAACCTTCAGCGACTTCAGGGTCGCATCGGTGGAGACGGCATCGTCGACGACCTTGACGGTGAGCTTCACGTAGTTGGCGGCGGCGTATTCGCGCTGCAGCTCCTCGGTGGTGGTCATGTCGATGATCGGCGTGCCGTCGGCGCGGAAGTGCACGGGTACGACGCCGGCATGACGCGCGGTGTTGCGCGAGCCGTTGGTCATAGCGTGGTACACGTTGTACACGTCGCCGTAGGGGTCGGAGAAGTACGAGTTGTGGCCGAGGCCGTACTGGCCGGCGAAGGTGCCGTTGTGCAGCCACGGGTAGTTCGACTTGGTCCAGCTGGACGCCTTGGTCAGGTCGTCGCCCACGTTCGCGATCAACATGCCGGTGGCGTACTGCGGGGTGACGAGCTGCGCGGAGAAGACCATGTAGACCTTGCCGCCGGAGACGAGCACGTTCGGGCCTTCGTTCACGCCGTCGAGCTCCCATCCCCATTCGGGACGCATGATGCGCTGCGGGTCGGTGAGAGCCTGCCACGGCTTGTCCTTGCTGACCTCGGCGATGGAGACGTTGGCCTTGGCGCCCTTGCGCACCTGGTCGCCCTGGCTCCAGGCGATGTACGCCTTATCGCCGACCTCGAAGTAGGTCATGTCGATGGACAGGCCGTGCGGGGAGAGCACGCCGCCGTCCTTGGCCTGCACGCGGTGCTCGATCCAGTCGGCGGTCCTGGTGGGGTCGCCGCCGTCCTTGAGCTCCATCACGTAGGCGGAGGGGCCGGCCCAGTTGGGCGAGGCGGTGATGTTCTCGTCGCCGGCGCCACCGGTCGGATAGGTGGCGTAGAAGCAGTACAGCTTGCCGTCGATCACGTGCAGCTCGGGCGCCCAGTGGTAGCCCTTGTGGCCGAGGCCGTCGTTCTCGCCGAACAGGTAGGTGTCCTGGCCTTCGACCTTGTAGCCGCCTTCGGTCGCGGTGCCGGCCTTCTGGTCCTTCAGTCCGGCGAGCGTGTCGGAGGAGCGGATGAACAGCGTCTTCATACCGCCGGTGTCGGAGGTGCCCATGGCGTAGTACTTGCCCTTGTAGTACACGATGTTCGGGTCGGCGCGGTTGCTCATCATCGGGAACTGCTCGGAGTAGTTCTGCTGGATGGCGGTGCCTTCGATGGTCGTCTCGCCGGCCTCGTCGGTGCTCAGGCTCTTGAGCTGGTCCTCGTTCCAGTTCACACGGAAGTCGAACGTGGAGCCGTCGGAGTATTCGGCCTTGAGCGTCTTGCCCTTGGAGAGCGTGCCGTCCTTCTGCTCCACGCCGCCGGAGATCTGCTCCTTGAGCTTGGCCGGGTCGGTGCCCTTCTTCACGGTGATGGTGGCGGGCTGCTCGACGCCGGTGTTGTGCACGCGGCCGAGCTTCTCGGTCAGCGTGGCGGCGGTCGTCTTGGTCACGGCCATGGTG
This sequence comes from Bifidobacterium primatium, assembly GCF_002802875.1. Lineage (GTDB taxonomy): Bacteria > Actinomycetota > Actinomycetes > Actinomycetales > Bifidobacteriaceae > Galliscardovia > Galliscardovia primatium. The sequence goes on from NZ_PEBI01000001.1 coordinate 822,697, forward strand.
TTGGCGCTTACGGCGTTCGCCACGCCGGCGAGATCGGCCTTCGTGCGGGCGAATCCGACGCCGTTCCGCACGGCGGAGAACGTCTTGAAGTCCGTGGTCGTCACGTACTTGTCGACGCCGTTGACCTGCCACGAGATGCGGTAGTTGCCGGCGGCGGCATCGTATCCGGCGGCGATGGTGCCGGCGTCGAACACGGTGGTGTCGTCGGTCACCTTGACCATGTCGCCGCGTTCGTCCTCGTTCGGCTTGCCCGACCATGCCATCAGGTCGCCGGACGTGGAGAACGCGATCTGGCCGCCGTCCACGCGATTGCCGTTGACGTCGGTGAAGGCGGCGACGTACGCGTACCTGCCGTCCTTCATCCGGAACAGATACGGGTCGATGAGGCCGCGAATCGTGGTGGATTCGGTGGTTGCGGTGCCGTCGATCTTCGCCTCGGCGAACGCGACGCCGTAGTTGGTGTTGAGCGCCGTGTACTTCGTGCCGTCGCTCAGCGCGAGATGCAGGGCGTCGCCGACGCGCGCGCCGCCGTTGATGGAGTGGTCGCGCGTGTAGGAGGCGAGCGTCCGGGCGTTCTTCGGCATGATGCGCAGGCCCTTGAACGTCTTCGTGGCGTTCTTGCCGTCGAGCGTGATGGTGGCGGTGAGGTCGACGGCTACGACGTCATCGCCGTCGGCGCCGGTCACGGTGCCATCGGCGGCGACGAGCTTCGCGCCGTCGCCGGCGGCCGTCCACGAAATCGTGGCGCCATACAGACTGGTGGCGAGCTTGGTGCCGTTGGTCAGCTGGTAGTCGACGAGCAGTTTGTCGGCGACCTGCTGTGGGTCGTCGATCTTCGCCGGCACGGTCAGCTCGAACGTTCTGGTGGCGGAGGCGCCGTTCACGGTCACCGTGGCGGTGAGCTTCACCGACGTGTCGGCGGCGGCCGGCGTCACCTTGCCGGCAGGCGAGATCACGGCCTCGTTATCGGAGGCCCATGTCACGGTCGCACCGTACAGACCGGTCGTCGGCAGCGTGATATCGGACGTCACATTGCCCTTGATGCCAAGGTCGAGCGCGCTGGCCGCGGCTTCGGCGACGGCCTTCCTGGTGGCGTCGGTCTGCGCGTCGGCGAACACGGCGGACACCTGGTCGGCGCTGAGGGCGGAATCATAGAAGCGCAGGTCCTGCACGAAACCGCCCCACGTCTTGTCGCCCGTGTAGTTGGAGCGGCCGATGTAGGCGTTGATGTCGCCGGTCCAGTCGGCCATGCTCTGTGAGCGCGCGGCGGTCTGGATCTGCTTGCCGTTGAGGTAGCTGGTGATGGACGTGGCGGAGATCACCGTGGTGTAGTTGGCCCACTTGCCGGCCACATCGGCCGTGGACGTGCTTGAACTGCCGACCTCGGTGTTGTACGGGGCGTTGGCGTTCGTGGCGTTGGTGATGACGGATTTGTAGTTGCCGCTCGGATTGCTCGGGTTGAGCAGCCAGTAATGCGTCGGCATGTTGTTGCCGGCGGGCTGCTCGCCGAGGTAGAGCGCGGCGGTGTTGGTCTTGGTGGTGCCGTTCCTGATCCATGCGGAGATGGTGACGGCGTTCGCGGCCTTGGCCTTCGCGCCGATGTCGTTCGGCAGCGCGATGGCGTCGGTGCCGGCCGTCGTGGCCTTGCCGCCGGCCAGCGTCGCGCCGTCGGTGGCGCTGAACGTCACGCCGCTTTGCGCGGTGCCGTTGAGGTTGTTGCCGCTGACGTCGTTGGCGTTGGCCGTCAGCGGATAGCTTGCGACGGGCGCGGGCGCCGTGGCGTCGGCCGCCGCCGCGGTGCCGGCTCCGATTGCCAGTCCCGCGAATGCCATGGGTAGCGCCGCTATTGCCGCCACCACTTTCTTCCAGTTCCCCATGATTCTCCTCTGATCGATATGGGTGAGGTGATTTGTTCAGTTATGGATTGAAGTATTTGCTTTTCCGCCCCGCCGGCGGGGTCAGGCTCCTTCCCTGTCATCCTGAGCGAAGGGCGAAGCCCGGAGTCGAAGAATCTTTTGCGAGGTCTCGGAAAGATCCTTCGACTCGCTTCGCTCGCTCAGGATGACAGTGGGTAACGCTCATGCTGACTACGATCACAGCACCTCGGCTCCCCTCAAGACTGAGGGGAGCTGTCGGCGAAGCCGACTGAGGGGAGTTGACCCAAGAGCCGCGAGCCCTACGCCCGCCTACGCAGCGTCAGCACCACGCCTGCACCGGCGAGCGCGGCGACGGTCAGGGCGACCATGCCCACGGCCACGCCGGTCCTGCTCAGCGAACCGGTCTTGCCGGACTGCTGGCCGTTGGCGGTGACGTTACCGTTCGCCGAACCGTTCGCGGTGTTCGCACCGTTCGCACCGTTCGCGCCCGCGCTGCCGGTGCCGCCGTTCGGCTTGGTGGTGCCGTTGTTGCCGCTGCCGGGCTTGTCGGACGGCTTATCGGACGGCTTATCGCTGGGCTTGTCCGAAGGATCGGGGTCCGGGGTCGGCTCGGTCTCCGCAGCGGCCACGACCACCTTCACCGTCACGGTGCGGTTGGCGGGCGCGACCTCCTGGTCCTTGGTCAGCGACATGTCGAGCATGCCGTTGGCGCGCACGTTCACCGACTTGACCCATGTGTTGCGGTCCTGGTCGAACAGGCCACCGGCCGCGTTGCCGGAGTGGATCTCCGGGTACGGACGGGCATGGTAGGCCATGACGATGTTGTTGGCCTCGTCGTGCACGAGCGAGATGTGGCCGGGGCCGGCGTGCTTGCGTTCGTACGTCGTCTCGTCGGCGCCGTACGCACCCGTGTAGGTGTCGTTGGTGTCGAACGACGGGAACGCGGCGGTCGTCCAGCTGGCCGGGTCGGTCAGGTCGGCGTCGGCCTTGGCGCGCATCACGTTGGTGTTGTAGTACTTGTCCACCGTGGCGCCGGCGTACGCGATGTACACGTAGTCGCCGTGACCGAACATGAACGGCGCCTCGACGATCGCCTGGTCCGAGCCTTCGGTGTTGTCGCCGGGGGTCGGGGCGTACTTGCCGTACTCGAACTGCTGGCTGACCTGGTAGATCTGCTTGAGCGAGCCGTCGACGAGCGGGGTCTCGCCGTCGCCCATCTTCGCCTTGGCGAGGTACAGGCCGGCACTCTTCGGGAACAGCCAGTAGCCCTGGGTCTTGCCGTTCTCCTCGCGTTCGAAGTACGTCACGTCGAACGCGGCGCCTTCGAGCACGGTCGGCTCGCCCCAGTTCTCGGCCTTGAGGAAGCCGCCGTCCTTGATGGACTGTTCGTCGCCGGTGTACGGGATGAGGATGGTGTTGTTGCACCAGCCGCCGTTCGTGGTCGAGGCGCCCTTGTGGAAGCCGGCCACAATCCACCACCTGCCGTTGATCTTGTGGAACTCCTGCGCCCAGATGAACGCGCTCCATCCGTAGAACGAGTTCGGGTACTGGTCCATATGACCGGGCGTGCCGTTCTCCGGCTTGATGATGATGGTCTCCTTGGCGTCCTTCAACCCGTTGATGGTCTTGGCGCGCGTGAGGCCGATGGAACGGTAGCTGTCCTTCTGGTTGTTGGTCTTGTCGGTGGACTTGACCTCGTAGGTGGAACCGGTCAGGTAGTAGTATCCGTCGTCCTCGTTGTAGAAGATGTCGGGATCGGCGCGGGCGTCGTTGTACATGGCCTCGGCGGTCTGGTCGACCGTGCCCCTGACCTCGTACGTGCCGCCCTTCTTCGTGTCGATTCCGGCCAGGTCGTCGGCGTTCCACGTGACGTTGAACGTCTTTTCGGAACCGTCGTTGTACGTCATCGTGGCCTGCTTCTTGGCGACGGCCTTCGTGACGTCGTCGGCGGAGACGCCGTTCTTCAACGTGACGTCGGCGATGTCCTTCCTGCCGTTGTTCTGCAGGTCGACGTAGTTCCTGTAGAACGCATCGTATTCGGACTTCGACATCGCGAAGGCGCTGGTCTGGCCGCTGCCGGCCCAGGCCGGCAGACCGGCCGTGACCGCGCCGACGCCCATCGCGGCGGCGTCCGCCTTAAGCGTTTCGCCGGCCTTGGCGTCCTTCGTCAGGTCGCTCAACGTGGCCACGCGGCCTTCGCCGGAAAGGCCGTCGGTCCAGAAGACCTTGTAGCCCTTGGCGGCGGCATCGTAGACGATGCGCGGGTTCGTGACGATCGACGAATCGGAGACGGTGATGGCACGCTCGTTGGCGAACGTCGCGCCGTCGGCCTTGGCGTCCCACACGTAGATGGCGCCGGTGGCGTTGTTCTGCGACGAGACGACGCCGAGCCTGCCGGCGGAGTCACGGAAGAACGTCGGCGAACCCATCTGCGCGTTGGGCTTCGCGGACTGCGAGCCGTCCCACTTGACCGACAGGATCGACTGCGAACGGTTCAGGGTCTCCCACTTTTCTGAGCCGGCGGCCTTGGCGGCCACGTACAGCGAGTCGGCGCGGCGGTCGTCGTTGTAGGCGAGCGGATCGTACTTGGCACCGTTCTGGTCGCTGCGGTCGACGTCCTTGACGTAGGAGGCGATGGCGCCGCCGTTGTCGAGGATCGTCGCATCGGCCGTGATCGGCGTGGCAACGCCGTCGATGGTGGCGGTGAGCCTGACGCTCACGCCCTTCTCGCCGGACTTCGGCTGCGTGACCTTGCCGTCGGCGGCGACGAGCTTCGCGCCGTCGCCGGCCGCGGACCACGTGACCTTCTTGCCGAGCACGGTGGACGGCAGGTCGCCGGTGATCTTCGCCGGGATGGCGAGCGCGGCGGCATAGTCGGTCTTCGCGCTTTCGACGCCGAGATCGTCGTCGGAAAGCGCCTTGCCGTAGATCCTGAGGTTGTCGAGGAGGCCGGAGAAGTATTCTCCGTTGCCCCAGTTGGCCTTGCCGATCTGCAGGATGCCGCCGTCGGCGCCGAGGATGTCGGTGAGGGTCTTGCCGGTGGTGTTCACGGCGACGAGCTTCTTGTCGACGTACAGTTTGGCGGTCTTGCCGGAGATTACGATGTCGACGTGCTTCCAGCCGGCGTTCGTCTTGGCGTAGGAGACGTTGCCGGAGGAGTCGCGCGTGCCGCCGGCGTTGCCGTAGCGTTCGACGGTGACGCCGGTGGTCTTGTCGAGCACGCCGACGTAGTGCTCCTTGCCGTACTCCTGCGTGGCGGCATTGGAGGCGGCGAAGAACGTCCAGCCGGTGTTGCCGCCGGCATCGGGCTTGACGTCGTAGGAGATGGTGACGTCGTTGTGGTTCTTGAGCAGCGGGGAGCCGTCCTTGGCGGTGACGTTCAGCCAGAAGTCCTTGCCGAGCTTCGCGGCCTTGCCGTCGGCGGCGTCTTTCGAGTCGGCGAGCGTGGCGGTGCCTTTGGTTTCGCCGGTGGCGTTGCCGCCGTCGAATGTGGCGCCGCTGGGGGTCTTGTCGAACGTGAAGTCGGCGAGCAGGTCGGGGTCGGTCGGCGTGGTTTCGCCGGTGCCGACGGTGATCTTGGCGGTGACGGTGATGGCGGTGGAACTGTACAGTGGACGGTTCTTCCGGGCGGTGGCGTTGTCGGTGAAGCCGCCGGTCTGCTTGAAACTGTTGTTGGCGTTGACGCCCTCGTTGATGAGGTCGTCCGTGTCGGTCTTGGACTCGCCGGCGGCGTTGGTCCACTTCCAGTGGTTCTTTGCCGCGCCGATGGTGTCGACGGTGCCGGTGACGGTGGTCGTGCCGTTCTTGGCGGTGTCGACCTTGGAGACGTCCCAGGTGACGTTGCGCTCGGCGGTGCCGTAGCCGTTGGCGAGCGTGACCTTCTGGGTGGCGGGCAGGGAGGCCTTCACGTCGGCGGCGGTGGCGTTCTTTCTGACCTTCACTTCGCCGGCGTCGAGGCCCTTGTTGTCGGAGGCCTTGGCGTCGGCCGCGCGGATGGCGTCGTACTGCGCCTTGGTGAGCGAGACCACGCCGCCGTGCTTGGTTTTGGCGGTGAGGACGAATCCGTCGTTGCCGACGGGCGTCCACACGTTGCCGTCGGCGGCATCGAGGTCGTCGGATTCCAGCAGGTTGTAGCCGTAGCGGGCGCCGGAGGCGACGGAACCGTAGTTGTCGACGAACATGTACCACTTGTTCTGGCCGTTGACCTTGAAGCCGTTGGCGCCCTCCTGGCTGCCGCCGAGGCTGTGGCCCACGTTGTTCTGACGCAGCACCCAGCCGTTGGCCGGGTCGGTGGCGTACTGGCCCTTGTCGTTGGCTCGCCACCAGTCGGCTCGGTCGGTGTATTCCATGAAGATGGTGCCGGAGCCGCTCGCGCGGTAGGAGCGCAGGTGCTCCTTGCCGGTGGCGTCGGTCACGGTGCGCTGCAGCATGGTGGTGTCGATGGTGTTACCCGGGCGGTACTTACTGTTGGGCACGAACACGCCGCCGAACATGTAGGTCTTGTTGGTGAAGTCCTTCGTGGCGGCCCACAGCACGTGGGTCACCTTCTTGCCGGGCTGGTTGTTCTCGCCGTCGTATTTGGCGGACGTCGACCAGTACATCACGAACGCGCCGCCCTTCCGGTCGGCCGGGTTGTTCGCGTCGGAGTCGTTGATGACACCGTCGTCGTTGAGATCGTAGAAGTTCGGCACCCACGTGGCCTCGGGGGCCCAGGCCATGCCGATCTCGGAGATGGTCCTGCCGGTCACGGAATCGGTGAGCGTCTGGGTCTTGACGGGCTTGTCGGTGTACTTGTCGGCGGTGGCGGTCTCGAGCTCCGTCATGTCGTTGAAGTGGATGAGGTCCTTGGACTCCCACACGTGCAGCTTGGTGCTGTAGTTCGTGGACCAGGTCCCCCAGCCGGCGTTGTCGCCGCCGAACACGCGCAGGTCGGTGGCGAGGATGTAGTAGGTCTTCGACTCGGGGTTGTAGGCGATGAACGGGTCGCGCACGCCGGTGGTCGACTCGTTGTTGGCGAGGATCGGTTCGCCGCCGTTGAGCTGGTCCCACTGGGTGGGGTCGTTGCCGCGGGTGATGTCGAGGTAGATCTTCTCGGAGTAGCCCTTGTTGTTCTCCATGAAGTGGACCATCACGTAGCCGTAGGCGTCATCGTCCTTCACGGTTTCGACGGTCACCTTGAGCGTGGCCTTCACGGTCGGCGCGGCCTCGGAGGTGGCGGTGATGGTGGCGGTGCCGGCCTTCCTGGCGGTCACCTTGCCGGTGGCGGAAACCGTTGCCACGGCGGGGTTGTCGGACTCCCACGTCACTGCGGGTTCGGCGCTGCTCGGTTCGACGGTCGTGCTCAGTGCGGTGCTGGAGCCTTCCTTCAGGCTCAGCGCGCCGTCGTCGGTCACGCCGTTGCCGTCGATGTGCAGCCTGCTCGGCACCGCGACGCCGAGATCGGTGGCGGAAAGCGCGCTGCCGTAGATGTTGAGGTTGTCGATGAGGCCGGTGAAGTATTCGCCGTTGCCCCAGTTGCCCTTGCCGATCTGCAGCACGCCGCCGGAGCCGCCGAGGATCTCGGTGAGCTCCTTGCCGTTCACGTTGCTGGCGACGAACTTCTTGTCGACGTAGAGTTTCGCGGTCGTGCCGGAGATCACGAGGTCGACGTGCTTCCAGGCGTCGGCGGCGCCGGCGTTCTGGTCGATGGTGGCCTCGTCGGAGTTGCGGCCGTTGAGGTAGCGTTCCACGCGGGTCTTGTCGGTGCGGTCGAGCACGCCGAGGTAGGTCGGCGCGTTGCCGTTGACGGCGTTCGCGTTCGGCGCGGCGAAGATGGTCCACTGCCCGCCGGCCGCCGCAGCCTTGGAATCATAGGAGATGGTGACGTTCTTGAGGCCGGCGAGCAGCGCGGTGCCGTCGGACTTGGTCACGTTCATCCAGAAGTTCTGGCCGAGCTGGGCGGCCTTGCCGTTGGCGGCGTCGTCGGTTCGGGCGACAAGAGTCGCCGTGCCGTTGACGACGGCCTTGGCTTTGTCGGCGCCGGCGCTGGTGAACGCGCCGTCCGTCGGGTCGGTGTTGAAATCGAAACTGGCAATCGGGTCGGCGGCGGCCTTGGTGGTGTTCGCCGTCGTCACGCTCGTGACGCTCGCCACGTTGGCGACCGGTGCCGCCGCGGCGTTCTCCTCTGACGCGGCGGCGACGGATGGCAGCACCAATCCCACGCTCAGCGTCGACAGCGCGGTTATCCACGCCGCTATTTTGCTGGCTCTCCTCAACGAGAATCCTTCCTCCGTAAGTACGGCCTCGACGCCGACCAACCACCGGATTGTTATCGTTTCGTTATGATTTCGTTATCAAACGACGGATTGTCGTTATCGAAACGATGGGAAACCGGCTCCTCACGGTTAGTCAAATCAATTGCCAATACTTCGTTGTTGATACTTGCACCCAGACCGGCGAGGCCTACGATTGCCTGCGTTGCGAACCGCTTTGTTTTCCCTTCGCCTAGGCAATCGCCCGCACCGACGATGTGAGCACTAACAAGTTTAATGTGCGCGCTCACTATTCGCCACCGCGTCCCCGACGGACGGGGTACACAATCCCCCGACTCCCCCGACCTCGACCCAAGCCACCGCACCGCACGAACCCACCGGTCCTCTTGGCCGGCCGCGCCCAGCCTCGTCCAGCCTCGTCCAGCCGCGCCCAGCCCAGCCACGCCCAGTCCAGCGAACCGCTTCCCCCGTTCACGAACCGCCCGATATGGACGCATTTCGCAAATCGCGCAGTCCCTCTTCGTTCACGAATCACCAGATACGCCCACATCATACAATTCCCGAACCGATTCCCCGTTCACGAATCATCAGATACACGCGCATCCGACGTTTTATGAGCGCATCATCCATACGCGAATCGACCGATGCGTCCGCATCCCCCAATTCACGCACAAGCACCCCGCGCACGAATTCGCCGATACGCACGCATCCCACCGTTCATTCACGGATATCCCGCGCACGAATACACCGATATCCATTCATTTCTCGGTTCATGAGCGCATCTCTCAGTCACGAATCGGAGAATACGAGCCTTTCTCATGAATCGCGCGACGGCGACGCAAATGCAAATCGTCGAATATGAGCGCATCGGATGATTCGTGAACGGCAATCGAGACACGAATCATCACATAGGTCCATATGGGGCGATTCGCAAACGGAGCCGGCGCGACCCCGCTATCCCAAAAACCAAACTGCGCGATCGGAGAACCTGAAAAGAGGCTTAAAACAGTTCTCGGATCGCGCAGCAGGGGTTTCTAAAGGGGAAATGAAAGAGAGAGGTTGTCGCAGCTCCTTTGATGGTTGGCGGAGAAGGTCGCTCTTCTCCGATCTGTTGTCAGTCGGTTGATTTGTTCGGTTGTTTCACAGCACATCGCATCAAAACCCGACATCGGCATCACTGCCGTCATCGACGTTTGGTAGACGTGTTGCTTCGCACCTGTCGACATTCACGAAACGGCGTCAACGCCGTCTTGTGAGGGCTAACAAGCACATTTTTAGTATAGCAGATGTTAAGGCTCTCACAAGCCGTTTCGTAATATTTTTCGGATTATTTGATTTCGTTTCCATGCTGCCATCACATCCATGAATCATCGAACATGCCCGCATCCAACGATTCATGAACGGCGCTCCCGTACACGAATCGCAAAATATGCGGGCTACCGACGATTCATCGACGATATAATCGCGCACAAACCACGCAATACATCCATATCAATCAATTCGTGCATGCTTATCCATATCGCGAATCGCGATATGGAGGCATACCAGTTGATTCGTGAACAATGACTTGATTCACGAATCAACGAATACGCTGATAAATGCCCATTCGTGCGCACAAACAACCGACGACACCGGCAAGTCCACGGCCACGGCCACGACCACGACCCATAATGCCATTCGTGCGTGCAAAACGACGGTGCCGCCGGGTCCCCGAATGGAGAAAGTCCCGACGGCACCGAACCATGCGACTACGTAGTCGTATCTACGTAGGTGCACCTATGCGCTTCTATGCACGGCGACGGCGCAGCACGGCGGCAGCGCCGGCAGCGGCCAGCAGCGCGACGGCGAACGCGACGCCGCCGACGGCGACACCGGTCTTCGACAGCTGCTTGCCACCGGCCTGCGAACCGGCCGAACCGGCGGCATTCGCGGAGGAACCGTCGGTCTTGCCACCGGTCTGCGTCGCGTTGCCCGAACCGCTGCCCGAACCATTCGCACCCGCGTTACCGGCCTCGCTGCCCGAATTCGAACCGCCGCCGTTCTGCCCCGGCGTCGGCCCGACGGAAGCCGCCTCCTTGATCGTGAAGGTCACGGTCTTCGTGCCCTCGTAGAGGCCGATGCCGGCCACGGTCACGGTCGCCCCGGTGCCGGGCTTGACGTTGTTCGCGTAGGCGACCTTGTAGTCGGCGCCGGCCACGAGCGTCTTGTCGCCGAGCTTCACGGTGACGCCCGGCTTCTTCTCCGAACCGTCGGCGGTGTACTCGGTCTTCTCGAGCGTCACGTCGGCGTCGGCGATGCTCGTGCCGGCCACGGTCACGGTCGCCTCGACGGGCATGCGGGAGTCGTCCTGCGCCACGCCCTTGACGGTGAACGTGCCGGTCTTGGCGTAGTCGTCGGCGGAGATCTTCTCCCAGACGACGTCCACATCGGCTTCGGAACCGTCGACGTGGGTGAGGTGCGCCTTGGCCGGCAACGTGCCGGTCGGGTCCTCGCCCACCTTGGTCGAAACGGCCATGGCATCGACCGACTTCACGGCCACGTTCTTCGCATACGCCTCGAGCACCTTCTGGTACTGGGCGCGCGTCACCGGCACGACGGTGCCGTGACGCGGCTTGCCGCCGTCGGAGTTGGTCGGCAGGCTCTTGTATTTCACGGAGGTCACGTCGCCGGTGGCCAGATTATTGACCTTGAAGCCGATGTAATGGTTCGGCCCGCCGTGGTAGCCCGGCTGGTCGATGAACAGATACCACTTGTTGCCGTTCACGTCACCCTCGTTGGCGGGGAACACGGACGGGCCTTCGCCGCCGGAGAACGTGCCGCCGTACTGGTTGTTCTGGCCGTTGCCGATCTGGTCCCTGACGAGTGTCCACTGGGCGGATGCGGCGAGGCCGGTCTGCTTCGGCAGCGTGCCGGGCGTCGTGGCCGAGCCGATCGTGGCGAGCAGGTTCGTGGACTGCTCCTCGCGGATCTTCATCTGCGATTCGTCCTTGTAGAAGCGGTAGTAGACGCCGTTCTCCTCGGCGATGGTCGCGTCGATCATGCCTTTGCCCTGGCCCTGGTTGACGTTCACCCACACCTGTGGGTCGGAGAAGCTGACGAAGTCGTCGGTCGTCACGTAGATCATCTGGTTGTAGGTGACGTGGGTACGCACGGACAGGCTGTTGTCGGTCGTGTCGTACATGTTCGACGCCCAGTAGACGACGTACTTGCCGATCGCCGTGTCGTAGTACGCCTCGGGCGCCCACGTGTTGCCGGCGTAGTCGGAGCTCACCTTCACATGGCTCTGCTTCGACCAATTGACCAGGTCGTCGGACTTCCACACCTCGATGTACTTCGAGCCGTTGCGCTGGCCGGAGTCGAATCCGCCGGAACGGCCGTCGATCTTCAGATCGGTGGCGAGCATGTAGAACCTGTCGCCGTCCTTGGAACGGATGATGAACGGGTCGCGCAGGCCCTTCTCGCCGTATTCGGACGTGAACAGCGGCGTGCCGCCGTTGAGCGTGTTCCAGTCGAGCGCGTCGTTGCCCTTGGAGGCGGCGAGGCTGATCTTCTCGGCACCCGCGCCCTCTCCGGTGAAGAACGCCCATACGTAGGCCTCGTCCTTCTCCTCGGAGGCCGGCATCGGCTGAATCTCGACGGTGAAGTTCTTCGTCTCGGTGGCCGTGCCGTTGACGACGGAGGCCTTGAGCGTCACACTCACGGCCTTCGTGCCGGCGGCCGGGCGCTTGACGTTCACGGTCACGTAACGGCCGTCGGTCACGTCGCCGATCGCGGCGCTGTCGCCGCCGTCGGCGACCGTCCACGTGATCTTCGAACCGTTTTCGCCGGTCACGGGCAGGGAGATGTTGGAACGCACGTCGTCGGAGGATTCGATGGCGATGGCGGCCGCGTCCTTCTGCGCCTTGTCGGCGTCGGACAGCTGCTTCGGCACGTTGACGGTGTAGGCAGCCGTCCTGGTGTCGCCGCCGAGCGTGAATGTGGCGGTGAGCGTCACCTTCGCGTCGCCGGCGGCAGCGGCGGGCCGTGTGACGGCCGCCTTGCCGGTCGTGTTGTCGACGGCGATGGCGGCGTTGTCGGACCGCCATGCGATGGTCGCGCCGGCGGCGGCCGTCGGCAGCGTGAAGTCGGCGTCCGCGGACGTCGGCACAGAGGACGCGATCGACGACACGGCCTTCTCCAGCGCCTCCGTGTTGTAGAGGTCGGCCACGGCGTCGGCGCTCAGGGCCGTGCCGTAGACGGCGTAGTCGTCGACGTCGATCTTCGTGTTCGGGTCGGAATACGCCGACCTGCCGATGTAGGCGACGAGGTCGCCGTAGTTCGCCAGGCCACCTTCGGGGATGGCGTATGTGGCGTCGCCGACCGGCTTGCCGTTGAGATAGAAGCTCATCGTGCCGTCGGCGCCGTTGATGACGGTGGTGTAGAGCGCGAGGTCGGCGGTGGCCTTCGTGCCGGACGTGGCGGCGTTCGTGGCGCCAGGGCCGACCTCGGTGCCCCACGGGCTGCCGTTCGGAGTGGCGGCCGTGGCCGTGGTCATGACGGACTTCACGTATCCGCTCGGATTGGCGGGGTTGAGCAGGAAGTAGCCGTTGTTCGGATAGTTGCCGGTCTTGGCCGCACCGATGTAGGCGGCGGCCGTGTTGCCGTTGCCGTAGTTGTTCTTCAGCCAGATGGAGACGGTGACGTTCTTCTGGTCCTTGAGGGCCGTGGTCGGCACGCTGATGGTCTGCGAGCCGGTCAGGCTGATTCGGCCGTCGGCGACGGCGGCGTCGCCGCTGAGCGTGGCGTTGGCATCGCCGGCGCTGCCCTCGTTGGCGATGGTCTTGCCGGCGAGCGCCTTGTCGAACGAATAATGGATGAGCGGCTGCGCGGTGGCGTCCGCGGCCGATGCCGTCATCGGCACCAGCATGCCGGCCGCGAGCGTCGCCGCTCCGACCGTGAGGCCGATGGCCTTCTTCCAGATTCCCATAATGCTCCTCTGCGATTGGATGGGATGGTTTTTGGGAGGGGGTGATTTGCGATATTGAGTTATGGATTACGTGGTTGGTGACGCGGCTCGGCCGAACCGGCTCCTCTCAGCCGTGAGAGGAGCCGGTCCGGACGGACGTCAGGCGCGACGGCGACGCAGGGCGATGACTCCTGCTGCGGCCATGGCGACTGCGGCGAAGGCGAGCGCGGTGACGGCCGTGCCGGTCTTCGACAGCTGCTGCCTGCCGCCGTACTGGTTGCCGGAGGCCGCGGTCGTCTTGCCGTCGGACGGCTTGGCGGTGGCGTTGCCGTTGTCGCCGGCGTTGTTGCCACCGGCGTTGTTGCCGTTGCCCGTATTGCCGCCGGTATTGCCGGAGCCGTTGCCGTTGTTCGGTTCGTTCGGCGTCGGCTTGGTGGAGGGCTCGGACTTGAACGCGAAGGTGTAGACCTGCGTGACGGCGCCGTCGGGGCTGGTGACGGTGAACACCTGGCCGGCGTCGGTCGTGGCCGCGTCGGTCTTCCAGCCGGTCGGCACGCCCTGCAGCTTGACGGTGCGTCCCTTGTCGATGCTTACGGGGTCGGACTTCCGGAAGTCGAAGCCGGCCACGGTCGCGCCGTTGTCGGTGTACACGGCGGTCACCTTGGCGAGGTCCTTCACGCCGTACTTCGTGGCCTCGATGTCCTTGACCTCGGTGGAGGAGGCGTTGACGAGCTTGTCGGTGTAGCCGTCGTAGGCCACCGCGACCGCGCCGGAGACGTCGCCCGGCACCGTGACCGTGGCCTTGCCCTTGGCGTCGAGCTTCACGGTCTTGGACCACTTGCCGTCCGCGGTCGAGAACTTCACCGAACCGGCGACCGTGCCCTTGTCGTTCGCCTCAACGGTGGCCGTAATCTCACGCGAGCCGGCGTCGTACGTCGCGGTGGTCGTGGAATCCACGGCGGGAATCTTCGTCGGATTGGCGGAGGTCCACTTGTGCATGTTCTCGGCGATGGCGGCTGAAACGTTCACGAACGCGCCGTGACGGGTCGGCGTCGGCATGTTGGTCGGGGTGACCTTGCCGGTCACGCCCGGACCCCACTGCTTTTCGGTGTACCAGCCGTCGGTGGCCGACAGACGGTTGGTCCAGCCGGACGCGGCGAGCGCGGACTCGGAGGTCATGAACGGCTTGTAGCCGCCGGAGTCGGCCATGATGATCATGGCGTCGCCCTTGTCGTTCTGGTTCGGATCGCCAGCGTTGAGCTTGATGGATTCCGGCCCCTCGAACGGCAGGATGTTCTGGTCGACGAGCTGCCAGGTCTTGGTGATGTCGGCGTTCGGGTCGGCCGACGTGGTGGTGCAGGTCAGGCACTTCGAACGCTCGAGGAACGTGGACTTGCCGTTGGTGATGTAGTCGCCGGCCTTGCCACCCTCCTCGTTCTTGGTCAGACGGTAGTAGGTGTCGCCGATCTTGAACACGGTGGAGTCGATGCGGGAGTATCCGGTGTCCTGCCACTTCTCGGCCGGGGTGAAGGTGCGGAAGTCGCGCGTGGTGGCCATCACGAGGATGTTGTATGCGTTGCCGGTCTTCGAGCTCTTCACCGCGGTCTTGCGGGTGGCGTCGGTGTATTCGCGCGACGACCAGAACACGACGTAGGAGTTGAGTTCATCGCTCCAGAAGGCTTCGGGCGCCCAGGTCATGCCCATGTTGTCGGCGTTGACCTTGATGCCGGTGTCGCCGTCCTCGGCGTTGGTACGCGTCCAGTTGACCATGTCGGTCGACTCCCATGCCTCGAGCTTGAGGGAGCCGTACTGCTGGTTCTGTCCCCATCCCTGCGATGAGACCTTGAGGTCGGTGGCGATCATGTAGAACTTGTCGCCGTCCTTGGACTTGAGCACGTACGGGTCGCGCAGGCCCTTGGTGTCGGTGTTCGACACGATGACCGGGTTGGAGCCGTTGATCTCCTTGAACGAGAAGAAGTTGTTGCCGTCGGTGGCGGATTCGTACAGCGCCTCGCCGATCTTGCCGTTCGTGGTGGCGGCGTCGGAAAGGAACGTGACGGCTGCATACGCACCGTCGGGCACTTCGCGCGTCTTCTCCCTGACCGTCACCTGCACGCTCTTCGTCACCTTCTCGCCGCCGTTGTAGCTGGCGGTGGCGGTAAGCGTGACGGGCTTGGAATCGCCGTCGCCGTAGGCCGGGCGGGTCACGACGCCGGCGCCCTTGTACGGGTCGGCCATGCCGTTGGCGGGGGCCTTGTAGTCGGCATCCGTGCCGGTGATGAGCTTCGGGTCGGATGAGGCCCACGTGATTGCGGAACCGTTCTCGGAGCCCTTGGCCGCGAGCGGCAGGTTCTCGTCGACGGTGGTCTTCAACGCGGCGATGGCGGCGTCGAGATCGGCGCTGGCGGCGTCATGCGCGTTCATCGGGTTCACGGTCACGGTGATGGAATCGCGCTTGTCGCCCAGCTCGCTTGTGGCGGTGATCGCGGCCTCGCCGGCCTTCACGGCGGTCACGGTGCCGTCGGCGCTTACCTTCGCGACGGATTCGTCGGAGGATGCCCACGTGACGTTCTTGCTTACGGCATCGTCGGGCTTGACGGTGGCGGTGAGCCTGGCGGTGGCCTTCTCGATGAGCGTGAGCCTGCCGTCGGCCACGCCGGTGCCGGAGATCGCGACGGATTCGGGCAGCGTCAGCTCGGCGCCCTTGTAGACCTTGATGTCGTCCATGGCGCCGTTCCAGTACTCGTCGCCGCCGTAGAACGACTTGCCGATGTATGCGGTGGCGGCGCCGAGATCGCTCATCTTGATGCCGGTGTCGGCCTTGAAGATAATCAGGGCGTCGTCGCGGAACACGGCGAGCCTGGTGCCGTCCACGACGATCTTGAAGTTGTGCCACACGTTGTCGTTGTTGGAGACGTTGACCTTGGCGCCCTGCTCGTTGCCCCAGTTGTTGTCGGAGATGACGCCCTTGACGGTGGTCTTGCTGTTGTAGAACATCAGGTACTTGTTGGCGTTGTCTTTATCGGACGTGCTGGAGTCGTTCGAACCGTCCTTGCCGATGATGAGCGAGAAGAACTTGCCGCTGTCGTCGTGGCGGGTCTTCGCGGCGAACTCCATGGTGAAGGAGTCGCCGGCGTCCTTGAACAGCTGGTCGTCAATCTGTGCGTACTGGCTACCGCCGCGCAGCGACAACGATTCGTTGTTGTTGCGGTCGCCGTACTGCTCGATCTTGGCGCCGCCGTCGAGCGTCAGGTCGTATTTGCCGGTGGAATCGGCGATGGCGCCGCTGCTCGTGCCATTCTTGCCGGTGAAGTCCCAGCTGGCGAGCAGGGTCGGTTTCGCGTCGGCGGCTGCGGTGGCTGCGGTTGTGGTCGTTGCGACTGCGGTCGCTGCGTTGGCGGTGCTGTCGGCCATCGCCGGCACGCCCACGCACAGCGAGAGCAGCGACGCCGCAGTGGCGCTCACCGCCACCAGGCGCCGGCCCAGGCCGTTTCGTTTCTCTGCGGGAGCAGAACTCATTGACATCCTCCTCAATGTCTGCGGCGGCGGGGACTCCTCTTTCCCCTTCGTCGCGCTTTTCCCTGTGCCCGGCGCATTCGACGCGGTTCGTTCGGCGGCTGCTTCGCCCGAACGGCGTCGATTCGTCATGCAAGGTCTGTTGTCGATACCGTGAGCGCCTGCGGTCCTCCTTGGCCTTGAAAACTACACGCACACGGTGTTCGCACGGCGTTCCGAACGACGTCTCGCCCGGCATGTCCAGCAATGCTTCACACAGTGTTTCGCACAATATGTGCGCGCTCACAATATATCATCGACCATTGTAGCCCACAAACCATACCGCCCGAAACCACCCGTCCACCCCGTCCGCGCGACGACAAATCAGCATGATGATCCGGCAACATCATCGGTCATCACGCAAAACGGGAAATGGGGAATGAGAAGAGGGCCGAGATTTTCCATAATGGAAATCCGACCCTCAACATCCAAATAACCAGGGATCAAGAACCCTGACGGCTCGACTCCGGTTGGCAAAGTCTATGTTGGCCAACATAAGCGCCATCCGGTCGAGACAGCCTTGCCGCTCCTCCATTATGCACCATTTTTCACGGACGTGCCATACCGGGAATCCACGCACACTACGCGCTGCACAACATACAAACAGAATCACCCACATCCCTCTTGTCTTCAAGCGTTCTTTGCCCCCATACTCCGAGTCCACTACAGTGGGCAGCGGCCAAAGCGGTTCGAGACCCGCAAAGGCTGAAATCCAAATAACAAAATCAAGGAGGTATCTATGGATACGAGCCAACAGAACCATCTCAGTTCCTCGTTCACGGTAATCGCCACGGCGTCAATCGTGACGTTGGCCGGCCGGCTTACACCGGATATGGCCATGGTCGCCTACATGGTGGTCATCACCTATGCGGCGGTGTCCGATTGGCTCGATAGGAGATGAGATAACGGTTCAGGCCCGCTCTTGCGCCTCCGTGGAGGCGTAAGAGCCTCATTCACCACACCCCGAAGGGGCTAGAAAATGAAGGCGGAGACGGCGGTCAGGGAGACGAGGGAGAACAGCGTCGTCACGAGCACCAGGCCGACGGCGTATTCCGGCATGTTCTTCGCACGGCCGGAGAACATGGCGATCGTCGTCATCGTCGGCAGACCGGAAATCAGCGACATCATCTCGATCATCTCGTGGGTGAGCGGCAGGCCGGTCACGCCGGCGAACCACGTCATCAGCGCGTAGAAGCCGACGGGAAACAGCAGCATCTTCGCCACCATACCGACGTACAGCTCGTATTTCGCGAACACGCCCCACCATTTCGTCAGCGCGAACAGGCCGCCGAGATAGAACAGCGACAGCGGCGTCGACATCTGGCCGATCGTGTGCAGCGGCGTCAGAATCACCGTCGGCACGCGCACGCCGGCGACGATGATCGCCAGTGCGATGAGAATGCCGATGAACGCCGGATTCGCGAATCGCCTGAGAAAACCGAGAATGCGTCGGGAAAGAGGAATCGTCGCGGTATCGGCGACGGCCTCCGAACGGACGGTCGACGCAGCAGTCACACCCGATCGGGAAGCACCGGAACCGGAGCCGGCGCCGCCGGCAACGGAGCCAGCGCCGTTCTCGCCGGCCGCTCCCCCACGAACCGGCTCGCGAACCGGCTCGCACAGCCACACGCCGTACGACCACAGCAGCGCCTGGTCGACGAGCGACATCAGCACGATGAAGATCGCGCCGTCCTTGGGAAACAGCGCCATGACGAGCGGAATGCCGATGAAGCCCGCATTGCCGAAGATGAATCCTGCCTGGAAGAGATGACTGCGGCTGCCGCGCAACCGCAACGCCCACGCGACCAGCGCGAACACCGCCATCAGCAATCCGTACATGATGGCCGTGAGCAGAATGATGCCCCAGTTGCCTACGAGATCGGCGCGCGTGGTGTCGGCGACGGCGTTGCTGAACACGAGCACGGGGATGAGCACCTTCGTCAGCAACATGCACATGCCGTCGAGCGTCTTCATCCCGTAGAACCGCAGCCGCACGCAGCCGTACCCCACCATCATCATGATGAAGAACCCGACGATCTGCCCGACCACGATCTCGAACTGCGTCATGTCCGCCTCCCTTTGCCCATCGGGGCATGATACTCAGAGGCGTCAACGTGGGGACGAATCCTTATATACGAACGTGTTTTTTAATTCGTCCCGAAGGAAGATTGACGACGAAGGAGCCGGGACGCGAGTCGGAACGGCGGCCAGCCGATAAGCCATGACGGCCTGCCGGCCGGGCGCGTTACGAGCGTTTGACGGCCTTGCGCAGGTCGCGGTCCTCCAGCCTCTGCCTCCACTGGCAGAATCCGCCGAACACGACGAGCCATACGAGGCCCGCGATCGCCGGGCCTCGCGTATCGGTCGAGATGAACAGCGTGCAGTACACGAAGACGAAGAACGCGATGGCCAGCGTATTGGTGAACTTCCACGCCGGCATCACATAGCCGTCGGCGATGAAGTCGGCCGAGACGCGGTAGCGACGATGCGCAATCATCGTCAGCGTGTAGATGAAGATGATCACCGCCGACGACGCCGACGAGAACAGCACGAAAGCGCTGGAAACCTGCGGGAACGCGTTGATGATCGGCGAGAGCACGATCATGCAGGCCGACACGATGATGGCCTTCGCGGGCACGTGGTTCTTCGAGACGACGCCGAGGCGCTGCATGGCTGGCGACGGCGATTCCTTCGCCAGCTGGTACAGGTGGCGGCCGGCGGAATACAGCAGCGAGTTCAACGCCGACGACGCGGCGGTGATCACCACGAAGAACACGAGCGCGGCGGCCCAGTCAAGGCCGGCGTATTTGAACACCATGATGAACGGGGAGGCGAACGATCCGTCGGCGTTCGGCTGGAAGTTGCGCCACGGCACGATCACCATGATTGCCACGAGCGCGCCGACGTAGAAGATGAGCACGCGCAGGATGATCTCGTTGATGGCCTTGGGCAGCACCTTGCGCGGGTTTTCGGTCTCGGAGACGGTCACGCCGATGAACTCGATCATCTGGTAGGCGTAGAACACCATCTGGAAGCTCATGAGCAGGGCCAGCCAGCCGTTCGGCGCGAGCGAGAACCCGTCGGTGATGTTGGCGATGCTCACCTGGCCGGCGGGGCTGATGTGGTCGGAGCCGGTGATCTGCACGGCCGGGTAGTGGTAGCCGATGACGAGCATCACGACGGCGGTGGCTATCATGCCGCAGATCAGCGTGATCTTGATCATCGAGAACCAGAATTCGGCCTCGCCGAACACCTTCACCGCAATCAGGTTGATGCCCGACAGCGCCACAAGGAAGCACAGTTCGATCAGCCATTTCCAATGGCTGAGGTCGATGCCGAACGTGTCGAAGAACGTGACGAAGTATGTGGACACGGCCGTGATCTCGCTCATGCCGATGAGGATCAGCACGATCCAGTACGTCCATCCGGCGAAGTGCCCCCAGCCGCGGCCGAGATACCGCGTGATGAAGTTGATGAACGTGTGCTGGCTCGGATCGCGGTACATCATCTCGCCGATGCCGCGCATCAGCAGGAACATGATGATGCCGACGGCGATGTAGACGAAGACGATGCTCGGACCGGTGAGCGAGATCGACTTGCCGGAACCAAGGAACAGGCCCGTTCCGATGGTGCCTCCGATGGCGATGAACTGCACGTGGCGGTTCTTCAGCCCTCGGTTCATCTGGTTTTCCGCGTCAAGTTCCTCGACGTCCTGCATGTACTCCTCGTTTCCCGCCGCGGCTTCGGTGCTGTCGTTCCCGCACATGCGCATGTATTCGCATGTACTCGCGCGGCTATCGCAATAATGCACTAATCGCAATAGTGCAATAGATTACAAAACCTACGGGAGATTTATGTAACGAGGGAAGATTTTCAGACGGGGTTTACGTTGGTTGCTCACTGATTCCCGCCACGGATTCGATCACTCGTCAATCTCCGCCACGAAACGGCCGGATAGTCAGCGTGTCGTGGCGGAGAACAGTGAGCGACCGGGTTCGCGGCGGATCTGATGAGTGAACGCGGGCGGGGCGGGACGAGCACGGCACCCGTCTCGCCCCGCCCCGCAGCGCTACTTGGCCAGCGCCTTCTTCAGGAAGTCGCGCTGGAAGAGGAGCAGGTTCTCGGCGACGGTCTCGTCGTTGGTCATGTGGGTGATGCCGGTGAGCGGCAGCACCGTGTGCTCGCGGCCGGCGGCGAGCAGTGCGGAGCTCAAGCGCAGCGTGTTGGCCACGGTCACGTTGTCGTCGGCGAATCCGTGGATGAGCAGCAGCGGGCGGCGCAGGTTCGGCGCATCGGTAATGAGGCTGTTCTTCGCATACACACGCGAATTGAGACCGAGGTACCGCTCGGTGTAATGGGTGTCGTAGAGTGTCCAGTCGGTGGGCGGGGCGCCGGCGCAGGCCGCGGCGAACACGTCGGGCGCGCGCAGCACGGCGAGCGCGGAAAGGAAACCGCCGAACGACCATCCGATCATGGCCACATGGTCGAGGTCGGGCCTCGGCACGACGCCGTTCCGGCCATCGCCGTCCGCAAGCGCCGCCATCGCCTCGGGCAGGGCGCGCACGGCGTCGACCTGGTCTTCGAGCGAGACGTCGGCGAACTTCTCGAACATGGCGTGGTCCCACGCGAGTCCGCGGGCGCCGGTGCCGCGTCCGTCGGCCGCGACGACGATGAAGCCCTGGTCGGCCCACCACTGCGAATCCCAGTGCATCGACTGCGCGAACATGGCTTCGCGATGCATCGGCCCACCGTATGGCTTCATCAATACGGGCAGCGTTTCGGCGCCGGCGTACGGGCTGTCGGCCGACGGCAGCGTGATCGCCGCGTGCAGGCGACGGCGGCCGAGACGCACGAACGTCGTGTTCGGTGTGAATCCGGGGGTTTCGGCATGGTTGTCGATCGCCGCGCGGGAGTCGCCGACGATGTGCAGCATGACGGCCTTCGCATCATGCATCGTGCGGCCGGAGATCACCAGGCCGTCGCCGGAACGCGAGGCGGTCCAGACGCCCGGTTCGGGATTCAGCACGACCGGCGTGGATGATTCGGAGTGCGGACCGTTGGCGCCGGCAGCGGCGAACTGGTTGCCGAAACCGCTGGCCGTGCCGGCTTCGGAATCCGATGCCTCGCAGCTGCCGCAATCGCCGCAGCTGTCGCACGATTCATTGGCGTCGCCTTCATGCAGTTCCTGCCAGTACGAGCCGAGGAACTCCTGTCCGGCCGGCGGCAGAGGGAAGCTCACCACGTCCACGTCGCGGGCGTCGCGCGTGGCGCACGCCAGCACATCATGGTCGGTTACGTCGAGCACGGCGAGAATCTGCCATCCGGCGGGCGTGAACGCGTGCCCGTCGACCGCCAGACGCATGGTGTCGGTCTCCTCGTCGGGCATGGCGGTGATCAGGCGCCCGTCGGGCGTCCATGACGGGCAGCCGTGAATAAGGTCGAGCCAGTATCGGCTGCCGCTCACGGTGAGCGTCGTCGTCGGCAGCCAGCGCTTGCCCGATTCCTCGGCCGCAAGCGCGCCGCCGTCCTGCTCCAGCGCGAATCCGTCGAGAATGCTCTGCTGCGGCGCATATCCGACGTTGGGATTGCTGCCTTCGGCACCGATCGACAGCACCTGGTCGGCGGTCTGCCGACGGTTCTGCACGAGCAGCAGCGGATCGCCGCCGCGGCTCCAATGCACGTCGGCGAGGTATTCGTAGCCGCGACGATCCCACCAGACCTCCGGCAGGTCGACGATGCTGGAGTATGCCATGTTGCCGGCGCGATGCTCGGCCGAACCGATGTCGAAACGGAACAGCCGCACGTCGGCGTTCTTGGTGAGCGCCTGCGGATAATGCCGCGTGCGGGCCGGTGCGGTCGGGTTCGCCGGGTCGGTAATGTGCCAGACCGGCTCCTGCGATTCGTCGGCGCGCTCGATCAGCAGGCTTTTCGAATCGGGCGACCACCAGAAACCGTCGTAACGGTCCATTTCCTCGCCGGCTGCGAATTCCGCGAGGCCGACGGTCACGTTCGGATCGTCGTAGACGCCGCAGATGGAGCGTTCGTCGTCGGGTTCGCCGTTCTCGCCGATGACGACGAGGTTGATCATGCGGCCGGTCGTGTAGGCGACGAGCCTGCCGTTCGGCGAGATGCGCGGGTTGAGCACCGGACGGAACAGGCGGCCGGGATGGCCGTTCACGGCCATGGCGGAAACGTACCAGGTGTCGCCGAGTTCGCGCGTGACGGCATGGAGTTCGCCGTCCTCGACGTTCACGCGGGTAGGACCGGCGGACGCGTCTGCGGCGTCGCCGGCGTCGGCGTCGGGTTTCTCGAGATCGCCGATGAATTCGATGTCGCCGTCGAACACGATGGTCGTCAGCCACAGACGTCCGTCGACGGTGAACACCACGCGATTGCCGGAATCGTTGACGCTGTAGGACACGATGCCGCCGGCGGATTCGCGGGCGCGCTCGCGTCGGGCCTTCTCCTCGTCGGGCACGGACGCCTTGGCGGCGGCCAGTGCGGCACCGGCGTTCGCGCCGTTGCCGGCCGCCAGCAGGGCGCGGGGGTCGGCCAGCAACGTCTCATGATGCCTGCCGGCGCCGTCGAACCAGCTCATCCACAGGCAGGTGACGTCGTCTTCCGGGCCGCGCGAGCGCAGGAACAGCGCACGCGAACCGTCGTCGAGGACCTTGGCCGTGCGAGGCGCGCCGAGCGAGAATCGTCGGGTTCGCGCCTTCGCGCGCGGATACGCCGCGATCGCCGCGCTGACGCCGGCGATATCGGCGGCGGCCGCATCGGTCGCATCGGTCATTGTGGTCTGATTCGACTGTGCCATATCAGGCTGTTCCACGTCGTTCTGTGCCATGGTGAGTTCCGTCATGATCCGTCTGTCCCCGTTCATTACCATCTCTCAGCGGACAAATTCAAATCAACCACAATACCCGAACTTCGGCAAGTATGCGACGGGTGTTTTCGTGACACGCTTCTTGATGGCGGGGAAGGCAGGAAATCAACTAATCGTCATTTCGTGGCTTACGGGAGAACCATACGACTCGGCCGGCAGCCAATCAACGGCCGATGCGAATCAATCGACCCACGTTTTCGGCGGTGCGTTCGAGATTCGCCGGACCGTCGGCGAGCGCACGGTCCAAGGGCACGGCGGCGGGGACGATGCCGAACACCGCGTCGATGCCAAGACCATACAGCTGGTCGATGCCCTCGCCCACGTAGCCGGCCAGCGCAATCACACCGATTTCAGGATTGCCGCGATGCACGGCCTGCGCCACGCCCATCGGGGTCTTGCCGTACTGCGTCTGGAAGTCGATGCCGCCCTCGCCGGTGAGGCAGTAGTCGGCGCCGATTGCGCGGTCGGCCAGGCGCACAGTCTGCGAGACGATTTCGACGCCGGAACGCATGGTCGACTTCGTGAAGGCGAGGAGCCCCGCGCCGAGGCCACCGGCACCGCCGGCGCCCGGCGCATCGGCCACCTCGATGCCGAGGTCGCGACGGATGACATCGGCGTAATGTGTCAGGTTCGCGTCGAGTCGCGCGACCATATCCGGCGTGGCGCCCTTCTGCGGACCGAACACCGCGGACGCGCCCTTCGGACCGACCAGCGGGTTGGTCACGTCGGAGGCGATGAGCATACGGGTTTCGGCGATGCGCGGGTCGATGCCGGAGACGTCGATATGGTCAAGACGATCGAGGAAGCCGCCTCCGCGTGGAATCGGATTGCCGTCCACGTCGAGGAACCGCACACCCAGCGCCTCGGCCATGCCGGCGCCGCCGTCGTTCGTGGCCGATCCGCCCACACCGAGGATGATCGTGCGGGCGCCGTCGTCGAGCGCGGCACGAATCAGCTGACCGGTGCCATACGTGGTGGTGACGAGCGGGTTCCGGGTCTTGTCATTCACGAACTGGATGCCGCTGGCGGCGGCCATCTCGATGACGGCAGTGAGGCCGGCGGAATCGGAGGCCGCGCCGGCGGCGACGTCGGCATCAGCGCCGGCAGCGGCACCGTCGATGCCCGCCGCAGCTCCCAGCAGGCCGTACTCCGCAACGGCCCGCCGCTGCAACGGGTCGAGCACGGTCGCCTGCCGCAGCTCGCCGCCGGTGGCGTCGACCAGCGACTGCACGGTGCCCTCGCCGCCGTCGGCCATCGGCACCATCACATACTCGGCGTCGGGGAACACGCGGCGCAGGCCGGCGCGCATGGCCTCGGCCGCCTGCCTGGCGGTCATGCAGCCCTTGAACGAATCCGGCGCGATAACGAACTTCATGACAATCTCCTTTGATTTCAACAATATGGTTGCGATACGTTTTTCGATACTGCGGTACTGCGATGCGTCCTGCGATACGGGAAGCGGAACGCTCGGAACACCGAAGACACTCAGAACAGCGTGTAGACGAGCGTGGCCACGATGGTCATCGTCAGGCCGACGATCGACTCGAACGGCACGCTCTTCATGCGCTCGCCGACCGTCATCTTCATCGCCTGGCCGGAGACGTGGAAGTAGTTGCCGTGCGGCAGGTGGTCAATCACCGTGGCGCCGGCCTGCATGGTCACGGCGGCGGCGACCGGGGTCACGCCGAAGTCGAGGATGGACGAGCCGAACGAGCTGCTGCCGAGGATCACGCCCGTGGAGGTGGATGCCGTGGCCGCCGCCATGAGGATGCCGGCGAGCGGGGCGAGCAGGGAGCCGGACACGCCCCACGCCTTGATGAGGTTCACGATCTGCGTGGAGAGGTCGGAGTTGGTGATCAGGCCGCCGATGGCGCCGGCGCCGATGAGGATGAGGACCACGTCGGTCATGCGGGCGAGGCCGGCCTTGGTGCAGTCGAGCAGGTGACGGCCCTGGCCCATGACGAACAGCCCGATCACGGCGGCGAACGGCAGGATGTACATGGCGTCCACCTGGAATCGCGTCAGCAGGCCGATGCCCAGCACGCTGCCGATCGGATTGACGAGCAGCAGCACGATGGCGATGACCGGGGCGACCAGGGCGCGACCGATGGTCGGCAGTTCGCGGGCGGATTCGCCGTTGCCCGCGTCGCCGTTGCCGGCCTCGGCGAGGGTCGGCGCGGCACCGTGGTTGCGCAGCAGCGTGGCCAGCAGGACCGCCATGGCCAGACCGCAGACGGCCGGGATGAAGCTGCCGACCATGACCGCGGACGGCTGGATGCCGAAGCCGGAGGCGGCGGCGATGGTGTTCGGGTTCGGGGAGATGATGTTGCCGGCCTTGCCGCCGCCGGACAACGCCACCAGCAGCGCCAGCTTGGAGATGCCCAGACGGTTGCCCACCTCGAGGGCGATGGGGGCAACGATCAGCACGGCCACGGGGATGAACACACCTACCGCGCAGATGATCATCGTGGCGAACGCGAGCGAGAAGATCGCTAGGCTTTCGCCGAACTTCGCGACGATGGTCTTGGCGATGCGGTCCGCAGCGCCGGACTCCATCATCACACCGGCCAGCACGCCTGCGGCGAGCACGCGCACGATGGTGCCGACCACGCTCTGGCCCCCGGCGACCACCACGTTCACGGTCTGCGCGAGCGAGGCGCCTCCGATAAGACAGCCGACCACGGCTCCCAGCAGCAGCGCGTACGTGGCGTTGAGCTTCCTCAGAATCAGCACGATCGCGACGGCAAGGCCGACCAGCGCCGCCCACCAGGCGATCGACACACCTTCCACCATGACATATCTCCTTTGATTACGTGGTATATGGACCAATGCTTTCAATAATGATTGATCTTGATGCTTCCATTTTCCAAGGAAAGTCGCTTGTTTTCCATATCCCCCGGAACGGAAAGACCGATATGGCAGCCGCCTCAAAATAGTACTGGTAACAGTCGGTTATGGGAATGTCGTCTATACTGACGTTATGAACATCGATTCCCGCATCGCGCAGACCATCGTGGAGAATCTCAAGAACATCATTCGCCACGACATCAACTTCTTCTCCCCCGACGGCGTCATGATCGCCAGCACCGATCCGGCCCGCATCGGCTCACGGCATGATGCGGCGCGCCTCGCGGCGGCGGAGCGATGCACCATCGCCGTGGACACCGACAGCCAGTTCGAGGGCGCGAGGCATGGCATCAACGCCCCCGTGATGCTGGGCGACGACGTGGTCGCGGTCATCGGCATCACCGGCGAGCGCGCCGAAGTGGAGCCGTTCGGCGAGGTGATCCGCAAGATGACCGAGATTCTGATTCGGGAGAACATGGACCAAGTCACTCGGTTCGACCGGCGCATGATGGCCACGAATCTCATCGGCCTGCTGGGCGCGCAGGACCACGACCGCGGTCTGGTCGAGTATCTGGCGACCACGTTGGGCCTCGATATGAAGACGCCCCATCGCATGGCCATCGGCCGCTGCACGCAGCAGGATGCGGACCACTCCGGCCGCGACGACATCTACGATATTCTCTCCCGTCATCTGGCGAATCGCGCGGACACCGTCTTCGCGGTGTCCGCGCAGGGTTTCCAGCTGCTGCTCGGCGAACGGGCCGATGACGAAGACAGCAACAGCGGGAACGGCAGCAACGACGACAAACAGCCGCTGCTCGACACGCTTGAAGCCATCCGGAAGGACATCGAGCATGCGCTCGACCGGCCGATCAGCATCGGCGTCGGCGAGCGCGCGCTGACGGCGGACCGATGCTGGCGCAGCTACGGTCAGGCCCGCACGACCGTCGACTGGCTGCGGTTCACCGATCAGGCCCGCGTGGCGGATTACGATTCCATCGGCCTCGGCATCGTGGCGTCGGCAGTCGACCGCGATACGGCACAGCGGTTCGTGGCCCAGGTGTTCGCAGGGCTTTCCGAGCAGGACATCGACCATTTCCACACCACGTTCGAGGTGTACACCCGTCATAACGGCAGCATCAACCGCGCGGCCAACGAACTGTTCCTGCACAAGAACACCCTGCAGAACCATCTCAATGCCATGGCCCGTCGCACGGGCTACAATCCGCGTGATCTCGCCGACCACGATACATTGGCGATGGCTTTTCTGCTGCGCAGCCATCTCGCCTTCCGCGCGCAGTAGCGGAGCAACAGCGGAAAGCCGCAGCGGGCACACCGCCCGGATGGCGGCGACTGGGCACGCAGGATATGGAACGGCCCGGTCCGTGCGGCACCCGATGGGTGCCATACGGACCGGGCCTTACGTTACCGGCTCACGCTACTGATTTGCGCTGCCGAGCCGGCGATTCAGTAGCGGCGTCCGCCACGACCGCGGTGGCTGCCGTGCGCGCCGGACGCGGTGGAGGCCCCGCCGAACCGGCCGAGCGTATCGCCGACCAGCGCGCGCAGACGGTCGGAGCGCATGGCGACGGCGGCTGCGGCGAGCAGCATCACCACTGCGGCGAGCGCGGTGACCGCGACGCCGGTACGGGAGAGCGCGGACGCGTGCCTGCCCGATTGTTCGGTCTGCTTGCCCTTGCCGGCATCGCCGGACTGGACGCCGTCCGCGGACGAACCGGCGTTCGAGGCGGAACCGGAACCGTTCGTCGAACCCGAGCCGTTGCCGTTGCTGCCGGAACTGGACTCATCGGTCTTGTCGGCGGAGGCCGTGAACGCCTTGACGGCGTCCCTGAGCGCATCCTGCGCATGCGTCACCTCGTCGGCGGTGGCCGAACCATTGTCGAACACCTGCTGCGCCGAGGCGATGGCATTCTGCAGCGCCTTCCACGCCTCGTCGGTCTTCTTGCCCTGCTCGAGCGCCTTCGCGGCGGCGATGTCGTCGCGCAGACCGGACTTGTCGACCGTGGCCGGCTTGTCGGCGGAGTTCTTGAACGCGGCGATGGCAGCGTTCAGCGCGTCGACGGCGGCGGTCACGTCGGAGTCCTTGGCCGAGTCGGAGTCGGCGACCTTCTGCGCGGCGGCGATGGCGTCCTGCAGCGCCTTCCACGCCTCGTCGGTCTTCGACCCCTGCTCGAGCGCGCGGGCCGAAGCGATCGCCGCGGTCAGTGCGGACTTGTCGACGTCGGCGCCGGGCGTCACGTCCTTGGCGTTCGCCAGGTCGAAACGGACGGGGCCGGTGCCGAACGCGCCGGCGTAGCCGTTGATGGTCACGGTGAATCCGTTGAGGTCGGCGAGGTCGAACCGCCAGGTGATCACGTTGTCGTAATCGTCGAGCGAGCCCTCCACGGCCACGGCCGACTTGTCGGCCGCAACCCCGTCGCCGATGCCGTCGCCGTAGGTCGGCGCCTTGCCGAAGCCGGCGGACGAGCCCGTGGTGATCAGCGCCTCATACTTGCCGTCGCGGTACGTCACCCTGGCCGGCTTGAGGCCGGAGAAGGTGCCGTCGGTGTTGTAGAAGTACACCGAGTACTGCTTGGAGTCGTCGAGCTGGATCGGGATCTCGTAGGTGTGGCCTTCGACCGGCGTGGGGCCGGTCGACGAGCCGTCGGCCGACGCCTTGAACGCGGCGACCGCCTTGTTCAGGGCGTCCGTGGACTTGCGCACGTCGTCCTGCGTGGCCGAGGTATTGTCGTAGGCCTTCTGCGCGGCGGCGATGGCGTCCTGCAGCGTCTTCCACGCCTCGTCGGTCTTCGAACCCTGTTCGAGCGCCTTCGCCGAGGCGATGGCGTCGCCGAGCGCGGTCTTGTCGACGGCGATCGTGCCGGTCCTGGCGTCGGCCGAGACCGAGTACCAGGTGACGTCGCGTGCGAACGCGCGGACGATCAGGCCGTCGGCGCCGGCCGGCACCGTCCACGAGGCGGTGGAGGCGTCGCTCCAATCCTGCAGGACGGTGGTCTTGCCGGACTTGTCGATGGCGACGAAGCGGTACTGCCTGGCCACGGCCTTGCCGTCGACCTCGTCGACGCCGCCGGCCGCCTTGGCGGCGACGGTCAGCTTGGCGCCGGCGGTGATCTCGCCGTCGACGGTCGCCGTCAGCGTCAGCGGCGTGTACGCCTTGACGCGGTCGGCGCCTACGGCGGCCACCGCGGTCCTGTAGCCGTCGGTGTCGGCCGGCGCGTACACGACGCCGTTGCCGGCGAGCTTGAGCTTCGCAAGATCGGACGGCACCACGACGACGCTCGGCGTATCGGAGATGTTGACGTTCGTCATGCCCTTGCCGAAGTAGGCGGTCTGCATGCCTTCGGCCATGATGCCGCCGGAGTAGCTGCCGTTGACGCCGCCGCGCACCACGAGGTGCGTCGGGCGGTGGCCCCAGAACTCGTCGGCGATGGACTTCGTCTTGGTGCCGAACTCCACGTACTTCAGGCCTTCGGCGAACAGGAACGACGACTTCGAGCGTTCGAATCCGTCGGGGAAGACGACCTCCTCAAGCGCGTCGGCCGAGTTGAACGAACCGGTCGTCGTGCTCTTGAGGCTGGCCGGCAGCGTCAGCTTTCGCAGCGTGTGGTTGTTGCGGAAGGCCTGCGCGTCGATGGCCACCGTGCCGTCCTTCACCGTGTATTCGGTCGTCGGATTGCCCGGTGCCGACAGCACGAGGTGCAGGCCGTCGGTCTTGTTCTGGTAGAGCACGTTGCCCGTGGCCGAGAACACCGGGTTCTTGTCGGAGACGGTGATCTCCGCCAGTTCGTTGGCGCCGGTGAACACGCCCTCCACGCCGGTCGTGATGCCGGCGCCGAGGTGCACGGACTTCAGCGACGTGATGTTGCTGAACGCGTCGCCGCCGAGGTCGGTGACCGAATCGGGGAAGTCGAGCGACCTGATGGCCGCGGACTGGCCGAACGCGAGCGAGCCGAACGTCTTGAGACGCGCGTATTCGGGCCGCATGTTGATGTCGGTGAGCACCGGGTCGGAGTAGAACGCGCTGCCACTGACGGTGACGGTGCCGCCGAGGTCCACGGACTTCAGGCCGGCCATGCTCATGAACGCGGCGTGCGAGACGGTCTCGAGGCTCTTCGGCAGCACGACCTCGGTGAGGTTCGTCTGCAGGAACGCGGAATCGCCGATGGTCTTGAGTCCTTCCGTGAAGTTCACGCCCTTCAGCGTGCTGTTGAGGTAGAAGCCGTACGCCGCGATCTCGGTGACCGTCGCGTCGAATCCGGCCGTCGTCTTGGACGGGATCGTGTAGACGCCGTCCTTCGGGCCGGACGCGTTCGCGTTCGGGTAGTCGATGAGCGTGGAGCCGGCCTTGTCGAACAACACGCCGCCGAAGACGCGGTAGTGCTTCACGTCGTCGGACGCGGTGAACGTGGCGAGCTTCGGATCGTTGGTGAACACGCCGATCAGAGCACGGTCGGGGATGTTCCGGCCCAGCGTGACCGAGACCAGCTTCGGCATGTCGCAGAACGCGCCGCTGCCGACCGCGGTGACGGAGTCGGGGATGACGACGTTCCTGCCGTACGTGCCGGAGAACGCGTTCGCGCCGATGGTCACGAGGCCGTCGTTGAGCACGAAGTCGGCCTTGACGAGGGCGAATGCGGAGTCGCCGATGGTGCGCAGTGACTTCGGCAGTTCGACGGTGCCGGTGAAGTTCGTGCCGGCGAGCGCGCCGCCGCCGATGGTTTCGAGCTTCTGCGGCCACTGCTTGGTCACGTTGCCTTCGGCGTCGGTGAGCTTGAACTCGCCGAAGCTGAGGTCGGCGTTGAACGCGTTGTCGCCGATCGCCGTGGTGTCGGCGGAGATCGTGACGTCGTACAGCTGCGCGGAGGCGTTGAACGTGTCGGCGGGGATTTCGGTCAGGCTGGCGGGCAGCGTGACGTGGCGCAGCGTGGAGTTGCTGAACACGCTGGTGCCGAGGGTGAAGTCCCTGGCGCCGGCCGGCAGGTTGACGGTGTCGAGCGAGCCGGTCTGGTCGAAGGCCTTGTCGCCGATGTGCTTCAGCTGGCTCGGGTGCTTCTCGTCGTTCTCGAACGTGACCGTGGTGAGCGCGCCGGCGTAGGTGAACGCCTGCGCGCCGATCTTCTCGACGCTGGCCGGCACGGTGATGGTGACGGCCGAGGTCTGGGCGAACGCCTGATCGGCGATGGCCTTGGTGTTGTTCGGGATGACGATCTCGCGCGCGCTGCCGGTGTAGCCGAGCAGCGTGGTGCCGTCCTTGTCGAAGACGAACTTCGCGAAGTCGCTCGGCTGCACCTTCACGTCCATCGTGGCGGACTTGCCGTCGACGGTGGCGGTGATCTTCGCGGTGCCGACCTGGTCGCCGGCGGTCACGGTCGCCGTCGTGGACGACTGGCCGGCCTTGGTGGCGACGATGGCGACCTTCTCGTCGGAGCTCGTCCACGAGATCTTCCTGCCGGCGAGGCCCGGGGCGACGATCGCGGTGACGTCGATGCTCTTGCCGGGTTCGACGGTGGCCGAATCCTGCGACATGACGATGCCGGTCTCCTCGGAGACGTCGGCGACGGTGACCTGCGTCGTGGCTTTGACCGACGGGTTGAGCTTCGAGGCGGCGGTCACCGTGACGGGCTTGTCGCCGGTCGGGGCGACGGCGGTGAGGGTGCCGGCGGCGTCGACCGTGACCTTGGACTCGTCGGCGCTCGACCAGTCGAGCTCCTTCTCGGTGGAGTCCTCGGGCTGCACGGTGGCGGTGAGCCTGGCCTTCTGGCCGGGGGCGAGCGTGAGGGCGGTCTTCGAGAGGGTGATGCCCGTGGCGGCGACCGGCGTCATGACGGCGTCGGCCTTGGCGCTCGGGTTCACGCCGTAGTCCCATGCGTACAGCGGCACGGAGTTGGGCAGCGAGCCGCCGATCTTCGACGCCGTCCAGGCGGCGGCGATGTCGGAGACCTTCACTTCGAAGTGCCAGGTCCTCGAACCGTCGGTGTTGGTCGTGTAGTCGTCGCCGGCGAGGATGCGCTTGAAGTAGGCGCCCGTGGTCGGATCGTGGAAGTCGACGGCGGAAAGCCAGCTCGTGTCGGTGGCGTCGAAGGAGAACGTCTTGGCGTCGCCTTCGCCGGCGAGCTTCATGTTCGAGATCTTCGGGCCGGCGGTGTCGAGCGTGACGTTGTACTTGCCGCTCTTCTGCTTCGCGGAGCCGGGGCCGGCGGTCGTGCCGGTCTGCTGGAGCGTATACGTGCCGTCGGGCAGGTTCTTGCCGTTGTCGTCCTTGCCGTCGAAGGCTCCGGCGCCGTTGCCCAGTCGGGCCTCGGCGTAGAGCACGGAGCCGGAGGACACGTTGAGCGTGGACTTCGGCACATGGTCGTAGCTGTCGCTCTTCACGACGGCGCCCTTGGCGTCGGTGTACTCGTAGTCGAGCTTGTCGACGTTGCGCAGCAGACCGGTGAGGGGCCATGCGGCGGTGGGCGAGACGCTGTAGTTCGTGCGGGAGACGACCATCTTCGCCGGGTCGATGTCGTACAGCGGGCCGGCGGTGGCGGATTCGTCGAGCGGGTTCACGCCCAGCGGCGCGCCCGTGGTCGGGTTGGCCAGCGCGGTGCCGTAGATGTGGTAGGCGTTGGAGCCCTTCTCCCACAGGGCGGAGTCGAAGACCGGGGCCTTGCTCCAATCGCCGTAGAAGCCCACGAACGGTGCGGAGAGGTCGGCGCCGTCGGCGGCGGTGTCTCCGGTGGCGCGCAGCCTGGCAAAGCCTTCGACGAATGCGCCGTTCGGCAGGTTCCCGGCCACGTAGTCCTTGAACGCGGCTTCGGCGGTCACGCTTACGGTGAGCTGCGTGGTGCCACCGGCCGGCACGGTCACGACGCCGGTCTTGGCGTCGTATGTCTTGCCTGAGTAGGCCACGGCGATGCCTTTGCCCGTCCAGTTCCGGTCGGTGTTCTGCAGCAGTCCGTCGGCCACCTGTTCGCTCAGTGCCTGGGCGTCGGGCGTGTAGGTCCGGTCCTTGTCGCCGAGGTTGTGGAGGGTGAGCGTGAAGGAGTACCTGCCGTCGGCACTTTCGCCGAGGTCGGCCTTCGGGCGGGAATCGTCGGACGCGCCGTCGACGGTCAGGTAGACCGGCGTCTTGACGGCGGCGGCCGCGTCGGCGAGGCCGGCACCCTGCTGGCGCGGCGAGGCGTACGAATCGCCGGATGCGACGGGCCTGGCGGTGCTCATGAGCAGCCGCGTGACCATCTTCGCCTTGTCGGCTGCGGAAAGATCCCTGAACTTCGCGTCGTTCTCCACGTATTCATGGATCTGCGCGGAGATGCCGGCCATCTGCGGGGTGGCCATCGACGTTCCCGACATGTACTCGTACTTGTCGCCGGGCACCGACGACCAGATGTTGCCGCCGGGGGCGGTGATCTCGGGCTTGAGCTTCAGGTCGGGGGTGACGCCCCAGCTGGTGAAGTCGCTCATCGTGTAATCGCTCGGCGTGGCGGTTGTGCCCTTCTTCAGGGTGATTGTCTTGTTCGCGGCCTTGACGAGGGCTTCGCCGTCGCGGCCGGAGATGGCGACGACCGGGTAGTTCACCACGGTGCCGTCCTTGATGGCCACGCCGGTGAGCGCGGCGTCGGAGTTGTTGTAGAAGACGACGGCCGCGGCGCCGATCGCGGT
Source organism: Bifidobacterium primatium (assembly GCF_002802875.1). Classification (GTDB taxonomy): domain Bacteria; phylum Actinomycetota; class Actinomycetes; order Actinomycetales; family Bifidobacteriaceae; genus Galliscardovia; species Galliscardovia primatium. The sequence continues at coordinate 856,723 of NZ_PEBI01000001.1, forward strand.
GCCCACGTTGAGCAGCTTGTCGGTGAAGGTGAGCGAGTGGCCGTCGGTCGGCTCGGTGCCGCCGCGCTTGACCAGCACGATCTTGCCGGAAAGGTCGAAGTCGTAGGCGTTCGCCAGTCGGGTCTGGTCCTCGCTGGAGCCGATGCCGCCGTCGACGAACTCGTACTTGCCGTCGGCGAGCGTGTGGTCGCCGGTGTAGAAGTCGGGGGTCGTCTGGCCGGTGGACTGGCCGCTGTCGGAGGCGAAGCTCAGCAGGTTGTAGCCGATGGCCCTGCCATCGGGACCGAGGAAAGCGGACTGCGGCTGCGCGTTGTTCACGCTGGCCACGGAGAACGCGTCGCCGAACGACGACGGCGAGGAGATCACGGAGCTGTCGGGGTCGGAGGCGTACGGCAGGTTCTTGCCGGACTGGTTGCCGGAGGCGGCCGTGCCCGCGTTGCCGGCGGCCACGTTCACCGTGGCGCCGCCGTCGCGCAGCGTCTTCATGGCGTCGCCGTACGTGGAGGTGGCCTCGTCGGCGAAGCCGGCGTCGGAGCCGAGCGACATGTTCACTGTGTCCACGCCCAGCGCGGCGGCGTCGTCGATGGCGGCGAGCAGCGCGGAATCGTAGATGCCGCCGGAGAAGTCGTCGGCCACCTTCATCGGGATGATCTGCGCGTTCGGCGCGGTGCCGCGAATCTGGTCGCCGGAGTTGGCGGCGGCGATGCCGGCCACGTGCGTACCGTGCTCCATGCCGTCGAGATCGCTCGGGGTCACGTCATCGTCGTTGTCGGCGTAGTCGTGGGCGAACGGAATCTTCTCGGAAACGTACTTGCCGTGGCCAAGCTGCCTGATCTTCGCTTCGGCGTCGGCCTTGGTCTCCTTCACCTTGGCGTCGTCGAGGTCGCCCTTGAACGCCTCGTGCGCGGTATCGAGACCGGAGTCGATGATGGCGATGGTCTGGCCGTCGCCCTTCTGCGAGATCCTGTCGGCGGCGGTCATGTCGAGTGACGACTGGTTCTTCAGCGTCGAGGACTTCGCCGTCTGATCGTCCGGAATGCTGTAGCGGTGCTCCACGAACGCACGCTTGACGCCCGGCAGGCTCCTGATCTCATCGAGGATGCCGGCCGGCGCCTTCACGGCGAAGCCGTCGATGGCGTGGTAGTAGTCCTGTACGTCCTGCACCTTGGCGCTGGCGGTGTCCGTGGAGTCGCCGGCTGCGGCCGCGGCGGCGGACTTCGTGGCGCTCTTCGCGCTCTTGAACGAGAGCGACGAGGTCGCCGGCTGCTGCGCGGCGAGCTCGCGGATGCTGTTCTTGATGGACTCGTGGCGCTTTTCCTTGCTCACGCCGAACAGCGAACGGAACCACGGCACGCCGGCCGTCGTGTTGTCGAGCTGCACGACGATGGTGACGTTGCCGTCCTTGGATGCGGTGCCGGCGATATCGCCGCTGCCGGTGTCGTCGCCGACGAGCAGTCCCTTGCCGCTCTTGTCGGCGGAATTCTTCGCGGCCTTTGACGCCTTCGCGCCGTTCGCGGCGGCGCCGGATTTCGATCCGCTTTCGGCGGCCTTGCTCGCCGGCGTGAGCAGCGAATCCTTGGCCGATGCCGACGACGCGTCCTTCTTGGCGACGTTCGATTTCGCCGTGCTGTCCGACTTCGCCGCGTTGCTCACGTCGGACTTCGCCGTTGCGGCCGCCTTCGTCGCGGCGGCGTTCGGCTTCGTGTTGTCTACAACGGTGCTGTCCGCCGTGGCGTTGCCTGCAGCGGTGGCGGCCGTTTGCACGGCCTGCGTCTGCGATTGCTGCGTCTGTGCATCCTCCGGCACGGCGAACGCCATGTTGGCGGGCAACAGCATGATGCCCGCCACGGCGAAGGCCACACCCGATCGCAGCACACCAGTGCGCCGAGAAACCATCGGTTCTTCCCCTCGTTCCGTCGATGTCGCACGTCGTCCTCGCGAGCGCGATACCGTCGTCACCTTCCAACCGATGCCGCAGGCCATCAATGCGCCGCGATCACGACGCACATGGGCATACGACGCACTAACCCCGTCGCACGCCGTTGTCCATCGAAACCAAAATTGCACGGACACCATAACGGCACGAAAAATCAAAAAACAAGTCTTGATTTTGGAATTTTTATGCGGTATATTGCATAAATTTTTCCTGGAGGAACCTTCGGCGCATCCACCCTCCAACCACACCTGAAAAGCGCTCACACCCCCATGATTGCAACGCTGAATATCCCTATGTCAAACGATTCACCTTCGCCGAATCATCCGTCCATATGCACGCGACCATACGCACCATTGCATAATCGGCCGACGCAAAACCGCCGCCTCCGAACGAATCGGAAGGCGGCGGTCTTCAATCACGCTTGGTCAGTGATAAATCACTGCCAGTGCCGATTGGTCGGTGAGCAAGCTCACTGCCAATGTTGACTGGTCAGTGATAAATCACTGGCCGCGCCATTGGTCAGCGACTGGCGTCACTGAACCTGGGCGCGGGCGATCTTGCCGGTGAAGGAGTTGGCCTCGTCGGCGTCCTTCACGGCGTCCTTGTTCCAGGAGAACATGGCGCGCAGCTTCGGGCCGACGGTCTCGATGCGCTCGTTGGAGTACTTCTCCTGCAGCTCCTTGAAGTGCGGGGCGCCGGCGTCCTGATCGTCGATGAACTCCTTGGCGAAGGAACCGTCCTGGATGCGGCCCAGGTGGTACTCCATGCGCTTGCGGCAGTCCTCGTTGATGACGGTGTTGGTGTAGTCGCCGTACTGGGCGGTGTCGGAGCAGGACCAACGGGCCTTGTTCAGACCACCCTCGTTCATGAGGTCGACGAGCATCTTCAGCTCGTGGCAGACCTCGAAGTAGGCGATTTCCGGCTGGTAGCCGGCGTCGGTGAGGACCTCGAAGCCCATCTCGACGAGCTTGTTCACGCCGCCCATGAGCACGTTCTGCTCGCCGAAGAGATCGGTCTCGGTCTCCTCCTTGAACGTGGTCTTGATGGCGCCGGCGCGCAGGGCGCCGAGAGCCTTGGCGTAGGCCAGGGTCAGAGCCCAGCCGTCGCCACGCGGATCCTGCTCGACGGCCACGACCACCGGGACGCCACGGCCGGCGGCGTACTCACGACGCACGATGTGGCCCGGGCCCTTCGGAGCGACCATGAAGACCGGGTGGTCGGCGGTCGGCTTGATGTAGCCGTAGTGGATGTTGAAGCCGTGGGCGAAGGCGACGGCGGCGCCTTCCTTGATGTTGGGCTCGATGTCGTTGGCCCAGATCGTGCGCTGGTACTGATCGGGGGCCAGGATCATGATGACATCGGCTTCGGCGGAAGCCTCGGCCACGGACTTGACCTCGAGGCCCTGCTCCTTGGCGAACTGGACCGACTTGGAGGTCGGACGAAGGCCGACGACCACGTCGACGCCGGAATCGCGCAGGTTCAGCGCGTGGGCGTGACCCTGGGAACCGTAACCGATGATGGCAACCTTCTTGCCGGCGAGGACGGAGAGATCGCCGTCGTTTTCGTACCAGATCTGTGCAGCCATGTAAGCACTCCTTAACTACTGCGAATGTTGTTGTGGTTGCGCATAAGCGCCGCGCGTGATGCGCGTGGTGTCCGATGCCTGGACGACTGCCGGCTCATTCACCCGCGTGGCGTGCACACCCCGCGCAACGATCATGAACCGCTCGATCGTCCACTCAGACGAGCTCATCTGAGGATTTTGTCCTGCAAACTGCCCACCATCCTACCGATAATGTCGCTTTCGTCACATCGGCGTCCACAACGTGGGCGCTTCCTTGAGTCGGCACAGCTCAGGTTCGGTTTTGCATATAGAAAACCGCCGCCCCGAAATATTCGGGAGCGGCGGTTTTCTACGCTATCGAAACGTCAGTCAGCGATAAATCACTGGCAGCGCCATCGGTCAGCAAGCAAGCTCACTGAACCTGGGTACGAGCGATCTTGCCGTTGAAGGACTCAGCCTCATCGGCGTCCTTGGCCGGGCCGTTGTTCCAGGAGAACATGGCGCGCAGCTTCGGGCCAACGGTCTCCAGGTGCGGGTGAGAGAACTCTTCCTGCAGCTTCTTGAACTTCGGGGCGCCGGCGGCCTGGTCATCCATGAACTCCTTGGCGAAGGAGCCGTCCTGGATGCGCTTGAGCTGGTACTGCATGCGCTTCTTGGTCTCCTCGGTGATGACCGTGGAGGTGTAGTCGCCGTACTGGGCGGTGTCGGAGCAGGACCAACGGGCCTTGTTCAGACCACCCTCGTTGGCGAGGTCGACCAGCATCTTCAGCTCGTGGAACACCTCGAAGTAGGCGATCTCCGGCTGGTAGCCGGCCTCGGTCAGCACGTCGAAGCCGAGGTCGCACAGGTGGTTGATGCCGCCCATGAGGACGTCCTGCTCGCCGAACAGATCGGTCTCGGTCTCTTCGGTGAAGGTCGTCTTGATGGCGCCGGCGCGCAGGGCGCCGAGAGCCTTGGCGTAGGCCAGGGTGATGGCCCAGCCGTCACCGCGAGGATCCTGCTCGACGGCCACGACCACCGGGACGCCACGGCCGGCGGCGTACTCACGACGCACGATGTGGCCCGGGCCCTTCGGAGCGACCATGAACACGGGGTGATCCTCGGACGGCTTGATGTAGCCGTAGTGGATGTTGAAGCCGTGGGCGAAGGCCAGAGCGGCACCCGGCTTCAGGTTCGGCTCGACGTCCTTCTTGTACACGGCGGCCTGGTACTGGTCAGGCAGCAGGATCATGACGATGTCGGCCTCGGCGACGGCCTCCGGCACGGACTTGACCTCGAGGCCCTGCTCCTTGGCGAACTCGACGGACTTGGAGGTCGGACGAAGGCCGACGACCACGTCGACGCCGGAATCGCGCAGGTTCAGCGCGTGGGCGTGACCCTGGGAACCGTAGCCGAGGATGGCCACCTTCTTGCCTTCGAGCACGGACAGATCGGCGTCCTTCTCGTACCAGATAGTTGCTGCCATGATTGGCACTCCTTTATATTGTTTGGTGATTGCCGAGCGATCGGACGTCCGGCAATCGGGTGAGATTGCTGACGGCCTTCGGCGAGAAGGATTGTGTCCTAGACGTTGAAAGTCATCTTCACTAGGGGCTATTTCTAGTCCTCCAGCGTACGACGCGGAAGTCCGCGTCCAAATATTGGATATTCAATTTTCGTATCGCGGATGGCGGTCATTCGACCGCCGAATCCGCGCTGTGTTCATTCGACCATCGTCGAATGAACGGGAGCTGAATTCCATCAAAGAATCCGATGAAATCAGCCGCCGATAATCCTCAGAACAACACCATCACTTGGTGAAATCAACGTTCTTAGTCTCATGGCACGAAAGCACTGCAACGAGGCAGCACACGGCCATGACGCCGAGGTAGAGGCCCACCGAGTGCACGCCGAAGTGGCTGGACAGCCAGGTGGCGATGGTCGGCACGAAGGCGGCGCCGACGATGGCGGCAAGGTTGTATCCGATGCCGGAGCCGGAGTAGCGCACGTTGGCGTCGAACAGCTCGGGCAGGAAGGCGCCGATCGGGCCGAAGGCGGTGCCCATCAGGGCGAAGCCGACGCACAGGAACACCATGTTGGCGAAGAAGTTGCGCTGGCCGACGATCTGGCCGTTCAGCAGGAACGGGAACAGGGCGGCGAACACGACGAGCAGCACGGAGGAGGTGATGATCACGCGCTTACGGCCGAACTTGTCGGCGTTCACGCAGGAGATCACGATGAAGGCGGCGAACACGCAGATGGCGATCATCAGCATGAGCAGGTACTCCTGGTTGGTGAAGCCGAGGCCGCCGCCGCCCTCGCCCTGGGCCTTGGTACCCCAGGCGAGCGACCAGGTGGCGAGCGTGTAGAACAGCGTGTAGGTGACGGCAACGAGGAACGTGGCCTGCAGGACCTGGACCCAGCTCTTGCGGAACACTTCGACGATCGGGGCCTTGACGACCTGCTTCTTCTCCTGGGCCATGCGGAAGATCGGGGTCTCCTCCATGTGGACTCGCACGACGAGGCCGATGATCACGAGGATGGCGCTCAGCAGGAACGGCACACGCCAGCCCCAGGCCAGCATGGCGGCGGAGTCATTGAAGGATTCGAGCACGAAGTAGGTGCCGTTGGAGAGGAAGAAGCCGATCGGGGCGCCGAGCTCCGGGAAGGAGCCGTAGAGGGCGCGCTTGTTCTCGGGCGCGTTCTCGGTGGCGACCAGTGCGGCGCCGGACCATTCGCCGCCCAGGCCGATGCCCTGCACGAAGCGCAGCAGGCAGAGGATGGCGACCGCGGCGATGCCCCAGGTGTTGTAGGTCGGCAGGCAGCCGATGAGGAACGTGCCGACGCCCATCGTCATGAGGGAGACGACCAGCGTGGTCTTGCGGCCCATGCGATCGCCGAAGTGGCCGAACACCAGCGAGCCGAGCGGACGGGCGATGAAGGCGATGGCGAAGGTGAGCAGGCTCATCAGCAGGGCGACCGTCGGGTTCGCCTTGTCGGAGAAGAAGATGTGCGGGAAGTAGTTCGCAGCGGCGGTGCCGTATGCGTAGAAGTCGTAGAACTCGATGGCCGTGCCGACCATGGAGGCGGCGATGACGGTCTTGACGGAGTCACGTGCCATCGTCTTGAGTTTGCTATCAGTCGTAGCCTCGACTGCTGTCATTTCTCTAATCTCCTGTGTAGTCCGTGAATCTTCTGTCCGGGGGCCAACGGTTTCTCTCTGCAAGCGGCCGTCCGTCCGATTCCCGGGTTTCTCAGTTTCTTGAGTTGTTTTCCGCCGTTCGTTTTTTCATTCCGTGTATCGGATTGCGATCGTGCGACATGAAAAAAGCCCCGCTTTTGGCAGGGCTCAAAACTGGATTTTGTCTGTTCCAAACCCCGCCGCGTTGACGGGATCGAACAGTGAAAAATGCCGAATCAGTCCGCCAACGAAGACGGAATAATAATTCGGCCGGACACAGCGGCGCTCATTTCAGCGGTAAGTGCAGCGGTCATTCCGTTCATCTTGGCGAACCTCCTTTCGGTGTCATACATCTTTGCGGGCCGTTCGACCCGAACCACTGTGAAAGATAGGCGCGGGTGCGGGCCGGCACAATGCGAGGGTCACTATGTGGACAGTTCGGCGTTCATGTTACGAACACCGTACTTCGTGACGTCAACGCTGCCAACGGAACGGAACCGAAACGTGCGATCGGTTCCTGTTGGTTGCGTATAGGTCGGTTGCGTATAGACGCGGTCAGCGCGTGGTCTCGCCGGGGACGAGGGCGACGGGGACGAGACCGGCCGTGTCACCGTCGGGGCCGGAGCGCCTCTCCCCCATGGCCGCTGTCATGGCCGAGGCAAGACGGTCGGCGATGGCGTCGATATCCTGACGGACCGTGGTGATTCTACGGCCGGCGAGCGCGGTGACAGGAGTGCCGTCGTAGGCGATAATCTGCAGATCGTCGGGGATGCGACGACCGCGGGCGATGGCGAGGCGTACGCAATGGGCGGCGGCCAGGTCGGGCGCGATGATGGCGTCGGCGTCGGGGAACCGTCGGAACGCCTCCTCGGCGGTCTGTTCGAACAGATCGAGGTCGCTGACGTGTTCGACGGTGATGTAGTCGCATCGAATGCCGGCTTCGGCGAGGTCGCGTTCGAATGTGCGGTGATAGCGCACGGTGGGGAACGTGGTGTCGGCCGCGGTACCGGCCGTGGCGGCGAGGTCGTGGAACTGCGAGCGCGGGCCGCCAATCTCGACGACGTGGCGCACGCCGGTGTCGATGAACCGTTGCGCGGCGAGATGGCCGCCGGTCTCGTGGTCGGAGCAGACGGAGGGGATGCCGTCGCCGAGATAGCGGTCGAATGCCACGATGGGCCGGCCGATGGACTGCCAGTAGGCGGGCGGACGGCTGGTGTGCGAGCCGATGATGATGCCGTCCATCGTGTGGCGGCGGAGCATGTCGATGTATTCGGCCTCGCCTCGGTCCTGGTCGGCAGTGGAGCAAAGCATCACGCGCAGCCCGGCCTTGTGCAGCCGGCCTTGGATGGCGGCGGTGAGCTGCGCGAAGAACGGATGGGCGATGGTGGGGATGGTCACGCCGACGAGGTTCGTGCGGCCCTGCGAAAGGCTGCGGGCGAGGTCGTTGGGCACGTAGTCGAGTTCGGCCATGGCGGCCTCGATGCGCTCGCGCGTCTCGTCGGCCACGTAGCCGGTGCCGTTCACCGCCAGTGACACCGTGCTCAGCGACACTCCGGCCCGACGCGCCACGTCCCGCATCCCCACCATCGTCGCCTCCTTGCGTATGGGCCCGCATATGAAAAAGCAAGAGCCAGCAGCCTTATTCAAGCTACTGGCTCAACAACTCAACGGGCATCAGACAATGCCTTTACGCCTGCATAAAGAACACCGAAACGACGACCAGTCACCGAGGGGACGACCTTGAGCACGATTCTCACAAAGCTTTACTCTGTTCTGTTGCGTTCCGGTTGGCCTGTCTTTGTGTAGGCATTCCCAGTATAGCGCATGAACGTAGAAACACTCGAGACCGCGGCCCCGTGACAAATCATCGATAATGGCAATGTGCCATGCATCATCCCTTGGCCGGGACTGACGCATTTTAGGCACAGGCAATGAGCGCAAGCTCAAACAACTCAACACAGAAAGGACAGTCATCATGGCCAATGATGATCGTCCCCCGCAGGGGAAATCGCATAACAGCGGTTCGATGTTCCAGACCCTCGGCGGAATCGCCTTGGTGATTCTTGCCGCAAAGGCCGGACCCACGTGGTCGGCCATCATCGTCGCAGGCGTGCTAATCGCAGCCTTCGCGTTTGATGTTTGGAACAGACGTCAGTGAATGCCGGCCCCGTATCCAGTAATGGATGCGGGGCCTTTCAGCATCATAAATGTCACGGCATTCTACAGTTCGTAGGCGAAGGCCTCCCAGGGGGCGAGCTTGCCGAAGAGCACGTCGGCGGCGGTCTCCTCCGACGCGTAGTTGCTGATGAGGATGCGGTCGGCGCTCACGCCGCCGAGCGTGGTGCCGGCGAGTCCGAGACCGAGCATGTCGGCGGCCTCGGCGGGGATCTTCGCCGACTCGCCCGACATGTTCACCACGACCACGATCTTGCGTTCGCCCGAACCGTCGATGCCTCCGCCGACGCCGTCCTCATGCAGCGTGCGCACGAACGCGTACACCTGCGGGTCGCCGGCGTCGAGCATCCTCCAGTCGCCGGCGGCCACCACCGGGTTCTCGTGCCGCAGCGCGATGAGCTTCTTGTAGAAGTTGTATACGGAGTCGGGGTCGCGCTTCTCCTTCTTGGCGTTCACCACGTCGCGGTTCTCGTTGACGGGCAGCCATGGGGCCGTGGGCGCGTAGGGCGCGGTGAATCCGGCGTACTTGGTGGCGTCCCACTGCATGGGCGTGCGGGCGTTGTCGCGGCTGATGGCCTTGAGCGACGCCATCATCTCATCCGGGGTCATCACGCCGGCCTCGGTGAGCTGATGGTACATGTTGATGGATTCGAGGTCCTGGTACTGGTCGAGCGAGTCGAAGTAGGCGTTGGTCATGCCGAGCTCCTCGCCCTCGTACACGTACGGGGTGCCGCGATGCATGTGCAGCAGCAGGGCGATGGCCTTGGCGGAGCGCACGCGCGACTCGTCGGTGGAGTCGTCGCCCCAGCGGGAGACCACGCGCGGCTGGTCGTGGTTGTTGAAGAACAGGCTGGTCCAGCCGGTCTCCTTCACTGCGGCCTGATGCCCGGAGAGGCAGTGCTTGAGGTGCGCGAGCTTCCACGGCGCGGCCGTCCACTTGGACTGGCCGCCGCCCGGCTCCACATGGTCGAAGAGGAACAGCATGTCGAGCTCGCGGTTCGCGGGATCGGTGATGTGCTGGTTGCGTTCGGGCGTGATGCCGGGCGCCTCGCCCACGGTGATGGTGCCTTCGCGCCCGTCGAACACCTCGCGGTGCATTTCGGCGAGGAACTCGTCCTGCCGCGGACCGTCGGCGCAGAACGGATTGGGGCTGGAGTATCCGTCCTCCCCCACCGGTCCTGCGGATTCGGTGTTCGCGCCCACGCCCGGCAGTTCGCCGTTGGCGTCCACGTGCTTGGAAATCAGCGTGATCACGTCCATGCGGAATCCGTCGATGCCGCGGTCGAGCCACCAGTTCATCATCCTGTACACGGCGGCGCGCACCTCGGGGTTCTCCCAGTTGAGGTCGGGTTGCTTCTTCGAGAACTGGTGCAGGTAGTATTCGCCGCGCTTCGGGTCGTATTCCCATGCCGAACCGCCGAAGTACGAGCCCCACTGGTTCGGCTCCGCGCCCGGCGTCCCCGGCTCGTGGCCCTCCTTAGCCGGACGCCACCAGTACCAGTCGGCGTGAGGGTCGTTCTTGTCGCGCGAGGCCTGGAACCACGCGTGCTCGTCGGACGTGTGGTTCACCACCAGGTCCATCACGACCTTGATGCCGCGGCTGTGCGCCTCCTCCAGCAGCTCGTCCATGTCGTCGAGCGTGCCGAACATCGGGTCGATGTCCTGATAGTCGCTGATGTCGTAGCCGTTGTCGTCCTGCGGCGACTTGTACACCGGCGACAGCCAGATCACGTCCACGCCGAGGTCGGCCAGATAGTCGAGGCGCGACGTGATGCCCGGAATATCGCCGTATCCGTCACCGTTCGTGTCCTGGAAGCTGCGCGGATAGATCTGGTACACCACCGCGTTCGACCACCACGGGTTCGGCGTCGCGCCGTTGGTGTGAATCGTGTCGGGAAGCGCCGCGCGCTGTTCGGTCGTCATTTGCATCCTCCTTGATCGCCCAGAAACCCGGAAACCGTAATCCCCGCCAATTTTACCGTTCAAGCGGTCTTTTCCGATGCTTCCACGGACGTTTTCATCGGCAAACCGCGAGTTGCGCACGACCGTTCTACGACGCCCGCGCCACGAAACCGCAGGAACGTCGGCAGGAACGTTGCAATCACGCAATGTCCACGGCTTTTCCCGCAATGCGAACACCTACAACTCGCATATTCCACGTCCCGCCAAGACCTCCTATGATGTGCTTGAGGCAATACGACCGGGGAGTGAAAGATGACCGATACGAGCGGCGGCAAGGCCGATGACAAGGCCGGCGGCAAGCCGGCGAGGAACAACGAAAAGTCGTTGTTTGACGACGAATTCACGGCGGCGAATCTGGCGGCGTCGAATCTTCGCATCGACGACGAGGGCAACATCGTCGAGTCGAAGTGGGACATCCCCACGCTGTCGTTCCCTGCTTTCGATGAGGACGCCGATACGACGCCGAAAGCATCGGCATCGGGCGCGGCGACGCCGGCCGACGACGGCACGGCCGCGTCACCGACGACGGCCGGCACATCGACGCCGGCATCTGCGACGGCCGAGACGGCCATAGACCCCGCCCATTCACTTGAGGACACCGCGTCCATCCCGCCGGTCGAGGAGAGGGTGACGGCGCTGCGCGACGCATTGCAGACCATCCGGCCGGCAAGCACACCGTCCGACGCCGCGTCGACGGCAACGACAGCGACGGCGGCGACCATAGCCTCGGAGGCGACCACGGCGATGCCGGCCATCGCGCCGGATACGCCTGCGGACGCGGCGGCCGCCGAAGACGGCGCCACGGTGGTAATGCCGTCGGCAGGCATCTCCGCGGGCGCGGGCACCAACGCGGGTGTGCAGCCGGCCGCGGTCAAGCCGCTGACCACTGCGGACGCCACCACCGTCGTCGCTCCGGCAACGGCGGCGAACGCCGGCGCGAATACAAACGGACAGACCTCGAAGCCGGTGCAGAACCATGCGTCGCACGGCTCCTCGGCCAAGGCCCGGAAGAAGCTCATACGCACGACAGCCATCGCGGCGGTCGTCGTCATCGTGCTGGCGGTCGCCGGATTCGCGGTGTGGAAGCACGTCAGCGACAACAAGGCGCATGCCGACGCCATGGAGACGTGCTCGCAGTCCGTCACCGACTACAACAACGCACGCAAGAAGCTGGACTCGGCCATCACGAGCGCGCAGAAGAAGCTGCCGGCCGACACCACGGGTGCCGGCACCGCCACGACGACGCTGCAACAGCGGCTGAACACGGCGAAGTCCACGAACTCGGATGGCCGCGAATGCGCCTCCACCATGCCGACCGCACAGCTGGAGGCCAACGGCAACGTGAATCAGAAGCTGGCCTCGTCGTTCACGAAGACCACCGAGAACCTCACCAAGGCCGTGAAGGCGTTCGAGAAGGCGCAGTCCTCCGCCGAAAGCGACAGCACCGGCACCCAGGGTTCACAGTCCGGTTCGGGTTCGGGCACGTACGGCGACGGGTACTCCAACGGATACAAGAGCTACGGCAATTCGTACGGCAACAACTACTCCAACGGGTACGGCAACAGCTACTCGAACAACTCGTACGGCAACGGGTACTCGAACAACGGCTATCAGTACGGCACGAACGGCTACGGCAACGGGCAGTACTCCAACGGATACAACTACTCCGGCAACGGCACCAACAACAACGGGACCGACAGCAAGACCACGACCAACAACGGCAGCGGCAGCACCAAGACCGACACTGATAAGACCACAACCGACAACGGCGGCGATAAAACCGGAACAGATACCGGCGATAAGACCGGCAATGGCGGCTCCGGCAGCGCCAACACCGGCAGCACCGGCACGGGCACGGGAACAGGCGCCGGCAAGTAGCCAACGCGCCGCACGACCCACTGGGGTTCATGCCACGCGTGCCCATGCACGTCACAGACCAAGAGCCGTCACACGGGCATCGCATTCAGCCCGTGTGACGGCTCTTTCGCATCATCAAACAACCCGCCATGAGGCATCGCGTGCCACATGGACTGTTCGGTCGGCATCAACCGGTATCAAGCCCGACCCGCCACAAACTACGACGGTCGCGAACCCGTGCCTGCCGTTTCCTTATCAGCGCCTACCGCTTCATCAGGCGCTCGCGCAGTCCCGGCGTGATTTTCACGGCCGTCCACAGGCTGCGTACGAACAGCACGCCCAGATACGCGGCGAACAGGTTCGCACCCATGCGCGGCGACACCCATCCGGCCACGATCGTGCCGAACGGCGCGACCACAGCCGCCGTGATGCCGATGGCCAGTCCGTTGCGCAAGTGCACCAGCCTGCGCCGCGTATTCGCCACGGTTCCGGCGATGGAGCTGGGGAACATGGCCAGCAGCGACGTGCCGCGCGCGATCAGGTCGCTCGCGCCGAACAGCACCGAAAGCGACGGCACCATCACCGCGCCGCCGCCGATGCCAAGCAGTCCGGCCAACGTGCCGATGCCCACACCGAGCAACGCCAGCAACGCACCGGTCGCGATGGTCATATGAATCACATGGTCGCGCGACGGCGTGAACACGATCTGCGAAAGAATCACGAACATAAGGAACACCACGAACACCCAGCGCAACACGACCTCCGGCAGCCGCGACAGCAGCCAGCTGCCGATCTGCGCGCCGACGATCATGCCGCACGCCAGCAGCAGTGCGGCGACCCAATCCACATCACCGCCGGTGGCGTATGAGATCACGCCGGTGATGGACGTCGGGATGATGGCCGCCAGCGACGTCGCCGCCGCATGACGCTGCGAAAGCCCGAGGAACACCAGCGCAGGCACGATCACCGTGCCGCCGCCGATGCCGAACAGTCCCGAAAGAAAACCGGAAAGGATGCCCACGCCGATGAGCATGGCCCAGACGTGGCTCGCCGGACGCCCCTCCCCCAGGGTCGCCGAACCCTCGCCGCTGTACGCCGGCCCGTTCACGCCTCGCACGGCGCCGTGTCCACGGTCCGCAGCGTCATTCGCGCGTCCGTCGCTATGCTCGTTATGAGCCGCATGGCCGTTCACGCCTCGCACGGCGTGCACACCGTCGTCCGCGGCGCCACGTCCGCGGCCTGTGGCATTGTCCGTGCGTCCGTCTTCCGCATCCGCAAAGCCCTGTTTCGTCATATCGTCACTCACGTCGGTCACTTTACTCCCCGTCGCATTGCCTCAACATCGTCATCCCACGACAGAACGTAGGTTATAACGCATGGATGCGCAAAACCCTACGCATGGCACGTCCACGTGGCGGTTATAACGCACGGATGCGAGAAACCCTACGCTGAGTCGTCACCAGCGTCGGGTTTTACGCACGGATACGCAAAAACCTACGCGTAGCAGTCCTACGCGTAGGTTTTATCTCATGGATGCGTTATAACCGACGCTCGGTTCGCACGCGAATCACGCGGCGGCGTCGGCGATGGCGCGACGCTTGGCGAGTTCGGCGCGGATGAACGGCTCGTTCTTCTCGAAGTGACGGTAGCCGAGCATGATCACGATCACGACGGCGTACACGATCACCGGCAGCCAGATGAAGCAGAACTGGATGGCGTTCAGAGCCTCGGGGGTCTGCGTCTGGTTGGCGACGTATCCGGCGGCGGCCATGATCTTCGACGGGATCAGGTTGCCGAGGCCGGAACCGAACTGGATGCAGAAGGAGGCGCCGACGGCGGAAAGCAGGCCGGCCGCGCGGATGCCGTTCTTGTATTCGCCGTAGTCGACCGTGTCGGCGAGCATGGCGAACGGCATGGCGAGCGCCATGGCGGCGCCGAGGATGGAGATGGCCCAGAACACGACGAACAGGGCGAAGCTGTGCGACGCGGTGAGCAGCAGCAGCTGGCCGATGATGGCCATGACCATGCCGAGGATCATGGTGTCGGTCTTGCCGGCCTTGCCGAACTTCTTGGAGATGACGGGGATGAGGAACGTGGTAATCAGACCGAGGATCTGCATGCCGTTGAGGATGGTGGCGAGGTTCTCGTTGTTCAGGTTGTACTTGGCGTAGTACACGGCCACGGACATGCGGTCCTCCTGGGCGATCCAGAATATGACGAACGCGACGATGAGGATGATCCACGGCCAGTTGCCCTTGATGGCGTGCAGGCTCTCCTTGAACGGCAGCGGGTTCTGGGTCTTGGGATCGTAGTTGTGTTCCTTGATGTTGCGGAAGGCCCACAGCAGCAGGGCGATGGCGATCACGCCGTACAGCGCGAACGTGAACATGAAGCCGACCTTCTGGTTGGAGGCGCCGGTGAGCGCCTTGCCGGCCCAGTTGACCAGCGGAATCGTGCAGACGGCGGTGATGAACGTGCCGAACAGGCCGCCGGACAGACGGAACGTGTTGGCCTTCACGCGCTCGGCCGGGTCGGGCGTGAGGTTGGAGAGGATGGCGGTGATCGGCGTCTGGATGCCGGTGTACACGAGGCCGGCGGCCAGGATGTAGGTGACGGCGGCGTACACGGCCTTGCCCATCGGAGGCAGGTTCGGCGCGGTGAACGCGAGGAACACGGTGATGGCGAACGGCACGCACATCCACAGGAAGAACGGACGGCTCTGACCCCACTTGGTCTTGGTGTGGTCCACGATGGAGCCCCACACCGGGGCGGAGATGCAGTCGCCGATACGGGCGATGAGGAGAATCCAGCCGGCTGCGGCGGCGGTGATGCCGAACACGTCGGTGTAGAAGAACATGATGTAGGTGCCGAGCGAGGAGTACAGCAGGTTGCCTGCCATATCGGTGCTCAGATACGCGACCTTCTCGCGGACGGGCAGAACCCCGTCGAATTTCTTTCCGGTAACGGTGCCGTGGACCGCGCTCGTCGCGGCGCTGGCGTTCCTCGTTGTAGCCGACATTGGTTGTCGCCCCTTTGCTTTGTTTTTCCTCTGTTGCGGCGTCATGCGCATCGTGCGCACCCTGCCCGCCGGGATATCCGGGTTCGGTGCGCGCTTCCGTCACGTCGTGCACCGCGGTGCACCATGAGTACGTCGTGCACTGCGGGCGCGCACGTGCGCATGCCTCTTGACGCCGCGGAAAACGATATCGCCGCGAATCTCGGAAACCGGCGAATGTTATCGTTCCGCATCCGTTCCGTTATGGATTCTTCATTTGATAACGGCGATATGGGAGTGTCGTTATCTTGCGGGTGTGAGCGCTATCACATTTGTTGTCGTTTCGTTGCGTTCTGTTAGATGTAACCGATTTCATTAGTGCGAAACACGATTGCCGCATACTCGGAATCGAAATCCGAAAACACCGAACCGCCGGACCGAACGGGAAGTCGCGGCAAATGCTCGCCAAAACGCCCGCGCCGCGCGACAATGGAACCTGTAGGACCACATCGATGCCGCACCCGCACGGACGGCACGCCCCGAACGGCGGCCATCCGCATACGGCAACGGCGTCGGCACGCATGTGAGGAGGCCAACGATGGCATACGCAACAGTCAACCCCTACACCGGAAAAACCCTGAAGACGTTCCCCACCGCCACGCTCGAGGAGGTGGACGCGGCGCTCGAGACCGCGCACGCCGCGTTCGGAGTCTGGAAGAACGAGCCGATCGAGGAACGCACGTTCATCCTCGACAAGGCGGCGTCGCTCCTCGAGGCCGAACGCAACGAATACGCCGAGATGCTCACCACCGAGATGGGCAAGATCATGTCGGAGGCGCAGGCCGAGGTCAGCGTCTGCGTGGCGATCCTGCGGTATTACGTGGAGCACACGAAGGACCTGCTGCGGCCGCGCATGCTGCTCACGCAGGGATTCGGCGAGACCGACGTGCATCTCGTCAACGACCCGACGGGCATCATCTTCGCCGTCGAGCCGTGGAACTTCCCGTATTATCAGGTGATTCGCGTGGCCGCGCCGCAGCTGGCCGCCGGCAATGTGGTCATGCTCAAGCACGCGTCGAACGTGCCGCAGTGCGCCGCGCTCATGGAGCGGCTGTTCCTCGAGGCGGGCGCACCCAAGGGCGTGTTCACGAATCTGTACTTGCCGCATGATCTGACGGAACATGTGATCGCCAGCCCGTACGTGCGTGGCGTGGCGCTCACCGGGTCGGAGAAGGCCGGTGCAATCATCGCATCGCTGGCCGGAAAACATCTGAAGAAGAGCACGCTGGAGCTCGGCGGCATGGACGCGTTCATCGTGCTGGATGACGCCGACATCCAGCTGGCCGCCGAATGGGCCGTCCGCGGCCGCAACCGCAACGCCGGCCAGGTGTGCGTCTCGTCGAAGCGGTTCATCGTCGTCGACGCCGTATACGACGAGTTCGTCCGCCGCTACCGCGCGGAGGCCGCGAAACTCGTGCCCGGCGATCCGGCCGATCCGAAGACCACGCTGGCTCCGCTCTCCAGCGCGACGGCGAAGCAGCAGGTCGAGCGGCAGGTGGCCGACATCGTGGCGCAGGGCGCGAAGATCGAGTATCTCGTCGACGTTCCGAAGGAGGGGAACTTCTTCCCGTCGGCGTTGCTGACCGACATCCCCGAAGGTTCCGAGGCCACACGCACCGAGATCTTCGGACCGGTCGCACAGCTGTACCGCGCGAAGGACGAGGCCGACGCGATCCGCATCGCCAACGACTGCCCGTACGGACTCGGCGGATCGGTGTTCACGTCGGACATCCACCACGCGCAGGAGATCGCCCGACAGTTGGATACGGGAATGGTGACCATCAACCGCGCGAGCGCCTCCGGACCGGACATCCCCTTCGGCGGCGTGAAGAACTCCGGCTACGGCCACGAGCTCATCGACCTCGGACTGAAGGAATTCCTCAACCAGAAGGTCGTCATCAACGGGTGACAGCGCCGCCACCTCCATCCAATAAGCTCCCCTTGCCAGGGGAGCTGGCCGCCGCAAGGCGGACTGAGGGGTAGTCGACACCTTGAAATGCCGCCACCTCCAACCAACAGGCTCCCCTTGCTAGGGGAGCTGGCCGCCGCAAGGCGGTCTGAGGGGTAGTTTGACACCTTGCAATGCCGCCACCTCAGGTATCACTGCCCCCCAGTCACACATCCACGTAACAGCTCCCCCGACAGGGGGAGCCGACAAAGCCCCTGCAAACATAGGCAAATTCTTGTGCGTCTCATGGATCTCCCGATATCGTCATAAGTGTCGATTAGTCAACGCAGACGATCGAAAGGGGAAACATGACATATCAGACCATCAATCCATACACCGGGCAGACCATACAAACATTTCCGGACGCCACCGAAGCCGAGGTGGACGCCGCTCTGAAGACCGCGCACGACACGTTCCTCGAATGGAGGAGCAGGCCCATCGCCGACCGCGTGGCCGTGCTGGCCAAGGCCGCGGAGATCCTGCAGGAGAACCGCAGCGACTACGCCGCCACGCTCACCTTGGAAATGGGCAAGATTACGGCCGAGGCCGAAGCGGAGGTCGACCTGTGCGTGGGTATGCTGCGCTACTACGTGGAGCACGGCGAGGAGCTGCTCGCCCCGCGTCCGATCCCGGCCAAGGGGTACGGCGACACCGACGTGCAGCTGGTCAACGACCCGATGGGCGTGATCTTCGCCGTCGAACCGTGGAACTTCCCGTACTACCAGGTCGTGCGTATCACCGCGCCACAGGCGACCGCCGGCAACGTGGTCGTGCTCAAGCACGCGTCGAACGTGCCGCAGAGCGCGGCGCGCATGGAGCGGCTGTTCCTTGAGGCAGGCGCACCCGAAGGACTGCTCACCAACCTGTATCTGCCGCATGATCTCACCGAACACGTCATCGCCAGCCCGTACGTGCGCGGCGTCGCGCTCACCGGCTCGGAGAAGGCCGGCGGACACGTGGCCTCGCTCGCCGCGAAGCATCTCAAGAAAAGCACGCTGGAACTCGGCGGCGCCGACGCGTTCATCGTGCTCGACGACGCCGACGTGGACAAGGCCGCCGACTGGGCGGTGTTCGGCCGCAATTGGAACGCCGGCCAGGTGTGTGTCTCGTCGAAGCGGCTGATCGTGACCGACGCCGTATACGATCGTTTCCTCGCCCGGTACCGCGAAGGCACCGCCAAGCTGGTGGCCGGCGACCCCGCCGATCCGAAGACCACGCTTGCGCCGCTTTCCAGCGCCGGCGCCGTGGAAACGTTGAAAAAGCAGGTGGCCTCGGCCGTGGAGCAAGGAGCCAAGGTCGAATATCTGGCGGAGGTCCCCGATCAGGGCGCGTTCTTCCCGCCGGCGATCGTCACCGGCATCACCGAGGACAACGATGCCTTCCACACCGAATTCTTCGGACCGGTCGCGCAGATCTATCGTGCCAAGGATGAGGATGACGCCGTGCGCATCGCCAACGACTCCCCGTTCGGTCTGGGCGGATCGGTGTTCAGCAACGACATCCATCACGCGCAGGAGGTGGCCCGCCGCCTCGACACGGGCATGGTCGCCATCAACCATCCGACCGTCGTCGCGGCCGACATCCCGTTCGGCGGCGTGAAGAACTCCGGCTACGGCCACGAGCTGCTCGACCTCGGCCTCAAGGAGTTCGTGAACCAGAAGGTCATCGCCGTGGCCGACATCGACGGCGCGTTCTAAAACGCCGCTGCCCCAACCAACAAGCTCCCCTTGCTAGGAGCAAGGTAAGCCGCGAGATAAGGGCCGTCACCTCCAACCAACAGGCTCCCCTTGTTAGGGGAGCTGTCACGCGAACGCGTGACTGAGGGGTAGTTGATACCTGAAGTGGCAGCACCTCAAGGTGTCGACTACCCCTCAGACCGCCTTACGGCGGCCACCTCCCCTGACAAGGGGAGCCTGAAAATGAATCACAAGCTCAGGAAAAGCTCGTGGATCCTGGTGTCGTCGGTGAGTTCGGGGTGGAACGCGGTGGCGATGATCTTGCCCTGACGCAGGCCGACCACGTTGCCGTTCACCTCGGTCTCGACCGTGGCGTCGTCGCCGACGGAGACGACGAACGGTCCGCGGATGAACACCAGCGGGAAGTCCTTGATGTCGCCGAAGTCGGCGGTTGCGGCGAACGAGCCGAGCTGGCGGCCGTACGCGTTGCGGCGAACGACGGCGTCAAGCGCACCGAAGTACACGTTGTCGTCGTTGTCGAGCTTCCTGGCGAGCAGGATCATGCCGGCGCAGGTGCCGAAGACCGGCTTGCCGGCGGCGATGTGCGCGGCGATCTTCTCGAACAGCCCGGTGGAATGCAGCAGCTTGCCCTGCGTGGTCGATTCGCCACCGGGCAGGATCACGCGGTCGATGGAATCGTCGAAGTCCTCGGCCGCGCGCAGCAGCTTCCACGGGGCGCCGAGGCGGTCGAGCATGGCGGCGTGTTCGGCGAACGCGCCCTGCACGGCGAGGATGCCGGTCACGCCGTGGTCGGCGGATTCGGCGTCGGTCGACTCCTCCTTGGAGATGTATTCAACGGCTACTACCAATGTTGTGTCCTTTTACGTGAAACGATATATATACCAAATGGCTCCCCTCGAAAAGAGGGGAGCCGAAGAAGCAACGGCCGAAGCCGAAATCACTCGCCGCGGGCGGCCATGATGGTTTCGATTTCGTCCTCGTTGATGCCGACCATGGCCTCGCCGAGGTTCTCGGAGAGACGGGCCAGCAGGTCGGCGTCCTGCCAGTTGGCGGTGGCCTGAACGATGGCGGCGGCGCGCTTGGCCGGGTCGCCGGACTTGAAGATGCCGGAGCCGACGAACACGCCTTCGGCACCAAGCTCCATCATCAGGGCGGCATCGGCCGGGGTGGCGACGCCACCGGCGGCGAAGTTCACGACGGGCAGGCGGCCGTTGTCGTGCACGTACTTGGCCAGGTCGTAGGGCACGGCCAGCTGCTTGGCGGCCTCGAACAGCTCGTCGTCGCGCAGGCCGACGAGCTCGCGGATCTGCTTGTTCATGGTGCGCATGTGGCGTACGGCCTGGATCACGTCGCCGGTGCCGGGCTCGCCCTTGGTGCGGATCATCGCGGCGCCCTCGGCGATGCGGCGCAGGGCCTCGCCCAGGTTCTTGGCGCCGCAGACGAACGGCACGTCGAACTGGGTCTTGTCGATGTGGTAGACGTCGTCGGCCGGGGACAGCACCTCGGACTCGTCGATGTAGTCGATCTGGATGGCCTGCAGAATACGGGCCTCGGCGATGTGGCCGATACGCACCTTCGCCATCACCGGGATGGAGACGGCCTCCTGGATGCCCTTGATCATCGCCGGGTCGGACATGCGGGAGACGCCGCCGGCCGCGCGGATGTCGGCGGGGATGCGCTCCAGCGCCATGACGGCGCAAGCGCCGGCGTCCTCGGCGATACGCGCCTGCTCCGGCGTGGTGACGTCCATGATGACGCCGCCCTTGAGCATCTGGGCGAGGTTCTTGTTCAGCTCGGACCTGTTCTCAGCCATGTTTCCTCTTTTGTCGTTGTTGTCGTCGTACCGATGCGGCGTATCGGAATACGTCGATGCGGCCTGTCGATCGGTCGTTTATCGTCTGGCTCCCTTCGCCGGGCCTCGCGGCCGAGCGCTGCCGTGCCCGGTCGTGCGGTTCGCCGGAGGTGCAAACACACAAACACCAATGCTAAATACACTGCGTTACATTCATGTGCATTGCCCACATTCCGGCGCAAAACCCACGTTTATGAGATAACAAAATCCGATAACGCGTTACAGCGGCGCCGTGACCCCGTCGAATTCGTCGATTCCGACGTTTTCCCCGCGCAAATCATCGAAATCAACCCCCATTCGCGACGATTCGGACGGGGAAACCTCCGATTTCGGCCCCAGACTATGCTTAAGTACCGTGAAATCCCAGATCCACCGCTTCCTCACCGATTTCAACCGCGCGAAATGGCGCATCGCCGCGAAGGGCGTAATCGGCGGGTTCGCGGTCGGCCTGCTCGTGGTGCTGTACCGTCTCGGCATCGAATACGGCACGCGGTTCGCACAGGTCATGTACGGCACGTTCCGCGAGCATCCGATATATATCCTGCCGTGGGCTGCGGCCGCCGTCATCACCGGTCTGTTCGTCGCGTGGCTGGTGCGTTGGGAGCCGATGGCGTCGGGCAGCGGCATCCCCCAGACCGAGGGCGTCGTCACATGCGGCATGCGCATGCGATCGTGGTCGGTGCTGGTCGTGCGATTCGCCGGCGGACTGCTGTGCGGACTGTTCGGCCTTTCGATGGGCCGTGAGGGCCCGTCGGTGCAGATCGGCGCGGCCACGAGTCAGATGACCGCCGGTCGGCTCGGCCGCAGCAACGTCGAACGCAACGTCCTGACGACGGCGGGTGCCGCTGCCGGCCTGTCCGCCGCGTTCTGCGCCCCGCTTTCCGGCGTGATGTTCGCGTTGGAGGAGATTCACCGCAGCTTCTCCCCCACGATCCTGCTCACCGCCATGTCGGCGTCGCTCACTGCGGATTTCGTGGCCAAGCAGTGCTTCGGCATGACGCCGGTGCTTGATTTCACGCGGGTCGAGCAGCTTCCCATCGAGGAATACTGGTGGCTGATTCCGCTGGGACTGATGATGGGCGTCGTCGGCGTCGCAATGAACCGGCTGCTGCTTGGCATGCAGACGCTGATGAACCGCATCCCCGCCGCCGTGCGACCGATCATCTCGCTGGCCTTGGCCCTGCCGTGCGGCATGTTCCTGCCGCTGACGCTTGGCGGCGGCAGCAATCTCATCGCGTTCGTGGAGCAGGGCGGCGCCGCGTTGTCGCTGCTGCTCGTGCTGCTGGCCGTGAAGATGACGTTCACGGCCACGAGTTTCGGCAGCGGCTGCCCAGGCGGCATCTTCATGCCGATTCTGGCGGTCGGCGCGCTGGCCGGCGGCATCGTCGCGACCATCGGCGGGTATTTCGGCGGGTTCGCGCATCTCGACGCGCGCTACATCTCCGTGTTCGCGGTGATGGGCATGGCCGGCACGCTGTCGGCCGCCGTGAAATCGCCGGTCACGTCGGTGCTGCTCATCGTCGAGATGTCGGGGAACATCACGCATATGCTGCCGGTCGCTACATGCGCGTTCCTCGCGCTGCTGGTTTCGGACCTGTGCGGCACGAAACCGATCTACGAGGCGCTGCTCGACCGGTATCAGCGCTCGCACGGCATCGGCGGCGATATCGGTGACGGCGTTGCCGCGAATGCCGCAAATGCCGGAGCCGGCAATGCCGCCACGAATGACAGCGACGACATCGACGACGTGGACTTCGAGGATGGGGACTTCAATCCGGCCAATGCGCGGCCGAGCGCGATTCGCAGCGGCGTGATCGAGCATCCGGTCGAGATCGGCAGTCCGATCGCCGGAACGTTGGTGCGCAACGTGCCGTTGCCCGACGGCATGATGATCATCACGATTCGCCGCGGCAGCCGCGATTTCGTGCCCGGCCCCGATACGCCGCTGCACGCCGGCGATTACGTGGTCGTGCTGTTCAACGGCCACGACGAGCCCAAGGCCCGCATCACGCTGAACCGCCTCTGCCGCGGCACCGGCTGAATCATGCGATGAGCTGCCAGCCCAGGGCGGCGCAGATCACCGGCACGATGATGCAGGCGATGAGATAGTAGCCGGCCATCGACAGCCGCTGCTTGCGTCCAAGCGTCACGACCTCGTTGATGGCCGTCGAAAATGTCGATAATCCACCCAGGAATCCGGTGACTGCCATGAGATGCCACGGGTCGGGGAACGCCGACGACGCGGCCGCCGCGCCCGCCATGCCGGCCAGGAACGACGCGATGATATTGATGACCAGCGTCGAGAGCGGGAACGCGTTCTTCCACACGAGTTTGACGGCGGTATCGAGCACAAACCGCGAAACGGCGCCAAGACCGCCGCAGATGCAGACGCCCAGAAACACGAAAATGGCAATGAAGAAACTCATCGACGGGCCTCCTTGTCGGACGAAGCGTCGTCATCGGTCCACAACGTACGCGGATTATCGGCGTTCGCCGACACGGAACGCTCCTTATCGACCGGCATGGTGCCAGACGCCGACGATGCGGCGCCGCCGGATGCCGCTGCCTCGGCCATTTTCGCGGCGATCGTCGGCGGCAGTCCCGAAGTGTCGACGGCCGAAGACGCAACGGCCGGCGACGCATCGGAACCGGAATCGGAATCATCGTCGCCGGAATCAACGTCGGCGCGCTTCGCCTTATGTCCGGCGATGCCGAGCGCCAGACGCACGCCAAGATACGCGGCCATGAGTCCCACGCCGAAGCTCAGCACGACGTAGATCAGCACGCCGAAAACGTTGCCGCGGGCCAGATCGCCGAACTGCTCGAACGCGAGCGTCGACATGGTGGAAAGGCCGCCGCACATGCCCATGCCGAAGCCGCGCGAGATGACGTCGCGGCTGCGCTTGCGAATCCACGTCGCCTGCGAAAGGTATGCGGAAAGCGCGGCGTAGATGAAGCATGCCACGATATTCGCGGTGAATGTGCCGAGGTGGATGGCCGACCATACGCCACCCGCTCCGACCGCGTTCGCATCGGCGCCGGTGCCCACCGTCGCCGCGTTGGTCAGCGACAGGCCGTATCGCATGCCGGTGCCGAGGCATCCGCCGAGGAACACGACCAGATACAGCGTCGAGTCGGCGAGCGCCGGGCGCTGTTCCGGCGCGTTCGCGCCGCCGCGTGCCGCGACCGATGGCGCGGCCACGTTCGCCGCGACGCCGGGCTGCGAGGATTCTGCTTCTGCCATGCCTTGTCCTTCCTTCTCCCTTGTGGAAGGCGAATCGGGCAGAGCAGCTAAAGAGTATGCGCAATCCGCCGAAATCCGACCGTCCACGATGCCTGCACCCCACGCTCCACGCGTGTCACACACATCAGCATCCATGCGATTGCACACGTATGCGCCCGTCGCATGAAAGTTCTGCACACGACCTCGGGCGGAACCCGAGCATCGTCTGTCGAATCATAGGAACTATCAGCGGAAATGCGGTTCGGATGTTCGGCGTCAAGCCGTGCGACTGCGAGGAATCGCTGCCGAGCACCCTGGTGAGTTCCATCACCGCGCAATAATATACGCCGATTGCGCGCGCTCGGCAATGCCAGCAGCAGGCGTTTCGCTCCCTGGGAACGCGAAAAACCGAGTTGTGAGGCTTTGCTGGCGAAAACCGCTTTTTTGCCGTTGGAATTGCAACGATTACGAGGGCGTATTCCCGTGTTGTCCCGGAACGAAGCCTCACAACTCGGTTTTTGACGAAAATCGGCTCCCCCGCCTTGGCGGAAGGAGCCGGTTTTCGTTACGTGTGCAAGTGCGTCGACGCCTGCAGCGCCCGCATCATCGTTTCATCAGTCGATCAGCGAGTTGATGGAGATGATGTGGTCGCGCTGCGGACCGGTGCCGATGGCGGAGATACGGCAGTTGGAGATCTCCTCGAGACGCTTCACGTACGCCTGGCAGGTGGCCGGCAGATCCTCGAAGCTGTGCACCTTGGAGATGTCCTCGGTCCAGCCCGGAAGCTCCTCGTAGATCGGCTTGGCGGCGGCGAACGCGGCCTGGTCCACAGGCATGTCGTCGTAGCGCGTGTGGGTGCCGTCGGGGTTCTCCACGTCGTAGGCCACGCACACCGGAATCCTCTCAAGGCCGGTGAGCACGTCGAGCTTGGTGAGCACGAGGTCGGTCAGGCCGTTGACCTGCGAGGCGTAGCGGGTCACCACGGCGTCGAACCAGCCGCAGCGGCGCGGACGGCCCGTGGTCACACCGTATTCGTGACCCTGGGCGCGCAGCCAGTCGCCCTGCTCGTCGAACAGCTCGGTGGGGAACGGGCCCTCGCCCACGCGGGTGGTGTAGGCCTTGGCCACGGCGATCACACGGTCGATCTTGGTGGGGCCGACGCCGGTGCCGGTGCAGGCGCCGCCGGCGGTCGGGTTGGAGGACGTCACGAACGGGTAGGTGCCGTGGTCCACGTCGAGCATGGTGGCCTGGCCGCCTTCGAACAGCACGGTCTTGCCGTCGTCGAGCGCCTTGTTCAGCACGAGCGACGTGTTGGCGACGTACGGCTTGAGCTTCTCGCCGAGGGCCAGCAGTTCGTCGGTGGTCTGGTCCACGTCGATCGGGCGGCGGTTGTACAGCTTCACCAGCATCTGGTTCTTCTGGTGCAGGCTGGCCTCCACCTTGTCGTGCAGGTGCTCGGCGTTGAACAGGTCGTGCACGCGGATGCCCACGCGGTTGATCTTGTCGGCGTACGCCGGGCCGATGCCGCGGCCGGTCGTGCCGATCTTGTGCTTGCCGAGGAAGCGCTCGGTCACCTTGTCGATCGTGCGGTGATACGGCGCGATGATGTGCGCGGATTCGCTCACCAGCAGTCGGGAGCAGTCCACGCCGCGGGATTCGAGGCCTTCGATCTCCTGGAACAGCACCTCGGGGTCGACGACGACGCCGTTGCCGATCACCGGGGTCACGTTCGGGCTGATGATGCCGGAGGGCAGCAGGTGCAGCGCGTACGATTCGTCGCCGACGACCACCGTATGACCGGCGTTGTTGCCGCCGTTGAAGCGGGCCACGTAGTCGACCTTGGTTCCGATAAGGTCGGTGGCCTTACCCTTACCTTCGTCGCCCCACTGCGCACCAATCAAAATAATTCCAGGCATGATCTCCTCCGAAGCCGCGTGATTTCGCCGCAAACAGATTACCTTACGCCCTGAACCTCATACGGTAACGGTTCATCTTTCAGACACGCCGCCGCACGATCGCCGCACGGCGCGGCACGTCACGGCACACGTCGTGCCATGGACGACGACAATGGCGACGACGATGCAAGGCATCGAAAGCGGTGAGCGACAATGTGTGAAAACAGTGCGTGAACGTTCACTGGAAAAACGGAAACACACGGTGTTTGTACCCCCTACGCTCGTACAATCTGATGTGGAGAGAGCCGAGAAAGGAATCGCAACGTGAACAACGCAGCACGCGACGACGCGTCCATTGAGGAGCTTGATTTCGGAGGAAGCGCACGCGGCGCGAACTTCGACGACTTCCTTGAGGACGACGATGAATCCCCCCGTAATGGAGGCCGCGCAGGAAACGGCAAGCGCCGCAGCCCCGGCAAGATAGCGTTCATCATCGTGCTCGTCATCGCCTTGCTCGCCGGTTCCGGCGTCGGCGGCTACTGGCTGTGGGAGAACCGGCTCCGGCCGATCACCGTCAGCGTCAACGGCGCGGTCACGCGCACGCATATCAACGTTTCCATCGACGACCTTATGAACGACAACGATTCGTTCGGCACCAAGCCGGGCAATCTGCTGTCCGTCTCCAACAAGGTGCTGGACGCCAACGGCGGCGGCAAGCAGGCGGTCGTCGTCAACGGCGCCACCGTCAAGGCCTCCGACTGGCAGAACACGCGCCTGCAGCCCGACGCCGTCGTGACCGTCACGAACGGCAAGGACACCGTCGAAAAGCACACCGTCAAGCGCGAGACCATCGCCCACAAGGGTCCGAGCCTCGACAGCGTGAACCTCATGGGCGGCGGCGCCATCCAGTACGTCGAATCGCCCGGCCGCGACGGCTACAGCGAAAAGTGGACCGGCGAGATCTCGAAGGAGACCGTCGACAAGGGCGTCGTCAAGAAGCCCGAGGACTTCAAGGTCACCACGAAGACCCCGCAGCCCAAGGACGGCAAGAAGTACATCGCCCTCACCTTCGACGACGGCCCGAGCGAATACACCGCCCAATACCAGCAGATCCTCAAGGAGAAGGGCGTCAAGGCCACGTTCTTCAACCTCAGCGAGGAGGCCGCCAACTACGGCGAGCAGGAGAAGTCGCTGGCCGAGGACGGTCACGAGATCGCCAGCCATTCCGTGAGTCACAAGTACCTGCCGAAGCTTTCGCGCGACGAACTGCGCAACGAGATCGGCAAGTCGTTCGGCGTCATCGAGAAGAACAGCGGCCAGAGCTGCCGCATGTTCCGCTCCCCGTACGGCGCGTTCACGGCGCAGCAGTGGCTTGATTCCTACGACATCATCAGCTCGAACGTGCTGTGGACCATCGACACCGAGGATTGGAAGCGTCCCGGCGCCGACAAGATCAAGTCGACCGTGCTCTCGCAGGCCGGCAACGGATCCATCGTGCTCATGCACGACGGCGGTGGCGACCGTTCGCAGGACGTCGAGGCACTGCCCGGCATCATCGACGGACTGAAGGCCGAAGGATTCACCTTCGTCACCGTCTCCGAGATGATCAGGCTCGACGGAACGTTCCCGGAGTGGGTTGCGAACAACCAGCCCGCCAAGTGAGGTGATTCGGCGCAGGACGCGCGTGGCTTCTTCATGGCGGAAGGCAAAGGCGTACGAAGGTACGTCGAGTCTTCAGCCATAAAGAAGACGCGCCGCCTCCGCCGAATCGCCTACGCTGTGTGCAGTTCCTCCAGGAAATAGTTCTGCAGCTGTTCCACGATTTCGGGGGTGCCGGTGACGATGCTGCTTTCGAGGGCGTTGCCGATCTGCTGGCCCTCCCAGTTCATGGTGACGCCGCCCGCCTCGGCGATGAGCAGGCGCCCGGCGGCGCAGTCCCACAGTTTGACGCGTCCCTCGAAGTAGGCGTCGAGCCGGCCGGCGGCCACCCAGGCCATGTCGAGGGCGGCGGAGCCGGAACGGCGGATATCGGCGCAGCGTTCGAACACCTCGCGGATGATGGTGAAGCTCGATGCGGCGAGGTCGCGATGGTAGGGCGAGGTGCCCACGCCGATGAGCGCCATGCCCATGTCGCCCGTGGTGCTTACGTGAATGGGCTTGCCGTTGAGGAACGCGCCCTGCCCCTTGACCGCAGTGAACATCTCATCGAGGTAGGGGTTATAGATCACGCATTTGACGGAGTAGACGCCTTCCATGAGCGCAAGCGAGATGGCACTGTGATGGTAGTCGTGGATGAGGTTGCTGGTGCCGTCGACGGGGTCGAGCACCCAGTAGGTGCCGCTGAAGTCGACGTTCTGCTCGCCGTTCTCCTCGCCGAGGAACTGGATGTCGGGGTAGCGCTTGAGCAGTTCCGCGTGGATGAAGTTCTGGATGTCGGAATCGACTTCGGTGACGAAGTCGCCGAGCCCCTTGACCTGGATGCGGCGGGCGGCGACCTTGTCGTACATATATCGTTTCGCGGCCTCGCGCACAATATCGGTCAGTACGGTTATTTCCACGTGATCGGCACCCGTCATCGCGTCCTCCATCGTTCGGCTGCTATGCCTGCTGTTACATACTTGTCTCAGTTATAGTCAGGAACACTGGCGGAGATATGAATATGCAATAACAATGACATAACAACACCACAATTTTCGGCGAACGGGGACGCATGCCGGCCATGCGAGTCACACCGGCCGGCTTATGTCGTACGGGCCGCACGGCCCGTACGACATCACCTCCCCACCGTCTACTTCTCGATGCGCTCGTAGGTTCCGGGGATGGATTCGTCGGCGACGCCCATGTTGACGATGAGCCAGTCCTTCGGGCCGCTTTCCCATTCGCCGCGGTTGCGCAGCACCGTCTGCGCGCCGGAGCCGAAGGTGCTCGCCGAGGTTCCGGCCGGGTAGGCGGTGAATGTGGCGCAGGGGTCGAATCCGGCCTGGATGGCCTTCGCGCTGTCGTCGATCTTGAACGCGGAGGCGTCGCATTGCAGCGTGTAGGTGCCGTTGTCGCCGGCCTTCGCCGACGAGAACCGGCCGCTGAACCTGGTCTGCTTGCGCGGCGCCTCGGCCACGGAGGCGCCGCTGCTGAGGTCGGCCTCGTCCGTCGTTCCGCTGAACGTGCCGTCGGATTTCAGCGTCATCGTGGCGTAGGCGCTGCCGTCGCCGGTTTCGGCGAACGCATACTGCGAGCCGGCGAGCTCGGCGAAGATCTTCGCCGACGCCGCGTCGGCTCCCGACGTCGTGCTCTTGGAATCGGAGTCCGACGAAGTCGACGACTTCGACGAGGACGCTCCCTGATTGATGTCGGCGTCGTTCAGCGACTCCCAGTCGACGGATGCGCCACCGGCCTCCACGAGGTAGTAGGCGCTGGCGTTCGACGGCGCCGGCTTCATCTTCACCGATTCGGTCTTCTGGGCGGCCTTCGGGTTCGCCGGCAGGAACGGGTTCTCCGCCCACTGCGTGCGGCTGATCTCGGTCTGCGACTTGCTGTACAGCGACTTGTCTCGCATGACGATGAACGGGCGGCTGGTGTCGACGGCCTTCTCCTTCTTCGCCTTGGCGAGCGCGTCGGCGTCGAAGTAGCCGGAGGATTCCACGCTCTTGACGTCGGAGCCGACGGGGAAGTACGTGTAGAAGCTGTCCATGCGCTGCGTGAGTCCGGACTGGGCGCTCGAGCCGGAGTTCATCACCTTCTGCCCGTTCACGCAGGAGACGCCGGGGCTGTCGCCCATCGTCTCGTCGCCGCAGTACAGGCCGCCCATGGCCGAGGCGAGGGTGAACAGTTCGAACGCGCCGGTGTCGCCGTTGATGAGCAGGCCGTCGTCCTCGGTGCCGGGCGCGACGCCGAAGCTCTGGTAGCTGCGCGACGCCGTGAGCATGCGGTCGGTGTCGGAGTCGTCGGCGAGGTTGTAGAGGTATTCGAAGCCGCTGGAGCCCTGGGTTTCCAGACCGAGCGTGAAGCAGTCGGACGAGCCGGCCTTGCAGTAGCGGCCGGTGAGGAAGTCGCCGGGGTTGGCCATGACCTTCTGGCCGCTCATGGTCGTGGTGAACAATGTCTTGACCTGGCTGGAGTCGACGCCGTAGTAGAGCGTCACGCTGTCGCCGGATTCCAGCGGCGTGCCGAACGCCGGATCGGCGTACGAGATCTTGCCGAGATACTGCTTCGACGAGAAATGCGGCTTCAACGTGACCGAATATCCTTGGGATTCCAGTTCGGACTTCGCCTTGTCCTTGTCCATGCCAAGCAGGTCGTATCCGACGCCGTCGCCCTTGGTGGCGACGCCGACGTTGATGGTGCCGTCGTAGTCGTCGGTCAGGGCGTCGCCGTCGTCGGGCGACGTGGCGACGACCTCGCCGGCCTTGTATTTCGACGTGTCGTTGACGACGATCTGACGGTATTTCACGGTGGCGCCCATGTCCTTGAGGGTGTTGACCACGGCGGTGGCCTGCTTGCCGACCGTGCCCTTGGGCACGCCGGGGCCCATGGATTCGTTGACGGTCACCGTCTGGCCGGATTGCACGCGGTCGCCGGATTTCACGCCGTCGAGGCCGGCGAACTCGCCCTTGGATTTGCCGGAGTAGACCTTCTTCACCTCGGTTTTGATACCGCTGTCGTTGAGCTGCTTGGCCACGATGTTGGCGGTGAGCTTCTGGCCGGCCGGCGGCTGGAACTCCTCGACGTTCGGCACGACCTTCGCACCCCAGATGCCGGCGCGATAGGTGACAAACGCGCCGCCGCAGACCACGAGCGCGACGGCCACGACGGCGGCGATGATCATCATCGTCTTCTTGGGAAGGGCTTTCGTCGCGGCGGCTGCGGATGATGCGCCGGACGCAGGCGAGGCCGGGGCCGCGTCAGAACCGGCGTCGGAACCGGCGGCAGAGGCGGCGGCGTCCTCCTCGGAGCCGATTGCGGCGCCCGACGTCGCCGAGGCGTTCGCGGCGGCAGGCATCGACGGCAACGGCACCGCCGGCACGCCGGAGGCCGGAGCCGAGGACTGGGACTGGGACGAAGCGGGAACGGGGGACGCGGCATCGGGCGCGGCAGGCGCGGCATCGGGAACGGCGGGCGCAGCGCCGGAAGCGGTGTCGGGGACGCTCAGCGGATGGCCGCATTTCTTGCAGAACTTCGAGGTCTCGGCGTTTTTCGTGCCGCACTCCATACAGAACATAGGTCTCCCCTTCCGCGGAACTCTCTACGCCTCAGCCTACCCCACCCCCTCTGCTTTGCGTAGGCCCATGGAAGGCACGCATCTCGCGGCCGGCACGACACGGTCGTTGCGTCATGGACGCTTGTCGTGACCATTATTTCGTTGAAGTTATTTCGTTGAAGCCTTCTCGATAAGACGGCCATCACCTTAGCCGGAAACCCCACGATGTCACGCCCACTGCGTCATCCTCATACCGTCATCCTCACCGCGCTGGCCTCACTTCGCCGCCCGCACCTTGGCGATGGCGAACTGCGCGCCCTGCGTCTGCGAGCCGTCGGAGAAGTACCGTGCGTGCTCCTGCTGTTCGCCGCCCTGCTGGCAGACGATGTCCTTTGCCGCGCAGAAGTCGGCGATGCGGTCCTTGTAGGCGTCGAGCTCACCTGTGCCGCGCGGCGAGAACGAGCCGTTCACCGCCGCGTCGAACGTGCCGCGATTGTATGCGGCCCTGCCGTTGAACCGCGGGTCGCCGTACATCACCACGGCGGCGATGCTCTTTCCCGCAGCCGCGGTCAGTTCGTCCTTGTTGCCGCTCGGGTCGAAGCGGTTGCGCGGCGCGACCAGCGCATCGCCGACGACGATCGCGCCCTGCGAGAATCCCATGAGCACGGTCTTCTGCGCGGGACATTGCTGCGCCTGGCCGTTGAGCATGGCCACGAGCCGGCCGACGCCGGTGTCCACGCTGTCGACGTCGAAGGTGGCCGGATAATCCAGCGACGTGATCTGCACGTCGCCGCCGAACGCCGCCGAAATCTGTTTCGCCACGGGGTTGAGCAGACCGTTGTCGGCGCTTTCGTTGGTGCCGCGAGCCATGATCACGCGCACGCCCTGCTTCGAGCAGCCGGAGTCGCCCCAGTCGCGCTTCGCCGACGAGGAGCCACCCGACGCGCCGGATGACGATTCCGCTGAGTCACCCGGAGACGAGCCACCCGGCTCCCCCGCCGACGACCCCGCCGACGCAGACGCGGAAGCCGATGACGACGAGCCACTCGAACCTGCCGGCCCCGAACCTGCCGGAGACCCGCACGCCCCCAGCGCCGCCATCGCCACCATGACCGCGATGACCACGCACATCACCGCCGCATTATGCAGCGCCCGCACGATTCGCGGATTCATCCCCATCGCACATTCCTTTCCTCCCGCCCCTGACTGGGGGAAGTTGACCAGCATCATACAACCGACCCGTATCCTCACGGCCATCCACTGCGATACATCCCCGAATTCCCCGAATCGGCAACAATCCGATAACAACGATTGCGAATTCATAACGGTTTTCGCCGTTGTTATCAATGGCGTCACGTTGCGGACACCACAAAACACCACTCCATCCCGTTTACGTCCGAATCCCGCCAAATCCAACAATCACAAGGAAAATGTCGTCTTCACACGACACGATTCCCAACCGTAAACCATCGAGTTTTGTGGCTTTTCCCGCCCGAAACGCATTATCCGATTGTTATCTTCCGATATTGACACCGTTTTCCCAGCCTCCTAGCATGAGCAACTGCGTTAGCGTTCACATAGGGTTATTCACGGGGCATTTCGGTTATTCGTCGTTGATGCCTCAGTTCCGTCATCCCTATGTGAAAGCGATTTCATTTCGCAGGCATGGCGCCCGCGAAACACCGGGAAAAGGAAAGAGGAGCGTAATGAGCAGCGCCATTACCACCAGCTTCAAGGAGAAGCTGGGACTCAAGGACTATGTCGCCTACGGCTTCGGCGATATGGCCATCAACTTCACGTTCGGCTCTCTGGGCATGTTCGTGGTCTACTTCTACACCGACATCGTCGGCATCTCCGCAGCCGCGGTCGGTACGCTGATGCTGATCTCGCGTTCGTTCGACGGCATCATCGACGTCTGCGTCGGCACCCTCGTCGACAAGACCCACTCCCGTTGGGGCAAGGCCCGTCCGTGGCTGCTGTTCGGCGCCATCCCGTTCGGCATCCTCACCGTCACGCTGTTCGCCGTCCCGCAGCACGCGTCCGACACCGTGAAGATCATCTACATCTTCATCTCCTACAACCTCCTCATGATCGCGTTCTCGTCGATGGCCATCCCGTACGGCACGCTGAACTCGCTGGTCACGCAGGATCAGGGCCAGCGCGAGAAGCTCAACCTCTCCCGTATGTTCCTCGCCCAGTGCGGCATCCTCATCATCACCAACGCCACCATGCCGCTGGTCAACGCCTTCGGCGGCGGCCAGATGGGCTGGGTGCTCGCCTACGTCGTGCTCTCCGTCATCGCCTGCGCCCTGTTCTGGGTCGTGTTCGGCACGCAGAAGGAGCGCGTGAAGATCGCCAAGGGCACCAAGAAGAAGAGCCAGTACCCGTTCAAGGTCGAGGTCAAGGCATGGCTCAAGAACAAGTACTGGTTCATGGCCTTCGGCTTCCTCGCGTTCTTCCACGTCGCCTACTCCCTCACCCAGGGCTCGCTCGTCTACTACGCCAAGTACTACCTGCACCAGCCCGACGCGGTCGGCGTGCTCACCCTCGCCTACCTGCTTCCGGCCATGGTCGGCATCCTCGCCTGCACCAAGCTGTTCCCGAAGTTCGGTAAGACCCGCGTGGTCATCGTATGCCTCGTCGTTTCGATCATCGCCTACATCCTGCCGCTGTTCGCCAAGGAAAGCTACAGCTTCATCGTGTTCACCCAGATCATGAAGGGCATCGTGTACGGCCCAATCCTCGGCTCCATCTGGGCGTTCTTCCCCGACACCATCGAATACGGCTACTGGAAGACCAAGATCCGCGTTGAGGGTCTGCTCTACTCCGGTGGTTCGCTCGGCCAGAAGATCGGTCTGGGCATCGGAACCGCAATGGTGGGCTGGGTGCTCGCCGCGGGCGGCTACGACGGCGCCAAGGCCGTGCAGTCCGCCGGCGCCATGGGTGCCATCGACATGATCTACGTGTGGCTGCCGATCATCTTCTTCGCCGTCTGCATCGTGCTCATGGCCATGTACCGCATCGACAAGATCTTCCCGAAAGTCATGAGCGATCTGGCCGACTGGAAGGTGAACGGTGCCCCGGCCCCCGACGCCGAGTTCCAGAAGCTCCTCGACGAGGCCGACGCCAAGGCCAGCGACAAGTAGTCATACGGTCGTTCGTCGGTAATCGTCAATTGTCGTCGGCGCAGTCGTCGGCGTAATCGTCGGCGGCGGTGAATCATCGCCGATACGGCACGGTCACTACCGCGACGACTACCGACACTAGATCCCCGACACTCAAGGAAGGCTCCCGCCCGAATATTTCCGGACGGGAGCCTTCCTTCGTTTATTTACGTTTATTTATATTTATTCGTTCGTTCGGCGTTCTATTTATTCATGCACGACGTTCTAATCCACGAAGCATTCGAAACCTCCGTAATCGACGATTCGTGCGCAACAATTCGCTGCACGAATCGTCAGATATACCCATAATCCGCGATTTACCTACGTTATTTCGACGCATGAATCATCGAATACCCACATATATCGGAATTCGTGCGCAACAATCCAATTCGCAAATCATGAATTACTTCCATATCTCGCGATTCATGCACGCCAAGCTGGTTCATGAATCGCGAGATATGCGGATAATTGGCGGTTCGTGCTGGGTTCGTATGATTCGTGCTGGGTTCGTATGATTCGTGCCGGGTTCGGGCGGGCCCCGCACCAGGTTCGGGCGGGCTCCGCACCGGGTTCGAATGGATTGCGTCAGGCTTGGTGTGATACGCGGCGCGAGAGCAGGGCTCGCAGACGACGGACCTCGATTTCGAGGGCGGCAATGCGGGTCGCCTGCTCGCGAATCAATATGTCGCGGGGGTCCGTGCCGCCCGTCGCCGCCAACACCCGCGTACTTTCATCGTATCGTTCGAGCGCCGTCTGCAGATTGGGGTCGGAACGCCATCGGCTCATGCATCGTTCGATGCGCTTCGACCCCACCAGCTCGGAACCGAGACCTGCCTCGCGGAATATGCGGGCGGGAGATTCTCCCCTACGGTCGCGACGCAGACATTCGAGCTTGAACGCATCCTCATAGGTGATGCGGGCCTGCGTGGCGTGGCGCACTGCAGGCAGCGAATTGAGGTAATCGATCTCCTCCTCCAGGAAAATCCGCTTTCCATGCCCCATCGTGCTCACCTGCCCTTCCGTAATCGCCGTTCACGAATCATCATCTACCGGCCATCAATCGTTTCGTGTACCGGCCGCGTTCCGGATGACGACCGACTATGTTCCGACCGATAGCCGTGTTCCACATAACGGTTTCTTTCCGCCCTACGAGACGGTTTCACTCGGTGCGCCGGTTTCACTCTGTGCGCCGGCTTTGCTCTCATGCGTATGCCGCGCATGCCGCGTCTTGCCGGCGGCCAATTCGCATTCGAGTTCGGCGATTCGCTGCTCCAGCATGACGATGTAATGCGATTGCTGAGAGATCACCAGTTCGGGGACCATTCCCGATTCGGTCGGAACATACCACGACATCGCTCGGTCCTTCGCCTTTACCGCCGAGGCCGAAGTCGCAACAGAAGCCGAAGCGGCGGTGGATTTGGAACCGGGGTCGGCACCCATCTCGACTGTGATCGGATGCTTCTTCCATCGGGCGATGCAACGTTCGATACGCTTCGCGCCGATCAGGGTGGGAGAAAGCCCCGCCTCGCGGAACAGTTCGGTCGGCGACGCGCCGGCCCGATATCGTTCCACGCAGTGCCGCCTGAATTCCGACGAGTATTGGATGCGGGTCTCCGACACCTCGCGCACGGCCGGCAGACTTCTCAGATACGCCTGCTGCTCGAGGGTGAATCGCTTCTTCGGATTCTTCCCGCCCGAGCGCTCCTCCGCCAGCTCCTCCGCAATTTCATCCGCCAGCTTCTCCGCGGACTTATCCGTGGGCTCCACTGCTGTGGAATCGTTCCCGCTCATCATTATCGACCATCCTTGCGAACGTGGTGGGCCGCTGGAATCGTCATTGTCCTACGCAACCCATTCATCATGTCCGTCGAAAACATAAACGAAAGGGGCATGAAGGCAAATCGCTCGCCTCCATGCCCGTCATATCGACTCGCCTTCCCTCCCTCCGACTTTGCGGAGAAGAGGAAAGGCGAATCATCGAATCAGGTCGTCGGCGCGGCACCGGCATCAATCAGCCGTACCGCACCGACGACGGTCGGCGCAACCGCCGCGTCAGCGTCCAGTGCGAGGCACTGTCAGCGACGCAGTGCGCGGCTGGCGCTGCGGCTCTTGGTGTGCACCGCGAAGGCGGCACCCGCGAGCACGAGGCCCAGAGTGACGAACATCGCGGTTCCAGCGGCACCGGTGAGCGGCAGCTGGGTGATGTTCTTCGCGTTCTGCAGGGTGATGGTGGCCTTGGCGGAGTCCACCGTGGCGAAGGACTGCAGTCCGCCGCCGCTGGCCAGCGTGTACTTCAGGTCGGTGACCGTGGCGTCGGCACCGGTGCCGGTGATCTTGCCGCTGATGGTGAACTTGAAGGTCGCGTCGGAAGGCAGGACGTGGCCGGCCGGGGCCTTGGTCTCCTCCACCGTGTAGGTGTGGGAGAAGGAGAAGTTGCCGGCGTCCGCGTCGGGGAGGAAGATGCCGCCCAGGCCGTCGAGCGAAAGCTCGCCGTTCGAGCCGGTCTTGCCGCTCCACGTGGCGCCGTCAGGGCCGGTGACCGTGAACTCGGCATCGGCAAGCTTCTGGCCGGTGGTCTTATCGGTCTTGATGATCTTGACCGGGAAGTTGAAGATCTTCTTTTCCGGACCGGGGTTGTAGCCGGGCTTGTCCTTGTCGTTCTCCTCGCCGGGCTTGTTGGAGTATTCCACGCCCGGGGTGTTGATGACGCCGGTCGTGCCGAGCGCGGCGTTCACGTGAACCTTGTACTTCACGATCACGGGCTTGCCGGCCAGGGCTTCGGAGTAGAACACGGAGTCGTCCGCAACGGTGCCGGTGAACTGCTTCTGGATGTAGTCGGAGAAGTCGATGCGGAAGGCCACGGCCTTCTTGGCGTCCGTGGTGACGGCCGTCATGGCTTCGTCGGTGTAGTAGGTCACCGTGTAGTCGTTGGCGGTCAGCGTGTCGTCGCCGATCTTGACCGACGGGAATTCGCCGGTGTAGTTGACCTTGCTCGGAGCGTCCTTGGGGGCGAACTTATCAACGAGGCGGTAGGTGTAGTTTTTCACGCGGTAGCCCACGTAGTTCGGCACGTTGGAGTTCAGCGTGTAGGTGACGTCCTTGCCCTTGGACGGGGTCACGTTGTCGACGTCCTTGGTGACGGTGGGGAGCTGGTTCTTCATCTCCACCGTGCCGGCGGAAAGATCTTCGGTCAGGCCATCGGCCTTGGTCCACGGGGTGCCGACGAGGATCGGCAGCGCCTTGGTGGAGGACTGGCTCGGAGCCTGGTCGACGATCAGCCACAGGCCGACGGAACCGAGGTCGACGGTGCGGGAGGTGCCGGTGCCGGTCACCTTGGAGGCGTCGAGGTTGGTCAGCGTCAGGTGGGCGGCCAGGTAGTCGGCGAACTTGCGGGTCGTGCCGTTGCCCAGCCAGTTGCCGGTGCCGGACTGGTCGAGCTTGTTGTTTTCGACGGCCCACTCCAGCGGATCGCCGGTCGTCGGCACGCCGGTCACGCCGGCTGCCTTCAGCGCCTCACGGTACGTGGTCTCGTTGCCGGTCGGGGTCGTCACGCCGGCGGCGCCGCTCGTCACCGCGTAATTGGCGACCTTGGTCACCTTGTAGGTGTGGCCGGTGAACTGCGCCTCGTCGGTCGCGTTCAGCGTGACGGTCGTAGTCGTCGGCAGCGCCACGGCAGCATTGGCCGCGGTCACGCCGAGAGCGAGGCCGCTGATGCCGACCGCAAGGGAGGCAAGGGCGGCGAAGCCCTTTTTGAACAATGAACCCTTCATCAGAATCCATTCCTTTCTCCAACTCCTTCGACGCCGGTGATCAACCGGTAGGATGAGGAGCTGATTGTTGTTGGTTACCAACCGCAATCAACCCGTTCGGCGGCGTTTCTCACGCCAATGAACTCCGCTGCCGAACGGCCTAATCGCATCCGTCGCACGCAATGCCGCATGCCACGGAAGTCTCTTTTCAATGTCAGATCATCGTCACCGTCTTGCGACGACGCCATTCGTTCCAGATCGCCCCGGCGAGCGCGGCGATCAGTCCGATGCCGCCGCCGACGATCAGCCACGCGCGGGCCGTTCCATCGCCGCCGGTGAGGGGCAGGAAGGACAGGAACGGACGGTTCGGGACCGGAAGCACCTGACCTGCGCTGGCACGGTCCGTCCACTTCCACTGCCACTTGTTGGTGGACGTGGAGCTCGAGTCATACCACACGCTCAGCACGCGTTCGGTCGTGTCGAGCCGGTAGCCGTCCGGGGCCTTGGTTTCGACCAGTTTGTACTGGATCGGATCGTCCTTGGTGGCGTATCGGGTCGGGGTGATCTGCACCTTCAGCCAGCCATCCCGACTGTCGAGATCCGAATCTCCGTTGTCGACGACCGAGATGGTGTCATAGGAGTTGCGCGTGTTCGTCAGCTGCCATTCCGATCCGGGCAGCAGCTTCCCCGAATCCGCGGAGCTGATCTTCGTCCACATCGGCTGCACCGGCATCGAGTTGCCGATTCGACCGTTGTTCGAGCCCACTGCCGTGCCGACGCCCGGCTTGACGGTCACCGTGTACTTCGGCGGATCGGACGGCAGATAGTACCCGGTCGGGGCTTTCGTCTCCTCGAGCACGTAGTCGCCCGGCTTGAGGTTCGGCACCATGAACACGCCGTCCGGTATGCCCTGCGTCAGTACCGATGAACCGGCCTTGATGTCGCAGCCGACGCCGTACGAGCATGCGGACCAGTCCGTGCCCGTGCCGGCGACCGGCTTCACCGCGCGCAGCTTCCATTCCGAACCGGTGAGGAAGTTCGTGGACGAGGCATCCTCCGCATTGTCGACCTTGTACCACACCAGCGAGCCCGGCTTCAGACGGTTGGTGATGTCGATGCTCAGGTCTTCCGGCGTGGTGGTCGGCCCGGCCACGGTATCGCCGTTCGGCGCCAGCCACGAGTAGGCACGGGTGACCTTGCCCATGATCATGCTGCCGGTCCTCGTGGTGACGACCTGCAGCTTGTAGACGCCGGTGACCTTCTCGTATCCGTCAGGCGCGGTCTTCTCGGTCAGGGAGTATGTGGTCGTAATGGAACCGGTGGAAAACGGGGCGCCGGTCTCCTGAATCAGCACCCTGAAGGAACCGTCCTTCGAGTCCTGGTCGTACGAGCCGTTGTCCGACACGTCCACGCCGTTCTTGAACGGGTCATCCGACGGGCATTCGGACTCGCACTTGAGCGTCCATACGGAACCCTTCAGCAGGGTATCCGCATCTTCGGCATCGGTCTTACGCCAGCTAATCGGAATGCCCTTGTGGTTGACGATGCCCGAGCCGAGCGTAGACACTTCGGTGTCCTTGTTGCCCTCCACCGTCACCGTGTAGGTTTCGGTGCTCAGGATGTAGCCGTCCGGGGCCTTCGTCTCACGCAGGGTGTACCGGCCGGATGCGAGCGACCCGACCTTGAACTCGCCGACGGCCGAATTCGTGTCGTTTTCGCCGTCCGAGTTCGGGGTCTTGTCCTTCACCGTAATGGTCTTCGCGCCTGTGGTGCCTTCGGTGCAATCACCGGTCGAGGCGGCGCACGGTCCGGTGAGCTCCCACTCCGAGCCAGCCAGACGAGCGCTGATGCTGTCGGACGGGCGCTTGTACCAGCTGATAGAGCCGGTCTGCTTTTCGTTCGGTACGGACTCGTAGGTGGTGCCGGAAGGCTCGCCCCTCAGCTTGGCGGGATTGCTCTCGGTGGTGTTCGCCGTGATGGTGAACCTGTATATAGCATCCGACTTGTTGTAGCCGTCCGGCGCCTTGGTCTCCCAAATCTGATAGGTACCGGTCGGCAGGCCAGACACCAGGAACTCACCGTTGGTGTCGTTGCGATCGTGGTCGCCATTGTCGACCACGTCCCATTGCACGTTTCCATCGTCGCTGCTGATATGCCATTCGGAGCCGGCGAGACGGGTCTGCGTATCCGCATCCACCTTGTTCCACATCACCGCGCCCTTGATGCGCGTATTGGGCACCTTGCCGTCGGTATTGCCGTTCACGGTAAGGGTGGTGATTTTACCATTGGACACGGTAAACGTATAAGTGGTGTTGTCCTTGGTGTATCCGTCAGGAGCCCATGTCTCCTTGAGAGTCCATGTGCCCGCTTCAAGACCGGTCACCTGCAGGTAGCCAGGAAGTGCGTCCTTGTCGGAGCTTCCGTTGTCGACCACTTCCATGTTCGTGGAGCCCTTGGCGAGCTGCCACTTGGAGCCCGGCAGCGCCTGTCCGCGATCGTCGGCATCGACCTTCGACCACTGCACGCCGCCGGTATCGGAACCGCGGCAGGAGGTGATGGCGCTGCCGGTCCAAGGAAGATTGTGGTGTTCCTGAGCCATGCCCACACCAAGACCATGGTTGCCGTCCGCACGCTTGAGGTTCTGCGGGTAGAGCTGCGACAGCCACAAATCACCGCCAACATACAGACGTCCGTTGGTGCTCACCCACGTCTGCGTTTCCTTGGCATTTGCCGCAAGAACGCTGCCAAGAAGTCCGGCAGCGGAATCACCGCTGGCATTATCGTCCTCGTAGCCATTGGCATACATCTTGTAGTAATCGCCAAGTTCCTTCTTCGTGCTGTTCGGAACGGTCTTCCACTTGTCGCCATTGTGAATCTTCAGCGTGCCGGTCACATCAGGGAAGTTCCACATGATCGAACCGGACGCCACGGCAAAGTTATTGTCTATCTCACTACCCTTTTGAACGTCCTCGCCGTTCCAGCCGAATCGCCAGCCGGTGTTCATGGTCAGGTTGCCGTTGGAATCGGCACCGGTCACGTTCACCAGCACGGAGGCGCCGGAGGGGATGTCCTGGAAGTCGTAGTAGACACCGGTGGCATTGCTGCTTTTGAACAGCGCATTCACCTTAGCCATGTCCAGAGTGAATACCTGAAGCTTATTCTCCTTGCTGCCGTCGCCCTTGAAAGTGACATGCACCTCGCGAATATCTGACAACTGGGTGTATCGCCGATACGCATTTACACTCTGGACGAATTTACGATCGGTTCGCGGGTCGCCATCGCTTTGCCAATCGTATCGGGGTTCGTCTATACCCAGGTACCATTTACTCACACCGGCGCTGGGCGCCGCCTCAACAGAGGCTTTGGCGAAATGAACATTGTCATAGGCAATGCCGTTGCCGGACTTGGTATTGGCCAAGGTCTTTGAAAAGTCCTTGATTGCCGCACCGAAATTGTTGTAGTCAACACCGTTCACATCGCTGAGAGCTTTTTCAGTGCCCATGTTCTGACTGATTTGGCCGTCATCAGTCACATTCACAGCAGAAGACAGTGGAGAAAAATTACCGGCGTGATAATTACTTCCACCGATACGCGCATTCACGCCCAGCCATTTTTTCTGAACACTGTCGTATGAGCCAGGCGAATAAATACGGCCACCATAAGAATTGGCGGCCCCTCCCACTGCCAGTCCCGTTCCATGATTGGGTGTTGGATGACCCGATCCCCACGATACACGACCACCCATAAGGGTATCGGAATCATTACCGTAACCCTGCGTTCCCCTGTAGGTCGCTAGGTTTCCGCGAACCACGGTAACGCCTTCAGATTCGACAAAGTATCCGGCAGAGCCGGACTGGAAATTCACATTATCGCCATTCTTAAGGGTCTGCTCCGGCGGAACCGATGCAAACAAGTTGCCATCGACATAAATGGAAGCACCGGCATCCGTAGACAGCACATTCTCGCCGCCCCACTGCAGCTGATTACCAGGGACGCATTCCTGAGTGTTCGAAGCGGCTCGTGCGGCGCGACTGCTCTTGAACGTTTCGTAGGACTGCGTATCGTTCGTCGCGTTGGTGCCGGACGTCGCCGCACTGCTCGACTTCGACTTTGCGGCAGACTTGAAGCTGCTGCCATCGGCCGCCTTGCTCTTCTGAGCGGAGGCCTGCTTCTTCGCGGCGCTGGACTTGGACTGTGTGGCACTCTTCGAGGCGGCGTCACTGGAGGCGGAGCCGGAACCGGTCGTCTTCGACGTGTTCTTCGACGTTTCGGAATTCGTTGCCGAATTATCGCCCGCCTGCCCCTGCTGCGACTGCGACTGGGTTTGCTGCGACTGGGTCGACACGGTCCCTTCGGCTGCGGTCGGGTCGTCAGCGGCGAACGCGACCGGCACGCCGGCCAGCAGCATTGCCCCGGCAACCGAGCAGGCCGCAATACGGGAGATCAGACGAAAGCCCCCCCCCGGCATTTTCCTCATCTGGCTCATAACCTCTACTCTCCTTCACAATTCCTCACCGCACGGATGCCGGTTTTCCCCATCAGCGCCTATGCAGTTCTGGTCGAAAGTATAGGGTGCCCACCCCCCAGACTTTTGACAATACCCCGTCAATACCCCCGATATAATCGGCGCCCAATCCCCGATACCAGGCAAAACCCATGAATATTCAACGATTCACGCCATCCGCAGAAGGCCGGCACCGCCGTTCGGCGCAGCACCGTTCCCGATACCCCCAATGAACCGTGCCTTTTCCGCGCCTTTTTATGGACGCAACCGACGTTTTTCCATCCTCGAAAAACAAAAGGACCGTTGGAATTCCAACGGTCCCGAGTGGAGCGGACGACGGGAGTCGAACCCGCCTCTAAAGCTTGGGAAGCTTTCATTCTACCGATGAACTACGTCCGCAGAAACGCGCAATCATACGGCCATCAGCCGCACGTTTGCACAAAGCATCAGTCTAGCACAGCGTATGCCGAGTATCGAACGCTACGAAATAGATAAACCTCAGATAGCCTACATATAACTTCTGTTATATAATATTCACGCATATCAATAAAAAATTGATTTTTAGACTTTATAGAATGGCAATGCGATGATTCGTTTGAAAAAACTGGTTCTAGACAACATGAGGAACATATCGCACGGCGTCTTGAATTTCGATGACCTGCCCGCCGGCGGCAGCGTGACGGGCATCTACGGCCAGAACGGGTCGGGCAAAACCACCGTCATCGATGCCATCGGCATGTTACGTGCACTGCTTTCCGGAGCGATGCTGCCGGAGACCGCCGGCGATGTCGTCAACGCCAGCACGGGTCTGGCTGCCATGACGGCGACTTTCCTCATCGGAGAAAGGCAGAAGCCCAGCTATCTTGAATACAAAGTTTCCATACGTAAGGCGAATCCAGATTCGACACGAGCCCGAGTCGTGGCAGAGTCGATCCGCATCGGCGACAACCCCTCACGCCTGGGCAGGGAAGTGCTGGGACACAGAATGGAGGATTCCCAAACCGGAGGATTCGTATCGACCCCGGCCTACGTATGGCGCTCCATCGAGGCGATCGCCGCGGCAAAAACCGTCGTGCCCCGCACGGCGGATCGCGCATACATGGAGGGCCGCTCCTTCCTGTTCTCTCGATGCGCCACACTTGATGACCGAACAGATTCCGAATTCCTGATTGACTGGTTGGTGACGTGCGCATGCAAGACGAAGAGCATATCCTCCAGATCATTGGCGTACATCAACGAACATTTCGATGAATTCGTACATCTGCGCAAGGCTCTATGCGATTACGCGACCAACGACATATTCGTCTCCACCACCAGACGAGGCTCTTATGCCGCGTATGCACTTATCCCCATCATGGAAGAGAACTCCGAAGGACGTAACACGGAATTCCTGTTCGATCTGCTACAGCCCAATCCGCTGACCCCCGGCCAAGCGAAGCGGCTCGGGGAGACCGTGGAATCCTTCGATCGCATCCTGCCCACCATCGTGCCCGGACTGCATGTCTCGCTGAAGACCGGTACCGCACCATCCGGCAAGGATGGCGAGGACCGGGTTACTGCGGAACTGTTCTCGCACAGAGGCGACGTTACCGTTCCTTTCCGCTGTGAAAGTGAAGGAATCATCCGCATCACCGCGCTGCTTGGCTATCTGAAGCATGCATACAACGACGAGAGCGCGTTGGTTGCCGTGGACGAATTCGACTCGGGAGTGTTCGAACTACTGCTCGGCGACATGCTATACCAGCTCGCGAACGGTTGCGCGGGGCAACTGGTGTTCACGGCCCATAACCTGCGAGCGCTGGAGGTACTGCCGAACAGCTGCATCCGTACAACGGTAACGAAC
Organism: Bifidobacterium primatium; assembly: GCF_002802875.1. Lineage (GTDB taxonomy): Bacteria > Actinomycetota > Actinomycetes > Actinomycetales > Bifidobacteriaceae > Galliscardovia > Galliscardovia primatium. The sequence continues at coordinate 901,501 of NZ_PEBI01000001.1, forward strand.
CCCGACAATCGGTTCACGACCATTCCACGAAAGTCCGCCACGAACAACCAGCGCAGGCGGTACCTGACGGCCAGCGAACTCGGCTGGAACGGTCCGGACATCTACGATTCGCCCACTCCCCGCATGTTCGGCAATAGCCTCTACGCCGCAGGTCATCCCGACGAGGATGACGACATCGACGGCGCTTTGGCCGAACTCAACAACGCCGGAACGGAGGAGGACCGTGGCTAAGCGCAAAATCGTGCTGCTGGTGGTGGAAGGCACAAGCGACGCCAACCTGCTTGTGCCCGCTTTCTCGGCATTGATTGAACATCGCCGGTTTCAGGGACAGGAATTCCACTGCGACGTATTGACTGCGCCCAACCACAGCGGGGAATTCTACAGAAGCAACGGATTCTACCCGGCGGACAACCCCTCTCAGACGGTGCGTGAACTTGTGGAGCACTATCTCAAAGACCGCGACTACACATGGAGTCAGCTCGGCCATGTTCTCCAAATATGCGATCTGGATGGAGCGTTCACGCCAGACGACTGTGTAGTGGAGAATCCCGCTGCCGGCGGTACCCAATACTCAACGACCGGCATCATTACACGGAATCGTACCGCCTTGGTAGCCGACCGAACGATTAAAAGAAACGGCGTGAACACTTTGCTGAAATTCAGCGGCTTCAAGAAAAAATCGGGCCGTTCCACGCTTATGATTCCCTACCGACTGTTCTATGTCAGCCGCAATCTCGAGCACGCGTTCCTCGGAAGAATCGATAATCTGGACGCTCGACACAAACAAAGCGGCGCCATCAAACTGGCGAATCGCTTCACGAAAGATCCGAGCCTGTTCGCAACGACTCTTCAATCATTACGCCGCATACATGGCAATCCAGAAACATGGGAGGAATCCTGGCGATACGCGATGCAGGACCTCCATTCGCTCGAACGCGGCAGCAATCTTGCCTTCGTGGAGCCCTATCTGGCAGGCGAGTAGCATGCAATGGGGGAATCATTCAATCGACGTGTTGTACAGTCCATACAACGGTCGTATCGGCTACCCATCGCAACCGTCTATCGCAGTGAGATGCGCTGGCCGGGCACGGCTCCGGCCTGCCGCAGCTCGTAGCTCATCTGCATGAGCCGGCGAATGCGCTCCTCGGTCGGCGGATGAGTGGAGAACAGCCGGCTGAAACCGCCGGCGGAGAACGGATTGGCGATCATCAGCGCGGCGGCGCTTTGCGTGCCGGCGGTCTGGCGCATCGGCGACATCTGCACGCCGGCGTCGATCTTGCTCAATGCCGAGGCCAGCGCCTCGGGATCGCCGGTCAGACGGCTGCCGTCCTCGTCGGCGTCGAATTCACGCGTGCGGCTGATGGCCATCTGAATGAGCGATGCGCCGATCGGCGCGAGAATCATGCTGACCAATAGACCGATGAGGCCGCCGCCGCGATTCTCGCCGTCTCGGTCGCTTCCGCCACCGAAATACATGAGCGAATAGCCGAGGTAGGTGATCACCGTGGACATGGCCGATGCGATGGCGCCGGTGAGAATATCGCGATTGTAAACGTGCATGAGCTCATGGCCGAGCACGCCGCGAATCTCGCGTTCGTTGAGCAGTTGGAGAATGCCCTGCGTGCAGCAGACCGCCGCATGGCGTTCGTTGCGGCCGGTGGCGAACGCGTTGGGCGACATCGTGGGCGCGATGTAGATGCGCGGCATGGGCTTGCCGGCACGGGCGGAGAGTTCGCGGACGATGCGGTACAGTCCCGGCGCCTCCTGCTCGGAGACCTGGCGCGCGCCCATCGATGCGATGGCGAGCTTGTCGGAGAACCAATACGAAACGAACGTGGTGCCGAGGCCGATGCAGATATAGATGCCGAGCGTTCCTCGGCTGCCGCCGGTGAGCCACCATATGAGCATGATGATCGCCCACATCAGCGCAAACAACAGCGTGGTCTTCAAACCGTTGAAATGACCACGCACGCGAATTTCTCGGTCCATGGGACCAAACGTAACTATCGAGACTGGAGATTTGCTGAATATCAGATGTTAACGCTGCTCATACCTGCGAAACGCCGAGCTTCAGATCAAAAATGCGAGTTGTGAGGCTTTGCTCCGAGAAACCGTGGAAATTCGCTCAACCACGGCCGAAAGAAACGTTGAAAAATCGCGGTTTTCGTTTTCGGACCATCGGATTGCCCAAAGGCAAAGCCTCACAACTCAACATTTTGCCGTTTATTCGGCGGCCGGGAGCGGCTGGAGGTAGTGCCGGGCGGTTTCGGCGAGCTCGCTGCGCAGCAGGCCGAGGGATTCGCGCGTATCGTTGGCGCGCGTGAGGATGCCGACCTGGCGGCTGGCGTTGGCGTCACGCAGCGTGCAGGCCACAAGATCGTCCTGCACATGGATCTTCGTGTCGAGCGTGGGCACGATGGAGACGCCCATGCCCATCTCCACCAGATTCTGCGTGGCCCAGTAGTCGTCGGTGGAGTGGCGGATGTCGGGCTGGAATCCGGCGCGGGCGGCGAGCTTGAGCAGGTTGGCGCGGCATGTGGCGCAGCCGGCGATCCATGCCTCGTCGTGCGCGGCGGTGAGGTCGACCGGTTCATGGTTCCGTTCGTACGCCTTGCCGATGGCGCTCGCACGGCGCACCAGCAGCCGTAGCGGGTCGGCGCCGAGCGGTTCGAAATGCAGGGATTCGTCGATGCGCAGGAAGTGCGGGAGCGTATCGTAGCGGAAGATGATGGCCGCGTCGGCCTCGCCTCCGGTCACCTGTTCGATGGCTTCCGGCGGCTCCATCTGTGCGAGGCTGATTTCAAGACGCGGCGTGGTGCCGGCAGCTGCGGCGTTTGCCACGGCTCCGTTTGCCACGGCCCCGTTCTCGCTGCCGATCGCGCCGGATTCGTCGGACCGCCGGGCCTTTTCGTTGGCGATGCTGAGGCGCACGACCGTCTTCGCCACGATGGTCGAGCAGATGGACGGCGGAGCGACGATGCGCAGATGGGCGAAGCTGCCGCGACGGTAATCCTCGAGCTGGCGCTGCGCCTGGGCGAGTTCGTCGGCCATGGCGCCGCCGTGACGGGCCAGCATGGCCCCGGCCGGTGTGAGTTCGACGCCGCGCGCGGTGCGGGTGACGAGCTGCATGCCGCATTGGGATTCAAGCTTCTTGATTTGCTGGCTGATTGCCGGTTGGCTCCATCCCAGCGCCTTCGCGGCGGCGGAGAACGAACCACAGCGTTCGATCTGCCATAGAGTCACCAGCATCTGGGGATTGAGTTCAGCCATGCCTCCCAGTGTAGCCGCTGGGCATTGCATGGCTTGGGAGCGGATGGCGGAGGTTTCGGGCTTGTTGTAAGGGAGCAAGCCGCGAAAGCGACCTGCGCGAGGGCGCCATCCTCCCCTCAGTCGGCCTGGGGCCGACAGCTCCCCTCCTTGCAAAGGAGGGGAGCCGAGCAAAAGAGGCCGAAAACCTAACCTCCTGCTCCCCCACTGAAGGGGGCCAAGAAAGCAGGGACGCGGGTCGGCCTACGCAACACGGCGCACCCGGCCCGCTCACCCCGGCCTGCGGCGCGCCTCGGTCTACGCGGCGCACTCGCCCCGGCTCGCAGCGCGGCGGCGCTACATCACTCGCCGGCGGCGAGCTTGCGCATCTGCTCGGGTTCGATGACCTTCTTGTGCTCGCGGCCTTCCTTCGCACCTTCGGCGCGCTCGAACTTGTCGATGCGCTTCCAGCCGGCGAAGTCGATGGGCCTGATGCCCTTGCCGGCAAGCAGCTCGTCGATGGACTCGGGGTTGCGGTCCTCGGCGAACAGGCCGTGCTCCGGGGCGGCGGCGAAGTCCTCGAGCATGTGGTTCACGATCATCAGCGCATCGGACTTGGTCGAACCGATGAGGCCGACCGGACCGCGCTTGGCCCAACCGGTGGCGTACAGGCGCGGACGCACCTCGCCGCCGTCGGCCTCGGTCGTGATGCGGCCGTCGCCGTTCGCGTTGGCAAGGTGTGCACCCTTCTCGTCGTAGGCGATGCCCGGAGCCTCGGCCGGCTTGTAGCCGATGGCGTGGTACACGGCCTCGACCGGGTAGTCCACGAATTCGCCGGTGCGGTGCATCTTGCCGTCGGCGCCGGTCTCGGTCACCTCAACGCGGATGCCCGTCACCTTACCGTCCTCGCCGAGCACCTCGGTGGGCGCGGAGTTGAAGTGGATGTAGTACTTGCGGTCGGCGGGGTTGCCTTCGAAGTCCACGTCGCCGTCGTCTTCCATGTCCTCGGCCATCTCGCGGATGGTGAAGAGCTCCTCGACCATCTGGCGGGCGAGCTTGTCCTTGCCGGCCACCTCGATGGTCTCCTCGTCGAGGTCGAAATCGTCCTCGTTGATGATGAGCTGCACGCCGGGCAGCTTCTCCATCTCGCGAAGCTCCTGCACCGAGAACTTGGCCTGGGCCACGCCACGGCGGATGAACAGGTGCAGCACCTTGGCCTTGTTCTTCTGGATGCCCTCGTACACGTTGTCGGGGATGTCGGTCTTGGCCTTGAGGTCGTCGGCGTTGCGCATGAGCTCGCGCGCCACGTCCATGGCCACGTTGCCGCCGCCGATCACGGCCACGTTCTCGGCGTCAAGCGGCCATTCGCGAGCGCCGGTGGGGTAGCCGTCGTACCATTCGACGAACTTGGCGGCGCCGTACACGCCTTCGAGGTCCGAGCCGGGCAGGCCGAGCGGCTTGTCCTTCACGGCGCCGGTGGCGAACAGCACGGCGTCGTAGCGGGCGAGCAGTTCGTCGAGCGTGACGTCCTTGCCGAACTCCACGTCGCAGTACAGGTGGATGTTCGGGTTGTCGAGCGTCTTCTCGAGCGCGCCGGCGATGAATTTGATGGACGGATGGTCGGGGGCCACGCCGTAGCGGACCAGGCCGAACGGCACGGGCAGCTTCTCGAACAGGTCGATGCGCGCGGTGGCGGGCAGACCCAGCTCCTCGCTGCGCTTGGCGAGCTGCTTGAGCAGGATGTCGGAGGAATATACGCCGGCCGGGCCGGAGCCGATCACGGCAATACGAAGTTCATTGTTTTCAGTCACGCATTACAGCGTAACGCATTTGAGGCTTACGGAACAGAGGGATTCACGAGGATATGACAATCGTCACAGGCCGTCGGTTCCCGCATCGACGACGATGTCAACTCCCATACGAAATCCCAAACCCCCTCAGTCCGCCTTCGGCGACCAGCTCCCCCTGATCCTCAGGGGGAGCCAAGACACCGGACCATCAACCATCGTTAACTCCGTTGACCAATCGCCGTCCTATGATGTTGACGTTTGTGCGTACATCGATCTACGACGGCCGTCGCGCCCCGCGCGCGGCCGATGCGCATGCCCGACACGATATCCCGTCGATGTCCCCAATACTGCGGATTCGCGGATATCCCCGATATATCAACCGATATAAGGACACGTCATGACAGAGAAGAAAGAAGAGGTGACGACGGCCACATCATCGACCGCCGCCAATCAGCCGGCCAACGCCGACGCAGCAACCACGACCGCGGCCACGAAGACCGCGACGAAGACCCACGTCACGCAGGACAAGAGCGACGCCGGCTACGCGAAGGACCTCAAGCCCCGCCACATCCAGATGATCGCCATCGGCGGCTCCATCGGCACCGGCCTGTTCCTCGGCGCCGGCGGCCGCCTGTCGCAGGGCGGCGCGGGCCTGACCATCGCCTACGCCATCTGCGGCGTCTTCGCGTTCCTCATGGTGCGTGCGCTCGGCGAGCTCGCCATCCGCCGCCCGTCCTCCGGCGCGTTCGTCTCCTACGCCCGCGAGTTCCTCGGCGAGAAGGGCGCGTACGTGACCGGCTGGATGTTCTTCCTCGACTGGTCCACCACCGTCATGGCCGACATCACCGCCGTGGCCGTGTACTTCCACTACTGGCAGGCGTTCCAGGTCGTGCCGCAGTGGGTGCTGGCCCTCGGCGCGCTGGCGCTGGTGTTCATCCTCAACATGATGAGTGTGAAGATGTTCGGCGAGGCCGAGTTCTGGTTCGCCGCCATCAAGGTGTTCACCATCATCGCGTTCATGGTCATCGCCATCTGGGCCATCGTCACGGGCGCCCCGGTCGGCGACACCCATGCCGGCATCGCCAACATCACCGAGCACGGCGGCTTCTTCCCGATGGGCATCGCCCCGGTCTTCGCCCTCACGCTGGGCGTCGTCTTCGCGTTCGGCGGCACCGAGATGGTCGGCGTCGCGGCCGGCGAGGCCAAGGAGGCCAAGCAGGTCCTGCCGAAGGCCATCAACTCGATGATCATCCGAATCTTCGTCTTCTACGTCGGCTCCGTCATCCTCATGGCGCTGGTGCTGCCGTACACCGCCTACTCGTCGAACGAGTCGCCGTTCGTCACGTTCTTCTCCGGCATCGGCATCCCGCACGCCGGCGACGTGATCCAGGTGGTCGTGCTCACCGCCGCCCTCTCGTCGCTGAACGCCGGCCTGTACGCCACGGGCCGTACGCTGCGTTCGATGGCCGTGGCCGGCTCGGGCCCGAAGTTCGCCGCCCGCATGAACAAGCATCACATCCCGTACGGCGGCATCATCATCACGTCCGCCCTCGGTCTGATCGGCGTGGTCCTCAATGCCGTGCTGCCGGCCGACGCGTTCGAGATTATCATGAACCTGGCCGGCATCGGCATCGCCGGCACGTGGGCCGCCATCCTCGTCACCCATCTTGCGTTCCTCAAGAAGGTCAAGGCCGGCGAGGAGACGCGTCCGGAGTACCGCATGCCCGGCGCCCCATACACGAATTACGTGTCGCTGCTGTTCTTCGCGATCGTCGTGATCTCGAACCTCACGAGCGCGTCCGGCCGTTGGACGCTCGCGCTGTTCGTGGTCGTCGTCATCGCGATGGTCATCGGCTGGTACTACGTGCGCGGCCGCATCGACGGCAACCTCATGGACGAGATGCTCGACACCAACGAGGACTGATTCCGTCCCCGGTCCTCCGGCGGCTCCCACGAATGGTGGGCGCTTGAACGGTGCGGAATGTTCCCGCCCTCTCCCCGGCTTCCCCGCAAATGGCGGGAGCCGCCGGACGTATGCGAGGCCGAAGGGCCCGCCAAGCCTATTCTGTCTATATATACGTATCCATATACGTAGTTCCCAATGCGGAATCCCAACCGTGGAAAGGACGCGATGATGCGCATTCATATCACGTATACCGGCGGCACGATCGGCATGGTCGATTCGCCGCATGGACTCGTCCCCGGCGCCGACATGCGCGGCTGGCTGTACGGCCTCATCAACGGCACGCAGATCGCTCCCGATCAGGTCTCGTTCACCGAGCTCGACCCGCTCATCGATTCGTCGAACGCCACGCCCGCGAACTGGCAGGCCATCGTCGACGACCTGCGCTCGCATTACGACGACGCCGACGCGTTCATCATCCTGCACGGCACCGATACGATGAGCTATTCGTCGGCCGCCGTCTCGTATGCGCTCACGGATTTCGACAAGCCCGTGGTGTTCACCGGCTCGCAGTACCCGCTCGGCATGGTCGAGACCGACGCGACGGCCAACGTGACGGGCGCGCTCAACGCCGTGCTCAGCGGCCGCGCGCATGGCGTCTCGCTGTTCTTCGGCCATCATCTCATCGCCGGCAATCGCGTGAGCAAGGTGTCGTCGTGGGCGTTCGAGGGATTCGCCGCGCCGTCGGTCGGCCTGCTCGCGCAGACGGGTGCGCCGTGGCATTGGGAACCGTATGAGAGCCGCGGCCTCGGATGGGCCGACCCGAAGCCGTATACGCGTCACGACGTGGCCGTCATCGACATGGCGCCGGGTATTACGGCGGCCCGTCTGGAGGCCATGTTCACGCCGCGACCCGAGGCCGTGCTGATTCGCGCGTATGGCGTGGGCAACGTGCCGTGCGACGAGCCGGGCCTGACCGATGCGATTGCCGCGCTGCTCGCCGAGGACATTCCCGTGGTCGTGGCGTCGCAGTGCCAGCAGGCCACGGTGCTGCTCGGCCATTACGAGGCCGGCGACGCCATCGCCCGCGCGGGCGCGATCGGCACGGGCGACATGACGCTCGAGGCCGCATACGCCAAGATCGTGTTCCTGCTTTCGCAGGGATTGCGCGGCCGTGAGCTCGCCGAATGGATTCCCAAGCCCATCGCCGGAGAAATCACCGCATAGCGTCGGTTACCATCGCCGGAGAAATCACCGCATAGCGTCGGTTATAACGCACCCATCCGTAAAACCCGTCTCGTAGGGATGCCACGAGGCGGGTTTTACGCATCCATGCGTTATAACCTCCCCTGGCACCATCCCAGCGTCGGCTTTTGCGCATGCTTGCGTTATAACCGACGCAAAGCTCCGCTAAGCAGTGGTTATAACGCACTCGTGCGCAAAAGCCGCCACTAAGTAGTGTTCAGCGTCGGGTTTTGCGCACGTATGCGTTATAACCGCTATGGCGGCGAGAACCACGGCACTCCCCCCGGTTCCCTTTCGTCGCTAACCTTCAACCGCGGCATCTTCTCAGGTCCCGTTGGTCATACAAAACGCAACCAATGGGAACCGCGGCACCTTTTCGGTTCCCGTTGGTTGTGCAGAACACGACCGATGGGAACCTACCATGTGTCACGGGTCCCATCCGTTGCATCACTCGCGACGAACGGGAACCGGCCCCATTCCCCGCTTCCTGTTGGTTGTGCAGGCTACGACCGATGGGAACCTAACGCACTTCTCGGTTCCTGCTGGTTGTGCAGCACGTAACGGATAGGAACCGGAAACGTCCCATGGTTCCCATCGGTTGCGTAAGTTGCAGCGGACGAGAGCCAACCCATGGTTCCCGTCCGTTGCGTGGAGCGTCGGCGTCAGTCGCGGTCCACGAGCGCGGTGAGGGCCCAGAGGATGCTGACCACGTCGATGGCCTCCTGCATGAACGCGCCGACGACCACGGGAATCAGGTTGAACGCGGCGCAGACCATGCCGACCAGCGCCAGTCCCAGTCCCAGCAGCACGGCCTGCATCATCACGCGCTTGGTGCGCCGCGCGATGGCGACGGCGTTCGGCACGGCGGCGATGTCGTCGTTCATGATGACCACCTGCGCGGACTGCGACGCGGCCGTGCTCGTGCCGTCGGTGATGGCCATGCCGATGTCGGCGACGGCCAATACGGGCGCGTCGTTCACGCCGTCGCCCACCATCATCGTCACGGATTTCGTGGTGGATTCGCCCACGAACCGCTGCAACGCGCGATCCCACCACGGCTGCTTGCGCGGCTGCTCGTCGGTGGCCGCGCGCACGGCCGCCACCTTGTCTTCGGGGAACAGTTCGGATTTGACGTCGTCGATGCCGACCTCAGCGGCGATGACGTTCGCCGACGCGGCCTTGTCGCCGGTGAGCATGGAAAGTCGATTGACGCCCAGCGAACGCAGTCGTTCCAACGATTCCCTGGCATTGGCGCGCGGCACGTCCTTCAGGACGATGCGCGCGACGAGCCTGCCGTCGACGGCCACGTAGGCGGCCATTTCGTCGGGTGCGAGGTCGGCGAAGTGGTCGGAAGGGAAGAGCGCATCGCGCATGGCATGGTTCCGGGCGCGAGCGGCGGCCTTGTCGGCCCGTTCGCGCAATGAGACGGCCGCCGACCGAGAACGGTCCGCCTTGAGAACCTTGCGGAAACCCGTGCTGCGCGGAACCTCACCGACGCCGCGCGGGCCGGAGTCGGCCGATGACCTCGCCGCCGCAGTCTCGGAAACCGATGCGGATACCGCGCGGAAGCCGCGCTCGGCCCGTTCCGGCAACGAGGGCGACGAATCCGATGGATCCGAAGAGCCTGTGGCCCCTGTGGCCACTGATTCCGCCGCCAACGCTGCCGCAGACGCCGATGCAGAAGCCGAAGCAGACACAGAAGCAGAAGACGATGCCGATGCGCCCGGCAGTACGACAAACTGTTCGGCGACCGCACCCATGCCGCGCATGCCGGCCGTTACGAAGCCGAATCGTCCGACGCGAACGGTATGGCCGTCGACCTCGCCGCTGACGCCGTTGCCGGCGTCCTCCTCGATATGCCTGACCACCGGATATGCGCGTCCATGGCCCGGACGTCCGTTTTCGGGGCAATTGCGCTGGCCGGAATCGTATTTCGCGTGAAGCCGTTCGACCGCCGCCGCACCCGCCTTGGCGATACCCTTGGCGAGGATGTGCACCGAATAGCTTTCCACCACGCCGGCGAACATGAGGATGTGATCCTCGTTGAGTGCGGCGGACCGGGGCCTTACCTGCTCGGCAGACACCGACGGCTGCGCCGCGCCTGATGCGCCCGATACCCCGACAACGCACGGCGCCTCGGCAGATCCCGCACCAGCCACAGCGTCCGCACCGACACCCGATGGCACGGCCACCACGCCGACCGGCTTGTCCACGCGCACGACCTGCGGCTTCTTGACGGTCAGCGTGCCGGTCTTGTCGAAGAAGATGTGCGAGACGCGGCCGAGATTCTCCAGCACCTCCTGCGCCTTGATGAGGATGCCGGCCTTGGCGAGCCGCCCCGTGCCGGCCATGTAGGCCACGGGCGCGGCGATGAGCAGCGGGCAGGGTGTGGCGAGCACGAGCACCTGGGCGAATCGCGTGGGCACGCCGGAGATGATCCACGCCGCACACGCGATGATGAACGAGACCACGGTGAACGGCACGGCCAGCAGGTCGGCGGTCTTGACCACGGTGGCGCGTGAGCTCTGCGCCGACCGCACAAGCTCGAGGATGCGCTGGTACTGCGAGTCGCGCGACAGTTCGGTGGCACGCATGGTGAGCATGGTGGCGCCGTTCACCGCGCCGGACATCACGCGCGCGCCGACGAACACCTCGCGCGGCATCGGTTCGCCGTTGATGTTGGAAAGGTCGAGCGTGGCCGAACCGCTGAGCAGTTCGCCGTCGACGGGCACGGTCTCGCCCGGCAGCACCTGTAGCACGTCGCCGCGTCGCACCCGTTCGACCGGCACCGTGCGCAGATGCGATGCCGCGCCGCCGCCCGGATTCGCTCCGTCCGCGCTACCAGCACCAGCCACCAAGCTCCCGACGTCCGCACCTCCCGCAGCAGCACCGTCAGCGCCGCCGCTCAGGTTCACCCCGTCCGCAGCTCCCGCAGCTCCCGCAGCTCCCCCGACGACGCCCGGCAGGTTCACCACATGCGCGGTCTGCGGCGCTGCCTCCATCAGCGCGGTCAGGCTGCTTTCGGCCTTGGCCTGCGCATATTCCTCGATGGCCTCGCCGGAGCTGATCATCAGCACCACGGCCCAGCTCGCCCAATACTCCTGCACGGCCAGGGTGGAAAGGATTGCGACGACGGCGAGCACGTCCACGCCCACATGACCGTGCCGGATATCGTCGATCATGCCACGCAACGTATCAATCACCGTGTAGACGACCAGCACGATGACCAGCCATTGCCCCACGCTCGGATCGACCCCCCAGAACGGCCTCCCCCACGGCCGCCAATCCCACAGTCCGGCCACGACGAACGCGGAGAGGATGGTGATCGGCAGCAGCGGCACCTGCCGGCAGATGCGGCCGCACGCGCGCACGACACGAACGGCGATGTTGGGTTTGATGGGGTTCCCGATGGATTTTCCACTAGACTCCCCGCCAGGCTTTTCGACGGGTCTTTCGTCGGGTTTCCCGATGGCTGTGCTCATCAGATGCTCCTTACACTGGTTGTAGGGGGCCGACATCAGCGTCAGCCACATCCCAGCCGGGAGCGTATGCGCGGGGATTCCGCGATATGCCGCGTATCGATGATATCGATGGATATCGAATCGGGTAGGACGTGATTGCGCGCTGTCGGCGCTGCAATAATCACGCCTTGTTAACCCACCCCAACGTGCGGCCGGCCGAAGGCCATGGCCGCCGTTGTGATACACGGCGTAAAGATTTCGATATTCAATTATTTCGGTAGCCACCATACCAGCGGCCGGCCGGCGGACACGCCGGCGCCGGCCGCAAATGCGATCACCGACGAAGCACGACCACGGCAAGCACGACCACGATGGAGCATGGTCACGATGGCAAACGCGATGAACGCAACCGACGAACGCGTATGCCGCAATCGCATAGAAAAACGGCCCGGGCAGTCGCCTGCCGGGCCGTTTTTCGTATCAGCGAATCAGCGGATTCTCAGATCAGCGGGAATCATCACCATCCGAAGTTGAACGGGTCGCTGCCGCTTCCTCCGTTGTCGGAGTTGCCGTTGTTGTCGGAGTTGCCGTTGTTGTTCTGGTTGTTGTTGCTGTAGCCGTTGGATTCGGAGCGGTTCGAGCCGTTGACCGCGCTTTCCTCCTTGTTCATCGTGACGGACAGTTCGATGGTCTTGCCGTCGCGGACGACCGTGAGCTTGACGGTGTCGTTGAGGGCCGTGGCGCGGACGTATCCGAGCAGCGAGGCGTTGGAGCCGACGGTCTTGCCGTTGTATCCGACGATCACGTCGCCCTTCTTGACGCCGGCCTTCTCGGCCGGGCCGCCGGAGACGACGCTCTGCACGGCGCTGCCGGCGCGGGTGACGCCGTCCGCCTCGGCGGTGTCGGTCTTGACGGTGACGCCGAGCGCCACATGCTTGACCTTGCCGTTCTTGATGATCTCGCTGGTCACGCGCTTGACGAGGTTGGACGGGATGGCGAAGCCGATGCCGATGGAGCCGCTGGACGACGACGAGCTGGAGCTGGACGACGACGTGGCGATCGAGGAGTTGATGCCGATGATCTGGCCGGCGCCATTGAACGTCGGGCCGCCGGAGTTGCCGGGGTTGATGGCGGCGTCGAGCTGCACGGCGTTGGTCACGATCTCGTTGTTGTCGTCATCCATCACAGTGACGGGGCGGTTCAGCGCGGAGACGATGCCGGTGGTGGCGGTGTTCTCGTAGCCGAGCGGGTTGCCGATGGCCATGACGTTCTCGCCGACGGCCAGTTCGTCGGAGTCGGCGAACTCGGCGACGGTGAGGTCGCTCGGGGCGTTCTGCAGCCTGATGACCGCCAGATCGGTGGTGACGTCGGTGCCGACGAGCTTGGCCGTGTAGAGCGAGCCGTCGGAGAGCGTGACCTGGATCTGCGTGGCGCCGGAGACGACGTGGTTGTTGGTCACGATGTCGCCGTCCTTGGAGATGATGGCGCCCGATCCCTTGGCGGTGCCGGTCTGACCGCCGGACTGAATCTGCGTCTGGATGGCGACGACGGAGCCGGAGACCTTCTTGGCGACGGACGTCCAGTCGACGGCCTGGCCGGATTCGGCCTTGGCGCTGCCGGAACCGGAGCCGGAGCTGAGCGACGACATGGACGACGACGTGGGCAGGGAGACCCAGCCGCCGGTCAGGGCCGCGAAGCCGAGACCGAGGCTGACGGCCACGGCCACGACCGCCGCGACCACGGCGGTGAGGACCGGGGAGATGCCGCGGGCGTTGCCGCCGTTCGGATTCGGTGGAAGCGGACCGCCGTTGTTGCCACCGTTGCCGCCATTATTGCCGCCATTCGGCTGCTGGCCGGGATTGCGGAACGGGTTGAACGGCGAGCCGCCGCCGTTGCCGGAGCCACTGCCGCCATTGCCTGCCGCACCGCCGTTGCCATTGGCATCGGGCTGCTGGTTCTGCGTGGGCACCGGACCGTAGGCGCCGTATTCAGGCGCCGGACGGTACAGCGGCTGGCCGTTCGGCTGCGTCGGCTGCTGCGCACCGCCGTTGGACTGCGACTGCTGCGGCTGGCCGTAGGCGCCGTACTGCGGCGCGGGCTGGTATCCGGCCGGGGAAATCTGCGAAGTCTGTGTCGGAGCCGCCGGCTGGGCGGGCGCGGCGCCGAACGGCGAGGGCACCGACGGCGCGACCGGAGCCGAAGTCGGTGCGGGGAACGCCTGCGTGGGCTGGACGTCGGCGGCGGGGGCCGCGGAGGCCTCCTCTCCCGAAGCGGCGGCAGCGCCCTGCTCGGCGCCTGCCGCAGTATCGGCGCCGGCGCCGGCGACCGGCAGCGCCTCGGTCGGCTGCTCGTTGTTGCGCTCGACCGGCGTGATGGATTCCGTCTCCTGCTCGGAGGTCGGGGTCGGGGCCTCGGTCTGCGCCAGCAGCGGATCGTGCAATGCGGCATTGGGCGTACGGCCCGAATCCGGCTGCTGAGGATCCCATGCGGGAACGTTGTTGTTTTCAGCCATTGTCACTCCTTGTTCGCTACATGGAGCTGGACGCCCATGTACTCGATGATTCCTGAACTATCTAAGAGTTAAGACTTCCCCTCTGGAAGTTTCCTGAATGTTCCTTGAAAGATATTGCCGAATAGTCTCCCGACTTGCCCATATTTCCCACATGGCGGATTATCCCTTCGCTTAGAGTTGTACGTATGACTGACGTGACAGACCCCACCAACACCACCATCGACCTTGTGGAACACCCTCGCGGCGCCGCCGAAGGCAGGCCCGGCGACCGCAGCGCATTCGGCTTCGAGATCACACGGCGTCTCGACCCCACCGCCGACGGCCTCGGCCGCGGCGGATTCCGCCATGGGCGCAGCGGCATCATCCACACCCCCCACGGCGACATCAAAACCCCGGCGTTCGTGCCGGTCGCCACGCAGGCCACGATGAAGGCCATGCTGCCCGAACAGCTGGTGGACCTCGGCGCGCAGTGCACGCTCGCCAACGCGTTCCATCTGTTCGAGCGCCCCGGCGAGGACATCATCGACGCGGCCGGAGGCCTCGGCAAGTTCATGAACTGGCATGGCCCCACGTTCACCGATTCCGGCGGCTTCCAGGTCATGTCGCTCGGCGTCGGATTCAAGAAGACGCTGGCGATGGACGTCACGGGACTCAAATCCGACGACATCATCGCCAAGGGCAAGGAACGCCTCGCGTTCGTGGACGAGGACGGCGTCACGTTCAAATCGCCGCTCAACGGCGACATCCACCGCTTCTCGGCCGAGATTTCGATGGGCATCCAGCACAAGATCGGCGCCGACATCATGTTCTCGTTCGACGAGTTGACCACGCTGATGAACACACGTTCATACCAGGAGCAGTCGGTGGAGCGCACGTTCCGCTGGGCGAAGCGCTGCGTCGCCGAGCATCAGCGACTCACGGCCGAGCGTCTCGGCAAGCCGTATCAGGCGCTGTTCGGCGTGGTGCAGGGCGCGAACTACGAGGATCTGCGTCGTCACGCGGCACAGCAGATCGCCTCGCTCGACTTCGACGGCGTCGGCATCGGCGGTGCCATCGAGAAGAACATCCTCGGCAACATCTGCGCGTGGATCTGCGACGAGATGCCGGAACTGCGGCCGCGCCACGTATTGGGCATCGCCGCGGTGGACGACATCTTCGCGGGCGTGGAGAACGGCGGCGACACGTTCGACTGCGTGGCGCCCGCGCGCACGGCCCGCAACGGCGCGATCTACACGCGCGACGGCCGCTGGAACGTGCTGCGCACCGCGCTGAAGCGCGACTTCCGACCGCTCGAGGAGGGCTGCGACTGCTACACGTGCACGCATTATTCGCGCGCGTATCTGCATCATCTGCTCAAGGCGCGCGAGATGAGCGGCTGCACGCTGGCCACGATCCACAACGAGCGTTTCTTTGTGAAGCTGCTCGACGACATCCGCGCGTCGATCGACGGCGGCTATTTCGACGAGTTCAAGCGCGAGACGCTCGCCCGCTTCTACGCCAACGGCTCCCGCGGCTGAGACGCTCCCAGCCACCGCCTACGATGGGAGCCGGCACACGTAATCGTCACGTATTTCGTCACCCGTATGGTTTTGGGGAACAGAAGGAGAACTCATGGACCTGCTCGAAGCGATGGAGGCGCGTCACGCCATCCGCATGTACACCGACGAGGCGGTCGACGCCGAGACGCTGGCCGCGGTGCAGAATGAAATCGACGCATGCAATGCCGAAAGCGGCCTGCACTTCCAGATGGCCCATGATCTGGACGATGCGTTCCTCGGACTGAAGACGCATTACGGCCGGTTCAAGGGCGTGCACAACGCAATCGCGCTGGTGGGTGCGCCGGTGCCGCCGGCCGAAGACGCCACCGCAGGCTGGGTGAAGGAAGGCACCGCCGACGAGGCGGCCACCGACCCCGGCGAAATCGCGCTGCAGGAGAAGGTCGGCTACTACGGCGAGCGCCTGGCGCTGAAGCTCGTGCAGCTGGGATTGGAGACCTCGTGGTCGGTGCTCGACAACGCCGATGCGGCGCCCGACGCCTGGTGGCGACTCGGCCCCGACGAGAAGATCGTGTGGGTGCTGGCGTTCGGTCATGGCGCACGTCCCGGCGGCAAGCACCGCACCAAGCCGATCGAGGAGCTCAGCCGCATCCCCGAAGGCACGGAGATGCCCGACTGGTTCCGCAGCGGCATGGAGGCGGCCATGCTTGCGCCCACGTCGCTGAGCCAGCAGCCGTTCCTGTTCACACTGCACGAGGACGGTTCGGTGAGCGCCGAGGCGACCGAGGGTCTGTTCGCCCACGTCGGCCTCGGATGCGCCAAATACCATTTCGAGGCCGTCTCCGGCCACCCCGTGCGCTGAGCTGCAATCCGCCGTTCTGCAGGTTATTCGCCAAACCCGTTGCGAAACCCTATAGGGCCGCACATGCAGCGGAATCGGTGAACGACCGCAGGATTGCTCCACAGCGTATACACAATCACGACACGCCGAAGACACGCCTGATTTGGCATATTCAAAACCGCAGTGCTAAATTAATCACTTGTCTGCGAGCGTGGCGGAATGGTAGACGCGCTGTCTTCAGGTGGCAGTGAGTGTATGCTCGTGGGGGTTCAACTCCCCCCGCTCGCACGATTGAGGAAAACCCCGAATCGTTGGAATCCCAACGGTCCGGGGTTTTCTCGCTGTTGACATCCTTGTTTTTGACAACACTTCTGACAACAATCAGAACTCTTCCAATGATATTCGGTGCGTAAGAATCATGTTCCTACACACTGAATAAAGCTGTTTCCACCAAGAAACATACGACATTGGCATTCCGTCAATGAAAGCCTCTACCATATTGCAATCATTGACTTGGGACACTTATCCCACTTAGGACATTTACTTAGGACATGTCTAATATATTGAAATTATTGACTTAGGACACTTGGGACAAATATTTATTTATTTATTTATTTGAAGATATTCCTCGGTAGGTGTTGTTTTGGGGCAAGCGAATCTTTGATTCGCGCGGCAGCGTTGCGTTTCTTGCGGCATGGATGCGGTGCCTGTATCCTGAAATGTTTTCCGTGGTTCCCGTGTGATTGGAGTGGCCGGTGAGACTGAGGTATCCCGTGGCTTTCGTCTAGGCATCTGTCGTCTGGATGAAAGGAATTCATGATGTCAAGGACGTTCAAGGACCGTCCGTATCGCATCCCGGCCCGCGAGGCCCTGGACCACGGTTTCGTCCGTGACTCGCGGCCGCCACGCCCCGTCACGGGTGATGTGTGGAGCGCGGATATGGCGGGGTACTTCCATTCGCGCCGCAACCGGCGGAACCATCTGCCGCTGCGTCGCTGGGGCGACTGGCGGTGGATCGAGGGCGACTGGGTCACCGACTATGGCAGCCGGCACGAAATCCGTGCCCGCCTGAGACTGGCCGCCGAAGCCTATAACCACGGGCTCATGACCGATGATTGGGACGACCCCGTCGTCTATCAGCGCCGCCGCTGCTGGCACCTGTGACCGTCACGCCGCCCGGGACCGGTCATATGCTGAAAACCGGGCCGCTGAAGGACGCCGAGGGCGACGAGGAGCCGTCGTAGCCGCCGCTGGCGGGGGTCTGGTACTGCTCCCTGATCTCCAGGCACTGGCGCACGTCGTTTTCGAGGGACGCCGCCCTGACCAGCCTTCCCTCGTCGCGGCCCTCCGTGAGGTCGGCGGCGTGTTCGACGTACGCGTCTCGCATGGTCATCTCCCAGCTGGACCGCACGTCCATGTCGTGCTCGTACTGCAGGGCGGCCTGCTCCATACGCTTCGGCCCCATGGCCTCCAATTGCTTCCGGCTGAGTCGTTCGACCGGCTTCACCTGTTCGTCGATGGCCTCGCCGAGCGTCATGACGCCGCCGTCCTTCATGCCGTATTCCCAGCCCCACATGCGGTTGCCGGGATCCCGGCGCTTCATCTCGGCCAGGGCCTCGCGCAGTCCCGGTTTCACGCTGAGACGCGGCCGCCAGTCATACCACCATGACGGCATGGAAGGGTAGTCGCCGGGCTCTTCGTAGAACTTCCGGGATCGAATACGCTCGTAATCATCCTGGTAGTTCCGCATCAGGCCGTACGACCACGGCGCGAACTGCCGGCTTTCCTCGCTGGGCGTGTCGACGATGCGTTCGTATCGTTCGATGGCCGGCTGCTGCACGTACCGGCGCAGCACCTTGAGGGCCGCGTCGTCGACCACGCCCCGTGCCGCCGCCTCACGTCCGTCCGCCACGGCCTGTTCCAATACGGCGATGTCACGCGCCCTCGCCACGGCCCTGTCGTGAAGGATGGGCCTCTCCTCGGTGGCCCGCAGGCGCTCCAGCGCCTTTCGGTAGATCCGCGCCCTGCAATACCAGATGGCCTCGTTCTCCCATGCGGCCCTCCACGCGCCCGTCGGCGGGTCGCGGAACGGCAGGGGCACGCGGTCGAGCGTCCCCCGCCCGGAGGACACGACCGGCATGTCCGCGTGCATGTCCAGTCCGTCACGGGGCGCCGTGATCGGACCGCAGCAGTACGCGTGCATGGCCTCCCGCCCGTTCATGGCCTTGACCGGGTCGGGGCGGCCGTGTCTCCAGTCGTTGGGTTCGCCCAGTTCCGCAAGCGTTCCTTGCAGCCTCGACTCCGCCTCGATCACGGCGGGGTCGTGGCCGATGACGTAATCGCGGTTCGCCCTCTCCCGCCGTTTCTCCTGCTCGCTGGGATGGTTGGGGTTCTCGTATTCGACCGGCCGCACCCCCCACCGCGTGTGGAACTCGTCGCGGACGCGCGCGATTCTCCTGTCGAAGCCGTCCAGTTCCTCCCGCCACTGGTCGAGTCTCGCCTTCTGCCGTCCCAGCAGGTCGAGGAACGGCTTCGGGGGACGGTTCATCGACCGCACCCACTTGTCCTGGAGCAGGCCGCTGATACGCGAGTCCCGTTCCAGGACGGCCTCGTCGTAGCGTTCGCCGGCCTGCCGTTTCGCCTCCTCCAGCCGTTCGCGGTCATTATCGACCCGGCGTTGCAGTTCGACGACGCGCTTCCACGCCCGGCGTCGTCTTCCGTCGGCCCGGCGCTCGGCCAGATCGGCCTCGTCGAGCGTCCTCCGGTCACGCGCCAGCCCCTTCCTCATGGATTCGGGCGTGTCCGACCATTCCCGTTCATCCACGTATCCGAGGTCATGCAACGCGATTCCGCTGTCGTCGAGCAGTTCTCGCATCAGGCGCAGGCGCTCCGGGTCGGCCGCCCCGCCCGTGTCGGGCATGCCGAGGTCGGCCGTGATCTCGGCCCTCGCGTCCCGTTCGAGCTCGGAGACGAGGCCCGTGCCCGTGTCGTTGCGGTAGGCGTCCTCGTACATGGCCTTCATCTGTTTCAGGTCGCCGGCCACGGCGTAGACGCGGTTCTCGCCCCGTCCTCGTGTCTGCCCGACGTACATGCCGTTCGCGGTCGACGCCTCGTCGAGCCAGGTGACGGACCGGGCTCCGGTGACGCCCTGGTTGCCGTATGTCGTGGCCGCGTACCCGTATTCCACGGCGTCGGCCACGTAGTCCATGGGCAGGGTCACCATCCGGCCGCCGTCCAACGGCTCGGCCCGCAGGCCGGTGTCGTCGATGGCGGTGACGCGCCAGCGGCGGCGGTTCGCGACCCCGAGGAACCGGTCGTTGCGTCGGGTGGCTATCAGATCGCCCCGTCTGACGCGGATGCCGTCGCGGCCCGTGGCCTCCGGCCCGTCGAGCACGCCTTCGTGTTCGAGTCGTGTATGAATGGCGGCGTTCACGGCCAGCGCCTGCGCGCGGGTGCGCACGCTGACCACGGTGCCCTCGCGCCATTCGGACGCGATGCGGGCCACGAGCCGTTCCGCGTCGTCGAACCGCTCCACCAGAGCCTTCTCCCCGACGGGGCGGCGGCATAGGATGTCGAACACGCCTCCGGGGTCCTCGCGGCCGCGCATGCGCAGGGTCAGTGCGGCGTACGCGGGGTCTCGGAACCGGTGGGTGATGGTCATCTCCGCGTGGCGGGGCGTCTCCTCCAGGGCGAGCTGCAGGACGCCGCCGGCGCCCACGGCGGGCAGTTGGGCGCGGTCGCCGACCATCCACACCGGGCATCCGTACCGGCCGGCCAGTTCGAGCACGGCCACGGCGACGTCCTGGCCGAGCATGCCGGCCTCGTCGATCACGATCGTGCGCGGCCCGTCCGGCCCGTCGAGACGGTATGCGTCGTCCCCCGGCGTGCGGCTGTCCCCCCGCCGCCATATGCCGTGCCCGTCCATGCGCCAGCCATGCTCCCAGATGAGCTTCTGCACGCTGTCCGCCGGCAGGTCGAGTTCCCCGCCCAGCACGTTCGCGGCCTGTTTCGACGGGGTCAGGCCGATCACGTCAAGCCCCCGCACCGCCGCCTTGAGCATGGTGGTCTTGCCGGTGCCGGCCGCGCCCTCGACGACCTTCAGCCCGCCGCCCGAACGCAGGTATCCCACGGCCGCGCGCTGCTCCCGGTCCAATCCCCGCACCGTCTCCCCGTCCAGCGGCGGCACGGCCGTGGCGGGGCCGGCGGCGTTCAGGCCGAGCAGCAGGGAGCGGATGCGCTGCTCGCGCTCCAACACGAGCGGCGACGTGTAACGGCGATGGTAGCCCCGGTCCGGCGCGCCCATGCCGGCCGCGAGGTCCATGCTGCCCCCGACCGCGCGGGCCGCGATCGCCCCGATACGGTCCATCATGCCCAGCACGTCGTAGCGGCGTTCGCCCAGTATCGTGACGACCTCGGCCTCGACCTCCCAGCGCGAATACGCGCTCCGCCCCCTCGCCACGAGCCGGTCCACGGCCAGGCGGGACACCTCCACGTCGTCGATCAGGGCCGGGTCCGGGGCCACGGGCGCGGGCAGCGGCGGCAGGTCGGGAAGACGGCCGAACTCCGCCAGCCACTCCCCCACGCCCTTCTCCCCCGTCTTGGCGGGACGCCCCTTCTTCCACGCCAGCCGTCGGAACGCGTGCAGGGTGCGCGCCGGCGGCATCTCGTCCGGGTCGGCCCCGTTGCGCTCCCGCCATTCCGCGATCAGCCGGTCGAGCTCATGTTCGGCCTGGTCGCGCCGCTTCGACGCCCTCGCCGCCATGTCCTCCAGTTCGGGCACCGAACCATCCGCCATCAGCGTCAGCCCGTGCGCCGCGAACAGCCGCCGGTACTCGATGTCGTTCGCCATGCCGTACGTCTCCAACGCCGCCAAAAGGGGCGCGAGCTCCCGCATCGGCTTCGTGCGGAACGCGTGCCACCGGCCGTCCGGCCCCTTCGTCCGGTTCACGACCACCGTGTGCAGATGCAGATGCGGGTCCCCCGCACGCGACGTGTGATGCACCGCCACCGCAGCCTCCATGCCCAGGCCATGCACGTCCACCTGCTCGCCCCGGCCGCCCACACGCGTCACCAGACGCGACGCCAGCACCCCAATCTTCCGCTCGTTGACCAGACGGGCCCGCGACTCCACCGCCCCGCGCAGGGACGCGTCCCCCAACGCCCACGCCAGCGACTGGGCCTTGCCCACCGTGAACGTCCAATCCGCTGCCAGCACCGAATTCGCCCGCACCACGCCACGCCTCTCCACACCATCCGCACTGCGGAAACGCAGCAGGTTCGAGAACCCGTCCCGCTCCAGATCACGCCGGGCCGTCAGCGCCCCTCCGGCGTCATACGACAACCCCATCACACGGCCCACATACCCCGGATACGCCTCGGCCGCATCCCAGTAATACGACGCCACCGCCGACGACGAGCCCGAAGCCGACGCATGGACCAGCCGGAAACCATACACCACCACGCACCACCACCCCGACCAAGCCGGCCACAAGACCCCGCACCTACCAACGGTAGGCAGAGCACATTCCCTATATGCGTTGAATCGTATGGTCTTCGTCCATATGCTGCTGGTACAAGACATAGTTGGATTTCATGGACTACTTTTCGATGACAATGGGTTATATCAATGGCATGTCGCCATCCATTTCCCCGTGTGCTCTTCAAGCGATACGAGGAAATGACACGAACCGACTGACATTGAAGTGTAGAGACATGCAATAGCAAATGGGTGGCGGAGGGAATTCCTTCCGCCACCCATATCCAGAAACGGGCCGGTTAAGCCCAGCGGCTTCGACTCCGTCCGGTCAAGTCTTAGGTGCAGGCCTTCAAAACACCGAACAGGTGGAACTGTCTCCGCCACCACTTCCATTATCCATCATCATCCGACACGGCGGTTACGCGGTCGGAAAAACAAGAACTCTTATCCATGAGTGACGAACCATATAATCGGCCAGTTTGACTCTTCCGGTTTGCTTCAAACCTCATGTTTTCCAGTACGCGGAAGCATTCCCTGCCCCTTGGAACGCCGGATGCCGGCCTTTCACCCGCTAAAGTGGGATGCGGCTCTGCCTCCGACGTGGAACTCGGACGTGGAGCGGCGGAATCGTTCCGTCAACATCCAGAAACAAACAGGTAAGGAGAAGTCTCATGAAGACCAATCCGCAGGGGCCGCATGACGGCTCATCACAGTTCACCATCATCGCTACGGCCTCGACCGTGGCCCTGGCCGGGCAGATGTCGCCGACGCTCGCATGGATCGCTTTCATGGCGGTTCTCGCGTACGCCGCGGTATCCGACTGGCGTGAACGCAGGTAGGCCGGCATAGCCTCTGTCGGCGGCCGCAGCCTGTGGGCTGCGGCCGCCTTCCTTTTGACCGGTATCATGCTCAGCCGTTGGTGTTCCTCAGGAATGTCTCACGTGCTTCATCAGCGGAAGAGTATCGCTCGGTCAGATACCAGATGGTGCGGGCGGCCGTCTCCCGGAGTCGGGCCGTTTTGACCAGTCCCATTCTTTCGAGCTGCTGCCGGGCGCGGGTCAGCCGTTTCACGTCCGACTCCCGTTTTCCGTGGCAGGCCTCGATGATCTCGCTCCTCAACGCGACCCCTCCTTTTTTGAGCAACGCCTCGTAGACCTCGTGCATGGCGTCACTCAACGCGTCGGGGTCCACGGCCTTGTCCAGCGCATATTGACGTGCGAGAATCTCGTTCAGGTCCTCGCCGGGGGCCTCGCACACGTTCTCAGCGATGGCGAATCGGGCGGGTTCGCCGTTGATGATGCGCGTGATCTCCTTGATATCGTAGGCGTATACGGCCCCGGCCCGGCCTTCGTTCGCTTTGGTCACCTCGAGAAGATGCTTGCGCCGGCTCTCGTCGAAGACGAATCCGATCGCCTGCCTGGCACCGTTGCGCCAGGCCGCCGATCCGATGTACGAGTCCTTGAGGGAACGTGGCTTACGGTTGCAGTGACTGACCATCACGATGGCCAGATCGTGTTTGACCGCGAAGGCGCTGAGGCTGACCATGACCTTGTTGACGTCGTCCTGACTATTGCTGTTCTTACGGCCGATGTATTCCGTGACGGGGTCGAATATCACCAGACGGACGTCGTTGTCGTCGACGTATCGGCCGAGCTCTTTTTCCAGATTTCGGCAGATGTCCAGATTGTAGTCGGCCCCCAATAGTGTCAGCCGGCTGGTATCGGCTCCGCAGGCTTCGAGTTTCGCACGCATCGCCCCGGGCTCGGTCTCACGGTTCAGGATGATGACGTCCTTGCCCTGCCCGTCATATACGCCTTCCGCCTTGCCTAGGGTAACCTGGGTGGCCAGCCAGTTGAAAAACGTGGTCTTGCCGACTCCCCCGTCCCCGTAGGCCAGGGTGACGGCCCTGAGCGGGATGAACGGGGCCAGCCATCTGACAGGGGCCGATGGCTGTATTTGGTTGGCTTTCACTAGTTTGCTGTTCATGATTATCCCGTATATACATGTCCTAAGTGGGTTAAGTGTCTCAAGTCAATGTTTTCAACGACTGTTGCATGTCCTAAGTACGTCCCAAGTAGATTCGGAACACGTCGCAACTGACATGTATACTAAGTTTGGTTGGTTTTCGATAACTGATTTTTGAAATGCCGCTGTGTCAGCAGCGGCATTTTTATCGCAGTTCAGCAGTGGAGATGTGTTCATTGGCGGCCAGCCAATCATCAACGTCTGAACGACGGTAGATAACCAGCTTGGACGACGGCTTGATGAACTTCGGTCCTTTACCCGTATAGCGCAACTGCGCAGCAAGCGCTCGGGTCATCCCTGGCACATATTCGCAGAATTCTTTAATGTTCAAGAACTGGGCTGAATTTGATGATTGCGTCGCATTATCCATAATTACTCCTTTTCAATACGAAATCGTAGAGATTTTTTTCCATACGATATCGTATGTATTATTTTAATCACAAAAAGTCCAATTCCTTCAGGGAAGGGCGGCAAGGATAATATGGGCTCCATGAACAATGATGACGCCAACATTATCGTCGGGCAGAACTTAGCGCGCCTTCGCGAGAATAGGAACCTCAGCCTCGAAGACGTCGCACGACTCATGCGACAGCAAGGGTATAAATGGAAAAAAGACACCGTTTACACTATCGAGCAAGGCCGTAGAGCATTGAAAATCGCCGAAGCCCACGATCTGCTGGGCTGCTTAGGCGAAGACCCGACAGACATAGGCAGTCTTTTCCGGAGGAACAACGAGCATATTCTTTCTCTCAAAATCAACCAATTAGATAGTCTCTCCCGAAATATTCAGCGAGAACTCGAACAATTCGAGCAGCAGAAGCAAGTGATTGGACTCACTATATACGCAGACACCAGCAACGGATATCTTTCGGATGTATTGGCAAAGCATTACGCCGATAGATTTACAGGCATTCTGGACGACATGACGCAGACTCTAAAAAAACACATTCCTGAATCCAAAGAATAAGCAAGGAAATCAATGACCACAAACGTTTATCCGTACCAAACCACCAAGGGAGAACGACGCTACCGAATCGCCTACCGTGATAGCCAACACGTACAACACACAAAACGTGGATTCAAAACGAAAAAAGAGGCCCAGGCATATCTCGCCGAAAAATCGGTCTCCCTTAATCAGGGAACCTATACGGATCCTCGCGCAGGTAACATTACCATCGGCGAACTGTACGACGTATGGTATGCGGGAAATAAAACCGTATGGTCCAAGTCCTATGCGCACAACATCGACTCCAGCTGGAAAACGCACGTCCAAGGATATTGGTCGGAGCGTAAGCTCAACACAATACAGCATTCCGAAGTACAGATATGGGTGTCAGAACTCGCCGCCAAGCGGTCGCCCACCATCACCATGCGTGCATTCGGAATCCTTAAAGGTGTTTTTGAAATGGCAGTGGCCGACCACCGTATAGTGGAGATACCGACGAAGAATGTCAAGCTACCCAAGAAAATAAAACGCCCCCACCGATACCTCACGCACCAGCAGCTTCTCCGACTTGCAAATGCCAGTGGAAGATATCGAACCCTGATTCTGGTCCTTGGATTCTGTGGCCCCAGATGGGGCGAAGCCACTGCCTTGCGACCAAGCGACATAGACTTCGTTGCCAACCGCATATCAGTCAGCAAAAGCGCTGACTGGATTGGCGGAAAAGTACATGAAGGACCGGTCAAAACCTATCAAAATCGCACCATACCCATGCCTTCCCTCGTCGCCGAAGCACTCAAAGAACAGATAAAGGGGCTCCTGCCAAATGATCTAGTCTTCACCGACGCTGATGGCCAATATGTGCGGCAGCAGAGCATAGGAAAGAATCATGTCAGCTGGTATGCACATGCCTTAAGAAGAGCGGGAATCACCCCACTGAAACCGCATGACCTCCGTCACACAGCGGCAAGTATCGCCATTCGCAGCGGGGCCAGTCCAAAAGCAGTGCAACGAATGCTCGGGCACCGTTCGGCCGCTATGACCCTAGACACGTATGCCGATCTCTTCGATAAGGAACTCGATGATGTTTCCTCAAGCATCGACAAACTGCTAAAAGACGAATCGTGACAACATTTTGACAACAATCGGCTTAAATTCAATACCACACAGCAGAATTGACGATGCTCAATATCGGCGTATTTTCAATCGTTTCAGCCATTATGTAATCAGCCATGAGTGTTAGCGGAGTTTTCAACTCCCCCCGCTCGCACGATTGAAAACCCGAATCATTGGAATCCCAATGATTCGGGTTTTTTCGTTTTTCAACCGACTATGCGCAAGCAACCAGGGTTAGGGTTATAGGCCAAATTGTGTGTCTGAGGGTCTAGTCGTTTGATGGCCATTCGACTCGGGGGTGGAAGTCGTTCCATTCGATGTATATGAACGCCATCATCCGGATTCCGCAAGCGCATACACCCTTGAATCCACTCCTGAAACCCTCACCGCTCCCCCATATGCTGAACGGTCGATGAACATGACGCGAAATATTACAGAACGGCGGAAAGCCGCCGCATCACGCATCACGCCACGCGGGAGAATGGTCTCAGGAAGGTCATGACGACCGAAGGAGACTCGTGAGCACCGATTCCAACCCGCATCCATCCAACGAATTCGACCGTGCCAACAGCGCCGCCGACAATGCCAGGCCTGACATCACTGCTGCCAGAAGCAACGTCCCCGGCAGTAACCTCGATGACATCAACAGCAACACCGGCAACACCGGCAACGTCACCTCGTTCCCTGCCCCTTCATGGCAGGATGCCATCAAGCTGACGCAGCCCAATGCGGGCCAGCCCGACCTATCACAACCGGTCACACCACGACCCGACCTGTCACAGCCCGTCACCACCGGCCAGCAAACTTGGCAGGCCCAGCCTCAGTCCCAGGCCTACCGGCCCCAGCCACAGCAGCATATGGGTCCGCCGCCCACCGGCCAGCCGATCGCAACGCAGACTCCCCAGCCGACAACTGCGCAGCCGCCCCTGTGGCAGCCGACCGTGTGGACCGGCACCGACCAGCCCCGCGCCGACGCCGAGAAGGAGTCCAAGGGCGAGGAGCTGCATATGGCCTGGTTCTATACCAAGTTCGCCCTGTTCTGCTGGGTGTTCGCCATCGGCGGCCTCTACTTCCAGCTGGACCAATACGACGGCCGAATCGCCCTCGACACCATCATGCCGGCCCTGCTTTTCGGCATACCGGCGATTATCACCACGGTCGTCGCCGGAGCCTCGTTCTACCGCTGGTACGGATTGCACAGAACCAGGAATCCCTATCAAGGCCTCATCGGCGTGGTCGGCAAGGACATCGCCGCCGCAGTCGGCGGCAAATCGTTGAAGATGCCCAATTACGATCAGGACGGCGACCCGGCCCATGACAAGATTCGCCGCGTATTGTTCGATCCGACGGCGAACGCAACCGTGCGCTTCCCCGTGTTCATTCCCGTCGATTTGTGGCGTCGGTGCGCCGAAATCGCCGAGCGCAACGCCACCGGCAGCAGCGCCGGCAACGCCGATTCCAACCTCACCGGCCTTGACAAGGCGCTCAGCGATCATCTCGACCAGATGGAGGCGGCGGGAAAAATCTCGCCGTCATTCCGCGAGCATCTTGACCAGAAAACGGATGGCGAGCGCCGTCATACCGCCTACATCGTGCTTCATGTGGCGAACGGTCAGGCGTCAATCGTCGGCATCGACCCTCTTCGCACGTTCGAACAGCGTGCGGAATTCGACGAGAAGGGCGCGTCCAAGTGCGTGACCGGCGGCCGATACGACGGCTATGCCAAGGCCATCATCGTCGGCAGGCAGGCGAACGATCATGACGATTTGATGGCATCACGCTAATCGTCCGTTCCAAATCGCCCGTATGCTAATTCGCCTGCGGCCTGATTGCGCCGGCCACGCCTCCGACGCCGGTCACGCCTCCGACGCCGGCCGTCCGGCGCGACGTCAGTACGCGCCGGCGATGGCCTGGTCGAGATCGGCGATCAGATCGTCGACGTCCTCAAGGCCGATCGACAGACGAAGCATGTTGTCGGTGACGCCGGCGGCGCGACGCGCCTCGGCCGGCACCTCGCGGTGGGTGATGTGCGCCGGGTCCACGATCAGCGAGCGCGCGTCGCCGATGTTGGGCACGTAGGAGAACAGTTTCGTGCCGTCGATGATGCGCCGCACGTTCTCGGGGCTGCCGTCGACGAGGAACGACATGATCTGGCCGACGCCGTTGGGGAAGTATTTGCGCACGAGCTCGTATTGCGGCGTGGTGCCGAGGCCGGAGTAGTTGACCTTCGTCACATGCGGATTATGCGTGAGGTGTTCGGCGATGCGAGTGGCCGTGGCGACCTGCTGCGAGACGCGCTGCGGCAGCGTCTCAAGGCCGACGAGCGACAGGTACGCGTTGAACGGGCTTTGCACGGCGCCGAACGTGCGCAGGTATTTGATGCGGATGCGCTTGATGAACGCGGCCGAACCGTATTTTTCGCCGAAGCTGTGCCATTCGCCGGCGCGGTCGTCGCTGATGACCTGCTGGCGCATGGTGAACTGGGGGAAGCGGCCGTTCGTCCAGTCGAAATGGCCGCCGTCGACGATGATGCCGCCGATGGCGTTGCCGTGGCCGGTGATGCCCTTGGTGGTGGAGTGCACGACGATGTCGGCACCGAATTCGATGGGGCGCAGCAGGTAGGGGGTCGGCACGGTGTTGTCGACGATCACCGCGATGCCGTGCCTGTGTGCGAGCGCGGCCAGCGGTTCGATGTCGAGGACCTCGGTGGAGGGGTTGGCGACGGTTTCGGCGAAGATGGCGCGCGTATCGGGACCGATCTTCGATTCGACCTCGTCGAGGTCGTTGATGTCCTTCACGAAGTCGGCGTGGATGCCGAACTGCGGCAGGAAGTCGCCGAGCGCGTCGACGCTGGCGCCGTACAGGTCGGTGGGCGCGATGATGCGTCCGCCGCCTTCGCCGGCGCACATGAGCGCGTAGGTCACGGCCGCCATGCCCGAGCCGACGGCGACGGCACCGATGCCGCCCTCGAGAGCGGCGACGCGGCGTTCGAGCGCGTCGACGGTGGGGTTGGCCACGCGGGAGTATTCGAATCCGTCGAGTTCACCGGCGGCGAGCGCGTCGCCGCGCAGGGCGTCACCAAGGTTGAAGGCTGCGGATGCGTAGATCGGCGGCACGGCCGCGTGATCATGCTCGTCGTTCGGTTCGTATCCGGCGTGAATGGCCTGTGTTCTGAAATTCGTCATGACTTCTTCCCGACGTCTCTCTACAACGTTGTCGTTGTCCTCGTTGCTGCCAGGCGCTGCGCAATGATAATGATTATGACGCAACGCGACTGAGACACAGTATAAGCATGAAGCACCGCAGCGGTCAGCCCTACCGGCCCTATCGTCATGGACTGGCGACCCATCGTCACAAACCGGCGGTTCACCTGCGATCGACGGCACGAACGCATAGTCGAGGGTCACGTTGTGACGGTGCTCTGACGGCATGAGCACATACACTGGCAGCATGAGTGATGAGAATCTGCATGCAGACGTGACGGCCGACGATACTGATACGACCGCGCCCACCCCCTCCACCGCCGATGCGACCGAGACCGCAACCGCCTATTTTGCGGGCGGCTGCTTCTGGGGTCTTGAACGGTATTTCCAGGAGGTCGATGGCGTGACGGCCACGACGGTGGGCTACGCGCAGTCGAATACGCCCGATCCGACGTATGAGCAGGTGTGCTCGGGCGAGACGGACGCCGCGGAAACGGTTCGCGTGGAGTTCGACCCGTCCCGCGTGACGCTGCGCACGCTGAGCCTGCTGTTTTTGGAGGTCATCGACCCGTTCTCCGTCGACAGGCAGGGCAACGATACCGGCCGTCAGTACCGCACGGGTATGTTCTTCACGGATCCGACGCAGCAGACGGTGTATATCGCCGCGATCGAGCAGCTGATCGACCGTATTCCGCAGCGTCCGGCCGTGCTTATCGAACCGTTGCGCAACTTCTATCCGGCCGAGGAGCATCATCAGGATTATCTGGAGAAGAATCCGGGCGGCTACTGCCATATCTCGTTGGAGAAGATTCGCAATGTGAAGCGTCGTCAGAAGTACGTCGACCGTATCTGGGATCTGACGCTGGAGCAGTTCGCGGTCACGCAGAACGCGGCGACCGAGCGGCCGTTCGTCAACGAATACGACCATACGTTCGAGCCGGGCATCTACGTCGATATCGTCAGCGGCGAGCCGTTGTTCTCTTCGGCCGACAAGTTCGATTCCGGCTGCGGCTGGCCTGCGTTCTCGAAGCCGCTGCGCACCGATCTGGTCACCGAGCATGAGGACGACCGCGTTCCGGGCCGGCCGCGCATCGAGATTCGTACGGCTGAGACGCAGATTCATCTGGGCCATGTGTTCGATGACGGCCCGGCCGAATTGGGCGGGCATCGATACTGCATGAATTCCGCCGCATTGCGTTTCGTGCCGTTGGAGCGCATGGAGGAGGAAGGCTACGGCGACTACATCGCCCGGTTCATGAAGTAGCCATGAAGTAGCCGAACGCAAACGAAAAGCCGCCCCGGAGGACGGCTTTTCGTGGTTTTGACACCGAATATCACTCGATGTGCGTCTGATATTACCTGATTACCCGGAATCAATCGCCCGGGTTTTCAGCCCCGATTACTCGGCGATGAACTTGAGGAAGGCGTCGGCCTGGGCGCCGAGCTTGGCGCGGTCCTCGTCGGACAGGCCGAGTTCGCCGGTGCCCCAGGCTTCGGGAGCCAGCGTGACGCCGACCTGATCGTCAAGCAGCTCGGCCTTGTTGAAGCCGAGCACCTCGGTGAGCTTGCCGCGGGTGCCGGCACCGGCGGACTGGCCGGCGACGGAGCTCAACGCGATCTTCTTGCCGGCGAGCACAGAGGCGGATTCGGCCGGGAACGGCTCCAGCGGGCGGGACAGCCAGTCGAGCAGGTTCTTCAGCACGCCCGGGTAGCTGTAGTTGTATTCCGGGGAGAAGATCCACACGCCATCGGCGAGCACGACCTCGCGGCGCACGGCGGAGACGGCGTCGGGGGCCGGATACTCGTCGTCCTGGCTGAAGAACGGGACGTTGGTGTAGTCGAGGAACTCGACTTCGGCGCGGTCGCCGATGAGCTTCTTGGCTTCCTCGGCGAGCTGCTTGTTGAAGCCGTTCTTGTGCAGAGAACCGACGATGAACAGAATCTTGGCCATGTTTCCTCCTACGAACTCGCAAATACTTACCTATAAGTATTTGAATCAGACATATAACATTTCGAATCCATTGTCTCGCAACGGGTACCCACACTCCGCCCTGAGAGAATCGCCGCCGGCAACCGTTGAAATTTCAACGAAATGGATTTTCGACTGTATTATTTAAGCGATACAGTTCGCTACAGCAACCAGTTTGGAATCGAGGACCGGATGACGTTCGCCATAGACCGTAATAGCCCCACACCGGTATTCAATCAGATCTACGTGCAGTTCGAGGGACTGATTCGCTCCGGGCTTATGGAGGCGGGCTCGCCGCTGCCGTCCATCCGCCAGCTCGCGCAGAGCCTCGACGTTTCGGCGAATTCGGTGAAGCACGCGTACGAGGATTTGGAGTCGAACGGGCTTATCGTCACCAGTCCCGGCCGCAAGGCGCGCGTGGCCGAGCAGTCGCGCCTGGCATGCGACGTGCTGGCGGCCATCCAATGCCTCGTCATGGCCGCGCACAAGCACAACGCCGACCTCACCGCCACGCAGAACGTGCTCAGCACCGTCTGGGAGATGGAACCCGAGGAGGACTAGAACGCCCACGGTGCCGAAGTTTCGCGGTTTCTGACCGGTCCACTAGACTTGGGGCACAGAACATACTTGCCGCGCGACGACCACGCGCGGACAACGCCCGCGTAAGGAGAACGCACCATGCTGCTTAGTGACCACGACATCCTCGCCGCCCATGAGAACGGCAATATCTCGCTCGACCCGTGGACCCCGGAGATGGTGCAGCCGGCGTCGGTGGACGTGCGTCTCGACCGCTTCTTCCGCGTGTTCAACAGCCACAAGTACACGTACGTGGACCCGGCCGAGAACCAGGGCGACCTGACCGAGCAGTTCGAGGTGCCGGCGGACGAGCCGTGGATCCTGCACCCCGGCGAGTTCATCCTCGGCTCCACCTGGGAGTACGTGAAGCTCGACGCCTCCATCGCCGCCCGTCTTGAGGGCAAGAGCTCGCTCGGTCGACTCGGCATCCTCACCCACTCCACCGCCGGATTCATCGACCCCGGCTTCGAGGGCCATATCACGCTGGAGCTTTCGAATGTAAGCACGCTTCCCGTGAAACTGTGGCCGGGCATGAAGATCGGTCAGATGTGCTTCTTCTCGCTGAGCTCCCCCGCCGACAACCCGTACGGCTCCGGCAAGCTCGGCTCGCACTACCAGGGCCAGCGCGGCCCGACCCCGAGCCGTTCGTACATCAACTTCTACCGCGCGGACGTGAACGATTGATCACTTCTCGTCGTACGGGTCACTTCTCGTCGTAGGGCGAGGATCGCCAGAAGAGCTCGGGCTTGAGCAGCCGGTGCCAGCGTTCATCGTTTGTCACCGGCTGGCCGTCGAGAATGTCGCAGGTCATGCGCAGCAGCTCCTTGGCCACCACGTCGAGCGGCTGCTGGATCGACGGGAACGAGAACGCCTTCGCGATCGCCGAATTGTCGAATCCGGTGACCAATACGGGCCGGGAAAGAATGTTCACGTCGGGATTGCCGTCGATCACGGCGTGCTTGACGATGTGGCTGATGCTCGAAAGCGCGCCGACCGCAAGATTGTCGGACGGGCAGACGATGGCGTCGAGCCCCGGATGCCGCTTATACAGTTCGGCTGCGGCCTCCTCGCCGGCACGCATGGCCTCGACGGTGCCGATGGCCCACGAGCCCAGCGGCTGGCCCTCGTATACGCCGTCCACGATGAGTCCGGCCTCGTCGAGCGCGTCACGCCAGCCGGAATAGCGGTTGATGGCGGTGCCGGTGCCGGAATTCCATCCGATGTAGCCGATGCGACGGCGTCCGGCGTCGATCAGCCGATGCGTCATCTCCTTGATGGCGCTGTAGCCGTCGACGTCCACCCACGGAATCTTCGCGGCGGTTTCCTCGTCGATGTTCCACGGCCGCCCGAACAGCACGAACGGCTGCTTGTGCTCCATAAGCCACTGCGGGCGGGTGTCGCCCACCTCAAGCTCGTTGAGGATGATCATATCGACGTCGGACTGCTCCATCAGGCTTTCGATGTGCCTGAGCTCGCCGGCCTCGTCGATACGCGGGTACAGCATGATCTGCTTGCCGTCGTTGTTGGCCTCGGCGGCAAGCAGATGCAGGAACGCATCGAAGATCGGCGACGGCGCGCGATGGGCGCCGGCAGCGATGCCGACCGCCACGACGTCCGACCGGCCGGAACGCAGACGACGGGCCGAGGCGTTCGGCTTGTATCCAAGCTCCTTGATGGCCTCCTGAATCTTGGCCCGAGTGGATTCGGAGACGATATCCGGGGAGTTGATGGCATTCGATACCGTCTGGTGCGAGACACCGGCCCTGCGCGCCACATCACGGATGCTGACCATATGTTCACCTCTGTTTCGTTATCGGCGGCTATCGAAACCGTTTAACACTGCCACCGATTATCCCACAGCATGTGAACGTTCTAGCCGCGTTGCCGCAACATGCAACAAACTCACACGTGACGCTTCGACACCGTACGAAGGACGAGCTTGTAGAGTTCGCTGCCGACGAGAACGAAGGCGGCGAGGCCAAGGCATTCGAGCCACTGATGCGGGTCGAGCGGCGTGGTGCCGAAGGCCACGTTCAGCGCCGGCACGTAGATGACCACGAGCTGCAACGCCACCGACAATGCGATGGCGCCCCACAGCCACTTATTGGCGAACATGCCCCTGAACGCGCTTTGCGTGGCCGACCGTGCGGCGAGCGCGTTGAACAGCTGTGCGAACACGAGGATGGTGAAGCCCATGGTTCGCGCCATCACGATCTGCTCGTCGTGGGTGGCGCCCATGGCCGAGTCGTCGGTGAGCAGTCCGCCGGGCAGATACAGGTCCATGCCGACGAGCGTCACGGCGGCCATGAGCAGGCCGACGACGATGACGTCGCTCCACATGCGTGCGTCGATCACGCGGTCGCCGGGCTTGCGTGGCCTGCGGTTCATCACGTTTTCGATGGAGGGGTCGACGCCCATGGCCATGGCGGGCGCGGCGTCGGTGAGCAGGTTGATCCACAGCAATTGCACGGCGAGCAGCGGCACGGTCACGCTTTCCGCGCCCGGTTCGCTGATGCCGAGGAATCCGGCGAGCAGCACGCCGCCGAACACGGTGAGCACCTCGCCCATGTTGGAGCTGAGCAGATACCGCAGGAACTTGCGGATGTTGTCGAAGATGGAACGGCCTTCGCGCACGGCGGCGACGATGGTGGCGAAGTTGTCGTCCGTCAGGATCATCTTGGCGGATTCCTTGGTCACTTCGGTGCCGGTGATGCCCATGGCCACGCCGATGTCGGCGGATTTGACGGCGGGAGCGTCGTTCACGCCGTCGCCGGTCATCGCCACGATCTCGCCCTGCGACTGCAGGGCGTCGACGATCTTCATCTTGTGTTCGGGGGCGACTCGCGCATACACGGAGACGTCACGCACGGCCTTGTCGAAGTCCTCCGGCCCGAGTCGGTCGAGTTCGTCGCCGGTCAGCGCGGTGCCGGATTCGTCGATGATGCCGAGGTCCTTGGCGATGCGTGCCGCGGTGAGCGGATGGTCGCCGGTGATCATGACGGTGCGCACGCCGGCGGCATGCGCCTCGGCCACGGCGTCACGA
Organism: Bifidobacterium primatium; assembly: GCF_002802875.1. Lineage (GTDB taxonomy): Bacteria > Actinomycetota > Actinomycetes > Actinomycetales > Bifidobacteriaceae > Galliscardovia > Galliscardovia primatium. The sequence continues at coordinate 936,346 of NZ_PEBI01000001.1, forward strand.
ACCTCGGTGCGCGGCGGATCGATGATGCCGACCATGCCGGCCCATATCATGTCGTGTTCGATAACGTCCGCCTGGTCGGCGATGTCGACGGCGAGCGCGCCGGAGTCGTCCAACCGTATGCCGTCGATGGCCGTGAGCGAGTCGACCTCCAGCGGTCGGTATGCGGAGCCGAGCGTGCGGTACGCCTCGCCGGAAAGCCGTTCGACGTCGGCGAGAATCCGCCGGCGATCGTCGTCGGTGAGCGGCCGCACCGCTCCCCCGACGGCGATACGCGAACAGTACGAGAGCAGCACGTCCGGCGCGCCCTTGGCGTATGCGGTCAGCCGCCCGCCGTTCGTCGCATCCGTCGCATCGGCCGCGATGACGGTCATGCGTTTGCGGTCGGAGGTGAAGGGAATCTCGGCCACGCGAACCGGGCTTTCGGAATCCTTCTCCTCGCCTCGACGAATCTTCCTGTCTCCCACGATCAGCGCGACTTCGGTGGGGTCGCCGACGATACTACCGTCGTCGTTCAACTGTCCGTCGTTGGCGACGGCGCCGATGCGCAGCACGGCCGCCGCCTCGCCGAACCGTACGGCATCACCGTCGTCGGCATCGCGAGTAGCACCGCCATCGGTGCCGCCGTCACTGCCGTCACCGGCAATCACCCGCCCGTCCACATCGGTCATCTCACCGACCGGTTCATATCCGGTGCCGGTGAGCAGTACCTCGCCGGAGGCCGTGACCACGCGCTGCACGGTCATTTCGTTGCGCGTAAGCGTGCCGGTTTTGTCGGAGCAGATCACGGACGCCGAGCCAAGCGTCTCCACCGAGGAGAGCTTCTTCACGATGGCATGGTGCCTGGCCATGCGCTGCACCCCAAGCGCCAGCACAACGGTGAGAATCGCGGCCAGGCCTTCGGGCACGGCCGCCACGGCCAGCGAGACGGCGAGCAGCAGCGATTCGATGATGTCCTGCGTGGAGTTGAAGCCGTAGACGACGGCCAGCAACACGAGCACCAGCACGGCGATGGCGCACACCGCCAGTCCGAGCACCTTGGAGACGAACGCGATCTCCTTCTGCAGCGGCGTCGGCTCCTCCTTCTGTTCGGAAAGCATGCCGGCGATCTTGCCCACCTGCGTGTTCATGCCGGTGGCGGTCACGATGAAACGGCCGGTGCCCTGCGTCACCGACGTGCCGTTGAACACCATGTTCGTCCGGTCGCCGAGCGCGACGGCCGTGGCCAGCATCCCCGCGTTCTTGGTCACGGGTACGGATTCGCCGGTCAGCGAGGCCTCGGCCACGTGCAACGCGGCGGCCGAGAACAATCGGCCGTCCGCCGCCACGGTGTCGCCTTCGGCAAGCAGCACCACGTCGCCCGGCACCACCTCGCTGGTCGGCACGGATACGGCCACGCCGTCGCGCAATACGGTCGCGTGGGCGGCGGCCATGCGCGAGAGCGCGGCCACCGCCTGCTCGGCCTTGGCCTCCTGCGCGTAGCCGAGCACGGCGTTCACGATGAGAATCAATACGATGACGATGCAGTCGAACGGCAGTTTCTCCGCCTCGGCGGGGTTGCTCGCCCGCTCGATGAACCATGCGACCAGTGAGATCGCCGTGGCCGCGAGCAGCAGATAGACCAGCGGGTCGTTGAACTGCGCGAGGAACTTCTTCCACTTGGGCACGGGCGGCGCGCCCGCGAGCTGATTCGGTCCGAATGCCGTCAGTCGTCGGGAGGCCTCGTCGGCGTCCAATCCCCGTTCGATGTCGGTGTGCAGCGCCGCGGCCACGTCGTCCACGGCGGCCAATGACGGGTCGTCGGGCACATGGAAATCGGCTTCGGCCCCGACGGTCTTCGTCCCGGTCGTCGTATCGGTCTCGTCCGGCGTCGGGCCGCCGGTCGTTGTCTCGGTCGTCATGATCCTGGTCATGATATCCCCTTTGGGTTCCGCCGCAGAGTGGTCAATCCCCTCGGAATCGGAACCATCGGCGGGGCCGCCGTCGCTGTTGCCGGCAGGCCGTCGGTACGTTCCGCATTCCGCGGAATTGTGCGGATACCTTCCCCGCGCCATACTTCACACGCGGTTACCGGTATTCTAGCGGCAACGAACATCCAACACGACTGACATTTTCGCGGATTCTGTCGGCTTGCCGGTCCCCGCGCGGCGCGATGCGGCCAATGCCCCCATCGATACGACAACCCGCCGAATCCTGTCCATTGCGCCGCCTCAAAACGTGGATTATAAACGAAATCACGGCGCCAACAACGGCGTTGACGCCGGCCAAAAACTCTCGGCTAGTGCACGGGAACCGGCGGCAGGCCCGCAACCGCGAAATCCCGTGACGTCCCCAAAACGTCACACCGATCGGCGAAAACCCCACAGAACCCCTACGTCAACCGCCAAACCCTACGGAACCCCTTGTGGGACAATGGAATCTATGGCTATGAAGAAAGGGCCGACCAAGGGGTCTGGCGGAAAACATCGTAATAAGCTGCGCGGGCATGGGCCCACTCCCAAGGCCGAGGACCGCGTGTACCACAAGGCATATCGGGCCAAGAAGGCGGCCGACCGCCGCAAGATGGCCGATCCTCGCCTGGCGGCGAAGCGTCGTGCGGCGAAGTTCACCTCGGATTCCGATGATCTGGTCATCGGCCGCAACTCGGTGCTCGAGGCGCTGCGCGTAGGCGTTCCCGCGAAGGAGCTGTACATCGCGGCCCGCATCGAGCATGACGACCGCACGCGCGAGATCGTGCGTCTGGCGGGCGCCCACGGCCTGCATCTGCTCGAGGCCGACCGTCTGGAGATCGACCGCATCGCGCGTTCGAGCAACCATCAGGGCGTGGTGCTCAAGGCCATGCCATACCAGTACCATTCGCTGCAGGAGCTGGCCGATCGCGCCGACAAGAAGGCACGCGCCATGGAGGCCGCCGGCCCCGCCGCGCAGATCAAGGCCCGTCCGCTGTTCATCGCGCTCGACGGCGTGACCGACCCGCAGAACCTCGGCGCGGTCATCCGTTCGGCCGCCGCATTCGGCGCCAACGGCGTGATTCTGCCGGAGCGTCGTTCCGCCTCGGTGACCGCCGCCGCGTGGAAGGTCTCCGCCGGCGCCGCCGCGCACATGCCGGTCGCCCGCGTCGTGAACCTCACCAAGGCCATCGAAAGCCTAAAGGAACGCGGCTACTACGCCGTCGGTCTGGACGGCGGCGGCGATGCGCTCGTCGGCGAGACCAACTTCGAGACCGACCCGCTCATCGTGGTGCTCGGCTCGGAGGGCAAGGGCCTGAGCCGTCTGGTCCGCGAGGCCTGCGACTCCATCGCCGGCATTCCGATCACGTCGATGGTCGAATCGCTCAACGCCTCCGTGGCTGCGGGCATCAGCCTCTACGCCGTGGCCCGCGCCCGCCGCGAGGCCGCCGCAGCCGCTGCCGCGAAGTAAGCGCAAAGGTAAGAGGCGGCAGGTAGACGCCGCCCCGGAACAAAACGCAATATGCCCCATGTCGCATCACGCGGCATGGGGCATATTCGGTTCCTGCCCGTCGTATCGCTACAACCAACAGGAACCCATCAGCCAATACGGTTCCCATCCGTCGTGCATTCACGAACCAACAGGAACCGTACCGGCCGTTTTCATCTCCTCAGTGCATCGGTACGCCACTACCAGCCACTACCAGCTTGTGCTAGCTCGCCCATACGGCGGCGTCGGGATCGTAATCGGGATCGTATCCGTCGTCGCCGTACGACGATTCGTCGTCGATTACGCCGGCGTCGGCGTCGGCGTTGATGGCGTCCATCACCTTGGCGTCGATCTTGTACTGGGGCAGTACGTTTTCGATGTAGCTGTTCACGGCCTCCGCCATCGGCACGTCATGACCGACCTTTTCGGCGAGGAACCAGCGATGGTCGAGGATCTCGTGGAAGAACTGCGCCGGCTCGATCTGCGAACGGTATTCCTTCGGAATCATGCGCACGGTCGGTTCGAACACCTCGCGCATCCAGTCGGTGGCCACGATCTCCAGGTCCTCGCCCTGACGCCACGTCGACGTGCGGTAGGCGTCCAGATCGTTGAGCAGTCGGCGCGCCTGGTTCTCCTGCACGTCGAGGCCGGTGAGCCTCAGCAGCTTGCGCGAGGCGTAACCGGCGTCGACCACGCGTGGCCGCACGCGCACGCGGTTGCCGTCCTCCGACGTGTTCATCTCGAGCTCGTCCACGTCGAATCCAAGCTGGTTGAGTTTGTTGACGCGCTTCTCGATCTTCCACATCTCGTCGGGGCTGAAGCTTTCCACGTCGGTCAGCGCACTCCACAGCGAATGGTAGCGCTCGACCAGGCGGTTGCCCACCTCGATCTCATCCACGTCGTCGGGCAGCAGCTTGCCGGAGCTCAGATCCATCAGTTCGCCGATGATGTTCGTACGCGCCAGGTCGATGTCGTATTCGCGCTGGCCTTCCGTCAGCGTCGGGTAGAGCGCGCCGGTCTCGGCGTCCACAAGCACGGCGGCGAAGCAGTCGGCGTCGCGCAGGAACAGCACGTTCGACAGCGACACGTCGCCCCAGTAGAAGCCGATGAGGTGCAGGCGCACGAGCAGCACGGCGAGCGCGTCAATCAGCCGGTCGGCGGTGTCCTCGCGCAGGTTTCGCGCGAACAGCGCACGGTACGGCAGCGAGAACTTGAGGTGCTGGGTGACGAGCATGGCTTCGAGCGGCTTGCCGTCGCGGTCGTGCCGGCCGGTGACGACGGCGATCGGCTTGACGGACGGCACGTCGATCTTCTCGAGCTGGCGCAGCAGTTCGTACTCGCGCTGTGCCACCGATTGCGTGATCTCCTTCATCGCATACACGTCGTTGCCCACGCGCACGAATCGCACGACGTGGCGGGAGATGCCGCGCGGCAGATTGGCGAGCAGGTCGTCGGGCCACTGCGAGAGCGGCTTGTGCCACGGCAGCGTGAACATCTTCGGGTTCGAACTCGCGGCGGTGATCTTCAACGCCTTCGGTTCGCTAGGCCGTTTGCCGCCGACCGCTTCGTCGACGGCCTTCACCGATGTGGCCTGTACAAGTCTGGGGTCCAATTCCACGTTTTCCATAATCACCAACTTACCCAATCCGCGTGATTTGACGCATGAATCACCAGATACCCTCGCATATCCCGATTCATGCGCATCCTCGTTGCGCACGAATCATCCGATGCACTCATATATCCGCATTCGTGCGAAATAGGCATATGCACGAATCACGCGATATATCGATAAGCATCGATTCATGCCGCGAACGCATAGGGAAGCCCCGCAACCAGCGTTGGCTGCGGGGCTACACTGTTCGCGAAGCGAGTCAGAGAGGAAGAGAGGGGACCTCGCCTCGCGTATCGGCAATCGGACCGTCCCACAACAGTCCTCACGCCGACGTCTGTGATTATGCGGCCGTGCCGCCACGCCGTCCGAGAACGGACGAGCGAACGGCCGCCCGACAAGAACGGACGGAAGTCCGAACAGCCGGATGGACGGCAAGCCGACCGAACCAGGCGACCGAACGACTAGTTCAGACGCAGCTCCGTGCTCGGGGAGAAGAGATGCATCTTCTCGGGATCGATCTTGATGCGCACCGTCTCGCCGACCTTCGGCAGCAGGCGCGGGCTCACACGGACCGTGGTCATCTTGTCCTGGTCGCTCATGACGGCGCTGGCCTGCTCTGCGGCGGAGCCGTCGGTCACGATGTTGCCGTAGATGTAGCCGTCGGAGCCGAGATCCTCGACGTTGGCGACGTACAGCTTGAAGGCGTTGTCGTCGTCCGGACCGGCGAGGGTGGCGTCCTCCGGACGGAAGCCGACGACGATCTTGCCGCCGTCCTCCGGGGTGAGCTTGGCGACGACGTCCTTCGGCAGGTCGACGGTGTCGTCACCGATCTTGGCCTGGCCGTTGACGACCGGATGAATGTTGAGGTTCATGGACGGCGAGCCGATGAAGCCGGCGACGAACACGTTGGCCGGACGATCGTACAGCTCGGTCGGGGCGCCGACCTGCTGCAGCACACCGAGCTTGATGACGGCGATGCGGTCGCCCATCGTCAGGGCCTCGGTCTGGTCGTGGGTCACGTACAGGGTGGTGACGCCGAGCTGGCGCTGCAGGGCGGCGATCTGCGTACGGGTTTGCACGCGAAGCTTGGCATCGAGGTTGGAAAGCGGCTCGTCCATGAGGAAGACCTTCGGCTTGCGCACGATGGCGCGGCCCATGGCCACGCGCTGACGCTGGCCGCCGGAGAGGGCCTTCGGCTTGCGGTCGAGGAACTCGGTGAGGTCGAGGATCTTCGCGGCCTCTTCCACGCGCTTGCGGATCTCCTCCTTCGGGGTGCCGGCGATCTTCAGGGCGAAGCCCATGTTGTCGGCGACGGTCATGTGCGGGTACAGCGCGTAGTTCTGGAAGACCATGGCGATGTCACGGTCCTTCGGCTGCATGTTGGTGACGTCCTTGTCGCCGATGAGGATCTTGCCCTTGTTGACTTCCTCAAGACCGGCGAGCATGCGCAGCGTGGTGGACTTGCCACAGCCGGAGGGGCCGACGAGCACGAGGAACTCGCCGTCCTTGATGTCGAGATTCAGATTGTCCACCGAGGGCTTGTCGTTGCCCGGGTAGATGCGGGTGACATGGTCAAAAACCACTTCTGCCATGGTAATCAGTTCCTTTCAGAGGCAGGTACGTGCCTCACGATCCGTTGTAAAAGGGGGTGTATATGGGTATTCAATTATCCCGTCTTTGGATTAACTTCGCTTCGCGCGTCCTGCTTTGGATTCGCCAAGGTTCGTTGCACCGCTAACAGCGTTGTTTGTGGTCGAGGAAATCACTCTCCTGTGAGCCACTGCCCAATATACACCATAAATCACGAAAAGAAACCGGTTTCAAGAAATTGGAGGGTTTTTCGAAACACTTGGGAAATATCAGATTCGGCCCCAATATGACGTCAATCGATTGCCATGGATTATGCGCGGAACCCGTCGCGGAACTCCACGCGCAGCTGCCGCCATTCGTCGCGCATCCCGTGCAGCCCGGCCTTCATCTCCGCGGTCAGGTCGTCGACGGTCTCGCTCAGCCAGCCCTTGAGCGTGCCGAGCAGCTCGCTCGTCGATTCCGGCACCTCGTCCACATCGCCGTTGTCCTCCACGTCCTTGGCGAGGCCCTCGATGCGCCGGCGCATGGCGTCCGCATCCTCGGGGTCGATCTTCAGGCCGGCGATCAGCGACTGACGGATGGTCTCGTAGTCGAGGTTCGCAAAGAACGTGAGCTGCTGCATGGTCATGAACCGCTTGAGTTCGGGGTATCGCGCCGCGATGTACGCCTCGCGGTCGTCGGCCGCGCGCCGCCAGTCGCGCGAGAGGTTCGGGTCGAGCGTGGCCGTGATCGACCCCTTGCGCATCCGGTAGTGGTACAGCACCTCGGGAATGCGCACGATGCGCGTCGCCTCGCCCAGTACGTTGCAGATGCGGGCCATGTCCTCGATCTTCCGTCCGACGGGGAACGAGAAGTCATGGTCCTTATATATGGGCGTCGCGGCCACGAACGCCCAGAAATACCCGTCGATCTCCGAACGCACCTGCGCCTTGATGGCCTCCTGCGGCGTGAGCACCTGCACGTCGTCGAATTCGTTGTGCTTGTACGACGACAACAGCGGACGGCCGGCTTCGGAGATGGTGTCGAATTTGAACATCACGACGTCGGCGTCGTATTCGCGCATGGCCTTGAGGCACACGCCGACGAGATTCGGCTCGATGGCGTCGTCGGAGTCGACGAAATAGACGACGTCGCCGCGTGCGGCGGCAAGGCCGGCGTTGCGCGCGTCGGAGAGCCCGCCGTTGCGCTTGTGGATCACGCGGATTCGCGAGTCCTTTGCCGCCCATGCGTCGCACATGGCCGGGCAGCCGTCGGGGGAGCCGTCGTCGACGAGGATGATCTCAATATTGCGGTAGGTCTGCGCGACGATTCCCGCCACGCATTCGTCGAGGAATTTTTCGACCTTGTATACCGGCACGATCACCGAAACGAGCGGATTGCGACTGTCGACCATATTCACCTCCGAGGCGACGACAACACTCCCCGCCATACTACCCCGCAGCACTCTAATAACCGTCTGATAATCATGTTGACGTACGGTCGACCATGCGTTCTAGCGCGTGGTGTCGCGCACGACGAGCTCGCACGGCAGCGTGACGCCGACGGGCCGCTCCCCCGCGATGATGCGCATAAGCTGGTCGACCAGATGCTTGCCGATCTGGTCGAACGGCTGACGGACGGTCGTCAGCGGCGGATCGGCGAGCATGGCGGCCGACGAGTCGTCGAAGCCGACGATCTGCATGTCGTCGGGCACGACGATGCCGCGTGCCCGCAGCGTCTTCATCGCGCCGACGGCCATGGCGTCGGACGAGATGAATACCGCGTCGATGTCGGGCTGGGAGTCGAGCAGTTCGGCCATCGCGCGTTCGCCGCTTGCCGAGGAGTAGTCGCCATGGACGATGGGCGCGGCCGCGTCTGCGACGCCGGCCGCGGCCAGGGTGTCGAGAAAGCCGTGGACGCGGTCGCGCGTGCCGGACGGACCCTCCGGGCCGGCGATCATCGCCAGCCGTCGGGCTCCTCGCGACAGCAGGTATTCGCAGGCCTTGCGCGCACTGCCGTAATCCTCCACATGCACATATCCGACGGGCAGCGTCTCGTCGGACGGCTGTTCGGCGACGACGGTGGGGATGCCCGCCTTGACGAGCGCGGCGATCATCTTGCCGGAGTCCTGATGCCATGCGACCTGGATGACGCCGTCGACGTGGCCGGCCTGCAGGTAGGCGATGTTGCGCCGCTCCTCGTCCTTGTTGTCGGTCGTCATCAGCAGGAACGAGGTGCTGCGCTTGCCGAGTTCGTCGGCCACGGATCGCAGCAGCGTGGCGAAGTTCGGGTCTTCGAAGAGGAGTTTCTGCGGCTCGCCGAGCAGGAACGCCACGGATCCGGCACGGCCGGTGACCAGTGCGCGGGCATGGGTGTTGGCCACGTAATGCGTCTGCTCGATGGCCGCCTTGATCTTGGCGGCGGCATCCTCGCTCACCCATTTGCCACCGTTGAGATACCGCGAGACGGTGGCGCGGGACACGCCAGCGATGCGGGCGACGTCGTGGATGGTGGCCTTATGCTGGTTCACTCTGCTTCCTTCAAGCCTTGGGATCGGCGGATACGTGACCATGATACCGACCCGAGTTCCGGCAACGAAAAACCCTGCGGGGCCTTTGGAAGGGGAAGGCCCCGCAGGGTGCTGCTCGCCATGCGGCACGGCGGATGGCGGAATGATGCGCTACTTGGCGATCTGCTCCGTCTTGGCGTCGGAACGCATGAGCAGCGAGCCGACGATCACGAACACGGCGATGAGCGCGGCGAGCAGCAGGTACGCGTGGTGGAAGCCGAGCGCGGTGTACATGTTGCCCATGAACAGCGAGAACACGGTCAGACCGATCTGCTTGGCGGTGCCGAAGCCGTACATGTACACGGTGGCGGAGAGGCGCTTGTCGAACACGCGGGTGATGTACTTCATGACGGAGACCAGCATGAACGGCATCTCAAGCGCGGCGAGCAGACGCCAGAACACCAGCATCGGGATGGTGTTGATGAACGCGCAGCCGAGCACGCGCACGAACAGGATGCCGCCGTAGATGAGCAGGCCGGTCTTGGCGCCGATCTTGTTGATGAGGGCGGGCATGAACAGCATGCAGATGGCCTCGAGCAGGATCTGCACGGAGACCACGCGGCTGAAGAACGTGGCGCCGGCGGTGGCGTCGGAGAAGAAGGAGGCGAAGTAGTTCGGGAACTGCTGGTCGAACACGTCGTACATGGTGGCGGATCCGATGATCAGCAGGCAGAAGCCCCAGAAGCTGCGGTTCTTGAAGATGGAGAGCCATTCCTCGCGGGTGATGGGCTCGTTCTTGGCGGCGTTGCCCTGCTCGTCCCTGACCTCGCCGGCCATGTGGTCGTCGGGCAGCTTGACGACGGTGAGCAGCACGAACAGCACGGCGGCGCAGAAGGTCATGGCCCAGAAGATGGAGCCGGTGTTCTTCGCCCACATGATGCCGCCGACGAACGAGGCGGTGGCACCGGCCAGCGAGCCGAACAGGCGTGCGTGGCCGTATTCGAAGCTGTAGGCGCGGGAGGAGCGTTCGTTATAGGCCTCGACCACGCCGACGCCGCCGTTGAGGCAGAGGCTCAGGTACGCGCCCATGACGACCGCACCGAGGATCTGGTTCGCGCCGACGAGCGGCAGGAACACCCACTGGAACAGCGGTCCGAGGAACAGGATGCAGCAGATGACGAAGTAGAACAGTCCCTTCTTCAGGCCGAGACGGTCCTGGATCGGGCCGAAGATCGGCTGGAGGATCAGCGCGCCGAACGACATGATGGAGAACACCAGGCCGGAGGTGGTGGTGTCCATGCCGGCGGGGCCCTTGAGCCAGTACGGCAGGAAGGTGAAGATGAGCTGCCAGACGGCGAAGTAGAAGAAGTAGAGTCCGCCGAAGTTCCAGAAGATGCCGCGCTTGAGCGACTGCACGAGCGAGTTTTCCTGTGCCATGTTTACTCGATTCCTTATATGGCCGGTATGCCCGATGCGCCTTGGTATGCCTTATATGGGCGGTTGGGCGGCGAGCACGCCGGCGATGCGAACGATTGGTCTTATTGGGTGAAGGTGCGAGGTCGGGTGCGGAGCGGTTCCCGGATGCGGGCCGTATGGGCCGGTCACCCGGGCGGTCCGATTACCCGAACGGTCCGATTACAGCGATTCGTCCACGTTGAGACGACCGTCCGAAGGCAGCACGTCCGTGGTGGCGGGCGTGAAGCGGGTGGCCATCTGCGGGGTGCCGAAGCGCGGGGTGCCGTCCTCGGCCCATTCGATGAGGCCCATGTAGGCGTGGCGGTTCGGGTCGAACAGCGGGTCGCCGAGGATCTCCACGTAGTTGCGGCAGTGGTAGATGAGCACGTCGCGGCCGTCGTCGGTCTTGGTGAACGAGTTGTGGCCGGGGCCGAACTGGCGCACGGTCTCGTCGGACGTGAACACCGGCTCGGGGGACTTGGTCCAGCTGGCCGGGTCGAGCAGGTCGGCGTCGGCGCTGGCGGTGAGCATGCCCATCGCGTATTCGGGGCCGGTGCCGGAGGCGGAGAACGTGACGAAGATCCTGTCGTCGTACTTCAGGACGGCGGGGCCCTCCTCCACGATGAATCGGATCTTCTCCCAGTCGAGCTCGGGCTTGGAGAGCATCACCGGCTCGGTTTCGAGCGTCCACGGGTTGGCCATGCGGGCGATGTACAGGTTGGAGTGGCCTTCGATGGCGAGGTCCTGCTGCGCCCAGATGAGGTACTGGCGGCCGTCGGTGTACACGAACGTGGTGGCGTCGAGCGCGAAGGTGTCCATGCCGGTGTCGACCTTGCCGCGTTCCGTCCAGGTGCCGGTAATCGGGTCGGCGTCGTCGCAGGTGAGGCAGAAGACGCGATGCTGGAAGGTGTCGGCCTGCTGGTCGATTTCGGTGGTGGGCGCGGCGGCGAAGTAGATGACCCACTGGCCGTCAACGCGGTGGATCTCCGGCGCCCAGATGAGTTCGCTCATCTCGCCGCTGCCGCTGTCGTGCTTGCGCCAGATGGTGTGTTCCTCGGCCGCCTGCAGCCCGGAGAGCCTGTCGGCGCGACGCAGCGTGATGCGGTCGTACAACGGGTACGAACCGGTGAACAGGTAACCGTCGTCGGTTCGCAGCACGTATGGGTCCGCGCGCTGCAGAACAATCGGATTCGGCAGCAATGCCATGATTCCTCGATTCCTTGAACTTCTCTTCGTATTCGGGCGCCGGCTTCGGCATGCGTTGCGTCATGCCGGCCCCCTCGTCAGGTCCCGGCATCCGCCGCCGCCGGAGTCATCGTCCGAACGACATCCGCTGATGTTCGTTTCAGGGATGCGGATGTGGGTGTACAGCGTTGTGTGCGAAGTCTTGAACTCGGCCGTGATTTCAAGACTGTGCACGTTCTCAGTGGTTACAGTATATAGCGTTTGCCAGCTTTTGCAAAAACTGTTGAGAGCGCTAACTTTTATCGGCGTGTCATGTACTGAAACCGTGCACAGTACTTGCATCAAATCCAGGTCCTGCGTCGATTCCGCAGGTCTTGACTGACTCGATACGACAGGTCCCGCGTTCCCGACCTTGACCGAATCGATACGCCAGCCCCCACGTCCCCGGCCAAACCGATACGACAGGCCCCACAGCCTTCCCCGACCGTCGCACACAACCAGCCGCCACGCACAACCGACCGCCCAAAAATCGGAAAAGCGGGCCTACGGCATCACCAAAATTGAAAAGTGGGTCTAGCGCATCGCGAAGAGTCGGTTTTCGGCGCCTATATATACTCCTTAGACCCACAAACCCCTTAATGAACGAATTTGCCCACGATTATTGAATGGTGCAGACCCACAAATTGATTTCATGAACAACTAGGTCCACAAAACCGTTTGAGTAGACCCACAAACCTCACGAGTAGACCCACAAACCCTGACTCCAGCAGAGGGAAATGCTTCGGGGAGCCCCACAACATCATCGAACATCGCGCGAAACTTGCGTAATAAAGCGACGCGGCACACGGCGGGAATCGAACATACGTGCCACAATGGGCGGCATGAGTGATTTGACTGCGCTGAATCTGGAATCGGGTAGCCTTGTCGGCGGCTATACGCTGATATCCCGCCTTGGCGGGGGCGCCATGGGTTCCGTATGGCGCGTCAAGGACGACGGCGGCAACATCTACGCCATGAAGATCCTGCGCGATTCGCTGAACGAGGACGGCGAATCGGACGGCGCCGCCGCATCCAACGACTTCCAGCCCGGCGCCGAGAACAACGCCGCGACGGCCCGCGAGCGCCTGCGCCGCGAGGCCGCGGCCCTGCGACGGGTGAATCATCCCGGCGTATGCCAGATCATGGATATGGAGCTTGACGATTCGGTGGCGTTCATCGTCACCGAACTCATCGAGGGCAAGAACCTGCGTGCCGATGTGGCGGCGAACGGTCGGTACGTGGCCGGCGACCTCGAACGTCTGACCCGAAAGCTCATCGACGCGGTAAGCGCGGTGCATCGGGCGGGCATCATTCATCGCGACATCAAGCCGACGAACGTGATGATCTCACGTACCGGCCCGGTGCTGGTGGATTTCGGCATCGCCATGGGTGAGGGGGAAAGCCATGTGACCCGTACCGGCCTGGTGATGGGCACGCCCGGATTCATCGCGCCGGAGATCATCGACGGCGCCGAATCCGATGAGCAGACGGATTGGTGGAGCACGGCGGCCGTGCTGGCGTTCGCCGCCACCGGTCAGCCGGTGTTCGGCACGAATCCGATGATGGCCGTGCTGGAGCGTGCGGCGACCGGTCACGCGAATCTTGCGGGACTGCCGCCACGCACGACGGCCGCGTTCCGCAGCGCCCTGGATCCCAAGCGCGAGAACCGCTGCACGCCCATGGAACTGTTGCAGGTGATCGAGCAGGATGCATTGACCCCGCAATTGTGGACGGCCGTTGGCGCCGCCGGTTCCGCCGTTGCCGGCTCCAGCCTCGCTGCCGGTACCGCCGCCTCGGCCGACTCGGCGTCCGCCGCGAGCACGCCTATCGGCGAGTCGAAGCCGCTTGCCCGGCCGCTCGCCGGCACGGGCGCGCCCATGGCCGCCGATGTGCCGCCGGTTCCGCTGCCGCCTACCGCCGCGGCCGGAAACATACCGACGCCGAACACCACCGAAGCCGGTGACGGGGTGATGCGCCCTTTTGGAAAAAACTCTTCCGAAACAGCTGACGACCCGGATGCCGGCATCGACAATCCCCGCTCGCTGTGGAAGGCGCTGGATGAACGCCGCGCCGCCGCAACGCAGCTGATCGATGTCTCGTCGGATTCGGATGCCGACCATGTCGACGCCTCGCCGGCTTCCAATACAGCGAATGCCGTGAATGCCGTGCTGGATAAGCCGGTCGCCCTTGCCGGCCAGACCCGCGATATCCCGACCATGGTCGCCCACGCCTTCCCGACGCTGGCCGCGCCGACTCTGTCCCCGACGTCAACGCCTCCGACGACGGCCGTATCGGCAACGCAGGTGCTGCAGGCCCCCTCATCGCCGGCAGAGACATCGATGGCAGAGGCACCAACGGCCGCGATGCCGGCAACCGCAAATGCCGCGGGCCCGTCGGGTACCACGGTGATGCCGCAATCCCCTGAAGCCGCCACCGAGACCCTGTCGCAAGCGGCGCAGCCGCCGCAGCCGGCCGTGGCCATCCGCCCGGTCGGACGCGAGCCGCGCACGTTTTCCGGCGCCGCGCAGCCACAGCAGTGGACGAACGGCGCGGCGAACGGCCGTGTGGTGGAATCCCATCCGGCCATGTCCGTGCCATCCGCCGGCGGCATGAGCCCCGACATCGCCGGCGTCACCCATGCCGCCGGCGATGCAGCCGCAAACGCCGAGACAATGGCCATGACGTTCGACCCGGAGGCCACCGCCGTGCTGACGCCTTCCGGTGGTATTCCCCGCGTCAGCAGTTCCACGGTTCCCGCAAATACGAGTGCCGAAGCGTCGCCGGCGACCGCGACCGACAGCGACGCCACCACCGTGCTGCCTGACGCACAATCGCCGTATCCGCAGCCGTTCCAAACACAGCAGCAGCCGCTGCGTCCCCAGCCGCGCGTCGCCTCCAACGACCCGCTCATCGGCGACCCAGTCGACGAGCCTCCCATCGACGGCGTGCCCGACATCACCGCACCTCCGATGCCACCGGCCCCCGAACCGCAGCAGCCCGCCATGCAGCCGTTCCAGCCGATGAGCCCGTATGAATATGTGACGGCCATGACCTCGTGGCTCATCCCCCGCGGCCGTATGCTCCTGTGTCTGCTCGCCGTACCGCTATGCCTGTTCGCCGCGGCCGCCCCGACCGGCGGACTGATCGTGGCCATGGCCACGCTGTGGCTGCTGACCACGGCCGGCCTATCCTGCCAGTCGCAGCTCAACCGCGAATCCAAGCGCGGCGGTATGCGCAAAGGCACCGACGGCGCCCTGATCGTCGGCTCCCTGCCATGGCATCTCATCAAGGGTCTGGCACTCACCTTCGCACCCATCGCCCTGATGGCCGCGCTGTTCATGGCGCTCGCCGCGTTCCTCGCCGTCGCGCTCGGCCTGCCGCAGGCCACGGTCTCCGTCGAAGTGTTCAGTCTGCCGATTCGCATCCCCGTGGTGGCCGGACGGCCGCTGTCGTCGTCAGGCATGATTCTGGCCGTCTGCATGGCGACCGGCTGGTTCATCGCCGCGCTCGGACCGTACTCGCGGCTCGCCCGGCTCGGCGCCGGCATCACGCGCGGCACATTCGGCTCTCCTCGCGACGCCCAAGACCCCGGCATCAACGACGGCGACATCAACGACTATCCGCAGTACCGGCAGCCGGACGACGACGAGATGCAGGACGCCGCGCAGGAGGCGCAACGGCGCAGCTGGACGCTCACCATCATCTGGACGATCCTCATCCTCGCCGGCCTGGCGCTGCTCATCACCGGCGACAGCATCGACTGGTCGCCCCTGCTGCTGACGAACGAATAGGCCGCCCTATAACCGCGGCTTATCGCCCACCACGTCGAAAACCTATGAGGGGCACAGTTCACGAGGCGTGAATCATCACCGTTTATTTACCTCCCGACGCTAAACTTTCCATTCGTAATCGAGCTGTCGCGCATCGTTCGCGACGTCATGAGGAGATCACCCGCACATGGCCAAGACCACCAAGAAACCCACGAACCGCAAGGCGAGGCAGGCCGCCGAGGCGGCGGCCGCCAAGGCGCGCGCCGAGCAGGCGCAGCGCGACCGTCGCAACCAGACCATCATCGGCGCAGTCGTCGTCGCCGTCGTCATCGCCCTGATAGCGGTCATCGGCTTCAACATCTGGAAGGCCAACCATCCCACGCAGGATGCCGGCGAGCTCAACGACGCCTGGTCGCAGGTCGAGGCGGCGTCGCCGAAGCCGGCGAACAGCACCGAGAAGGGCGGCTTCGTCATTTCGAAGAACGGCCTGAACAAGCCGGTCAAGGGCGTTCCCACCGTGGCCGTGTACATGGACTTCATGTGCCCCGGCTGCGGCGCCATGGAACGCGCGCTCGGCGACACATACTCGCAGCTGGTCGATGCCGGCCAGATCAACATCGAGATTCATCCGATGAGCTTCATGGACCGTTACTCCACCGACGAATACTCCACGCGCGCCGCCAACGCGGCCATCGAGATCGCCGAGAAGGAGCCGGAGCATCTGCTGAAGTTCATCACGCTCATGTATGCCGAGGACTTCCAGCCGAGCGAGAGCGACTACAAGCCGGTTTCCAACGCGCAGATCAAGCAGCGGGCCATCGACGCCGGCGTGAGCGAATCCGTCGCCGCATCGGCCACCGACGGCAAGCATGTGTACGGCGACTGGCTGAAGGCCATCAGCAAGTACACGCCGCTGCGTCAGGAACTGTGGAACGTCGAAGGCCAGCTCAAGGGTCAGATGAGCACGCCGACGATCACCGTCAACGGCAAGTACTGGAACCGCAACTCCATTCCGTCCGACACCGACCAGCGCACCGCGTTCCTCAAGGCCATCGGCCTCGACGCGAACGCCGTGGGCACGGAGGGCAAGCTCCCGTCGGTCGGCACCGACAAGGGACCGCTCTACCCGTGATCCCCGTCTGACGTCCCGGACCCGCAAACACCGGTGGACCCGCAACCCCATGCTCATCAATGGGTTTGCGGGTCCATGCATTTTCGGACTGCGGACCGATGATCCCGCAATCCCCCAATCCCTGCGGCGGCAAGGCCTTCGAACGGCCGAAGATGACAATATTCCCGCGTTTGGTTATACTTGCCTTCGTTCGATATCGTCGGACGGCATCGTCGTGACGGTCATGAACATGCCTCCTTAGCTCAGATGGCCAGAGCGGCCGCCTTGTAAGCGGCAGGTCGTCGGTTCGATCCCGACAGGAGGCTCCCATAATCGAACCCATAACTGAAGCAGCGAGCACCCTATGCGGGGGTTCATCACGGCGTCGCATACGACACACGTCGTGATAAGATTTCCCCGCGAGAGTAGTATGGTTTGTGAGATACATCTCATAAGCGCATATGCGTGCGTGGCGTACGCACGTTGGGGATACAAAGACTTACCGCGAGTAAGGACTCAGGAGCTTCCCCCATCAATACAGCTTCTGAGATATGGGACGGAGCATCCCCCAACCCGCTCCGTCCACGAGCGAGGGGCCGGATTCATCCCCCTTCTAAAACCGGCTCCTCGCTCTCTTTCTTTTTCAACGCCTTGATGACGACGCCCGCAAATGTGCGAATTTGGCGGCATACGGACCGCGAACCGCCGTCGTCAAGGTCGGCATCATACAATTGATTCCGTATGTTCAAGCGGTTTTTGGGAGGATTTTGATGGCACGTCGATGGACTCCACAACGATTTCTGGCGCTTCGTCGTATTCGTGTGGTGGCATGCGCCGTTATCGTGACCGTGGCATGCGTACTGGCGTTCTTCGTCACCACGCGCAAGACGGTGACGCTGGACATCAACGGCAAGACCACGACGGTGCAGACGAACGCGATGAGCGTCAACCGTCTGCTTCAGGAGCAGAACATCGCCGTGAAGACGCACGACATCGTCAGGTCCACGTCCGGCGACATGCTGAGCGACCACGCGGTCGTCACCATGCAGAGCGCGTACCAGGCCACCATCAACATCGAGGGCCAGGACGTGCCGTTCTGGACGGTCGCGACGAGCGCCGACCAGCTGCTCGGATTCTTCAAGGACAACGAGAAGGCCGCCTCCAAGGTGACCGTCGACATCAAGAACGTATACAACCAGCTCACCGGCGGCTTCATCATCAACAAGCAGGGCCCGGTCACCGTGGTCGCCGACGGCAAGTCGAGCGAGGCGCCGAACGGCAAGCTCACCGCCGCGTCCATCCTTGATTCCAAGGGCATCGTGCTGGGCAAGGAAGACCGCGTGAGCGTGGAGAACACGGGCGGCAGCAACACCGTGCTGCGCGTGCAGCGTGTGACCCACGGCGAGACCACCAAGACCATCGCCGTGCCGTTCGAGACGCAGACCATCGTCGATTCCAGCCTCGAGCCCGGCGAGACGGTCGTGCGTCAGGAAGGCCAGGCCGGCGAGAAGAAGGCGACGTACAACACCACGTTCGTGGACGGCAAGGAGGAGACCTCCATCCTCCTCAAGGAGCAGACCACGAAGATCGCCATCGACAAGATCGTCGCCGTCGGACCGGAGAAGCCGAAGGAGACCCCGAAGCCGAGCGAAAGCGCCTCCGGCTCGTCCTCGTCGAACGCCAACTCCGGCAAGGATTCCGACTCCGATTCCTCGACGAAGCCGAGCAGCGGCTCGAGCGCGTCGTCCTCCGCCAAGCCGTCGCAGTCGGCCACGGCAAAGCCCACGCAGACCGCGAAGCCGACCTCCAAGCCCACCACATCGAAGCCCACCGCCACGGCAAAGCCCACGCAGACGGCCAAGCCGACCTCCAAGCCGACAACGGCAAAGCCCACGTCGAAACCGACGACCGCGAAGCCGACCTCCAAGCCCACCACATCGAAGCCGAGCACCAACACCGGCAGCAGCTCCGGCAGCGGACTGTGGCATCCCTCCGCGGCCGCCGCACAGACCTACGCCAAGGGAGCCGCCGCACAGCGCGGCTGGACCGGCAGCAACTGGACGAACCTCGTGGCCCTGTGGAACCGCGAATCCAGCTGGCAGTGGAACGCCGAGAACCCCTATTCGGGCGCCTACGGCATCCCGCAGTCGCTGCCCGGCAGCAAGATGGCCGCGTTCGGCGCCAACTGGCGCGACGACGCCTCCGTCCAGATCAACTGGGGACTGTCCTACATCGCCCAGCGCTACGGCAGCCCGAACGGCGCCTGGGCCCACTCGCAGAGCACCGGATGGTACTAAATCGATGACCGACACCACTATGCCCGATAAGCCCAGCCATGCCTCGGCCGATGCCGCCGACCAGGCGGACGCCGAGACCAGCGGCCTGCTCGGCGCGGCGGACATCCGCCGCATCGCCGCAGACGCCGGCGTGACCCCCACCAAGAAGTTCGGCCAGAATTTCGTCATCGATCCGGGAACCGTGCGCCGCATCGCGCGCACCGCCGAGATCGGCGCCGACGACCAGGTCATGGAGGTCGGCCCCGGACTGGGCTCGCTCACCCTCGCCCTGCTGGAGACCGGCGCGGCCGTCACCGCGGTGGAGATTGACCCGCCGCTGGCCGAGCGGCTGCCACACACCATCGCCGAACGCATGCCGCAGGCGACTGAGCGCTTCGCCGTCATCAACCGGGACGCGCTGAAGGTCACGCCCGACGATACGCCGGCGCTGGCGCAGTCCGAATCGTTCACGCTGGTGGCCAACCTGCCGTACAACGTGGCGACGCCCATCATCATCACGCTGCTGGAACGCTATCCCAACCTTTCGAGCTTCGTCGTCATGGTGCAGAAGGAGGTCGCCGACCGCCTGTGCGCCAAGCCGGGATCGAAGATCTACGGCACGCCGTCGGTGAAACTGCAGTGGTTCGGCGAGGCCGAACGCGCCGGCGTCATCGGGCGCAATGTGTTCTGGCCGGCACCGAACGTGGATTCCGCGCTGGTGAAGTTCACCCGCACGCACACCGACCTGACGGACGATGACGTCGCCGCCCGCAAGCGCACGTTCGCTCTGGTCGACGCCGCGTTCGCACAGCGACGCAAGACCCTGCACGCGGCGTTGAAGAAGACGGTGCCGGCCTCGGCGTTCGAGACCGCCGGCATCGACGCCACGCTGCGCGGCGAGACGCTGACCATCGACCGGTTCGCGGCGCTGGCGGCGGCCGTGGAGGCCGATGCCTCATGACCGCGTTCGCCTATTCGCCTGCAGCCCCCGCTCCCGATTCCGCCTCCGCGGCGACCCGGCCGGGTGCCACCGTGCGCGTGGAGTGCCCGGCCAAGACCAATCTGACGTTGGAGGTCGGCGAACCGGTCGCCGCATGGGGCGGCCGTCATCGTCTCGACACCATCTACTGCGCCGTGGGCATCTACGACACGGTCACGGTCACGCAGAAGGAGCCGGACACCGGGTTCTCGCTGGACATCAGCGGCGCGTATCTCGGCGATCTGGCGCTCGACAAGGCCGACATGCGACGCAATCACGCGGTCATGGCGTTGTTCGCCCTGGCCGAGGCGGCCGGCATGACCACGGACGTGGCCATCAGTCTCGAGAAGCGCATCCCTGTCGGGGCCGGACTCGGCGGCGGCTCCAGCGATGCCGCCGGCACGCTGCTCGCGCTGAACCGGCTGTGGGGCCTTGATTGGGATGTCGAACGACTGCAGCCCGTCGCCGCCACGCTCGGCGCGGATATGCCGTTCTGCCTCAGCGGCGGCCTCGCCCGCGGCACCGGCTATGGCGAGCGCATCGAGCGCATCAGCACCTCCCACCCCGGTGTGGACGCCTCGCAGCTGGGCATGATGGTCGTCGGCGCCTACAACGCGCAGCTGAGCACGCCCGAGGTCTATCGCACGTTCGATGTCGTCGGCACGAACGCCGGCGAGGCCAATCATCTGCAGAAGGCGGCGGTCGCGCTGCATCCGCGGTCGGGCGAGGCCATCGCCGCGGCCCTGGACGCCGGCGCAAGCTCGGCATTCGTCTCGGGATCGGGCCCGTCCGTCGTGGCCTGCGTGCCGGACGAGCGCGCATCGGCCGCCGTATGCCGTGCGTGGCAGGCGGCGCGATGCGTCGACAGACTGTTCGAGACGTCGGCGCCGGTGACGCCGATCGTCTCCGAATGCTGACGAACCGAGTCAGGCATTCACGTTAAGGTGGTATCCATTACAGACAGCAAGCGGGAAGGTACGTCATGACGTCTCCGGAAGCCTTCGACGAGCGCAAGGCCCGTCAGCAATTCGTACGCGACAGGCAGAAGATCGTGTTCACCATCGCGATCGCACTGTTGGCCGTGATTCTTGTGGTGGCTTTCTTGTTCTATTTCGGTGTGCTCGGCAAGTCCTCGTCGGCCAAGGCCGCGGAGAAGCCGAACTACGGCGTCATCGCGCCGTGCGCGACGACCGATAACACCGGCACCGCCAAGACGGTGGCGAACGGCAACGTCACCGTTCGCGTGCTGAACGGCACCGACAAGTCGGGTCTGGCCAACGCCGTGAGCAGCGCGCTGAAGAACCGCGGCTTCGTGACCAAGGGCGTGGCCGACTACCCGGGCACCACCACGCTGAAGCGCACGGAGATCCGGTTCGGCAAGAACGCCATCAACCAGGCGTACACCGTCGCCGGTCACTTCAACGACGCCATCATGCGTATGGACGATCGTTCCGACAAGCTCGTCGATGTCGTCATCGGCTCCACGTTCTCCACGCTGACCGACGAAAACGCGGTGAAGACCGGCGCCGACCAGCAGATCACGTCGTTCCAGAACTGCGTGGCCGCCGACAAGATCACCAATCTTCCCAAGGCCGTGGACCACGCTGCCGTGAAGTAGCCACCGGCAGGCACGAAGCAATACACGTAGCCGGACGGTTCACGTGACCGCTGGCCGATTCGTAATCCATACGATATCGACCATCACGACGAAGGGCCTCTCATCGAGGGGCCCTTTCGCGTATCCGATCACATGTGATCACATGGGCGGCTCACGCCTCCTCGGCGTACCAACGCTTGAGCTCGGCGACGGCGGCATCGTAATCGGTCGGGCCGTTGTCGAGACGGAAATCGAGCATGTGCCTGCGGGCGCGGCCGACCTCGGGGCCGGGCTCGAGACCGAGAATCTCCATGATCTGCTGTCCGTCCAGGTCGGGGCGGATCGCGTCGATGTCCTCGCGCTTCTTGAGCTCGATGACGCGCGCCTCCATGTCGTCCATCGCGTCGGAGAACATCTGCGCCTTGCGCTTGTTCTGCGTGGTCGCATCGGCGCGGGTCAGGCGGTTGAGCCGGTGGTACAGGTGGCCTGCGTCGCGCACATAGCGGCGCACGGCGGCGTCGGTCCACGGCTCGTCGATGTATCCGTGGAAGCGCAGGTGCAGGGCCACGAGGTCGGTGACGTCCTCCACCACATGATGGTCGAACCGCAGGGCCTTGAGCCGCTTGCGGGTCATCTTCGCGCCCACGTAGTCGTGATGGTGGAAGCTCACCTTGCCGCCGGCCTCGAAACGGCGCGTGCGCGGCTTGCCGACGTCGTGCATGATGGCCGCCAGACGAAGCGTCAGGTCGGGTGCGGGCACGGGGCCGTCCGGACCGGTCTCCAGCGCGATGGCGCGGTCAAGCACCATGAGTGTGTGCTGGAACACGTCCTTGTGGCGGTGATGCTCGTCCATCTCCAGCTGCAGGGCGGGGATCTCGGGCAGCACCTCGTCGGCGAGGCCGGAATCCACCAGCGCCTCGATGCCGGCGTGCGGATTGTCGCTGAGCAGCAGCTTGGTCAGTTCGTCGCGCACGCGCTCCGCCGACACGATGGAGATGCGGTCGACCATGTTGGTGATGGCCTCGGCCGTGGCCGGTTCGATGCGGAAGCCCAGCTGCGCCACGAACCGCACCGCGCGCATCATGCGCAGCGGGTCGTCGTCGAACGACTGCTCGGGGTCGACCGGCGTGCGCAGGATCTTCTTCTGCAGGTCGTTCGCACCGCCGAACGGGTCCACGAACTCGCACTGCGGCACGCGCAATGCCATCGCGTTCACGGTGAAGTCGCGGCGGGAAAGATCTCCCTCGAGGCTGTCGCCGTAGTTCACTTCGGGCTTGCGCGAATCCGGGTCATAGGTGTCGGACCGGTACGTCGTCACCTCGACGCCGATCTCGCTGCCGTCCTCGCGGCGCTTCATGGCGCCCAACGTGCCGAACTTCCTGCCCATATCCCAGAATCCATGGCCCCACTTGCGCAGAATGGGCTCGAACTCCTCGGGACGCGCCGACGTGCAGAAATCCAGATCATGTGAGGGACGGTTCAGCAGCAGGTCGCGCACAGGCCCGCCCACCAGCGCCAGTTCATAGCCGTGCTCGTTGAACAATTCACCCAGTTCAATGGCCTCGGGCCACACCTCGAATCCCACGCTCGCTCCTTTCGCTTTGCGCAATCAAGCTTACCGTTACCCCACCTGCACAATGTTTTGCGTATTGTAAGAGGTATGACTACTCCCGGAGATGTTGCGCGCATGATGGCCCGTGCCGCCAGTTCTTCGGGGAATTATACCCAAAACGGACCCCTTCCCGAAGGTGCCGAAGACGGTCTCGAACCAGTGCCGTTGCGCCCTCTGTACAGCTCCGAGACTCCACAATATGGACAGCGTGCCACATTGCGACTGCCTGAAGGTGATGTGGAGTTCTCCGAGGACCGCATCGATTCCCGCGAGGTGGAGGACAGCCCCATTCCGCCGCGTCCGACGCCGGCGATCATGGCGAAGAAGCAGACGCAGCCCACCACGTTCGCCTCGCTGGACGCCCGCGAACTGCCGGTCGTGCGCGAATACTCCGCCGGCGGCCTGATCTTCGACGAGCAGGGCCGCGTGGCGATCATCGCCCGCCATTCCCGCTCGGGACACCTGGAATGGTGCCTGCCGAAGGGGCATATCGAAAAGGGCGAGACGCCCGAACAGACCGCGGTACGCGAGGTCCACGAGGAGACGGGCATCCTCGGCGAGGTCATCACATCCATCGCCACCATCGACTACTGGTTCACCGGCACCGCGCAGCGCGTGCACAAGCTGGTCCACCACTATGCGTTGCGCATGATCGGCGGCGAGCTGACGGTGGAGGGCGATCCCGACCACGAGGCGGAAGACGCCATTTGGGTCAGATTTGATGATTTGAACGACGTCCTGAGCTATCCTAACGAACGTAGGATTGCATGGCTGTATGCGCGAAAGCACAGGAAGTAGTCAGGATTTGCTGAACCGTACCGCACACCGCTCCGGCCGCGGCTGGGCTTGGTCGCCCTCGGCGCCGCGGCGCTTTCGCATATTCGTTTGCCTGGTCCTCACGCTGTTCGTCGGTCTGTCATGGACGCTGACGGGGTCCGCGCCGGCATGGGCGATGGATTCCGGCGAGGGAACGCAATCGACCTCCGATTCCACGTCGTCATCGTCGTCATCTTCATCATCGAGTGCATCAACGTCGTCATCGTCGACGCACTCGTCAGCCGACATCACGCTTCGTGTGGAAAACAACACGAGCACGACCATCAACGGCAAGGACGACTACACGGCCGTCATCTCCATCACCAATAATTCGAAGACCAGGCTGGCCGCCGGCAAACTCGAGATTCGCACCAACCCGCGGTTCACGTTCGATTCGAGCCTGCTCATGCAGGAGTGGGCCAACGATTCCGACGACGTCAGCCCCGAACTGCATTGGCTGCACGATACGCTCGGCTCGACGTCCGTCAATGCGCTGGAGCCGGGCGCCAGGCAGACGGTGATCGTGCACGCCTCGGCAAGCAGCGACGTGATGCAGCTGTTCCGCACGTGGGGACCGAAGCCACTGAGCATCCGATACCTCGTCGGAGACGTTGAGAAAGCCTGCATCCATTCATTTGTTACCCGTACACAGGACGGTCTGAATCTCGAGCAGACGCCGCAGCTCAACGTGGTCGTCGCGCTGCCGCTGACGACCTCGCAGTGGAAGGCCACCAACGCGAACGTGAAGAAGCTGCTGACGCAGAGCGGCGACACCGACGACGCCGTCACCTCGCTGGGCTCCACCGAACGCAGCGAGCAGGAGGCCCTGACGGGCGTGCTCGCCCGCCACAAATCCATTCAGGTGGTCGGCGATCCGAGCTATGCGCAGACGTTCGAGACCAAGCCGAACATGGCGGCGATCATGCAGCCGGACGGATTCGACATCGCCTATCAGGCGCAGACCGCCGACCAGCATGACTGGCAGTCGACCGGTCTGAAGGCGTCGATGTGGAATGCCGCGAGCGGCGGCACGCTCTACCGCGACGCCGTCGGCGACGAGAAGGCCTCCGTGCCGACCGCCGTGGCCTGGCAGAGCACCGCGCAGTGGACCACGAAATCGCTGGCCGCGGCGAAATCACAGGGATATTCGATCGTGGTGGCGGAATCCGGCTACGATCCGAGCACACCGAGCGCCGTGCACACGTCGAAGATGGTGGTGCCCACCAGCGCCGGCAACGTTACCGTGCTGAACACGCAGCGCGATCTGAGCACGCTCGCGCAGGGCAAGGCCACCAGCGACGACGCGCTCGCCGAGACCACCGAGTCGGGCCGTCTGGCGCGCATCGTCGCGCAGACCGCGCTCTACCAGCAGGAGGGACCGTATGAGTCGCGCACGCTGCTGGTGTCGCTCGGCCAGGACGTCGACTCCACCGACACCGCCAACATGGAGGAGCTGGTCTCCAAGCTCGAATCCTGCTCATGGCTCAAGCTCGACAGCCTCGCATCGCTCATCAAGGCGCAGCCGTACGTTTCGTCCGAGGAGGCCGCCGAACGTGCGAGCGCGGTGAAGTCCCTCGGCGGCCAGGAGGCCATCACGCTCGGCAGACAGGTTCGCGACCTGGGCCGTGCCCGTTCCAACATCACCCGTTTCGTCAACCAGGTGCTGGTGAAGGATTCGAAGACGGCGTCCTCGTCGGCGTCGCCGTCGGCGAGCGCCGACACGAGGACGTCCGGTAACGACAGGCCGACCGCCACCCAATGGGCGCGGTCGCTCAACAGCGCCTATCTTGACTTGGCCCGCAAGTCGTTCAGTTCGTTCCCCACCGAGAACACGACGATGATTCGGGCGGCCCGTCAGCTTGGCAACGGCCTGTTGTCGGGAATTTCCGTGGCCCAGCCCGATTCCATCAACATCGTGAGCCAGAGCGCGAAGATGCCGATAACCATCGCGAACGACCATCCGTATCCCGTGCACATCCATATCACGGCCGCGACCGATTCCGAGCTGTTCACGGCAAGCGTGGATGACGACCTGGTGATTCCCGCGCACGCGGAGGTGCAGTCGACGGTCAACATCCATGTGCTGAACTCCGGCAGCACCAACGTGACGGTCCAGTTGCAGGACCGCAGCGGCGTGACGTTCGGCTCGTCTGCCTCCGCCCGCGTGACGAGCGTCTTTCAGATCAACGACTGGAGCGGCTACGCCATTCTGGCATTGGCCGTGCTCCTTGGCGTGTTTGGCCTATGGCGCCAGTTCCATCGTGTAAAGGACCCCGACGAATGAGCAATTCCGTAGGACGTAACTCCCTCATCATGGCCGCCGGTACGGCGGCCTCGCGCGTTACCGGCCAGATTCGTTCGATTCTGTTGGCCGCCGCCATCGGCACGACCGGCATCGCGGCCAACGCGTATCAGACCGGCTCCATGATTCCGCAGGTCATCTTCACGCTGATCTCCGGCGGCATCTTCAACGCCGTGCTCGTGCCGCAGATCGTCCGCACGCTCAAGCACAAGGACGCCAACGAACGGCTGAGCAAGCTCATCACGCTGGCCATCGCCCTGCTGCTGGGCATCACCGCGCTCATGATGCTGGCCACGCCCATCGTCACCCGACTGTATGTGAACCCGAACTGGGCGCCCGAGCAGCGGGCGCTGGTCGACGCGTTCACGCTGTGGTGCATGCCTCAGATCTTCTTCTACGGCCTGTATCTGGTGCTTGGCCAGATTCTCGCCGCGAAGGGACGCTTCGGCACATATGCGTGGAGCTCGGTCGGCGCGAACGTCATCAGCTGCGCCGGCTTCATCGCGTTCATCATGATGTTCGGCAACGCCAGCCGCCAGCCGATGGAGTTCTGGACGAACGACAAGATCCTGCTCACCGCCGGCACGTGGACGCTGGGTGTGGCGTTCCAGGCGCTGGTCTTGTTCGTGCCGCTGCTGCACATCGGCCTCAAGTACCGCATCAAATGGGGCATCCACGGTATCGGCCTGCGTTCCATGGGCAAGGTGGCCATCTGGAGTCTGGCGCTTACGGTGCTGAACCTCATCGTCGGCATGGTGACCTCGCAGATCAACACGGGCGCCCCGCTCGCCGGCCACGACCTGCACGGCATCGCCGGCAATGGCTCCTACCAGTACGCGTATTCGCTGTACATCCTGCCATATTCGCTGATCGCCGTATCCATCACGACGGCGGTGTTTCCGAAGCTTTCCCGCGCCATCAGCGACAACGACATCGCGTCCGCTCGCGCCGACCTGAGCTCGTCGGTGCGCAACGTCGGACTGTCGATGATGTTCTTCTCGGCGGCGCTCATCGCCATGCCGGTGCCCATCACGCGAGCGCTGCTGCCGTCGGTCAGCGTGCATGACGCGCTGCTGATTGCCGGGCCGCTGGTGAGCCTGTCGGTCGGCCTGGTGCCGATCAGTGCGTTCCTGCTGATCCAGCGCACGTTCTACGCGTATGAGGACGGCAAGAGCCCGTTCCTGTTCGCCCTGTTCAACAACGCGGTGCAGCTGGTGTTCCTGCTGGTCTCCATCGCGGTGCTGCCGCCGCAGCATTGGGCGATGCTTGTCGGCCTGTCGCTGAGCATCGCGTATCTGGTCACGATTCCGTTCCTGTTCCTGCGGCTTCGCAGGCGCATGGGCGGCAGTCTGGACGGCAGGCGCATCCTCGTCATGCATGCGAAGGCGCTGGTGGCCGGCGCGGTGTCGGGCGTGGCCAGCTGGCTGGTCGGCAAGCCGCTGATGGCGCTGCTCGGCGTGCATTACGACCGGTTCGACGGCGTCATGCGCTGGGTGGATTCGCTCATCATCTGCGTGGTGCTCACCATCGTGATCGCCGCCGTGTATGCGGCGCTGCTGATGGTGCTGCGCGTCTCCGAGTTCACCGACCTCATCCACGCCGTTGCCGCGCGGCTGGGGCGCGGTCGCAGCGCGGCCCAGCCCGATGCTGTGGGCAATGCCGACACCGGTGAGAGCAACCACGACGGCACCGATTCGGGCACGCCCGACGATGCCGCGGCAGCCGCCCGGAACACGGTGAAACCGCGCACCGTTTCGTCGTCCACGACCGGCGGCCCGGCAAGTGTAACGGATTCGTCACTAGTTGCGCAGGAAGCTAGGCCTTCGGGCACTCCGACCTATAGAATTGCTACAGCCGAATCCGCGCGCAACCTATTCGCATATGAGAAGAGCAGCACCATGAAACCAGGCCTTGGAGACACCCTGATCGACCGCTACACCTTGGTACAGGTATTACGCGAGGAGCCGGGTCTTTCCGTGTGGCGCGCGAACGACAGCGTGATGGCCAAGGACTGCCAGCTGTTCCTCATCTCCGACGTCGAGATCTCCGCCAATGCGAACGAGATCGCGTCGTCGCTGGTGCTGAGCCACAACCCGAGGTTCACGCCGATTCAGCAGATTCGTTCCGAAGAGGGCGCGTGCATCATCATCACCGACCTCGATCCCGGCATTTCGCTGAGCCGTTATCTGGCGCACAACGCCGGCGCGCCGCATCATGCGCTGAGCGCCGAGGCGATTCGCACCATCATGGGCGAAAGCGTCGAGGCGGCGCTCTCGTTGCGCGCCGCCAAGCTGAACCATCGCGCGATCAGCGCCGATGTGATTCGTCTGACGTCGCAGCACGTCACGCTGGCCGATGCGCCGATCTCGTCGGCTCTGGTGCCGGCGCTGCTCGGGCCTTCCGAAAACCCCGATTCCGAGGCCGTGGTCATCCGCCAGCTTGCCGCCGTGTTGTTCGAGGCCGTCACCGGCCACCGCTACGAGGCCGGCACGAAAGTGGATTCCGCCGAATTCGCCGACGTTCCGGAAGAGTTCCGCATCATCTGCATGCGTGGCCTCGGTCTGCATGAGGCGGGCGAACCCGTGCCCGTGCCGATCAGCACGCTGAACGAGTTCGAGGTGCTGCTGGGTACGTGGAAGCCGGTCACCGAGCTGACCCACGACGACATGACCATCGCCTCGCATGCCTCCAGCCAGTCGGTGGAACTGGTGCAGGTGCTGCCGGCCAAGAAGGAGAACATCGTGGATCTTCCGGCCGCGTTCCGGCCGGCGCCCGAAAAGCCGCAGCTGTCGCAGGAGCCCGCCGGCAAGGCGTGGAGCACCAACCAGCTGCTGTTCTCCGGCCACCGCGAGGTGGACGAGGCCAATCCCGAGGATTTCGCCTCCGACTACTACGATCCCCTTTCTCCGGACCTGCCGCTGCAGGACGGCAACACGCAGTCGAAGCCCACGCTCGGTCTGGATGTGTCGAGCATCCGTCACGGCCACGCACCGTCCGTTTCCGACACCGCCGATAATCTTCCGGCGCATGCGGCCGCCTCGGCCACCGGGCCAGCCGTGCCGATGCCGGTGAGCGTGAAGCCGGCGCTGCCCGAGAACCCGAACGCCAGGAACGCCAATGCCGCTCAGGGCGCCAAGAGCAACGAGGGCGTCGGCGACGCCACCATCGTCATGGAGCCGCTGCCGGCGAGCTTCGAACCGCAGCTGCCGATGAACCCGCCGTCGTATTCGCCCACCGGCAACGTGCAGCAGCAGGCGGCCATGGCCATCGACGAGGAGGAGCAGTCCCCGGAGGTCCGCAAAAAGCAGCGTATGCATCGCATCGTGGCCGTGCTGTGCACGGTCGTCGTGCTGGCGGTGATCTTCGCCGGCGCCGCAATGGCCCTGGGCCTGTTCTCGCCGGATAAGGGCAAGACCAAGTCGGCGGACGCCTGGCCGTCCATCAATACGTCGGAGGTCGGCGGCTTCCCGAGCTCGTCGTCCACCGCGCCGTCCACGTCGTCCACGCCGAAGAAGACCACGGCGTCGGCCACCCCCACGCCGTCGAACACCACGGCATACACCACGTCCACGCAGACCTTCGTCGATGGTTCCGCCACCCTCGGCGGCCGCGGCTGGTACGTGCAGCTCGCCCAGCAGGAGGACGTCTCCCGCGTGGTGGTCTCGCTGCGACAGCCCGGCGGCAAGGCCGCGATCTATGCGGGCGCGAC
Source organism: Bifidobacterium primatium (assembly GCF_002802875.1). Taxonomy (GTDB): domain Bacteria; phylum Actinomycetota; class Actinomycetes; order Actinomycetales; family Bifidobacteriaceae; genus Galliscardovia; species Galliscardovia primatium. Next base: position 966,322 of record NZ_PEBI01000001.1, read on the forward strand.
GAGCGACAATCCGACCGGCGGCACCAAGGTGGCGGAGTTCTCCTTCGCGGCCGGCGGCACCACCGAGGTCAAGCTCAGCAAGTCGGTCAAGACGCAGAGTCTTGTCATCTGGGTCCCGTCCGACACCACTCCGGAGGGCGGTCTCTACTTCAACTCCGTCCAGGTGTACTGAACGTTCGACGGTATCAAACCCTCGATATCGCGATATTCGCGGTGTGGTCCATCCGTTCCGATGGACCACACCGCGTTGTTGTTATTTCGCGTCGTAATCCAGCGAAACTCCAATAGCCTGATTTCAAGATCGTTGCAATCACGCGGTTTCTTCCTGCCCCAATGTCAAACGACGATGGACTACGTCGCATTTCGCACATTTCGCTGCGTAGTCCATGTCGCAGCAAATCACGACGACAGGCTCACACCGCGATAATCGTGGCTCCCAGCGCAATCAGGATTGCAACCGCCCACAGGTGTCAATCGATGCTCGCCGCCCGCCACAGGTCATCATTCATCGCCATATCTCGTCTTCCAATGCGTCAAAAACGTCATTTCGACGCATAAGGACCCCACCGGACCTACTCTAACGTGTCTTTTCCTTAAAAAGACACGTTAGAGACTCCATTCACCTCTCATTAACGCGTCTTTTTGCCAAAAAGACGCGTTAGAAGGTAGGATGTATCCCTACTAAAGATTCCTTTGACGAGAAAGTGCGATTGACGATGGATTACAAAAGCATCAGACAAGCCGTACATATGAGTCAATCCACCAAGCCGCCGAAGGATATCGCCGAGACCGAATACCGGCAGCGTCTCGCCGGATGGAGCACGTTCCGTTCCGGAATCGTATTGGACGGTCATGAGCTGTTCGTCACGGGCTTTCGAGAGCTCATGACGCTCTCCGACCGCGTTCGAGAACAGGATGACGCCGTCGTCGCACTATGGAATAAGCTTCCGCCAATCGCACGGCGAGCGTACATCATGGATCTCATCGGCGCCGAAATGCAGAGCACCAACGATATCGAAGGCGTACGCTCCACGCGCCGTGAAATCAGCGACGCACTGGAAGTCGCCCTGACGAATGGGCCGAAGAAAAGATTCACCGAATTCGCGAGGCTTTTTCTCGCCCTGAGTGACGACGACCCGACCCATCTCGATTTTCCGCAGTCATTGCAGGATATCCGTACCATCTATGATGGTGTAATCGCAGGCGAACTCGCCGAAGACAGGATACCCGACGGCGAAATCTTCCGTGATGGTCCCGTGTATATCGATAACGCGGCCACGGGTAAACGTATTCATACCGGAGCGACGCCGGAATCGGCCATCATCGCATTGCTCACGCAATGGCTGCGTTTATCCCACGACGACGGCGTACCACCACTTATCAGAGCGGCGATGTGCCATTACGCATTCGAATGCATTCATCCGTTTTATGACGGCAATGGCCGAATGGGACGGTTCCTGTTCGCTCTGCAGCTGCGTAAGCATCTCAGCGTGCCGACCGTCATTGGGCTGAGTCCATGCATATACGACGGCAAAGCGTCGTATTACAAGGCATTCGAGGATGCGCAGCATCCGCTGAACTGCCAGGACGGAAGCCTGTTCGCCCATCGGATGATGACATTCGTCGCCGAATCGCAACAACGCATCATCGACGATCTCACGGAAAAGCAAATCATACTGAATCATGCGTTCGGCTCCCTCGAGCAGCTTCGCGACAATCGGCATTGGGACGATGACCAGGCCAATATCATCGCCTTCCTTATCCAGGAGGAACTGTTCGGCGCGGCTCCGCATCGCATGACCCGAGCACAGTTGCGCAGCGCGCTGAACGCCGGCCAGAAACGCGTGAACAATGCCTTGGCGGGACTTGAAGCCAATGAGGTCGTCATCCACACCGGACAACGGCCGGCATATTATGCGTTGTCGCGTTCCATGCTGGATTCGTTGCTCGGCGATGACGCTCTCAAGTAAGACTTGCCGAAAGCGGCTGATGTCGGTGTTTCCGCCGAGGGCGATGGGCACTGTTGTAGGGTGAAAGGCATGAGTGAAACGCAAGAAGCAAGCAAACACGACGTTGTCATCATCGGTTCCGGGCCGGCCGGCTACACGGCCGCCATCTATCTCGGACGAGCGGGATATCGGCCGCTGATCATCGCCGGCGCCCTGACGCCCGGCGGCCAGCTGGTCAACACCTCCGAGGTGGAGAATTTCCCCGGATTCCCCGAGGGCATTCTCGGCCCGGAGCTGATGGACCGCATGCGCGAGCAGGCCGAGAAGTTCGGCGCCGTAATCGAATACGACGACGTGACCTCGGTGGACTTCTCCGGCGACGACAAGATCCTGCACACGGATTCCGGCACGGACTACCAGGCCAAGGCGGTCATCGTGGCCACGGGATCGCAGCACCGCAAGCTCGGCGTGCCCGGCGAGGAGGAATTCGCCGGCCGCGGCGTCTCCTATTGCGCCACCTGCGACGGATTCTTCTTCCGCAACAAGCCGATCGTCGTGGTCGGCGGCGGCGATTCCGCGATGGAGGAGGCGGACTTCCTGTCCCGCTTCGGCTCGTCGGTGACGCTCGTGCATCGTCGTGGCGAGTTCCGCGCGTCGAAGATCATGGTGGAGCGCGCCCAGGAGAACCCGAAGATTCGTTTCGAACTCAACGCCACGGTTTCGGCAATTCACGGCGATGACCAGTCCGGCGCCACCGAGGTCGAGCTCACCGACGTCACCACCGGCGAGACGCGCGTGATTCCCGCGAACGGCGTATTCGTGGCCATCGGCCAGATTCCGCAGACGGAGTTCCTCGGCGGAGCCGTCAAGACCGCCGCCGACGGCACCATCGAGGTCGACGGGGCGTCGTCGCGCACGTCCGTGCCCGGCGTGTTCGCCGCCGGCGACAACGCCGACGCCGTGTATCAGCAGGCCATCACCGCCGCCGGCATGGGCTGCCGCGCCGCCCTCGACGCCCAGGCGTATCTCATCGGCGAATAGTCGGAACGTGTCGGCGGCCAATCGTCCGGCGAACGCGATTCGTCGCCGACACCCATTGATGACGTCATTATCGATGGCGTCATTGCTGTTGCGTGCTGCGGCCGCAGGATGGGCAGAACCGCGCTTCCGCACGCATCCGTGTGCCGCAATGCATGCAGAAACGCCATTGCGAGGTGGGCTGCGCGGCCGTTGGTGGCGAGGCGGGCTGCGGCGATGGTTGTGGCACGGTCGGTTGTGGCACGGGTCGAGGCACCGACCGTACGGCACCGGTCCCGGCACTGTTCCGAGCCGCCGGTGGCAATGGCACCGAATCGGGCTGCGAGGCACCGTCAACGGCGACGTTCCCGACCTTGCGTCGCCGCATGACCACCACCGCGATCACCGCAACGCCCGCCACGACAACCACCGCGAGCGCAATCGTCATAACGGGATTGCCCGTCAGACCGTCGATGACTCCGCCTGCACCCTTTCCTCCGGCCTTGGAGCCCCCGATGCCATGGGATGCATTCGCGGACGCCTTGGGCAGATGGGTCTTCATCACGACCAGATATACGGGATCGTCGGCCGAGTCCGCATCCGTGGTCATCACCAGTCGGGAATCATCCGGGGTCATGGCCAAGGACCGCACCAACCGTTCGCCGTCCGGATGCGCGGCCTCCGAGATTGCGCCGGTGGATGTGTTCACCGCCGAAACATCACCCTGCTTCCCAACGGTGTAGGCCGTCGAGCCATCGGCGTTCAACGCGATCTGCTCGCCCGCCCCGGTGAGATTCTCCTGCATGCGTTCCGGCATGGCAGTGGACGTCAGCGTCTTTCCCGTGCCGATGTCGATGGTCCGTATCGTTGCATTCTTCCAGCTGACGTGGCTGTTGTCATCGACCGAGAACTTGCCCATGGCGGCTATCGAACCCCACAGGTTGTACCCCAGTATCGCGCCTGAATCCGATGGCACAACAGTCGTCAGTTTTCCGCTGTCCGGGTCGAGTGCAGCCAGATCCATCTTGTCGTTGCGCTGCACCATCACACTGTGGGTATCGGCGAATTGCGTGGTGAGCAATACCGCGCTTACGTCGTCATCGGTCTGTACGTCGTGGGATGTAGTCTGTTTCCCGCTGGTAAGGCTGTATGCGCTGAATGCGTATTGCGCGGGCGTGGAGGACGTTTGCTGCCGCAGCAGGCTCAGCACATACACCGTCGTGCCGTCTTCGGTGATGCGCGCCTGGCTGACGCTGCCCTCGATGTCGAAAGTGCGCTTTTCTGCGGGCAGGGTGAGATCGTATTGATGCAGTCTTGTCGACGAGCCGTTTTCGGTGGCGGTCAGCATCGTCGAACCATCCTGGGATACCGCCATCAGGCTACCCACACAATCACCCAGTCGCCGTTCCGTTTCCCCCTTCATGTCGACGGCACGAACGGCGTCCGACGAGGAGGCTCCCGTGCTGTAGTACAACGTCGCCGATTTCGGATCCATGATGGCGCCGATTGCGGATACGGTATTGACCTTGCCGGTCCGCAGATCGACGATTCGCACGGTATGCAGTTTCTCCGAGATACTGCCGAACCGGGTGGCGGCGACATACCGCCCATCCGCGCTGATGCTCACTCCGGGATAGGACCCACCATCGGCGTTGTCGTCGATGCGTATGGACTTCTCCCAGGTCGGCGTCGGCGAGGACGCGGCATACGATGAATCGGCGGGAGCGATCATCATGCCGAATATCACGGCGATTGCGAATATCACCGTCGACAACGTCGCATTTGCGGCCGCGATTGGTATGGGCGGCCGGCTTACGGACGATGACTGACGCATACATGACGATTGGCGCGGCTGTGTGTATGACGACTGACGCATCGGCTTCCCCTGTCTCATTTCACCATTGACATGACGACTCTCGTGATTCCTGATTATAGGCCGATGCGGTTTCCGCCCCAATACCCGACCGCTCTCCTAATGATCGTTTCACGTGAAAAAGCAGCATGGCTTCCATACCAAGTCGGCGGAAACCATGCTGCTGTTCTATCGTTGGGGCGGTATCGCCCGATGCTCTCAGCCCAGGCGTGGAGCAGAGGGGCCGTTCATGCGGTTCTGCCGCTCCTCCTCCTTGGCCTTCTTCATGTTGTAGAGCAGCTGAAGCACCATCACCACAAACAGCACCACGTCGAAGACGATGCCGACCATCACGCTGCCGTACTCGTTTGCTGTGTAGAACGGCGCGACGACCATGAGGACAATGCAGATGGGAACCATCATCCATGTGCGGCGCAGCTTCCCCTTGTAGTTCATATTCCAGTAGATCAGGGATTTATCCTTCTTGCCGGCCACGATAATCTCCTTCATCGAGCGTTATGCCGGGTGTATCACCCGGTCATCTGCCTGCAATTTCACGGTAGAAGACGTCGGTGAAGACAACATGAACCGGAGGATAACCCCCGAATATCATTGTGCGACACCGCGATAAATATACCCCCTACGATTTGATATGGTCCGGTCGAATCAAATGGAATCAGGGCTCATACGACGTTGGGGGACGTTTCACGTGAAACGTCCCCCAACGAATCGAATACAGCGAATGGAAGTCTCAGATCCAGCCGTCGTCCTTGCCGTCAGCGGCTTCGCCCGACTGATGTTCGCTGCCAAGCAGCTGCAGGATACGGTCGAAATCCTCCTCCGACGCGAAGGTGATTTCGATACGGCCCTTCTTCTTCGAACCACGAATCGCCACCTTGGTGTCGAAACGGTTCTCCAACGAATGCAGTGCCGGCGAATCCGCCCAGACGTTCTGGCGACGCGGCTTCTTCTTGCCGTCCGGATTCTGACGGACCTCCGTGGCCACGATCTCCTCGGTGGTGCGCACGGAAAGACCTTCGGCGATGATCTTGTTCGCCAGTTCCTCCATACGCTCCGGATTCGAAAGTCCCAGCAGCGCACGCGCATGACCCGCGCTCAGTACACCGGCCGACACCTTCTTCTGCACCGATGCCGGCAGCTGCAGCAGACGCAGCGTATTGGCGATCTGCGGACGCGACTTCGACACCGACTTCGACAGCTGTTCCTGCGTCAGTCCGAATTCGCTCAGCATCTGCTGATACGCCGCCGCCTCTTCCAGCGGGTTCAGCGCCACACGATGCAGATTCTCCAGCAACGCATCGCGAAGCATATCGGTATCCGACGTGGTCTTCACGATGGCGGGAATCGTGGTCAGATCAGCCAGCTGGGTCGCACGCCAACGTCGCTCGCCCATGATGAGCTCGTACGGCGCCTTGCTGTCGGAGGCCTCGATGGCCTCCGCCGTGCGCTTGCGCACGACGATGGGCTGCAGCACGCCGACTTCCTGAATCGAACGAGAAAGCTCCCGCAGCTCGTCCTCGTCGAAGATCTGACGCGGCTGATGATCGTTCGGCGTGATGTCCGTAACCGACAGCTCGGCCAGATATCCACCGGCGACCGGCTTGGGCCCTTCGGCTGCGGATTCGGACACATCATCACGCTGTGCAGCGGACTTCGCCGACGCCTTCTTGACTCCGGCGGCCTTCGCGGCGGACCTGCCACTGCCTTTACCGCTGCCGGCATGATCGCCGGCAGCGGCGGCCGCAGCGGCTTCGGGCTTCGCTGCGGCATTGGCGATCTGCGAAGACAGCGGTCGGGTCGGTGCAATCAGATCCGACAATGCACTCGGAGTCACGCCGGCGCTCGACGATGCTCCGTCAGAGGAATCCCCGCCGAAGAACATATCGCTCGGATGCAGCGAGTCCACGAGAGACGGCATGCTCGGCCGCTTGTTCTTCCGTCCGGCCGCGCCCTTCGAACCGGAGGACTCTCCCCCGGCCTCAGCACGATTGTGCTGCGTGGACTTCACCGGCTTGACGGGTTTCGTTGCACCGGCCGTGGTCGATGCTCCGGAATCCGTACGCGAGGTCTTCTCCGCAGAGTCCGCAGCCGGCGCCGCCGGCTTCTTCTCTTCAGGCTCTTCGCCCGGAAGCGAGGGGAACAAGGCGCCGAGGCCCTTGCCCAAACGACGAGAACGTGCTGCCATGATCAGTCCCCACTCTTTCGCGATGCAATGGTTTGTAACACTTGTTCGGAACGCTTGGCGATTTCCAGTGCCGCCTCGCGGTACGAAATCGACCCGGCACCATTCGGCTCGTAGGAGACGACCGGCTTGCTGAAGCTCGGGGCCTCGGCGATCTTCACCGAACGAGGGATGGTGGTGTTCAGCACGATATCCGGATAATGGTTCTTCACCTCGTCGAACACGTCCTGGCTCAGAATCGTTCGACGATCGAACATCGTGATCAGCATGGTGGAGATGATGAGGTCCTTGTTCAGGGAGGCCTGCACCAGACCGATGGTCTTCATCAGCTGGCCGAGACCTTCCAGCGCGTAGTATTCGGCCTGAATCGGAATCATCACCTCATGCGCGGCGCACAGCGCGTTCAGCACCAGCAGACCGAGGCTCGGAGCGCAGTCGATGAAGATATAGTCGTACTGCTCGTCCGTCTCCTCTATATATGCGTCGATGCTCTCACGCAGCAGCATCGTGCGATCCTCAAGTGCGGCGATTTCCAATTCGGCGCCGCTCAAATCGATGGTGGACGGCACCACATCGAGCGTCGGGAAGTCCTGGCACTGCTGCTTGACCTCACTGATGGTCAGACGCCCCTCAAGCACGTCATACACCGACGGGCTGCCGGACGAGTGCTCGATGTCGAACGCCGTGGACGCATTGCCCTGCGGGTCCATATCGATGACGAGCACGCGAGCCCCCTCTTGCGCAAGAGCAGAGGCGATGTTGACGACGGACGTCGTCTTGCCGACGCCACCCTTCTGATTCGCGACAGCGATCACACGCATCGAGGACGGCTTGGGGTAAGTCTCTCCTTCGAGATACTGGCGGCGTTCCGCCAAATCAAAAATCTGAGCTCCCAATCCAGAAGATTCGCCCTGAAAAATACGATTCAATACTTCAGAGGCTGACTCGATGGTATCGCCACGACCATTCGCGGATGATGTTTCATGTGAAACATTGGTCATGGTTCACCTTTCTTCTTTGCTTGTTACTAAGCGACTATTTTCGTCCTTGCATAACGATAGCGCAAGTTCACAGCGTATTGTGGATGAATGTGGACCATTGTGGATAAAAATGTGGATAACTCGAGATTCCGTTAGCGGACGTTGTTTTTATACCAACTGCCCACATTCGATGAAACGTTGAGATATCAACGTTTCATGACCCTATTGCACCGCCCCCGAAAGGTCGAAAAGTTATCCACATTTCGTCAACACCGCCTGTGGATAACTCGTGGAAAACCTCGATTCCCCGCTTTGCACCACTAAATATTCGACATGTAGTAATGAGCTGCCCTATATCTAGTTTTTTCATCTCTGTTCAACGACCGTCCTCGGGCCGCCATCCCCGGCAACACGCCCATCGCGCATCCATCTACGCCGGTTTGCGCATCCGCACGACAGCGTCGAGACTGCGAACGCCCAGCAAAAAACCATCAATCGATACCAGTCGGGATATCGTCGCCGGCGAATACGTCCGAAGGGGAATCGACGCCGCCCTTCGCCATCCCGGAAATCACCGTGACCAAAGGGCTCGCCACGAATGCATGCATACCCATATTGTTCCCCATACCAAATTCGGGCGCAATGAACGGCTCTCCCCCATGCTCGGAAGACGCCTCATCAGTGGTCCATCGAATTTCTCCGACCGAATACCCCCACCCCCATCTTTGACCATGCAGTGAGTTTCGCGGTTTTCGCTTATTTTTCATACAGTCATCACGTCATATGTCCACACGAAGACACGCGAGCGCGTATAGAAAAGGCCTCGATGATGATGACCGAGGCCTTTCTGCAGGCATGCCTGTCGTTCCGACCGGCGCCTTCTCTCCAAACCGGCGTCGCCGGCCGCAACCGCCGTTACTTCTTCTTGTCGACAAGCACGACGTGCGTGGATTCGAGGCCGTCGGCAACCGGAGCCTCGACCACACGCGGATTCACGCCCTTGGCACGCAGGATGAGCTTCATGCCCTTGTCGATCTCCGCCTGCGCGCTTTTGCCCTTGAGCGCCACCAGACGCCCGCCGGGCCGCAGCAACGGCATGGTGAAGCCGGCGAGCTTGCGCATCGGGGCGACGGCACGGCAGGTCACCACATCGAAGCCGGCGCCGGGCCTGACGGCGTCTTCCGCGCGCGCATGCACGATGCGCACGTTCTTCAGCCCCAGCTCGACCACGACCTCGCTGAGCCAGTCCACGCGACGTTCCATCGGCTCGATAAGCGACACCTTCACGTTCGGCAGGCAAGCCGCCACGATGATGCCGGGGAATCCGCCTCCGCTGCCGACGTCGGCGAGCTGACCGGTGGCCGATTCACGGTCCTTGGCCCCAAGCGCCTCGAGAATGAACGGCACGACGGCCGCCGAGTTGAGAATATGCCGCTCCCAGAGAATATCCACGTCACGGGGCCCGATCAGGCCACGCGGCTCCCCCTCCTTCTCGAGCTTGGCATGGAACTTCGCAAGCGGCTCCGCAGCCGGGCCGAGAACCTCGGCGATAAGCGGCGAGCCTTCAAGCTGATCGGTCATGTATGCACCTCGATTACGTCAAAATCCTGGATTACGTCAAAATCCTGTCGATACGCCGGAAAACCGTCAATATGTCCGATGATATCCGACCCCTGCGGCCGACAATCCGAAAGTCGGCCAACCCATTCATAAGGAAGGGGTTTTCGGCCTCCCCATGTATGTCTTAGACCCACAAACCCGTAGATAAACGGCTTGACCCACAAAATCGATTCGGCAGACCCACAAAACCGACCACTGGACGGGTATGGAGGCCGGAACAATATGGAACCGGTAAGGCCGAAAAGAGGACGGTCTCAGGTCGGGCAAACAAGGGGTCCAAGACGGAAAAGGCCGGTCCAACAAGGCGGACCGGCCCTCTTCGTAAAGTCATGACACTGAATCATGACACCGGGGCATAACAGCCAGGTCATGCCAATCAAATCATGACGACTGGGTCACAACCGGGGCATAGCCGGGTTCCACGGCAATCCGTATACGCCTCGTCGCAGGTCCGACGAGGCGTTCCTCATCGAAACCTGCTCCCTATAAGCCTGCCCCTCAAGAACTACTCCTCGTCGAACTCCTCGACGTCGGAGTCCACGTCGCCATCGGCCTCGGCGGGCTGGGCTGCGGCCTTGCGGTACACCGTCACGTAGCGGTGCGGCTCCTCGCCGTGCGAGCGGGACTTCATGCCCTCCTCACGCACCACGTCGTGGACGATCTTGCGTTCGAACGAGTTCATCGGGTCGAGGGACACCGGCTCGCCGGTCTCGCGGACCTCGTCGATGGCGTCCAGCGCCATGTTGCGCAGACGCTGACGCTTGCGCTTGAGGTAGCCGTCGACGTCCACGATCAGGTGCGAACGCTCGCCGGTCTTCTGCTGCACGGCCAGGCGGGTCAGCTGCTGCAGGGCGTCGACGACCTCGCCCTTGCGCCCGATCAGATGCTTGATGTCGGTGTCGTCGTCGGCGACGATCTGCACGACCGGCCGGTTGTTGCGAATGCCCATTTCGATATCGCCTTCGTAGTCGGCGATGTCCAACAGTCCTTCGAGATAATCGGCGGCGATATCAGCTTCCTCATTGAGCTGATCGACCGTCCTATCGTCTGATTGAGACATTGAAAACTCCTTAAATTCACGCAATACCAGTCAGTCTAATCGCACGGTGCCATCGACACCACGCCACATTCCAGACCGACGGCCGAAAAGTTACGTAGATTTATCATTTCGACAGGTCGCAATGTGGCCGTATCGGCGGGTATCACCGTCGGTACGGCCACATGACGGCTGCGGGCCGGCGTCGCCGCCCGCGGCCGGGACCACGGTACGGAACGCCCCGCAGCCCAAGGGGAACACGGAGAATCACGCCGGACGAAGAGCCGGCGCAATCCGCTCAGCGGTTCTTCTTGCTCTTGTTCTTCTTACGGTTCGGCTGCTGGCGCTGGTGGCCCTGCTCGGCACGCTCGGCGGCCGCGGCCTTGGCCTTGGCGAGGGCCTCCTCCTCGACGCTCGGCAGGCCCTTGCGCTTGCGGCGCTCCTCCTCGCGCTTGCGCACACGGCGGGCGCGGGTCTCGGCGGCCGGCGAGCCCGGGGTGGGCATGTGCTCGACCTGCCAGATGGTACGGATGAGGTTGCACACGTTGTTGGTGAGCCAGTACACGAGCACGCCGAACGGGAACGTGGCACCGGAGAAGATGTACATGAGCGGGAAGATGAACATCATCGAACGCTGCATGTTGTACTGCTGGCCCTGCATGGACTCACGCGGCAGGTTGCGGCGCAGGTTGTAGTACTGCTGCAGGAACATCAGACCGCACATGAGCGCGATGAAGACGCCGATGGTGATTCGGGCGCTGGAGCCGGAGGTGGAGAACATGCTGGCGAGCGACACGTTGAACACGTGCGTCGCCTCGAAGTCCTTAGCCACCTCGACGGTGAACGCGCCGTACGGGGCCTTCACGCCACGCGCGACGTAGCTCACGGACGAGAGCACGTAGAACATGGTCATGAAGATGGGCGACTGGATGAGCAGCGGCAGGCAGGAGCCGGCCGGGTTGGCGCCCATGTCCTGGTAGAGCTTCATGGTCTCGCGCTGCTGGGCCTCGCGGCTGGCCGGATCGGTCTTGCCCTTGTACTTGGCCTGGATGTGCTGCAGCTTCGGCTGGATGGCCTGCATCTTCTGCATGGACTTCATCTGGCGCACGAAGATCGGCAGGATGCACAGGTGCACGAAGATCACGAGCAGCACGATGGACATCCACCATGCGGCGCCCGGGCCGTCCTGGAAGCCCAGGAACGTCAGCGCCTTGTGGAAGATGACCAGCAGGTGGGTCATCAGCCATTCGATGGGGTAAAGAATCTTGTAGAAGAACGCGAAGAAGCTGGCGTTGTCCAGGTAGAACACGTTCTGATTCAACGGTGTCACGGATTTGCCTCCTTAAAGGCTCGACGGAGCGGAATGAACGGAGGCATCATGGTGATCACTACGATTGCTACGCTCCGTTGATGTCTCCTCGTCGTTCAGGTCGTAGTTCAGCGGCGTCAGCCGAGGCTCCTCATGGGCCTTGGACCATGAAAAACGATAGAACAGAGAGAATTGCCGGGGAACGTCGTCTATTCCCCCGATGCTCCATGGCCGGCAACGCAGCAGTCTGAGTGCGGCGAGCACGCCGCCCCTCAACGCCCCGAACCGGGCGACCGCGGTCACGGCATAGTGCGAGCACGACGGATAGTATTTGCAGCAGGGGCCGAACAACGGCGATATTCTGCGCTGATACCAGCGGATCGCCCCTATCATCGCTCCGGCCACGACGCTCATGGCCTGGGCTCGCCCTTCGGACGGACGTCGCCGGCGTCATGGGCATCGCGCGCACTGCGGGTCTCGCCTGCGGCTGCCGCCGCCTCGGCCTTCGCCACCCGATGCGCCACGCGCTCGAACAGCATCCCCACCTGTTGGTCGAGCGAAGCGAACTCCGCCTTCGGGGTGGACGGCTTGGCGCGCATGATCACGTCGCATGAGTCCGGCAGCAGCGATTCGTGCTGCCGGGCCAATACGCGGAAGCGGCGCTTGACGCTGTTCCTGGTCACCGCGTTACCTACGGCCTTGGATACGGCGAGTCCGAGACGCCGGGCCGCGGGGTCGGCCATGCCGTCCCCCCTGGTCGTCGCGTCCTCCGCGATGTTCCTCGGGCGAACATGAAAATGGACCACAAGATCCTTGCTGGATACTTTGGCCCTGGTTTTCAATACGCCGACGAAGTCGCGATGGCTTTTCAGCCGTTCCACTTCAGTAACCGATGATTCTTTGTCTGCGGTTTACCGACTAACTTTGCGTTGCCGCCGAGGGATCTCAGGCGGAAAGAACCTTGCGGCCCTTGGCGCGACGACGGTTGATGAGCGCGCGGCCGGAACGGGTGCGCATGCGGGCACGGAAACCGTGCTTCATGTGACGACGGCGGTTGTTCGGCTGGAATGTCCTCTTCATAGTTTTGCTCCCGGTTATTTTTGGCCATGCAAAAGCACGGCTCCTCATGAGTCAAGCTGTTCTAGCCTACACGCAGCGCTGTACTGAGTCAAACTTCCGTCCATCCCGAGGCCACCGAACATTCACAAAGTTATTCACGTTATCCACATTTATCCACATCGACGATTGTGGATAACTCGGGTGGTTTCTTCAAAGCGCTTGTTTTTCAACGCTTTGCGGGGAAAAGTTATCCACAAATTGCACCCCTGTTATCCACAAACTACACAAATGTTATTCACAATCCAGTGTTTTCAACACGCGAGCTTGTGGATAACTTGTTTTGAAGGGCGTATAAAAGTGTATCTGTATCGCATCCGTCAACGGTAAAGGAGGAGCAGATGGCCATGGATGCCGCGTCGCCGGCGGAAGATGCGTATCGCATCTGGACGGTCGCCTGCGACAGCCTTCGTCACGACGATACGCTCAGTCCGCGTGACATGAGCTGCGTGGAGGACATCACGCCGGTCAGCGTGTTCGATTCGATGATCGTGCTCAACGCCTCCAACGAGATCACGCGCATCACCATAGAGAACAAGGAGGCCGTGCTGCACGCGCTGCAGGCGGCGAACGGCGGCGAGCCGCTCATTCCCCTTATCAAGATCGTGCCCCATGCGCCGTCGACGCAGTCCGACGGCGGCGGCTCTCCGTCCCGTTCGGGCCGGGGATCGTCAAACCGTTCGCGCTCCGGAGGCTCGGGAGTCTCCTCGCGCCAGTCATCGGCGAAGAGCGGCAAGTCGTCGACCAGGTCCTCGGGCAAATCGAATTCCGGAAGGGCCTCGGACCGGTCGGGCGCGAAATCATCTGGCCGCGGTGAATCGGCCAGTCGCTTTGCGAATAGCGCGAAAACGTTTAACGACCTGCCGAAGATGCCTTCGGGGGGTAAGTTCGTCCAGGAGAAGCTCGACGACTTCTCCGACGTGGCCGTCAAGAACCCGCTGGAGAACACCATCGCCGTTCCCGGAGTGCCGGCAGGCGGCACCAAGGTGGCCCGTGACGAGGAGACGCATCTCAACCGCAACGCCACGTTCGACACCTTCGTCCCCGGCGATTCCAACCGTTTCGCCCGCGCCGTGGCCCTGGCCGTGGCCGAGGCCCCGGGACGCGCGTTCAACCCGTTGTGCGTGTATGGCGGATCGGGTCTGGGCAAGACCCACCTGCTCAACGCCATCGGCAACTATGCGCTGCGCGAGGACCCCTCGCTCAAGGTGCGCTACGTGAATTCCGAGGAGTTCACCAACGAGTTCATCGAGTCGCTGCAGGGCGAGGCGCAGGCCAACGGCCTGATAGCCGAGTTCAACCGCCGCTACCGCGAGGTCGACGTGCTGCTCATCGACGACATCCAGTTCCTTGGCGGCAAGGAGGCGACGCTCGAGCAGTTCTTCCACACGTTCAACGCACTGCACGACGCCAACAAGCAGATTGTCATCGCGTCCGACGTGGCGCCGAAGAACCTCAAGGGCTTCGAGGCCCGTCTGATCTCCCGCTTCGATTCGGGCCTGTCCGTGGACGTCAAGCCGCCGGACCGCGAGACCCGTATCGCCATCCTGCGCATGAAGGCGCAGATCTCCAATCTGGAGATTCCCAACGACGTGCTCGATCTCATCGCCGAACAGGTTACGGATAACATCCGCGAGCTGGAAGGCGCGCTGACGCGAGTGACCGCCATGGCCAGCCTGAACAACCAGGCCATCACCCGCACACTGGCGGAGCAGACGCTGCAGGACTTCTTCACCACCGAGGTGGAAATCAAGCCGACCGACATCATCACGCAGGTGGCCCAGTACTTCCAGCTGTCGTTCGACGACCTCGTCGGCCCGTGGCGAGCGAAGAACGTGGCCCTGGCGCGCCAGATCGCCATGTACATGACGCGCGAGCTCACCAGCCTCTCGCTGGTCGATATCGGCGAGATCTTCGGCGGCAGGGACCATTCCACGGTCATGCACGCCTACAAGAAGATCCAGGCCGGCATGGCGCAGAAGCGCGAGGTGTACAACTACGTCAACGAGCTCACCGGCCGCATCAAGCGTCACACCAATCCGGGGGCCTGATTCACGAGCAAGGCAGTTATCCACATCGTCGTCGCGTCTGGGGATTTCAACACGCCGCGGGCGCGACTTTTTCGGGAAAGTTATCCACATAGTTATCCACGTCTCGGGCGAAAACCCGTGGATAACCCCCGTTTTTGCGGTGGAAAACCTGTGGGAAAGCCGTTGAAAACCGGCCCTGAAATGTTGAAAAATCGCGGTTTCGACGCATCTGTGGAAAACCGCCCTAGTTATCCACATCCCATCCGCAAGTTATCCACATTCGGTCGGAATGCTGTACCCTAGGCATAGCAATGGAAATCGGAGTTATCCACATTTTCCACAGCCCTTATTACTACAACTACTTATTCATCTACTTCGTGTAGTCATCATCCCCATCAGCGACGGGATATCTCTGGGGATAAGCGAAGATATCCCCAGTAGAATGAAAACCAGCATTTTTCGAATCCCTATAGCAAGGAACAGCAATGAAGGCAGAAATCGACTCCGCAGCGCTTGCCGATGCCGTGGCATGGACGTCACGGGTCATCCCCGTCCGACCCACGACCCCGATTCTCTCCGGTGTAAAGCTTGAAGCAATAGACGGAACGCTGCAGCTTTCCGCATTCGACTACGAGGTATCCGCTCGTCATCACATCGAGGCAGGCATTGACGAGCCGGGAACGGCGGTCGTTCTCGGCAAGCTGCTGGCGGACATCGCCAAATCGCTGCCGGCGGAGAAGACATATCTGAGCACTGAGGGATCCAAGCTCATCATCTCCTCCGGAAAGTCCTCGTTCTCGCTGCAGCTCATGCCCGAGAACGAATACCCGGATCTGCCGATCGTGCCGGCGAAGCTCGGCCAGGTCGACGCCGACACCTTCGCCCACGCCATCACTCAATCGTCGGTCGCGGTGGCTCGCGAGGAGAACCGCCCGGTGCTCACCGGCGTGAAGATGCAGTTCTCCGGCGACCGCGTGGTGATGACGGCCACCGACCGATTCCGTCTTTCGAGGGCCAGCTTCGCCTGGACCCCCGAGAATCCGGAGCTCGAAACCGTCGCGCTGGTACGCGGATCGTTGCTGCGCGATGTCGCCCGTTCGCTGAACACCAGCCAGAACGTGGTGCTCGACTTCGACGCCGACAAGCCGGTGCTCATGGGCTTCGAAAACGCCGGCCGCACGTCGACCGCGCAGCTGATCGACGGCGAGTTCCCTGCCGTCGACCGTCTGTTCGCCGACGAATATCCGATTCACGCGGTGCTCGACAGACAGCGTCTGCTTGATTCGATTCGCCGAGTCGCTCTGGTCGCCGAACGCAACGCCCCGATTCGCATGGTGTTCTCCGGCGACGAGGTGGTGCTGTCCGCCGGCGCCGCCGACGAGTCGCAGGCCACCGAATCGTTGCCGGTCGACATGGACGGCGAGGACATCACCGTGGCGTTCAACCCGAGTTATCTCATCGAAGGTCTTTCGGCCATCGCCGAACCATACGTCCGCATGAAGATGACGACCGCGGTGAAGGCCGTGGAGTTCAACGGCCAGCAGGAGGCCGACTCCGAGGAGTCGCTCGACTACCGCTACCTGCTCGTGCCGATGCGCTTCACCGACTGATGACCGACAGTTCACGTCGCTTCGTCATGTCTTCGACCGGTGACGGCGATACGGGGTGGAGGGGATGCCGCCAAGGCCCCCTCCCCCGATTTTGCGGAAGGAATCTACCCACTCGAAAATAGTCCGCGTACTATTTTCTTATGCATGACGATGCATAATTATTCTGTAAAGGTGAACATTTACGATGTTCGTTTCTCGATTGGCGTTGGATGATTTTCGATCATGGCATCAGCTCGTCGTCGATTTCGAGCCCGGACTGAACGTGCTGGTCGGCGCGAACGGTCTGGGCAAGACGAACATCGTGGAGGCGCTCGAGGTGCTGTCGACGGGATCCAGCCATCGCGTGACCTCCTCGGCCCCGCTGGTGCGTGCCGGCACGGCGAAGGCCACTGTCCGCGCCAACGTGGAGGACTCCGGCGTCACGACGCTGTACGAGGTCTCCATCCCCGTGCGCGGCGCGAACCGTGCGCGCATCAACTCCGGAAAATCGCTGTATATGCGCGACGTCGTCGGCAAGATCCCCTCGGTGACCTTCTCCCCCGAGGACCAGCGGCTTGTCTCGGCCGATCCGGCGAACCGGCGCTCGTTCCTCAATCAGGCGGCCTCGCAGCTGCTTCTGGACTATTACGACGCGTTGCAGCGGTTCAATCAGACCGCCAAGCAGCGTTCGGCGCTGCTGCGGCAGCTCAGCCAGCGGCAGATGGCCGGCGCCCCCGTCGACACGGCGCTCAGCGGCCTGGAGATCTGGACCGGACAGTTCATCGAAACCGGTATGGCATTGACCTCGCTGCGCGCGAAGGTCGTGGAACGGCTGGATGGGCCGTTCTCCCGAATCTACCGTTCGCTGGCCGGCGAACGTCATCATGCGCGGCTCGTCTATGCGCCGTCGTTCGAGGAGATGCGGCAGCTGGGGGCGCTCGGCGGCGAGACGGCGGCTGGGCCGTCGTCGGCGTCGAACGTCGTCGCTGACGGATTCGGGGGCGACGACGCCATGGACGCCCGGATGAACGCGCATGCGGCCATAAGCCAGCATTTCCAGCGCATCTACGCCGGCGAGGTGGCGCGTGCGCAGAATCTCATCGGTCCGCATCGCGACGACGTCATCTTCGAGCTCAACGGGCTTACGGCCCGCGAATACGCGTCGAACGGCGAGATGTGGACGCTCGCCCTCGCGTTGAAGATGGCATTGTTCGAACTGTTGAAGGACGAACGCGGCGACGACCCGCTGCTCATCCTCGACGACGTGTTCGCCCAGCTGGACGAATCAAGGCGTCGCCAGATCGTCGACTTCGCGGGCCGGCAGAGCCAGGTGCTCATCACCATGGCGGCCGAAACCGATATGCCGGCCGGTCTGGAGGCCAACCGCATCGACGTGCAGGAGCTCATCGATGCAGCGGACTGAACGTGGCGGGAACGCGGGCGGCTCCGGCGGCAGGGGGACGGCTCCGGCGCGGCGCAACGTGCCCGCTGCCGAACTGCTGCATCTCGACCCGCGCAAACTCGAGGAGCGGGTGTTCGAACGCTATACGAACCGCGCGTCCGGCATCGCGAGGCGGAAGGAGCGCGCCCGCGCCGCATGGCAGAACTTCGGCAAGCCCGGACGCGACCCGAGCACGCTGTCGTCGGTGCTTTCCGGGCTTGCGACCCAGGGCAACTGGCGGCCGCACCTCATGATCGCGCAGCTCGGCCGCCATTGGGACCAGGTCGTGGGCCCCGGCATCGCACAGCATTCGCGCGTGGCCTCGTACAGGGACGGCGTGCTGACGATACAGGCCGAGTCCTCGGTATGGGCCACCCAGTTGACGTATATGATTCCGCAGATGCAGAAGACCATCGCCGAACGGCTGAAGGGCATGCCGCTCGACCGCATCGTCGTGACCGGACCGCGGTCGGGCAGCTTCAAGCACGGCGCCAACGACCGGTCCACCGGCCAGTGGCGGCCCCGCGGCCGGTACTGACGTCGTTTTCGTATGGGGTTCCCGGCGGGTATTGCGTAGAATGGCTCAGGACGGCATAATGTCCCTGTTGGCTAGTACCCTATAGCCAGTATTGAAAGCGCGCGGAAGGCCCCATATTTCGAGATTTTGGGCATGGCACCTTTGCAAGAAGCCACGCAAGACGTCTGAAACGTCGGATTTTTCGCCTCCGCGACGCGGGCTAGTTGGAAAGGATAGTTGGTGACAGACCAGACCCAGAATCCGCCCGAATCCATATCCGAAAATCAGAACATCGATTCCACGACCGACGACCAGCTCGAAGACGCCCAGCTCGACGATTCGCTTGCACCGAAGCATTACGACGCCAGCGATCTGAAGGTGCTCGAAGGCCTCGAAGCCGTTCGCATCCGTCCGGGCATGTACATCGGATCGACCGGCCCGCGCGGCCTGCATCACCTCGTCTATGAGATCGTCGACAACTCCGTCGACGAGGCGCTCGCCGGATACGCCTCGCACATCGAGGTGACGATCCTTCCCGACAACGGCATCCGCGTGGTCGACGACGGCCGAGGCATCCCGGTCGACATCGTGCCGGGCGAGGGCATCTCCGGCGTCGAGACCGTGATGACCAAGCTGCACGCCGGCGGCAAGTTCGGCGGCGGCGGATACGCCGTCTCCGGCGGCCTGCACGGCGTGGGCATCTCCGTGGTGAACGCCCTCTCCACCCGCGTGGACGTGGAGGTGCGTCGCCAGGGATTCCACTGGACGCAGACCTACATCGACCAGAAGCCGCAGGCCCGACTCAAGCAGGGCGAGCCCATGGGCGCCGACGAGCACACCGGCACCTCCGTGACCTTCTGGGCCGACCCCGCGATCTTCGAGACCACCGAATACGACTTCGAGACGCTGCGTTCTCGCTTCCAGCAGATGGCCTTCCTCAACAAGGGCCTGAAGATCTCGCTCACCGACCTGCGCCATGTGGACGAGGCCGGCGACGAAGTGGCCGGCGACGACGGGAACGCCGCCGAAAGCCAGCACCAGACCGTGACCTACCAGTACGTCAACGGCATCCGCGACTACGTGGAGTACCTGGTGAAGGCGAAGAAGGCCGCGCCCGTGGTCGACGACATCATCGACATCGAGGCCGAGGACCTCAAGCTCGGCATCTCCGCCGAGATCGCCATGCAGTGGACGGGCGCCTACTCCGAATCGGTGCACACGTTCGCCAACACCATCTCCACCACCGAGGGCGGCACCCACGAGGAGGGCTTCCGCGCGGCGCTCACCGGCCTGGTGAACCGCTACGCCCGCGAGAAGAACATCCTCAAGGACAAGGACGAGAACCTCTCCGGCGACGACGTGCGCGAGGGCCTGACCGCCGTCATCTCCGTGAAGCTCACCACCCCGCAGTTCGAGGGACAGACGAAGACCAAGCTCGGCAACTCCGAGGCCAAGACCTTCGTGCAGCGTGTGATGACCGAGAAGATGACCGACTGGTTCGGCGAGCATCCGAAGGAAGCCAAGCTCATCGTGCAGAAGGGCATCGAGGCCTCCCGCGCCCGCATCGCCGCCAAGAAGGCCCGCGAATCGACGCGCCGCAAGTCCATCTTCGAGACCGCCGGCATGCCCGACAAGCTCAAGGACTGCCAGTCGAGCAACCCCGAGGAATGCGAGCTGTTCATCGTCGAGGGCGATTCCGCAGGCGGCTCCGCCATCCAGGGCCGCAATCCGGAGACGCAGGCCATCCTGCCGCTCAGGGGCAAGATCCTCAACACCGAGCGTGCGAGCATCGACCGCATCATGAAGTCCGACACCATCGAATCGCTGATCACCGCGGTCGGCGGCGGCTACGGCGAGGACTTCGACATCTCCAAGGTGCGCTACCACAAGGTCATCATCATGGCCGATGCCGATGTCGACGGCGCGCACATCGCCACGCTGAACCTGACGCTGTTCTTCCGCTACATGCGACCGATGATCACCGCCGGCTACGTGTACGTGGCCATGCCGCCGCTCTACCGCCTCAAGTGGACGCGCGGCGACCACGACTACGTGTACACCGACGCCGAGCGTGACGCCAAGCTCGCCGAGGGCAAGGCCGCCGGCCGTCAGCTGCCTAAGGGCGAAGGTATCCAGCGCTACAAGGGTCTGGGCGAGATGACGTACCAGGAGCTGTGGGAGACGACCATGGACCCCGAGCACCGCATCCTCAAGCAGATCCACATCGAGGACGCGGCCGCGGCCGACGAGACGTTCTCCATGCTGATGGGCGACGACGTGGAACCCCGCCGCCTCTTCATCCAGCGCAACGCCAAGGACGTTCGCTTCATCGATGCGTGACCTCTTCTAGGCTCCCCTCGCTGAGGGGAGCTGTCAGCGAAGCTGACTGAGGGGAGAAACCCCGTCAAGGAGTCGACTCCCCTCAGTCTCCCTGCGGTCGACAGCTCCCCTCGGAGAGGGGAGCCGAAATCAGACAAAAGGAAAACCAAGTGGCAGACGAAAACAACAGCGGCAGCGAGGCTGAGCAGAACGACGAGCGTGCCGAACGCTCGATGGAGCCCACCAGCCCGCAGGCCGGCGAGAAACTCGTGCTGGACGAGAACCGCGTGCAGCACACCGACATCCAGCAGGAGATGCGTCAGTCCTACCTCGACTACGCCATCTCCGTCATCGTGGAACGCGCCCTGCCGGACGTGCGCGACGGCATGAAGCCGGTGCACCGCCGCATCGTGTACGCGATGTACGACGGCGGCTACCGTCCCGACCGCGGCTACTCGAAGTGCGCGCGTCCTGTGGCCGACGTGATGGGCAACTACCATCCGCACGGCGACGCCGCCATCTACGATTCGCTCGTGCGCATGGCCCAGCCGTGGTCCATGCGATACACGCTGGTCGACGGCCAGGGAAACTTCGGCTCGGCCGGTGACGACCCGCCCGCCGCCATGCGTTACACGGAGTGCCGCATGATGCCGCTCGCCATGGAGATGGTGCGCGACATCGACAAGGACACCGTGGACTTCGTGCCCAACTACGACGGCCGCACGCAGGAGCCGACCGTGCTGCCCGCGCGCTTCCCGAACCTGCTGGCGAACGGCTCCTCCGGCATCGCCGTCGGCATGGCCACGAACATCCCGCCGCACAACATGCGCGAGCTGGGCGAAGGCGTGCATTGGGCGCTCGACCATCCCGAAGCCAGCCGCGAGGAGCTGCTCAACGCGCTCATCGGCATCATCAAGGGACCGGACTTCCCGACCGGCGCCACGATTCTCGGACACAAGGGCATCGAGCAGGCGTACCGCACCGGCCGTGGTCTGATCACCATGCGCGCCGTGGTGAACACCGAGGAGATCAAGGGCCGCATGTGCCTCGTGGTCACCGAGCTGCCGTACCAGGTGAACCCGGACCGTCTGGCCGCCTCCATCCGCGAGGGCGTGCGCGACGGCAAGATCCAGGGCATCGCCGACATGCGCGACGAGACCTCCGGCCGCACCGGCCAGCGTCTCGTGCTCGTGCTCAAGCGCGACGCCGTGCCGAAGGTCGTGCTCAACAACCTGTACAAGCACTCGCAGCTGCAGCAGACGTTCGGCGCGAACATGCTCGCGCTGGTCGACGGCGTGCCGCGCACGCTCTCGCTCGACGCGTTCATCCGCCACTGGGTGAACCACCAGCTCGAGGTCATCGAGCGCCGCACCCGCTACCTCAAGCGCGAGGCCGAGGAGCGCGACCACATCCTTCAGGGCTACCTGAAGGCCCTCGACATGATCGAGGAGGTCATCGCCCTCATCCGCCGCTCCCCCACCGTGGAAGCCGCACGCAGCGGCCTCATGGACCTGCTGGACGTGGACCAGGTGCAGTCCGACGCCATCCTGGCCATGCAGCTGCGCCGACTCGCGGCCCTCGAACGCCAGAAGATCCTCGACGAGCACGAGGAGCTCATGCGCAAGATCGCCGACTATGAGGACATCCTCGCCAAGCCGGAACGCCAGCGCAAGATCGTGGGCGACGAACTCGACGAGATCATCGACAAGTACGGCGACGAGCGTCGTACGAAGATCCTGCCGTTCAGCGGCGAGGTCAACATGGAGGATCTCATCGCCGAGGAGAACGTGGTCGTCACCGTCACGCACTCCGGCTACATCAAGCGCACCAAGGCCGACGAATACCGCGCCCAGCACCGCGGCGGCAAGGGCATCAAGGGCGCGCGGCTGCGTGAGAACGACGTGGTGGACCACTTCTTCCTCACCAGCACGCACAACTGGCTGCTGTTCTTCACCAACAAGGGACGCGTGTACCGCCTCAAGGGCTACGAGCTGCCGGAAGGCTCGCGCGACTCCAAGGGCCAGCATGTGGCGAACCTGCTGCAGCTCGCCCCCGAGGAGAAGATCCAGCAGGTGCTGTCGATCCCGAACTACGAGGTCGCCGACTACCTGGTGCTCGCCACGAAGAGCGGCAAGGTGAAGAAGACGAAGCTCGCCGAATACGATTCCCCGCGTCAGGGCGGCCTCATCGCCGTGCGACTCATGGAATCCGAGGACGGCACGAGCGACGAGCTCGTGGGCGCCTCGCTGTGCAACGCCGATGACGACATCATCCTCGTCTCCCGCCACGGCATGAGCCTCAAGTTCTCCGCCAACGACGAGCAGCTGCGACCGATGGGCCGCCAGACCGCCGGCGTGCAGGGCATGAAGTTCCGCGACGGCGACGAGCTGCTCGCCATGGACGTGGTGCCCGAACAGTCCGAGGACGACCTGCTCGTCGTCACCGACGAGGGCTTCGCCAAGCGCACCGCCATCTCCGAATACCGCCTCCAGGGCCGTAACGGCTATGGCGTGAAGGCCGTGCAGCTGGCCGAGGGACGTGGCTCGCTGGTCGGCGCACTCGTGGTGAACGAGGACGATCAGGTCATGGCCATCATGAAGTCCGGCAAGGTCATCCGCTCCGACGTGGCCGAGGTCAAGCGCACCGGCCGCACCACGCAGGGCGTCACGCTTGCCAAGCCCGACAAGGGCGACGAGATCCTCTCCATCGCCCGCAACGCGGAGAAGGACGACGAGGAGCAGAACGACGCTCCCGCCACGAACGATGGCGATACCGTGGAAACGCCCGCCGAGGCCGTCTCCACGTCCGAAAATGCTGGTAACCTCAGTGCAGCAGAAGACAGCGCTGAGTGATATCCGAAGGAGATTCCATGAGCGACGAACAGTCAGTGCCTGAGTCGGTTCCCATGCCGCAGGCGGGCGCCCGCGAGGGACGCAAGTCCCGTTCGACGGCGTCCTCTCCCAAGCCGTTGATTCCCGAGGACAACGCCAACGTGCCCAACGGTGCCGAGGAGGCCCCGGCCGCATTCCAGCCGCAGTCCGGCAAGGCGGCGAAGGCCGCACGCAAGTCCAGCGTTCCGCGCGCACGCCGCATGAAGCTGTCCCTGACGAAGGTCGACCCCTGGTCGGTCACCAAGGTCTCCTTCCTGCTGGCCATCGCCGGCGCCATCATCCAGGTGGTCGCCGTGGGCATGCTGTGGATGCTGTTGAACGCCATCGGCCTGTTCGACAACATCACGCAGATCGTCTCCACCACCGGTCTTGACAGCGGCGGCATCGACATCGCCAGCGTGCTGAGCATCGGCAAGGTGCTGAGCGTGACCACCATCTTCTCCATCTTCGAGATCGTGCTGGTCACCGTGCTCGCCACCATCGGCGCGTTCCTCTACAACGTCGTCAGCGCACTGGTCGGCGGCGTCCATGTGACGCTCGGCGATGACTGACGGACGGTCTCCAATCGTTACGGCGCTCCTTCGGGAGCGCCTTTTTCATTCCCGTCTGTCGTGTCCTATATGACGGATGGGGATGACGCTTTTCGTGTCGGAGCGGACGAAACGCAACAGACCATGCATCCGTGTTGATGCACAAACGCGGATTGGGTGATTATCGTTGGGGTTGGGAGGCTGTCATGACAGGAACATCAGACGCGCAGCTCGGCGACTCAGCGGAACCATCCGCAGCCGACGATACGGCGACACGTATGGAAGCAGGCGTTCCCAGCGCCAGTTCGTCCGACGGCAGCGGCACGGAATCCGGTCAGCGGAACGATGCCGCGTTGACGGCCGGCGACGCCGATTCCGCCGATGGCGCCGCACTCTCCGGTTCGCTTGACCCCGAATGGGTTCCCGATACCATCATCCCCGGCTACCAGCAGCGCACATTGCATCTCGGAGAGGACGACGAAGGCGAGCTGACCGCCACCTTCGTGCGCAAGGACCCGTCGACGCTGACCTGGCAACACCGATTCCTCCGCTGGAAGCATGCCGTCCCGCGTCGCGTGCCGCTGGCCATCCTGTACGTGCACGGCTGGAACGACTTCTTCTACCGGCGGCACGTCTCCGAATTCTGGGAGTCGCTGGGCGTCGCGTTCTACGCGGTCGACCTGCGCAAATACGGCCGTTCGTTCCACGACGGTCAGACCGCCGGATTCATCGACGACCTGCATGAGTACTTCACGGAACTCAACGCCCTGCGCGACCTCATCGTCGCCGAGCTCGGCGACGACGTGCGCATCCTCGTATTGGCGCATTCGTGTGGCGGACTCACCTCGTCGCTGTGGTTGTCCAACAAGCATCCGCATCATGTGAAGGCGCTGGCATTGAATTCGCCGTGGCTGGAACTGCAGGGCAACCGCATCACCCGCATCATGACCACGCCGGTCGTCAAGGGATTCGGCCTCGCCGGCGCGAAAAGCGTCATCCCCATCCGCGACCCCGGCTTCTATGGGCGCACGCTATGGGCCGACGAGGACGGCGAATGGGACTACAACACCGCCTATCCGTGGCCGAAAGCCGACTTCCAGACGCGCGCCGGATGGTTCGACGCCATCTATCGCGGGCAGGACGAGGTCTCGCGTGGACTCGACATCGCCGTACCGGTACTGGTGTGCACATCCGACAAGTCGATGATTCTCGGCAAATGGGACGAGGCCATGCACGGGGCCGACACCGTGCTCGACGTGGTGGCGATCCGCCAGAACGCGCTCAATCTCGGCGATTTCGTCTCGTTGGCACGCATCCGTGACGGACTGCACGACCTGTCGATGTCGGGCGGCGACGCGCGACGGCGATACTTCGGCACGGTGGCCGCATGGGCGAATCAGTACGCGTGGAGCGGCAGGTCGCCGCATAGGCCGCTGCGTCCCGCCGCCATCGAGCGGGCGCTCGACGTCGTCGCGCAGCCGCGCGGCGGGGTGTGAGCCATCGAATTACGTAGTTGTCGTATCGGGTGGCTGCGATGGCGGTGCAATGGCGGGAGCGATGGTTCCGGCGGTACGTATCTTCCGTCGTATCATCCGCGCAAATATGGCAACTGTTGGCAACGGAACCGAATCAAGTCGGGAATGAGAGATACCACTGACCATGTGCAAAACCGCACATGAGAAAACAGTGCGCTTGCTCGGCGACGTTGCCGAATTGCCGGTCATTGTCGACGAACGGCGTCTGAATACAGAGGGGAATCATCCATGATTCAGCTTGTATGGGTACTGGTCGGCATCTGCCTGCTGGTGATCCTGAATCTGAAATTCAAGATGCACAACATGCTGTCGCTGCTGCTGGTGGGTCTGTTCATCGCACTCACCGCCGGCATCCCGATCGACAAGATCATCACGGCGGTGGAGACCGGCGTCGGCGGCATCTTTGGCAAACTGCCATCATCATCCTGTTCGGCGCCATCATCGGCAAGATCATGACCGACACCGGCGCCAGCCAGCGCATCGCCGACACCGTCATCGACAAGTGCGGCACCAGGTTCCTGCCGATCGGCCTGATGTTCATCGGCGTGATCTTCGGCATCGCCATGTTCTACGAGGTCGCCTTCCTGATCTCCGTGCCGCTCGTGCTCGCCGTGGCCAAGAAGGCCAAGGTGCCGTACATGAAGCTCGTCATCCCGATCGTCGTCGGCTGCACCATGGGCCATTCGCTCTTCCCGCCGCAGCCCGGCCCGGTCGCGCTGGTCGCCGCGTTCGACGCCGACATCTCCAAGGTCTACATCTACGGCATCCTCGCCATCATCCCCGCACTGCTGTGCGCCGGTCTGCTGCTGCCGAAGTTCCTGCCCGGCATCAAGGAGATCCCGCTGAACTCCATGCTCAAGCCGGCGCCCACCATGCCCGAGGACCAGCTGCCGTCGTTCGCCGCCTCCATCTCCATCCCGCTCACCCCGGCCGTGGTGATGATCGCCTCGTCGGTCATCAAGGAGTTCTTCGGCGAGAAGACCACCGTGTACAAGGTGTTCGGATTCATCGGCTCCGCCGAGATCTCGATGCTGCTCGCCCTCTTCGCCGCGTTCTTCCTGCTCATGCACAGCAAGGGCCAGACCGTCGCCGACCTCACCCACAAGATGGAGGAGGCCATCGGCCAGGTGGGCAACGTGCTGATTGTGATCTGCTCCGGTGGCATCATCAAGGAGGTCATCATCGAGTCCGGTGCCGCCGACCACATCGTGCAGCTGGTCTCCTCCATCCCGGTCTCGCCGTTCATCATCGCGTGGATCATCACCGCCATCATCCGTGTGCTCACCGGTCAGGGCGCCGTGGCCGCCATCACCGCGGCCGGCATGGTCGCCCCGCTGGTCACCCAGTTCGGTCTCGACCCGGCGCTGATGGTCATCTGCGTGGCCTGCGGTTCGAACACCATCACGCTGATGTACGACGGCGGCTTCCTGCTGTTCAAGGAGACGTTCGGCATCTCGATGAAGGACACGTTCAAGACCTGGGGCCTGCTGGAGCTCATCAACTCCGTGGTCGGCCTGCTGGCCGTGCTGGTCATCGACCTCTTCGTCTGATTAGCGTGATTTCCATATGACCGTGTGCGGCCTGTGCCGCACACAAGGTCGGTATTGGGAGCCTCGACTTCGCGACTGCGAGTCGGGGCTCCCGTCGTATGCGCCGCCGATGGCATCTGGACCGTTCACTCTTTTTGGTGCCTTTGAAAAAGTGAATCATGAAACCGCCGGCAACATTGCTGGACATGGTTGGTCCGCCGTCCTATAGTCATATCCAACCGATATATCGGTTGGATATGGTAATGGATCAGTCGATGATTCACGCTTTCAAGGAGGAAGGCAATGGTCGCCACGGTCATGGATGTGAAGCAGGGTGCAGTCATGGAGTCGGATGCGGCAGCGAAACCGGCCGAAGTCACGAAGCCAAAAATGAACGTCACCGTGCAGTCGAATATCGGCGACGGGCCGGCCGAGGCCGCCGCCGACCGCCACCGTTATGACGCGGCAGCGCTCAGGGACCTCACCAGCAGGATTGCCCAGGGCTACGGGTTGAGCGAACATGACGGCGACATCGTGGCCGATGTGCTTTCGTTCGCCGACACCCACGGCATCGACTCGCATGGCCTGCAGCGCTTCCAGCTCTACGATGCCCAGATGGGCAACAAAATCGACCCGACCGCCGAGGCCGAGGTCGTCGTCGATACGCCGGTGAGCACCGTCATCGACGGTCATCGGCGCATGGGCCAGGTCACCGGCCGTCAGGCGATGGACATGACCATCGCCAAAGCCAAGAAGACCGGCATGGCCATCGCCGCCGTCCGCCACTCCTGCCATTACGGCGCCGCCGGATACTACGCTAACCTCGCCGCCGAGCAGGGGCTCATCGGATTCTCGGTCACGAACACCGAGCCGGCCGTCTACCCGCTGTACGCCAATGATGTGTGGCTGGGCACCAACCCCATTGCCTGCGCGATACCGACGAAACCGCACACGTTCTTCTTCGACGCCAGCACGTCGGTCGTGGCCTATGGCAAGGTCGAGCTGTATTCCAAGCAGCGCAAGGACACCCCGGCCGCGTGGGTCGTCGATCCGAACAACGAGCCGATCTACGACTCCACGGACGCCCTCGGCCGACTCATGCGCTATAACAACGAGGCCGGTCTGCTCGCCACCGGAGGCAACAGCGAATACACGGGCGGCCACAAGGGCTACGGATTCTCGGTGCTCGTGGAGTTCTTCTCCGGCATCGTCTCGCAGGGCGCCACCACCGACCGCACCGCAGTAGGCGATCCGGTCGAAGGCATTAGCCACGGATTCATGGCCATCGACCCGAGAATCTTCGGCGACGCCGACACCATCCTCAGGAACTTCTCCGACTACCTCGACAAGATCCGCAACCTGCACGCCGTGCCCGGCAAACGCATCTACGTGCACGGCGACAAGGAGGCCGAGGCATACGAGAATCGCATCGCCAACGGCGTGCCGCTGTATTACAAGACCGTCGAGGAACTGCGCGGCATCTGCGACAAGCTCGGCATCTCCTACGTCGGCGTGCTCGACCACTGAGTCGACCGGGTTCGGAACAGCGGTCCGTATACTGGGAAGCCGAAATCTCCCTCAGGTAAAGGCGGCGGCATGCTAAGCAAACGAGATCAGGCGTATCGGTATCTGCGCGAACAGATCGTATCGTGCCGTATCAAGCCGGGCGATCCCCTTGATGAAAAGCAGGCCGCCGAGGAGCTGGGATTCAGTCGCATGCCGGTGCGCGAGGCCGTGAACAAGCTGGCCGAAGAACATCTGGTCACCGTGTTCCCCTCGCGCGGCGTCATCGTCAGTCCTATCTCGTCGTCCGATTATCAGGAGATGCTCGACATCCGGTTGCTTATCGAACCGTATCTGCTGCATCGCGCCTGGCCGTCGCTGGCCACCGGTGACCTTCGGGAGTTCCGTGCGGTGATGATGGAACGGCTTGATAATTCGGAATTGGAGACCGACTCCCCCGCCGACGACTTCGACTACCGTTTTCATATGTATTTCGCCGAGCGTTCCGGCAGTCGCTATCTCATCTCGCTGATGAACATGATAATGACGCAGAGCCAGCGTATCCGCTTCTTCTCCGCGGTGGCGCCGCAGCGTACGCTCGACTCGTATCACGAGCATGTGGCGATCATCGACGCCGTGCTCGCCGGTGACGAGGCCGCTGCGGCCGCGGCCATCCGCGAACACTTGGACAATACGCGCGAAGGATATCTGCGCATCTCGCGCGCCCGTGAGGACTTCTTCCGCTCGTAGGTTGGCCTTCGCCGCTCGTGGGCCGCAGTGTGTGAGCGTGGGCTGTAACGTCCATTTGTGTGTCTGCCGTGCCGGAGCATACGCGAGACGGCCGAGCGGCCGTGACGGACGACGTAATAGACTGATGCCGTTTATGTCGTTCGGAACGGGAGAAGACGATGACCTATATGCAGGCGTTGCTGGGATTCGCGCTGGTGGCGGGGTCGATGGCCCTGGTGCCTGGGCTCGACATGATGATGGTGCTGCACGAGACCATCAATACCTCGCGGCGTCGCGGCATCGCCGCCGCGTGGGGCATATCGTGCGGCGTGCTGGTATGGGCGGTCGCCGCCGCCGTCGGCCTGGCGGCGCTTATCAACGCGTTCCCCATGGCCTACGACGCGATTCGCGTGGTGGGTGGCCTGTATCTGTTCTATCTGGCGTTCAGCATGGCGCGGAAGAAGAAGTCGAATTCCGATGACATGATCGTCAAGGAGATTGACACCGATGCCGACGCTCGTCATCGTGCAAATGTTTCACGTGAAACGTCGCTGCGCGAGTCGCCGACGTTCGGCGACTGCGCACAGTCGTTCTTCCGCGGCTTCCTCACCGACTTCTTCAATCCGAAGATCGGCGTGTTCTATATCGCCATCATCCCCCAGTTCCTGGTTTCCGGCGTCAGCAACCTGCAGATGGGCGTCTCCCTTGGACTCATCCATTTCGTCGAAAGCATCCTGGTGCTCACGACGGTGTCCTATGCCGCAGCGTTCTTCGCCGGCCGACTGCGCAATGAACGTTCGCAGCGCATCCTCGGTCTGGTTTCCGGTGCCATCATGGCGGTGCTCGGCGGTGTGACCATCGCCGACGTGGTGAAGAGCCGGCTCTAGTCGGCATCGAATCCGCACAGAGACGAATCCGTACAGAGAAGGGCGGTTCGGAAGCGAAAACTTCCGAACCGCCCTTCGTGTTGGCATGTGTGACGCCGGCATGATGCCGGCGAAGCGTCACTTGCCGCCGAATGCGCCGCCGAAGGGGTCGTCGGTGTCGAAGACCGGCTTCTCGGTGAGCGGATACAGTTCGTCAAGCGTGTAGGACTTGTATTCGGTCGGGCTCTTGGCAAGGATGATTTCGAAGTCGCGCTCGCAGAATTCGCAGAGGAATTCCCGGCACATGCCGCACGGCGAGCAGAACGACGTCAACGGGCCCTTCGCTCCCCCGACCACGACGATGCGGGTGAACTCATGGTGGCCTTCGGAGACGGCCTTGGCGCAGGCGGTGCGCTCGGCGCAGATGGTCGGCGCGAAGCCCATGTTCTCGATGTTGCAGCCGGTGTACACCGTGCCGTCGGTCGCCTCAAGCGCGGCGCCGACGCAGAAGTGCGAATACGGCGAATAGGAACGCTCGCGCGCCTCGATGGCCTTGGTGATGAGTTCCTCGATGGAAATCGTGCTCATGTCATGCTCCTTCGCAGATGTGTTGCCGTGTCGTTCGGGCGATGTCCGTATGATGCGATGGCTGTCGCATTCGATGTTTCACGTGAAACATCGCTGGTTTCGCGGGGTATGACGCCGCCGATCGGACCGTGTCGAATCATCGTCGAATCCACGCCCATTGTAGGTGTCGTGCGTTTTCGTGAAACGCTGCTCCTGTCCAAACTGAACAAAATTGCAGTATGACGCCGGCCGGCCATGAACGAATATGACGCAGATGCGGCCTTCCGAATCGGCCTGAATCGGCCTGATACGCCCGAGAGCGCCCGGATTCACCCGAGGTCTACCGGTATCCCTCCCACATCGGCAGCGGGAACAGCGCGTCCTCGCAGCGGGCCCACATCTTCTGGAAATCCTGACCGGGGGTGCGCAGCCAGCGCAGCTGGGCGCCGTCCATCATGCTGAATCCGGCCAGCAGCATCTCCGCCGGATCGACGCCGTCGGGAACCGCCCAGTGGATGTTCAGCGCCTGCTCCACCCCGTCGCGCTCGCGCTGTGCGAAGTAGTCGTGCGCCGGATGGTTCGGGTCCAGCGCCTCCGCGCTCAGCGTGGAGAACATATGCACCAGCTTCGGTCGCCGGACGTTGATGGCCACGTTCTCGCGGAACATCTCGGCGAGCAGCGGCCTCGGCCTCGATGCGCACGAGCGCAGCAGCTCGTTGGTCTCCTGATCGTACATATCCGCCAGCACCATCTTCAGCAGCCCCTCCTTGCTGCCGACGTAATGCAGCACGCCGGCCTTGGTCAGGTCGACCTCGGTGGCGATCTTCTGGATGGAGGTGCCGTAATAGCCCAACGTGCCGAAGTACTCGACGGCCGCGTCGAGGATGCGCTCGCGCCGTTCCGGGTCGCGAACGGAGCCTCGTGAGCGCGTGCCGCGTGTGGTTCGAGTGGTTGTGGCCATGATGTCCCTCATCCTTCCCTGACGTTTCCCGTCGTGGTCCTGCCATAGGTGCCGTCTCATCCATCATAGTCAATACCGTCCGGTCGGTAGGCGTGGCGGCGGGCAGGGGTGCATGGGCAGTCATCCCCGGTATTCGAACGATATCCGTCCGTTGTGTGTGTCGTGGCGAAAGTGGTGGTAAGTTATTTACCAACCGGTCGGTTGTGATTTCGTCGATGAACATCATGACCGCTCGCAAAATCGTCAATCAACCAACACGACCATAACCATGACGCGGGGCACGGAAGCCCCGGCCGTGCGGAACGAACCGCAACGGCAACGTCGGAAAGCGAGAACCAATGAGCGAGAACACCAACGCCGCAGCCAACGCCGCAAGCCCCGACACCTTCACGGCCGGCACCGCCGCGACCCCCTCCTACCCCGGCGTGAAGGACCTCACCCTCGAGGAGAAGGCCGGCCTCACCTCGGGCGGCGACGCCTGGCATCTGCAGGGCGTCGAAAACAAGGGCATCCCCGGCTACATGATCACCGACGGTCCCCACGGCCTGCGCAAGTCGCTCGCCACCGACACCGGCGACACCAACCTCGACGATTCCGTGCCCGCCACCTGCTTCCCGCCCGCCGCCGGCCTCGCCAGCTCGTGGAACCCGGCGCTGGCCGTCAGGGTCGGCGAGGCCATGGGCGAGGAATGCGTGCAGGAGAAGGTCGCCGTCATCCTCGGCCCCGGCGTCAACATCAAGCGCAACCCGCTTGGCGGCCGCTGCTTCGAATACTGGTCCGAAGACCCGTACCTGGCCGGCCACGAGGCCGTCGGCATCGTCGAAGGCGTGCAGTCCAAGGGCGTGGGCACCTCGCTCAAGCACTTCGCCGCCAACAACCAGGAGACCGACCGTCTGCGCATCTCCGCCCGCATCTCGCCGCGCGCCCTGCGCGAGATCTACTTCCCCGCATTCGAGCACATCGTCAAAGCCGCCCAGCCATGGACCATCATGTGCTCCTACAACCAGATCAACGGCGTGCACTCCGCACAGAACCACTGGCTGCTCACCGACGTGCTGCGCGACGAATGGGGCTTCAAGGGCATCGTGATGAGCGACTGGGGCGCCGACCACGACCGCGTGGCATCGCTCAACGCCGGCCTCAACCTCGAAATGCCGCCGAGCTTCACCGACGACGAGATCGTCTACGCCGCACGCGACGGCCGTATCCAGCCCGCCCAGCTCGACCGCATGGCGCAGGGCATGATCGACCTGGTCAACAAGGCCCGCCCGGCCATGAGCCAGAACGACTACCGCTACGACGTCGACGCCCACGACGAGGTCGCCCACCAGGCCGCCGTCGAATCCATCGTCATGCTCAAGAACGACGACGCCATCCTCCCCCTCGCCGCCGACGCCAAGGTGGCCGTAATCGGAGAATTCGCCCGCACCCCGCGCTATCAGGGCGGCGGCTCCTCGCACATCACCCCCACGAAGATGACCGGCTTCCTCGACACCCTCGCCCAGCGCGGCATCGACGCCACCTTCGCCCCCGGCTTCACCTTCGCCGACGAGCCGCAGAGCCAGGCCCTCACCGACGAGGCCGTCGCCGCCGCGAAGTCCAACGACGTCGTACTGCTGTTCCTCGGCCTGCCCGAGGCGGCCGAGTCCGAAGGCTTCGACCGCGAATCGCTCGACATCCCCGCCAAGCAGATCGCCCTGCTCGAGGCCGTCGCCGCCGCGAACGAGAACGTCGTCGTGGTCCTCTCCAACGGCTCCGTCGTCTCCGTCGCACCCTGGCGCGACCGGGCCAAGGGCATCCTCGAATCGTGGCTGCTCGGCCAGGCCGGCGGCCCCGCGCTCGCCGACGTCATCTTCGGCGAGCAGAGCCCGTCCGGCAAGCTCGCGCAATCCATCCCGATGAGCATTTTCGACGATCCGACCATGATGAACTGGCCCGGCGAGGAAGGCCACGTCGACTACGGCGAAGGCGTGTTCGTCGGCTACCGCTACTACGACACCTACGACAAGCCGGTCGCCTACCCGTTCGGCTACGGACTGAGCTACGCCACGTTCGCGATCGCCGACGTCGCCGTGACGAAGTCCGGCGCGAACACGGCCCATGTCTCCGCCACCGTGACCAACACGTCCGACGTCGACGGCGCCGAGGTCGTGCAGGTGTACGTCGCGCCCGGCAAGGCCGACGTCGCCCGTCCCCGCCACGAGCTCAAGGGCTTCGAGAAGGTGTTCCTCAAGGCCGGCGAATCCACGACCGTCGGGTTCGACCTCGACGAGCGCGCCTTCGCCTACTGGTCCGAGACGTTCGACGACTGGCACGTCGAAGCCGGCGAATACACGGTCGAAGTCGGCGTCAGCTCGCGCGACATCGTCGCCTCCGGCGTCGTCGCGCTCGACGGCGACGGCAAGGCGAAGCCGCTGACCGAATGGTCCACGTACGGCGAATGGCAGGACGATCCCGTCGGCGCGAAGATCGTCGCCGACATGGAGGCGCGCGGCAGGGCCGGTACGCTCCCCCGGCTGCCCGACACCGACATCGTGCGCGTGTTCCTCAAGACCCTGCCCATCAATTCGATGCCGATGATCAAGAGCGACGGCGGCAAGGAGCTCACCGCCTTCCTGCTCGACGAATACGCCAAGGCGACGGCGAGGTAATCGATCGGCAAAACCATCATCCAACCCCCGATTCCGCGGCCGCGCATCGCGCGGACGACGCGAAAAATCGGGGGTTGGATTACTGTATTCAGGAGGGTATCGGCGCTCGGACAGGTCGCGTTCAGCAAGATGGGCGACAATCGACGTCGACCGAACGACGAGCGACGTCGGACGACGGGCAACACGACGTGCGACGGCAACGACGGATGACATACGACAGACAAGGAAAGGCGAACGGCGTGTCCGCAGCAGATATCAATGATTTTGCCGGCGTCGGCGATCCCATCGACGCGGCCGGGGACATCAAGCCGTTGAGCTTCGATTTCGACGAGGTGGCCCCCGATATTCCGAGCATTCCGATTCCGCTGCCGCCGACCGTGTCCGGCCGCGTGAAGTCGGCTTCCACATCGGGCGCCTCTACGCCGGACGCCGCGCCGGCCGCTGAATCGGCCGGAAGTCCGACCGTTGGACAGACCGCCAAGTCAACCGCCGAGCCGACTCGCGAACCTGTCGCCAGCGATGCGATTGACGACGATGCGATTGACGACGAGCTGCGGGCCCTGCCGTTCCGCGATCCCTCGCTGAGCATCGACGAGCGTATCGCCGACCTGTTGGGCCGCATGACGCTGCGCGAGAAGATCGGCCAGATGATGCAGCTCGACGCCCGCGGCGACCTGGATGACGAGATACTGCGCGTCAACGTCGGCTCCATCCTGCACACCAGCCCCGAGAACCTGTACCGCGCCGCCGAACTGGTGCGCCGAACGAGGCTGCGCATCCCGCTGATCATCGGCGAGGACCTCATCCACGGCTACTCGTTCTATCCCGGCGCGACCATCTTCCCCGAGCAGCTCGGCATGGCGGTCTCATGGAACCCGGCGCTGGTCGAGAAGGCCGCGCGCGTGACCGCCGTCGAAGGCGCCTCCACCGGCGTGCACTGGACCTTCTCCCCCGTGCTGTGCATCGCCCGCGACACCCGCTGGGGCCGCGTGGGCGAGACGTTCGGCGAGGATCCGTATCTCATAGGCGAACTGGCCTCGGCCATGGTCCGCGGCTATCAGAAGGGACCGGCCACCGAAGGCTCGCTCGATACCGACGCCATCCTCGCTACGGCCAAGCATTTCGCCGGCTATTCCGAAACGCAGGGCGGTCGCGACGCCTCCGAGGCCGACCTCTCCCACCGCAAGCTCGCCTCCTGGTTCCTGCCGCCGTTCGAACGCGTGGCCAAGGAGGGATGCGGCACGTTCATGCTCGGCTACGAATCCATCGAAGGCGTGCCGGTGACGTTCAACAAATGGCTGCTGTCCGACGTGCTGCGCGGCGAATGGGGCTACAGGGGCACGCTGATCACCGATTGGGACAACGTCGGCCGTGCCGTGTGGGAACAGCATGTGCAGCCGGACTACATGCATGCCGCGGCCGCCGCGGTGAAGGCCGGCAATGACCTGGTCATGACCACGCCGCGGTTCTACGACGGCGCGTACGACGCCATCCAAAGCGGGCTGCTGTCGGAGAAGGAGCTCGACGCCGCCGTCAGCCGCGTGCTGGCGTTGAAGTTCCGTCTGGGACTCTTCGAGAACCCTCGTCTGCCCGATGCCGAACGCATCAGGGCCGTGATCGGCAACGACGAGCATGGCAGGGTCAACCTCGACCTGGCCCGCGAATCCGTGGCGTTGCTGAAGAACGACGGCGTGCTGCCGTTCGATACGGATGCCGTGAGCGCGGATGCGGCGGATGCGGCCGATGCGACTGCCACCGATGACACGGAATCATCCTCCGTCAAGCCACGGCATCGCGTCGCGCTGGTCGGCCCGCTGGCCGACGACGCGCAGACGCAGCTGGGCGACTGGGCGGGAAGCTCCGGCCAGGTCACCTGGATGCCGGATGGTCATCCGCGCGAGACCATCACCACCGTCAAGGATGCGTTCGAGACGTTGCTGCCCGACGATTGGGAGGTCGTATACCGTCGGGGCGCCGACGTGGTCGACCTCGTTCCCGATCCGGAAGGCGAGTTCTTCCCCGACGGCCAGCCGCGACCGAAGATCGGCGTGCCGGCCGCCATCGACGAGACCATGCTGAACGAGGCCGTGGCCGCCGCCAACGAGTCGGAACTGATCGTGGCCGTGGTCGGCGACGTGGTGCAGCTCATCGGCGAAGGCTGCTCGACCGCCACGCTTGAACTCGTCGGCGCGCAGAACGCGCTGCTCGACGCCCTGTACGCCACCGGCAAGCCGATGGTGGTGGTGCTGATGAACTCCAAGCCGCAGGTGCTGCCCGAATCGGCCATGAACGCCAACGCGCTGCTGTGGGCGCCGAGCCCCGGCATGAAGGGCGGCCGGGCCATCGCCGAGATCATCCTCGGTCTGACCGAGCCGACCGGTCGTCTGCCCATCACATTCCCCCGCCACGTCGGCCAGCTGCCCGTGTACTACAACCAGATTCGCGGACAGCACGGCAACCGGTACGCCGATCTGACGCAGGACCCGGCGTTCGCGTTCGGCGAGGGCCTCTCCTACACCACGTTCGCCTACGGCGAGCCGACGATCGGCCATGCGGGCCTCGACCATGCCGAGGACGCCCCAACCGGCGTGATGACCACGTTCACCCGCGGCGACGTCATCGCCGTAAGCGTCGACGTGACGAACACCGGCGACCGCGTCGGCTCCGAGGTCGTGCAGGCGTACGTCGGCGACCTGGTCACGTCGGTGAGCTGGACGGACCGTGAGCTCAAGGCGTTCCGGAAGATCACCCTGCAGCCGGGCGAGACGCGGACCGTACGGTTCGAGATTCCGGTCGACGCCTGCTCCATCGTGGACGCGGCCGCGCATCGCGTGGTCGAATCCGGCGAATTCGAACTGCTCGTCGGCCATTCCAGCCGCCGCGAGGACCTTCGCCGCGCCACCTTCACCGTCAAATAGTCGGCCGATAGCCGGTGCAAGGAGCGGCCGGCGAATCCTATTCCTGATCGTCCTTCACATGGATCGCGTCGTTGATGCGGTCGCGCAGCTCCACGAACTCCGGCGTCGAACGCACCTGTTCCATGTTGTTCGGATCGTCGGGGTTCTTCGGAATCGTGATGGGAATGTCCATCTTCACGGTTCCCGGATGCGCGCTCATCACGATCACGCGGGTCGCGAGGAAGATTGCCTCGTCCACGCTGTGCGTGATGAAGAACACCGTCTTCTTGCGCTCCTGCCAGATCTTCAGCAGTTCGTTCTGCAGCTTCTCGCGGGTCAGGGCGTCGAGTGCGCCGTAGGGTTCGTCCATCAGGATCACATCCGGGTCGGTGGCCAGCACGCGGGCGATCTGCGCACGCTGCTGCATGCCGCCGGACAGCTCGTACGGGCGTCGGTTCGCGGCATCGGCCAATCCCACCATCTCCAGATAATGGTCGGCGGTCTTCCTGCGTTCCGCCGGCTCGACGCCCTGCATCTTCATGCCGAACTCCACGTTCTTGCGCACGGTGAGCCACGGATAGAGCGGCGGCTTCTGGAACACCACGCCGCGTTTCGGACTGGGCTTGGTGATGCGCTGTCCGCCGGCCAGGATCTCGCCGTCGGTCGGCTGCTCGAATCCCGCGAGCATGTTCAGCAGCGTGGTCTTGCCGCAGCCGGAACGTCCGACCACGCAGATGAAGTCGCCCTGGTTGATGGTCAGGTTGATGTCGTGCAGCGCCGTCACCTCGTCGCCCTGCTGGGTGACGAACCGCTTGTTCACGCCGCGGATGTCCACGGCGATGCCGGCCGAGTCCATCTTCTGCTTGTCGAGCAGTTCGTTCCAGGTCAATGCGTCACTCATCGGAGGTCCTTTCTCTTGTCCGTTCGCACGACGCACGTCATGTGTCATGTGCGCCGGGAACGGAGCGTCATGTCTTACTTCTCGCCGGCCACCGCGTCGATGGCTTTCGTATATAAGGAGCTGTCATATGAATTGCTGACGCTGTCGAGGCTGTTCTGCGTCTTGAGGAACTCGGCCGTCGCCTTGAACGTCGCCGGCAGATTGCCATGGAATATCTCGCTCTGCGCCTTGGCGTCGGGATAGGTGTACCCCTTGAACTGCGTGAGCACCTCCTTCGGGGAGTTGCCCAGCTGCGAGGAGACGGACTCGGCCGACTGCTGCGGCTTCTTGGCGATCTGCTTGGCGGCGTAGTCCTCCACGGCGGTCCATGTCTCCATGGCGCCGGGATTCCTCTCGGCGAAATCGGTCGAGACGAGTTCCATGTCGTAGGTGGCGGAGCCGGCCTTGGCGGTCTCGGCGCTCGACGTCACGATATGTCCGCCGTCGGCCTTGAGCTTCGACAGCACCGGATCCCAGACCCATGCGGCGTCGATTTCGCCTCGGGTCCATGCGGCCGACATCTTGTCGGGGTCGAGATTGATGAGCTTGACGTCCGTATCGTCCATGCCGGCCTCGTTCAACGCCGACAGCAGCGAGAAATGCGAGGTCGAGCCGAACGGGACGGCGATGTTCTTGCCGGCGAGGTCCTTGATGGTCTTCGCGGAGCCGTCCCGGGTGACCAACGATTCCGCCTGGCCGATGACGTCGTGGATCCACGCGACCTTGACCGGCAGGTTCAGCGGCGACGAGACGGAACGGACCGCCGGGCTCGAACCGGCCAGACCAAGGTCGAGCGAACGCGAACCGAACGCCTGGATGACGTCGCCGCCGGAATTGAACTGGTTCCACACGATCTTCGCCTTGGGCATGCAGGCCTCGAGCAGGCCCTGGTCCTTGACGACGAGGTCGGCGTTCGGAATCGCCTGCCATGCGATGCGGATGGTGCCGGTGAAGTCCTTGTTCACCGTGACCGGGCAGGTGGCGTTCTTCGCCGAGGAACCCGACGTGTTGCCGACGAGCTCGTCGGCCGTCGGCATCGGCGCGCATCCTGCAAGGCCGGCCAGCATGGCGCCGCAGGAGGCCAGCGCGGCCACGCGAACGGTGATGCGACGGCGGAAGTCGTTGCGGTGGAGGGAATCTGTGATGGTCATGATGTTCTCGATTCGTAGAAGGTCTCGGTGCGGGCGGCGCCCGCTCGGTGCGGCGTCTCGGACGTCCGGATGTTCGGCATGCGCTATTCGCGGCCGACCCACGGCGTGACCAGATGCGTGATGAGCAGGATCAGGCCGTCGAGCAGCAGGGCGGCGATGCCGATGACGAAGATGCAGGCGATGGTCAGCGGCGTATTGAGCTCGGTGCCGGAAAGATAGGCCAGTGCGCCGATGCCGGGAATGCCGTTGTTGAGCTCGGCCGCCACCACGGTCGTCCACGCGAAGCCGACCGCCAGACGAATGCCGTTCATGATCGACGGCAGCGAGCTGGGAAACACGACGAACAGGAACGCCTTAAGAGGATTCGCGCCCAACGACAGCGCAGAATTGACGCGGTCGCGGTTCACGCCGTTGATGCCATCCACCGTGGCGAGCACGATCGGCGGGAACGCGGCGAGGAACAGCAGCCAGATCTTCGTGGTGTCGCCGATGCCGAACCATACGATGAGCAGACCGATGTAGCCCAGCGGCGGCAGCGCGCGGATGAAGTTGACATACGGCAGCACTATGCGGTTCAGCCACTGCACCTCGGCCAGCAGGAATCCGATGAGCACGCCGAAGACGATGGCCAGAGCCATGCCCACGCCGATGCGTTCGAGGCTGACGACCAGATGCTGCCAGAGGAAATACTGCTGCTCGCCGCACACGATGCGCGAGGAACCGGCCGCGATCGGACGGCAGCTGTTCGCCTCCACGAACGCGTTCCACACCTGGCCGGGGCCGGGCAGATACAGGGGATTCACCAGCTTCGCGGCCGTGGCGCCCCACCAGACCAGCAGGATCAGCACCAGGGAGATCACCGGCTGGATTCGTCTGGACTTCATCCACCCCGGCAGCCGGAACGGTTTGCGTGTCGTGGGGGTCGTGGTCGTGCTGCTCATGGTGTGTTCCTCTCTTGGACGGAAACGATATGAAAAACGCACCGCTGCCTGGGACGCGGCGGTGCGTTCGGAGAATCAGTCGGTGGCGGCGAGATGCTCGTACATGTCGCGCAGCATCTCATCGGTGATGTCCACCGGATTGTTGTACAGGTTCGGGTGACGACTGATGCGCACCAGATCGTCGATCTGCGATTCGCTGAGCGCAAGGTCCTTCAGCCCCGTGCGCATGCCGATGGTCACCTTGAGGTCGTGGATGGCGTCGGCCATGGCGTCCACGTCGGCGAAGCCGAGCGTGCGGGCGAACTCCTGCACCCGGCCATGCTGGGCGTCCGCGTTGATGTGGGCGAACCAGTCAAGCGTCAGACCGCAAGCCTCGCCATGCGGAATGCCATGGATGTTGGTGAGCGGGAACGAGCACGCGTGCGACGACGTGGTCTTCGGCAGCGTGAACGCCAGACCGGCGATCACCGAGGCCTCGCACATCCTCTCGCGGGCCTCGGCATTGCGAGGCTCGGCCACGGCCACCGGCAGCCACCGGAACACCAGCTTGGCGGCATGCACGGCGCACGCATCGCAGATGGGCTGATGCCCCTTGCTCCAGTACCCCTCGATGGCCTGGCTGAGCACGTCCATGCCCGTGCAGGCCGTCACATACGGCGGCACCGAATAGGTGAGTTCCGGATCCACGATCGCCAGGTTTGGGAAGAACCCGTCGGAAACGATGGGCGCCTTCTTGCCGAGCGCACGGTTAGTGAGCACCGAAACGCACGTCACCTCGCTGCCCGTGCCCGCCGTAGTCGGCACGGCGATCAGAGGCAGATGCTTCTGCGGCATCGCCTTGCCGGTGCCGTGATAGTCGGCGATGGAATCCTCTGTCAGGCAGATGCTCGCCGCGGCCTTCGCCAGATCCATGGCGCTGCCACCGCCCATCGCCACCACAAAGCCGGTGCCCGATTCACGCATGACCGCTGCGCAGGCGTCCACCTCGCTCACATCGGGATTCGGGGAGAAATCGCTGAACATGCCGGTCAGCGCGCCGTCGCTGTCGTCGATCAGACGCTGCGCGAAACCGTCGCGCACGAAATGGCCGCTCGTGATCAGCATGCCGTTGCGCAGCCCGCGCTCGCGGGCCAGTTCGCCTATCTCGCTGACACGTCCGTTGCCGAACCGAATATCGACCGGCTGCTCGTAATCCCACATCATGATTCCCCTCCGAAGACAAATGGATGATGACCGTTCGATGATGCCACGCCGGCGTCAGCCGCAGTAGGTTTCGTCCACCCAGGTGAGCACCTCG
This sequence comes from Bifidobacterium primatium, assembly GCF_002802875.1. Classification (GTDB taxonomy): domain Bacteria; phylum Actinomycetota; class Actinomycetes; order Actinomycetales; family Bifidobacteriaceae; genus Galliscardovia; species Galliscardovia primatium. Next base: position 1,008,288 of record NZ_PEBI01000001.1, read on the forward strand.
TCCAGCTTCGGCAGCTGCTCGTTGAGCTCCTCCTCGGTGATGATCAGCGGCGGGCAGATATTGATGTTCGTCTCGCGACCGAACGTGAGGAAGCCCTTCTTCTTGAGCTCCGCCATGATGGTCGGCATCACGCTGTTCGATGCGTGGTACGGCGCCATGAGCTCGCGTGTGGCCTTGTTCTTCACGATGGTGAGCGCGGCGAACAGGCCGATGCAGCGGGCCTCGCCCACGCACTTGTGCTTTTCGACCATGGATTCGAGGAACGGCTTGAGCACGCCCTCCATCTTCTTCACGTGTGCGCACACGTCGTGGTCGAGGTAGTAGCTCACCGCGGCCACGCCGGCGGCGCAGGCCAGCGTGTGGCCGGAATAGGTCAGGCCGCACTGCAGCACATGGTCGGTGAAGTAGTCGGAGATCTTCTTCGAGACCACGACGCCGCCCAGCGGCACGTAGCCGCAGGTCACGCCCTTCGCGAACGTGAACATGTCGGGCTTCAGATCGAAGTTCTGCCAGGCGAACATCTTGCCGGTGCGGCCGAATCCGGCCATCACCTCGTCGCAGATCATGAGGATGCCGTACTTGTCGCACAGTGCGCGCACGCCCTCCATGTACCCCTTCGGCGGCAGGATCACGCCGTTCGCGCCGACGATGCTTTCCATGAGGATCGCGGCCACGTTGTACGGGTTCTCGTAGATGAGCTGATCCTCGAGACGCTTGAGATACAGCTTCGTCACCTTCTCGTCGTCCACTCCACGGTCGAAGCCGTCCTCGTACATGTTCGGGTTCATGAAATGCACGAAGCTCGGGGCCTCGCCGCCGGCCTCCGTGGCGAAGCGGCGCCAGTCGCCGGAGGCGAACGACGCGCCCAGCGTGGAGCCGTGGTAGCTGCGGTAGCAGCTGAAGATCTTGGAGCGGCCGGTCACCATGCGGGCCATCTTGATGGCGTTCTCGTTGGAGTCGGCGCCGCCGTTGGTGAAGAACACCCGCTGGTAGAAGTCCGGGCCCGCCACGTCGACCAGCATCTTGGCCAGCCGGGACTTCGGCTCGGAGGCGTAGGCCGGCGACATGAAGCACATCTTGTGCGCCTGCTCGGTGATGGCGTCCACGATCTCGGGCAGTTCGTGGCCGAGGTTCGAACACACCAGCAGCGACGACATGTCGGCGTACTTGTTGCCGTCGTAGTCCCACAGGTAGATGCCCTTGGCCTCCTTGACCGGCATCGCCTTGCCGCCCTGCTTGTGCCACGACTGCATGACGTAGTCCTGATGCAGCTTCGCCACTTCCTCACCGGTCAATGCTTCCATCGTCGTCTCCTTAGTGTCCGTCAGTTTCGTCGTTGTCCATCGGCGGAAAATGGGCGCAAAAAACTATGCACGATACACAAAATGCAGGGTTTCTCGCGCCATGTGATCCGCGCGGTAATCTCAAGGAATCGTTGTGTTCCTTGATGTACTTCGTACTTTACGAACCTCGTGGGCGAGGAACAACGATGCGGAAACCAAAGCTGATTGTGCTCTGGCACAATCAGTGGCGGGCGACGTATGCTGAGGCCGGCTGCCGGAGGACGTCAGCAGTCGAGGATCTCCCTTACCCGCAATCCCAGCGACAGCTGCTCCCTGGCGGCGAAATCCGAAAGATTCATCCCCAGTATGTGCTCGATCTTGTTGATCTTGTAGGTCACCGTATTACGGTGCACGATCATCGTCTCCGCGGTCTCCTTCACACTGCCGCTGAAACGCAGGTACGTACGCAGCGTCTCCGTCAGATCGGTGTTGTTCACTCGGTCATGCTCGACCAGCGGGCCGATGGTCGACTCATAGTAATCCTCGAGGATCTCCGTGTCCGGAATCGACAGCAGCAGCTTGTCGACGCCCGAATCCTCGTAGAGGAACGGTTCGCCGTCGCGGCCGCGATGCTTCTGCAGTCGTTCGAGCTTCAGACCTTGGGCGTAGCTCTTGCCGATGCACCGGGCCGTGCGAGTCACCTTGCCGATTCCCAGATACAGCAGCTCGTCGTCGTTCGTGATCCTGCGGCATGCGGCCAGCACCGACCTGACCATCGCCTCGACCTTGTCGATGTCGTAGCGGGCGAACACCATCACCATGCGGTGTTCGAGCTGCAGCAGCGCGGCCCGCCACTGATGTCGGGTTATCAACGATTCCGCGGCGCGCACGAACGCCGCCAGGCGAGTGTCGTTCACCCGTGCGGGCGTGCCCTGCCGGTCGTCGCACGCGCAGACCTCCATCACGCCCACGCAGTAGTTCCACTGCTGTCCGAATCCGTTCTGGTCCATGTAGTCCATGTACAGTTCCTCGCGGTCCGGCCAGAATATGGCGTTCTCCAGTGCGGCCGCCAGCTCCATGCTGTGCTTCTCCGACATCGTGATCGTCAGACTGAACTGGTGCATGATCTGCGCCATGTGCACGCTCCACGGCACCCTGAACAGCGGAAAGTCATGGGCGTTGCAGTACCGGATGACCTCGGGGCTGATCTGCCGGATGAACGGGCCGACGTTGACCACCAGGCCGCTGGCGCCGTTCTCGTCGCATTTGCGGACCACGGAGATCAGATCCTCTTGGCTTTCCAGGCCGATGCCGGTGGTGAACGCTATCTCCTGGCCCTCGAGGAATCCCGCAATCTCCTCGTTCTCCACCATGTGCACCCAGCGGACCGGGCGTTCCAGCCCGTTCTGGCCGGCGAGCAGCGTGACCTCGTGGTCCTTCGCCTGCTCGAACAGTTCCTTGAGTCGTACGGTCATGGCCGTCATGCTACGACGGTCACGATACGACGATGTTATCGGGCATCATGCGCATTCGCCGTTGCGCGGCAAGGAGTCGGAGGCTTAGGACACTTCGGGACGAGGCGTTGCGGCGCCGCTCCGTCAGACGATGACCGACAGACCGGAGACGATGAGCAGGCCGTACGTCATCTTCAGGAACGTGGCCTGGCACATGCGATGCTGCAGCCAGTTGCCCAATGCAATCGCGCCGGCCAACGCCGGCAATCCGATGCCGGTCAGCAGCATCGTATGCGCGGTCACCGCGCCGATGGCCACCTGCTCGACGCCGATGAGCACGCCGAGCGCCACCCATACGCATGAGACGGTCGCCCGGAACTCGTCCTTGTCATGCAGCACGGCGGCGGCATAGAACACCAGCAGCGCCCCGCCCGCCAGAAACATGCCGTGGACCATGCCCGCGGCCAGCAGAATCACCACCTGCATCGTACGGGACGGGTTGTGCTTCGCCGGGCACAGCAGGTTCTTCAACGCTATGGCGATGATGAACACGCCATAGCCCTGCAGCATCGGAATCTGCGGCAGCATGCGGTACAGCACGATGCCTCCGGCCATGCCGACCACCATGAACCCCAGCATCTTCCACAGATGATGCCATTGGATGTGCCGACGGTCGTGCGCGCCGATCCACAGGCAGGAGATCACCATGATGGCGTTCAGCACCACCTTCGCCTCCTCGGCGCCGATGAGACGAATCGAGAACGGCATGGCCAGCAGCGTCCCCGCGAATCCGGTGATCGCCTGGATGACGTTGGACAGGAACAGCACCACAAGAAAGACGGCATCCCTGAGAAATACACCCATCTTTTACTCCCGACTTATCGTTTTCGATATGCATGAGGTCGCGGCGCCGCGTCGTTCTGTCGGAATCGATGGTGTGTATCACGCCGTTCGGAGACAGAATACCCGAGTCATGTAACGGGCATGATGCGGGTGACGGGCGGGAACCGCCCGATGGGTGAATTGCCGACGGCGTAAATCCCGAAGCAGGCGTAGAGTACTTGCGTCGGTCAATCAGATGATCGGCGCACAGTCCGCGGACGACGATACAAACAACGATTCAACAGCGCGAAACGCACGATATGAAACGTACGATGTGAACCGTTACACACGAGCAAAGGTACCGCCGGCGGGCCATCAGGAGGACGAGCGACGAACGGAAACAGGTGAAGCATGGCGGAGGAACAACATCCCGAAGAACACGAGGAACGGCGCAACGACGTCGCCGTCGCAGATACGGTCGGTTCGAAGAAGACCGACGAACGGAAGGCCAGACAAGGCGGTTCCGCAGGCCGTGTCCTGACCCGCGAGGAATCGTTCCGAAACGGCCATCTCACCCGCGTGGCGTTGATCTCGCTGTCGATTCTCACGCTCATCACGTTCGTCGGCAACTTCACGCAGCTGCAGCTGAGCTCCGCGCTGCCGGCCATCGTCGACGAATTCCACATCAGCGTGACGACCGGACAATGGCTCACCTCCGTGTTCCAGCTCGTCATGGGCGTTATGGTGCCGCTGACCGCGTTCCTCACGCGACGTTTCTCCACGAGGCAGATCGTCATCACGTCGATGGCCGTGTTCACGCTCGGCTCGGCGATCTCATGGCTCGGACCGACCTTCGTGCTGGTGCTGCTCGGCCGTATCCTCGAAGCCGTCGGCACGGGCGTGATGTGGCCGGTACTGCAGATCACCGTGTTCTCCATCTACCCGCTCTCCCGCCGCGGCATGGCCATGGGCACGGTCGGCCTCGCCATGAGCGTCGCGCCCGCCATCGGACCGACGCTCGGCGGCTGGCAGGTCGACGCCGGCGGCTGGCGTTCGATATTCCTCACGCTCACCATCATCGGCGTCGTCTGCCTGGTGGCGTCGGTACTCGGCCTGCACAACTTCGGCGAGCACGATCCGACCGTCAAGGCCGACTTCTTCTCCGTGATTCTTTCGATCTTCGGATTCGGCGGCCTCATGTTCGGCTTCACCAACATCGAATCCTTCCCCATCACGCATCCGATGACATGGCTGCCGATGACCATCGGCGTGTTCGGCATCATCTGGTTCGTGACCCGTCAGCTGCGCCGAGACAAGCCGCTGCTCAACCTGCGTGTGCTGAAGAACCGCGGCTTCATGGTCGGCACGATCACCGCGTCGGTCGCGTTCTTCGCGTTCAGCTCCATCCTCGTGATCATGCCGCTGTACATCCAGAACGACCGCGGCTATTCGGCGCTCATGAGCGGCGTCATCATGCTGCCCGGCGCCATCGGCATGGCCATCACGCAGTTCTTCGGCGGCCGCGCGCTCGACACGTTCGGCGCCCGCCCGGTCGTGCTTTCCGGCAGCATCATCCTGACGCTGGGTACGCTGGCGATGAGCCTCATCTCCGCCGACTCGTGGATCTGGTGGGTGTCGATCTGCCAGTTCATCCGTCAGATCGGCATGGGATTCGTGCTCATGCCGGTCACCACATGGTCTCTCAACTGCCTCGAGCCGGAGGACGTTTCGGCCGGATCGTCGGTGACGAACACGGCCCGGCAGATCGCCGGCGCCATGGGCGCGCCCGTGCTGGTCATCCTCATGGAGGTCATCGCCGACGCGCGGCAGGCGGCGCTCGGCGGCGGACAGGCCGCCGCGGTCGCCGCAAGCATCTTCGGCATCCAATGGGTGCTGCGCATCAGCGGCGCATTGTGCTTCATCATGGTCCTGTTCTCCGTCTTCGGCGTGCGAGGACAGGGCGCCGGCTCCGCCCACGCGCTCGGACGCGGCGCGATGAAGAAAATCCGTGGTCTGAACCACCGCTGATGGTCGGAGCAGGCCGGTTTCAGCCGGTTCTTTGGTAAATCCGGTTGTAAAGGGACTGATTTCGGGGTCTTCATGACCGGAATCACCAAGTCAGGAAGTTGGTGATCGGTTCGACCAGGTTTCGTGACCGGAATGACCAAGTCAGGAAGTTGGTGATCGGTTCGACCAGGTTTCGTGACCGGAATGACCAAGGTACAAGGACTGTACAAGGCCTATAAAAAGAGAAACCCCGGCGGGTTGGAACGCCGGGGTAGAGAGAGGAAGAGAGAAGAAGGGTTCAGTTATCAGATTCGAAGAGAGGAATCTCATCAGCGTTTCCGTTGACAGTTCCTATATAACAGCACGACTCTTGGCATAACGCTGTGAAATCCTTGGATTTCTCTGTATGAATCGTGGCGATTGTGTAACATCGTCCGATTCGGGAATCGTCGCCATGATGTCTCCGAAGCGCCGCATTCGCGGAAAATCATGGCCAACAATACGTTCATCGGCGGCGGAACGATATACCGTTATAACGTTTGCTATGACGCAGACGACCGTCCACGTTGCAGACCTCCGGCCGTGCTGCCGAACCTCGCAGTTGAGGGGCGCGGGGCGGAATGGTGACGCGTCGGCGGACACGACCGCAATCGACGAACGAACGACAGCGAAGAAGGCGAATGTATGGAGAAGATTATCGACCCGGTGGTGTTTCTGTGCATCATTCTGCTGGGATACGCGTTCAAACGCATCGGATGGTGCAAGACCGACGACTACCGCATCATGCAGAAGATCGTCTTCAACCTGCTGCTGCCCGCAGCCGTGGTCAACTCGTTCATCAGCAACGAGCATGACATGAGCCTGCTGTGGGTGGCGCTGTTCGGCTTCCTCGCCGCGTTGGTCCCCATCCTCGTCATCTACGCGTGCACCGGCAGGACGCCGCTCGGCAACCGCGCGTACTACATGCTCAACGGTTCGGGATTCAACATCGGCTGCTTCGCACTGCCGGTCGTGCAGGCGCTTATGGGACCGTCCGCCGCCGTGGCGCTGGTCATGTTCGATATCGGCAACTCGGTGATGATGTCCGCCGGCATGAACGCCGTGACCACGCAGCTGCTGCGCATCGACGACACACACCCGCTCTCCCCCGAGGAACAGGCGAAGCCGCTCGGGCCGAAGCCTCCGCGCAAGATCCTCGACAAGGACGCCAGGCGGCTCCAGCGGCGCGCCAACCTTCGCCGTATCGCCCGCAACTTCTACAGTTCCGCCGCGTTCATGACGTACATGCTCATGCTCGTGCTGATGGTCACGCATCTTTCGATCCCGCCGGTCGTCGGCCATATCCTGCAGCCGCTGTCGAACGCCAACGCGTTCTGCGCCATGTTCATGGTCGGCATGCTCATGGACCTGCCGAACGGCATGAAGGAGATCAAGCCGCTGGCCACCGTGATCGCCTGGCGTTGGGCGTTCGCGTTCATCCTCTCCGCCGCCGCGTGGTTCCTGCTGCCGGTCGACCCGTGGGTGCGCAAGGCCGTGATCTTCGTGTGCTTCGCACCGGTTGGCGTGTTCTCCACGCTGTTCACCGACCGCGTGCTCGGCAACGCCAAACTCGCCGGCCTGTGCCTGGCGTCGACGGGCGTGCTCGGCCTGATCGCCATGACCGTCGCCAATATCGTCATCCCCGCATGACGATGCGCCGAGGGGCATCACGCATGTCGTTCGGAGGGCGCGTCCTCCCGGAGGCGTGTCGTGCGATAGTCGTGCGATAACCCCGCCAAGATTCGTCCTGGTTCGGCGTGTCGTCGGTCTAAGGAATTTCAGAAAGTTGCATCCCCTGTGCATCCTTAGACCTGTTGAAATTTGATGAAATGAGATGAAAATACGCAGAAAATGCGATAATGAAAAACGCCTGAAACCGTTGAGATTTCAAGCGTTTTGAGTAGTGGAGCATACCGGGTTCGAACCGGTGACCCTCTGCTTGCAAAGCAGATGCGCTACCAGCTGCGCCAATGCCCCGCTTCAGACTATTTTAGCCTTGCATAGAGAGAAAAAAAGCGGCTCGAAAAGCCGCTGTGTTCTTCTCTGTGTGGGCCCGGGAGGACTTGAACCTCCGACCTCATCCTTATCAGGGATGCGCTCTAACCACCTGAGCTACGGGCCCAACTCGTTGCGTTTTCTCAAACGCACAAGTGTTTATACTAGCGAGGGGTTCGTAATCTGTCTAATCGGCGTGTCGCGATTGGCCTCGGCTATGAATACCGCTATGAACGCCGCTATGAACGTCACGGTTATCGGCCCGTCGCGGAATGATTATGGGCATGAACGAACCAGCGCGCACTCCCCCATCAGACGGTCGCCGAAGGAGCGGCGTCTCGCAGCGCCGCGCGTCATCCCGCCGTCGTGCGCAGACCCTGTCGGTGGAGGTGCTGGACATCGAGGGGCTGGAAGTCACCGTGACGCGCAAGACCGTCAAGAACATGTATCTGCGCATCAAACCGCCGGACGGTCGTATCGAAATCACCGCGCCGCAGAAACTCAGCCGTGCGGCCATCGCCCGGTTCGTGCGCTCCCGTCGCGATTGGATAGAATCGCAGCGTCGCAGCGTCGTCAACGCCGAAGAGCGGTCGCCTCTCAAGCAGCCGTGGAGCGAGGAGCGCAAGCGCGAGGCCAAGCGCATTCTCAACGAGCGTATCTCCCGGATGCTGCTGTATTGGGTGCCCATCGTCGGCAAGATTCCGACGGATATCTCGCTGCGTCGCATGAGCACGCGATGGGGGTCATGCACGCCGGCCACCGGACGCATACGCATCAATCTCGAATTGGCGTTCCTGCCGGAGGCATATCTTGAGTACGTGCTCGTCCATGAGCTGACGCATCTGTGGGAGCGGGGCCACGGTGTGGGGTTCCAACGTCGCATGACGCAGTATCTGCCCGAATGGAAGCGTCTGCGTCGCGAACTGAACCAGTTGGTATAGGAAAAACGGCTCCCCTATCAAGAGGAGCCGTAGGGCAATATCAATATTTCCCGGCGCCTACGCGATGTGGCTGCGGAGGAACCACTGGAAGAGCTCCAGCGCCTGCACGTGGTCCTGGATGATGTTGGAGCTGACGACGTCGAGCTCGTCCAGCTCGGCTATGGCCTTGCGGTCGTCGGTGATGAACACGTCGTAGTAGTCGATCAGCGCCTTGATGTAGTCCTCGGTGGAGGCGCGGCCCTTGAGGTCGAGTCCCTTCCACGAGCGGTTGCGCACGATGGCGTCCGGCGTGCCGTCGGGTGCGCCGCCCAGCGTTGCGATGCGTTCGGCGGTCTCGTCGGCCTGGGCGAGCACGACCTCGACCTGCGGGTCGAGCATTTCGTGTACGGCGATGAAGTTCGGTCCCTGCACATTCCAATGCGCATGCTTGAGTACGAGTGCCGCCTCCTGCTCCTGGCTGAGACGATTCTGCAGAATGGCGATGGTCTTCTCGGCCTGCTCGTCGCTGAGCCCCGGAACGGTGAATTTCAGAGTCATGGTATTCACACTTTCTTGTTGGTATGGCTGATTATCAGTTGATCGTCAACCGGTCGTCATGCAGACGATGACTCCATTTTCCCTTTCGCACTCGACAGTGCGGCATCTGATACTGCATTCGGGTTTTGACGCGTTGCCGGCAAGTCCCCTACTCTAAGACTTGGAAGACGCAAGGAGCAGATATGTCCGACATGTACACGTTAAGTGAGCTGTCTCAAAAGACCGGGATCTCGCAGGCGGCTTTGAGCAAGAGGATTCTCCGGGGGAAGCTGGCCGCCCAGAAGGACGACAAGGGCCATTGGGTCGTGGCTGCGGAAGAGGCCGAAAAACTGCGTCACGGCAGGCGAGGCAGGGCGGCATCCTCGACGGTTTCCCCGGCGTCGGGGGAATCCTATAGTCGTTCCGCTTCGCGGGAGACGGAGGACCGGACCATGGAGCCCTCTTCCACGGGCGCCGTGAGTGCCGTTGCTTCCGTGGGTGCTGTGAACGCCGCGACCTCCGAGAATCTGCATGCCAGGACGACGGTGACGACCGCCGAGATCAATGACCTCAGGAACCGTCTTGCCCGCAAACGCGCCGAGATCGAACGGCTGGAAGCCACCCTTGCCGGCTTGAGGGAGTCCGCATCATTGCTGGAGCAGCTGCTGGCGGCCAAGACCGAGCTGATGAACAGGCGTCGGCGCATATAGGCGTTTGCATGGACGTCCACGCAGACAACGTTGTCTTGATATTGTCCTAGGTATTTGTCGGACATTAGGACATGAATATAGTCCTACCCTAATTATGTCTTCTTTTCTTTGTCTTACTTGGACTTTGCGGCGTACTGTCCATGCATAGATCCCGCCGGTTTTTGTTTCGGGGCAGGGGCGGGATTCAATAAGCCGCTGGCGCCAAGGCTTTGTAGCGCCGCATTGCGGCTTTGCCATGTTCGCCGGCCGCCTCGTGCTTATCCGCGATAAGTCAGGACATAAGACATCGCACCTCGTTGTACTGGGACATTGATGTTTATATAGGACAAGACATTAGTAATTGTCTTGTCCTACAGTGTCTTAATCTGATTGTCCTATTGTCCTGATTGTCGTAATGTCGTAGATTGTCGTACTTCGGATGGTCGTGGATAAACGATGATGGCCCGCCGCCGCATCATCATGGGATGTGCGGCGGCGGGCCATCATCGATTCGTGGTCGAACGGGCTGTAATCAGCCGATTATTCGTGCTCGACGGCCTCGCCGTCATTCACATTGCGGCTATTGCGGCCGGACGAGTCCGTATGCGCGTCGCCGGCCGTGCTGCCGTCGGTATCGCGCTCGCCGCTTTCGGCCGGCGGATTCGCGCCGCTGCGACGCACCTCTATCGTCTGGATGCGACGGCCGTCCACCTCGGTGATGACCATATCGTATCCGTCGTCGGAATGCAGCACGGCTCCGACCTTGCCCATCTCGCCGGTCTTGGCGAGGAAATATCCGGCGACGGTTTCGTATGGGCCGTCCTCGAGCTCGATGCCGGTGAGCTCGTCGAAGTCCTCGATGGTCATGCCGCCGTCGATGCGCGCCACGCCGCCCACGAACGCGGATCCGGGCTTCGCGCCGCCGGGTTCGGTGGGCAGATCGTATTCGTCGCGGATGTCGCCGACGAGTTCCTCGGTCATGTCCTCCAGCGTCACGATGCCGTCGGTGCCGCCGTATTCGTCGATGACGATGGCCAGATGGATGCCGCGCTTGCGCAGCAGCGACAGGCTGGGCAGCAGCTTCGACGTGCCGGGCAGCGAGATGCCCTCGCGGGTCACGTCGGCGACCGTCTTGGCCTGCTTGTTGCGGATGTCGAGCAGGTCGCGCACATGCACGAATCCGAGCACGTCGTCGAAGTCCTTGCCGATGACCGGATATCGCGAATACGGCTTGTCCCGCACGAAGTCGGCGGCCTCCTCGATGGCCATGTCGCCGTCGATGAACACGACGTCGGCACGCGGCCTCATGACCTCCGCGACGATGGTTTCGGAGGCGTCGAACACGTCGTCGAGAATCACGCGTTCGTCCTTGCTCAGATTCGTGTTCGACGAGACGAGCACACGCAGCTCGTCGTCGCTGACCTCGGATTCCGTCTCGTTCGGGTCGAAGCCGAGCAGACGCACGATGCCGTTCGTGTTCTTGCCGATCAGCCAGATGATGGGGCGGCAGATGGTGGCGAACACGTCGATCGCCGGCACGACGGCGCGGGCGATCGCCTCGGTCTTCTGCATGGCGATGCGCTTGGGCACCATCTCCGAGATGACGATGGAGCAATAGGAGATGACGAGCGTCAGTCCGATGGTGATGAGCGGATTGGCCACGAACGTGGGCACGCCCCAGCCCTCGACCAGCGGAATCAGGAACGGAGCGATCGACGAGGCGCCGAACGATGCGGACAGGAAGCCGGAAAGCGTGACGCCGATCTGCACGGTGGAGAGGAACGTGTTCGGGTCGCGGGCGATCTTCGCCACGCGTGCGCCGCGGGCATCCTCCTGTTCCATCTGCTCGATCTGCGAGCCGCGCAGGCTCACCAATGCCAGTTCGGTGCCGGAGAACATGGCGCCGATGATCAGAAAGACGAAAATCAGCAGGATATTCAAACCAAGTGACATGGCTCCACCCTATCCGAGCCCCTTTACGACTGACTGCTGTCTGCCGCAAGGCGGTCCCGTCCCTCTCGGGAGCCGCAACACCAGGCCGTCTAGAACGACAGCACCTCCACCTTGCCGTCGGAGATCTTGTACCTCGCGCCGACGATGGCGACCTCGCCGGAACGCACGGCGCCGCGAATCACCGGCGAATCGGTGACGAGCGCCTCGATGGTCTGCGCCACATGGATGCGTTCCACGTCCTCGGCCGTCGCCTCGTCGTCGGCGGCGAACGCGATTCTGGCGGAGGCGCCGACCTCGCGCATGAGAATGGAACGGAAGCCTTCGTCCTCGGTGTTCTCGTCGCCGGCGAGCACCTTCATTGCGGCGGCCACGGCGCCGCAGTTCTCGTGGCCCATGACGACGATCAGACAGACGTGCAGATGCTGGATGGCGTATTCCAACGATTCGAGCACGGCGTCGTCGACGACCTCGCCGGCCGTGCGGATGTCGAACAGGTCGCCAAGCCCCTGGTCGAAGACGATTTCCGGCGGCACACGCGAATCCGAGCAGGAAAGCACGGCCGCATCGGGATGCTGGCCGCCGACGAGCGATTCGCGCGTGGTGCGGTCCTGATGCGGTCGCTGCGCCTCGCCCTCCGCAAACCGACGATTGCCTTCGATAAGACGACTCCATGTCGCCGCGATTCGAGTCTGTGCGTCCATGTCGTTCCCCTTCCGTCTATTGATATGCAAAAGACCGACGTTAAAGAACGTCGGTCTTAAGCCCTCATAGGTTGGCGCGAATGGAGCGCCTGCTAATGGGAGTCATTCCCTAGAAAGTCGTTGCGCACCGCCTTGAATGTAGGGAACGTTAGCGGTACCCCTGATTAGCGATTCCGATTTTAGTCGATATGATGGCATATGTCGAAAAGGCTTCTTAGCGGTGGCCGGATTGACCGCCTGACAACCGTCAGGTGTCGTTGCCGTGTCGTGAGCGCGGCGCGGCCTTCATGGGTAAAGGACATTATCATGTCTCGAATGGATGAGGAGCCGCGTGACGGCTCTATGATTCAACTCCTGACGGTGCTGGTCATCGTCATGTCTGCCAAGATTGATTCGATTGCGGCCGATGCCATCTGCGTGGGACTCGCGACCTACGCGATGTGGGAGCATCATCTGAGCTGCCGCAACTAGTGGCACACTCAGTCCGTCCGGCTCGTTCGGGCCGGACGGGTCTTCTTTCGCATGTTTGAGATTCGCGGTTGAAAGGGTTCTGGCGGATTCAAGTTTCGTATCCTCGATTGAGAACAATCTCAATTGAGGATATCTTGGTTATTGTTCTCCTGATTTGTTGTTGGTGCGTCTTTGCGAGCGCTTCCCCATCATGCCGTTTCCCTTACTTTTCAACGCTTCTTATGTAATGTGCCTTCTGAGAACAACCCGCGACACGCGCAAGTTGATGATTTTTAGATGTTGTATATATGATGTCGGTATCAAGTTTGAGAACGATATCAAACTTGATACGGACGGGAGATGCAATAGCGCATCCTGCCGCTGCTTATGTGCTGCACTGCGACGTGTATCGCATAATATTCCCCAATAGCAAGGTTTTCCATAAGCTCTCTCACTTCTGTGGAGTACGGACTGCTGAACGGCTCGGTGTTCCACCGCAGTGAAACGGAGGTCGTTGCACGTATAATTGATATCGTTCTCAGTTAATAGGAGGGTGTGATTATGGGTCGAGCGGTTACCATCGATGATGTTGCGAAGCTGGCCGGCGTCTCGCGAGCCACTGCGGCCCGCGTCATGGGCGGTTACGGAAGCGCATCCAAGAAATCCCGCGCAAGCGTGGAGGAGGCCGCCCGCATTCTCAATTACATTCCCAACATGGCGGCGAAGGGGTTGCGGGGCAAGGGCATGAAGACTCTGGCCATCATCCTCCCCAGCATTCGTAACAACTTTTGCAATCGTCTGATTCACGCGGTGGAAAGCGAAGCCAGTGCATTCGGCTATGACGTCATCATCTGCAATACGCATGAGAACGTCGAGGCCGAACTGCGGCATATGCGCTCCATGAGCTCCCGTCAGGTCGAAGGTGTGATCGTGATGTCGTCGGCGCGCAACGTATCGCAGATCGATACGCAATATCTCGATTTGTATCGGGGCGATATGCCGATGGTGTTCGTCGATCGCACGATCGTCGGACTGGACAGCGACGTCATCTGCAGCGACAACGTGGAGGCCTCAAGCAAGGCCGTGCGCAAACTGCTGGAACTGGGGCACCAATCCATCGGCGTGATGACCGTGAACCGTTCCGTCTCGGTGATGGAACGCGTCGACGGATATCGGCGGGTGCTTGAACAGTATGACGCCCGATGCGACGAGAATCTGATTCGATTCATCCAGCCTCCCGTGGACGATGATTCGGCACAGGGGCTCGCCCGTCTGGCCTGTGAGTCGGCTTCCGAATTGCTGGATCGTGGCTGTACGGCGCTGTATGTCATGTACAACGACCTGTGCGCTGGTGTCCTTCAGGAGCTGCATGAACGTGGACTCGTTCTGGGAGACGATATTTCACTGATCTCTTGGGATGATGACATGCTCAACGTTTTGATGGGCATCACCACCGTCGATCAGCAGGTCGAGCTTATGGGCAAGGAGGCGGTGCGCAGGCTGCTGTCCGGAGGTGGAAACCAATCTGATCGCGAGGAGCGCGAGGCGACGGTGTCCGTGTTTCCGGCGCGTTTGGTTGACCGGTCTTCGTGCGGCCGTTGCAAGGTCGACTGACGGTGCAGGGCGCAACGATATCAGTGACGATATGGAAATAAGGAGGCGATGTCGCCGAACATACAATAACAACATTGCGACGGCCGGGTGCCGGCCAAACGACTGGCATTTCGACAGTCAACAAAACCAACGAAAACGCCTCCCGCGGCAAGCGAAGTTTGCGGCTTCACGGCTTGCCTCGGAAAGCGAATGCAACAAAATCAACTTCTCTGACAAAGCGATTTCACACAAGGAGCATACCAAATGGATCTGATCATGGGCATGAACAGCGGATCGTCGTTCGATGGCATCGATGTGATCCTCGCCGAGATCGAGCGTGACGAAGACGGCTTCCCCAAGCCCCCGAAGTTCCTCAAGGGCGGTTCGTATGACTGGCCCGAGGACGTGGTCCCGCTGGTGCGCGGCGCATTCGACAACAAGGTCGACATGGTCGGCCTCAACCGTCTGAACTACATCTGCGGCGCCGTGTTCGCCGAAAAGGGCAAGCAGTTCATGGAGGAGAACGACATCAATCCTCTGGACGTCAAGGTGCTCGGCCTCGATACGCAGACCATCTACCAGGAGCAGCCCGAGCATGACCGCATTGCCGCCATGAGCGACGTGGAGAAGACCGATTGGGTGCATCGTTGGCTGAACGGTCCCTACCCTGCCGGAACTCAGATGGGCGACACCTCGGTGATCGCCAACCTGCTCAACATCGATACGGTGACGCACTTCCGTCCCGCCGATCACGTCTGGGGTGGTGCGGCTGCCCCGCTGATGCCGTACCTGGACTGGATTCTCTTCCGCAATTCCGACAAACCCACCATGACGCTGAATATCGGCGGCATCGCCAACCTGCATGTGGCCATGAAGGACAAGTCCAAGATGTTCGGCTTCGATACCGGCCCCGGCAACACCATTTCCAACTCCCTGTGCCGCAAGCTGATCGGCAAGGAATACGACAAGGACGCCGAGCTTGCCATGGCGGGCAACGTCGATGCCGAAATGCTGGACTTCTTCATGCACCATCCGTTCTTCGACCGTCCGGTGCCGCGCTCCGGCTGGATCGCCGATTACGACGACGCCTACATCGATGAGGTGCTCGAACGCTTCGGTCATCTGTCGGTCAACGACATCCTGGCCACGGCCTGCGCCTTCACCGGCGCCGCGGTGGCGAAGAGCATGACCGATAATGTGCCGGCCGACATCATCGCCCAGACCGATACGCTGTACGCCTCCGGCGGTGGTGTGCGCAACCCGAGGATCATGAAGGAGATTCAGGAGCGCATCCCCTCCAACATCCGCTTGACCACGTCCGCCGAACTTGGCATTCCACCGGAGTACAAGGAAGCAGTGAAGTTCGCGACGATCGCCTACTCCACCATCAACTGCATGCCGGGCAATATTCCTGCCGCCGGTCATGCATCGCAGTACTCGATTCTCGGCAAGATCGCCCTTGCCCCGCGTCACATCGCGGGCGGCGCCTCGCTGTGATCAAAGCGGCGTCGTCGATGCCGATTGATTAATTCATATGATTCATCATTCCATATGAATCATTTTCAGATTATCGTCATGGTTCCCGTATCTTCATCTTCCCTATCGATGCATCGGGGCCATGACGATTCTTTATCGTCATAATTGCCGCGCGAACGTATGCATCGTTGCAGCGTTCGCGCACCGTCTACATCGTTCGTACGCCGGAACGCGAAGCATCGTCGGCGTGCATCGTCATTGGAGATTGCCATGCTTTCTATAGGAAAAGCGTCCTGGACCGAGCAGCCGGACGGATACCTGGACCGAACCCCCATTCTGCAGTTCGTGCTCACCTCGTTGATGTTCGCGATCTGGGGTGCAGCATCAAGCCTGAACGACATCCTCATCACACAGTTCAAGGCGGTATTCGATCTCAGCGACCTGGCCACCGCGTTCGTGCAAAGCGCCTTCTACGGCGGATACTTCATCATGGCCGTTCCCGTGTCGCTCTTCCTGAAGAAGACGAGCTACAAGGTCGGCATCATGGCCGGTCTTGCCGTGTTCGGCGTCGGATGCTTCCTGTTCTTCCCCGCTTCCAACATCGTCACCTATGAGCTGTTTCTGTTCGCCATCTTCATCGAGGCGATTGGTCTGAGCTGCATCGAAACGTCCTCCGACACGTATGCGACGGTCATGGGGCCGAAGCGACTGGGCACGCTCCGACTGAACGTGGCGCAGATGTTCAATGCCATGGGTCTGATCATCGGCATCCTGATGGGCAAGTATCTCGTGTTCCAGGATTCGAACCTCAAGGAGGAGATGGCCGGCATGTCCCCCGAACAGGCTCGTGCCTATGGTGCCGAACAACTCGGACGTACATTGGAGCCTTACAAGTGGTTCCTGGTGATGCTTGCGGTGCTGCTGGTGCTGTTCGCACTGACCAAGTTCCCCCGCTGCCGTGTGCACAACGACGAAGGCAAGGTGCAGTCCGCTCCGCTACGGGAGACCCTGTCCCATCTGGTGCGCAACCGGCGATATATGACGGGCATCGGAGCACAGTTCCTGTTCGTGGGAGCGCAGATCGGCATCTGGTCGTTCACCATCCGGCTTGCTTTGGAGCTGAATCCGGGACTGAGCGACCGCGACTCCTCGAACTTCATGATCATCAGCTATGCCGCGTTCTTCGTTGGGCGTCTGGTGGCCAGTTCCTTGCTGACACGGTTCCGTGAAACCCGTGTTCTGGCCGCGTACATGCTGCTGGGAGCCGGCTTCATCTGCGCGGGTCTCTTCACCCAGGGCACGCTGGCGGTGTGGCTCATCGTCTGTGCGAGCTTCTTCCTCGGTCCCGGCTGGCCTACGACCTACGCGCATATTCTGGGAACGGTGAAGGACCGTCGCTATACCGAAACGGCCGGAGCAATCATCGTGATGGCTCTTATCGGCGGCGCCGTGATGCCGGCCGTGCAGGGTGCCATCTCCGACGCCTTCGGCATGCATACGTCCTTTCTGCTGCCGGCCGTCGAACTGGCGATTGTGGGAGTGTACTTCCTCCTTGAAATGAAGCATGACAGGCTCACCCCACAACAGCAGCGCGAGTTGGAAAGGGAAATGGAACGCGGGGCAGGCGGCGAGACCGGATACGTTACCGCCGAATGATTTGCATTGCCGCAGATCCGGATCAGCCCCCGTAATCCACAGCAGAAACGGGAAGACCCCGTGGACCATGTATATGGCATGGTCCACGGGGTCTTCGATATGAGGTCGGCCGGAGAAACAGAGTCCGGCCGACCGGCCGAACGGAATCAGCCCGTGTTCTGCAGGCCGGCGGCGACACCGGACACGGTGCAGAGGATGAGATAGATGAAGTCGGCGGTCTGGGACTCGCTCAACTCGTTCTTCTCGTCACGACGGCGGACCGAGCGCAGCGCACGCACCTGCGTGACCGACAGGGCGTTCACGTACGGCGAGCGGATGCGGATGGCCTGGCCGAGCACGTGACGGTGCTGCAGCGGCCACTCGTCGCCCACGATCTTCAGGACCCACTTGCGGGTGAGCTCCATCTCGTGCAGCACCTTGTCGCGCAGATCGTCGCGGTCGCCGAGAGCCAGGTACAGCTTGGCGATGCGCTCATCGGTCTTGGCGAGCGACATCTCGATGTTGTCGATGAAGGTGCTGAACAGCGGCCACTCCTCGTACGCTGCACGCAGCGTCTTGAGGTCGCCGAACTGCTCGCAGGCGGAACCGAGGCCGTACCAGGCGGCGAGGTTGATTCGCGCCTGGGCCCAGGAGAACACCCACGGGATCGTACGCAGGTCGTCGAGCGACTTCGCGCCGAGGCCGCGCTTGGCCGGACGGGAGCCGATCGGCAGCAGGCCGACCTCGGTGAGCGGCGTGACGATGGAGAACCACGGGGCGAAGTCCGGCGTGTTCAGCAGGTCGAGGAATCGGGCGTGCGACGCGTCATCCAGCTGCTGGGTCATGTCGGCGTACTTCGCGGTCATCTCCGTGTTCGTCTTCTCGACGCTCGGGGCGGACTGCAGCAGCGTCGCCGAGGCAACGGACTCGATGTGGCGCACGGCCAGGATCGGGTTGCCGTAGCGGGCGAAGATGACCTCGCCCTGCTCGGTGAGCTTGAAGCGGCAGTTCACGGAGCCACGCGGCTGGGCCAGCACGGCGCGGTTGGCGGGGCCACCGCCACGGCCGACGGCGCCGCCACGGCCGTGGAACAGCGTCAGGTCGATGTCGTTGGCCTCTGCCCATGCGACCACGCGGGCCTCGGCCTCATGCAGGGCCAGCGTAGCGGTGGTCGGACCGGCGTCCTTCGACGAATCGGAGTAGCCGAGCATGACCTCCATCTTGCGGTTCGTGGCCTTCAGACGGGCCTGAACCTCCGGGATGCGCAGCATGCCGTCAAGCACGCCGACGCAGTTCTGCAGATCCTCGAGCTGCTCGAACAGCGGGATCACGTCGATGGTCGGCACGTCCTCCGGATGGGCGAACGCCAGACGGTTCAGCTCGTACACGTCCTTGATGTTCTGCGCGGACTTGGTGAACGAGATGATGTAGCGGCGGGCGGCCTTCAGACCGTTGCGGCGCTGGATGGAGCCGAGCGCACGGAAGGTGTCGAGCACCTCGCGGGTCATCGGCTGCAGTTCGCCGCGCTCGCCGTGCAGGCCATGCTCGCGGATGTCGTCCAGGGCACGGGAGTGCACGACGGAGTGCTGACGGAACTCCATCTCGACCATGTGGAAGCCGAACGTCTCGGCCTGCCAGATCAGCGTCTGCATCGGGCCATAGGCGGCACGCGGGGCGCCGGCGTCGGCCAGGGACTTCTGCACGGTCTTCAGGTCGGCGATGTAGTCCTCGCAGGAGTGGTACATCAGATCGTGGTCGCGGTCGATGGTCGCGCGCAGACGGTCGGCGATCACCAGCATGACCGCACGATGCGGCTCCTTGGTGGAGATCAGCTCGGCCTTCGCGGTCAGACGCTCGCTCATCTCGCGCTGGTGGCTCCACAGGTCCAGCAGGCCGGCGCACGGCTTGGTGTCCTTGGATTCCAGCGTCAGGTTGCGGCCGACCTCGCGGGTGGCCTCCTCGAGCTTCGCGATCACATGATCGGAGAACTTGCGGGCCACCTGACGGCTCACCTTGGCGGTGACGTTCGGGTTGCCGTCGCGGTCGGAGCCGATCCAGCTGCCCGGGTGGAAGAACGCGGGGCACACCGGCGGGACCTTGCCCGCGTTGTCGCCCAGCACCCAGTCGTCGAAGCGGCGGTACACCTTGGGGACGGTGTCGAAAAGCGTGTTGTCGAAGATGTCGAGGATCGTGTCGGCCTCTTCGACCGGCGTCGGCTTCTTCAGGGCGATCGGCGAGGTGCGGAACATCGCGTCGATCTCGTTGAGCATCTTGCGCTCGTTCTCCGCCAGATCGGAGCCGCCCAGCGCGGGGCGCTCCTCCAAAAGCTCTGCAATGCGGCGGATCTTGCCCTCGACGGCCTTGCGGCGCGCCTCGGTCGGATGCGCGGTGAACACCGGATGGAACTCCAGCTTGTCCAGCAGCTTCTGAGCCTGGGCCGGACCGACTTCGGAGATGATGCGCTTGTAGGCGCCGGTCATCTCGTTGATGGGATCGGTCGCGGCGTTCAGCGGGACTTCCTTCTCGCGCGAACGCAGCACGGCCACGCGGTAGTTCTCCTCGCTCAGATTCGCCAGGTGGAAATAGGTGGCGAACGCGCGTGCCAGCAGCGTCGCATCATCCACGGAGACCGAATCGATAAGCTTCACGGCCTTATCGAAACCGGCCTGTTCCGGATCGGGATCCTCATATCCCAGTCCCTTGCCGCCGAACTCCTCGCTGGTCGCCTCGTTGGCGTAATCCAGCAGCGTGTCGAACTTTTCGAGCAGATTCTCGTCATACTCTTTCAACACGGTTCGCAGCAGACGAAGGAACAGATCCATATTGCCGCGAAGATCGGCGGGCAAGCCCTGCTCCTCCGGGCCCTTCGTGCCGGTACCGGTGCTGATGATGCCCGAGTCCGCGGCTTTGATTGTCTCGTCTGTTGATGTCATCCAGACCTCCTTAGCCTCGTCACTGGTTGTTCGTCTATCGGCTTTCTGCGGCTCCTCCGCAGTTATTGATGCCGACCGTTCCAAACCCAAAGCCAGTGAACAGACGCCCCTTCATTGTAGGGCGCATAACACGGGTTTTATTTCCAACAGTTTTCATGACCATGGGATTTCGGCCCGAAAACGCAGATTGACGACGAAAATTTCCCCGATAAATTATGGACAATCAACGATTGTCACGAATTCGTTCCCAACGACAGAGTAAATATAGTGCTGTGATTTTCGGGAAGAAGCATGAAGAGACCGCGACCGCGCATGGCTCCGCCATGCCGGCCGGCGTGGAAAAGGTCACGAAGTACCATACGCATTCCATCCCCCTCGACATGGAGGACATCGAACGCGACCTCGACAAGCCGGTCGTCGAAGCCGGCATCGCCGCCAAGACCAGCGTCATCGTGCGCGTGGGAATGCTCGACTTGGGAGCCGGTACGGGAAGCTTCCGCGTGCGTCAGATGATGCATCGCATCGCCTACCCGCTAGGAGTGCACGTGCGGGCCGACGTGAACCTTACCGATATCGAAGCCTCCTGTACCGACGGCAAGAATCGTATCACCGAGGTCATAGACCTGCCCACCACCGGCGTGAACACGGAACGCATCTGGCTGCTCGAACACTTCGCCGACTGGTTCAGCGTCAACCTCGGCCACTCCGCCGTCTACCACAATCGCGGCGTCGAGGTCTCCGACAGACTCGTCGAACATCTTGACGCCAAGGACATGTCGCAGCTTTCCGCCAAGGCGGCCAAGGAACTGCGGCTGAAGGAGAAGCACGCCAAGGCGGCGGGCGAATCCGCCGCTGCGAACGGTATCGCCCCGATTCCGGACGGCTCCCCCATGCAGGCCACCAACGCCACCACCAAGGAGGAGCGTCTGCGCGAACTCGACCGTCAGCGCGACATCGACGCCGACGACCCCATCGTGCGCGAGATGGCCGCCACCAAGGCCGACGCCGACGCCAATGCGGCCGGCGCCGGCGCATCCTCTGGCACCGGCACACAGACGAGGAAAACCGCCAGAAACCGCAACCATCAGCCGCCCAAAGGCCGATACGCCGAACATTTCGACCACGTCGGCAAACTCGCGCCCAACGCCTCCGACCCCAACTTCAAGCCCATCACCGTACGCGAGGCCCATAAGCGGCTCGACCTCATCGAACACCGCAAGCCGCTCTACACCCCGCTCTTCGCCGGCTTCGCATCCGCGCTCGCCTGCGCATCCTTCGTCTTCCTCCTCGGCGGCGGACTCTACGACATGGCCGGCGCATTCGTCGGCGCCGGCATCGGCCACTGGCTGCGACGCAAGCTCTTCGCCAAGCATCTCAACCAGTTCTTCGTCACCTTCGTCGCCGTCTTCGTCGCCGCGCTCGCCTGCACCGGCACGCTGCGACTCATCGGACTCTACAACCCCATCGCCCTTGCCCACGACACCGCCTACATCGGCGCCATGCTCTTCGTCATCCCCGGCTTTCCGCTGATCACCGGCGGGCTCGACATCGCCAAGATAGACTTCCCCTCCGGCATCCAACGACTCACCTACGCCCTGTCCATCATTCTCATGGCGACCCTCGCGGGCTGGGCCGTCGCACGCATCGTCATGCTGAACCCCCAGGGCTTCGAGCCCCAGGGACTCAACGTCTGGATCACCGGCATCCTGCGATTCGTCTTCGCGTTCATCGGAGTCTGGGGCTTCTCCGTCATGTTCAACTCCCCCCAGCGCATGTGCCTCGTCGCCGCCTCGATCGGCGCCATCACCGACACCCTGCGTCTCGAATTCACCGACCTGCTGCACATGCCCCCCGAAGCCGCCACCTTCATCGGCGCCTTCCTCGCCGGGCTCCTTGCCGCAGCATGGCGCACCGCCGTCCGCCGTGGAATCCTGCCCCCGCACCTCGGCTATCCGAGAATCTGCCTCACCGTTCCCTCCATCGTCATCATGGTTCCCGGAATGTACATGTACCGCGCCATGTTCTATCTCGGTCAGTTCAACACCCAAAGCGCCCTGGACTGGGCCTTCCGCGCCTTCATGGTCATCATCTGCCTGCCCATCGGACTCGCGATGGCGCGAGTAGTAACGGACCGCTCCTGGCGCTACGACATCTAGAAAAATCCCATGATGGAGTGTCCTCTGTGTTGCGGAAGACTCGACGTATTTTTATACGCCTTCGTCTTCCGCGCCTTGAAGCCACACGCATCATGGGATTTTTCTGAAAATCGCCGGATAACGGAGTGTCCTCTGCGTTGTGAAACATTCGACGTACCTTTGTACGCCTTCATGTTTCACGCCTTGATGACACACACGTTATCCGGCGATTTTCTCTATGAGGCGTTAACTTCGTTGCTGCGAACTTCGACGTACCTTCGTATGCCTTCGTCTTCCGCGCCTTGAGGCCACACGCATCATGGGATTTTCTGAAAATCGGGGAATGACGGAGCGTTCCCTGCGTTGTGAAACATTCGACGTACCTTCGTACGCCTTCGTCTTCGGTGGGGTGGCAGTATTTTGGCTCCCCTCATGATTGAGGGGAGCTGGCCGCCGTAGGCGGTCTGAGGGGAGTTGATCCCCACGCATTTTGCGTGAATCATTTACCATGGAACGTCATATTCGGCAATAATCACATTCCATGTCAGATTCCTCTGTCACGGAGTCGTATTCTTCGAAATATATTGATTCCGTGATGTATTTCCGACGTATCACGGCAGGAGAATCCTTGAAAAATCAATGATTTTCCTGCATCAATATTATTGTTCCGTGTCACGGAATCATCGATATCGCGAATGGTGCATTCGGTGACATGATATTGCGCCACCGAATGCGCGAATGCCATGAAAAATGCGTTCGCTGCCATGGAGTCATAGTAGCGAGTCATGGCAGCGAACATCATTAAATGCGATTATTACGTTCCTTGACAGCATCACATGGCATGGAACGTCAAATGTGACGACCACAGCACTCCATGCCACAAAGCGGGAACCGGCCGGACAATCGCAGTTGTGTCATTCGGCGACACCAATCACTTCCTGACGCAGGCTCACTTCCCCAGCGCGATCTCGTCGATGCGCTGCAGCTCATCTTCGGAGAACTCGGTGTTCTTCAGCGCGCCGATGTTGTCGAGGATCTGCTGCGGCTTGGAAGCGCCCACGAGCACGCTCGTCACGGCCGGATGATGCAGCAGCCACGCCACCGACATCTCCGCCAGCGTCTGACCGCGGTCGGACGCCAACTCGTTCAACGCGCGAATCTGGCCGAGCTTCGCGTCGGTCAGCACGTCCGCGTGCAGGAACCGGCCGTCGGCCTTCATGCGGCTGTCCGCCGGAACCCCGTTGAGATAGCGGTTCGTCAGCAGTCCCTGCGCCAGCGGGCTGAACGTGATCACGCCCTTGCCGAGCTTCAGCGCCGAATCAAGCAGGCCATTGTCCGCGGGCTTGCGATCGAAGATGTTCAGACGGTTCTGATTGATGACGAACGGCACGTGCATCTCCTGCAGAATCGCCGCCGCGCGTTCCATCGTCGGGCCGTCGTAATTCGAAAGGCCCACATACAGCGCCTTGCCGCTGCTCACCGCCTGCGCCAACGCGCCCATCGTCTCCTCAAGCGGCGTCTCCGGGTCGGGACGATGATGGTAGAAGATGTCCACGTAATCCAATCCCAGTCGTTCGAGGCTCTGGTCGAGGCTCGCCAGCAGATACTTGCGGCTTCCCCAGTCGCCGTATGGCCCCTGCCACATCTCATAGCCGGCCTTCGTGCTGATGATGAGCTCGTCGCGATGGGCGCGGAAATACTGGTGCAGCAGCTTGCCGCAGTTGCGTTCCGCCGCGCCCGGTTCCGGGCCGTAGTTGTTCGCCAGGTCGAAATGCGTGATGCCGTTGTCGAACGCCGTGAACACCAGCTGCTTCATATGCTCGTACGGCGTGATGTCGCCGAAGTTGTGCCAGAACCCCAACGACAGCGCCGGCAGCTTCAGTCCGGAATTGCCGCAGCGGTTGTAGGTCATGTCGTCGTAGCGCGTGGGTGACGGCGTGTAGACGGTGGTCGGTTCAAACATCGGTACTCCTTCATTGGTGGATGTCCTGCGTTCCGACCCTATACTCACACTTCAAGTAAGCTTGAATGCAAATCGCGATGTTCACTGAGAAAAGAGTCCGAGGAAATCATGACGACCGATGTAATGACCGACGAGCCGATGACCGACCGAGCGACGGCGCCCGCCGAAGATCCCGACACGACGACCGAACCCACCTACTCCATTCGCGAGGTCGCACGCATGTTCCACATGCAGACGTCCGCGCTGCGATATTACGAGGATGCCGGCCTGCTCACCAACGTCGGCCGCGATGCCAAGGGCCAGCGAGTCTACCGTCAATGCCACATCAACCGTATGCGCACGATCTGCTGCTTCAAGCACGCGGGCATGAGCATCGACGAGCTGCGCCGGTTCTTCGCCTACGAGGACGACGAGCCCGGCCATATCGACGAGATCATGACGCTGCTGGGCGAACGCCGCGACGCGCTCGCGGAACAGCGCAAGGCCCTTGACGAGGCCTACGCCCACATCCTGCGCAAACTGCATTACTACGGCGACATTCAGACGGCCGTGCGCAACCACCGGCCCCTCCCCGACTGGCGAGACTACCGCTGCGAGGAGTTCGACGCCTGACGGCGTCGGCGGTGCCTGACGATCATGATGGGCCGGCCTTTTCGCGTGCGAATAGGCCCACAAACCCAATTGACTGCTGTGGCGTATTCGTCTGATGTACTTTCTACGCGGTGGTTATAACGCACGCATACGTAAAACCCGACGCGTGGCCACCATCAGTGTCGGTTATTGCGCATCCGTACGTTATAACCGACACGTAGCGTTCCGTGGCGTCGGTTATAACGCACGGATACGCAAAACCCGCCACGTAGGATTCCCCCGTGGCGGGTTTTACTCACGCGTGCGGTATCAAGGCGCGGAAGGCGTTCCGTTACCGGTATGAGTTTTTGCGTAATGCGTGTGGCTTCAAGGCACAGGAGACGAAGGCGTATTGACATACGTCGAGCCTCCTGCAACGCGGAAGACACTCCATTACGCAAGAACTCAGTACTTCATGCCCATGGCGGAGCGCACCTCATCCAGCGTCTCCTCGGCGATGGCGTTGGCGCGCTTGTTGCCGTCGTGGAGGATGTCGCGCACGGTGTCCATGTCCTTGGTGAGTTCGGCGCGGCGCTCGCGATGCGGGGCGAGGAACTCGTTGACGGATTCGGTGACGTACTTCTTGAGCGCGCCGGCACCGGAATCGCCGATCTCCTCGGCGATCTCCTTGGGATCGCGGCCGGTGACGAGACCGGCGGTGGTGAGCAGGGCGGAGACCTGCGGACGGTTGACCGGGTCGAACGTGATGCGGCGCTCGGAGTCGGTGGGGCTCTTCTTGATGAGCTTGGCGGTCTCCTCGGCGGTGGCGCCGAGCATGATGGAGTTGCCGTAGGACTTGCTCATCTTGCGGCCGTCGAGACCGGGGATCTCGGGGGCGTCAGAGAGGATGGCGGAAGGCTCGGGGAACACGGGGTTCTTCTTGGCGAAGCGCTCGTTGAAGCGGCGTGCGATGGTGCGCGTGATCTCCACGTGCGGCAGGTTGTCCTTGCCGATCGGCACGACGTTGGCCTTGCAGAAGAGGATGTCGCATGCCTGGTGCACCGGGTAGGTGAGCAGCAGGCCGGTCAGGGCGTGGCCGGAGGCCTCCATCTCGGACTTCACGGTCGGGTTGCGGTGCAGCTCGGCCTCGGTGACGAGCGAGAGGAACGGCAGCATGAGCTGGTTCTCGGCCGGCACGGCGGAGTGGGTGAAGATCATGGTCTTCGTCGGGTCGATGCCGGCGGCCATGTAGTCGAGGACGAGGTTGAGCACGTTGTCCTCGATGTGCTCGGTGGTGTCGCGGTCGGTGATGACCTGGTAGTCGGCGATGATGATGTTGGTGTTCACGCCACGGTTCTGCATGGCCACGCGCTCCTTGATGGAGCCGAAGTAATGGCCGAGGTGGAGTCGTCCGGTCGGGCGGTCGCCGGTGAGCATGGTGAACTTGCCGGGGTTCTCCTCAAGCTTGGCCAGCGTGGCGTCCGAACGCTTTTTCGCCGCGAGGAAACTCGCGCTCATTTCGTTGCCTGCTGCCGTCAACTGCTGATCTTCCGCCATTGCACACCAACCCGTATTTATTGAAGGTATTGAAAAATAACGCTCTAATCGTAAAAGTCTGAGCCGACATCGCGTAATAAGTGGTACTCTCTTATGTGATGAATTAGGAAACATGTTGCCTAGGGCACAATGAGACTGGCGAAGGGGGTCAGATGGGCCGCGGACGTCAGAAGGCTAAGCAGACGCGAATTGCCCGGAAGCTCAAGTACCTCACCACTGATACCGATTATGATGAGCTGGCGAAGGAGCTCTCCAGCCAGGATGAGGTCACTCCATCCGCTGCGGATCCGTTCGCTTCCATCGAAACTCAGATTCACTCTCACGATCACGATGATGCCGTGAGCTCCGTGAATGAAGAGGACTTGGACGAGTACGCGCAGTGGGCCGCCGAGGCCGCGAAGAAGGCCGAGGAGAAGCCGGTGGTCAAGGCCCCGGTTCGTCGTAAGCCGATTCCCATGCCGATGCCTTCCGCTTTGAAGAAGAACGTGAAGCCGGCCGCGCCGCAGTCGGAGGATGCTCCGCAGGATGGGGCGGCGAAGAAGTCGACGTCGAAGCCGGCCGTCAGGAAGCCGGCCGCGCGCAAGACCGCCGCGAGGAAACCGTCGGCCAAGGCCGACTGATTCGCGGCGATACGTGGCGCGACGGCGATATACGTCGACTACGTCGATACGAATCGAAAATCAATACGAGTCGATATGACATACGCCGATCGGGCGATGCGGATGAACGCATCGCCCGATTTTTTCACACTAACGGCAGCAGATCGGAAAGATCGTCGCGCTCCCCCACCGCGCTGATATGACCGGCGTCCCTCTCCTCGTCCCACGTCGTGATGCCGCAGACGAGCCGCAGCCACACATCCGGTTCCAATTCGATGACGTCGGGCGGCGTGAGGTTGTGCGGGTCCGAGGCCGGCCCCTCGAGGATCTTTATCGCTCCCCACGGCGCCACACGGACTTCGACGCCCTCCCCCGGCGCCCGCCGTTCCATGAGATACAACGCGTATCGCGTGGCCATCGCCCATGTGCGGCGCGGCAGCGCATCGACGTCGTCGCCGGCCGTGGCGGCGTCCCGCCACCGGGCCAGCGCGCTTTCGCCTTCCGGCAGGTCTTTGCTCAATATGGATGCCATACGCACATTCTCCCATGACTTGTGCATACGTGATTCATGTATACATGACTGACTTATGCATACGCGACCCGCGCATACGTAGCTCGTGCGCGCGCCCGGCGTCCGCCCCGCCGGCGATACCCTGTCGGCAGCACCTGCCCGCGATGATTTGCGCCAGCGTTTGCTCCATTGAAAAAACTACGATTTGCACGTTCTATGTGTATAATCAGATATTGTTGGTCTCAAACAGGTGTATTCGTAATCCAGAATTCATCTGGGAGCTAGGCAGAGTCGCCTTTTGCAGACGCATAATGTCTAGCGGGAGATATTCTCACGAGAAAGAGTGCTTATGACCGAGCAAACCGCACCGAAGTCCCCGGTGACCACCGAACAGTTCACCAATGAAATCAAGGAACAGCTGAAGTACGCGCAGGGCATCACCGTCGAGCAGGCCACGGACGCCGACATCTACGTCGCCGCATCCCTCGCCGTGCGTCGTCACCTCGTGGATTCCTGGGCGACCACGCAGAAGGACATGGTCAACGGCGGCACCAAGGCCGTCGGCTACCTTTCCGCCGAATTCCTCATGGGCAAGCAGCTGCGTAACGCCCTGCTGAACCTCGGCATGCTCGCCGAGTTCGACGACGCGGTCAAGGCCCTTGGCCACGATCCGCAGCTCGTCGTCGATTCCGAATACGAGCCGGGCCTCGGCAACGGCGGTCTCGGCCGTCTCGCCGCCTGCTTCATCGACTCCCTCGCCTCGCTGGGCGTGCCGGCCTTCGGCTACGGCATCCAGTACAAGTACGGCATCTTCAAGCAGGAGTTCGACGCCGAGGGCAAGCAGGTCGAGCGCCCCGACTACTGGCTCGCCAACGAGGAGCCGTGGGGCCACATCGACTACAACCGCTCCCAGAAGGTCAACTTCGGCGGCCAGGTCGTCGAAGAGGATGGCAAGAAGGTCTGGAAGCCGGCCTGGTCCGTGCGCGCCGTGCCCGTCGACTACATGGTCCCCGGCTACAAGTCCGGCCGTGTGAACACGCTTCGCCTGTGGAGCGCCAAGTCCTACGACGAGTTCGACCTGCTCACCTTCAACAAGAGCGAGTACCTCGACGCCGTCAAGCCGCAGGTCGAGGCCGAGAACATCTCCAAGATCCTCTACCCGGAGGACTCCACCCCGCAGGGCAAGCGCCTGCGTCTCGAGCAGCAGTACTTCTTCGTGGCCGCGTCCATCCACGACGCCATCCGCGTGTTCTACCCCGGCCAGGACAAGCCGGACCTGACCACGTTCCCGAACAAGATCACGTTCCAGCTCAACGACACCCACCCCGTCATCGGCATCCCCGAGCTCATGCGCGTCCTCATCGACGAATACGGCTATGACTGGGATACCGCCTGGGACATCACCACCAAGACCTTCAACTACACCTGCCACACGCTGCTTCCGGAAGCGCTGGAGGTCTGGCCGGCCCGCCTCATCGGCGAGCTGCTGCCGCGTCATCTCGAGATCATCAACGAGATCAACGACCACTTCCTCGAGGAGCTCAAGGGCCTCACCCGCGACAAGGAGCGCATCAACCGCATGCGCATCGTCACCGAGGGCGATGACCCGCAGGTCCGCATGGCCTACCTGGCCACCGCCGGCGGCTCCCACGTCAACGGCGTCGCCGAGCTGCACTCCCAGCTGCTCAAGGACGTCACCCTGCGCGACTTCTCCGACCTCTTCCCGAAGAAGTTCACCAACGTCACCAACGGCGTCACCCCGCGTCGCTTCATCCGTCTCGCCAACCCGCGTCTGTCGAACCTCATCACCGAGGGACTCGGCACCGACAAGTGGCTGAGCGACCTCGACCTGCTCCAGGGCCTCGTCCCGCTGGCCGACGACCCCGAGTTCGTCAAGAAGTTCGCCGAAGTCAAGCACGCCAACAAGGTCGCCTTCGCCAACTTCGCCAAGGACCGCTACGGCTTCGAGGCCAACCCCGACACCATGTTCAACACCATGGTCAAGCGCCTGCACGAGTACAAGCGCCAGTCGCTGAAGATCCTCGCCCTCATCGCCCGCTACGCCGCCATCAAGAACGGCACCATCAACGTGGACGACGTCCTGCCGCGCACCGTCTTCTTCGGCGCCAAGGCCGCGCCGGGCTACTACATGGCCAAGCTCACCATCCAGCTCATCAACAACGTCGCCCGCGTCGTCAACAACGACCCCGACGTCAAGGGCAAGCTGGCCGTGCACTTCCCCGCCAACTACAACGTGCGTCTCGCCCAGCACCTCATCCCGGCCACCGAGCTCGACGAGCAGATCTCGCAGGCCGGCAAGGAGGCGTCCGGCACCGGCAACATGAAGTTCGCCCTCAACGGCGCCCTCACCGTCGGTACCCTCGACGGCGCCAACGTCGAGATTCGCGAGAAGGTCGGCGCCGACAACTTCTTCCTCTTCGGCATGACCGTCGACGAGGTCGAGGACCTCTACGAGAAGGGCTACGACCCGGCCAAGTACTACGAGGCCGACCCGCGTCTGAAGATGGCAATCGACATGATCTCCAACGGAGCCTTCTCCGACGGCGACCGCAACACCTACGCGCCGCTCGTCGCCGACTGGCTCACCAAGGACTACTTCATGACCCTCGCCGACTTCACCTCCTACGCCGACATCCAGTACGAGATCGAGGACCTCTACCGCGATCAGGACGCCTGGAACCGCAAGGCCATCCTCAACGTGGCCAACACCGGCTACTTCAGCTCCGACCGCTCGATCGAGGATTATTTGGAACGCATCTGGCACACCGGTCCCCTGGCCTGACGGCCAGCAGACCAGTGCACCAAATGCGTGCAGTCTGCATACTGAGCGCTCGATGAATCGCGCTCAGCGTCGCCTACCGGCAGTCCACTGGACTGCCGGCTTGACGGCTCCGCACATCTGGCACACCGGTCCGCTCGCCTGAGGATGGAGTGTCCTCGTCGTTGTGGAGAACTCGACGTACCTTTGTACGCCTTCGTTCTTCACGCCTAGAGGACACACGCATCATCGTTCCGGCAAGCTCGCTTCCGCTTGCTGACTGACGGAGCGTATGGGGGTTGTCTTCGCAAATCCAAGCGAAGACAACCCTTTTTCATATCCGCCGGCGTTCACGAATCGCCGGATACACGTATACATCAATATTCGCGAATTCCCGAAGGTCGTACGAATCGCATCAAAAAACCGCCGTGACGGGCGTAAGCCCATCAACGGCGGTGTATCGAATTATCGGATTACCGGAATCACGAACGAAATCGACGAATGATCGCGGCGACGATCAGTCGACGGCAGGCTCGGCCTCGGCGTCACCTTCGGCGTCGTCCTCGTCCGCGGCCTCCTTCTTGGCGATGCCAAGATCGACCGGCGACGAGCTGTTCTCCCACGGCTCCTCCCACGGATCGTATTCGGGATTCTGCTGCTTGTACACGTACAGCGCCGCAAGACCGGCCAGCAGCGCACCGAACAGAAGCGCGAAGAACTTCCACCCGTTCGACGACCTGTTCTCCATGATGGCTCCTTTCAAAGGTTTACGATCTGCCCATTCAGACCATTGGTCTCCATTCTAAGCCGACGTTGTGGCGAAGCTGTGTTTTCCCTCGCCGCCGTGTTCGCAGGTCGATGAGACACCGTGTCCATCGGCCTACCGAATTCCGACGTCAAGCCCGCCGTCTCGAACCCGCCGCTTCGACTCGGCTTCATCACGCCGCCGTCTCGGGACGGGGCCTTCCCGCGATACGGAACGTGCAATACAGTGGTGACCATGAGTCAACGATTTCGTCTGTTCCCCAACTCCCCCACGGCGCGGGAGCTGTTCAACAAGGACGCCATCCGTCGTGAGTGGCGCAACGGAGGCCCGGTCATCACCCAGGCCATCATCCTGATCTGCGTGCTCGTATGGGCCGTGGAGATCATCGCCCGGTTCCTTTCCCCCGTGCTGCTGAACGCCGTGCTGAGCCTCGGCATGCTTACGCCGGCCGTGGTGCCGCATTATCCGTGGACGCTCATCACATCGATGTTCATGCACGAGCCGGGCATCTTCCACCTGCTGTTCAACATGCTTATGCTGTGGTCGATCGGCCCGGTGCTGGAGCGCATGCTCGGCCACTGGCGCTTCCTGGGCATGTATCTGCTGTCTGGCATCGGCGGCGATCTTGCGTTGCTGCTGTGGGCGCGCCTCTACCCCGGCGGCTCCGGCTGGGTGGTGTCGGTATATGGCGCTTCGGGAGCCTTGTTCGGCCTGTTCGCGGCCATTCTGATCGTCTATCGGCGCATCGGCGCCGACATCACGTCCATAATCGTGTGGGTGGCCATCAACTTCGCTTTGCCGCTCCTGTATCCCGGCATCGCGTGGCAGGCGCACGTCGGCGGTTTCCTCATCGGCGGCCTGTATACGTGGCTGCTCACCTCCAGCCTGCCGTTGACGCGTGGCAAGAGCCTCACCGTGCGTTCGCTGGTCTATGGCCTGCCGTTGTTGGCGGTCATCGTGGCCGTGGGCGTCTGGTGCCTCATCCCCGTGATGGGATGATCCGCGATATTCGTGCTTTCATATGAAAAAACGTCGTCCCGCACGACGGCCTTGCAGGCCTGCCGTGCGGGACGACGTCGTATTGGGAATCCGTCTGATGACAGACGTTCCTCAATCGTCTGTCAGTGCGTCTGTCAGTGCCATCCCATCGTCATCAGGAAGCCGACGAGCATGATGGCGAAGCCGATGGCCAGATTCCACGCGTCGATGCCCGGAATCGGGTACTTGCCGGTCATGTAGTAGACGACGACCCAGATGAGGCCGATGATCAGCAGGGCGCAGAACACCGGAACGAACCACGACGGATTCGACTTTGTGCCCTTGATGGATTCCTCCACGCGCTTCGTGCTTTCCTGCTGGCGGGCGAACATCTTGCGCATCTGCGGGGTCATGGCCGACTCGTCGGCGGACTTGCTCAGCACGGCCTCGACCTTGTCCATCGACAGGCCGTAGACGTCTTCCTCGTTTTCCTCTTCGTCGTCCTTATCGTCGTCGCCCTTACCGGACTCGTCATCGGCGCCGGACTCGTCATCGGCGCCGGACTCGGCGCCTTCGGCCGCTTCTTCGGTGCCGGCGGCGTCGCTGGCGGTCTCGTTGGTGTCGGCGGACTCGGCGACTGCGGTCTCTTCGGACTGCTCGACGGCGTCGGCGTCGGTCTTGGTTTCGTCGAGCTTCTGCTCGTCCTTTTCAGCCATAAGAGGATACTCCTTTAACGTAAGCTACTAGTCATAGTAATGACTAGAGTGGAAACAGTCGAAAAGACGAGTTCAATAGTAAGGCAAACATGGGAAAGCACGGTGGCAGGCACGTCGCCCGCAAGTCCATTGCGGGCTCGCTCGTCGTCGCCGTCATTCTGGCGCTGGCCGGCTATCTGCTGACCGTGAATGTGCGTGTGAACCGTTCCGTGACGGTCAATTCCGATACCTCGCAGCTGCTGAACGAACGATCGAAGCATGTGAACCAGCTGCAGTCAGAAATCGATGGCCTCAGTACGCAGATCGACGCGTTGAAGGCATTGACCACCAGTTCCTCCGTTCCGAAGGGCGAGGACGCCGGTTCGGGAACGAAACTGCCCGCCGTCCATGGGCCGGGGCTTACGGTCACGCTCGACGATTCCCCGCTGTGGCAGAGCAAGGTCGGCGATACGGGGTCGTCCGCCGACATCAACGACTATGTCGTGCATCAGCAGGACATCGAGGGCGTGGTGAACGCGCTGTGGGCCGGCGGCGCCGAGACGATGATGATCGAGGACCAGCGCGTGTTGTATAGCTCCGCTGTTCGCTGTGTGGGCAATGTCCTGCTGCTGCAAGGCAAGCGCTATGCCCCGCCGTTCAGGATATCCGCCATCGGTCCGCAGGAGGACATGGTGCGCGCATTGGATGATTCGCCGACGGTTCAGGTGTATAAGGAATATGTCGCGTCCATCGGACTGGGGTGGAAGATGGAACGCGTCGACGACCTACGGTTCCCTGCGACGACGTCATCGTTGCAGGCGCTGAAATACGCGAAGGTAAAGAAGGAACAGTGATATGGCAAGAGCTACGAATGTCGCGTCTCGTCGCGACTCCGGCGTCCGGGGCGGTTCGAATTCCGTGGCATCGTCCGTGCTCGGCATCATCGGGGAGATCCTGCTCACCCTGGCTGCGGTGTTGGCGTTGTATATCGCATGGCAGCTGTGGTGGACGGGCG
Organism: Bifidobacterium primatium; assembly: GCF_002802875.1. GTDB lineage: Bacteria > Actinomycetota > Actinomycetes > Actinomycetales > Bifidobacteriaceae > Galliscardovia > Galliscardovia primatium. The sequence goes on from NZ_PEBI01000001.1 coordinate 1,042,343, forward strand.
TCGAGGCCGAACAGGCGCAGGCCGATCAGCGTCAGGACGTCTCGTGGGTGAATCCCAAGCAGGGCGGTTCGGGCTATAGCATCGCCAAGGCGCAGTCCGGCGAGCCTCCGGTCGAGCCGAAGTCGGCGAACACCGGCGACCTCGTGGCGCAGCTGTATGTGCCCCGCTTCGGTTCCGCATGGCACCGCAACGTGGTCGAGGGCACGGACGCCTATCAGCTCTCCCGTCACGGCCTCGGCCATTATCCCGAAACGCAGATGCCGGGCGAGCTCGGCAACGTGGCCATCGCGGGCCACCGTTCCGGCTACGGCGAGCCGCTCGCCCACGTCGATACCCTGCAGAAGGGCGACAAGATCATCATCCGCACCAAGAACTACTGGTACGTCTACACGTATACCGACTACAAGATCGTCACCCCCGAACACACCGAGGTGATCGCCGCCGTGCCGAACGAGCCCGGCAAGACGCCCACCGACCGGTACGTGACGCTCACCACGTGCGAGCCGCGCTACACCACGGCGACGCATCGTTGGATCTCCTATGGCAAGTTCGACTACTGGGCCAAGGTGTCCGACGGCGTGCCGAAGGAGCTGAGCACGGGCGACGCATCCGGCGCGGTGGAGTTCTCGCAGGGGGAGTCGTCCCCGCTGGCCAAGCTCTCCGCATCGATGACGCAGCTGATCATCGGATTGGCCATCGCCTACATCGTGGTGTATCTGGCCGCGCTGATCGCCTGGCGGTATCCGGCGCTCAAGGCGCTGCGCACCGGCCACCGCCGTGCGCCGGGCGCCAGCATCTACGGTTGGATGTACCGTCATCAGCCCGGCCCCCTGGCCATCCGCTGGGTGCTGATGATCATCGTGTTCCTCACGGTCGTCGCATGCCTGTTCGAATGGGGCTTCCCGTGGGCGGCGTCCAATATTCCGTATCTGCAGGTGACGTCCAACTTCGTTGCCGTAGAGTAGCCATAGAGTAGTAGTCACAGAGCAATGGCCGGGGTGCGCGAGCATTGCACGAGATGCACGCGCACCCCGGCATTCAGGAGCAGATTATGAACAATGCAGCCGCGGATTCCGCCCTTCCCGAGGACTCGGCGAGGATTCTGGTCATCGACAACTATGATTCGTTCGTCTACACCATCGTCGGATACGTGGAGACGCTGGGCGCCACGGTGACGGTGGTGCGCAACGACGCTCTCGATCCCGCGAAGCCGGGCCTGCTCGACGACTACGACGGCGTGCTGATCTCCCCCGGCCCCGGCGCCCCGGCGGAGTCCGGCGTAAGCGAGGACGTGATTCGCCTGTGCGCCAAGGAGCATAAGCCGATGTTCGGCGTGTGCCTGGGACTGCAGGCGCTCGCCGAGGTCTTCGGCTGCACGGTGAGCCATGCTCCCACGATCATGCATGGCAAGACCAGCCTCATCGAGCACAACAACGACGAGATCTTCGAGGGCGTGCCGAATCCGATGACCGCCACCCGCTACCATTCGCTGGCCGTGGAGCCCGACAGCGTGCCCGACACGTTGGAGGTGACGGCGCAGACCGTGGAGGACCATATCGTGCAGGGCATCCGCGTGAAGGGGCTGCCGATGTACGCCGTGCAGTTCCATCCGGAATCGGTGATGACCGAGGGCGGATACCGTCTGCTGGCCAACTGGCTGGCCGTCTGCGGCCAGAAGTCCGCGGTCGCCCGTTCCGCCGGTCTCAAGCCCAAGGTCGCGGCGTAGCGGCATAGACGTCGATGCCAATACGCCGTCGTTGACGGCAATACGATGGCGGCTGATGATCGTTGATATCAGCCGCCAATCATATTTGCCGTTCGTATTCGTCGTTCATCGTTCGTCATAGACAAGGCGGCGGTCGCTCCCCGTTGGGAAGCGACCGCCGCCTTGTCTATGGTGCCTATCGTCGATCCGTCATTGACTGGTTTCACCGCTTGCGGTGTCCGTCGGTGTCGGGCTCGGCGATTCGGTGCTGTTCTCGGTCGATGATGTCGACGGCGCCTTGGTGGTCAGGGTGATCGTGGCGCCCTTGTCGACCTGCGTGCCGCCCGCCGGATTGATGCCCGTCACCACGGCGTTGTCGGACTTGTCGCCGCTGACCGACACCTTGAATCCGGCCGCCGTAAGCTGCTGCGTCGCGGAGGACAGCGTGGTGGAGCCGCTGGTGTCGATGGACGGCACGGTCACCTTCTCCTTGCCCTGCGAGACGTACATCGTCACGGACGAGCCCTGATCGACCTTGGTGCCGGATCCCGGGTCGACGCGCAGCACCATGCCTGCCGCCACCGTATCGGAGTAGGCCGTACGGATGGTGGGCGTCAGACCGGCCGCCTGCAGCTTGGCCGTGGCCTGGTCCTCGGAAAGGCCGGTAAGACCATCGGGGACGGTCGTCATGCCGGAGGAGATGTAGATGACGATGGAGGCGCCCTTGTTCTGCGTGGTGCCGGAGGCGGGGTCGGTGCGGGTGACCATGTCCTTCTCCACATCGGCGCTTTCCTCGACGGAGGCGGAGCCGTTCACCTTGAAGCCCAGCTTCTCCAGCTCGGCCTTGGCCTCCTCCTGCGTCTCGCCCTTCACATCGGGCACGGTCACCTTCTTCGGGCCGGATGAGAACCACACGGTCACCGTGGAGCCTTCCTCGGCCTGCGCGCCGCCCTTCGGGCTCTGCTTGGTGAAGGTGCCCTTCTCCTTGTCGGAGTCGTTGTCCTGCTTCTCCACATAGGTGAAGCCGGCCGATTCGATCTTCTCCTTCGCCAGCGTGCTCGACATCTGTTCGGTGATGGTCGGCACGGTCGCCATCTTGGGCTTGCTGCCCTGCACGGCGAACCAGACGCCCAGACCGATGGCGACGACCGCCAGCACGGCGATGATCGCGGCGATGGTCTTCTTTTTCTTCTTCGCCTTGGCGGTGGCCGCCCGCTGCGCGCTGCGCGACAGCTGGTTCTCATCGCCGGCCGCGGTGTCGAGCGGGTTGAACGCCACGGTCTCCGCGGCGCCGTTCGCCGGCGTCATCGGCATGGTGGCGGTCTCGCTCTCCTTGCGGGCCTTCATGTTGGTCAGGTCGGTGAGCGGGTTGAACGCGGCCGCCACGGGCGTGCCGCCGTTCATCAGCGCGAGGATGTCGTTGCGGAATTCGGTGGCCGTGGTGTACCGGTTCTGACGGTCCTTGGCCATGGCCTTTGCGCAGACGGAATCCCACAGCTTCGGCAGTCCCGGCACGATGGCGCTCGGCGGCGTCGCCACCTCGGAGACGTGCTGGTAGGCGATGGCCACGGCGGAGTCGCCGGTGAATGGCGGCCGTCCGGTGAGCATCTCGTAGAGCACGCAGCCTGCGGAATACAGGTCGGAGCGCATGTCCACGTTCTCGCCGCGGGCCTGCTCGGGGGAAAGATACTGCGCGGTGCCCACCACGCCCTGCGACTGGGTCATCGTGGCGGAGGAGTCGTCCAGCGCGCGTGCGATGCCGAAGTCCATCACCTTGACCATGCCCTGGTCGCTGATCATGATGTTGCCGGGCTTGATGTCGCGGTGGATGATGCCCATGCGGTGCGAGTACTCGAGCGCGCTCAGCACGCCGAGCATCACCTGTTCGGCGTCACGCTGGCTCAGCGAACCGTTCTCCTTGAGGATGTCGCGCAGCGTGCGTCCCTGCACGAACTCCATGACCAGATAGGGAACGTTCACCGATCGGCCGGCGTCGTCCTTGATCGCCTCCTCGCCGGAATCGTAGATGGAGACGATGTTCGGATTGTTGAGCATGGCGACGGAGTGCGCCTCACGACGGAACCTCGCAAGGAAGATCGCGTCGCCGGCCAGGTCGGCGCGCATGATCTTGATGGCCACGGTACGTCCCAGTCGGGTGTCCGTGCCGACATGGACCTCCGCCATGCCGCCGTGTCCGATGAGGTTGCCGACGGTGTACCGTCCACCGGCCAATGATGCTGGTATGTACATACTCATCGTGACCCTTCCTTCCCTGCTTGTTGGTTGTCGACGTTGTCATTCATTGATGGCGCCTGCGGCGGTGCCGGTGCCGGCGGCTGAGGCGTCTGCTTGGCCACCCAGTCCGCGGCCGAGAACAGTTGCATGGGCCGGTGCGGCGCGCTGCTTACGCGCCGTCCTATCGGTCCGGAACGTGTGTCCACCAGATTCTCCGGCGTCTCCTGGTCGAGAAGCCGCCGTTCGATCTTGGCCAGCGTGCGAGACACCACAAGGGCGTTCGCCGGACGGTCCTGCGGCTCCTTGGCCAGCATGGTCATCACGAATTCACGCAGCTGCCAGTCGATGGACGCCGGCAGCGGCGGCACCGGATCGTTCACATGCGCTGCCGCGATGTCGACGGGCGTGGCGCCGGTGAACGGACGATGGCCGCACAGGCCCTCGTAGGCCACCACGCCAAGCGAGTAGATGTCGGACTGCGGCGTGGCCTGCTCGCCCTGCGCCTGCTCCGGCGAGATGTACTGCGCCGTGCCGACCACCATGCCGTCCTGCGTCATCTGCGCCTGATTCGTCGAGTAGGAGACACCGAAGTCGGTGATCTTCACCTCGCCGGAATCGGAGACCATGATGTTCGCCGGCTTCACGTCGCGATGGATGACGCCGTGCGAATGCGCCACATAGAGGCCGCGCGCCGTCTGGATGAGTATCGGCAGCAGCTCCGTGGCCTCGAGCGCGCCGCGCTGCTTGTAGATCTCGGCGAGCGACTGGCTGGGCACGTACTCCATGATGAGGAAGCCGATGCCGTCGTGCTCGTAGTATTCGAACAATGCGGCGATGTTCGGGTGCGCGAGATTCGCGGAGTTATGGGCCTCCGCGCGCAGTCGCTTGAGCTTGGCCTCCTCGTTGGCCATGTCGGTGCGCAGGGCCTTGATGGCCACCGGGCGCTCAAGCTCGATGTCATAGCCCTTCCAGACCTCGCCCATACCGCCCTGAGCCAGTCGCTGATCCAGGCGGTAGCGTCTGTGGATCAGTTGTCCCTCAATCAGTCTCATTGCTTCAGAGCCTCCTGCATGATTTGCTGCATGATCGGTCCGGCGGCTTCGGAACCAAATGCGTTGACGTTGTGCACCACCACGGCCACGGCGATCTTGGGGTCGTCGGCGGGGGCGAATCCGGTGATCCACGAATCGTTGGTGCTGTTGTTGCCGATCTGCGCGGTGCCGGTCTTCGCGGCCACCTTGACGCCGTCCAGCTGCAGCTGCGGGTCCTCCTTGGTGATCACCGCCTGCATCATCGTGTTGAGCTTGTTGGCGGTGTCTTCGGAGAAGGCTTGGGAGAACGTGGAGGGAGAGCTTTCCGAGACCACGCTCAGGTCGCTGCCACGCACGCGGTCGACCAGCGTGGGCTGCATCATCTTGCCGCCGTTGGCCACGGCGGAGGCGATCATGGCGTTGAGCATCGGCGTCTCCAGGGTGTCTCCCTGGCCGATCGACGCCAGCGCGAGCTTGTCGGGCGAGGCGTTGTCCGGGAACTTCGAGGCCGTAGCCTTGCTCACCAGTCCGGAGGAGCTGGTGCCGTCCACGGTGATGGAGCTGCCGAAGCCCATCTTCTTGGCCTGGGCGGCCACCTTCTCCTGACCGAGCTTCACACCGAGCTGGGCGAACGCGGTGTTCGAGGAGTATGCGAACGCGTCCTCGAGCGAGATCTTCCCGTTCGAGCCGGCGGCGGCGCTGCTGGTGTTGGTCAGCTGCGTGACCGTGCCGGGGAGTGTGTACGAGCTTCCCGCGGCGACGGACGTGTTCGTGTCGTAGTCGCCGCTTTCCAGTGCGGCCGCGGCCACGACGATCTTGAACGTGGACCCGGGCGGGTACAGCTCGTTGGTCGTGCGGTTGAGCATGGGGTTGTTCTTGTCTGCGATGAGCTTCTGGTATGCCGAGCTCACGTCGGAGGTCTTGTGGCTGGCCAGCGCGTTCGGGTCGTAGCTCGGCGTGCTCACCATGGCGAGGATGCGGCCGGTCTTCGGCTCCATGGCCACCACGGCGCCCTGCTGGTCGCCGAGCAGCTGGTAGGCGAGCTTCTGCAGCTTCGGGCTGATGGACGTCTCGATGTTCGCGCCCTTGTTCTCCTCGCCGGTGAACAGCGACTTGAACTTGCTCAGCCACAGCGAGCTGTTCTCGCCGGTGAGCAGGGTGTTGCGCGAGGCCTCGATGCCGCGGTCGGCGCGCGTCGTCACCGAGAAGTAGCCGGTAACCGGTGCATACACGGCACCGTTGGAGTACGAACGCTGGTAGGAGAAGGCGTCATCGGTCTTCTCGGATTTCGCGAGCACGGTGCCGTCGCTGGCGAGGATGGAGCCTCGCGGCGCACCGTACTCGTGGTAGAGCGCGCGGACGTTGCGGGGATCGGCGTTCAGCGAGTTCGCCTGGATGGTCATCAGGCGCGTGGTGGAAAGGCCGAGCACCGCGAACAGCACGATGACGGCCGTGAACAGCTGACGGAGCGAGGTGTTCATCGGACGCTCCTTTCGTCGGACTGAGCGGGCCATGTCCGCGTCGGCGGGGTCGGCACGCTTGGCGTCGGAGGAACGACGGGCTGCGATGTCGCGGCCTGCGCCGACGCCACGCTTCGCGGCGCGTCGGCGGCCGGTGTCGGCGGCGTATCAAGATTCGGTACGTGTCGGGCGCGCGAAAGCGTATTGCCGTCGTGCGTCTCGAATCCGAGACGGTCGTCCTCCTCGGTGCGTCGAGCGTGCACGGCGTGGGCGCCGTGCCGCCCGCCGACCACATGCTCGTGCGGCGTGATGACCTCGGTCATCTCCGATGCGGCGGGCGAGGCCGCTGCCGCAGCCGTCGCTGCCGCCGCCTCCTCGGCCTGCGCCGTGCGTTCGGCTGCGGCCTGCTTCTCCTTTTCGCGGATGGCCATCAGCGCCTCGTATTGGAACGTGTTGGTGTCGATGTCCTCTTCCGGCTTGTTCGCCGCGTTGGAGATCACCAGCAGCAGCGAGGCGAGGACGCAGTTCGCGATCAGGCTGGAGCCGCCGGCCGCGATGTACGGCAGGGTCAGACCGGTCAGCGGAATGACCAGCGTGATGCCGCCGACGACGGTGAACACCTGGAACGCCATGGTGAACACCAGTCCGGAGGAGAGCAGCTTGCCGAAGCCGTCCTTGATCTTCATGGCCGTGACCATTCCCGCGCCGATGATGATGAGGTACATCGTCAGAATGGCGAACAGGCCGATGATGCCGAGCTCCTCGCCCAGCGACGAGTAGATGAAGTCGGAGTACGACAGCGGCGTCACCGTCGGGTGACCCTGTCCGAGACCGGTGCCGGTCATGCCGCCGGTCGCCAGTCCGAACACGCCCTGCACCAGCTGCATGGAGCCGCCGACCGCGCGGTTGTAGATATCCGCGTCGAACGGGTGCAGCCATGCGCTCACGCGGTATCCGACATGCGAGAAGATCGTGGACGCGGCCACGGCGCCGACCACGAAGAACACGCCGCCGATGAGGATCCAGCTTTTCTGGCCGGTGGCCACGTACAGCATCGAAACGAACATCGCGAAGAACATCAGCGACGTGCCGAGATCGTGCTGCAGCACGAGCACGCCCATGCAGACGGCCCACACCACCAGGATCGGGCCGAGGTCCTTCAGTCGGGGCAGACGGATGCCCAGCACCTTTCGTCCGCCCACGGCCAGCTGGTCGCGATGGTCGAACAGGTACGCGGCGAAGAAGAACGCGAGGAACAGCTTGGCGAATTCGCCGGGCTGGAAGGAGTGGCTGCCGAAATGCAGCCAGATTCGTGCGCCCTGAATCTCCTGGCCGAGGCCTGGGATCATGGGGGAGAGCAGCAGGGCCAGACCCACCACCATGCTGATGTACGAGAACCGGCGCAGGATGCGATAGTCCTTGAGGAACACGACCAGCAGGATGCACAGCACCAGCGCCACGGCCAGCCATGTCAGCTGGTTGAGCGCGATGGACGTGGCCTTGCCGCCGAATACGCCGTTCTGGTTATCGATGCGTGCGATCATCATGATGCCGGTGCCGCTGAGCACCATCACGCAGGGAAGGATCACCTGCGAGGCATACGGCTGGAATCTCGACAATACGATCCAGAACACCGCGAACAGCGCGCCGACCACCGAAAGCCGCGTGATATACGGCGACGGGAAGGTGTTCTGCACGCGCATGAACATCTGGAAGAAGCCAAGCATCACGATGAACGCTGCGAAAATCAGCAGCGATACCTGGCGAAGTCGACGAATGATCATTGCTGCTTCTCCGAGCTGGGCGTAGGCGACGGCGACTGCGTGGACGCGCCCTTCTGCTGTTCCTCCCCGCCGTATTGCTGTGTATCCGACTGTTTCTTCTGGTTGATGTCCGCTATCTGCTGTCGGATCATATCGACATGGCTCTGTGCCTCGTCATAGGAATCCACGGCGATGCTGCCGTTGTTGATCTGCTCGCGCCAGGCCGCCGGCAGCTGGTCTATCTCGATGTCGGTGCGCATCGCCTCGTGCGACAGCGACAGTCCGAACAGATCGGTGGGAACGCCCTGATAGATGGTGACGACGCCGTTGGACTCGCCGAGATAGTATTTCGACTGCGACCAGTGCCATGCGCCGAAGCCTGCGCCTGCCAATGCGAGCAGCACGATGACGATGGTCGTCGCCACGGTGGCGCGCATGCGCGTATGACGCTTGCGCACCTGCTGCTGCACCTGACGCTGATGGGCCTTGATGGCCTTGGCCACTTCGGGATCATGCGGATCGGTGCTGGCGCTGCCGTCCCTTTTCTGCACGACGGGAATCTCGCCGGTGTTGGGCATGGCGGAATCGGCGTCGCGATGCGACGACGGCTGGGCCACGCGCGGCACGGCGACGTCTTCCGGTTCCGAATGCTTGTTCTGCGTAAGGGCCGCCGCACGCTGCGCCGGGCTTCCTTCGTCGGCCTTCAGCGCCGGGGCCGTGGCCACAGGTTCGTCGATGAGATCGGCGAGGCTTTCCAGACTGCTGCTTACCGCGCCGCCGACCAACGGCACCGGGGCATGGGCCTGCGTGGCGTCGGAGTCGAGAGGCACGGTGGCGTCGGCGATCACCGCCGTCACGTTGTCGGTGCTGCCGGCCTTCAGCGCCATGGCCACGAGGCGCTGCGCGCATTCCTCGGGGTCGAGGACGTTGTTGAGCACCTCCTCGATCGTGGAATCCTCCAATACGCCGCATACGCCGTCGGAGCACAGCATCCAGCGGTCGCCGGGCTTGGCCACGCGGATGGAGATGTCCGGCCTCGGGTCGATGTCGAAGTCGCCGAGCACGCGCATGACCACGTTGCGCTGGGGATGGTTCTTCGCCTCCGGCTCGGTTATGCGGCCGGTGTCGATGAGATGCTGAACGTAGCTGTGGTCCTTGGTCGCGCGAATCAGATGGCGGTCGCGCAGCAGATAGGCGCGCGAATCGCCGATATGCGCAAGAATCCAATGGTTCTGCACGAGGCTCAATGCGGTGACGGTCGTGCCCATGCCGGAAAGCCGGCGCTCGTGCTTGGCCTTGCCCACGATGGCGTCATGCGCGGCCAGCACGGAGGTCTCCATCATGGCGGCGATGGTCTCGACGTCGTTGGCGGCGTCCTCGTGCTCGATATGCACCAGGGACCGGATCGCGATGGTGGAGGCGGTGTCGCCTCCCGCATGGCCTCCCATGCCGTCGCAGATCGCCGCGAAACGGCGGCCGGCGAACGAGGAGTCCTGATTGTTGCTGCGCACGTATCCCACGTCGGACACGGTGGTCGAGTACAGGGTCAGATCTTCCGAAAGGCTCGGAGAAGCAGAGGCATTGGTTGCTGTCATGGGCGTCACCTCAGTTCGAAGGTCGTCGCACCGATACGTACCGGCACGCGTGCGGGAAGCACTGCCGCTCCGGTGAGACGCTGGTTATTGACGACGGTTCCATTGGTGCTGCCCAGATCCTCGATGGCCCACTTGCGGCTCGTCGGATCCTGGAACACCCGCGCATGATGGGATGAGACGAATTCGTCGTCGAGCACGACGGAGTTGCTGGCGGCCCTGCCCAGCGTCACCTGCCCGGCGTTCAGCGGAATCGTCGTGCCCGCCAGCGGTCCGTCGATGATCACCAGGATGGACGGCTGCTCGACGGTCGGCCTGCTCGCCACAGGGGCGGGCGCGGGCCGCGGCGCGGGCGCCGTGGCGGCCTTCCGCGCCTTCTGCTCCCGCTGGCGGTGCTTCTTGGAGGTCTTGGGGCTGAACGATGACACATCACGATGCAGCGAACGTACGGCGAACCACACGAATACCCATAGCAGTACCAGGAATCCGTATTTCAGAACAGTGAATGTCAGTTCAGTCATATTGGCTCGCGTTCGTGCGGTGAAGTGAATGGTTTATTCCTGCGGTGCAGAGGAAGCCCAGAATAAGATACGCGTACGACCGATGGTGATGGTGTTGCCGTCCAGCAGGGTGGCCGCCGGCACCTGATGTCCCTCCACATACGTGCCGTTCGTGGAACCCAGGTCGCGGGCGATCACGCCGCTGTCGGTGATGTCGATTTCGAGGTGGCTGCGCGAGATGCCCGGGTCGTCGATGACGATGTCGCAGTTCGAGCCGCGTCCGATGACGGTCTTCGGGGCGGTCAGCAGGTACTGGCGGCCGTTGATCTCCAGAACCGGGCAGTCCTTGGCCTCGCTCGGCGCGGTGACGGGCGCGGCATTGCCCTGCACGGACTCCGACGTGAGCTTGAACTCGCCGCGAGGCAGGTCGAGGTCCTCCTCGAAGATCACGACGACGGGGCCGACGAACGCGTAATGCTGGCTTTCGGCATACTTGGTCAGGTTGTCCGCCAGTTCGTTGGCGAGGGTCTCGGAGCCCCACTGCTCGATGCGGTCGAAGTCAGGAGTGGAAAGCTTGAATCGATACTCATTCGGAGCGACGGTGCGATCGCGGCCCACGGGCATGGCCTCGGAGTCGATCTGTCGCTCCAGGGCGCTGGAAAGGTCAACCGGCTGAAGGTCGTTTTTTGCACCGAACTTGCTGAACACGCCGTTGACGGCACCTTCGACGCTTTTCTCAAATCGGTCGAGAACGCTCATGAACATCCCTTTCTCGCAATGTCTCTATGGTACGCAGCATCCCCCATTGAGGCTCAATGCGATGGGGATTCATTGCAAAGTCTTCATTCCGTCTTTCCTATTTTTTATCCATCGTAATGCCGTTTTTGCCCTATCGGTGGTTGAATTCACCAATAAAACACCACGTCGGTGGCACAGGGGTGGGACCCATGGACGGTTTTACCGTTCGGGCCGCACCAGACGCCGCAGTTCCTCGTGCTTGAGTGCGATCGTGGCGTTCGACGAGATGATGCCGGCCCCGAGCAGCTCCTCCCAGCTCACCCATGCGCTTTCCACATGCTCGTCCTTGTCGAAGTGACGTTCCCCCATATGCCAGCGCCTGAGGTGCACCACCATGATGTTGGCCAGCTCGTCGGTCATGCCCTCCGAGGAATAGCACCGCGCCACATCGTCGATGACGATGTCGTCGTCCGTGCATCCATCGGAGCCCGTGGCCGTAGTGTCCTCGGCCGTTCCGTCCGCCGCAAGGCCCGGGCGGACGCCCGTTTCCTCGCGCAGCTCGCGCAACGCCGCCGCATGCGGTTCCTCCCCCGCGTCGATGAGTCCGGCCGGCACCCCGAACGTATATCGGTCCGGCCCGACGCGATATTCGCGCTCCAGCAGATACCGGTCGTTGGCGCAGTCGTGCACCAGCATGACCACGCACGGCGCGTGCCTCATGATCTGCCGCTGGATGCGCACGGCCTCGCCGTTCTTGCGTGTCAGGCGGATGACGCGGTCCTCCACATGGAAGATTGCGCCCGTGTATACGGTCTCGCTGCTTTCGGTCACCGGCGCCGTATCCATGTCGATGTCGTCGCTGGCGCTCAGCCGCATGGTCACGCTGTCGTTCGCGCTGCTCATATTCGTCTCCTCGGGCATCGTCTGATTGCGTAATGTAATTGTCGCGTAATGTAATTGATCCGCGTGATCGCGGCGGTCGCTCGTCATATCCGGCGCATGGCGACGTTTGCGGACGGTCGAGCGCGGTGAGTACGGCGGGCGGCCTATATATATCGCTGCGAGCGAGCCATATATATAGGGATATATATGTATGTGGGTTTGCTCACCCCTCGGCGATGGTCTCTTCGACCAGCTTTGGCAACGCAACGGCGATGTCGTCGTGAATCAGACGTGTGGCGATGCGATCGTACTGTGTACGCCCCATGTTCATGATGGTCAGCGGCACGCCGGCCTGCACGGCCGCCGGTGCCAGCGACGCCGCAGGGAACACCTCCAGCGTCGAGCCGATGACCCAGAACTCGTCGGCCTCGCATGCCAGACGCAATGATTTCTCCATGGCTCCGTCGGGCAGCGCCTCGCCGAAATACACCACGTCGGTCTTGATGATGCCGTTGCAGGGCATGTTCCCCTTATAGGGCAGCCTGCGGTGGCAGCGCGGATCCGGTTCCTCGTCGAGACGGTCCATGATGTCGGCGGTATCGTACTTCGCATGGCACTTCATACAGTGTGACGTGCCGATGGTGCCGTGAAGATTGACGATGACGTCCGGTGAATTGCCGGCCTTCTCATGCAGGGCGTCGAAGTTCTGCGTGGCCAGCAGCGTCAGCATGCCGGCCTGTTCCAGCCTGACCAGCGCCTTGTGCGCCGTGCCCGGCTGCGCGCCCCAGACCGGCGACTCCTTCTGCCAGCGCCACGAGTATTCGCGGTCCTCCTTGCTGGAGATGAAGGCGTCGATGTCGTAGACGTTCATTTGCTCCGGATGCTTGGTCCATACGCCGTCGGGGCCGCGGAAGTCGGGGATGCCGGCGGAGGTGGAGATGCCCGCGCCGGTCAGTACTGCGATCTTTTTGCTCATATATGCAGTATTACACCGTCAATATGTACGTCATATATGTGGGTTTATATATATGGGCGCCATATGGATTATGGATGTGGAGATGGGACGGTGGGCATGCGGATGTATTCGTCCGTATACATGCATGTACATGCGATCCATATATGTGGTCACGGTCACGTGGGATTCTGCGGGTCTCTGTTGTCCGATGACCGCAGGCCAATTCGTTCGTATAAGGATTCGTGGTCTGAACCATATATGAGGACCGTGATATCGCCTGCGCGCCGGCCTGCTTCGTGTTCGTCGGGGTCCGGCGTCGGCGGTTTGCCCTGGACGGGATGTATCCGAGGGGCGCGGCGGTGAATTTCGGATGTCGTGGTCATGGCTGTTTGGGATGTTCATTGTGCCGTGATGCCGATGAAGGCTATTGTGGGTGGTGGCGGTGGTGTCGTGCTGTGTCGCGGGGTTGCGGTTGTGGCGGTGGCGACACGCCGGGGGAGCGTTGTGTTTTCAACGTTCCTTGGGGTTGTTTTGTCTTTTGGGTTGCGTTGTTGCCCGGGGTCGTGTATGTTTATCTCTTGCTGCCCGACAGCGACGGGTTCTCCTGGTGAGTGCTGGTTGGTCGTGTGTGGTGGTGGTTTGAGAACTCAAGAGCGTGTTTTGTACTACTGAATTTTTGTTTTTGATTGCCAGTTGACGGCTCGGCCGGTTGGTTTTTCCGGTTGGTTGGGTTGTCGTTTGAAGGATTGTGCGTTTCCGGTTGGTCTTCGGGCCGGCTGGTTGTGCCGT
>NZ_PEBI01000002.1:0-13254 GCF_002802875.1 Bifidobacterium primatium
TGGAAGCTAAGGCCCGGCACGGCGATGGTACTGCACCCGACAGGGTGTGGGAGAGTAGCACGCCGCCGCAACCAAACTTCACGAAGGCCCCCTGGAAGCATCCAGGGGGCCTTTTCCATATGCCCTTCCCCTTCATCATCCTCCCCCTTCATCATCCTTCCCTTTTCCATCCCCTCTCCCCATCATCCTTCCCTTTTCCATCCCCTCTCCCCATCATCCTTCCTTTTTTTCAGCCCCCTCTCCCCATCATCCTTATTCCCTTTGCCGTCCCGCGGCCGGAGCATCCCACGGGACCCGGGCCGGGGAGGAGCCCCGCCGGGACCCCATCGAGGAGCATCAAAACCCTCCGCACCCCACGATGTATTCTTATTCCGCAGACTTCAAGGCCCCGATGGGAATCCCGTCGGGGCCTTTGTCTATGCGGTGATGTCCGAGAATACTTGAGGCAAATGACTACGCCGAAATCACAGGCGTGGCCTCATCATCATCCTCTGGGGCGGCGTTCTGCACGAGGAAGCCCTTGCCCGCGATGGCACGGGCAGCCCGATCCTGCATGGTCGACAGCAGTACACCAGGCTTGGTGAACAGCAGCACCTTGCCCTCGATGCCGTACGGGGAGAATCCGCTGAACTTCACCAGTGGCGGATTATCCGGCAGCATAATGTCCTTCGTGGTCGCCTGCACCGATTCGATGATTGCTGCGGCGATCGCATCCGTGTCCACATCCTTGCCGCCGCGAACGGTGAACGGAATAGTCGTCATCGATTCGATGGGTTCCGGCATCTTCTCCAACGCGGCGGTGTTGAGCACCGAATTCGGAATCCACATCTCATTGCCGGCGCGTTCGACCACAATCGTATGACGCCACGTCACATCCTTGACGATGCCGGTCGCGCCGTTGATGGAGACCAGGTCGCCGGGCTGCACCACCTTGCCGAGCATGAGTCCGAAACCACCGATGATGTTCGCGATCGTATCCTTCAGACCGAAGGAAACGGCGATACCACCGACGCCAAGCGCCGTCATCAGCGTGGTGGGATTGATGCCGAACACCGGCTGCAGCACGATGCTCGCGGCCAACACCCACAGCAGTACACGAACGATGTTGATAAATATGGAAGCGCTGGGGATATCCGTCTTATCCAAGGCGAGACGCATGCCCTTCGTCACCACCTTGACGACGACGGCGGTGACGACAAGCACGATGATAAGGAAGATGATGCGCGAGGCGTTCGATTCCAGCCACAGCAGCGGGTTTTCGAAGAACTCGCGTATTGATGATTGAGAAATATCCATCCCTCCATCGTAGGGGGTCGATGCTGTACGCCACGTAAAGGAACGCTGGACGGCAAAGGTGGGAACCATGCGACGACGGCCAACGAACTGTGGCATGATGGGCGGCATGGGAAACACTGAGGTGCGCATCACCAATGCGCGTATTCCGGGAACCGATAACATCGTGGATATCACCGTGCTTGACGGCGTCGTCACACGGATCGCGGCGGCGGGGGACGCCCATGAACGGGATAACGGCGAAACGTTCGCCAAACCGGCCTACACCGCCAAATACACCGAAACCGTGAACGCCGGCGGCCGATGGGTCATTCCCGGCCTATGGGACGGACACACGCATTTCACCCAGTGGGCGGCGACGTTCGGCCGCCTCGATCTGCTCGAGGCCACGAGCGCTCATCAGGCCATGGAGATGCTGCGCGACTATCTTGACGACCGTCGCGAATCCCTCGCCGGACTCGACCCCGACACGTTCGTAGTGGGCATGCGGTTCCGCCACTCGCTGTGGGCCGACGACCAACAGCCGTCATTGGCCGCCATCGACGCCGTCGCCGGCGATCAGCCCGTCGCGCTTTCCAGCGCCGACATGCACTGCGGATGGGTGAACACGGCCGCCGCCGAACGACTCGGCGTACACGTCGATGACTCCGGTCTGGTCGGCGAACTCGAATGGTTCGACGCCTACAGCAAGCTCGACGACGCCACCGGCAAGGAACAGCTGAAGCTCGTCAAGGCCGCGGAGCAGGACGCGGCGAGCAAGGGCGTCGTCGGCATTTGCGACTACGAGATGGCCGACACCATCGCCCAATGGCAGAAGCGGTTCGACAAGGGCATCGACAAGCTGCGCGTGCGCGTGGGCGTCTACCCCGAACGAATGGAAAACGCCATCGCCGACGGCTGGCATGGCGGCAAGGAAATCGAAGGCAGCAACGGTCTGGGGCACGTGACCACGATGAAGCTCATCTCCGACGGCTCGCTCAACACCCGCTCCGCCTACTGCTCCGAACCGTACTCGTCCATCACCCCCGAAACACGCGGCGTATTGAGCTACAGCCCCGAGCAGATCGAACACTACATGACCCTCGCCCGCGCCAACGGCTTCGACGT
This sequence comes from Bifidobacterium primatium, assembly GCF_002802875.1. Lineage (GTDB taxonomy): Bacteria > Actinomycetota > Actinomycetes > Actinomycetales > Bifidobacteriaceae > Galliscardovia > Galliscardovia primatium. The sequence continues at coordinate 2,401 of NZ_PEBI01000002.1, forward strand.
GGCCTGCCATGCCATCGGCGACGCGGCGAACAGCGTGGTATTGGACGCGTTCGAACATACGGGAGCCACCGGCTCCATCGAACACGCACAGCTGCTCAAGCCCAGTGACGTCGAACGGTTCAAGCGGCTCGACCTCGTGGCCAGCGTGCAGCCGCAGCACGCCGTGGACGACCGTGACGTCGTCACCCGATACTGGGGCAACACGTCGGCCATCCCGTTCCCGTACCGCACACTGTACGATGCCGGCGTGCCGCTGCGATTCGGCTCCGACGCCCCCGTCGCCGTACTCGACCCATGGGTGGCGATGGCCGCGGCCGTCTACCGCACCGACAACGAACGCGACTCCTACCAGCCGGAACAGCGCCTCGGCATCCAGACCGCGCTGGAATCCTCCACCTTCGGCAACGGCGCGCAGATCGCGGTCGGCGACCCCGGCGACCTCGTGCTGCTCGACAAGGACCCTTACGCCGCCTACTCCGCCGCCGAACTGCGGTCCATGCCCGTCGCCGCCACCATGTGCGCCGGCCGTTGGACCCACTTCGCGCTGTAGATGAATGTGGGCGAGTGGTTCCATACGGGACATCAACTCCCCTCAGTCGGCCACGCCGACAGCTCCCCTCATTCATGAGGGGAGCCACGATACAGTCGGTTTTTATTAAGCCGACCGGTGCGAATTCATGAGGAGCCACAGCCAAGATGTCGCTTTGCCCTGTTGCATTGGCTCCCCTCCCGACGGAGGGGAGCTGGCCGCCGCAGGCGGACTGAGGGGAGCCCCATAGAGGAACACTGCGGTTTCGCATCCGGCAAAGTCACGGCTCGGCCTCCTACAATGGGCGGTAGGTCGGCATCGGGGCCGACGCCACAACGGCTGATATCCAAGCAGCTAGGAGGTTGCCATGAACATGATGCAGGTAATCAGAACACGCAAGACATGCCGTGAATTCACGGACGAACCGGTGACCAAGGAGCAGATCCAGACCATACTCGAAGCGGCCAACGCCGCGCCCATCGGCATGCACGACTACGAGGCCATCGAGATCTCCGTCATCACCGACCGCGCGAAGATCGACAGGATCGACGCGCTCGCCGGCGCAAACGCCGGTCGCATGGGCACCGGGCCGACCTACAAGGCGCCCGTGCTCATCCTCCTCTCCGGCGAGGAATCCGGCATCGAACGCGGCACCGCCTACTGCAACGCGGCCGGCATCATCGAGAATATGGCGCTCGCCGCCACGGACCTCGGCCTCGGCAGCGGGTACATCCTCGGCGTCATCAAGGCGCTGCAATCGCATCCCGAACTGTTCGCCGAACTCGGCGTCGACGACGGCTACGTGCCTGTCTCGGCGATGACGCTCGGCCATGCGGCCGACACGTCACTGCTTACGGAGGAACGCGAACCGACGACGTCGAACTTCGTCACGCGATTCATCGAATAGACGATGTCCGCCGAATTCCGCCGTATGATATCGACGATATCGACTAATGGCATCGACCATCGTTTGGCTTGTGTCGGGCGAATATTCGCCACCGACGCAAGTCAAACGTTTCTGGACGCTCCTACTGTGAACGTGTTGTCAGCTCTTGGCTGATGTTTGACGATTCGCTTGGCAAACCGCCATTATGGTGTGGAAACACTTTTCAATGGAGGATTCATGGCCAGGCATGCTACACAAGTCACCCGCAAGACGCATCGCGATACCGCCACGCGACTGGAGCATGACTGCATCGGCTCGCTCGAAGTGCCCGCGAAGGCGTATTGGGGCATTCATACCGCGCGCGCCCTTGAGAACTTCCAGGTCTCCAACATTCCCGACTCCACGCATCCGCAGCTCATCAAGGCGTACGCGACCATCAAGCGCGCGTGCGCCACGGCCAACGAGGAACTCGGCCTCATCCCCGGCGTGCAGGCCGGCGCCATCCGCCAGGCATGCATGGAGATCGAGGGAGGCCGCTGGATGGACCAGTTCCCCGTCGACGTGTTCCAGGGCGGAGCCGGCACCTCCACGAACATGAACATGAACGAGGTGATCGCCAACCGCGCGCTGGAGCTGGCCGGCCATAAGAAGGGCGACTACGAGTTCATCCATCCCAACGACGACGTGAACAAGTCGCAGTCGACGAACGACACGTATCCGGCGGCATGCAAGCTCGCGCTCATCGATGCGCTCGGTCCGCTCGCCCAATCGACCGACAGGCTCGGCCGTGCGTTCCACCGCCTCGCCGACCGGCACGCCAACGACGTGACCGTGGGCCGCACGCAGCTGCAGGACGCAGTGCCGATGACATACGGCCAGCAGTTCCATGCGTTCGCCAGCTTCCTGAAGTCCGACATCGCGGCATTCGAGCGTCTGGTGCCGCGTCTGGCCGTGCTGAACCTCGGCGCAACGGCCATCGGCACCGGCATCTGCGCGAACGTCGAATTCCGCGCGTCCGTGACCAGGCATCTGGCGAAGATGACCGGCCTGCCGATCACCGCCGCCCCTGATCCGGTGGCCGCCGTCACCGACATGAGCGTGTATGTGGCGGTCTCCTCGGCGGTGAAGAACCTCGCGATTCACCTCAAGAAGGCGGCCGACGACCTGCGGCTGCTCAACTCGGGACCGAACAGCGGCTTCAACGACATCAACGTGCCCGCACGGCAGGCCGGTTCGAGCATCATGCCCGGCAAGGTGAACCCGGTGATTCCCGAATGCGTGAACCAGTGCGTGTTCTCCGTCTTCGGCATGGACACCACCGTGCAGTGGGCGGCCTCCGAGGGGCAGCTGCAGCTCAACGCGTTCGACCCGGTGATCATCCACTCGCTGCTCAGCGGCATGGAGCTCATCACCCGCGTGATGGACGTGTTCCGTGAGGAGTGCGTGAACGGCATCACCGTGAATGTGGAGGTCGGTCGTCGTTATGCCGAGACGACGCCGTCGATTGCGGCCTCGCTCAACGAGGCCATCGGCTACGAGGACGCCGTGGAGATCGCGAAGGAGGCCGAGGCCAGCGGGCGGACCGTGCGCGAAGTGGCGGGGGAGAAGACCAACCTGCCTGCGAAGACGCTCGACGAGCTGCTTGCCCCCATCACACTGTCGCGCAGGCTCGGGCAGACGTGCCGCGAACGCGTCGATCGCAGCGGACGTGAACGCGGGAATACCCGCGGAGATCGTGCACGTCGATAGTCGTAATCGCCGAAGTGCCGGATTTCCGAAGCACCGAAGCAGTCGTTTGATCGGCGCCTGATTCGTCTGGCGATGGACGACGTCGCATATTCGTGATTTTTCGCCGTGGTCCATGGAAAAGAGTCATTTTTCCATGGACCACGGCGTTTTTTGTATGAATTGCGCTGCGGTCCGCGTACCCACCACCCCTACGGCGTGTTGCGGGGCCGGAATGTGAACTACGGGAAAATTCCACGAATTCGGGGGCTGTGGTGTGGTCGTCAAAGATGACGGCCAATGCAGCAAGAATCGGGGGCAATTACTGTACTCCCGAGGGGTCTTAAGGGGTATGGGGTGGGAGGGTTTTCGTTGATACTATGCCGATTTTGTAGGAACTGTCTATGCGCGTGAGGTATTGCGCATAGGGGTGTATCGACCTGCGTGAGGAGCAGTGTCGGTCGAGACGTCGCCGAAGTGCACGACGAATGCGCGACGGTGTGAGAAAAGAGCGAGAACATGAAGCACAACGAAGATCCGAAGCGTGGAGGGGGTCTCGGCAGGCGTTTCGCCGCCGTGGTGTCCGCGCTCGCGATGCTCGGAACCATGGCCGCAACCGGAACGGCCGTCGCCGCGACCGCAGGGGACGAAGCGACTCCTGATGTCTCCACCACGACCGGTGTGCCGGTCTCCGCAGACAAGGCCGTGCGGTCGGTCCCGGCCCCTCGGGCAAAGGCCGCCGCCGAGCCGTCGGTCTCCGGCTCGCTGCTGGTGAATGAGACCTTCAGGAACTCGACGTTCAGCGAACCGGACAAGTGGTCCACGACCAACGATGCGTGCCTGACGGCCGGTTACGGCAATTGCAAGAACACAGAGGATACCAGCGACATTCAGGGGAACCAGGGAGACGGTTACCTGCAGCTGACCGACGGCAGTACCGGCAAGCGCGGCGCCGTGCTGTACAACTAGGGCATTCCCGCCCGCAATGGTCTCGATATCAGCTTCAACTACTTCATGTATGGGGGCACGGCCTTCGACGGTCAAAACGGCGATGGCATCAGCTTCTTCCTGACCGATGGCGCCGCCACGTTGAAACAGACCGGTGCCGGCGGCGCCGGCATGGGCTATGCCTCGGTGGATGAGGACGGCGATGGCACTCGGAGGGGTGACACGCCGCGTGCCGAAGGCATCGCCCAGGGCGTGCTTGGCGTCGGACTTGATCAGTTCGGCAACTTCAGTGTGCAGCATGTCTATCGCTCTGGTACGACCGATCGTATTACCGGCGGCAACGACTGCCAGACGGAATGGCCGGGCGGCTCCGAACATCTCACTCTGCGCGGCCAGGGTTCGCTCGTCGACGACAAATGGAACGGCGGCTACTGCGTCGTCTCCGAAACCAAGGTGTCCGGCGGCTTCCGCACCAGTGGAAGTCAGTGGAGCGACGCTCCCGGTGATTCCGGCAAGACGGTCCGTGTCATCATCTCCACTCCCGACGCCGATGGCTACCAGACGGTTTCCGTCTACATCAACGGAATCGCCGTGGTCGCGAATCAGAAGCTTGGCTACAAGCTGCCGTCGACCATCAAGTTCGGCTTCTCCGCCGGTACCGGTGCCGCAAGCCAGGCTCAGCTTATTCGCGGCCTCACCGCGCATTCGTTGGAGAGCCTGCCCGACATCAACCTGGTCAAGGCGGTGAACAAGGACACGTATCCGGACGCCGACACGCATGTATTCAAGGAAGGCGACTTGGTGCCGTATGTCTTCACCGTTTCCAACGGTGGAAACACCGACCTCACCAACGTCCAGGTGACCGATAAGCACATCGCCAATATCGAATGCCCGGCGACCACGCTGGCCGTCGGCCACTCCATGACCTGCAACGGCACACTGACGCTGACAAAGGAAATGGCCCGTCCCGGCTCGTTCACCAACACCGCCACGGTAACCGGTACTTCCGGCACGAAGATGGTGTCAGATGATGATTCCGTCACCATCAACACGGTGAAGGGCGTTGAAATCGTCGCTCCGCAGCATCGCAAGTACATCAAGGACAATGGCGACGGCACGTACACGCTGTCGCTGGATGTGACCGGCAAGTCCACCGCCAGCGATGAAGGCAACGGAGTCGACGTGTTCCTGCTCGCCGACACCACCGGTTCCATGAAGACCGACAACCGTTTCGTGAACCTCAAGCAGGCGAGCAAGCAGCTGGCCGATAGCGTTCTGACTTCCGATAACGCCAAGCTCGGCGACAAGGGCGTGAAGATCGCCGCGATTCCGTTTGCGACGAATGCGCCGGCCGACGGCCTGAAGAAAGTCAACTTCACCAACACCGCCAGCGACTTGACCAACACCATCTGTGGAACCGATAGCGATTGCTCGTCCATCGACGACGGCTGGACCATGGACACCTCCGGTGTCGGCGGCACCAACTGGCAGGCCACACTCGACTACGTGAGCAAGAACGCGAACGCCCTCGGTGCCCGTGCCGATGCAAAGAAGATCATCGTCTTCGTCACCGACGGTGCACCCAAGGTCGACAAGAACACCGACAAGAACGTCGAGGAATTCACGCCCAGCCTGTGGAACAGTTCGTTGGACTCGGCCAAGGCCTTGGCGAAGGCGGGATATGAGTTCATCAACGTCGACGTGACCTCGGCGGATTCCGACTCCAGCAAGAGCGTCTACATGGACCCGAGTACGCAGAGCGTATCCACGCAGGTCTGCTCCGCGAAGAAGTGCGACGCATTCAGCGGCAACAAGACCACGACAAACTGGAATAAGGGCGACTGGGCCTACGGCGACTACGATTCCGGCAACCGTCCGACCAAGTGGAAGCTGTCGCTCAACGTCTTCACCGACCGCATCAACGATGCCAAGCCCGGTATCGCTCAGTACCTGAATGCCAAGGGCGGCGACCTGCAGACCGCGTTCAAGAGCATCGTGGCCAAGATCACGCATACCGATACGTCATATCGGAACGTGACGATTACCGACGATCTATCGCAGTATGCGCAGGTCAAGGACCTGACGGCCCAGGACGTTTCCAAGGCCACGGTAATCGCCAAGAACGCCGACGGCAAGGCGCTGGATCCCCAACCGGTGGCCGGCAAGGACTATAAGGTCACGTATACGGCCGGCACAGCCGAAGGCGCAAACGGAGCGTCCACCGGTACGGTGACGTTGCAGTTCCTGAACGATTACGAGCTGAAGTCCGGTTACACCTACACGTTGAGCTTCAACGTTCGCCCGACCAAGCAGGCGTATACGGATTACGCCTCGAACGGCGGGAAGAACCAGGATGGATATGCGGGCAACACGGGCGATGCCGGAACGGATGTTCCGGGCACGGCCGCCGACAAGCAGACCTCCTCGAACAAGCCCGGCTTCTACTCCAACAAGACCGCGACTCTCACCTATCAGCAGTGCGTGACCACGTCGGTGAACGGCGGTGATTCCGCAAGCAATTGCGAGAACGGAGCCCCCGTCTCCTACGCCAGGCCCGTTCTCCAGGTGAAGATCGCCACTGTAACGCTGGTGAAGACTGTGGACAACACGTATGCGGGCAAGTGGGGCGCCGCCCCGAACGCATGGGAGCTGAGCCTGCGCGCCACGGGCTCCAACGGCGTGCTCGTCAATCCGGAGGATTCCCCGTACAAGGGCGTTCCGGATTCCAAGAACGTGCAGTCCGGTTCCTCCGAGACGAAGCCCTCGTGGGCCACGGCCTCGATAAAGGTGCCGGCAGGCAAGTACAACCTGACCGAAATACATAACGATGCCTACCGCCACTCGTCGTTCCCGAACGCGCCGTACCCGTACTACGACGGCTACAACGACGGCGAGAACAACGGCAACAACGGTTCGTGGCAGTGCGTCGCCGATGGCTCCGCGCTGACGGTCGACCATCTCCGCTACGTGACCATTCCGGCCGGCAAGAACGTGACCTGCACGGCGACGAACACGGCCCTGCCCGGTTCGCTGACCTGGACGAAGACCGACCCCGCCGGCACGGCGTTGAAGGGCTCCGAATGGACGCTCTCCGGCCCGGACGGCACCAAGACCGTGACGGTGACGAACGATAAGGGCAACGGTTCGTTCGCAGTGAACAAGCTCGCATGGGGCAAGTACACGCTGCAGGAGTCGAAGGCCCCCAACGGCTACGCGAAAGACTCCAAGAAGTATCCGTTCGCCGTGATTCCGGCGGTACAGAAGGACCAGTCCGGCAACAACAAGGTGGCCGTGGATCCCGCGAATCCGAACGGTGATGTTTCGGACAAGTGCGTGGTGAAACCCGTCAGGCCGGCCGTCGCCGCTCTCGCCGCCGGAGCATCCATCAGGTTCACCGCCGAAGGACTGGACGTCGACTGCGGTGCGTTCGTGAACAACCCGACCGTCGCCGCGCTGCCGCTGACCGGTGGCACCACGGGACGCGCATGGCTCATCGCCTCCGGTGTGCTGCTGGTGCTCGCCGGCTGCTCGTACCTCGTGTGGCGCAAGCGCATGGCGTGATTGCCATTGTCGTCGGGCGGGCTTCCGCTCGCCCGACATTCCCCGCATAATTCAAGATTTCAAGATTTGCGGACTGCGGAAGCCGGCATGGCTACCGCTTCCGTAGTTGCAGAACAACCATTGATGAAAGGAAGAGGAGTTTCTTATGAAGTTGAAGAAGCTTTTCGCGGGCGTCGCGGCAGCGGCGACCCTGCTCGGCGGCATGGCCTTCGGCGCCGCCACCGCGAACGCGGCCGATGGTGACGTCGTCACCGCCGACGCCACGTTCACGTTCACTGCCGACGACACGGCCCAGCTGACCAACCGCACCATCGCGGCCTACAAGCTGGCCGACTACGTGCAGTACGGCTCCGGCGACAGCACCGTCTACGGTGTGAAGACCAACGCCGACAATGCCGCCGTCGTCAACGGTGCGCTGAAGACCGCGCTGAACTCCCAGACCGACGTCGACCTCGCCGATGCGCTCGCCGCCGGCCAGCTCGACGTGTCCGCCACCCGTCCGTGGACGGCCGCCGCCGCCGGTGCCGCCAGCACGACCCGCGCCTTCGCCAACGCCCTCGCCACTGCCCAGGGTCTGAAGGCCGTTAATCCGGCCCCGACGCTGACCGTGAACGGCGCCTCCGCCACCGTGTCCCTGCCCGCCGGCGTGTACCTGTTCCTCGATACGACCGAGGGCAACGCCGACGTGACCAAGGCCGTGCCGATGATCGTCGCCTCCGGTACCGTGAATGATCAGAAGCAGCTCACCAACCCGACCGCCGGTGCCACCGTCGACTTCAAGAACACGAAGAACGAAGAGAAGACCAAGGAGGTCAACAAGGCCACCGCCGCTATCGGCGACACCCTCACCTACAAGCTGACCGGCAAGGTCGCCAACCCGGCCCCCGAGTCCTTCGTCTTCACCGATCGCCCGGGCACGGGCCTGACCGTCAAGGCCGACACCAAGTTCACCGTGACCGCCGATGGCCAGCCTGTTTCCGATTACGCGGTTGCCGGTCTCGATGCAGACCTGCAGGGTGATGGCAACAAGACCTTCACCGTCACGCTGAACAACCTCGCCGCCTACGCCGGCAAGACCATCGTCGTGGAGTACACCGCCCAGGTGAACGAGCAGGCCGCCGGCCTCAAGGACGGCGTGACCAACGAGCTGCTCAAGAACGACGGCAAGACCTACCAGAAGACCACCACCAAGTCCTACGGCTTCGACTTCACCAAGAAGAACGCCGCCGGCCAGGCCGTTGCCGGTGCCAAGTTCCAGGTAAAGAACGGCGACACCGTGCTCAAGTTCTTCGCCAAGGACGGCGTCTACTACCTCGCCGCCGACCAGACGGCCGCCGCCGACAACAAGACCGTTTTCGACACCTTCACGACCCCGGCCAACGGCCAGCTCGTGTTCGGTGGCCTGGGCAACGGCACCTACACCGTTGAGGAGACCGCCGTGGCCGAAGGCTACCAGAACTTCAAGGGCAAGTTCACCGTGACCATCACCAATGCTGATGGTGCGCTCTCCGACAGCGCCACCCTCGATCCGTTCGGCCTCGTCGACCCGGCCAAGAAGACTGTCGTCAACGTGAAGTCCGTCGCCGAGCTGCCGAAGACCGGTGCCGCCGGCATCGCCATGTTCGTGGCCCTCGGCGTCGTGCTCGCCGGTGCCGCCGCTGCGGTGTACGGCAAGTCCCGTCGCATGGGTTCCGCCCTGCGCGCCTGATTGCCCGGGAACGGGCGTCCGAGCGTCTGATGGTTCGGACGCCTGAAACCGCAATCATATAAAGTCGGCCGGGCATCACGCCCGGTTGGCTTTCCCGCGTATTGGACGGCCGGTCGTGCACCCTGTCTCCCGGTCATCCGATACGTATTCGGCGGAGAAACCGTCACTTTGCTTGCAATCATGATGTTGTCTGCCGGCATATCGCCGGTGGACAACATTGTGCTATGTGGGCATCGAGGAATCCCAGTGTTTTCAAGCGAATACGCGTTATATGCCATTCGATTCCCGCTATAACGAAACAAAAGACAACAAACATGTGTCATCGCCCAAAACGTTGTGCTACATTGTTTTCCATATTTGAGCGGTGCCTATAAATAAATATTCTTTGTGCATCCGGTAGACCATGGGGGCGTCAGTTGCGCGTGCAATCACGCCACGTCCGTCCCGTATTCGCCGGTATGCCAGCCAACAATCGCAATGTGTGATGGTCAACGACGAGGGCAAAATATCGACAAATGGCCGCAGGCATGGTGTTAGGGTAACGCAATCGATTGCAAAACCGGTTTCATGGCTGCGGCGTCGAATCGACCCCAATTGTCGACCACGTGCATTGCGAACCATAACGCTGAGGCTTCGGCTGAGGCTTCATGCGGCAAACCCTAATAGTCGCGAAGGGGGCAAATATGTCGGTGAGTGAATTCACGAACGACGAGATTACATACCTGCGCTCGCTGCGTGCCGTGGCGCGCGTGGCGAATGGTCGGATTCGATACACCGAGGCGTTCAAACGCGACTGTATGCGGCGCTACGCCGCCGGAGAATCCCCCGCGAAGATCTTCCGCGACGCCGGACTCGACTCCTCGCTCATCGGGTACAAGCGCATCGAACGCTGCATCGCCCGCTGGCGCGGCCTGTTGACCGACAAATCCCTGATGGCGCAGGCGTCGGGAGTCGACGCGCATGCGGCAGGGCAGAGCGCGGACGGTTCCGCCGCGGGCGCCGATGCCGAGGTGCCTGATATTGCGACTGCGGCGGGCTCGTATGATTTTGCCGCAGGCGATTCCTCTGCACGCAGAGATGACGCTGGCGTTCGGCATGAAGGAACGATGGACGATGACGCTCTGTACGAGTTCGAGCCCAAGCTGCATGTGCGTTCCGGCCGCCGTGACCTGCGTGATCTGCTGATCGCACAGCAGGTGCGTCGCATCGACGAGCTCGAGCACGAAGTGGTTTCGCTTAAGGCGGCGTTGCTCGATGAAGGCCGAAGCAGAGCGGGCTCCGGGAACAATGGCGGTGATGCCGTCTCCGATGATGATGCCACTGCGCAGGATGCCGCCGGGGCTGCCGATGATGACGGTGCGTCCGCGACCGCCGCCTCGGATGGGGAACCGGCCTTTTCCGACCTCCACAAAACCGCTACCCCCCCCCCTATCACGCATTCGATACTAGCGAAAACCACGGGTTTGTCGTCCAATCATGACGGTGCCGCCGTATTGC
>NZ_PEBI01000002.1:13352-460876 GCF_002802875.1 Bifidobacterium primatium
CCCCCCCCCCCTATCACGCATTCGATACTAGCGAAAACCACGGGTTTGTCGTCCAATCATGACGGTGCCGCCGTATTGGGTGACAGTCCGTTCGCGGCCCTGCCGACAGATGTGAACCGCGGCGCACTGGCCGCGTGACATCCAGCTTGCATCCAGCAAGCTTCCAAGAATCTCCACCGGGGTTGAAAGCCGGTCTTTCGCTACATCGAAGGCCCCCTTATGGCAAGGGCGGTTTCATGGAATCATCCGAACGAAAGGATGATCATGAAAGCGCAAAGACCGGCACATCTCCGTGCGCCGGAGACCATGGGCTCCGGGGCGCACCCGCAGCGCATAGTCGCGACCAAAAAACTCGTGGCCATCGTCGCCGCGGTATCGCTCGCCGGAGGATTCGCCGCCGGAACGGGTGGCGTACTCGCGGCACGACACTTCGGATACGGCGTCGGATCCTCCGCCATGGGCGCGCCTCCGGGCGCAGGCGGCGCGAACACCATGAGCTACGACTACACCGGCTCATATTCCGCCACGCTCACCGCCGACGGCAAGACCGCCACGGCAAACGGCAAGACGCTGACCGCAACCAAGACCGACCGGAACGTGGCATTGGCGCAGAACGGCGGCACGCTCACCCTCACCGACGCCACATTGAACAAGTCCGGTGACGGCACGAACGACGACAACGACAACTTCTACGGCACGAACTCCATCGTGCTCACGGTCGGTGAGAAATCCAAATCCATCATCAGCGGCAGCAATCTGACCGCCACAAGCTCCGGTTCGAACGGCGTCTTCGCAACCGACTCCGGCACGGCTCTCGTCAACGACACCACCATCACCACATCGGCCGACAACTCCCGCGGCCTCGACGCCACCTACGGCGGCACGATTGTGGCGAGCAGCATCACGGCCACCACGTCGGGCGACCACAGCGCGACCGTGGCCACCGACCGCGGTGGCGGGAGCGTATCCGTCACCGACTCGACCCTGAAAACCTCCGGCTCCGGCTCGCCATTGCTCTACTCCACCGGAGACGTGCAGGCGAGCGGTGTGAAAGGCGTGGCGACCGGCAGCCAGATCGCCGGCATGGAAGGCCTCAACACCATACTCATCAACGACTCCACGCTCGAAAGCACCATCACGTCGAAAACCGCCTCCGATCCCGTGGCGAACGGCGTGATCATCTACCAAAGCACATCGGGCGACGCCGAAGCCAGCACCGGCGAACACGCCACGTTCCAGGCCAAGGACTCCACGCTGAAATCGGCCATCGAATCCGGATCGATGTTCTACTTCACCAACACCACGGCCGACGTGGTGCTCAGCAACACCACGCTGGACTTCGACTCCTCCAAGGCGGCGCTCATCACCGCCGCCGGCAACGACTCGAACAACTGGGGACAGGCCGGCTCCAACGGCGCCACGGTGAACTTCACCGGCCGTGGGCAGAAGCTCTCCGGCGACGTGAAAGCCGACACCATCTCCACTGTGAACCTGTACCTGCTGGACGGATCCTCGTGGAGCGGTTCGGCGACGATAACGAAGAACTCGGCCGCCTCCGATTCGAGCACCAGCGATGCGCCGATAACGGTGAACGTGGACGGCACCTCCACTTGGACGGTGACCAAGAACACTACGATATCCGCGCTCAACGTGGCCTCCGGCGGGCGCGTGGTCGATTCCGACGGCAACACCGCGACCATCGTGGCCGGCGGCAAGACCGTGGTGCAGGGCAGCGGCAGCGTGACCGTGACGGTGACCGGCAGCTACTCCACCACCGTGAAAGCCGGCTCCGACACCGAACTCGCGGGCGATGACGACCTCATCGACCGCAGCGCATTCGACAAGCAGTTCGGCACCTCGACCACATGGAGCATGGGGTGATATGAGGTGCTGGGCGCAGACGTTCCGAGGAACTGGTTCGGTGGATGCAGGTCGGTGCGCGAATCGCTCGATAGGGCGACGACTTGATAATCAACGGCAACCAGTGGCACGCAATTGCAATCAGCAACAATCAGCAACCTTGTGAAAGGACAATCATCATGACTACGCAGACACTCAACTCCAGCCTCTTCGGCACCGCAACGGTCGGATGCGCCGAGCGCACCAAGTTCGTGCCCACCAATTACGGCACCGTGGCCACCAAGGGCAAGACGCTTTCGCTGAAGCACATCATGGCGTCGGTGTCGCACGGCTTCGGGGCGATTGGCGGCGATCGACGTGCGGCCGAAACCAGTGCCGCGACGTCGAATACTCGGGCGTCGGGCGCTCGGTCGGTCAACGTCCGTTCTGCGCGAAGTATCAGTAGTTCGTCGGATTCTAGCGGCGTTGGAAGCGGACGGTCCGCAGGAATCATGCTGCAGGAGGGCTACGGTTTCTCCGGTGGCAGCGGTTCCGGCTCTGACGGCGGCTACGGTGCCGGCGGCTCGGGTTCCGGTGGTCTCGGCTCGACTGGTGGGAACGGCGGCTCCGGCTTTGGCGGCGGCAGCGGTTCGGGACCGCTTCCTTCGTACCCCGGCTCGAATGGCGGCAACGCGAACAATGGCAGTGGCGGTAACGGCAGCGGCGCTCGCGACCCACGTGGTAATGGTCATCGCAATGGCGTGAACGGTCCTGCCGGTGGCAAGGGTGCGGTCGGTGCTCGCAAGGGTCTCGGCGGCAAGACGTGGGCGCTGATCGTCGCCGTGGCATTGGTATGCGGTCTTGCGGGCGGTGCCGGCGGTGCGTTTGCGATGACGAAGATCGCTGGTGGGGCCAGCAGCCAGCAGATGCAGCAGGGGCCGGGCGGCCAGAACAGCGGTAATGGCAACGGCAGTAACAATGGCGGAGGCATGGGCCAGCCGCCGAGCGGTGGCCAGGGCGGTCCTGGAGGACAGGGCGATTCCTCGAACGGCAGCGGTTCCTCCGGCTCTGACTCGAGCGGTTCCGGGTCGTCGGGCAACTCCGGCAATTCGAGCGGCTCGGGCTCGTCGAGCAGTGATTCCGGCTCGACCAGCGGCAGCTCGTCCTACAATCTCTCCGACAATACGGTCGGTGATGGTTCGATTACTGCCTGATCGGTGCCGCGGTTATGGGCTGACCGATAGCATGTTCGCCGAATCAGCGGGCGTCGATGACGAATGCCGCTGACTGGGCGACTGCCTTTGTGGCATGGAACGCAATGGATATCATTTCTGACGTTCCGTGCCACACGACTATGTCATGGAGCGTCAGAAAGGTCATGCTGTGTGCTCCGCGCCACGAATTCGTGCCATGGAGCACGAGAATCCGTCTTTATGCCATTCCGTGGCAGCGTCTTCGGCGGATGGCGGAACGTCGCTTTCCATAATCGTTGAAATATCAACGTATGTAATCGCGTCCTGCCGTATGAATGACGATAGATCTGGCAGGGAAATATCCATTGCGGAAAATTTGCGTTCTCTGCCGCAAAAACGTGGCAGAGAACGCACTATCGGTGGATAAGAACATTCCCTGCCAATGCTTTCAGTTCGTGGGATCGGTCCGCGGGCTCACGACTGGTATTCAGTCGGTAAATGCGTCGGCGTACGCCTTGGCGGCGGCGTCCAGCTCCTCTTCGGTGATCGCCGACGTGTTCTGCACGAGAATCGGCTCGCGCCACGTAAGGTCCACGCGGAACGCGGTCAGCTCGAACGGGCTGAGCAGCTCCTTCATCGTGTGCTTGTATTCGCCGTCGGTCTGGTAGCGTGACGCCGGCGAGCCGGTCGTGACCACGAGCTGCAGGGTCTTGCCGTCGAGTGCGGTGCCGCCGGCGTACGCCCAGCCCGGCGTAAGCACGGTGTCCTTCCACTGCTGCAGCAGGCCCGGCGCGCTGTACCAGTAGAACGGGAACTCCAGTACCAGATGGTCGACCGACTCCACGAACGCCTGCTCGGCCGCCTTGTCAACCTTGAAATCGGGGTAGAGGGCGTATTCGTCGCGCACGGTGACGTTGCTGAGATGACGGCTTTTCAGCTCGTCGATCAGTCGGCGGTTGACTTTCGATGCGGCATAGTTCGGATGAAACAGCAGGATTCCGGTGGACATGGATTTCGTTCCCTTCCATAGATTTGGTGGATGACCGGTTCCAGTGTATTGCCGGTGCATTGCGGTTTCCGCGAGATGTCCGTGACATGTTTGCGTGTATTGACCGCGTGTCTGGGACGGAACCATGGTTGTCCGTTCGGAAGGCATCCATGATGCGTCTGCGGTGTGCTCGTGGCCTATTTGCGACACGCCCGGATTTTTATTGCAAATCCCAATGATTCCAATGCTTTTCGAGTTTTTATGATGTTTCGGTTGGACAAACCAAAATATCTGTGTATAGTAGTTACTCGTTGCTTCAAGCGACATGCGGACATAGCTTAGTTGGTAAAGCGCGACCTTGCCAAGGTCGAGACCGCGGGTTCGAGTCCCGTTGTCCGCTCGCAGACCCGGGCGGTTGGCGCAGAGGTAGCGCACTTCCCTGACACGGAAGGGGTCACAAGTTCGAATCTTGTATCGCCCACTGAGCCGATTCGTTCGGTGAAACCGATAGTGATATCGGGAGCGTCGGGTGATTGGCGCAGCGGCTAGCGCACTTCCTTCACACGGAAGGGGTCGCAGGTTCGATTCCTGCATCACCCACGATGTGTGCAGGTCTTGCATCTGCCGCAGATAAGTAAATACGGGGCTATGGCGCAGCTGGTAGCGCATCTCCATGGCATGGAGGGGGTCGGGGGTTCGAATCCCCCTAGCTCCACGGATACAGTCCTCCGAAGCTTCGGCTTCGGAGGATTTTTTGTTTACTGATTGGCTGGGCTCGCAAATCCAGTCGGACGGGTTTCTCGAGCTGTGTGGTGTACGGGGCGCGCGGGGTATTTGGGATTCACTCGTTTGGCGGGGACTGAAAAGAGTGAACGAGAATGATTCTCAAGAGAACGGAAATTCTTTGGTATGTGGCCGATCGCCATGTTCGGTAATGAGAAAAAAGACGAGCGTTTGGGATTCACTCTTTGGCGCCGTTGCGAAAGAATAAATCCCAAGATGCCCGATGCCCCTGCAGTGCTTGCAGCTGATTCGGTGATGCCTGCGACCGGTTTTGCAATGCCTGCGGCCGGTCTTATGGCACTCGGGCCGGTCTTGTGCCGTACGCGGCTTCTACGGTAGCTGCACCGGCTGCTTGGGATGGGCCTTGCGCCACCACTGCTGCACGAAATAGGCGCCGTAGCAAAGCACGATGAACACCAGCTCGGCCCCGAGCGCGAACCGCTGCTCCTTGTCGAAGAAGACCAGCAGGAACGAGGCGGTGCACAGGATGAACGCGCCCCACGAGGTCCACGGATGGCCGGGAGTCGCATACTTGAGCTCGCCGACCGTGTGGCCGGAGGCGATCCAGCGCTTGCGGAACACGATCTGGCAGTATGCGATCGCAATCCACACCACCACGGCGGAAAGGCCGGAAAGCGCCACGAGCACCAGATACACGGTCGACGCCGCCACCACCGACGACAGCAGCGCCAGCAAACCGCCGGCCATGGCCGCGCACAGGGCCAGCATCGGCACTCCGCGGCGGTTCGTCTTGGCGAACCAGCGGGGAATCATGCCCTCGTTGCCCATCGACCACACCATGCGCGTGGAGGCGTACAGGCCGGAGTTGGAGGCGGAGAGCACGGCCGTGAGCACCACGAAGTTCATGATGTCGGCCGCGTAGGGGATGCCCACCGAATTGAGCACAAGCACGAACGGGCTTTCGCCCACGCCTGCCTGACGCCATGGGATCAGCGCGCTCATCACTACGATCGAGCCGATGAAGAACAGGACCAGACGCCACAGCGTGGTGTGGATGGCCTTCGGCACCGCCACCTCCGGATTGCGGGTCTCGCCCGCCGTCACGCCGATGAGCTCGGTGCCGGAGAATGCGAAGTTCACGGTCAGAATCGTGGCGAACACGGGCATGAAGCCGTTGGGGAAGATGCCGTCCTTGAACAGGTTGTCGAACATCGGCGCATGCGTGTACCCCTTCATCGGGATGACGCCGAAGATCGTAAGCGCGCCGATCAGAATGAACGCGCAGATCGCGAACACCTTGATGGAGGCGAACCAGAACTCCGCTTCGGCGAAGAACCGCACGGAGAGGGCGTTCAGCGTGAAGATCAGCACGATGCACGCCGCCGACCATATCCATGTGGGCGTATGCGGGAACCATCGCTGCATCAGCAGGCCCGCGGCCGTGAACTCCGAGCCGAGCGCCACCGTCCACGTAAGCCAGTATTGGATGGCGATGACGAATCCCGTGCCGGGGCCGATGAACTTCTCCGCATACACATGGAACGATCCCGTCACCGGCATCGCCACCGAAAGCTCGCCCAGCGTGAGCATGACCAGGTACACGATCACCGCGCCGATCGCGTAGGCGAGGATCGTGCCGATGGGTCCGGCCTGCTGGATCGTATAGCCGGAGCTCAGAAACAGGCCGGTGCCGATGACGCCGCCCAGCGAGATCATCTGCAGATGCCGCGCCTCCATGCCGCGTTTGAGATTCGTATGCAATGCGTGCTTTTGATGCGTACCCGGCTGCTCCCCGCCGTTCTCGTCGGCCGGGGAGCCGGTGCGCGCTGCCGTTTCGGTATCGGACTGGCTCATGATGCTCTCTTCAAATGCTGTAAAGTTCCGTTTTCCATTCGTTCGGCTGCCGGTAAGACAGCCCCGAACAGTATACGTTTCCAAGCCTACGAGCGTGCGTGGCAGTGCTGACTTGGCGCGCGTATGAGGCTAGAGTGGAAGGGGTTCGGTATTCGCATCGATTATCGAGAAGCAGAGTTTAGAGAAACGCGAGAAATGGAGCACAAGATGCCTTCGCCGCAGGCAGGATGGTATCCCGATCCGTCGGGTGACCCGACGCAGATTCGTTGGTGGGATGGCACGCAGTGGACGCAGAACGTGATGCCGGCGCAGCATGCGGCCGCACCGGCTGCGCAGTCGGCGTCCGAGTCGACGCCGGTCGTTTCGTCCGAGGCGGCCGCGCAGTCGGATGTCGCTCAGGCGGGTGTTGCTCAGGCGGCTGCTGAACAGCCGGTCGTCGAGCAGCCGGTCGTCGAGCCGTTGTCGCAGAACGACGCGGCCGGTCAGTCGGAGGCGCCTGCAGTGCCGCTTCCGACGTATGATGCCGCGTCGACTTCGCAGCCGGAATCTTCCGCAGCGCCGGAATCCGCCGATTACCAGTCCGGATACCAGGGCTACCAGACGCCTGAATATCAGGCCGCGAATGTTCCGGGCACGAACGGTCAGGTTGCGAATGGCGGCTACCAGTCGCCCGAATACCAGGCCGGCCAGCAGTCCGGCTATCAGGGCTACCAGCAGGTGGAGCAGACGCCTGGTCAGCAGCCGGTGTATGGCGGTGCCGCAGGATATCAACAGGGCGCCTACCAGCAGCCGGGATACCCGCAGGCTCAGCAGAACGGCTACCAGCAGCCGTATCAGACGGGTTACCAGCAGCAGGGCTATCAGCAGCAGTATGGCGCCACCGCTGCGAACGGCGCGATCTATCCGATGACCGATTCCGACCGTACGCTGCGCATGGTCGCGTTCATCCTGAACATCATCAGCATCGCGGCGACGTTCTGGCTGATCATCCCGATGGCATGGATGATTCCGATGACGATTCGCAGCTGGGGCATCTACAAGGGCACGAAGCCGAACACGATGGCGTTCGGCATCTGCACGCTGCTGTTCTGCAGCCTGATCGGTGGCATTCTGCTGCTGGTCTCGACCAAGAACGAGTGACGCCAGACTTCGTGTAATGCCGGACGTCGCCTGACATCCGGCCGGCATTCCCGAATATACGGGCATATACGGGCGCAAGCCGCCGAAACCGGCAATGTGCGGTGCTTTATGGTCGTTTTCCGCCGGAAAAACGACCATTCGGCACCATACATTGCCGATGACGGGGGTTTGCGCCCGTATTGTTGCGCGATTCGGTCATGACCGCGGCATTGGCAATGGCGCGGACTAGGATATCCACGGCGAAAAAGGAGCGTGACGATAGGAGAGCGGCATGACGGAGGCGAACGCGGAAAAGGGGCCGGCGGAAGAAGAACCGTCTAACAAGGCCACGCCGAACAAGACCACGACGACCGATTGGCGACGCATCGGATGGCTCGCGGCGGCGACGCTCGTGCTCGGCGCGATCATCGGCGTGGGCGCGGGACTCCTCACGCTGCTGCTGTACGGCGTGGAACACGTGATGCTCGGCTATATCGAGGGGCCGTCGGTTCCCGGCCCGTTCGCCGTGCCGTGGATTCGACGGGCGATTTCGGTGACGGCCGGCCTGGTCATCGCCGCCGTCATCTGGTATCTGCTGCGCACCAGGACCACGAAGGTGCCGTCGGTGAAGAAGGCCGTCGCCGGCGAACGGATGCCATGGTGGCAGACCGTCGTGCACGTGGTGTTGCAGATCTTCATCGTCGGATCGGGCGCGTCCATCGGCCGCGAGGTCGCGCCGCGCGAACTCGGCGCCATGCTCGCGCAACGGTTCTGCGACGTCTTCCATCTCGAACGCGCGGACCGGCGCATGATCGTCGCCGTGGCGGCGGGCGCCGGACTCGGCGGCGTCTACGACGCACCGCTGGCCGGCATGTTCTTCGCCGCGGAGATCCTGCTCGCCAGCATCTCCATCGAAACCATCGCGTTCGGATTGGGCATGTCCGCCGTGGCGGCCTACGTGGCCTCGCTGATTAAAGGTCATCATGCGTTCTACGACATCACGGCCATGCAGCCGGGGGAGACGCCGAGCCTGATGTTGTTCGCACTGCTGTGTGGCGCGGCGTGCGGCGTGGCCGGCGCGTTGTTCCGTCGCGGCTCGTCGTGGGCGGAATCGCATAAACCGGCCGGAGACGGCGCTCGCGGGCTGCTGTGGCAGATGCCGTTGGCTGGCGTATTGACCGGCGTGGTCGCCATCGCCGTGCCGCAGGTGATGGGCAATGGTCGTGCCGCCGCGCAGTTGGGGTTCAGCACGTTCGTCGGCGCTTCCGGCGTGGAGTCGTCGTCGGGTGCCGTGCAGTCGGCTGCGTCGGCGGCCGCCTCGCCGTGGACGCAGCTGGCCGACGGCAATGATGCGCTCGGCGGGTGGCTGCGCGGGTTTGGATTCGGCGGCACTGCAAGCACGGGCGTGGGCGGCTCAGGTGCCGCAGCGTCGGCCGGTGCCGGTGGTTCCGGTGCAGCCGCCGCGCACACCGTGTCCAGCCTTGATATGCAGCATCTCGGCCTCATGCTCGCCATCCTGGCCGTCACGTTCGCCGCGAAGGCCGTCGTCACGTTGCTGACCATCCGTTCAGGCGCGTCCGGCGGCGTACTGCAGCCCGGCATCGCCCTCGGCGCCACGCTCGGCGCGATGCTCGGCCTCGTGTGGACGCTCGCGTTCCCCGCCGACTCGGTCACGGCATGCGCGCTCATCGGCGCCGCCGCACTGCTCGCCGCCTCGCAGCAGGCCCCGCTCATGGCCGTGTGCCTCGTCATGGAACTCACCGAAGCGCCGATCACGTTCTTCGTGCCGGTCGGCATGGCCGTCGCTGCGTCCGCCTTCGTCTCCAGCTGGCTGCTTGGCCGCACGGCCCGCAAGCCGGTCGCCGTCGCCGTCTGATTCCCGTACGAAACACCCGAACCTTCTGATTCATGGTGCCAAATGGTCGTTTTCGCCGCGAAAAACGACCATTTGGCACCATGAATCACGGGAAAACGTTGGAATCGCAACGATGCAACCAGTGGTTGCGTGGCGGTTGCGGAGGATTTTCGGTTGCGATTCGCCCATGCAACCGCAAGATGGTGGCGGGTCGCGGTGCCGTGATGCGATAGTGAAGTCATCGTCCGGACATGACATGATGGAACCGCTACAGAAGGGGTACGACGATGACTTTCCGCACCAATCTGCAATATTTGCGCTCGCGACGCAACATGACGCAGGAGCAGCTGGCCATGCTGCTCGGCGTCTCGCGGCAGGCGATCTCAAAATGGGAATCCGAGAAGGCGTATCCCGAAATGGACAAGCTGCTCGCCATCTGCGACCTGTTCGGATGCACGCTCGACGACCTTGTGCTCGGTGACGTAAGCCGGCCGGGGACTGTTGCCGGTGGCGGTGCCGACGGTGCCGGTGCGGCCGGTGGCGGCGACGGTGCTGGCGCCGGTGTGGCCGGTGGTTCTGACAGTGCCAGTGGTGACGACGCCGTGGCCGAGACGCAGGGCGGAACGGACCGGCGGGCGGCAGGCGACGGGACGGAGGCCGCCGAGAAGTCCGTGGCGTCGCGAGGCTCGCGGACTATGGCGCGGCCGGAAGCCTCGGCACCGGCGGCGGGCGGTATATCCGATGCGTCTCCCGTACCTACAACGCTGCCGAAGGATCTGACCGGCTACGACGACCATCGCCGTCGTTTCGCGCTGCTGCTCGCCTCCGGCGTCGCCGCGATTATCGCGGGCGTCGCCGTCGCGAACCTGTTCGATTCCGAACATTCCATGCTTGGCGCCTCCCCGCTCAACGATTTCCTCACGTTCGCATGCATCTGCATGGGCGTGGTCGTCGGGCTGGCGCTGCTGATTCCGGCCGTCGCGTCGCATACCGCCTTCAAACGGCGTCATCCGTACGTCGAGGATTTCTATACCGAGGATGATTACGGTCGTGAGTCGCGTCTGCTGGCCGTCGGCGTGGTGGCGGGCGTCGCGGCGATTCTCGTGGGCATCGCGGTCGCCGTGTATGCGGGTGACGTGATGGGCGTCGACGCCGGATGGCCGAACATGATCATGCTGCTGCTCGACGCCGCGGCCGTATTCGGCTTCGTCTACTGCGGAATCCGTCGGTCCATGCTGAATATCGCCGGCTATAACCGGGACGTCGAGACCGAACGTCGCAAACGTGACGGCACCCTGCCGTTTTCGGCAAGGCTTTCCGGGGCCGTGTCCGGCATCATCATGCTCGTCGCCACGATCGTCGGGCTGGGACTGCTGTTCTTCGGCGTCGACGACTTCTGGATTCCGTGGCCGGTCGGCGGACTGCTGTGCGCGGTCGCCGGCATCGTCATCAGCCTGCTCAAGGACCGACTTGACCGCTGATTCGCACCGTACGGCCGCTAATCGGTCATGCGTCGGTAGATGTTCCGCTTGAGCTCCTCCTCGGTTTCCGATCGGGTGAGTGGGCGATAGATGTTCGGAACGGTGGTGTATCCGGCATCCTGCAGGTGAGCGGTGATGTTTTTCGTTGATCGTGACTCGTACTCATCAGGAGTGCATACGATTTTTGAGAACATGACGACCAGTGACGATTCATTGGCCGAATCGCGGGCGATTTGCGATGCTTTGTCGTTTTCCTGTTTGGAGACTGCGCTCCAGTCAAGACGCCATCCCGCGTCGTGGGCTATGAGATCCCAGAACATGCGTTGGGTGCGGCCGTTGCCTTCGCGGAATGGGTGAAGGATGTTGAAGTTATCGTAGTTTGCGCTGAGCCGGTTGATGAAGGTTGCGCGATCCATGTGCCGCAGCAGGTGATCTTCCCTGAGTACTTGTTCGGAATACCGAACACCCATGTCGAACACTGCGAGCGGCTGGAAGACCTGCCCGTCCCCCTTGGCGATGTCCACCGTTCTGATCTGTCCCGCCCAATCATAGACGTCCTGGAACAACTGGTGATGAATCCATTGCAGCTGTTCGAGTGTTCCCGATGCCTTTGGAGGATTCGCGCGCAGCTCCAATGCCCTGACGGATACGAGGTCGTTTTCGGCTGCTTCGAGGTCTTCCACGGTTTTGGCGCCTACTAGATTGCGCAGAACGCCGGTCCCGGGAATCAGATACGGATCAATGGCATCGGGTAGCTCGATCATACGGTTTCCAGCCCATAGCGACGGCGCGTGCGATTAAGCAACTCACGCACGTCGATTTTCTCCTCGACGTAGTCGCGTGCGTCGGCAAGGAACGCCGGCGTGACGTCGCCGCCCTCCATATGCGCGGAATGGATGACCTCGGCCACGCCGATTGCGCGCGATTCCCGCTCTGTCATACGGCCTCCTTCGGTAGGGACAATCATACCTAGGTTGTCACTTGGATAGAGGCCTATGCCGTTTTCGTCGGGTCCTTTTGGAGGGTGAGGAAGACGAGGGCGACGACCAAGAGGATGGCGATCGAGAGGACGCCGAGGCTGGCGTTGCCGGTGAGTGTGGTCGTCGTGGCGACGAGGAACGTGCCGAGGATGGAGGCCGTCTTGCCGAAGATGTCGTACAGGCCGTAGTACTCGTTGGCGTGGTCCTTGGGGATGATCTTGCCGTAGTAGGAGCGGGAGAGCGCCTGGATACCGCCCTGGAACATGCCGACGAGAATCGCGAGGATCCAGAACTCCACGGCCGTCTTGAGGAAGAACGTGGCGAAGAACACGATGCCCATGTACGCCACGACGGCGGCCATGATCATCGGCTTGCAGCCGAAGCGGCCGGCGAGACGACCGTAAAGAATCGCGCAGGGGAACGCGACGAACTGCGTGACCAGCAGCGCCACCACCAGCTGCGTGGAATCGATGCCAAGCTGCGTGCCATACGACGTGCTCATCGAGATCACCGTGTTCACGGCGTCGATATAGAAGAAGAACGCGACCATGAACATCCACAGCGGCTTGTTGCGCACAAGCTTGCGCAAGGTGCCGGCAAGCTCGGTGAACGTGCCGCGCACCGCCTCGCGCGTATGCTCGCGGGTGGCGCGGTAATGCACCTGACGGTAGCTGGTGAGAAGCGGGATCGTGAACGCCGCCCACCAGACGGCCGTGATGACGAAGCTCGCGCGCGTGCATGCCACCGTGGACCAGCCGGCCAGGGCCGGGCCGCCGAAGATCAGCGCGATGCAGGCGATGAACGGAATCGTGGAACCGACATAGCCCCAGCCGTAGCCGTGCGAGGATACCTTGTCCATGCGCTCGTTCGACGTGGTGTCGATGAGCATGGAATCGTAGAACGTGAGCGAGCCGTTGAGGCCGATGGTGGCGAGCACATAGACGATGAGGAACGGCAGCCAGGTGAGCGGCAGAGCGAGGGCCGCGCACATGACCGCGCCGGTGCCGAAGAAGCCGAGGAAGAACTTGATTTTCATGCCCTGCACGTCGGCGATGGAGCCGAGCAGCGGCATGAGCAGGGCGATGACCAGCGAGGCGATGGTCTGCGCGTAGCCCCATGCGGAGACGATGTTGCCGTCGGCCGGCATCAGCGACTTCGCGTAGATGGGGATGACCGCGGTGGAGAGTAGCACGAATGCGGAGTTGCCGACGTCGTAGACGATCCACTTCTTCTCGCGGGATGAAAGACGGCCGCGCGGGGGAGTCGGGAATTTGCCGCGTGCCAAGGCTTCCGGAGCATCCTGCCCCTTGATGGCGCCGGCATGGTTCGCGGTGTCGGCGGTTGTGCCGGTGGCGCCGGTGGCGGGGGAATCCGCGGCGTCGCCGGTAGTGGTGACGCTGGCAGGGGTGTCGTTCGCGGCATCGGCTCCGAAGTGGTCGGTCATAATACTCCTCGCATCGAATTCAGCTTTCATGGTAACGGTGGATTCTTCGCGACGGCACCCCTGAATATGAACGCATGATGAATTGCCGGACGCTCTTATGGTTTTCTGCGTATTGGCGGCTGGGACGGGGCGAGGCAAAACGGCGTCGGACGTCGCCCGGCTGCTAGAGTGGCAGCAGACGATGCGGTTCACCCGGAAAGGGGCGGCGATGAGCGAGCATACCGGCGATGCCGGCGACGAACGGCCTGACGAGGGGCGTGGAGATTCATATTCCGAAAAGAGACCACGTCATGGGGCTGCCGGCGGAGCGCCCTTGGCTGAACATGAATTTGCTGCCAGTGCCAGAGCCCATGACGGTCGAACCGGCGTCGGCCGGCATGCGGCCCCTGCAGCCGTTCCCGTTGCCCCTCCTCAGTCGTCATCCCGGTCATACGCCCCGTCGATGCCTTCGCAAGGCTATCCGGCTCCGCCGCAATCGACGGTGTTTCCGCAGCCGACGGTTCCGCAATCGATAGCACCTCCGCAGCCGGCGGTGTCCCAGCAGGCGGTGTCGCCTCCGCAGCCGACGGCGGCATATGCGGCATATACGCAGTCAGGCGCATATCCGCAGCGGTCTGAAACGAATCCGTACACCGTGTACCCCGTCCATCCGGCGACCATGTCGGCCGGCGGTCCCGCGACGGGCTTTCCTGCCGATGTACATCAGCATTCCGCCTATCCGTCTCCCGCCGCGGCGTATCCGGCATCCCCGTATTCCGTCGCGACCTATCCTGCTGCGGCGTATCCGACCGTTCCATATCCGGCGGCCCCATACCCTGTCGCCACATATCCTGCCGGCCCATACCCAGTGGCCGTTGCGCCGGCGAAGCCCGTCCGCTTCTTCCCGGCGGTCAATCTTCGCGATGCCCGCAAGGCGTTCAACCGCGTCGGGTGGGCGCTGTTCGCATTCCTTATCGCCACCGGCGTCGCCGCCAGAATCATCGGCATCATCGCCAGGCAGATAAGCCCCGGCATCACCGACAGCTCCGGTTCGGCGGCCAGCCTGCTGCTGGCGTCCCTCGCCCAATACGGCGTGGGCGTGCCGCTCTGCCTGCTGCTCTTCCGTCTTGCACCCCAATACCCGCCGCAGCCCAGGCCCGACGAGCCCGACGCCCGTCCCGGCATCAAACGATGGCTGATGCTGTTCCTTATGGGCTTCCCCATCATGTACGGCGGAAGCATCATCGGCCAGCTGGTCTCGAACCTGCTGTCGATGGGCAAATACTCCAACGTGCTCGACGACCTTTCCGGCGATGCCGGCGGCACGACGGGGGCGGTCGACTTCGCCGTGCAATCCCTCGTGGTCGTCATCCTCGCACCATGCTTCGAAGAGCTGATATTCCGCAAGATGCTCATCGACCGGTTGCGCATATACGGCGAGAAAATCGCGATATTCACATCGGCCCTGCTGTTCTGCCTCATGCATACGAACACGTATCAGACGTTCTACACGTTCGGATGGGGCCTGATCTGGGCCTACATCTACACGCGAACCGGCCGGCTCCGCTATAACATCGCCCTGCATTCATCCGCGAATCTCGTCGGCGGCGTCATCGGACCGCTGATATTGATGAATCTGGACACATCGGCGCTCGACAACGTGGATTGGAACGACTCGCAGGCCGCAGTCGAGGCGCTCGCCCGATCGGCGCCGGCGCTCGCGGTCATCGGCGTGTACCTCCTCGCCATAATCGGCCTGGCCATCACCGGCCTGGTGCTGCTCATCGCCAAGCGCAAGGAGTTCTTCATCAAGCAGTCGGAACTGGAACTCGCACCGCGCAACCGCGTACGTGTGATGCTCGGCAATCCCGGTATGATCGTGTTCGTGACATTGACCGTTCTGGCAACGTTCGGCGCGCCCGTCATCGCCGCGTTCTCGTGACGGTAGCGTAAAAAACTCGATATAATACCCGCTTTATTTGCAATATCGCGCATTTCACGCTAATATCGTGAAGTTGTGTGTTCAGGCCGGGGCCTTCCCGACGGGGACACGGGAAAGACTTGAACAAACAGTAAGTTAGAGGAGTCATCATGGCAGCTCGTTGTGCAGTCTGCGGCAAGGGCCCGCAGGTCGGCTACACCGTTTCTCACTCGCATATCCGTAACAAGCGTCGCTTCCTGCCGAACCTGCAGTCGGTTCACACCCGCGTCGATGGCGAGAACGTTCGCCTGCGCGTGTGCACCTCCTGCATCAAGGCCGGCAAGGTCCAGCGCGTCGCCTGATTGGTTCGCGCAAGTGCAGCGGTAGAGCCGCGTAAACGTAGAATCCCGTGAGTTCCGACTCGCGGGATTTTTTTGCATTGCAGGAGTCTGCGGGTTCCTGAAGTCCGACGGTCCACGCGGGCGGTCACAATGGGGCGTATGACCATTGCCCTTGATACCGCCATCTCGTCGCTGATGGCGAACAAACGACGTATCGGAGCGTTGAAATCCCTGGGCATGACCACGGTCGGCGAGGCACTGACCTATTATCCGTTCCGCGTGACCGACCCCGTGCCCGTCAAGCCGATTCGCAGCGTGACGGTCGGCGTGAAGGTGGCGTTCGCGGCCACCGTGCGGCAGATGCGCGTCGTGCCGATGAACGCGCGGCGTGGATTCCGCGTGGAGGCCACGCTTGACGACGCCGACTTCGTGGGCGGCGATGGTTTCGGCGGAGGGATGCCGAACACGACGCCCGGTGTGGCGCGACTGGTGTTCTTCTCGCGCAACAAGGGCTACACGGACTGGATGGGCATGCGTCTGCGTGCCGGCAACGTCGTCGTGATCGCCGGAGAGCCGACGGTGTTCAACAACAATCTGCAATTCACGCATCCCGACGTCATCGTCGTACGCGACGTAGGCGGCCGTCCGCCGGAAATCGATTCCGTGGACGAAGCGCTTGCCAAGGTGTCGCGGCCACAGCCGGTGTATCATGCGAGCTCACGCATCTCGACCGATCATATCCACGAATCGATTCTTGGATTCCTGCGGATGATGGCCGCCGAAAGAGCTGAAAATGTCGAAAGTGCCGGCGAGGTTGGGAACGACGGCGGTGTTGGGAACGGCGGAAGCGACAAGACCGGTGCCGACGTCGGCGCTTCAGGCATCACCGGTCTTGAGGCCGAGCCGACGCCGCTCGATGCGTCGTCGCTCATCCATGCGATTCCCGACATCCTGCCCGAAACCGTGCGTCGGCAGAACCGTCTGATGCACAGGGCCGAGGCATTTCTGGCCATCCATCGCCCCGAATCGGTCAGGCAGTTCCATGACGGCATTCGCACCATGCGCTTCGAAGAGGCGTTCGTCGCGCAGACCGCGCTGCTCGAGGCACGACAGCACGCCGCCACATTTGATGCGTTCCCGTGCCCCTCGCCCGAGAACGCCGACGATTCGTTCAAGGAACGGTTCATCGCATCCCTGCCGTTCTCGCTGACGGCCGGCCAGCAGACGGTGATCGACGACATCGCCGCCGACATGGCCAAGACGTCACCGATGCAGCGACTGCTGCAAGGCGAGGTCGGCTCCGGCAAGACCGTCGTGGCGCTCGCGGCCATGCTGCAGGCCATCGACGCCGGCCATCAGGCCGTGCTCGTCGCGCCCACGCAGGTGCTGGCCGAGCAGCATTACGAAACCATCGGGCGGATGACCGCCAAGCAGGGCATCGATGTGCTGCTGCTGACCGGCGGCATGAAGCTGGCCGTCCGTCGTCGCGTGCTCGCCAAGGCCGCGAGCGGCGAACCATGCATCGTGGTGGCCACGCACGCCGCGTTCTCCAAGACGTTCCAGGCGCCGAATCTGGCGCTCGCGGTGATCGACGAACAGCATCGGTTCGGTGTGGAGCAGCGCGAGACGCTGCGTCGCAAATCCGAGCATGCGCCGCATCTTCTGGTCATGACGGCCACGCCGATTCCACGTACCGCCGCCATGACATGGTTCGGCGACCTCGACATTTCATGGCTGACGGAGCTGCCGGGCGGTCGCAAGCCGATTCGCACGATCGTGGTGCCCGAGGCGGACGGCCGTACGATGGCGCGCATGTTCGCGCATATCCGAACGCGCGTGGATGCGGGGGAGCGGGCGTACATCGTCTGCCCGCGCATCGACGAGCATCCGGAGGACGACGGTGAGGCGGCTCCGGCGTCGAAAGCGGCGTCGAAATCGAAGCGGTCGAAGGCGGCGAACCGTGCCGAGGAATACGGCCCGATAATCGACGATCCGTTCGACGATGGCGGCGACGCGGAAGGCACGGCTCCCAAACCGCCGTTGCACTCCGTGGAGGAGATCGTGGCCCGACTGGCCGCATTGCCGCAGTTCCAAGGCATCGAGCTGGCCACGCTGACCGGTCGCGACGACGACGAGACCAAGCGCCAGGTGATGGACGATTTCTCATCCGGACGAACGCCGGTATTGGTGGCGACCACGGTGATCGAGGTCGGCGTGGATGTGCCGCAGGCCAGTTGCATCGTGATTTTCGACGCCGATCGTTTCGGGCTTTCGCAGCTGCATCAGCTGCGCGGACGTGTGGGGCGAGGCGGCACGAACAGCTGGGCGTTCCTGGTTTCACGGGCCGAGCCGGATTCGCTGGCCGCGCAGCGCCTGGAGGTCATCCGCACATCCACCGACGGCGCTGACATCGCGCAGGCCGACATCGAGCTGCGCGGCGCCGGCGACGTATTGGGCGACGCGCAGTCCGGCGGCCGGTCGTCGCTGAAACTGCTGCGCGTGGTCAAGGACGCCGATATGATCGCCGAGGCGCGCGGACAGGCGCAGGCATTGCTCGACGCCGATCCCGACCTGCGCGGCGAGGTCGAACTGGCCGGCGCCGTGCTCGACTTCACGCGCGGCAACGAGCAGTTCATCACCAGTACGTGACCGTGCGACGTGTGGGCCGGCGCCTTCGTCGCGTGGCTGCTCGGCTCGCGTGCATAATGGAATCTATGCGTATTATTGCGGGACGATTCAAGGGTTTTGAGATCACGACGCCGAAAAGCGGCACACGGCCGACGACCGACCGTACGAAGGAGGCCATCTTCTCCCATCTGATGGCCATCAATATTCTTCCCGACGCGCGCGTGCTCGACCTGTTCGCCGGTACGGGCGCGCTCGGCATCGAGGCGCTGTCCCGCGGGGCGAAGTCGCTGGTGGCGGTGGAGGCCGCCGGCCCGGCCGCCTCGATGCTGGGCAAATCGTTCGCCCGGCTGAAGAAGTCGAAGGCGTGGGAGCCCGATATGGGTGCCCGTGTGGTCAGGACGAAGGCCGAGAAATACGTTGGCATGCAGGGGGAAGGCGTGCGCGGCGAATCGTTCGATTTGATTTTCATCGACCCGCCGTATGCCTTCGAGACCAACGATTGCAATGCCTTGATGCAAATGTTGGTGAGTGGCAAGATCGTCGACTCACGCGGCGTCATCATGCTGGAGCGGTCGGCACGCTCCGACGAGCCAACCGCTCCCGAGGGGTGGGAGATCACCCAGTCGCGCAAATACGGCGAAACCGCCGTGTTCTACTTCGAACGCTGCTTGGAGTAGGCGTCAGAAATACCGCACGGGCAGATGCTCCGGCGGCAGACGGCGCGGATGATGTCCGGAGACCTCCCAGCCGAGCAGCATCAGCGTCTTGCGGTCGGCCTTGCTCAGGGCCTTGCAGTCCAGCTGTTCGATGAGGTCCGGACGGATGCGCGACGTACGTTCCAGCGCCTCGTCGCGGCGGAACCGGTCGACCCTGCCGTGGTCGCCGCTGGTCAGGACGTCGGAGACGGCGATGCCGCGCCATGCTGTCGGGCGCGTGAACTGGCGGTGTTCCAGCAGCGGATCGCCCGTGTAGGATTCCTCCACGATGGATTCGGGATTGCCCATGAATCCCGGAATCAGGCGGACGATGGCCTCGATCATGGCCGAAACCGCCACCTCGCCGCCGTTGAGCACATAGTCGCCGATGGAGTATTCGCGCACTTCGACGCCCTGCCTGGCGTAATACTCCGGCACGCGCGCGTCGATGCCCTCATATCGGCCGCAGCCGAAGATCAGTCGCCTGGCGTGGGAGAGGTCCGTGGCATCGGCCTGCGTGAACAGCGGCGCCGACGGGTTCGGGAAGATGAGAATCGGCTTGGCCTGCATATCAGGGTCGTTGGGGTCGTTCGCGCTGGCGGCGTCGGACGTGTCGATGGAGGATCCGGTGGCCGCCGGATGGTCGATGGGCACGTTGTAGCCGGGGGCTTCGTCGAACAGCGAATCCAATGCGGCGACAAGTTCGTCGGGGTCCTTCGCCTCGCCGAGCAGATGCTGGGCGGCGTCGCGTTTTTCGGAGGCCGCGGCGTCGGCGCGTTCCTCGGAGGTCGTTGCGTCGGGAACGGGCGTGCCGGCGGGTGTGGCGGCCTCGGTCGGCGCATTGCCGGGCCTGGGCACCAGATGGAAGTCGCGTGAGAGGATTGGCTCGCCTTCGGCGCTGAAATCGACGGGCTTGAGACCCGTCAGATCGTCAAGGCATTCGGCCCAGATCTCCGGCTTCATCACCATGCCGGCGCCGCCGCCGACCGGGGTGTCGTCCACGGAATGATGCACGTCATGCGTCCAGTCGCGCAGATTCCGCGCGGTGACGGTCAATAATCCGCGTTGTTGGGCCTTGCCCAATAGGCTGAGTTTCAATACGTCGAAGTATTCGGGGAATACGGAAACGATGTCGATATGCATAGGTTCCAGCGTATCGCATACGCGGTTCGCGAGTTCACGAATCGATAGATACCGGTGATGTGAGCGCTAAATTTCCGCCTATCTCGCGATTCGTGAATGGAGGCACCTCACAAATCATCGGAACCACCGCACAAATCGTCGGGTTTTCGGGTTTGCAGACGGCGGGAACCGATATATAGTTACTTCCGTAAACAGCTTTTAAAAGTTAATAACAAAAGTTGAAACCGTTGGAAACACAAGGATTCGGCGGGTGATACCGGCGTTAACGGCTGATGAAAGCGCAAATGATGAACCATCACAAACCATCCGACAAAGGAGTTGCAATGGAAGGAATGATGAAGGGAGCCTACCTCCCCGGCAACAGCACGGTCGACCTGCGAGAGATCCCGATTCCCCACCCCGGGTATGGCCAGGTGCTCGTCAAGATGAAGGCCTCCACCATCTGCGGCAGCGACATCCGCGCCATTTATCGTGAGCACACCGGCAAGGGCCCCGAAGGCTACCAGAACAAGGTCGCCGGCCATGAGCCCTGCGGCCAGGTCGTCGAGGAAGGCCCCGGCGTGCAGAAGTTCAAGACCGGCTCCCGCGTCATCGTCTACCACATCCACGGCTGCGGACTGTGCCACGACTGCCGCATGGGCTACCAGATCTCCTGCTCCTCCGAGCAGCGCGCCGCATACGGCTGGCAGCGCGACGGCGGCATGGAGGAATACGTGGTCTGCGACGAGCGCGACCTCGTGGCCCTGCCCGACGAACTCACCTACACCGACGGCGCCCAGGTGGCCTGCGGCTTCGGCACCGCCTACGAGGCCATCGAGAAGATCGGCGTCTCCGGCAACCACGCCCTGCTCGTCACCGGCCTCGGCCCGGTCGGCCTCGCCACCCTCATGCTGTGCAAGAGCCTCGGCGCCAAGCAGCTCATCGGCGTGGAATCCAACCCGTACCGCATCGAGCTCGCCAAGAAGCTCGGCCTCGCCGACGTGGTGCTCACGCCGAGCGAGAACAACGTGCAGGAAGTGCTCGACCTCACCGGCGGCCACGGCGTCGAACGCGCCATCGACACCTCGGGCGCCGACGCGGCCCGCGCCACCGCCGTGCGCGCCACCCGCGCATGGGGACGCATCGCCTTCGTCGGCGAAGGCGGCACCGTGCACTTCAACCCGAGCCCCGACATGCTCCACGGCCAGAAGACCATCTACGGCAGCTGGGTGACCAGCGTGGCCCGCATGGAGACCCTCGTGGAGAACCTCGTCGCCTGGGGCATCCACCCCGAGGACCTCGTCACCGACCGATTCTCCATCGACGACGCGTCCAAGGCCTACGAGCTCATGGCCAGCGGCAAGTGCGGCAAGGTCGCGGTCTGCTTCGACGAGGAGCTCAAGTAACTGTCGGCTGTTGCCAGCCGTCCCTTCCATGAGGAGGCGGAGAGCAATCTTCGCCTCCTTTTCCCGTATGACCTGTTTGCCCTTCATAATGGCTCCCCTCAAGGTTGAGGGGAGCTGACCGCCATGAGGCGGTCTGAGGGGAGTTCGAATCCGCTGTCGAGAAAGACCACCATGATTCTCCATAACGTATTGACCGAGCCCGAGGCATTCGCGCCGTACGGGCGCGTACTGCCCTCCGACTACGACTTCACGTCCGTCATCGACGTGCTGAACAACAACACCGACGCCCCCGAAGACGGCGTCGTGTATGTGCCGAGCCTTGACAAGCTCGAAGGCCTGCCGGTCTTCGCAGACCTGCGCGACCGCATCTTCGGTGGCCTGACCATCCAGGCCGGCTACTGTAACGGCACCAACACCACGCTCAACGCCCTCGAATGCCACCGCGGCATCGAAGTGCTCGTCGCCGCCGACGACATCGTGCTCATGCTCGGCAAGAAGCAGAACATCGTCATGAACGACGGCGACTACAGCCTCGACACCGGCACCATCGAAGCGTTCCTCGTACCCGCAGGCACCGCCGTCCTCTACTACGAGACGACCATGCACTACGCGCCCGCCACCACCAAGGGCACGTTCCGCACAGCCATCGTGCTCGTCGACGGCACCAACACCGACAAACCCATCATCCGCCCCGGCAACGAGGAGGACCGCATCCTCTGGGCGCGCAACAAGTGGCTGCTCGCACACCCCGACTCGCCCGAAGCCGCCGAAGGCGCCTACGTCGGCCTCGTCGGCAGGAACCTCGACCTCAACGAGGATCTCGTCTACCCCGACGCCCAGTGGTGACGACGGCCGTCCGACGGGCGACCTTCAGATGACGGACCGCTGGCGAGGCCCCATGCCTCCGCCGGCGCACACTTACGGCCACAGGCGACGCAGCCCATGGCCCCCGGCCCGCATTCAACGACGAAACCGCGAGGCCCCGCAACATCGTCCGACCCAACGAGGAATCATGACTTCAACAACACCCACGGCACCGCAATCCGCAGCATCAACCCCGGCCGCAAAACCGCGGAACACCCGCAACTTCGTGTTCTATCTGCTTGGCCTCATCGGCCACGACGTCTTCTACTTCGGCTTCTCCCTCTATCTCATCAAATTCATCACCGGCCCGCTGTTCGACAGCGGCGACAAGGCCTACGACGACCGCATGGTCGCCCTCATCTCCGGCATCATCATCGTGGTGCGCATCATCGAACTCGTACTCGACCCGTTCCTCGGCACCCTCATCGACAACACCAAGACGCCCATCGGCAAATTCAAGCCGTGGATCATCTTCGGCGGCGTCGTCGGCTCCGGCAGCTTCGTCATGCTGTTCACCTCGTTCGGCGGCGCGAACATCGACAATCCCATGCTGTACGTGGTGCTGTTCACCGTGTTCTTCCTCGTCATGGACTGCTCGTATTCGCTGTACGACATCTCCATGTGGTCGATGATTCCCGCCCTCTCCGACACCGCCGAAGGCCGCAGCATGGCCACGTCGGTCGGTCGTCTCGGCGCCGGCCTCGGCCAGATGATCGTCACCGCCATGGTCATCCCCTCCGTGCTGCTCGGCGAGGGCATGTTCGGCAGCGAACACAACGGCTGGCTGTTCTTCTCCGTGCTCGTGTTCCTGTTCGTCATCTCGTCGGTACTGCTCACCACGTTCGGCATCAAGGAGGTCGACTCCCCGCTGCGCGTGACCGGCGAGAAGACGAAGTTCAAAGACGTGTTCCGCATCGTGTTCTCCAACGACCAGCTCGCCTGGCTCTCGCTCTCCAGCCTGTGCTACTACTTCGCGCTGGCGCTCACCGCCGCGCTCATGACCTACTACTTCCAGTACATCTACGGCGACGCCGCCAGCTATTCGATGATCTTCGGCCCGGCCACGCTCTCCGCCATCGTGTCCATCGCGTTCTATCCGTCGCTGCTCAAGCGATTCGAACGCAAGCCGATACTGTTCGCCGCCATGGGCGTGATGCTGCTGTCGTTCGTCGTGTTCTTCATGGCGCCGGCGAGCATGGGCGTCGTCATCGTGGCATCCGTGCTGTTCCTGTTCCCGCAGCCCATCATCTGGGCGTCGCTCACGCTCGCGCTCACCGACACCATCGAATACGGGCAGTGGAAGACCGGCAAGCGGCATGAAAGCCTCACGCTCGCGCTGCGACCCATGCTCGACAAGTTCTCCGGCGCATTGTCCAACGGCATCGTGGGCCTGGTGGCCATCGCCTGCGGCATGACCGGCTCGGCCACGTTCGCCGACATCGCCTCCGGCGGAAGACTGCTGTTCAAGGCGGTGATGTGCGGGGTGCCGGTGGCATTGGTGCTGCTCAGCATGCTGATCTACCAGCTGAAGTTCAAGATCACCGTGAAGTATCACGAGGAGATTGTACGCAAGCTCACCGAAGCGGCGTAACGGGTGTGGCCGAGTCGACGGTTTGGCGACTTTGCCTCCAAGCGCAGTGCGGGCGGCTTCCCTCGGAATCGGGAGAAGCCGCCCTTTTTATCGATTCCTGTGCCGATTCCTTTGCCGATTGGGAGGAATCGCGGCCGGCATTGTCGATGGATGGCTTGCCGGCTCTTTCGCCGGCGTGATTATGGGCGTTGTCCTCGCCTCCACTGTGCCGGCGTGGTGTTGTGCGCGGCGCGGAAGCGTCGGGTGAACACGTCGGCGCTCGCATATCCGCAGCGCCTGGCGACCCGGGCGATGCTCATATTCGATTCGGTCAGCATGGTCGTGGCCCGTTCGATGCGCCTGGCGTCGATGTACGCCTTCGCGGTCATGCCGACGCAGGCGTGGAACGTGCGGGAAAGGTAGCTGCGATTGACGTTCACCGCGCGGGCCACCGACGCCACGTCGATGGGAGTGCAGATGTTCCGGTCGATGTACGCCAATGCGTGACGCACGAGTTCGTCGCCGGGCGACATGTAGGAAGCGGCGTGGTCGTCTCGCTCGCGCTTGCCGAAGTCGATATCGGCTCCGATCGCGATATCGTCGCCGGCTTCCTTGCCGAGTGCCGCTTCGTTGCCGTATGCCGTTGTCATGTGCGTCATCGCGCATCACCGCCATTCGAATGTGGTTGGTACGGAAGGGAAATCGGCTGTATACAGCGATTTGCCTGACCGCCGCATTTATTTTAAAATAACTTTAAAAAGTAGTTTTAAAAAGAGTATCACGTATTGTCATACCGCGCGACCGGCGTTTTCCGGTCCCGTACAATGAAGTGGCAGTACCGACAAAGGAGCGTTTGGCATGAACATGCAATCAACGGCGATGGCGACGTTGACCGAATCGACGTCGGAACGAGCGGCGTCGGGGAAGGCGACCACGAAGCTCGCCAAACGCCGGATGATTCTCGACTACATGTACACCCATAAGAAGGGGTCGCGGCAGGACATCGCCGCCGCAGTGCCGTGCAGTCTGCCGATCATCGCGCAGAATCTCGCCGTTCTGGAGGACGAGGGCCTGATCCGCCGCACCGGCTTCCTGACGTCGACGGGCGGTCGCAAACCGCAGAACTACGCGTTCGTGCCGAAGGCCCGGGTGGGCATCGGTGTCTCGATATTCGCCGACGGCATGGATATCTGCGCGGTCGATCTCGACGGACGTCGTCTGGATTCCTCGCATATCGACCTGACCTATGAAAACACCGATATGTTCTACGACAACGCCTGCACGGCGATTCTGCGATTCGTTACCGATGCGGTGGACCGCGAGAATGTCGATCCGCGCGGCATTCTCGGCATCGCATTCTCGGTGCAGGGTCGTGTCTCGCCGGATGGCGACCAGATCACGTTCGGGGGGATCCTCGGCAATACGGGGCTTTCCGTCCGGCCGTTCGCCGAACGCCTGGACTTCCCCTGCCAGTTCATCCACGACGCCTATTCGGCGGCGACCGCGGAGGTGTGGTTCGACCCGAGCGTGGGGGACGCGTTCTGCCTGTATCTCAACGAACATGTAGGCAGCGCGGTGATCATGGACGGTCGTGTGCGGCAGGGAGCCGACCTGCGCACCGGGAACTGCGAGCATATGACGCTTATGCCCGGTGGGCGCGCCTGCTATTGCGGGCGTCGAGGCTGTGTGGACGCGTACTGCTCCCGTGCGGCGCTGCTGGGGGAGGGGCGCGCGACCGGTGGTGCTTCGAGCGTCGAGGAGTTCTTCCGTCGGCTGCATGCGGGCGACGCATCGTGCGCGAAGTCGTTCGACGACTACATGGACGCGTTGGCGCAGGCGATCGCCAACATGAGGTCGGTATTAAGCGTGGACGTGATTCTTGGCGGCGATATCGCTCGGTTCCTCACCGATGCCGAGCTTGTGGACCTTACACGGCGTGTACGGGGGCTCGATCCGTTCCCGACGAGCACCGTCCGTCTGCGCAGAAGCGTGGCGCAGACGGACGGCGTCGCCGGGCAAAGCACGCTGGGTGCCGCCCTGCATTACGTGCGCAGATTCGTCGACGAATCCACCGGCCGGGCATAATCGGTTCACGAATCGGCGGATACGCGGTGAATTAACGCTCACATCGCCCGTATCTACCGATTCGTGAACAATCACCGGTCCTGAAGGAGTCCGTTCGGGGGAGTGAGAACGAGATATCCCTCGTCGGGATCGACCTCGGGGACGATTTCCTCGACGAACGGGACCAGCGACTCCGCGCCGCTCGGCTCGGTGATGGTGAGAAGCCACTGCGCGGGGGATTCCATCACGTCGGTGACCT
Organism: Bifidobacterium primatium; assembly: GCF_002802875.1. GTDB lineage: Bacteria > Actinomycetota > Actinomycetes > Actinomycetales > Bifidobacteriaceae > Galliscardovia > Galliscardovia primatium. Next base: position 39,699 of record NZ_PEBI01000002.1, read on the forward strand.
TGCCGGCGACCACATACGCGGCATCGGAGCCATCGTTGTCGGAGCCATCGGCGTCCGAATCGGTGTTGCCGTCGGTGTCTTTATCCTCATAGATGCGCGCCTCGAGGCCGATGAGATCCTCGGCGTAGAAGCCGTCGTCCTCGTCGTCCCCGTCATCGGAATACGTGGGCTCCACATAGAGCATCGTGCCGTTCAACGCCTCCGACGCATTGCGGTCGGCCACGCCTTTGAACAGCACGATCCAACGTTCTTTGAACTTTCGCGACCGTACGACCTCGAATTCGCGGCCGTCCTCGGTCAGCAGCACGGAGCCGGGCGCGAAGCGCTCCTCCGGCTCGTCGGTGAAGGCGCGAACGTTGACCTCGCCCTTCAGTCCCTGGGCCCTACCAATACGACAGACCCTCAGCAGCGTGAGCTGCTGAGGGTCTGCACTATGCTTTTCTGCCATCGTCATTGTCTTGACTTTAGTAGGTAATCAAGACGTGCCGATCGCGCCGAAACCTCGCGGGTGTTGCCCGAGCGGATGATTCAGCGCACATCCATGATGTCGACGCGGACCTTGTGATCGGCCAGCGCCTGCACCACGGTGCGAATGGCGTTGGCGGTGCGTCCGCCACGGCCGATGACGCGACCGATGTCCTCCGGGTTCACCCGCACGCGAAGCAGTTCGCCGCGGTTGTTCTCGTGGGACTTCACGGAAACGTCGTCCGGGAAATCAACGATGTTCTTGATCAGGTGTTCGACGGCTTCAGCAAGCATGATTACTCAGCCTTCTCCTCGGAGGCCTCTTCGGCCGGGGCTTCGGCCTCAGCAGCCGCAGCGGCTTCTTCGGCTTCCTTCTCGGCCTTGGCCTTGGCTTCGGCTTCGGCCTTGGCGGCCTTGAGCTTCTGGGCCTCGTCGGCGGCGGCGGCCACGCGGGCTTCCGCATCCGGGCCTTCGGCGGCGACCTTCAGGGTGCCTTCGGCACCGGGCAGGCCCTTGAACTTCTGCCAGTCACCGGTGATGTTCAGCAGCTTGAAGACGGCCTCGGTCGGCTGGGCGCCGACACCGAGCCAGTACTGAGCGCGGTCAGACTTGATCTGGATGAGCGAGGGCTGCTTGTTGGGATCGTAGGTACCGATCTCCTCAATGGTCTTGCCGTTACGGGCCTTGCGGGAATCCATAACGACGACACGGTAGAAGGCGTAGTGCTTCTTGCCCAGGCGCTTCAGACGAATCTTGGTTGCCAAAACGGCTCTCCTTATGTATTAGGGGTGTGCATCTTCGGTTTCAACGTGGGGTGTTCAAACCGAGACCCACGTGTTCCTCATAGGCAATGGAGTTAGAGGGCGCCACTGCTTACGAATAACAACTAAATAGTATAACCACATTTTCCCGAGGAAAAGCCCGAAATCGGGATAATTTTGGGGATTTTCGTGGCGGCGACTTGGAAGGGGCGATTGTGATGCGGGGATATGGGCGGAACGTGAAGCGGCCGTTCGTTGATTCCGTCGCGGACCGGGATGATTGACCGGTGCGCTGCGGTGGGATTGGCGGCCGGTCGGAATTGTGGTGGACTCGGTGGGCGATCGGTGTGCGAGACCGGTGCCGGGACCTAGTGCGGTCGACCGGCTCAGGGGGCCTTGCCTCCGCCGCCTTCATCGGTTTTGCGCGGTATGGGGGTACGGGGGTAGAGTGGCGCTCATATCGATGTCAAGACGGGTCTGAAGGTACAGGCCCGAATGCCGAACGCCCGACTAGGGTATCCGGAGGTGGCAAGGGAATGAAGACTGACGACGACGGCGCCATGGTGAATGGGACGGACGCGTCAAATGCGGCGGACGCGGCGGACGACGTGGCTGCCATCAGGTCGGGATTGGAGTCCGAGCTCGTCGTACATGACGAGAGGGTCGTGTTCCAGGGGGACGACGAATCGCAGTTCACGGTGATTCAGGCGGACGTGAGCGTCAAGGGCCGACCGCAGGATGTGAACGGCGACGGAGTCGTCGACGTGGCGGAGGGCGTGCGGACGCATCCGATACTCTTCGCGCAGGTGCGCGGCGGTCAGCCGAGCGCCGTATGCGTGGCCGTGCGTTCGGACGGCCGCCTGCTTCTGGCGCGGCACTGGCGCATCGCCACGGACTCGTTCGAATGGGAGTTCCCGCGCAGCATGGGCGAGCCCGGCGAGGTGGTGAGCCGCACCGCCGAACGCGAACTGGAGACCGAAGCTGGATTGGCGTCCTCGTCCCGTCGGCTGCTGCAGCTCATACATGCCGACACCTGCAAGATTCGCGGCTCGGTGGCCGTGGTCGAGGTGCGTGTGGATGACGCGCAGCTGGCCGAGGTCGAGCGGGCGCAGGCACGGCTCGGCGAGGACGGCGACTCGCGTCTGGCGTGGATGGATGTCGACGAGATCGACGACATGATCGCGTCCGGCAGCATCATGGACGGCATCACCCTCGCCGCCTACACCATCTGGAAGGCGCAGGCGGCGTAGGTGGCGGAAGGCTGGGCTCAGCTTTCGCGATGGACCTTGGTGTAGGAGCCCTCGGCGCGCGGACGCACGACGATGTTGTCGACGTCCACCGTGTCGGGCTGATCGAGCGCCCAGCGCACGCATTCGGCGACATCCTCGGCCTTGAGCGGGTCCGGGACGCCGGCGTACACGGCGGCCGCCTTCGCGGCGTCGCCGTGGAAGCGCTTGATGGAGAACTCGTCGGTCTGCACCATGCCCGGCGCGATGTCGACCACGCGCACCGGCTCGCCGATCAGCTCAAGACGCAGCACGCGGGCCATGACCTTCTCCGCGAACTTCGAGGCGCAGTATCCGGCGCCGCCCTCATACGGCTCGATGCCCGCCGTCGAGGAGATCACCAGCACCGTGCCGGCCGACTCCTTGAGCGCCGGCAGCAGCTTCTGCGTGATGCGCAGCGTGCCGAGCACGTTCAGCTCGTACATCGCGCGCCAGTCGTCCAGATTCGCCGTGGCCACCGGGTCCTTGCCGATTGCCCCTCCGGCGCAGTTCACCAGCGCCTTGACCGGGCCGGCCGCCAGAATCGTCTCGACCGCGGCCGACGTGGACTCCTCGTCGGTGATGTCGGCGACGACCGGCGTGCAGCCGGTCTCTTCGGCCAGCGCGGCCAGCTTCCCTTCGCGGCGGGCCAGCGCGAACACCGTCCAGCCCTCGGCGGTCAGCGTCCGTACCGTCGCGGCGCCGATGCCGCTGGACGCTCCCGTCACCACCGCCGTCCTCGTAACGTCGTTCGTCATGATTCCTCCTTGAAGCAATTGCGCGAATTACGGTTTTCATTGTAGAAGCGTCTTTTGCGCGAGCCCGCGCGAGTCCGCCGCCGGCCCATCGCCGTCATGCAGGCCGAAGGGGATGGGGGTCTTTCTACACCGAACCGCGTAGTTTTTCGTTTTTCTCAAAAACTACGTAGCGACGGCGTTTCCTGACGTAGTATAGGGAATGCGCCGTGCGGCGTCGCTGCACTGTCGGTTCCCCGACTGGACGTCGTACGGTTGCTTCAATTCCTGAATGCGTGACCATGTCGCCGGTGCCGTGACGGACCGCGGCCGGTCATGCGAGAACACCCATTCACCGTGGAATCGCCGGAGGAAAACCAGAGTGCAACGCTGGGTCATCAATGTGCTGAAACGAGAGACCGTACTGATCGTGGCCGCCATCCTCGCCATCATCTCCTGCTTCATCGTTCCACCGGACGCCCAGTACGCCGGCTACATCCACGTCAACACCATCTCCCAGCTGGTGTGCCTCATGCTCGTGGTCTGCGGATTCCAGCGCATCGGCGTCTTCCGCATCATCGGCGCGAAACTCCTCGGCCGCGTACGCACCGCGCGCGGGCTCATCATCACACTTGTGGCGCTGCCGTTCTTCAGCGGCATGTTCGTCACCAACGACGTGGCGCTCGTCACGTTCATCCCGTTCGCGCTCGCCGTGCTCATCATGGCCGGCATGGAGGACCGCATCTGCCTGGTCGCCACGCTTATGACGCTCGGCGCCAACCTCGGCAGCATGCTCACGCCCATCGGCAACGCGCACAACCTCTACCTCAAGGCCGTCTCCGGCATCGGCACGCCCGAGTTCCTGCTCATCATGGCGCCGTATTCCGTGCTCGCCGCCGTGATGCTCATCGCCATCATCTGGTTCGTATTCGGCGATGCGAAGGTCTCGCAGTTCGAGAACCTCGGCGCCGAGGGCATCGAGCAGGGCGTGCTCGCGCCGAACCCCACGCAGCCGCAGCCCGACGAGATCCGCATCACCGGCTACGGCGCGGGATATGGCGGATGGCGCACGGTCGTCTACTCGCTGCTGTTCGTCATCTGTCTGCTCGGCGTGGGCGGCGTGCTGCCGCTGTGGCTCATGGTGGCCATCGTCGTCGTGGCGTTCCTGTTCTGCGATCGCCGCGCCTTCAAGATCGTGGACTGGGGTCTGCCGCTCACGTTCTGCATGTTCTTCATCTTCATCGGCAACATGCGCCGCGTGCCGGCGTTCTACGAACTGGCGCAGTCGCTGGTCGGCGGCCATCCGCTCGAGCTGGGCGTCGCGTTCAGCCAGGTCATCAGCAACGTGCCGACCACGCTGCTGCTCTCCGGCTTCTCCGACGCGTGGCGCGAGCTCATCATCGGCACGAACCTCGGCGGCATGGGCACGCTCATCGCCTCCATGGCGTCGCTCATCTCGTACAAGGGCGTCGTGGCGAGGTATCCGGAGCATCGCGGCCGCTATCTCGGCGTCTACACCGGCATGAACGTGGTCTTCCTTATCGCGCTCGTCGGACTGGCGCTCGTCATCGAATAGTTTCCGTCCGCCCTCGTTATGCTGGGGGCATGAGGATTCTGCATACTTCGGACTGGCATATCGGACGGCGTTTCAAAGGCGTCGACCTCGCCGAATACCAGCGTCGCGCATTGAACTGGCTCATCGACGTCGTGCGACGCGAACACGTCGACGTGGTATGCGTTTCCGGCGACGTCTACGACTCGCCCATGCCGTCGGCCGCGTCGGTCGACATTCTGGACGACGCGCTGACGCGGCTGTCGTCCATCGTCGACGACGCCGGCCGGCCGGCGGTCGACGTCATCGTGACGCCCGGCAACCACGATTCGGCGCGCAAACTCGGATTCGGCGCCCATATGATGCGAGACAACGTGCATCTGCGCTGCTCCATCGACGACATCGCGACGCCGGTGGTCGTCACGCGGCCGCGCACGGCGTCGCCGGCAGCGGCCGACGGCGCGCCGGGGGAGAACGGCGTAGGGGGGAGGCGGGGCTCGACGGCCGTCGAGACGCTCGCCGTGTACGCCGTGCCGTATCTCGATCCCGACATCGCGCGGCCGACGTTGCGCGCGATGCTGACCGACGCGCATGCCGATGCCGCGTCGATTCTGCGGTCGCACGAAGGCGTGATGGGCGCCGCGATGTCGCTGATCCGCGCCGACATCGCGCGCCGACGGGCGAGCAACCCGCGTATGAGGACCGTGATGATGGCCCACGCGTTCGTCTCCGGCGCGAATCCCAGCGATTCCGAACGCAGCATCGCCGTCGGCGGCGTGGACAGCGTGCCGGCCGCGATGTTCGCCGGCAGCGGGCTGGACTATCTGGCGCTCGGACATCTGCATCGCGCGCAGAAGGTGACGATTCCGCAGGACGGCCGAGGCGCCGGCGGTGCGGGCCGCACGCCGGTCGCCCGGTACTCCGGCTCGCTGCTGGCGTATTCGTTCTCGGAAGGATGCGTGCCGCCGCGCGAAGGCAACGGCAAAGGCGTGGTCATCGTCGATATGGACGACAATCATGCCGATGCCGCCGAGCCTTCGATACGTACGCTGGACGTGGAATCCGGCGAGCCTCCGCTCGTGCAGCTGCGTGGCACGCCGGACGAGCTGCTGGGGCCGCTCGCCGAACGGCATGCCCGCGACTGGGTGTCGGTCACCGTGGTCTGCGACGCCTATCCGCACGGCATGTATCAGAAGATCGACGCCGCATACGACCACGCGTTGGAGAAAAGGTTCGATATCCGGCGGCGTTCGCGGACGGACGGCGGCGACCGTGCGATGGCGAACCTGCACGAGGCGCACAGCGAGATCGACGTGCTCAAAGACTTCGTGCGATACACGCTGCACCGCGACCCGACCGTCGATGAGACGGCGGTGCTGCGGCAGGCCGTCGAACGCACGCTCGGCGAAACTGACGACGGGCCGGTAAAGGATTCGGCGGAGAAGAGTTCGGCGGCGAAGGGTTCGGCGACGAAAACCGCTGCGGGGAAGCCGGCGGGAAAGGGGCGTGACTGATGCGACTCATCGGCATGCGATTCATGGGCATCGGTCCGTATGAAGGCGAGTTTTCCATCGACTTCGTGGCGTTGAACCGCTCCCACATGTTCCTCATCGAAGGCGAGACCGGCTCCGGCAAGTCCACGATCCTCGACTGCATCAGCTTCGCGCTGTACGGCGGCGTCTCCGTGGACGACGCCAGCAAGGACCGTCTGCGCTCTCGGTTCCTCGATACGCAGCAGACGCCGTCGTTCGTGGACCTCATCTTCACGGTGAACGGACGATACTACCGTGTGCGTCGCGAACCGGCCTATACGCGTCGCAAGAAGCGCGGCGAAGGCACCATAGCCGAGAACGCCACCGGCAAATTATGGGAGATCGACGGCGGACTGGCCGACGTGATAGCCGCATCGAAGGACTCGATCGGCGACGCCGCGTCCGACGGTTCGGCGGCCGTGTATTTCGATTACGCCGAAGCGGACGGCCACGCCAAGCCGCTGGCCTCGCAGGCGCGCGACACCAATATCGAGGTCGGAAGACTGCTGCATCTGACCCGCGACCAGTTCTCGAAGACCGTGATGCTCGCGCAGGGCCAGTTCTCCAGCTTCCTCAAATGTCGGCCGGAGGAACGCACGCAGCTCATCAAGAGCCTGTTCTCCGCCGGTGTATATGAGCGGATTCAAAAGACATTGGATACCATGCGAAAGCAGCATGCCGACATCGTCGACGGGCAGCGACGGGAGCTGCGCGCCGCAATCCATGAGATGCGCGACGTCGCCGAACGCGTCGATGCGTTGGCCGGCGACGGCGAGGCGTCTGGCGGCGTCGGTGGTGCTGTGGCTGATGCCGGTGATGATGTGGCCGGCATAGCTAATGTCGAAGCCGATGCCGCCACATGGGGTCTTGGCGACGACGGTGACGTGGCCGAGCCGGCGCTTGAGCCGCAGGACATCGTCGCACGGCTCGACGAGCGTATGAACGAGACCGCGGCACGCGCGCGGAACGTGCTGCGTCGTTGCCGCCGCGACGTGGCCGAATCGGACGAACGATTGCGGCTGGCACAACGGGATCTGACCGTGCTCACGCAGACGGGCCAGGCCGTGGACGCCGAACGGCAGGCGGCTGCACGGCAGGACGAACTGGCCGGCCGGCGTCCGGCCATGGACGAGCGCCGTGCCGCGCTGGAACGCTCTCGCAAGGCGGAACCCGCCGTGCGCGCGGCCGACGACTGTGCCGGTCTCGAAGCCGACATCGCCCGGCAGAAGCGGGCGCTTGCCGACGTCCGCGATGATCTGGCGGGGCTTGAGCCCGCCGACGTTATGGTCAAAGCGCGGGAGCAGGCGCTGCTGCAGGCGGCCGGACGGCCGATGGCCGAGGCCGCGCTGCAATCGGCGCTGGCATTGCGTGAACAGCTCAACAAGCTCGCCGACGCACGGCGACGGGCCGAGAAGGCGCAAGGGAAGGCGATTCGCCTGCGCGACGAGGCGGATGCGGCCGAGGCCGCCCTCGCCAGGCTCGACGACCCGGAAGGCATGGAAGAGCGCATCCGCGAACTGGTACGTCGCGAAGCGCTCCGGATGCAGCTCGACGACCGTCTGCGTGGAGCAGGCGAACGATTGGACCACGCCCGCAGACGCGACGCCGAACGGCGGCGTCTTGAAGGGCTTCGCGCAGCGGCACAGAAGGCCGAAACCGAGCGCGTGGAAGCCAGAGAAGCCCATGAGCAGGCGCAGCGGGCGTTCCTCGCCGCCAGTGCAGCCGCATTGGCCGATAGGCTCGTCGCCGGGCGGCCATGCCCGGTATGCGGCGGCACCGAACACCCCGCGCCCGCCGTGAGGCCAAAGGACGCGCCCGACGAGGACCGTCTCGCCGAACTCGCCGACCGCTTGAACACCGCAGTGCAGCAGGCGGCCGACGCCGCGAACGCCGTGCGCTTGTGCGAGCAGCGCATCGACGCCGAGGACGACCAGGCCGAACAGCTCAGCGAAGCCGACGCCGAAGCGGCCATGCGGAAGCTGCAGGAGGAACGCGACGCCGCAGCACAGCTCACCGTGCAACGCAAACGGCTTGAAGAGCAGCTCGCCGAAATCCGCGCGAAGGTCGAAGACGCGAAACAGCGCAGACAGCAGGCCGAAGTGGCCGCCGTGGCCTCCGACAGCGCACAGGAACTGGCCGAATCCGCCGAATCCGCATGCCTCGACACCGAAACCGGCAAGCCATACACCGACGAAACCGCACGACAGCGGGAGGCACAGGCCCGTCAGGACATCGCCGCATGCGAGGCGCAGGCCGCCAAGGCGGAGGAGCTGGCCCACCGCATCGCACGGCGTGCAGAGCTCGAACAGCGTGCCGACCGCACCGAATCGGCACTCGCCGCGCTCGGCGAACAGCTTTCGAAAACCAGGTCGCAGCGTGACGACCTGCTCGCATCCGGAGGCTTCGCCACCGAAGCCGAGGCCCGCGCGGCCATGCTCGACCGGCCGGCCGCAGCACAGCTGCAGGCCATGCTCGACCATTACGCCGCCGACGTGGAGGTCGCCGCCGCCGAACTCGCGCGCGTTCGCCGCGAACTCGACGAACTGCGGCGCACGCCCACCTGCCGTGCGCTGATAACCGATGCTGATGCCGAGACCGGCGCCGAAACCAAGGACATCGCCGAACTGCTGCCGGCCGCGCTCGCCGCCGCCCAGGCACAGGCGACGGACGCCGAGCGGGCCCACGAATCGGCGATCCGCGCCGAAGAGCAGGCCGGCAATCTCGACGCCGAACGAGACCGCCGCGCCAAGACCCTCACCCGGGCCGTTCGCGTCTGGTCGGAATCATGCGCGCGTTTCGCTCCCATCAGGGACATGGCGTCGCTCGCCTCCGGCCGGTCGGACTCTCCCGCCGGCGACGGCCTCTCCCTCGTCACCTACGCCGTCACCGAACGCTTCCGCGACGTACTCGACCGCGCCAACGACATCCTCAAGGACATCCGCGGCGGCGTCTACGAACTGCGCCTCGGCACCCACGAAGGCCGCGCCGTCAAAACCGGCCTGCCCATCGAGGTGTTCGACCGTCGCAGCGATCTCGACACCGAGGCGTCCACGCTGTCGGGCGGCGAGACGTTCTTCGTCTCCCTCGCGTTGTCGCTGGCGCTCGCCGACATCATCCAGGCCGAAAACGGCGGCATATCCATGGACACGCTGTTCATCGACGAAGGATTCGGTTCGCTCTCGGAGGATTATCTCGACGACGTGCTCGCCGTGCTGCGTTCCATGAGCCGACACCGCGATATCGGCGTCATATCGCACGTCGGACTGCTCAAGGACCAGATATCCGAACGCATCAGCGTCACGCGCATCACCGAGGATTCCTCGTCCAGACTCGCTGTCATCGTATGAGACCTGCCGATTCGAGCGGTATTGTTGGGCACGGACGGGGTGAGACGATGACGAAATCAACAAGACAATCGACCAAGTCGACGTCTGCGAAGGCGACGTCCGCGAAAGCGAAGTCACAATCGGCGAAGTCCACGAAAACGAAGTCTGTGAAATCGAAATCCACGCGGCCGAAGAGCAGCCGGCCGAAATCGACCGCGTCGTCGTGCCGGCCGCGGGGCGCGTTCACCCGATGGCTGCATCGCGGCGACAAACGCGTCCGATTCGTCAAGACGGTGATCGTGAGGTCCGTCTCGTCGGTCGCCGCACTGGCCATGCTGCTGGGCATGTGCCTCGTAGTCTACCGGCAGATGAGCATCACCGCCGCCAAGAACCGGCAGGCCGAATTCTCGCAGGACTACGATTTCGATCCCGGCAACATCATCTCCGACGCGCAGTTCTTCGACTCCAAGGCCATGAGCACGTACGAGGTGCAGCAGTTCCTCGACAAACACGGCGCCAAATGCTCCGGCGACCTGTGCCTGAAGAACTACACGGTGGCCACGCTCGCCGAGCCTAAGGACGACCTGTGCGACGGCTACACCGGTGGCCAGAGGCAGTCCGCCGCGCAGATCATCGACGGGGCGGCGCGCAGCTGCGGCATCGCGCAGAAGGTGCTGCTCGTCATGCTCGAAAAGGAGCAGGGGCTGGTGAGCACCACGGAGCCGAGCGAGGCCCGATACCAGTCGGCGCTCGGACTCTCATGCCCCGACGACGGGCCCTGCGACCCGAAGCACGGCGGATTCTTCAACCAGGTGTACGGCGCGGCAAGACGGTTCAAGTACTATCAGGCCCACGCCGACCAGTACCGGTACCACGCCGGACGGCTCAACTACGTGCAGTACCATCCGAACGAAAGCTGCGGCGGCGCGGACGTATGGATAGAGAACGACGCGACCGCGCTGCTCTACATCTACACGCCGTACCAGCCCAACGTCTCCTCGCTCAAGGCGGGGCTGGGCGAGGGTGATTCGTGCGCGAGCTACGGCAACCGCAACTTCTCCATTCTCTACAACGCATGGTTCGGCGACCCGCGTAAATAAAGTCCATGGCTGTGCGTAGCTTTAGAGAGTTGCCCATTTTGGGCACGCGCTTACACACTCCTGTCATGGAACGTCCATGGCCTTTAAGTCCGAAGGAGGTGGGTGATGTCTGCGCACAAGTACGAACTGATGCTCATTGCCGATCCCGAACTGGATGAGCGAGCACTGAAGAAGCTCGTCGACCAGTTCCTCAAGGTTGTCACCGATGAAAAGGGTTCCGTCGAGAACATCGACATCTGGGGCCGCCGCAAGCTGGCCTACGAGATCGCCGGCAAGAACGAGGGCAACTACGCCGTCGTCAACTACACCGCTGAGCCTGCTACCAGCGACGAGCTCGATCGTCTGCTGAACCTCAACGAGTCCATCATCCGTACGAAGATTCTTCGTAAGGACGCCAAGTGATCACTCGGGCCTGAGCCCGAACGAATCGCTGTCTTACCAAACTTTATTGATTCCCGATGATCCCGGGAATGTACGGAAGGCATGAATCATGGCAGGAGATACCGTCATCACAGTGGTGGGCAACCTCACGGCTGACCCCGAACTGCGTCAGATTCCCAGCGGTGCCACGGTGGTCAACTTCACCATCGCATCCACCCCGCGTACCTACAACAGGCAGTCGGGGCAGTGGGAGGACGGCGACGCGCTGTTCCTGCGTTGCTCGGCATGGGATTCGCAGTACAACCCCATGGCCTCCAACATTCAGGCCTCGCTGTCGAAGGGCATGCGCGTGATCGCGCAGGGTCGTCTGACGCAGCGTTCGTACACCGCCCAGGACGGCACGAACCGGACCGTAGTGGAGCTTCGCGTCGACGAGATCGGCCCCGCGTTGAGCCGCAACACCGCACAGGTGACGCGCAACAACAACGGTGGCAACGGCGGATACCAGGGCGGCAACGCCTCCCGTGGTGGATTCGCCGGAGCCCAGCGTAATGCCGCGCCCGCCGCAGGTGGATACCAGGGCGGCAACGGCGGTTACCAGGGTGGCTATCAGGGAGGATACTCGGGTGGCGCTTCCGCCCCCGCCGCTTCCCAGCCGGCCCAGCAGCCCGCCGCGGATCCGTGGGGTTCGCCCGACGCCGGTTCGAGCTCGTTCGGTTCGTTCGGCTCCACCGACGATTTCGGTGGCGGCAGCGACGAGCCGGAGTTCTGATCGCATCGTTTGCATCGTTCGCCCGTCCCGCATGAATCGGGAATCGGGATTCGAGACCATCAGTTTTTAGATTTTTAAGGAGTGCATATGTCACGCAAGAGGCCGCAGCCGCCGGTGAAGCCGTTCAAGAAGAAGCCGAACCCGCTGAAGGCTGCCAAGGTTACCGAGATTGACTACAAGGACGTCGCCCTGCTGCGCAAGTTCATTTCCGACCGCGGCAAGATCCGTTCCCGTCGCATCACCGGCGTCACCGTCCAGGAACAGCGCGAGCTCGCCAAGGCCATCAAGAACGCCCGCGAGATGGCTCTGCTGCCGTACGCCACTTCCGGCCGCTGATAGGAGGACTTGACAATGGCTAAGGAAACGAAGGTTATTCTCACCACCACCGTTGGCAACCTGGGTCACTCCGGTGACGTCGTCGAGGTTCGCCCCGGCTACGCCCGCAACTACCTGATCCCGCAGGGCCTCGCGTTCGCCTGGAACCGTGGCGCCGCTGAGCAGATCGCCCAGATGCAGCGCGCCCGCCGCGCCGCCGCCCTCGCCACCCGCGAGGACGCCGTGGCCGCCAAGAACGCCATCGACGGCACCGTCGTCGAGATCGCCGCCAAGGTGTCCGAGTCCGGCAAGCTGTTCGGCGCCGTCTCCGCCGACGCCATCGCCAAGGCGCTTGGCGAGAAGGGCAACGCCGTCGAGGCCAAGTCCATCTCCGTGGAGACCATCAAGACCACCGGCGACTTCGCCGCCACGGTCCAGCTCCACCCGGAGATCACCGCCAACTTCACCGTCAAGGTGGTTGCTGCCGAGTAATTCGGTACGCGTATCAACCTGAGCTTAAGCCCAAAAGCCCCGTGATGGCCATGCCATCACGGGGCTTTTTTCGTTGCCTTCGGAGGCCTTTAGAAGTTGCGGCCGCTCCAACCCCCGGCGCCGTTTGGCGGGAAGCCGGGATAAGGCTTCCCGTAGGCGACGCGAGCCGCGATGTTCGAGCGGCGAGGCCGAGGGGCTTGCCTATGCAAAGGGAGTCTCCCTTAGAAGTTTCGCCCGCTCCAACCCCAGTTCGTCGTGGCGGTCTCGCGGATGTACACGCGGTTCGACGGGATGCCCAGCACCGAGTCGAGCGCGTCGCAGATGCTGCGCGTCAGCTGCTCCCAGTTCTCGCGCGGCACGGAGTCGCCGAACACGTTCACCTCCACGTAGGCGGCCGGCTTGGCGTCGTCGCCGCCGAAGTAGATCGGCATGTTGTCTTCGAACGGGCACATCAGCCAGCCCTCCGACTTGCCGGGGACGGCGGTGATGGCCTGTCCGTACAGCGACTTGAGCTCCTCGCGCTGGGCCTTGCTGATGGTCGTGCTGGCGTGCGTATGAATGACGGGCATGATGTCTCCTTTACCGGTTGCCGATGTGTATCGCCGGCCGACGGAACGGCCGGTCGCCAATCTCCAGCGTAGTCGTCGGCCATCGATACGACGGTTACGCCGCCGTGACTTTCGTAAAGATGATGGGCGGGTTTACGCCAGCCACTTCGGCCCATGGGCCTGCGGGGTTTAATGGGGCGAGTGAGAAAACTCTTTGCGCAGCTGATGAAGTTCGGCATGGTGGGCGGCATCGCGTTCGTCATCGACTACGGTCTGATGAACCTGCTGCTGCTGACGCACATGCACAATATTCTGGCCACGTCCATCTCGTTCTTCGTGTCGCTGGTCTTCAACTATCTGGCGAGCATGAAGTTCGTGTTCAAGCACCGTCCCGACATGGCGCGATGGATGGAGATCACCATCTTCTTCGTCTCCTCGTTCATCGGATGGATCATGAACGAGGTGATCGTGTGGATCAGCACGTCGTGGATGCCGCATGACTCCATGTACACGATGCACACGCAGTACATTCTGTGGACCAACATCGGCAAGCTCGTCGCCACCGTGGTGGTGATGGTGTGGAACTTCGTGATCCGCAAGTGGCTGCTCGACGACACGCACACCAACGCGATGAACCGTCTGCGCCGCGGCGACGCGAAGCTTTCCGAGGAGGAGCTGGCCGCGAAGCGCGAGCGCAGTGTGGCGCATCGTCTGGGCATGTGGTCCATCGAGCACGCGCCGTTCGGCTGGAAGTAGGAGAGGACGCTACACGCGCACTTCGGAGAGAATCGGCGTCTCGGTGCTTGACCTGATCTGCCTGAAGCCCACGAACGCGATGACGAGCGAGGCCAATGCCAGCACCGTCACCGTCATGAAGCCGCCGTGCGAGCCGTAGCGGTCGATGAACTGGCCGGCCACCGCCGAACCGAACGAGGCGCCAATGGAGTTCATCGCGCCCATCCACGCCACGCCCTCGGTGAATCGCGAGGGCGGCACGAGATGCAGCATGATCTGGTTGCCGTTGATCCACGTGGGTGCCTGGCAGACACCGCATAGCAGGTAGATGATCATGATGACCCACAGGTGGTTGGCTAGCACGAAGCAGCTGATGCCGATGTTCACCACCGCCAGGCAGAAGTAGAAGCGCTTCCACAGCGGAATCACCCAGTTCTTCGCGCCATAGACCAGCGCTCCGCACAGTGAGCTGAACGAGAAGCAGGCGAACACGAAGCCCGTGAACTGCGCCATGTCCTGTTCCTTGGCGAACGCGATGATGGAGATGGCGGTGGCGCTCTGGAACGCGCCGAGTCCGAACCAGGTGACGCACACGGCCAGGAGGCCCGGACCCCAGATGGAGTCCTTGGCGTTCTCCGCGTCGCCGCCCTGCACCGCCGCGGCCTTGGCGGCCTCGCGCTCTCGGTATTCCTTGCGCGTCAGTCCGGCGGCGCGGGCCAGCTGCGTCTGCGACGGCGGTTCGGTGGTCAGTTCGGTGAGGAACATCAGCGCGCCCACCACCACGCACATGCCGGTGAACGAGAACGCAAGAACGCCCGAGATCACCGCCAGAATCGACGACAGCGGGTTGCCGATGACCCACATGCATTCGTCGAACACGCCGGAGAGCGAGAGCGCCCGGTTGATCTTCTCGCTGTCGCCCTTGAGTTGGTTGGTCCAGCGGGCGCGGCTCATCGCACCCCATGGCGGGATGCACGCGAGGAACGGCACGATGCAGTAGAGGATCCATGCCGGTACCCGATGCGTGATGCATGTGACCAGCGCGATGGCCGAGACGATCCAGATGATGATGGTCGGAATCGACACCTGCCTCTGGCCGAATTTGTCGACGAGCCTGCCGAGCAGCGGCGTGAGGATCGCCAGCGCGATGGCCTGCACTGCGGTGAGCGCGCCGGCCAGACCGTAGCTGCCGTAGTATGTCTGCACGGAGATGGTGATGGTCATGCCGACCATGGGGAACGGCATGCAGGCGATCACCGAGCCGATGGCGTAGCGCGCGGTGTGCGGCAGCCGGAGAAGCTCCGCATAGCCGCCGAATACACGATGGTTCACGTCCTTGAACGCCTGGATGAACGACGTCTTCGACGACGTCGGCTTCGATGATGACATGTGGTTCTCCTCCTTTATGACTGCTCGTGACGACGTGATGCGCATGGACCTGCGTCGCGCCATGCCTGCCGTCGTCCGTGACGTATGGGTTCGGGTTGGGATTGTCGGGATTGCAGCCGGTCGTCTGTCGACCGACCATCACCAACCGTTCGGTTGGTGCAGGTGACGGGGATAGTCTATAGCAGCACGGAGCCCGACACGCGGCATGGCCGCGCATTGCCAAGGGTTTCCGCAGACGGTTCGTCGCCGGCCCCACCGACCGGCGCGGGGGTCGCACGCGTCGGCATCGACTACACTGGAACGCAGCAAACGAGACGTCCCAACGAAGGAGCCTACGCGACGATGCCCGCAACCACCATCCATCTGGTCCGTCACGGCGAGGTCTACAATCCCGATCACGTGCTGTACGAGCGGCTGCCGAACTTCCATCTTTCCGACCGCGGCGTACGCATGGCCCAGGCCACGGCCCGTTACATCGCCGCTCACTCCGGCATCAACCAGGCGTCCGCCGTGTATTCCTCGCCGCTCGACCGCACCCGCGAGACCGCCGGCGAGATTCTCGCGGCCCTCAACTCCGTGCGCGCCGAACGCGACGAGCCCACGCTGGAACTGCATACCGACGAACGTGTGATCGAAGCGGGCAACGAGTTCCGCGGCAAGCGCATCGGCCACGGCGACGGCGCCCTATGGCGGCCGGAGAACCTGAAGCTCATCCGCAACCTCCACAAGCCGACGTGGGGCGAAAGCTACGCGCACATCGGCGCCCGCATGAGCGACTTCGTGTATGAGAAGGTCGACGAATACGCCGGCAGGCAGGTGATCGTCGTCAGCCACGAATCGCCGATCTGGTCGTTCCGTCATCTTATGGAGACCGGCCACGCCGAGCATTGGATGTTCCTGCGCAAGACGGCGCTCGCCTCGGTGACATCGTTCACCTTCGACGCCGACACCCACGAGCTCATCGCCATCGCCTACGCCGATCCCGCCGCCAACGTGCGATAGGGGTTCGGGGCCGTTCGATATCGTCCGGCACCGCTTTATCGTCGGATAACCGCCTCATACCGCCCTCCGCTTTCGTGATGTTGGTCACGAAAGCGGTGAAAACGGGCGGTTTTCTCTTGCCATGAGCTCATACTGGGAGTATGAGCAAGAACGCATGGATTTCGTCCGCCGACGCGCTGAAGCGTCTGCCGGCCGTCGTCGCCGCCGTCGACGCGAGCAAGGAACTGACCGATCTGTGGCCGTTGACCGACCACATGCACATCGACAACGACGTGAAGTACGCCGAATCCTTCCAGGTGCGCACCACGCGGCAGTTCGCGCTGGTGCTCACCGGCGAGGATGTGACCGTCCCCGACGCCGAATACGTGTACGAGGGCGCCGACGAGATTCCCGGCCGCCCGCAGAACATCGTCGATGCGCTGCTCGCCGCGAACGACGCCTACGACGAGACCGTCGATTTCTCCGATGATGGCGATGCCGGCCATATCGTCTCCTCCGCCGAACTGCTCGGCGATGTGTGGAACGAGCCGACCGCCGACGCCGTGCGCGAGGTCGTGGAAGCCGCCGAAGCAGCCGGCGCGGCGCTGGCGGCCGACGACGTCGCCGGGCGATACGCCCTTGGCGCCGCCGCCTTCGCCGACGTGCTGACCGAGGTCAGCGAGCATGCCGACGACGATGCCGCCGCGGTCAGGGCCGCGCTGCCGACGGTGCTGTACTTCAATGAATTCGACGAGCGTCTGGGCATTCCGCGTGTGTTCGTGACCGCCGACGAGCTCGAGGCGCTGCGTGCGATCGCCGTCGCCGGCCCGGCCGACGACGCCAACGCCGCCGCGTTCGTGGACAAGCTGCTGGAGATCTCCAAACCCGAGTGGACCAAGCACCATGACGATGTGCTGTGGGATCCGGTCGAGGCCAAGAAGAAGGCCAAGGAGGAGGACGAGAAGCGCAGCAAGGCCGCACTCGCCGCCAAGTTCGCCCACATCAAGGACGACCCCAACAAGGAAGAGGTCGAGCTGTAGACCGGCAAATCCGATAGCGAATAGAGCGAATAGAGAAGGGGCTGGCCGTCGATGGGAATCCCACCGACGGCCAGCCCCTTCGTTGATTTGACTGGTCTGCGCGGCTACGCCTGCGGGCGGTCGTACTTGGCGCCCTCGGGATTGCTCTTGGCCGCCATCAGCACGACCATGGCAATCGATCCGCCGATTACGACCAGCGCGCCGAAGACGATTAGCGCGATGCCGCCACCCAGGCCACCGGAGGAATTGCCGGCGGCGCTGAAGACACCGGTGAAGATGCCGGCGATCACCAGGATGAAGCCGAGGAATGCGATGCCGTATGGCAACAGGATGAGCCATCCGCTGCGGTTCGTGTCGTGCAGACGGCGCACGCCGACCGCGATGCCCGGCACCAGCGTGCCGAGACTCCAGACGGTTTCGAGCAGGGAGACGATGCCGCTTTCGCGCGTGGCGGCGGAGAGGATGCTGAACACCAGGCTCACCACCACGGTGGCGAGGATCCACCACCAGTATTCACCGCGGGAGGCGCGGCCGTTGAACGAGGCGTACTTCTTGAACACACGCAGGAACGCGTTCGGGAACGTGATGCCATACCACGGGGCCCACAGCGGGGGCTCGCCGTTGGCGTCCAGCGGAATGGCGCCGTTCGCGGTCGGGGCACCATAGGCATTGCCGTATGCGGGCTGCGGGGCCGGTGCGGTCGGAATGGAGCTGCCGTACTGCGGTGGCTGCTGGTTGTATCCGCTCTGGCCATAGCCGTTCTGCTGGCCGTAATCCGGCGTCTGCGGCGCACCATACGGCTGGCCGTATGCAGACTGCTGTGAAGAGGCGCCGTACTGCTGTCCGTATGCGGGAGCCTGCGGGGCGGCCTGTGCGGCATACGGATCCTGGCCGTACGCCGGTGCGGCGGACGGCTGCTGCGGTGGCTGTTGGCCGTACCCGTTCTGACCGCCCTGATACTGGTCGGACTGGTCATATCCGTTCTGGCTCTGGTACGGGGTCTGCTGCGCGTACTGGTTCGGCTGCGCCTGCTCGTAGGGCGTCTCGTATGCCGGCTGTCCCTGCCCATATGCCGGGGCGGCGTAGCCGTTCTGCTGGCCGTAGTCCGGCGTCTGCGGCGTGCCGTATGCGGGTGCCTCATATGCCGGGGCGCCCTGCGGGGCGGACGTGACGCTTGGCGCGGACTCGGCGGCGGCCGGTTCGGACGGCTGGTTCACGGGAGTGGGCTCGGGAACGGCGGATTCGCCGAACGGCGTGGGAACGTGCTGGTCGTAGGCGGGCGCCGGAGAGGTCGGCTCCACCGGGGTCTGACCGTAGGCCGGGGCCTCGTACTGCGGCGCATCGTAGGAAGGGGCTTCATAGGAAGGCGCGGCGTTGTAGCTGCTGTAGTCGGGAGTCGTGCCGTACGCCGGCGTCGACTGACCGAACTGGCCGAGCTGCGTTTCGTCGTTCTGCTCGTTGCCCGGCGCCGCCCCCTGTGCCGTCGGCTGCTGCCCGTAGGCGTCTGTGGGGTTCTGCGAGGTGTTGAACGCAGCGTTGCCGTTGCCGCCATTGGGAACGTAACCCTGCGGGTTGCTCGGATCGGTCATGAATTTTCCCTTCTTTCTGCGCTTGCGACCGGATGACCGGCGGTTTTGCCGGTCTGATGGTCGGGCGCAACGGATAGATCCGCTTTCATTCTCCCACGGGATGCGTAAAAAGACAGTCAACGATCATGTGTTGATGTAATCCGTCTGTGTCGATGTCGCGACGGTGCGGCGTCGCCTCGGGTACATGCCCCCGTCCGTGTCGCCACCGATTCCCCCGTTGACCTCGTGCCTTAATATAAGGGGGGCGTGTTGCGGTGATATATCACGAATGTTAGCGCTACTCAATACCGACAAAAATACCGATATTGTCGATATAACGCAGAAGATTAGGGGGATAGGTCTGATTGACGGGGTTATACGTCGAGGTATCGGATTTCGGGCCATATGACGAGAGAAAGGACGGACATGAGGCATCGTTACCGGTGTTTTATGCGTTATACGGCCGGTCTGTTTGGTGGCGGCGACCACGGCGGCCATGCGGATGCGATGCCTCCACATACCCCTCTAAGCCATAACGTTCGTCATACCTCCGATAACGGGGGTAATGGCAATGCGCGTCATACGGCGCGCAAGGCCATCGCGGCCACGCTCGCCGTCATCGTGCCGGCATTCATGATGGTCCCCGCATCGAATGCATCCACTGGTTCCAGCACCGTCACCGTGACGTCGGACGGCGTCGCCACGTCGGGCGCGTCCGTCATCGGTTCGGCGTCGACATATTCCGCAGCCGACGCCGCGTTCGACAACGCTATCGTCAGCGCCGCGGCCGATGGCACGGTGACGACGTCGCCGTCCACCGGTTCGTCGTCTTCCGAATCGGCGACGGACGGCAAGACCCCGCCCCCGTCCGAATCATCGAGAACCAATACGACGGATGGCAAGGCCGGTACGACGTCCAAGGACTCCGCAACGTCGCCTACGTCGAAGGATTCGACGTCGAACGATACGTCGTCGGCCACGTCCGGCGACGATGCCGACACGAACAACGACAACGCCGTGACGACGAACGGCGGCGTATCCGGCAAGTCGGCCGATGCATCCGCCACGTCGAAGAACAAGGCGGCCGCGCCCAAGCGTGCGAAGGCCACGGCGACCGACGCCCTCGCAGGCCGTGACTTCGACGGCCAAGTCGTCAAGACCATCAACGGCAAGACGTACATCCTCATCGGCAACGAACAGCAGCTGCGCGCCATCGGTACGGGGAAGGCCGTGACCCGTCCGGTATGGTCGATTACCCAGAAGTACGAGAAAACCGGCCTGCTGGGAGGCCATTGGGTGGATGTGGCCGACTCCAAGAAGGTAATCTATGCCGGCGATGCCGACCTCGACGCCACAGGCAAACTCGATCAGGGGAATAGTGCGAAAACCGATGAAATCGGCACGGCCGTAGAAGGACGTACCCGACTGCGTTATGTGACGGTGGATGACAACGGCAAGGAAGTGACTGCGAAAACCGGTCTGCTCGGTGCTGACAACCATTCGGTTGTCAGCGGAATCACCTATTCCTCCGACGCGAACTACATCGTGTTCCGCAACATCGACGCCTCCTCCGACGCCGAAGCCGGCACGACATCCGGCGCCGCATGGACGCCGCTCATGTTCTCCGGCGTCATGCTCGGCGTGGCCGGAAGCGACAACGCCGCGGCCGGGTCGCTGTGGGGCGGCATCGGCACCGACGGCGTCAGCACCAACGACACCGCCGCCCGACCGGTCGTCTCCAACGTGAAGGTGCATCAGACCGAAGCGCTCAACGTGAGCGAATACACCGGCATCGGATTCTTCGGCACCATCTCCAACAAGCTCGACGAGAAGGACCCCCTCGGAAAGACCACTCCCGCCTATGTGAGCAACATCGAACTCAACGACGTGTCGGTGAGGAACGACACCACCGAAGTGCGTGTGGACCAGACGCTCATCAGCGCCGTCCTCAAAGGTCTCGGCGACATCGTGGGCGGCATTATCAGCGGACTGATCAGCGGCCTGACCGGAGGCAAGATCGATCTCAAGGGGCTCATCGAAACCTGCTGACCATTCGCAAGGCCGACCCGTCGTCGCTGGCCACGGGCTCATTCGCCGGCCGCGCCATCGGTTCCGTGACCATCGACAAATGCCAGAGCACCAACGTGACGGTCTCCAACGTGGCCGCCACGACCGGCGGCTTCGTCGGCCATGCGCAAGGCGAGACCTGGTATGTCACCGAAGGGCTCGGCCGGGTCGTGGAACTGCTGGCGAACATCCTCAACGCCATTCCTGGCATCGGCATCGGCGACCTCATCACCCTGCTGCTCGACGGCAACATCATCAACGCGGGGGATCTGGTCCCCGGCGGATACAACAACCCGACCATCAGCAACAGCTCCGTCAAGGACTTCACAGCCGACACCGTCATCGGCGCGGCAGACAAGGACTATGCCGGCGGCTTCGTCGGCTCGCAGATCGGCACCATCATCACCAACTCCAGCGTGACCAGCGCCAACGCCTACACCGTCAAGGGCGGCGCCTACGTCGGCGGCTTCTCCGGCCTCATGCGCAACGACGTGATGAAGGGCGCGCTCAGCGAGGTCGGCGTCGAGCTCATCCGCCTCTCCCAGCCGCAAAGCACCGCCGTCGACTCGTCGGTCAACGCCGACGCGACCGTGCAGGCCGGCACGTATGCGGGCGGCTTCGCCGGCGCCATGGCCAACAGCTACGCCATTAACGACACGCTCGCCGGCACCATCACGGTCAAGGCCAGCGGCATCAAGGACGACAAAGGCACCAAGGCGCTCGCCGGCGGATTCACCGGCGTGGCCGCCGTGGGCTGGGTGTCCGACCTCGGCGCGGGGGAGTCGAAGAACTCCGACCTGCTCACCGGCGTGAACAACCTGCTCGGCGAACTGCTCACCAAGGACCCGGCCACGGCGCAGAACCTGCTCACGCTCGTGGGCATCGAGGAATCGGCGCTGCTCGGCATCCGCACCAGCGGATCCATCACCGTGGAATCAGGCAACGACTATGCCGGCGGACTCATCGGCCGTGGCGACGGCACCATGATTGCCGCATCCGATACCACGCACGTGAACAAGCTTTCGTTCTGGAAGCACACGAAGCTTGATGTGCCGACCGCGCGTACGAACAGCGTCGACGGACTGAAGTCGGTCAGCACCACCGGCTCGTACGCGGGCGGCATCGCCGGCAAGCTCAGCACCGCCTCCATCACCGGACTCATCAACCAGACCGCCGGCGTCGGCGAATACCTGCCGTTCGAGGTCAGCTCCACCACCGTCTCCGGCGTGAGCGACGGCTTCGCCGTAAGCGCCAAGGGCGAGTACGCGGGCGGCGGCATCGGCTTTGCCATGGGCGGCAACATCGGCAAGGCCACCACGGCCTACGGCGACGCGGGCGTCCCGGATTCCGCGGCCGTGGCCGTGACCAACGTGAAATCCGTGACCGCGACCAACCGTGCCGGCGGCTTCATCGGCGTCTCCGGCCCCGGCGACCTGCTCAGCGCCGGCGGCATCGACCTGCTCGGCCTCGGCCTCATCAAGCTCGAAGGACTGCTGACGATGGTGGCCGGCGTCAAGATCGTCGCCAACGACGTCACCGTCTCCGGCATTCCGTCCGGCATGAGCGTTGCGGCCACCGGCAAGCATGCCGACGGCGAATCCACGCAGTACATGGCCGGCGGCTTCGTCGGCCAGTCCAACAGCACGCAGGCCACCGACGCACACGTGACCAACCTCGCCTCCGTGACCGCGGACGGCACCACCGGCAACGCCGGTGGCTTCGTCGGCGTCTCCGTGACCGGCGGCCTCGCCGACGTGCTGCCCAAGGACGACGATGGCGCGCTCAAGGACATCCTCAGCCTTGGCGGCAAGAAAGGCCTCATCACCGCCATCGGCTACATGGTGCCGAAGTACACCAACGCCGACGTCGCCTTCGTCAACGGCGGCAGCGTGACCGGCAACATGGCGGGCGGTTTCGCCGGCGACCTGCAAAGCGGCAAGATCGACGACTCCAAAGCCTCCGGCGGCAGCGGCTGGGCCATCACCAACATCGACACCGTCAACGGCGGCGCCTACGCGGGCGGCTTCGCCGGCCGCGCACGATCCGGCGCGCTCGCGGCCTCCGACGGCGGCATCAGCATCCTCGGCGGACTGGATAATCTCCAGCTGAATCTGGAAGTGGAGGACCTCGTCAGCGTGGCCGGCGCCTACGTGCCGGTGATTGCCGGCGCGGGTGTGCATTCCGACGACACCACCGTCGAGAAGACCAGCGGCCGCAAGACCTCCGACCCCAATAATCCGGGACTCAAGGTGACGGCCGACAAAATCGCGGACACCGACTCGCAGTCCGGCTCGGCCGGCGGCTATATCGGCTACGGCTCCGGCGTGCAGGTCTCCGACTCCGACGTGACGCAGCTGCGCCACACCACTGTCAAGGAGCCGAACGCGCTCGAAGGCACCGACGGCAGCCCCTACTTCGATGCGGCGAAGAGTACGTACGCGGTGACGGCCAAGCGGTTTGCCGGCGGCTACATCGGCCGCATGGATATCGGTTCCGCGGCATCCGTGGGCGGCGGCCTCAAGATTTTCGGCAACGCGCTCAAGCTCGCCAACATCACCGACGTCCTGTCGGTGGTGGTCTCCACCATCGAACACTCCGACGTGACCGGCGCGGCCGCGGGCTACGCCGTCATCGCCAGCGACACCAGCGATGCGAAGAACGCCATCGGCGAGGCCGGCGGTTTCGCGGGCAGCGTCAAGGGCGGCCACATCCAGGACTCCAACGCGCACAGCTTCTCGCACATCATCGGCCAGGTGACGGCCGGCGGCTACGCGGGCGGCATCGCCCCCGGCGACGTGGCCAGCGTGCTCAATGACAGCAGTCTGTTCGGCGGGCTCATCAAGACCAATGGCACGCTCGCCTCGCTGCTGCAGGATTTCGTACCCACCGTGCGCAACTCGTCCACCGACGCCGTGCCCTGCGGCGGCGTGGTCCGCGCGCAGGCGGCCTCCGACCCCAGCACGCTGCGCGGCGTGGCCGGCGGCTACGTGGGCGACAACGAAGGCGGCCACATCTGGGGCAACAACAACGCCTCATGGAAGAGCGAGAACGACGGCGAACACCATTACACGGGCGCCCAGCGCACGGCGTTCGCGGCGCGTATCCGCTCCGTCTACGGCGCGGAGATGGCCGGCGGCTACACCGGCTTCATGCACGCGGCCAGCACCGCCAAAACCGGCAGCCTCAGCCTGATCTTCGGCCTCGTTTCGGTCGATAACCTGCTCGGCGCACTGCAGGTGAGCTACCCGACCGAGGAGAACACGCAGGTCACCGGACCGCTGCGCAACCTCGACTACGCCACTTGGCAGGCCTGGGCCAAGGCCGTCGGCTCCCGCGGCGGCTACGGCAAGGAATTCGCCGAACTCCTGAAGAACGCCAATACCATCACCGATCAGGAGACGCTCAACAAGGCCATCGACACCTATATCTACGGCACCAACGTGGTGGCGGGCCGCTCCTCGTACGCCTCCGGCGCGAACACGTCCGACGGCGGCATCGCCGGCGGCCACGTGGGCCTCATGCGCGCCGGCACCATCACCAACGGCCAGACGCAGGACACCAAGCAGGTCAAGGCCATGCGCGCGGCCGGCGGCTTCGCGGGCAGCATGGAATCCGGCGGCGCCGTCGAACTCGGCAGCGTCAACGTGCTCGGCATCATCAAGGCGAACCTCGGCAAGCTCGTCAGCGCGCTCGACGTGTTCGTGCCCGTCGTCAAGACGTCGTCCGTAGCCGGCTACCGTCGCGGCATGACCGTCACGGCCACCGGCACCGACCTGACGCATATGAACGGCTTCGCCGGCGGCTACGTCGGCTACGCCTCCGGCGCGCAGATCTGGGGCGACAAGACCTTCGACGTCAACACCGACCCCAACGCCAACGACCGCTGGACCCTCACCGCCACGCACCCCGGCGCCAAGGCCACCGGCGCCCACGTGACCAACCTGCGTCGCGTCTCCGGCACCAACACTGTCGGCGGCTACGCGGGTCTCATCACTGCGGCCGGCATGGCCGAAGCCAACACCAACGCCACCGACGGCATCCTGCAGAAGCTGCTCGATACGCTGATCTCCACGCCGAGCAGTCTCGTCTCCGTGCTCGACGCCACGGTCTCCACCGTGCGTGGCGCCTCCGTGGCATCCGTCAAGGACGGCGGCAGCGGCGAGGCTTGGGGCTTCACCGTCGACGGCTCCTACAAGAGCGGCGGCACCACCAAGTACGCCCGTGCGGCGGGCGGCTTCGCCGGATCGATGAAGGCCGTCGTGGCCGGCACCGAAACCGGCGGCACCTCCGCACTCGACACACTCACCGTGGACGGACTGCGCGGCGTCGACGGCGGCCAGTACGCCGGCGGATTCTTCGGCCAGGCCGACACCACGTCCGTGGCGTCCGTGGCCGGCACCGACGGCACGGCAGGCTCCACCGACCAGAGCACCGATATCCTGCTCGGCCTCATCAAGGCCGGCAACATCAGCGCGCTCGACGCCTTCCGCACGTTCATCCACCATGCGAACGTGAACGGCGTGGCCGACGGCATCCAGATCCGCGCCCACGACGCCAGCAAGCAGGGCATCCTCGACTCCAAGCGGTTCACCGGCGCGGCCGGCGGCTTCGGCGGCGGCCTCATCAACGGCACCGTCGACTACGGCAAGGTCACCAACCTCAACAGCGTCAAGGGCGTCAACTATGCGGGCGGCTTCGTCGGACACCTCGGCAAGGCCGGCACCGTGGACGTCGACAACGCCAGCGTCTCCAAGCTGCTCGGCGCATCCGTCGGCGTGCTCGACATCTGGGGCTCCCACGCCGAACACTCGTCCGTCGCGGGCATCGCCGCCGGCTTCACCGTCGACGCATCCCACGCGGGAGACCGGCAATACACCAACACCAAGGGCACCGACTCGGCCACCGGCCGCGAGGTCGTCGGCGGATTCGCCGGCTACGCCGACCTCGCCCGCATCGCCGACTCCACGGTGACGAACCTCAAGAAGACGTCCAGCGCCGAAATCGCCGGCGGCTTCGTCGGCGAGACCACGCACGCGTACCTCGTCGACCTCGACGCCAGCTCGCCGCTCATCGATTTGGTGCTTCAAATCGTCAACCTGCTGGTCAAGGCGCTGTATTTCAACAAGATCGACGTCATTGACCTGGGTTCATGGTTCCCGCAGCTTGGTGGCAAGGACAGCCTCTTCAACCTCAAGGTGCTTTCCAAGGGCGACGTACTGTACGTGAACCTCTTCGGATTCAAGATCGGCGTAAGCCTTTCCAAGAAGAGCACCGAAAACCAGCAGCAGACCGACGTGGCCATCATCACCATCGGCGACTCCGTCATCAAACTGCCGTGCAACGAGGATGGCATCATCCAGGACGAGAACACGCGCGAGAACCTGAAGGTGCAGCTCATCAAGGGCAACCGCACCAAGGCCGTAGACTCCTCCGTCACCGGCATCGCGCCGGCCGGATACGACGTGTTCGGCGGCGGCGCCACGCAGACGACCGACGGCCAGGCGAATCTTTCGACCGGTTATGCGGGCGGCTTCGCCGGCCTCAACGCCGAAGGCGTCCTGCAGAACGACCACATGACCTACGCCGACACCATCCGCGGCACCACGAAACTCGTCGACCCGTTCGGCAACACCACGCTCGCATCCAACTACAACTTCAACAGTATGAAGAAGATCGTGGGACCGGACGATGACGGCCGATACAACACGTATAGCGTGTATCGCACGGCCGACGGCAAGGCCGGCGCGGCGAACGTCGACGTGAACGGCAAGGCGACGAAGATCTCCGACAAGACGACCGACGACGCGACCAAACTCGACCGTTGGGACGTGGACTACTACAAGGTCGTCAACGCGTACGACGCCGCCACGGCGGGCAGTGACGCGGCCGGCGATGCGAAGACCGATTGGGTGGGCATCAAGGACGCGACCGTTACGACGGGCGATGCCTCGTCAAAGTCGCTCGGTGCCTACGTTTCCGCATCCAAGGCCGTGCTCATGCTCGACGCCGCCGCGTCCGACAACACCGGCGGATACACGCCCGAGCCGGACGACGGCCAGGACCCGTGCGGTGAGAACGGCTGCAAGACCACCGAACTGACTCTGCAGAAGGTATGGAAGAACGGTGCGTTGGAGAAGCCCGAATCCATCGAACTGGAGATTCGCGCCTACTACACGGACGCCGACGGCAAGCGCGTGGAAGCCAAGACCATCGACTGCTACGAAGCCGACTGCTCCACCAGCGAGGTTGAGATGCCGCTGCACGAGACCATGGATTCGAGCGACGGGTCGCTGTGGAGCGACACGTGGCGCAAGACCATCTCGAAGAAGCTGCCGGTCGCGTTCGTGGACGGCAAGGACGCGAACGGCGACGACATCGTGCGGTACTACACGTACACCGTCACCGAGGTCGGCATGACGTTCGCCGACGGGTCGAGCAGGAAACCGGCCGAAGCCGGGTATGCGGTGGACGTGCAGTACGACACCAAGGAGAACGTGGCGACCATTACCAACTCCTCGCCGCTGCCCAACACCGGCGGCGAAGGCGTGATGTGGCTGCTGCTCCTCGGCGTGCTGCTCGTCGCCGCCGGCAGCGCCTGGTACCTGCGCAACAGGTACGTCGCGGGCGGTGTGGGAGCCGGAGGCGGCAGAAAGCGAGGCGCCCATGCCGCGTAACCGAAGCGGAATCGGCCTCCGACCGTTGCGATGTTGACCGTAGCCGTGCGGGTTCAACTCCCCTCAGTCAGCTTCGCTGACAGCTCCCCTCAATCATGAGGGGAGCCAAAGCCGAGAGGTGTGTGACTTAGCTCCCCCTGGAGATCAGGGGGAGCTGGCCGCCGAAGGCGGACTGAGGGGGTTCGATTCGGTGACGTAAGTCGGATTCGACACCTCCACAGCCCCCACCCCTCAATAACAAGATTTCCCCCTGTCCAATATGTCCATCAAGAAGAAAGGAACAGTGATGAACTCACTGATGAAGAAGGCCATCGCCACCGTCGCGGCCGCTGCCACGGCGCTCGGCCTGGCCGCCGCAACCGGTGCAGCCGCCAACGCGGCCGGCGAGAAAGCCACCCTGACGGTGAGCACCGCCGACGCCAAGTTCGCCGGAAAGACCGTGAATGCCTACAAGATGTTCGACGCTAGCGTGACCGGCAGCGGCTCCAGCAAGGTCGTGACCTACAAGCTGGACACCCGCTGGAAGACGTTCTTCACCACCACCACCACCACGGAAGGCACGAGTGGCGCGACGGACTGCTCCGACAACGACGCCCTCGACCAGTGCGCTTCCGACTACGTGAAGGGCCTGAAGGATACCGCTCTCGACACCTTCGCTCAGAAGGCCTCCAACTGGGCGCAGAAGAACGGCATCGCGGCTGTGGCTTCGGCTCCCAAGATTTCCGAAACCGCCACTGACAGCAAGTACACCGCCAAGTTCACCGGGCTGGATTACGGCTACTACGTGGTCGCCGTGCCGGGCGCTTCCGTCGTCAACGCGAACGGCAAGTACGCCTCGCTCGTCTCCGTGCATGAAGCGGAAGCGGAGCAGACCATCAAAGGCGAACTGCCCACCGTCACCAAGAAGGTGGACGGCGACAAGGACGCCACCGACGCGAAGGTCGGCCAGCAGCTCACCTTCACGCTGAAATCCACCATCCCCGACATGAGCGCCTACGACTCCTACACCTTCGACTTCAACGATACGCTGTCCGAAGGCCTCACCTTCGATGCCATCGACTCCGTGAAGGTCGAAGGCGTCGATGCGGCTCTGGTCGAGAACACCGACTACACCGTCACCAAGCCGACCGCGGACAATGGCAACAAGCTCACCGTGTCCATGACCAACTTCAAGACCAAGCAGCAGGCCAACGCCGGCAAGGCCATCACCGTCACCTACAAGGCCACGCTGAACAAGTACGCCGTCGTCGCCGGCGAAGGCAACACCAACTCCGCTTCCGTCTACTACACCACCAACCCGGAGAACACCGAGTTCGGTGACTCCCAGCCGAGCACCGTGCGCACGTACACCTACGGCTTCACCATCGATAAGTACACCGGCACGTACGGTGACAATGCCAAGCGTCTGGACGGCGCCAAGTTCCAGCTGCAGGACGCCAAGGGCACCGAAATCCAGGTCGTGCAGGAGTCGGCAGGCAGCGACACCGCCGCCGCCGTCTACCGTGTGGCAACGACCGGCGAAACCGCCGCCACCGAAATCGCCACCCCGAAGAGCGGTAAGCTCACCTTCAAGGGTCTCGCCAACGGCAACTACCTGCTCGAAGAGACCGACGCCCCGACGGACTACAACAAGCTCGCCAACAAGATCGGCATCAAGATCGAAGGCGACAACGGCGAGGGCAATCCTGCCAAGGCCACCGTCGCCGTGACGTACGACAACAACGCCGGTAATGACGGCTACACTGAATCGGCCGAGACGGATGCCGAAGGCCAGAAGACCATCATCCCGGTGAAGAACGAGTCCGGCGTGACGCTGCCCGGCACCGGTGGCATGGGTACCGTCGCGTTCACCGTGGTCGGCGTGCTCATCGTCGCCTTCGGTGTCGCCTGGGCCCTCCGCCGCAAGCGCGCCTGACGGGTGCGTAAGCGCGGGTAATCAACTCCCCTCAGTCAGCTTCGCTGATAGCTCCCCTCAATCATGAGGGGAGCCAAAGCCGAGAGGTGTGTGACTTGGCTCCCCCTGGAGATCAGGGGGCTGAGCCGTTAAGCGGGCAGTCCAGTGGACTGCCCGTAGGCGATGCGAGCGCGATTCATCGAGCGCGAGGAATGCACCTCCGCACCCGCCACCTCTCCTCACCACTCACCACCCAATCCACCTCAAGAAACCCCGACCATGAAGAAACTGCGTGACATACTGCCGGTGCTGGTCATCATCGGAGGACTGCTCGTCCTGTTCTATCCGACGATCAGCAACATGCTCATCATGCGCAACGCCAGCCGCGCCGTAGGCAGCTACGACGCCGCCGTCAACGCCATGAGCGACGAACAGTATGCCAAAGTGCTGCAGGCCGCACGCGACTACAACACCCACCTCGCGCAGCAGGCCTCGGGCGGGGCGACGAACGCGCTCGCCGGCGCGGTCAACACGGCCGCATCCGACAAGCAATACCAATCCATACTCAACATCGACGGCCACGGCATGATGGGCTATATCACCGTGCCACGCCTCCACGAGACCCTGCCCATCTACCACGGCACCGCGGAAAAAGTGCTGCAGGTCGGCATCGGCCATCTCGAAGGCACATCGTTCCCGGTCGGCGGGGCAGCGACGCATACGGCCGTGTCCGGCCATCGCGGACTGCCCAGCGCCAAACTGTTCACCGACCTCGACCAGATGAAGAAGGGCGACCTGTTCTTCTTCCGCATCCTCAAAGAAACCTACGCGTACAAGGTGGACGGCATCAGCACGGTGCTCCCCACCGACACCACGTCACTGGGCATCACGGCCGGCAAGGACCAGGCCACGCTCATCACGTGCACGCCCTACGGCGTCAACACCCACAGACTGCTCGTGCACGCGCACCGCGTGCCCTACACGCCCGACATGGAATCGCAGGCGGCGAACCAGTTCGGGCTGCACATCCCGCCCCAGTACCTCATCCCGCTCATCGGACTGACGGTGCTGCTCATCGGCGGCGGGGTGGCGCATCAACTTCGTAAACGCCGTCGCGCCGCGGGAGCGGGCGGCGGGCCGGGAGACGGTGCCGGGCTGCCCGGAGCCGTTGGCAGCGGCAGCGCCGATGCCGTGCACGGCGACGAATATCATACGGAACATACCAACGGACATGACGCCAAACGTGGCGGAAGGAGACCGAAGCATGGAACCCATCGTGCATAACGTAATCACGAGGTCCGACGGCGGCCTCTTTCATCGCGGGTTCGGGCGTCTGCCGCGCGGCATCGTCGCCGTGTGCGGGGCAGTCGTCGGCATGGTCATGCTGCTGGCGGTGGCGCTCGCGCCATTCGGGGCGACCGCGAACGCCACCACGACCACCAGCGGCATGTCCCTCACCATATCCGCCAAGGTGGGCGACGGCGACTCGGCCCGTCCGCTGGCCGGCGACACCTACTCCGTGGCCTATGTGGCCAAGATGAAACTCAACGCCGACGGCACCGCCATCGCCGGTTTCAAGACGAACACCCGGTTCGAGGCCGTTGACCATGACTGGGGCAAGCTCACCTCCTCGCAATACAGCGCCGCCGCCAAGGAGGTCGCCGCCTACGCCGACAAACACGACGGCTACAACCGTACCGACATGCGCACCGACGCCAACGGCAAGGTCACGATTCCCAGCCTTGACTACGGCCTCTATCTCGTCAAGCGCGTGGGCGTGGCTGATGCGAACAAGGCGTATAAGTGCGATCCGTTCTTCGTGACGATCCCCGAAACGAACGGCAGCACGAACACCGACGACTGGGACTACCGGGTGACGGCCTCGCCCAAGTTCGAGCAGATTTCCGTGCCCGGGCCGACGCCGTCCAGCCCGACTCCCGCACCGACGCCTACCGCGCCCGGCGGTTCCTCCATCGCCAAGACCGGTGCCGCCGTCATGCGGTACGTGGAGGCGGTCGTCATCCTCGGCGCCGTGGCCTTCGCCATCATGTTCATCCGCACCCAGCTCCGCCTCCGCCGCGAAGAACGGTAAGGGCTGTCATTCCACTGGCTCCCCTCCTAACGGAGGGGAGCTGTCGGACAAAGTCCGACTGAGGGGATTCCCGCTTGGGTGTGCGCTCTGCATCTCTCTGGCTCCCCTCCCGACGGAGGGGAGCTGTCCGCCGTAGGCGGGCTGAGGGGAGCGCTGCTGAGAATCCGGCTTCGCTCAACTCCCCTCAGTCAGCTTCGCTGACAGCTCCCCTCAATCTTGAGGGGAGCCAAGAAAAAGACGACCTCAGTAGTTGCGCTGACAGCTCCCGCCGGCGGGAGCCAAGAAAAGACGCGCTTATTCCTGCGCGCGTTGTTTATGGGCGCTTATTCCTGCGCGTCGGGATCCTCGTCCTCCGAAGCGGGGCCGAGGAGCAACAGTTCACTCACGTTGACGACGATCAGCAGCACGGCCGTCAACGCCACGATCACGAACGTGGCCGAGAAGATCAGCGGCGTGCGGAACGAGTTGTATGCGGCCTGCAGCCAGATGCCCAGGCCCTTGCGTGCGCCCAGGTACTCCGCAGTCGCGGCCGTGGCGAAAATATACGCGGCCGAAATACGAATGCCGCCATAGATCTGCCTCGCGGCCACGCGCAGCTTCACATGCCACAGCGTCCACAACTTCGTGGCCCCGCAGGTGAGCGCCACGTCGGAATAGAACTGCGGCACGGCCTCAAGACCACGAATCGTCTGCACGGCGATGGGGAACAGGCCGAACACGGCCACGATAGCGATCTTGCCGGAGATTTCAAAACCGAACCAGATGATGAACAACGGTGCGATGGTGATGAGCGGCATCGTCTGCGCGGCCGCAAGCAGCGGGAACAGCGCGGCGTTGAGCACGCGCGAGCAGTAGAACACGATGCCGATGATGATGCCGCACAGCACAGCGAGCGCGAATCCCACGAATCCTTCGTATGCGGTGACGAGCGTAGCCGGCCAGAGCGTGGGCCACGTGTCGATGGTCGCGTCCACGATCTCGCTCGGCGACGAGATCATCGTGGGGGAGACGTTCCCCACGCGGCACCATATCTCCCATGCCGCCACCAATATGACCACCGCGATGACGGTGGGAACGTAATGCCTGAGTTTCTGCAGTGCTTCTGCCATAGTCACCTTGCCTCCTCGCGCGCATGCGCAGCCATGGCGGCCGGTCGCGGTGAGCAGTAAGGTGAGGAGCCTGCGCGCGGAACGGCCGAGGGTCGAAAACCGAAATACAATCCAAAACTTCCAACCACACAGTATAAGAGGTGCGCGGAACGCCATCCGCGGGGCACTTCCCGGCGCTCTTCACCGGCAAATCCCGAGTTGTGAGGCTTTGCTTTCGCCAAGTGGGGTAATCGCGGGAAAGGCCGGCCTCGGAAACGTTGCAATTCCGCGGTTGTGTGTTTTGCCGCCGAGGGTCTTCGCCGAACCAAAGCCACACAACTCGCATTTTCGGCTTCCCGAAGCCCGAAAACCCTTCGCGCCGTCCCGTTGGCGCGGCACAATAGAGCGTATGACTGAAGAGCATTCTGAAAACACCAAACCCGAACTGCCCGAGAACGTGCGCGTGCGCTTCTGCCCGTCCCCGACCGGCACCCCGCACGTGGGCATGGTCCGCACCGCCCTGTTCAACTGGGCCGAGGCCCGTCACACGCACGGCACCTTCGTGTTCCGCATCGAGGACACCGATGCCCAGCGTGATTCCGAGGAAAGCTACAACCAGATTCTCGACGCCCTGAAGTGGCTCGGCCTCGACTGGGACGAGGGCGTGGAGGTCGGCGGCCCCGACGGCCCGTACCGTCAGTCCGAGCGA
Organism: Bifidobacterium primatium; assembly: GCF_002802875.1. Taxonomy (GTDB): domain Bacteria; phylum Actinomycetota; class Actinomycetes; order Actinomycetales; family Bifidobacteriaceae; genus Galliscardovia; species Galliscardovia primatium. Next base: position 73,179 of record NZ_PEBI01000002.1, read on the forward strand.
ACCGACATCTACAAGGACGTCGCCGCCAAGCTGCTTGAGGCCGGCTACGCCTACGAGTCCTACTCCACCCCCGAGGAGATCGAGGCCCGCAACGTGGCCGCCGGCCGTCCGAAGGCCTTCGGCTACGACGGCTACGACCGCAACCTCACCGAGGAGCAGAAGGAGGCGTTCCGCGCCGAGGGCCGCAAGCCCGCGCTGCGTCTGCGCATGCCCGACGAGGACATCGCCTTCGACGACCTCATCCGCGGCCGCATCGAGTTCAAGGCCGGTTCCGTGCCGGACTACGTGATCGTGCGTCCGAACGGCGACCCGCTGTACACGCTCACCAATCCGGTGGACGACGCCATGATGCGCATCAACGTGGTGCTTCGCGGCGAGGACCTCCTGAGCTCCACCCCGCGTCAGATCGTGCTCTACCGCTACCTCATCGAGCTCGGCATCGCCAAGGAGATGCCGCTGTTCGGCCACATGCCGTACGTGATGGGCAAGGGCAAGAAGAAGCTCTCCAAGCGCGACCCCGAGTCCAACCTGTTCCTGCACCGCGACCACGGCTTCATCCGCGAGGGCCTGCTCAACTACCTGGCTCTGCTGGGCTGGTCGATCAGCGCCGACCGCGACGTGTTCTCCATGGACGAGATGGTCGAGAAGTTCGACATCCGCAACGTGAAGGCCAACCCGGCCCACTTCGACATCGACAAGGCCATCGCCCTGAACGCCGAGCACGTGCGCATGCTCGAGCCGCAGGACTTCCTCAACCGTTCCGTGCCGTACCTGCATCGCGACGGCGTGGTCTCCGCCGACAACTGGGACGCCCTCACCGACCGTGAGAAGAGCGTGCTCACTGCGGCCGCCCCGCTCGTGCAGTCCCGTGTGCGCCTGCTTGGCGAGGTCGCCGGCATGGTCGGCTCCCTGCTCTCCACCGAGGAGTACCTCGAGCCCGACGCCGACGCCCGCAAGCAGCTCAAGGATTCCGCCGCCGACGTGCTCGACAAGGCCGTCGCCGCGCTCGAATCCGTCGACGAGGCCGATTGGAAGACCGATAACCTCCACGAGACGCTGAACAAGGCGCTCATCGAGGACGGCGGCTACAAGCCGCGCCTGGCGTTCGGCCCGGTGCGCGTGGCCATGTCCGGCCGCCGCGTCTCCCCGCCGCTGTTCGAGTCCATGGAGATCGTGGGCAAGCCCGTCTCCATCGCCCGTCTGAAGAACCTGCGCGCCAACCTGTAATCGCTAATGGGGTTCGTGGCCGTTGCGGTTCCATGAGCCATACGGCCCGAACCTTACGTCATGAAAGCGGGTCGTCATCCTGTATGTGGATGGCGGCCCGCTTTGTCATATCCGAGGCTATCCGAGGTGGTTATAACGCACGCATCCGTTATAACCACCTCGCAGCGATGCCCAGCGGCGGTTATAACGCACGTGTGCGGGAAACCCGCCTCGTAGTGGCGTCTCGCGTAGGGTTTTGCGCACGGTTGCGTTATAACCCCCGCATGGAGCATCCGGTCGGCGCTGGTGCATGCGTACGTGCAACACGCCGTACGGGTCGGCTGTGCGGAGGTTTTTTATGCGAATATGCGTAAAAACCACCGCGCAAAGCCCCGAAAAGCACCGTGATGCACACAGGCTCTAAAAACCTCGTAAAACGTTGAAATTGCAGCGAAAAGCGGCAATAACGCAAAGCGCGACACGCCGAGAGTTGCGCACTCTATGGGGTTCGCGTATATTAATCACTCGTTGCGGTTCACACCGCAGCCCAGTCAAGGAAATGACTTCGGTTCCGAAGTCAGGAAGCTGACTGAATAACTCAAGCCCCCATCGTATAGCGGTCTAGTACTACGCCCTCTCACGGCGCCAACACCGGTTCAAATCCGGTTGGGGGTACGACTACGGAGCAGTCGCAAGGCTGCTCCGCTGCCAATTGGGGTATGGTGTAATTGGCAACACAGGTGATTCTGGTTCATCCATTCTTGGTTCGAGTCCAGGTACCCCAGCGAATAGCCTCGCGAATCAAATGATTCGGCGAGGTTTTTTGTTTTCTCGGGAAGGTTCCCATGTGGCCCGGTCATCACGGCGATCGGCCGTGCCGCCGTGATGTGTCATAGGAGCGGGCCATGGGAGCGTATGCACAATGCGCGGCTCGGATACACGGCCATGAATACAGTTGATTCTCAGGGTAGGTGAAGTAGGGTTATGGGTATGAGTGAACGAATTCACCGAAGCGCGGCCAACGCCGGTCGTGCGCTGTCCCATGTGAGCGAACACACCCATCAGTTGCTTGACGCCGTAGAAGAGGAACGTCCCGTCTCCGTCTCCGCGAAGCTCGGACGGCTGCAATTCCATCATTCCGGCAAATTCCGTATTCTTCAGTTCAGCGATATCCAGGACGGTCCGAAGATCTCCAAGGACACCATCAGTCTGATCGGCGCCGCCTGCGACGCCGCCCGTCCCGACATCGTGGTGTTCACCGGCGACCAGATCGCCGGATACGACTCCGCATACGCGCGCACGTCGCGCAAGCGTCGCTGGGACATGCCCAAGGGCGGCGTGAAGCCCGATAAGGGCGATTTCGACCATACGCGCGAACTCGTGCGCAAATCCATCCGGCAGTTCGTACAGCCGCTCGTCGACCGCAATGTGCCGTTCGCCGTCACGTTCGGCAATCACGATTTCCAATGCGGACTGGATAACGCCGAACTCAACGACATCTATCGCGAATTCCCCGGCTGCCTGAATCCCCCGATGGCGGCCGCCGAACAGCCGGGAGCCGCGCAGTCGGCCGCGTACTCCGGTCTCGCCGACCAGCAGGTGTACGCATGCGAGCCCGGCACGTTCGCGCTGCCCGTCTCCGATGTGGACCATACGCGCAACGTCATCGGCCTCGTGATGGTGGATTCCGGCGACTATGCGAAATCCGGCGGCTACGATACGCCGAGCCAGCGTGCGCTCGATTTTCTCGACGCCATGCCGACCGCATTGGGCGCGAAGTCCATCGTGTTCCAGCACATTCCGATCCCGCAGTTCTACGACGTGCTGAAGCCGGTCTCGTCGTCCACCGCGTATGCGATTCAGGGATACCGCAGCTTCGACGCCGCATGCTACGTTCTCGACGAATCGAAGACATTGCCGGGCAGTTATCTGGGGGAGGGCGTGAGCTGCCCCGACATCGACTGCGGCGAATTCCAGATCATGAAGGACACCGACGGCTATTTCGGCCTGTTCGCCGGCCACGACCACCGCAACGGATTCGTCGGCACGACCGAGGGCATCATGCTCGGCGCGACGCCCACCTGTGGATTCGGCTCGTATGGTCCGGTGCCCGACAAGCGCGCGGCACGACTGTTCGAGTTCGACATCCGTCATCCGTACGAGCCGCGCACGCAGCTGCTGGAGTTCGGGCAGATCGTGGGCAAGCCCACGACGCGCAAGGCGTACACGTTCGCGATGAGCCATGTGCCTACGAATCCGGGTGACGCGTGGAACCTGCTGCGCAAGCCGGGACTGGTGTCGACGCTGGCCGCCGGATTCGCCGCCGCCATCGCGTCGCTCGGCTTCACCGGCAAGCGCCGGTAGATAATGGATATCCGGATATGACAAAGGCTCCCCGCAGGGAGCCTTTGTCGTTCAAACAGGCCATTCGACCATTACATGCCCGAGACCGCGTGGGCGCGGATCAGGGCGTCGGAAAGATACTTGCCGGCGGCCATGACCAGCGGCGCGAAATGCTGGCCGGGCGTCGTGCCCATACGGTTCGTCGGGCCGGAGATGGAAATCGCCGCGATCACCTGACCGGAGGCGTTGCGAATCGGAGCGGAAACCGAGGCAACGCCCGGTTCGCGTTCGTTCACCGACTCCGCCCAGCCGCGCTTGCGTACGGTCGTCAGCTTCGCCACGGTGAACTTGGCGCGTCGCAGTCCCTGATGCATACGCTCTGGATCCTCCCACGCCAGCAGAATCTGCGCGGCCGAACCGGCCTCCATCGACAGGATCGCACCCACGGGAATCGAATCACGCAGACCGCTCGAACGCTCCACGGCCGCGATGCACACGCGCTGGTCGCCCTGACGGCGGTAGATCTGCGCCGACTCGCCCGTACGGTCGAGCAGCGTCTGCAGAATCGGGCCGCATGCGGTGAGCAGACGGTCCTCGCCGGCCGCTGCCGCCAGTTCGGCGAAACGCGATCCGAGCACGAAACGACCATGCTGGTCGCGTACGATGAACCGGTGCTTCTCCAAAGCGATGGCCAGACGATGCGCCGTGGGCCTCGCCAGTCCGGTCTCGTTCACCAGTTGCGCCAGAGTGGCCGGACCGCCCTCCAGCGTATCGAGGATCTTGGCGGTCTTGTCGAGCACGCCGACGCCCGAATGCACCTCCTTGCGCGAGGATTCCGGCTTGGCCGAAGCCGCCTCGTCGCTCTGACTGGACGCATTGCGCGGATTTGTCAATACTTTTACTGTTTCTTTTTTCGTCTGCAATGTTCCACCCATTGAGGAATCGCCGTTTTGTATTGCCATGATTGGGATTATGCCATCTCATAATGTGAAATGCAAAAGTCTCGAATTTGACCGAAGCACCATACTCGATGTGTCTGGGCTATTCAAAGGAGTAGCCACCGAGGAAAAACAAGAGGAATCAACGTCGATACACGTTGCGATAACGTTGCGGCAAACGTTGCGATTGTGCCCCTAGGAGGTAAAACCATGGGAACCACATTGGCCGAGAAAGTCTGGGCCGATCATCTCGTCCGCAAGGGCGAGAACGCCGAGCCGGACCTCATCTACATCGATCTCATGCTCATGCACGAGGTCACCAGCCCGCAGGCGTTCGAGGGACTGCGTCTGGCCGGCCGCAAGCCGCGTCACACCGACCTGCTCATCGCGACCGAGGACCACAACACCCCGACCGTGAACATCGACCAGCCGAACCCCGACAAGACGTCGGCCACGCAGCTGAGCACGCTCGAGAAGAACTGCAAGGAGTTCGGCGTGCGCCTGCACCCGCTCGGCGACGCCGACCAGGGCATCGTGCACCAGGTGGGCCCGCAGCTCGGCCTCACCCAGCCGGGCATGACCGTGGTGTGCGGCGACTCCCACACCTCCACGCATGGTGCGTTCGGCGCGCTCGCGTTCGGCATCGGCACCAGCGAGGTCGAGCACGTGATGGCCACGCAGTGCCTGAGCCTCAAGCCGTTCAAGACCATGGCCGTGAACGTGGAGGGCGAACTGCCCGAAGGCGTGACCGCCAAGGACATCATCCTCGCCATCATCGCGAAGATCGGCACCGGCGGCGGCCAGGGCCATGTCATCGAATACCGTGGCGAGGCCATCCACAAGCTCAGCATGGAAGCCCGCATGACCATCTGCAACATGTCCATCGAGGCCGGTGCCCGCGCCGGCATGGTGGCCCCCGACGAGATCACGTTCGAATACCTCAAGGGCCGTCCGCACGCTCCGCAGGGCGAGATGTGGGACAAGGCCGTCGAATACTGGAAGACGCTCAAAACCGACGACGACGCCGTCTTCGACAAGGAGGTGACGCTGCGCGCCGAGGACCTGCAGCCGTACGTGACGTGGGGCACCAACCCCGGTCAGGGCCTGCCAATCACCGCGAACGTGCCCGATCCGGAGACCATCACCGACGAGACGCAGCGCGTGGCCGCCGAAAGCGCCATCAAGTACATGGGCCTCAAGCCCGGCCAGCCCATCAAGTCCATCGCCGTGGACACGGTGTTCATCGGCTCCTGCACGAACGGTCGCATCGAGGACCTTCGTGCCGCCGCCGCCATCATGAAGGGCCATCACAAGGCGAAGAGCCTGCATCGCGTACTCGTCGTGCCGGCCTCGTCCCGCGTGCGTCTGGAGGCCGAGAAGGAAGGCCTTGACAAGATCTTCAAGGACTTCGGCGCCGAATGGCGTAACGCCGGCTGCTCGATGTGCCTGGGCATGAACCCCGACAAGATGGTCGCCGACGAACGCTCCATCTCCACGTCGAACCGCAACTTCGAAGGACGACAGGGCAAGGGCTCGCGTACGCATCTGGCGTCGCCGGCCGTCGCCGCCGCCACCGCCATCCGCGGCACCATCTCCAGCCCCGCCGACCTGTAAAGAGAAGGACTCAAGCAATCATGGAAAAACTTACCGTCGTCACCGGTGTGGGCGTTCCGCTCCGTCGTTCCAACGTCGACACCGACCAGATTATTCCCGCCGTGTTCCTGAAGCGCGTGACCAAGTCCGGCTTCGATGACGCGCTGTTCTACGCGTGGCGCCGCGACCCCGAGTTCGTGCTCAACCAGGAGCCGTACCGCAACGGCAAGATTCTTGTGGCCGGTCCCGACTTCGGCATCGGCTCGTCGCGTGAGCACGCCGTATGGGCGCTGCATGACTACGGCTTCCGCGTGGTCATCGCACCGCGCTTCGCCGACATCTTCTACGGCAACACCGCCAAGAACGGCGTGCTTGCCGCCATCATGCCGATGGAGTCGATCGAGCTGCTGTGGAAGCTGCTCGAGGAGGAGCCGGGCCGCGAGATGACCGTCGACCTGGGTGAACGCACCGTGACCTGCGGCGACGTGACGCTGCCGTTCGAGGTGGGCGACTACGTGCGTTGGCGCCTGATGAACGGCTACGACGACATCGATCTGACGCTGCACCACGAGGACGACATCATCGCCTACGAGAAGATGCGCGCGGAGAAGTTCCCGTTCAAGCCGACCACGCTGCCGGCCCGCCATCTGCCCGAGGAGCCCATCACATCCGCCCGCGAGCAGGAATACGATTGGACGGGACCTTTGGCTGATCGAGACAAGTAGTCTCGATCAGCCGGTGGGACAGTCCAGTGGACTGTCCCACCGGTCCCGTGCGAAGCCGCGATATATCTCGCGGCGAAGCCAGAAAACCGCGGGCGTCAGCCCGTCCATAATTGCCGGACCGGGTCCGTTGGCCGATTCCTCAATCGGTCTGCCGCGATTGATTTTGCAGCGGAGTCGGCGAACCGTGGGGCTGCCCTCGTGGCCGAGGGAAGCTGTTCGTCCACACCGGATTGAGGGGGCTGGCTTGGTCTCGCGCTCTGACCCGTCCCAATGGATTGCTCGTCAAAATAGCCCGAATCCTTCGTCGTCCATGGGAATCATGTCGATTTCCATGGACGACGTTGCATTTTCGGGAAAAATCGCCGCAGTCCATCGCGGCAGTCGACGTCGACGCCGCGAATCGTTGCAATCATGCGGTTCTTGTTTTGGGTGTTCCGCGAAGCCGATGGATTACGCTGCATTTTTGGGAAAATGCGGTCGAATCCATCGAATATCGACCGGTATTGATGGATTGCGTGACAATACCGATTTTTTGCAATCGAATCCATTGCAAATCGCGTGGTCTGCAACCGTATGACATGCAGTAGAGGGGTATGGAGGGTATTTCGATGGATTCCCCCGTATCGGCCCGAGGGAGTACTGTGGTGTAGTGGAATACAGGCTGATTCATTGAGATGTCTGCGTTCATGAGGAGCCGCCGGGCCGTCGTCGGACCGGTGGAGTGTGCGCGGCGTCCGGAAGCAGAAGGGAATGCCATGAGCTTGAACGGCTTGACGGCTGAAAGGAAAGAGCCGCGCATGAGCGGCTGGAAGAAGAAAGTGGTCGGCGTGCTCGCCGCAGTGGCCACCGTCGCTACGATGGGCCTCACCGCCGTCACCGCCAACGCGGCGGACGAGGTCGGCGCCGATGCCACCGCTAATGCGAACATCTATCAGGCGTTGGAATACATGCAGGATCTGAATACGTTGCGCGCCCGTGATGACCGCAGGGCGCTGACCCCTCAGCAGATTGCCAATGCGTATAGTGCGGATAACAATACCACTGTCTCGGCGTCCCTGTTCGCCGAGAACACCGGTGACGGCAAGCCCGTAGGTGCGCTGAAGGTCAACGATCAGATGATGTCGTGGGCGCAGACCCGCGCCAACGAGCTGGCCAAGCGTGCGGTGACGAACCCGAACAACCCTCTCAGCCACGACAACATGACCAATGGCCGTCCAAGCTGGGGTGCGAACAACCTGACGAACAGCAATAATGGATATCAGCCCGGCACCTTCGTTTTCGGTCCCGAGGCATTGGCCATCGGATACCCGGATTACGACTCCAGCATGGAACCGGTCAATTCGTGGTACAGCGAGCTGAATGTTGAATTCAATCTCGATCAGGTGCGTAAGGACAACCCGCAGTACGCGAACATGACCGATGCGCAGATTCTGCAGTATGAACGTCAGGGATATGGTCATTACCTCACGGAGGTCAGCCCTCTGGCCGATATCGCCGGTTTCGGCGTGGCCAAGGTCAGCGGCGGCCAGTGGGATGGCGCGTTGGTCTCCGTTCTGGAAATCGGCAATAGCAAGACCGCCCAGGGTAAGACCCAGAGCGTCGAGGAGGCGCTGAAGGAGTATGCGCCGAAGAAGACCATCACTGGTGTGAAGGATGTCACGCTGGATGTGGATTCGAGTACAACCAAGCCGACGCTGCCGGCCAAGGTGACCGCCACGTACGACGACAAGTCCACTGCGCAGGTGCCGGTCACGTGGGAATCCGTTCCGAATGATTGGAACAAGGACCGCGACGCCCACAAGGTGACCATCAAGGGCCAGGTGGATAGTTGGAGCAAGGGCGTCACGCTCACGCTGAACGTGGCCGCCGCGACCATCACCTCAGCCATCGTGACCCCGAACGCGCTGAGCACCCCGGCCGGTGTTGACCCGACCGATAAGCTCCCCAAGAGCGCAGCCATCACCTGGTCCAACGGCGAAACCGGCACTGCGGACGTGAAGTGGGACGACATCGGCGACCAGTACAAGACCGCCGGCAAGATGTTCACCCTGAACGGCACCGCTTCCAACGACGGCCAGACCGCCAAGGTCTCGCTGACCATCACCGTGGGCAAGACCGAAGCCGTGAGCGCCGAGGCGACCCCCGCATCCGTCGACACCATCGCCGGCACCAAGCCGAAGCTGGACGACATCAACGCCACCGTGACGTACACCGATGGCTCCACCACCATCAACACCGTCAAGTGGGATGCCATCGACGCTTCCAAGTACGCGAACGAAGGCACTTTCACCGCGACCGGCACCGTGCTCGACACCACCGTGAACGCGCGCGCCGCCGGCAACCCGCTGCTCGACAAGGACGGCAAGCAGCTCACCGTGAAGGTAACGGTGAACGTCAAAGCCCGCGCGATTACCGCTGTCACGGCGACTTCCGACATCACCATCGACTCCGCCAAGACCGCGCCGGACAATCTGACCGGTTCGGCCATCGTCAAGTGGAACGATGGTACGACCGAAACGCGCACCGGCATCAAGCTGACACTGCCCGACGGCTGGAACACGAAGCGTGAATCACACATCGTCACCGCCACCGGCCGCGTCGCCGACTGGGATGAGGACGTGCCGTTCAACGTGACGGTCAAGGCCGCCACCATCGAATCCGTCGAGGACCCGGCCGATCGCTCGACCACCGAGGGCGTTGTCCCCCCGCTGCCCGAGAGCGCAAAGGTTACTTGGAGCAACGGCGATTCCTCCAGCGAGCCCGTCGTCTGGAACGAGCCGGAGAACTTCAAGGACCTGCTTGACAAGGCCGGTGACACGGTCACGGTGAACGGCGCAATCAAGGGTTACCCGGATAAGAAGGTGACCGTGAAGATCACCGTCACCGCCGCGACCATCGAATCCGTCACCGCGCCGAAGGATGTGACCATCGACGCCGGCGATAAGCTGGGCCTGCCCGATACCGTGACCGCCAAGCTTTCCAACGGCAACGACGGCCAGGTCTCCGTGACGTGGAAGACCGACGGCGTGGACTTCTCCAACCGCTCCGGCAAGGACAAGACCGTCACCGTCAAGGGCGAGATCGCCGGATACTAGGACGGCGTGAGCGTCAACGTCACCATCCGCAGTGCCAAGGCCGCCGGTGCCAAGGTCGTCGGCGACACGACCATCACCGTCGACTCCGGCAAGAAGCCCGACCTGCCCAAGGACGCGACCGTCACGTGGAGCGACGGCGGCAAGGACAGCACCGAAGCCATCACGTGGGACGCCTTCGACAAGTGGCAGAGCCGTGACGGCGGCGAGTTCACCGTCAACGGCAAGGCGGCCGGCCAGACCGTCTCCGTCACCGTGAAGGTGAACGCGGCCACGGTGAAGCTCGTGGAGGACGGCGTCGACATCCCCACCACGGTGGGCAAGTCGCCGCAGCTGCCGAAGACCGTGAAGGTGCACTGGTCCAACGGCGACATCACCGACGAGCCGGCCACATGGAGCACCGTTCCCGCCGACTCCTACGCCAAGGCCGGTTCCTTCTCCGTCGAGGGCAAGGCCACGGTGAATGGCGCCGACTACGCGCTCAAGGCCAACGTCACGGTTCGCGAGGCATCGGCCGGCGGCAACGAGAACAAGCCGAACCCGACGCCGTCGCCGAACAAGACGCAGGTCGCCACGAACACCGGCACGAACGCCTCCAAGCAGAGCAGCCAGCTCTCGCGCACCGGCGCCGCCATCGGCGGAATCGTGGCCGTGGTGGTGATTCTCGTCGCCATCGCCGGCGCCGTCTTCTACCTGAAGACCAAGCGCACGCACTGATAGGCGATTAGCCGAGCAGGGGAGGGGAGAAGCCCGCATGAGCCGGGTTTCTCCCCTCGCTGCATATTGCGGGGTGTGATCGCGTATTGCAGGGTGTAAATGGAAGGTGTCATCTTGGCTTGCCTGTCGGCTCGCATTGTGCCTACAAAACACTCTGCCGTTTGCTTAGTGGCAGCATAGGCCCTGCGCGTGAGTTGCAAGGTGATAATTGATATTCTGTTGCAAACAGGGGAAGAGGAGCTGTAAGAAGGCAGGTCCCATGATGCAAAATAATAGGTTGCGTGATGCCATACGTCATGAGTTAGCCAGTTCGCGGGGCAGAAACGCGGTTCTCGTGGTGATTTGCTGTGCCGCAGTGGCTGCTGCGGTATCAACATTTGTCTCCCATATATGGAGTCAGCCTCCCATATGGTTGTGGTGGCTGCAGTTGGTATTCGGTGTTGTCTCGGCGCTTGCGGCATTTCTGTCGGCTAAGCAGAAGAAATGGTCCGATGAGGAACATGATGACGAGATGCATTCTCTGGAGGAGGAACGCAAGGCTGAACGTGTCGCGGTCCTTACATTAATCAACGGAGTGTTTCTCGGTATTTCCGATGACCTCGTGCGTTTCGTCAACGGTACGATACGCGAGAGAAAACAGCAGATAGCGCAGATACGTCAGTCGGTGGTGGACAAAATATGCGATTTGGTGCATATCCCCAATGCCCGTGCGGCATACTATCGAATCGATGACGGGCAGCTCTCGAAGAACAAGCTGGTCATGACGAATGTCGCGCATGCAGGCAAATCAAGGGAAGATGAATTTTCCGGTGAGTTCTTTTGGAATGCCGATTCCAATGGCGAACGGAATAAAGACAAAGACGGCCTATGGGGATTCGACGTCGATGTACTTGTCAACGACGTAGACAAAGCAGAAGAGCTCCTTCCTGATTTCGATAAAGGGAAGAAGGATAAACTGAAATATCGGTCATTCATCACGATTTCAGTGAGATGCGGCGATTTGCCGTTCGGCATGGTAACCGTCAACGCCTTGGAAAACGATGCATTCACCAATAGAGAACGCTACTCCGTGAAAGCATTGGCTCGGCTTCTTGCAATATCGGAGAAATTGGCGCTCTCGCCTCAGGCAGAATCGAATTACCGAGAACAGCTGAAGAAGTGTGGATTGTTCCTCACACAGGTCGAAGACTACAATAGGAACCCACGAAAGGAGGATGTCCAATGATGAAAGTGAAGACTGTCAGTAAGGCGCGGAGGAAGTCCGGCGGTCCTGAGTTCCGAGACCGTGACATGCAGAAGGCGTACGATGAGGCGTTGAGAATCGTGGAGCAGGAAGACGCCCGTACCCTAGAGCAGAAGCGTCGTGCACATAACAATCTTCTGCGTTGGCTTCCTCAGAACGGATGATATCGCGATTGCCGCTATGCGGTGGCCGCGCGTCGATGCCTCAAAGAGGATGAAACGACGTGGGTGATTTGTCCAGCCCGGCCGTGTGCCGGACTTTTCATATGTCGTCCCATATGGTCGCTGCCGTACAATCGAATGAGCTGGAGAATTTGCCGTATCGGATAGCATCGGGAGAGACATACGACCATGAGCGAGAAGATTACGCCGTTCTACGACGTTGACCGCACTTATGAAGACAATTATGCGTTCGGACCGTTCGGCGCATTCGCCGAAGCGCTCGGCGGCGACGCCAAAGACGGCGTCTCCGACGACCAGGTGGCCCGTGCGGTGAAGGACGCCGCCGCATCCGACGCCAATGCCGGCAACGCGACCGAACCAGCCGAATCGTTCTTCGGCATCCCCGTCGACCTGCCGTTCGGCATCCCCGCCGGCCCGCTGCTCAACGAACGCTACACCACGGCCGCGTTCCACATGGGCTTCGACCTCGCCGTATACAAGACCGTTCGCTCGCACGCATGGGGATGCAACCCGTTCCCCAACGTGCTCGCCGTGCACCCCAAGTCCGCCGACGGCATCCTGACCCCGGGCAGCGACGAATGCGACGAAGGCGTGCTCGCCGACCATGAGTTCGAAACGCCAATCTCCATCTCCAACTCGTTCGGCGTGCCCTCGCAGGATCCGGACGTCTGGCAGCCCGACATGCAGCGCGCCATGCAGCGCGCCGGCAGGGGCCAGCTGCTCGTCCCCAGCTTCCAGGGCTCCCGCCGTGACGGCATGACCGCCGCCGAATACGTGACCGACCACGTCACCACCGCCCACCTGGTCATGGAAACCGGTGCCAAGGTGATGGAGATGAACACCAGCTGCCCCAACGAAGGCCACAACCGCCTGCTGTGCCATGCTCCCGACCAGGTCTCCACCATCACCGAAGCCGTCAAGAACGAGATCGGCGACACCCCGCTCATCATCAAGCTCGCGTACCTGCCTTCCGACGAGGACCTCGAATACATGGTGCGTGTGACCGCCGGCCGCGGCCTCGTGCAGGGATTCTCCACCATCAACACCATCTCCGCCAAGCTCGTCGACGCTCGCGGCAACCAGGCCCTGCCGGGCGCGGGCCGCGACCGCAGCGGCGTCTGCGGCGCCGCCATCAAGCCCTCCGGCCTCGACATGGTCCGCCGCCTCGCCGCCCTTCGCGAACGGCTCGGCCTCGACTTCGGCATCGTCGGCGTCGGCGGCGTCACCGCGCCCGCCGACTACGCCGAATACCGTTCCGCCGGCGCTGACGCCGTCATGAGCGCCACCGGCGCCATGTGGAACCCCGACCTCGCCCGTCGCATCAAGCAGGCGTGAGCAGGATGTAATCGGCATCGGGGATGAAACGACGTCTTTCGTTCGTCCCCGATTTATTCCCGCGTCCGCCACAGGCGATTTCACCGAGTCGCCACACCGAATATGGCAGACTATATGTAGTCTTTTTCGTCATCGGCGATACCAATCCATGACGAACGAATTGAAGGAGAAGTTCGTGAACTCTGAGAATGATGTGTTGCGCGTCGTCGGCGGTAAACCGCTCAACGGCAAGATCAAGGTGCGTGGCGCCAAGAACTTCGTCAGCAAGGCGATGGTCGCCGCCCTGCTCGCCCCCGGCACCTCGGTGCTGAAGAACGTCCCCGAAATCCGCGACGTGCATGTGGTCTCCGACCTGCTGCGCCTGCACGGCGTGCATGTGGACGTCGACGGCGATGAGGGCGTCGTCACCATCGACGCCTCGCACGTGGAGCTCGCCAACGTGGCCGACGTCGACACGCTCTCCGGCTCCTCCCGCATCCCGATCCTGTTCTCCGGCCCGCTGCTGCACCGCCTCGGCGAGGCGTTCATCCCCGCGCTCGGCGGATGCAACATCGGCGGCCGCCCCATCGACTTCCATCTCGAGACCCTGCGCAAGCTCGGCGCCAACGTCGACAAGGAGCACAAGGACGGCATCCACATCACCGCGCCCAACGGTCTCAAGGGCGCCAAGATCCATCTGCCGTACCCGTCCGTCGGCGCCACCGAGCAGACCCTGCTCGCCGCCGTGCTCGCCGAAGGCAAGACCGAACTCTCCGGCGCCGCCATCGAGCCCGAGATCATGGACCTCGTCTCCGTACTGCAGAAGATGGGCGCCATCATCTCCGTGGACGTCGACCGCACCTTCCGCATCGAAGGCGTCAAGGAGCTCAAGGGCTACCGTCACACCTCGCTGACCGACCGCATCGAAGCAGCATCCTGGGCCTCGGCCGCGCTCGCCACCCATGGCGACATCTTCGTCAAGGGCGCCACCCAGCCCGAGATGATGACCTTCCTCAACGTGTTCCGCAAGATCGGCGGCGAATTCGACGTCACCGACAAGGGCATCCGCTTCTGGCATCCGGGCGGCGACCTCAAGCCCGTCGCCATCGAGACCGACGTGCACCCCGGCTTCATGACCGACTGGCAGCAGCCGCTCGTCGTGGCCCTCACCCAGGCCAAGGGCCTCTCCATCGTGCACGAAACCGTCTACGAGAACCGCTTCGGCTTCACCAAGCCGCTCGTGCAGATGGGCGCCACCGTGCAGCTCTACCGCGAATGCCTCGGCTCCCTGCCCTGCCGCTTCCAGCAGCGCAACTACAAGCATTCCGCCGTCATCTTCGGACCCACGCCGCTCACCGGACGCGACATCGACGTGCCCGACCTGCGCGGCGGCTTCTCGCACCTCATCGCGGCGCTCGCCGCCGAAGGCCCCTCCACTGTGCGCGGCATCTCCCTCATCGACCGCGGCTACGCGGACTTCCGGGGGAAGCTGGCCGCCCTCGGCGCCGATTTCGAGTAAAGGGTAAAAATCGGGAGACGGAGCGTCTTCGGCGTTGCTCCTCGGTCGACGTACCTTCGTACGCCTTCCCTCGGGCGCCTTGAAGCCACACGCGTCTCCCGATTTTTTATGCTGTGGGGCGGCCTTGCGGCACAATAGAGGGCATGGCATCCAAAGGAAAACCGTCTCCGCGTTCCGCGGTCAAGCCCCTGAGCGACGCGCGCGTCGCCGAACTCGCGAGGAAGCATCGTCTCGTCGACCCGATGCATGACTTCCCGACCGGCCCGAACCGCAAGGCCAACATCCCGGAAATCAACGCGCAGAACCCCAAGGGCACGAAACGCCTGCTCAAAGGCGTCGACGTCGTCTTCAACGCCAGCTGCCGCACCCGCGCGTGGGGACTCGACAACATTCCCGAAACTGGTCCGTTCATCACCGCCGCCTCGCATGTGACCATGTTCGATGTGTTCGTGCCGATGGCCAGCCTATTCCACATGGGCCGCCGCCCTCGTTACATGGCCAAGGCGGAAATGGCCAAATGGCCGCTCATCGGCAAATGGTTCCAGATCGTCGGCATGCAGCCAGTCCAGCGTCATTCCGGCAAGGCCAAGCAGATCGAGGAGACGTCCATCGACATCCTCACCTCCGGCCGTCCGCTCACCGTCTGGCCGGAAGGCACGGTGACCCGCGACCCGCAGAAATGGGTGATGAGCATCAAGGAGGGCGCGGCCTACATCGCGCTCGAATCCTCCCGACGCCTCGGCCGCCAGGTGCCGCTGTTCTGCGCCGCCACCTGGGGCGCCGCCTCCATCAACCACTGGTGGCCATGGCCTCGCAAGAACGTCGTCATGTGCTACGATCATCGGCTCGACTACGCGGACCTGCTCGAAGACATGGACTCCTGGGGCGAGGAGCCGCCGGCCGAAGCCGTGGAAGCACTCAAATGGCGCATGTTCACCCGTCTCAACGAACTCCTTGAGGAGATTCGCGGCGAGAAATTCCCCAAGGAAGGCTACTGGGACTATCGCACCATGAAGCGGGTGCCGCTCGACTGACACAATCCGCAGCACGCGGGCCGGAGGCCGACCCATGCGACGGCCTCCGGCCCGCGTGACGCCGGTCCCGCCTCCAACCCGTGCCGCGAAGTCAAGCCCTTGGCTAAAATATCCCCTGTTTGCCTATCTGGCACACTGCCGCAAGCCCGCGCCCATCCGGCCATCGGCCTCGGCAGGCTGAGAGAGAACGAAATCCAGGGATTTTTTCAAGGACTTACTGTGGAATACTCACTGATGACCAAACTGGCCGCCGAATTCGTCGGCACCGCCATCCTCATGATCTTCGGCAACGGTTCCGTGGCCAACACCGAACTCAAGAACACCAAGGGCTACCACGCCGGATGGCTGAACATCGCCATGGGCTACGGCTTCGGCGTCATGTTCCCCGTGCTCATGTTCGGCGGCGTCTCCGGCGCGCACATCAACCCGGCCATGACAATCGCCCAGGCCGTCAACGGCATGTTCCCGTGGAACGAGGTCGCCCCGTACATCGTCGCCCAGCTGCTGGGCGCCGTCGCCGGCCAGCTCGTCGTCTTCGCCACCTACTACCCGCACTACCGCGACACCGAGGACCCGGAGGCCATCTTCGCCACCTTCTCCACCACCGACGCCGAGGGCTCCCGCTTCAACTACTTCCTCAACGAGTTCTTCGGCACGCTCGTGCTCGTGCTCGGCGCCCTGTGCTGCTTGCTGCTGCCGTGGGGTGCCAAGGACCTCGCCGCCGCCTCCATCGTGGTCGGCTTCATCGTGTGGGGTCTGGTCACCTCGCTCGGCGGCCCGACCGGCCCCGGTCTGAACCCGGCCCGTGACCTCATGCCGCGACTCCTGCACCAGATCCTGCCGATCGCCCACAAGGGCGGCTCCCGCTGGAACGAAGTCTGGATCCCGGTCGTGGCCCCGATCGCCGGCGCCATCGTCGGCGCGTTCCTCTACAAGGTGCTGTTCGCCGTCTGATATGACGTCCGTGTCGCGTTCGCCGTCTGATATGCGACCTTCGTCGCAGCGTCGTCGGTAGACTACAGGCGTGAAGGAACGTAACGAACGCAACGGCAATACCGCTCATCGCCCGGTCGTGGGAAGGCTTGCGCCTTCGCCGACCGGGCGCATGCATATCGGCAACGTGTATGCGGCGCTGGCGGCCTGGCTCAGCGCCCGCGCCGGTCATGACGGAAATTCCGCCGCCGGTCGCCTTCTGCTGCGCATCGAGGACATCGATATGCCTCGCGTCAAACCCGACGCCGACCGTTGGATCATGGACGACCTCACTTGGCTTGGTCTCGACTGGGACGGCGAGCCCGTCTACCAGTCCGACCGCGGCGACCTGTACGAGCGGGCACTCGCCGCATTGCGCGACCACGACGTGCTCTACCCCTGCTTCTGCTCGCGCGCCGAGATCCGTGCGGCATCGGCCCCGCAGGAGGGCGACGGCTACGTGATCTATCCCGGCACATGTGCCCGTCTCGACCCGACCGAGCGCGAGGGACGCCTCGCCGCCGGCAGGCGGCATTCATGGCGTTGTCGTCTGTCGCAGCGCGCAATCGAATTTGATGACGAAATCTACGGCCGGCAGCGCTTCGACCTCGCCCGGCAGATCGGCGACACCGTGCTGCGTCGGTCGGATGGACTGTATTCGTATCAGCTGGCCGTGGTCGTGGACGACCTGATGATGGGCGTGAACGACGTGGTGCGCGGGCGCGACCTGCTGCGGTCGACCGCCCTGCAGCTGTGGATTCGCGACCGGCTCGTAGCGGGCGGCATCCTGCCTGAACAAATGGGCGCGGATGCGAGCGCGGACGCAGGCGGGGCCGCGAATGTGGACGACGCGCATAATTCTGGGGATATCCGTTTCGCCCACCTGCCGCTGATCGACGATCCGCACGGTAAACGCCTTGCCAAACGCGACCGCGCCCTCGACCTCGGCGCCCTGCGGGAGGAAGGGGTACGGCCCGAAACGATCGTGGGCTATTGCGCATGGCTGCTGCGCCTCATCCCCGAACCACAGCCGGTGCTGCCGCAGGAACTGCTGCCGTTGTTCTCGTGGCGGGGACTCGAACGCGACCATGCCGACCGTCTCTGCGATCTTACACAGCTGACCCCGCGCCGACCGCACGTAACTGACCGCACGTAACTGACCTCATGCAGTCGACCGCCGTTCGGGCCGACGACGGGTCTTCGTGGCACCGCCGATATGTGACCGGATTGGGGACGGGGGTTGGGCCCCCTGCCAAAACGTGAAATAATCAAGAGGTTGCTTCACAAGAGGGGAGGATGCGATGTCGGGCGGACGTTTTCGCAAGCCGCGCCACAGGCATGCAGCGAATGCGCGGTCAACGTCCGAGCCGGAGACGACGCTGAAGACAACGCCGGATGCGGCTCGGGACGAGGGGATGCATCAGCGGTCGCAATCGTCGGAGTCCCGTCGGCCGTTCGCCGACGTCATCGACGTCTCCGACCTCGCCGCCGAACGCCGTTCCCTCAAACGCCGCCTGCTCGCCATGCGCATCGTGACCATCGCGCTGCTGCTCGCCGCCATCTGCGTGGCCGGATTCCCCATCGTATTGCAGTACCAGTCGTCGCAGCGTCTCGCCGAGACATCGTCCAGCGCCGCGCAGAACGTCGCCGGATGGCCGTATCCGCAGGCCAAGGAGTCGCTTGCCGCCGCCCGCGCCTACAACGAGAAGCTCGCGAAATCCGGACAGCCGGTGCTCGGCGAGGCCGTCGACCCGTTCACGGCGGCCGCCGGCGGCAGCAAGGCGAAAAGCGAGGACTCCGCCGCCGCCAAGGACAAGGAGTACCAGTCGCTGCTCGACGCCGGCAACGGCGTGATGGGCACCATCAAGGTGCCGAAGGTCTCCATCGACCTGCCCATCTACCACGGTACGTCGGAGGAGGCGCTCGCCTCGGGCGCCGGCCATCTGTACGGATCGTCGCTGCCGGTGGGCGGCAAGTCGACGCATTCGGTGATTACCGGCCATCGCGGTCTGGTCGAGGCCCTCATGTTCACACGACTCGACGAGATACGTCCCGGCGACTTCTTCTACATCGAGGTCATGGGCGAAACGCTGGGATACAAGGTCGACAAGATCAGCGTCATCAAGCCCGACGACACCTCGAAGCTGCGCATCGTGCCCGGCGAGGACCGCGTCACGCTCATGACATGTACGCCATACGGCGTCAACACGCATCGTCTGCTCATCTCCGGCCACCGCGTCTCCATTCCCCTGCCGGCACCGGATCCCGGCGACCTGCATGACGCGCGCAACATCGCCATCATCACCGGCGTGGGAACGCTGCTCGGCGGATGGCTGCTGGTTTCCGCCCTGCGTCGTCTGCGCCGCATGCCATGGCGGGTCATGCATCACGGAGCGATCTGGCCGCAGCGCTGGTGAATTCGTACTACCATACGATTGAAGCCATACGATTGAAGATGTGACGACGTAACCGCATGCCGTCGGCATGCCAGACGAGGGGTGGATATGGTCGCGTACATGGATCACAAGAATCTTGCCAACGAGACGATCGACGAGGCGCGCGCCCGCAAGATCGCCGACGGCGTGCACCGCGTGCTCGACGGCATCGCCGAAGCCGAGTCCAAGGCCGGACGCAAGGCCGGTGAGGTGCGTCTGCTGGCGGCCACGAAGACCCGCGACGTCGGCGAGATCATGGCGGCCATCGACGCCGGCGTGCGCATGATCGGCGAGAACCGTCCGCAGGAGGTCGACGTCAAGGTGGCGGGGCTGACGGCGCGATGCGCCGAACGCGGCTTCGCGCTGGGCACGGCCGCCGACGGCGACGCCGGCACGGGCGACGCCGCGACGCCGCTGCCGTTCCATCTCATCGGCCAGCTGCAATCCAACAAGATCAACAAGGTGCTGCCGTACGTCACGACCATCGAATCCGTCGATAGCCTGTCGCTGGCGCAGAAGATCTCCCGCCGCGCCGAGGCGCGCGGGATAACGGTCGGCGTGCTGCTCGAGGTCAACGAATCGGGCGAGGAATCGAAATCCGGCTGCGCGCCCGACGCGGCCGCCGACCTCGCGGCCGCCGTCGCCGCACTTCCCGGCCTTCGTCTCGAAGGCCTGATGACCATCGGCGCCCATGTGCACGACGAAGCGACCATCCGCGGCGGCTTCGCCCACCTTCGCGAAACCCGCGACGCGTTGCTCGCCTCCGGCGACGCGGCGCTCGCCGATTGCCGCGAACTGTCGATGGGCATGACGCACGACATGGCCATCGCCATCGACGAAGGCTCCACCATCGTTCGCGTGGGCACGGCCATCTTCGGCGAACGCGCGTTCATCTGACCCTCCAGTTTCTCGTTCGCCGCGATTCATCCGTCGTGGTCCGTTCGTCGCCGCCTGTCTGCTGTTCGCCGCTGTCTGTTCGTCGTCGTCCGTCTGTTTGAGACCGTCCGTTGTTCGAGGTCGTTCGTTGTTCGAGGTCGTTCGTTGTTCAAGACCGGTCGAGTGCCTGATGCCGGCTGTGCGCGGCCGCCCGTCCGTTCGCTCTCGGCGTGTCGTGTGTCCATCATGCGATACGGCTGATTGCCGATGATGACAGGGTTTGCTACCGCGTTCAACCGTGAAAAAGCGTTCGCACTTCAGGGCGGACGTTGGTTCGCGGTTGGCGGCCCGATGCCGCCGCCCCCTCGTGAAACGCGACCATAGTCAGTTGATTCGACCGATGTGGAGGGTGTATAACGGGTGAATGGTCGGGGATGAGGGACGACACTCGGGGGAATTCGTGATGTGCGCCATCGGTCGGATGGCGTTCTGACCAATATATGGGACGTGATTCCCTATAGTTGTGACGCCATGATTTTCCGGCCGTCCACCCAAAAATCTCATGTATTATGAGTGGATTATGACGGGAGGGTGGTAATGCCGCACCGCGGCACCATGATATAATCACGTAGCCCCCCCCCCCGAAGCAAACATTGGCAATGACGATGACGGAGTGTGGGAAACTGCGAGCTGACAAGGCCGACGGCGCCGACGTCGTACGTGACGCGGCTACCGAAGAGGGGCATTCCTCCCGGATTGCGCATATGACGCGTGCGGCGGACGCCCATCAAACGGTCAGGAAGCTTGCGACCAATCCCTAGACACCGACGGTATCGTTGCTGCCGGGTCTCAGGTGGCTTGCCCCAGCGGACCCCGACGAGCGATTCCGACGCGCCGATCATCGGCGGGGACAGGCGATCTGAATAGAAGAAGGTGTACTACAGTGGCCAACAACGGTGATTTTACCCGCAAGGAAGTCGCGTACCTACGCTCGCTGCCTGCGGTGACCGACGTGGTGGACAAGCGAATCGCCTATTCCGAGGCCTTCAAAGTGCAATGCATGACACGGTACGCCGCTGGCGACTCGCCCGTGCAGATCTTCCGCGACGCCGGCCTCGACTCCTCGCTGATCGGATACAAGCGCATCGAACGCTGCATCGCACGCTGGCGCAAGACCGTACTGCCGAAGATCAACGGCGAACCCGTGCCGGAGAAGCCACAGGTGCCGAGGGTGGACGTGCTCAAGCAGAAGATCGCGGAATCCAGCGGCATCGCCGCCGAACACATCGACGAATCCAATGCGTTGCGCGAAATGCTGCTCGAATCCCAGCTGCGTCGCATCGAGGAGCTCGAACGCGAACTGAAGGACGTGCGTGCCATGCTGCTGCGCGAACAGAAGCGCAACCAGGCGGAGATGCGCAAGGCCGAGCGTGCCGGAGAACGAATGGCGCGGTATGGCATCGGGAAGGGCGCTGGCGTGGCGGCATCGTCGGATGTTGCGGCGGAATCCGATGCCGGGGGCGTCGCCGCGGGGAATCCTGCCGCGGAACCGGCCGAATGATTCGCCGTTATTCGCCGTTGGTCTGTTGTGATTCGCCGTTGGCTCGATGCTGACTTACCCGCGTGCATGAATCCGTGTGCATGAATCCTCCGATACGGGGATTTCTCTCGAACGGTTCCGTGATTCATCGGTGAGGGACCCGCATGGCTTGTTCGCAAAGCGTTCCACGCGGTCGGCTTACGACGGTCCGTGCCGCACCCTGCTGGGCTACACTGGGCGTATGAGAATCGCACGCTTTTCCATCAACGACAAACCGCAGTACGCCTTCGTGCAGACCGATGAGAACGACGGCAAGGACTACCTCGTCGCGCTCGACGGCTTCCCGCTCGGTCCGACCGAGGTGCGCCCCACCGGCGAACGCTACGCGCTCGACACCGAAGGACTGCGCCTGCTCGCGCCCATCATCCCGTCCAAGGTGTTCGGCCTTGCCAAGAACTACCAGGCCCACACCGAATTCATGGCCAACAAGGGCCTTTCCGACATCAAGGTCGCGCCCGAGGAGATGGTCATCTTCACCAAGCCGTCCACGTCGGTCATCGGCCCCGACGATCCGATCGTGCTGCCGTCGTACTCCGACGACATGAACTTCGAGCCCGAAGTGGCCGTCGTCATCGGCCGCATCGCCAAGAACGTGCCCGTCGAGAAGGCCATGGACTACGTGCTCGGCTACACCTGCGTCAACGACGTGACGCTGCGAGACATCCAGGGCCTCGACCCGATGTGGACGCGCGCCAAGGGCTTCGACACCTCCTGCCCGCTCGGCCCGTGGATCCAGACCGACCTCGACTGGTCCGACACCAAGATCGGATTCTCGCTCAACGGCGAGGTCGTGCCCGAGGCGTCCGGCACCACCGCCGGCCTGATCCACTCGATCCCGGCCCAGATCGCCGCGATCTCCTCGTTCTCCACGCTGCTGCCCGGCGACGTCATCCTCACCGGCACGCCCAACGCCTCCGGCACGCTGCGCCCCGGCGACGAGGCCGTCGTGCACGTCGAAGGCATCGGCGACCTGCGCAACGTCGTCGTCCGCGGCTGACGGCGATACGGGACGCTCGGCATCGCGACTATGCAGGCGCGTGCGCCGAATTTCCCGTGCGCGAATCGATGAATACCGTCATATCCGACGATTCGTTTTTTCCACGAATCGTCGGATATGACGGTATTTGCGTATTCATGGCTGATTATGACCGAAATTACGGTGATGAATCGTCGGATACTGGCGTATCTTGCGATTCGTGCGCGGGCTTCGAGTCCACGAATTATGGAATATTCTGGTATCGGACGATTCGTATACTAGGCGACCTGCGATGAATCGTCGGATATCGGTGCATCTTGTGATTCGTGGATGTCGCGAATCGTCGGATATATCGGTATCTTGCAATTCGTGAAGAGACGGGTTTGATTTTGGGGCGCCTTGTCGAAGAACCCTATATATAATTGACGCGCTTGAACGCCAATGTGTGGCAAACCGAGAGCGCGGGCCGGAATCGACCGCCTCCGGGGGCATTGGACGGGCGGACCCAGGGACCTCCGTATCGTTTTCTGCCCCAAATCCGCTGAAATCGAGCATTCCCAGAGAACGATAGTGAAGAAGATCTAGGGAAATCGAATCATCATGACTCATGGTTTTGCTTCAGCAATCCGCAGGAATCTTCGTAAGGTCGTAGCCGTGGCCGGCGCCGCGGCCATGGCGTTCTCGCTCGCCGCATGCGGCTCCACGAACGACGCCTCCGACTCCGGCAGCTCCAGCGGCCTCAAGAAGGTCACGTTCATGCTCTCCTGGGCGCCCGACACCAACCACATCGGCGTCTACGTCGCCAAGAACAAGGGCTACTTCAAGGACGCCGGACTCGACGTCGACATCGTCGCCGTGGCGCAGGCCGGCGCCGAACAGGCCGTGAACAACGGCGTCGCCGACTTCGCCCTCTCCAACATGACCAACACCGCCGACTACAGCCTCAAGGGCGCCACCATCAAGCAGGTCATGCAGGTGCAGCAGAAGCCGAGCGCCATCTGGTGCGCACTCGCCAGCAACAAGAGCATCAAGTCGCCGAAGGACCTCGACGGCAAGACCTTCGCCACGTTCGGCTCCAACGAATCCGACGCCGTGGTGCGCCGCATGATTCAGTTCGACGGCGGCAAGGGCAAGTTCGACAAGGTGACCGCCGGCACCAACACGTTCCAGACGCTCAGCTCCGGTAAGGCCGACTTCGGCGGCTTCTACGCCACCTGGGAGGGCGTGCAGGCCGACATGTACGGCCCGAAGCTCAACTGCTTCACCGAGCCCGACTACGGTGTGCCCGGCAACGCCGACTCCATCGGCATCATCACCAGCGACAAGACCATCAAGAACAACCCCGAACTGGTGAAGAAGTTCGTGCAGGCCTCGCAGAAGGGCTACGAGTACGCGTACTCCAACCCCGACGACGCCGCGAAGATCCTCGTGAAGGAGGCGCCCGACGCCAACCTCAAGGAGGACTTCGTCAAGAAGAGCATGCACGTGATCGTCGACGGCAAGTACTGGGGCGACCCGGCGAAGATCAAGGACGGCTCGTTCGTCCTCGGCACCAACGACTTCGTCGAGACGCAGAAGTACTTCGACTTCCTCAACGAGTCGCACACCTACACTGACGCCAAGGGCAACACGGTGAACACCGCGCCCAAGGCCAAGGACGTCGCCACCAACGAGTTCCTCGCCAAGTAGCGCCGGGTCTCGGATTCCGGATTCGGCCCGTCCGGGTTCCCGGTTCGGCTCCGGCTTCGGCTCGGCCGAGGACGGTCCGGACCGCAGAATTTGGGTTGGGGGATGCACCGCCGCACGGTTTCCACGCCGCGCGGCGGCTTTTCTATGCCATCGGAAGGGGAAAGTGTGAGTTGTGGGTGTTTGTTTCGGGAGACATGGGTCTGGGACATTGAAATTTCGTTGTCGCAGAAGCGTTTTTCCCAAATCAAACACCCACAACTCGGGGTTTGGGGTTGAGAAGGGTCAGATTTCGCAGAGCTCGCGGTATCGAGGGAGAGCCGCCGTGGGCATTTGACGGCCAATGGCCTTGGCGATGATGCGAGCCAGCTCCAGCCGGAGGGATTCGGTCGCGATGTCGGCTGCCACCACGGGGATGATGCGCCAGCCCTGATGCTCAAGGTGGCGTTTCTTCTTCTGGTCGAAAGCGTATTGGCCTTTGGAAGTACGGTGATGGTCTCCTTGGAACTCGATGCCCACCTTGCAATCCGGATAGGCGAGATTAATGTGCAGGTAACAGCCGAGGTTTTTGTCATACACTGCGAAGTTCGGTATTGCCTCTGGCAGGCCGTATTGCCGTAATACCAGGCGAATGCGCGTCTCCCATGAGGAGTCGGTGCCTTCGGGGATGAATCGTACGGCTTTTTGGCATTTCGCCTTGCCTCTGAATGCGTTGGTTGCACGAAGAAAGCCGGCGAAGTCGGCGATGTCGCATTGCTTGAGCAGCGGATTGCGCCGCAGTAGGGAATCACCGAGCACGATGAGCTCTCCCAGATTCAGGAACGGAGACATCTGCGCCCATGCCGTAAGCGCATTCACACATTCCACGGACTCGGATAAGTGCAGCAGATGGAAGTCGTTTCTCCATAAATGTCTTTGGATTCCGGCTGTGGAATGACGTTGCCGCTGGTCCTGCACCACGACGTGCAGCAGTGAGTCGTCAAGCCCGCAATGGAGCGGCGGCTCGATGCCGAGGAGCTGAAGCGCGGTCACATGGCTGAATGTCAGCGGAACCCGTGAGGTGCGGACGGCGGCCTCGCAGAGGGCAAGCGTTTCCTGGGCAGTGGCGGCGAGCGCGGTGTAGGCGATTCCCTCGCCGTTGTATGGAGTCATGCCGCCAAACGTACCGGCCTGTAGCCCGGTACGGCAACCACCCTCGGAAAATTGTGGATAACTTCAGGGCTATCCACAATTCCAGGCAGGGGTGCGGGGTCCTATGCCGCCGGCAGCACCGCGTGCAGGGCGGTCATGGCGACGAGGCTGATCACGGCAGTTGCGGTAAGCGAGAATCCGGCGAGCTTGGCGTTGCCGGTGAGCGAATCCGTGAACTTCGTGGAGAAGATGGTGATCGGCGAGAATGCGGCTAGCGTGAGAATCTCGCGGATATGCAGCGGGAACGGCATGAGATACCACGCACCCAGCGCGATGAACACGCTGAACACCGCGCGCCACGCGATGACCTTCAGCAGTTCGATGCGGTCCTTGCGCACGCTCGGAACCTCCATCATCAGGCCGATCATCGCCATCGTGCAGAACGCGTTCGCATTGGCGAACGGCGTGATGAGCGTGACGATCGGCTGTGGAATGGTGATGTGCGCGAACATGAACACCAGCATGAGCATGTAGATGTCGAACGATATGGAGCCGAGGAAGTCTCGTGCGATGTTGCGCAGCCGCAGAATCAGCGGCAGCGCCTTGAAGTTCTCGTCCATGTGCAGCAGCGTGCGCGTGATGGTCAGCGCGCCGGCTGTGGCCACCATCGCGTTGCCGATATCCATCATGATGACCGGCAGTCCGGCGGACGGCCCCATGAACGTCTGGATGACCGGCAGGCAGAACGCGCCGAGGTTCAGGCCCGATGCGTTGAGCATCTGGAATGCGCGGTACTGTTTCTCGTCGCGGAACGAGCCGAAGTATACGAGGAACAATGGCACCAGGCAGCAGATGAAGCCGAACAGCACAATCCACAGCATGCGCATGTCGTGCTTGTTGGTGGCGAACGACATGATGATGGCGCATGGCAACGTCATGTTGAACACGAGCCCCTGCGCCACCTTGTAGTCACGCTCACCGAAGATGTGCAGATGCTTGAGCAGATAGGCGCCGATGATGACCAGCAGCAGCGCGCCGGATTTGAAAACCATGCTTCTCTCGGATCGTAGTGGATTATATTCGGCCGGTTGCGGCCATTGGACGAATCCAGAGGCGAGTATAGGAGCGGCAAGCGCGTTTTCCCGGCGTGCGCTTCATAATCTGGACCGGTTTGAGCGCATAAGGCCGAGTTGTGGGTGTTTGGATTGGCTGCGAGGTCGTTGTCGCAACGAATTTTCAACGTCCGGGGCCTTTATCTTCCAGTTCAGACCCCCACAACTCGGGGTTTCGGCGTGTCGGGAAGTGGTTTCTGCAACTTTTTGGGGCGGGGATACGAATATATGGGTGAACGCGGTTAAACCGGCCTGGCTCTGGTGGCTCGGACGGCGGCGTTCGAGAGAGACCGGAAGAGACAAGACGAAAGGCGGAAAGCTCGATGGCGGACGACATGCGGCTCATACGACGCATCGTGCGGCGTGACTCGCGGCGGGCCGCCGACGAGCTTGTGCGCGCATATTACGACGCGGTGTTCGCATTCGTCTGGCGTCAGGTCGGAGACCGGCAGCAGGCCATGAATCTCACGCAGGAGGCGTTCATCGCCATGCTGGGTGCGCTCGCCGCCTATGACCCCGAAAAGGCGTCGTTCGCCACCTGGCTCTACCGGATCGCCGCATACAAGGTCATCGATGCGCGACGAAGACGGGGAGTGGCCACGGTCCCGCTGCCTGAAGGGCCGGCTGGATCGACGGTCGGCGGCGAAGGCTCGGTCGGCGGAGTCTTGGGGGAGGGTGGAGCCCCTCCCGACATCGCCGACGGCAACGCGCCGGACCCGGTCAGCCTGCTCGCGCACCGCGACCTGCTGGAACGCATCGAGAACCGCGTGCGAGACTTCGACCCCGCCGTGCAGGAGATATATCGGCTGCACCTGTACGCCGGTCGGACATTCACCGAGATCGCGGCCGTGACCGGAACCCCGGAATCGACAGTGAAGGCACGGTGGTTCCGATTGATGAAGACCATACGAAAGGAGTTCGGCGATGAACGAGCGGATACCCTATCCCACTGAAGCCGAACGCGAGCGCAGCATCCGGCACATCGTGGCCATGGGCGTGCCGAGACGCGTCGGACTGTGGGCATCGCTGATTGACGTCGTGCGCTCGCTGGGCATGCGCAACCTGTTCTTCGGCGTGGGGGACTGCGTGTTCCTCGGCCTCATGATGGCCTTCGTGGCGTGGGCGCCCCTGTTCGCCACTCTGTTCGGTGCGGCGCAGGCCATGCGCTCGCAGGGGCATGCGCTTGCTCCCGCTGTGGTGGGGGCAGGGGCCCAAGGCGAATCGACGGCCGGCCGCGCGATCGCGCAGAGCATGCCGTTGATGCAGGAGCATGCGTTGTGGGTGGCGCAGCATGCCAGCGTGCTGCTGGTTGCGGTGTTCCTCGTCTCGCCGCTGCTGCACATGGCTATCGCGCTGCTCATGATGCTGCGCGAACGCGAGGTGCGCATGCTGGACCTGCTGCGGACCTGCCGCTGGTCGTTCCGCCAGATCGCCGCCGTCCGCATGCTGGCGCTCGGCGCGATGTCCACCGTGATGTGCGTGGCGTTCGGTGTGGCCGTCGGCGTCGCGGGGTTGAGGCTCGACTCCGTCACCGTGCTGGGCGTATCGTTCTCCTCGCTGTTCGTGTTCGCGCTCGGGCAGCTGGCAGTGGAGCGCCATTGCACGTGGCCCGCCTCGGCGCTGGTGATGCCCACCGTATGGCTGGCGCTCGGCATGGTGCTGTGGCTCGCCCGCGCCACCGCGGCCCCCTGGCTCGCCCAACTGCCGCCGGCCGTATGCCTCGCCATCGGTCTCGCTTCGGCCGCCGCCTACCTCGCATCGTTGAACACCTACTGCCGCAAGCCTGTGGCCACACCAATCGCCTAGCCATCATCGCCCGGTCATCGTCTGGCCGAACACCAACCGACCATCGAAGAGAAGAAAGGTCCCATCATGCTCACCGTGGAACACGTCGGCAAGGAGCTTTCCGGCAAACTCATCCTGCACGACATCAACCTCGGGTTCACGCAGGGCGTCTACGGCCTGCTCGCCCCGAACGGCGCCGGCAAGACCACCCTCATCAAACTGCTCGCCACGCTGCTCGCCCCGGACGCCGGCACCATTCGCTGGAACGGCGAGGACGTCGCCGCCATGGGGGAGCGATATCGCGGCATCATCGGCTACCTGCCGCAGGATTTCGGCTACTATCCGAACCAGTCGCCGCGCCGCTTCCTCAAATACATCGCCACGTTGCAGGGCGTGCCCCGCGCCGAGATCGCCTCGCGCGTCGACGAGCTGCTGGCCATGGTCCACCTCGAAGACCAGGCCGACAAGAGGATGCGAACGCTTTCCGGCGGCATGATCCGCCGCGTCGGCATCGTCCAGGCGCTCATCCACCGGCCGCGCATCCTGCTCCTCGACGAGCCGACCTCCGGGCTCGATCCCAAGGAACGCGTCCGCTTCCGCAACATCGTCCATAATCTGGCCGACGACCATATCGTGATCATCGCCACGCATATCGTCTCCGACCTCGAGACTATCGCCGGCCGCATCGTCATGCTGGGCGGCGCCACCGTGACGTGCAACGACGAGCCGGCCGCAGTCTGCGAACGTCTCGAAGGCCACATCTACGAGGTGCCGGAAGGATTCGTGCTGCACGACGGGCAGCTGCTGCTCAGCGAAATCCAGCGAGGCGGCGCGACGGCCAAGCGTATCTACTCGCCGGATCCGATAGGGGGACGGCATCCGTTCCCCGAAGCATCCGAATCCGCTGCCGCGTCGCCGGAGGCGGCGTCCGTGCGCGAAGGGGCCGTTGTCCCCGTTCCTCCCAGTCTCGAGGACGCCTTCCTCCTCGCCTACCGCGACTAGCTCCGCCCGCATCGGCATCACCATACGCACACGTTTCCCCAGAAAGGACCCCCTCATGTTCGCCCTGCTTCTTCAGGAACTGCGCAAGATCTGGCGCCCCGGCGTCGTCGTGGCGCTCATCGTGGCGGCCATCGCCTACGCCGTGCCGTACACCCAGCTCGAATACGGCAACCTCAACGCGCCCGGCGACATCACCAACGGCGACACCGTAAGCCTTATCGACGAATACGGGCCGGTCGTCGACCGCGAATCCGTCGACGCGATGAAAGACGACCTTCCCGAGCTCAAATCCCGGCTCAACAAGAAGATCGCCGCCGACAATCGTTCGAAAACATACGGCATCACCGACTACGATTCGTTCGTTACAGTGGCGGACAAACGCGGGTACGCGTTCGGATTCGATGACGACGGCAACACCATCACCAGTGCCACTGATTCCGCCGATGCCCAGGCCGATGACGCATGGGATCGGTACTGTTCGAAGTTCACCGCAATGTCGGAGTACCGGGCCGTCGAAGCCCGGCGGCAGATCATTGACGACTACGAGTGGAACATGACAAAGGGCAACATTGCCCTGCGCGTCGTCAATGGCCTGGGGCTCGCCGAACGGGTCGGTCTGCCTGACGACGGTTCTCTTGCGGACCTCGCGTCGGTTTCGCTGCCGAAGACCGCCGCCGCGCAGGTCGAGCGTCTCTATGCGCAACGCGACAACACGGGATATCTGGAGAAATACACGGACGCATATGAGACGACCATGCTCATGATGTTCCTCATGTTCGTCTATTCGGTGGTGATGTCGGTCGTGCTGACGGCGTCGTTGTTCATCACCGACCGCAAGCGTAATATGCGGCAGTTGCAGTGGTCGTCGCGCACCGGTCGCCGCCGCATGACCGGCGTGCAGCTGCTGGCCATCGGACTGAGCTCGCTGGCGGTCTGTGTGGTGATGGCGGCCGTGTTCGCCGGCGTCTGGCTGCCGCAGGTGTGGCCGTATCTGGCGACTCCCGTGTTCTCCACGAGCGTGCTGCCGTGGTTCGTCGGCTGGAATTTCGCCGGCTATCTGACGGCGGTCGCGTTGCTCGGCATGGTGATGTCGGTGACGTTCACGCTTGGCGTGGCCTGGGTGACGCATTGGTTCGACGGGCTGATCCGCGCGCTGCTCGTCGTCGTGCCGCTGACGGCCCTGTTCCTCTTCTGCGCGATCTACGCGGTGCTGGGCGAGGCGTTCCTCATGACGAACGCACTGTCGATGCATACGGGACTGCCCGGCTGCGAAATCGCCGTGGCGGCTGCGATGGCCGCGGTCGTGGCGGCCGTATGGGCAGTGACGCTGCGTCGCGCCCGTCGCGCCGACCTGGCGAGGTGACGATTCCACATCCCAAAACTTGAGTCATAATCACTCAAGTTTTGGGAATAAAATACTCCACAGGTCGGTTGTCCGTATCAGTAAGACGTTGTAACCCGACATTGGAGGACATTATGGAACAGAACTTCACGAGGATGACCCAGGAAGCGTTGGGGGACGCCATCCAGAGCGCATCGGCGGCCGGCAACGCGCAGGTCGAGACCCTGCATGTGGTCGACGCGCTGCTGCGCCAGGAGAACGGCGTGGTCCCCGGCCTCATCCAGGCGGCCGGCGGCGACCCGAAGCAGGTCGGCGCGGCCGTTCGCAACGCGCTGGTCGCCCTGCCGAGCGCCAGCGGCTCGAGCACGTCGCAGCCGCAGGCCAGCCGTCAGCTGACCACCGCGCTCGCGCAGGCCGAGAAGGAGATGAAGCAGATGGGCGACGAATACGTCTCCACCGAGCATCTGCTCATCGGCATCGCCGTCGGCCCGAACGAGTCCGCCGACATCCTCAAGCAGGCCGGCGTGACCCCCGAGGCGCTGCGCAAGGCCGTTCCCGGCATCCGCGGCGGCCGTAAGGTCGACAGCCCCGATGCCGAAGGCAGCTACAAGGCGCTGGAGAAGTACTCCACCGATCTCACCGCCCGTGCGAAGGAAGGCAAGCTCGACCCGGTCATCGGCCGCGATCAGGAGATCCGTCGTGTGATTCAGATCCTCTCCCGCCGCACCAAGAACAACCCGGTGCTGATCGGCGAGCCCGGCGTCGGCAAGACCGCCGTTGTCGAAGGCCTCGCCCAGCGTATCGTCGCCGGCGATGTGCCGACCACGCTGCAGAACAAGAAGCTCATCAGCCTCGACATGGGTTCCATGGTGGCCGGCTCCAAGTACCGTGGCGAATTCGAGGAACGCCTGAAGGGCGTGCTCGACGAGATCAAGAACGCCGACGGCCAGATCATCACGTTCATCGACGAGATCCACACCATCGTGGGCGCGGGTGCGGCCGAAGGCTCCATGGACGCCGGCAACATGCTCAAGCCCATGCTGGCCCGCGGCGAGCTCCGCCTCATCGGTGCGACCACGCTCGACGAATACCGCGAGAACATCGAGAAGGACCCGGCGCTCGAACGTCGTTTCCAGCAGGTGTTCGTCGGCGAGCCGAGCGTTGAGGATACCGTCGCGATCCTGCGTGGCCTCAAGCAGCGTTACGAGGCGCACCACAAGGTGACCATCGGCGACGACGCGCTCGTTGCCGCCGCAACGCTCTCCAACCGCTACATCTCCGGCCGTCAGCTGCCCGACAAGGCCATCGACCTCGTCGACGAGGCGGCCGCGCACCTGCGCATGGAGCTCGACTCCCAGCCCGAGGAGATCGACGAGCTGCAGCGCAAGGTCACGCGTCTCGAAATGGAGGAGATGCAGCTGAAGAAGGCCGAGGACCCGGCCAGCAAGGAGCGTCTGGAGAAGATCCAGACCGAACTCGCCGACTCGCGCGAGAAGCTCAGCGGACTCAAGGCCCGTTGGGACGCCGAGAAGGCCGGCCACAACAAGGTCGGCGACCTGCGCGCCAAGCTCGACGACCTGCGCGTCGAGGCCGACAAGGCCACCCGCGAAGGCGATCTCGCCAAGGCGTCGAAGATCCTGTACGGCGAGATTCCCGCCATCCAGAAGGAGCTCGCCGCCGCCGAGAACGCCGACGCCGAGGCCAAGTCCGGCAACGGCACGAACGGCAGCGAGCCCATGGTCCCCGACCATGTGGACGCCGACTCCGTCGCCGAGATCGTCGCCGACTGGACCGGCATCCCCGTCGGCCGCCTCATGCAGGGCGAGAACGAGAAGCTGCTGCACATGGAGGACTACCTCGGCAAGCGTGTGATCGGCCAGAAGGAGGCCATCACCGCCGTGGCCGACGCCGTGCGCCGTTCGCGTGCCGGCATCAGCGACCCGAACCGTCCGACCGGCTCGTTCCTGTTCCTCGGCCCCACCGGCGTGGGCAAGACCGAGCTTGCGAAGGCATTGGCCGACTTCCTGTTCGACGACGAGAAGGCCATGGTCCGCATCGACATGTCCGAGTACATGGAGAAGGCCAGCGTCTCGCGTCTGATCGGCGCGGCCCCGGGCTACGTCGGCTACGAGGAGGGCGGCCAGCTCACCGAGGCCGTGCGTCGTCGCCCGTACTCCGTCGTGCTGTTCGACGAGGTCGAGAAAGCCAACCCCGAGGTCTTCGACGTGCTGCTGCAGGTGCTTGACGATGGTCGTCTGACCGACGGCCAGGGCCGTACGGTCGACTTCAAGAACACCATCCTCATCATGACCTCCAACCTCGGCTCCCAGTTCCTCGTCAACGAGGACATGGACGCCGACGCCAAGAAGAAGGCCGTGATGGACGCCGTGCACATGAACTTCAAGCCGGAGTTCCTCAACCGACTCGATGAGATCGTCATGTTCCATCCGCTCACCCGCGAGGAGCTGGGCGGCATCGTGAACATCCAGGTCAAGCAGGTCGCCGCCCGTCTGAGCGACCGCCGGATCACGCTCGACGTGACCGATGCGGCACGCGAATGGCTGGCCGACACCGGCTACGACCCGGCATACGGCGCCCGTCCGCTGCGTCGCCTCGTGCAGACCGAGGTCGGCGACCAGCTGGCCCGCATGCTGCTCGGCGGCAGGATCCACGATGGCGACACCGTGCTCGTCGACCAGACCGGCGGCGAACACCTCGAGCTCACCGACATGCCCGAGGACCCGCTTGCCGACCACACGCCCGACAGCCCCGACGTCTCCATCGACGACGTCCAGGCCGACTGAGCGTTCGGCCGACTGAGCGTTCGGTCTGATTGAATGTCCGGGCCGAACGGCGCGAATCGCGTCCGTGATTCGCGGTAGTCGATGACTATCAAGGCCTCCCACCCGTATCTCACGGGCGGGAGGCCTTTTTGTCGTTTCGGTCCGTATCGGCACCGCATATTTATAGGGGGCATATGGGGGCAATAGGGGATGTTGAAATGAGAGTGTTCACATAGGGGGTATCATATATAGGGCCAAATAGTGCAGATGAAGATGGGAACCAACAGTGAGCGAGATGGACAGCAAAGACGGTCTGCGGGGGAAATGGGGGATTTCCGGCCGTAGTGCAATCTCGCGAATCATGAATACGCTCGGCGACTCCGCGGCAACGGGCCGCAGACGAGGGGCGCACGCCATCGCCGCCATGGCGGCCGCGGCGGCCATGCTCGCCGTGGGCATACCCGCCGCCGGCGCTGTGGAAACGGCCGGCGCCGAAACCGAATCCACCGTCGCCGCCTCGCCGTCGCAGTCGTCGTCGGCGTCGAACGACGGCGCGACGTCGGCTCCTTCGTCGCAGAATCCGACCGCGCAGGGCGCCACCCCAAAGACACAGAAGAAGGATTCGCAGAAGAAGGCCGCAGCCAAGGTCGCCGCGCCGAAGGCCGCCGGCGACTGCGCCGCCGTGCGCACTTGGGACGTGCTGAAATCCTGTGTGGACGGCGCCGCCACGGACGGCTCGGCGACGACGGTCACGCTGGCGGCATCGATCGAGGTGCCGACCGATACGACCGACACCGAATCCACACCCCTCGACCAGAACCACGTACTGTACGTCAACAACGGCGCCAAGATCACGCTCAAGGCCGACGACGGCGCCGGTCTCGACGGCACGCGGTCCGGAGGCCGCAAGGGCTCCGTCATCTACGTGTATCCCGGCGGCTCGCTCACCATCGCCGGTGGCACGTACCAGAGCATCGGCACCAAGGAACGAGGCGCCGTGATCATGAACGACGGCACGGTGAACGTGACCGGCGGCACCTTCCGCAACAACACGTCGGCCGTCTCCGGCGGCGTGATCTCCAGCTCCGGCACGGTGAGCGTGACCGGCGGCACCTTCACCGGCAACGGCCAGAGCCCGGCCGACGACTGCTCCACCGACGCCACCGTGGAACAGTGCCATCAGTCCAACCTCGGCGGCGGCGCCATCCACTCCACCGGCAGCCTGCTGGTGCAAGGCAACGTGACATTCGACGGCAACTATGCGAAGTCATGGAGCTGGCGCGCCGGCGGCGGCGCCATCTGGGCCTCCGGCAAGCTCTGGGTCAAGAACGCGACGGACGGCACCAAGCCGAAGTTCGTCAACAACTACACGTCCGTCGCCAAGCCCGAGCGTGCGGCCGACGGCACCTGGACCGACATCCAGCGCGGCGGCGCGGGCGGCGCCATCTTCCTCAACGGCGACTCCTCGATGGCGTGGCTCACCGGCGGCTCGTACACGAACAACGTCTCCGGATACCTCGGCGGCGCCGTCTACACCGAAGAGGACTCGACCACCTACGTCGGCAAGGCCGTGGCCTTCGACAACGCCGCCGGTCATTTCGGCGGCGGCCTGTGGTTCTGCCCCTCCGGCAACGCCACCGCCTCGCAGGGCGGCAACATCGCCCTCTTCGACAACGACGTGAACACCACGCTCGACGGCAACACCGCCAATACGGCGGCCGACGGCAACACGGTGACCGCCGGCGACGACCTGGCGATCATGAACCCCTACCACAAGTGGTACGGCGATCCGAACAAGTTCACGTCGAACTCGTTCCATCTGCTCGACACCTGGTTCACCGACCGTTCGAACCCCGCCGTCACCTGGTACCGGGACGGTACCCCGCTCATGGAATCAAGCGGCTACTTCGACTCCTGGCTGCCGGATTCCGGCGGCTGGTACGGCCACGGAGCCATCGCGCTGCAGGCCAAGGCCGATCCCGCCTATCCGACCGAAAAGGTGACGACCCCCACCACGCTCAACCTGTATGTGCCCGGCACCGTGCATGCGGCGAACGGCGCCGCCAGCACCATGACCGTGCCGACCGGCGACGGCAACACGAACTTCACCACCGGCGTGGCCCTCAAGGCGCAGGTCAACGGCGCCACCGACGCCGAACGCCAGGCGACGCGCGACGAGGCCAAGGGCTCCGCCCAGCTGTCGATGTCCGGCAACGGCGCACGACTCTCCGGCGGCGCATTCGGCTCGAACGGCGTGGTGATCTTCGCCAGCCCGTCGAACGCCACATGGGAGAAGACCGCCGTGGGCGGCGACGGCAAGCCCTCGGCCGACAATCCGCTGGCCGGTGCCGTATGGAAGCTGACCGTCACCCAGACGAGCCTCGACACCGCTTCGCGTTCGACCGATTCGACGCCGTACCAGGACGGCGACCTGCGCCCCGCCGACTGCCAGGTGGCGAAGCCCGATCCCTACCAGTGCTGGACGTCAAGCGTCGTCAACGGCGAGAAGACGTGGACGATGTACGTGACCGACAAGACCACGAACGGCGCCACGGGCCGCGACAACAACCCCGAGCCCGGCGTCGTGGAGGTCGACAACCTCGCCGCCGGCGACTACAAGCTGACCGAGGAGACCGCGCCCCCGGGGTATGAGAAGTCGAGCAACGTGTACGCCATGAAGGTGTATGCCGCCGAAGCCGGCAAACTGCCCAAGGACACCGAAATCACCCTCGAATCCGGACCCGACGCCGACAAGGGCCTGTACGCCAAGGCGAGGGACGGGCACGCGCTCATCGGCAACCGCACGAACGGCAAGGTCTCGTGGGAGAAGACCGACGGCGCCAACCCCATCGACGGCTCCGTCTGGAGGATCGAGCGCAAGACCGACGACGGCACCTGGACCGCCGTCACCAATCTGACCGGTGCCGACGGCAAGGCCGACATCACCGACTGCGTCGACACCGCATGCACCGGCGCGGACAAGGATTCGCGCGCCGGCTGGTTCACCGTCGAGGGCATCGGCGCCGCCGGCACGTATCGGCTTGTGGAGACGCAGGCGCCGGAAGGCTTCTGGCAGCCCGGCGACAGCGAGAAGGTGCACGAGTTCGAAGTGAAGGTCTCCGACGGGGCCGTCTCCACCGACTGGGGCAAGGCGTCCAACGTCATCGCAAACACGCCGGCCGCCGTCACCTGGCGCAAGACCGACAAGGACACCGGTGCGCTCATCACCGCATCGGCCTCCAAGTGGGAGCTGAAGCGCTACTCGGACGCCTCGCACTCCATGCTGAAGGAGACGCTGGCCGTGACCGACTGCTTCCCCAACACGTCGTGCTCCGGCACCAACGACACGAACACCGCCGCCGGCGTGATCACCGTGCAGCGGCTCAAGCCCGGCTACTACACACTCGTCGAGACGCAGGCGCCGAACGGCTACAACGTCGGCGACGACACCTACACGTTCGTCATCGAGCGCGATGCCACCGAACACGTCGTGAGTCTTGAGACCGGCGGCAGGCAGCTGGACGACAACAAGGTGCCCAACGAGGCGAAGAAGGTCGCCATGCTGCCGTTCACCGGCGGCATGGACGGACGCGGCTGGCTCGTCTTCGGCGGTCTGTTCACGGCCGCGGCCGCGCTGGCGTTGGCCGCCGTCAACGAATATCGCAAGCGCAAGGGCCTGGCATAGACCCTTCAATGGCTGGCGGTACAGTGATGTCATGACTCTTCAGAACGATGCCAAAACCGAGGGATTCCGCAAGACCGGACCGTCCGACGTGCGCGACGACGCCGCCACGTCGGACGGCGGTCTTGCCGACGATTTCTTCGACGCCAAGGACCTGCTGCGCCGCATGCTGGTGAAGGAGGTCGCCGACAAGCCGTTCAGCGAACTCTCCGCCGTGGCCTTCGACCATCAGGGCGCCACGCTCATCGGCCACACACTGCTCGACGTCATCGAGGAGCAGGGCTACGGTCTCGACGACTTCGACGCCGTCGGCGCGCTCACCGCCGCCGCCGTGCCGCTCGCCTGCGCCATGGTGCATGCCGCGGCCTCCCGCGGCCAGGACCTTGACGCATTCGTCATGGATTTCGTCTATCCGAGCATCAAGGGGCCGAGCATCAAAGGCAAGCGCGTGATCCTGCTCGACTCGTGGCTGAGCGAGAAATCCTACGTGCAGACGTCGTCGCTCGTCACCCTGCGCAACGGCAACGAACTGAGCCTCGATTTCGGCGTCGTGAAGAACGAGGGCGCCGAGATCCTCGCCGTGGCGTCGCTTATCGGCGGCGTCGACATGACCGAGCCGGTCGTCAAGGTCGTCAATCCGGCCGACGGCGAGGCCCACGAACTGCCGTTCATCGAGGTGTTCAAGGAATCCGAGCTGCGAGGTCAGGGCCAGTCGTGAGAGAGCCGAATCCGATCACCAAGGCCGCCCTGGCCTCCGACGAGCCGGCCTTCCGCGAAGTGGGCGTAGGGCCGTGGGCCGAGACGCATCCTGACCGTCCGCGTCCCGACGACTTCGGCGACCCCGCCAACTTCGACGCCCGCTACGACCGTGGTCTGCTCGACAACGGCGACCGTCGCAACGTGCTCGACAAATACCGCTATTGGAAGGTCTCGGCCATCAAGGCCGACCTCGACCGGCGGGGACGCCATCCGTTCGAGGTGGCCATCGAGAACTGGACGCACGATTTCAACATCGGTTCGATGGTGCGCACGGCCAACGCGTTCGCCGCGGCCCGCGTGCACATCGTCGGCCCGCACAAATGGAATCGCAAGGGTGCGCTCATGACCGAGCTGTACCAGCACATCGTGCATCATCCCACCGTGGCCGATCTCGTGGCCGACTGGCATCGTCGCATCGCCGCCGAGATCGCCTCCGCCGAGGACGCCGCCGCAGCGGCGGCCCGACGTAATGATTTCGCCGTCACGGCACGCCATCAGGCCGAGGTCGACGAACTGCGCGGCGCGAAGGTCATCGCCATGGACATCCTGCCCGGCGCGGTGCCCATGGAAACGTACCGTTTCCCCAGGCGCTGCCTGCTGCTGTTCGGCGCCGAAGGACCGGGACTGAGCGAGAAGGCGCTGGAACTCGCCGACGACGTGGTGTACATCTCGCAGTTCGGCTCGGTGCGGTCCATCAACGCGGGCGCGGCCGCCGCCGTCTCCATGCATGCGTGGATCGCTCAGCACGCCGAAATCGCGTGACGTGGCCGTACTATGCGACAAACCCGCCGCTTAGGTCTGCTCAGTGGCGGTTATAACGCAATCGTGCGCAAAACCCGCCGCATGAGGACACTGAGCGTCGGTTTTCCCGCACGCGTGCGTTATAACCGACGCTGGCCGCGTCTGAGCGTCGGTTTTTGTTCATAGGTCCGTTATAACCGCCGCTGTGGGCGGTTCCGTGGCGGCTTTTTCGTATACATGCGTTAAACATCTGTCTTATGCCATGTGGTTGCCATGTGGTTTTGTGGGTCCGCCGGCTCTGGATTGATGTTGTGGCTCTGTCGCGTTGAGTTTGTGGGTCTGACGGGTCTGGTCAGGGTCTGGACCGAGGTTTGTGGGTTTGGGATATTCATTAACCGTGGGTCAATTCGTTCAAATACGGGTTTGTGGGTCTATTGCATACGTGGAGAGGCTGAAAATCGGTTCCTGCTGAACTGTCAGACCCACTTTGCCGTTATGACGAACCATTGGACCCACAAATCCCGCCAAACCGTATGGTTGAGCCCACAAATCCGTACGGCCGGGCCCACAAACCTGTATGGGTGAATCACCGGACCCACAAGCCCGTCATCACCCCGTCATCACCCCAGCATCGGCCATTGAAAACCCGTGAAATCATCCCCGTGGACGATTGCGGGTGTAGAGCGGTTCGGATAATGTCGAAGCATGATAGAGATAGAGAGGCTCGTCAAGTCATTCGGTACAAAGAAGGCCGTTGACCAGGTCTCGTTCAAAGCGCTCAATGGCAGAGTGACCGGCTTTCTCGGCCCCAACGGCGCCGGCAAATCCACGACGATGAAAGCCCTGCTCGGCCTTATCCGCCCCGACTCCGGCGAAGCCCTCATCGACGGCCGCCCGTTCTCCCGTCTCAGCTCGCCCATGCGCTCGGTCGGTGCCGTGCTCGACGCCCGTTCCGCGCACAAGGGCATGACCGCCTACGCGCATCTGCGCTCGCTCGCCCTGACCAATGGCATACCGAAATCACGCGTCGACGAGGTCATCGACGTGACCGGCATCGCCAGCGTGAAAAACCGCCGCACCGGAACGTTCTCGCTCGGCATGAGCCAGCGGCTCTCCATCGCCGCCGCGCTGCTCGGCGACCCGCATAATCTCGTGCTCGACGAGCCTGTCAACGGACTTGACCCCGAAGGCGTCAAATGGGTGCGAGAGCTGTGCCGATACTATGCGGCGCAGGGACGGGCCGTGCTGCTCAGCTCGCATCTCATGAGCGAGGTCGCGCTCACCGCCGACGACCTCGTCATCATCGGGCAGGGGAGGATCCTGCGGCAGGTGAGCGTGGCGAGATTCGTCGATGAACACTCCTCGCATGGCATCCGCATCGTGACGCCAGATCCGCGCCGCGTGCATGAGGCACTCGCCGGACTGGGCGGCGCCCGCGTACAGGATGTTCCCCGCGAGTCGGGCGATCCCGCGGAAGGCTATGCGGTGATGGTCGACGGCGTGCCCATGCAGCCGGTCGCGCAGATACTCGCCCACAACCAGGTGGTGATGTACCGGTTCTCGCAGGAACAGACCTCATTGGAGGACGCCTACATGGAGCTGACGCACGCCTCGGCCGAATACCGTGCGAAACCGCCGATGGGGGAGGGCGGCGAACCAGGACGGCAGTCTGATGTGCGGCAGCCGAGCGGAGGTCGGCAACCGGGCAGCGGCCTGTCGGATGTCCAACCGGGCGATGGCCAGGCCGACGATGGCCGGTCGGGCATACGGAATCGAACAGGAAGAAGGGCGCAGCGAAGGGGGACGCGACGATGAGTGCAGCACGACGACGGGGACGTCACAGCGCCGGGCGGACGACACCGGTGGTGAACCCGGCGACGAAGCCGAAGGCCGATCAGGCGGCCGATGACAAGCATCGGGTACCGAGGCCGGCATCGCCGGCGCAGCCACTGATTTCCATGCAGACGACGCAGACGTCGGCCTGGCAGATGATGCAACGGCAGCAGACGCCTTCCGCCGAGCCGACACCGGCATCTGAGGCAACACCATCTTCCGAGGCGACGATGGCGTTCGATCCGTTTGCACAGGAGCGGCCGGAACCATACCGGCAAAAGACACCAGTACAACCGGATTTGCCGCCGCAGGCCGTGGCGCAGCCGTCTGCCGTACCGGTGGCATCCGCCTCGTCAGTGACTCCGCCGGCACCGTTGACCCCGCCGACTCCGCCCGACCCGTCATCCAGCTCGCGTAGCCGTCGCCGTCGCGCCCCTCGAAAGATGAAGGTCCCCAATGGGCGTGCGAGCATATGGGGCGCCATCCGCGCCGAATTCGTCAAGACTCTGAACCTGCGTTCCACATACTGGCTATTGGCCATGACCGTCGTGTTCTTCCCCCTCGGCGCCGCGCTCACCGCCTGGACCACGCATCTCATGTCGGGCTTCGACGAGACCGGCAAGCAGCTTGCGACGCCCAGTCCCGTTGCCGCCGCCGATCTGTGGGCATCGGTCTCGGGCATGACGTCCACCGTGGCGCTCGTCGTCGGCATCTTCGGCGTCATGGCCGTCACATCCGAATATTCGACGAAATCGATTCAGGCCACGTTCGTCGCCAACCCCCGTCGCGAGGACATCATCGAGGCCAAATCATTCGTCGTGGGCGTGCTGTCGTTCGTGGCCGCGCTCATCGGACTGCTGATCTCGTGGGGATTGGTGTCGTTCATGTCGAACGGATGGGACGTGACGCCGCTTTCCGGCGACCAGTGGAGGCTGCCGTGGATATCGCTGCTCGGCGCCGCGCTTGCCGCGACGTTGGTCGCGAAGATGGCGCTCGGCATCGGCGCGATATGCCGTGCGACGCCGGGAGGCATCTTCGCGCTGGTGGGACTGCTGATGATTGCGCCGAGCATATTGGGCATCATTTCGTTGGCGGCCAGCCGGTATGAGTGGCTGAACACCGTTGGCGCGTTCCTGCCGTCCGCCGCCATCGGCACATTCGTGCGCGGCGGCGTCGAGACGACGCTGGCCGCCGGCACGGGGAACGTGGACTACTTCATGCCGAACTGGTGGCAGAGCCTCATGATCCTCGTCGGCTGGTGGATCGTGCTCGAGGCCGCAGGCACGCTGGCGGCCAAGCGCGCGGATATCCGGTAGCGGCGTCGCCGGCTGCCTGCCGGACCGCGTTCCGACAACGAACGGGAACCGTGCGCGATGTTGCGTTCCCGTTCGTTGCATTGCATATTGACGGATGGGAACCGTGCCGCTCCTTGGGCTCCTGTTGGTTATGGCCGTTCAACGAACCGGAACCGCTCACATCGCTCCGTTCCCAATTCGTTGTGATAATGCGACGAAAAGGACCGCAAAGGCACTCCCGCTCGTCACACTTGCGCTTTATAGTGGGCACTATGCCTACATTCACACGTGAACAGATCGAGCATTTGGGCGATTTGGCCCGAATCGCCCTGACTGACGAAGAGATCACCCGACTCCAGGGCGAACTGAACGTCATCGCAGACTCCATCAACGAAGTGCAGAAGGTCGCCGGCGACGACGTCAAGCCGACCGCCAACCCGGTTCCGCTGGAAGCCTACCTGCGTCCGGACGTGGCCGAGACGCCGCTCACCCAGGCCGAGGCGCTCGCCGGCGGCCCGAAGACCGAGGCCGGCATGTTCGTCGCCCCGCGTATCCAGGAATAATCAGGGGGAATGTGCACCAATGACTGACGCAACCGAACTGGTGAAGCTCTCCGCCGCCGAGATGGCCGCGAAGATCAGGAACAAGGAAGTCTCCAGCCGCGAGCTGACCGAGGCGCATCTGGACGTCATCGAGAAGGCCGAGCCGAGCATCGACGCCTTCCTCAAGGTGTCCGCCGAAACCGCGCTCGCCGAGGCCGACGCCTTCGACAAGAAGAACGCCGCCGGCGAGACCGAGGGTCTGCCGGAGCTGGCCGGCGTGCCGATCGCCATCAAGGACATGATCGTCACCAAGGGCATCGAGACCACCGCCGCCTCGAAGATCCTCGAGGGCTGGGTGCCGCCGTACGACGCCACCGTGATCTCCAAGATCAAGGCCGCCGGCATGCCGATCCTCGGCAAGACCAACCTCGACGAGTTCGCCCAGGGCTCCTCCACCGAGCATTCCGCCTACAAGACCACCAAGAACCCGTGGAACACCGAGCATGTGCCCGGCGGCTCCGGCGGCGGCTCCGCCTCCGCGGTCGGCGCGTTCGAGGCCCCGATCGCCCTCGGCACCGACACCGGCGGCTCCATCCGCCAGCCCGGCGCCTTCACCGGCACCGTCGGCGTGAAGCCCACCTACGGCGGTGTGAGCCGTTTCGGCGCCATTGCCATGGCCTCCTCGCTCGACCAGATCGGCCCGGTCTCCCGCACCGTGCTCGACGCCGCGCTGCTGCACGAGGTCATCGGCGGCCACGACAAGCGCGACTCCACCTCCATCCCGCGCGAGGTGCCGCCGGTCGTGGCGGCCGCCCGCGAAGGCCTGAAGATGGACCTCAAGGGCGTGAAGGTCGGCCTCATCAAGGAGCTCGGCGGCGAAGGCTTCCAGCCCGACGTCGAGGCCCGCTTCAACGAGTCCGTCAAGCTGCTCGAGGACATGGGCGCCGAGGTCGTGGAGATCTCCTGCCCGCACTTCCCGGCCGCCCTTGGCGCCTACTACATCATCATGCCGTCCGAGGTGTCGTCCAACCTCGCCCGCTACGACGGCATGCGCTACGGCCTGCGCGTCATGCCGCCGGCCGGCGTGCCGCAGACCGCCGCCAACATGATGGCCTACACCCGTGAGGCCGGCTTCGGCGACGAGGTCAAGCGCCGCATCATCCTCGGCACCTACGCCCTGTCCGCCGGCTACTACGACGCCTGGTACGGCAGCGCCCAGAAGGTGCGCACGCTCATCATCGAGGACTTCGCCAAGGCCTTCGAGCAGGTGGACGTGCTCGTCTCCCCGACGGCCCCGACCACCGCGTTCAAGTTCGGCGAGAAGACCGCCGACCCGATCACCATGTACCTCGGCGACGTGGCCACCATCCCCGCCAACATGGGCGGCGTCCCGGCCATGAGCATCCCCGCCGGCCTGAGCGAGGAAGGCCTGCCCGTCGGCTTCCAGTTCT
The DNA here is from genome assembly GCF_002802875.1 of Bifidobacterium primatium. Taxonomy (GTDB): domain Bacteria; phylum Actinomycetota; class Actinomycetes; order Actinomycetales; family Bifidobacteriaceae; genus Galliscardovia; species Galliscardovia primatium. Next base: position 117,088 of record NZ_PEBI01000002.1, read on the forward strand.
TCGCCCCGCAGATGCAGGACGAGAAGATGTACAAGCCCGCCGCGGCCCTCGAAGCCGCCCTGGAAGGCAAGTGGGGCGGCCCGGTGTGGAACAGCCTCAAGACCCCGTGGCTGGATGAGGCCTGAGAGCGTACAGGACGTATTAGGAGCAGACAATGGCAGATAAACTCATGAAATTCTCCGAGGCCGTCAAGAAGTACGACCCCGTCATCGGCCTCGAAACCCACGTGGAGCTCAGCACGAACACCAAGCTGTTCTGCCCCGCGCACGTGGAGTTCGGCGGCGAGCCGAACACCCAGCTCACCCCGGTGAGCCTCGGCCTGCCGGGCAGCCTGCCGGTCATCAACAAGACCGCCGTGGACTACGCCATCAAGCTGGGCCTCGCCCTGCACTGCGAGATCGCCGAGTGGAGCCAGTTCGCCCGCAAGAACTACTTCTACCCGGACATGCCGCGCGACTACCAGATCTCCCAGTACGACAAGCCGACCAACGGCAACGGCTACCTCGACGTCGAGCTCGACGACGGCAGCATCTTCCGCGTGCCGATCGAGCGCGCCCACATCGAGGACGACGCCGGCAAGAACACCCACATCGGTGGCGCCGACGGCCGCATCGAGGGCGCCGACCACTCCCTCGTGGACTACAACCGCGCCGGCGTGCCGCTCATCGAGATCGTGACCAAGCCGATCGAAGGCGTGGGCGACCGCGCCGCCGAGATCGCCGGTGCCTACATGCGCACTCTGCGCGACATCGTGCGTGCCCTGAACATCAGCCACGCCCGCATGGAGCAGGGCAACATGCGCGCCGACGTCAACGTCTCGCTGCGCCCCAGCCCGTCCGACCCGTACGGCACCCGTTCCGAGACCAAGAACGTGAACTCGTTCCGCGGCATCGAGAAGACCATCACGTACGAGATCCGTCGTCAGGCCGCCCGCCTCGACGAAGGCAAGGAGATCCTGCAGGAGACCCGTCACTGGGACGAGTCCACGCAGACCACCGCCGGCGGCCGCGTCAAGACCGACGCCGACGACTACCGCTACTTCCCCGACCCCGACCTGGTGATGCTGCACATCACCAAGGAGCACATCGAGGAGATGAAGGCCCAGATGCCGGAGATGCCGCGCGAGCGCCGCAACCGTCTCAAGGCCGAATGGGGTCTGACCGACCTGCAGATGCGCGACATCATCAACGCCGACGCCCTCGACCTCATCGAGGAGACGGTGAAGGCCGGCGCCAAGGCCGCCGGTGCCCGCAAGTGGTGGCTGGGCGAGATCTCCCGCGCCGCCAACGCCAAGGAGGTCAGCCTCGAGGAGCTGCCGATCACCCCGGCCGACGTGGCCGAGGTCGAGAAGCTCATCGCCGCCGGCAAGCTCAACGACAAGCTCGCCAAGCAGACCGTCGCCGGCGTGCTCGCCGGTGAGGGCACCCCGGCCGAGGTCGTCAAGAAGCACGGCTACCAGGTGGTCGAGGACACCGGCGCCATCGAGAAGGCCGTCGACGACGCGCTCGCCGCGAACCCCGACGTGGCCGAAAAGCTCAAGAGCGGCAACATGAAGCCGATGGGTGTGATCATCGGCGCCGTGATGAAGGCGACCCGCGGTCAGGCCGATGCCAAGGCCGTCACCAAGATCGTCATGAGCAAGGTGAAGTCCTGATCTCACAATCCTGAGAATCCGCTGGGAAATCAGCGCGCCTCGCTACCATGAACCAGATTCCCCGTGTATCCTATACGCGGGGAATCTGTCATAGTAGACAGACGACAGCAGTACGACAGACAGCCGATCGATAGAAAGTGACCCATGTCAGCAGATGAAGTGAACAGCGTGGAGGAGCGGACGCAAGACGAAACGCGTACGCTGCCGAGCAGTCTCGTCATTCCGGAGATCAAGGGCGAAATGGTGCATCTGCGTCCCGCCACCCTTGAGGACCTTCCGCTGATGGACGAGCTGCAGGCCTTCTACAATGCTTCCACCATCACCGGCAAGGATGCGCAGTCCGAACGCGCGCTGGTCCATACATGGGTGGGCCGTTCGGTCGCATGGGGCCGTGGTCTGTCTCCGGAGGAGTCCGGCGTGGGCGATCCCGAATCCCGCCGCACCATCGCATGGTCGGTGCTCGCCGACTCCAACCCCGACGATGACGACCGCACCAAGGTCATCGGCATGATCTTCCTCATCGACATCGACAGCTGGGCGAAGTCCGCCCGCATCCAGGTCATGCTCGGCCGCGATTACCGTGGCCGCGGCTACTCGCGAGACGCCATGCCGCGCGTCATGACGTACGGCTTCGCCCCCGAGCCCGCCGGACTCGGCCTGCACCGCATCTGGGTGGCCGTGCCCGAGAAGAACACGCGTTCGCTTTCCGTGTACCAGTCGCTGGGCTTCATGAAGGAGGGCACGTCGCGCCATGCGCTGTGGGACGACGCCAACCAGCGGTACCAGGACCAGATCGTGCTCGGCACGCTCGTCGACGAATACGATCCGATCCGTTCGCTCGACGCATTCGGCATGCATCTGATCGAGGACAATCCCGGCGTGCGCGAGGCACTGGCCCTGCGCGAGCATTCGCTGGCCCTCGAGGTCAAACGCAGGGGGAACGACGCCGAGAACGACCGACTGGAATCCGACCTCGCCGACCTGATCAACGGCGGCGACTCCGGTCAGGCCAAACCGGCCGGCAAGACCCGTGGCCAGCAGGAATACAATTACTGGCCGAATTCCAACAACGGCAACGAGGAGGACGCCAAGCGCTCGAAGCGGGCGTGGTGGCGCAGCCTCGGCAACCGCTCCCGAGGAGGAAACGAATGAGCGCTGAGGATCTCGACAACTACGAGACCGATGCGGAACTGGCGCTGTACAAAGAATATCGCGACGTCATCAAACTGTTCACCTACGTCGTCGAGACGGAACGGCGCTTCTACCTGGCGAACAAGGTCGACTTCAACGTGCGTTCCGCCGGGCAGGACGTCTACTTCGACGTGCAGCTGACCGACGCATGGGTGTGGGATGTGTATCGTCCCAGCCGATTCGTCACCAACGTCCGCATCGTCACGTTCAAGGACGTGAACGTCGAGGAGGTCCAGAAGACCGACATCGACATCCCCGACAACATCTGACATCGCCGGGTTGTGCGGAATGACGGCGGGGGTTTTGGCTCCCCTCAAGTATGAGGGGAGCTGTCGGCCGTAGGACGACTGAGGGGAGTTGCCGCCGTCGATCATGCCGTCGCATGACAGCCTCCTCGGAGACGGGACCACCGAGCGGAAGACAGGCGGCATCTCACCCTACGCGACGCTGAATTCTGCGAAAAGAATGTGTATGCACATCGTCTCTGTGCGCTTTGCTCCCACGGTCTGTACTAGAGTGGTCACGATTTAGTTTGCGTCATCCATGCATCGTTATGCATGTTCGTTCAATCTGCATTGTGAGGAGTACGACGTGGCAGAAAAGAAGTCGGTCGTTATCATCGGCGGCGGCCCCGCAGGCCTGACCGCAGCATGGGAGCTGGTGAAGGACGGCGGCGCCGAGAACTACGACGTCACCGTGCTCGAGGCGACCCGCGAATTCGGTGGCATCTCGCGCACCGTCAAGTACAACGGCAACCGTATGGACATCGGCGGTCATCGCTTCTTCTCCAAGGACGACCGCATCATGGACTGGTGGAAGGAGACGCTGCCACTGCAGGGCGCCCCCTCCTACGACGACAAGAAGCTCGGACGCCACCACGACCTCGAACCCGGCGGCCCCGACCCCGAGAAGACCGACCACGTGATGCTCAAGCGCCATCGCGTCTCCCGCATCTTCTGGAACCACCGCTTCTTCGACTACCCGATCTCGCTGACCCCGAACACCCTCAAGGCCATGGGCTTCAAGCTCACCATGGTGGCCGGCTTCAGCTACCTCAAGTCCATCTTCCACAAGCTTCCCGAAACCAACCTCGAGAACTTCTACATCAACCGTTTCGGCCGCAAGCTCTACTCCATGTTCTTCGAAGGCTACACGGAGAAGCTGTGGGGCCGCCACCCCTCCGAGATCTCCGCCGACTGGGGCGCCCAGCGCGTCAAGGGCCTGAGCATCCTCGGCGTCCTCAAGAACGCGTTCTCCAAGCTGCTGCCCAAGAAGCGCTCCAACAAGGAGGTCGAGACCTCCCTCATCGAGGAGTTCTGGTACCCGAAGCTCGGCCCCGGCCAGCTGTGGGAGACCGTCGAGGAGAACTGCGTCGAGCACGGCGCCAACGTCATCACCGATGCCAAGGTCGTCGAGGTGCGCCAGGACGCCGGCCGCATCGCCGCCGTCGTGTACGAGGACTCGCACGGCAACCGCACCGAGATCAAGGCCGACGAGTTCATCTCGTCCATGCCCATCAAGGACCTCATCACCGCCGTCGACGCCTCCGACAAGCCCGCCCCCAAGGACATGACCGCCATCGCCACCGGCCTGCCCTACCGCGACTTCGTCACCGTCGGCCTGCTGTGCAAGAAGCTGCGCATCCGCAACACCACCGACATCCCCACCCTCGGCAACCCGCCCATCGTCCCCGACTGCTGGATCTACGTGCAGGACCCCGGCTACAAGGTCGGCCGCATCCAGGTCTTCAACAACTGGAGCCCCTACCTCGTCAAGAACGTCGACGACACCGTCTGGATCGGCCTCGAATACTTCTGCGAGGAAGGCGACGCCTTCTGGAACATGACCGACGACGAGGCCCGCGACTTCGCCATCAAGGAACTCACCCGCATGCGCGTCATCAACGGTCCGCAGGATGTCCTCGACGCCCACCGCGAACGCGTTCCCAAGGCCTACCCCGCCTACTTCGACACCTGGCAGCACATCGACGAGCTCGTCGAATACCTCGACGGCTTCGGCAACCTCTACTGCGTCGGACGCAACGGCCAGCACCGCTACAACAACCAGGACCACTCCATGGCCACCGCCATCGAAGCCGTCAACAACATCAAGACCGGCAGGACCAGCAAGAAGAACGTGTGGTCTGTCAACACCGAAAAGTCCTACCACGAAGAGAAATAATCGACGGAGCGTCAAGCCCCTTTCCTCGGCGCTCGACGTATTGATATACGCCTTCGGCCTCGGACGGGGCTTGCCGCACACGTCGATTATTCCTCTTGCAGAAAAGTAAATAACGGAGTGTCAGCGTCCTTTCCTCAGGTCTCGACGTACCTTTGTACGCCTTCGCCTTCGGACGGCCGTTGACACACGGCGTTCATCCCTTTTCCGAGAGATTAGGTGACGGAGAGCGTCAAGCCCCTTACCTCGGTGCTCGGCGTGTGATGTGAAACCCGCTGCGGAACCATGGTTCGCGGCGGGTTTTTCGTATGTATGCGACAAAACCGCCTCTGGAGCCCTCCTAGCGTCGGTTATAACGCACGTATGCGTCAAACCCGCCGCCAACGACGCCTCAGAGTCGGTTATAACGCACGAGTGCGCAAGACCCGCCGCTAAGAGACCGTTAAAGTCGGTTATAACGCATGCGTTATAACCGACGGTAGGGGCGATGCACACCGGGGCACTGGTCCACCTCCCGCGTATACTTGAAGAGTTGTGCCGAGTCGCGTATTGCCGCATAGATGCGCGTCTCAACAGGTCCAGACCATCATCGATCGGATCGGCACGCTCCCCGAAGGCAGACCCGAGGGGATACCGAATTTTGGAAGACATCGCGCGCATCACGCCCGTCGTCTTCCCCGACTTGCGCTGATATGCGGCGGCAATGGAGGAACAAGCATTATGGTGAATGCAATCGAAGCGTTCGACGCCAAGCACCTGAAGCCCGCCGAGGAGATCCCGGCCTTCCGTCCCGGCGACACCGTCAAGGTGAACGTCAACATCAAGGAAGGCAACAACTCCCGTATCCAGGCCTTCACCGGCGTGGTGATCGCCCGTCAGGGCGGCGGCGTGCGCGAGACGTTCGTCGTTCGTAAGATCAGCTTCGGCGTGGGCGTGGAGCGTCGCTTCCCGCTGCACTCCCCGGTGATCGATTCCATCGAACTCGTCCGCAAGGGCAAGGTGCGTCGCGCCAAGCTGTACTACCTGCGCAACCTGCGCGGCAAGGCCGCTCGTATCGTCGAGCGTCGCGACAACAGCCAGAAGGCCGACTGAGTCCTTCACGCATCCCACGCAACACGTGGGTGGCATGGAAGCCCGGAATTCCGCATCGTGGATTCCGGGCTTCCGCGTATAGTATTCGCGTACATCTCAAGCAGTGGCAAGCAGGGGAGCGCATCGTATGACTGAACACCAGACGGACGGCAACGATCGCATCGCATCCGGCGTCGTGGCCGGAGCCTCCGGGACCGCAGACCCCGACGGGCGGCAGCCCGACCGCATGACCCTGCGCGACCTGCTCGTCTGGGCCGGCATTCCGCTGGTCATCGTGCTGTTCCTGCGCATGTTCGTCATCGGCGTATACGAGATCCCCTCCGAATCGATGCGCGACACGCTGCAGGTCGGCGACAAGGTCGTCACATCCCGTCTGGCGCCGCGGTTCTTCGAACTGCATCGCGGCGACATCATTGTCTTCAAGGATCCGGCGAACTGGCTCGGTCCGAGCGCGAAAAGCCAGTTCCTCATCAAACGTCTGATCGGCCTGCCCGGCGACACCGTGGCATGCAAGGGCCCCGGCCAGCCGATCACCATCAACGGCAAGGCCATCGACGATTCCTCGTTCATTCGTCCGGGCGTCAACCCCAGCGACTTCGCGTTCAGCGTGAAGGTGACCGAGGGGCATGTGTTCGTGATGGGCGACAACCGTTCGAACTCCGCCGACTCCCGCGTGCACCAGGAGGACGGCGACAACGGTCTGGTCCCGATCTCCGACGTCGAGGGCGTGGCGGCGGCCATATACTGGCCGGTCGGCCACTGGTCGGGACTCGGCAGACCCGACGCCGTGTTCGACGGCGTATCGGGCGTTTCCGGCGGGAAATAACGTCGGCGATAATACGATATGCGTACATGTACAACGGCAAACACGGCATACGTGGCATACGTGACGTCGCAATGACGGCATACGTGGCATATGCGGCATACACGGCGAAATGATGGCGAAGGAGCGAGACATGGTGGTTCCACGGCAGGCGCCCACGCTCGACCATGAGCGTGCGTTGGCGAACAAGGGATATTCGCTGGTCGTCGGATTCGACGAGGTCGGACGCGGTTCGCTGGCCGGTCCGGCCATGGTGGGCGCCTGTGCGCTGCTCGCCCGCGACGCCGACGAATGGACGGTGCCGAACGGCGTCGCCGATTCGAAGATGCTCACCGAAGTGCGACGCGAATCGCTGCTGGAGCCGTTGAAGGCCTGGTCGGCCGTCTGGGCCGTGGGCGCGGTGAGCTCCCAAGAGGTCGACGAATGGGGCATCACGTATGCGCTGGGCGTCGCCGCCGTGCGCGCGCTCAACGAAATCGAGACGCTGGTCACGACTGGCGGGCACACCGACCTCGGACTGGGCGAGGCGCCGACGGATTTCGCGCCGGACTGGCACGGCACCATCGCCGGCCTCGGCGGCGAGGAACCCGACCTGCGCATCAACCATGCGAACCTACGCGTCGCCGGCATCCTCGACGGGCCGAACGACTACATCACGCCGGTCGTCAACTCGTTCGACGCGCCGCCGCTGCTCGAACCGATCGCCATGACCACCGTCGTCAAGGGCGACCGCAAGTGCGCGTCCGTCGCGGCTGCGGCCGTGATCTCGAAGGTCACGCGAGACCGCATGATGGCCGATCTGGCCGCCGCGCACCCCGAATTCGAGGCATACGCGTGGGCGAGCAACAAGGGCTACGGCTCGGTGCCGCATCGCGCCGCCATCGCCGCGAACGGAGCGACCGAATACCACCGCAAGACCTGGCACCTGTTCTGAGGCTCGCGTTGCGATTCGGTTCACGAATGCAGGCCCGATTCGGTTCACGAATCATGAATTGGGAGGCGTCGGCTCATTCGTGCGACGTATGGTGGTTCACGAATCGGGGGCTATGGATGCATTCGCCGATTCGTGCCCTCGCCGTACCATGGCAATCATGACGACTGAGATTACTTTCGACCGCGCCGCCACGCGCAACGACGCTTTGAACACACTGCTCATGCAGCTGATGAACGAGTATTCGGTCAGCGACAGCGAAGGACCGCTCGCCGACGCCGTCGAGCGATTCCTGAACGGTTTCGCGCATCTGACCGTGCACCGCCACGGCGACACGGTGGTCGCGTCCACCGACTTCGGCAAGCCCGGGCGCGTGCTGCTCGCCGGCCATATCGACACCGTGCCGGTGATCGACAACTTCCCCCCGAAATGGCTTGAACCCGGCGATCCGCTGATCCGCGCCGAAATCGCCGAGAACAACGCCGGCGAACGCGTGCTGTGGGGTCGCGGCGCCACCGACATGAAGCCGTCCGACGCCGTGATGCTCTACCTGGCGGCCACGCTCGACGACGCGTCCCGCACGAACTACGACCTGACGTACATCTTCTACGACCACGAGGAGGTGGAGGCCAGCAAGAACGGTCTGCGCAAGGTCGTTGAGACGCATCCCGACTGGGTGAAGGGCGATTTCGCCATCATCGGCGAGCCGACCAGCTGCGGCATCGAGGGCGGCTGCAACGGCACCATCCGTTTCGACGTCATCTGCCACGGCGTCGCCGCGCATTCGGCCCGCGCGTGGATGGGCGAGAACGCGATTCACAAGGCCGCCGAAGTACTGAACCGACTCAACGCTTACGAGCCGCAGACCATCACCGTCGAAGGCCTCGACTACCGCGAGGGCCTCAACGCCACGCTCATCTCCGGCGGCAAGGGAACGAACGTCATCCCCGACGAATGCCGCATCCATGTGAACTACCGTTTCGCCCCCGACAAGACGCTTGCCGAGGCGAAGGCCCTGATGATCGGCGCCGACGCGGGCGCCGAGCTCGGCAACGGCGAGCATGCGGCCACCGGCGGCGTGTTCGAGGGCTTCGGCATCGAGATGAAGGACGAGTCGCCGGCCGCACGCCCCGGCATGGACACGCCGCTCGCGCAGTCGCTGGCCGCACTTGTGAAGGACCGCACCGGCCGCGACCCGCAGGCGAAGATGGGCTGGACCGATGTGGCGCGCTTCTCCCAGCTCAGCGTGCCGGCCGTGAATCTCGGCGCCGGCGACGCGCTGCTCGCCCACAAGGCCGATGAGCAGATCCCCGAATCCCAGCTCACCGACCTCGCCGACATCCTCGAAGAATGGCTGAGCCGTTAAGCAAACAGTCCGGTGGACTGTTTGTAGGCTCAGGGCGCGCGATTCATCGAGCGCGCCGTCGGGCTTGACGGGTGCGAGACCGGTTCCGTCAATCGGCTCCTCTCAATATGAGGGGAGCCGTCGGCGAAGCCGACTAAGGGGAGTTTCCACGCGTCATTGCGTTGTTGCACACCCTCATCCCGACGGTGTGTCATACTTATAGACGGCGGTTCTGCATGCCGCCGATTGTGCGGGTGACGTTGATCCCCTTCCGTGGCGCATTGAACATGTGAGAAGCGCCGGAAGCGCCGGTATCCGTCGCCGTCACCAAAGACTTTGTTGTAGTGCCTGAACAGTTGCGTGTAGCGCGGCCGTAGTGAGAGTGCGGTGTTGACAAGCTGTATCAGGGTAGAGAACCAGGGCGTGATGCAGCATGCCCTCAAGGAGCATTTGTGATAACCGAAAACAACGACGGCGTGGAAGCCGCCGCAGACAACAACGCCGTCATGCCTAATGGCGCTGAGGCCCAGGCCGCAGCATCCCCGGAATCCTCGGGAACCGCCGCTGCGTCCGTACCGGCTTCGTCCTCCGTGGTCAGCTCGCCCGCCCCCTCGACCCGTCGCCGTCGCGGCGGCCGCCGCGTGGTGCGCGTGGCCGGCGCCGCCGGAGCCAAGCTGCCGGTCAAGGTGGAATCCGCCCCTGTGGTCGAGGCTAACGTCGACGACAATGCGGCGAATCCGGCCGACCGGTCCGCTGCGACTGCCACAGACAGGAACGACGCCAGGAACGATGCCAAGCCGGCCGACGGCACCGTCGAACGCCGCGAGCCGAAGCACGCGGCCAGGCATGCCGCCAAGTCCGCCGCCGCCAAGCACGACGTCGATGCCGGGAACACGGCCGATGACGACAATGCGAACGGCGACGCCTCCCGCCGCAGGCGCATCAAGGCGCTCGCCGACGAACTGTTCACCGACAAGGGCATTCGTTTCGAGCGTCCGGCACGTCCGTCGCGCGCCCATGACGACGATGCGGATGACGATCATGGCAACACCGCCCGTGATGCCCGTGGCGTCCGTGAGACCCGCGACGAGGCCCGTGAATCCGTGAAAGCCGCCGTCCGCGGCCTGGCCAAGTCCGCCCACGGCCGTCGCCCCGGCGACGTGCCGCTGGAGTTCTCGTCTCCCGAATCCGAGGAGAGCAAGCCGGCAGGCCGCGTGCGTCCGATGACGTCGCTGCTGTTCCAGGAGCCGGTCCTGCCGGTCGCCCGTCCCGTCCCGGCCGCTCCCGTCCGCGACGACGAATCCGATGACGACGATCATCCGAGCGAGGGCATGTCCCGTCGCCGTCGCCGTCGCCGTGGCGGCGATCGCGACCACGCCCGCATCGACGATGCCGAGCAGACCTCCCGTTCCGACGATCGTGACGCCCGCGACGACAAGCATGCCGACCGCGACGGCGACCGCACCGGTCGCGACGCCGACCGCGAGAGCGACGGCGAGCATGACGAGTCCCGTCGTTCGCGTCGTTCCCGTCGCCTGAACGCGCAGGAGCGTCGCGCCGCCGCCGAGGTCGAGCAGATCGAGCAGGACCTCGAATACGACGACATCCACTATTCCCCGATTGATACCGACAACGACGAGACTGACAACGAATCGGCCGGCGAGACCCGTTCCCGTCGCCGTCGCCGCCGCAGCCACGACGACGACGCGGAGACGCCGCGTTCCCGCCGCGAACGCGAGCGTGAACGCGATCGCGACCGCGAGGAGGACGAGGACGACGGCACCGTGACCCGTCGCCGTCGCCGTCGCCGCGGCTCGAAGGGCGAAACGGAGCAGCAGGAGCCGCAGATTCGGCGCAGCCGCAAGCAGCAGTACATCGACGAGATCACCGACATCGAGGGCTCCACCCGTCTGGAGGCCAAGAAGCAGCGTCGCCGCGACAACCGTCGCGACCGCAGCCGTCAGTCCACGCTGCTCGAGCAGGACTTCCTCGCCCGCCGCGAGAACGTCAACCGTCTCATGGTCGTGCGCGAGAAGGAGAAGCACACGCAGATCTCCGTGATCGAGGACTCCATCCTCGTGGAGCACTACGTCTCCGACATCCAGGAGGTCTCGACCGTCGGCAACATCTACCTCGGCCGCGTGCAGAACGTGCTGCCGAGCATGGAGGCCGCGTTCGTCGACATCGGCCAGCCGCGCAACGGCGTGCTGTACGCCGGCGAGGTCAACTGGGACACCACGCGTCTCGAAGGCCAGCCGCGCCGCATCGAGCTCGCGTTCCGTTCCGGCGACCCGGTGCTCGTGCAGGTGACGAAGGACCCGATCGGCCACAAGGGCGCGCGACTGACCTCGCAGGTCACGCTCGCCGGCCGCTTCCTCGTGCTCGTGCCCTCCGGCGGCATGACCGGCGTGAGCCGCAAGCTGCCCGAGCGCGAGCGTACGCGCCTCAAGGGCATCGTCTCGAAGATCGCGCCGAGCGAGATGGGCGTGATCATCCGCACGGCCGCCGAAGGCGCCTCCAAGGAGGCCATCGAAAAGGACCTTGAGAACCTCACCAAGCAGTGGGAGCACGTGAAGGAGGCCGAGACCAGGGCCCGCAACTCCAAGCGTCCCAAGCTGCTGCAGGGCGAGCCCGACGTGGCGATCCGCGTGGTGCGCGACATCTTCAACGACGACTTCAACAAGCTCGTCGTCGAAGGCGACAAGGTCTATGAGCGCATCAGCGACTACCTCGAGTCGATGGCGCCCGACCTGCGCGACAAGCTCGAGAAGTGGAACCCCGAGGAGCACGGCGGCGCCGATGTGTTCGACCAGTGGCGCATCGACAGCCAGCTGCGCAAGGGCATGGAGCGCAAGGTGTACCTGCCGTCCGGCGGCTCGCTCGTCATCGACCGCACCGAGGCCATGACCACCATCGACGTGAACACCGGCCGATTCATCGGCAAGGGCAAGTCGCTCGAGGAGACCGTGACCCGATGCAACCTCGAGGCATCCGAGGAGATCGCCCGCCAGCTGCGACTGCGCGACATCGGCGGCATGGTGATGATCGACTACGTCGACATGGTCATGCCCCAGAACCGCGACCTCGTGCTGCGTCGACTCGTCGAATGCCTGGCGCGCGACCGCACCAAGCACCAGGTCGCCGAGGTCACCTCGCTGGGCCTCGTGCAGATGACGCGCAAGCGTGTCGGCCAGGGTCTTGTGGAGGCGTTCTCCGAGGAATGCCCGACCTGCAAGGGCCGCGGCTTCATCCTGCACGACAAGCCGACCGTCTCCGCCTCGTATGACGACCCGTACGCCCTGAAGGGCGGCGATCCGTTCATCAAGACGAACAAGCACAACCACGGCACCGCGGCCCCGGCCGCCCCCAAGGAGGACCCGGCCATGCCGAAGGGCTCCACGCCCGACGTCAAGGCCAAGCTCGCCAAGATTGCTGCGGCTGCGCAGCGTGGGGCCGAGGAGGAGCGGGGCTGAGGGAACCTGGCTTCGAAACGTCGGCGCAGCCGCCGTCGCAGGCCTCGGCGGCCCGGTTCCCGTCATGATTTGCTGGGAGCCGGGCCAAGCGGGGCGCGCCGTGGAACACGGCACCAAAAATTCAAGTAAAATCCACGCCGGAGTTGCGAAAGTCCGGCGTGTTGTGTAAATTAGATTGTCGGTGTCTAGCCATGCCTGTGTGAGGGCAAAAATCGTGCTAGACGACAATTAGCTTTCAAAACAGGCAAGGTAGGGCTATGTACGCGATTGTGAAGGCCGGTGGCCATCAGGAAAAGGTCGAGGTCGGCGACGAGATCATCGTCAACCGTCTCGCAGCCAAGAAGGGCGAAACGGTGGAGTTCCCCGTCGCTCTGCTCGTCGACGGTTCCAACGTGACCGTCGCCGCCAAGGATCTGGCCAAGGTTACCGTCAAGGCTGAGGTTGTTGACGACGAGGCCAAGGGTCCGAAGATCAACATCCAGAAGTTCAAGAACAAGACTGGCGTTGCTCGTCGCAAGGGTCACCGTCAGCCCCAGACCGTGGTGAAGATCACCGCGATCGCCTGAAATATTCTAATATTTTAAAGGCTTAGGTTATCCCGAAAGGACAAGTCAAATGGCACATAAGAAGGGTGCGTCCAGCTCTCGCAACGGTCGCGATTCGAATCCTCAGTACCTTGGTGTGAAGAAGTTCGGCGGTGAAGCCGTCGTCGCCGGCAACATCATCGTTCGCCAGCGTGGCACCAACTTCCACGCCGGTCACAACGTCGGCCTGGGCAAGGACCACACGCTGTTCGCTCTTGCCGACGGCACCGTGAAGTTCGGTGTTCGCCGTGACCGCAAGGTCGTCGACGTCATCGCCGCCTGATTTCCCGGCAGACGATTCGTCGAAGTCTGACTTCCAGCCGCATCCCTTGGGATTCCATAATTCCACGGGAGCGGCTTTTTTATTACCGATTACCATCGATTCATGACCAACGATTTTCGTTGATATCAGTAAGGTTTGAACCATGAGTGATTTTGTCGATCGCGTGACCGTGCACGTGAAGGGCGGCGACGGCGGAAACGGCGCCGCGTCGATTCGCCGCGAGAAGTACAAGCCGCTCGCCGGTCCGGACGGCGGCGACGGCGGCGACGGCGGCTCGGTCATCTTCGTGGCCGACACCAACGCCACCAGCCTGCTCGACCTGCGATTCATGCCGCATCGCAGCGCCGACTCCGGCACGCAGGGTCTCGGCGACTACAAGGACGGCCGCCGTGGCGCCGACATGGTGCTGAAGGTGCCGGTCGGCACCATCGTATTCACCGCGAAGGGCGCCGCCGGCGAGCAGAAGCGGCCGGGCGAGCCGCTGGCCGATCTGCGTCATCCCGGCGACCGCTTCGTCGCCGCGAAGGGCGGCGCCGGCGGTCTCGGCAACAAGGCGCTGGCCAACCGCGCCCGCCGCGCCCCCGGCTTCGCGCTGCTCGGCGAGCCGGGCGAGGAACGCGACCTCGTGCTCGAGCTCAAGTCCATCGCCGACGTGGCGCTCGTGGGCTTCCCGAGCGCCGGCAAGTCGTCGCTGATCGCCGCGATGAGCGCCGCCAAGCCGAAGATCGCCGACTACCCGTTCACCACGCTCGTGCCGAACCTCGGCGTCGTGATGGCCGGCGACGGCCGCTTCACCATCGCCGACGTGCCGGGCCTGATTCCCGGCGCCTCGCAGGGCAAGGGCCTCGGCCTCGAGTTCCTCCGTCACATCGAACGCACCGAGGTCATAGCGCATGTGATCGACTGCGCCACGCTCGAACCCGACCGCGACCCCATCTCCGACTACAAGGCGTTGGAGAAGGAGCTGGCCATCTACGCCGACGAACTCGACCTGCCGCTCGGCGCTATCCCGATCGCCGAACGCCCGCGCATCATCGTGCTCAACAAGGTCGATGTGCCCGAGGCCAAGGAGCTGGCCGAATTCGTGCGCCCCGAATTCGAGGAGATGGGCCTGAAGACGTTCGTCGTCTCCACCGCCTCGCACGAGGGCCTGAAGGAGCTGTCGTTCGCGCTGATGGGCATCGTCAACGAGATGCGTGAGCGCGTGCAGGCGCAGGAGGCCGCCGAAGAGGACGAGCGCGTCGTCATCCGACCGCTCGAGACGAAGAACCGTCGCCGCAGGCCGAACGAGATCGGCCTGGGCTTCGATTTCGACATCGAGCGCGAGCAGGACGCCGACGGCAACTTCTGGTTCACCGTCACCGGCGAGAAGCCCGAACGCTGGGTCGTGCAGACCAACTTCGACAACGAGGAGGCCGTGGGATACCTGGCCGACCGTCTGGCCAAGCTCGGCGTGGAGGATGCGCTGCGCATGAAGGGCGCGCGTCCCGGCGACGAGGTGCGCATCGGCCGTGGCGCCCGCGCCGTCTCGTTCGACTGGGATCCGACGATCGCCGCCGGCGCCGAGATGCTCGACGGCACGCCGCAGTCCAGCCGAGGCGAGGACCTGCGACTGCAGGAGGGCGCCGGCCATTCGCGCCGTCGTACCAACTCGGAGCGTCGCCGCGAGTACCACGAGTGGATGGACGCGAAGGCCGCCGTGCGTGCCGCCATGCAGGCGGAGCACGAGGCCGGCCACTGGTCCGACCCGACCGTGCTCGACGATCCCGAGGACCACACCAGCCTCATCGACCGCATCGGCGAGAATTCCGCCGACGGGGACGAGAACTGAGTCCGTGTGATTCCGTAACCTTGGCCGGAGTATTCTCATTCTCATGGGAGTCTCCGGCCAATCGCATACCCGAGGCGGCGCGTATCGTATGCCGCGGTGGCGGTTGCCGGTGCCGATGACGTTTTGATAAGAAGGCAGCATGTCCACGCAGTCACAGAGTGAAGTCCGCCGGTCCATCGCCGAAGCGCACACCATCGTCGTCAAGGTGGGATCGAGCTCGCTGACGTCCAGTTCCGGACACCTCGACCCCGAACGGCTGTTCAACCTTGTTTCGGCCCTCGCGCAGACCGTGCGGATGGACGCGCGCATCGTGCTCGTCTCCTCCGGCGCCATCGCCGCCGGATTCGGCCCGCTCGGCTTCGACGCGCGTCCGACCGACGTGGCCACGCAGCAGGCCGCCGCATCCGTGGGCCAGGGCCTGCTCATGAGCCAGTACGAGGCGGCGTTCGCCCGCTACGGACTCAAGGTCGGGCAGATTCTCATCACCGCGCGCGACACCATCCAGGCCACGCAGTACCGCAACGTGCAGCGAACGCTGAGCCGGCTTCTCGATCTCGGCGTCGTGCCGATCGTCAACGAGAACGACGCGCTGGCCAGCAACGAGATTCGCTTCGGCGACAACGACCGGCTTTCCGCGCTCGTCGCGAACATCGTTCGCGCCGACGCGCTGATACTGCTCACCGACGTGGACGGCCTCTACACCGCACCGCCCAAGGAACCGGGTGCGAAGCAGATTTCCTACGTGCCGAACGTGCTCGATACGCTCGGCAACGTGCGCATCGGCGGCACCGGGTCCGGCGTCGGTACCGGTGGCATGGTCACCAAGCTGGAGGCGGCCCGCGTGGCCGCGGTCTCCGGCATCCCCTCCGTGCTGACCAAGGCGACGAACGCCGGACCGGCACTGATGGGCGACCGCGTGGGCACCGTGTTCGCGCCCATCAAGCGTCGCGGCACCTCGCGCCGGCTGTGGATCGGATTCGCCGCCGACCCGCGCGGCACGCTCGTCGCCGACGCCGGCGCCGCCAGGGCCGTGCGCGGCGGGCACGCCTCGCTGCTCTCCGCCGGCGTGGTCGGCGTGACCGGCGAATTCTCCGCCGGCGACCCCGTGCTCATCGTCGACGAGCAGGGCAACAAGCTGGCCAAGGGACTTTCCGGATTCGATTCCGAGGAGATTCCCGCCACGCTCGGCCGCACCAGCGCCCAGCTGCGCAAGCTGCTCGGGGCCGAATACGCCCATCCGCTCGTCCATCGCGACGACCTCGTGCTGCTGTAGGGGAGGGCTGGGCCGGCTGTGGAGGGTGTGAGTCCTCCGGTCACTGCCCGTGCTTATCGGCTGCCAAGTCGGGCCCGGCTGTGGAGGTGTGGGTCCTCCCCTCAGTCGGCATTCGCCGACAGCTCCCCTCCCGAGGGGAGCCGAGGAGCTATGTAGCAGAGCTCCTTTGTGCCATCCTGAGCGAGCGTAGGCCCCATCTCGTCATCCTAAGCGAGCGGAGCGAGTCGAAGGATCTTATGACATCGTCAAGATCCTTCGATTCCGCCGCTATGCGGCTCCGCTCAGGATGACAGAGGTGGTTGCGGCCTCCGTTCAGGATGACGGGGAGTCGGCAATCAGCAATCGGCTCCCCTCATGAGTGAGGGGAGCTGGCCGCCGAAGGCGGTCTGAGGGGAGTTGATCCCCCTGCAAAAATGCCAAATGTGGGGACGGCATCCTAACCGCGGTATCGTGTTCTCGGCCTGTCGGAAAGCACTCCGACGACACGTTGATGCAACGAATGTAGAGAACGTAGAGAGCATAGAGCACACATCATGAGTGGCATGAATCCCCAGACTTCTCCCGCTTCGGCGGATAACTCGACCAACTCCACCCGCGCCTACACCACGCTGGGCCTCGCGGCCGGACTCGGCTCGTTCCTCGGCGCCGGCACCATCCTCGCGCTGAGCTCCACGCTCGCATTGTGGCGCACCGGACTGGGGCTGAACGCCGCGCAGGTCGGCGCCGTCTCCGCAGTGCTCACGTTCGCCTTTGCGGCCGGTTCGTTCTGCGGTGGCTTCGTGGCCCAGCGTTTCGGACTCGTCCGGCTGTTCAACATCAACGCGTTCCTGTGCGCGGCGGCGTTGGCCGCCTGCACGCTTGCGCCGAGCTTCATCGTATTGGCCGTCGGCATCGGCGTGGCCGCGCTCGCCGTGGGCATGGATTTGCCGGTCTCCATCAGCGTGATTACGCATGACGTGCCGGACGAGACGCTGAAGGGGCGTCTCGTCAGCCGCACGCAGGTGCTGTGGTCGGCCGGCATCCTCGGTCCGTACGTGCTGGCGCTGATCGTGTCTCCGGCCGGATTCCTCGGCGCGCGCATCGTATTCAGCGTAATCACCGCGGTCGCGCTGTTCACCGCCGTCTGGCGAGTGGCCGATCCGCGTATCGCACGACTTCATCGCGAGGCCGTGGAACGTGAGTCCGCCGCCCGCGCCGCTTCGGGCACGGCTTCGGATTCCGCCACCGCATCCGCCCGGCCCATGGGTATGGCCGAGGTGCTGCGTTCCATCGACGCCCGTACCGGCCGCCGCTATGCGCTGCTGTTCGCCGTGCTCGCGCTGTTCTATGTGATGTGGAATCTCATGGCCAACACCATCAACCAGTTCCAGACGTATCTGCTGGTTTCGCAGCATGCCAGTCAGATGCAGGCCGTGTTCATCGGCATCGTCTCCGCCGTCCTGTGCGTGCTCGGCGGTGTGATGTACGGCCGCGTTCCAGCCTCCGGTCCGTGGCGCGCCCGCATGTTCTGGCTTGGCGCGGCGGCCCAGGTGGCGGCCATGGCCATCATGGCGGCCGGAGGTACCATGTGGTCCACCGCCGTCGCCGTGGTGTTGTTCCAGTTCTTCGGCAATTTCGCCGGCGAGATGAACGCCAAGGTGTGGACGCAGGAGACGTTCCCCGTGGCCGTATCCGCCGAGGCGCAGAGCCTGATTCTCGGCATCGGCCGCATTCCCTGCGCGTTCGCCTCGCTTGTGCTGCCGTCGCTGCTTGTGCCCGGCGTCATCGACGTGGCACTGTGGGCGTTCGTCGCCGTCGCCGCGCTGTCGGGCGTATTCGGCGGTCTCGTCGTGCGTCTTACCGCCCGTCGTCGTGCCGATGCCGCCCGAGTCGGCGTCCTCGCATAGGGGGTCGGTTCCGTCGGATCCCCGTTATACGGAATCGGCGGTGTCTTTTGGTCGTTTTCAAGGCGAAAAACAACCAAAAGACACCGCCGATTGCAGATTTCAGGGTTCTTAAGTCACGTTCTCAGGTGATTTGCAATGATGCGTGCGGCCGCGAGGCGCCGATGACGCCACTCAGGTGATGGTTGATTGACGCGTGTGGCTTCTAGGCGCGGAGGACGAAGGCGTACACGCCATCACGGATTACGAGTGATGGCGTGTAATGCGTGTGGCCGCAAGGCGCCGATGACGAAGGCGTATTGACATACGTCGAGTCATCGGCAACGCAGCGGACGCTCCATTACGCACCATCACAGTACGGAGCGGGTGTCGGATTCGTAGCTATTCCGTCCCTGTCCGGTTGCCGCGGTGGTGCCGCCGTCGACGGGGACGACGAGGCCGGTGAGGTAGGAGGCGCCGGGGGAGGCGAGGAACAGCGCGAGGTCGGCGCAGTCCTCGGGGCGGCCGGTGCGGCCGAGGGCGACGCGTTCGATGTACGGCTTGAGACGCTCGGGGTCGGTCCACACTTCCTTGTTGATGTCGGTTTCGATGAAGGCGGGGGCGAAGGCGTTGATGCGTACGCCGTACTGACCGTAGTCGAGGGCGACGCAGCGGACGAAGCCGTTCATGGCGTGCTTGGTGGAGTTGTAGGCGGTCTGGCCCCAGTCGCCGAACAGGCCGGAGACGGAGGTGTCGACGACGATGTTGCCCTTGGTCTCCTTGAGGTAGGGGAGGGCTTCCTTGGTGAGGTAGAAGAGGCCGTCCATGTTGACGGAGAAGAGCTTGTGCCATACCTCATCGGAGACGTTTTCGATCTCGCCGCCTTCGAAGATGCCGGCGTTGGAGACGACGACGTCGAGGTGGCCGAATTCCTTGACGACGTCCTGCACGAGGTCGTGCACCTGTTCGTGGCTGGAGACGTCGGTGATGTGGGTGTGTCCGTTGTCGTATCCGGCGACGGTTTCGTCGAGCGGGGCCTGGCGCAGGCCGACGGCGACGACGGTGGCGCCGTTGTCGAGGAATCCGCGGGTGATGGCGCGTCCGATGCCGGTGCCGCCTCCGGTGACGATGACGACCTTGCCGTTGAAGTCGTAAGTGTTTGCGGTCATGTTGGTGCATCTCCTATGATTGCCGAAATTCTGGTTGGGATTCGTTGAGCGTTCGACAACGGTGTCAACGTGTTCAAGCATCAGTATAGGTAAAATGGACATTCATCCCTATATGTGAAACTTGCTGTTTTTGCCATCACCATGCGTATTGATGACCACCACAAAACCCGGTGGCCCGTCGTAAGCCCCGTTTCCGCCGAAACCCAACCGGCGGAGCCGTTTCGTGACCTGTGGCCTACGCCGGCAGGAACGCGCTGAGCGCCGCCATGACGATGAGCGATATCACCGCCGAGACCGTCAGCGAGAAGCCGGCGAGCTTGGCCTTGCCGAGCGTCATGTCGGTGAACTTCGTGGCGAAGATGGCGATGGGGGCGAACATGCAGATCACGGCGATCTTGCGGGCGAACGGGGATATGGGCAGCAGATACCATGCCGCCAGCGACCCGACGACGGCGATGACAAAACGCCACGCCAGTACCTTGAGCATCTCCCGGCGGTCGTCCGAAAGCTCGGGGATGTCCATCATCATGCCGACCATCGCCATGGAGCAGAACGCGTTGGCGTTCGACAGCGGTTCGATGACGGTGACGACCTCCTTGGGGATCGCGATGCCGGCGAACAGCAGCACGACCATCACCACATAGGTGTCGAACGCCGCCGACGTGTAGAAGTTCCGCGCCGCCGCACGCAGCTTCTGCCCGACGGTCTGTTGATGCTCACCGTCCGAATCGAGATGCAGCAGCGCGTTGGTGAAGACCAGCGAGCCGGCCGAGCACATGATGGCGTTGCCCATGTCGAACATGACGACGGGGACCCCGGCGGCGGGCCCCATGAAGGTCGTCACCACCGGAAGCGTGAAGTTGCCGATGTTGAACGTCGTGGCGTTGAGCATCTCGAACGTGCGGTGTTCGACGCTTTCGCGCCGCGTGGCGAAATAGATGACGAACAGGGGGATGAACGCGCCGAGGAAGCCGAGCAGCACTATCCAGAGCATGCTCATGTCGTGCCTGTTCAGCGCGAACGAATGGATGACGGCCGCGGGCAGCGTGACGTTGAACACGAAGACCTGCAGGATCTTGTAGTCGCGCTCCCTGAACATGCCGGCGCGTTTGAACGCGTAGGCGCCGACGATGATGAGCAGCAGCGAGCCGGTTTTCAATATGAGTTCCATGGAATCCCCCTATCCATCACGACCAGCATAGGGCGGCCGGACGCCCGTCCCATACGGGAAGGCTCCCGTCCCCGCCGTGAAACGGGAACGGGAGCCTTCGGACGCCGATGGCGTCGGACGGTCGCCGCCGTGAATCAGAACTTGTAGTACTTCTTCGCGTTGTCGACGAAGAGCTTGTTCTGCTCGTCCTGGCTGAGGTCCTCGGTGGAGCGGATGAATGCGCCGATGGTGTCGACGTAGGAGCCGTGCAGCTTGTCGACGGGGAAGTTCGAGGCGAACATGCACTTGTCGATGCCGAAGGCGTCGAGCAGGGTGAAGATGGCCGGCTTGAAGCTCTCGATGGTCCAGTAGTGGTCGGTGGACGCCAGGCCGGAGATCTTCATGGTCACGTTGTCGCGCTTGCCGAGCTCGTAGATGCCGTTCTTCCACAGCTGGAATCCGGCGAGGTTGCGGTCGGCCCACATGCCGGAGTGGTTGACGATGAACATGATGTCGGGGTTGGAGTCGATGACCTGCAGGGCGCGGCGGTACTGCGTGGGGTAGAGCTGGAGGTCGAACGCCAGGCCGTGCTTGGCGAGCACGCGCAGGCCGGCCAGCCAGTTCGGGTCGTCCATGTACTCCTTGTTCACGTAGTTGTACAGCGGGTCGACGTGGGTGTTGATGATCTGGCGGATGGCGTGGACGTTGTCGGACGCGGCCTTCTCCTTCTCGACGATTTCCTCGAAGTCGGGGGAGGAGAGGTCGCCGCCGCCGACGATGGAGATCGGCAGGCCGTCCTCCTCGCTCATGCGCTGCACGGCGGCCACCTCGGCCACGGGGTCGTCGGCGTTCATCTGCACGTGCACGGCGCCGATGACCTTGATGTTGGAGCCTTCGGCCTCGGCGACGAGGTCGCGCGGATGGTAGGCGTGGATGATCGGGGTCCAGTCGCCCTCGAACGTGATGCCCTTCTTCGCCGGGTCGAACCACGAGAACAGGTCGGGCTGGATGATGTGCACGTGGGCGTCGATGATGGTGCGCGTCTTGCGGGCGTTCTCCTCCGACTGCGGCACGATGGTGTAGAGGCGGCTGGGTGCGGTGCCGGTGTATTCCTCATTGAGGGTCATGGCGATTCTCCTTTGAATTCTGCTGAATCCTTGTGATGTTGTCTGGTTTGCCGCGCCGATGGATGTCGGTTCATCGACGCGTATGTTGTTGTGTGATGTCTTCGGTTGGAATCGTGCCGACCCTGGTTGACATCGGAGCGGGCCGGCACGACGGATTGGTTGATATCGGGGCGTCTGCCGTTATGACGACGTCGTCACTTCGCGGCCGCGGCGGCGGGCCTGCCGTCGGTCGTCGACGTCTTCGCGGGCGTTTTCGCGACGGCCTTGTCGTCATCGTTCTCGTCCTGTACGCCGCTCAATGCGGTCAGCACGATGGAGGCGCTCACGATGAGCAGGCCGATGACCTCGAGCAGGGTCGGGAACTGTCCGAAGAACAGGCCGATGATGAGGGAGATCACGGGGTAGAGCGCCTGCAGCACGGAGAACACGTTCGGCGCGATGGTCTTGAGCATGACCTGGTCGAGCACGGCGGCGATCACCGAGGCGAGGATCGTGAACTGGATGATGCGCCACACGCTGTTGCCGGGGTCGATGGCCATCTGCTTGACGGCGGACGGGCCGACGAACGGGGCGAGCACGAGCGCGGCGAGCGTGATGGCCAGCGACAGGGCGTCGAGGGCGCCGTTGTGGGCCATCTTGTTGCCGAAGAAGATGTAGCCGGCCCACGCGAGGGCGGCGACGAAGGAGGCGACCAGACCGATGACGATGGTGTCGGACTTGTTGCCGGAGAGCGACAGACCGGCGAGCATGGCCACGCCGATGGCCGCCACGACGATGGCGGAACGCTGCTTCCAGTTCTTGCCGGTGATGGCGCCGATGGCCACCGGACCGAGGAACTGGATCGGGACGGCGATGCCCATCGCGAGGTTGTCGACGCTGATGTTGTAGGAGGTGTACATGGTGCCGATGGAGACCGCGAACAGCACGAGCCAGATGATCTGCTCCTTCGTCCACTTCTTCCTCCACGGCTGGCGCCACAGCAGCAATACGATGGCGGTGATGCTCAGGCGGACCCACGCCACCTGCACGCCGCCGACGGTGTCGAACGCCGGGGTGAGGAATCCGGTGCCGACGTAGTTGCAGGAACCCGCGATGACCACCAGGATGATGGCGAAGAGCAGGGGGTTCTTGGACCGTAGCCTCTCCCAGATGGATGGCTGCTTTGCGACTGGAGCTTCCATTGATGATCTCCTTTGACTTCGGCTTCGTTGCCTGGACCTGCCGTATGTTGACCTGTCCGGTGTCGCCTCCCAACGCCTACAACGTTGCAGACATTGGGTTTTCGTAAGTTTTCGGTTGTCTTCTCGTTGTTGCCGTTGTTTGCACAATGGCTGACGAAACCCACTATATGGCGCATGGAAGGGTGTGCCGATATGTGGGATTCTCAATCGTTGCATATCGGTAAACGTCGGTACTGCGTCCCTATATTTGGTACGCCTGTTCAAGGCGTCTATATTCGGTAACTGAGATCGCCGAGGTCACCACGACAACCGCTCGACAACAACGTCGACGGACGCGAAGACGCGTGACGGTCAGACATAACACTCCAAACCACGGAGGGAGCAACAATGGCACTAGCACCAGCATTGAAGCTGCCCACGATCACGCACATCCGTGCGTACAGCATGGGCGGCGCCGCAGCCAAGATCCACGGTCAGGGCGGCGGCGACTACCACGATCAGGGCAAGGACCACTGGATCGACAACCATATCGCGACGCCGATGTCCAAGTACAAGGAGTACGAGCAGTCCCGCCAGTCCTTCGGCCTGAACGTGCTCGGCACGCTGGTCGTTGAAGTCGAGGCCTCCGACGGCACCACCGGCTTCGCCATCTCCACCGCCGGAACCATCGGCTGCTTCATCGTCGAGCATCATCTGTCCCGCTTCGTCGAGGGCAAGCGCGTCGATCAGATCAAGCTGATCCACGACCAGATGCTCAACTCCACCCTGTTCTACTCCGGTGGTGGCGGCGTCGTCATCAACACCATCTCCGCCGTCGACCTGGCGCTGTGGGACCTCTACGGCAAGGTCGTCAAGCTTCCGGTCTACAAGCTGCTCGGCGGCGCCGTGCGCGACGAGATCCACTTCTACGCCACCGGCGCCCGTCCGGACCTGGCGCAGAAGATGGGCTTCATCGGCGGCAAGCTGCCGACCCACTGGAGCTCCGCATTCGGCGACGAAGGCATCGAGAAGGACATCGCCACCCTCGCCGACATGCGCGAACGCGTCGGCGACAAGTTCTGGCTGATGTTCGACTGCTGGATGAGCCAGGACGTCAACTACGCCACCAAGCTCGCCCACGCGGCCGCCCCCTACAAGCTCAAGTGGATGGAGGAGTGCTTCCCGCCGAACCAGATCGAGTCCTACCGCGAGCTCAAGAAGAACATGCCGAAGGGCATGCTCATGACCACCGGCGAGCACACCGGCACCCTCGAGGGCTTCAAGGAGCTCTCCGACGCCGGCGTCGACATCCTCCAGCCCGATGTCGGCTGGTGCGGCGGCGTGACCTCGCTGTGCGAGATTGCCGCGATCGCCAAGTCCCGTGGCCAGCTCGTGGTGCCCCACGGCTCCTCCGTCTACTCGCACCACGCCGTGATCACCTTCACCAACACGCCGTTCAGCGAGATGCTGATGACCGCGCCGAAGGCCGATCATGTCCGGCCGCAGTTCGACCCGGTCCTGCTCGACGAGCCGGTTCCGCACGACGGCATCATCACCGCCGAGGAACTCGACAAGCCCGGCTTCGGCGTCGAACTCAACCGCAGCTGCCCGCTCGAGCGTCCGTTCGAGCACTGATCGGCTGGCCGGCCGAATCAATCGGCCGCCGATCACCGGCGCAGATGACCCCATATAACTGAACACGCATAATTCAATACCGATATCAACCAGGCGACCGGACGGCGGAGCATCCTCCCGTCCGGTCGCCTCCCGACTTTTTCGTCGTAACGATTTCGTCGTCAACGCACCGCATCCCCGCAGCCCGCGCCAAAGGAGACCGATGAGCTACGGCACCCATACTGGAGAACACGCAATGACATCACTACCGCACAACGCTTTCAAGCAGGCACTGAAGGAAGGCAAGGAGCAGTATGGTCTGTGGATGGCCATGGCTTCCGCCACCGCCGCCGAGATCTCGGCAGACGCCGGCTACGACTGGCTGCTGGTCGACGGCGAACACGGTCCCTACGACCTCAACACCATCCTCGACGTGCTGCGCGCCGTCGCGCCATACGACACCACGCCCGTCGTCCGCCCCGCCGCCGCCGACCCGGTGCTCATCAAGCAGGTGCTCGACCTCGGCGCCCAGACGCTGCTGCTGCCCATGGTCAACAGCAAGGAAGAGGCCGAGCTGATGGTCAAGGCCGTCAACTACGCGCCCGAAGGCATCCGCGGCGTCGGATCGCCCATCGCCCGCTCCGGCCGCTGGGGACGCATCCCCAACTACATGCGCGACGCCAAGAACGAGATCTGCCTGCTGCTGCAGTGCGAATCGCAGGAGGCGCTCGACCACATCGACGACATCGCCTCCGTCGAAGGTGTCGACGGCATCTTCATCGGACCCGCCGACCTCTCCGCCTCGCTCGGCCACCCCGACGACGCGGCCGCCATCATGGACCAGGTCTACGACGCGTTCGACGTCATCAAGTCGCACGGCAAGGCCGTCGGCTTCCTCGCATTCGACGTGGCCACCGCCAAGGAGGCCTTCGCCCGCGGCGCCAACTTCGTGGCCGTCGCCGGCGACACCGACCTCTACGTGCGCGCCCTCGCCGAAGGCATCAAGCCCTTCAAGGGCTGAGGTCCGGCGTGCCGCTTGCCCCTTCGGCTCCTCCTCGCATATGAGGGGAGCCGACCGCCGAAGGCGGTCCGAGGGGAGTGCGCGCATAAGCCGTGCCTGCCGATATCGCTTTTCCTCCCCTGTTGCTGACGCATGCAGCCGCCAGTCGATGGCACGGGCTTCGGCCCGCCCATCGTCCGGCGGCTGCACGCATTTGCCGATACCCCATCCACTAAGGTTGAATCCCATGGCAGAAAACACCGCCGCCCCATCGGGTACACGAACGCTCATCCACGGCATCGAGGTCATTCGCAGCGTAGCGAACGGCGCCGCATCGCTGCGCGAAGTCGTCGAGGCCACCGGACTCAGCCGCAGCACCGCGCACCGTCTCATCCAGGCCCTGCGCATCGAACGCTTCCTGCGTGAAAACTCCGACGGCAGCCTCCTGCTCGGACCCGCGCTCATCGAGCTCGGCTTCCAGGCCCTCAACAGCGTGTCGTTGCAGGCCGTCGCCCACCCCATACTCCTCGACCTCGCCCAACGAGCCAAAGACACCATCCACCTCGCCGTCGAAGACTCCGGCATGGCCCTCTACCTCGACAAGATCCACGGCACCCGAGGCATCGAAATCCGATCGTGGCCCGGTTGCCGCATGCCGCTGACCTACACCGGCATCGGCAAGGCCCTGCTCCTCGACTCGCCCGACCGCTGGCGTTCCCAATACATCCAGGATCGCAACCTCACCGGACGCGACCCCGAACACGACTACGCCGACGAATCCGCGTTCTCCGCAGCCATGGCCAAATTCGCCAGACAGGGCTTCGCCTACGACCTCGAGGAGAACGAGCCCGGCATCCGCTGCGTATCCGCCCCCGTGCGCGACGGCCGCGGCAAGACCGTCGCCGCCATATCCGTCTCCGGCGCCATACAGTTCATGCCGCCCAAGCGCATGCGCGCACTGGGCCCCGTCGTCGTCGACGCCGCCAGCCGCATCAGCGCGGAGCTCGGATACAAGACCGCCGCCAACGACTCCATCGAGTGATTCCGCGCGCAATGGAGCGTCATCGGTCCGGCTGAAGACTCGACGTACCTTCGTACGCCTTCGTCTTCCGCCAGACCGATGCCGCACGCATTGCGTATGGAATCCGGCTGCGTACGCCTTCATCCTCCGGCACGCCGAATCCGCGCGCGTCCTGCGCGGAATCACTAGCTGTGGAGGCGGGACTTTGGCTCCCGCTGGCGGGAGCTGGCTCGGCGGAGCCGAGACTGAGGGTGGTGGTAGCCTGCGGCCTCTCGTCTGGCTCCCCTCATGATTGAGGGGAGCTGTCGGCGCAGCCGACTGAGGGGAGTTGACCACTACGGCATACGACGTCGTAAAAAAACGACGCCACGATTTCTCGCAATCATCGCCATATGGTTATAGGCTTGAAACCATGGCTGAACTCGAATCATGGCAGACCCTGAGCGATCGAATCAATTCCGTTTCCCCCTCCGCCACGCTGGCCGTGGACGGCAAGGCGAAAGCCCTCAAGGCGGCGGGCGTGGACGTGATCGGATTCGGCGCCGGCGAGCCGAACTTCCCAACCCCCGACTACATCGTCGACGTGGCCGCCGCAGCATGCCGCGACCCGAAGAACCACCGCTACACGCCCACCGCCGGTCTGCCCGAGCTGCGCGAGGCCATCGCCGCGAAGACCCTGCGCGACTCCGGCTACGAGGTCGCCCCGAGCCAGGTGGTCGTCACCAACGGCGGCAAGCAGGCCGTCTTCGAAACGTTCCAGGTGCTCATCAACGATGGCGACGAGGTCATCATCCCCGCACCGTTCTGGACGTCCTACACCGAAGTCGTCAAGCTCGCCGGCGGCAAGCCCGTCGAGGTGTTCTCCGGCTCCGACCAGAACTTCACCCCCACCGTGGACCAGCTCGAGGCCGCCCGCACCGAGCGCACCAAGGCCATCGTGCTCAACTCCCCGTCCAACCCCACCGGCGCCGTCTGGCCCGAGGAGACCGTGCGCGCCATCGGCGAATGGGCCGTCGCCAACCATCTGTGGGTCATCTCCGACGAGATCTACGAACACCTCAACTACGACGGCACCAAGACCACGTACGTCGGCGCCGTGGTGCCCGAGGTACGCGACCAGCTCATCGTGCTCAACGGCGTGGCCAAGACCTATGCCATGACAGGCTGGCGAGTCGGCTGGTCCATCGCCCCCGAACCGGTCGCCAAGGCCATCGCCAAGCTCTCCGGCCACATGACCTCCAACGTCGCCAACGTCTCCCAGCGCGCCGCGCTCGCCGCCGTCGCCGGACCGCTCGACGAGGTCCATGTGATGCGCGAGGCATTCGACAAGCGTCGCCGCGCCATCGTCGCCGCGCTCAACGCCATCCCCGGCGTCGACTGCCCGACCCCCACCGGCGCGTTCTACGCATTCCCCAACGTCGAGGCCCTGCTCGGCAAGCCGCTCGGCCCCAACGGCTCCGTGGCCGCCACCAGCTCCGACCTCGCCGCGCTCCTGCTCGACGAGGCGCACATCGCCGCCGTGCCCGGCGAGGCGTTCGGCGCCCCCGGCTACCTGCGATTCTCCTACGCGCTCGCCGACGACCAGCTCGCCGAAGGCATGAAGCGCTTCCAGGACTGGGTCGCCGCCTGATGGCGGCCGATACGGTCCGATCGCGGCTCGGCCGCGAGTAATTGCGAGTTGTGAGGCTTCGTCTGGCGAAACACCGACCGACGAAGCCTCACGCATATGCGAAAACGTTGAAATTCCGGTCCTGGCGTGACGACAAGACGGATGGCATTCGGGACGCTTTGAAATCAAAGCCTCACAACTCGTGTTTTCATATATTGTCGGTCGCGACTCGCCGCGAATTCCCAACGTTTTTCGGCGACTTCGCCCCTCGACTGGACGGAATCGACAAATGCCGCTATTATCTTCACTTGGCGGTTTCACCGCCCGTCTAACACCGATGTTCGCATATGTGTGTATGATAGGCGAGGTTACTTAGGGAAGTGGCGCAATTGGTAGCGCAACGGTCTCCAAAACCGTAGGTTGTGGGTTCGAGTCCCGCCTTCCCTGCTAGAGATGAACAACGGTTCCGCCAACCAGTGAGGATGAACGATGGCCAAGAAATCAGACGCTGAAGCGAAAACGGTGAAGCCGAACATCTTCATGCGTATTGGCCTGTTCATCAAGCAGATCATTGATGAGCTTCGCAAGGTCATCACTCCCACACGCAAGGAACTGCTGTTGTGGTCCATCGCTGTGTTCATCTTCGTTATTTTCCTGATGCTGTTCGTCTCCGCCCTCGATTTCGGACTGGGTAAGCTGGTCTTCTGGGTATTCGGCTGAGCCGCAGCTGCTGCGACGGCACGTCTGAACCGCGGTTCTCGAACAACGAACGCCATTGGAATCTCACTGCTTTAAAGGATGCATGGTATGACTGACGAACTTGATGTGAACGAAGAATCCGTCGAAAACCCGGTCGACGTCGAACCCGTCGCCGAGGAAGCCGTCGAGGCCGAGACCGAGGCTCCCGCCGAAACCGCCTCCGATTCCGAATCCGACGTCGAATCCAGCGAGGATGCCGTCGAAGCCGAGGACTCCGCCGATGAAACCTCTTCCGAAGAGGGCGACGACGAGCCCGAGGCAGATGCCGTCGAATCCGATGAGGCCGACACTGCTTCCGACGGCAGCGAGGAAGCCGATGCCGAGGATGAGGACGTCGACCCCGGTCAGGCCGCCGTCAACGCCTTCTCCAAGAAGCTTCGCGGACTGCCCGGCAAGTGGTACGTCCTGCACACCTACTCCGGCTACGAGAAGCGCGTCAAGACCAACGTCGAGTCCCGCGTCACCTCCTTCGGTCTCGAAGACCAGATCTTCCAGGTCGAGGTCCCCATGGAGGAAGTCGAGAAGCACACCGACAAGGGCAAGAAGATCATCACCCGTGTCCGCATCCCCGGCTACGTGCTCATCCGCATGACCGACGACGAGGAAGCCCGCCGCATCGTCCGCGAGACCGAGGCCGTTACTGGCTTCGTCGGCCCCACCAAGGATCCGGCGCCCCTCACCCGCAAGGAAGTCGTCCAGATGATGGCTCCGATGATTGCCTCCGAAGCGCTCAAGGCCGCCGGCGACAAGCCCGCCGCTGCCAAGAAGCGCACCGTCGAGGTCTCCTTCAAGGTCGGCGAATCCGTCACCGTCAACGACGGTCCGTTCGCTTCCATGTCCGCCGTCATCTCCGAAGTCTCCCCGGCCACGCAGAAGCTCACCGTGCTCGTGTCCATCTTCGGCCGCGATACGCCGGTGGAGCTTAACTTCGACCAGGTCGAGAAGATCGACTGAAATCCGGTGATGGAGTGTCTTCGTCGTTGCTCCTCGGTCGACGTACCTTCGTACGTCTTCTCTCGGTGCGCCTAGGAGACACACGCATCATCGAATTTCATACTGAAATTAGCTGATGGAGCGTCTTCCGCGTTGTGGAAGACTCGACGTACCTTCGTACGCCTTCGTCCTCCACGCCTTGAAGCCGCACGCATCAGTTAATTTCAAAAGTTGAGAACGTGACAAAAGGGATTCCCATCGGGAGTCCCTTTTGTCGTATCCGGTCGTATCCGGCCTCGGAAACTTGGCAAGAACGGTTATGAACGGGTCGTTGTGGAGGACCTCATATCGTTTTTTACCAAATTATGGGGCGACGCCGTTGCAGACACGTCTTGTCCAACGTCGTCGGCATAATAGGAAAGCTTGTGTCTGGAGGGATTCGGGCGATGCGGAACGCGGCTTGTCGCCGTGAACGCATGGTCACCCGCTAGCACAGCACATAGCAATATTCAGGTTGCGGGAGGAGTTCGCCGCCGCCGAACCGGACGGCTCGCCGACCGGCAGGCGCGGACGTTCGCCGATATCACCGCTTCACAGAAAGAAGAACCATACAATGGCTCCTAAGAAGAAAGTCTCGGCGCTGATCAAGCTCCAGATTCAGGCTGGCAAGGCCAACCCGGCCCCGCCGCTGGGCCCGGCCCTGGGTTCCCATGGCGTGAACATCATGGACTTCTGCAAGGCATACAATGCCCAGACGCAGGACAAGATGGGTCAGGTCATCCCGGTCGAGATCACCGTCTACGAAGACCGCTCCTTCACCTTCATCCTGAAGACCCCGCCGGCCGCGGCTCTGCTGAAGAAGGCCGCCGGCATCGACAAGGGCACCGACAACCCGCTGACCCACAAGGTCGGTTCCGTCACCAAGGCTCAGGTTCGTGAGATCGCTGAGATCAAGATGGCCGATCTGTCCGCTCGCGACATCGAGGCCGGTATGAAGATCATCGCCGGCACCGCTCGCTCCATGGGCATCACGGTTGAGGACTGAGAGGGGATAAGGACACATGGTAAAGCGTTCCAAGAAGTACCGCGAAGCTGCTGAGCAGATCGATCGCACCAACCTCTACACCGCCAACGAGGCCATCGCCCTGCTCAAGGGCATGCCGGCCTACAACTTCGACCAGACCGTCGAAGCCGTGTACCGTCTGAACGTCGACCCGCGCAAGGCCGACCAGCTGGTCCGTGGCACCGTCAACCTGCCTCACGGCACCGGTAAGACCGCCAAGGTCCTCGTGTTCGCCCGTGGCCCGAAGGCCACCGAGGCCACCGAGGCCGGCGCCGACATCGTCGGTGATGACGACCTGATCGCCAAGGTCCAGGGCGGCTTCCTCGACTTCGATGCCGTGGTCGCCACTCCGGACATGATGGGCAAGGTCGGCCGTCTCGGTCGTGTGCTCGGTCCCCGCGGCCTCATGCCGAACCCGAAGACCGGCACCGTGACCATGGACGTCACCAAGGCCGTCAAGGACATCAAGGGCGGTAAGATCGAGTTCCGCGTCGACAAGCACGGCAACCTGAGCTTCCTCATCGGCAAGCTCTCGTTCGACGAGGCTGCCCTCGACGAGAACTTCAAGGCCGTCGCCGACGAGATCAAGCGCCTCAAGCCGTCCACGGTGAAGGGCCGCTACATCACGAAGGCCACCATCACCTCCACCATGAACCCGGGCGTCCCGCTGGACGTCGCCACCCTCGCCTGATTTTTCCGGCTTGCCGGATAATCGGCCGGCCGTCGGAGCATCGTCGCGGCATTACGCGACGACGATGCGAACGACAGCCGGGTGAAGGACATGGTATTCGGTGAGATCCGTTCCAGTCGGCCCACGCCGCTGTGATGATCGTCGCGGCGGTCGGCACGACGGAGACGGATTTCGCTCCAGCTTTTAACAAGCAAAGATTGCAACACGAAGGCCCCGAGAGTCGCAAGGCTCCCGGGGCCTTTCGTATCTGCGCCAATATCACGACGAACAGGAACCTTGAGGCCGTTGCGATTCCCCTCTGTTGTGCGGAATCCAAGCAAGGGAATCAAGATGCGGCTAAGGTTCCCATCCGTTGCGTGGAATCCAACGAACAGGAACCGAACGTACCTCTGTGGTTCCTGTCTGTGGTTCCTGTTCGTCATGGGGGACACCTACCCCTCCAGCATCATGCCGATCTTGATGGCGGTGAGCAGCACATACGCCTCGCGCGGGTCCATCGGATCCCAGCCGGTCACCTCCACCGACCGCTTCAGACGGTAGCGCACCGTATTCGGATGCACGTTGAGCTCACGCGCCGTGATATCTAGTGAATTGCCCGACCGCAGGAACGTCGACAGCGTCAGCAGCAGCGGATTATGCTCGTCGTCGCCGCGCAGCACGCGATACACGTTGTCGTAGAGTTCGCGGCGTGCGTCGTCGTCGCCGAGCAGCGCGCGCTCCGGCAGCACGTCGTCGGCGCGCAGCGGCCGCGGCACGTTCGTCAGACATTTCGACGCCTGACGGCTGTGCATCGCCGCACGCATCGTATACGATGCGCCGGCGAGGCCGTCACGCACCGGTCCGACGCATACTGCCGAGTCATCGAACAACGGCAGCAACGCCAACGTGAAATCGGTGCTTTCCATGCCATGACGCGGATCGATGAGCATCACCGTAAGCCCGTCATGCTCGCTGATTAGGCATTCGCCGCCGAGCGTGCGCACGGCCTCGCGCACATGACGATGTGCGAGCGCCAGACTGATGTCGCCCGTATGCGACAGCATGCCGACGATGGCGAAACACGAGAAATCACTGCGCCATCCCAACAGATTCAAACGCGACGCCACCTGATGGCTGGTCGTGCCGTCGAGCAGGTCGGCGATGGTCAGCGCCTCGAGACGTGCATCCCAGTCGCCGCGCGCCTGCGCACTCGACGCATACACGTTCGCCGCCGAAAACGCGACCTCGCGCGAATAATAGAGCATCGCGCCCGATGTGGCCTGCTCCTTGCCCGGTTCGGCGAACCGCGAGACGTTCGCCTCCATCTGGTCCACGATGAACCGCGTCAGCTCCACGACCTGGTTGAGCGAGATCGACTTGGTGAACTCCAACGGCGCCACGAAGAAGATTTCGTCGGTATGCGGTCGCGGCAGATCCTGCGCGGGAACGTTCGGGTCGAGGATGATGTCCTTGACCTCCTCATACCAGCTGACGAAGTTCGCCACGGCGGTCTCCGCCACGATGTTCAGCTGGTTCTTGTCGTCGGGCGTCAGTGCGCGGTACCAGGCGACGTCGGCGTTCATCTTGTCCTGCGCGGTGAGCACGATCTGGCGGATGATCGGCGGCAGGTCGGGATGCGTGTCGATATGCGGCTGCCTGAGGCGGAAACGTTCGGCCAGCGCCTGCGCCTCCTCGGCCACGTCGGGCTCGTGTTCGGTGATGTGCCGCACGTCTGCCGCGACCTGGTCGGACGTGGGGGAGTGCGGTGCGTCGTGGAGCGATGCGGCTGATGCCACGGGTGTCGCGGGCGCCGCCGTTGTGCCGGTCGACGTGGTTGCTGCCGGTCGGGAGCCTGCATCCGGTCGGCAGGCTATCGTCGATTCGTCGGTCGTCATCGGCATGGCGGTGGGGGTCGTCGTCGCCGATGAGACGGCCTGCCTGGGGGCGGGAACGGCGTTCTTGCGTGCCGTCCGTGCCCGGACGATCTTCGTGCGTGCGGGCGTTTTGCGCACGGGCTGCTTGCGCTTGCCTTTCGTGGTCTTCGGCTCTGTCGACGTACCGTCGGTTTCGTGTGCGCGTCCGGCCCTGCGTTCGACGTCGACGGCGGCGTCGCGAATCGCCGACTCGCGATCGGTGTCGCGCGTCGCCGCCTTACGGTCGGCGGCATCGCGGTCGGTGGCGTTGCGGTCGGCGTCGTCGCGCGTCTTGCGGGAATGCAGAACCGAGAATTTCATACCGATTAGCATAGTCGTCGCATCCTATGACAGAGGACTATCCCGACGTGGGATGTGTGGGTCTCTTGTGTCGGGAGGGCTGGGTTTGTGAGTCTATCGCATATACGGGGACGACGAAAACCCGTTCCTTGTGAACGATTAGACCCACAAACCTGATTTGGTGATTGACTGGGCGACTGCAATCATGACGAGTCAGCAGGCGCTGTGCACTTCTTCACTCCCGCCTCCGATTTCCGACGTTGCGTCGGCATCGCGGCGGAGCCAGAGGGCGAGGAACACGAACGTGAAGACCAGCGGCAGCATGTGGCGGTCGAAGTTGTTGGCCGGCGCGGTGATCATCACGCCCATGAGCAGCAGCATCGGCAGATGGAATGCGAGCGCCCGCCAACGCCGCAGCACCACTTCGGCGGCGCCGACGACGAGCACGAGAATCGTCCAGAAGTTGCCATGGACCGGCCAGCCGAGCACCGGGATATGCGACCAGCCGTTGAACGCCCAGGCGACGGCGTCTCGCCAGCCGCCCAGCCAGCCGCCGATGAACGGCGCGTTGGCTTTGATCACGCCGTTGTCCATGTAGTAGATGGCGGAGACGTAGGGTACGTCGGTCACGTCGAAGTAGCCGTAGCATTCGGCCAGCAGCGCGTCGATGGCGACGACGGGGCTGGCCTTGACGATCTGCATCCACGCGTCGTTGAACCGTGTCATGTCGTCGGCGGTGACGGTCTGCCACTTGTAGGCGATGAGCTTGTCCTCGGCCGAGCCGGACGATTTCATACGGTCGGCGTCCTGCGGGAAGTAGGCCTGCGCGGCGGCGTCGAGGTCGACGATCGGCGAGATCTCCTCGCGTGCGCTTTGGGGGATGCTGCCGGGGTCGCGCTGTGCGATGCGTCCGATCTGCTGCAGCTGGATGCCCTTGCTTTCGATGCCGTCGCCATTGATGATGGTGTTCGTGGCGGTGAGCGCCGTCAGCATGCCCTGGAACGCAAGGAGCGGGATGAGCAGCGCGACGGTCCATGTGCGCCAGCGGCGGCGGTCGGCCAGCAGCGCGAGCACGAGCTGCAGCGCGACGATGTAGAGCGCGTATTTGGCGCTCGCCAGCATGACGAGCGTGGAGACGGCCAGCGCGGCGACGGTGTGCGGCGGCACGGGGAGGCGGCTGATGGTTTCACCGGCTCGGGCGGCGGGGCGGTCGTCTGCCCTGCGGTCTGGGGTGGGATGGCTTCCGTCGATTCGGCCATCTGGAACGGCAGGCTTCCCACTTTCCCTGTCATCCTGAGCGTCTGCCGCTCCGCCGCTGCGGGACCGCGTCGCATGAATCTCGTACAGCACGCCGAACCACCAGACGAACGCGAACGCGAACAACGGCGATTTCGTCAGGGCGATGGTGCTCGTCACGACGATGGGATTGAGCAGCAGCAGCGCGAGCACGATGACGCGTGTGACGGCCGAGGCGGAGCGGGGGAGGGATACGTCTGCGGAGTCGGAGATGCCACTACGCAGAAACGGCACGTTGAGGAAGCGGTTCGCCGTGGCGGCGCAGCAGAACGCGGCGAACACGAATTGCAGGCCGGAAAGCAGGATGATGCCGGCATCGGCCGCGCCGGTGAGCGAGCGGCTGGCGAACGCGACGCCGCCGTAGAGCAGCGTGAGCAGGATGTTGTGCTGGTTCGTCAGGAACGTCGGGTCGGTCGGCCACAGATAATGCGCGGTCGGATAGACGTCCATGATGGTGTTCACCACGCCCGTGCCGTCAAGATAGACCTGCGGATTGCCGTGGGACTGCTCCCAGAACGACGTGAATTCGCGGATCTGCGAGAACAGGTCGGCGCCGAACGCGCTGAGCAGCGTCACATAGCACCACAGCCATCCGACGATGAACACAGCGGCAAGCTTCCATGCGCGGTCGGTCGCGCGTATGATTGTCGCCTCATGCCGCGTGAGGAATCCTCGGGGTTTTCCACCATCGGCGCTGTTTTCGCGCACAACTCTGGGGATATTCCATTTGCCGCGCGAAAGCCTCGCCAATCCGGCGACCAGGCCGAAATACGCGGCGAACGCCACGATGCCGATCGCCGCGTTGCCCCACGAAAAATCGGCTATCGACCCGTCCGCGCGGTAGATCGGTCCGACCGCCGTGCACAGGGCCAGCCACAGGCAGGCCAGAACCGCCAACGTCCATCGCAAAACATTCCAAACCGTATTCATCGCCCCCGATTCTATCGGGAGCACGTCATTGCGCGTCATGAATCGTCGGATGCATACATATCCGTCGATTCACGTGACGCATGGCGCCGGCACGAATCACGAAATACGCATGCATCCGGTGATTCATGTACAAGTAGTTGGTCCACGAATCGCGGAATATACATGCATCCGGCGATTCATGCACAAGCGGCTTTCTCGCGAATTACGAGATATCGATATATATCCGCTGATTCGTGAATGAATTTCGGTCACATGAATCAACACATATGGGGATATCCAACGATTCATATACGAATAATTGACGCACGAATCGCCAGTTACGGCGATATCGGTGGATTCATGATCGTTGATGCGATTCACGAATCGTGTGATACCGGCATATTTGACGAATCGTGCGCGAAAATTGGCGGAGATTATCTGCGGCGGGCGATGCCGGCGCAGACGGCCGAGACGATGACGGCCTTGGGCAGGTCGCCGACGAGGAATCCCAGCGACGCGGTCATCACGGCGGCGAACGGCACGCCGGTCAGCACCGACTGCACGAACGCGCCGAACGGGTAGAGCACCACGATCACGCCGAGCACGATGGCGCCGAAATAGCGCAGCGCCGTCAGCACGCGCCCACGGGCCGAATCGGTGCGGGCCTCGCCGCGCACCAGCGCCGTGATGACCGCCGCCGGCAGGAACCCGATGAGGAAGCCGGCGCTCGGGCCGACCAGCGCCAGCGTGGACGCGCCGCCGGCGAACACCGGCAGTCCCGCCGCGCCGGCCATCAGATACGTGGCCACCGCGCTCGCGGCCTCGCGCCAACTGAGCGTAAGCGCGGCCAGCATCAGCACGAACGTCTGCATCGTGATGGGCACCGGCGTGCCCGGCACCGGAATCTCGCCGGCGGCCGCCGCGGCCCACATCAGACCGGCGAACAGCAGCGCCTTGGCTCCCGAGACCAGCAGACGCCGCGCGCTGACGGCGTCGGCCGTTCGGGAGATACGGTCAAGTGCCGGACGATGGTGTTGTGAAATCATACAAAATCCCTTCATGAGGCAACGCAGGCGATAATGCCCATGCGTCAAACGTTCTACGGCCGTGATTGTCAAAATCGTTGAAAAATCAAGCATCATGTGCAGAAGATAGCCGCTGGTAATCCAGCATAGAAAACGGCCTTACGGAACCGTTTGTATGAACGTACAAAAACCGGCGGCGGATTTTGTCGCTTTCGGGATTCCGTCGCACCCGTGCGGATTGATAGCGTGACGAATATGCCGATTCATGACTTTGTCTGGCGGGCGCCCGCCCCGCGAACCGCCGCCGAGGCGGATTCGCTGACGATTCTGGATACGGTCGATTCCACCAACACGATGATGACCCGCGACATCGCGGCCGGAGCGCACGGTGGGGATGCCGTGTCCCGCGTCGCGAACCTGTACGGCGGGGAATCCGCGGCGAATGACGTAAGACATACGCTGCCGGTCGCCGTGGCCGTCTCGGACACGCAGACCAAATGCCACGGTCGCCTCGGCCGCGTCTGGTACAACCGGCCGGGCCGGTCGCTGCTCGCGTCGTTCGCCGTGCCCGCGCCGACCACGCTCATCGGCGCGTCGATGGGCGGCTGGATCACCATGAGCGCCGGCCTCGCCGTGCTCGACGCCATGCATGACGCCGCCGGCGAATACGGATTTTCGGCGATCGTCGGCGACGACGGCGTCGAACGGGGGAAGCTCACCATCAAATGGCCGAACGACGTGTTCTGCGACGGACGCAAGCTGGCCGGCGTGCTCAGCGAATTCGTGCCCGTCGACGAACGCTGGTCGGCCGTGGTCATCGGCATCGGACTGAACCTGTTCGTGCCGCGAAACGACCTGCCGACCGACATCGCCACGTCGATGCAGCTGCACTACGCCGGCCTGCCCGACTATGCGACGCTGCGCGACGCGCTGATGGCCGGCATCGTCCGTCATCTGCGCGAGCGGCTGGAACGTCTCTACGCCGACCCGACGGCCGGTGCGGCCGACGTGCTGCGCGAGGTCGAGGCCGTCAGCTGGACGCTCGGCCGCCGAGTCGAGGCGCGGCTCGCCGACGGCGGCAGCGTCCGCGGTACGGCGACGGCCATCAATCCCGACGCCTCGCTGACCATCCGTGACGATGCCGGCGAGAACCACGTCGTCACGACCGGCGACGTCGGCGTCATGCCGATGCCGGACGTGCCGTCCGTCTGAAATCCACGATCTTTCACATCCAATACGAACAATACGAAATCCACGAACCGAAGGACCCTATGCGAAAACTGTTGATCGCCAACCGCGGGGAGATCGCCCTGCGCGTGGTGCGAACCGCCCAGGAGATGGGCATCGGCACGGTCGCCGTATACGCCGAACAGGACCGTGACGCCATGTACGCGCAGATGGCCGACGAGGCGTATCTGCTCTCCGGCGACACGAACCTCAAGACGTATCTCAACGAGGACCTCATCGTCGACATCGCCAGGCGTTCCGGCGCCGACGCGCTGCACCCGGGCTACGGCTTCCTCTCCGAGTTCTCGTCGTTCGCGCGCAAGGTGAAGGACGCCGGCATCGCATGGGTCGGCCCCAAGCCCGAGGCGCTCGACGAGCTCGGCGACAAGATCAGCGCCTGCAAGGTTGCCGCGCGCGCCAAGGTGCCGGTCGTGCCGGGCCTGGCCGAGCCGGTCACCGACATGCGTACGCTGCTCGACTTCGCCAACGCGAACGGCTACCCGGTCATGATGAAGAAGGCCGACGGCGGCGGCGGACGCGGCATCACGCTCATCCACAACGACGACGAGCTGCGCCAGTTCTACCTCAACCACGACGCCCTGCAGGGCGGCGACCTCGGCGACTACTTCATCGAGAAGTTCGTCGACAAGGCCCGCCACGTGGAGACGCAGTCCGGGCGCGACAGCCACGGCAACTTCACCGTCTACTCCACGCGCGACTGCTCCGTGCAGCGCCGCAACCAGAAGCTCGTCGAGGAGGCCCCGGCCCCGTTCCTCACCGACGACGTGCGCGCCCAGCTCGAAGGCTTCTCCGAACGACTGTTCAACACCGTGGACTACGTGGGCCTCGGTACCTGCGAGTTCCTCGTTACCCCCGCCGGACGCGTCTACTTCATGGAGGTCAACCCGAGGCTCCAGGTGGAGCACACCGTCAGCGAACAGGTCAGCGGCCTCGACCTCGTGCGCGAGCAGCTCATCATCGCCGACGGCGGCGAGCTCACCAAGGCGCCAGCCCCGCGCGGCCACGCGTTCGAGCTGCGCATCACCAGCGAGGACCCGGCGACGAACCTCACGCCCAGCTCCGGCACCATCGAATCCATCACCTGGCCTTCCGGCCCCGGCATCCGCATCGACACCGGCGTGGAGGTGGGCGACACCGTCTCCCCGAAGGACGACTCCATGATGGGCAAGGTCATCGTCACCGCCCAGGACCGTCTCGCCGCAGTGGCCCGCGTGCGCCGCGCCCTGCGCGAGCTGAGCATCGAGGGCGTGCCCACTCCGGCCAGCCTTTTCCAGAAGATCTTCACCAACTCCGACTTCACCGCCGAGAACGGCCATCCGTTCGAGGTGACCACCAAGTGGCTGGAGCGCAACTACCTCAATGCCAAGCCGCAGGCCGTGTCCGCCGGCCAGCCCGCCTCGGTGAGCGGCCGCGACGAACGCCGTCCCGCCATGGAGACGTTCAACGTGGAGGTCGACAACAAGCGTGTGAAGCTCGCCGTGCCGTCCGACCTGCTCGCCGGCATCGGCTCCGGCCGCGGCGGCTCGGGCCCGCGCCGTCCCACGCAGCCGTTGCGCGGCACCGGACTGCACGACGTCGGCGAGAACACCCGTCATACGGACGACGCCGCACGATCCGGCATCATCGTCGCCACCATGCAGGCCGTCGTCACGCGCATCAACGTGGCCGAGGGCCAGACGGTCGACAAGGGCGACCTGCTCGTCGTGCTCGAATCCATGAAGATGGAGAACTACGTGTACGCGCCCGCCAAGGGCGTCATCAAGGAGATCAGCGTGGGAGTGGCCGACGGCGTCGACCCCGGCCAGACGCTCGTCTCGATGGACATCGAAGGCGCGACGAACGAACATCATCGCGACGCCGACGCGTCCGCCGACGCCGCCGCGAACGGCGGCGAGACGGCCGGCGACGCGCATCCGACCGACGGAAAGGAGGCCTGAGATGACCGATACGCTGGGAGTCTCCGTCGACCTGACGAACGCGGCCGCCGCCCGGCACCAGCCGGTGCGCGAGGCCATCGCGCGCGCGGCCGAGCTCGCGCGCGACGCCGAGGCGAACGCCGTCAAGCGTCAGCACGCCAAAGGCAAGTACACGGCGCGCGAACGTCTCGATCTGCTGTTCGACACCGACACGTTCGAGGAGATCGGACGGTTCAACGGCGGCGACATCAACGCCGGCAAGGCCGGCGCCGCCGTCATCACCGGCTTCGGCAAGATCTACGACCGCAAGGTGGCCGTCTACGCGCAGGACTTCTCCGTGCGCGGCGGCACCATGGGACTGGCCGAAGGACGCAAGATCTGCCATCTCATGGACATGGCCATCGACCTGAAGATCCCCGTCGTGGCGCTCATCGACTCCGGCGGCGCGCGCATCCAGGACGGCGTGGCCGCGCTCGCCCAGTACGGGCACATCTTCCGCAAGACGTGCGAGGCCAGCGGCTTCATCCCGCAGATCTCGCTGATCCTCGGCCCCTGCGCCGGCGGCGCCGTCTACTGCCCGGCGCTCACCGACCTCATCATCATGACCAAGGAAAACTCGAACATGTTCGTCACCGGCCCCGACGTGGTCAAGGCCGCGACCGGCGAGACGATCAGCATGGACGAGCTCGGCGGTGGCTACGTGCACAACGCCAAGTCCGGCGTGGCCCACTATCTCGGCGAGGACGAGGCCGACGCCATCGACTACGCGCGCACCGTGCTCGCCTACCTGCCGTCGAACAGCGACGAACAGGCGCCGACCTACGCGTACGCGTCCGGCCACGCCGAGCAGGAGGCCGCCAAGCGCATCGGCACCATCATGCCCGACAACGACCGCCAGCCGTACGACGTGCTCGACGTGATCCGCTGCATCGTCGACTACGGCGAATTCGTGCAGGTGCAGGAGCTCTACGCCCAGTCCGCCGTCGTCGGCTTCGCCTGCATCGACGGGCGTCCCGTCGGCGTCGTCGCCAACCAGCCGAACGTGCTGGCCGGCATCCTCGACGTCGAGGCCTCCGAAAAGGTGGCGCGGTTCGTGCGGCTGTGCGACGCGTTCAACCTGCCCGTCATCACGCTCGTGGACACGCCCGGCTACAAGCCCGGCGCCGACCAGGAGCACAGCGGCATCATCCGCCGCGGCGCCAAGGTCATCTACGCGTACGCCAACGCGCAGGTGCCGATGATCACCGTCATCCTGCGCAAGGCGTTCGGCGGCTCGTACATCGTGATGGGCTCCAAGGCCATCGGCGCCGACGTGAACGTGGCATGGCCCAGCTCGCAGATCGCCGTGCTCGGCGCGGCCGGCGCGGTGAACATCATCCACCGCAAGGACCTGCAGAAGGCCAAGGAGGCCGGACAGGACGTCAACGCCCTGCGCCAACGCCTCGCCGACGACTACGAGAAGACCACCGTGAACGCCAACCTCTCGCTCGAAATGGGTGAGATCGACGCGATGATCGATCCCGAACAGACCCGCGACGTCATCGAACGCTCGCTCAAGCTCCTCTCCACCAAGCGGCGCCGCCGCCTGACCGGCAAGCACCACGGCAACCAGCCGATGTGACCGTCGGCCTCCCCTCCGACCAGGAGGGCCGCGCCCGCAATCCAAGACTTCAAATCAACCAACAGACCATAAGGAACACATGATGACCAACGAATTCTTCCTGAGCCGTCTTGCCGACCAGCCCCATGCACTGGCCTTCGCCGGCCAGTCCACGCCGTGGCCGGTCGCGCTCGCCGACGAACTGCAGAACCCCGCGCTCGCCGAGACGCTGCGCGGCCACGCAGCCGCCGCCCAGCGACTGCTCACGCCCGTCTCCGCCGAACTGCTCGCCACCACCGGCCGCCCGGTCGACCTGTTCGGCTTCGAACCGAACCCGGCCCGCCTTGGCGCCGCCGCCGACGCGCCCGCCAGCGTGCCCGGCATCGCCCTCGCCCAGCTTGGCGCGCTGCTTGACGCCGCCGACCTCGGCTACGACGTGGCGGCCGCGAAGCCCGTTGCCGTGCTCGGCCACTCGCAGGGCATCCTCGCCGTGCACATGGTCAAGGCCATGCAGGAGGCCGGCTCCATCGACGCCGCATCCGACGCCATCGACGAGATTCTCGCCATCGCCACGCTGATCGGCGTGGCCGGCACCCGACAGGCCCGCAGCAGCGCGCTCGCCAGCCGCAGCGGCGACGCCACCCCGATGCTTTCCGTCAAGGGCGTGACCCGCGAGCAGATCGACGCGCTCGTGGCCCGCGTGGTCAACCCGCGCGGCCCGATCTCCGTGGCCGTGACCAACTCCGGCAACCACTACGTGCTCTCCGGCTACCCGGAGGACCTCGCCTCCTTCGAGATCGAGGCGGGCAAGGAGCACCGCCACCAGGCCAAGCTGCGCGAGGAAAAGGTGCGCGGCGGCCGCGTGTTCGACCCCACGCTCGAATACCTCGACGTGACCCTGCCGTTCCACAGCCCGATCATGGCCGACGGTGTGGAGCAGGCCGTGGCCTGGGCCCGCGAGTGCGGACTGGACGCCGACCGCGCCCGTCTGCTCGCCGCCGAAGTGCTGCTCAACCATGTGGACTGGGCCACCCGCGTGCGTGAGGCTCTGGAATCCACCGACCCGGGCAAGCTGTGGGT
The DNA here is from genome assembly GCF_002802875.1 of Bifidobacterium primatium. Classification (GTDB taxonomy): domain Bacteria; phylum Actinomycetota; class Actinomycetes; order Actinomycetales; family Bifidobacteriaceae; genus Galliscardovia; species Galliscardovia primatium. The sequence goes on from NZ_PEBI01000002.1 coordinate 160,170, forward strand.
CGTGGACTTCGGCCCCGGCACCGTGGTCGGCAAGCTGCTGAGCACCGTGGCACAGGGCACCGGCGTCGGCGTGGTGGACGCCTCCACCGCGGACACCCGCACCACGCTCTCGACGCTTGAGAGCGAGCCGGCCCGCACCCAGAACTGGACCCGCTACGCGCCGCGCGTCGTCGAGACCCCGGCCGGCCCGAAGGTGCGCACCGCGTTCTCCGACCTCACCGGCAAGCCTCCGGTGCTGCTCGCCGGCATGACGCCCACCACCGTGGACCCGGAGATCGTGGCCGCAGCCGCGAACGCCGGCTACTGGGCCGAGCTCGCCGGCGGCGGCCAGGTGACCGCCGAGGTGTTCGACCGCCACGTGGCCAAGCTCGAGGAGGAGCTCGAGGAAGGCCGCACCGTGGAGTTCAACGCCATGTTCATGGACCGCTACCTGTGGAACCTCCAGTTCGGCTCGCAGCGCATCGTGCCGAAGAAACGCGCCTCGGGCACGCCCATCGACGGCGTGGTCGTCTCCGCGGGCATCCCCGAGCTCGACGAGGCCGAGGAGCTCATCCGCACGCTCAACGCCGACGGCTTCCCCTACGTGAGCTTCAAGCCCGGCACCGTCGACCAGATCCGACAGGTCGTGCGCATCGCCAAGGCCGTGGCCCCCACGAAGGTCCTCATCGAGGTCGAGGGCGGCGCCGCCGGCGGACACCACAGCTGGGAGTCGCTGGACGACCTGCTCATGAGCACCTACGCCGAGGTGCGCGAGCAGACGAACCTCGTGCTCGTCGTCGGCGGCGGCGCCGGCACGCCCGAGCGCGCGGCCGACTACATCACCGGCCAGTGGTCGCGCGCCTACGACCTGCCGCTCATGCCGGTCGACGGCGTGCTCGTCGGCACCGCCGCCATGACCGCCAAGGAGGCGCACACCAGCCCGCAGGTCAAGCAGCTGCTCGTCGAGACCCCCGGCATCACCGGCGACGACAAGGACGCCGATCCGTTCGCCCCGCTCGGCGAGCGCTGGGTGCCGTCCGGCAAGTCCGTCGGCGGCGTAGCCTCCGGCCTGAGCCACCTGCACGCCGACATCTACGAGGTGGAGAACTCCTCCGCCGTGTGCGGCCGCCTGCTCGTGCGCGTCATGAAGCACCCCGAGGAGTTGGAGGCCCGCCGCGACGAGATCATCGCCGCCCTCAACAAGACCGCCAAGCCCTACTTCGGCGACCTCGACACCATGACCTACTACGCGTGGGCCAAGCGTTTCGCCGACCTGTCCTACCCGTGGGCCGACGAGACCTACGCCGACCGTTTCCTGCACCTGCTGCAGCGCATCGAGGCCCGTGTGCGCGACCAGGAGTCCGGCGAGTTCGAGTCGCTGTTCGCCGGCCGTGACGACGTGCTCGAGCCGGCCGCCGCGCTCAAGAGGCTCAAGGACGCCTACCCGCAGTCCGACGAGATCACCGTGGTGCCGAGCGACGTGGCATGGTTCCCCGTGCTGGTTCGCGAATACCCGAAGCCCATGCCGTTCGTGCCGGTCATCGACAACGACCTGCTGCGCTGGTGGGGCCAGGACCAGCTGTGGCAGTCCGAGGACCCGCGCTACTCCGCCGACTCCGTGCGCATCATCCCCGGCCCGATCTCCGTGGCCGCCATCACCACCGTGGACGAGCCGATCGCCAGCATCCTCGGCCGTTTCGAGTCCGCCATGGTCGATCGCGTCAACGAGGCTTCGGCCGCTGCTGACGCCGAATCATCCGCGGCCTTCTCCACGCTCGGCGGCTCGACCTCCGCCGAGGAGTTCATCCGCAAGAGCCCGAACATCTCCTGGGTCGGCCATCTCATGGCCAACCCCGCCTACGGCACCAAGGTCGGCGACGAATACTACGAGATTCGCAAGGTCGGCGAGGACGGCGCCGTCGAGAAGTTCGATCTCGACATCCATCTCGACACGTACTGGGACAACGATCCCGACGGCGGCAAGAGCAAGCACGCCGTGCGCGACATCGTCATCCCGCTCAACGTGAACGGCAACGAGACCGGCCTGTTCCCGGTCGTCGACCGCGAGCGCCTGCCCGAGCATGTGTATCGCATGCTGGCCGACACCGCCGGCATCGGCAACACCGCCATCACCGGCGACAAGCTCACCGCCATGCCCGAGATCGAGAAGGTCACCGACACCGCGACGTACCCGTTCGGCCAGGCGCATGCGACATACACGCTGAGCGCCAACCTCGGCTTCGACCACGAGGCCGCCACCGGCGGCGCGCTGCCGGCCAGCCTCGTGCCGTCGCGCATCGCGCCCGACGCGCTCGTCGGACCGGCATGGCCGGCCATCTACGCGGCGCTCGGCTCCGTGTACGTGCACGGCTTCCCGGTCATCGAAGGCCTGCTCAACGCCGTGCACCTCGACCACCTCATCCGCCTCGAGGTCACCGAGGACGAGCTGCTCGCCCACACCGGCGAGACCATCTCGCTCACGTCGTGGGCCGAGGACTACTTCGAGTCCGCCTCCGGCCGCGTCGTCACCATCCATGTGACCCACGCCGCCGCCGACGGCACCGTGCTCGCCAACGAGACCGAGCGCTTCGCCATCCGCGGCCGCGCCTACTCCGACGCGCTGCCCGCCGAGGCGCCCGACTTCGGCGGCATCGACGCCGAGACGCTGGACACGCCGCGCCGTCTGCTGCGCCGTGTGAAGGTCGTCGCCCCCGGCGAGATGACCGCGTTCGCCCGCACCTCCGGCGACTTCAACCCCATCCACACCTCGCACCGCGGCGCCGCCGTCTCCGGTCTCGCCGCCCCGCTCGTGCATGGCATGTGGCTGTCCGCCACCGCCCAGCACGCGGTGCAGGCCGTCGACGACAAGGGCGCCCACTACGAGATCGCCGGCTGGACGTACAACATGTACGGCATGGTCCAGCTGAACGACGAGGTGGAGATCTCCGTCGAACGCGTGGGCAAGGTGAGCCACGGCGGCATGGTGCTTGAAGTCACCAGCCGCATCGACGGTAACATTGTTTCACGTGGAACAGCCATCGTCCGCGCACCGAAGTCCGCGTTCGTCTACCCCGGCCAGGGCATCCAGAAGCAGGGCATGGTGCTCGACGAGCGCGCCAAGTCCGCCGCCGCCCGCGACGTGTGGGAGCGCGCCGACAGGCTCACCCGCGCCAAGCTCGGGTTCTCGATCCTCGCCGTCGTGCGCGACAACCCGAAGGAGCTCACCGCCAACGGCGTGACCTACCGCCACCCGGACGGGCTGCTCAACCTCACCCAGTTCACGCAGGTGGCGCTCGCCACCGTGGCGTTCGCCCAGACCGCGCGCCTGCGCGAGACCGGCAGCGACATCTGGCCTGCCTACTTCGCCGGCCACTCGCTCGGCGAGTACAACGCGCTCTCCGCATTCGCCAACGTGATTCCGCTCGAGACCGTGCTCGAACTCGTGTTCCACCGCGGCTCGACCATGCACCATCTGATTCCGCGCGACGCCCAGGGCCGCTCCAACTACCGCATGGGAGCCCTGCGTCCGAACCAGTTCGGCGTGGACGACGCCCACGTGAAGGAATACGTGGAGTCCGTGGCCGAAAAGAGCGGCGAGTTCCTGCAGATCGTGAACTACAACCTCGCCGGCCAGCAGTACGCCGTCGCCGGCACGATTGCCGGACTCAAGGCCCTCAAGGCCGATGCCGCCCGCCGCGTCGCCGAATACGGCGGCAAGCCGGCGTTCATGCTCGTGCCCGGCATCGACGTGCCGTTCCACTCCACGCTGCTCAGGAAGGGCGTGCCCGAGTTCCGCGACAAGCTCGACGCCCTGCTCCCCAAGCACATCGACTACCGTGGACGCCTCGTCGGCCGCTACATCCCGAACCTCGTGGCCACGCCGTTCGAGATGACCAAGGAGTTCGCCGCGAAGATTCTCGAGGTCGTGCCCTCCGAGCGCATCAAGGCCGCCCTGGACGACGACGCCGTATGGCAGTCCTACGCCGAGGACGACCAGAAGCTCGGCCGACTGTTGCTGACCGAACTGCTCTCCTGGCAGTTCGCCTCCCCGGTGCGCTGGATCGAGACCCAGGCGCTGCTCTTCGGCGAGCAGGCCAAGGGCGGTCTCGGCGTGGAGGAGTACGTTGAGGTCGGCCTCGGCAACGCCCCGACGCTCGCCAACCTCGGCACCAAGACCCTGCGCCTGCCCGACTTCAAGAACCGCAAGGTCACCGTCTACAACGTCGGTCGCGACGAGGGACGCGTATACATGACGGATTCCGATTCGCTGGTTCCCGAGGAGGAGCCGACGGAGGCGCCCGCCGCCGAGCAGCAGACCGCCCCGGCTGCGGCTCCTGCGGCTCCGGCCCCCGCGACTGCCGCCGCCCCGGCACCCGCACCGGCCGCTGCCGCCGCGCCCGATTCCGCCGTCGGCCAGCTTGGCTCGGCCGTCTCCGGCCCCGTCGAGGACCTGCCGTTCAAGGCGTCGGATGCCATCGGCGTGCTCATGGCCTACTCCACCAAGATTCGTCTCGACCAGATTGGCGCGAATGACACCACCGACACGCTGACCAACGGCGTCTCCTCCCGCCGCAACCAGCTGCTCATGGACATCAGCTCCGAGCTGGGCGTGGCCAGCGTGGACGGCGCCGCCGAGGCCACGCTGCCGCAGCTCGCGCAGATCGTGAACAAGGTGGCCCCGAACTACAAGCCGTTCGGACCGGTCCTCTCCGACGCCATCCGCGACCGCATGCGCTCGCTGTTCGGCGCCGCCGGCGTCAAGCCGGCGCATATCCGCGACCGCGTGACCGGCACGTGGCAGCTCGGCGAAGGCTGGGTGGCCGCCGTCACCGCCGCCCTGCTGCTCGACACCCGCGAGGGCGCCAGCTCCCGCGGCGACGACCTCGCCAAGCTGCCCACCGGTGCCGTGGCCAATGCGGCCGCCGCCGACAAGCTCATCGATGACGCGGTCGTGCTCGTCGGCCAGACCAAGGGCGTGGCCGTCTCCAAGCCGAACGCCGGCGGTTCCGCCGGCGGCGCCGTGGTCGACTCCGCCGCGCTCGACGCCTTCGCCGAAAAGGTGACCGGCGCCAACGGTGTGCTCGCCTCCACCGCCCGCTTCGTGCTGAACGAACTCGGTGTGGCCGCACCCGTGGCCGAACCCGGCGAGGACGAGAACGCCGCCGTGGTCGAGGCCGTCAACGCCGAGCTCGGCGCCGACTGGCCCAAGCAGGTCGAGCCGCGCTTCGACGCCAACAAGGCCATCCTGTTCGACGACCGCTGGGCCTCCGCCCGCGAGGACCTCGCCCGCGCGTTCTACAACAACGACGCCGAGGCGCTGAACGGTTCGTTCCTCGGCCTCGGCCAAGCCGTGGCCGCCGAGGCCAGGTGGTTCGCCGCGCAGGTGTCGCGACGTCACGAAGATTCGTTCGGGGTCGCCGACGTGTTCCGCCAGTCCGGTGAGACCGGCGACACGTTCGTGAACCTTTCCGAAGAATTCGCCCGCATCGCCAAGGAAGCCCTTGAGCCGGCCGCCGACGACGAGACCGCATCCCGCTTCGCGGGCGACGTGGCCGTCGTCACCGGCGTGGCCCCGAACTCCATCGCCGCGCAGGTCGTCAACGGCCTGCTCGCCGGCGGTGCCACCGTCATCGCCACCTCGCACAGCTTCAAGCCGAGCGTGAAGGCATGGGCCAAGCAGACCTACCGCGAGCACGCGGCCGGCGACGCGAAGCTGTGGCTGGTTCCCGCGAACCTCTCCAGCTACCGTGACGTCGACGAGCTGGTCGCATGGGTCGGCAACGTGCAGAAGAAGGTCAACGGCGCCACCACGACCATTCTCAAGCCCGCCTACGAGCCGAGCCTGTTCTTCCCGTTCGCGGCCCCGCCGGTGCACGGCACCCTGGCCGATTCGGGCGAACTGTTCGAATCCCAGGCGCGCCTCATGCTCTGGGGCGTCGAACGTGCCATCGCCGGGCTGAGCCGCATCGGCGCCGACACCGACGTACAGCACAAGCTGCACGTGGTGCTGCCCGGTTCGCCGAACCGCGGCATCTTCGGCGGCGACGGCGCCTACGGCGAGGTCAAGTCCGCCTTCGACGCCATCGTCAACCGCGCCCGCGCCGAAAAGGTGTGGTCCGGCCGCGTCACGTTCGCCCATCCGAAGATCGGCTGGGTGCGCGGCACCGGCCTCATGGGCGGCAACGACCCGCTGGTCGCCGTCGTCGAACGCCACGGCATCCACACGTACTCCACCGCCGACATGGCCGTGAAGCTGCTCGACCTCGCCGACGCCAAGGCCCGTGCCAAGGCCGTCCAGGTCCCGCTCGACGTGGACCTCACCGGTGGTCTCGGCAACGAGCCCATCGACATCAAGGCCCTGCGCGCCGAGGCCATGGCGGATGCCGCCAAGGCCGAAGCGGCCGAAGCCGATGAAGCCGCCGAGCAGCCGTCCGAGGCCGCCGCGAAGGGCGAGACCATCAAGGCCCTGCCCACGCCGCACGTGCCGCATCAGGCCCCGGTCGACCTCGCCGACTGGACGAACGTCACCGCGAAGCCCGAGGACGAAATCGTCATCGTCTCCGTCGGCGAGCTCGGCCCGTGGGGCTCCGGCCGCACGCGCTTCGAGGCCGAACTCGGCATCCACTCCGACGGCGAGGTCGACCTCTCCGCCGGCGCCGTCCTCGAACTCGCCTGGAACATGGGCCTGCTCACGTGGAACGACAGCCCGAACCCCGGCTGGTACGACACCGACGGCAACCTCGTGCCCGAGGAGGACATCGCCGAACGCTACCACGACGAGGTCGTGGCCCGCTCCGGCATCCGCCCGTTCGAGGAGGGCATGGGCGACGACTACAAGGACGGCGCCGACGAGGAGGAGGCCGAGGTCTACCTCGACCACGACGTCACCTTCTCCGTGCCCACCAGGGACATCGCCGAGGAATACGTCAAGCTCGACCCGAAGCACACGAGCGTCGCGCCCGACGCCGAATCCGGCGAGTGGAACGTCACCCGCCACGCCGGCTCCATGGTGCGCGTGCCTCGCCGCGCCACGATGACCCGAACCGTCGGCGGCCAGTTCCCCAAGGGCTTCGACCCGCTCAAGTGGGGCATCCCCGCCTCGATGGTCGGCGACGTCGACAAGATCGCGCTGTGGAACATCGTCACCACGGTCGACGCCTACCTCTCCGCCGGCTTCACGCCCGCTGAGATCCTTGAGTCCATCCACCCCTCGCAGGTGGCCAGCACGCAGGGCACCGGCTTCGGCGGCATGGCCTCGATGCGCAAGCTCTACCTCGACCGCTTCCTCAACCACGAGATCCCGACCGACATCCTGCAGGAGGCCCTGCCGAACGTCGTCGCGGCCCACGTGATGCAGTCCTACATCGGCGGCTACGGCAACATGATCCAGCCGGTCTCCGCCTGCGCCACCGCAGCCGTCTCCCTCGAGGAGGGCGCCGACAAGATCGCGCTCGGCAAGGCCGACTTCGTCGTCACCGGCGCCATCGACGACATCGGCGTGGAATCGGTCATCGGCTTCGGCAACATGAACGCCACCGCCAACTCGCAGGAGATGTACGACAAGGGCATCGACGCGCGCTTCTTCAGCCGTGCCAACGACCGTCGTCGCGGCGGCTTCCTCGAATCCCAGGGCGGCGGCACGATCCTGCTGACCCGAGGCGACATCGCGCTGAAGCTCGGCCTGCCGGTCGCCGGCGTGGTCGGATTCATCCACAGCTACGCCGACGGCGCGCACACGTCCATCCCGGCCCCCGGCCTCGGCGCGCTCGCGGCCGGTCGCGGCGGCAAGGACTCCAAGCTGGTCCACGACCTCGCCAAGCTCGGCGTCACGCCGGACGACATCGCCGTGGTCTCCAAGCACGACACGTCCACCAACGCCAACGATCCGAACGAGTCCGAACTGCACAACACGCTGGCCCACGCCATCGGCCGCACCGACGGCAACCCGCTGTTCGTCATCTCGCAGAAGACGCTCACCGGCCACGCGAAGGGCGGCGCCTGCATCTTCCAGGTCAACGGCCTGACGCAGCTGTTCAACAGCGGCGTCATCCCCGCCAACGCCTCGCTCGACTGCGTGGACCCGAAGCTGCGCCGCGACGACCACATGGTCTGGCTGCGTTCGCCGCTGCACATCGGCAAGGTGAAGGCCGGTCTCGCCACCTCGCTCGGCTTCGGCCACGTGAGCGGTTTCGCCGCCATCGTGAACCCCGGCGCGTTCGAGGCCTCCGTGGCCAACACCGCCGGCGCCGACGCGCTCGACGAATGGCGTAGGCGCGCCAACGCCCGCCTCGCCGCCGGCCAGCGCCGACTCGAGGAAGGCATGATGGGCCGCGCCGCGCTCTACGAGCCAATCGACAACCGTCGCTTCCGCGAGGACGGCACGAAGCTCGCCGACGGCGGCCGCTACGACTCGCACGAGGTCGAAAAGGCCATGCTCCTCGATCCGGACGCCCGCCTGGGTGAGTCCGGCTACTACGAGGCGTGACCTCACCCCTCGGCTCCCCTCAAGTATGAGGGGAGCTGTCGGCGTAGCCGACTGAGGGGAGTTGCCGTCCCGCTCCCTTCGCCTACGGACAGTCCACTGGACTGTCCTCTTGACGGCTCAGCTGGACGCCCGCCTTGGCGCCTCCGGCTACTACGAGGTGTGACTCCATCCCTCGGCTCCCCTCAAGTATGAGGGGAGCTGTCGGCGTAGCCGACTGAGGGGAGTTGCTGTCTCGCCAAGCCATCCGGCTCCCTTCTTCGGAAGGGAGCCTTTTTCATGTCACGCAATCACTTATCCGTCCATTTGCGTATTCCGTGCCAGGATTTTGCGGTACGGAACGTCGAGAATCCACATAATGCGTTTCCCTGCCAGGCCATCTGTCGCGGAAACGCATTTCGACGAAAAACCGCATTCCATGATTATCAAAAACGTTGGAATTGCAACGAATGTCAATCGTGGGTCTTAACGGTCGTTGTCACGGAGTTCCATATGTCGCCTTTTCGTCATTCCGTGCCAAGTTCGCGTCCGGATTCCGTGCGCGACCTCCCGCCTTCCGCCCCTCGGACCCTCAAGCATGAGGGGAACCGGCCGTCGTAAGACTGACTGAGGGAGGCCGGCACGTCGCGCATCTTCCATAGCTTCCCGAGCTCCGTTGTGCATATTGGGAAAGATATTGGATTGTGAAACGTGTGGAGGCGTCGACTTGCGCGAACCCCGTTCCCGTGTCATCATATTCAGGTTGCCTGAAGCGAGCAGGCCAAACGCGAACGAACACAGCGTCCTGATCGCGAGGGGAACGGCCCGGCGGATTTCCCAAGCGGTCAAAGGGAGCTGACTGTAAATCAGCCGCTTCGTGCTTCAGTGGTTCGAATCCACTATCCGCCACGCCTCGATAGCTCAGTGGTAGAGCACTTCCTTGGTAAGGAAGAGGTCGCGAGTCCGATTCTCGCTCGAGGCTCTCTCAACTCTCTTATTTTTTGTTTCCTTCTTCTCTGCCATTGTTCCTCGGGATAGAGTTGTTCTTGAGAACAAAGGAGTCCCGATATGGCCAATGAAACGACGATTAACGCAACGTCTCCCAACTCAGTGACATCATCCAACGGCCAGCCCCAGCTGATGACGATGGAGTTCATCGACGACCTCAGGTCCATGGTCGAGGTGCAGCCCGAGTCCACCGTCTCACGCACCGTGATGCAGGTGGAGGGCGCCAACGTGGTGCTCTTCTCCTTCGACAAAGGACAGGAGCTCAGCGAGCACACCGCCGCCATGCCCGTGCTCGTGCAGTGCCTCGAAGGCCGGCTCAGGATCACCGGCGGCGGCAAGACCGTGGACCTCACCCCGGGCGGCATCCTGCACTTCCCGACCCGTCTGCCCCACGCGGTCTACGCCGAGGAACCCTCCAAGATGATGCTCATCATGATGCGCCGCTAGGATGCCGCGTCGGATTGCGGGCTGCCGGACGCTCGACGTCCCGTTCCCGTGTGTTGTGGAAGGCGCGGCGGATAGGAATCGTGGACGTTGTTTCGTTCCTGTGCGTTGTGGTGATGGCAACGGATGAGAACCGTGTGGGATGCAGCGTTCTCGTTTGTTGCGACGGGGGCAACGGATGGGAATCGAGCAAGGAAATAGGGTTCCTGTGCGATGTGGCGGGCATGACGGATGGGAACCGTGCGAGGTGCCGCGTTCCTGTTCGTCGTGTCGATTGTGACGGACGGGAATCGCAGGAGTGCTTCCTTTTCGTGGGAGTGCTCCCTTTTCCTCATGTGAGCGCTCGCCTTGCGCGACACGGTATCGAACCGGTTTGATACGACGGTTCGATGCGCTACGATGAGAGATGTATTCACAACAATCAGGCGTTTGATGGAACGAAGGAGTTTCCCATGCCGAAAGCCGAGAAGAAGACCACCGCGAAAACCGCCACCAAGAGCGCCGCACGCTCCACGCGCGTCACGAAATCAACCGCCGCAAAGACAACGGAACCCGCCAAGCCCGTCGTGGACGACTCCGTCTTCCAGGAGCGCCTCGCCCGTCATGCCGACGAGCTCGGACGCCTGTTCTCCGAACTCTACTCCGACGCCTCCGCCCTCGACGACCTCAAGGCCGCCATGGCCGAGGCGTACGCCGCCCGCCCCGACGACCTCAAGGAGCTCGACGCCAAGCGCGAGGCCGACCCCGACTGGTACAAGCGCGGCAACATGTTCGGCATGACCCTCTACACCGACCTGTTCGCCGGCGACCTCAAGAAGCTCGCCGACCGCGTGCCCTACCTCGAGGAGCAGAAGCTCACCTACCTGCACCTCATGCCGCTGCTGCAGATGCCGCACCCGCAGAACGACGGCGGCTACGCGGTCGAGGACTTCGACAACGTCGACCCCACGCTCGGCACCAACGAGGACCTCGCCGCCCTCACCGCCAAGCTGCGCAAGGCCGGCATCAGCCTCTGCCTCGACTTCGTGATGAACCACACCGCCTCGTCGCACCGCTGGGCCAAGGCCGCGCAGGCCGGCGACCCCGAATACCAGGACTACTACTTCTGCTACGACGACCGTACCATCCCCGACCAGTACGACGCCGTCGTGCCGCAGGTGTTCCCCGGCACCGCCCCCGGCAACTTCAGCTGGAACGAGCAGATGGGCAAGTGGGTCATGACCCAGTTCTACCCGTTCCAGTGGGACCTCAACTACCGCAACCCCAAGGTGCTCGTCGCCATGCTCTCCAGCGCCCTGCACCTCGCCAACCTCGGCGTCGAGGTGCTGCGCATCGACGCCGTGCCCTACATCTGGAAGGTGCTCGGCACCAACTGCCGCAACCTGCCGCAGGTCCACACCATCGTGCGCATGCTGCGCATCGCCCTCGAATGCGTGTGCCCGGCCGTCGTGCTCAAGGGCGAGGTCGTCATGGCCCCCAAGGAGCTTGCCGCCTACTTCGGCACCGAAGAGGCCCCCGAATGCCACATGCTGTACAACGTCTCCATCATGGTGAACCTGTGGAGCGCGCTCGCCAGCCAGGACACGCGCCTGCTCAAGACCCAGATCGACAAGCTCAACGCCCTTCCCGAGAACTGCTGGTTCGTCAACTACCTGCGTTGCCATGACGACATCGGCTGGGGTCTGGATGAGGACGTCGAGGAGGAGATCGGCATCGATCCGCTCAAGCACAAGGAATTCCTCTACCACTTCTACGAGGGATGCGTGCCCGGCAGCTGGGCCATGGGCGAGCTCTACAACTACGACCCCGCCACCAAGGACGCCCGCAGCTGCGGCACCACCGCCAGCCTGTGCGGCGTGGAGAAGGCGCTCATCACGCATGACCACCCCTCCTACGAGCGAGCCCTCCAGCGCGATCTGCTCATGCACCGCGCCATGGCGTTCCTGCGCGGCTTCCCCATGCTCAACTGCGGCGACGAGATCGGCCAGCTCAACGGTTGGGACTACAAGGAGGACTCCGCCCGCGTGGAGGACAGCCGCAACCTGCACCGCAGCAAGTTCGACTGGGAGAAGGCCGCGCTGCGCGAGGAGCCCGGCACCCTGCAGAACCGTCTGTGGGAAGGCATGGAGGGCCTGCGCGAGATGCGTGACGACCCGTGCTTCGCGCCCGACGCCTGGACGAGCACGTGGGACACGCACAACAATGCCGTCCTCGCCGTGATTCGCAAGTCCGGCGATCGTACGCTCATCGGCCTGTTCAACTTCTCCGGATTCGAGCAGTCGGTGCATCTCGACGGCAGCGAGGGCCTCATCGCCCGCGTCTCCACCGACCTCAAGCCCTACGAGGCCAAGCTCATCCACCTGTGAGTTTCCGGGGTCGGGTCTGAGCGCTCGGGTTTGGTTTCATGGGTTGGCTGCTCGGACGTGAGTTTCCGGACTTGGCCTTTCGTCTCTCCTCGGTCGGTTTCTCCCTGTAGGAACCGACCGTTGTTATTTCCGGGTGGCGCCGTGCCGTTGAATCGTGTCATCGGATGTCGTATTTGTTGATTTTCGTACTTTGTGCCGCAATGTCGTGGCACGGAAGCGTCATCGAGCCGGATTTGTTATTCCGTGGCGGTTCCTATGGGATATGCCTCCTGATAAACGTTGAAATTGCAATAATGTTGATGGCTGCTGCACGCCGGATTCCGGCAGCGAATCGCGACTATTGCGGGAATCGTATTCCGTGCCAACGGAATGCGGCGGGGAGACGTGTCTGCCCGTGAATATGGCATTCCGTGCCACCCGTTCCGTTCGTAAGATGATTACGTCGACTGAATCGTCGGATCGGTCGCGGCCGCCGAACCGCCGGAGCGGCTGGAGACAATGGATGAAGGGACACGGCATCATGAACGCTGATTCGATTGACCTCCCGCGCCCGTCCACGGTCCTCGGACTCGGCCACGACGTGGTCGACATCGCCGCGTTCGCCGAGCAGCTGGCCGAGCCCGGCTCGCGCATGCGTGCGTTGTTCTCATCGCGCGAACTGCGGCAGGCGGCGTTGCGCGCCCGCGTCAAGCACGACGACGAATCCGCGCATCTCGCCGTGCGATGGGCCGGCAAGGAGGCCGTGCTCAAGGCGTGGAGCGAGGCGCTTGAGTCCCGTCCGAATCCATATACGCTCGACGATTTTCCCTGGTCCGGCATCGAGATCCTTGACGATTCGCGAGGCCGACCGAGCGTGACGCTGCGTGCCGACGTCGACCGGACGCTGCATGGGTCCCTTGCCGATGATTCGACGGCGTTGTCGTCCGCTCCGTCGCTCGCCGCTCGACCGGTCTCTTCGTCGGCTGCTCAGCCGGTCTCTTCGTCGTACTCCCGACTGGCGTGGCATGTTTCGTTGAGCCACGACGGTCCCGTCGCCTCTGCCGTCATCCTGCTGGTCCGCGAATGATTTCCGCGATCGGCGCTCTGTTCACTCTCGATGCGTCGGTTATAACGCATCCATGCGTAAAACCCGACGCGTGGAGCCGCCATGGGGAGGGTTTTCCGCAACCATCCGTTATAACCGCCTCTCAGGGGCGGTGCGGGTCGGTTATAACGCACGCATGCGTAAAACCCGACGGATAGGACCGCGGAGAGGGAGCTTTTTCGCAGCCGCGCGGTTGCGGCGCGCTATAACCGCACGGTAGCCGGATACTGGACGAATGACGATCGGATATCGGTCGGGCGACGGCCACATGTCGGTCGGACGGCGGCCGCATGACGATTGGACGACGGTCGTATACCGACCGAAAAACTCACAAATCAACATTTCGCCGCCAGACGTTCAAAAATGTTCGTTTTATGCTTCGAAAGACAGTGATATCAACGACGATATTTCCTGTGAAATATCTCACAAAATAGGATAAATGCTCTTGGATGCTTGAAAACTATCCAAATCGAACATATTTCATTGTTTAGTTGACCGTTTTGCGAGCGTATATGCCATATTTGTTGTTCCCATTTGTTTCCTTCGTGTTTGACTAATTGCGTTTTTGGGGCCACAATGGCGTTGTTCACGCAAACCGATGAAGGTATTGCACTCCGGCGCCGCAGCTGGAGGGACGCATGGAAGGAAGGACGGAGCAGCATGATTACTGGTGCTGTCGGGGAGTCTGCGATTCGCCTGTCGCTAAGCTGGGTGGATTGGCTTATCCTCGTTATTTATTTCGCAATGATCGTGTGGATCGGCTACACCATCCACAAGCAGCAGAAGTCGAGTGAGGACTTCCTGCTGGCAGGACGTTCGATGCCGGCATGGATCGCAGGCCTCGCGTTCTGCGCCGCAAACCTCGGCGCCACCGAGATTCTGGGTATGGCCGCGAACGGCGCCCAGATCGGTATGCCGACCATCCACTACTACCTCATCGGCGCCATCCCCGGCATGGTGTTCCTCGGCATCTTCATGATGCCGTTCTACTACGGCTCCGGCGTGCGCTCGGTTCCTGAGTTCATGCGCAAGCGCTTCGGCAAGGGCGCGCAGCTCATCGTGTCGCTCTGCTTCGCCGTCTCCACGATTCTGCAGGCCGGCATCAACCTGTATGCCATGGCCCTGATTCTGCAGGCCATGCTCGGTTGGAGCCAGTGGACCGCAATCATCCTCTCCGCGATCTTCGTGCTCGCCTACATCACGCTGGGTGGTCTGACCTCCGCAATCTACAACGAGGTCATGCAGTTCTTCGTCATCGTCGCGGCCCTTATCCCCGTCACCATCGTCGGTCTGCACCAGGTCGGCGGCTGGAGCGGCCTGACCGCCAAGCTGTCCTCCATGCAGGACTGGTCCGGCTCCATCCACGCCTGGGCCGGCACCGGCTTCGGCAACGTGACCAACCCGGTCGGCGGCGACTGGTTCTCCATCCTCATGGGCCTCGGCTTCGTGCTCGGCTTCGGCTACTGGACCACGAACTTCACCGAGGTGCAACGTGCATTCGCTGCGAAGAGCATGACCGCCGCCCGTATGACGCCTATCATCGGCGCCATCCCGAAGATGCTCATCTGGCTCATCATCATCATCCCGGGTCTTGTGGCCGCCGCCACCGTCGGCAACCTGTTCGCCGGTGACCACCCGGTGCTGCAGTACAACGAAGCCATTCCGTACCTGTTCAAGATGTACCTGCCGAACGGCGTGCTCGGCGTGGCGATCACTGGTATGATGGCCTCCTTCATGGCCGGCATGGCCGCGAACGTCTCCTCGTTCAACACCGTCGTCGTCTACGATCTGGTGCAGGACTACATCAAGCCCGGTGAGAAGGACTCGTACTACCTCAAGCTCGGCCGCTGGATCACCTTCGCCGGCATCATCATCTCCGTCGGCACCGCATGGATCGCCAGCCAGTTCGGCAACATCATGACGTACCTGCAAACGCTGTTCAGCTTCTTCAACGCCCCGCTGTTCGCCGTGTTCATCCTCGGCCTGGTGTGGAAGCGCGTCTCCAACGTGGCCGGCACCGTCGCCTACGTGGCCGGCATCATCGCCCCGCTCATCACCTACATCCTGTACCTGAACTCCGTGGCCGCCGGCAACCCGATCTTCGGCTCCGCGACCGCCGAGACCTGGTACGGCGCCATCATCTCCCTGTTCGCGACCTGGGTCGTGGCGGCCATCCTCACGCCGTTCACCAAGGCCAAGACCGAGGAGGAGCTCGAGGGCCTCACCTTCTCCACCGGTGGCATGAAGTACTTCAAGGCCGCCAAGGACGAGGAGCTCGAGGACGCCAAGCGCGCCGCCAAGGGCGTCAAGGACACCGCACTGGTCAAGGTCCCGTGGTTCAAGAAGCCGGCCGTTCTCGGTTCCATCATCTTCATCCTTGGTCTCGTGTTCTACATCCCGTTCTTCTAAACATCGGTTTGAGCATAATTTTCTAAGGAGTTTGCAATGGCAGAAGATACCAAGGCCGGTGCTTCCGGCAAGGGCCTGTTGACTCAGGCCGAAAAGGACCAGGCCGTCAAGGCCGCCCGTCGCAACGATCTGCGTCTGCTGATTGGCGTGCTGTTCGTGATCTACGGCGTCATCGTGACCATCGTCGGCATCGCCGACCCGGCCGCCGACGTCGCCAAGACCGGTGGCATCGCCATCAACCTGTGGACCGGCATCGGCATGCTGGTCATCGGCGTGCTGTTCCTCGTGTGGAACTTCGTCCGTCCGCTCGCCGCGGAGGACATCATCGCCTCCGCCGAGGCGTCCGCCGCCAAGGCGCAGATTCAGCACGAAGGCCGCAAGGACTGATTGCCGAACGGCTGGGACGATTACCGTCGGCAATCGCCGCAGCCGTTCACGCTGACGCGTTGAATCCCTGATTCACAGCAAAGAGGGCCTCCCGAATCGGTTTCCATCCGATTCGGGAGGCCCTTTCGCGTGCGGCTCTACGGCACGGGGATTTCGGGGGAGCGGCTACTGCGCGAACACGTATTCGCTCAGGCGTCGCATGGCCTCCTCGACGCGCGACTTCGGCAACGCCAGATTCATGCGGATCGCGCACGGATGCTGGAACTGCCGGCCGTCCTGCCAGCCGACGCCCACGTCCGAGCCGCGCTTCTCCAGCTCGTCGATCGTGACGCCATGCTTCTCGCACCATTCGGTGCAGTCGAGGAACAGCATGTACGTGCCCTGCGGCTTCGACACCGCAATCCCATCGAAATGCCGTTCGATGTAGTCGGCGGCATAGTCCACGTTGTCGCTCAGCACGTCGAGCAGCTGTTCGAGCCATTCGCGGCCTTCGGGGCTGAAGGCGCCCACGAGCGCGTGCATCGACAGCACGTTCATGGCGTTGTAGTGCGTCTTCTCGCTCACGGCCACCAGGCGATCGCGAAGATAGTCGCTGTATACGATGTGGTAGCTGCCGACGAGACCGGCCAGCGAGAACGTCTTGCTCGGTGCATAGAACGCGATGACGCGGTTGCGGGCGTCGTCGCTCACCGACTGCGTGGGGATGTGATGGCTGCCGCGCAGGATGATGTCGGACCAGATTTCGTCGGAGATGACGACGCAGTCGTTGGCCGCGTAGACCTCCATCGCGCGTTCGATCTCCCAGCGCTCCCACACGCGGCCGCAGGGATTGTGCGGCGAGCAGAACACCACCACATGGATGTTGTTCTCCTTGATCTTGCGGTCCATGTCGTCGAAGTCCATGCGCCACACGCCGTTCTCGTCACGCTTGAGCGGACTGTGCACGATGCGGTATCCGTTGCCGCCGATCGACATGGTGAACCCGACGTAGGTGGGGGAGTGCAGCAGCACGGCGTCGCCGGGCGTGGCGAACGCCTTCATCGCGCTGACCACGCCGCCGAGCACGCCGTTCTCGTAGCCGATGTGCTTTGCCTCGAGGCCGGTCACGCCGTTGCGGTCGCGCTGCCAGTCGATGATGGCGTTGAAGTAGTCGTCGCTGGGGTCGAAATAGCCGAACAGCGGATGCTCCGTACGTTTGACGATCTCCCGCGTGATGCTCGGCGCGGTGGCGAAGTTCATGTCGGCGATCCACATGGGGATCTCGTCGAATCCGGGCTTGGGCGCGTCGGGCGCGAATCCGGGCATGGAGCCGACGCCGTCCACGGCGATCGCGTCCTTGCCGCGGCGGTCGATGATGGAGGTAAAGTCGTAGCGCATAGTAGTACGGTATCGGGCCGGCGGGCGGCACGCGCCGCGCCGGCCCGCAACAATGCTTATCGACCTATGACAATGTTGAATGACGGCTCCGGATGACGGAGCCGTCCGACAATGGATTTTGCAAAATCAGGAACGTATGTAATAATCGTTTTTCGGAAGTTTGCGCTTCCGCTGCGGATGTAGCTCAATGGTAGAGCCTCAGTCTTCCAAACTGATTACGCGGGTTCGATTCCCGTCATCCGCTCCACTTGAGACCGTTGCCATGGCAACGGTTTTCTTGTATTCGGGAAGCCCGATTTTCCGCGGGGACGAACGATTGGAGCGTGCATGGCAACCGAATCAAGCAAGACGAGTCGCAACATGGACGGGACGCCGGACGGCGTTGCAGCGCAGCATGACGCCGATGCCAAGGCCGTTGATATGAAGGGCGCCGATGCCAAGACCGCCGGCGCGACGACCTCCGGCAGGAAGGTCCGGCTGACCGATCCGAGTGAATCGCATCCCCGCGAGCCGTCCATCGCGGAGCTGGGGCGCCGCCACTGGCACAAGGGCCGCTGGGCGGCGTTCATCATCGCATTGATCGCGGCCATCATTGTGCCGTACGGCGGCGGCCGCCTGCTGGCGATGAACGGCACGCAGCTTGTCGTCGACTTCGTCGAGCCGTTCGATCCGCGCGGCATGGCGCTGCTGTCGTGGGCGATCACCGTGGTCATGTTCGCTTCGCTGGGCATGGCGGTCATGGAGACGAGGCGCGTGCTGTGGCGCGTGCTGTTCATCCTCGCGCTGGCGTTGGAGCAGCTGGTCGCCGGCGTCGGGCTACTGCGGCTGAACTTCTGGAATTCCACGTACGTGGTGTACGGCGAGGCCGCGCCTCCGATCAACGCGGCCAATCTCGGCATCATCGCCGCGGCGGTGGGGCTGGCGGTGTTCGCCGTGGTCTATGTGGGCCTGCTGGTCACGATTCACAAGGATTCGCGTCTCAATACGCTCACGCGCAGCTGGTCGGCGCTTTCGATGTTCTTCGTCATCGAGGTGGCGGCGCTGCTGGTCGTACTGCTTGGCGGCCTCGTCACCGCGGTGTGAGCGTGGCGCAAGGCCGAGGCTTCGTCCGGCCTGCGTGTATACTTAAATTTTGGCGTGTTTCGCCCGCGGATAGAGAGCGCTGTGAGCATCGTGCCCACGGCACCGCGCAACAACACTGAACACAAGGAGGAGCTGTGGCTCTTAGCAACGCTGAAAAGCAGGCAATCATTTCCGAGTACGCGACGCACGAGGGCGACACCGGTTCGCCCGAGGTTCAGGTGGCGCTGCTGTCCAAGCGCATCTCGGATCTGACCGAGCACCTCAAGGAGCACAAGCATGATCACCACTCCCGTCGTGGCATGCAGCTCATGATCGGTGATCGTCGCCGTCTGCTGGACTACCTCAAGCGCGTCGACATCGAACGTTACCGTTCCCTGATCGAACGCCTCGGTCTGCGCCGATAATTGAATTCTTCCGCCCGGGCATAACCTGCTCGGGCGCTTTTGCATGTCGGGGGATTGCCGACTGTGAGGAAAGACGAGGAAGAATCCCCCTGGCCACGGAGGTTGGTCGCGAAGGGCGCTAGAGCGGCGCGGCCGAAAGGGGCGGCCTGGGATTCGGATGAGGTATGGAATCTCATCGAGGAATACGCCCGGCATGCAAAAGACGCGTGATCCATGGCATATCACGCGCAGGGAGCGCGGAAGAAAACCGGCTCCCCCCGAGGCCTTCGCCTTCCCGGCCGTGCGGCGTGCAGCCGTCGGACCGCCGGGACCGGCACGGGCCGGCGGGAAAAGAAGAGGCATGGATAGATAGTAGGAATATCGACAAAAGGAGGAACCCTGATGGAGGGTCCCGAAATCAAGGCCGTAGAGGCCGTCATCGACAATGGTTCATTCGGCAAGCGCACGCTGCGCTTCGAGACGGGTCGTCTCGCCCAGCAGGCGGATGGGGCAGTAGCCGCCTATCTTGATGATGATTCCATGGTGCTGAGCACCACCACCGCCGGTTCCAGCCCGAAGGAGAACTACGACTTCTTCCCGCTTACCGTCGACGTCGAGGAGAAGATGTACGCAGCCGGCAAGATCCCCGGCTCCTTCTTCCGCCGCGAGGGCCGTCCGAGCTCCGAGGCCATCCTGGCCTGCCGCATCATCGACCGCCCGCTGCGTCCGCTCTTCCCGCACACGCTGCGCAACGAGGTGCAGGTCGTGGAGACCATCCTCGCCATCAACCCCGAGGACGCCTATGACGTCATCGCGCTGAACGCCGCCTCCGCCTCCACGCTGATCTCCGGCCTGCCGTTCGAAGGCCCGGTCTCCGGTGTGCGTCTGGCCCTCATCGACGGCCAGTGGGTCGCCTTCCCGCGTTGGAGCGAGCGCGAGCGCGCCGTGTTCGAGATCGTGGTCGCCGGCCGCGTGATCGAGAACGGCGACGTCGCCATCGCCATGATCGAGGCCGGTGCCGGCAAGAACGCCTGGAAGCTCATCTACGAGGACGGCCAGATCAAGCCCGACGAGACCGTCGTGGCCGGTGGCCTCGAGGCCGCCAAGCCGTTCATCAAGGTGATCTGCGAGGCCCAGAACGAGCTCAAGGCCAAGGCCGCCAAGGAGACCCGCGAGTTCCAGCTCTTCCCGGAGTACACCGACGACCTGTACAACCGCATCGACGAGATCGCCCACGGCCAGCTCGACGAGGCCCTGTCCATCGCCGAGAAGCTGCCGCGTCAGGACCGCATCGCCGAGATCAAGCAGCAGGTGAAGGACACCCTCGCCGGCGAGTTCACCGACATGGACGACGCCGAGAAGGAAAAGGAGATCGGCAACGCGTTCAAGGAGCTGCAGCGCCAGATCGTGCGTCGCCGCATCCTCACGCAGGACTACCGCATCGACGGTCGTGGCCTGCGCGACATCCGCACTCTGTCGGCCGAAGTGGACATCGTGCCCCGCGTGCACGGTTCCGCCCTGTTCCAGCGCGGCGAGACCCAGATCCTGGGCGTCACCACGCTGAACATGCTCAAGATGGAGCAGCAGATCGACGCGCTTTCCGGCCCGAACACCAAGCGCTACATGCACAACTACGAGATGCCGCCGTACTCCACCGGCGAGACCGGCCGCGTCGGCTCCCCGAAGCGCCGCGAGATCGGCCACGGCGCCCTCGCCGAGAAGGCCATCGTGCCGGTGCTGCCGAGCCGCGAGGAGTTCCCCTACGCCATCCGTCAGGTCTCCGAGGCCATCGGTTCCAACGGCTCCACCTCCATGGGCTCCGTGTGCGCCTCCACCCTGTCGCTGCTTGCCGCCGGCGTGCCGCTGAAGGCGCCGGTCGCGGGCATCGCCATGGGTCTGGTCTCCGGCGACGTCGACGGCCAGCACGTCTTCAAGACCCTGACCGACATCCTGGGCGCCGAGGACGCGTTCGGCGACATGGACTTCAAGGTGGCCGGCACCAGCGAGTTCATCACCGCCCTGCAGCTCGACACCAAGCTCGACGGCATCCCCGCCGACATTCTGGCCGCCGCCCTGCAGCAGGCCCACGAGGCCCGCGCCACGATCCTCGACCTCATCAACGAGTGCATCGACGGCCCGGCCGAGATGAGCGAGTACGCTCCGCGCATCATCACCACCACCGTTCCGGTCGACAAGATCGGCGAGGTCATCGGCCCGAAGGGCAAGATGATCAACCAGATCCAGGAGGACACCGGCGCCGAGATCGCCATCGAGGACGACGGTACCGTGTTCATCTCCTCCGAGGGTGGCGAGGGCGCCGAGAAGGCCAAGCAGATCATCGACCAGATCGCCAACCCGCACGTGCCGGAGGCCGGCGAGCAGTACAACGGCAAGGTCGTCAAGACCACGTCGTTCGGCGCGTTCGTGAACCTCACTCCGGGCACCGACGGTCTGCTGCACATCAGCCAGATCCGCAACCTCGCCAACGGCGAGCGCATCGACGCCGTCGAGGACGTGCTCAAGGAAGGCGACACCGTCGAGGTGATCGTCCAGGGCGTGGACGACCGCGGCAAGATTTCGCTGGCCATCCCCGGCTTCGAGGACCAGGAGTCCGGCGCCGGTCGCGGCGGCGACCGTGGCGGCCGTGGACGCGGCGATCGCGACGACCGTCGTGGCGGCCGTGGAGACCGTGACGATCGCGGCTACCGTGGTCGTGGCCGTCGTGACCGTGACGACCGTCGCGATCGCGATGACCGTCGTGACCGCGATGACCGTCGAGGCCGTCGCCGTCACTACGACGACTATGAGGACGACCGCGATTTCGATCGCGATGATGACCGTGACTACCGCGATGATCGTCGTCGTGACCGCGATGACCGTCGCGATCGCGATGACCGCAGGGATCGCGATGACCGCCGTGGCGGCCGTCGCGACCGTGACGATCGTCGTCGCGACGACTACCGTGATGACCGTCGTGGCGGCCGTCGCGAGGCTCCGCGCTACGCCGTCGACGACTCCTACGACGAGTACCGCGCCGATCGCGAGGAGCGTTCCGAGCGTCCGCGCCGTCGCGTCCGTCGTGACTTCGATCCGTTCGAGGACTGATAGTCCTCTCACGGATCCGTGCGCGACCTTGGCGGTCGCTCCCCTTGCCTACGGAGAGCCTGCCGGGTTCTCCGCTTAACGGCTCGGCATTCGAGGACTGATGGTCCTCTTGCGGATCCGCATGTGATCTGACCCATGGAGGGGCGGACACCGACTATGTTCGGTGTCCGCCCCTCCATTTGTATTCGGCTGCGGTAATTAACAGGATTGTCATGGGGGGGGGGTATTTTTTTCACCGTGCGGTTCAAGTGAAGAGGGGTCGCGCATCTCCCAGGGGATTTTCGAAGGCTTCCTATTGGGATGGTTTAAGCAAGGAGATAGTAGGAAGTACTGTCGAGGTCCAATTATGAGTTTCAAGAAGGTTATTGCGGGTGTCGCAGCAGTGGCCGCTCTGACGGTTTCGGCACCGTTTACCGCGCAGGCCGAAGAGAACCCCGCAAATGAGTGCACGGTCAATTTCCGTGTGAATACGTATATCGTCGCATCGCAGACCAGCTGCGACGCCACCGTCGCCACTGCATTCGCCAACGTCGAGCGTTCCGTTGACGTGCCGGAAGGCAAGGCCATTGACTACTGGACGCTGAACGGCCAGCGTGTGAACACCGGCGCCAAGATCGGCGAGCCCGAGTTCAAGGCCACGAACGTCGCCGGCGTTCCCGGCGCCACGCTCGACGCCGTGCTGAAGGATGTCGCGGCCCCGGCTCCCGTCAAGCACACCGTGATCGTATCCACCAAGGGCGGTGTGATCCAGAACGGTGAATTCGCCGGCCAGTCCGGTGACGTGCAGCTCACCCTCAACGAGGGTGCCAACCTGTCCGCTTCGCTGCCGACGCTGAACCGTCTCGATTACGTGTTCGGCGGCTGGTACTACGACAACGGCAAGGCCGTCGGCGCCTCCGATACGGTGACCGGCAACGTTTCCGTGTTCGCCAAGTGGACCGCCGCCGAGGTCGACCCCGGTATGGGCGTGACCACGCACACCGTGACCGTGTCCACCAAGGGCGGTGTGATCCAGAACGGCGAGTTCAAGGGTCAGACCGGTGACGTGCAGCTCACCGTCGGCGAGGGCGAGAAGCTGTCGTCCGTGCTGCCGGAGCTCAAGCGTGACGGCTACACCTTCCGTGGCTGGCACTACACCGACGCTGTGGCGGTCGGCACCTCCACCGCCGTCGGCGCCGACGATGTCGTCAAGGGCGATGTCGCGGTCTACGCCACCTGGGATCTGGCCGACGTCGATCCCGGCGCCTCCGTCAAGACCTACACGCTGACCGTCTCCACCAGGGGCGGCACCATCCAGGACGGCGAGTTCAAGGGCGAGACCGGTGACGTGCAGCTTACCGTCGGCGAGGGCGAGAAGCTGTCGTCCGTGCTGCCTCAGCTCAAGCGTGACGGCTTCGACTTCCACGGCTGGCACTACGCCGATGCGACGGGTCACGGCACCTCCACCACCGTCGGCGAGAACGACGTCATCTCCGGTGACGTCGCTGTCTACGCCACGTGGGATCTTTCCGTGGTCGATCCGGGCGCCTCCGTCAAGACCTACACGCTGACCGTGTCCACGAACGGCGGCACCATCTAGGACGGCGAGTTCAAGGGCCAGTTCGGTGACGTGCAGTACACCGTCGGCGAGAACCAGAACGTGCTGTCCGTGCTGCCCCAGCTCAAGCGTGATGGCTACACCTTCCGTGGCTGGCACTACGCCGACACCAAGGCGCACGGCACGAACACCACCGTCGGCAAGGACGACGTGTTCACCGCCGACGAGCATGTCGTCGCTCTGTGGGATGCCGCGGACGTCGACCCGAACATGAACGTCGCCCAGTACACGGTCGTGTACAACACGAACGGCGGCAACATCGACGGCGAGACCGGCGACTTCTCCCTGCAGCTCGGCAAGGGCGAGACCATTCTCGACAAGCTGCCGACCTCCTCCACCATCAAGCGTGACGGCTACAAGCTCTCCGGCTGGGCCTACGCCGAGACCGGCACCGACAAGGACGGCACCGCGGTGAAGGCCACGGACACCGTGAGCGGCGACGTGTACAAGCTCGTGGCCCAGTGGACCAAGGTCGTGCCCGCCGCCACCCTCACCCCGGCCCAGAAGTCCGAGGCGAAGAAGGCCGAAGCCAAGCAGTCCGAGGCCAAAAAGGCCGCGGCGAAGCAGAACACCGGCGCCACTCTGAGCAAGACGGGTTCCGCCGTCGCCGGCGTGGCCGTGTTCGCGGTCGTCGCGCTCGCCGGTGCCGCCGTCGTCCTGCAGCTGCGCAAGCGCGCCTGACCGGTAACGACCCAATCCGGGATTCTCATACTTGGGTTGGTGTCCGGTCAAGCTTCTTCACATGCAGTTGAAGGCATGGGATCGCCTTCGAAATGATTCCATGCCGGATGTATGGCCTAACGGCCATTAGCCCAAGGGGGCCCGGAACATCCTCGTGATGTTCCGGGCCTCTGTTTGTTTTTCCCCATAGACGTTCTTCATGGGTCTGAGTCGTGGGTCCATGATTCGCAGTTTCGCTTGGGCTTTGGTCCGGGATATCGGCCGACGGCTCGGCTGTTTGGCGGCATGTCTGTTTGTCGGCATGTCTGTTGGCGATTCGTTTGTTGGCGATTCACTTGTTGGTGGCCCGTCCGTTGATGGCCCGTCCGTCGGTGACACGTCTGTGGACATGGAATCGTCGATGCATGAAACCGATTCCATTTTTCAGGGTTCCTCCGAGTAAGGTGGACGGCGGATAATTCCACCATCGAACGAAAGGAATCCATATGTTCGCTGCTGGCATCGACGCCGCGGAACGATACGACTACTGCGACGACGAGTTCAAGACCGTCTACGCCTGGCTGCGCGATCCGGCGCTCGCGTCGCTCGAGCCGGGCACGTACCCGATCGAAGGCTCGCATAGCGTCGCCTACGTGCAGGAATACGACACCCGCGAGGCCGACGAAGGCCGTTTCGAAACCCACGATCATTTCTTCGACGTGCACTACGTCATCGAGGGACGCGAACGCGTGTACCTGTGCAAGCGCAACGGACTCGCGCTGCACGAGCGCGACGACGACATCGATCTTTCGCTGTATGACGATCCGGCCATCGACGGCGGCCTGCTGCTCGAAGCCGGTTCGTTCGTCGTGGTCGCGCCGGAGGACGCGCACAAGCCGCGCTGCTCCGCTCGGCCGGGCAATCGCGAACACGTGCGCAAGGTCGTCGTCAAGGTCCCGGTCTGAGGTTTTGGTTCGATGTGATGGATTGCGTCGCGTATTCATGGTTTTGCGGCGCAATCCATCAATATTGGCCCGATTTCCATGGACTGGGGCGTTTTTCGCGGTAAATGCGACGCAGTCCATCGGCCGAAGACTATCGTTCTCCAAGAAACCGCATGATTCCAACGGTCTCGGATTTCATGCCGCGCTTTTCCGATGGACTACTCCGCAAAACTCCTGATATGCGACGTAGTCCATCGGAATCCAGCTGATTGTCATGGACTGCAATGCATCCTGCAAAAAATGTGTTGCGGTCCATCGATGGCATCCAATTGTCATGAAGTCAATTCCGCCGCCATGACAATCAGACAATCCGATAATCGGTCGATCGGTAACTGTCTATAACTGCCCTCAGTCATCCTGCTGGCACAGCTGGCGAATCGTTTCGTACTGTTCGTCGGTGAGCTGTACGGCCGGTTCGCGAACGAGTGTGGAGATCGGCAGGCCCTTGGCCTTGACGGCTCCCTTGATCGCCGAGATGAACAGGTCTGCGCAATCATAGATGGCCATGAGATGGCTGATGCGTTGAGCAGCCTTCACTGCTGTGGCGTAGTCTCCGGCCTGATATGCGCGATGCATGGCGACGAAGGTCTCCGGCTCCACATTGGTCAGTCCGCACAGTACGCCGTTGCCGCCGGAGACCCGATTGACCAGATAGTACTCGTCATAGCCGGAGAGCACCGAGAAGTCGGGATTCGTCGGCTTGACTGCGTTGATGACCTTGCGCGTGTGACTGATGGTGTCCACCGTATCTTTGATCCCGACGATGGTGGGATGTCGTTTCTGCAGCTGTGCCACCAGCTGGGGGCTGAGATCGTTGCCGGTGCGGGCGGGGAAGTTGTAGAGAATGACCGGCAGGTCGGTTGCTTCGGACACTGTGGCGAAGTACCGTTCGGCGGCGGCATCGTCGGGGCCGAAATAATAAGGGCTCACCGCTACCAGCGCGTCGGCGCCTGTGCGCTCGCAGAATTTCGCGAAGTCGGTGACGTTGTCGATATTGGTGTCTCCGATGCCGACTAGGACGCTTATGCGTCCCGCCACATGTCGTACGGCAAATTCGACCGCGCGTTTTTTCTCCTCCAATGGGAATGCGAAGAACTCGCCGATGCTGCCGAAGACCAGGACGCCGTCGATTCCCGCTTCGATGAGGTGGTCGAGATGTTCCCCCCATAGTTCGAGATCAAGCGTGCCGTCGTCGTGGGTGATGGTGATGGAGGGGCAGTAGATTCCTTCGAATCGTACGGTCATGAATTATGCTCCTTTGCTTGCGTATCAGTTGCGGATGCGTCCTTCGCTGATATGTGATTGTTTGCTTGATGGCCGACACGCCGTTGTCATCATTGAAAACATTGGTGTCGTTGACATATTTCTATCACGATTTGGCGCTTTGTTATCAAACTGTTATTCTAATTACACAACTTGTATACAAGATGTATTCAAAAAATACAACGAGTGTGCAAGGTGTCCTGACGATGCCTTCCGAACGAAGTTGTTCGGGGGGGGGGGCTTCGTTTTGGGCTAGTTTCACCATTGAAATATCCATTATTTCGGCTGCGCGCAGTATTGCGCGTCAACTTCAACGAAGAAGTGAAAGGAGTGCGCATGATTGACAGCGAAGCGGTTATCAGGCGCAACATGCCTGATTACCAGCTTTCCTCTGCATGTCTCGGATGAATGTCCGTTTCGAAATTCAGTGATGAATCAGACGAACACAACATTCATTTTCGAGACGGAAGGAAAGCATAACAATGAAAGCAGCAGTCGTTTACGGTCCCAATGATCTTCGTATCGAGGAGCGTCCGATGCCTGAAATCAAGGCGGCGGACGAGGTTCTGGTGAAGATTCGTGCCGTGGGTGTGTGCGGTTCCGATATCCACATGCTTGCCGGCGAGAATCCGTTCGCGAAGTTCCCTCGTGTGATGGGCCACGAGATGGTCGGCGAGGTCGTCGAATTCGGCGATGCCGTCGAGGATCTCGAGCCCGGCGATCACATCGTCATCGAACCGATCACCTACTCCGGCAAGAGCTACGCGGTGCGTCGCGGCATGCCGAACGTGAGCGAGGACCTCAAGGTCAACGGCGTACACGTTGATGGTGGTCAGCAGGAGTACCTCGTCATCAAGAACATCCAGGCCCACAAGATCCGCAAGGACATCCCGTGGACCACCGCCGTGCTCGCCGAACCCTACACCATCGCCGGACAGTCGTCCACACGTGGCCAGGTCGGTGCGGCGGACCGTGTGTTCATCCACGGCGCCGGTCCGATCGGCATCGCGCTGACCCGCATCTGCAAGGTCAAGGGCGCGACGGTTATGGTCTCCGACGTGGTCGATGACAAGCTTGAGTTCGCGAAGGCCAGCGGCGCCGACGTGGTGGTCAATCCCACGAAGGAGGACCTGGTCGAAGCGGTCTCCGAGTGGACCGGCGGAGAGATGGCGAATATCGTCATCGATGCCGCCTGCCTGCCGCAGACGTTCCAGAAGAGCTTCGACCTCGTCTCCGTGGCCGGCACCATCGTGGTGCTCGGCATGAACGAGACTCCCGTGCCGATCGCGCAGAAGCCGTTCATGGCCAAGCAGCTCACCGTGGTGGGCTCCCGCCTGCAGGCGTTCCAGTTCGATCCGATCATCCGCCTGCTGGAGGAGGGCGTCATCGGCGACGACGGACTGGTCACCCACGTGATTCCGTTCGAGAAGGTGCAGGAAGGCATCGACCTCATGCACGAGCATCCCGAACAGGTCAAGAAGCTGGTCCTCACCTTCGAGGACTGAGCTCTTACGTATGCGCTGCGGAAGCTCATGCGACGCAGCACTTATGGGGAGGTCGTCTGATGTGGCCTCCCCATCCATAACGATTTCTCGTTTCCGTCGTCAGTTGGCAATGCGGCCATCGATGGGAGTCGGGAATTTCTCCTCAACGATGTAGAGAAAAAGGAAAGAATATGAGCAATAGTCAGGGAGTGCAGACCAAGAGTTCTTGGTTGCCCAAGGCGCATCCGGTCTCCTGGGGCATGTTGGCCATCGGTACCAGCTCCATGCTGTTGATTTCCATCGACAGGCAGATTCTGCCCACCGTGCTTCCCGCCATCATGAAGGAGTTCGGCATGAACTCCACACAAGGCGGTTTCATCAGCTCGCTGAACTTCATCGGCACCCTGCTCGGTGCTGCGATCATCGGTGTTGTCGCCGATAGCATTGGACGCGGCTACAAGCGTACTTGGGCGTGGTGGGGAAGTTGCTTCCTCGCCATTATCTCCGGTTTGGCCACGTTCTTCACCAAGGGTGTGTTCAATCTTCAGCTGTGGCGAGTGGTTATGGGACTCGGCACCGGTGCTATGGAACCTGCCAACGTCGCTCTCGTCAGTGATTTCTGGCAGAAGGAAAACCGAGGATTCGCCCTTGGCGTGAACCACACCGGCATGCCGCTTGGCCAGTTCATTGGCCCCGCCCTGCTGTCGGTCGTTTTGCTCTATGGCGGTTGGCGTGACGCCTTCCTGTGGATTCCCGCCATCGGCATTCTGCTGATCATCGCCCAGTGGCTCGTCGGCAGCAAGAAGAACGAGATGAAGGTCCGTGGATGGATTGACGAGCATGGCATGACCCAGCCGTACTCCAAGGAGGACGTGGAGAACAAGCTCGGTGTCAAGCAGTCGTTCATGAACGCCGTCAACTCGCTGAAGAACCGCAACATCCGTCTGGCCATCACCATGGACTTCCTGTTCCTGTGGACGGAGATGGGCGTCGCCACCTTCCTTACCCTGTACCTGATGGACCACCTTGGCATCGGTCTTGCGCAGGCCGCCCTGATTTCCGGCGCCTCCGGTATCACCGGCTGGTTCGGCCTGATTCTGTGGGGCACCGTCTCCGACCACATCGGACGTCGTCCGGCCCTCGGCATCGTCACTGTCGGCTTCGCCGCCACCGTGTTCTGCCTCACCTTCATCAACAGCGTGCCGACCGCCTGGGCCATGCTCATCATCTGGGGTCTGTTCCGTAACGCGCCGTTCGCCGTCATCAACTCCCTGACCGTCGACTCCGCCCCGAAGGAGGCGGCCTCTTCGCTCGGCTTCCTGGTCGGCATCGGCTACGGTCTCTCCGGCACTCTGGTCTCCCCGGTCATCGGCTGGGTCATCGACCAGTGGGGCTACTCCACCAGTTACGTCATCCTCGCCATCTCCTGCCTGCTGGTGTTCATCCCGCTGCTCATGGCCAAGGAGACTGCCGGTCGCAAGCTCAAGGCACAGCAGCTCAAGGGCTGAACGGCGGGCGTGCGCAACATCAATCAACCGCAGTGGCAATAAATAATCGCAATAACAAACCAACATTCATCACAATATGAAAGGCAATGATCATGACTGAAGTACAGACGCTGGTGGAATGCCACAACCGACTTGGCGAAGGTCCCTCCTACGACGATAAGAACGACTTGCTCTACTGGGTGAACATCTTCGAAAAGGAGATCTTCCGCTACGATTTCGCCACAGGTGAGGTCGAGAAGCGCACGCTGCCCAAGTACGTCGGCTACATCGTTCCGACGGAGAAGAAAGGCGTTGTGCTCGTCGGTCTTCAGGATGGCGTGTATCTGTACGACTACAGTGACTCCACACTGGAATTCGTCGGTGGTCCCGATGGCCATGACCCGCTGACCTACCGTTTCAATGATGGCAAGTGCGATGCCAAGGGACGTGTCTGGGCCGGTACCGCATCCTGGTTCGAGGAGCGTTTCGATGCGTCCTTCTACCGTGTGGAAAACGGCAAGTTCACACCGATGCTGCAGGGAGTGAACGTTTCCAACGGTCTTGGTTGGAGCCCTGACAACAAGCACCTGTTCTACATCGATTCCGGTAAGTACACCGTCTACAAGTTCGATTTCGATGTCGAGACCGGCGAGATTTCCAATAAGCGTGTGCTCATCGACTTCAAGGATCAGCACGCCAATCCCGATGGCATGACCGTAGACGCCGACGGCAATCTGTGGATCGCCAACTGGGGAGGTTTCAAGGTTTCACAGTGGAACGGCGAAACCGGTGAGAAGATGCGTGAGATCAAGTTCCCGGCCAAGCGAGTCACCTGCCCGGTGTTCGTCGGCAAGGACTTCTCAAAGATGGTCGTGACCACGGCTACGCACGGACTCTCCGACGAGGAGCTGGCGGAAGGTCCCGGCGCCGGTAACGTCTTCATCGTCGATGCCGGTGTCAAGGGCTTCAAGACCAACTTCTACGCACTGTAAACGATTCGTTGAATCCCCGGTCGGCAGGTTCCTTCCCTTTCCTCCTGCCGACCGTGATGCCGGCGCTCTATACGACGAGATGGCAGTCTCCGAATGAGGGCACCGGCATCTCTTTTGTACAGGTGACCGCTGGTTCGAGGCAGAAGGGAGTGAACGTAAATTATAGTGCTAGTATGACGCAGAACAAGAGGGACGTGGTATACGGGTTCATTCGTGAGCGCATCGTCATGGGGCAGTATCGTCCCGGCGATCTTCTGGATGAACAGACGTTGGCCCGTAAAAACGGGGTGAGCCGGACCCCGGTTCGTGAGGCGGTGCATCGCCTTGAGGAAGAAGGTTTGGTACAGGTTCTGCCAAAGCGGGGGATACTGGTCAGTCAGATCTCCCTGAAGGGCATCAACGATATGATGGAGGCTCGGTATCTGCTCGAGCCGTTTCTGCTGCGCAAGGGATTCTCCCTGCTGGATGCGGAACGGCTGATGGAATTCCGTGGTCATGAGCAGGCGAAGATCGATGCTGATGACTCCCATGTGGAGCGATCCGCTGAAGATTTCGACACCATATTGCATCTGTATCTTTCCAGTAAGGCCGACAACCATTATTTGAGCGATACCTTGCATCGACTGATGACTCAGAATCAGCGCATGAGGGCGCTCACCTCGACTCTACATAGTGAACGTGTATTGGAATCCTGCCGCGAGCATGTGGATATTCTCGACAAGGCAATCGACGGCGATCTTGACGGCACCGTGAGCGCATTGCAGGAACATCTACGGCATTCGAGAGCAAGCTACGGGCTGCTTGGTGATTTCAAGCACGAATATTTCAGTCTGTAACGCGAAGTCCGTCTTTCGGCATCTGTGGCTTCGCATGTATTGGGCAAAAGGAGCCACTATATGTCTAGATTTACTGATGTTCGAGTATTTGATTTTCGTTTTCCGACGTCGAATACCCTGTCGGGTTCGGATGCGATGAACCCGGATCCGGATTATTCGTCCGCGTATGTGGAGGTCCATACGGACGCGGACGATGGCGTCAAGGGCGTGGGTTTCGTGTTCACGATCGGGCGCGGCAACGACGTGGTGTGCAAGGCGATCGAGTCGATGGGCGAGCGTCTGGTCGGCATGGAGGTCGAGCCGCTGCTCGACGACATGAAGAGGGCGTGGGACCTGTTCGTCCATGATTCCCAACTGCGCTGGCTGGGTCCGGAGAAGGGCGTGGAGCACATGGCCATCGGCGCGGTGCTCTCCGCATTGTGGGACATCAAGGCCAGGAGGGCGGGCAAGCCGCTGTGGAGGCTCCTGGCGGAGATGGAGCCGGAGGAGCTGGTCTCCACGCTGGACTTCCGCTACATGACCGACGCGCTTCGCCCCGAGGAGGCCGTCGAGATCCTGGAGGAGGGCCGGAAGGGCAGGGAGGAGCGCATCGGGCGCCTGCTCGAGACCGGGTACCCGGGCTACTCGACCGCGGCCGGCTGGCTGGGCTATTCGGACGAGAAGATGGTGGCGCTGGCCAGGGAGGAGAGCCGGGTCAAGGGCTTCAGGCAGATCAAGCTCAAGGTCGGGCAGAACGTGGACGACGACCTGCGCCGCCTCGCTTTGGCGCGCGAGGCGATCGGCCCGGACGTGCGCCTGGCCGTCGACGCGAACCAGGTGTGGGACGTGCCCACGGCGATCGAGTGGATCAACCGGTTCCACGAGTTCGACCTGGCGTGGGTGGAGGAGCCCACCAGCCCGGACGACGTGATCGGCCACGCGACCATCGCGCGCGCGATCAACCCGATCCCGGTGGCCACGGGCGAGCAGATGCAGAGCCGCATCATGTTCAAGCAGTACCTGCAGGCCAACGCGTTCGGCATCATGCAGATCGACGCGACCCGCGTGGCCGGCCCGCAGGAGATCGTGCTGGAGTACCTGCTGGCCAGGAAGTTCAACAAGCCGGTGTGCCCGCACGCGGGCGGCGTGGGTCTGTGCGAGGCGGTGTGCCACTTCGCGATGTTCGACTACGTGGCCGTGTCCGGCACGACCGAGGGCCGCATGATCGAGTACGTCGACAACCAGCACGAGCACTTCGTGCACCCGACCGAGATCAGGAACGGCAACTACGTGGCCCCCACCGCGCCGGGCAACGGCACCGAGATGACCCTCGAAACCGCCGAAAAATACCTCTACAAAGGCTAGACCGACGACGGGGTTGTCAACGAATGACCGTCGGACTTCTCTCGACTGAGAGAAGTCCGCTTTCTATTGTCGCTTGGCCCAGTCTTTGAGTTCATCCATTGAAGTCAGGTAAGGGAGACTGGACGGAGTCGCGTTCGGGTATCCGAATGCAGCGTACTTTATTTTCAGCATCATGTCTGCGGCTTCGGTCTCTTCAGGGGTGAACCGTTCATGCAGGAGAATGAGCTGGAGCAGGGTTCTTTGTATCGATTGCTTCTCGGCGGTGTCAAGGGCGCGACGAAATTCTCGGCTCCAGCTTTCCACGAACGCAGATGGATTGAAACCGTCATAGAGTTCGGATCCGGATCGATCTAATACCGTAAAACGGTGGAATAATCCGCTAGAAGCGATTAACGGAACGTTTTCCATCAGTGCGACGACAGTATTTTCATGTGCTTTCGGAGGGGTCCATCGAGCCTCGTGCCCGTTGGCCATATCGAAGTAGAAACGGGAGAGAATACCAAGACGGCTGAGTGTCGGAGGGACGGCGACCAATACGGCATGGGTGATTCGTCCCATGGCCTTTGCTCGTCGGGCTTCATCGAGAACGGTGGATGCATTCCTCCAGGTGCCTTCGATAATGGAGGATATGCCGTTTTCGTTGGTGTATTGGACTGTCATACCTGTCCATGCGCCGGCAGCATCGGCTGTGACGTCCGGCATGTCTAGCGGATGATTTTCCAGAAGTTCTCGGTACTGGGGATGGTATTGGCGAAAATCATCGCCGATGATGGGCAGAACAGTGCTATGCGAATATCGCTGTCGCATAATAATTTGTGTACGTGTTTTTCCCGAGCCGGGTTGGCCGCCGATGAAAATGGTTATGGGCTCTGCGGATTTTTCGCAACTGGCGGCAATCGTTGGAAGAATACGCTTCTTCCAACGCGAAAGTACGAAGTCGTCGTTCATAGCAGCGTCTTCAGATAACGACGGCGATCATCCCATTCGCGTTTGAGCCTGATTTGCTCTTCTCTATCCGAATGCTTGGTATTCATCCGATGACGATTCAGCTCAAGGCTTTCCGCAAACCAGCGGCGATATGCATCATCATCGTTGGAGGCCTCGGCTGAGTCCATAAGTGACTGTAGGTAGCCGCCAAGCATGGTCCCGCTCTCAAAGAACACGTCGTAGAGTGTAGAATCATCGAGATTCTCCAACATCGGCGTCGGGGTGATACGTGATGCAGCGACTGATGTCATATTTCACCTCCCTGGCCATAAGTCCATAAGTAAAAACATATTTTGACCCATTCTCTCATATTTCTGCCATTTGCGGTTGGTATAATCTGGCAAGTCAGGTCAATCCGATGGTTTGCGGCCGTTATCTAATTAACTGCGAAGATGGTATTTTTCTTGCATTGGTGTCTGGCATTTGCGGAGATATGGACAGGTTTACAGATGTCAATGACGGATCTTGCTGGTGTCACTGCTCGTTTCGTGGCACTGCGGATTCTCGAATCGTTAGTGTCAGAGGCAGACGTATGCTGTCTCCCCGTTTTGAGGGTGTGGCTTCGTCGTTGTCCCGGAACAGTAGATCCAATGCGGCGATTGCCATGTCGTCTATGGGCTGGGTGAGCGTGGTAAGGCTGGGGCGCAGCCATTTGCCGGTACGAATGCCGTCGCATCCGACCACGGAAAGATCCTGCGGGATGGAGATGCCGTACTGTTTGCATACTGAGATCAGGCCGATTGCCACGATATCGGAGCCGGCAAATACCGCAGTTGGGCGATTCTCGGGCTGGGTCAGATATGTCAGTACGCTGGCGCCGTATTCTTCAGTGTAGGGGCCTGAAAATACGAGCTGTGGATCATAGGGGATTCCGGCGTTCTCCAATGCGGCCTGGTATCCGCGCAGGCGTTCCGTGGTGGTGCTCAGCATCGTCGGTCCGGCGATATGGGCAATGCGGCGATGACCCAGTGAAATAAGATATGACGTCGCCTGATAGGCTCCGGAATAATTATCTACGGTGACGATATTCGGATGGGACTGTGTGGGGATGGTTATATCCTCGTCGAGCAGGACCAATCTGATTGGTGAGGTGGCCAGATGGTTCAGTGCACGATTGGTGCGATGCATTCCGGCATAGATTAGTCCGTCGAATTTCTTGGATTCGATGACGTGATTCACCAGCCTGGATTCGGTGCTGGGCTGCCGTCCTGAGACCATGATTTCCAGCGTATGATTGCCGGTTTGGGCTTGTGCGGCGATGGCTTCGCAGAGGGATGCATAGAACGGATTGGTGAGTTCCGGGACGATTAAGGCTATATCGTGTCCGATTGATGGGCCGACGGTGCGTTCGGTGACGGGTTGGTTGAGTGGAAGCGTTTTGGGCTCGGTGGTTTCATTCAAAGGAAAAGAAGGGGATGAATATCCGAGTTCGCTTGCGGCCTGACGGATTTTTTCAGCGGTCTCGGTCTTGATGGAAAGCTGTCCGCGGAAATAGCGGGATACCGTGGAGGCCGATACCCCGGCCTGCCTGGCCACTTGCGAGAGCGATGCCATTGCGCTGACCTCATCAATTCTGTTGTTCCGACGGTTGGTTCGACATCGTGTGACCGCACTGCAGTGAGCGAGGGGCGACGATTCGTTTTTTGTTTTCCCAGTGTATCTCGCGGCAGTAGAGGAGTTTGCTCTTTCGCCATTTTCGTTGCGTAATTTTTGCGTAACTAATGTGCCTCAAGGCGACACGCCGTTGCGTTGATTGCTGGAAATATAGCGGTTACATTAAAGACAACGTTGCGCAACGAAACGCAATATGATGTGATATCAACACAATCAATGATGAAAGGAAGTTGGTATGGCAAAAGTTCTTTTGGCGGGGGAATCATGGATTTCCTCCACTACTGAATTTAAGGGGTATGACTCGTTTACCAGCACCAAACTGGAAATTGGGTGCGAGGTTTTGTTGCGTGAATTGCGCAACGCTGGGCATGAAATCACCCATCTTCTGGCTCACGACGTTCCGGAGCATTTTCCGTGGACGCGTGAAGAACTCGACCAGTATGACGTGGTGATTCTTTCCGACATCGGCTCCAATTCTCTTACATTGTCCAATGGCGTATTCGCCTTGGGAAGGCCTTCTTCCAATCGTATGATGCTGCTGCGTGATTGGGTGGAAGACGGCGGCTCCCTGATGATGGCCGGTGGCTACCTCTCGTTCGCCGGGTTCGAAGGCAAGGCCCATTATCACGGCACTCCGGTGGAGGAGGCCCTGCCGGTTGAGATTCTGCCCTATGACGACCGTGTCGAGGCGCCGCAGGGAATCAATCCCAAAGAAGTCGGGCCCAATGCGATTTGCGATGGATTGGGGGAGTTCCCGCGAATTCTTGGATATCAGAAGGTGACGCCGAAAAGCGGCAGCCGTGTACTGATGACGGTGGATGACAATCCGCTGCTGATTACGGGAACGTATGGAGAAGGGCGGTCTCTTGCCTATACCACCGATATTGCACCTCATTGGGCATCCGAGGAATTCATGAATTGGTCGGGGTACGGGCCATTCTTCTCCCGTTGCATCGATTGGTTGGCCGGTTCCCTATAGGCCGGCTTCGAGGGGTCTTTCATTTCCATTCGTCTTCCAAAACGTTCTATGCATTAATCATCTAATCAATTGAAAGAAGAAGATCATGTCCAGCAATTCATCTTCGTCGCTTAACGGCGGTAAGTCGGTTGCCGTTCCGCTGCTGTTCCTTGCCACTGTGCTCGCGGGTATGCTTTCTCCCATGCAGTCTGCCGTAAACGGACAGGTGGGCAAGGAACTCGGCGACGGCAATGCTTCTGCGGTGGTGTCATTCGGCTCTGGATTGGTGGTGATGATCATCATCATTTTGGCCCGCAGTTCTACGCGCCAGCAGTTCGCTTCAATTCCCGGGAAGATTACTTCCCGGTCTATTCCCTGGTGGAACTGGCTCGCTGGTTGCTGTGGCGCAATGGTGGTGTTCTCCGAAGGGGCTTCGGCATCCGTACTGGGCGTTGCCACTTTCCAGACCACGCTGATTTCCGGTATGGTGCTCTCCGGTCTGCTGTGTGATCGTCTCGGTATTGGCGTCGATGTCAAGCAGCCGTTCAATCTGCCTCGAATCCTCGGCGCCGTGTTGGCGATTGTCGCTACGGTTCTGGTGGTGCTGCCGAACTGGCAGGCTCCGTCGGTGATTGCTCTCGCCATTCTGCCGTTCCTCGCAGGCCTGCTTGCGGGCTGGCAGCCTGCCGGCAATTCCGCAGTGGCTCGTGAGACCGGATCCATGCTCGTCTCTATTACTTGGAACTTCATCGTCGGCTTCTGCGTGCTCGGCAGTGTGTTGCTTGTTCGCGTGCTTACCGGTGCTGTTGCCTTCCATCTGCCGAAGACGTGGTGGATGTATCTCGGCGGTCCTCTTGGATTGCTGTCCATTGCGCTGATGGCGCTGCTGGTTCGTGGTCTTGGCCTGCTGCTGCTTGGTCTGGCATCCACTGCTGGCCAGCTGATCGGCTCGGTGCTGATTGATTGGCTGGTGCCTGCGCTCGGCAATCATGTATATGCAGTCACCGTGGTCGGTGCGCTGGTTGCTCTGGTCGGTGCCGCAATCGCCATGATTCCCTCCGCGAAGAACGAGGTGTCGGTCAGCGATATCGCTCGCGAACAGACTGTGTCGCCGGTGGGACGGTAAGGAGATATCTCGTATGTGCACAGGAATTGAACTGACAAGCCTTCAAGGCAATCCCTACTGGGGAAGGACCCAGGATTTCGAGCAGGATTTTGAATACGCAGGTGTGGCAATTCCCGCTGGAACCCGCATCGCTTCCACCACCACTCCTTTTACCGTGAAATGCGCGGTCATGGGTATCGTCTGGGCCGAGGATGTGCATGAACATCCCGTGGTGCTCGATGGCATCAATGAATACGGCATTTGCGGCGGCTCGTTCTATTTCGACCACTTCTATCGCTATGCCTCCACTGAGAAAATTCGGGAATCCGGCAAGGTCGTACTGCGCGGTGAGGAACTGGTTACATGGATTCTTACGCAGTACTCGTCTCTGGAAGAGATTCGTGATCGGCTGAACGACGATATCGGCATCACGGCTGAGCCCGGTCCGATGATGGGAATGTCCGTTCCCCAGCATGCCGTGTTCCAGGATGGGACCGGCAGGTCGATTGTGGTGGAACCGTCGAAGGAGAACGGATTCCGTATCTTCGAGAATCCTCTGGGTGTATTTACCAATGCGCCTACGTTCGACTGGCATCTGAACAATCTCAAAACGCATCTGGAGCGGTCGTCGAATCGTACGTTTGCATATCGTGACGATGAACCCATAGCCCGATTTGCCATGGATGAGCCGATGAGCGGTCCCTTGGGGCTGCCGGCCGACTACAAGCCGGAATCTCGTTTCCTGCGCGCTGCCTATGCCAAGTTGATGTCGGTTGAGGTAACTGACGAAGAGGCGGTCAACCAAATCTTCCAGTTGCTCAGCTGCGTGAACACACCCAAGGGCATGCTGAGGATCCGGCAGGATAAGCAGGTGCTGGTTCCGTGGACGCAGTACACTGCGGTCTACGACATCGCGAACAAGGTCCTGTATGCGAACACTTACGATAATCACACCGTTCGTGTGATGAAGTTTGGTGATTCCGGTCGGTGGGGGAGCGGACTGCGGTATTTCCGTTTCTATGAAGACAAACCGCAATACGTGCCGTTCGGCGAGTGGTGATTGTCGACCGATGTTCGTCTTATCCGGTTGACGTTCGGTTCGCTTGTTCATCGCCGTTGACATTGTGTCCGACTATGGGTGGATGCCGCTATATTGCGGAATCCACCCATATTTGATGTTGTGAAATCTGGTGTTACCGAATCGTGTGCTTGGGGATTCTGGCAGCTTTTGGGGCGATGCTGAAAACGTGCGGTGTCAATCTGGTGTTTCGATTCAAAGTTTGTGGGTCTATCGACTCGCTCCAAGTGGGACTTAACGATCTGCAGGAATTGGGTTTGTGGGTCTGGCGGCTCGTCCCAGGTGAAAAGTGGGTCTATGCGTTCGCGAGGACGTCGGTTTTCGGTTCCTCGTGTATGCGGCAGACCCACAAACCCGGTTTATGAACGGTTTGACCCATGGTTATTGAATGGCTGCTGGACCCATAAATCCAGCAAGCGAATGGATGGGCCCACAACGGTGACGCAGAAGACCCACAAAGACGACGCAGTAGGCCCACTTTCCTTCCCATCGTCGTTGATGATGGATTGGGCTGCGTATTCATGGTTTTGCGGCGCAATCCATCAATATCGGCCCGATTCCCATGGACCGGGGCGTTTTTCGCTGAAAATGCGGCGTAGTCCATCGGTTGAAGACTATCGGTCTCCAAGAAACCGCATGATTCCAACGATTTTGGATTACGGTCCGTGATTTCCCGATGGATTGCGTCGCAAAATGCCCGATATGCATTGCGGTCCATGGGGATTCGGCTGATTTCCATGGACCGCGTCGTGAATCGCGGTAAATGCGCCGCAGTCCATGACGTGACTCGTCAAACAGTCAGCGGTTCATCAATATGCAGTCGTCATGAGGGTCGGGACGGGATGGACGTCCGTGCGGGCAATTATCGGGACGAATGGGGGAGACGTCCAGAGGGGTCTGCGAAAAGACGATGTGATGGATCGGCGTGGAGGCGCCGGAGGCTTTGGGAGGAATCGGTGAGGAGAGCGGTAACACCTACCGAATATCGCCGATGAATAGAACTCTCGGAATCAGGGCTTTCGGCGGAAGCGGGAGAAAAACGGAGGGGTAATCGCATGTGGTCCCATTCGCAGGGTTGGGACGGCGTGTCGCAAGCTATCGCAACGTGACCGGCAAACTATCGATTATTGCGAAACCCTTTTTAGCGCATCGTTTTTCCAAGCGAATTGACGCATCGTATTTTCATGTTATTATCTTGTTATAAATCAATTATAATTTAAAAATAATCAAGGGATAACGAAGAAGATTCGCATGATTCCAACGGTTTGCAGCCACTGCAAGGCGGTCTGCAACCGGCGGACGCATCGAATCGGATTCGTATAGGGCATTCGAGCGATATCGGGTCGCGTTCGGATGCCGACAACACCACGGCCCGGACTCCTCGACGACGAAGAGGAACGGCGACGCGTTCAGCGATGAACCCGGTGCAAGAACCGGTGCCGGTGCAAACCGGCGGCGAAGCACAAAGGAAAGGACGACCAATGAAGGCCATCGTAGTGAAGGGACCCCACGAGCTCAGCATCGAAGAGGTGGCGAAGCCGCAGATCGAGGAACGTGACGACGTGCTCGTCAAGATCAAGGCCGTGGGCGTGTGCGGTTCCGATGTGCACATCCTGCATGGCGAGAACCCGTTCGTCACCTACCCCCGTGTGATGGGCCACGAGATGGTCGGCGAGGTCGAGGAGGTCGGCTCCGGCGTCGACGACCTCGAGCCGGGCGATCACATTGTCATCGAACCGATCACCTACTCCGGCAAGAGCTACGCGGTGCGTCGCGGCATGCCGAACGTGAGCGAGGATCTCAAGGTCAACGGTGTGCACGTCGACGGCGGCGAACAGGAATACCTCGTCATCAAGAACATCCAGGCCCACAAGATCCGCAAGGACATCCCGTGGACCACCGCCGTGCTCGCCGAACCCTACACCATCGCCGGCAACTCCACCACCCGCGGCGACGTGCGCGCCGGAGACCGCGTGCTCGTGCAGGGCGCCGGCCCGATCGGCATCGCCATCCTGCGCGTGGCCAAGGCCAAGGGCGCGACCGTGATGGTCTCCGACATCGTCGACGAGAAGCTCGAGTTCGCGAAGGCCAACGGCGCCGACGTGGTCGTGAACACCAAGACCCAGGACCTCAAGGAAGCCGTCACCGAGTGGACGCACGGCGAGATGGCGAACATCGTGCTCGACGCCGCCTGCCTGCCGCAGACGTTCCAGGCCTGCTTCGACCTCGTCTCCGTGGCCGGCACCATCGTGGTGCTGGGCATGAGCCCCGAGCCGGTGCCGATTCCGCAGAAGCCGATCATGGCCAAGCAGCTCACCGTGGTGGGCACCCGCCTGCAGGCCTTCCAGTTCGACCCGATCATCCGCATGATGGAGGCCGGTACGCTGGGCGACGACGGCATGGTCACCCACGTCTTCGACTTCAACGACGCCGAGAAGGCCTTCAAGCTGCTCGACGAGCACCCCGAGGAGGTCAAGAAGCTCGTCCTGACCTTCGGAGACTGAGTCTTCGAAGACTGCGGCATCCGCATCGGCGTCCACGGCCGGTTTCACCGACCGGGCGCCGAACGCGACAATTGAATTTTCGACGGCCGTCGCAGCGCCTCGCGACACCGCCGATACCCCCGAACGTCGGGCGGCCGGTTCCGCCGGGGCGGAAGGTTGTCTTCCGTCCTGACCAGGTTCCGCCCCGGTTTTCCGCCCTTCCTCCTTGCCGGCCGCCCGCGTTCGACACCTTCGGCATCCCCGCACGGACGATGAAGTCCGTGTCCGGAGATTCCAACAGATTCCAACAGATTTCAACAAGTTCAACAAGAATTTCCGACATCGGATCTTCATCGCAGATTTTCCAATATCAACGCACGAAAGAGAGAAGAATCATGGCTGATTCCACTGCCGTCGCGCCTCAGGCGAACGGCGCCGAGCCAACGCTGGCCCAGCGCACCACCGCCGATCTCATCAAGGCCGCCGTCTCCGGCTGGCTCGGCACCGCACTCGAGTTCATGGACTTCCAGCTGTACTCGCTGGCCGCCGCACTGGTCTTCAAGGACATCTTCTTCGGCCATGGCTCCCAGGCCATCGCCATCATGTCGGCAATGGCCGTGTACGGCGTGGGCTACGTGGCCCGCCCGATCGGCGCCTGGTACTTCGGCCGCCTCGGCGACCGCATCGGACGCACCAAGGTGCTGTTCATCACCATCGCCATCATGGGCTGCGCCACCACACTGATTGGCGCGCTGCCGACCTACGACCAGGTCGGTCTGCTCGCCCCGGCCCTGCTCGTGCTGCTGCGTCTGGCCCAGGGCTTCGGCGCCGGCGCCGAGATCGCAGGCTCCTCCGTGCTCCTCGCCGAATACGCGCCGAAGAAGCACCGCGGCATCGTCTCCGCCTTCACCGCCCTCGGCACCAACTCCGGCACCCTGTTCGCCGGCCTGATCTGGGCCATCCTGCTCGGCTGGCTCGGCAACGACGCGGTCGTCAACTGGGGCTGGCGCATCCCGTTCCTCGGCTCCGTCATCGTGATGGGCGTGGCCGTGTTCATCCGAATCCACCTCAAGGAGACCCCGGTCTACGAGACCTCCGTGGAGGAGACCATCGCCGGCTACGACAAGCCGCTTGACAAGGATTCCGAGAAGGCCCGCAAGGAGGCCGAGAAGAAGGCCGCCGCCGAGATCGCCAAGACCCCGCGCTCCCTCAAGGCGTTCATCATCGCCTGCGTCCTGCGCTTCGGCCAGTGCGGCAACTCCGGCATGGTGCAGACCTACCTCATCACCTTCCTCACCGCCAACCTGCTCGTCTCGAAGTCCGTCGCCTCGAACGTGGTCGTCTACTCCTCGCTCGTCGGCTTCCTGACCGTGCCGTTCATCGGCTGGTGCGGCGACCGAATCGGCCGCGAACGCATGTACAAGATCGTCACCATCGTCGGTCTGATCATCATCGTGCCGTGCTTCCTGCTCATGGTCAACAACCTCGGCACCGACACCACGCTCGAGCAGACCGCCAACGGCATGATCCCGCACTTCTCCAACCCGACGCTGCTGTTCTTCATCGGCTACATCGTGATGCACAACATCACCGTGCTCTCCTTCTTCTCGCTGGAGAACATCACCATGGCCGAGTGCTTCGGTTCCGCCCACCGCTACGAGCAGCTCGCCCTCGCCAAGGAGATCCCGAACCTGATCACCGGCGGTTTCGGCCCGCTGATCGCCGCCGCGCTGGTCACCGTGTTCAACTCCTGGATCGCCCTCGCCGTGCTCATGGCCTTCTACACCGTGTGCACCCTGATCGCCGCGATCATCATGCCGGAGGTCACCGGCCGTGACCTGACCGCCCGCGAGGACGCGATGTGATCGTCGCGAGATAATCGCCCGCAAGGCGGCCGCCCGCGGAATGGAATCCCCGAGCGGCCATCTTCCACCTGATTGTTCATCAACCGGTTCCCGCGGCCGAAGCGGACGATCCCGC
Organism: Bifidobacterium primatium; assembly: GCF_002802875.1. Classification (GTDB taxonomy): domain Bacteria; phylum Actinomycetota; class Actinomycetes; order Actinomycetales; family Bifidobacteriaceae; genus Galliscardovia; species Galliscardovia primatium. The sequence continues at coordinate 203,128 of NZ_PEBI01000002.1, forward strand.
TGGAGGCCTGACCGTCCGCGCTGCCAGCGGCCAACGGAATCATGATGACGGAGATGCTGCGCCCGACCCCGGAGGATATGCCCCCTAGGGTCGGGCGTAGTCATTGGCGACGGACTGCCGTCGCGCGGGCGGCGCCGATCCCATGCGTCGCCCGACAATCAACCTCATTCAATCAACCTTATTCACGTATCGTGGCCGGAATCGAAGCCGACGTCGATGATGCCGCCGGTGTCGAAGGCAACCGTTTTCTTCCGTATTCCCCCGTTTCATCGTTCGACGTGTCGGTTATCGAGCCGTTTACGCGTAGGGGAAACGTTACACGCTCGCCGTACGCACGAAAAACGGAGGAAAAGTTGGAAATATTGGTTTTTCGGCCACTTGACCATAGGTAATATGTGCAATTATGACACGGAGCAAGAAGGATATCGCGTACGAATATCTGCGTCAGCGGATCATATCGTGCGAATTGAAGCCTGGTGATTATCTCGACGAGCAGGAGGTCGCCCAGTCGCTGGGCATCAGCCGCACCCCCGTTCGCGAAGCGGTCAATCGGCTTGCGGAGGAGAAGCTGCTGCAGCTCATGCCGCGCAAGGGAGTGGTGGTCAGCCAGCTTTCCGTCAAGGACGCGTTCGACATGCTGGAGACCCGTCAGATGGTCGAGCCGGAGATTCTGCGCAAGGCTTTTCCCAATCTCGACCGTGAGTCGGTGACCAGATACCGCGATTACGTGGTCTCGAAGATCGAGTCCAAGGACGCCACCACGGAGGAGGTCAGCCGCGACTTCGACTTCGAGCTCCATATGTATTTCGCCGAACGTACCGGCAACTCCTGCCTCGTGGACATCATGAAGATGCTGATGACGCAGAACCAGCGTGTGCGCGCGGTGATGGCGTCCATCCGTTCCGAGCGTGTGCGCGACGCATGCCGCGAGCATCTGACCATCCTCGATGCCATCCTCGCCGGAGACGAGGAGAAGGCCGTCGAGGCGATGCGCCTGCATCAGGCCAACGCCATCGAGGACTTCCGTCACCATTACCGCACCCGTCAGGCGTTCTTCATGTGATATCGGCGGTACTGGCGATAGACTGGCGGAGGACGTCCTGCTTCCGATCGTCGCGGTCGGGAGGCGAGGTCGTCGCAGTCGTCAATCAGTCATCGTCAGTCCCAAGGAGCCCATCATGGTGATGCATCGCAATCTCGGTCCGTTCGATACCACGGCCATCGGCCATGGCGAAATGCCGCTGACCATCGAGAACAACCGCGGCCACGACATCGGCATCGAGACGCTGCATGCCTCGCTCGACGCCGGCTGCCGCCACATCGATACCGCCTGGGCGTACTACACGCCGGGCGAGGAGGAGCAGACCGGCGAGAAGCTCACGCGCGAGGCCCTCGAGACCTGGAACGGCCCTCGCGACGAGGTGACAGTCGCCACCAAGATCGGTCTGCGCCGCGAATGGGGCCCGAACGGCGAGCCGCTGTGGCCGCGCGACGGCAAGCCCGAGCATCTGCTGGAATACGGCAAGCAGTCGGCGCAGGCGCTCGGCGTCGACGCCATTGACCTGCTGTATCTGCACCGTCACGATCCCGAGGTGCCGTACAACGAATCCATCGAAGCGTTGAAGCAGCTCGTGGACGAGGGCGTGGCCAGGTACGCCGGCGTCTCCAACGCGAGCATCGAGCAGATCGACATCGCCCGCGGCATCCTCGGCGACAGGCTCATCGCCGTGCAGAACCAGTACTCGCCGATTCACCTCGAGACGCAGGACACGCTCGACTACTGCGCCAAGCTGGGCATCGCGTTCATCTGCTGGAGCCCGCTCGGCGGCTACCGCCACCCGTACGACGAGTCCAAGTTCGACCCGTTCCGCGAGGTCGCGGCCGCGCACGGCGTGAGCTATCAGCAGGTCGTGCTCGCCTGGGAGCTCGCCAAGGGTGACCATATGTTCGTGATCCCCGGCGCGCACCGTCCCGAGACCATCCTCGACTCGCTCAAGGCCGGCGACCTCGAGCTCACCGACGAGGAGCTCGCCAAGCTCGGCTGAAGCCGCAACGGTTCGACCGGTCGTCCGTCCATTCGTTGGCATCCCGCCTAATGGTCGCGTCGATTGGGCGCCGGACGGTCAACGACCCGCCAACATCATGTCCGGAGGCCTCCCGCAGGGGAGGCCTTTTTTGATTTTCCCTGCTGTTTTCGTCGTCATCGGCGTGGATTGTACAAGGATCATCCTCGGATTGTTATTGTTTTATACGTTGGTTATAACAATGAAATAATCAACGTATAACCAAGGACGACTGTATGGAAGAAGACGCGCGATGCGGCGTGCAGGTCTGCGAGAGGCCGGTCTGACATCTCCCGCAAACATACGGACCCGCGAATCCGTCCGCCCGTTCTCCCGACATTCATCCACGTTCATCCACGTCGGACCGCACGGCGCGTCGTCGCCGCGTGCGGTGGTGAAAGGAGCGACCCCCATGAGCAAGCGAGTACCCTACGAGCAGGTCGAGGAAACCATCCGCAAGGCGTTCATCGCCGTTGGCATGGACGAGGACAAGGCTGCGACCTGCGCCGCCGTCCATGCGGAATCCAGTGCCGCCGGCGTCGAAAGCCACGGGCTGAACCGTGTGCCCCGATTCGTCGAATACGCGCGCAAGGGCTGGATCAACCTCGACGGCGAGCCGCAGCTGGTCAAGGCCCTGGGTGCCGTGGAAAACTACGACGGTCAGCTCGGCATCGGCGTGACGAACGCCCTGTTCTGCACCGACCGCGCCATGCAACTTGCCAAGGAACACGGCATCGGCTGCGTGACCCTGCGCAACACGACCCACTGGATGCGCGGCGGCACCTACGCATGGCGCATGGCCGAAGCCGGATATCTCGGCATGAACTGGATCAACACCGAAAGCTGCATGCCGATGTGGGGCAGCGTCGAACCGAGCGTGGGCAACAACCCGTTCTGCGTGGCCATCCCCCGTGAGAACGGGCCGGTCGTGGTCGACATGGCCATGAGCCAGTACGCCTACGGCAAGCTGGGCGTCTACCGCCTCGCCGGCAAGAAGCTGCCGTTCCCCGGCGGATTCGACTCCGAAGGCAATCTGACCGACGACCCCGGCAAGATCGAGGACAGCATGCGCATCCTGCCCACCGGATACTGGAAGGGCAGCAGCCTCGCCATCGCCCTGGACCTCGCCGCGGCCCTGATGTCGAACGGCATGACCGGCTCCGACATGGACCAGGCCGACAACGGCAGCTGCGGCGGATGCAGCCAGGTGTTCATCGCCTTCGACCCCGACATGTTCGGCGACCACGATGAGAACCAGGCCAAGCTCGACCGCCGCATCGACGCCGTGCACAACGCCCGCCCCGAGAACCCTGACCGTCCGGTCGCATACCCCGGCGAGCATGCGCTCGCCAACCGCGAGCGCAGCCATCGGGAAGGCGTCGTCGTCGACGAGAACATCTGGAGCCAGGTGTGCTCGATCGCCGAGGGCAATCTCGACGTCGCGGATATCGCCAGCAAGTGATTCGCCGACCGGCTGATCATCCCAGCGCGCGCACCACGGCGGCCAGTCGTTCGGCGGCGTCGCCGAACTCGGCCGGCGTGGTGTACGCGTAGCTCAGACGCAGCGAATTGTCGCCCTCGAAATCGTAGATGTCGCCGGGGTTGAGCAGCACGCCCGCCTCTACGGCCTTCTGGAACAGCCGTCCCATCGGCATCGGCTCGTCGAACGTCAGCCAGATATAGAATCCGCCGCCGGGCGTGTTCCAGTGCGCGACGTCGCCGAACAGACGGCCGAGCGTCGCCAATGCGGCGTCGCGACGGCGGCGCAATTCCTTCTTCAATTCGGCGAGGAACGCGCCGTATCGGCCGCTGGTCAGGAACCGGGCGAACACCCATTGCGACAGCAGGCTTGCGCCGTAGTCCATCTGCATCTTCACGTCGGCGAGGCGATGCACGATCGGTTCGGGCGCCACGATCCAGCCGATGCGCAGGCCCGGCGCCAGCGCCTTCGACGCGCTGCCGAGATAGATGACCATGCCGGTCTCGTCCATCGACTTCAGCGGAGCGGGGGATTTCGGCGGGGTGGGGGAGTCGTCGAAGACGAGGTCCTGGTAGGCGCCGTCCTCGATGATCGGCAGACGGTTGGCCACGCAGCATTCCAGGAGTTCGCGGCGTCTCGCCTCGCTCATGGTGACGCCGGTGGGATTGTGGTTCGTCGGAATCGTGTAGAGCACCGAGCCGCGGCCGTTGCGGCTGTTGCGACGCGAGGCCGTGGGCGAGGGGAGCGGTGCCGTGTCGCCTGCGGTCGTGGCCGCCGTGCCGCCTGCGAGCATGCGCGACAGCGCCGTCACGTCGATGCCGTTCGCGTCCATCGGTACGCCGGCGAGATGCATGCCCGCCGACTGGAACACCTGCAGCGACTTGATATAGCTCGGCGCCTCGGCGACCACGGTCGATCCGGCGCTCAGCAGACTCACCGAGATGATCTGCAGGGCCTGCAATGCGCCCGACGTCACGAGAATCTGTTCCGGCCCGGTCTCGATGCCGGATTCGCGCATATGCGCGGCGATGGCCTCGCGTAGTTCGGGCAGGCCTTCCGGGGGAGGGTATCCCATCGAATCGATTTCGCCTGCGGCCTCGATGAGCACGTCATGCCACATATCGCGGGGGAACAGCCTCGGATCGAGCTCGCCGGTGCCGAGCCTGGCCATCGAGGGGTCGAACTCCAGACGGTTGATGGCCTGGATGGTGGTGTTGTTCGCCTTGAAGAAGCCCGACGACACATAGTCCGCCCAATCCGGGGCGCCCGGCAGCATCAGCGACCACGTGTTGCTCACGATGCGCGTGCCGGCACCGTGCAATCCCTCGACGATGCCGTAGTCGGTCAGCTCGTTGATGGCCGCGATCACCGTCGAGCGGTTCACGCCGAAACCCTCGGCCAGCGCACGCTGCGACGGCAGTCGCGAACCGATGGGCCATGCGCCGCCCGAGACCTGCGCGCACATGTACTGCACGATCTGCTCGGTGATCGGCACGCTCGACGTGCGGTCCGGCTTCCAGTCGATGACAAGCGGCGCTGATCGTGCCATGGGAAGGGCCTCCTTGGTTGGCGATGGTGCTGACGGTGGCGTATCGGATTGACATGCTGCGGGACGTATGGCTTTGGTTGAGCCGATGCCCTGCATTTTGGCTGGTTGCTGATTGGTATTGTACTCCTACAATAAGCGATTAGTTATAGAGAATTGCAGTAATTGCAATGGGGAAAACCGAATGATGATGGTTTGTTGGCTGCATTTGGATGGATGATGATAATCCAGCCAAAACCGACTTGGCTGATTATTCGGCGTATTGGGAAGAAAGTGTGAGCTGGTAATCATGGGTTTCTATCTGCAGGGGCTGACGGTCGGCCTGGCGTATATCGCGCCGATCGGCATGCAGAATCTGTTCGTCATCAACTCGGCGCTGACCAAGACGCGTCGTCGTGCGCTGATGACCGCGCTCATTGTCATCGTGTTCGATGTGGCGCTCTCGCTCTCCTGCTTCTTCGGCGTGGGGTCGCTGATGCAGCGCTATGAGTGGCTGCAGCTGGGCGTTCTGGCCATCGGCGGACTGGTGGTGATGCGCATCGGCGCGGGACTGCTGCGCGCGAGGCCCGAAGCCGACGGCGGCGCGAAGTCGGATGGCCGCGCGGGGTCTTCCGTGAAGCCCGCCACGAAATCCATGGCGAAATCCGATGACCTCGGCCACACCATCTCCACGGCATGCGTGGTCACCTGGTGCAATCCGCAGGCCATCATCGACGGCACGCTCATGCTCGGCGCGTTCAGTGCCACGCTTACCGCAGCGCAGTCCACGCCGTTCATCACCGGCGTCGAGACCGCGTCCGTCGGCTGGTTCATCGGCGTCACGCTGCTCGTCTCCGCATTCCGCGACCGGTTCAGTCCGAAGGCCATCGGCGTGCTCAACAAGGTGTGCGGCACGGTTATCATCGTCTACGGCCTCAAGCTCCTCGCTGAATTCGCCATGGCGGTGCTGTAGGATTCGCGGCGGGAAAAATCCGCCCGGAATTTGGAGATAGGCCTCGGCTAGACTGGCCTATGCTATGACTTCATCAACTGAAACCCTGAAAACCTTGGATACCCCGACCATGTCCATCGTCCGTCGTCATCGGCCCGAAGTATTGGCCCCGGCCGGCAACCTGCGCGGACTCAAGACCGCCATCGACTACGGTGCGGACGCCGTCTACTGCGGCGGCAAGGCCTTCGGCATGAGAAGCGCGCCGCGCAACCTCAGCCTCGCCGACTTCGAGGAGGGCGCACGCTACGCCCACGCCGTCGGCTCGCGCGTATACGTCACGCTGAACGTGCTGCCGCGCAACGCCGAGGTCGAGGCGATCCGCGACTACATCGGTCAGCTCAAGGACACCGGCATCGACGCGCTCATCGTCACCGACATCGGCGTGATGATGATGGCCCATCAGGTCGCGCCCGACCTCGAACTGCACGTCTCCACGCAGGCCGGCGTCACCAACTACGGCGCCGCGCAGGCGCTCTACGAATTCGGCGCCCGACGCGTCGTGCTCGCCCGCGAGATGGACCTGCAGGCCGTGCGCGACATCCGTGCCCGCATCCCCGACGACATGGACATCGAATGCTTCGTGCACGGCGCCATGTGCATGGCGTTCTCCGGCCGCTGCCTGTTCTCCAACTACCTCACCGGCCGCGACGGCAACCACGGCGAATGCGCACAGCCCTGCCGCTGGAAGTACTCCATCGTGGAGGAGAAGCGACCCGGACAGTACTATCCCATCGAGCAGACCGAGGAGGGCGCATACCTCTTCAACTCGCAGGACATGAACATGCTCGAGCACATCGACGACCTGCTCGACTCCGGCGCCAGCAGTCTGAAGATCGAAGGCCGCTCCAAGAGCGCCTACTATGTGGCCGCCATGACCAACGCCTACAAGACCGCCGTCAACGAATACATGGTGCAGCGCGGATTCGAGGACGCCGACGGCAACGTGCTGCGTCCGTTCCGCGACTGCGTGATCCGCCCCGGCGACCCTGACTTCGAACAGGCCGCTGACGACGACATCGAACGCAACGCGGACAAGGCGTTCGCCGGCATGCCGGGCGAGGCGCCGGTCGAAGGAGGCGACGCCGATGATGCCTCCGCCGTTGTGGAGGACGCCGCCGCCCGTTCCGCCGGCGGCTCGCAGCTCGACAACCTGAGCTACCGCGCACGCTCCACCCGCCGCAAGTCCAACACGCGCGAGGAGGTCCTGCCCGAGGGCTGGCACCATGCGAAATGCCGTCCGGCCCCGCGCGTCGAACTGCCCGAATGGCTGGTCGAAGAGCCGTACAAGGTGGCCCACCGCGACTACTCCACCGGCTTCTACTACCCCGAACAGAAGGTGACGCAGAACACCGACCGGTCCGCATACTTCCGCGACTGGCTCGTCGTGGGCGAGGTGCTCGGCTGGAACGCCGAACGCGGCGGCCGCGTGACCATCATGGCCCGCAACAAGATAGAACCCGGCCAGCTCGTCGAATTCGTACTGCCCGGCGAGGCCCCGCTCGCCTACACCGTGCCCGACGACGGGCTGGAGGACGCCGACGGCGTGCCCGTCGCCGCCATCAACCATCCGGCGCGCGTGTTCTCCCTGCCCTGCCCGCATGAGGTGCCGCTCAACGCCGCCATGCGCTCACGCACCAAGAAGCCAACCCTCAAAGCCGCCTAAAGGAAGGCAATCATGACCAACTCAAACCAGAATCCCAGCGCCAATCCGCTGAACAACCCGAACCCCGACGACCCCAACGCCAAGATCCTCGACAGCAACACGCTGCCCACCCACTACGACGACGGCCGGCCCGTGCCCGTCACCATCCCGATCCCGCTCGCCCCCGGCGTCAAGGTCGTCTACACCACGCGCCTCGGCGGCATCTCCACCGGCGACTACGCGGCATTGAACCTCGGCGGTCGCGGCGGTGACGACCCGGCCGCCATCGAATCCAACCGCGAGGCGCTCGCCGGCGAGATCCATGCGAAGCTTTCGCTGGTCGGTCAGGTACATTCCGCCGTGGCCGTGGATGTCGACGACCTGTACCGGGAGAACGCGCCCTACGGCTTCGACGCCTCCGGCACGCAGCTGGGCGAGGAGCGCGAATCACAGCGCATCGAGGCCGACGGCCAGGTGACGTCGCGCACCGGCATTGCCCTCGGCATGTTCGCCGCCGACTGCCTGCCCGTGCTGTTCGCCGACCCGACCACCGGCATCATCGGCGCCGCCCACTGCGGCCGACGTGGCCTCCAGCGCGGGGTCATCGGCGAGACCGTCGACCTGATGGTCAAGAAGGGCGCCAAGCGCGACGAGATCGTCGCCACGCTCGGCCCGCGCATCTGCGGCGAATGCTACGAGGTGGGCGACGAGGTGGCCGACGACTTCCAGAAGCGCTTCCCCCTCACCAAGACCAAGTCCCGCTTCGGCGGCGCCGGCATCGACATCGCCGAGGCCGCGATGATCGACCTCGCCTTCGCTGGCGTGCATCACACGGTCGACTCCATGCCGCGCGTCAACGCCGCCACCAAGTACCTCGCCGACGACGAGGAGCTCAAGGCCCTGTGCAGGTCCGACAACGAGGGCGACCCCGAACTGCATGAGCGTCTCGGCAACGTGCGCCACAGCCTGTGCACGCTCGAGAACCCGCTGTGGTTCTCGCACCGCCGCGCCACGCTCGCCGGCAAGACCCACGAAGGCCGACTCCTCGCCCTCGTCGTACGCGAGTAGGGGAGCGTGAGGCGGCGGCCGATGGCCGCGCCGTGCCCGGCCTTGTCGCACGCGTTCACTCACCACAATCCGCCATGAACTTTGTCACTCACCGAAATCCGCCACGGCACGCCGACGGTTCCGTCATTTCGTGGCGGAAAACAGTGAGCAACCGGCCAAGTGGCGGATTCGGTGAGTAAACAGGCCCCGTCGCTGACGCCGGCCGCGCCAGTTGCATATTCGGTGCAGAATTTCGGGCGGCGGCGCCGGCGGGTTGCCGTGCTGGCTTACGGTTGGGGGCATGTGTGAGAAGAGCAGTGTTTCCCCGTCCTCCGTTCCCGTGGTCGCCGTGGTGCTGGCCGCAGGGTTCGGCACCCGCTTCGACCCCGACAACCCCAAGCAGCTGGTGTCGGTCGGCGGCAAGGAGATCGTCGTCTGGTCCATCGAGGCGTTCGAGAAGAATCCGCGCGTGACCGACATCATCGTGGTGGTCAACGCGCAGGTGGGCGACGAGGTGGAGCGGCTCATCGACGCCAACGGCTTCGGCAAGGTGCGCGCGGTCATCCCCGGCGGTGCCGAGCGTTCCGACAGCACGCAGAACGCGCTGCAGATGCTCGCCGACGCCGGCATCCCCGGCGAGGCGAAGGTGCTGATCCACGACGCCGTCCGCCCGTTCGTCGAACAGCATTCCATCAACGGCTGCATCGACGCGCTCGACGAGTTCGAGGCCGCCACCGTGGCCGTGGCGTCCACCGACACCGTGCTACTCACCGAGGATCTCGGCGATCGCAAGGTCATCCGCACGGTGCCCGACCGTCCGAACACGTTCCGCGCGCAGACGCCTCAGGCGTTCCGTTTCGCCACGATCCGCAAGGCATACGCCCAGGCCGACAGCGACCCCGACTTCCATCCGACCGACGACACCCGCGTGGTCGTGGACTACCTGCCCGACACCCCGGTCGCCATCGTCGCCGGAACCGAGACGAACCTGAAGATCACGACGCTGGCCGACATCCCCGTCGCCGAGAACATCGCCGAGACGATCTCCGGACCGCGAACCCGCGAGGAGGCCAAGGTCCGCATGCACGCCGTGTTCGCCGACGCCTTCAAGCAGATGCGTCGCTGACCGGTCGTCGGCCGTGTCTGCGGCTACACTGAAACCATGCAGCAGTTCAACGTCGTCATTTCCGGATTCGACCATTACGAAGGCATCGACCTCAACCCTTCCGCCGAGGTGAGTGAGACGCTCTCCTCGCGCGGTGTGGCCGGGGCTCCCGAAGGCGCCGACATACAGGTGACCTCGGTGCTGCTGCCGTTGAGCTTCCAGAACGCGTGGCCGAAACTGCACGAGACCATCGAGGCGGTGCATCCCGACGTGGTCATCGCCACGGGGCTCAAGACCCATGCGCATTCGGTGGCGTTGGAGCGCTGCGCCACGAATCTCATCGACGCCTCGCGCCCGGACGCCGACAACGTGCAGCCGCGTCGCACGCCCATCGAGCCGGACGGTCCGGCCGCATACTGGACGCGTCTGCCGCTGCGTGCGATTCTGCATGACTTCACCGAGCAGAACATCCCCGCCACGCTGAGCTCCGACGCCGGCACGTTCGTGTGCAATTCGCTGTTCTATCAGCTGCTGCACTGGAACGCGCAGCAGGCGCGCACGCTGTCGGGCTTCCTGAGCTTCCCCAAGGTGGGCGACGGCGGCCTGTACGGTTCGGGACTGTCGCTCGACCAGATGGTCGCCGCCGCGGAGGACGCGGTGCGGGCCACCGTCGGCTACGCCATGCAGCCGTTCTCCGACGAGATCTACGCGGACGAGATCTAGACGTCGCCGACTTGGACATCCAATACACCGGTATTCGACTGTCCCATATATGAAAACCACTTTCGCAAGCCGTTTGCGGAAGTGGTCGTTCGAACATCCTGTGTCAAGTGTGTGACATCTGTGGCAAGGCGGCGCGCCGACCCTGTGCGGGCCTTTCGACTGCGCTAAAGTTCCTACCAGTCGGGGGAGTGCACCCCGTATAGGCAATCTCGGATTGTGTGAGGCAGGAGTCGTTATGGCAGAGAATTTCCCCGTGGTGTTGCGAGGATATGACAAGGAGCATGTCGATCAGGCCATGGCCAACATGCGCGAGAACCAGGAGCGCATGCGTGAGCAGATCAAGGCCTATGACCAGCGCATTCTGAAGCTCGAGGCCGAGCTTCAGGAGGAGAAGGCGCGCAAGACCGCGCCGCAGAAGAACTCCTTCGCCTCCCTCGGCGCCTCCGCCCAGCAGCTGCTCGCCTCCGCCGAACAGACGAGCCGCGAGCTGCTCGACCGTGCCAAGCAGGACGCCGCCCGCATTCGCAAGACCGCCCAGGAGAAGGCGGACACCATCCTCAACAACGCCTCCATCGATGCGACGCAGGTGCACGACGACGCCCAGTCCGAGGCCGCGTCCATGGTGTCGAAGGCGCGCACCGAGGCCAACACCATTCTTTCCTCCGCCCAGCAGACCGCCCAGCAGCTCAAGGCCGTGGCCGAGAAGCAGGCCAAGGAGCAGCGCGATACGCTGCAGCTCGAGCTGGCCACGAAGCGCGGCGATCAGGAGAAGGCGCTGGAGGCCCAGAAGTCGTCGCATGAGCGCGAGATGGCCGAGCAGCGCACGAAGCTCACGCAGGAGATCGCCAGCCAGCGCCAGGCCGCCGACGAGGAGATCGCCCGCAAGAAGAGCGAATCCGACGACCGCATCCAGAAGGCCCTCGACCAGGCCAACGACCGTCTCAACGACGTGCGCGACCAGGTGAACAAGATGCTTTCCGACGCGAAGCGCCAGGCCGGCGACATCATCGAGAAGGCTCAGGCCAACGCCCGTCGACTCACGGACTCCGCCGAGGTGGAGCGCTCCGAGCGCATGGCCAAGGTGGCCGCCGAGGTCGAGCAGATTCGCAAGGACATCGCCGCCCAGCAGGACGACGCCACCGCGAAGGTGAACGAGGTGCTCGCGAACATCAAGGAGCGTAGCGCCCAGGCGCAGCAGGAGTCCGACGAGCTGCTTTCCCAGGCCCGCACAGCCCGCGCCGATGCCGACGCCTACGCCGTGCAGAAGCGTCAGGAGGCCGACAAGCAGAGCAAGGACATGATCGAGGAGGCCTCCCGCAAGGCCGACGACCAGATCGAGCAGCGCCGCCAGGCCGCGCAGAAGGAGATCCAGGGTCTGCAGGACCACATCACCGCGCTGCAGGCCCGCGAGGCCTCCATCACCGCGCGTGTGGACGAGCTGCGTTCCATCTTCTCCAACGCGTTCGGCTTCGGCGGCAACGGCCATGTGGATGGCAACAAGTCGGCCGACGTGCCGTCCATCGCCGCCCCGGTTGCCGCCAAGGCCGAGAAGGACGAGGCCCCGGACGTGCCGGTGGCCAACGCCGTGGCCTCCGCTCCGGAGCCGCTGCCCGCCCATGACGTGGATGAGACGACCGGCCCGGTGGCCGTGGACGCCGCTGAAGAGCCGGCCGCAGCCGATATCCCCGCCGCGGTGAATGAGACTCCGGCCGAACCTGCGGCGCCGGTGCAGGAATCCCCGGCCCCGTCGGTCTCCTCCGTGCAGCACGCCCCGCTCGTCGACATCGCCGAGACCATCGCCGTGCCGAAGCAGGATCCGCTGCCGGCCCCCGCGCAGATGCCGCCGTCGATCGAACCCCAGCACAAGGAGCAGCACCATGCCTGATTTCATGTCGCTTTCCGAAGACCGCCTCGCCGGACTGTGCGAGCGCTTCGACGCCCGCGAGGCCAACCGCATCGCCATGAACGCGGTCACCGATTCCGGCATCGACAAGGTGGCCCGCAACTTCGACCGCGCCCGTTCGCTGCAGCGTCGCTTCTCGACGACCGTCGACAACGGCAAGGTCACCTCGCAGGCCCGATCCGGTCGTTGCTGGCTGTTCAGCTCGCTGAACGTGGCCCGATTCGTGGCCAAGAAGAACCTCGGCGTCAAGGACTTCGAGTTCTCGCAGAGCTATGCCATGTACTACGACAAGCTCGAGCGCGTGAACTACTTCATGCAGGACGTGGCGGCCCTTGTCGCCGCCGGTGAATCCGAGGATTCGCGTCTGGTGCAGCATCTGCTGCACGACGTGATGGGCGATGGCGGCCAGTGGACCATGGCGCTGAACGTCTATACGAAGTACGGCGCCGTGCCGAAGGACCTGTTCCCCGAAACCGCGTCGAGCCAGAATACCGGCCAGATGAACGTGAACCTGCGTCATGTGCTGCGTCGCGCCGTCGCACGCCTGTATGAGGGGGCGGATGCCGCGGCCACGATCGAGGAGACGCTGGCGGCCGCGCACCGCATCCTCACCATCCATCTGGGCACCCCGCCGACGAGCTTCGACTGGGAGTGGACCGACGACGAGGGCGGTTTCCATCGCGTCGGCGAGATCACGCCGGTCGAGTTCTGGAACCGATATGTCGATGCCGGACTCGAGGACTACGTGTGCCTGGTCGACGACCCGCGTGCGGAGCATCCGAAGGGCCGTAAGATCGCCATCGAGCATCTGGGCAACGTGGTCGGTGGCGCACCCACCGAATACCTCAACGTTCCGGTCGATTTCATGAAGGACTGCGCCCGCCGCATCATGGAGGAACAGGGCATCCCCGTGTGGTTCGGTGCCGACTGCCATCCGATGATGGATCGCACGAACGGTGCGTGGGCCACCGACCTGTTCGAATACGACCGCGTGTATGACGTCGACTTCGACATGGACAAGGAGGAACGTGTGCGCTTCGCCGATTCCGCGATGAACCACGCCATGGCGTTCGTGGGCGTCGACGTGGCCGACGACGGCAGGACGACGCGTCGTTGGCGCGTGGAGAATTCGTGGGGCGACAAGATCGCCGACAAGGGCTACTTCACGATGAGCGACGACTGGTTCAGCGAGTTCGTCTACGAGGTCGCCGTCCCCAGGTCCTACCTGCCCAAGGAGTATCAGGACGCCCTGACCCAGCCCGCCATCCCCCTCCCCGCCTGGGATCCAATGGGCGCTTTGGCCAAGTAGCGCGCCGAAGGCGCGCGTCGGCCAATACGCGCGGAGGCGTCGTGAGACAGTCCGGTGGACTGTCGAGCAGCCGACCATGGAGCCTCGTCCCGCCAAGGGCGAGGCTCCATCAGTATTGTTGTCGATCGTAGATCGTCGCAATGTCCGCTTTGGCCATATAGCGAGCCAAAGGCTCGCGCGGCCAGCGCTAGGAGGCGTTAAGCAAAACAGTCCAGTGGACTGTTTTGTAGCCTCCCTGGGACGCCGTCATCCGGCGTTCCGGCACGCTTTGGCTATGTAGCATGCCGAAGGCATGCGCAGCCAATACGCGCAAATAAAAAGGTCTGACACCATCGGGTGCCGGACCTTTTTCGTATCGTCCTGGGACTTACGCGGATTTACGCGTAGATGTTGCGGGCGCGCATGTCGCTGGGGAGGCCTTCGAGCAGGTGGGTCACCGAGTCGCTTTCGAAGACGGAGCGGATGCCGGCGGCCAGCAGCGGAGCGATCGACAGCACGGTGACGCCGTCGAAGCGCTTTTCGGCCGGGACGGGCACGGTGTCGGTGAGGATGATCTCGCGGGCGCCGCATTCCTTCAGGCGGTCGACGGCCGGTCCGGAGAGCAGGCCGTGCGTGGCCACGAGCGTCACGCTCTTGGCGCCGGCGCCGCGCAGCACCTTCACGGCTTCGCAGATGGTGCCGGCGGTGTCGATCATGTCGTCGACGACGATGCAGTCGCGGCCGTCCACGTCGCCGATGATGCCGTGGGCCTCGGCGTGGTTCGGACGAGTGATGTCGCGGGACTTGTGGATGAACGCCAGCGGACGGTTGTTGAGCTTCGCGGCCCAACGCTCGGAGACCTTGATGCGGCCGGCGTCGGGGGAGACGATGGTGACGTTGTCGAGCTCCATGTGGGAGCGCACGTAGTCGATGAGAATCGGCATGGCGGTGAGGTGGTCGACGGGGTTGTCGAAGAAGCCCTGCTCCTGCGTGGCATGCAGGTCGACGGTGACGATGCGGTCCGCGCCGGCGGTCTTGAACAGGTCGAACACCAGACGGGCGGTGATGGGCTCGCGGCCCTGGTGCTTCTTGTCCTGACGGGAGTAGCCGAAGAACGGGGCCACGACGGTGATGGAGCGTGCCGACGCGCGCTTGAGGGCGTCGATCATGATGAGCTGCTCCATGATCCACTTGTTGATGGGGGTGGTGTGGCTCTGCAGCACGAAGACGTCGGCGCCTCGGACGGGCTGCTTGAAGCGGATGTACATCTCGCCGTTCGCGAAGTCATAGGCGGTCGTGGGAAGAACCTCGATGCCTAGGCATTTCGCCACTTCCTCACCCAATTCCGGGTACGCGCGGCCGGTGACGATGGCGAGCTTCCTCTTCGGGGTTTCCTCCAAGACTGTGGACATGCGAGATTCTCCTTTCGACCCTTGTCGATAGTAGCCGAAGTCATTGTCATTGCCTATGAGTCAAGAGTAGGGGTGTCGGCGTGCGTGACACTCCGGCAAACGTTTTTCGTCACATGACTTTGGAAAACGCCTGCGATATGGTCCCGATATGTGGCAATGGCAGGAAATAGTGAGACAATGGGTCATGCCCGCACGATGATGTGAGGCAATCTCGTGAGACAAAGCATGGGAGTCCGGCCGGAGCATCGTATAGTGGGGTGGTCGTCTCGACGGTCGAGACGACGATACATGGCGACAGACTGTCGCATCATGCAGTGAAAGAGGTGAGAAATATGGCAGTGCTTCGCGGACCCGACAGCAGCGAAGACGAACGGCGCAATCTCTCGGAGCGCGCGGTTTTTCCCGAGACGATGGATGTGAACATCTATCAGCTTGATCCTATTCCGGCACCTCGCTCCTTTATCAAGGAGATCCCGCTCAGCGACAGGCAGCTCGATCTCGTCCGCCGTTCGCGTCAGGAGATCCGTGACGTGCTCAACGGCCGTGACGGCCGCCTGCTCGCCATCGTCGGCCCCTGCTCGATCCACGACCCGAAGGCCGCGCACGACTACGCGCAGCGGCTGGCCGAACTCAAGAAGGAACTCAACGACGACCTGGTGATCGTCATGCGCGTGTACTTCGAGAAGCCGCGCACCACCATCGGCTGGAAGGGTCTCATCAACGATCCCGATCTCGACGGCACGTTCAACATCCGCAAGGGCATGTTCATGGCCCGCAAGGTGCTGTCCGACGTGCTCGAGCTCGGCGTGCCCGCCGCCACCGAATGGCTTGACCCCATCACGCCGCAGTACCTTTCCGATGCCATCAGCTGGGGTGCGATCGGCGCGCGCAACACCGAAAGCCAGGTGCACCGCGAGCTGGCCAGCGGCCTGTCGATGCCGGTCGGCTTCAAGAACTCCACCGACGGCTCCATCAAGGCGGCCGCCGACTCCTGCTATGCCTCCAGCTTCCAGCACCACTTCCTGTCCATCAACCTCGACGGCCATGTGATCGCCGCCGAGACGAAGGGCAACCCCGACTGCCATCTGATCCTGCGCGGTTCGAGCCACGGGCCGAACTACGACGCCGAATCGGTGAAGGCCGCACTCGAGGCGCTGAAGAAGTCCAAGGCCCCCGGCCCCAGCGAGGTCGGCCTGATCGTCGACGCCGCGCACGGCAACTGCGGCAAGGACGAGGTCGTCGAGGCGCAGGTCGTCGAGAACCTCGCCGAACGCATCGCGGGCGGCGAGAAGGGCATCACCGGCATCATGATGGAAAGCTTCATCGAGGCCGGCGCCCAGAAGCCCGCCCCGCTCGACCAGCTCGTATACGGCAAGTCCGTCACCGACCGCTGCGTGCCGTGGGATCGCACCGCCGAGCTGCTGCGCACGCTCGCCGAGGCCGTTCGCCGGCGCCGCGCGCTGTAGGGCGATGCAAACCGTCGTCTTACGTCGCATGGCGTTTTTCCCGGAGGTCTCCCGTCTGCGCGGGAGACCTCCCGTCGTCTTCGGACGTTTCGTGTCATCCGGCTGACGACGAGATAAAAACACGGGAAAATGTTCTTCCTTTTCGGCGTTTCCGTCCAATAATGGTCATGTATGCATGTTCTGCAATGAAGCGGAAGAAGGGAAGAGAACATGACCGAACGCATCGTCGTGGTTACGGAGAGCAAGGCTCCCACGCAACTGAAGGTGAACGACAGGGTGGCTCCCGTCGACCTGGAGCCGGGAAGCGTCCCCGTGCTCAGCTGGGTGGTGCCGCTCGTCGACATCGGCACCGTGCAGGCGGCCGACGAGGCCACCGCCTTCAACACGGTCGTCGCCTACCAGGTCGTCGTCGCGTCCACCTATGACATCGCGGAATCCGGCACCGGCGACGTCTGGGATTCCGGCCGCCGCGAAGGCAACGGCTTCGGCGGCCTCGCCCTCGACGAGGTGGACATGTCGGCCAGCCGCCGCTACTGGGCGTCCGTGCGCGTCTGGCGCGGCACCGAGGATTCCAGCAAGCCCACCGCATGGAGCGAGCCGACCACGTTCGGCACCGGCGCCGGCGCCGAATGGCAGGCCGAGCCGATCTGGGCGGACCCGATCACCGCGAACGCCTACACCACCATCGAACTGCCGGAGAACGCGCGTGACGAGGCCGTGAAATCCGACGCCGACGACCAGTTCGCCGACAAGCCCGCCACCCTGCAGTCCGAGCACAACTCCCGGGGCTGGGCGCTGTTCCGCGGCCGCATCGGACTGGCCCGCAAGCCCATCCGCTGGGCCACGCTCAACGCGACCGGCGCCGACGTGTGGCACGCCCGCCAGTTCGTATACCGCATGTGGCTCAACGGTCATTTCGTCGGCATCGGACCGACGTTCCCCATCGGCGGCGAAGCCCGGTACGACGGCTACGACGTGACCAGGTACCTCGTCCCCGGCCGCGACAACTTCATCGGCGTCATCGCCTACGCGCTGGAGGACCAGCGCTTCATGGCCCAGCTCGACGTGATGTACGAGGACGGCACGCTCGTGCACTTCGGCACCAACGGCGAGTGGCTGGCCAAGGTGGGCAACAACGTCTTCCTCGACTCGCCTTCCGTCGGCTCGCACGTCTACGAGCTCCGGCCGAATACGTCGACGTCGACAAGTATCCGCGCGGCATGTCGGAGGTCGGCTACGACGACATCGACTGGGCCGGCGCGAAGGTCAAGCCCGCGTTCGACGAGCTCAGGGCCGCGCCGATCGACAAGCCCGAACTGCGCGAATGGACGGCCGTCGACAAGTGGAAGACCGACGACGGCAGGCTCGTCCTCGACTTCGGCCGGGCCGTGGCCGGCGGCATCCGCATGGCCGCCTATGCGTCCTCCCCGACGAACCTCGTCATCCGCTACGGCGAGGTGCTCAACGACGACCGCACCGTCAAATACCGGCTGAGCGCATACAACACGTACCAGGACATCTGGCATTTTGAGCCGAACAAGCTCAAGGTGCCGCTGTCCGCCCGCACCTGGGGCATGCGCGTGTTCCGCTACGTGGAGATCCTGCCCGACCACCGGGACGACGAGCTCATCGACACGCTGTACAACAGCGACACCGCAGTGATGGCCCGCGCGCTCATCTACCCGTTCCGCGGCGACGAGAAGGGATTCGAATCGTCCGACGAGACGCTCAACCGCGTATGGAACCTGTGCCGCAAGACCATCGAAGGCCTCAACGTGAACATGTACGTGGATTCGTGGACGCGCGAACGCATCCCGTACGAGGCCGACGCCTGGCTGCAGCAGCGCGCGCACCTGGCATTGGACAACGCTCCGGCATTGGGCGAGTACTCCATCGACTTCCTGCTCGCCAACCGCACATGGCCCACCGAATGGCCCATGTACCTCGTGGCCGCCGTCTACAACGAATGGGTGCAGACCGGAAGCCTCAAGCAGGCGCGCGAGCATTGGGACCAGATCGTCTCGATGCTGCCGAACGACCATCTCGACGACGCCTCCGGACTGATCGTCAAGGACCCGGGCGAAAGCAGCCACACCGACGGCGACCTCGTGGACTGGCCGCCGGCCGAACGCGACGGATTCGAATTCGGACGCGTCAACACGGTGATCAACGCGCTCGCCGTCTACGTCTACCGCTGCGCCTCGCGCCTCGCGTCGGAGCTCGGCAGGAACGACGAGGCGCGCAAGTACTTCCGCATCGCCTCGCGCATGAACAGGGCCATCAACGAGAAGCTGTGGGACGACAAGACCGGCGCCTACGTGGACGGTCTCGACACCGGCGCCGACGGCGAACAGCTCGGTCACTGCTCCGAGCACGCCTCCGCGTTCGTGCTCTCCGGATGCCGTGTGCCGGCCGAACGTATCCCGCGCGTGGTCGAGTTCCTCCACGGCAAGGGCATGGCCTGCAGCGTGTATGTGGCGGCCGTGCTGCTCGAAGGCCTGTACAAGGCCGGCGCCGGCACCTGGGCGAACGCGCTCATCGCCGCCACGGAGGGCGAACGCACCTGGCAGCACATGATCGACCAGGGCGCCGGCGCCACCATGGAGGCGTGGAGTCTGGACCTCAAGAGCAACACCACGTATTCGCATCCGTGGGCATGCTCGCCGGCGTATCTGCTGCCGCGGTACATGGTGGGCGTGCATCCGCTGGAGCCCGGTTTCCGCGAGTTCGTCGTGGCGCCGCAGTCCGGCTCCGTACGTGAGGCCAGCGCCGTCGTGCCGACGGGCGCCGGCGACATCGAGGCCTCGTACCGACTGCTCGGCGGCACCATCCCCATGCCCGGCGACCAGCGCGTCGACGGCATCGAGATCACGCTGACCGTGCCGATCGGCACGACCGCCGACGTGATCGTGCCCCCGCTGACCGGCGGCAAGGGCACGTTGATGCTCAATGGCACGGAGGCCGTGGCCGCCGACGCCTCGATGGGCATGCCGACCACCATCGCGCAGGGCAACTACCCCGAAGGCGCCCGCCGCATCCACGGTCTGACGGCCGGACGCCACGTCATCGTGGCCAGGGGCGCCGACGTCAAGGACGCCGAGTAGTCGTCACATCCGCCGAACAATGTCCTCCCGCAATTGCCCGTACAATGTGGGAGGACATTCGTATGCATAGGGAGACTGATCGCAATGCAAGAGAACAATGACCGCGGCCAGGAGCTGCGCGCCATTCGTCAGGCCCTGGGTGAGGGCAAGAACCCGCTGAACGTACAGGGCATTCCGCGCTGGGAGGACCAGGTCGGCATCGCGCGCATCGTCAACCGTCGCGTCATGGAACTCGACCCGCTGCCCACGCCGGCCGAGGTGCTTTCCGACCTGCCGTTGGACGAGAAGGCGCGTGACCTCGTCGCCACGTCGCGAGACGAGGTGCGTGCCTGCCTGTATGGGCAGGACGACCGTCTGCTCGTCATCGTCGGCCCCTGCTCCGTGCACGACCCGAAGGCGGCGTTCGACTATGCCCGTCGTCTCGCCGCGGTGAAGCGCGAACTCGACGGCGAGCTCATGATCGTGATGCGCGTGTACTTCGAGAAGCCGCGCACCACCGTCGGCTGGAAGGGCCTCATCAACGATCCCGACGTCGACGGCAGCCACAACATCCACAAGGGGCTGCTGCTGGCGCGCAAGACCCTCATCGGCGTGCTCGACACGGGTCTGCCGGCCGCCACCGAGTTCCTCGAGCCCACGTCGCCGCAGTTCATCGCCGACGCCGTCACCTGGGGCGCCATCGGCGCGCGCAACACCGAAAGCCAGATCCACCGTCAGCTGGCCAGCGGCCTGTCGATGCCGGTCGGGTTCAAGAACGCGACCGACGGATCGGTGAAGGCCGCCATCAACGGCTGCTATGCGGCCGCCCAGCAGCACACGTTCTTCGGCATCGACCACGAGGGCCGCGCCGCCGCCGTCGAAACGCTCGGCAACCCCGACTGCCATGTGGTGCTGCGCGGTTCGAGCCACGGTCCCAACTACGACGCACAGTCCGTGGCCATCGCCATGTCCGCCGTACGCGACGAGATGCCGCAGGATTCCGCCGCCGCCCACGGACTGGTCATCGACGCCTCGCACGGCAACTCCGGCAAGGACGAGCATCGCCAGGCCGAGGTCGTGCGCGACATCGCCGCACGCATCGCAGCCGGAGAGCAGGGCATCACCGGCATCATGATGGAAAGCTTCATCGAAGGCGGCAACCAGCCTGCCGCGCCGCTCGACCAGCTCGTCTACGGCAAGTCCATCACCGACAAATGCATCGCTTGGCCCGAGACCGAGCGGCTGCTGCGCGAACTCGCCGAAGCCGTAAGCGCCCGTAGGTGGAAGTGACAACACCCGATACCCAACGTAAGGAGATTTCATGAGCAGGACCATCGCCGTCATCGGCGCCATGGATGAAGAGGTCGCGCTGATCGCCAAGTCGCTTGATTCCGCCGCCGTCACGCATGCGGCCGGACTCGACATCACCGCCGGCGACATCACCACGGCAAGAGGGGAGCAGGTGCACGTCGTGGCCACCGTCGCCGGCATGGGCACGGTGAACGCGGCCGCCACCACGCAGCACCTCATCGACGCCTACGGGCCCGAAGCCGTCATCTTCTCCGGCATCGCGGGCAATCTCAACAAGCACCTGCACATCAACGACGTGGTGCTCGGCGGTACGCTGCGCTACCTCGACTCCGACATGCGCCTCATCGCCCAGTCGGCTCCGAAGACCGAGGAGTTCCACTCCGACCCGGCCCTCATCAAGCTCGCCGACGCGGCCCTCGACGACATGGGCATCACGCACATCACCGGCATCATCGCCACCGGCAACTACTTCGTCGAAGGCGATGAGAACGTCAACAGGGTGATCGTGGCCACCGGCGCCGACGCCGTGGAGATGGAGGGCGCCGCCGTCGTGCACGTCGCCTCCCGCAACGAGGTGCCCGCATTGGTCATCCGCGCGCTGAGCGACAACGCCGACACCGAATACGAGACGTTCAAGGAGTTCGACATCAGCGAATACGCCGACACCGCGGCCAGGCTCGTGGTGAACATCCTCGGCAGGCTGTAGTCGGCCGGAGCGTGCCATGGCCTTGTGTCTCTGCACGCGTGCCTGAATGAACAATGGGGCCTTGGAACCGATATCGACCGGTTCCAAGGCCCCGTGCGATTAACGAGCCGTCAGGTCATGCGGCTTTGTGCGGCCGCATGACCCGCGTTCGTCAGAGGTCGCGGCGGCGCAGCGCCACCATCGTGCCGCCGGCGATGACCGCCACGGCCACGGCGAGGGCGATGCCGGTCACGGCGCTGCCCGTCCTACCGAGCTGTCCGGCGGTCTTCACTCCATTGGCGCTGTTGTCGTTGGCGGCCGTGTTGGCACTGCCGTTGCTGCCGGCGGCGGGAGCGGTGCCCTTGGCCGCGACGGTGATGACGCGCTTGGCGGTGGCGGTGTTGCCGGCCTTGTCGGACACCGTGTAGGTCAGCGTGTACTTGCCGGCCTTGGCGGTGTTGACCGAACCTTCCACCTTGATGTTCGAGGTCACGTCGCCGTCCTTGTCGTCCTTGGCGGTCACGCCGGCCATGGCGTCGAACTTCGCGTTCAGGGCCACGGTGGCATCCTGCACGCCGGAGAACACGGGGGCGGTGGTGTCGGCGCTGGCCACGACCACGCTGGCCTCGGCCTGGCCGGGCTCGACCTTTTCCACGGTCTTCTTGTCGGCGCTCAAGGTCACCTTGGCGCTGTAGGCGGCGGCGAGGTCCACGCGGGCCCAGCCCTTGCTGCTCGCGTCGAGCGGGTAGCCGGAGTCGCCTTCGGTGGCGGCGAGCACGGCCTTCTTCTGGTCGTCGGTCAGGCTCTTGAACGCCTCGACGTTGTCGAGCAGACGCACGGCGGAATCCGGGACCACGGCGGCCTGGCCGGTCTTGCCGGTGGCCTGGAAGCCGTAGGTCATGCGGGCCTTGTAGGCGGCGATGGCCGACTTGCGGTCGGTCACCGGCTTGGTCGACACCTCATCGGTGAAGTCGTTCGTGTAGCCCTTGTCGTTGGCGGCACCGGTGTTGGCGATGCAGGCGGCGAGGGTATCGCCGTGGCCGTCGGCCTTGCAGCGGGCGGTCAGGTAGTCCACGAGCTCCTTGCGGGCCTCGGTGCCGTACGCGGTCTGGTAGTCCTCGCTGTTCGGATCGTCGGTGCCGGCGGCGATCATGTTCGCCACACCGGACTGGCCGGCGATGTGGCCGCCGAGGATGTCGAGCGGGTAGTGCACGCCGAGCACGATGCGGTTGTTGCCGGCCTCGGAGACTCGGGTCATGATCTCGGGACCGAGCTCGGGCAGCAGGTAGGCGAGGCCGGTGCCCTGGCCGAACGCATACGTGGTGTGGCCGGACGGGAACGAGCCGGAGGAGGCGAGGCCGTCGTACTGGCCCTGTTCCTCGTACGCCGGCACCTTCTTGATGTTCAGCGTCTGCTGAAGGCCGTTGAGGTCAAGCGTGGTGCCGTTGTAGTTGACGCGGTCAACGTACGGGCGCGGGTGCGAGTAGACGGTCTTGGCGTTGCCGGTGCTGGCGCCGTAGTTGGCCCAGGAGAGGAACTTCGTGGTGCTGCCGAGCTTGCAGTCGTACACGAACTTGCGTACGTTGCAGCCTTCCATGCCCTCCTCGTAGTACTTGCCGAGCACGGGGCCGAGCGCGTCGTACAGCGTCGTGGTGGAGTCCATGGCGGCGTCCGAGACCGCGCGCTGGTCCTGCGTGCTGTTGCCGTCGGCGCCCCACGCCTTGTTGTTGATGTCCTCGGTGACCTTGTCGTCGTGGGCGAGCACGCCCTTGCCCTCGTCGGTCACGCCCTTGCCGCCGATGAAGTACTTGTTGAAGTCGGCGAGCAGCGCGGAGACGTCATCGGGCTTGACGGTCGTGACCTTCGGGGCTTTGTTGCCGAAGGTGAGCTTGAGGATGGTGTCGCCGGTGGCGTTCACCGTCACGTTGGCGCTGTAGGCCTTGGCGAGGTTGATGCGCTGGTAGCCCATGCTGCTCGCGTCGAGCGGGTAGCCGGAGTCGATCTCGGAGGCGGCGAGGATCTGCTTGCGCACGGAGTCGCTGGTTCCCGGGAACGCGGTGAGCAGCAGGTTGGCGGCCTCGTCCGGCACGACCGGGGCCTGGCCGGTGGCGCCGGTCTGGGCGAAGCCGTAGGTCAGTCGGTTCGTGTAGACCGCGATGGCCGATGCACGGTCGGTGACGGCCGTCTTGGAGACCGGGTCGACGAAGGAGTTCTGGTAGCCGGCGGTGTCGTTGGCCTTGAGCTTGGTCACGCAGGCCTGCACGGTGTCGTAGTCGTTGTCCTGCTTGGTGGCGTTGCCGTCGGCGACGCACTTGTCGGCCAGGTACTTCTGCAGTTCGTTGTAGGCGGGGATGAGCTTGCTCTCACGGAACGACTGGTCGCTCCACAGTGTGGCGTTCGCGACCTCGCCGTCGATGCGGCCGCCCATGATGTCGAGCGGGTAGTGCACGCCGAGCACGATGCGGTTGTTGCCGGCCTCGGAGGCGCGGGTCACGATTTCGGTGCCCAGCTGCGGCAGCAGGGTCGCCAGACCGATGCCGCCCGAGTAGGCGTAGGTGGTGTGGCCCGACGGGAACGAGCCGGAGGTAAGGAACCCGTCGTAGCCGGCGTCATGCTTCACGCCGTCGGCGCTGGTCCACACGGGCACGCGCTTGATGCCGACGGACTTGTCGAGTCCGGCGGCCGGGTAGCCGGCGTCGGTGCGGTCGACGAACGGACGCGGGTGGTTGAACGTCACCTTCGCGGTGCCGGTGTCGAGCCAGTCGGAGACCAGCGCCGAATTGTAGGAGCCGCTCTTGTGGTCGCTGATGAGCAGGCTGTAGGTCTTGGCGAGCGGGCCGTTCGGGTTCGCTGCGCTGCCGTCGGCGCTCGCGCTGGCGTCGAGGCCGTCGGCGAGGTACTTGCCGAGCACGGGGCCGAGCGCGTCGGGCAGGGTCTCGCGCATCTTGTAGTCGGAGTCGATAAGCGCGCGCTGCTGCTGTGCGGTCGGCGTGGTGACGCCATCACCCGCGCCGTCGGCCGTGGCCGCGGCGTTGTTGATGGCCTGGGTCGTCTCGTCGTCATGCTTGAGTACGGCGGCGTTCTTGACGGTACCCTTGCCGAACGGCTTGGCCGGGTCGGTCTTGTCGTAGGCGTTGGCGGGCTGATAGTAGTTCTCGAAATCGCCGAGCAGCGAGACGATGTCGGGCTGCTGCGGCGTGGCGGCGTCGGCCGCGTTCGCCGTGGCGGCGAACGGCGCAAGCGTGGCCACGGCGACGAGCCCGGCGAGGGCCCCCTTCAGCACCGTGGTCGGGAAGGCAGTATGTGTCATGATTCTCCCAATTCCTCAATGAAAAAACCGATGACATCGGTTTCCGTGACGTCATCGGCATTACTGCCATTCCAGTGTGCGCCGGCAAGATCGGTGTCGCTTCACGATGACGGGAGAAATCAACGTGGCGAAATCCGGCGTTCACCGTAATTCATCCGGCGTTCACCTTCTCCGCGGCATGCGATTGCACGCACGCCGGAGAAGTCGACCGCCGGATACGGCGGACGCACGGCCGTCGTATCCGGCCGCTACCGCATCTTGAACATATGCACGTCGTTGCTGGCCGGCGCCGTGCTCGACCGCGGAATGAACGTGGACTTGAGGAACGTGGTCGTCGGCGTGCCGTTGCCGTTTCGCGCATGCCGCAGCTGATTGACGATCTCGTCGACCGCCAGCTGGGCCGGCTCCTTGCGCGGCAGGCGGATCGTGGAAAGCGCCGGCGTGACCAGCGAGCTGACGGGCGTGTCGTCGATGCCCACCACCGACACCTCCTCGGGGATGCGGATGCCCTTGGCCTGCAGCGCCTTGATGAATCCGATGGCGACGATGTCGTTGTAGCAGATCACCGCCGTGGTCGGATTGCGCATGAACTCCTCGCTGTAGCGGTAGCCGCCGCTGTACGACGGTGATTCGGCGCCGATGCGCCGCAGCCGCACCTGCTTCTTCTTGCACAGCTCCGAAAGCGTGCGCCAACGACGGCCGTCCTGCCAGGAGGCCTCCGGACCCGAAAGATACGTCACCTCGCTGTGGCCGAGTCGGATGAGATGGTCGAGTGCCTCCTCGAGTCCCTGCATCGTGTCGGGGATGATGGACTGCACGCCGCGGATCGGGCGGTTCAGTGCGATCAGCGGCTTGATCTCCGCCATCTTGCGAATCGTGGCGTCGGACGAGCGCGAGGAGGAGAGGATCAGGCCGTCCACATGGTTCATGGCCAGGTTCAACGCCTTGCGTTCGATGAGGTTCGTCTCCTCGAAGTCGATGACCAGTAGGCCGAATCCCTTGCGCAGGCATTCGTGCTGCGCGCTTTTCACATAGTCGGCGAAGATGGGGTTGCCGAGGTCGGCCACCGTGATGGCGATGAGACCGCTGAGATGGTGCGAGTCGGTCATGTTCAGCGACGTCACCGTCTTGACGCGGTAGCCCAGCCGGTCGGCCGCCTCGCGGATGCGCCGCGAGGTCTCCGCGCTTACGCGGCCGGGCCTCGCGAACGCCCGCGATACGGTGGAGGGGGAGACCCCCACGGCCTTCGCCACATCGCGAATGGTCACGGAATGGCGGCTTCCGTCCTGCGCGGTCTCCTCGGTCGCGGCATCGGCCGTTCCCATGGTGCCAGCCTCGTCGTTGGCGTCATCTGATGAAGTCATATATATGCTCCTGATTCGTTTCCCTAAGGGTCTACTGTACCGTTTTCCATCGTTTTCGTCATCGATATCGCGAATATGAGCCCGTCGACGATCCCCGGCGACGACGAATCAGGCAAAAGCTGGCAACTGTGAGCCGTGTGACATCGGGGAACCCATAATCGGAAGTGGAAGACAACACAAACAAAGGAGTTTCCAGCATGGTTAACGCTGACAGGCTGTTCCCCGCTGATCCCGCCACCCGCGACATCGCCCGCGAGCTGTACGCGGAGGTCAAGGACCTTCCGATCATCTCCCCCCACGGCCACGTTCCGGTCGAATGGTTCCACGACAAGGACTACCATTTCGCCAACCCGACCGAGCTGTTCATCACGCCCGACCACTACGTGACCCGCGTCATGCATTCGCAGGGCGTCGACCTCAAGGACCTCGGCGTCGGTCAGAAGAACTTCACCGAGGAGCAGTCCAAGCACGCCTTCGAGCTGCTGGGCAAGTACTGGTACGCCTACGTCGGCACGCCGATGCAGTACTGGTTCGACGATGAGCTGTCCACCGTGTTCGGCATCGACAAGCCGTTCGGCCCCGACACCGCCGGCGAGATCTACGACGAGATCAACGACGACCTGAAGCAGCCGGAGTTCTCCACCCGCGCCCTGGTCAAGAAGTTCAACATCGAGTTCATCTCCACCACCGACGACACGCTCGACGACCTGCACCTGCACGACGAGACCAACGCCGACCCGGACTTCCCGGCACGTCTGGCCCCGGCCTTCCGCCCGGACCTCTACCTCGAGCCCTACAAGACCGCCAACTGGGCGCATGAGGTCGAGAAGCTCGGCGAGGTCGCCGGCATCGACGCCACCACCTACGCGGGCTTCACCGAGGCCCTGCGCCGCCGTCGCGTGTACTTCAAGGAGCACGGCGCGGTCCTTTCCGACCACTCCCATGCCGACGTGCGCACCGACCGCCTCTCCGACACCGAGGTCAATCGCCTGTTCAAGCAGGCCATGGCCGGCAACATCACGCCGGAGGAGGGCGACAAGCTGCGCCGCCACTTCTTCGCCGACCAGGTGGAGATGGCCCAGGAGGACGGTCTGGTCATGACCGTGCACCCGCACGTCCACCGCGACTACGACCCGCAGAACCTCGCCCAGTACGGCGTGAACATCGGCGCCGACATCCCGGCCAAGGCCGAGTACGCCGTCGACCTCAAGAGCCTGCTCAACAAGTACGGCAACAACCCGGACTTCCACTTCGTGGCCTTCACCATGGACGAGACGGTCTACTCCCGCGAGCTCGGCCCGCTGGCCGGCTTCTACCCGAGCCTGTACGTCGGCGCCCCGTGGTGGTTCCTCGACTCCCCGGAGCCGATCCTGCGCTACTTCGACTACATCACCACCGCCGCCGGCTTCACCAAGCTCTCCGGCTTCATCGACGACACCCGCGCCCTGTGCTCGATCCCGACCCGTCACGACACCAACCGTCGTCTCACGGCCCGCTTCGTCTCCGGCCTGGTCGCCGACCACCGCCTGAGCCTCGAGGACGGCAAGAAGGTCATGCGCGACTCCGTGCAGGCCGGCCCGCGCCACGTCTTCAAGCTCGACTAGGGGGACCGGGAGGAAACCCTGCCAGGTGCCTCCGAAGTCCACGGCCCCGTCATAGGGGCCATGAATATGTAATCTGCGATGTCCGTGGCAAATTTTGGCACGGGCATCGCAGTGAACAACCAATATTATAAACTGATTATAACGGCGCTCACCAATGAAGGCGCGTGCCAAATCGATATGGAAGGAACATCCATGGTTCTTCATCTGACCGATGATTTCAAGGCTAATGCAGCAGACTGGGAAGCCGCCGGCGTCAAGCTGCCGCAGTACGATCCCGCCGAGGTCGCAGCCTACACCGCCGAGCATCCCTACTGGGTGCACTTCGGCGCAGGCAACCTGTTCCGTGAGGTCCAGGCGCTCATCGCCCAGAGCCTGCTCAACCAGGGTCTGGTCAAGTCCGGCGTGATCGTCGCCGAGACGTTCGACGCCGACATCATCGAGGACTCGTTCAAGCCGTACGACAACCGCGGTCTGTCCGTCATCCTCAAGTCCGACGGCTCCATCGACACCGAGCTCGTCGCCTCCGTGGCCGCCTCCTACGGCGTCAAGAAGCACGACGAGGTGTGGGACGGCCTGGTCAAGGTCTTCACCAACCCGGAGCTGCAGTTCGTCACCGTCACCATCACCGAGAAGGGCTACGCCATCAAGAACAACGACGGCGAGCTCCTCCCGTGGATCAAGCCCGAGGTCGAGAACGGCCCCGACAGCGCCGTCTCCGCCATGGGCGCCATCACCGCGCTGCTGTTCGAGCGCTTCAAGGCCGGCGCCAAGCCGATCGCCATGGTCAGCACCGACAACTTCTCGCAGAACGGCGACCGCTTCCGTTCCGTCATCGTCGAGTTCGCCGAGCTGTGGGCCAAGAAGGGCTTCGTCTCCGAGGACTTCGTCCGCTACGTCGACGATCCGGAGCAGGTCTCCTTCCCGCTGAGCATGATCGACCGCATCACCCCGAACCCGGCCGAATCCGTCTCCAAGCTGCTCGCCGAGAAGGGCTTCGGCGACAACAAGATCTTCCACACCGCCAAGGGCACCAACGTGGCCCCGTTCGCCAACTCCGAGGAGACCTGGTACCTCGTCATCGAGGACTCCTTCCCGAACGGCCGTCCGGCCCTCGAGAAGGCCGGCGTCTTCCTGGGCGACCGCGACACCGTCAACGACTCCGACGAGATGAAGGTCACCACCTGCCTCAACCCGGTGCACACCGCCCTGGCCGTCACCGGCCGTCTCATGAGCTACGACTCCATGAGCGAGACCATCGCCGACCCGACCCTCAAGGCCCTGGCCGAGCGCCTCTCCTACAAGGAGGGCCTGCCGGTCGTCACCGACCCGGGCATCTTCTCCCCGAAGGAGTTCGCCGAGAAGGTCATCGACGTGCGCGTGCCGAACCCGAGCCTGCCCGACTCCCCGGTCCGCATCTCCACCGACACCTCCCAGAAGGTGCCGATCCGCTTCGGCGTGACCATCAAGAAGTACGTCGAGTCCCCGGACCACGACGTCAACGAGCTGGTCGCCATCCCGCTGGCCATCGCCGCATGGCTGCGCCTGCTGCTCGGCAAGGACGGCAAGGCCACCGACGACAACGGCAACGAGATCACCCTGAGCCCCGATCCGCGCATCCCCGAGCTGCAGGCCGCGCTGGCCCCGCTCACGCTGGGCGGCGACCTGTCCAAGGCCGACGAGGTGCTCAAGCCGATCCTCGCCGACACCACCCTGTGGAACGTGGACCTCACGCAGACCCCGCTCGCCGAGAAGATCGTGGGCTACTTCAAGGAGCTCGCGGCCGGCACCGGCACCCTGCACCCCGTCCTCAACAAGGAGCTCGGCCTCTGATCAGGCCTTCCAAGGTCAACGGCTCCCCTCATGATTGAAGGGGAGCCGTCGGCCCCACGAGCGGCGCATGGTCGCGTCGCCCGCCGCAATCCGTGACAATTCACGACAATCCGCATCGCAACAGCACCGTTGCGGTGTAAACCGAAAACTGTATAACCACCGAAAGCAAAGGATCAACCGCTATGAAGATGGGTTTCCGTTGGTACGGCGAGGGTAACGACACCATTTCGCTGGACGACATCCGCCAGATCCCGGGCGTCGAGACGATCGTCTGGTCGCTGCACCACAAGCAGGCCGGCGAGCTGTGGGAGCCGGAGGAGATCGAGGCCGAGATGAAGAAGATTACCGGCCTTTCCGACTACGACCGCAAGCACGGCATCACCAAGACGTTCAACGCCGACGTCGTCGAGTCCGTGAACGTGCACGAGTCCATCAAGACCGGCAAGACCATGCTCGGCATGAGCCGCGACGAGGCGCTCGACAACTACATCAAGACCATCGAGAACCTCGGCAAGGCCGGCGTGAAGGTCGTCACCTACAACTTCATGCCCGTGTTCGACTGGCTGCGCACCGACATGTTCCACCCGTGCCCGGACGGCTCCACCGCCCTGTACTACGACGCCCACAAGGTCGCCGAGCTCACCGATCCGCAGAAGCTGATCGACGAGACGCTCGAGGGCGCCAACGGCCTGACCATGCCGGGCTGGGAGCCGGAGCGTCTGGCCCACCTGCCCGAGTTCATCGAGGCCTACAAGGGCATCGACCACGACAAGTACTACGAGAACTACAAGGTGTTCCTCGACGCCGTGATCCCGACCTGCGAGAAGTACGACGTCAAGCTCGCCGTGCACCCCGACGACCCGGCCTTCGACCTGTTCGGCTGGCCGCGCGTGGTCTCCTCCAAGGAGGGCATCCAGCGCGTGCTCGACCTCAACCCGAGCCCGTACAACGGCCTGTGCCTGTGCCTCGGCTCCTTCTCGTCGCGTCGCGGCAACGACCCGGTCGACGCCGTCAAGACGTTCATGGACCGCATCCACTTCTCGCACGTGCGCAACATCAAGTTCCTCGACGAGGCCGGCTCCTTCTCCGAGGTGGGCCACCGCGCGTCCGAGGGCGACGTGGACACCATCGGCATCATGAAGGCGTACGCCGAGGCCGACTACCAGGGCTACATCCGTCCGGACCACGGCCGTCACCTGTGGAACGAGAACACCCCGGAGCACAAGCCGCGTCCGGGCTACGGCCTGTATGACCGCGCCCTGGGCATCCAGTACCTGCTGGGTGTGTGGGACACCGTCAAGTACAACAAGTAATCACCGAAATCATCAGGTGAAGCACTGACTTCCTCGCTTCGGTGGCAGCCGGAACGGGGGATACCTTCCTATCGATGAAGGCCTGTGCGAATCGGTCGAGCGACCGTTCGCACAGGCCTTTTCTGTATGAGCGGAATTTGCCTGTGCGTCTGTTCGTCTGTGTGTCTGCGCACAACCCGACTCCTGTGCCCCCTAGCGTCGGTTATAACGCATCTCTGCGCACAACCCGACGCCTGCAGCCTCTCAGTGTCGGTTATAACGGATGTGTGCGTTATAACCGACACTGAGGAGCTCGTCGAGGCGGGTTTTGCGGACGCGTGCGTTATAACCGACGTTGCCGGGCTCCACGAGGCGGTTATAACGCAAATGCCCCAACCTCGACACGTGCTACTCCTGCCTCCGCTCCGCCTTCTGCGCGCGGCGGTAGGCGCTGGGCGTCATCCCATAGGCGCGTTCGAACGCCGCGCACATGCTGCGCGAGTCCGCGAATCCGCTCGAACGCACCACATCGGCGATCGGCACCGTCGAGCGTGCTATTCTCCGCTCGGCATCCTGCAGGCGCAGACGGGTGACGAACTGCTTGAACCCCATCCCCGTCGCCTCCTTGAACAGACGGCTGAAATGCTCGCGGCTGTATCCGAACCGCGAGGCCACGTCCTGCGCCGTCAGCGGTTCGGCATAATGGCTTTCGATGAATCCGACGACCTGTATGAACACATGGCGACCGTTGCGCACGAGCTCCGGCCGTCTCACGCCGACGACGAATTTCGAATACACGAGGTACAGGATCTCATAGAGGATCGCGTTCAGCCGCAGCGTCTTCAGCGTTCCTGGCCGCTCGTGCCATTGCGCGGCCTCGATGACGAGGTCGGTCAGGCGGCTCCGGTCGTCGTCGGTGGCGGTCGGGCTCATGAAGTCGACGAGGTTGCGGTCGGCGTACGGATACGATTTCTCGACGATGTCGTTGTTGAACGTGATGGAGACGCCGCTGTAATAGCCGTCGTTGGTGAGTGTGGCCTCGTGGATGGCATACGGGCTGATCAGCGTGGTATGGCCCGGGGAGGTCTCGATGATCGACGAGTCGATGGTCCATGTGGCGGTGCCGGCGAAGCAATGGGAGAGCTCCAATCCCCGATGCCAGTGCGGGCGCACCGATTCGCCCGTGACGTTGTGCAGCAGGATCAGGGCGGGGGAGTCCTCCGGATAGATGTTCTCCTCGAGGTAGTCGTCGGTGATTACCCGGTTGTACGGATAGTCGTGGTCGTCGGTCATGGTCGCGCTCCCATCGTCTCGTGTGCCCCGCGTTGTGCATGCCGCCATCCGGTATGCATGCCGCCGTCGGCATGGCATCTGCGATTCGTGACGTCAAAATAACAAAGTGTGATTCCACCTTCGTATTTCCGTAATAATACATCACAAAATAATATTTCCTGAATCACATAATGCTTAACAATGAGGATATTGCGGCTCTACGATGATGAACATCACATGGCTGCGAAGGGTCGCGGCCATGGAGGAAATGACAAGGTGGTCATCAACGAAGGAGAGGGCAATGACGTCACAGACCAGTTCCCGGCATGACGATCTCGAGGAGATCGTCGATCCGGTCATCAAGCGCAGGATTATCATCGTATGTGCGGCCGCGGCCATCGGCGGCGTGCTGTTCGGCTTCGACACCGCCGTGATCAACGGCGCCGTGGACTCGATCGCCGGCACCGCGACCGGCTTCGGTCTCAACAGCTTCATGAGCGGCATCTCCGTCTCATGCGCACTGCTCGGCTGCGTGCTCGGCGCCTGGTTCGCCGGCAGGCTGGCCGACAAGCACGGCCGCATCCACTCCATGCTGTTCGCCTCCATCCTGTTCATCGCCAGCTCCCTGGGCTCCGCGCTCGCGCCCGAGATCTGGTCGTTCATCGTGTTCCGTTTCATCGGCGGACTCGGCGTCGGCCTCGCCTCCGTGCTCGGCCCCGCCTACATCGCCGAGGTCTCTCCGACCAAGATGCGTGGCTTCCTCACCAGCTTCCAGCAGTTCGGCGTCGGCATCGGCATGCTGGCCTTCACCATCACGAACAGCATGTTCGCCAAGGGTTCCGGCGGCGCCGACTCGCCGTTCTGGTTCGGCCTCGCCACCTGGCGCTGGATGCTGCTCATCATGATCGTGCCGTCGGTCGTCATGTTCGCCGTGTC
Source organism: Bifidobacterium primatium (assembly GCF_002802875.1). Classification (GTDB taxonomy): domain Bacteria; phylum Actinomycetota; class Actinomycetes; order Actinomycetales; family Bifidobacteriaceae; genus Galliscardovia; species Galliscardovia primatium. Next base: position 236,481 of record NZ_PEBI01000002.1, read on the forward strand.
GCTGCTGCTGCCCGAATCGCCGCGATACCTCGTCATGAAGGGCCGCGACGAGGAGGCCGCCGCCACGCTCAAGCGCATCAACGGCGTGGTGAACCCCGAAGCCAAGATCGCCCAGATCCGCGCCACCGTCGGCAGCGAGAGCGGTGCGAAGCTGCGCGACCTGCGCGGCGGATTCCTCGGCCTGAAGAAGGTCGTGTGGATCGGCATCCTCGTGGCACTGTTCCAGCAGTTCTGCGGCATCAACATCATCCTCTACTACGATTCGAGCATCTGGCGTTCCATGGGCTTCTCCGAGCAGGTCGCGCTTGACATCTCGCTGTACCGCACGCTCGCCGCATGGATTCCGATGATCGCGTCCATGATCCTGCTCGACCGCATCGGCCGCAAGAAGCTGCTCGCCGCCGGCTCCATCGCCATGACCGTGTTCCTGCTCATCGCCACCGTCGGCTTCTACCACGCCTCCATGCAGGACGGCAACTTCGTGCTCCCCGGCATCTGGGCGCCGATCGCCATCTTCGGCATGTACGCGTTCTTCCTGTCGTTCAATTTCAGTTGGGGCGCCGGCATGTGGGTTGTCATCGGCGAGATCTTCCCGAACAACATCCGCGCCATCGGCGTGGCCGTGGCCACCGCGTTCAACTGGATCGGCAACTTCGTGGTCTCCACCACGTTCCCGCCGCTGCGCGACACCATCGGCGTCGGCAACGTGTACCTCGCCTACACCGTGTTCGCGCTGCTGAGCTACCTGTTCGTCAAGAAGGTGCTGCCCGAGACCAACGGCGTGGCCCTCGAGGACATGAAGGCCGAGTGACCGAATCCATTTCGCCTCTGCGCCGGCCGTGCCGACATCGGCAGGCCGGCGCATTACGTAACGCATGAATGATGCATGGGCGCATGACAGCGAGTGCATGCGACGATGCATGAAGATTAAGGAGACCATGATGAGCAACCGATACGCCACCGCCGAAGGCGTGCCGTACACCGACTGGACCGAGATCGACGGCGACCTCGGCGACTGCCCCGAACCGCTGCGCTCCGCGATTCTCAAGTCCCGTGTGGACTTCGCCGACGGAGACGCCTCCCGCGTGCCGTTCTGGCACACACCCGACGACGTGGACGTCATCGCCGACCTGCCGTACGCCGACGACGCCGACGAGGTGCGCGGCCACCGGCTCGACCTCTACCTGCCGCACGAGGCCGTCGTGCGCGGCGGGCAGACGATGCCCGTATACGTCGACATCCACGGCGGTGGATTCGTCTACGGCCACAAGGAACTCAACCGTAACTTCTGCACGCACCTGGCCTCACGCGGATTCGCCGTATTCTCGGTGAACTACCGTCCCTCGCCGCAGACCGACTTCCTCGGCCAGCTGCGTGACGTCGCACAGGCGCTCGCCTGGATCCGCGACCATCGCGGCGAATACCCGATCGCGCAGGACGGCGTCTGGCTCACCGGCGACTCCGCCGGCGGATGTCTCGCGTTCTTCACCGCCGCCATCGAACGATCGGCCTCGGTCGCCGCGGCCCTGGGCGTCGAGGCCAGCGGCATCGGCGTGAACGGCGCGGCGCTCGTCTCCGGCCTGTACAACCTGCTGCCGTATGTTCCGTCCGATGGCGATGCCGCCGCCACGGCCGCAGGGGAGGACGACCCCAAGACCATCCTCGACGCCATGTCGTCGACGTTCTTCGCGCCGCTGGCCGACGTCGACCATTCGGCCGTCGACGTCGCCGAAATCGTGCGGTCGGTCGACCTGCCGCCGCTGTTCCTCAACACCAGCAGCGACGACTTCATCCAGTCGGAGACCCTGCATCTGGCCGCGCTGCTGGCGGAAGGCAACGCCGACTTCGAACTGCACGACTGGAAGACCGCGCCCGCCGAAACCCTCGGTCACGTGTTCCCCGTGTGCATGAGCTGGCTCGAGGAAAGCGGAACCGTCCTCGACCTCATCCGCGACTTCACCTATTCCAGGCTGTAACGGCTATAACGATTCGCCGGATGCGAAAACCCCGCCTTCCGATATTCCGGAAGGCGGGGTTTCCGCTTTATCACTCCGTTGATTTCCGTCGGGAGCACTCCATGTTGTTTTCTACTGGAGTGACCGAGCGTCACTCCACGTTGGCGTGGTTGGCGTTGGCCTGGGCGTCGGAGACGTTGTCGCGGCGGGAGAGCATGAGGCACAGGGCGTCGAGCGCGATGTGCACGCTCTGGTCGAACAGCGAGCTGAGCAGCTGGATGGAGCCGCCGGCCTCGCCCTTCACGCGGCCCGGCACGAGAATCACGGCGTCGGCCGCGGCGGCCAGCGGGGACTCCGGCTTCGACGTGACGGCGATCACCTTCACGCCCAGCTTCTTCGCGGCCTCGGCGTCCTCCACGGTCTTGCGCGTCTTGCCCGAACCGGAGATGGCCAGCAGCACGTCGCCCTCATGCATCGACGGGCAGATGGTCTCGCCCATCATGTAGCTCGTGTAGCCGATGTGCATCATGCGCATCGCGAAGCTGCGTGCCTGGAATCCGGAACGGCCCTCGCCCGTGGCGTACACACGGTCCTCGCGGCCGATAAGGTCGCGTGCGGCCTCGAGGTCGGCCTCGTCCATCTTGGCGATGACGCCGGAGATCTCATCGACGATCTGGTCGAGAATGCGGTTGTCGTTGGTCATGATATCTGCTCTTTTCTGATTTGTTCTGCCTTGGATTATTCGGATGGTTAAGAATTCGTGCCCGATGATCGTTGGCTGCTGCGGCGATGTCGCTGGACGAGAACGACTACTCGCACAGCGCCTTGCACGCGGCGGCCGCGGCGGCGATGTCGTCGGCCTTGGTGATGGCCGATCCCATGATGGCGATCTCCACGCCCTCGGCGGCAAGGCCGGCAAGCTGGTCCTTCCTGATGCCGCCGGCGATGGCGATGCGGCCGATCTGCGGGTAGCGTGCCCTGAACGCCCGCACCTGGCCGACCGGATCGGCGGTCGCACCCGAATCGACCGACGTGTGCAGGCAGTAGACGGCATCGGGGAAGACCGAGATCTTCTCGATGCAATCGTCGTCGCATTCGAGCAGATCGATCATCATCACACCGTCGTGCGCGGCGGCCGACTCGTAGCAGACCTTCAGCGTGCCGAGCGACGACGAGCCCATGACGGTGAGATAGGCGAAGCCGCAGTCGAATCCAAGATCGAACTCGTATTTGCCCTCGTCACAGGTCTTGATGTCGCCGAGCACGGCGGCTTCGGAACGGACCTCATGCGCGGCCTCGATAAGCGGGGCAAGCGCACGGACTCCGAACTCCTTAGTCAGCGACGTGCCGATTTCGATGACATCGGCCGATGCGGCGACCTGGCGGATGATGGCTTCGGCGCGGGGGATGTCCACACGGTCGATGGCTACCTGCAGTTTCACAGCGATACTTCCTTTCGCGGGGTTTCGGCGATGAATCGTTCAAGCTCGGCGCGGGTGGGCAGGCCCTCGGAATCGGAGACGCTCGTCACCTGGATCGCGCCGACGGCGTTCGCTCGCTCCAGCAGATGCTCGGCGTCAAGGCCTTCGAGCAGGGCCGTGATCGCGCCGGAGGCGAAGCCGTCGCCGGCGCCGACCGTATCGACCACGTCGACCACGAAACTCGGCACCACCGTCTCCACGCGCTCGCCGGCCTCGTTGCGCTCGAACAGCGCGGAGCCGGCGTCACCCAGCTTGATGATGACCTTCTTCACGCCCATGTCGAGGTAGAAGTCGGCGATGTCTCGCGGGTCCTGTCGGCCGGAGAACAGCTGGCCCTCGGAAAGGCCGGGCATGAACACGTCGGACTTGGCGGCGAGCTTGTTCGTGGCGTAGATCATCTCCTCCTCGCTGTGCCACAGCGTCGGACGGGGGTTCGGGTCGAAGGTCACGAGCGCTCCGTGCGCGCGGGCCTCGTCGATGAGGCGGGATTCGGTCTCGTAGGTGTTCGGGGCGAGCGCGGCGAACACGCCGGTGACGTGCAGCACCTTCACGCCGTCGAAGTCCACGTCGTCCACGATGTCGGGCGTGGTCCTGCTGGCGGCGCTTCCGGCACGGAAGTAGATGACCTTCGGGTCGCCGTCGGGCAGCACCACCTTGAGTTGCGAGCCGGTGGAGGCTTTCGTCGTGCGTCGGATGTTGCCGGTGTCGATGTCGATGGTGTTCATGTAGTCGACGATCATGTCGCCCTGCCAGTCCTCGCCCAGCGTGGTGACGTAGCTGACCGAATGGCCTTGGCGGTTCGCGCCGATGGCCACGTTGAACTCGCATCCCGCCATCTGCGTCGGCAGGTTGCGGGCCTCCATGTAGGTCTGGTCGGAATCGGCGATGAGGTTCACCATGGGTTCGCCGATGGTCATGACTTCTGCCATTGTGGTTTCCTTACGTTTCTTCGTTCGTTATATGCGATGTCGTGCGATGTCGGTTTGTATGGCCGCCGGTCAGGCGAGGGCGGCGCGGACGATGTCGAACTGTTCGGCGACGCGGTCGGCGGGGATGGGGAACTCGAGGAACACGGGAACGTCGTCGCCCAGCTGTGCGACGAGCTCGCGCCAGTCGATGACGCCGTCGTCGAGCATCGTCGTGGCGAGGTCCTCGCGCTTCCTGGCGCCGTTGGCGTTCTTCAGATGGAACACGGTGATGAACCCGTGCAGGGCGGCGAACGCGGCGTCCGGGTCCTCGTCCCTCCACAGCCAGTTGCCCAGGTCGAAGGTGTAGCCGATGGCGCTGCCGGCGTCCTTGATGTTCTCCAGCGAGGAGGCGGTGCAGACGAACGTGCCGTTCTCCGGAGTCTGGTCGTTTTCGATGGTCACGCTCACGCCGTATTCGGCGGCGAGTGCGTCGATGCCGTGCAGCACGTCGGCGCTGACGTCCTTCACGTCGCCCTGGTTGAGCTTGACGTTCTTCGCGCCCATGCGCTTGGCCTCGGCGAAATAGGTGGCCAGTTCGGGGTTGGCGGCGCCCTCCGTGGTGATGACCTCGGGCACGGAGTAGAACAGGTCGAGGCCTCCGGCCTTGCGCGCCGCCGCGATGCGGTCGAATTCGACGTCGGCGTCGATGCCGTCTGCGCCGACGATGTATTCGCGGCGGACTTCCGCAAGGCCGGCGCCGAGATCGGCGATGCGGGGGAGCAGCGTCGACTGCGGGACGCCGTTCGCGAGGTCGGAGAGGTATACGAGCGTGTTGATGCCGAGAGCGGTCATGATGGATTTCCTTGGTTTCTTTGGTGTGGGTGTGGAGTCCGGGAAAGAGTCGGGAGAGGGGTGTGGGCGGCAGGGGAAGGGGGCGGCCGCCCACACGTGTGTCGGAAGGAGAGGTCAGAACAGCAGCAGACCGGCGAGGCCCATGATGGGGAAGGTGCAGGCCCAGTAGACGGGAACGCCGTTCTTGAGGAAGGTCTTCGGCTCGAGGCCGGTGTAGCCGACCGACCAAGTGTTCCACGACTGGGTGATGCAGGAGGAGATGCAGGTCATCGACGGGACCACGAGCAGGGCGAAGAGGAACCAGGCGTTGAACATGCCGGTCGCCATGAAGATGCTGATGACGGCCGAGCCGGCGCCGTAGAGTTCCAGCGGGCCTCGGAACAGGGCCAGCGGGGCGAGGATGCAGAACGCGAGGCCGAGGATGAACGTGCTGTTCGGGATGAGCGGGGTGAGGATCGGGCCGAAGTCCTTCATCACGGTGACGGCGATCTCCTGGAAGAAGCGCAGCACGAGCAGCATGATGATGAGCGGGCCGATGTCGCCGATGGCGGTCTTGGCGGTGGAGTTCAGCATGGCGCCGAATTCCTTGATGGACTTCATGTGGCCGGTGAACGCGAAGGTGAGGATGGTGGCGAGCATGAGCGCGGGCACGGCGTTCCACTGCAGGACGATGCACAGGGCCACGGGCACGATCGGCATGATGTAGGTCCATATGGGCACGTCGGGGATGTCCGTCGGCTGCTCGTCGGGGTCGCCGACCTCGTACGGGGTGCCGTTCTTGATGGCCTTGGAGTTGATGAGGATGAAGATGATGACGCCGAGCATCTGTACGAGCAGGGCGGCGATGCCGAAGCGCAGGTAGTGGGTGCCCCATTCGACCACGGAGCCGTCGGGGGACTTGTAGTCCTGGTAGAAGGCGGCGAACTGCACGAACAGCACGCTGTTGACCCACATTGCGGCGCCGATCGAGAGGGTGAACACGGGGACGGCCACGCGCTTGGGGACGCCGAGCCGGCCGAGGATCGGGAAGAGGATGACGCCGATGGCGATGGCGGAGCCGACGCCGTAGGCGCTGGTGAAGATGAGGCAGGTGACGGCGGCCATGCAGATGGTGGCGAGCACGGGGTTCTTCTCGCCGACCTTGGCGGTGCGGTAGGAGATGGAGGCGGCGATGCCGGTGTCGACGAGCACGCGGCCGAACCATGCGCCGCAGACGATCTGGATGATCGTGGGGCCGTAGGTCAGCGCCGGCTGGGCGAAGATGTCCTCCACGAAGTCGAACGGCTTGCCGACGCCGAACGCCACGCCGAGGAAGTAGATGAGCAGCCAGACGATGGTCTGCACGAAGAATCCGATGGTGAGGTTGCCGCCCTTCATCGCGTAGACCGCGAAAATGGCGAAGGAGAGAATGAGCAATGCGCCCATCACCCAGATAATCATGGCGCTCCTCCTTGAGCTGTGTTCTTTCGAACGCCGGACGATTCGCGAGGGGGAATCGACGTTGTCCGCTGGCAGATACTATACCGAAACGATGTTGTGTGTACCGGTTTCGTAAACCGGTTGATAAGTACTATACGACGTTATTGTTTACCGGTCAACTAAACCGGTGTACTTACTGTTTTGCAATAGGAATGTGAGGGATAACAACCAAGTGTTCGTAAGGTATTCTCCGGCGTGTCGCAAGACGCGGCGAAAAACACTGCGCACCTTCTCCCGTCACACGAATGATGAGATATCCGTATATCCGATATGCCGATACCCATGAATCGTCATATGCGAATGCGTCCTTCGATTCGTGCGGCCGTTTCGCGCGCACGAATGTGGATATCCGTCGATATCCTTCGATTCGTGAATTCGTCATATGCTTACGAATCAAGGGATGCCCGTGTATTTGGCGATTTGCGATGGCGTCGTCTCCCGATGAATGTTGCGATACCGGGCCATCGATGGATTCGTGAACGGGCCATGCGTTCGTGAACGACGGGATATGCGATATCTGGGGATTCGTGAACGGTTTTGCGCTCGCGAACGGAGGCGTTCGTCACACCTCGGTGGTGGAGGCGTAGACGCACAGTTCGGCGGGAAGCTCCAGCAGCTCGTATGGTGAATCGTCGCCGTCGTAGATGCGTGCGGCGAGCTTGGCGGCGCAGGTGCGTCCCATCCGCACCGGATTCTGGTCGAGGCAGGTGATGCCGCGGCCGCTGTAGCGCGCCCAGCGCTTGGTGGCGAACGCGCACAGCCCGATATGCCCGTCGAGCGCGGCCGGATATGCCTCGAATATGTCGCACATGCCGTCCTCGTTGTTCGAGAACAGGCAGACCCTGCGTCCGGCCTGCTCGGCCATGATCCGTTCGAGGCCGGTCGCGAGACCTGCGAGGTCGTTGTATTCCAGTACTTCGCCGCTGATCGTGCCGCTGATTGCGCCGGTCGCCGTATCGACAGCGCCGGCAATATCGGCAGCACCGGCCGCGCCGGCAGCCGCACCATGCGCGGCGATATACGACCGGAACGCCGTCACTCGCGTCACTCGCGTGGTGATGGCCGCCGCCGGCTGCGTAACGAACACCACATGGTCGAACCGCTGGGCGACGAGATGGTCGAGCATCTCGTCGACGCCGGCCGCGTTGTCGGTGGTGATGCAGTCGCAGACCACCGGCTTGATGAATCGGTCGAGCGTCGCCATCGGCGGGTTGCCGTCCTTCGTGGCGAATTCGGTGAGGTAGTCGTCGTTGTCGCCGGCGGTGTTCACGATGAGGCCGTCCACCTGCGAGTCGAGCAGCGATTCGATGGCCGCGCGCTCGAGCGCCGGATTGTCGTCGACGTCGCTCACCAGCAGCTGGATGCCGCGCGCCCGGCACTCGGCCTGCATGCCCTTGAGCAGCTGCGAGCTGAACGGATTGCTGATGTTCGCGATGGTCACGCCGATGAGATGGCTGTTCGAGGCCTTGAGGCTCTGCGCCATCTTGTTCGGCCGGTAGCCGAGCTCCTCGATGGTGGCGTCGATGCGCTCCTTCGTCTCGGCCGACATGTAGTCGTACTTGCCGTGCAGATACCGCGAGATCGTGGTCTTCGAGACCCCCACCGCGGCCGCCACGTCAGCGATGCTGGGCTTGCGGTTCGCCTTTGACTGCCTCATGTCGCAATATCCTCCGTGTGGTGAGAAGCTGCATTCACTGTACCCGACGCCCGGTGCGGCGCCATGCACGGCGTTTCCGCCGGCGCGTTCGGGTGAACCGGCGTCGAATTTTGAAAAACGTGCCAACAACCGCCTACGAAAACTACTCTCAGGATAGTATGATGTGTACCGGTTGAGTTCAAGGTTCGAACTTGGATTGAAAAAACTATACATTGATTGAACAGAGGGATTTCTCATGACGTTGAGTGAATCAACTGTGGCTATTAAGCCGGGAAAGGTGCTGCTGGTCGGTGAGGCGATGGCGCTGTTCACCGCTGAGCAGGAAGGCGACCTGGCCGAGGTCGAGTCGTTCGGCGCCTCGGTGGCCGGCGCCGAGCTGAATGTGTGCGTTGGCCTTTCCCGTCTGGGGCAGAAGCCGGTGTACATGACCAAGCTCGCCCACGACCCCGCCGGCGACCGCATCCGCAACTTCATGGAGAAGAACGGCATCGACACCTCGCTCGTCTCCTACAACGACGATCGCCTCACCGGCTTCATGATGAAGTCCAAGGTGAGCCACGGCGATCCGAAGACCGCTTACTGGCGCAAGAATTCCGCGGCCTCCACGCTGTCCCCAGCCGATGTGGACGCCGTCGACTTCTCCGACATCTCGCTGGTGCATCTCACCGGCATCCTGCCCCCGCTGAGCGAGACCACGCTGGCCGCCGCCAAGGAGCTCATCGTCAGGGCCCGCGAGAACGGCGCCTACGTATCGTTCGACCCGAACCTGCGTCCCGCCATCTGGCCGAGCCTCGACCTCATGCGCAAGACCCTCGTCGAGCTGGCCTCCCAGGCCGACCTGGTGCTGCCGGGCGTCGGCGAAGGCCGCGAGCTGTTCGGCGCCGACGATCTGGAAAGCACCGCCCAGGCGTTCATCGACAACGGCGCCAAGCTCGTCGTCGTCAAGGACGGCCCCGCCGGCGCCTACGCCACCGACGGCAAGGAGTCCACGTACGTGCATGGCTTCGTGGTCGACCATGTGGTCGATACGGTCGGCTGCGGCGACGGCTTCGCCGCCGGCACGCTCTCCGCGCTCATGGACGGCAGGACCGTGGATGAGGCGCTGGAGCGCGGCTGCGCGCTCGGCGCCATCCAGACGCAGTTCATCTCCGACAACGAGGGCCTGCCGACCCCCGAGGAGCTGAAGGCGTTCACCGAGTCGCACCCGCGCGCGAAGTAGGCGCAGAGTCGGAAGCGGAAGCAAACGCAAGTCGTGCATGATCGAACGCAAGCGCGATAATCAACCTGTTGGCAATAACTCAAAGGAGTATCACTATGGCAGATAAGACCAACGAAGAGCAGCTGGCCTACTTCTCCGAGCTTGGAGTCGTCCCGCTGGTCACGCTGCACAGCGTGGAGGAGGCCGTTCCGCTGGCCCAGGCCCTCGAGCGCGGCGGCATCCCGGTGGCCGAGGTCACCTTCCGTTCCCCGTACGCCATCGAAGGCATGAAGCGCATCCGCGACGAAGTGCCGGGCGTCACCCTGGTCGCCGGCACCGTGCACACCGTCGAGCAGGCCAAGGCCTCCATCGAGGCCGGCTGCAAGGGCCTGGTCACCCCGGCCTTCACCCGCAGCATCGTGGACTACGCCCTCGAGAACGACATCCTCGTCCTCCCCGGCACCGCCGTCCCGTCCGACGTGGACGACGCCTACCAGCTGGGCCTGCGCTACGTGAAGTTCTTCCCGGCCGAGGCCTACGGCGGCGTGAAGACCCTCAAGGCCCTCAACGGCCCGTTCGCCGAGATGAAGTTCCTGCCCACCGGCGGCGTGAGCCTGAAGAACGCCGAGGAGTACATCAGCCTCAACAACGTGTTCGCCATCGGCGGCTCCTTCCCGGTGCCGTCCGCCGCGCAGAAGGCCCACGACTGGGACGCCATCGCCCAGGCCTGCGCCGACGCCCGCGCCCTCGTCAAGCCGATCATCGACAAGAAGAACGCCTGATTCCGACGGCCTGACTTCGATCGATGCATCGGTCGATGATTATCGAACGCCCGCATCCGCCGATTACGGCGATGCGGGCGCTTTCGTATCGGCATCCTCGTTTTTCGTTGATATTCCGCCTTTTTTGCGGTTTTGCGGCGGCGTCGCCGCAAGCCGGCGAACGCCGTCGTGATGTTGCCATGGCGTTGCCAAACGAATGCCGTTTTCGGATGTGACCGCTATCACACTTGATATGCAAATTATGGCAACGCACGACGGCAAATGCCGGCAAGGGCCACAATGAACATGAAACTACTTCTCGAAAGTGGAAGGTCGTCATCGACGTCCGCGCACTGGCAGCGCGGATGACGGACGGTGATTCGTCAAACCTGGCAGTAAGGCGGATCCTCGGGACGGCCAGCGGTGCAAGGGAGCACTCTTGCACCCGAATGAAGCTAACGCGGACCATGAAGGTCCGTGTTGGAGAAGGAAAGGGTAAAAAACAAAATGGCCTCCAACCTTAACAAGTGGCCCTACAAGGCTCACGAAATCAACATCGGTCGTGGTATCCAGTACGGCATGCTCGACCTCATGGGCGGCGGCTGGAACAACATCGTTTCCGGCGTCATCTTCGCATACCTGACCCTGGCACAGGGCTTCAACCCCGCAATCGCCGGTGGCATCGCCGCCGCCGGTCGTATCGTGGACTGCATCTGGAACCTGTTCCTCGGCCTGATCACCGATAACTTCTACCACACCAAGCTCGGTCAGAAGTTCGGCCGTCGTCACTTCTTCATGCTGCTCGGCCTGATCCTGTTCGCCTGCGTGTTCCCGCTGTTCTGGATCAACTCCACCTCCGCGGCCTACTACCTCGCGGTCTACATCGCCATGGAGGTCATCATCGCCATGATGATCGTCCCGTGGGAGTGCCTGCCCACCGAGATGACCCGTGACTACACGCTGCGCACCACGCTGTCCGGTTCCCGCATGGTGATCTCCGCCACCGGCACCGCCCTCGTGTTCCTCATCCTGGCCGCCCTGAAGCAGGCCAACAACCCGAACTCCTACCTGATCGCCGGCATCGCATGGACCGTCCTGTTCGTGGTCGCCATCGCCATCTCCACGTTCGGCACCTGGGAGCGCCCGCTCACCGAGGAGTTCATCAAGGAGCTCGAGTCCCGTCCGAAGCAGTCCGTCGGCCAGTTCCTCAAGGAATCCGTCACCGGCTACGTCGACACCTTCAAGAACCAGGCCTTCCGTACGCACCTGGCCGTCTACCTGCTGTCCTTCACCGGCAAGGACTTCTACTCCACGCTGCTGCCGACCTTCATCGTCTGCTGCATCTCCGGCGCCGGCGAGTCCTGGCCGTGGACCTTCCAGGCCATGTCCATCCTCGGCATCCCGATGACGATCCTGTGCGCCAAGCTCATGATCTCCCACGGTCCGCGCTTCCTGTTCCGCCTGAGCTACGTCTCCATCCTCGTGGCCATGGTCGCCTACGTCGGCGTGTGGGCCGCCGGCATCCACAACCCGTTCTGGATCTTCCTCATCGTCTCCATCGTGTACCAGTGCGGTCGCGCCACCCTGGAGTTCACCCCGTGGAACCTGTTCCCGTTCATGCCTGACGTCGACTACATCATGACCCGTGGCGACCGTGCCGGCCTCTACGCCTCCGTGATGACCTTCTTCCGCAAGTCCACCGGCGCCATCGCCACGTGGGTCGCCGGTCTGCTCCTCGAGTTCACCGGTTACAAGGCCGACACCATGAAGAACTTCCAGACCACCCCGCACAACGTGCAGGTCGGCATCGTGCTCGTGTTCTTCCTCGGCACCTGCGTCCTGATCGCCTGGGCCCTGTGGATGTCCCGCCGCATCTACCTCGACCGTGAGACCCACGGCATCCTGAAGGCCGAGATCGAGCGTCTCGAGGCCGGCGGCTCCAAGGCCGACGTCACTCCGGAAGCCCGCAAGATCGCCGAGGAGCTCACCGGTCACCCGTACGAGAAGCTCTGGCCGGATCTGGACAAGAACGGCCTGCCGATCGAGAAGATCTGATGATCGCCAGGATCTGAAGATCCCATAACGGACCTGTTCCGTTCCCCGAGCCGCGCGACGCGATTCGCCGAACGCGGCTCTTTCCATACCTTTCAACGAAAGAAGCAAATCATGTCACAGATCATCCTCTACAACGAGAAGATCGACAAGATGGTGTTCATCCAGGCCGAGCTCAACGACGGTAAGGTCTCCTTCACGGGTCTCGACCAGGCCGGCGAACTCGACTTCGCCACCCCGGCCGATAAGATCGAGCCGACGCTCGCCGCGCTGACGACCGCCGACACCTTCACCCTCAACGAGGGCCTTGACGGCAAGTTCAAGTCCATGACCTACGGCGAGTGGGAGGCCCTGCGCTGCGCCCAGGCCTCCGCCGGCATCAAGGCCAAGGTCGACGAGCTCGACGTCGCCGACGACGTGAAGGCCGAGATCAAGGGCTTCTTCGACTCCTTCACCGAGTCGATGACCGTCAAGTACATCCAGGGCAAGCGCTCCTGGGGCCAGATCTACGGCGAACTGTTCGACGACTTCGCCAAGCTCGCCAAGTAGTTCCCGTCGAGTGCGGAAGCCGGCCGGCTGACCGGCTCCCTCCATACCCCATCGAACGGTTCCGTGACGTGCAACGGGTTGCGTGCGTCATGAGACCGTCCGATGTCCGTCCTCGCGGTTTGTGATCGGTTTTACCGCGAAGTCATGTCACCCGCCTGCCGCTCTCCTCGGCAGGCGGGTTTCTTTCGTTCTGCGGCGGTTATAACGCATACGTGCGAAAAAACCGCCGCTGTGTGCCACTGAGTGGCGGTTATAACGCACTCATACGAAAAAGCCGACGCTGGGGAAGGCCATGTGGTGGTTATAACGCACTGGTGCGCAAAAGCCGCCGCTGCGTGCCACTGAGTGGCGGTTATAACGCATGCGTCCCAACCGACGTGGAAAACGTGGGGTAGGGGCATCGGCCGGTCTCGGTACGCTTCTCATGCACGCGGGGAACCCGATGCCGCGCCCATGCTCGCACGCCGTACGAACCGCGAACGCAGCACCACCGGCGCCAGGGCGTCGTCGCCGCTGTGCAGCACCTGCCCGATGACGCGCCGGGCCGCCTCCCGCGCCAGCTCCTGCCTCGGCACCGCGATGCTCGCCAGCTTCGGCGAGCACACCTCGCACAGGGGTATGTCGTCGATGCCCACCACCGAAACGTCGTCGGGAACGGAAAGCCCATGGGCCTCGAGGAACGTCATGAACGCATAGGCCACCTCGTCGTTGTAGGCCACTGCAGCCGTCGTGGGCCGTGCGAGGAACTCCTCGAACGCCTCCTCCGATTCCGGACCGACCGGATACGCGTGGGAGGTTCGTCGCAGCCGAATTCCCATGCGCCGGCACGCCGCCCGCAGCGCATTCGCCCGCAACCCGTTCTGCCAGGCCTGCCGTGTGCCGGCGATGTACGTCACCTCGCGGTGCCCGAGCTCCGCAAGCGCGGACACCGCGTCCATAATCGCCGGACCGTCATCGGCGTACAGCGACTGCACCCCGCCGACCGCACGGTTCATCACCGCCAGCGGCCGTGACTGCGCGAGCTTGCGGATGGTGGCGTCCGGCAGTCGGGGTGCGCACAGTATCATGCCGTCCACATGGGGGATGGCCCGTGTGGCGATTGCACGCTCGGAATGGGGGCTTTCCTCCGTCTCCGAGACCATCAGACCGAAGTTCCGGCGGCTGCATTCACGTTGCACGGCCCGTGCGATCTGCGAATACACGGGGTTGCCCAGGTCGTTGACGGTCAGGGAGATAAGGCCGGCTAGGCGGTCCTCCACGCGCGGGCGAATGGCCTGCGCATGATAGCCGAGTCGTTCGGCGACCGCTCGCACATGACCCGACGTGCGCACGTTGACGCGGTCGGGGTAGCGGAACGTGCGCGAGACCGTGGCGATGGAGACGCCGGCCGCCCTCGCCACGTCCGTTATCGTGACCGGCCCGGCCTCACGGCCGTCGCCGGGGGATTCGGCATGCGCCCCGACGACGTGGCCGTCGTCTTCGTCGTGAACACTGCTCATGGTCGTTCATCGTAGTCGGTCGTCGTGTTTTTCCACGTTTTGGAAAACCGTGGAAAAACAACGACGGCATCGCAAAGCCTTTTTTACGATGAATGACGTCGATGCCCATAGGGCATCCATCGGGCAGGCGCATCGCCCGTCACTGCCAGGATCTACGGCGGGGACGTCTGCCTCGGGGATGGCGCATGTGGACTTGCCCGCGGACGTGGGCCGCCGATCGGAGGTCATGGCGGCACGTCGCGGGAATCCCCGTGCGCATGGAATTATCCTCGCCGAATGTCCTCCTCCGGGAATGGCGGTCGAATCCACAACGAACCAACGCCATGCCAAAGGAGGTGCCATGTCGGCAAAGCCCACGAACAACCGGAAGACCGCGAACAACACCCCGAAGGACCGCGCCGAATCCACCGTCGACCTGACGGTCGGCCGTCCGCTGGTGCGTATCCTCGTCTTTTCGATTCCGCTGATTCTCGGCACCCTGTTCCAGCAGCTCTACAGCTTCGCCGACGCGGTGATCGTCGGCCGTCTCATCGGCGACGACGCGCTCGGTGCGGTCGGCGCCACGTACTCGCTGAACTTCCTCATCCTCGGATTCGTGCAGGGCGCATGCATCGGCTTCTCCATCCCCGCCGCGCAAAGCTTCGGCGCGAAGGACGAACGCGACTTCCGCCGGTTCATGTGGAACGGCGTCTGGCTGGGCGCCATCATGTCGGTCATATTCACCGCGTCGATGACCCTGCTCGCCCGGCCGCTGCTCGCCTTCATCGACACCCCGGCCGAGCTCATGGGCATGGCCGTGGAATACATCGTCGTCATCTTCCTCGGCATCCCCTCCGCCGTGCTGTACAACCATTCGGCCGCGCTGATGCGCTCGGCCGGCGATTCGAAGCACCCGTTCTACTTCCTGCTCGTCTCCTGCGTGGTCAACGTCGTGCTCAACTACGTGTTCATCGGCATCGTCGGCATGGGCGTCATCGGTTCGGCGCTCGCCACCGTCATCGGCCAGACGCTGTCGGCCGTGCTGAACTGCTGGTGGGCGTTCACGAGGATCCCCATCTTCCGGATCCGTCGCGACGAGATGCGCTGGTCGCGGCACCACATCGCGCGGCTGTGCTATGTGGGGCTGCCGATGGGCTTCGAGCATTCCGTCTGCGCCGTCGGCGCCGTGGCGATGCAGGGGGCCATCAACTCACTCGGCGCCGCGATGGTCACCGCGCAGACCGCCGGTGAACGCATCCGCCAGATGTTCACGCTGCCGATGGAGAGCGTCGGCATGGCCATCGCCACCTATGCCGGTCAGAACTACGGAGCCCGCCGGCTCGACCGCATCCGTCTGGGATTGCGCGACGGCGTGATCATCCAGGCTTCGTACTGCGTCGTCTCGTGGGTGGTGATCTTCCTGTTCAAGGAGCCGATGTGCCGTTTCGTGCTCGGCGATGCGCGTCCCGAGGTCATGGATGCGGCCGTGGAGTACCTGTTCATCATGAGCTGCTTCTTCCTGCTGCATGGTTCGCTCATGATTTTCCTCAACACGCTGCAGGGCATGGGCTACAGCACGCAGGCCATCATCTCCGGGTTCGGCGAGCTCGCCGGCCGCTGCCTCGGCGGATGGCTCACCGTGGCGGGCGGCGGCTACCTGCTGGTGTGTCTTTCCAACCCGATGGCGTGGGCGTTCGCGCTGACGTACTGCGTGGTCATGGTGACGGTGGTGCTGCGCCGCGCGTCGGGGCAGTTCTCGTCTGCCGGCGTGGAGACTGCCGATATGGGGGAGAGCGGTGTGGAGGCGGTCGCCGCCTAGGTCATGGTTCGGGCGCCGTTGCACGCCGTCCGTTCTCAGTTTGCCATGCGCCGGCTGTTGCGCGGTGTTTATCTCGCGGCGTTCATTTGGCCTTGACGAACCAGTTGAGTACCGAGCCGGCGGCAACCAGCAGCGTGCCCGCCCAGAACGGCATCGACAGGCTCAGGCCGAGCAGCAGCGAGCTCGCGCCCACCGACAGCACCGGTGTGGCGTAGGAGGCCACGGCCATCTTCTCCATGCTGCCGTGCAGGATGCCGAATCCCCAGCAGGCGTAGCCGCCGGCGATCACCGCCGCCGTGACGAGCACCGTCAGCCACGCGTGGAGTGGGGGAGCGGCGGCGGGCAGCCCCTCGCCGGACGCGAAATGCACCAGCCACAACGCCACGCATACGCAGGGGAAGAACACGCTCGTGCCGTCGTAGCCCTTCGACAGCGACGGCGTGGCCACGGCATACACCGACCAGGCGAGCGCGCCCAGGAACGACAGTATGAACGGCAGCGGGTTCTCGATTACGTGCTGTGCGGCCACATGCCAGTCGAGCCCGCTGTTGCCTCCGACGGCGAGGAACACGCCCGCCGTGGCCACGAGGGCGCCGGGCAGCGCGAACCAGACGGCGTGGCGCCGATGGGATATCGCCGCGGCGAGCAGCACCATCATCGTCGGCCACAGATAGTTCACGAGGCTGATCTCCACCGACTGCGCCGCCGACGACGCCAGGCCGATGGACAGCGCGATCGACGATTCGTAGAACACGAACAGGCCGCCGCCGATGACGAGATACCGTTTCGGCGCGAGCCGCAGGGGCTTCGGCCGGCGGAAGACCAGCAGCAGCACGGCGCCGCAGGTGTAGATTATCGCCGAACCGAGCGTGGCTCCGAACGATTCGGAGACGATGCGCACCAGTCCCATCATCATGCTCCACAGTGCGATTGCCGTGAAACCGACCAATGTGGCCGTGGATGAGGGGACGTTATGCGGATTGCGTGCGGGCTTCGCCGTCGCGTCGGATGTTCGTGATGCCATACCGACATGGTAGCGGGCCGATGTCACGGCGGTCCGGTCTCGTCGGCGCCCGTGTGACGGCGTTGTGACGTCGTCCGGTTCAGACGATCGGCGTCGTTGGGGCCGAGCCGGTGCTGCCGCGTTCCACGAACGTCGAATAGCTCACGATGGGCGCGGAGTCGCCGTCGTCGATGTGCAGCAGCTTGCCGATGAGCTTGGTCGCCGCCTGCGCACCCATCTGTTCACGGGGAATATGGATGGACGACAGCGTCGGCGTGGAACGCGCCCCGGCCGTCGTGTCGTCGATGCCGACGACCGACACCTGTTCCGGCACGCTGACGCCGCGGGCGGCGAGCACGTCGAGGAACTGCAGCGCGAAGATGTCGTTGAACAGGATCACCGCCGTCGTGGGATTGTCGAAGAATGCGGCATACGATTCGCGCATCGCCTCCTCGTCGAATATCTGCGGTCCGGGAATCTGCCGCAGCCGCATCCGTTCCTTCTGACAGGCCGACAGCAGCGCCTGCCAGCGCAGCCCGTTCTGCCAGGAGTTTTCCGGTCCGGCGATGTAGGTGACGGATTCGTGGCCGAGCGCCTTGAGCCTGCGCACCACGGCGGTCAGCGACGGCCGGTCGTCGCAGACCACGGACTGCACGCCGTTGACCAGACGGTTGACCACGACCGTCGGTTTCACCTGCGCGGCCTTGCGGATCGTGGAGTCGGACAGTCTCGACGACGTCAATACCAGACCGTCCACCTGCGTCGCCATACGCATGATGGTGCTGCGTTCGAGATCGCGCTTCTCCTCGGTGAGGGCCGTCAACAGGATGAACCCGCGTTCGATGCACGGCCGTTGCATGCCGTCGACAAAATCCGCGAACACCGAGTATTTCAGATCGCTGGTCGTGGTCAGGATCATGCCGCGCAGCGCGTCGTCCTGCCGCGGTTCGAGGTTCTTCGTGCGGTAGCCGAGCCGCTCGGCCACCTCGCGCACCATGGTTGCGGTCTCGAGGTTCACGCGGCCGGGCTTCGACAACGCGCGCGAGACCGTGGTGGGGGAGACGCCGGCCTCACGCGCCACGTCGCGGATGGTCACCTTCGTCGACTCGCTCATCATCTGCTCCTCACTGCGCCGCCATTGGCCCTGATAACAAACTATTACAGTCGTATCGCTCACCGATTCCGCCGCAACACGCCGATGAAATCCATCAATTCGCGGTCGAAACGATGAGTAAACGACGACGATTCGGCCACGGCATGGAAAACTATGGAAAGAAAACCGTGCCATGCGTGCGCCGCGTAGAGTGGTGGTCAACGGGAACGGAACCGACAACGAGGTACCGGTCCGATTCCCATTCACCTCGTTTCCATTCGACCATCAATCTCCCGACCATCAACCACTCAGACCGCAAACCGACATCGGGCTCGGGTCCCACGAAGCCGCGGGACCCGTGCATCCCCACATATCAAGGTAAAGGACGGCATCATATGCGCAACATCGAAACCCTCGCCGACGGCTGGCTGTTCACCAAGGGATCCCTCGCCGGCGTGCCCGCCTACTCGCCCGGCCCCGAATGGACCGAGGTGAGCGTGCCGCACACCTGGAACGCGTTCGACGGCCAGGACGGCGGCTCCGACTACCACCGCGGCGCATGCTGGTACGTGCGCAGGCTGGAGATCGGCGAGCGCGCGCCCGAATCGCGCGTCTACCTCGAATTCCAGGGCGCCGCCAACGTCGCCGAGGTCTATGTGAACGGCTGCAAGGTCGGCGACCACGTCGGCGGCTACTCCACGTTCCGCATGGACGTCACCACCGCGCTCATGCCGAGCGGCAACGTGCTCGCCGTGAAGGTCAGCAACGAGGAACGCTCCGACGTCTACCCGCAGATGGCCGACTTCACGTTCTACGGCGGCCTGTACCGACCCGTCGAGGTGCTGGTCGTGAACCCCACCCACTTCGACCTCGACTACCACGGCGGCCCCGGCGTCACCGTCTCGTCCACCATCGGCGAGAACGGCGCCGCACTGCTCGACGCCCGCGCATGGGTCACCGGCGCCAAGGCCGGCGACCTCGTGGACTTCCAGATCCTCGACGAGGACGGCAACGAGGTGGCCTGCGCATCCCAGCCCGCCGACCTCGACGGCGGCAAGGTGCGCACCCTCATCGAGATTCCCGACGCCCACCTGTGGCAGGGCACCGAGGACCCGTACCTGTACGAGGTCGTCGCCACCGTGATCCGCCACAACGAGGTGCTCGACGAGGTCTCCTTCCTCCACGGCGTGCGCGAATACCGCTTCGACCCGCAGGAAGGCTTCTTCCTCAACGGCAGGCTCACCCCGCTGCGCGGCGTCTCCCGTCACCAGGACCGCCTCGGCAGGGGCAACGCGCTCAGCCTCGAGGACCACGTCGAGGACGCCTACCTCATCAAGGAGCTCGGCGCCAACACCATCCGTCTCGCCCACTACCAGCAGGCGCAGGACTTCTACGACCTGTGCGATCAGCTCGGCTTCGTCATCTGGGCGGAGATCCCCTTCATCTCCAAGATGAACGACGACCCCGCCGCCCACCAGGACTGCATCAGCCAGATGACCGAACTCGTCATCCAGAACTTCAACCACTCGTCGATTCTGATGTGGGGCATCTCCAACGAGATTCTCATCGGCGGCGACAGCCCGCAGCTCGTCGAGAACCTCAGGGAACTGCACGCGCTCGCCAAGAGCCTCGACCCCACGCGAGTGACCACCATGGCTCAGGTCTCCAGCACGCCGAAGGACTCCGAGCACAACCAGATCACCGACATCCTCAGCTACAACCACTACTTCGGCTGGTACGGCGGCCACCTCGAAGACAACGAGGCCTGGCTCGACGATTTCCACGCCATGCACCCCGACCGTTCCTTCGGCCTGTCGGAGTATGGCTGCGAAGGCATCATCTCGTACCACAGCGACGACCCGCAGTGCGGCGACTACTCCGAGGAGTACCAGGCCGTCTACCACGAGCACATGGCCCGCATCATCGACGAACGCCCGTGGCTGTGGGGCACGCACGTGTGGAACATGTTCGACTTCGGCTGCGACGCCCGCAAGGAGGGCGGCGTCGAAGGCCGCAACAACAAGGGTCTCGTGACCATCGACCGCAAGGTGAAGAAGGACTCGTTCTTCATCTACCAGGCCTACTGGTCCGCCGAGCCCATGGTGCACATCTGCTCCAAGCGCTACGCCCGCCGCGCCGCCGACGCCATCGACGTGAAGGTCTACTCCAACCAGCCGGCCGTCTCGCTCGTGGTCGGAGGCAAGCCGTTCGCCACGCTCGAGGCCTCGGCCCAGACCGACCCGCACATCTTCGTGTTCAAGGACGTTCCGCTCGCCGACGGCTACACGCACGTCGAGGCCCACGCCGGCGACGTCGCCGACTCGACCTCGTGGCAGAAGGTCGCCGAGGCATACGAGCCGTACACGTTCGTCGACCCCGAAGGCGGCAACATCGTCATGAACTGGTTCGACGACGTCTCCGCCGACGAAGGCCTGCCGGTCGACGCCCCCTACGATGAGTCGCACTACTCCGTGCACGACACCGTCAGCGTCATCCTCGACAACCCCGAGGCCTCGGCCACGGTGACCAACGCCGCGTCCAGCATCGCGAACATGCGCATCAAGGCCAGCATGCTCGGCGTGCTCGGCAACAAGAGTCTCGTCGAGATGTTCGACCAGCTGCGCAGCATGTCCGGCAATGCCGAAGGCCTTGAGCAGAAGATCGCCTACCTCAACCAGCAGCTCCAGCAGATCAGGAAGTGACGCTCGGTCGACGGCTGCATGACAGCCCGACCCTTTCCCGGCCCCCTCTTCACGAGGGGGCTTTTGATTGCATCCACACCTGTCGGCGCCGGCATCGGCAGATGTGGATGCCCTCTCACGGAAACTCGTGGAAATAATTCCGTCGCCATCGGGCGCAACGTAAAGTGATAACCAACGCGGCAAGAGATACTAAAAATCGTCGGAAACCGCGGAATTCCAAGCATCGACGGCACGTTCCATGCAAGGTCGCACGTGCCGGCCTCGTCATCCATCAATCACTCAATCAATCCTGGCATCAGACGTCATATGTCCCATACGAAGGAGCATGGGCGCGTCTGTCACAAGACAACCGGACCTTGCCATCCCAAGGGAGGGAAGAAAGCAATGAGCGCAGCAAACACCAGTGCCAAGGCGGTCAAGCCGTTCGGCCTGAAAGACAAGATCGGCTACATGTTCGGCGACTGGGGCAATGACTTCATGTTCATCTTCGCCAGCTCGTTCCTCATGGTGTTCTACACCAAGGTCATGGGCATCTCCGGCATCGTGGTCGGCGGACTGTTCCTCATCGCCCGCATCATCGACGCCTTCGCCGACGTGACCGTCGGCGTGGTGGTCGACCGCGCCAAGACGCATCCGAACGGCAAGTACCGCGTCATCATGATGCGCATGGCCGCGCCGGTCGCCATCTTCTCGTTCCTCATGTACCAGACCTTCTGCATCAACTCCTCGATGACGGTCAAGATCGTGTACATGTACGTCACGTACATCATCTGGGGCATCCTCTACTCCTGCGTGAACATCCCCTACGGCTCCATGGCCTCCGTGATCTCGCCCGAGCCCGAGCACCGCACCAGCCTCTCCACCTTCCGCACCGTGGGCGCCACCTGCGCCTCGCTGATCATCGGCGTGCTCGCCCCGCTCGTCATCTACGAGAAGGACGCCAGCGGCAACCAGATCATCCGCGGCGGCGAAGGCACCAGCATCTTCATGTGGGTCTCCCTCGTCTTCGCCATCGGCTCCTTCCTGTGCTACTTCATCTGCTACAAGATGTCCACCGAGCGCGTGAAGTCCGAGGACCACTCCGGCGATGAGCCGGGCGCCGAGCGCCAGTCCATCCTGCACATGCTGGGCAGCGCCTTCTCGTCCCGCGCCATGGCCGGCATCATCGGCGCCGCCATCGCCCTGCTCATGGCCATGCTCTTCATGCAGCAGATGGCGAACTACCTGTTCACCGACTACTTCAAGAGCTCCGCGCTGCTCTCCACCGTCAACCTCGTGTGCAGCCTGCTCACCTTCGCCATCGCCCCGTTCGCCCAGCCGCTCGCCAAGAAGGTCGGCCACAAGGTCATGGGCGTCACCGGATCCCTCATCGGCGCGGTGTGCATGTTCACCCTGTACGTCATCCACACCACCAACGCCGTGCTGTTCTCGGCCCTGTACATCCTCACCTTCCTGGGCATCGGCCTGTTCAACATCGTGATCTGGGCCATGATCACCGAGGTCATCGACGACATCGAAGTGCACAAGGGCATCCGCGAGGACGCCACCTGCTACTCCGTGTACTCCTTCGCCCGCAAGCTCGGCCAGGCGTTCGCCGGCTGGTTCTCCGGCGCGGCCCTCGGCTGGATTGGATACAAGGAAGGCGCCGCCGTGGTGCAGTCGCAGGAGACGCTTGACGGCCTGTACATGTACGTCACCCTGCTGCCGGCCATCTTCTTCGGCGTCATGCTGCTGATCCTCGTCTTCATCTACCCGCTGAACAAGAAGCGCGTCGACGCCAACGCCGCCGCCCTCAAGGCCAAGCGCGAAGCCATCGAGGCCTGACGATCCGCGAAGGGCTCCCCGCACGGGGAGCCCTTCCCATCTGTATCGTTGTCGCCAACCGGCTCCCCTCGCCGCCGAGGGGGCTGGAACGTCGGGTCGGGTAAGCCGTTGTTGCCAATTGGCTCCCCTCGCTGCCGAGGGGAGCTGTCCGCGAAGCGGACTGAGGGGAGCTCCCAAGCCCCCGAAACCTCACCCATTCCTCATTCGTCCATCCCAAACCATCCATCCCAATCCATCCATCACCAACACGCACCCACCAATCCATCCCACACAACAGAACACACGAAAGAAGACGACGATGTCATTCGCATCCCTGTACCCCCGAGTCACCGCCACCCGCCGCATCCAGAGCATGAACGGCTCCTGGGACTTCCAGTTCGACCCCGACTCCCGCGGTGCGGAGGAAGGCTGGGCCAACGGCCTGCCCAACCCCACCGACATGCCCGTCCCCGCCAGCTTCGCCGACGTGTTCACCGACAAGTACTCGCGCGAATACACCGGCGACTTCTGGTACGTGACCGAACTGTTCGTCCCCGGCGAATGGCGTGACGGCAGCGTCGACATCCGCTTCGACTCCGCCACTCACGCGGCCACCGTATTCGTCAACGGCACCGAGGTCGCCCGTCACGAAGGTGGGTTCCTGCCGTTCGTCGCGCATATCAACGACGCCGTCAGATGGAACGACTACAACACCGTGGCCGTCAGACTCAATAACGAACTGAGCTGGCAGACGCTACCGGTCGGCGAGACCCACACCCTGCCCGACGGCACGAGGATGAGCGCGCCGTACTTCGACTTCTACAACTACTCCGGACTGCAGCGCAACGTCAGCCTGCTCTACACGCCGAACGAGCGCATCGAGGACCTCGACGTCGTCCACCGCATCGACGCCGGTCCGGACTTCAACGGCGTGTTTGCCGACGCGCACGTGGACTACCGTGTCGTCACCTCCGGCAATCATGACGTCGAGGTCGTCGTCCTCGACGAATGCGGCATCGAGGTCGCCCGTGCCAACGGCAAGGAAGGCACGCTCGACATCGCGAACGCCCACCTGTGGAACCTGCGCGCCGCCTACCTGTACCGTTTCGTCGTGCGCATCAAGGACGGCGACGACGTCATCGACGAATACTTCGACGAGATCGGCATCCGCACCGTGGAGGTGAGGGACTGCCGCATCCTCGTCAACGGCCGCGAGGTCTACCTCAAGGGCTTCGGCCGCCACGAGGACTCCAACATCCACGGCCGCGGCTTCGACCCGGTGGTCAACAAGCGCGACTACGAGGACATGAAGTGGATCGGCGCGAACTCGTTCCGCACATCGCACT
Source organism: Bifidobacterium primatium (assembly GCF_002802875.1). GTDB lineage: Bacteria > Actinomycetota > Actinomycetes > Actinomycetales > Bifidobacteriaceae > Galliscardovia > Galliscardovia primatium. The sequence goes on from NZ_PEBI01000002.1 coordinate 260,617, forward strand.
ACCCGTACGCCGAGGAGCAGCTGTACGAGGCCGACCGCGACGGCTTCTTCGTGATCGACGAGGCGCCCACCGTCGGCATGTTCAAGTCCACGATGAACTTCCTCGGCGCGTCCGGCGCCGTCAGCGACGAGAAGCCGAAGACCTTCTTCGACGAGGAGTCCGTGCAGACCGAGACGCTGGCCGTGCACCGCCGCACCCTGGAGGAGATGGTCGCCCGCGACAAGCGCCACGCCTCCGTATGCGCGTGGAGCCTGCTCAACGAGCCCGACACGACCAGCGAGGCCGCCGTCGCCTACTTCGAGAACATCTTCGACCTGGTCGCCGAGATCGACACGCAGAAGCGCCCGAAGACGTACGCGTCCATCATGATGGCGCCGGCGGGCGTCGACAAGACGCATCACGTGGCCGACTTCATCATGCTCAATCGCTATCACGGCTGGTACGTCAACGGCGGCTACGCCATCGCCAAGGGGCTCATCGACATGAAGGCCGAACTGGAGAAGTGGCACGAGCTCGAGCCGGACAAGCCGGTCATGTTCTCCGAATACGGCGCCGACACCATGGCCGGCGTCCACAAGCTGCCAAGCGTGATGTGGAGCGAGGAATACCAGGTCGAGGTGTTCAAGATGTGGTCCGAGATCTTCGACTCCTACGACTGGATCGTCGGCGAACAGCCGTGGAACCTCAACGACTTCCAGACCACCGAAGGCATCATGCGCGTGGACGGCAACAAGAAGGGCCTGTTCACCCGCGACCGCCAGCCCAAGATGGCGGCCTTCTACCTCAGGGACCGCTGGACCGCGATTCCCGACTACAAGGCGTGACGCGCCACCGCGCGGACGCCTGACGCAGCCGCGCGAACGCCTGACGAACGTGTCCGCAAATGCCAGGTGCGGATGACGAAACGGCGGCGGGGATGGCCTGGAGGCCACATCCCCGCCGCCGTTCTTTTTGCTGCCGTCCGTGTCGAATGCGATACGGCAGGCCGTCGCAAATGCTCAAATGCGAATCGCCGCGGAGGTTCCGGGGGGAACCATCCGCGGCGATTCGCCGTATCAGTGGTAGTCAGTACCGCAGTCCGAATCCGTACTCGTAGTAGTGTCCGGCGGAGTCGCGGTAGGCGTAGGCCTTGCCGTTCTCGTCCTTCATGGCGTCGGGCATGTACCGGTCCTTGTCGTAGCCGGGCACGTCGTTCGGGCTGGCGCATACGCCGTCGGCGTCGACGGCGACCACGGCGTCGTTCTTCGGCAGCGTGATGGGCAGTCTGCCCTTCGCCGCGTGACGGCCGACGGTCACATCCATGCATGCCTTGTTATAGGTGTCGAATCCGGCGACCAGCGCGTCGACGTGGCGCTCGATATTGCCCGGCATCCATGCGAGCGAGAAGTTCACCGACGCCACCACGCGGCCGCCGTTCGCGTGCACGGCCGCCGCGATGTCGGCGATGCGGGAGGCTCCCGCCAGCGTGGTCTCCTCGTGCGTGGTGCCGGCCGGGCGGCCCTCCTCGTCGGTGTCGCACACGGTCTTGCCCTCGCAGATGTCGATTTCGAGATAGCCCTTCGTGGCCGAGAAGTAGTTGCCGGAACGAGGGTCGGCGAACAGGATGGCGATGTCGGCGGCGGACGGGTCGTCGGTCAGTGTCATGCCGTAGTCGTCGGCGAGCATGGCGCGCAGCGACGTCGTGGCCTTCTCGCCGGTCTCGGCGTCCTTGCCGAACGCTTCGGCGTACACCGTCCTGCCGTCGGTCGCCGCGGCGTCGAGTGGCAGCGTGCGCGAGGAGTTCTTCAGCAGCGTCACCGAATCGCAGTGCACGGCGTAGGCCTCGTCCCAATCGGCGGCGGTGCCGACGACCGCCTCGGCGGCGTCGGGGTCTCGGTATGGGTTGTCGAACAGGCCGAGCGTGAACTTCTCGGTCAGCGTGCGCACGATGGCGCGGTCGAGCGCCTCGTCGCCGAGCGTCACCTGCTCGCGTGTGTAGCCGGCCGGCACATCATGCGAATCGTAGTAGCCGTTGCGTGCACGGTCGTACGCCTCGCGCGTCTCCGTCACGCTGAACGCGCCGGAGATCACGTCCACGCCGTTGTTCACGGCCAGGGCCACGCGTTCGGGGACGTCGAGGTCCTCCACGCCCCACGACATCATGTGCGTGATGCCGGAGTCGGAGTTGATGTAGCCCCTGAATCCCATCTGGCCGCGCAGTAGACGTTGGATGAAGAACTCGTTGTATGCGAAGCCCACGGCCTGCCATTCGATGGGATTGCCCTCGAGGTCGGTCTGCTCGGCGCTCTTCGCCTTGCAGGGCTTGGCGTAGTAAGGCATGATCGACGCCGCGTTTTTGTCGACGGCCGTGATGAACGCCGGAATATGGTACTTCTCGAGACTGCCCTCGGTGGGGTAGACGTTCCACTGGCCTTCGGCGTAGTGCGGGTCGAATCCGTTCTCGCGTGCGCCGCCGCCGGGGAAGTGCTTCACCGTCATGGCCACGCCGTCGCGGGTCAGCTCGTCGCCGCCCTGGACGGCCGGGATGAGATGCTCGAAGATTCGGCTCACCAGCTGCGGATTCTCACCGAACGTGCCGTAGGAGCGCTGCCAGCGCGGATCGGTCATCGTGTCGGCCATGTACATGTAGCCCTTTTTCATGCCGACGGCGTCCCATTCGCGGCGGATGGCGTCGCCGAAACGGTCGATGATGCCGAAGTCGCCGGTGCCGATCGTGGCGGCGGCGATGCCCAGCGTTCCCGGCCAGGTGGCGAACACGCCCTGCGCCTCGTTCATGCCGAACACGGCCTCGCCGTTCTCGTTGCGCGAGTTGCTCAGCACCTGCACGGGCACACCGTGTTCGGTGTCTTCGGCCACGGCGTTGAGCTGGTTGATCCAGTCGACGAGCTCGCGCGTGGTCGGGTTCGCGCGCAGGATGAGGTTGCGCAGCTTGAGATTCTGCAATGAATACGTGGTGCCCCACGTCTTTTCGATGCCGAAGATCGAGCCGTCCTTCTCCTTGATCTGCTCGCTGAGCAGGCCGGTCGCGTCGCGTTCCTCGCCTTCGTCGAGCTCCTGGCCCATGCGCCACGAGTTGGCGAACAGCATGCCGATCTTCTCGTCCACGTCGAGCGCGGCGACGAGCGATGCGGCGCGTTCGGCCGGCGATTTGCGCCAGTCCTTGTAGTCGTCAAGCCGGCCGGAGCCGTCAAGGTCCTTGAAATACCGGCCGTCCTGTTCGATGACCGGCTTCGATGTGACGCCGATGACCGGGCCGTCGGCGTTGCGGTAGTAGCGTACGGTGTCGGTGGCCTTGACGGCCGTGGGATTCGTGTCGGCCTCGCCGGTTTCGGTGCCGTCGTTCGTCGTTGATGCCGCGGATGGCGTTACTGTCTCGGATGTCATGGTCGGCGCTCCTTTCGATGTTGTGCGCCGCCGTTGGCGCACAAGCGTCCACCATCCATTCTTCCGGCATCGTGCGGCCCGTGTGGTCTGTGCCCACCGTTTTCCATTACGGTTGCCGAAAACGAAATCAAAGTGATATCATTTTGGTATCAGATGAATGGGGCGTGCGATTCGACAGCGAATTCACCCGGCGTCTGGATCCAAGGAAGGTGGTCACCGTGGTTGGGACGGCAAACGACACTGGAATGCTTCAGGGAAACGTGAGCGATTCGGAAGGCGTGACGAAGGCGAAGGCGCATACGCCGACCGTCGAGCGCGAAGGCCGGGCGATGGGCGGCTGGCCCATGCTGGTCGTCGTCATCATCGGATGGGCTGCGGCCATCCTGGGCATCGTCTTCGGGTCCATCGTCATGGATTCGGGTCCGGAGGGGCGGATGTTCGGCGTCGGCGTGGCCCTGCTGGTCGTCGGCATCGTACTGTGCGTGCTGATGTCGATGCTGCCGGCCGGCTTCTTCTCGCTGCAGCCCAATGAGGCGCGCGTGCTCGTGCTGTTCGGCGAATACCGGGGAACGGTGCGGGGCAGCGGTTTCTACTGGGCCAATCCGTTCTACTCCCGCGCTCTCCAGCCCGCCGAGCAGGACGACTCCGACGGTGAATCTCTGGCGGCGGCGCTTGGCGGTAAGAAGAAGCCGACGAAGCCCGGTCAGGCGGCGGTCAGGGCCAGGATCTCGCTGCGCGCCCGCACGCTCAACGGCCCCCGGCTCAAGGTGAACGACCGCAACGGCAATCCCATCGAGATCGCCGACGTCATCGTCTGGCGCGTGGTCGACACCGCCCGTGCCGTATTCGACGTGGACCATTACGAGCAGTTCGTAAGTATGCAGGCCGAGACCGCGCTGCGGCACGTCGCCAGCCGGTACGCCTACGACCACAATGCCGAAAGCGACGATGCCGCGGCCGGCGAGATCACGTTGCGGTCGAACATCGCCGAGGTCTCCGAGGCGCTGCGGGCCGAGCTGGCCGAACGGCTGGAGCCGGCCGGCATCGCCGTCGACGACGCCCGGCTCACCCACCTGGCGTACGCGCCCGAGATCGCGCAGGTCATGCTGCGCCGCCAGCAGGCCGAGGCGATCATCGCCGCCCGCACGAAGATCGTGCAGGGCGCGGTCTCCATGGTCGACATGGCGCTGAAGGAGCTGGAGCATGACGGCATCGTCGAACTCGACGAGGAGCGCAAGGCCGCGATGGTCTCGAACCTGATGGTCGTGCTGTGCGGCGACAACGACGCCCAGCCGGTCGTCAACACCGGTTCGCTCTACAATTAAAGCTCTGTGTCGCGTGCGGGCCGGGGGCGCGGCCCGCACGACTTCGCGTCCCCATAGGAAGGAGGAGATCCCATGGCGAAGAAGCAGTACCCGCTGAGGGTCGACCCCCTGCTGTGGGAGGCCGTCGAGCGCTGGGCGGCCGACGAGCTGCGGTCCGTCAACGGCCAGATGGAGTACATCATCCGCGATTCGCTCAAGCGCGCCGGGCGGCTGCCCAAGCAGCTGCCGCCGTCGCGCACCAACTCACGTCGTGGCGAATGACGGGGCCGGACGCCCATGCCGTTTCTGGGCGTGTCGCGGATTTGGTGATATCGACGTCTGGGTGTATATTACTAGTTTTGTAAACCACAGACCGTTGGTTAGGGCCGCAAGGTCCTCGAAGGTTGCCAGCGTAGGTTGAGAAAACGAACCTTCCGGATTCGGAAGGATGTCAGGCATCAATGTGTCTGACGATGATGTTCGCTCCGCCTGCGCGCGGGGCTTTTTTATTGCTCGCGTGGCTTCCTCCAGTCAACGGCCGACTTAGGAAGGAACGCCATGTTAAGGCCCGAAAAGGCTGAGGTCATTGCACAGCTTACGGAGCAGTTCCGTAACGCTGACGCCGTGTACCTCACTGAGTACCGCGGGCTGAGCGTGCCGCAGATCTCCGATCTGCGCGAAAAGCTGGGCCGCGATACTTCCTACACTGTGGCGAAGAACACGCTCGCACGTATTGCCGCTAAGGAAGCTGGCATCGAAGGCCTCGACGAGTACCTCGCCGGTCCTTCCGCCATCACCTTCGTCCAGGGCGATTACGTCGAGGCCGCTAAGGTCCTGCGTGAGTTCGCCAAGACCAACAAGCAGCTCATCGTCAAGGGCGGCTTCGCCGACGGCACCGTGTACGATGCCGAAGGCGTCGACAAGCTCGCCGACCTTGAGTCTCGCCCGGTCCTGCTGTCCAAGATCGCGTACTCCCTCAAGGCTGTACAGACCAAGACCGCTCAGCTCTTCGTTGCCCTGCCGACCAAGGCAGTCCGCACCGTCGACGCTCTGCGCGAGAAGCAGGAGAAGGCCGCCTGATTCGCGGTTTCCGCGGATTGGCGCTTGTTGCCTGAATAAACAACAAAAATTTTTGGCTGGTCGGCATCCCAAGACCTTAACAATTGTCGACCGCCGCTGAATGAAAGGAAGCCATAATGGCTAAGCTCACCAACGAAGAGCTCCTGGAAGCTTTCGGTGAAATGACCCTCGTCGAGCTCTCCGAGTTCGTCAAGGCCTTCGAGGACAAGTTTGACGTCGAGGCCGCCGCTCCGGCCGCCGTCGCCGTTGCCGCCGCTCCGGGCGCTGCCCCGGCCGAGGAAGAGAAGGATGAGTTCGACGTCATCCTCTCCGCCGTTGGCGACAAGAAGATCCAGGTCATCAAGGCCGTTCGCGCCATCACCTCCCTGGGTCTGGCCGAGGCCAAGGCTCTCGTGGACGGCGCTCCGAAGCCGGTCCTCGAAGGTGCCAAGAAGGAAGACGCCGAGAAGGCCAAGTCCCAGCTGGAAGAGGCTGGCGCCACCGTCGAGCTCAAGTGATTCTCGCGGCCTGAGCCGCGCAGTGTTCACTGCTTGATTCTGTCAGACCCCGTGTCCGTGGATTCCACGGCGCGGGGTTTTCCGTATTCGGCGTACACTATCGGAACGTGGCACAGATACAGGGACTGCGACGGGCGGCGGCGGACGAGAAATACCGGCAGATGACCGGCCGGCCGGTGCGTCCGCTCATCATCCGGCTCGGCATCCCCGCCATCATCTCGAATCTGGTCACGATGATCTACAACCTCGCCGACACGTACTTCATCGGCAGGCTCGGCACCTCCCAGTCGGGAGCCATCGGCATAGCCGTCTCCATCATGACCATCATGCAGGCCATAGGATTCTTCTTCGGCAACGGTGCCGGCAACTCGCTGTCGCGCGAGATGGGCAAGCACAACGAGGAGCGCGCCGCACGGCTCATGGCCGTCGGCTTCTTCGGCTCCGTCGGCTTCGGCGTCCTGCTGGCCGTCGCGGGACTCGCGCTGCTGCGGCCGCTGGTCTTCGCACTCGGCGCCACGCCCACCATCGCGCCCTATGCCATGGATTATCTCGCGCCGATACTGCTGGCCTCGCCGGCGGTCTGCGGTTCGTTCACCATGAACGGACTGCTGCGCTACCAGGGCCTGTCGTCGTATGCGATGATCGGTCTGGTCACCGGCGCCGTGCTCAACATCGCGCTCGCTCCGCTGCTGATCTTCGGGCTCGGCATGGGCATCCGCGGCGCCGGCGTGGCCACGGCATTGTGTCAGGCCATCGGATTCGTGATCCTCGTGGTCATGTGCCGCAGGGTGGCGGTGCTCAAGCTCACGCCGAAGCAGTTCCGCCCCGACGTGCTGCTCGTGCGGGAGCTCGTCGGCGGAGGGCTGCCGTCGCTGCTGCGCCAAAGCGTCGGTTCCGTCGCCGCGATCTGCGTGAACCTCGCCGCCAATCCGTTCGGCGACGCCGCCATCGCCGCCATGGCCATCGTCACGCGGCTGATGATGTTCGCCAACTCCGTCATCATCGGTCTCGGCCAGGGATTCCAGCCGGTATGCGGATACAACTACGGCGCCGGCCTGTTCGACCGCGTGAAGCGGGGATACTGGTTCTGCGTGCGCGCCAGCACATTGGTGCTCGCGGCGTTCGCCGTCGGGCTTTCGACGTTCGCGCCGCAGATCATCGAACTGTTCCGCGCCGACCCCGACGTCGTGCGCATCGGCACCGTGGCGTTGTGGATGCAATGCGTGAGCCTGCCGATCATGGGCGGCAACATGATATCGAACATGATGCAGCAGACCATGGGCCTGACCGGCGTCGCCTCGTTCCTCGGCGTATGCCGTCAGGGCGTCTACCTCATCCCGCTGATCATCGTGCTGCCGCATCTTTTCGGACTCGCCGGCGTGCAGCTCGCGCAGCCGACGGCCGACATCCTGACGTTCTGCACGACCATACCGTTGCAGCGCCGGGTGCTCAAACGCCTCACCGTGCGGAAAGCCAATGTGCAGAAGTAAGGCGAGTGCTGTAGATTTACGAAGAAACCGGGCGAAGCGTGCCACAATGGAGCATAAGTGTGTCCGCATGCGTAAGAGGAGGCTCGTGCCGTGAATGACCAGCAGTGGCTTATCAAGGTCAATGGTATAGACGAGATTCGCGTCGATGCGGGGCAGACCGTCGAGATCGGCCGCAAACCCCTGCGTCCCGCGCCTGTGGAGGACGGCGTACGACGGCTCGACGTCGAGGACTCGACGAAATCCATGTCGAAGCGTCACGCCCGTTTCGTCGTGGCCGAATCAGGCACCGCCACGCTGGAGGACCTCGCCTCGACGAACGGCACCTATGTGGTGCGCGACGACGGCGAACTCATGCAGGTGCCGTCCGGCAAGGCGTTCCAGCTGCCGCGTTCGCCGATGCGATTCCAGTTCGGCGACGTGCCGGTCGACTTCATCATGATGCCGCGTGAGGAGAAGCCCGCCGAGGATCCGGTGGCCGACCTGTTCTCCTACGCCGCATCCGACAACGTCAAGCAGGATGTCGACGCAGCGTCGATGAGCGTGGACGACATCCTCGACCTGCGTGCCGGCGAGCCGACGGGCCTGCTGAGCACCACGCAGGTGCGCAGCCGCATCGACGCGCTGCACGATCAGGCGATCGCCGAATCCCGCAGACAGCGGCAGCCCGATGCCGCCGGTGGCGCGGTCGGAGCGAACGGCGGCGTGGAACCGTTCATCGTCAGCAAGCCGGGCGTGGGCGACGCCGATGCCGTGGCGTCGTCGCAGACCGGTCGAACGTCGGCGCAGGAGGCGCAGACGCAGATCATCGCCCCGCAGTCCGATGCGTCGGATGGCGGGACGCAGTCCGACGCGGCTGTGTCGAACGCCGGTTCTTCGGAAGCGTCGTCGGCGGTGACGACGGACGACGCGTCCGGCTTCACCGGTGCCTCGGCCGTGGGCGACGGCGGGCAGAACCCGGCGTTCGTGATGGAGCGCGACCTGTTCCACGATGCCGCTCAGCAGGCGGCGTCCTCGACGGCGTCGGCGGCCGCGCAGCCGCAGTTCACGCCGGTGTTCGAGGCCGGTTCGGTGTTCGAGCGGTTGTCGAAGGGCGAGGCCGATCATGAGGAGCCCGGCATCGAGGTGGACGGACTGAGCTCCGCCGACGCCAAGACCACACGGGACTTCGACCTGCAGTTCGAGATGGCCCGTCATCCGGAGCTGCTGCCGTTCCTGGCATTGAACCCCTCGCTGTATGACGACCTGTACAAGTGGCTGGAGCTGCAGGGCAATGCCGACATCGATCAGGCGCTGAAGAACAATCAGGGATACCAGGAATATCTGGCCGGCAAAGGGGAGTAGAACGAATCATGAGTGCTTCTGAAACCAGAACCGTTTCGGACGAGGCCATCGGCCGCATCCAATCCTGGTATGACGAGTACCGGAACCAGCATGGGCCCTCGCCGGTCGAGGACCTGTCGCAGCTGGACGCGCGACTGGACCTCACCCACGCGCACCCCTCCGGCATCGCGCAGCTGTTCGCCAGCGGCCACGTGCAGCTGAGCAGCCTGTTCCGCGACAGCGGCATGCTGCGCGCCGGCCAGCGCCGGCTCTCACGCGTGCTTGAGGACCAGATGGCCGTGGAGAACGCCAGCGGCAACGCCCAGCTGTCGCTCGCCGTGGGCGTGGCCAGCTGGAAGGGCGCGTCCATGCCCCTGCTGCTCTACCCGATTCAGGTGGACCGCGAGGAGGGCGCCGAATCGCTCGCCCACGCGCAGCTGCGCTTCACCGCCACCGCCACTATCAACCCCGCATTCGTTTCGGCGATGCACGAGAACGGCGTCATGCTCGACGAGGACGCCCTGCTCGACACCTCGCAGTACTCCGACAGCTCTCCCGAGACCTCGGCGCTGTTCTCCCGCATCACCTCGCTGGTCGGCGACTCCGTCGACTCGTTCGTGGTGGAGCGCGAGATCATCCTCGGCTGCTTCATCCATTCCTCCACGCTGTTCCTCGAGGAGGGCGAGCGCCTGCTGCGCCGCATGCGCCGCGGACTCACCGGCAACGACCTCATCGACACGCTGGCCGGTGACGACAAGGCCGCCCAGTTCCTCGCGGAATACCCGGTGGCCTCGTACACGCCATACGATGTGGACCCGCACAACGAGCTGGAGATCGGCGACGTGGACAACGTCGCCCGCTATGCCGCGCAGATCGTGTCGTCGGGGGCCTCTGCCTTCGTGGACCTGCCCGGCGGCCGAGGCTCCGCCGTGCTCTCCTCCAGCATCGCGAGCCGCGCCATCATGAACGGCAAGACCGTGCTGTATGTGCCGTGCGTGCCGAACCAGAAGAGCCGCTTCGTCAAGCAGGTCAAGCGCAACGAGATGTCGGGCATGCTGCTCGACCTGAGCGACCCCGCGTTCAACAACGCCATCGACCATCAGCTCATCGCCGCCGTCGGATACCAGCCCGGCACGGCCAGCTCGCACTTCGACCAGCTCGCCGACGAGCTGGTGGGCGTGCGCACCCGTCTGGCCCGCTATCTGGGCGACCTGCACGGCAAGAACAAGGAATGGGGCGTCTCCGCCTACGAGACCATCCAGAACCTCGCCCGCATCTCCGCACTGCCCACCCGACCGGCCACGCATGTGCGCCTGAGCGAGCGCACCGCCCGCGAGCTGAGCAGCTCCATGGACGAGTGGAGCGAGAAGCTCATGCGCGCCGGCGAGCTCGGTGAATTCCGCATCGGTCCGGCCGACACCGCCTGGTTCAAGGCCGCGGTGTACAGCGAGCAGGAGGCGGTGAACACCTACCAGCGCGTGGTGCGTCTGCTCGAGAAGCTGCTGCCGGCCGTTCGCGACCAGATCCGCGCCGTTGTGGAGACCTGCGGCTTCCCGATCCCCGCCACCATGCAGGAGTGGAGCCGCCAGGTCGTGGTGCTCAAGAACCTGCGCCGCGTGCTCGACGTGTTCCAGCCGGCGATCTTCGAACGCGACATCCCCGCGATGATCGAGGCCTCGAAGTCCAAGGCCGACCGCAAGGCCGAAGGCACCTCCATGGGCTTCTGGGAGCGTCGCCGCCACATCAAGGAGGCGAAGAGCCTGCTGCGCGTGGGCGCACAGGTGGAGGACCTGCACGAGGCCCTGATGGTCGTCTCCAAGCAGGCCGAGCAGTGGCGCATGTTCGTACCCCACGGCGGCTGGCCGGTGCTGCCGCCGAAGCTCGACGACATCATCGACACGCAGGACGCCATCGTCTCCGACCTCACGTCGCTCAACGCCGTGCTCGCCACCACGCCCGACGGCGCCGACCTCGAATCCGTGCCGTTCGCCGCGCTCGAACAGCGCCTGCAGGGCCTGTTCGACGACCACCGCGCACTCGATACGCTGCCCGAGCGCAGCACGCTCGAGCGTGACTTCCAGGCCATGGGCCTCGACGAGTTGGTCGACGACCTGCGCAACCGCCACGTCGCCAAGGAGGCGGCGCCCGGCGAACTGCAGCTGTCGTGGTGGACCACCATCTTCGAACTCATCGTGCACTCCTCGCCGATCATCTCCAACCAGGACGGTTCGGTGCTCTCCGCAGCCTCCGAACGCTTCAGCCAGGTGGATGTGGAGCATGTGGGCTCCATCGGTCCCATGGTCAACCAGGAGATGACCAAGCGTCTGAGCGAACTGCTGTTCTCCCGCTCGCACGAGGCCAACCAGCTGCATACGCTGCTGGCCAACCCCACGCCGGTGCCGATGAGCCGGCTGCGCCGCGACTACCCGAACATCCTCACTGCCACCAAGCCGATCCTGGTGGCGTCCCCGGCCACGCTCGTCGCCAATACGGCGCTGGAGCGTCTGGCCGACATCGCCATCATCGACGCCGGTGCGCACGCCAATCCGCTGGAACTGCTGTCGGTGCTCTCCCGCGTCGACCAGGTGGTGATCCTCGCCCACAAGGAGACGATGTCCTCGCCGGTCGTCAAGCTGCTCGCCCCGTACCTCAAGCCCCTGCGCCTGCTGGAACGTCCGGACCGCCGCGACACCCGCGTCGCCCGGTTCCTCGAACACCACGGTTACGGTTCGCTGCCGCTTTCCCTCGAGGTGCCCGACCCCAAGAGCGGCGTCGACTACACCAAGGTGGAGGCCAAGGGCGTGCCGTCGGTCACCACCGGCATCGTGGAAAGCAACAAGACCGAGATCGACAAGGTCATCGAACTGGTCATCGGCCGCGCAACCGGCTTCACCATCGTGCCGGCCTCCTATTCGCTGACCATCGTGACCATGTGCCCGCTGCACCGTCAGCGCATCGGCGCCGAACTCAAGGCCCGCAGCTCCAAGGACCCGGGCCTGCGCAAGTTCCTGCGCCATGTGCGCATCATCGGCCTCAACGAGGTGTGCGGCATGGAATCCACCGACGCCATCATCACCTTCGGCTTCGCACGCACGATGCACGGCCGCTTCTTGCAGCAGTTCGGCGCGGCGCTGGAATCCGAGGGCGGCGCCAACATGCTGCTCGACGCGCTCGCCATCGCGCACACGCACGTCGACATCGTCTCCGCGTTCAGCTCCGACGAGCTGGAGGACGAGCGTCTGCGTCAGCCCGGCCCGCAGCTCATGAAGCAGCTGCTGGTCTGGTGCGAGAACCTCGACAAGGCCGGCATCCCGCTGCCGCAGTCCCTGCCCATCGAGGCGAGCACGCTGCTCACCGACCTGGCCGACCGCATCAGGGCCCGCGGCCTGAGCGTCGCCGTCAACTACGGCTACGAGCACGGCACCTACATCCCGCTCGTCGTCGGTCTGCCGAACAAGCCGTATGCCCTGGCCATCGTCACCGACGACGCGCAGTTCATGTCCATCCCGTCGACGCGCCAGCGTCACCGCTTCATCATGGAGGACCTCGAGTCCCTCGGATGGTCGGTCATGTCCATCTGGAGCGTCGCCGCGTTCGTCAACCCCGACAAGGAAGTGGACCGCGTGGTCTCCCGCCTTGCCAAGATGTACGGCGACGAACGGTAGGCTTCCGATGAGCGACAGCAATCAGCCGGCGCAGCCCGCTTCGCGTCGGCGCAAGCACCGTCGCGTCGTCTTCCGCGGCACGGAGCGCTTCGACGCGGACGGATTGTTCGACGATGCGCCGACCGACGCCGAGGAACGCCGCGAACGACTCGACAAGGCCGGCGACGATGACCGGCGCATCCTCAACGAACTGCCTCCGCACTGGGGCAAGTTCGATGCGGAGGGCCGTCGCTAGCCCCAGCCATCACGGCCTGCGTCCCCACTCATCTCCCATACCGCCGTCACCTGCCGCGCCGACGGCGACGGCAAGCACCGGGGCATGCTCCTGCACCTGCAGCACGGCCAGCGCGTCCTTCGGCGGCAGCGCGAACGTCACGGCCATCGACCGGTCGCCGGCGGCTCCCGACAGCAGGCCGTCGTCCTCCGCACGTTCGGGCACGTCAAGCACCGTGGCATGTTCCGCCAGCACCCGGTACTCCCCGTCGCCGTCCGAGGCCGTCACCAGACGCACCGTATCGCCGACGACGAGCTCGTCGGGAGAGCTCGACAACGCGATCGTCATGCTGGTGCGTTCAGGCCCCACCGTCGGCCTGCGCGCGAGCATCGCATGGAACACCGGCGTGCCGGAGGCGATCGACGACTGGGCGATCATGCCGGCGGCCGCGCCCACGTCGTCGACGGCGTCGCGCAGCGCGGCGGAGTCCGGCACCTCGCGCATCGAGACGTCCCCGGTCACTATCACGTCGCCGCGCGCGATGTCCTTCGCTGCCACGGCGACGTATCGCGTGGCGACCGTCGCCATCACGCATTGCAGCGCCATCCATACCGCACATCCGCAGCATACGGCCACGATGATGCGGCGCATCAGGTCGCGCCGTCGGCGTTCGGACGCCGACGAGGCCCGAGGCCGGGGGCCGGGCCGTCGATCATACAAAAAAGGCATATTCCCAGCTTGAAGGATGGGAATATGCCTTGTCCACTTTTCGCGGCAATGTTGACGAACGTCGATTATCGTTGAAAAATCAACGATAATCGATTATCTCGTCGTTACGTTGACGCTATGCGCTCAGTGCTTCGCGCTGTCGGTGCGGTAGAAGCCGCTGCCCTTGAACTCGATGGACGGTGCGGAGAACACCTTGTGCACCTGCTCCTCGCCGCACTTCGGGCACAGCGTGATCGGGTCGTCGGAGAACGACTGCTGTTCGGTGAAGTCATAGTTGCAGTTCTTGCAACGGTAATGATAAGTAGGCACGAGTCCCTCCAAAACGTAGAAAATGCTATTCGTCGCTAACCATGCAGCCTGTTCATATCCTAGCCGCACGCGCGACAACCTCACGCCAATGATATCGGCTGCATCCGCCGCACGCCGTCGCGTCTATCGGACCGTCCAGTACTCGGCCGGCGTCAGCACGCCGTCGACGCGCTGATCGTGCGGTTCGCGGGGGAGCGGGGCGTCACGCAGCTCCCACGGCCAGACCACGGCCACCACCGGCGTTCCGGGCCTCCGATGCGTAAGCGCCTGGTCATACCATCCGCCGCCGCGGCCGAGTCGCACGCCGCCGCGGTCGGCCAGCACGGCGGCCGTCACCACCACGTCGGCCCGCATGATGGCGTCGGCCCCCTGGACCTCGCCGTCCGGCTCCTGCGGACGGTGGTCGCCCGTCTCCCGTAGGTCGGCCGTATCGGCAAGCTCGCCCCAGCCGAGCTCGCGCCCGGTTCCCAGCCGCGGCACCAGCACGCGCACGCCCCGGTCGATGAGCCAATGCAGCAGGGGCATGGTCGGCACCTCGGTACCCATCGACACATATGCGGCGACCGTATGCGTCCCGTCGAACAGACCGCTGCGCTCGGCCTGGGCGGCCAGATCGGCCCCGGCCCGTTCGCGCGTCTCGTCGTCGACCTCGCGCCTGCGGCGGAACGCCGCATGGCGCAGCTCCGTCTTGGCCGCGACGATGTCGACGCCGCCTGCGGTCTCGCCGTCGTTCGCGGTCCCGTCGTTCGTCGTCCGATTCACGATATCGTTCTCGTTTGTCGTCATGCTTCGGTTCTACCAGCACATCGGCACGTCCGCCCGTGTCGTCCCGTTGCCGCCGGAACAGGGCGGAATAATATGGGAGCCATGTTCCGGCTGTTTTCCAAGCATGATGTATCGCCGACGGGCAACGAGCGCTTCCGCATCCCGTCGTGGCTGCAGGCGCCCGAAGGTTTCGAGCCGCTGCGCCTGCGACCCATGCAGCAGGAAGACTGGGACGAGTGGAGCGAGGTGCGCAAGCGCAACGACGAATGGCTGCGTCCCTGGGATTCCGGCGACCCGCTGCACGGTCCCGGCATCTCGTTCAACGAATGGGTCTCCCGCCAGCGCAAGGCCGAGCAGGAGGGTCAGGGCGTCATACTGCTCATGATCTGGCATGGCGAGATCGTCGGGCAGATATCCCTCGGCGCCATCAGCTACGGCTCCATGCGCGTGGGCACCATCGGATACTGGGTGGACCGTCTCCATGCCGGTCATGGGCTGGCGCCGCTGGCGTTGGCCATGCTCGCCGACTGGGCGCTGCTCGACGTCACCGGTCCGCTGCTGCACCGGGTGGAGGTCGGCATCCTCCCCGAGAACGCGCGTTCAAGGCGCGTCGTCGAGAAGCTCGGCATGACCTACGAGGGTGTGCGACGCAACTATATGTATGTCGACGGCGCATGGCGGGACCACGAAATGTACACGCTGCTGAGCACCGACGTCTGTGGCCACGTCACCGACAGATTGCGCCGGTGAGACCTCCTCGGGGCAATCGATGTAATCAAAGTATGGGGTTATGTCCGACACGCGACATGCGTGAAACGTTTTTTCATGCCCGTACCCTATCGTAGAATGCATGGATTTGGATTCGCTCGCCAGTGTCGTGCTGTGGGCGATCATCGCGATGCTGATCTTCGGCCTGCAGCCCTGGCAGACCATGATGGGCATGAAAAACGCGATGGAGCACCGTTCCGATCGATATTCTGCATCTTTGCATATCATCGATATGGACGATGGTATGCACTTCGGCGATAGACACGGGAACATCGCTGGGAAAGGGGTCGTTATGCGGTCTGCTGCACAGGCAAGACTCGATGACACGAAGATCGCGCATGTGCGCGCGTTGCGTCGTGACGCCATTCGCAGAAGGCGTGTCCTGGTGCTCTCCCTGCTTGCCGTGGCCGTCGTGATCCTGGTGCTTGCCCTTGCCCTGCACTTCAGTCCGCTGTTCGCGCTGATTCCCGTGGCGCTGGACGCGGCCGTGCTGGCTCTGGGCGTCCGTGCCGCCAAGCAGGCGCGCGAATGGGAGCGTCAGGTGGCGCTCGCCAAGAAGCGCGCGAAGATCAAGCGCGCGAAGACCGCCGCATCCGTCGAACGTACCCCCGCCATGGCCAAGGCCGCCGAATCCGTGGACTCCACCAAGACGGGAGCGATGTCCCAGGAGGACATCCGCCGAACCATCGAACTCGCCAAGGCCGAGAAGCAGGCCGCCATCGCCGAGCGCAAGGCCCGCGAGGCGCAGCGCAAGGCCGCCGTGGAGGCCGCGAACGACAAGGCCCGCAAGGAGATGGAGGCCCGTGCCCGCGAGCGCGATGAGCATGCCGTGCAGGCCGAGTCGAAGCATGAGAGGCCCGCGTCGTCCGATTCGAAGACCCGCAAGGCCGAGGACACCCCCGAAACCCCCAAGCCCGTCGCCAAGCCGGTGCAGGAGCACAAGCCCGCCGAGCCGGAGGACTATACCGCCGAGCTGGAAAAGGTGACGTCGGCCCATGCGCTCGACGCCTTCGAGCTGGCCAGCAACCAGGATCTCATCTCGTTCTCGCTTGGTTCGCCGCGTCAGGGGCAGGACGTGCCCGTCGCCGAACCGCAGAGCCTGGAAATCAAGTCCACCAAGCAGGTGGCCCACGCGGAGCCGGTGAAGGCCGATGCTGCCGCCTCGAAGCCCTCCGTCGAGGAAAAGCCCTCTGAGAAGGACGCCGAGGCCGAACGGGACGCCCGTGACCGCGAGGCCAAGCAGGTGGTGCGTCAGTCCGCCGAGGCCGTGGCGCAGATCATCAGCGCCAAGAAGACCGGCGAGCGCACGGCCCGCCGCAACGAGCGCAAGGCGGTCGCCGCGGAGTCCGTGTCGGCTCCCACGGCCTCCTCGGATTCCCTCGGCGTGGACGTGGACGCCGTTCTCGCCCGTCGTCGCAGCTAGCCTCACGCGAGGCGCTGCAACGTCTTCGCGCCGTCGGCCCGTCTTCTCTGCGTTCCCGACGTGTCTTCGCTATGCGCAAAGACGTTTAGCACTCGAGTTGGCAGAGTGCTAATTTCGCGCTACCATAGCCAATAGCGCAAAGGGACGTTCACCCGAGTGATCGTCAGCCTCTCGGCGGCGTTCTGGCGTGGGAATTGTACCGAATGTTCTCTTACGAAAGAGGAGGCCCACAGTGTCGATTGCAATCACACCGTTGGAAGACAAGATTGTCATCAAGCAGGCCGCTGCTGAAACCCAGACCGCTTCCGGTCTGTACATTCCGGACAACGCCAAGGAGAAGCCGCAGCAGGGCGAAGTCCTGGCCGTCGGCCCGGGCCGTCGCGACGACAAGGGTGAGCGCATCCCCGTCGACGTCAAGGTCGGCGACAAGGTCCTGTACTCCAAGTACGGCGGCACCGAGGTCAACTACGGCGGCGAGGACTACCTCATCGTCTCCGCTCGTGACATCCTGGGCATCCTGAACTGATCGCCTGAGATCGTCTGCATTCTCGTGCACGAACTCCCGTCCATCCGGCGGGAGTTTTTTTGTTCCTCGGCGTCGTGGCGGCACGGCCCCGCCTCCCACGTCCCCGCTTCTTCGTAGGCCATAATGGTAAAAGCCGCCGATTCGAAGGAGAAGCCCATGGTCATCGGCATCATCATCGCCGTCGTCATCGTCATAGCAATCGTCGTATGGGCCGTGACGGCCTACAACGGACTGGTCACGTTGCGCAACCGCGTCGACAACGGCTGGGCGCAGATCGACGTGCAGCTCAAGCAGCGTGCGGATCTGATTCCCAATCTCGTCGAAACGGTCAAGGGCTATGCGGCCCACGAGTCGCGGACGCTCCAGGCGGTGACCGACGCCCGTGCCCGCGCCGCGTCGGCGACCACCACGGCCGAGCGCGCGGCCGCCGAAACGCAGGTCGGCCAGGCCCTGATGAACCTCATGGCCACGGCCGAGGCGTATCCGCAGCTGCAGGCCAACCAGAACTTCCTCGACCTGCAGGCCCAGCTCAAGGCGCTGGAGGACAAGATCGCCTACGCACGGCAGTTCTACAACGACGTGGTGCTCAAATACAACACGAAGATCCAGACCGTGCCAAGCAACATCATCGCGGGAATGTTCCACTTCACCGAACGCGAGTTCTTCAAGGTGGAGGAGTCCGCCCGCGCCGTGCCCCAGGTCCGGTTCTGATGCGCCCGCATGCCCGCGTCGCCGCCGCGCATACCGCCGCCGGTATTCGCCGTGCCGCCGATGCCCGACCCGCCGTCGTCCGTGCCATGCTCGCGGCCCTGCTGGCCGCGGCGATGGTGTTCGTCCTGGCCTCCTGCGGCGTGGCCGGAGAGAACGAGCCGCTCACGCTCGACTCGCTGCACTACGACGTCTCCATCCAGTCGAACGGCGACCTCATGGTCACCGAGACATGGAACGTGAACCTCGAACGGCGTGAGGACACCGACGGCAACGACCGGCCGTGGCATCAGCTCTTCCGCACGTTCAAGGCCCGTCCCGGCGTATACGACGGCATCACCGACGTCAACGTGCGCGATGCCGAACGGCGCAGCTACGAGCAAATCGACCTTGCGGACCCCGAGAACGTGCCCGAAGACCAATACGAGGAACTCGCCGGCACCTACTACCTGACCAAAACCGACGCCGACACCACCGAACTCGGCTGGAACATCCCCCCGACCAATTCAGGCAGCGAGACCTACTACGTAAGCTACCGCGTGAAGAACGCCATCACCGGACTCGCGGATGGCAACGCCGAATTCAACTGGCAGTTCCTCGACACCACGAACGGCATATACGCCAAGCAGGTCACAGGCCTCATCTCCGTGCCCGATTCCACACGACGGGAGCAGTCGGCCACACTCACCAGGGACGATGTGCGCGCATGGCTGCATTTCGAGCATTCGCCATCCGAGCTGACCATCGACGACAACGGGGACGTCTACTTCAAGGCCGAACCGCTGCCGGCGCAGGTGCAGCTCGAGGTGCATGCCACGTTCCCCGCGCAGTTCGCGCCAAACGCCAAACGGCATAGTGCCAAGACCGCATCGACCATCGCCGCTGGCGAACAGCGGATGGCCGACGAATGGCAGGCGAAGGTCGAGGCGAAGAACCACGCCGTCATCGCCCTGTGCGTGGTGAGCCTGCTGCTCATACTCGGCATGCTGGCATGGACGGCCTGGTCCATCCGCACCTCCCGCCGCCTCGCCCGATACCGCGGCGATATGACGTACTGGCGCGACGACCCCGGCGTCCCGCCCGCCGTCGCCGCGAAGATCATCGGACTGGGGGACTCGAGCGTGGCCGTCGATCGCAACGGCATGGCCGCCACCATGCTCTCGCTCGCGCACAAACGATGGGTCGGCCTGACCATGAGCCCTCCCGGACCGCGCGGAACACAGGACGTGGTCATCACCCTGCGCGACCCGAGACGATCGCACGCCTCACAGCTCTCCCGCAGCGAACAGGCCCTGCTGAACGTGCTCCGCCGTGCCTCGGCAGGCTACGGCGGCCGGCCGTTCACCATGACCGAGCTCCACGAGGCCGGCAAACTGGATTACTCGGCGTTCGACGGTCTGTTCGACGCCTACCGCGACGCGGTATCCATGGAATGCGGAGCCGGCCACCTCTCCGTGGGCACATCCCGATACACCGTCCTGCCCTGCGCCGTGACCATCGGCATCGGCATGCTCTCGATGCTCGGGTTCGTCGCCCTCGGCTGGCAGCTGCTGGCGTTCATCGTCATCGGGGCCGCGATAGTCCTGTGCGTGACCGTCATGGCGAAGGCGAAATCCGAGATCCTCACCCCCGAGGGCAACCTCGTGGCCGGCAGGCTCGAAGGGCTCAAACGATACATGCTCGACTTCTCCGACTTCTCCAAGCGGGGCGTCCCCGACCTGGCGATGTGGGACTTCTACCTCGTGTATGCGGCCGCATTCGGCATCAGCGACCAGGTCGTCCGACAGTTGCGCGAACTCTACCCGCAGCTGAACGATCCGGCCTTCATGGACGGCACTTGGGATTCCAGCCCCGTCATGTACTCCACGTTCCATCACCATGCGCCGACCGGCATGGGATCCTCCGCGCCGACGGGCATCACCGACCTTGGTTCGATGATCGGCAGCAACTTCAGCGACATCCAAAGCGCCGTAAGCAGCCTGAGCAATCCGTCCTCCTACGGCGGCGGTGGCGGCGGAGGAGGCGGATTCGGCGGGTCCTCCGGCGGTGGCGGAGGCGGCGGCATGGGAGGCCGCTAGACCCGAATCCCGCTTACTTGCGCTTGTTGCGTTTTTTGATCTCGCGCTTGGCGATGCGCTCGCGGGCCGCCTGCTGCGCCTCGCGCTGCATGGTGAGCTTCTTCTCGAGGTTCGCCTCGGCGCGGCGTTCGGCCGCCTGCTGGGCCGCCGCAACGTTCTCGGGGTTCACCAGCTGCGCCTCGACGGCCACGGCCACCAGCGTCACGAACCATCCGATGCGGAACGCCCATACCACCGAGGCCGCAGGCACCAGCAGGTACAGCAGCACGCCGACCACGGCCGTCAGCACCAGCATGCCGACCAGCGTGACGATGATCACCTTGCCCACGGTCAGACGAATATCCTGGTCCGCGCCGATGATGAACAGCATCACCACCACGCCGACCAGCCACGGCAGCACATACGCGTACATCGCCACCGCCGGGTCGGCGGAGAACATCGACACCACCCGTCCGGCCACCACGGCGACGGCGAGCATGATGGTCATGACGGTCATGGTCTTCTTGTAGGCAGGGAGCACGGATATCCTCCTCGATATGGTTTGCCGACGACACGGCTTGACAACAAAAGCTATTGAAGATTCTATCCATGGCCCGACGGCACGTCGTGCGATTCCAGTGTTTGTCCCATGTCGTCCCAGCAGGCGCCATGCCCGTCCCGCATCGTCCGCGTCTCGTCCGACGTGGCATGTGACACAGGTCTCATTGTGATATACACCACGCGAAACACTATATCTAGTGATTGATAGGCAGGTTCATGCCATATATAGTGATGTCTCGGAAATTTTCGAAAGCCGAAGACGACGGCGCGAAACGTCACGCGAGGAAACCATGACATCACGACACGAAAAAGGCACGCCCGAGGTGGCCGCCGGGGGCGGCGCCATCGGCGCGCTCGTCTACTTCTCCTCCGTCTCCGAGAACACGGCGCGATTCGTCGCCGACTGCCGGCTGCACGAACTCGGCATCAACGTCCACCGGCTGCCGCTGCGGCCGAACGACGAGCCGTTGGCCGTCCGCGAGCCATACGTGCTCATGACGCCCACCTACGGCGGCGGCAGCATCGCCAAGGCCGTGCCCGTGCAGGTCAAGCGATTCCTCAACGACCCGGCCAACCGCAGATTCATCCGCGGCGTCATCGCCTCCGGCAACACCAACTTCGGCGAGGCGTACGGCGTGGCCGGCGACGTCATCGCCGCGAAATGCCACGTGCCGTTCCTCTACCGGTTCGAGCTCATGGGCACGCCGGAGGACCGCGAGCGCGTACGCGACGGCCTCGTCGCGTTCTTCCGCCGGCTCGACGAAAGCGCCGCGCCGGACGGCGACGGCGAATGCCCCGAATCCCCAAACCCGACACCCACCAACGAAAGCGAGTGACGCATGGTCGACCTCACCACAACCGCCCTGCAGCTGGACAACACGACGGCCACGCTGCTGTCGTACGATCCGGCCCATGACTGGCACGCGCTCAACGCCATGCTCAACCTCCCCGACGCCGAAGGCCGCATCCCGTTCGACAAGGACCATGACGCCGTGCGCGAATACCTCGAACGGCACGTGAAGCCCAACACCATGACGTTCGGTTCCACCGCCGAACGCCTGCGCTACCTCATCGACCACAAGTACTACAACGGCGACGTCTTCGCGCAGTACACGCCCGAATTCCTCGACCGCATTCACGCGCACGCCGCGGAATCCGGATTCGAGTTCGCCACCTTCCTCGGCGCGTTCAAATTCATCACCTCATACGCACTCAAGACCTTCGACGGCAAGCAGTACCTCGAGGACTTCCCGCAGCGCGCCGTCGCCGTCGCCCTCGAACTCGCCGACGGCGACGAAGAGCGCGCCCTCGAATACGCCGACGCCATCATCTCCGGCCGGTTCCAGCCCGCCACGCCCACGTTCCTCAACCTCGGCAAGGCGCAGCGCGGCGAAGCCGTCAGCTGCTTCCTGCTGCGCGTCGAAGACAACATGGAATCCATCTCCCGTGCCATCAACGCCGCCCTGCAGCTGTCCAAGCGAGGCGGCGGCGTGGCGCTGAACCTCACCAACCTGCGTGAGCTCGGCGCGCCCATCAAGCACATCGAAAACCAGTCCTCCGGCGTCGTCCCCGTCATGAAACTACTCGAGGACAGCTTCTCCTACGCCAACCAGCTCGGTGCGCGCCAGGGCGCCGGCGCCGTCTACCTCTCCGCCCACCATCCCGACATCATGCGCTTCCTCGACACCAAGCGCGAGAACGCCGACGAGAAGATCCGCATCAAATCGCTCTCCCTCGGCGTCGTCGTCCCCGATGTGACCTTCCGACTCGCCAAAGCCAAAAAGCCCATGGCCCTGTTCAGCCCCTACGACGTCGAACGCGTCTACGGCAGGCCCTTCGCCGACATCGCCATCAGCGAACACTACGACGAGATGGTCGCCGACGAACGCATCCGCAAGACGTACATCGACGCGCGCGAATTCTTCAAGACCATCGCCGAAATCCAATTCGAATCCGGCTACCCCTACCTCATGTTCGAAGACACCGTCAACCGCGCCAACCCCATCGACGGCCGCATCGCCATGAGCAACCTGTGCTCCGAGATCCTCCAGGTGCAGGAGGCCAGCGAATACAACGAAGACCTCTCCTATAGCCACATCGGCCGCGACGTCTCCTGCAACCTCGGCTCGCTCAACATCGCCAAGGCCATGGACGGCACCGGAGCCGGCGACGGACGCGTCGGACTCGGCGACACCGTCGAAACCGCAATCCGCGCGCTCACCGCCGTCTCCGACCACACCGTCATCAATTCCGTGCCCTCCATCCGCCGCGCCAACGACGAAGGCCGCGCCGTCGGCCTCGGCCAGATGAACCTCCACGGCTTCCTCGCCCGCGAACACATCCAGTACGGATCCGACGAGGCGCTCGACTTCACCGACATCTACTTCATGACCATCGCCTACCACGCCTACCGGGCATCCCACGCGCTCGCCGTGGAACACGGCCGCGCCTTCGCCGGATTCGAACGCTCCGCCTACGCCAGGCCGGTCGGCGACGGCAACTACTTCGACAAATACACCGACGGCAGCAGGTCGCTCGAACCCCGAACGGAGCGCGTGCGCGAACTCTTCGCCTCCCGTGGCATCGCCATCCCCACCCGAGAGGACTGGGCCACGCTCGCCGAAGCCATCCGACGCGACGGCATCTACAACCAGAACCTCCAGGCCGTGCCGCCCACCGGGTCGATCTCCTACATCAACAACTCCACGTCATCCATCCACCCCATCGCCTCGCGCATCGAGATCCGCAAGGAAGGCAAGACCGGCCGCGTCTACTACCCGGCCGCCTACATGACCAACGAGAACCGCGAATACTACCGCGACGCCTACGAAATCGGATGGAAGGCCATCGTCGACACCTACGCCGCCGCCACCCCGCACATCGACCAGGGTCTCTCGCTCACGCTGTTCTTCCCCGACACCGCCACCACCCGCGACATCAACAAGGCGCAGATCTACGCGTGGAGCAAGGGCATCAAGACCCTCTACTACATCCGCATCCGCCAGCAGGCGCTCGAGGGGACGGAGGTAAACGGCGCCTGCACCTACGCATGTGTGGTGTGAAAGTCGAATGATGGAGCGTCATGCGCACGGCCGAGGATTCGACGTACTTCTGTACGCCTTCATCCTCTGCCGCGCACATGCCGCACGCATCATTCGACTTTCACCTTGATTTCAACCCACACAACTTATGTTGTGAACGCTAAAAAACGCCGATTTCGAGGGTGAAACCACGAGTTGTGTGGCTTCGCCTCGAACCAACCGCCAAATCGTAAAGGAGCACCGATGTCCCGATTCGTATACCGCATGATCCTGCGGCTCACCGCGCCCGAGGAATTCCTGCCCGCGTCCGCCGCTGCAGTGGAAGAGGAGGCCTGACATGGCGCCGATCTCCATTCCCCGCAAGCCGCTCAAGCTCATCGACCGCGTCAGCGCCATCAACTGGAACCGTCTCGAGGACGAGAAGGACCTTGAGGTGTGGAACCGCCTGACCGGCAACTTCTGGCTGCCCGAGAAGGTCCCCGTCTCCAACGACATCCCCGTGTGGCGGTCCATGAGCGAGGAGGAGCACACGCTCACCATGCGCGTGTTCACCGGACTCACGCTGCTCGACACCATCCAGGGCACCGTGGGCGCCGTCTCGCTCATCCCCGATTCGCTCACCCCGCACGAGGAGGCCGTGTACACCAACATCGCGTTCATGGAATCCGTGCATGCCAAAAGCTATTCGAGCATCTTCTCCACGCTGTGCTCCACCAAGGAGATCGACGCCGCGTTCGCATGGAGCGAGGAGAACGAGTTCCTGCAGAAGAAGGCCGAGATCGTGCTCGACTACTACGAGGGCGACAACCCGCTCAAGCGCAAGGTGGCCTCCACGCTGCTCGAATCGTTCCTGTTCTACTCGGGCTTCTACCTGCCCATGTACTTCTCGGCCCACGCCAAGCTCACCAACACCGCCGACGTCATCCGCCTCATCATCCGCGACGAGGCCGTGCACGGCTACTACATCGGCTACAAGTACCAGAAGGGCCTCGCCATGGTCTCGGACGAGGAGCGCGAGCACATGCACCACTACACGCACACCCTGCTCGAGGAGCTGTACGAGAACGAGGCCGCCTACACCGACAGCCTCTACGCCGGCGTCGGGCTCGCCGACGACGTGCGCCGGTTCCTGCGGTACAACGCCAACAAGGCGCTGATGAATCTCGGCTACCCGGCCATGTTCCCCGCCGACGAGGTGAACGTGAACCCGGCCATCCTCGCCGCGCTTTCGCCGAACGCCGACGAGAACCACGACTTCTTCTCCGGCTCCGGCTCGTCGTACGTGATGGGCAAGGCCGAGGAGACCGATGACGACGACTGGGATTTCTAAGGCCCTGACAGCTGGCGCCGGAGCCGTTGGGCATGCCGGGGAAACCGGCCGGACGCCATCCGTCGCCGTAACGGCGAATGGGCTACCGTTGGGATGGACGTAATCGTCCGGGAAGGGGAACGATCATGGCAGCATTCGATCCGTCGACCAAGCGCGTGCTCGAGGCGCTGGACGCCGTGGACTACGTGGACGGGCATGGGCGCATCCACTATTCGCCGATGTTCATCAATCACGCCATCGAGGAGTATTACCGCGGCAAGGGGCCCAAGCGCATCTTCGTCGAAGCCGGCTTTCCCGTGGAAACCATAGGATACAAGCGGGTCGAGCGGGCCCTGCAGCGCTGGCGGCAGCTTCGCGACACGCCGAGTTGCGCGGTCTGAAATTCTGTGGTTATATAAGCGAGTTGCCGATTTCGGAGGAACTCCTCCGGGGTAAGCAATGGCGGATTTCCCAAGCGGTCAAAGGGAGCTGACTGTAAATCAGCCGCTTCGTGCTTCAGTGGTTCGAATCCACTATCCGCCACGCCTCGATAGCTCAGTGGTAGAGCACTTCCTTGGTAAGGAAGAGGTCGCGAGTCCGATTCTCGCTCGAGGCTCTCATGGCGGGGTAGCTCAGCTGGTTAGAGCGTACGACTCATAATCGTAAGGTCAAGAGTTCGAGTCTCTTCCTCGCTACAAAGCGTCGGAAAAACCGGCGATGACACTATTACAGAGGTGAATGATGGCAAAAAGCGCCGATATCCGTCCAGGCATCACGCTGGCCTGCACCGAGTGCAAGGAGCGTAACTACATCACGACGAAGAACCGTCGTAACACTCCTGACCGTCTTGAGCTGAAGAAGTTCTGCCCGCGCTGCGGCAAGCAGACCGTCCACCGCGAGACCCGCTGAGACGCTGTAAAGACTTTCAACCCGACCGAATTTCGGTCGGGTTTTTTTTTGTTTCTCGTCCGTCCGTGTGCGGGCCGGCCCATTCTACGATATCCGGGTTCGTGGGTCGCGGCTTCGGACGTAGGTCCATAATCTGGATTTGTGGGTCTAATCGTTCCCGGAATCCGAATGCGGGTCTATGCCTCGTCGACGAACGGATGGACCGAGCATGCAGTATGGTTGGGCACTATGAGTGCAACTCCGAGTTTTGCCGACCTGACCACGATTGGCGTCGGCGGTCCCATCGCCCGTTTCTTCGAACCCGACTCCCGCGTGGGGGTCATCGAGGCCGTGGAGGAGGCCGACGAACGCGGCCTGCCGCTGTGCGTGATCGGCGGAGGCTCCAACATGCTGGTCTCCGACGAGCCGTTCATGGGATACGTGGTGCGTGACGCCCGCCGTGCGATCAGCGTTCCCGACGAAGTGGCGCCGGTCGAGGGCGGCAGCCGTGCCGTGCACATCCACGCCGAGGCCGGCACGAACTGGGATGATCTGGTCGAATACTGCGTGCGCATGGGACTCGAGGGCATCGAGGGCCTTTCCGGCATCCCCGGCACCGTCGGCGCCTCCGTGGTGCAGAACATCGGTGCATACGGTCAGGAGGTCGGCACGGTCGTCGAATCCGTGGAGGTCTGGGATCGCAAGACCAAGAAGACACTCGATCTTGCTCCCGAGGACCTGCGTTTCGGCTACCGCACCTCGGCGCTGAAGACCAGCATGTACCAGGCGCCGGCCACACCCGCCGACGAGTTCTTCCCGACGCCGCGCTACGTGGTGCTGTCGGTCACCTTCGTGCTCAGGCACAGCGCCACCGGCGTGGTCGGCTTCGGCCAGCTCGCCAAGGCGCTCGGCGTGGAGGTGGGGGAGCGCATGTCGACCGCGGCCATCCGCGACGCCGTGCTCGCCGTGCGCGCCGGCAAGGGCATGCTCGAGGACCCGAACCGCTACTACACCGAGTGGATGAAGGGCACGAAGCGCGAGGAGAACGTCGAGGCCGCCATGAAGGGCCTGTGGGATGCGCAAGGGTCTCTTGACGAGGACTACAACCGTCACAGCTGCGGCAGCTTCTTCATGAACCCCGTGCTCACGCACGAGGCTGCGGAACGCCTTCCCGAGGATGCACCGCGCTTCGATGCCGAGCTGCCCGACGGAACGCCGGGCGTGAAGACCTCGGCCGCATGGCTCATCGACCATGCCGGATTCCACAAGGGATTCGCCGTGGCCGACGGCGCAGCCGCATCGCTGTCGACATTGCACACGCTGGCGCTGACCAACCGCGGCGAGGCGAATTCCGCCGACGTGGTCCGTCTGGCGAAGACGGTGCAGGACGGCGTCGAGGCCGCATACGGCATCCGCCTCGTCCCCGAACCCGTCGCCATCGGCATCGACCTGCGATAGTCCTTCGGCCGGCACCGGTCCTGACGGGGCCCGTGCCGGCCGTTGTCGATTAGGTGTGGCCCGGCGTGTTTCGGCGCGGGTCTGCCGCACCTGCTGCGGCCGTCGTCGGCCCGACCCGCAGGCAAGAACCCGTTCACCATCCGTTTTTCGGCCGTTCATGTCCATTATTCGGGCATTATTGTTCGGATGTGTGGAAAACCCTGCATGTTTCTTGGTGAATTCATAATTCCCGCCTAATCTCTTCAGGGTACATTTTCAGGGGTTCCTCGGAACCTGTGCCTCAACCGACACCGGGAGAAGGACATGAATCTTTTACGAACCAAGACGGTCGAGCAGACCATCGCCGAAACCGACGAGGCCGACCGTAAACTCAAGCGCAACCTCAAGTGGTGGGATCTTGCCATCATGGGCGTCGCCGTCGCCGTCGGCGCGGGCATCTTCTCCGTGGGCGCGCAGGCCGCGGCCTACCACGCCGGCCCCGCCGTGATCATCAGCTTCATCATCGCCGGCATCGTCTGCGGCGCCGCCGTGATGTGCTATGCCGAATTCGCCTCGATGATTCCGGTCGCCGGCTCCGCCTACACGTTCACCTACACCACCGTCGGCGAGATCGTGGCGTGGATCATCGGCTGGGATCTCATCCTCGAGATGCTCATGGCGGGCTCCGTCATCTCCAAATACTGGGGCGTGTATCTCAACGACTTCTTCCGGCTGATGGGCTGGAACCTCAACACGAACATCCATATCGGCTCGTTCGCGCTTGACGTGGCGCCGATCATCATCGTGGCGTTCTTCACCACGCTGCTCGTCTTCGGCACCAGGCTCGGCGCCCGCGTGGACGGCGCGATGACCGTGCTGAAGATCGCCATCGTGTTCTTCGTCGTCATCGTCGGCTTCTTCTACGTCAAGGCCTCCAACTTCACGCCGTTCATCCCGCCGAGCCAGCCGGCCGACACCATCCAGCCGGCCTCCTCCGAGGTCACCGGCATCTGGGCGCAGCCGCTGTGGCAGTGGGCCACCGGCATGGTCCCGTCCATCTACGGCATCCCCGGCATCCTCTCCGGCGCCGCCCTCGTGTTCTTCGCGTTCATCGGCTTCGACGTGGTGGCCACCGCCGCCGAGGAGACCGACAATCCGAAGAAGTCCGTGCCGCTGGGCATCGGCACCGGCATGCTGCTCATCATCATCATGTACGTGGCCGTCGCCGTCGTCACCACCGGCATGGTCTCCTACAAGGACCTCGCCAAGGCCGACAGCCCGTCGCTCGCCACCGCGTTCGAGCTCGTCGGCGCGAACTGGGCCGCGAAGATCATCAGCTTCGGCATCGTGCTGGGCCTGGCCACCGTGGTCATGGTGCTGCTGCTCGGCCTCACCCGCATCGTGTTCGCCATGAGCCGCGACGGCCTGCTGCCGCGAGGCCTCTCCAAGACCGGCGTGCATGGCACCCCGGCCGTCCTGCAGATCGTCTGCGGCGTGATCGTGGCCCTCGTCGCCGCCCTCTTCGACATCGGCGTGCTCTCCGACATGGTGAACATCGGCACGCTCTCCGCGTTCACGCTGGTCGCCATCTCCATCCCGATCATGCGCAGGAAGCGCCCCGACCTCAAGCGCTCCTTCACCATGCCCGGCAACCCGTGGGTCCCGGTCCTCATCGGCCTGGCCAACCTGTGGCTCATGCTCAACCTCACCGTGCTCACCTGGGTGCGTTTCCTCGTATGGCTGGTCGTGGGCTTCATCATCTACCTCTCCTACGGCTACCATCACTCCCGTCTGGGACTGAACCAGCTCAAGGGCGACATCGAAAAGTAGGCGCAATAGGCATCGTAGACATCGGGGGACGGTCGAATGGCCTCTCCGCCGGGCCTCCCGTCGGCGACGACGTGGAGGCCCCTCTGTTGTGGGGGCGGCGTAGACTTGATGCACAGTGTGCGTGACGCCGTGGGGATATGCGGCGGGCCGGCGGCCGAACAGGCCGGGCCGGTCGAATCGAACGAATGACAGGAGGACGGCTATGCCATATGTTGTTGCCCAGCCTTGCGTGGACGTGAAGGACAAGGCCTGCGTGGACGAGTGCCCGGTGGATTGCATCTACGAAGGCCCCCGTACGCTGTACATCAACCCGAACGAGTGCGTCGACTGCGGTGCATGCGAGCCCGTGTGCCCCACCGAGGCCATCTTCTACGAGGACGACCTGCCGGACGAATGGGCATGGTACAAGGACGCCGCCGTCCGCTTCTTCGCCGAGGTCGGCGACCAGGGCGGAGCCTCGGGCTTCGGCGCGATCGACCATGACGAGGCCGAAGTGGCGGCCCTGCCCCCGCAGAACCAGGACTGACGGAATCGGGGACCGGTCCCGTACCGTCATAGGACAATCGTCATAGGACGTTCATCGTCAGACATCGCAGACTCCCCGATATACCAGCCGTATATCGGGGAGTCTTTTTCTTCCTGAATCATCTTGAACCAATCCGCTTCTTGAACCACACCGATCGGAAAGGCCTATATCGTGGGATTTTCACCATTCAGCACACCATATGACTGGTCGCGTCTCGCCGCCGCGAAGAAGACCGCGTCGGCACATCCCGACGGGATGATCGACCTGTCCATCGGTTCGCCGGTTGACGCCGTTCCCGAGAGCGTCCGCAAGGCGCTCGCCGACGCCGCGAACGCGTCGAACGCCTACGGATACCCGGTCACCCGCGGCACCGCGGCGCTGCGGGAATCCATCACGCGATGGTTCCACGACCTGCGCGGCGTCGACCTGGAGCGCATCGGCGCCGGCATCTGCCCGACGGTCGGTTCCAAGGAGGGCGTCTCGCTCATGGCCTCGCTGCTCGGTCTCGGCGAAGGGGACGTGGTCGTCCAGCCGCGCATCTCCTATCCGACGTATGAGATCGGCACGCAGCTCGCCGGTGCGACGACGCTGAAGGCCGACGTCGCCGACGTGGAATCATGGGCAGACGTCGAGGGCGTGAAAATGGTATGGGTGAACTCGCCGTCGAATCCCAGCGGCGAAGTGCTGTCCGCGGCGCAATTGCACGACATCGTCGTCGCCGCCCGCCGCATCGGCGCGGTCGTCGTGTCCGACGAATGCTATGCGCTGATGGACTGGAGCTCCTCGCCGTCCGAAATGTCGGCGACGAGCTGCATTCTCGACGACGACGTATGCGACGGCGGCGCCGAAGGCCTGCTGTGCCTGTATTCGCTGAGCAAGCAGTCGAATATGGCCGGCTACCGCACGGCATTGATCGTCGGCGACGACGCCATCGTCGCGCCGATGCTGGAGACCCGCAAGCAGATCGGCCAGATCATCCCCGGACCGAGCCAGGCCGCCATGGCCGCCGGACTCGACGACGTCGCATCCGTCGTCGAACAGCGCGAACGCTATCGTGGTCGTCTTGAAAAGCTGGTGCGCGGTCTCAACGCCGCCGGATACGACGCCGCCATGCCGCAGGGCGCGCTGTACGTGTGGGTGAAGGCCATCAGCGGCGACTGCTGGAAGGACATCGGCGATCTCGCCCGGATCGGCATCATCGTCAGTCCCGGCGAATTCTACGGCGACGCGTCATATCTGCGCGTCTCGTCGACGGCGTCCGATGAGGCCGTCGACGCCGCCGTACGGAGATTGCGGTCGTCAAACGACTGACGAACCGTCGATAGGCAAAAAAATACGGACGCACATGAGGAAGGGCCAGCATGTGCGTCCGCAAGCATCGTTGACGTAAGGCAAAGACGTAACGATCGTTGGCCGCCGAAGACGGCCGACGGATTTTTTCTTTTTACTTGATCATTCGTCGATCACAGGTTGGCGACGATGACCTTGGCCATCTCGTCGTATTCGGCGTCGGTCAGGTGCACGCGATCGGGGTTCATGGCGAAGGTGCCGCCCCACTCGAACTCGTCGTCCTTGTACTTCGGCACGAGATGGAAGTGCAGGTGATGGCCGGTGTCGCCGTAGGCGCCGTAGTTCACCTTGTCGGGGTGGAACGTGGCGTGCACGGCCTTGGCCACGCGGTCCACGTCGTCGAAGAACGCGTCGCGGTCCTCCTTGCTCAGTTCCACGATCTCGGAGACGTGGTGCTTCGAGGCCACGATCACGCGGCCCTTGTGGCTCTGTTCCTTGAACAGGACGACCTTGCTGGCCGGAAGTTCGTAGATCTTGATGCCGAACGCGTCGAGCGCGGCACCTTCGTCGCAGTATGCACAAGCTTCGTTGCTCATCAGAAATTCCTTTCGATAGATGCACTTCCACGATAGAAAGCGATGCCGGCGCATGGGCAATTGTTGCCAGCGGTTGCCATTTTCCGATGATTCCTCGCGTGTCCATGCAAATCTTGGCAACAAAAAAACGTGATTCAGCTCACGCTTCTTACAGTCAAGGTAACGCCGGGTTGCATGGACGCAATCCGACAAGGCAATAACGGCTACGAAATCGAGCACACATGCATCTGGGCCCTGCGACAGCCAGCCCATCGTGTGTCACGACAACGGAGTTCGAGGAAGGAAACGACCATGGCATTCATGGATGATGACTACCTGCTGACGACGGATCTGGCGAAGGACCTGTTCCACAACTACGCGGAAAACATGCCGATCGTCGATTACCACTGCCACCTGCACCCCGAGGAGATCTACAAGGATCCGAACTTCAAGGACATCGTCGAGGCTTGGCTCACCGACGGCAACAACTACGGCGACCACTACAAGTGGCGTCTGGAGCGTGCCAACGGCGTTCCCGAGGAGCTCATCACCGGCAACGGCGATCCGTGGGACAAGTTCTATGCCTACGCGCAGACCATGGAGAAGGCCATCGGCTCCCCGGTCTACATGTGGACGCACCAGGAGCTGCGCCGCTACTTCGGCATCACCGACGAGCTGAACTCCAAGACCGCCAAGGCCATCTACGAGAAGACCAACGAGATGCTGGCCACCCCGGAGTTCTCCCGCCGCTCGCTGCTGCGCCGCATGAACCTCGACACCATCTGCACCACCGACGACCCGGTCGACTCCCTCGAGTACCACATCGCCTTCGAGAAGGACGGCGGCGACACCTTCAAGATGATTCCGGCCATGCGCCCGGACAAGGCCCTCAACCCCGACAAGGCCGGCTTCTCCGAGTGGGTCGACCAGCTCGAGCAGGTCACCGGCGACAAGGTCAACTCCTTCGACGACATGATGGCCGCCATCAACAAGCGCGTCGACTTCTTCCACGAGCACGGCTCCCGCCTGTCCGACCACGCCGCCGACCTCATGGTGTACGCGACGTCCACCGCCGCCGAGCGCGACGCGATCCTCGCCAAGGCCCGTGCCGGCGAACCGCTGACCTTCGAGGAGGTCACCAAGTACCGCACCCAGCTGTTCCTCGACCTCATGAAGATCTACAAGGCCCACGGCTGGACCATGCAGCTGCACATCCACGCGATGCGCAACATCAACGAGCGCGAGTTCGCCATCCACGGCGCCGACACCGGCTACGACTCGATCAACGACCGCTCCATCGCCGAGCCGCTGGCCGCCCTGCTCAACGAGGCCGCCAAGACCGACTCCATCCCGAAGATGATCATCTACTCGCTCAACCCGAACGACTACCTGGCCATCACCACCATCATGGGATGCTTCCAGGGCGGCATGAAGCAGCACATGGCCCTCGGCAACGCCTGGTGGTTCAACGACACCCGCGAGGGCATCCGCAAGCAGATCCAGACCATGGCCGAAGGCTCCCTGCTGGGCAACTTCGTGGGCATGACCACCGACTCCCGTTCGTTCCTGAGCTTCCCGCGCCACGAGTTCTTCCGCCGCATCCTGTGCGAGCAGCTGGGCGAGTGGGCATCCCGCGGCGAGATCCCGTCGGATCTCGACACCCTGGCCCCGCTGGTGCAGGACGTCTCCTACAACAACGCCAAGGAGCTGTTCGCGTAACTGCCGGTACGCGACCGTCGGCCGGGGGAGGCAGCTCCCGGCCGACGGCATTCATAACCGAATACGCATAACTGAAAATCGAAAAGGAAGGGTCGCGTGGCATCGACGCAGCAGCCGGTGCCACGCGTGACACACTGAAAAGGTAGTAATATCATGACAACTTCAGTAGAAGAGAAAGCGGCTGCAGTCAACGGCCAGGTGAAGCTGAGCTGGCGAGAGAAGATCGGCTACGGCTTCGGCGATCTCGGCAACGGCTTCATGTTCGATCTGGGCCAGGCCTACCTGACCAAGTTCTACACCGATGTGGCGCTCATCAACCCGGGCATGGTGGCCACGATCATGGCCGTCACCAAGATCTACGACGCCTTCATGGACCCGATCGCCGGCGCCTTCGTCGACAGCCGCAAGGTCGGCAAGCACGGCAAGTTCCGTCCGGTCATGATGGTCGGCGCCATCGTGCTGTCCATCCTGACGGTCATCACGTTCACCATGCCGGACTTCCCGATGTGGGGCCGCATCGTCTACGCGTTCGTCACTTACATGGCATGGGGCACCTGCTACTCCTTCACCAACCTGCCGTACGTGGGCCTCGCCAACGTCATGACCCGAGACGTCGATGAGCGAGCCCAGCTGGCCACCACCCGCCAGGCCGGCTCCCTCGGCGCCCAGTGGATCACCGGTGTGGCCTTCATCCCGATCATCCTGCTGTTCTCCGACTCCAACGGCAAGGTCACCACGTTCCACGGCTACGCCGTCGCCTCCGCCATCATGGCCATCATCGGCGTGTGCTGCTTCGCCGTCACGTTCTTCAACTGCAAGGAACACATCAAGATCAACCGTGAGAAGACGGGCGACAAGACCAAGGAAGGCGTCGGCGCCTACATCAAGGTGGTCTTCACCAACAAGCCGCTGCTCGCCATCATCCTCATGACCCTGTTCACCATCTCCGCCATGAACACCAACAACGCCATGATGCTGTACTTCGCCGAGTACAACCTGGGCAACATGGGCCTGCAGCCGGTGATCAACGCCATCCAGATGGGCTGCTCCATCGTGGCCATCCTCTCCATCCCGTTCCTGGTGAAGAAGTTCGGCAAGAAGCAGGTCGCCGTGTTCTGCTTCGTCGTCGGTGCGGTCGCCAACCTCATCAACTTCTTCCTGCCGACCAACCTCACCACCTTCATCGTGTTCGTGACCCTCGGCTACATCTGCCTCGCCATCCCGAACGGCATCACCTGGGCATTCGTCAACGACGTCATCGACTACGGCGAGTGGCACACCGGCATCCGCAAGGAAGGCATCACCGTGGCCGCGTTCAACTTCTCCCGCAAGCTCGCGCAGTCCCTGGCCGCCATCATCTCCGCCGGCATCCTGGGCCTGACCGGCTACGTCGCCAACCAGGCGCAGTCCCAGGCCACCCTGAACGGCATCAAGGGCGCCATGACCCTGTACCCGGCCGTGGCCCTGTTCGCCGCCATGCTGATCATCTTCTTCCTCTACGGTCTGACGGACGACAAGTACCGCAAGATCGCCGATGATCTGAACAACGGCAAGTGGGAGAAGGGCGAGCTCACCCACTGATTCGGTGAACGCCGGTCGGTGAATCCCGCTCGATAAATGAATATCGATAGGTAAATGATGTGTCGGCCGGTTCGCCGGCCGGCATCACGCGTCCTCCTTTGGGCGTGTTGTCTTCCAAAAAAATCCTCGGCCGTGGAAGCGGCCGGGGATTTTTTCATGCCGAAATTCTTCCGTCATCGGTGCATGAATCGCGCGATACAGGCCGAAAACCGGCGTGTCGGCCGGATATCGAACGATTCATGTACGCAATCCCAGCCGTACGGAGTCGGTGCCGAACCGTTCGCGAATGGAATCCAACGCCCGTTCCGCCCGGTTCATATGCTGCGGAACGCTCCCGCCGTCGTCCTCGGCCAGCAGGTCGTCGAAGCTCGCCTGCACGGGCGTCGTGGCGGCGTCGCCGAGTCCGGAGACGCTGACCCCGGCGAGACGGATTGGCCGCGGCAGCATGGCCCCACGGGCCGCCGAACCCTCGGGCATGCCGAGCATGCGCTCCAGTATGCGCACGCTGTGCGGATACATCACTCCGGCGGTGCTGGTCGGCCGCTCAAGCGTCATCGTCTTCGTGGCGTATGCGAGGTCGGCGAACCGCAGCTTCACGGTGATGGTGCGCGCCGTCAGCCCACGCCGGCGCAGGGTGGAGGCCACCGTGTCGCAGCAGTGCAGCAGCAGGCCCGTCACCTTGTCGGCGTCGGTGGCGTCGACGTCGAACGTGTGCTCCGATCCTATGGACTTCTCCGGCGTATACGGCACCACCTTGCGTTCGTCGATGCCGCGCGCGGCGAGATACAGCCGTCGAGCCTGCGCGGTCGAGCCGGTCGCCTCGGCGATGTCCTGCTCCGCAAGCGCCGCCAGCTGCCGCACATCGGTCACGCCCCACTGCTCGAGGCGCCTGGCCGACGCCGGACCGATGCCGGGGATCGAACGCACCGGCAGCAGCTGCACGAACTCGGCCTGACGGGCCTTCGGTACGAGCAGCATGCCGTCCGGCTTGGCATTGGTGGAGGCGAGTTTGGCGATGAGCTTGTTCGACGCCACGCCCACCGAGCAGGTCAGTCCGAAACGGCGTTCCACCTCGGTGCGTATCCATGCGCCGATCGCGGTGGGGGAGTCCCATCGGCGCAGCGCCGCCGAAACGTCCATATACCCCTCGTCCACGGAGACGCGTTCGATGTGGTCGGTCACCTGTCCGAACACCTCGAACACCTGCCGTGAGACGCCGCGATAGTAGGCCATGTCGACGGGCAGGAACACGCCGTCGGGGCATAGCCGCCGTGCCGTGGCCACCGGCATCGCCGAATTCACGCCGAACGGACGGGCCTCATAGCTCGCCGCCGACACCACCGACCGCGTGCCCGTGCCGATGATGACCGGCCGGCCTTTGAGCTCGGGATGCCGCGCGATCTCGCATGAGGCGAAGAACGCGTCCATGTCGATATGCAGTATCGTGCAGCCGGTCTCGTCGTGTCCCCAGTCGCGTCTTACGGCTGCGGGACGTGGCGAAGTACTCATATCTCCATGGTACGCATGGCGTCGGCGCGACGTCGGTGTGGCGTCGGCAAAGCGGAATATGACACCGCAACATGCCGGCGCTCGCATTAATCCACGTATGGTGGTACAGTATTTCTCTGTTGCGCGCATTGTGCGTCTAACATATGCGTTCAACACGGAGTGATGCCTGAGTGGCCGAAAGGGGCACCCTGCTAAGGTGTTAACTGCGCAAGCGGTTCGGGGGTTCGAATCCCCCTCACTCCGCCATCAAATCCCGAACAATCGTTCGGGATTTTTTTGTTTCTCGCACTCGTACGCCATGGACGTCGGAGAGTCGGCTGCGCCATGCGGAAGTCGCCCGAGGTCCATGATGAAGCGGGGACGGAGGTACGCCGTTGTCCGCCCGTCTCCATTGTTTAGCGTAGCGTATTCGTTTTCGCGACACGGCCATGACCATGCCGGATGTCGGCGAATTTATCCACCGCCGACATGCCCTCATGCGTCTGCCCCGACCATCGGACGTTTCGGGGCCGGTCATGCCCGCCGTACGCCCCCGCAGATGGCTACACTATGCCTAGAGAGGCTCCGACGACGGAGCGGAGAGCGAGGAAACGAATGAGAATCGGCAATCCCCGGCATGCCGCCGATACCCCGCATGGCGGGCATGGCGTCGCCGGCACGCGGACCCTTGGCCTGCCTCTGGCCATCATCGTATGTGTGCTGCTTATCGTCGGCGCGGCCGCCGGCGCACTGTATCTGCGCGGGACCTCGCAGCAGGATGCGTCTACGCAGGCATCCCGGTCGCAATCGGTCATCGACTCCGATCTCGACCGTCCCAGCGCCGTGCCCACCGTGGCCGAGCACCATGGCAATTCCCCCGACTGTCCGGACCGCGACTGCATCGCGCTGATGGTCAACGGCGACCTGCTGTTCCATCCGCATCTATGGGAGCATTTCCAGGGCGCGGACCCCGCCGCCACCGATGGCTCGGCCTTCAATTTCGTGCCGCTGCTCCAGCCGATGCAGCGCTATATGAAGGCGTCCGACATCTCGGTATGCGAGTTCGAAACCCCGATCGCCCAACGCGGCGGCCCCTACACCGGATACCCCGTGTTCGCCATTCCCCCCGAAGTGGCGGACGCGGCCGCCAAGGTCGGTTTCCAGGCCTGCACCCATGCCACCAACCATTCGTGGGATCAGGGTGCCGAAGGCGTCAACCGTCTATGGGACACACTCGCCGGACTCGGCATCCAGCAGACCGGCTCCTACAAGACCGAGGCGGATTCCATGAAGCCGCTCGTCATCGACTCGCCCACCGGCGGCGGCAAGCTCGGTCTGGTCACCGGCACCGTGTCGCTCAACGGCTTCGAGGCCGACGCCGACTGGCGCGTCGACAGGCTTCGCGAGGCCAGCGACCCGCATCACCAGTCCGACATCGACCGTGCGGTCGCCAAGGCGAAGGCCGCCCGCCAGCAGGGCGCCGACGTCGTGGCCATGGCCATGCACTCCGTGCAGGAATACATCGACGACGCCGACGACTGGCAGGTGAGCGAAGCCCACGAACTCGCCGACACCGGCGCGTTCGACGTGATCTACGGTGCCGGATGCCATTGCGTGCAGCCCATCGAGAAATACAAGAACACGTGGATCATCTACGGCACCGGCAACGCCGTCACCACCGACGCGCCGGCCTCGCGCATCGTGAACAACCAGGGCATGACCGCGCGCATCCAGTTCGCCGGCAAGAAGGGCGAGGACGGTTCGTGGCGCGTCAGCCGCATCGACTGGCTGCCCACCGCGAACCGCCGCGGCGCCGACTACCGATGGTGCCCGATATCGGACGACCATCCCGACGGCACATGCTGGTCCACCGAGCAGGACGCCCAGGTGCGCCAGCGCATCCACGACGTCATCTACAAGCGTGGCGCCGACCCGAACGTCGTGCGCGAATGGCTCGTCACCAAGGAGGGATCCGGCAAATAGACGAAATGGACGAAGGGTCGCCGGATGGCCGGTCCATGCCGGGAGCGCGGAAGACGGCCGGCGGCGGGCCGGCAGTAAACTGGCGGGGTAATCCATGGGCCGGATATGCCGGACAGGCAAGACCGGCCCGCTGAGCTAAGGAGCACGTGATGGTCGTCGAACTCAATACGGAACGTACCGATCTGCCGCTGGTGGCGATCCCCAGTTGCTTCCCCTCTATGGTCGACCTGTTCCGCAGCCAGCTGCCGCGATTCGCCGACATCGCGCGGGTCCGTCTTCATACCGACATGATCTCCGACGCCGACGAGATCATGCGCCGGCTCGACGGCGCCGAAATCGCCATGACCACCGGCGTGCACTTCACCGACGACATGCTCGCCCGCCTTGCACCCACCGTACGATGCATGACGTTCGGCGGCACCGGCGTCGCCAACTTCGTCAACCTCGCCGAGGCGCAGCGGCTGGGCATCCGCATCTGCAACGCCGTGCACTACGGCGACAACGCCGTCGCCGAACACGCCATCGCCCTGCTGTTCGAAATCACCCACCGGGCCGGCGCCTTCAACGCCCGCATGCGCGACGAGGCATGGCCGGGCGCCGACATCACCGAAATCGGGGGACTGACCATGGGACTCGTCGGCTTCGGCGGCATCGGCCGCCGGGTCGCCGAACTCGCCCACGGCCTCGGCATGAACCTGCTGATCTGGGCCCGTCATCCGGACGAACGCGCCTACGCCAGGCTCGGCGCAAAGGCCGCCGCCAGCATCGACGACGTCTTCGCGAACGCCGACGTCGTCAGCCTCCATCTCGCATTGAACGACGCGACGCAGGGCGTCATCGGCGACGACCAGCTCGACCTGCTGCGCCCCGGCGCGGCGTTCATCAACACCGCCCGCGCCGAACTCGTGCGCCCCGGCGCCCTAGAGCGGCGTCTCGGCCGCGGCGACATCACCGCCGGACTCGACGTGTTCGCCCCCGAGCCGCTGCCCGCCGACGACCCGCTGCGCGGACTCGACAACGTCGTCCTCACCCCGCATGTGGCATGGCGCTCCGACCGTGCGCTCGCCGGCATCGTGGACCAGAACGTCACCGCCGCCGTATCATATCTCGAAGGCGAATCCTACAACGTGGTCGTCTGATACCGACCGATGAAAGCGAACCGACAGCATGCGCACCATTCTCAACACGGCCGATGATCCGGCGCACGACGCGCTGACGGAGAAGAAATCCGAATTCATCGGCGACGCCTGCCACATCGACTCCCAGGACGACGCGCTCGCCTTCGTGGAGATCATCCGCGAACAGCATCCCAAGGCTCGGCACGTGGCATACGCCGCCGTATGGGGAGGCTCCGACGGGCAGCTCGGCGAACGCATGAGCGATGATGGCGAACCCTCCGGCACGGCAGGCAAGCCGATCCTCGATGTCCTGCGCCAATCCGGACTCACCGACTGCGTGGTATGCGTCACCCGATACTTCGGCGGCATCCTCCTCGGCTCCGGCGGTCTGATTCGCGCCTACTCGTCCGCCGCCTCGCTGGCCGTCAAGGCCGCACGAGGCGCCGACATCGTCGCATGTCATCGCTACGGCGTCGTCATCGACTACCCGCAGCTGACCATGATGCGACAGCTCGTCGCGCTCGCCGGCGGCACGGTCGAGCACGAGGAGTTCACCGACCGTGTGACCATGACGCTCACCGTGCCCGAAACCGAGGCGGCCGGATTCGAAAACCGTGTGCGCGAGACCTTCAACGCCGCCGTCGAACCGGAATTCCAGGGGACGCTGAACAGCCCCGTACCCGACGCCGACTAGACGCCGGCTCTCGGTATCAACGCCGCATCGCGAGCAATCCGACCATCCTCCCGCCAACACGATTCAGTAAGCTGGAAACCATGACCGATGAGCACGAACCGCTGACCGCCACCTACGAACGCCTGCGTCACTCCGAGGACCCGCAGGAACTCGGCGAATTCGCCCGGCGCCCGCTGCCCGACCGCAGCGACGCCGCCGCGTTCTCCCGAGCCACGGCACTGCTGGAAGCCGTGGCCGGCAACCATCACACGGCGGTGGAGGACCGCCTCTACCTCGCCCAGACCATGCCGTTCCCGAACATTCTCGTCAAGCTCAGCGAGGACCCCGAGCCCTCGGTGCGCAAGGCCGTCGCCGAAAACACCAACGACAAGAACTGGCTGGTCGGCAGGCTCACCAAGGACGACGTGGACGAGGTGCGCGCCGCCGCGCTCGCCAATCCGATGACCTCGTGGAAGATGCGTATGGAAGGCGCCGAGGACGAACGCAACGACGCCCACGTGCTCGACCTGCTCTCGCGCTTCGGAGTGGACGAGGGCAAGGACGGTCCCGCCGTGCTCACCGCGATGATCCGCAGGGCCGTGGCGCTCAACCCCAACACCGACGAGGAGACGCTGGAACGGCTGGCCGACGACCCCGACATCCAGGTGCGTCACGCCGTGGAGCGTCGCCGCTCCCGTCGGGACTGAAACAAGTGCCCCCGAGAATGCGGGAAAAAGTGTATACGGCAGGTTAACAGGGGCATGTCAAACGTTGCAGCAGCGGGTTTCGGCGTTAAGCTGGGACTATGGAACAGCGAGAAGAATCCAAAGAACGCCTGGCCCGCCCGCTGATTCAGCTGGCGAAGGCCAAGGGTGTGGCCACGTTCTACGTGGGCCAACAGGGCGAATATGTTGAGATAGACGATGATGTCTTGGTGAACGTCCTGGCCAGTCTGGGAGTCGACGCGTCGGATGACGATGCCATCGCCGCTGCATTGACGCAGGCGAACGAAAGCATCTACAGCCGTCTTGTCGCGCCGACGCTGCTGCACATCGTCGGACACGAAAGCCGCATCAAGGTGAACCACGGCGTCACCGACGTGCCGTCGGCGACGCTGGTGCTGGAGGACGGCACCGAATACGGTCCGTTGGAGGGCGACGCCGGCGATGGAACCATGGCGAAGGCGCTTTCCGACAGGTTCGTGGTGAATTCGGTCATCATCATCCCCGCCGACGTTCCGCTCGGCTACCACACGCTGCAGGTGAAGGTGGGCAGCCGGGTCGAGACCGCCACGCTGATCTGCGCGCCGGAGAAGATCGAACTGCTCGACCCCATGAAGCACGGGCACCTGTGGGGCTGGATGGCGCAGTTCTACTCCACGCGCTCCTCGCAGTCGTGGGGCGTGGGCGATTTCGGCGACCTGAAGACCATGCTGCGCGAATCCAAGGAGAAGACGGGCTCCGACTTCGTGCTCATCAACCCCGTGCACGCCGGCGAGCCGTGCACTCCGCTCACCCCGTCGCCGTACCTGCCCATCTCCCGCCGCTTCGTGAACTTCACGTACATCCATCCGGAAAGCATCCCCGAGTTCTCCGAGCTGCCCGACGAGACCAAGGCGCAGGTCGAGCGCCTGCATGATTCGGTCAAGCTGCTCAACACCGATGCCGACAAGATCGACCGCGACGAGATGTGGAGCGCGAAGATGCCGGCCCTGTGGTCCATCTTCAAGGCGTCGCGCACCGAGGAACGTCAGCGCGCCTTCGACGAGTACAAGAAGAAGGCCGGCGAGGATCTGGAGGGCTACGCCGCATGGTGCCTGGCCTACGACAAGTGGGGCGCCCCGACCGACGAGGCCGGATCGTGGGTGAAGGTCTACAACCGCAAGTCCCCCGAGATCGAGCAGCTGCGCAAGCAGTATCCCGACACCCTCGAGTTCTATCGCTGGCTCGAATGGATCGCCGAGGAGCAGCTCGCCGACGCCCAGCAGACGGCGCATGACGCCGGCATGCGCATCGGCATCATGGCCGACATGGCCGTGGGCGTGCACCCTTATGGCTCGGACGTGTGGTGGAACCCGGAGCGGTTCGCCTACGGCGCCACAGTCGGCGCCCCGCCTGACTTCTACAACCAGCAGGGGCAGAACTGGAGCCAGCCGCCGCTGAACCCGGAATACCTCGCCGACACCGGATACAAGGCGTACCGCGACATCGTCGCCGGCATGTTCGCCCACGCCGGCGCAGTGCGCATCGACCACGCCATCGGCCTGTTCCGCCTGTGGTGGATTCCCGAAGGCCGCAGCGCCAAGGAAGGCGCCTACGTATACTACGACTCCGACGTGATGCTGGGCATCCTGGCGCTTGAGGCCGAGCGCGCGCACGGCGTGGTCGTCGGCGAGGACCTCGGCGTGGTGCCGGACTACATGGCCAAGGAGCTCGCCGCGCACGGCCTGCTGGGCTGCGCCATCGAATGGTTCGAACAGCGTGACGGCAAGTTCCGCAAGCCGCAGGACTGGCGCCCGCTCACCCTGGCCTCGGTCACCACGCACGACATTCCTCCGACGGCCGGCTACCTCAGGTACGTGCACGTGAAGCTGCGCAGCCAGCTGCATCTGCTCACCGGCAGCGAGGAGGAGTTCATGGCCGACGCCAGGCGCGAGCATGACGCCCTGCTCTCCATGCTGGCCGACGGAGGCTGGATCCGGCGCGAATGGCTCGACGACGAGGACGCCCACGAGCAGGACCTCATCGAAGGCATGCACCGTGCGCTGTGCGCGTCGC
Source organism: Bifidobacterium primatium (assembly GCF_002802875.1). Classification (GTDB taxonomy): domain Bacteria; phylum Actinomycetota; class Actinomycetes; order Actinomycetales; family Bifidobacteriaceae; genus Galliscardovia; species Galliscardovia primatium. The sequence goes on from NZ_PEBI01000002.1 coordinate 303,652, forward strand.
CGTCGAAGCTGCTGTGCGCGACCATCACCGATGGCGTGGGGGAGCGGCGCACGCAGAACCAGCCGGGCACGAACAACGAGTACCCGAACTGGCGCATCCCGCTCGCCGACGGCGAAGGCGCGCCGGTGCTGCTCGACGACCTGTTCGACAGGCCGCGCGTCCAGTCCCTCGCCGCCGTGATGCGAGGGGAGAAGTAACCTCCGGTTTCCTTTTCGACATATCGATACGGCTCCCCCTGCGAAGTAGGGGGAGCCGTTCGTCGTATGGCGGACCGGGGTCCGGGATCCGAATCCGCCAAGATCTTCTCGCCCGGCTACCATCGATGACGATGGCAGCCAGAGAACCAAGGAAATCCGGGAAAAGCGCGAAGCCGGAGAAATACGAGCGCGGCACGCGCAGCTACACCATGTCGCATATCCGCGGCAAGGACACCTCCATCGAGACGCTCACCCGAAGCTATCTGTTCCGGCGTGGTCTGCGATTCCGCAAGAACGACAGGCGCTACCCGGGCCATCCCGACATCGTGCTGCCGAAATGGCATGTCATCGTGTTCGTCAACGGCTGCTTCTGGCATATGCACGAAGGCTGCCCGAAGCATTCGATGCCGAAGTCGAACGTCGAGTTCTGGACGGCCAAGCTCACCCGCAACCGCGAGCGCGACCGCCGACAGCGAGCCGAGCTCGAGGGGATGGGATGGCGCGTCATCACCGTATGGGAATGCGAGCTCGACAGGAAGCATCGCGATGAGCGTCTGGCGCGGCTTTACGACGAAATCATCGGCGTGTCGCATTGACCCCGGTGTTTTGACGAACGCGTAAAAAGCGGTACACTAATGGATTGTTGTGTTTCCCAGGGGTCCTTCAAAGCGCTGTCCCACTCGCCAATAGGACTTTCAGGGAGCCCACGGATAATGAGGCAAAAGGGGACCTAACCAATCCGCAATTGCCCGGAACACAATAGTAAAGAAAAGGTATATCGTGAAAACTTTCACTCCGAAGCCTAACGATCTGACCCACGAGTGGTACGTCATCGACGCCACCGACGTGGTTCTCGGCCGTCTCGCAACCACTGCCGCCAACCTGCTGCGCGGCAAGAACAAGCCGACGTTCGCTCCTCACGCCGACGGTGGCAACCATGTCATCATCATCAACGCTGAGAAGATCGCCCTGTCCGGCAACAAGCTCGGCAAGAACCTCTACATGCACTCCGGTTTCCCGGGTGGCCTGCGCGCCGACAGCTACGGCGAGCTGCTCGAGAAGAACCCCGAGCGCATGATCAAGGCCGCCGTCAAGGGCATGCTGCCGAAGAACCGTCTGGCCAAGGTTCAGCTGAGCCGCCTGCGCATCTTCAAGGGTGCCGAGCACCCGCACACCCCTCAGAAGCCCGTTGAGTACGAGATCAAGCAGATCTCCCAGCAGGCTAAGTGATTCAGGACCGAAAGGAGACACCGATTATGGCTGAAAACATCAACTCCGCGGTCCAGGAGACCGAAGAGGAGCTCACGCAGTACACTTCCGAAACCAACGCTGGCGCTGGCACCGGCACCTCCACGATCGCCCCGGGCTACGGCACCGGCCGTCGTAAGGAAGCCGTCGCCCGTGTTCGCCTGATTCCGGGCACCGGCAAGTGGACGATCAACGGTCGCACCCTGGAGGAGTTCTTCCCGGGCAAGATCCAGCAGCGTGAGGTCAACTCCCCGATCGTTCTGCTGAAGCTCGAAGGCAAGTTCGACGTCGTCGTGCTCGTCGACGGCGGTGGCACCACCGGCCAGGCCGGCGCCATCCGTCTCGGCGTCGCCCGCGCCCTGAACGCCATCGACCGCGACGCCAACCGCGCCGCCCTGAAGAAGGCCGGATTCCTGACCCGTGACGCCCGTGCGGTGGAACGCAAGAAGGCCGGTCTGCACAAGGCTCGTCGCGCCCCGCAGTACTCGAAGCGTTAAGTTTCGCCTACTGCATGCATGGCGGCGTTCCCGCCGCCTGCACGGCATCGAAAAAGCCCTTCGTCCGTTTGGACGAGGGGCTTTTTGCATATCACCGGCCGGTCAGCGTATCTGACGGAACAGGCTGATGGACAGCCCGTCGATGCGCCACGGATCGTTCGCTGCGTCATCGGACGATGCGTTCATCGTCGGCGTCTGTCGATGGCGTGCGTCGTCGGCCCCGGCGGCGGATCCGGGTGCCGGCGTGGATTTCACGCCGGCCGCGCGGGACTGCGCTGCCGCAGGGGCGGCTGGCGTCCCATTCTTCATGCCGTTGAGCGTTCCATGCGTCGCATCGCCGTCGGACGCCGGCGATGCGGCAACGCCCGAACCGGCATCATTGGTGCGGATGTCCTCGATATGCACGCCGTTGGCGTCGCCGTCGCCGGCATGATCTCCCTGCGCACGGAGGACTTCGGCGAGACGATGCTGGCGTGCGGCCTTCAACGCCTGATGGATGGGGGTGTCCCCGTCGGGAATGGTGAGCGTCCAGACCGAATCGTTCGGCTTGTCGGGATAGAGCACGGAACCGGTCGTGGCATCGGCGTCGTCGTCATCGGTGATTTCCTTCGGGAACTCGGAGACATGACGCGGCTGCCGGCCGTTGGTCTCCGCCGAGCTCCACAGCATGCGCCATTCGCAGTCGTCGGGCAGCATGAAGTCGACGTGCCGGTCAAGGCCGTTGATGACGATGACGACATCGTATTCGTCGTTCGCCAGCAGGCGCATGGCGAAGCAGCGCACGCTCGTGTCGAACCAGTCGCGTTCCATGGGCGTCGTGCCGTTGGGCAGCAGCCATTGCACACGACTCGACGGCTTGAGCAGACCCAGCATCGACAGTACGGTGAAGAATTCCTCGTGATGGTAGAGGTCAAGGGACTTGCGCAGCGCGATGAGCTTCGTCGTATGTTCGAGCCGTCGCATCTCGGGAGTCTTCTCGGGGGAGAACAGCCATTCCCAATGCAGCCAGTTGATGTCGTTGTCCTGGCAGTAGGCGTTGTTGTTGCCGTCCTGCGTATTGCGGAACTCGTCGCCGGCCAGCAGCATCGGCGTCCCCAGGCTCATGAGCAGCGTGCCGATCATATTCATGGCCGCCCTTTCGCGCCGGGCCTCGACGGCCGGGTCGTCGGACGGGCCCTCCTCGCCGAAATTGAACGAATGGTTGGTGTTGTTGCCGTCCTGGTTGTTCTCGCCGTTGGCCTCGTTGTGCTTGTGGTCGTAGCGGGTCAGGTCGGTGAGCGTGAATCCGTCGTGGCAGGAGACGAAGTTGATGGACGCCACGGCGCCGCGCCCCGGGTCTGTGGCGAACAGGTCCGCCGAACCGCACAGCCTGGTGGCCATCTCCTGCATGCCGATCTCGTTGTTGAACCCGCGGTGCTGGCTGTCGACGTCGGTGAGCCAGAACCGGCGTGTGGAATCGCGGAAATGGTCGTTCCATTCGGCGAACGGCACGCCGAACTGGCCGGTGCGCCAGCCGCCCTCGCCGAGGTCCCACGGTTCCATGATCATCTTGAGGTTGCCGAGCATGAGGTCGGAGCGCAGGGCGTAGAGGAACGGATGGTGCTTGCTGAACGTGCCCTCGAGACGGGCCAGCGTGGGGGCGAGGTCGAATCGGAAGCCGTCCACTCCGATGCGCTTCGACCAGTATCGCAGGGAGTCCACGGCGTAGTTGATGACGCGGGTGTTGGTGAAGTCGAAGGTGTTGCCGCAGCCGGTGGTGTCGATGAGCATGCCGGGGTTGTCGGTGCGGCGCCGGTAGTAGCTCACGGCGTCGAGTCCACGCCAGCAGACGGTGGGGCCGTCGATGCCGCCCTCGCAGGTATGGTTGAACACCACGTCCAGCAGCACCTCGATGCCGCCGGCATGCAGCGCCCGCACCATGTCGATGACCTCCTTGCGCACGGCTGCGGGGCCCTTGCGCCGTGCCTCCTCCGTGGCGTAGTCGGGGTCGGGTGCGAAATAGCCGAGTGTGGAGTAGCCCCAGTAGTTGGTCAGTCCGCGCTCCGCGATGCCGATCTCGGTCTGCTTGGCGAATATGGGCAGCAGCTCCACCGACGTGATGCCGAGGTTCTGCAGGTAGGCGATGGTGGTGGGGTGTGCCAGGCCGGCGTAGGTGCCGCGCAGCTCCGGCTCCATCCATGGCGCGTTCTTCGTGAAGCCCTTCACGTGGAGCTCGTATATGACGGTCTTGCTCCACGGGATGTGCGGATGCTGGGGGTCGCCCTCGTGCTTGTGCACGTCGCGGTCGTCGATGACCACGGAAAGCGGGGTGTGGCCCAGGTTGTCGAGCATGCTCATCGAGCCGTAGGCCGAGCCGTGCACGCGTCCGTTCTCCACGGTGCACTGGTAGGAGAACGCCTCGGGGGCGATGTCCATTTTCCCGTCGATGCCCTTGGCGTAGGGGTCGAGCAGGATCTTGTACGGATTGAACTGCACGCCGCGCCGCGGGTCCCAGGTGCCGGACGCGCGGTAGCCGTAGCGCATGCCGTCCCAGGCGCGCGGGATGTGCACATACCACATGCCGTAGTTGGGGCCCTCCATCTTGAACAGGGTCTCGCGGCAGTAGCGTCCCTCGACGATGCGCGAGCACACCGGGAACATGGCGATCTGCTCGTGGAAGGGAATGACCGAATCACGGGGAAGCTGGGTGGCGGTGTTGTAGAAGGCGCTGGGGCTGTCGAGCGGCTCGATGACGCTCAGCCAGAGCTGGTCGGCGGTTTCGGACCATACGACGGCATCGGCGCCGCCGTCCTCGGTGAGGAACAGGCCCGGGCGGGTGGCATAGCGGTGTAATGACGTTCTCTCCATACGTCCACAGTACCCCGATGTCTCACAAAACAAAGAATTCCAAGGGTTTTGCCCACTTTTAGAAAATACTTTTATAAAAGCTTGGGCGATGTTTTGGCGCTTCCTGATGTTTGGTGTTATTGTGAGTTGCATCACAACGGGCACGCTGTGATGCAACCTCTGGCCGCAGCCAGCGGCAGGGGCGGAGGAGAACCCACAGACGTTCGCGACCCGGCATTCCAATCAACAACGACTGGACATGACGAAGAACGCCTGCATGCATACAAACCACATCAAACCAAACCAAATACTTGGCTAACCGATCAAGGAGGACACGTGGTCGCAGCTAAGAAGAAGGCCGAAGCAGCCGCAGCAGAACCGCAGGTCAATGAAGTCCCGTCCGCTGAGCAGGAAGTCGACGCCCTGGTCAAGAAGGCGCAGGTCGCCCTCAAGAAGTTCGAGGAGCTCAACCAGGAGCAGGTCGACCACATCGTCGCCAAGGCTTCCGTCGCCGCGCTGAACAAGCACCTCGTGCTCGCCAAGCTCGCCGTCGAGGAGACCAAGCGTGGTCTGGTGGAGGACAAGGCCACCAAGAACATCTTCGCGTGTGAGCACATCACCAACTACCTGGCAGGTCAGAAGACCGTCGGCATCATCCGTGAGGACGACGTCGAAGGCATCACCGAGATCGCCGAGCCCGTCGGCGTGGTCGCCGGCGTCACCCCGGTCACCAACCCGACCTCCACCGCCATCTTCAAGTCCCTCATCGCCCTGAAGACCCGCTGCCCGATCGTCTTCGGCTTCCACCCCGGCGCCCAGAAGTGCTCCGTAGAAGCCGCCCGCATCGTGCGCGACGCCGCCATCAAGGCCGGCGCCCCCGAGGACTGCATCCAGTGGATCGAGCACCCGTCCATCGATGCCACCGGCGCCCTGATGAAGCACCCCGGCGTCGCCACCATCCTCGCCACCGGCGGCCCCGGCATGGTCAAGGCCGCGTATACCTCCGGCAAGCCCGCCCTCGGTGTGGGCGCCGGCAACGCCCCGGCCTACGTCGCCCCGGACGCCGACATCGTGCGCACCGCCAACGACCTCATCCTCTCCAAGCACTTCGACTACGGCATGATCTGCGCCACCGAGCAGGCCGTCATCGCCGACAAGTCCGTGTACGAGCCGCTGCTGGCCGAACTCAAGAAGCGCAAGGCCTACTTCGTCAACAAGGAGGAGAAGGCCAAGCTCGAGAAGTTCGTGTTCGGCGTCACCGCCTACGAGAGCCCGGACCAGAAGACCAAGCTCAACGCCTGGGTACCCGGCAAGTCCCCGCAGGCCATCGCCCACGCCGCCGGCTTCGAGATTCCGTCCGACGCCACCATCCTCGCCGCCGAGTGCAAGGAGGTCGGTGAGATGGAGCCGCTCACCATGGAGAAGCTCTCCCCGATCCAGGCCTTCCTGAAGTCCGACAACAAGGAGCAGGCCTTCGAGATGTGCGAGCAGATGCTCGTGCACGGCGCCGGCCACACCGCCGCCATCCACACGAACGACCAGGCCCTGGTCGATGAGTACGGCAACCGCATGCACGCCTGCCGCATCATCTGGAACCAGCCTTCCTCCCTCGGCGGCATCGGCGACATCTACAACGCCATCGCTCCGTCGCTGACCCTCGGCTGCGGCTCCTACGGCGGCAACTCGGTCTCCGGCAACGTCCAGGCCGTCAACCTCATCAACATCAAGCGCGTCGCTCGGAGGAACAACAACATGCAGTGGTTCAAGATCCCGGCCAAGACCTACTTCGAGCCGAACGCCATCAAGTACCTGCGCGACATGGCCGACGTCAACCGCGTCGTCATCGTCTGCGACAAGGTCATGCTCGACCTGGGCGTCGTGGAGAAGGCCATCCAGCAGCTGCGCCTGCGCACGAACAACGTGCAGTACCGCATCATCGACTACGTCGAGCCCGAGCCCTCGGTCGAGACCGTCGAGCGCGGCGCCGCCATGATGCGCGACGAGTTCCAGCCCGACACCATCATCGCCATCGGCGGCGGCTCCCCGATGGACGCCTCCAAGATCATGTGGCTGCTCTACGAGCACCCGGAAATCGAGTTCGCCGACATCCGCGAGAAGTTCTTCGATATCCGCAAGCGCGCGTTCAAGCTGCCCGCCCTCGGCAAGAAGGCCCGCCTGGTCTGCATCCCGACCTCGTCCGGCACCGGCTCCGAAGTCACGCCGTTCGCCGTGATCACCGATCACAAGACCGGCTACAAGTACCCGGTCACCGATTACGCGCTGACCCCGTCCGTGGCCATCGTCGACCCGGTGCTCGCCCGCACCCAGCCGCGCAAGCTGGCCTCCGACTCCGGCTTCGACGCCCTGACCCACTCCTTCGAGGCCTTCGTCTCGGTGTATGCCAACGACTTCACCGACGGCATGGCGCTGCACGCCGCCAAGCTGATCTGGGAGAACCTCGAGACCTCCGTGAAGGAGGGCGCCGCCAACCCGATGGCCCAGGAGAAGATGCACAACGCCGCCACCATGGCCGGCATGGCGTTCGGCTCCGCGTTCCTCGGCATGTGCCACGGCATGGCCCACACCATCGGCGCCCTGTGCCACATCGCCCACGGCCGCACCAACTCCATCCTGCTGCCGTACGTCATCCGTTACAACGGCCAGCTCCCCGACGAGCCGACCAGCTGGCCGAAGTACAACAAGTACGTGGCCCCGCAGCGCTACCAGGAGATCGCCAAGAACCTTGGCATCGACCCGGGCAAGACCGTCGAGGAAGGCGTCGAGAACCTGGCCCGCGCCGTCGAGGACTACCGCGACAACAAGCTGGGCATGGACCGTTCCTTCCAGGCCGCCGGCGTTGACGAGGACTACTTCTGGAGCGTGCTCGAGCAGATCGGCATGCGCGCCTACGAGGACCAGTGCACCCCGGCCAACCCGCGCATCCCGATGATCGAGGACATGAAGGACATCGCCATCGCCGCCTACTACGGCGTGCCGCAGGCCGAAGGCCACCGTCTGCGCATCGAGCGCGAAGGCGCCGCCTCGGTCGAGGAAGCCTCCCAGCGCGACTGACGTCCTCCTGAATCCATGATCGGCGGCCGTTGGTTTGTCGACCGCCGATCATGACCCTCCGACTCCTTGGAGCCGGCATCAACCCCCGCTGCGTTTCCCTGCAGCGGGGGTTTCTTCGTATCCGTACCTTCGTTTCCTCGTAATTTGGTAACCCCGTTCATAAAGAACCGATTTTGGCGGTCCTGATGAACGGTTCGACCAAATTGCGAATCACTCCGCCTTGGCGATGGCCTCGGCGATCGTCAGAAATAGGCCCGTACGCCGTTGTCGATGAATATCCGGCGATAGTCGGTCAGGTCCTCCTCGTGCAATGCCGGTACGCCGGTCATGGCGTAGGTGCGTCCGAGCATTTCGTATTTGCGTTCGCCGAATTGGTGGAACGGCAGTAGCTGGACGGTGTCGATCTGCATCGAGCGAAGCAGAGTCGAGAAGGCTTGTGCATCCTCCGGTGTGTTGTTCACTCCGGGTATCACGGGGATGCGCACGCAAATCTCCATCCCGCGTTCGACGGCGCTGGCGAGGTTTTTCAATGGCAGGTCATTGTATCCTCCCACCCAGCGTTTATGGGCCTTCCTGTCATGATGCTTGACATCGATGAGCAGATAGTCGAGCTCGTCCAACGCCCGGTTGAAGATGGGCGGAGCCACATGACCGGTCGTCTCCATGGCCGTGGCGATGCCGCGTCGTCTCAACTCTCGCAGCAGAGGGATGGAGAACCGGTGCTGCATGAGGGCCTCGCCGCCCGACAGCGTCACTCCGCCGCCCGATTCCTCGTAGAAGTCCCTGTCCTGTTCGCAGATGTCCGCGACCTCGTCGATGGTGTAGTACTTTCCCTCGATGGTGGTCTCGCCGGTTCTCGGATCGGTCAGCGTCTCGACGCAGGGATTGATGGATTCCGGGTTGGCGCACCACGGGCAATGCAGCGGGCATCCCTTGAAGAACACGGTGGTGCGTATGCCGGGGCCGTCATTGGTGGAGAATTTCTGGATGTTGAAAATCAATCCTGTGCCGGTTTTTTCAGCCGTGCATGGACGGAAGATGGCCGTGGTGGTCCGTGCGGGGGCTGCATTCAGAGGATTCGTCATTGTGGTAGTCATCATTGAAACCTTTCCTTACTGCGATAATAACTAATGAATGAAAGTAAATCAACTTACGAACGAAAATAAATAGTGATGATGATGTCTTTGGGGCGAGGCGATGAAGATATATGCGGGGTACTGCGGCTGGTTGCGTTCGCAGGGTGTTTGGATTCCGTATGTCGAAGCTATGTTATGGTTGCGAAAGAAGACTTACTGCGTTGGGAGATGACATGGCGACGATGAAGCGAGAAGGCCGCATTCTTGAACTGCTGACCGAGCGCAAGCGCATTGAGGTCGCCCGGCTCGCCGAGGAATTGGGGGTCTCGCAGGTCACCGTCCGCAAGGATCTCAACGACCTGGAGCGGCGTGGCATCATCAGCCGTGAGCATGGATACGCCATGTTGAGAAGCGCCGACGACGTGGAGGGGCGTCTCGCCTACCACTATGAGGAGAAGCGCAAGATCGCCGGGCGTGCCGCGGAATGCGTGTCCGACGGCGATGTGGTGATGGTCGAAAGCGGAAGCTGCTGTGCATTGCTGGCCGCCGAGCTCGCGGAGACGAAGAAGGACCTCACCATCATCACCAACAGCGCGTTCATCGCCGGATATATCCGCGGCAAGTCGAATGTGCAGATCATTCTTCTGGGCGGCATATACCAGCAGGATTCCCAGGTGATGGTGGGGCCGATGCTGGAACAGTGCATGAAGGGGCTGTATGTGGATGTGCTGTTCGTCGGCGCGGACGGGTACAGCCCCCGGGCCGGATTCTCCAGCCGGGACCATATGCGCGCGCAGGCCGTTCATGACATGGCCGCCCATGCCGGTCGGGTCGCCGTGGTGACCGAAAGCGAGAAGTTCGCCAGGCGCTCCACGGTTCCCTTGGATTTCAATGGGCTTGACTGCATGGTCGTCACCGATGCGAGCGTCGGGATGGAGGTCGCCGGCTCGCTTGCCGATGCCGGGATCACGTTGATCACCGTCTGACGGGATTGCCGTCCTGGGGGAATCTGAGGCTGATGGGCCGGGGTGTATGCCTCGGCCTTTTTTCGTATGCCGGACGGGTGTCGACACGCCGACCGGTCGGTCGGGTGTTGTTGGCGTCCATGCGGGAAATCCTTGTCTTTGTTGGCCTTGAGTATATTTGAATCAGTTTTTACTTTCGAATGAAAGAAAAAACTATTACGAAAATTGACAATCGAAATTTGTTTCGATATATTGAAAACCGTCAAGCCGCACGGCACGGATGACGGAAAGCAATGAAGACGTCGCCGGGTGCATCCCGATGCAGTGAAGTACGCGGCAATCAGAAAGGACAGACGGCCATGAATGAAGAACATTTCGGCAGGCTCACCCCACGAATGAATTCGCTGCGCGACCAGCTTCTCGACGCCGAACCGCAGGTCGACGTCGAGCGTGCGATGATCACCACCGAGGTATATCGAGACAACGCCGACCAGCCTCTCGCGCTGAAGCGCGCGATCATGCTCAAGCGCGTACTCGAGGAGATGACCATCTTCATCGAACCCGAGACGCTGATCGCCGGAAACCAGGCCTCCACCAACCGCGGCGCCCCGATCTTCCCCGAATACGCCATGAGTTGGGTCATCGACGAGCTCGACAAGTTCGACAAGCGCGACGGCGACCGGTTCACCATCACCGAGGAGAACAAGGAGAAGCTGCATTCCATTGCGCCATTCTGGGAGCACAACACGCTGCTCGACCGCGGTCTGGCGGCGTTCCCTCCGCATTCCAAGCTGTTCTACGATCTCGGCATCATCAAATCCGAAGGCAACATCACCTCGGGAGACGCCCACTGCGCGGTGAACTACGCCGGCGTATTGTCGCAGGGCCTCAAGGGATATGCGATGCGGGCGCAGCGCAAGCTCGACGAACTCGACCTCACCGACTACCGCAACATTCACAAGAGCTACTTCTACCGTGCGATCCTCATGGTGGTGGACGCCATGCGCGAGTTCGCCGGACGTTACGCCGCACTGGCCCGGCGGCAGGCGGCGACGGCCTCGCCGGACCGCGCCCGGGAATTGGAGCGGATGGCCGCGGCGCTCGACCGCGTGCCCTACGAGCCGGCACGCACCCTGCGCGAGGCTGTGCAGTCCGTATGGCTGGTGCATCTGGTGCTGCAGATCGAATCCAACGGCCACAGCCTGTCATATGGTCGCATGGATCAGTACCTCGATCCGTTCTACGAGGCCGATCTCAAGGCCGGCCGCATCACCGAGGACGAGGCCGCCGAGCTCATGAGCAACCTGTGGCTCAAGACCTACACCATCAACAAGATCCGCTCCTGGAGCCACACGCAGTTCTCCGCCGGCTCGCCGCTCTACCAGAACGTCACCGTCGGCGGCCAGAAGCTCGTGGACGACAAGCCCGTGGACGCCACGAACCCGATGAGCTGGCTCATCCTCAAGACCGTGGCGCAATGCCATCTGACCCAGCCGAACCTCACCGTCCGCTACCATGCGAACCTGCCCGACGACTTCATGAACGAATGCATCGAGGTCGTCCGCTGCGGATTCGGCATGCCGGCGTTCAACGACGACGAGATCATCATCCCCAGCTTCATCAACAAGGGCGTGAAACGGGAGGACGCCTACAACTACAGCGCCATCGGATGTGTGGAGACCGCGGTTCCCGGCAAATGGGGCTACCGCTGCACCGGCATGAGCTTCCTGAACTTCCCGAAGGCGCTGCTCATCGCCATGAACGATGGCGTCGACCCGGCAAGCGGCACCAAGCTTGTGGAGGGCATCGGCCACTTCCGCGATTTCACGAGCTTCGAACAGGTCATGGCCTGCTGGGACAAGGTCATCCGTGAAATGGCACGCCAGTGTGTGATCATCGATGCCACCTGCGACATGGTGCTCGAACAGGACACTGCCGATATCCTCTGCTCCGCCCTGACCGACGACTGCATCGAACGCGGCCTCAACATGAAGGAGGGTGGTTCGGTCTACGATTTCATCTCCGATCTGCAGGTCGGCATCGCCAATCTGGCCGACAGTCTCGCCGCGATGAAGAAGGTGGTCTTCGAGGACAAGGTCGTGACACCGTCGGAACTCTGGAACGCACTCGAGGCGAACTTCGAGGGCGCCACCAACGAACGAATCCGCCAGCTGCTGCAGCAGGCGCCGAAATACGGCAATGACAATGACTACGTCGACTCGCTGATTCGTCAGGCATACGACATCTACATCGACGAGATGAAGAAGTACCACAACACGCGGTACGGCCGCGGCCCCATCGGCGGCGTGTACTATGCGGGCACCAGCTCCATTTCCGCCAACGTGCCGCAGGGTGCCGGCACCCTCGCCACTCCCGATGGCCGTAAGGCCGGGGAGGCGCTGGCCGAAGGATGCAGCCCATCGCACGGTGCCGACCTCTATGGTCCCACCGCGGTGTTCAAGAGCGTCTCCAAGCTGCCGACGGAAGACATCACCGGTGGTGTATTGCTCAACCAGAAAATGACGCCGCAGGTGCTTGCCAAGCCGGAGAACCGGAGGAAGCTCGCCTTCGCCACCCGCACGTTCTTCGACCGCCTTCACGGCTACCACGTGCAGTACAACGTGGTCTCGCGCGAAACACTCATCGATGCGCAGAAGCATCCCGAACGCCATCGCGACCTCATCGTCCGCGTCGCTGGATACAGCGCGTTCTTCACCGTGCTCTCCCGCGCCACGCAGAACGACATCATCGAGCGTACCGAGCAGACGCTCTGAGCACCGACGAAACCAATGCCTGATTTATCAAACCAGCAGTAATGAAAGGAAAAAAATATCATGAAGCTGCTTATCGATGACGCCGATGTCGACGCCATCACCCGTCTGATCGACTACTATCCCATCGACGGCGTGACCACCAATCCCTCCATCCTGGCAAAGTCCGGACGTCAGCCATTCGACGTGCTCAAGGAAATCCGCGCCATCATCGGCCCCGACGACGAACTCCATGCCCAGGTCGTCGCCCGCGACGCCGCCGGCATGATCGAGGACGCCAAACGCATCGTCGGCGAGCTCGGTCCGAACACCTTCGCCAAAGTCCCCAGCGTTCCCGAAGGCTTCAAGGCCATGAAAGCGCTGTCCGCCGCCGGCGTGCCCATCACCGCCACGGCAATCTACACACCACTGCAGGCGTTCATCGCCGCCAAGTCAGGAGCCTCATATGCTGCCCCCTACATCAATCGCATCGACAATATGGGATATGACGGCGTGGCCGTCGCCTGTGCCATCCATGACATCTTCCGGGCCAATGATTTCGACTGCGACGTGCTCGCGGCCAGCTTCAAGAACTCGCAGCAGGTGCTCGAACTGGCCAGGCATGGCGTAGGCGCCTCCACCGTGGCCTCCTCGGTGATCGACGGATTGGTGAGGAACTCGGCCATCGACGCCGCAGTCGACGCCTTCACCGCTGATTTCGAAGGTCTTGTCGGCGCCGGCAGGACCATGGCCACCTGCTGACGGCACCCATTCGAACGGGCGGCATCCGCATCGCGAATGCCGCACCAATCCATCCGGCCGCAGCGTGGCGGCCGGACATGCCATCGATGCCAAGGCCGAGTCGCCACGACTTCCTTTCTTCCATCGTGACGATCGACCGGCGTCGATGGCTTCCATATATGCATGAACCATAATGCAAAGGAGCATTATCATGAACGTTCTCACCATCGACATCGGCGGCACCTTCATCAAATACGCCACCATGAGCGACGACGGCATCATTCTTTCCCGAGGGAAGGTCGAGACGCCGCAGAACAGTCGGAATGATCTTATAGAGACGCTCGCGGGCCTCTACCGTCAGGAGGAGGAGAAGTTCAATATCGATGGCATGGCCATCTCCCTGCCAGGCATCATCGACTCCGAAAACGGCTATGTCGTCATGGGCGGCGCGTTGCGGTACAACGACGACTTCTACCTGCGCCATGCGTTGTACCAGCGTTGCCCCGTGCGTATCGTGATGGAGAACGACGCCAAGTGCGCGGTCATGGCCGAAGCGACCGTCGGCAGTCTCAAGGACGTGCGCAACGGCTTCGCGCTGATTTTCGGCACCATGGTCGGAGGGGGGTTCGTCAAGGACCGCGAACTGTACCGTGGCAAGCATTTCTCCGCCGGCGAGGTGAGCTACATCATCACGTCGCGCAGCGTCGACCCCAGCATCGAAGGCGTGTGGGGCAACCAGTGCAGCACACTCAGCCTGTGCAATCGTTACGCGCGTATCAAGGGACGGCCGGTCGAGGAGGTCGACGGCATCCGATTCTTCCAGGCGGTGGAGGACGGCGACCCCGATGCACGTTCGTGCCTCGACAAATTCGCCCACGAAGTGGCCATCCAGATTTTCAACATCCAGAATGTGCTCGATCCCGACCGGTTTGCCATAGGAGGAGGGATCTCCGCGCAGCCGACATTGATTGACGCCATCCGCACCAATCTCAACCGGCTGTATGCATACTGCCCGTATCATGTCGCGCAGGCCGAGGTCGTCACCTGCAAGTTCCAGAACGACGCCAACCTCGTCGGCGCGCTGCAATGCTATCTTGCCGATGTGAAGGATGGCGAGAACGTGGAGACCTTCGACACCGTGCGGGAGGCGGTGCTGCCGGCATAGCCCGCCGATGCGGCCGGCTTACTCCGCCTTGGCGATGGCCTCGGCGATCGGGTCGTTCGAGAAGTCGTGGCTGCGGTATTCGGGGTTGTCGACCGGCAGATGCTGCACCAGCGTGTCGAACACCTGGCTCAGTATGTCGCCGCGCTCCAATACCGCGTCGAGCACATGACCGCCGATCGAACGGTCGTCGGCGAGGAAATGCTCGTGGAATCCGGCCACCGCCGCCCCGTTGAACATCAATGGCGAGAAGTAGCCGAGCATCGTCGTGCCCTTCACGTCGTGGCCGAGGAACATGGCCTGCTGGTCTGCCACCTCCTCCAACGTGGGGTACGGCGCCTGCTGCTTGATGACGGCGCGCGTCTTGATGAAGCTGAACGTGCCGCGCACGATGACCGCGAAGAACGTGTTCGCGCGTCCATTGGCCTCCACGATCTTCTTGTTGAGGTCCTCGAGGCCGATGTCGGACCGCTCGCACTGGTACTGGAATGCCGCGTGATGCACGCTGGCGAACGGCACGGTGAAGTCGTCGGGCAGGACCTCCGCCACGCCGGACTGTCCGATTTTGTAGGCCACGCCGTCGAGGATGATGAGCTCGCCGTCGAGTCCCTCTCCGGTGCCGATTCCCGTGTCGCCATGTTCGAGCAGCTCGCCGATGGTGGTGGTGCCTTCGAGCAGGCCCGGCACGAGCTGGGCGAGCGTGCCATGCTGATAGAGCACGTTGGCGCCATGCTCATGGATCGGTCTGATGTTCGCGGCAGCGGATTTCGTCATATCCTCACGATAATTCGTCGCCATATTCATTTTCAACCAACCGTGCAAAGTCCGACAACGACGATTCATCCGCCGTCTCCGATGCCGAACACGTCATGGGAATTTTCATGAGTTTGGATACACTGTCGGATGTCAATTTATCTAGAACGTTCAAACAGGGGAGAAACCGATAATGGATTTGATACTGGCCGCCACTCCTTCGCTGCTGTGGGG
This sequence comes from Bifidobacterium primatium, assembly GCF_002802875.1. Lineage (GTDB taxonomy): Bacteria > Actinomycetota > Actinomycetes > Actinomycetales > Bifidobacteriaceae > Galliscardovia > Galliscardovia primatium. Next base: position 319,173 of record NZ_PEBI01000002.1, read on the forward strand.
CGTATACGCCTTGATCCTGCCGGTGATCGGCGGCTCATCATATCGCCAGATACTCGGCGTCACCACGGGATGCCTGCTGTTCGCGCTGGCTGCGTTCCCGTTCGTGCCGCACTCCTACACATGGCTTACGGTGCTCGTCAGCTTCGTGTCGGGAATCCTATGGACCATCGGTTGCTACGGGCAGATCTGCGGATTCAAGGAGATCGGCGTCTCCAGCACCATGCCCATCTCCACCGGCGAGCAGCTGGTCGGCACCAGCCTGGTCGGCGTGCTGTTCCTCGGCGACTGGGCGTCCGCGCAGGCGAAGATGGTCGGATTCGCCGCCATCGCGCTGTTCATCGTCGGCGTGGCGTTCACATCGTACGTGGAGCGGCACGGCGTCGCGGGCGGCGTCGAGGACGGCGATACGAAGGCGAACAACATGATCATGGGCCTGACCGTCATCACGATCTCCTCGCTCGGATACATCGGCTACGTCTCGATCATCCAGATATTCTCCGTCAACTCGTTCGATGCGATGCTGCCACAGGCGGTCGGCATGTTCGTCGGCGGTTTGGTGATGGGGCGGCGCGAGCCGAACAAGCTCACCCGGCAGACCGCCCTGCTGCTCGTTCCCGGCGTGCTGTGGGGCATCGGCAACCTCATCCTCATGATCTACGACAGCAGGCTCGGCGTGGCCATCGCCTTCCCGATGTCGCAGATGGGACTCATCATCTCCACCATCGGCGGCATGGTGTTCCTGCACGAAAGCAAGACGCGCAAGGAGAAGGTCTCCATCTCCGTCGGTCTGACGCTGGTGGTGGTCGGCATCCTGCTGATAGCCCTGACCAAGACCCTGTAGCCAATCGGTGACTTGGCAGAACCGTTCATAAGAACCATGAAAATCGGTTCTCCATGATTGGTTTTGCCAAGTAAGTATTACGTATGGGCATACGGGATTGTGGGCGGCCGTCACGTTCGTCCACATTGCTCGGAAAACTGGATTTTCCCAGTCAGGGCCTCCTACCGTCGAATCATGAGGGTGAATACGAGACTGAACGTGATGTTGGACCAGGCCGAATCGAACCGGCTGTGCATATGGAGCCGCGACGACGCCGAACGCCAGATGATGCGACGCCGGCAGTCCGTAGGGGAACTGATTCACGTGGGGGCCCGATGCTATGCGAGGCCGTCGTATTGGCAGGGATTGACCGAATTCGAGCGGTTTCGTCATCTGGCGCGTTCCCTGTCGGGGAAGCATCCGCGCTGGGTGTTCGGCGGGCCGACCGCCGCGGTGATGCATGGCGTATGCGATTCTCATCGGCAGATGAGGACGGTCCATCGTGTGATCGCAGGGAACGGCATGGTTCGTGACACCGATATCGTGACCAGTCATTACGTGACGGATGCGTCGTACGTCGTCGTGGATGGGGTAAAGGTGACGTCGTTGCCCAGAACGGTGTTCGACTGCGCCAGATGGATGGATTTCCCCGATGCGCTCGCAGTGGTCGACGCGGTATTGAGACAAGGGGCCATGGGCCGCGCCGCGCTTCACGACTCCCTGCTTCGTGAACGCGGCAGATACGTGGGCCGTGCCCTGCACGTATTGGATGAGGCGACCGGCCGTACCTACAACGGCGGCGAATCCTATGTCTATGGCGTGATTCTTGAGGAGAGGTTCGCGAAACCGACGATCCAGGCCGAGATGCCGTGCCGCAATGAGAACGGCAATCCCGACCGGGTCGACTTTCTGTGGGTGACCGGGGATGGGCGTCGTGTCGTGGCGGAACTTGACGGGCGGATTAAATACCGTGACGAATCCATGTACCGCAACGGCAGCCTGCCCGATACCATCATCGCGGAGAAGGAGCGTGAGGAGCGGGTGAGAATGGTCGTGGACGGATTCGTAAGGTTCTCGTTCGCGGAGGCGTATCGGAGGGCGCCGCTGGTACGGAAGCTGGAATGGGCCGGGGTTCCGAGACTGCTCGGATGACGAATACCTTGGCCGGAACGGTCATGAATCGGTAATTTGGTCGAACCATTCATAAAGACCGGTAAAACCGATCCTTCGTGATCGGATTTACCAAGTCCGGTGTTTTCATGACCGGATTGACCATATTATCGTTGTGATTACGGCGATTCGACGCCGATCGCGAAGCGCGACACGCCCGAATTCTGCTAGGGGCACCCCTTGTGCTTTAATTATCAAGTTGCCTGTTTTGGGCTCGCAAAATTGTCTATTCAAAAGCGAGCATGGCACAAGGATTATTCCACGTCCTTGCATGGCCATGCACTGATACGGTTCGGCCGCCACGGGGAGGGATCCCGAAGTCGGCCACGCCTTGACGTGCCCTAGAGAAACAGGCTGGATAAACAGTAATTAATTCGCAAGAAAGGGCGGACGGCAATGGCGGGACAGAAAATCCGCATCAGGCTTAAGTCCTATGACCACGAGGTCATCGACCAGTCGGCGAAGAAAATCGTCGAGACGGTCACGAACGCGGGCGCAACCGTAGTTGGCCCGGTTCCTCTGCCGACCGAGAAGAACGTGTTTGTTGTTATCCGTTCTCCTCACAAGTACAAGGATTCCCGCGAGCATTTCGAGATGCGCACTCACAAGCGCCTCATTGACATCGTTGACCCGACGCCTAAGGCCGTCGATTCTCTGATGCGTCTCGACCTGCCGGCGGACGTGAACATCGAGATCAAGCTGTAAGGGAGGGGGGAACCGTTATGAGCAACAACATCAAGAGTGCACTGCTGGGCAAGAAGCTCGGCATGTCCCAGGTGTGGGACGAGAACGGCTTCTTCGTTCCCGTCACGCTGGTGGACGTCTCCACCAACGTGGTTACCGCTGTGAAGACCGAAGAGACCGACGGCTACAAGGCCGTCCAGATCGGCTACGGCCAGATCGACCCGACCAAGGTGACCAAGCCGCTCGCCGGCCACTTCGCCAAGGCCGGCGTCACTCCGCGCCGTCACCTTGTCGAGTTCCGCACCGAGGAAGCCGAGAGCTTCGAGCCGGGTCAGGAACTGACCGCCGAGCTCTTCGCCGAAGGCTCCAAGGTCGACGTCACCGGCACCACCAAGGGCAAGGGCTTCGCCGGTACCATCAAGCGCTGGGGCTTCAAGTCCTACCGCCGTACTCACGGCTCTCACAAGAACGAGCGTCGTCCCGGTTCCGTGGGCGCATGCGCCACTCCGAGCCGCATCCTCAAGGGCAAGCGCATGGCCGGCCGCATGGGCCATGTCACCAACACCACGCTGAACCTGACGGTCGTCTCCTCCGATGTGGAGAACGGCGTCATCGCCATCAAGGGTGCCATCCCCGGCCCCAAGGGCGCCATCGTCGTGGTTCGTTCCGCAGTGAAGGGAGCCTGATAACTCATGGCTATTTCTCTGAACATCACTAGCGCTGAAGGCCAGAACGGCACCGTCGAGGCTCCGGAAGAACTGTTCGGCATCTCCGCCGAGGAAGTGCAGAACCACGTTCCGCTGGTGCACCAGGTCGTTATCGCCCAGCTGGCTGCCGCCCGTCGCGGCACCCACGCTGTGAAGAACCGCGCCCGCATCTCCGGCGGCGGCAAGAAGCCGTGGAAGCAGAAGGGCACCGGTCGTGCCCGCCAGGGCTCCATCCGCGCCCCGCAGTGGGCCGGCGGCGCCGTGGTCCACGGTCCGGTTCCGCGCGATTACTCGCAGCGCACCCCCAAGAAGATGAAGGCCGCAGCTCTGCGCTACATGCTTTCCGATCGCGCCAACGCCGGTCGCGTGCACGTGGTTGATTTCGGCATCGCCGAGACCCCGTCCACCAAGACCGCCAAGGCCGTTCTCGAAGCTGTGGCCGCGAACCGCTTCGCCACCGTCGTGTTCTCCCGCGAGAACATCAACGAGTGGCTGTCGGTGCGCAACCTGCCGACCGTGCACCCCATCTTCGCCGATCAGCTCAACACCTACGATGTGGTGACCGCCGAGGACATCGTCTTCACCAAGGAAGGCTTCGAAGCCTTCGTCGCGGCGAAGACCGCCACGGCCGCTAAGGAGGACTAATCATGGTCGCAATCCACAAGCCCGCACACGACATCATCATCAAGCCTGTCGTCTCCGAGAAGAGCTACGCCAACTCCGACATGGGCCAGTACACCTTCGTGGTGAACCCCAAGGCGAACAAGGTGCAGATCAAGCAGGCAATCGAGCAGATCTTCAATGTCAAGGTGACGAACGTCAACACCCTCAACCGCGCTGGCAAGCGCACCCGCACCCGCACCGGCTTCGGCCAGCGCGTGAGCGAGAAGCGCGCCATCGTTACCGTCGCCGAGGGCCAGACCATCGACATCTTCGGTAACTGAAGGCTAGCCGAGAAAGTTAGGGACTAAATTATGGCTATCCGTACATACAAGCCGACGACTGCCGGTCGTCGCAACGCTTCGGTTTCGGATTTCTCCGAGCTCACGCGTTCGACGCCTGAGAAGTCGCTGGTTCGCAAGCTCAGCAAGACTGGCGGCCGTAACTCCTACGGTCGTATGACCAGCCGTCACCGCGGCGGCGGCCACAAGCGCCAGTACCGTCTCATCGACTTCAAGCGTTGGGACAAGGACGGCGTGCCCGCCAAGGTCGCTCACATCGAGTACGACCCGAACCGTTCCGCCCGCATCGCCCTCCTGCACTACGCGGATGGCGAGAAGCGCTACATCATCGCCCCCGAGGGCGTGAAGCAGGGCGACGTCATCGAGACCGGCGCCCAGGCCGATATCAAGCCGGGCAACAACCTGCCTCTTCGCAACATCCCGACCGGTACGGTGGTTCACGCCATCGAGCTGCGTCCGCTGGGTGGCGCCAAGATCGCTCGTTCCGCCGGTGCCGCTGTTCAGCTCGTCGCCAAGGATGGCGCCTACGCCCAGCTGCGTATGCCGTCCGGCGAAATCCGCAACGTGGATGCCCGCTGCCGCGCCACCGTTGGTGAGGTCGGCAACTCCGAGCACGCCAACATCCAGCTCGGCAAGGCCGGTCGCGCCCGTTGGATCGGCAAGCGTCCGTGGACCCGTGGTGAGTCCATGAACCCGGTGGACCACCCGCACGGTGGTCGTACCCGCGGTGGTAAGCCGCCGGTGTCGCCGTGGGGCAAGGGCGAAGTTCGTACTCGTCGTCCGAAGAAGGCTTCGAACAAGATGATCGTTCGTCGTCGTCCGGCCGGCAAGAACCGCAAGTAAGGAAGTGTCTGACAGATGACTCGTAGCATCAAGAAGGGCCCATTCGTCGACGCCCACTTGCAGAAGAAGGTCGACGAGCAGAACGAGAAGGGCACGAAGAACGTCATCAAGACGTGGTCGCGCCGTTCGATGATCACCCCTGATTTCATCGGACACACGTTCGCAGTTCACGATGGCCGCAAGCATGTCCCGGTGTTCGTCACCGAGGCCATGGTTGGCCACAAGCTCGGTGAGTTCGCCCCGACGCGCACCTTCAAGGGTCACGTCAAGGACGACAAGAAGGCACGCCGCTAAAGGCGAGGAGAGTAAAGACACATGGAAGCTAAAGCAATCGCTCGTCACGTCCGCGTGACGCCGCGCAAGGCTCGCCGCGTCGTCGACCTCATCCGAGGCAAGCAGGCGACCGAAGCGGTGACCATCCTCAAGTTCGCTCCGCAGGAAGCGGCCGTTCCGGTCCGCAAGGTCCTCGAGAGCGCCATCGCCAACGCTCGTGTTAAGGCCGACAAGGCCAACGAGCCGTTCCGCGAGAACGAGCTGGTAGTCAAGGAGACGTACGTCGACGAAGGCGTTACGTTGAAGCGTTTCCGTGCACGCGCCCAGGGCCGTGCCGCTCGCATCAACAAGCGCACCAGCCACATCACGGTTATCGTCGCCGACAAGGAAGGAGCCCGATAAAATGGGTCAGAAGATCAACCCGTTTGGCTACCGTCTTGGCGTAACCGAAACCCACCGCAGCCGCTGGTTCTCCGACTCCAACAAGCCGGGCGAGCGTTACAGCGACTTCGTTCTCGAAGACGACAAGATCCGCAAGGCCATGAACGCCGACCTCGAGCGTGCGGGCGTTTCCCGCATCGTCATCGAGCGTACCCGCGACCGCGTGCGTGTGGACATCCACACCGCTCGTCCGGGCATCGTCATCGGCCGTCGTGGTGCTGAGGCCGACCGCGTTCGCGCCAAGCTCGAGAAGCTGACTGGCAAGCAGGTCCAGCTCAACATCTTCGAGGTCAAGAACGCCGCGATCGACGCCCAGCTCGTTGCCCAGGGCATCGCCGAGCAGCTCACCAACCGCGTCACCTTCCGTCGCGCCATGCGCAAGGCCCAGCAGGATGCCATGCGCGCCGGCGCCAAGGGTATCCGTATCAAGCTCTCCGGCCGCCTCGGTGGCGCCGAAATGAGCCGTTCGGAGTTCTACCGCGAAGGCCGCGTGCCGCTGCAGACGCTGCGCGCCCTCATCGATTACGGCTTCTTCGAAGCCCGTACCACCTACGGCCGCATCGGCGTGAAGGTGTGGATCTACAAGGGCGACATGACCGAGCGTGAGTTCGAGGAGCAGCAGGCCCAGCAGAACAACGGCCGTGGCCGTCGTGGCGATCGCCGCCCGCGCCGTGGTGCCCGTCGTGACGCTCAGAAGGCCGCTCCGGCTCAGGCTGAGGCCAAGCAGGAAGCAGCTGCTCCTGCCGCCACGGAAGCAAAGGAGTAAACCAGATGCTTATTCCGAAGAGGACTAAATATCGCAAGCAGCATCGTCCTGTCCGTAAGGGCATGTCCAAGGGCGGCAACGAAATCGCCTTCGGTGATTTCGGTATCCAGGCACTGGCTCCGGCTTACGTGACCAACCGCCAGATCGAGGCAGCTCGTATCGCCATGACCCGCTACATCAAGCGTGGCGGTCGTGTGTGGATCACGATCTTCCCGGATCGCCCGCTCACCAAGCACCCCCTCGGCGCCCGAATGGGTTCCGGTAAGGGCACCCCGGAGTTCTGGATCGCCAACGTGCGTCCCGGCCGCGTGATGTTCGAGATCGGTGGCGTCTCCGAGGAAGTCGGTCGCGAGGCTCTGCGCCGTGCAATCGACAAGCTCCCCATGAAGTGCAGGATCATTGCTCGTGAAGGCGGTGACAACTGATGTCAGTCGGTACAGCTGATTACACCATCAAGAACCTCAACGAAAAGACCAACGCCGAGATCGAGGCCGCGCTCAAGCAGTCGAAGGAAGAGCTGTTCAACCTCCGCTTCCAGGCTGCCACCGGTCAGCTCGAAAACACTTCTCGCCTCAAGGCCGTGAAGCGCGACATCGCTCGCATGTACACGGTTCTGCGCGAACGTGAGCTTGGCATCAGCGAGGCTCCGGCAGAAGAAAAGACTGAGGAGAAGTAAGCATGGCTGAAGAGCGTAACTCCCGCAAGGTTCGCCGTGGCTACGTCGTGTCCGACAAGATGGACAAGACGATCACGGTCGAGATTGAGCAGCGTTCGACTCACCCGCTTTACGGCAAGGTCGTTCGCACCACCAGCAAGGTCAAGGCCCATGATGAACACAACGAGGCCCACGTTGGCGACCTCGTGAGTATTATGGAGACTCGACCCCTAAGCAAGACGAAGCGCTGGCGTCTGACCGCCATCGTGGAGCGCGCTAAGTAATACAAGTTCGGCAAGGCTCGCCATTCACCCGGCGGCCGGGGCAACTCGGCCGCCGGGTGAATGGGGAGGACCAGCTCGGCTTAAGGAGAATCAATGATTCAGCAGGAATCGCGACTTCGTGTCGCCGACAACACGGGTGCCAAGGAACTCTTGACCATCCGCGTGCTCGGTGGTTCGAAGCGCCGTTATGCAGGCATTGGCGATGTCATCGTCGCCACTGTCAAGGACGCCATTCCCGGCGGATCGGTGAAGAAGAGCGACGTGGTCAAGGCCGTCGTCGTCCGCACCGTGAAGGAAACCCGTCGTGCCGATGGCTCCTACATCAAGTTCGATGAGAACGCCGCCGTCATTCTCGGCTCCGGCCGTGAACCCAAGGGCACCCGTATTTTCGGACCGGTCGCTCGTGAGCTGCGCGACAAGCGCTTCATGAAGATCGTGTCCCTCGCACCGGAGGTGATCTGAGTGGTAGCAAAGATCAAGACCGGCGATGAGGTCAAGGTCATCCGCGGTCGCGACCGCGGCAAGGAAGGCAAGGTCGTCAAGATCCTGCCGAACGATCGCCTGATCGTCGAAGGTGTGCAGATCGTCAAGAAGCACGTCCGCGCCACCCAGCAGGGCCAGCAGGCCGGCATCGTGTCCGTCGAGGCTCCGATCCATCGCTCCAACGTGATGGTCATCGACCCCGAGACGAAGCAGCCCACCCGCGTTGGCGTCGTCGTCAAGGAAGAAGCCCGTGACGGCAAGGTCAAGAAGGTGCGCGTGCGCGTCGCCAAGAAGTCCGGAAAGGAGCTGGCATGACCGATACCACTATCGAAGCGCCGGCAACCCCGCGCCTGAAGCAGCAGTACAACGACGTCATCGTCCCCGAGCTCGAGAAGGAGTTCAAGTACTCCAACCCGATGCAGGTGGCTCGCGTCGAGAAGGTCGTCGTCTCCATGGGCGTCGGCGCTGCGGCTCGTGACTCCAAGCTCATCGAAGGTGCCGTCTCCGACCTGACCAAGATCACCGGTCAGAAGCCGAAGATCACCAAGGCCAAGAAGTCCGTCGCCCAGTTCCACCTGCGCGAAGGCCAGGCCATCGGTGCCTACGTCACCCTCCGCGGCGACCGCATGTGGGAGTTCCTGGACCGTCTGCTCACCCTGGCCCTGCCGCGAATCCGCGATTTCCGCGGCATCAACGGCAACCAGTTCGACGGCAACGGCAACTACAACTTTGGTCTGACGGAACAGACGATGTTCATCGAGATCGATCCGGATGCGGTCGACCACCAGCGTGGTATGGACATCACCGTTGTGACTTCAACCAAGGACGACAAGGAAGCTCAGGTCCTCCTGAAGCACCTTGGCTTCCCGTTCAAGGAGAACTGATATGGCAAAAACCGCTCTGAAGAACAAGGCGGCCGGCAAGCCGAAGTTCAAGGTGCGCGCCTACACGCGCTGCCAGGTCTGCGGTCGTCCCCATTCCGTGTACCGCAAGTTCGGCCTGTGCCGCGTCTGCCTTCGTGAGAAGGCCCACCGCGGTGAGCTGCCCGGCGTTACGAAGTCCAGTTGGTAAATATCGACGCTGAAGGTCCGCTGCTTGCATGAGCATTCATGCCAAGCGGCGGAAACCACGGCGAGGAAGGGCATAAGCCCACATGACAATGACAGATCCCATCGCAGACATGCTTACGCGTCTGCGTAACGCGAGCACGGCGAAGCACGAGACCGTCGACATGCCGTACTCCAAGTTCAAGGCGGCCATCGCCGCCATCCTGAAGCGTGAAGGCTACATCAAGGACTTCACCGCCAAGGAAGCCAAGGTCGGCCAGACTCTTGAGGTCACCCTCAAGTACGGCCCGAACGGCGAGCGTTCCATCGAAGGCATCAAGCGCGTTTCCAAGCCGGGCCTTCGTCGTTACGCCAAGTCCGACTCCCTGCCCATGCCGCTGGGTGGCCTTGGTATCGCTATCATCTCGACTAGCTCGGGACTGATGACCCAGAAGGAATGCCTCAAGGAAGGCATTGGCGGCGAGATCGTCGCCTACGTGTGGTGAGAAAGGAGAGCTGATTACTTATGGCATCGCATATCGGTAAGCTCCCCGTCGCCATCCCGGCTGGGGTCGAGGTCAAGCTCGATGGTCAGGCGTTCACCGCCAAGGGACCGAAGGGCTCTGACTCCTACACTATCCCCGAAGGCATCACCGCCGTCGTCGAGAACAACGAGATTGTTCTCACCCCGGCCGATGATCTTCGTCCTACCCGCGCCAAGCATGGCCTGAGCCGCTCCATCATCGCCTCGATGGTCAAGGGCGTGCACGAAGGCTACGCCAAGCGCCTGCTCATCGTCGGTACCGGTTACCGCGTGGTCGCCAAGGGCAAGGGCCTGGAGTTCTTCCTCGGCTACTCCCACACGATCACCGTCAACCCGCCGGAAGGCATCGAGTTCGAGGTCGTCAACGCCAACGAGCTCGTCGTCAAGGGCATCGACAAGCAGGTCGTCGGCCAGGTTGCAGCTAACATTCGCAAGCTGCGCGCTCCGGAACCCTACAAGGGCAAGGGCGTGAAGTACGCGGATGAGCACATTCTGCGCAAGGCTGGAAAGGCTGGTAAGTGATATGACCGTTAAGATTTTCGGTAAGGGCAAGAAGGTTGCCCGCCTGCGCCGTCACGCTCGTCTTCGCAAGAAGATCATCGGCACCGCCGAGCGTCCGCGCCTGGTCGTTACCCGTACCAACCGCAACATGATCGCTCAGGTCGTGGATGACACCAAGGGCATCACCCTGGTGAGCGCCTCCACGCTGAACGACGACTTCACCGGTTTCGAAGGCACCAAGACCGATGCCGCCAAGAAGGTCGGCGAGCTCATCGCCGAGAAGGCCAAGGCCGCCGGCATCTCCGCCGTCGTCTTCGACCGCGGTGGCAACAAGTACCATGGTCGCGTCGCAGCCGTTGCTGAAGGCGCCCGCGAGGGAGGTCTGGCACTGTGAGCGACAACGAAGTGAAGGAAACCCAAGTGGCTGAAGATTCGCAGAAGACCGAAGCCGAAGCCGTTGCCAAGAACGAGGATCGCAAGGGCCGCCGCGGCGGTCGTGGCGAGGGTCGTCGTGGTGAGCGTCGCAACCGCCGTGAGGAGAACCGCGGCGACGAGCTGCTCGATCGCGTCGTCACCATCAACCGTGTGGCCAAGACCCACAAGGGCGGCCGTACGTTCAGCTTCGCCGCTCTCGTGGTCGTAGGCGATGGCAAGGGCACCGTCGGCGTCGGTTACGGCAAGTCCCGTGAGGTCCCGGCGGCTATCGCCAAGGGCCAGCTCGACGCCAAGAAGCACATGTTCACCGTTCCGCGCGTTCGTGGCACCATCACCCACCCGGTGCTTGGTCACGACTCCGCCGGCACCGTGCTGCTTCGCCCGGCCGCCCCGGGTACCGGTGTTATCGCCGGTGGCGCCGTCCGCGCCGTGCTCGAGTGCGCCGGCATCACCGACATCCTGTCCAAGTCCATGGGTTCGTCGAACGCGATCAACACCGTGAACGCCACCGTGGACGCCCTCAAGCAGCTTGAGGAGCCCGAAGAGGTCGCCGCCCGTCGTGGCCTGAGCCTCGAAGAGGTCGCTCCTGAAGCCCTCCTCCGTGAGCGCGCCGCCGGCATCGCCGAGGCCCGCAAGGCTCGCGAGGAAGCCGCTGCCAAGGCAGCCGAAGAGAAGGACGGTGAGTGAGAATGGCAAATCTCAAGATCACTCTGATCCGTGGTTTCGCCGGTAAGACCGCCGTGCAGAAGGCCAACGCCCAGTCGCTCGGCCTGCGCAAGATCGGTCAGACCGTCATCCGCGAGGACACCCCTGTCTACCGTGGCATGATCGACAAGATCCGCCACATGGTCACCGTAGAGGAGGCAGACTGATTATGGCCGAAAACAACGAGGAAGCCACAATCCTGCGCATGCACGATCTGCGTCCGGCCCCCGGTGCCAACAAGGCCAAGACCCGCGTCGGTCGTGGTGAAGGCTCCAAGGGTAAGACCTCCGGTCGTGGCACCAAGGGCACGAAGGCACGCTACCAGGTGCGTCCTGGCTTCGAAGGTGGACAGCTGCCGCTGTACATGCGCCTGCCGAAGCTGCGTGGCTTCAAGAGCCCGTTCAAGAAGCAGTACCAGGTCGTCAACGTCTCCGCTCTCGCCGAGCTGTTCCCGCAGGGTGGCGAAGTGACCGTTGAGCAGCTGGTCGCCAAGGGAGCCGTTCGTGGCGGCTTCCCGGTCAAGGTTCTCGGCGATGGCGAGATCTCCGTGGCCCTCACCCTCAAGGGTGTCAAGGCTTCGGCTTCCGCCAAGACCAAGATCGAGGCCGCTGGAGGCTCCATCTCCGAAGAGTAATCCTCTGAGGGAAACGCTTCCGTAAAAAGATGCATGACCCTCCCCGTAACAGGGGAGGGTCATTGCGTATGTGTACACTGTTTGCCTGTATGTGTATGCCCAGAGACGCCGGCATACCAAGGGAGGAAACACGTGAGAACGCTCATTCAAGCTCTCCGTACCAAGGAGTTGAGGAACAAGATCCTCTTCGTCTTCGGTATCATCATCGTCTACCGCATCGGTTCGTTCATCCCGGTGCCCGGCGTGGACTACAAAACGGTGCAGGACTGCATCGCCGGATCCAGCAACGAGGACTTCATCGGTCTGGTCAACCTCTTCTCCGGCGGCGCCCTGCTGCAGCTGTCGATCTTCGCACTGGGCATCATGCCGTACATCACGGCGTCCATCGTCGTGCAGCTGCTTCGCGTGGTGATTCCCCGCTTCGAGGCGTTGCACAAGGAAGGCCAGTCGGGCGAGGCCAAGCTGACGCAGTACACGCGTTACATGACCATCGGCCTGGCCGTGCTGCAGTCGACCACCATCCTGGTGACCGCCCGTACCGGCGCCCTGTTCAACTACGCCTGCTCCGGCCAGGTCATCCCGGACGGCAGCCCGTGGAACCTCATCGTCATGATCCTCATCATGACCGGCGGCACCGGCCTGATCATGTGGATGGCCGAGCTCATCACCGACAAGGCCATCGGCAACGGCATGAGCGTGCTGATCTTCATGTCCATCTGCTCGGGCTTCCTGCCCAAGCTGTGGGACATCGGCTGGGGCTCCAACGGCTCGAACGGCGACTGGACCAAGTTCGGCATCGTCGTGGGCGTGCTCGTGGTCATCCTCGTGTTCGTCGTGTTCGTCGAGCTCGCGCAGCGCCGCATACCGGTGCAGTACACCCGCCGCATGATCGGCCGCAAGATGTACGGCGGCACCAGCACGTACCTGCCGCTGAAGATCAACATGTCGGGCGTGATCCCGCCGATTTTCGCCTCGTCCATCCTCGCCGTGCCGACCCTGATCGCGCAGTTCGGCAAGTCGGACCAGTCGTGGGTCAAGTGGATCAACACGAACCTCGCCGACACGACCACCGTGTGGTACATCGGCCTGTACGCCGTCATGATCGTGTTCTTCTGCTTCTTCTACACGTCGATCACGTTCAACACAGACGAGACCGCCGACAACATGAAGCAGTACGGCGGCTTCATCCCCGGCATCCGCGCGGGACGCGCCACCAGCCAGTACCTCACGTACGTGATGAACCGCCTCAACACCGTGGGCGCGGTCTACCTGCTGTTCGTGGCCCTCATCCCGACCGTGCTGATCATGGCGCTGAGCCTCAGCCAGCAGCTGCCGTTCGGCGGCACCACCATCCTGATCATCGCGGGCGTCGGCCTCGACACCCTTCGCCAGGCCAAGGCCCGCACCGAGCAGTTCCAGTACGAAGGCTTCCTGCTCGAAGACGAAACCAACACAGAAAGTAAGTGATATGCGACTGCTAATCATGGGCCCCCAGGGCGTCGGCAAGGGCACTCAGGCTGCCAAGCTCGCCGAGCACTACGGCATCCCCACCATCTCCACCGGCGATATCTTCCGCTTCAACATCAAGAACAAGACCGAGCTCGGTCTCGAGGCGCTGAAGTTCATCGACAAGGGCGAGCTCGTCCCCGACGAACTGACCAACCGCATCGTCGAGGACCGTCTTGGCCAGGACGACGCCAAGAACGGCTGGATTCTCGACGGCTACCCGCGCAACGCCTCCCAGGTGGAGGCCCTCGATGGCATCCTCGCCAAGCTGGGCACTCCGCTGTCCGCCGTGGTCGCCCTTGACGCCGACCATGACGTGCTCATGGAGCGCATGAAGAAGCGTGCCGAGATCGAAGGCCGCTCCGACGATACGCCGGAGGCCATCGCCAAGCGCCTCGACGTGTACGCCAAGGAGACCGCTCCGCTGCTCGACACCTACGAGCAGCGCGGCCTGCTGGTCAAGATCGACGGCGTCGGCGACATCGACGCCATCCAGGCCAACATCGTCAGCGCGCTCGACGCCCGCTGATCCGGCCCGTCGATTACGACACGCCAATAGTACACCGTATTCCCGCGACTTGCGGGAATACGGTGTTTCTGTTATTCTGTATTTTTGGTGTGTCTTCGGGCATATCTTTCAGTAATTGACGCCAAGGAACGGATAGGGACTCATGGCAAAAGACGGTGTGATTGAGGTAGAAGGTCAGGTTATCGAAGCATTGCCGAACGCGATGTTCCGTGTCGAACTCGAAAACAAGCACATCGTTCTGGCGACGATCTCCGGCAAGATGAGGAAGAACTACATCCGCATCCTCCCGCAGGATCGCGTCGTGCTCGAAATGAGCCCGTACGATCTGAACCGTGGTCGAATTACGTACCGTTACAAGTAAAAGGAAAACCATGAAGGTCAGCCCCAGTGTGAAGAAGATCTGCGACAAGTGCCGCGTGATCCGTCGTCACGGCCGCGTCATGGTGATCTGCGAGAACCCGCGCCATAAGCAGCGTCAGGGCTGAAAGCAGACCCCAGCGGCAAAGTAAATCAGACGCTGAATCACAGTGTTCGTATCACCACGTACGGCATTGAACCCCAGGTGCGGAGGCCTGGGCCGTGAACTCGGACGATTTGGCGTAAGACCTCCGATGAACAGAAGGAATCGCAATGGCACGTCTTGCCGGAGTCGACATCCCCAATGAGAAGCGCATCGAGATCGCCCTCACCTACATCTTTGGTGTGGGTCGCACTCGTGCCAAGGAAACGCTCGCAGCGACCGGTATCAACCCGGACACCCGCGTTAAGGATCTCTCCGATGAGCAGCTGATTACGCTGCGTGATTACCTCGAGGGTAACTACAAGATCGAGGGTGATCTCCGCCGTGAGGTGGATGCGGATATTCGCCGTAAGATCCAGATTAACTGCTACCAGGGCATGCGTCACCGTAGGCACCTGCCCGTGCGTGGCCAGCGCACCAAGACCAACGCCCGTACCCGCAAGGGCCCGAAGCGCACGGTCGCCGGTAAGAAGAAGGCCTGATTTTCATCAGACCTCAGTTCAGGCCACGAGTGGTTGACGCTCATCGCCTGAAATTCGATAATTATTCGTAAACAAGGAAACGAGGATCCATGGCAGCTGCGAAGCAGGCCACGCGCAAGCCCCGTCGTAGGGACCGTAAGTCGGTTCCCGTCGGACAGGCGCACATCAAGTCCACATTCAACAACACGATCATCTCGATCACCGATCCGTCCGGTGCCGTTGTCTCCTGGGCGTCCGGTGGCGATGTCGGCTTCAAGGGCTCCCGTAAGTCCACGCCGTACGCCGCTGGCATGGCTGCCGAAGCCGCCGCCCGCAAGGCCATGGAACACGGCGTCAAGAAGGTCGACGTGTTCGTGAAGGGCCCGGGTTCCGGTCGCGAAACCGCCATCCGCTCCCTGCAGTCCGCAGGCCTTGAGGTCGGTTCCATCTCCGACGTCACCCCGCAGGCTCACAACGGCGTTCGTCCTCCGAAGCGTCGCCGCGTCTGAAGCACTGACCTACAGAATCTATAATCCAACCCGCGAGAACCGGCGAGTGCACGGCCGGTTTGAGCTGAAAGGATAAGTGTAAAGTGCTTATTGCACAGCGTCCGACCCTGACTGAGGAAGTCCTCAATCCCCAGCGTTCCCGCTTCACCATCGAGCCGCTTGAGCCTGGTTTTGGCTACACCCTCGGTAACTCGCTGCGCCGTACGCTGCTCAGCTCCATCCCCGGAGCTGCTGTTACGTCGGTGCGCATCTCCGGCGCGCTGCATGAGTTCACCACTCTGCCCGGCGTGAAGGAAGACGTTACCGAGATTCTTCTGAACATCAAGGGAATCGTTCTTACCAGCGAATACGACGAGCCCGTCGTCATGTACCTGCGCAAGAACGGTGAAGGCGAGGCCACCGCCGGAGACATCACTCCGCCGGCCGGCGTCGTCATCTCCAATCCCGATCTTCACATCGCCACTCTCGCCGAGGACGGCGAGCTGGAGATCGAGTTCACTGTCGAGCGTGGCCGCGGTTACGTTCCTGCTCAGATGAACAAGCAGGATACGGGCGAGATCGGTCGCATTCCGGTGGATTCCATCTACTCTCCAGTGCTGAAGGTGAGCTACAAGGTCGAGGCTACTCGAGTCGAGCAGCGTACCGACTTCGACAAGCTCATCCTCGATGTGGAGACCAAGCCGGCCATTTCCCCGCGCGATGCCGTGGCATCCGCAGGCTCCACCCTTGTCGAGCTGTTCGGCCTGTGCCGTGAGCTCAACAACCAGGCGGAGGGTATCGAGGTCGGTCCGGTTCCGGTCGTGGAAGAAACCAACCCCGAGATGGCGGTTCCGATCGAGGAGCTCAACTTGACGCAGCGTTCCTACAACTGCCTCAAGCGCGAGGGCATCCACACGGTCGGCGAGCTGGTCTCCCATACGGAGCAGGACCTGCTCGACATCCGCAATTTCGGTATGAAGTCCATCGACGAAGTCAAGGAGAAGCTGCAGTCCCTCGGTCTGTCGCTCAAGGCCTCGCCGCTTGGTCTCGATACCATCAATCTCGAAGGAGGCACGTTCTTCTCTCCGGAAGACGAGTGATCGTCTCCGGGAGACGAACGTCTCCCTTGAATAAACGCAGCCTCGTGCCGCGCAGACGTTTGGGCCTCTGCCCTCCTGCCGGCACGGGACATAAGGAGTAATTACAATGCCTACACCCAAGAAGGGCCCGCGTCTGGCTTCCAGCCCCGCGCATGAGCGCCTGATGCTCGCCAACATGGCTACGAGCCTGTTCCAGAACGGCCGCATCACCACCACGCTGCCGAAGGCCAAGCGCCTCCGTCCGCTGGCCGAGCGTCTGATCACGTTCGCCAAGCGTGGCGACCTGCACTCCCGCCGTCGCGTGATGCGCGTCATCCGCAACAAGAGCGTCGTGCACGTGCTGTTCACCCAGATCGCCGAAATGATGGAGCAGCGTGAGGGTGGCTACACCCGTATCGTCAAGATTGCTCCGCGCCGTGGCGACAACGCCCCGATGGCCGTCATCGAGCTCGTCACCGAGCCGCTGAGCGCCAAGAAGGCCACCGTTGCCGAGGCTGAGGCCGCCACCAAGGCCGCCGCCGAAGAAGCTCCGGCCACCGAGGCCGAGGCTCCGGCCGCTGAGGCCACCGAGGCTCCGGCTCAGGAAGCCGCCGCCGAGGAGAAGGCCGAGTGAATCTGATTCACGTCAGGTGAACTGGTTTCAAACCGCTGAAGAGGTCTGGGATCGCAAGGTCCCGGACCTCTTTCGTTCTTAATATCCTGTAATATCCCGAATTTGGTCAATCCGTTCATTACGACCATGTTTTCCCTTCTTCATGATCGTTTTCGCCAAGTAATCCCGATACTCTAGTACGTATGCGTTTGAGGATCGATTTGGGATATGACGGCGGCGCCTTCTACGGATGGGCTCGCCAGCCGAAGCTACGTACCGTACAGGGGGAGATCGAGGCGGCAATCCGCAAGGTGCTGCGCGTACGGGCCGACGATGCCGACGCCCCCGAAATCCGGCTGGTGGTGGCCGGCCGCACCGACACCGGCGTGCACGCCCTGCATCAGGTCTGCCACATCGACATCCCCGAAGACGTGCTCGCCCGGGCCGTGGGCCACATGGACGTGACCCCGGAGGTCGCCTTGGAACGACGACTGCAGCGCGTGCTGCCCGACGACATCGCCATCCATCGTGTGCAGCAGGCCCCCGACGGGTTCGACGCACGATTCTCCGCGCTCGAACGCACCTATGTGTATCGGGTGAGCGACAACGGACGATTCGTGGACCCCCGGACACGAGGATTCGTCGTCGCCGTCGACGAAACGCTCGATATGGACGCCATGAACCAGGCGGCGGCGCTCACCATCGGTCTGCATGACTTCGGCTCGTTCGCCACGCCCAATCCGGGAGGCACCACCATCCGAGAGGTCAAGTACGCGCAGTGGCGTCGGGTCGATCCCGGCACGATGCTGCACGGGGGAGCGGCCGACGGCGGCTACGGCGAGCCGGTGCCGTATGCGGAATCGGGACTGCTGTGCTTCACAATCGTCGCCGACGCGTTCGCGAGGAACATGGTCCGCTCGCTGGTCAACGGCTGCCTGCAGGTCGGACGCGGCCGAAAGGACGTGGAATGGTTCGCGCGGAAAATGGCCGTTCCCATGCGCGAAGGCTCCACCGGTCCGGCCGCGGCCAAGGGCCTCACGCTCGAATACGTGGCCTATCCTCCCGACGACATGCTCGCCGAACGTGCGCAGGCCATTCGCGCCGTGCGCACGCTGTAGCCGCATCGGCCACGAAGGTCGCGACGGCCGGGCAGCCGTGACGTGTGCGGTCCGGCCGTCATGGCCGCGCACGTCCGTGCCGCGACCGCTTCCACGTCACACACATGACATGCGATAAATCATGAATCATGTTGGAAACATTCCTCGGTATTTGCGTTAACGGTGCGTGATTAATCTGATGCCCAGATTGCCGGCCGGCCATCGTGCCGATCGGACGCAGGCGAAGCATGCGTCGACGGCCGTGCGCGGAACGTGCCGGCCGCAGGTGCTTCGGCACGTGGGAAACGTGGGAAAAGGAGTGGGCAGTGATTCAATCGCGGGCGCAGAAAATGGCAACGGAACTCGTCGACCGCAGGGAGGCGATCAACCGCGAACTGAGCCGTAACGGCGTACGGTTCGGCATCTACAAGAACGGTCAGTACCACGATCAGCTGTTTCCCTACGATCCGGTGCCTCGCATCATCGAATCCAAGGAGTTCGACGAGCTTGAACTCGGTCTGGCGCAGCGCGTGAAGGCGCTGAACGCCTACCTGCGCGACATCTACTCCGACAAGCGCATCATCCACGACGGCATCATCCCCGAGGAATACGTGTACACGTCGGCCGGCTACTATCCGCAGGTCAACGGCGTGACCCCTCCCGGCGGCGTGTTCGCGCACATCGCCGGCGAGGACCTGGTGCAGGGGGAGGACGGCCGCTGGTGGGTGCTCGAAGACAACCTTCGCATCCCGTCGGGCGCCAGCTATCCGCTGTTCGTGCGCGATATCGAACGCCGCATCTCGCCCAGACTGTTCCGCGACGTGCGTGTGCGCGACAACCGTGCCTACCCGATGATGCTGCGCCGGTCGATGGATTTCGTGACCACCGAGGGCATCGCCGTGGTGCTCACGCCCGGCCGCTACAACTCCGCGTTCTTCGAACACGCGTATCTCGCCGAGAAGACCGGCGCCGTACTCGCATTCCCCGAGGATCTCGAGGTCGAGGACAACCAGCTGTTCTTCATCGACTACTCCGGCAGCAAGCACCGCGTCGGCGTGGTCTACCGCCGACTCTCCGACGACTATCTCGACCCGTTCGCCTTCAATGCCGAATCCGTAATCGGCGTGCCCGGCCTGCTCGGCGCCTACCGCGCCGGCAACGTGGCGATCATGAACGCGCCCGGTAATGGCGCCGCCGACGACAAGGCCATCTACTACTTCGTGCCGGCGATGATCCAGTACTATTTGCACGAGGACCCGATCCTGCACAACGCGCCCACTTACATGCCGATGTTCGAACAGGACCGCAGGACCGTGCTCGACCGCATGGGCGAACTCGTCATCAAGGACGTCGCCGAAGCCGGCGGATACGGCGTGGTGTTCGGATCGTCGCTCGACGCATCCCAGCGCGAGGAGCTCGCCGACAGGATCAAGGCCGACCCGCGCCGATTCATCGCGCAGGAGGTCATCCAGTTCCGCGACATCGACGTGGTCGACCCGAAGACCGGGCAGTACGAGCCGCGCAAGGCCGATCTTCGTGCGTTCGTCGTGACCGGCAAGGACACGCAGGTATGGTATTCCGGCCTGACCCGCTACTCGTCGGTCCCCGGACAGATGATCGTGAATTCCTCGCAGGGCGGCGGATTCAAGGACACGTGGGTGCTGGCTGACGACGATGCCGCGATGACCGACAAATACGACCAGTTCGAGGACGAGAAGATTTCCATCGCCACGCAGACGCAGCGGCACTCGCTTTCGCTGCTCACCGCGTCGAAGGCGGAGAACCTCTACTGGCTCGGACGGTACACGGAACGCGTGTTCACCACGCTCACGCGGTTCTTCCCGTTCTACGACCATGTGATGGACACCGACGTGGACGCGTTCCGCCCGTTCGCCCGCGCACTCGACCTGCCGGAGGACTTCGAGGACTTCGATGCGTTCGTGCATAGCTTCCTGTACGACGAGAGCAACCCGAACTCGGTGCGCAGCGCCATGGACTACGCGTTCAACAACGCCGTGATCCTGCGTCCCGAACTCAGCTCTCGCGTGCTGCAGTACGTGGAACTGGCGCTGAGCAGCATCACCGACGCGAGCGAGCGTTCGTCCGAGGCCGAGGACCTGTACGACCAGCGCGATGTGACCGACGACATGCTGGCCTTCTGGGGCGCCGTCGAGAATTCGGTGGTCGACCAGACGCTCAAGTCGTTCCTCTTCGTCGGCAAATACCTCGAACGACTCGACCTGTACACGCGCCTGCATGTTTCGCCCACCGAGCTCAAGCCGCCGCTGCGCAAGCTCGTCGACTATGCGATGACGTTGGACGGCATGCCCGTGCCGCAGTGCTTCGTCTCCGGCGTACGCTGGCTCATCGGTCAGCTGCCTGCCCGCGGCTACGAGAGGCTCGCCGACCGGCTGCGTGACTTCGAGACCGGATTCACCGATCATGTGGTCGCATCCCGACTGAAGCCGCTGATGACCGTCGACCCCACCGATCTCGGCGATCGGTGATTGGCAAGCGGCGACCAGTAGGCGGCAAGCGGGCGTCAGCCACCGGTATCATGTTGCTCTCATGCGTTTTCGGATGGGCGGCGTAGTCGCCGGACCGATACGACTATCCTTGAAGGAAAGTCTGCGGACCGGCCGTGCGTATGCGTCATGCGCCGCGCATCCGCATATCGGGCGTAAAAGGAGCTGGATTCGTTGAAGAAACTGTATTTTGATTACGAGATGAAGCTGACGTTTAGCTCGCCCGTAACCGATCATCGTTTCCAGCTCCGGTGCATTCCCGCCACCGGTCCCCGCCAGCAGGTCATCGACACCAAAGTGGTCATCGACCCCGCAATCGAGCCGAATACGTCCATCGATTCGTTCGATTCCGTGGTGATGACGGGATTCCTGCCCGAACCGCACACGCATTTCGGCTACAAGGTGACGGGCATCGCGTTCGTGGACAACGCCAACATCAAATCCGAGATTTACAAGCCGCTCTACCGGTTCGATTCCGCGCTGACCATTCCCGGTCCGGCCGTCAAGGCGCTGACCGAACGATGCAAGGACCGTCTGCGTCACGAGAAGAACACCGGTTCGCCGGTCGCCGTGGCCACCGTGGTGATGGACGAGGTGTTCAAGTCGTTCGTCTACACGCCGAAGTCCACGACGATTCACACCACCGCCGAACAGGCTCTGGCCCAAGGCAAGGGCGTATGCCAGGACTACGCGCATGTGATGCTCTCGGTATGCCGCCACGTCGGACTGACCGCGCGATACATCGCCGGACTGCTGGGTGGCGAGGGGGCGACCCACGCGTGGGTGGAGGTGTATCACAAGGACCGTTGGATCGGGCTCGACCCCACTCACAACCGGTTGGTCGACGACAACTACATCACCATCGCCCACGGACGCGACTACCGCGACTGCATGCTCGACATCGGCGTGTTCTCGGGCAGCAACGTGCAGCAGACGCAGTGGGTGAACGCCTCCGTTCACGAGAAGCCGCAGGTGTAGAACCCGCCCTGTGACGACACGGGTAATACCTCGATTTTGCAATATCCGTAAAGTGTGGCATACTATTCAAGTTGCGTTTTTGTAGCAATGGATAAGTGTCCGAGCGGTCGAAGGAGCACGCCTCGAAAGCGTGTGAGGGCAACCCCCTCCGCGAGTTCGAATCTCGCCTTATCCGCCCTTAAGGGTTCTGGCCAGTTGGGATGGCCGGAACCCTTTTTTCATGCCGTTTTCGGCGGTATTCCAACGGTTTTTTTTTTGGGGGGGGGTAGGCCAAATTGTGTGTCCGACAGATCGGATTTGGTTTCTTTGCCCCTCTGGGGAAGCTGCCAGCTTGCGGCTGACTGATGAGGGGGCCTGGGGCTCCACGTCCAAATCATGTCTTCTGAACAGACGGTCTGTCCTCTGGCCTCGTTACTTGGCCAACCCGTTCATCATTCATTGGCTGAACCGATCATAAAGACCCTTACTTGGCCTAGTCGTTCACGAACAGGCCGAAACCGAGGTCTTCGTGAACGGATTGGCCAATCTTGGTGAAAACATGTCTTTTGATGATTGGTTCGGCCAAGTTGATTGGTCATCAATTCCTTCGATCACCCATTGGGGGAATGGATAATCTGTCTGGCGTGCAGGCCGGGCCACGGACTGAGCAACAGTTCGTCAAGGGTGACACCCAGCACCTGGGCGATCGCCATGATGTTCCTCAGGCTGGGATTCGCCGGTGTCCCCGGCATGGACTCGCCCTTTTCGAACTTCTGATAGGTATACCGGCTCAGACCGGCCTCGTAGGTTACATGTTCCTGCGACAGGCCACGGGAAATGCGAAGTCTCTGCATGTTCAGCCCGAGTTCCTAGACATAATGGTTCCAAGCACCCGAAGGCGTGTTGCGTGGCATACCTCGAAAGATACGAGCGAGCCGTTTTGTATATGACCTCCTGTATATGGCATTCTTGAGTCCGGAAAGGTGAAGGTGCCGACATGGAAGATAAGTACTGCCGTTTCTGCGGGGCGTTGCTGCCGGAAGGAGCCCTGTTCTGCACCAAGTGCGGAAAGTCGACGGCAGTGGAGAACGACGATAAGGAATCCCATATCGAGCCTGATGGGGAAAAAGACCAAGGTGGGCATGATGTCGCAGGTGAAGCGGCCCATAATGCCGATACTGATGACCCACATTGGTGGAACCGCTCGGATAATCAGGACAATCAGAGGCCTGAGACGGTTCGAGAACAGCGGTCGGTTCAGCGGAAACAGAAGTGGGATCGCAAGCGCATCATCGTGATAGCCGTAGCGGCATTGCTGGCGCTGTTTATCGTCGTTACGGGCATCTTGTGGCCCAAGATGTTCCCTAAGGAGTTTCCTGCTGGTATCAATACCTATGCGGTTAAAGGAGAGTCTTATTATCAGTGGAAACGTAAGCTTCCCCATGTGGCAAAGGTAGTTGATGAATGTCATCAATATGGCTATACCGGCGAACTCACCTCGTCCACTCAACTTGACTCTGTTCTTTTCATGCCGAAATCGGACAGGCTTCTCATTACCTATGATTGGGGCTTATCTCTCGATAGCGGAGACATCAGTGCATATGGTGAGAGTACCGAAAAAGCAATGAACTGCATGACAGACGCCCTTGGATACCAAGGGAATCTATCCGCTATGCTTGATGAATTTGCTCAGGATAATAAAAAAACCGATGGAATCGAGAGCCTTGACGAGGTGTCTCCCCGTGCTTTGACCAATAACGTTGCGGCGCGATGCATGTGGACCATTGGGGATGCGGATACATCGATTCAGGGGATGGGCCGTTTTCTGTGTGCTCTGACTGAGGAGAAAGTATCTGACAGTTCTTCTGATACGGCTTCGAGTGGTGATTCCTCCTCTGAGAGATCAGAACAAAACCGCAGGAGTGAGAGCCGAACGTCGGACGATGATTTCGCTGATTTGTGGAAGACGACCGTGGATGACAACGACTGGTCGAAAATCGCGGGGGACTATTGCCGGGCGGATGGCGTATGCGTCCATATCGCAAAGAACGATTTCTACGACCCGAATACCTATGAGGGAACTCCGGGAACATTGAGTTTTACTGCCGGGGATTCCTCTTCCAATCCATTGCCGAACGGTCAGTCCCAAGTCGAACTCGGTTTCCAGTATCAAACCAAGCAGACCATGCCGCCGAGTCCGGAACCGTTTCCGATGTTCGCCGGTTGTCAGGGGTCGGCGGGTTGTGATCAAGGTTCTCAGGAAGGTGTCTTTTTTGTGATGCCCGGAGTCGATATGCAGTATTTCCAGCGGTTCTCCATTGACTCAAACAATCCTCCTGATAATTCCCGTGATTATCTGGTTATCGGCCATCCGGGAGAAACAACCATATCCGACCAATCGGTGTTCTATCGGAAGTGATCAATCATGTTCTGTCATAAGTGCGGTGCTCGGATACCGGAGGATTCGCTGTTCTGTCCGAAGTGCGGTGCGAAATTGGCTTCGACTGCGGACAAGACGGAAGCGCGTGATTCGTCCAGTGAGCCAGTAGTGGAGCAACGGCGGCCTGACAGTGCCGAGGAATTCGATGTCGAGTCGGATGAGAGGAAAGACCAAGGCGGGCATGGCGTCGTAGATGAATCAGCCCGTAATACCTCGCGTAATGCCGATGATGCCGAACCACATTGGTGGAACCGTTCGGATGAGCAGGCCGAGCAGGCGGCCGAAGCGGCTCGGGAACGGCGAATGGCTCAACAGGAGCAGAAGTGGCATCGCAGGCGTGTCATCGTGATCACCGTGGTTGTGCTGATTGTGATCGCCGTGATCGTCGGTGCGGTGCTAAGTTCCCGTTCGACCTCGCAACCCAATAAGAGCCAGGAGTCTTCAGAGATTTCAAACAGTGGGGAGGAATCTGACGAGACTAAGGATCCCAACGATGCATTAGCTGATTCCACTGATGATGCGTCGCCCGATGCCACTGGGGAAAGCGCGGATCGGACTTCCTCTCAGACCGACGATCAGGGTCTGCGTGATCTGGCGACATGCGGGCGCCCGGGGTATTTCGTTCTGACCACGGGCGATGCGGGGAAACCGGTCGCGCGCTTGGAAAACACGGGAACCACCTATACGAGCATGAACGAGTATGTCGATCTTCGATGCCTGGCGCAGAAACTGGGGTATACGGGGACCAGCCTCGTCCGTGATCTTGGTGATAACGCGTCATGGAACAATTCGATGAATTGGTGGTATGCGTCGGATGGAGATGAATTCAATGATGACGATGACGGTGCCTATCGCAAGGAATACAGCACACCCAAACGGATTGGTGACGATACCTATAGGGTCAAGTGCTTCGACGAGAATCATCGTTCCATCTGCGATTTCTATATGACGGGCAATACCCCTACGCCGGCGGAAATGATGAAGGCACAGTATAAGGGCAACTCCAATGCCGTCGGATACGACCAATACAAGAGCTATAACTGCTTGGCCGGCAATTCAGGGCAATTGACCCCGTGCAGCTCCGTCTATCAGGAGATGGAAAACGGCACGATGCAGTATCTGCCGTTTGGTATCGGGAACGCGTCCGACCCCGATGATTACAGCACCTATATTCCGGTGGATACCAACAAGAACGGAGTGATCGACGACGGCGAAATGGGGGATTAAGAGGCATTGAGCGGAAGAAGGCGATCGCTGTTCGACAATACGAGTAACCACATTATTACGGATATCCCGTTGCTTACGCTGCGGCATACCAAGTCAGGAGATCATTTCATGGTGGAAATGATTCGATGGACCCATGGATCCGAGTGAGTGGACCCACTATTCCGAGGGGATTACTTGAGCAGGGCGGATTCGAGGGCGGGGTAGCCGAGGTCGATGGCCTGCAGGATGTGGGCGCTGATGAGCGAGGATACGGTCGTCAGCGAGGCGCGTTCCTTGGCGCTGATTGCGGAGGAGCCGGCGGTCGTGGAACTGGCTGCGGAGGAACCGGTCCCGGAAGCGTCGGCTGAAGAGCTGCCGGCGGAGTCGGTAGTCGAAGAGTTCGAGCTCGAAGAGGCGTCGTCATCGCCGTCGGCGGCGTCCACGGCGGCCATGGCGTTGAGCTGTTCGACCGCGCAGTTCATTTCGATGACGGCGGAGGTGGCGGCGGTCAGTCCGGTATCGGGGTCGGTGCTCGTCGCCGGATTATTGACGACGGACTTGATGGAATAGATCTTCTGGCGGGGGTCCTTCTCGTGTTTGACAGCCGTGGCGAGAATCTGCGCGTTCGTCTTGCGCTGGTTGCTGAGCTGATACAGCGTGGCGTCGGCGTTGTTCCTCGCCGCGAGGATCTCGTAGCCGAATCCGGCGCGGTCCTCGGCGAGACTCAGCGTGGCTGCCGCGTCGGTGTCGATGCTCAGCGTGGTGCCGGAGGCGACCTGCGCTGCGGGGGAGTCCATCACCTTCGAGACGTCCTTGATATGCAGTTGCGAGGCAAGGGTCGTGGCGGCATGCGTCGCCATGGCACTGCGCACGGTGCCTTCGGCGAACCGCTGCGGGCAGTCCGCGGCCACGTTCCGCCAGTCATGCTGGGCGGCCGCAGCGGAGAGCAGACGAATGGAGGAGGGCATGCCTTCCTGATACTGCCTGGTATGCCTCGTCGCCAACGTAAGTGCCTGCTCGCAGGGGCTCAGTTCGGAGTCATCGGTGCCCTGGCCGCTCAGACCGATCGCGTGGGCCGGCACGCAGAAGGCGAACAAGCTGATGACGGCCATCAGCGCCGCGAACAGCGGGAGCGGGAATGATGCGCGTCGCGTGGAACGGTTGACGTCGGATTCGCCCTGAGCGCATAGTGTCTGCATGAATCGTTAGACTAGTAGCCGTTGCAGACCATTGCGGGCAAGGTGCCCGTGTAATAACTTCATATGGGAGGTCTTTGGCATGGAATTGGACTTGGCTGGCATTCACGCACTTGCTGCTGAGCAGGGAATAGATGCCGAGACTCTGGATGACGCACTGGCTGAAGCCCTGCGTCTTGCGTACTTGAAAACTCCTCACGCCGCGAAGCATGCCCGCGTGGAACTTGATTCCCGCGCCGGAACGTTCACGGTGTGGGCTCAGGATGAGATTCCCCAGGAGCCCACGGAAGAGGATCCGCACCCGCACCCGGTTCTGGGTGAGGAATATGACGACACCCCCCGTGATTTCGGACGTCTTGCCGCCGCCACGGCCCGTCAGGTCATTTCCCAGCTGTTCCGTCGCGCCGCCGATGAAAAGGTGTTCGGCGCGTTCTCGGGCCAGAAGGGCAACCTGATCACCGGCATCGTGCAGCAGGACGCCAAGGACCCGGGCAACGTGCACATCGCCGTCGGCGACGTCGAGGCCATCCTGCCGCGTCGCGAGCAGGTGCCGGGCGAGCGCTACCGCCACGGCGAGCGCCTGCGTGTGTATGTGGTGAACGTCTCCCGCGGCCTCAAGGGCCCGGAGGTCATCGTTTCTCGTTCGCATCCGGAGCTGGTCCGTCGTCTCTTCGAGCGTGAGGTCCCGGAGTTGTCGAGCGGTGCGGTGTCCATCATGTCGATCGCGCGCGAGGCCGGTGCCCGCACGAAGATCGCGGTGCGCGCCAACGCGCAGGGCGTCAACCCGAAGGGCGCGCTCATCGGCCCCGGCGGCTCCCGCGTCCGTGCGGTGATGGAGAACCTCGGCCAGGAGAAGATCGACATCGTCGACTGGTCGGCCGATCCGGCCCAGTTCGTCTCCGCTGCGCTGTCGCCGGCGCACACCACCGAGGTGAAGGTGGTCAGCGAGAAGAACAAGACGGCCATCGCGTTCATCCATGACGATCAGCTGTCGCTGGGCATCGGCAAGGAGGGGCAGAACGCCCGTTTGGCCGCTAAGCTCACCGGCTGGAAGATCGGCATCGAGTCCGAGGAGGTGCGTGCCAGGAAGGCCGCCGAGGCCGCGAAGGCGGCGGAGGCCTCCAAGGACGAGCAGGGTTCCGAGGAGTGATTCGTCACGCCGGAGGTGACGTCGTGGACATGCGGCGACACCTCCGGCGTTTTTCTGGTATATGCAATCCATGGGGATGAGTATGCTTGTCTCGGAGTCTGAAAATGCGGGTGTAGTATGCCCACTTTCAGGAAAAGAACGAGGTAACACATCATGGTCGCACGATGAGACAGCACATGTTTGCCATCAGTGATCAGTGATCGCGCGGGAGTCCGTACGGGAATCGTATACGCGCGGTCGGGAATAGGAGATATTGGTGCCCAAAGCACGCGTATATGAATTGGCCAAGGCGTTTGGCGTAGATAGCAAGACCGTTCTTGACAAGCTCAAGAACATGGGCGAGTTCGTGAAGTCGGCCTCGTCGACAGTGGAAGCGCCGGTTGTGCGCAAACTCCGGGCGGAATTCCAGCCGTCCAACACCGAGAAGGGCGATGCCAAGAAGCCCCAGTCTCGTCGTCCGCAGCCGAAGCCGGCTGCAAAGAAGCCTGTTGTATCCGAATCCTCCGCCGCTGCGGCTTCCGCCGCGACCCCCGGTCCGCGTCCTGCGGCTCCGAAGCCGGGTCATCATGCCGCCGGCGAATCCTCCCATGCCACTCCGCGCAACGCGTTCCACCGCAACGAGCGTGGTGAGCGCGGCGAGCGCGAGACGTCCCGTGACGGCCAGCGCCAGCATGGCGGCGAGGGCCGTTCCGCCCGTCCGCATCCTCAGGGCGCCCGTCCTTCGGCTCCCCGTCCGGGAGACCGTCGTGGCGGTGGCCGCAACCATGGCGAGGGCCGTGGCCAGGGCGCACGTCCGCAGAATCCTCGTGGTCCGCGTCCGGGTCAGGGCGCCCAGGGCCAGCAGAACCACGGCGGCGCCAATGGCTCCGCCACGCCCCGTCCGCATGCCACCGGCACGCCGCGTCCGGGCAACAATCCGTTCAGCCGCAAGCAGGGCATGAGCGTTCCCACGCCGGGTGACATCCCGCGTCCGCATCCGATGGCCCGTCCGACCGTGAACAACGGCCGTGGCGGTCGCCCGGGTCGTCCGGGCCAGGGCGGTCCGCGTCCGGGTGGTCGCGGAGGTCGTCCGGGTCAGGGCAGGCCGAACCAGTGGGGCCACAGCCGTCCGGGTCAGGGTGCAGGCACCTCCGGCGGCGGTCGTCCCGGCGGCAGCCGTTTCGGCGGTCCGCGTCCGGGTCAGGGCGGCGGTCCGAACAACGGTCCCCAGAGCGGTGGCGGTCGTCCGGGTGGTCGCGGAGGCCGCGGCGGTACCGCCGGCGCCTTCGGTCGTCAGGGCGGTAAGTCCTCCAGGGCTCGCAAGCGTCAGCACGCAAGGAGGCAGGAGTTCGAGGAGATGAAGGCACCCGTTATCGGTGGTGTCCGCATCCCCACCGGTAACGGCCAGACCATCAAGCTTCGTCAGGGCGCCACGCTGGCCGACCTTGCGGAGAAGATCAACGTCAACGCCGCCTCCTTGGTCACCGTGCTCTTCCACCTGGGCGAGATGGCCACGGCCACGCAGTCCCTGGACGAGTCCACCTTCCAGATCCTCGGCGAGGAGATCGGCTGGAACATCAAGATCGTGTCCGCCGAAGAGGAGGACAAGGAGCTGCTCCAGCAGTTCGACATCGATCTTGACGAAGAGGAGCTGCAGGACGACGAGGATCTCAAGCCCCGTCCTCCGGTGGTCACCGTCATGGGCCACGTCGACCACGGTAAGACCCGACTGCTCGACACGATCCGCAAGACCAACGTCATTGCACGCGAGGCCGGCGGCATCACGCAGCGCATCGGCGCCTACCAGGTCGCCATCGACCTGAACGGCGAGCACCGCAAGCTCACGTTCCTCGATACCCCTGGCCACGAGGCGTTCACCGCCATGCGTGCCCGTGGTGCCGAGCTCACCGACGTCGCGATCCTCGTGGTCGCCGCCGACGACGGCGTGATGCCGCAGACGGTCGAGGCCATCAACCACGCCCAGGCCGCCAACGTGCCGATTGTGGTCGCCGTGAACAAGATCGATAAGCCGGGCGCCAACCCCGAGAAGGTGCGCGGCCAGCTCACCGAGTTCGGCCTGGTGCCGGAGGAGTACGGCGGCGACACCATGTTCGTCGACATCTCCGCCAAGCAGAACATCAACGTGGACAAGCTCCTCGAAGCCGTGCTGCTTACCGCCGACGCGACGCTCGACCTCAGGGCCAACCCCGACATGGACGCCCGTGGCGCCACCGTCGAGGCCCGACTCGACAAGGGTCGCGGCGCCGTGGCCACCGTGCTCGTCCAGCAGGGCACCCTGCACATCGGCGACGCTATCGTGGCCGGCACCTCGTACGGCCGCGTTCGCGCCATGCTCGACGAGAACGGCCAGCAGATGAAGGAGGCCACGCCCTCCACCCCGGTGCAGGTGCTTGGCCTCACCTCCGTGCCGACGGCAGGCGACCTCTTCCTCGTCGCCCCCGACGACCGAACCGCCCGCCAGATCGCCGAGAAGCGTCAGGCCACCGAGCGCGCCGCCCAGCTGGCGAAGCGCCGCAAGGTCGTCTCGCTCGAGAGCCTCAAGGAGCAGTTCGCCAAGTCCGAGATCGATATGCTCAACATCGTCATCAAGGGCGATTCCTCCGGCTCCGTCGAGGCGCTCGAGGACTCCCTGATGAAGATCGAGGTCTCCGACGAGGTCGGTATCCAGGTCATCCACCGCGGCGTCGGCGCCATCACGCAGAACGACGTCAACCTCGCCACGGTCGACAAGGCCGTCATCATCGGCTTCAACGTGCGTCCGAACCGTCAGGTCGCGGACCTCGCCGAACGCGAGGGCGTGGAGATCAAGTACTACTCGATCATCTACAAGGCCATCGAGGACGTCGAGGCATCCCTCAAGGGCATGCTCAAGCCGGAATACGAGGAGGTCGTCACCTCCCACTCCGAGATCCGCGAGATCTTCCGCTCCTCCAAGTTCGGCAACATCGCCGGCGTCATGGTGCAGGACGGCGAGGTCAAGCGCGGAACGAAGTGCCGTATCCTGCGCAACGGCGTCGCCACGGTCAACGACCTCGAGATCTCCTCGCTGCGTCGCTTCAAGGACGACGTCCAGTCGGTCAAGGAAGGCTACGAGGCCGGTATCAACCTCGGCTCCTTCAACGACATCCAGGAAGGCGACATCATCGAGACCTTCGAGATGCGCGAGGTCGAACGCAAGTAGTCGATCGGTCGATTCGACCGATTCCTCTGGCTCCCCTCTCTGAGGGGAGCTGGCCGCCGAAGGCGGTCTGAGTGAAGGTGAATATCATCTGATGATGAGGCGCCTCCCCTCAGTCGGCGCAGCCGACAGCTCCCCTCCAGAGGGGAGCCAATTGCATATATAAGACAACGTAAGGAAATTCATATGGCTGGTACCAACCCTCGGGCCGTGCGCATCGCCGGCCTCATCAAGCGTGTGGTCGCGCAGTCCCTCGAAGCCGAGCTGCACGATCCGCGTCTGTTCGGCGTGACCATCACCGACGTGCGCGTGACCAACGACATGCAGATCGCCCGCATCTTCTGGACGCAGCTCGGAGACGAAGGCAAGGAGAAGGGACAGCGCAGGCGCGCATCCCAGGCGCTCAACCAGGCCAAGGGCCGTCTGCGTTCGCTCGTCGGGCGCAAGGCCGGACTGCGACTCACCCCCGTGCTCGAGTTCAAGTACGATGAGGTGCCGGGAGAGGCCACCGAAATCGAGGACATCCTCACCGCCGCCCGCAAGCGCGACGAGGAGCTCGCCAAGGTGCGTGCCACCGCCCAGTACGCCGGCGACGCCGACCCGTACAAGCATCCCGAGCAGGATGCCGACGGTGACATCGACGATGTCGATGACACCGACATCGAGGAGTACGACGACGATTACGACGTCGAGTCGGACGATTCCAAAGCCTGACCCGTCGTCATCGGCGGTATCGTCATTGCCATCGTTCATGGCTTCATGATGAAGAGCCTCCTCCTGCTGGGGGAGGCTCTTCATATTGGCAAGTGATTTGCAAAAGGTCCGAAAGATCTGAAAGTATCCTTAAAAACCCGAAAAGGCCCGAATGGCCTGAAACAACGACCCGACAGGAGATCGAAGCCGAAGGAGCATTCATGCCCACACCATCCGAATCAGGCATTCTCGTCGTCGACAAGCCGCAGGGCGTCACCAGCCATGATGTCGTGGCCGCGGTCCGCAGTGGACTGCACATGAAGCGCGTCGGCCACGCGGGCACGCTCGACCCCATGGCCACCGGCGTGCTCGTCGTCGGTTTCGGCAACGCCACCCGACTGCTCAACTACATCGTCGGCGCCGACAAGACCTATGAGGCCACCATCAGGCTCGGCCAGTTCACCACGACCGACGACGCCGATGGCGACATCCTCTCATGGGAGGAGAAGCTCGCCCATGGCGGGTTCTCCCCAGACATCCAGCCGGATGCGCACATCTCTGGGGATATCGCAGACGTCCGTTCCGCTTCGGAAACGTTGAAAGCGTTGGATCGCAGCCGTATCGAACAGGCCATCGCCGAGCATTTCACCGGTCGCATCGAACAGACGCCAACCATGTTCTCCGCCATCAAGATCGACGGCAAGCGTGCCTACGATCTCGCCCGCGAAGGCAAGGACGTCAGGCTCGAGGCCCGCCCCGTCACCATCAGTGAATTCACGGTGCTTACGCCCGACATCGCCGTGACGGACGCGGTCGACGCCGACACGAATGAGACCGACACCGACACGAATGCCGACGGCGGCAACGCGACAACACCCGTCATCGACATCACCGTGCGCGTCACCTGCTCGTCGGGCACCTACATCCGCGCCCTGGCACGAGACCTCGGCTACGTGCTCGGCGTCGGCGGCCATCTGACCATGCTGCGCCGCACCCGCGTCGGCGAATTCGATCTCGGTACGACCGAACGGTTCCGTGCCGTCACCGCCCACGCCGAAAGCCGCACGTTCACCAACCGCGACGGCGAGACCATCACGCGCAATCGCTGCGCACTCGACTATCCCGAACCGGACGAAGACAATACCGAAGCAGGCGCCGATTCTTCCGACGACATCAGGGAACGGCATCGCGCCTACCTGCTGTCGTGCGCATCGTCGATGCCCGACAGCGCGCGACGTACCATGCCCTGCGTCGATGTGACCGCCGACGAGGCGAGGGAACTGCGTTTCGGCCGGTGGATTGCACGACGGGGCGACGGACTCGTCGCCGCCATCCATGGCGACGACCTCGTCGCCATCATCCAGCCCGCCAGCAAACGGCAGGCGAAGCCGGCCGTCGTGTTTCCGGCCGAATAGCCGGACGTCGAATAATCGAATAATCGAATAACGTTCGGCGGGGCCGTTAAGCTAGTACATCGGTATATATGAGCGTCGGCGTCCGACGACAGAGACGACAGACGATAGGAATTCGAGCGAGGACATTCATGAAGATCACCACACTGGTTCCCGACACCGAAGGCGCGCTGGCTTGGCCGCCGTTCGGGCAGAACAAGCGTTCCATCGTGGCCGTCGGCAATTTCGACGGCGTGCATCGCGGCCATCAGGCGGTGCTCAAGCGCACCGTCGACCTGGCGAAAAGCTATGGCTGCCGTTCGGTGGTCATCCTGTTCGACCCGCGTCCGGAAATCGTGCGCCAGTACGCGAAGGACCATGACGGCGCCCAGCTGCCCAAGGACGAGACCTACACCGATGCCGAGGCACTGACCGGCATCGACCGTCGTCTGAAGCTCATCGAGGAGATGGGCATCGACTACGCCATCGTGATTCGCTACACGTTGGAATTCGGCGCCAAATCCTACCAGTACTTCCTTGGCCAGCTGGTCGGCAAGATCGGCCTGCGCAATCTCGTGATCGGCAAGGACGCTCGCATGGGCGCCGGACGCGCCGGCAACGTCGACTCCATTGACTCCATCGCCCAGGCCACCCGCATGTTCGAAGTGGACGTGGTCGACGACCGCGGCCCCGGCGAGGTGCGCGTGCCGCTGACCGACAGCGACGAGACCGCCGAAGCCCTCGACAAGGTGAACGATCCCGATTCCGGCCTGACCAAGGCGGAACGTCGTGCACTGAGCAAGAAGACCCCGAACCGTCTGGTGCGCGCATGGAGCTCCTCGTACGTGCGCTACCTGCTGTCTCGAGGCAGGGTGGACGAGGCCGCCGAGATTCTCGGCCGTCCGCATGTGGTCGAAGGCGTGGTCGTCGGTGGCAAGCAGCGCGGCCGCACACTCGGATTCCCCACGGCCAACGTGGCCGGCGACGTGCAGGGCTACATGCCGGCCGACGGCGTATACGCCGGATGGCTCGTGGACGTCGACCCCGAGACGGGGGAGGAGAGGCGCTACCCCTCCGCCATCTCCATCGGCACCAAGGTGACGTTCGGCGAGCCGGAGGCCCGCGTGCTCGAAGCCTACGCCATCGCCCCGCTCGGCGAGGACGGCAAGCCCGAATGGCTGGACCTCTACGGCCACCACACCCGCGTGGAGTTCGTGAAGTTCCTGCGTCCGCAGGTGCATTTCGACGGCGCCGACGAACTCGTCGCCGAACTCAGGCGCAACGTCGAACAGACCAGGGATATCTGCAAGTAGACTCCCGCCCGAGTTCTCCGGTTTCGACGGCCCGCAATGTCTTTTCGTCAAGGCCCCTTCCGCATGCGGCAGCCATGCGGAAGGGGCTTTCGTATTGCGTATGCAAACGGGGCATCAACTATAGTTGATGCCCCACGGCAAGCTGCGGATTATAATCCCCTTTCCCTCGTATGAACGAATCCCGCCGGAGTAGGTTGGATAGCGTGAATGATGACAAGGGATGCCGGACGATTCATGTGGCGATCGTGGACAATGACCGATGCGCGCTCGCCATGTTGGACCAGCTGATCTGCGGAACATACGATGACCTCGCCGAAGACGGGATTCGCATCGTGACGGACTGGTGCGAGACCAGCGGCCGCAGGGCGATTATGCGGTGCAATCGAGTCGAGACCGTTGCGGACGTGTTGCTGCTCGACATGAGCATGGAGGACATCTCCGGCGTTCGCGTCTGCGAAGCGGTACGTTCCCGGCACGAAGTCATGGCGATTCTCGGCATCACGTCGTATTCTCCGACGAAATACGCAAAGCGGTTGGCGGAAGCCGGGGCTCAGGGTCTGGTTCCCAAGCTTGACCGCATGGAAATCGTGCGGGCGATCGTCACCGTGGCCGATGGCGGTCTCTTCGAGCGATACGGCCGTTTCACGACCGTGGATGAATCGTATCGAAGACTCCGCAAGACGACGCCGGCTAGGGAGGAGCTCTTCTCCGAACGGGAGTTCGACGTCATGGACCTCTGCTCATACGGCCTGACCTCCGACGAGATCGCGGAAAAGCTCGGTATCTCCCCTTCCACGGTCAAAACGCATGTGGTCAAGGCGATGAAGAAGCTCGGCGCCCGCAACCGTGCCGAGGCCGTGGGCATGTGGGTGACGGCAAGGGAATGACAATGAATGATTCCAAAGAATGGCTGCAGGACCGAGCCTCGAATGTTGATTTTGTGACGTTATTGATAGCCGTTGTGGTTGTAGTGTCCCTACTGGAATGGCAGATGAATCCTCCGCATTGCATTATTGCGGTGGTATGTTCTCTCGCGCACATATTCGCCGTGTTGTTGATACCTTTCAGGCCAATCGAAGGCGGTGAAATCGTTGTTTTCATCTATTGCTGCTTTTCATTGCTGCCTTTGAATGAAGGAGTGAGTCAGTATTGGGGCGTCTGGGTTGCTTTGGGTTTTCTTGGTTATCATCGTTTTTGGAAAAACGGCCTGGTGATGATGATGGTTGCCGTGTCGGCGAGAATGCTGCAATATTGCATTTTCCATGCTGCGGATGACTCATTGATTATCGCAATGATGATGTCCTGTTCGTTCATCTTCGCGTGGTGCATAGGAGGGATGTTCCGGAGGGAAGTCGTCATCAATCGTGAATTGCAGGCCCTGCATCAGGAACGGCTGCAATACCAACGTGAGAAAAGAGTCGCAGCGGAAATCCATGATGCCGTATCGGGGCAGCTTTCCTACGCCATTCTTCTATCCCAGCGTACGGATAAGACCCCGCAGACGATAATCTCCGGTATGCAGGATGCATCGGTAAAGGCGATGAATTCGCTGTATCAGATCATCGACTATCTAAATGATGAGTCGGAACGGGATCTCAGCGAATCCGATTCCCTGAAAGAATCACATCAACGGCCGTCCGACAGGTTGGGAACGATGCTTCGGGAAGAGGAGCATCGACTGGCGTCGATCGGTTTCGCCGGCAGAATTGCCGTGCAGGGAGATCCTGCCCGTATTTCGACGGAAGGTGAGGAATGCCTGTCGGGTTTGCTGAGGGAGTTGTTTGCAAACATCATGCGGCACGGCGAGCCGAGCGAACCGTATTATCTCAGCATCGTTTTCTCCTTGCACGAGATAACCGTGGTGCAGTCGAACACTATTCGAAAAGAACAATCCGCGATTCCTGCTTCTCGGGGACACGGACTTGTCTCGTTAAAGCAGCGCATTGCGCATAGGGGAGGCGTGGTTCGTCAGGTCCTGGAGGACGGGAGCTGGACGTTATACGCCTCCATTCCCCTGTGAGGAAATATGCGGAATATGTTGCTGCCGAAAGGCATCAATCATCTGCCAAAAGGTGCCGGCCATCTGCCGAAAGGCATCAACCATAGTTGATGCAATATTTTGCCTGTTCCGGCAAGTCCGATAGCGTGGGCGACGTAGGCCATACTTCAACGACGAGGAGGAAACGATACGAGGCGGTGATGCTAAATTAGGCGATAGCGGTATTGCAATGTCGGAATACGTGGATGGGGATGCCGGGATGGAGAAGTCTCG
The DNA here is from genome assembly GCF_002802875.1 of Bifidobacterium primatium. Lineage (GTDB taxonomy): Bacteria > Actinomycetota > Actinomycetes > Actinomycetales > Bifidobacteriaceae > Galliscardovia > Galliscardovia primatium. Next base: position 355,740 of record NZ_PEBI01000002.1, read on the forward strand.
TTACGGTGCAATCAAGGTTGTTTCTTCGATGATGGTGTGTCTGTCGTTGATGCTTATCGGTGGATGCTCATCGGGAGGGGAATCGACAGGTGCCGCGAAGTCCGGCGGCAGTGCATCGGCCTCTGCGACGACGAATCCATCACCTTCGGAAAGTTCCCCATCCGTTTCTTCTCCGACCGAAACCGAAAAGCCGGTCACTGATTCGTTGGGTACATATTATGACGTGATCAAGGACCGGACTCTGGCGGAATGTGTGGCCAGTGAAATGTGGGCAAAACCCACGGACCAGCTTTCCAAGAAGAAAGCGGAAAGCGTGACCGATCTCACGGTTATTGGCGTGCTCAATGAATACAACATGCCCGACACACTTCCGTCATGCGGCATTGCGTTGAAGCACTTGACGAATCTTTCGGGATTGGAGGTATTCACGAATCTGAAGATCATATGTCTTGATCATCTGACGAACCTCAGCGATATCTCGGCGCTTCGTGGGATGAGCAAGCTGGCAATCGTCAGTCTGAAAGATACCGCTGTCCGTGACCTGACCCCGCTCGGCGCAGTGAAACATGTACGTACCCGAGATGATCGTGGAGTCTCGGTCTATGTGACCCACGCCATGTACGATTCGATGATCGTGCCCAAGAACAGCGACATCATCCTATGGAAACAAGGATGATTCCTTTGCCTCCCCGTTTTTGATGGCGCCGCAGTATTCAGTAATTATCAGCGAGACAAAGTTCTTGCCCTTAACGGGAGGGTCGGTAGCGTGAGAGAGGACGGAGATATGCTGCATGGGGGAATGCTCAGGCCGGTGACGTCGGTATTGTCGGCCGTACTTATGGTGATTGGCATGCTTGCGGCCACCGTGATAGCGCCTGTGGCGCCGTCCCATGCAGCATCGTCCGTTGTTATGGCCGCCGGAGACGGCGAATCGGCATCCGGTGGTGCCTCGTCGGCAAATGATGGCGGGCCGACGTTCGAGGGAACGGTGTCGCCGACGTTTTCGTTGTCCGACTCCGGAGGAACGTATGGCTTCATCAGGGTCATGTCGTCTCCGGACGGCAAGACCGCGTACGTGCGGCAGGGAGGCCACGTATATGTCGTCGATGTGGTCTCCAGAACGGTGCGGTCGAAGATAACGTTCATGTCCAATGGGACGGGCGACGTGTCGTTGTCCGCCGACGGCAGCCGGCTGTATGTGTTGGATGCCGGCACGGTGAAGGTGTTCGATACGGCGTCCATGAAGCAGATCGGCGGTTTTGGTGGTCATCTGACCATGGTCGTCGTCAGTGAGGATGGAAGAACCGCCTATGCGCCGGTGATCACCAAAGGCGGCACCGCCGAAACCGGCCTGGCGCAATACGATCTGTACTCATACGATATCGCCAGCGGACACAGCAAGCGGCTGTTCTCCCTGACGAACGCCAGCGTCAGCTATCTGCCCGCGTTCTCCTCGAAAACCGGGCTGATCTACGCGTACTTCTATCGTGAACGCAACCGGGATTCGGCGTTCGGCACCATCAACATGAACACGGGCGACATACGTGCATTGAAAACCGCTTCGGAAGGAGTTGGCTCCGATATGAGGATGAAGGTGTCCGATGACGGTGGTGCGCTCGCCTACATCTCCGGTGCGAAGCAGGTCGTCGTCATCGACGTGCGGACGGGGGAGCGGCGGGCGCTTGACGTGCCGTTCACGCCACGGACCCTTATGCTGTCGCGGACCGGCAAACGACTGGTGGTAAGCAATAACGCCATCGGTCAAAGGCAGACCGCCGGTAAGGCCGAGGCTTTTGACCTCTCTCGGGGTGTTGCGAAAGCCGAGGCGGAGACGGATGCCGTGGCCACGAACATCATACCGATGATGATTGAGGACGACCGCAACGTCATATATGGAGCCATGGGCAATCGAGAATCGGACGACGGCAAGGTTTATCAACTGAATCTCGACACCGGGCGACAGCAAAGCGGCGTGTCCATCTACGATTCGAAGGACTCGGCGTATGACAATCAGCCTTCCGTCGCTGATCCGATAGGACCGCGCAAGCTATTGATCACCCAGTCCGGAGACGGCGGACGGATGCTGGTTCTCGGCATGCACACGCAGAACGAGAATTCGTTGTTCCTCTCGATGCTGAGGCTGCCGAAGACTGTGGACGACGGTGTCGGTTCGTCTCAGGTGGAGGCCAGGGATGACGGGAATAACGGTAGTGGATTGTCCGCCGCCGTGATTTCGGGAATCTGTGCGGGTGCGGCGGTGGTCGTTGCTGTCGTCGGTGCGAGTGTGATGCTCGTCATCAGGCGTCGGCGGGGGCCGGGGCGGACGGGAGCTCACATTCAAGGTCCCCGCCGGCGGCATTGAGTCCGCAGTTCCTTAAATCAGGGAGGCCATGACGTATTCGATGACGTGCTTCATCTCGTCGTCGGGAACATATCCGATGATCTCGGCGTTGCGGGCCTTGAGATCCAATGCCTTGAGCTGTTCGGTCTGCACGAATCCCTCGATGCTATGCGATGTCGATATGGGATGCACCGGCAGATGCAGCGGGTACCCGTTGTCGCGCGACGTGATGGGGCAGGTCATCGTCAGATTGCACAGCTGGTTGTATCGGTCATTGCTTACGACCAGCAGGTACCGTCGTTTGCGCTGCTCGTGACCGGCCGAAGGGTCGAGGTCGGCGGCGACGACATCGCCTCGTCTGAATCCGTTCACATCGCCTCCTGTCCGACAGGGGCGGCGAAGCCGTCTTCCTCGGGCTGCCATGTTCCCCTCCAATCGGCGAACAGATCGCGCAGATCGGGGACGTTGTAGTCGCTGACGCGTGTGGTCTTGGGGGAGACCGGCCTGATGACGATGTTGCCGTCCTCCACGTCCAACGTCACGTAGCTGCCGGCCGAGATGCCGGTCTGTTCGCGAATCTCCTTGGGGATGCGAATGGCCTCGCTGTTGCCCCAGGTCGCCACAACCGCCGTGCTGGTCATGATGCCTCCCTGATTGAGTTGCCAATGAGCGTTTCGTCAATGTAAGTACGGATATACATAAGGATATACCAATGTCGTTGCGTTGGGAATCCGTCGTGAAAAGCGGGGATAATGGGAGTGGAATGCGTGGTTTTGATGGCGAGGAGGCCGAGATGGGTGGAAATGTGAACGGAAACGGACGTGGAAACGTGGGGAGGGGTGCGAACGTCATCGTGGTGACGGGTGCGTCGAGCGGCATGGGACGCGAGTTCGTGCAGCAGATCGCCTACTGGGCGGCGGTCGGGCGCATCGGGGCCGACGAGATATGGGTGATCGCGCGACGGGAGAAGCGATTGCGTGAGCTTGCGGGCGGCGCGCCGGTGAAGGTGCGGCCGTTGGCGCTCGACCTCGCCGACGCCGACGACCTCGAAGCGTATCGCCAGCTACTCGCCGAGGAGCGGCCGAACATCGTGATGCTCGCCAACTGCGCCGGCTTCGGCAAAATGGACCACTTCGAAAACGTGCCGCTTTCCGACGAGCTCGCCATGGTGGACCTCAACATCAAGGCGCCTCTCGCCATGGTCTCGCACAGTCTGCCGTACATGCGCGCCGGTGCAAGAATCATGAACCTGTGCTCCATCAGCGGATTCCTGCCGTGCCCGTACATCAACGTGTATGCGGCAACGAAGGCGTTCATGGTCAGCTGGTCGCGGGCGCTCGGCCGCGAGCTCGCCCACCGCGGCATCAAGGTGACGGCCGCATGCCCGTACTGGGTGCGCACCGAATTCTTCGACCGGGCGCAGCCGAAGACGGGGGAGCGGCGGCCGTTCCACAACTTCGTCGGCATCATGGACGCGCGCGCTGTGGTGCGGAACATCATCGAGGATACGTTCCGTGGACGTGCGCTGTCGCTGCCGGGCTGGCCGGCCAAGACGATTTTCGCGGCGACGAGGCTGCTGCCGGTGCGGACTCTCATGTGGTCGCAGCTGCGTCTACAGGGGCTGGACGGACGGCCATAGCGCGCCTCCTCCCTCGTCGGAGGGAGGCTGATTGATATGGACTATATGTCTACTGCAAATCATCTCATTGGACTAAATGGCTTCTCGGTGTCATCTTGGGGACACATAAACGCGGTCGCGAGGAAACACGGCGAACTTAGACTCCGTTCTAGATTGCACAGCAAGGCGGTCGCCGAACGTCGCGGATGAACGATATCCGGCAACCTGCAAGCGCGTGATCGAACGAACACCTGCATCGACGTGGAACGCACGTCATAGCGGAAGGAGCATGAGATGAAGCTTGCGGATACGGGTCTCACCCAGGACGAGCTCAAGGGCCTCGTGAAGAAGTACATGATCGAGACGTACGAGCGTTACGATTTCGTCGCCGAACGCGCCGAAGGCATGTACATCTACGATCCGGACGGCAACGCCTACCTTGATTTCTACGGCGGCATCGCCGTGAACAACGCCGGCAACTGCAACCCGAAGGTCGTGGCCGCCGTGCGCGACCAGGTGGGCGACATCATGCACACCTTCAACTACCCATACACCATCCCGCAGGCACTGCTCGCCAAGAAGGTGTGCGACCTTGCCGGATTCGACAAGATCTTCTACCAGAACTCCGGCACCGAGGCCAACGAGGTGGCCATCAAGCTCGCCCGCAAGTACGGCATCGACCACTTCGGCCCCCACAAGTACGAGATCCTCTCCGCGCTGCATTCCTTCCACGGCCGCACCTTCGGCGCACTGGCCGCCACCGGCCAGCCCGGATCCCTCGCCCAGGACGGCTTCGGCCAGATGACCCCCGGCTTCGCCTACGCCGAATTCAACAACCTCGACGACTTCAAGGCCAAGATCACCGACAACACCATCGCCATCATGGTCGAGCCCGTGCAGGGCGAGGGCGGCGTGCACCCGGCCACGCAGGAGTTCCTCGAAGGCCTGCGCAAGCTGTGCGACGACAACGGACTGCTGCTCATCTTCGACGAGGTCCAGACCGGCTGGGGCCGCACCGGCTCCCTGTTCGCTTGGCAGGGCTACGGCGTCGAGCCCGACATCTTCACCATGGCCAAGGGTCTCGGCGGCGGCGTCCCGATTGGCGCCATGGTCACCAAGGACCCGATCGCCGCGTCCCTGACCCCCGGAACCCACGGCACCACGTTCGGCGGCTCCCCGATGTGCACCGCCGCCGCGCTCGCCGAGGTCGACGAGATCGTCAGCCGCAAGCTGCCGGAGAACGCCGCCAAGATGGGCGAATACTTCATCGAACAGGGCAAGAGCCTGCCGCACATCAAGGAATCCCGCGGCCGTGGCCTGCTCGTCGGCTTCGAGTTCGACGGCACCGTCAACGCCGTCGACGTCAAGCACGCCGCCCTCAAGCGCGGACTGCTCACCACCGCCATCGGCGACAGCATCATCCGCTGCATCCCGCCGCTGATCGTCACCAAGAAGCAGATCGACGAAGCGATCGAGATCCTCACCGACTCCGTGAACGCCGTCGCCGCCGGCAAGGAGTGACATCCGTCGGAGATGGCCCGGGGTCAACTCCCCTCAGTCGGCTTCGCCGACAGCTCCCCTCAATCATGAGGGGAGCCATTTTATGAATACCGACGTCCTCTGACCGAGGGAGCTATTTTATGAATACCGATGAGTAACCGAGGGGAGGGCGTTCCCCTGGATTATTTCCATCGGCTCTTCTATGCTGGAAACCGCGGCGACGATGCCGCAGATCGAAGGGATACCATGCTCAAGTTTTCCATACCGCAGAACATCATCGTCGACTACGGCGGAGTAAGCCGGCTCGGCACCTACGCCGCCGAGCTCAACATGACCAACGTGCTCATCATCGCCGACCCGTTCCTCGCCGAGGCGCCGCTCGCCAAGCAGGCCACGGCATCGCTCGACGAGGCCGGCATCAGGCACGCCATGTTCACCGACGTCAAGCCCAACCCGACCGCAGTTTGCGTGGACGAAGCCGCCAAGCTGTTCAAGAGCGGCGAATGCGACTCCATCATCGCCATCGGCGGCGGCTCCTCGCTCGACGTGGCCAAGGCCGTCGGCGTGGTCGTCAAGTACGGCGGCGAAATCGGCGACTACGAGGGCATGAACACCGTGCCCGGCCCCATCGTGCCGTTCATCGCCATTCCCACCACCGCCGGCACCGGCAGCGAGGTCACCTCGTTCTCCGTCATCACCGACGAGGCCCGCAACTACAAGCTCACCGTCGGCTCCAAGCTGCTGCTGCCCGCCTACGCCATCCTCGACCCAGGCGTGCTCGCCACCGTCCCGGCCCGCGTGGCCGCCGCCTGCGGCACCGACGCCATGGTCCACGCCATCGAATCGTTCACCAACACCGTGGACTCCACGTTTTCCGGCATGTACTCGCTCGAGGCGCTGCGCCTCATCGGCAAATACCTCAAGCGCTTCTACGCCCGACGCGACGACGCCGAGGCCGCGCGTGGCATGATGGTCGCCGCCACCATGGCCGGCATCGCCTTCGAATCCACCCGACTCGGACTCGTGCACGCCATGAGCCACCCCATCTCCGCGTTCTTCCATGTGGCGCACGGCGAGGCCAACGGCCTGCTGCTGCCCAGTGTGCTGGAATTCAACGCGCTCGCCGACAAGGGCCAGTACGAGCTCATGCACGAGGCGTTGTTCCCCGACGTCGAATACTACGAGCCGGAGGACTTCATCAACGAGATTCGCTCGCTGCTTGAATCCATCGGCATCCCCGATTCACTGGAGGCCGCCGGCGTCGACCGCGAGTCGTTCCCCGCTGTCGTCGAGCAGATGACTCGGGACGCCATGGCATCCGGCAACATCGCGGTCAATCCGCGCGCCGTCACCCCGAAGGATGTGGAGGCGATCTATCGAGCACTGTGATTTCTCTTTGTGATTGACGGCGATCGTTCCTCTCTGTGATCGCCGTGTTGTGGGAACTGGAGCGCCGCGAACGACCGTATCGGTCGCCGCGGCGCTCCGTGTATTCGTTTCAGGCTTTCTCGTCGATACGGAAATACAACTGGTATGGCACATCGGCCGGAATTCGTGCGATGGGTTCGAATCGCGGGGAATCGCCATACTCGGCCATCACGTATGGTCCCCAGGTGATCGCCGCCGTGCCGGCGTCGTCCGGTGTGCGGACGATGCCTATACCAATGGGGAATCGAATGTCGATGTCGGTCATCGACGTGCCGGACGGGCGTTTCATGGGAAACACCAGCTCATGCGTGGAGGCGTCGTATTCCACAATGCCGTATTCCACAATGCCGTATTCGGCGGTGTCGTGATTGCAGCCGGCATGGCGTCCGACATCGACCGGGCAGCCGTTGACGGCGACGACGATGCCGGTGACATCGGGGCCGCCGCCGCGCGGCTGTTCCGGATGTCGGTCGTCGTGGCCGTCGAAATCGGGAAATGCGCGGCCAAGCGCCCACCATGGCACGCGGACGCGCAGCGTCGCAGCCGCCAACCGGTCGATATGGATATGGATGATGTTCGGCGTCTCGTCGGCCGCGTCGATACGCATGACGATGCCGTCGTCCGGAGCATCGACGTTCATGGACTCCAGCAGCTGGATATGCACGGCGTCCGATCGGTCGTCGATAAGCACCGCGCCCTCGCCGGCACGGAAGTGGACCTCAAGACCGGTGCCGTGGCAGCAGGTGTTGCCGTCGATGTCGAACGACCTGCGGCCGTCCTCGCACGTCGGCAGGAAATACGTGCTGCCGCCGTTCGGTGCCGAACTGTCGATGGATGCGGCGATATGGTTGCGCAGCGCCAGCTCGATGTAGTCGCCGTACTCGGGGGAGAGGACGTCTCCGTGCCGCCGCAGCCCGTCGGCGAGCTTGAGCAGATTGTAGGTGGCGCAGGTCTCGGCCGTATCGTCGGCCAGAGATCCGGCGACGACGTTCGGCGTGCGGAACATCTCGCCCTGTCCCGTTCCGCCGATCGCATACAGATGCGATGAAACGACCTCGTGCCAGAAACGTTCCGCCGCCTGAAGATACATGTTTCCGGTTCGTCGGTCGATGACGTGAATTCCTGATTGTTCTGCCAGTGCAAGATATCCGATGGCCTGGGGGATGTGCTGGTTCGCGTGCATCCCGTCCAATGCGTCCACATGCTGCCGCAGGGGTTCGAGCAGACGGTCGTTGTCGAAATAGCGGGCGGTCGTGAGGAACCGTTCGGCACCGCAATGTTTGCCATGGTGGTCGCTGTCGTCATCGTTGTCGTCGCCGCTGCCGCCGCCGCGCTCGCCGACGATGGCGGCGAGACGCGCCAGCGCCTCGTTCATGCCGCCGAATTCGCCGGCGATATACGTGCTCCACATGCGTTGACGATGCTCCGGAGTCAGCCGTCCAAGACGGTCGGCCACCCATCGGCCGATGCCTTCGGCTATCGGCAGTGCCTGCGTCGCACCGGCCTCATAGGCGTCGATGAGGCCGGCGAGAATCTTATGCAGTGTGTAGTACGGTGCCCACACGTCGGGATAGGGCACGAGACGTTCCAGATCGTCGAACTGGCATTCGTCGTAGGCGCTGAGAAAACCGGGACGGCAACCGGACCGTTTCGCGAACGCCCGCTGCACTTCGGCAAGGCCGTCGACGAGATGGTCGAGTTTGCCGCGGATTCCGGCGTCACCGGTCGCCTGCACGCACAGCGCGTAGGCGGAGAGCACATGCCCGGTGGTGTGGCCGCGCAGCAGGCAATCCGGCGAATCCCAGCCGGTCATCGGCTGCGCGTCGCACGTATCGATGCCGGCCGCCTGACGGAAGGCGTAGAGCAGCCGGTCGTCGTCCAGCGAACGCAGATACTCCAGACGGAGACGCTGATCGCGGCCGATGACCGAATCCGCGTCGAAGCGGATGGCGGTGAGAGGAACGTTGCGAAGCGTCGGCTTTAACTTCATGGAATCGGCGTTGGTGTCATCGTTGCCGCCCGAGCCGTTGTCTCCCATGGCATCGTCCGCAGAATCTTCGGCGCTTCCGGAATGCTCCGATTCGACGTCGATGACCGCCGTTACGGGGAACGACGGTTCGGTGCCGGTATGGCCGGTGACGACGGTCCGGCCCGGAGCCGGCCGAACGACGGCTTCGGCATCGGGCCAGACCAACGGCACGGCGATGGCGCCGATATCGGTGATCGCCGCTCTCCATGAGGGCAGACGAACATGCAAGGGTGCTGTGCGGCCGTCATCGGCGACACATCGTCGCATGATTGGAGGCACGGAGCGGATGGCGGCCGTATACGGCTGCTGCACCACGGTGACGGCGAAATCGCGCGTCACGGTGTCGCCGTCGTTCGTGACCGTGGCGGTGAGCGTGACCTTGCGGTCGCCTCGGCCGAACACCGGACGATGCACGCGGCCGGTGGAATCCAGCCAGCGATCGTCCGACGATTGCCAGGCGATACGGGAGCCATGCCGGCCCGTCGACGGCAGGTCGAGATCGAACTCCACGGTGGCGAGATTGCCGAGCGTGATGGCGTCGGCGTCGGATTGTGCGGTAGCGGTCATGAAGCGTCCTTAGAGGGAGGTGTTGGCGGTGGGGATGGCGGTGAGGATGAAGATGCGGGAGAAGCCGTCGCCGGGGAGCGGGCTGCGGCCCCAAGTGGCGGTGGTGCGGTCGGTCAACGGCAGTCCGGCGCGCATGAGCTCGTCGCCGTATCGCGGCCGCCACGGCGTGAACCCCCTGCCGGCCATGGCCGTGTCATCCGCGTCGGCGACCGTCGTGTCGATCTCCGTCACGGCATACCGCACATCGTCCTGCAGGCCGGCGAGCCTCAGCCACGGCACCGGCGCGTTCACACCGGTCAGCGCCCGGTACCAGCCAACGACGGCCATCCGTCCATCATCGGCGACCATCATCCATGCGGCGTCGGCGGCATCGAAGCCGGGACGCCGGTCGAACGGGCTGCGCAGACGCCAGAACGTGCCGGTCCTCATCAGCGGGCCCAGCCATTTCGCCCATGCGATCTGCCGGCGGATGCGTTTGCGCTCGTCTTCATCGAGCACGGTCGGGTCGAGCTCGTAGCCGAACGCGCCGAACAACGCCACATCGCCGCACATCTTCAACGACAGCCGTCGTCCCGTCTCCTCGTTGGGAATGGCCGAAACATGGTTTGAACACGCGCCGACCGGATACAGCATCGACGTGCCGTATTGAATCTTCACGCGTTCGAGCGCGTCAGTGTCGTCGGAGATCCACGCTTGCGGCGCGGTCGCCAACGTACCGGCGTCCACGCGTGCGCCGCCGCTCGCGCACGATTCGATGAAAAGGTTCGGGAACCGTGCGGCAAGGCCATGCAGCAGTTGGTAATAGCCCAGAGCATGCCGATGGAACACCTCGCCCTGCCGGTCGGGTGGCAAAGCCCGTGAATACGCCTCGGACAGCGAACGGTTCATATCCCATTTGACGTAGTCCACGCCGATTCGCCCGATGGCGTTCCCCATCGCCTGCAACAGGTAATCGACGACCTCCGGACGGGTCATGTCGAGCACGTACTGGCATCGTTGCACACCCAGCGAACGCAACGGCAGTCGCGGGTCGCCGAGCACCCAGTCGGGATGCCGGTGGAACAGGTCGCTGTCTTCGCTGATCATCTCCGGCTCGAACCACAATCCGAATCCCATACCCATGTCGTGCACGGCGTCGGCAAGCGACTTCAGGCCGTTCGGGAACTTGCGCCGGTCGGCGAACCAGTCGCCCAGCGACGAATCCGCGCGGTCGCGATGGCCGAACCATCCGTCGTCCACGACCAGCATCTCCATGCCGAGGTCCTTCGCCGAACGGGCCATGGCCGTCAACGAGGCCTCGTCCATATCCATATGCACGGCCTCCCATGTGTTGACGACGATGGGGGAGCGGCGCGTATTCCACGGAGAACGGATGAGATTGCGCCGATACAGCGCGTGCAGCGTCTGGCTCAGGCCGTTGAGGCCTGTGCGACTGCAGGCGATGATGGCCTCGGGCGTCCGGAACGTCCCGCCCGGCGCAAGCCGCCATGAGAACGTTTCCGGATTGATGCCGATGCGCAATCGTGTGCGGGCGTACGAATCCACGAACACGGAGGCGTCGAAATTGCCGCTGTATACGAGCGTGGCGGCGACGGACTCGCCCTGCATCTCGTCGGCGTTCGGCCGAGCGAGCGCGATGTACGGGCTGGCATGCTGGCTGCTGTGGCCGCGGATGGACGATACGCCCTGCAGTCCGGTGCGCAGCGGTGCGCGTTCGACGTGCGTCTCGCGCGCCCACGCGCCGGTGAGCGTGATCATGTCCCAGTCGGCGTCGGGCAGGTCGAGGCTGGCGCTATAGGCGGCCTCGACGGTCTGCGGCAGGTGCGAGAGGTTCCTGATGCGTACGCTGCGCGCCACGACGGGAAGGCCTCGGAACATCGTCTCCGACAACGTGACCTTCAGGCCGAAGGATGCGTCGACAAGGTCGATCTCCAGCGTCTCGCAGTCGGCTTGCCCGGATTCTTCGACGTTGTCGGTTGCGATGTTGGCGAACGTGGACGGCAGGCCGTCGAGCGAAACCTTGCCGTGAACGATGCGATATGTTTCGTATGCGAGTTTCACGGCCTGCGATCCCGCCGCGTTGCGAACGGACAGCGCACAGGGGCGAAGGTCGGACGAACCGGCCTGCGGATACTCGCGGCGTATCTGCTCGAGGGAGATGCCCGGATGGTCGGCGTCGACCTGCATGGTGTCGCGGACGTCGAGTTCCTGCAGGTCGGAGAAATCCATCCGGTCATGAATCGCTGAACCGAAGTACAACGTATTGAGGTCGCCATTGGGAAGCACCTGTATGACATGGCTGATAAGGCCATTGGTCATATGGAACCGCATATCATGCGTAATCAGTTGTATTTCCAAGCTTTTGCACCCCCTGTCGGGAAGCTTTGAACGGAGTGCCTACGTTACCATCGCCAACGTTTCGGCAAAGTGCGATTCATGTAACGACAAGACTCAAGACTAGACCATAGTTCATCTTCGTTTTACATATTGGCAAATCTTATGGCGAATTCAAACCGTTATATGGACATCAACATCTCCACCAACGGAAATGCCGGACCGGTGTCATCGCGGTCCATATCTCCGGCGTCTCAGCCATTCCCACATATTGCGAAACGCCGTTCACAGAGAGGAAAATACGATGAAAAAGCAAATGACGGCGCTGGCGGCCCTGGTCGCCGTATGCGCCATGACGTTGAGCGGCTGCGGCGGCTCCGGATCGAGCGACTCCGGCACGGCGAAGACCGGCGGCACCATCAAACTGGTCGGCACCGACGACATCGACCACCTCGACCCGACCGGCAGCTCGCTGGTGAGCACCTACACGTTCCAGCGCGCCATCAGCCGACAGCTCATCAGCTACAAGGCCAGCAACGACGCCAAGGAGCAGGTCGAGGCCCAGCCCGACCTCGCCGAAGCGCTGCCGACCGTCTCCTCCGACGGCCTGACCTACACGTTCAAGCTGCGCAAGGACGCCATGTGGAGCACCAGCCCCGCCCGCGTCATCACCTCCGAGGACGTGGCCAACGGCTTCAAGAAGGTATGCAACCCGCTGCTGCCCTCCGCCGCCGCCTCCTACTACAACGTCATCGACGGCATGGAGCAGTACTGCGCCGCCTACGACACCAAGAACCCCACCACCGAGAACGTGAAGAAGCACATCCTGAACGACAACGTCCCCGGTATCACCACGCCCGACGACCACACCATCGTGTTCAAGCTCAAGGAGAAGGCCTCCGACTTCATCTACATGGTGTCGCTCGACAACGTCTCCCCGGTGGCCAAGGAATCGCTGGACTACGAGCCCGACAGCCCCGACTACCGCAAGAACTACATCTCGTCCGGCCCCTACACCGTCGACGAGTACAAGGCCGACAGTCACCTGTACCTCAAGCGCAACCCCAACTGGAAGAAGGTGTCCGACCCGCTGCGCGCCGCCAACGCCGACCGCATCGAGTTCACGTTCGGCGTCAGCGCCGACAACGCCCTGCAGCAGGTGTCCAACGGCGACGCCGACGGCCTGTGGGCCATGAACGTGCCCGCCGCGCAGTGGGGCACCCTCAAGACCACCAACGGCGACAGCATGAGCGCGTTCTCCCAGGGCGGCACCAACTTCCTGTGGTTCAACACGCTCTCCAACAACAACGGCGGCGCACTGAAGAAGACCGAAGTGCGCAAGGCCCTGCAGTACTCCGTCGACAAGGCGGCGTTCGTGCAGAAGCTCGGCGGCTCCGAACTCGCCGAACCCGCCGTCGGCATCTTCGGACGCGGCGTCGTCGGCTTCGACGAGAAGAGCGACCCATACAAGACCGACGGCAACAAGGGCGACCCGGCCAAGACCAAGTCGCTGCTCGCCAAGGCCGGAGCCGGCAACCTCAAGCTCAAGCTCGCCTACCGCTCCGACAACGCGACCGAACCCTCCATCGCCCAGATCATCCAGCAGGACATGAAGAAGGCCGGCGTCGACGTGCAGCTCGTGCCCGTGCCCGCCTCCGACTTCTACGCCAGCTTCATGACCACGCCCGACAACACCAAGAACGGCAAGTGGGACATCGCCCTGTGCGGATGGAACCCCGACTGGGTCGGCGGCGCCGCACGCTCCGTCTTCCAGCCGCAGTTCACCTACACCGGCACCGCCCAGGTGTACAACTACGACAACTACAACAACACCAAGGCCAGCGAACTCGCCAAGAAGGCGCTCGCCAGCTCCAGCACCTCGGACGCCGAGAAGATCTGGGGCGAGGTCAACGACGCCGTCATGGACGACCCGCCGGTGCTGCCGCTCTACTCGGTGAAGGCCACGCTGATCCACAGCAGCGCGATCAAGAACGCCTCCATCTTCGCCCTCTCCGCCGGCTACGACTGGACCAACGTCTCAGTCGAACGGTAACGGATTCGGCGCCCCGCCCGTTCCCGTCCCGTATGGGCGGGCGGGGCGCCGCCCTTTTCCCCTGCATAGGCTCTTCTGAACCGCATAGAGCACAAGGAGTTACGGAAATGTCCATTCTTCAAGTACACGACGTCAGCGTGGACCTGCCCACCGAGGACGGCGTGGTGCACGCGGTGCAGCACGTGTCGTTCGACGTCGACAAAGGCGAGGTGTTCGGCATCGTCGGCGAATCCGGCTCCGGCAAAAGCGTGCTCACCCAGGCCATCACCGGCCTCATGCCCGGCGCCGAGGTCCACGGCTCCGCCGTGTTCGACGGCGTCGACCTGCTCAAGGCCACATCCAGGCAGCTGCGGTCCATGCGCGGCAACAAGATCGGCATGATCTTCCAGGACCCGCTCTCCAGCCTGCACCCATACTTCACCATCGGCTCGCAGATCGTCGAGGTCATCAAGACCCACGAACCGCAGACCTCGCGCGACGACGCGAAGGCCCGGGCCATCGAAATGCTCGAGATGGTCGGCATCAAGAACGCCGACAAACGCTTCAACAACTACCCGCACCAGTTCTCCGGCGGCATGCGCCAACGCGTGATGATCGCCATGGCGCTCGTGCTGCGCCCCGAGATCATCATCGCCGACGAGCCGACCACCGCACTCGACGTGACCATCCAGAAGCAGGTGCTCGACGTGCTGCGCGACATGTCCGTGCGTCTCGGCACCACCGTCGTCATGATTTCCCACGACCTGACCCTCCTCGGCTCGTTCGCCGACCGGGCCATGGTCATGTACGCCGGCCACCAGCTGGAGACAGGTCCCGTCTCCGCGTTGTTCTCGCGCCCCGCTCACCCGTACACGCTCGGCCTTCTGCACTCCTCGCCCGATGCCGAGGGGGACCGCAAGCGGCTCACCCCCATCGAAGGCCGTATGCCCAGCCTGCTCGACATCCCCGTTGGCTGCGTGTTCGCGCCGCGCTGCCCCAACGCCACCGACCGGTGCGGGCTCATCGCCCCGCCGCGACGCACGCTCAGCGACGGCGTGACCGTAAGCTGCTGGAGGCGCGCCGACCCCACCCCAGCCGAAGCCAAGCCGGAGATCGACGAATTCGTGCTCCAGCGCGCCCGCGACCGCGCCGAGGAACAGGCCGACGGAACTGCGGAAGACAAGGAATGGCCGCTAGACAGGAACGCGCCCATCGCCCTCGTGGAGGACCTGCACCTGACATACAACGCCGGCACCCGCAAGGCCGTCGAAGTGCTCAAGGGCGTCGACCTGACCGTCAACCGCGGCGACTCCATCGGCCTCGTCGGCGAATCCGGCTGCGGCAAGACCACGCTCGCCCGCGTGATCGCGGGACTCCTGCCCGCCACCAGCGGCAAGGTCACGCTGCTCGGCCAGGACAACAGCACCGTAAGCCGCACCGAATGGCGCGAACAGCGCCGCCACGTACAGCTCGTGTTCCAGGACCCGTACGGCTCGCTCAACCCGCGCCGCCGTATCGGCTCCATCATCGGCGAACCCATCCGCATCCAGCACCACTGGTCCGGCGACCGGTTGAAGAAGCGCGTGCAGGAGCTCATGGAGCTCGTCGGACTCAATCCCGAACACTACAACCGGTATCCCGGCGAATTCTCCGGCGGCCAGCGCCAGCGCATCGGCATCGCCCGCGCGCTCGCCCTCGACCCCGAGCTCATCATCTTCGACGAGCCGGTCTCCGCGCTCGACGTCTCCATCCAGGCGCAGATCCTCAACCTCATCCAGGACCTGCAGGACGCCTTCGACTACACCTACCTGTTCATTTCGCACGACCTGGCCGTCGTCCGTCACGTATGCAGCCGCGTCGTCGTCATCGAAAACGGCCGGATCGTGGAACGCGGCGACACCGAACGGATCTACGACAATCCGCAGGCACCCTTCACCAAGCGTCTGCTCGCCGCATCCATCCGCGCCGTGCCGCCGCAGTCGGAGGCAACAGCCCATCGCACACTCGTCAAGGAGGTGGCGGCATGAGCGAGGCAACAGTACGCAACACCACATCCACCGACGCCAAGACCAGTCTCGGCGCGGTAGGCGCGGCCAGCAACAAACCCGCGCCCGCCCGCAAGATCGAACAGCTCGGCACTGGACAGGCCACATGGCGCCGCCTGCGCCACGACAAGGCCTCGATGATCGCCCTCGGCTTCATCGTGTTCCTCGTGCTCATGGCCGTCTTCGCGCCCGCGCTCGCCGCCGTCACCGGGCACGACCCCGCACAGCAGTACCGCGAGATAGGCCTGACCGCCACCGGTCTGCCCACAGGCCCGGGCAAGGCGTTCTGGTTCGGCGCCGACCAATTGGGCCGCGACGAACTCGTCCGCATCGCCTACGGAGCCCGCGTGTCGCTACTGGTCGGCGTGGTCGCCTCCATGTGCGGCTCGCTCATCGCCGTCGTCATCGGCGTATTGGCCGGCTACTTCGGCGGCTGGGTCGACAACGTGCTCTCCCGCATCACCGACTTCGTCATGACCATCCCGTTCCTGCTGTGCGCGCTGGCGCTGGTCTCCGTGTTCGGCGCGAGCATCCGCATGTGTCTGTTCGTCGTCATCTTCTTCTCATGGGCCGTCACCGGGCGAGTCATCCGAGCCCAGGTGCAGGTGCTCAAAAAGAAGGAGTTCGTCGAGGCGGCACGGTCGCTCGGCGCATCCGACGCATCCATCATCGTCAAGGACATCCTGCCGAACCTCACCGAGACCATCATCGTCTACACCACGCAGGGCATCCCCAGCTGCATCGTGTTCGAGGCGTCGCTGTCGTTCCTCGGCATGGGCATCGTGCCGCCGACGCCAAGCTGGGGCGGCATGCTCTCCGAAGCGGCCGGCAACTCCATCTACATGGTCGCGCCATGGCTGGTGTTCTTCCCCGGCCTGTTCCTGCTCATGACCACGCTCTCGTTCAACATCCTCGGCGACGGCCTGCGCGATGCCCTCGACCCGAAGGCCGGCCGCCGCATGCTGGCGAAAAAACGCAGGCGGAAGGGAGCGGCGGCCGTGGCCGCGGTCGCGCCCGTCACCGCGCAGATCGCCGTCGCCAACGACGACATCGCCGCGGCGAAATCGGCCGAAGCAACGTCATCGACGTCGGTCTCATCATCGACGTCGGCGGCATCCATGACGAAGGAAGGCGACTGACATGGTCAAGCAGATTCTCCGACGACTCCTCTTCGCCGTCATCATCCTGTTCCTCCTGAGCATCTTCGTGTTCGCGCTGTTCTATATAGCGCCCGGCAACCCCGCCCGACTCATCGCCGGCGAAAAGGCCAGCCAGGAGGTGCTCGACCAGGTCACCCGCAACCTCGGCCTCGACAAGCCCCTATGGCAGCAGTACATCCGGTTCATCACCCACGCGTTCCAAGGCGACTTCGGCATCTCCTACCGCAACCAGACTCCCGTGACCGAACTCATCCTCTCCCGACTGCCCGTCACGTTCTCGCTCGTCGGCGGCGCCGTCATCATCTGGCTGCTCATCGGCGTACCGCTCGGCGTGGTCTCCGCCACCCATCCCGGCACGTGGAAGGACCGCCTCGCCCAGGTGCTCAGCCAGCTGTTCATCAGCTTCCCCTCGTTCGTGCTTGGCATGTTCCTGCTCTACCTGCTCTACTACCTGCCCAAGCGCAACGGCTTCACGCTCTTCCCCCCGGGCGGCTACAAGCCCCTCGAGGACGGCTTCATCGACTGGGCATGGCACATGGTGCTGCCATGGCTCACCCTCGCCCTGCTCATGGCCGCCCTCTACCAGCGCCTCACCCGCGCCGAAATGATCGACGTGCTCGGCGAGGACTATATCCGCACCGCACGGGCCAAGGGCATCTCCGAACGCAAGGTCATCTACAAGCACGGCCTGCGCTCCACCCTCACTGTGCTCACCACGCAGCTCGGCGCCGACATCGGCTCCCTGCTCTCCGGCTCCATCATCATCGAACAGGTCTTCGGACTCCAAGGCGTCGGCGCGCTCGCCGTCAAATCGGTGAACACACAGGACCGGCCCGTCATCATCGGCGTGGTGCTGCTCGGCGGATTCTTCATCGTGATGATGAACCTGCTCGTCGACATCCTCCACGTGGCGTTGGAGCCGACGCTGCGGCGATGACGCCGGACGAGACGCAATGACAAATGACATCGGTCGAATGACATCGAGAAAGCGAATACGACGATGGATATGACGAATTTTCTGGTGACGGGATCGTCCGGCGCGCCGGCGCAGCCGACGGCGCCGACGACCCAGGACACGTCGGCCGGCGGATACTTCGTGCCCGGCTTCTACGTGGAGGACCATACGATCGACGTTCCCCTGGATTGGAACGACGAGACGGCCGGCACCATCACCCTGTTCTACCGGGAGATAGTGGACCCGGACAAACGCGACGACGACCTGCCGCTGCTCTTGCACTTGCAGGGCGGTCCCGGCGGCAAGGGGCAGCGGCCGATGCCGGGCGACGCCTGGCTGGGCGAGGCCGTGCAACACTATCGCGTGATCATGCCCGACCAGCGTGGCACCGGTCGGTCGACGCCCGTGGACGGCGGCATCATCGCCAAATTCGACGACGCGAGGCAGGCTGCGGATTACTTGAGTCATTTTCTCGCCGACTCCATCGTGCGCGACTTCGAATACCTGCGCAAGAAGCGGTTCGGCAGCCGGCGGTGGACGACCATCGGGCAAAGCTACGGCGGATTCCTCACCCTCACCTACCTGTCGCTGTTCCCGGAGGGCCTCGGCGCGTGCATGACCATGGGCGGCATCCCCGGCGTGCCGCCGGATGCCGACGAGGTCTACCGGCACACGTATCCGAGGGCGGCGCTGAAAAGCCGGATGTACTACGAACGCTATCCGCAGGATGAGCATATCGTGGCCGACGTGGCCGATCAGCTCGCCTCCCACGACGTGCGCCTGCCCAACGGCGACCCGTTCAGCGTGGCCCGGCTGCAATCCGTGGGCTCGGTGTTCGGCATGGGCACCGGCTTCGACCAGATCCACTGGCTGTTCGACGAGGCGTTCACCCCCGACGGCCGGCTCTCCGACACGTTCCTCTACCAGGTGCTGGGCCGCACGTCGAACGCCGGCAGCCCGCTGTACTGGACATTGCAAGAGTTCATCTACGGCAACGACCACAGCGGTCCGATGAACTGGGCCGCGCAGCGTGAACTGGCGAATCATCCGGAATTCGACGAGAGCAGGCGTCCGCTCATGTTCTTCGGCGAGATGACCTTCCCGTGGATGTTCGACGAGATATCGTGCCTGCGGCCGTTCAGACCCGCCGTGGAGCTGCTCATGCAACGCGACGAATGGCCGACGATTTATCGCCCGGACGTATTGGCCCGCAACGAGGTACCCGTGCAGTCGCTGGTCTATTTCGACGACCTGTATGTGGACTCGCGCATCCAATTGCGCACGCTGAGCGGCATCGGCAACGCCCGCGCCTGGGTGACCAACGAATACCAGCACGACGGCATCACCCACGCCGGGATGTTCACCCGGCTGCACGAGCTCATCGCGCAGCGCGGCGGCGCCCTGCGATGACGCCGGTACGTTGGCCGGTGACGTTGCGGATGCCGCCGGCACCTCGACGGATGATGGATGGAAGGCGTAGACCGTATAGGACGTATAGGAAAGGATGGGCATCATGACGCAAGCGACAACGAACGATGATGACGAAAGGCCGCAGCGGGAATCGGAGACGCAGCCGAAGCCGCAGGGCGACTCCAGCTCGAGACGACCGTTGGGCGCGAACTTCCGCGATTTCATGCGCACGGGATGGGCCGACCACGAACTCGATACCGAGCCCCTGCCGTCCAGCGACTACACGCCGGAGAGATGGAAGGCCATAGGCAAGCTGTTTCCCGGCGAGCGCCTGGTGTTCCCCGCCGGCGCGCACAAGCAGCGCAGCAACGACCTGGATTACGCGTTCCGGCCCAACACGTCGTTCGCCTACCTGACCGGTCTCGGCAAGGACTACGACCCCGACGCCGTGCTCGTGCTCGAACCGGTGCGGCACGGCTCGCCCGAGGCGAAGGCCGGCGCCACGCACGTGCCGATGCTGTACATGCATCAGCCGGCCGACAACAGCACCACGGACTTCTACATGTCTGCCGAATACGGCGAATACTGGATCGGTCCGCGCCCGGGCCTCAAGGAATTCGAGACGATGACCGGCATCGAGACCCATGACCTGGCCCAGTTCGCCGACGCCGTGGCCAAGGACGTCGGCCCCGATGCGGTGCGCGTGCGCGTGATCCGCGAATCCGACCCGCATGCCACCGCGCTTGTGGACGCCGCCCGCGCCGCCGGCGGCTTCGACGACCCGACCGCGAACGACGCCGATGATGCCGTGCTGCACACCGCCTGCGCCGAGGCGCGCATCATCAAGGACGACTACGAGATCGACCAGCTGCGCAAGGCCGTGCGCGCCACCTACAACGGCTTCTGCAAGGTGCTGCGCAATCTCGACGAGGCCATCGACCGGCCGCGTGGCGAGCGCATCATCGAAGGCGTGTTCAACGCCAACGCCCGCGTGGAGGGCAACACCGTGGGCTACGACACCATCGTCGCCTCGGGCGACCACGCGCCGCGCCTGCATTGGATGCGCAACACCGGCACACCCCGCAATGGCCAGCTGCTGCTCATGGACGCCGGCGTGGAGGTCGATGACCTCTACACCGCCGACATCACCCGCACCTTCCCGCTTGGCGGCCGGTTCACGCCGTTGCAGCGGCGCATATACGACGCCGTGTTCGAGGCGCAGCAGGCCGCGTTCGACGCCTGCCGGCCGGGCGTGCCGTTCTCCGTCATCCACGACACCGTGATGCGCGTGACCGCGCAGAAACTGCACGAGCTGGGCATCCTGCCGGTGAGCGTGGAGGAGACGCTGAGCCCCGAAGGCCAGCAGCACCGACGCTGGCTCGTCTGCGGCGTGGGCCATCACCTCGGTCTCGACTGCCACGACTGCGCGCAGGCCCGCAACGAGGAGTACTTCGACCGGCCGCTGGAGCCCGGCATGGTGTTCACCATCGAGCCCGGCCTGTACTTCCAGTCCGACGACCTGCTCATTCCGCCGGAATTCCGCGGCATCGGCGTGCGCATCGAGGACGACGTGCTCATGACCGAGCATGGACCCGAATGGTTGTCGGACTATATCCCCCGTACCGCCGACGACGTCGAACGCTGGATGGCCGCCATGGCCGACTAGCGTCACGTTGATGCGGGCGGCGTCGATACGGGCATCGGCCGGCCGGGCCGTGCCGGCGGGTACGATGGGTCCTTATGCTGCAGACTGAGGCTTTGGCCATGCTCGACGCCGGTGCCAACGTGTTCCTCACCGGCGCCCCCGGCGCCGGCAAGACCTACGTATTGAACGAATTCATCCGCAACGCGCGGACGGCCGGCAAATCGGTGGCCGTCACCGCGTCCACCGGCATCGCCGCCACGCACGTCAACGGACAGACCATCCACTCGTGGAGCGGCGTCGGCGTGGCGACCGCATTGGAGCCGGCCACGCTCAAACGCATCAAAACACGACGGCGCAAGGCCGTCGGCGCCACCGACATCCTCATCATCGACGAGGTCTCGATGATGCACGCATGGCTGTTCGACATGGTCGACGAGGTCTGTCGCGTGCTGCGCCGCGACGACCGTCCTTTCGGCGGACTGCAGGTGGTAATTTCGGGCGACTTCTTCCAGCTACCGCCGGTCAGCCGGTCGGGGCGAAACAACGACATGATCGCGCCAAGCGAAACGTTCCTGCGAACGCGCGAGGAATACGCGCGGCGCGGCCTCGACCCGGAGGGATTCGTCACCGAATCGTTGGTATGGCAGCGGCTGGCGCCCACGATCTGCTATCTGACCGAACAGCATCGCCAGGACGACGGCCGACTGCTCGGCGTGCTCACCGACATCCGCGACGGCGGCGTGACCGACGCCGACCGTGCCGCGCTCGACTCGCGCATCGGCGTATTCCCCGGTCCGGGCGTCGTCGCCACGAACCTGTTCCCCACGAACCGTCAGGCCGACGCCCTCAACGACCGTATGCTCGCCGCGATACCGGACGAAAGTCATGATTTTCACGCCGAATCGGCCGGTTCCGCACAACTGGTGGCGCGGCTGAAGAAGAACATGCTTGCCCCCGAGCACCTCGTATTGAAACGCGGCGCCGCCGTCATGGCGCTGCGCAACGACCAGGACCGTCAGTACGTGAACGGGTCCATCGGCACGGTCGTCGAATTCGAGCAGGAGAACAAGGGCGGATGGCCCATCGTACGGTTCGAGAACGGCAACATCGTGACCATGAAGCCCGCCGCATGGGAGATGATGGACGGCGAGACCGTGCTCGCCAGCGTCAACCAGGTGCCGTTGCGCTGCGCGTGGGGGATCACCATCCACAAATCGCAGGGCATGACGCTCGACCGGGCCGTCATGGACCTGCGCCGCACGTTCGCACCCGGCATGGGATACGTCGCGTTGTCCCGAGTGGAGGCGTTGGACGGACTGTATCTGCATGGCATCAACGAGAAGGCGTTCCTCGTCTCCGCCGACGCCGTACGACTCGACTCGCGACTGCGGGAGGAGTCCCGTGCTGCTGCCGAACGGCTCGCCGCCGAAGGCGCCGATGCGTTCGACCCACGCAACCGCTCGGACGCCGGTATCGCAGCTTGGGAGTCTTCGGACGGCGGCGATTTCGACGAATTCATGCAGGACGCATTGTTCTGATCTGTGGCGGTGGTTACCGCAGGTCGCGGATGCGGCGGCCGAGCATGCGCATGGCCTTGAGACTGCGTTCGTAGAACGCGGCGACGACGATGAGTGTGATGCCGGCCAACGCCAGCCACACCCACCAGTAGTCCGCGCTGAAGGCGCTGATCGCCGGCCAGAGCTGCACCAGCACATGGGCGGCCAGCACGATGGTGCCGCATAGCAGCGGTGCCTGCAGGCCGCGGACTCCGCCGGCGATGATCGCCGCCAATGCCATCGTGCCGACGGCGACGATGCGGATGTTCGACGGCATCGGAGTAATCCATGTGAGCAGCAGTGACGGCAGCATGGCGGCAAGCAGACCGAGACCGAGCGCCTTCCAACTGCGCAAGGCGGCGTCGCGGCGCATGAGCAGGACTCCGACGATGAGCGCGGCTATGGCGAACGTGAGCGTCGGCAGCTCCGGCGGTGTGACCGGGGCGTAGGTGGTGCGGCCATCGAACACCAGCGCGTTGAAGTTCATGACGGCGATGATCAGCGTGCCGATTATGGCGATGACGAGCAGGATGACGGCGCGTTGGCGACGGTTCCCTGACTCGACGTCGGCGGGTGACGGAACGGAGGGCGGCATGCCAAGCCATGCGATTGCGGCCAGGACGCACAGGGCGACTAGCTGCGGCATGATGATGACCGTCGGAGCGGTGATGAACGGGATGGCGTCGACGAACGTGCCGCAGCCCTTGAGGCAGGGCAGCGTACCTGCGGCGCCTATGCCGCCGATGGCGCAGACGCCGCTCGGCAGCATGAGGCCGGTGCGTTCCGAGGTCGTAAGCGTAATGATTCGGCCGTCGGCCTTGGCGAAGGCGGCCCACGCGAGCACGCCGATCATGATGAGACCCCACAGGAGGTAGCGTATGGTGCTCATGTCGCTGTTCATGAGATCTGCCAGCCGTTGCGTCGCATGGGCGATGTTCTCGGCATAGAAGCCGATAAGCGGTACGATGACGAGTCCCGCGACGATGCGAGGGCCTTCGGGAACGTCATTCGCCAGTATGAGATACCAGGCGGCGAGCAGCAGTACGGCGACAAGGCCGATGGCGACTTCCATGCCGTCGTGTCCGCTGGTGTTCAGCATGGCGAGCGACACCGCCGACAGCAGCGACAGGCATTGCAGGGTGCGCAGCGTATAGACGGCATAGGACGGCTGGGTTTTTACCGGTCGTTGCGGTTGCGGTTGCGGTTGTGGCGGTTGTGGCTGCGGCTGCACGGCCGTAAGCGGCTGCACGGCCGCCTGCCGGGATGTCGCCTCGGGTGCCGGCGCCGCTGCCGACATCGTCGATTGCAGCGACATCGACAGGGGCTTCGGGCGGGGAACCGGGCGTGATGCGGCGATTCCCTTGCCGGTGAATAGGCGCAGCGCCAGCACGGCTGCGGCATAGACGACCGGCAGCAGCAGGAACAGCGCCAGCACCATTGCGCGATTGGAGGGGAACGTGACCAGCAGGGACAACGTCGTTGTCGTGAATACCAGGGTCGGGATGACGAACCGACGTTCCAGCGTGCGCGACAGCCACAGCAGCGTGACGGTCAGCAGCAGCATGGTGACGAGTGTGGGAATGGACGGATCCGGCTCGAATATGGAGAAGAACGACGACCATTTGGAGACCAGAACGGTGAGCAGAACGTCAAGGAACACGGTGAACATCGCGGGAATGCTGAACAGCGTCTGCATGGCCAGCGCCGCGGCGGCGATGATGATGCTGAATATGCGGCCCGCCTCGCATTCCTTCGAGGACGGCTTCCACGCCGATTGCTTCGTGGAAATTCCTCTTTTGAGCATGCGGGCCAATGCGGCGAACGCGCAGGCGAAGACGGCCGCCTCGGCGCAGGGAATCAGGAACTGCCAGTCCCGATGCTGCTGCGTGTCGACTCCGGCGAACGCCAGCTTGTCGATGGCGAAGGCGATTGGTATGAGGGACAGCGCCGCGGCCGGCAGCGTCAGCGCCGGAACGACCGGCGCCGTGAGGGCGAAACGTCGGTGCAGGAACGGCCATGCCGCCAGCCACACCAGCGTGGTGACGATGGTTGCGAACAGCATGAGCATCGGGCTTCCGGGCTGGGTGGCGAGACCCATGTTCCCTATGGTCGCGAACGCGCCGGCGACCATGCCGATGACGACTACGGCGTTGCGCTCCACATTGGGGGCCTTGGCTCCCTCATATCGTTGTGCCGGCAGGAACGCACCGACGGGGATGAGCACGACGGTCGCGATGATCGCCGACGCCCAGAATCGGGTGGTCTCGACGTCGTGGAACAGGGCCGTGTTGATGGGGTCGATGGCGAACATGCCATACAGTCCGTTCATGAACGAGTACGGGGCGACGAAGGCGGGAAACAGTGTGAAGACGCGCAACGGGCGATGTGAGGAGGATGGTTCATGCGCCTGATGCGCACGCATGCGACCGACGCCCCACAATCCCATGCTGAGTCCGGAGACCAACAGCATGCCCAGGCCGGTGACGGCATCGCCCGGCACCGTTGCGAACGCCGGAAGCTTCGGGGCAAGCAGCGAATCTATGGACAGGGCGATGAGCGACGCCCAGCCGACGCCTTCCGCCGTGATGCGCAGGCGGTCCTGCAGCGCGAACGTCACTGCAAGGCCAAGCAGGCCGATGACGGCAATGGCGATGCCACGCTGCGTGTCGTTCAGCAGTGAATAGGTGAGCGCGGCGAACACGAACACCGCGGCCGACACCAGCACGATGCCCACGGCCAACAGCAGGATCTGCACGTTGAACCGCTGGCGCGGGGATGTGGGCTGCTGTGGCTCGATGATCGGCTGTGGCGCGGCGGGCTGTCGTGCGGCTGTCTGCTGCACCACGGTCTGCGGGGGAACGGGTTGGGAAAGGGCGACCTGAGGCGTGGTGGGCGGTGCGGGTGTGGGCGCGTGCTGCGATGGCTCGTCCTGTGCCGGAATGGCGGTGTGCGGAGGCCCGGTCTGTTGCGTGGACTGTATGGGGGTTGGATTCAGACGCATCTCGTCGAGCAGCTGCGTACGTTCGCGCAGCAGCTTCGCCGCCTCCATGCCGAGCTCGAGGATTTGTCGTGCCTGCGGGTCGGTGAGGTCCACGCCGGTGGGGGAGCGTCGCGGGTCGGTGATCGAGGTGAACGTGTCGGGGTAGATGTTCGGATTGGTCAATACGTCGGGATTGCGCGGCCATGCATTGAGCGTCACACCCTTGGGGGGTCGCGCCATCGGGTCCCGCAGGCGGTTGATGAGCCGGTCCCGCTGCTCCAGTGCCCTGGCCGCGCGTCGGCTGATGTCGAGCAGCCGTCGGGAACGGGGGTCGTCGAGGTCGATGCCGGTGGGGGTGAAGCGGCCGGTCACCGGCGTGAACGTGTCGGGATTCAGGGTCGTGGAACGCAATTGCGAGACGGACCGTGGCCAGCGGTTCATGGCCGGCACGCCGTTCGGTGCGGGTACGACGTTGTAGTTCATGTGCAGTCCCTTCTGATTCACTGCCTCTTCAAGTCTGTCACATTTCCGTGCCGGCGGGAAGGAAGGGGGAGGGCGTTTTTCGTCGTGCCCGGACCGCCGATGATGTCCCTTAACATGAATACCCTTGGGGTTTATGAGTTCCAAAGCATTGCGTATGTCTACGCTGTTCCTTCGCACGCTGCGCGAAGATCCCGCCGATGCGGACGTCGATTCCGCGAAGCTGCTGCAGCGAGCCGGATATATTCGTAAGGCCGCCCCGGGCATCTGGACGTGGCTGCCGCTGGGCCTGAGGGTCCTCAACAAGATCGAGGGCATCGTCCGCGAGGAGATGGACGGCATCGGCGCCCAGGAAGTGCACTTCCCCGCCCTGCTGCCGCGCGAGCCGTACGAGGCCACCCATCGCTGGGAGGAGTACGGCGACAACATCTTCCGTCTCAAGGACCGTCACCAGGCCGACTACCTCCTCGCGCCGACGCACGAGGAGATGTTCACCCTGCTGGTCAAGGACATGTACTCGTCCTACAAGGACCTGCCCGTCGTCCTCTACCAGATCCAGACCAAGTACCGCGACGAGTTCCGTCCGCGCGCCGGCCTGATCCGCGGCCGCGAGTTCGTCATGAAGGATGCCTACTCGTTCAACATCGACGAGGAGGGCCTCAAGAAGGCCTACTACGATCAGCGCGGCGCCTACGAGCGCGTCTTCCAGCGTCTCGACCTCAAGTACGTGCCCGTGTTCGCCATGTCCGGCCCGATGGGCGGCTCCGCATCCGAGGAGTTCCTCGCCCCCATGCCGATCGGCGAGGACACGTTCGCGCTCGCCCCCTCCGGCAAAGCCTGGAACGTCGAGGCGCTTACCACGCCCGAACTGCCGGCCGTCGATTTCTCGAACACGCCGGCTGCCCACAAGGAGGCCACGCCCGACGCCAAGACCATCGACAAGATGATCGAGCGCGCCAACGCCGACCACCCGCGTGCCGACGGCCGTTCGTGGGAGGCCTCCGACATCCTCAAGAACGTGGCGATCACCATCAAGCACCCCGAGGATGAGGACCACGACGAGCCGTGGCGCGAGGTCGTTGTCGTCGGCGTGCCCGGCGACCGCACGGTCGACATGAAGCGTCTCGAAGCGCAGTTCGCTCCCGCCGAGATCGAGGAGTCCACCGAAGAGGACCTCAAGAAGCATCCGGAGCTGGTGCTCGGCTACATCGGACCGATGGTGCTGGGACCGCAGGCCGAGAAGGCCGGCGTCGAGAACCCGTGCCGCTACTTCGTGGACGCCCATGTGGTCAAGGGCTCCGCATGGTTCACCGGCGCCGATGAGCACGAGGTCGACTACTACGATCTCGTCTACGGTCGCGATTTCGAGGCCGACGGCACCGTCGAGGCGGTCGAGGTGCGTCACGGCGACATGAGCCCGGACGGCTCCGGTCCGCTGAGCTTCGAACGTGGCGTGGAGATCGGCCAGGTGTTCCAGCTCGGCCTCAAGTACTCCAAGGCCCTGGACCTCAAGGTGCTCGACCAGAACGGCAAGGCCGTCCCGGTGTGGATGGGCTGCTACGGCATCGGCGTCTCCCGCGTGCTCGCCTGCATTGCCGAGACGCATCACGACGAGCGTGGTCTGGCATGGCCGTCCGTCATCGCCCCCGCCCAGGTGCACGTCGTTGCCACGGGCAAGAACGCCGAGGCGTTCGAGGCCGCCGAGAACCTCGTCTCCGAACTGGAGGCCAAGGGCATCGAGGTCATCTACGACGACCGCAAGAAGGTCTCTCCGGGCGTGAAGTTCAAGGATGCCGAGCTCATCGGCGTTCCGCTGGTCGCCGTAGCCGGCCGCGACACCGTGAACAACGGCACCATCGAGGTGCGTGACCGTGACGGCGAGAACAACGTGGCCGTCCCGGTCGCCGAGGCCGCCGGCGTCATCGCCGAGCGCGTCGCCGCACTGCTCAAGTAGTTTCTGCAGCCGGCTCTCCGCGACCGTATATCATCGGGCTTGCCTCCGTCGCCATGACCGGAACCGTCACGGCGACGGAGACAGGCCCGATTCGTTCTCCATGGAGCCGAACTCCTCGTCCGAGGCGTCGTTGTTCATGCCATGCACGCCGTTGTTCGGGATACCTGAACCGTTGCCGATGCCGGCATCCGGGCCATTGCCCATGCCGACGCCCAACCCGTTGCCCGCGGCGGCGCGTTCGGCATCCCCGCCGTTGGAGCTTCCCCCGCCATTCTGATTGCGCACGAACGCGCCCGCGCCACGATTGAGGTCATGGCCCACATGCGAGGCCTCGATGGCCATGCTGCTGCGCTGCGCGCCGTCGCGCTCCCACACGTCGGTGATCAGATCGCCCACCACGATGACGGGATCGCCCTTCTTCACCGACTGCATGATGTTCATCGCCAGCGACCGGAAGGCCTTGACGGTGATCCATGTGGTGTTGCCCTCCTGCCACTGCCCGGTGCGGCGGTTCCAAAACGAACGGGTCGAAGCCAGGCGAAACGTGCACATCGGCGTGCCGCCCTGCACGCCGAGACGAACCGGCTCCTTGCCCACGTTGCCGGTGATTACGATCTGTGACTGCTGTGCCATCTTCGGCCCCTTCCATGCTTTCCTCGCCGAGGTGCGAAACCTCGGCATGAACGTTTGGACCGTTCCGCCGACGGCGCCGGATCCACCGACGATGGGGAAAACAGAGGAGGTTGCAAACCGCCGGTGATTCCGGTCGTCGCCGGAACGGTGATACCCACTGTGCATCGGCGGCGGCATGAAAGGAAAGCCGAGACGGCATTGTGGAAAAACGACCCACCCCTGCCCCGGAATTGTGGAAAACTAGGCATCAAAAAACGGGCATGTGGATGGCCGAAGCCATATCCACATGCCCGTGATCGGAAATGAATCGCTATCTCGTCATCGGCGGACCGTCACCAGATGCGCACGCGCTGGTCGGGCGCCAGCCACATGGCGTCGCCCTCGGTCACATCGAACGCCTTGTAGAACAGGTCCACGTTACGCACGATGCCGTTGGTGCGGAACTCGGCCGGCGAATGCGGGTCGATCTGCAGATACTGCTCGGCCAGCTCATCACGGTTCTTGCCGCGCCACACCGAGGCATAGGAGAGGAAGAAACGCTGCAGGCCGGTGAACCCGTCGATGACCGGCGCATGCTCCAGCACACGCTCGACGGTCTCGGGACGGCCGTCCCCGGCGCCCAACGCGATGGCATACGCCTTGATGGCGATGTTCACGCCGCCGAGATCGCCGATGTTCTCGCCGATGGTCAGCGCGCCGTTCACATGCGGCGCCTGCTCGGGATGTCCCTTGCGGGTGTACTTCTCGGCCAGCTGTGCGGGCACGAACCCGTTGTACTGCTCGATAAGCGCCTTCGTGCGCTCCTCGAAGTTCGAACGGTCCTCGGCCGTCCACCAGTCATGCAGCCTGCCGTCGCCGTCGTACTTCGAGCCCTGGTCGTCGAAGCCGTGGCCGATCTCGTGGCCGATCACCGCGCCGATGCCGCCGTAGTTGGCGGCGTCCTCGGCATCCGGGTTGAAGAACGGCGGCTGCAGAATCGCGGCCGGGAACACGATCACGTTCATCGTCGGCTCGTAGTAGGCGTTCACCGTCTGCGGGTTCATCAGCCACTCGTCCTTGTCGACCGGCTGACCGGCCTTGGCCAGCTGATAGCCGGCCTCGTAGCGCCAGGCGTTGCGCAGGTTCTCCACGAGGGAGAGATCGTCGGAGACGCTCAGCGCGCCGTAGTCGCGCCAATGGTTCGTGTAGCCGATCTTCGGCGTGAACTTGGCAAGCTTCTCCAGCGCCTTGGCCTTGGTGTCCTCGCCCAGCCAGTCACTGGCCGAGATGGAGGCGTGATACGCCTTGATGAGATTGCCGACCAGCTCCTCCATACGCTCCTTGGAGGATTCGGGGAAGTGACGGCGCACATACTCGCGGCCGACGTCCTCGCCGCAGATGCCGTTGACCAGCGAGACCGCGCGCTTCCAACGGTCGCGCTGTTCGGTCGTGCCCGAAAGCACCTTGCCGTAGAAGTCGAAGCTCGTCTTGTCGAAATCCTTGCTGAGGAAGCGGGCCCAACCGTTGAGCAGATGCACGCGGGCCCACAGCTTCAGGTCGTCGAGATCGGCCTCCCGCCAGAAGCGGTCGATGCCGGTGAGGAAGCTCGGCTCGTGCACGATGGTGTGCGCCAGCACCGTGGTCATGTCGATGGGCTGCATCGAGGCGGCGGCCGTCACATCATATGCCTGCTGCCATGCCTCGGCCCACGCCTCGATGTCGAACGAGGAGAGCGTGGCCTTCAGCTGCTCGAAATCGGTGGGATTGTAGGTCTTGTCCTCGTCTCGGGTGGCCACCACATCCCAGTGGTGCTTGGCGATGCGGGTCTCCACGTCAAGGAAGCGCTTCGCCTGCGTATCGGCCTCGTCGCCCGTCTTCGCATAGCCGGCCAGACGCAGCAGGTTCGCGACCATGTCCACGTAGGCCTCGCGCACGGCGGCATAGCGCTCCTCGCGGTAGTACGCCTCATCCGGCAGGCCGAGGCCGGCCTGCTCCACATGCGTGATGTTGCGTTCCGGATCACCTGGATTCGGGTACACCATGAATCCGATGAGATCTGGGCCGCCCGCCGGGTTCAGGGCGCCGAGCACGCGCGTCAGCGCGGCCTTGTCGTCGGCCGAGTCCACGGCTTCGAGATCGGGGCGGATGGGGTCCAGGCCGGCGGCGTCGATGGCGTCCTCGTCACGGAACGAACGGTAGAGGACGGCCGACTTGATGGCCGGGCTGTCCTCGTCCTCGAGGATGTCGCGAACGTCCTGTTCGGCGTTCTCGGCCAGCTTGTCGAACGCGCCGAAACGGGCGCGGTCCGCGGGAAGGATATACGTGTCGATCCACGGGCCGTTCACATAACGGAAGAAATCGTCGGATGGCCTGGTGACGGAGGAGAACGAAGCCGGATCGATGCCGGAGATAAGCGTGTCTGTCATACGACCCAGATTAACGGCCGAACCATACTTCCGCCATCATATTCCGCATCGGACGATATGGCATGACGTTGAAGTATGGTAGTGGGGAAACAATCGAAGAAAGCGAAGCAGACGTGATCGAACTCAAAACCCCTCAGGAAATCAAGGAAATGCGTCCCGCCGGCAAGTTCGTCGGATCCATCCTCAAGGATCTGAAGGCCATGACCAAGGTCGGCACCAACCTCCTCGAAATCGACGAATTCGTCAAGCAGCGCATCGAGGCGCGCAACGGCGCCGAATCCTGCTACGTGGACTACGCCCCCGACTTCGGCACCGGCCCGTTCGCGCATTACATCTGCACGTCCGTGAACGACGCCGTGCTGCACGGCGTCCCCTACGACTACAACCTCAAGGACGGCGACCTCATCTCCCTCGACCTCGCCATCAACGTCGACGGCTGGGTGGGCGACTCCGCCATCAGCTTCGTCGTCGGCAAGAACCAGGACCCCGAGGACCTGCGCCTCATCAAGTGCACCGAGGACGCGCTCGCCGCCGGCATCGCCCAGGCCAAGGCCGGCAACCGCCTCGGCGACATCTCCGCCGCCATCGGCGACATCGCGCGCTCGCAGGGCTACACCGTCAACCTCGAGTTCGGCGGCCACGGCGTCGGCCACATCATGCACGGCGATCCGCATGTGCCCAACGACGGCAAGGCCCACCACGGCTACAAGCTGCGCCCCGGCCTGGTCATCGCCATCGAGCCGTGGTTCCTCAAGACCACCGACGAGATCTACCAGGATCCGAAGGACGGCTGGACGCTGCGATCCTCCGACGGCTCGCGCGGCGCTCACACCGAGCACACCATCGCTATCACCGACGGCGAGCCCATCATCCTCACCGCTCGTGACTGAGTAAGCCGACCGCACGGCCCACGCAGGTCGATCGAACGACCGCCTCGACGGCCCGGCAAGACGCGATACGCGTCGGCCGGGCCGTCATCGTATCCTCCGGAAATGAGCGAACGACGGCGTGCGGCATAATCATGCGGTAACCTGAGGCGAATACTGTTCGACTACGTCGTGTAGCGATATCAAGGGAGGGAATATGTCAACAGCAAGGCTGGAGGTGGAATCCACCGCCTACGACCTGCCGGTGGTGAAGGCGACCAGCGGACCTGACGGCATCGTGGTATCGAGGCTGCGTAACGACGGATGGGTCACGCTCGACCCCGGATTCCTCACCACGGCACAGTGCGAGTCCAAGATCACGTTCATCGACGGCAACAACTCGGTGCTGCGCTACCGCGGCTACCCGATCCAGCAGCTGTGCGAGCACTCGAACTTCCTTGAAGTGGCATGGCTGCTCCAGCATGGCGAACTGCCGAACTCGGAGCAGTACACGAGATTCCGCGACGGCATCCTGCGCCGCACCGTCATCGGCGAGGACTTCCGCACGTTCCTCGGCACCTTCCCGCGCAACTCCCACCCCATGAGCGTACTCGCCTCCGCCGTGAACGCGCTCGCCGCCTACCATCCCGACACGGTCGACATCAACGACCCCGCCCAGCTCGACGCCGCCGCGGCGAACATCATGGCCAAGGTACGCACCATCGTCTCGCACATCTGGCGTCGCCGCCGTGACGAGCCGATGCTGTACCCGGACTATCTGCGCGGCTACGTGGACGACTTCCTGCGCATGAGCTTCGCCGTGCCCTACACGCAGTTCGAATCCGACCCGCTCATGGTCGACGCGCTGGACAAGCTGCTCATCATCCACGCCGACCACGAGCAGAACTGCTCCACGTCGGTCGTGCGCATCGCCGGCTCCGCCCATGCGAACCTGTATTCCGCCGTGGCCGCCGGCATCAACGCGCTGTCCGGCCCGCTGCACGGCGGCGCCAACGAGGCCGTGCTGCGCCAGCTCGAGACGATTCGCGACTCCGGCAAGAGCGTCAAGGAGTTCGTGGAGGAGGCCAAGAAGGAGGGGCACCGCATCTCCGGCCTCGGCCATCGCGTCTACAAGTCGTACGATCCGCGCGCGGCCATCGCCAAGAAGTACCTCAAGCAGATCATGGAGCTGCGCGGCGACGCGTTCTCCGGCGAGCGCGACCTGCTCGACGTGGCGCTCGAGCTGGAGGACATCGCCCTGCACGACGACTACTTCGTCTCACGCCATCTCTACCCGAACGTGGACTTCTACACGGGGCTCATCTACCGGGCCATCGGCTTCGACAGGGAGATGTTCACCACGCTGTTCGCCCTTGGCCGCATCCCCGGCTGGATTGCCCAGTACCGCGAGATGCTCAACGACCCGGCCACGAAGATCGGCCGCCCGCGTCAGGTGTACACCGGCTCTCCCGAACGCGATTTCGTGCCGATCGAGGATCGACGCTAAAAACAAACCCTCACAACTTGTGGTTTCACCTTGGGAAAATCGTATTTTCCGGGCGAAAACCCGAGTTGTGAGGGTTTGTTGCTTTACCACTGCTCGGCGTAGTTGGTGGAGGGCTTCCAGGGTTCGCCAGGCTTGACGACCTGGTCCTGCGAATAGTAGACGTATCCGGGCTTCGGCCGCTCTCCCAGCAGCTGCGGCACGCTCACCAGCGTGTACCCCTTGGCCTGAAGGTCGGTGATGATGCGTTCGGTGGCCTTCGCCGTGCTGCCCTGCAGATCATGCAGCAGGATGATGTCGCCCGGCTTGGCCCATTCGAGCACGGCGTCATGCACGCCGTCGGCGTCCTTCTCCCAGTCGTATCCCATGACGTTGAAGTTGATGATCGACGAGTTCATGACCGCGGCCTGGTCGCGTACGTCGTTGCTCCATTCGCTGTAGGGAGGACGAATCATCGACGGATAGGTGCCGACGGCCTTCTTCACCGCGGTGCTGGTATCCGTCAGCTGTTTGACCACGTCGGCCTTGCTCAGCGTCTGCAGGTGCGGATGGTTCCACGAATGGTTTTCGATCGGGTATCCGGCCTCGGCGAGCTGCTTGAGCATGGGCGTGGTCGTGCCGGTGATGTGCTCGCCGACCGAGAAGAACGTGGCGGTGGCCTTGGTCTTCTTCAGTGCTTCGATTACGGGCGGCGTATTGGTCGCGTCGGGTCCGTCGTCGAACGTCAACGCCACGCACTGGACCTTTTTGCAATCCACGCCCAGCTTGGCGATGTTCGACGCGGTGACGGCGTCCATGGCGGCGTTCAGCTGGTCGATGGATTGCTGGTAGACGGTGCCGTCGGTGATGATGTCGTTGCCGTTGAGCTGACCGTCCGCGGTCCTGATGAGCTGCTGGAGCTTGGTGCGTGTGGATTCGTCGCTCACCTGGTCCTTGGTCTGGGCGAGCAGCCCCTGCGACTGCGAGACCGCTGCGGTGAGCGTGAAGCGTACGGTCTCGTTGGTCTTGTTCGCGACGTTCTGCCGCACGCTGCGTATGCCGGAGGTGATGGCGGTCGTCTGCTTTTTCGCATCGTCTGCGGCGGAATTCAGCTTCCGTGTTTTTGCGTCGAGTTCGTCGGCGGACAGCGTCTCCGCGCATCGGTAGCCGTCTCCGGAATCCACGGCGGACACCAGTTTTCCGGCCTTGGCCACAGTGGTCTGCAATGAGGCGAGCACGGACGGATCCTCAAGCGTGGATGCCTGCACCGTGGTGCTCGTCTTGGCGTCCTTCACCGCATTATCAAGCCGTTCCGTGGCACTGGTCAGTGTCGTGCGGGCTGTGGAGCACTGATTCAGCGCCTGTGTATGTCGATTATGGCGAGTGAATGCCACACCGCCCGAGACCGCGATGGCGGCCACCATCGCAACGACGATAAGGATGACCAGCGGACGTCTCGAATGTCTTCTCGCGAGGTCGCTTGCGGAATGTTTTGCCATGATGCGTGTTTCCTTCGTCTCTTCCTCATGTCGTTGGATATGAAAACTGTAACGCACCGGCATCCCTGCGATCTGTGTCGAAGGACTTCCGTGGGCTTTGCTATCATTGCCAAGTTGCCTATTGGCGACGTGGGGCCTTAGCTCAGTCGGTTAGAGCAGCGGACTCATAATCCGTCGGTCCAGGGTTCAAGCCCCTGAGGCCCCACTTCCTGTTTTTCGTTTATTTTCCGTTGTCCGCCGTCGAATCGCCGTAGATGGCGCGGCTGTTCACGCGGAACCAGATGATGGACACCGCCATGACCGCCGCGTAGACAAGCAGTAGATTCGTATAGTTCGAGGCCGCGCCGCTCGCGCCGATGAGATTCGTCACCGGATTGCCGCCGGCGAGGGAGTTCGTGGCGATGGGCGTGCCGAAGATGGCGATGCCGATGGAGCCTGCGCCCTGCATGGCCAGATCGTTCATGCCGACGCCGCGGCCTGACTGTTCGGCCGGCAGCGTGCCCAGCACGGTGTCGACGGTGGGGGAGTAGAGCATGGCCATGCCGCCGTAGAACAGGGCGATGCATGCGGTCAGCGCCACGGGGCCGGCGAGCACGCACAATGCGGCGCTGAGCGATCCGAGGAACATGAGCGAGGCGCCGAGCGTGATCGTCGTCCTCCTGCCGAGACGCCCGACGATGGCGCCCGACGACGTGCCGCTGATGGTGGCGATGATCAGCGCCGGCAGCAGCACGAGCGAGACCTGCGCGCTGGTCATGCCGTATACGTTCGCGCCGAGGGCGTTGAACAGCGGAGTGATGGAGAAGTTGGTGAAGTAGAAGAGGAACATCAGGGCCACGGCCTTCCACCAGCGGGTGTTGCGGAAGAACTCCGGGGTGATGAACGGGTCGCGGGCGCGCTTGATGTACACGGCGAACACGACGAATGTGGCGATGGCGCCGGCGAGCAGCGGCCAGTACAGGTCGGAGAAGAACAGCGTGAGCTGCAGCACGGCGAGCGCGAAGATGATGAATCCGGGAACGTCCACATGCGTGGCCCTGCCCGTAGTGTGCGGCAGGTCGGCGAGCAGCATCGGCACCACGATAAGCGATGCCATGGGGATGAGGAACAGGTACGACCAGTCGATGGCGCTGAAGACCCCGCCGCATACCACGCCGATGGCGGTGGCGAGCTGGTAGGCCGCGGTGAACATGCCGAAGTACAGCAGTTTCTTGCCGGCATGGAGGTATCGGGCCACGATGACGAGGTATACGGAGCCGGCGGCCTGGAATCCGGCGGTCTGGATGGCGCGGAATATGATGATCTCCAGCAGGCTGCCGTGCAGTATGAAGCCGAGGATGGAGCCGGTCCACAGCAGCACGAGGCCGAACATGGTCATGCGTTTGAGCGAGGCGAAGTCGCACAGCGAACCGTAGACGAAGCATACGATGCCGAGGACGACTCCGGGCACGGCGGTGATGAGCGAGGCCTGTCCGGCGGCGCCGACGTCGCTGCCGACCTGCTGGAAGACGAGGTTGAACGCCTGCAGGCACAGGGTGCCCAGCATGTAGATGAACAGCAGGGGAATGAGGGTCTTGCGTGCCTTGGCGGCGACGGTGTCGGACGATGTGGCGGCGGATGATTCGACGGATGCGGTCGTGTCTGTCGTGCTCTGTGGCCGATTGCTCATGACGAGTCCTACCTTCGTTGGCGATACGCATGGCGCGTATGTGGAGTCTCTTGGGTAATCGGCTCGTACATTTTTATGCGGAGGAGCCGGAGGACCGCAGTTACCAGTGTAGTGGCAGGGATGCCGAACGCGGGAACATGCTGCACCGCACCGCGTATCGTGCCCGCGTTCGGGTTTCGTGGCGATTGCCGTCCGCGGCAGTGAACGCTCGGACGGCAATCGAAAACGAATTGACTCCCCGGCTTTCAAGGTCAGGGAGTCAATCCGTCTGTTTATCAGGCCTTGGCGAGTCCGGTGATGCGGTTCATGAACTCGTCGAGGAACCTGGGCACATCGACCCCGACGGCGACCTTCATGGTCTTGACCGGGTCGTTGAGCCGTTCGTTGTCGCCGATGGTGCGGCCGCGGGTCGGGCCGTCGACATCGACCTGCATGTTGATGTCGAGCGTGGTCACCAGGCTCGGGTCCACGGCCACGCCCACGGCAAGCGGGTCGTGCAGGCCGCAGCCGCCGAGATGCGGCGACGTGGTCTCGTAGGCCTTGATGTAGTAGTCGGTCATGTCGGCGAGGAATCGTCCGGCCGGCGTGCCGAGGTCGCGCCAGCGCTGCGTCTCCTTGTAGGTGAGCAGCGTCTGCAGCGTGACGTCGAGGCCGATCATCGTGGCCGGCGCGCCGGAGCGGAACAGCTGGTTCGCCGCGTCCGGGTCCTGCGAGATGTTCGCCTCGCTCCACGCGGAGACATTGCCGCAGACGGTGAGCGCACCGCCCATGAGCACGATGCCGCCGATCTCGTCCTTGATCTCGGGCGCCTTGTCCAGCGCTGCGGCGATGTTGGTCATCGGGCCGGTCGGCACGTAGACGAGGTCCTTGCCGTA
Organism: Bifidobacterium primatium; assembly: GCF_002802875.1. Lineage (GTDB taxonomy): Bacteria > Actinomycetota > Actinomycetes > Actinomycetales > Bifidobacteriaceae > Galliscardovia > Galliscardovia primatium. The sequence continues at coordinate 393,204 of NZ_PEBI01000002.1, forward strand.
GGTCTTCACCGCGTCGATGATGAAGTCGACGGCGGATTCGGTCTCCGGCTCGCGGTTCGAATCGGGGATGTCGACGTCGCCGATGCCGTTGGCTCCGTGGATGAACGCGGAGACCGGCTGCACTTCGAACGAGTCCTTGGTGCTGGCATGCGGCAGGCCCTTGTACACCTTCACCTCGGGGTGTCCGAACAGGTCGGTGACCGCCAGGGCGTTGCGCACGCCCTGTTCGAGCAGCACGTTGCCGTAGGTGCCGGTGATGCCGATGAGTTCGACCTCCGGGCTGCCCAGCGCATAGGCGGTGGCGAGGGTGTCGTCGATGCCGGTGTCGAGATCGAGGATGAGCTTCTTGGTCATGGAATGCCCCTTACGTGGATTGTCTGCGGATTACCAGACGAACAGGCCGACGGTGGCGGCGGACAGCAGGGAGACCAGGATGCCGGAGAGCAGCATGCGGCCGACCTGCTTGGAGATGGCGTCGTTCTTCTCCTTGTCGACGATGCCCTTGAAGCAGCCGATGACCATGCCCAGCGTGGAGAAGTTGGCGAAGGAGGTGATGAACACCGTCAGCACGGCCTTGTAGTGGGCGGCGTAGGTGGCGACCTCGCCGGTGATCTGGCCCATGACGACGAACTCGTTGGTCACGAGCTTAAGGCCCATGAGCTGCGAGAACTCCCAGGCGGTGCCCGGGTCGAGGCCGAGCAGCCAGGCCGGCACGTACATGACGACGCCAAGGATGGACTCGAGCGAGAGCTTGTCCCAGATCATGCCGAGGCCGGCGTCGATGAGGGCGGCCAGCGCCACGAAGGCGACGACGTTGGCGGTGATGATGAGAATCAGCTTGCCGCTGCCGAGAATCGAGTCGCCGAGGAAGGAGAAGAACGGCTCCTTGACCGGCTTGCTCGGGTTGTGCGTGGTGAGCTTCTTGTACCAGGGGAGGGCCTTGTACTCCTCGATGGCCTTGTCCTTGGCGGTCTGCTCCTCGGCGGTGAGCTCGACGACCTCGTCCTCGGACGCCGGGTCTCCCAGCGAGTAGATGACGTCCTCGTCCTTGGAGACGGTGACCGGGTAGAGCATGTGGCTGACGATCAGGGCGTTGATGCAGTTGAGCGGGATGGCGGTGATCACGAACTCGCCGGGGACCATCTGGATGTAGGAGCCGATGATGGCGGCGGTGACGCAGCTCATCGACATCATGGCCAGGGTCACGTTACGTCCGGCCTTCATACGCTGCAGCTGCACCTTGGAGACGGCCAGCGCCTCGGTGTTGCCGAGGAACATCATCTCGACGGCGTAGAACGTCTCGAACTTGGGGCGACGGGTGACGAAGCTCAGGCCGCGGCCGATCCACTTGATGATCCACGGCAGGAAGCCGATGTAGGTGAGGATGTCGAACAGCGGCACGATGAGGAGAATCGGCAGCAGGGCGCTGGCGATGAAGTTCACCGGGGCGGGGTTGGTGCCGTCTGCGCCGACCCAGTTCGCCAGGGCGAAGTTGACGCCCTTGTACGAGATGTTGACGATGGCGGCGAAGCCGTCGGCGGCGGCCTTCACGGCGGCGCGGCCCCATTCGAAGCTGGTGAGGAACCAGGCGATGACGAGGTTCAGCACCACCATGCAGCCGACGGACTTGAAGTCGACGTTCTTTCTGTCGTGGGAGAATACCCAGCCCAAGGCCAGGAAGACCAGTAGGCCAACGATGTTGATCGCGAGATACATGTGATCCCTTCCTTAATTCTTTCTCATTGCAGTTCTTGATCGCTCAAGCGTTTGCACTATCCACGGTAGCCCGTGATTGTGACGCGGTCCACCCGCCTCGACCGTCGGATGTCAGACGATGACCTGGTGGATCAGCGTGATGGGTTCGGCCTCCTCGCCGATGGTGATGTTGTCGCGGATGAGTCGTTCAACGTCCGCGATGTCCTCGCGGTCGCTGTGCACGGTGAGCAGCACGTCGCCCTTATGGACCTCGTCGCCCACCTTGTGGTTCAGCATCAGTCCGACCGCGTAGTCGAGCTGGTCGTCCTTGGTGGAGCGGCCGCCGCCGAGCATCATCGAGGCAATGCCCATCTCGTCGGCTCGCATGCCAGTGATCACGCCGTCCTTGTCGGCGAGAATCGGGATGCGGTACTTGGCCTGCGGCATGATCGTCGGATCGTCGATCACGCGTCCGTCGCCGCCCTGCGCCTCGATCATCGCGCGGAAGCGTTCGAGTGCGGAGCCGTCGGCGATCTTCGCCTCGAGCTTGCCTCGGGCCTCGTCGAGGTCGGCGGCCTCTCCCGCCATCACGACCATCTGACTGCCGATGGTCAGCACCAGGTCGGTCAGGTCGGCGGGGCCTTCGCCGCGCAGCACGGCGATCGACTCCTCGATCTCCAGTGCGTTGCCGATGGCGAGGCCGAGCGGCTGGTTCATGTCGGAGATGACGGCCATGCAGTCCATGCCGACGCCCTTGCCGATGTCGACCAGCGCGTGGGCCAGCGCCACGGCGTCCTTCTCGTCCTTCATGAACGCGCCGGCGCCGGTCTTGACGTCCATCACCAGGGCGTCGGTGCCGCTGGCGATCTTCTTGCTCATGATGGAACCGGCGATCAGCGGGATGGAGTCCACGGTGTCGGTCACGTCGCGAAGCGCGTAGATCTTCTTGTCGGCGGGGGCGATGTTGCCGGTGGCTCCGGCGATGATGCAGCCGACGTCGCGAAGCTGACGCTTGAAGGCGTCCTCCTCGATTTCCACGGTGTAGCCGGGGATGGCCTCGAGCTTGTCGAGCGTGCCGCCGGTGTGGCCGAGGCCGCGGCCGGAGATCATCGGCACGACGATGCCCAGCGAGGCCACGAGCGGGGCGAGCGGGATGCTCACCTTGTCGCCGACGCCGCCGGTGGAGTGCTTGTCCACCTTCTTGCCGGGGATGTCGCTCAGGTCGAGACGGTCGCCGGAGTTCAGCATGGCCATGGTCAGGTCACGGGTCTCGTCGGCGGTCATGCCGTTGAACCAGATGGCCATGAGCAGGGCGCTGACCTGATAGTCGGGGATTTCGCCGTTGGTGTAGCCTTCGACGAAGAAGTCGATCTGCTCCTTGGTCAGGGTTCCTCCGCTGCGCTTGGCGTCGATGACGTCGATCATTCTCATGATGGCTCCTTTGCCTGATGATGATAAAACGGTAAATCAAAACCGTGGATTTTACAAATGTGCGTGTCGTTTTAAGAACGTTTGTTCAATTGTGATGTCATCGACGATGAACGTCGGTTCAGTCGCCATATTCCAGCAGGTCCGCCGCGCTGTTCTCGTCGATGACGAGCGTGTTGGCGTATCCGGCCACGACGGCGCCGTGGGCCGCCGGCACCTTGACCGGCGTGGAGACCACGAGGATGCTGTGCGGCTTGGTCTTGAGCTCCTCGGGGCGGAGCCCTATCGTCCGGGCGTCGATGTCGTCGTCGACGATGCGGCCCCGGATGTCGATGAACCGGGAGAGCACGTCGCCGGCGGCCTCGCGGCGCAGCCGGTCGCGTTCGTCGCGGGTCAGGTATCCCAGGCGGAACAGCAGCGCCGAATCCTGGACGGAGCCCACGGTGAAGACGGCGATGTTCGCGCGCCTGCCCATGTCGAAGATATGCGAGATGTAGGTCTCCTGCTCCACGAGCTCACGGGTCTCGCGGCGGTCGAAGATCACCGGCAGTGGAAGATACTGCGGCAGGGTGTGGAACGCCGCGGCGAAGGCGTTGGCGCTTTCGAAGGCGTAGTTGTTGCTTTCGGTGTTCGAGATGCTGCCCTTGATCTGCACGACGGACACGTCGTGCACGTCCTTCGGGGCCAGATGCGTGCCGATGGCGTAGAGCGTGCGGCCCCATCCCAGTCCGATGACGTCGTCGCTGCGCACGATGGATTCGATGTAGTCGGCGGCGGCCTGCCCGACGGTGTCGAGCCGGTCCTTGGGCGCGATGTTGGTCATCGGCACCACGATGACCTTCTTCAGGCCGTACCGCTGCTCGAGCGCATCGGCGAGGTCGGGGGCCTCGCCGAGCGGGTCGGCGATGTCGATGCGGACCAGGCCCGTCTGCCGCGCATACTGCAGCAGACGGGAGACGGTCGGGCGGGAGATGTGCATGGCCTTGGCGATGTCGTTCTGGCTGTAGTCCTGCTGGTAGTACAGCTTGGCCACCTTCAGGGCGTCGCGGGTCTTCTTCGCCTGGGTGTTCATGCCTGTCTCCCGTCCGGTCGTCGGCTGCGTCTGGATGACGCCTCGCGCGTTATGCGATGGCGGTCTCCAGCGCGATGGTGATCATGTCGTTGAAGGTCTTCTCGCGCTCCTCGCTCGTCGTCTTGCCCTCGCCGAAGATGAGGTCGGAGACGGTGAGGATCGACAGGGCACGGAAGCCCAGCTTCGCACCAAGCAGGTACAGGCCGGCCGACTCCATCTCGGTGCCGAGCACGCCATAGTCCGCGAGCTTCTTCATGTCGAGCTCGTCGTTGTAGAAGCGGTCGGCTGCGAAGATGTCGCCCACCTTCACGTCGACGCCCTGCTTCTTGGCCACGTGGTAGGCGGTGTCGAGCAGCTCGAAGTTCGCCAGCGGGGCGTAGTGCACGCCGTGGCCGAACGTGTTGGTCACCACGGCGGAGTCGGTGGTCGAGCCGGAGGCGAGCAGCACGTCGCGCAGCTTGACGTCCGGCGCCATGCCGCCGCAGGAGCCCACGCGGATGATGGTCTTCACGCCGTAGATGGTGGCCAGCTCGTTGGTGTAGATGGACAGCGACGGGATGCCCATGCCGCTGGCCTGCACGGAGACGCGATGGCCCTTGTAGGTGCCGGTGAAGCCGAGGCAGTTGCGCACGCCGTTGACCTGCACGACGTCCTCGAGGAACGTCTCGGCGATGTACTTGGCGCGCAGCGGGTCGCCGGGCATGAGCACGACGTCGGCGTAATCGCCCGGTTCTGCTTCGATGTGGGGAGTTGCCATGATGATGGTCCTTTCGATGATGGTGACGTTTGGCTGGTTGATCGGTTATTGACTGGTCGGGGACCGTAGGTCAGCCGACCTGGGCGAGGAAGCTCGTGCCGTTGCCATTGCCCTCGACGCCGAAGTTGTCGAGGATGGTCGCGCCCATGTCGGAGGCCGTCTCGCGGATGCCGAGCGACGTGCCGGGGTTGGTCATCCCGGGGGAGTAGGCGAGGATCGGCACGAACTCGCGCGTGTGGTCGGTGCCCTTGTAGGTGGGGTCGTTGCCGTGGTCGGCGGTGATGAGCAGCAGGTCGTCGTCGTGCATGTTCTCCATCACGTGGCCGAGACGCTCGTCGAAGGCCATGAGCGCCTCGCCGTCGCCCTGGGCGTTGCGGCGGTGGCCGTACATGGCGTCGAAGTCCACGAGGTTGGTGAAGCACAGACCGGTGAAGTCGGAGGCCATGGCCTCGTCCACATGGTCCATGCCGTCCATGTTGCTCTTGTTGCGCCAGCCCTTGGTGATGCCGTGGCCGGAGAAGATGTCGTTGGTCTTGCCGACGGCGAGCACGTCGTATCCGGCGTCGTGCAGGAAGTCCAGCACCGTCGGCTCGATGGGCTCGAGGCCGTAGTCGTGGCGGTTCGACGTGCGGGTGAAGTGGTCCTTGTCGGGGCCTACGTACGGGCGGGCGATCACGCGGCCCATCACGATCTCGGGTCCGTTGATGAGCGTGCGGGCGTACTCGCAGATGCGGTACAGCTCATCGATCGGGATCACGTCCTCGTGGGCGGCGATCTGGAGCACCGAGTCGCCCGAGGTGTAGAGGATCAGGTCGCCGGTGGCCATCTGGTGCTCGCCGTAGTCATGGATGACTTCGGTGCCTGAGTACGGCTTATTGACGATGACCTTGCGGCCGGAGAACTTCTCGAGCTTGTCGACGATGCTCTGCGGGAAGCCGTTCGGGAAGGTCGCCATCTCGAACTTCACCGGCAGGCACATCATCTCCCAGTGGCCGTCGAGCGAATCGTTGCCGTGCGAGGTGATGGTCATCTTGCCGAAACAGCCGACGGCCGGTTCGGCCGCGGGGACGCCCTTGATGGGGTTGTCGGCGCGGATGTTGCCCAGTCCGATGCGGGCGAGGTTGGGCAGATGCAGGCCGCCGTTGAAGAACTCGCCGATGTGGCCGAGCGTATCGGCGCCGACGTCGTCGAATCTGGCGGCATCCGGCGCCTCGCCGATGCCGATGGAGTCCAGCGCGATGGCCAGGACGCGTTTGTAGGTGTATGCCATGGGAAGGCTTCCTTTCGCCGTTGAAAGACAGAAGAATCTAAATCATAGGAAAAGATGAGCGAATGTGATTCGTGTTCGGGAGGCTCGGGGAGAGAAAAAGAGCCGGCCTCCCGAAGTGTGGGATGTCGCGTCTCGTGCGCGACTTACTGCTGCGCGGCCTCCTCGAGGATGGCCACGGAGGCGGAGACGCCGAGCCTGGTGGCGCCGGCCTCGATCATGGCGTAGGCGTCGGCGAGGCTGTGGATGCCGCCGGCGGCCTTGACGCCGAAGTCGGGGCCCACGGTCTCGCGCATGAGCTTGACGTCATGGGCGGTCGCGCCGGCGGTGGAGAAGCCGGTGGAGGTCTTGACGAAGTCGGCGCCGCCCTCGACGGTGAGCCTGGAGGCGCGCACCTTCTCGTCATCGGTGAGCAGCGCGGTCTCGATGATCACCTTGAGCAGCTTGCCCTTGGCGTGGGTGGCGTCGGCCACGGCCTTGATGTCGGCGAGGACGACATCGTCGTTGCCGCCCTTGAGCTCGCCGATGTTGATGACCATGTCGATCTCGTCGGCGCCCTTGTCGATGGCGTCATTGGTCTCGAACACCTTCACGTCGGTGGTGTTGGCGCCGAGGGGGAATCCGATCACGGTGCAGGTGGCGATGCCGGTGCCGGCGAGGGCCTTGGAGACGCGCGGAATCCAATACGGGTTGATGCATACGGATGCGGTGTTGTACTTGATGGCTTCGGCCACGGTGCTGTCGATCTGTTCGGCGGTAGCGTTGGCCTTGAGGAGCGTGTGGTCCATGTACTTGGCGAGCTGAGCCTGGGTGAGGGACATGATGGGCTGTGCCTTTCTGATTATTCACTGGATTGTGAAGGGGCCGCCGTCGTTGGCTGCCTTGTGGTTATGAGTCTACCACCGATTTTTACAAATGTCCATTCATCTGGATGAACCTTTGTTCAATTGAAGGTGAATCGCCGATGCACGGATGCCCATGCCGTCGTTCGGCTACGCTGGAATCATGACCGACAGAACGACGACGTTCCCGTCGATGACGCTGGAACAATGGCGCAGGCGCACGGAATGGCCGATGACGGCCGCGGCCGTGGTGTTCCTCGTCGTGTATTCGTATCAGGTGCTGGCCCGGCCGGAGAACACGATGCCCACGGAAATCGTCATGAACGTCATCTGGGCGCTGTTCGTCGTCGATTACGTGGTGTCCCTGGCCTTGGCGGAGAACCGGCAGATGTGGTTCTTCCGCCATCTGTTCGACCTGGCGTCGGTGGTGCTGCCCGTATTGCGGCCGCTTCGGCTGCTGCGCCTGTTCATGGTGCTCAAGATGCTCAACCGCACGTCGGGCATGGCGCTGCGCGGCCGGATCACCGTCTACGTGATCGGCGCGGTGTCGATGATGATATACGTCGGGTCGCTGGCCATCTACGATGTGGAGCGGTTCGCGCCGCATCGGCAGATCGACGATTTCGGCGACGCCGTATGGTGGTCGTTCGTCACGATGACCACGGTGGGATACGGCGACTATGCGCCGGTCACCTGGCAGGGGAGGCTCATCGCGGCGGCGCTCATGCTCGGCGGCATCACGCTCATCGGCGTGGTCTCCGCCATGGTGGCCTCGTGGATCATGGAACGCGTGGCCGTGGGCAACCAGGCGAATCTCGCGAAGCAGCTGCAGGCGGGCGTGAACCGTGAACTCGACGAGGACAGCCGCCACGACGACGAGCGCGCCGCCCGCCTCGAGGCCAAGATCGACATGCTCGCCTCGCAGCTCGCCGAAACGCAGAAGGCCCTCTCCGAAGAGAGGGCCAAGGGGGATTCGCGCGATCGCGGAAGCTTGCGGGGCTAGTGTCGCCTAGTACAGCTCCTCGAAGATCTTGCGCACGCGGTCGGCGTCAAGCGGCACGAAGTTGTTGCGCATCAGACGCTCCTGCGTGGTCATCACGCGTTCGGTGAACTCGGGCAGGTCCTCGCGGGTCACGCCGTACTCGTGCAGAGCCTTCTTCGGCAGCAGCTGGTTGATGAGGCTCTCCATCTCGTCGTACACGTCGGCCACGTCGCAGCCGAGCACGTCGGCGATGACGGCGTTGAGCTTGGCGATCTCGCCGTCGGACTTGATCTCCATGTAGTTGCGCAGCACGCCGGTGAACATCGCGTAGTTGGATTCGCCGTGAGGCACATGGTACTTGCCACCCAGCTGGTAGCTCAGCGCGTGCACGGCCGCGCAGCCGCCGGTGTCGAAGCTGATGCCCGCGTAGTCGGAGGCGATGAGGAAGTCGTCCATGAGCTCGTTGCGCTTGGCGCGGCGCTCCTCGCTGCCCGGTTCGCCGGCCTCGACGATGGCCTTGTAGCCGTTGAGGATGGTCTTCATGGCCTCGTAGCCGAACAGCTTCGTGTACGGCGTGGAGTTCGGCGAAAGCGTCGACTCGACAGAGTGGACGAGCGCGTCGAGCGAGCTGGTCATGAACACATGGTCGGGCAGGCCGTACAGCAGCTCGGGGATGAGCACGGCGTGGTCGGCGAACATCTCGGGGCCGGCGATGCCGGCCTTGCAGCCGAGACGCGTGCGGTTGATGGCCGCGATCTCGGTGACCTCGCTGCCGGTGCCGCAGGTGGTGGGGATGAGCACGAGACCGACCTTGCGCTTGAAGTCGGGCAGATGGTCGATGACGTCGTCGATGCTGGCGCCGCCTGCCACGGCCACGATCTTCGACATGTCCATGACGGCGCCGCCGCCGATGGCGACGATGCGGTCGTAGTCGAACTTGCCGGCGTCGGCGATGATTTCGTCGATCATTACGTCGGTGGGCTCCTGGTTGCCGTACTTGTCGACGAGCAGCACGTTCGCGCCGTTGAGATACGGCTTGAGGAACTTCTCGTAGATCATTTCGATGCTGACGACGAGGTCCTTCTCGCCGAGCTCGAACTCCTTGGCGAACGCCTCGACGGTGGGGAACCTGAAGATGTCCTTCGGTCCGACGGTAAGCAGTTTCATGATGATGTCCTTTTATATATGGAATCGACCGGTGGTCAATACGATGATATGGCGGCTTTCGCCGCCGAAGACGGCGTCGGCCGGAGGCCGATTCCTCTGGCCTCCGGCCGACGCCATTCGTTGTTGCGGGTATCGCGGTTGGATCGCTTGCCTTACTTGGCGCTTTCCTCGGTGATGATCTCCTTGAGGACGTCGAGCGCCTCGCCGAACTCCTCGTCGGTGATGGTCAGCGTCGGCAGCAGACGGATGACGTTGCCGTTGATGCCGCAGGTGAGCACGATGAGGCCCTCCTGGACGGTGCGCTTGGCGATGCGGCCGACCAGCTCCTTGTTCGGCTCGAGGGAGCCGGGCTTGACGAACTCGATGCCGATCATGGCGCCGAGTCCACGGACCTCGGCCACGGTGTCGAGCTCGTCGACCAGCGGCTTGAGGGCGGCGTCGGCCAGCTCGCCGATGTGGGCGGCGCGGGCCGGCAGGCCCTTGTCCTCCATGAGCTTGACGGCCGCGAGGGCGGAGGCGCAGGAGACGGGGTTGCCGCCGTAGGTGCCGCCGATGCCGCCGGCCTGCACGCTGTCCATGATCTCGGCGCGGCCGGTGACCGCGGCGATCGGCATGCCGCCGCCCAGCGCCTTGGCGGTGGTGATGAGGTCCGGGGTCACGCCGTCGTACTCGCAGGCGAACCACTTGCCGGTGCGGCAGAAGCCGGCCTGGATCTCATCGGAGATGTAGAGTACGTCGTGCTCGTGGGCCCAGTCGGCCAGGCCGGAGAGGAATCCGGGGGCCGGGACGATGAAGCCGCCCTCGCCCTGGACGGGCTCGGCGATGATGGCGGCGACGTTCTCGTGGCCCACCAGCAGCTCGATCTTCGCGGCGGCGGCCTTCGCGGCGGCGGCGCCGTCGGAGCCGAAGCCGTCACGCAGCGGGTAGCTGAACGGCACGCGGTAGATGTCGGGGGCGAAGGCGCCGAAGCCCTGCTTGTACGGCATGGACTTGGTGGTCATGGCCATGGTCAGGTTGGTGCGGCCGTGGAAGGCGTTCTCCATCACGACGACGGCGGAGCGGCCCGTGTACTTGCGGGCGATCTTGATGGCGTTCTCCACGGCCTCGGCGCCGGAGTTCACCAGCACGCTCTTCTTGGCGAAATCGCCCGGCGTGTGCTCGGCGAGCTTCTTGCACACCTCGATGTAGTTGGCGTACGGGGTGGTGGCGAAGTTCGTGTGGGTGAGCTTGGCGACCTCGTCCTGCACGGCCTTGACGACCTCGGGGGCGCAGTTGCCCACGCCGGTCACGGCGATGCCGGAGGCGAGGTCGATGAAGCGGTTGCCGTCCACATCGGTGATGGTGGCGCCGGAGGCGCTCTCCGCGAAGACCGGCATGAGCTGGCCGACACCGGCGCTCACGTACTGCTTGTGCTCCTCTTCGAGGGCCTGGGACTTCGGGCCGGGGATGGCGGTTGCGATCTTACGGGCGACCTGAGGGACTGACATGGTTGTTTCCTTTCTGATTGATGAAAAATTCGATGTCTGATCGTTGTGTTTGGTTTGGTGGCCTGCCGCGCGGTTTGCTGCAGCTGAGCGGCAGGCCAAGTGTTGATGATCGGCCACGAGGGCCGACCGGTCAGTCGTGCGTGTACTCGGGCGGATCGTTCCTGAAGCCCTTGGTGAGCACGGCGAGGATCACCACGCCGATGACCAGCCAGGACAGGCCGAGCACGAGGGCGTGGATGTCGAGGTGCACGAGCAGGTAGAGGCAGAACAGTGCGCCGAGGATCGGCAGGAGGATGTTGCGCAGCACGCCGCCGGAGAAGTATTCCTTGCGGGTGGCGGCATCGGCCTTGGCGTAGGCCACGATCACGCAGACGTTGACGAGCGTGAACGAGGTGAAGGCGCCGAAGTTGACGAACGAGGTGGAGGTGGCCACGTCGAGGAACATGGCGATCAGACCCACGGCGGCGACGAGCAGGATGGACGGGACCGGGGTGTCGAACCTGGCGCTGAGACGGCCGAAGAACTTCTTGGGCAGCACGCCGTCGCGGCCCATCACATACAGCAGTCGGGACGCGCTGGCCTGGGTGGCGATGCCGGAGGTGAACTGGCCGAAGCACAGGCCGGCGATGAACACGGAGGTGAACAGGTTGCCACCGATCTGCGCGGCGATCTCATAGGCCGCGGAGGACTCGTCGATGAACACGCCGCCGGGGTGCACCAGCTGGGTGAAGTAGGAGACGGCGATGAAGATGAGGCCGCCGACCGCGGCGATGAGCAGGATGGCGCGGGGCATCGTCTTCTTCGGGTTCTTCGTCTCCTCGCTCAGCGTGGTGACGGCATCGAATCCGAGGAAGGAGTAGGCCGCGATGGCACCGCCGGCGACCACTGCGGAAAGGGAGGAGCCCTGGCCGAGGAACGGCTCGGCGCTCACCAGCGTGCCGGCTCCGGTGCCGCCGAGCACGGAGCGGATGGAAAGGGCCACGAACACCACGATGACGACCGCCTGGAACGACATAAGCGCGAAGTTGACCTTGTCGGCCACGCTCAGGCCCACGATGTTGATGCCCGTGGTCAGCACGATGAAGCCGAGCACCCACGCCCAGATCGGCACGGCGGGGAACTGCGCCGAAAGATAGGATGCGCCGATCAGCCACACCACCATGGGCAGGAACATGTAGTCGAGCAGCACGGCCCAGCCGACGAGGAATCCGAGCTTGCGGCTGATCGTCTTGCCCACGTACGTGTAGGCGCTGCCGGCTTCGGGGTGGAGCACGGCCATGCGGCCGTAGCTGCCCGCCGTGAACAGCATGGCGATCGTGGCGGCCGTGTAGCTCATGGCCGTGGCGCCGCGCGAGGCGGCGGCGATCACGCCGAACGTGCCGAGCACGATGATTGGGCACATGTAGGCGAGACCCAGCAGGACGACGGAACGCAGTCCCATCGTGCGCTTGAGCGCCGGCTCGGCCGGCTTGGCGGAGTCGAGGATGTTGGCGGCTGCGGTTGCCATCGACTGCGGTTGGATGCGTTGTGCTGTCATGTTCGGCGTGGTCATGGCGGACTCTTTTCGTTTCGTGGTCTGCGTTCGTTGGCTCTCAAGATAATTTCCCGAAAATCGTCATGGCATGGACGCGCTGGAGCAAATAGCGTGGAAACGTGGACGCTCTGTCCATGATTATGTGTTTCGTAGTGGAAACGATTGACTGGCGCCGTATATCGATTGATATGATGTGAACCATGCCGATCACCCTCAACACGTTGTTGGAACAGCGCTCGCTGAAGCTTTCCCTGGTGGTGGAGGGGGCCGCCGGGGCCATCGACACCCCCATATCCTGGGTGCATTCCTCCGAATCCGCCGACCCGACGCCGTATCTCGAGGGCGGCGAACTGCTGCTGCTGACCGGACTGCTCATGCCGGAGGACGCGCCGGACGAGCGGTTCCGCCGGTATGTGGCGCGTCTGGCCGACACCGGGATTCGCGGCATCGGGTTCGGCGTGGGCGTCCATCATGCGGACATCCCCGAATGGCTGGTCAGACAGTGCGAGATGAGCGACATGCCGTTGTTCTCCGTGCCGCTGGAGATCTCGTTCATCGCCATCACCAAGACCATCTCGCGCGGCGTGGCCGACAGTAAGCAGCAGGGGTTCGCCCGCCTGTACCGCAATCAGCAGCAGCTCATGCGCTCCGTGCATACGCTCGATCCGGTGAGCACCATCATCTCCAGGACTGCCGAGCTCATCGGAGGCTGGGCCGCACTGCTCAACCCGGCGGGCGCCGTCGTGGAGTCGTCGCACCGTTTCCTGCCCATCGAGATATCCGCGCTGGGCGACACCCTCACGTTCAGCACGCTCGGCGAGGCGAAGTTCGTGGCCATGCGCGGCTACGACATCGCCGTGTTCCACATCGTCTCCCCGACCGGCCAGACGCTCGGCTACCTGGTGGCCGGATACCGCGGCGAGAAGGGCACGCTCGACCATCCCCTGGTCGCACAGGCGGCGGCCCTGCTGTCGTTGGCGATCAGCAGCTCCGCCGACGCCAACCGCGCGTTGGGCCGTCTGCGCTCCGCCATGGTGCGCCAATGCCTGGAAGGCGGCGCGGAGATGGTGCGTCCGTATGCCTCCGACCTGTGGGACGGCATGCCGGCCGAACCGCTCGCCGTGCTGCGCGTCACCGGCGAGCAGGAGGCCCTGGAGACGGCCCAGCGTCTGTTCGAGCCGTTCAGGAAGTCTCTGGCCAAGAACATGAACCCGGCCGTGTTCGGCATGATCGAGGGCGATCTCTGGGCCGTGGTCTCGCAGTCGAACGCGGGGGAGTGGATGACGAGCCTGCTGCGCGACTCGCGCGTGGTCGTCGGCCAGTCGTCGGGATGCATCTGGCGCGACCTGCCGCGCGCCCGCCACGAGGCGTACCAGGCGGCGTCCGAGGCGATGACCTCGGGCGAGCAGTCGCTGCGGTACGGCCAGTCCGAAGGCGGCGGCTCGCTGGAGAACATGGTGGAGCCGTCCAAGATGCGCGCCTTCGCCGACCTCAAGCTCGCGCCGATCGCATCGCTCGAATTCAATCTGTCGGTCGGCCCCCACGGCGAGAACACGCGTTCGTCGGGGAGGAAGACGCCGGCCGGTGGCTCCGGGGAGGGCATGACCCTGCATGCCGTGGACGTGCTGCGCACGTGGCTGCGCTGCCGGGGGCGGGCGGAGGAGGTCGCCCGCGCGCTCGGCCTGCATCGCCACACCGTCACGAAATACATGGCGAGGATATCCAAGGCCCTTTCCGTCGATCTTGCCGATCCGCAGACGGTCGCCGAACTCTGGTATGCATGCCGGTTCACCCGTTTCGGCGGTGCGGCCTCGGATCGCCGGGGGAAGCGTTGACGGCGACCCGGCATCGGGGCCATCCCTGTTTTTGCGTTCGTCCGCCCGCTCGCGTATAATCTCGAAGGTTCCGGTTCACGTTGCGCCGTAGGGGCGTGGCGACCCGGTCCTGAAATAGATCCTTAGGAGTTAACTATGCAGAAGGGTATCCACCCCGAATACGTGCCGACCGAGGTTGTGTGCTCGTGCGGCAACACCTTCGTCACCCGCTCCACCGTCACCTCCGGCCACATCACGGCCGATGTGTGCGCGAAGTGCCACCCGTTCTACACCGGCAAGCAGAAGATTCTGGACACCGGTGGTCGCGTGGCCCGCTTCGAGAAGCGTTACGGCAAGAAGGCCAAGTAGCAGACGTTGCAACGCCAGTCCGTGTGGAAACGCTTGTTTCCGCCACGGGCTGGCGTTTTTGTATGCTTGAAAAGACTTACTAAGACTTCCCGATAGACGACTTCCCTATAGAAAAGGCGATCATGGCAGAAGAGTTCCCCGCGGCGAAGACCGCATTGGAGGAGTACCACCGCATCGAGCAGGAGATGAGCCAGCCCGAGGTGGCCTCCAACCCCGACAAGATGCGCAAGCTCGGCCGTCGTCACGCCGAACTGAGCGCCATCGTCTCCGCATACCAGCGCTACACGTCGTTGAACGACGACTACGAGGCCGCCAGGGAGATGGCCGCCGAGGACCCGGACTTCGCCGAGGAGGCCAAGCGTCTTGAGGTCGAGATTCCCGACGCCCGCGAGAAGCTGCGTACCGCGCTGATCCCGCGTGACCCCGACGATGCGCGCGACACCATCATGGAGATCAAGGCCGGCGCCGGCGGCGAGGAGGCCGCACTGTTCGCCGGCGACCTGCTGCGCATGTACATGCGCTATGCCGAACGCCGAGGCTGGGCGACCGAGATCCAGAGCCAGAACGGCACCGAGCTCGGCGGCGTCAAGGACGTGCAGGTGGCCATCCGCGCCAAGGGCGCCGTGGCTCCCGCCGACGGCGTCTGGGCGTCGCTCAAGTACGAGGGCGGCGTGCATCGCGTGCAGCGCGTGCCCGTCACCGAATCGCAGGGACGCATCCAGACGTCGGCCGCCGGCGTCATCGTGTTCCCCGAGGCCGATGACGACGACGATGAGATTCAGATCGACCAGAAGGACCTCAAGATCGACATCTTCATGAGTTCCGGTCCCGGCGGCCAGTCCGTGAACACCACGTACTCCGCCGTGCGCATGACGCACATCCCCACCGGCATCGTGGTGAGCATGCAGGACGAGAAGTCGCAGATCCAGAACCGCGCCGCCGCGCTGCGCGTGCTCAAGAGCCGCCTGCTGGCCATGAAGCACGAGCAGGAGGCCGCCGAGGCCGCCGACATGCGTCATTCGCAGGTGCGTTCCCTCGACCGTTCCGAACGCATCCGCACCTACAACTTCCCCGAGAACCGCATCGTCGACCATCGCACCAACTACAAGGCGTACAACCTCGACCAGGTGCTCGACGGCGACCTGCAGGCCGTCATCGACTCCGACATCCAGGCCGACGAGGCCGCCCGTCTCGCCGCCGCCGACAAGCAGTGACCGCGCGCATGGCATATTGGGGATAACTCCCCTCAGACCGCCTGCGGCGGCCAGCTCCCCTCAATATTGAGGGGAGCCAGAATAGGGAAATCGGGCAATGGCTCCCCTCATGGAGGGGACGCTGGCTCGCGGCATGAGATTGAAGGCGCCGCCAATGGCTCCCCTCGCTGAGGGGAGCTGGCTCGCGAAGCGAGGCTGAGGGGAGGGATACCGCCATGGCGGAACACATGAACATCGCCGCAACGCTTAAAGAGGCCGCGCGTCGGCTCGCTGCGGCGGGAATCGATACGCCGGCCTTCGATGCGAAGCTGCTGCTCGCCCACGCCGCAGGCGTGGAACCGCGCGACGTGGACAAGGCGATACTGCTCGGCGACGCCCTGCCCCTCGACGAGGCCGCGTTCGACACCATGATGGCCCGACGCGTCTCACGCGAGCCGTTGCAATACATCGTCGGTCATGCGCCGTTCCGCTACATCGACGTCGAAGTCGGACCGGGCGTGTTCATCCCCCGGCCGGAAACCGAAACCGTGGTGCAGGCCGGAATCGACTGGCTTTCCGAGCGTGGAATCGATCATCCGCAGGTCGTCGACCTGTGCGCCGGAAGCGGCGTCATCGGCCTGTCCGTCGCCGTCGAAATCCCCGGCAGCGAGGTCTGGGCGGTCGAGCTGAGCGAAACCACCCACGCGTGGACCGAGCGCAACCGACGTCGCGTGGCCGCAGACCATCCGGACATCGAAGACCGCTATCATCTCACGCTCGGCGACGCCACGGACGCCGACACGTTGCGTGATCTCGACGGCATCATCGACCTGGTGATATCCAATCCGCCGTACATCCCCGAAACCAACGTGCCGGAACAGCCCGAAGTCCGTGACCACGACCCCGAGCTCGCCCTATACGGCGGCTCGGCGGATGGACTGCGCATCCCCGAACGCATCATCGACCGTTCGGCGGCGCTGTTGCGCGACGGCGGCGCACTCGTCATGGAACACGACATCTCGCAGGGCGAGGCGCTGCGTGAATACGCCGCCGCGCACGGATTCGCCGACGCCCGCACAGGCGACGACCTCGCCGGCAGGCCGCGATACCTGTTCGCGGCCTACTGCGCGTAATGGCCTACTGCGCGTAATCCTGATAGACGCTGGCGTCCTTGTCGGTGATGGTCTTGATCACGCGGGCCGGATTGCCCACGGCCACCGAATTCGCCGGAATGTCCTTCGTCACCACGGCTCCGGCGCCGATCACGCATCCGTCGCCGATGGTCACGCCGCCCAATACCGTCACATTGCCGCCGAACCAGCAGTTCGAGCCGATGACGATCGGCCTGCCGTATTCGTAGTCGTAGAAGGTGCCGTCCTCGCGCTGACGCACGTTGCGGTCCTGCCAGCGCAGCGGATGCATCGGCGGCAGCAGCGACACATTCGGTCCGAACAGCACGTCGTCGCCGATCGTCACCGGCGCACAGTCAAGCACGGTGAAATTGAAGTTCGCGAACACGCGCTTGCCGATCGTCGTATGGATGCCGTAGTCGAAGAACACCGGCCCCATCACGTCGAGCCCCTCGCCATGACCCGGCAGCAACTCATCCAATACCTCTGCGCGGGTCTTCTCGTCGTTGCGCGACAGCGAGTTGAACCTCGTGCACAGGTCGCCGGCCTTCTTGCGCAGTTCGACGAGTTCGGCATCGGACGCATCGTACAGCTTGCCGGAAAGCATCTCCTCGCGCTCGCTGGCGCGCGGCGTGCGTGGTTCGACGGGGGGAACGGTGAATTGGGCTTCTTCGCTCATCATGCACTTCCTTAGTATATGCAATATGTATGTGTGCGCTCTCATTAGAACGTTCTTAACGTATCATAATTCATGGGTCGACAGGCGTGCCCGCCCATCGTCGGCACGCAGTGGTGCAATGGTGAGGCTTAAGGACACGGGAGGAATATATGGCCCGAATCATGCCGATCGACGAAGAGTCATTGCGATTGGCCGCCGAGGCGATCAGCGCCGGCGAAATCATCGTGGTGCCCACCGACACGGTGTATGGCGTCGCCTGCGATCCGAGGAACCCCGATGCCGTGGCGAAGATCTTCGCCGCCAAGCATCGTCCCGCGGCCAAATCGCTGCAGGTGCTGTTCTCGTCCGTCGACGAGCTCGCCGACTATGCGCTCGATCTTCCCGTGCCGCTGGACAGGTTGTCCCGCCGGTTCCTGCCGGGTGCGTTCTCGCCGATCTGCGTGGCCCGTGACGGATGCCCGCTGGCGACCGTCCGCGTCGATCCGAACATGCATCCGAGCCGCACGCAGGGCATTCGCGTGCCTGATTCGCGTGATACGTTGCGCATCCTGCGCGCCACCGGCCCGCTTGCCGCATCGAGCGCCAACCTTTCCGGCGGAGACTCGGCCCAGACCGCACAGCAGGCCGCCGACGCGCTGGGCGATTCCGTGGCCCTGTACCTCGACGGAGGTCCCACGCCGGGTCCGTTGTCGAGTACCGTGGTGGCCGCAGACATCCATGGTCGCGACGGCATCGCGATTCTGCGCGAGGGCGTGATCGACCAGAACCGCATCCGCCAGGCACTGCATATGACGGCCGGCCGGCACGCCGGCACCGAAGGTCACGACGAGGACGGAGAGGAGCGCGCATGAGGGTCTATCTGTTCATCGCCGCCATCGCGGGCGGCGCCACATTCCTGCTCACGCCGCTGATCCGCCACCTGGCCATCGAGTTCGGCGCGGTCGGCGAGGTCCGTGCGCGCGACGTGCATACCGTGCCGACCCCGCGCATGGGCGGCGTTGGCATGATGCTCGGCTTCGTGGTCGCCATGTGCTTCGCCAGCAAGATGTCGCTGACGCGCGGACTGTTCCACAACACCATGCAGCCATGGGTCATCACCATCGGCGCCGTGCTCATATGCCTGCTCGGCGTATGCGACGACCGCTGGGACCTCGACTGGATGCTCAAGCTCGCCGGACAGCTCATCATCTCCGTGTTCGTGGCATGGGGCGGACTGCAGGTGGTGTCGCTGCCGTTCGGCTCCCTGGTCGCGGCCTCGCCGAGCATGTCGATGGCCATCACCGCCATACTCATCGTGGCGTCCATCAACGCCGTGAACTTCGTCGACGGCCTCGACGGCCTCTCCTCGGGCATCGTCGCCATCGGCGGCGTCGCCTTCGCCATATATTCGTACATCATCGCGCGCAATTCGCCGAGCTACGCCTCGATGGCCACCATGATCGACGTGGCGCTGGTCGGCATCTGCATCGGCTTCATCCTGCACAACTGGCATCCGGCCAAGCTGTTCATGGGCGATTCCGGCTCCATGCTGCTCGGCTATCTCGTCACCTGCGCCTCCATCGTGATGACCGGCCGTCTCGACCCGACCACCATCCACGCGAGCATCTACCTGCCGGTGTTCATGCCGATTCTGCTGCCGATCCTCGTGCTGTTCCTGCCGGTGCTCGACATGTGTCTCGCCATCACGCGACGTCTTGCGAAGGGCCAGTCGCCCATGCACCCCGACCGCATGCACCTGCATCATCGCATGCTGCGGATCGGGCACACCGTGCAGGGGGCCGTGCTGATTCTGTGGGGCTGGGCCGCGCTGATCTCCTTCGGCTCCATCATGGTGCTGTTCTTCCCCGTGAAGTACGTCCTCATCGGCTTCGCCATCGCCACCGTGGTCTTGACATTCGCCACCCTCTACCCGTATTTTCGTAGGCGTATACCGGAGTTGCGCGCGGAGAACGCGGCATTGGCCGCATCGCGCGACCCGGCCAGGGAGAACATGGGCCGGCCGAAACACAGCACGGATACGGTGTCTACCGGAAAGCACGGAAGACCCCAGTGACCACAGGTCGCGTATGACGGCACGAATCATACGCGCGGCCAGGCATGACGGACAACGGGAAGAAAAGAGCATCGAATATGAGCGACGAAACGAATCTCACCGACAAGACTGCGCATACCGAGACGACGGACGGCACTGCTTCCGGCTCCGAAGGCACGAAGGGCCGCGGACTGTTCCACAAGCCGCCGCGTGTGGGGGAGGAGACCGTCTGGCAGCTCATGTACCGCGCGATCTACCAGAGCCTGCTGTTCATCGGCGTCTTCGCCGTGGTCAGCGCCATCGCCGGCTACATGTTCTCCGGCCTGCACGGCATCTGGTCGGCGGTCATGGCGCTGGTCGCGGTCATTCTGTTCTGCCTGTCGAACCCGGTGCTGGTGTCGGTGCTCAGCCGCCTGCATCTGCGCCCCGCCGCGTACCTGACATGGTTCCTGCTGGGCTGGATGATCAAGGTCGGCATCGTCGTGGCGGTGCTGCTGGGCATCAAGGACGCGCAGTGGCTCGATCCCAAGCTGTGCGCCGTGTTCCTGCTGATCGGCGCGGCCATCGTGCTCGCCGCGGAGATTCATACGGCGGCCACGTCGCGCGTTCCGTATGTCGACCCGCCGAAGCGCGATCGTTTCGAGGACTGAGATGTCGATTTCGTGTCCGAGACACGAAATGGTAATGAGGTCTACGCACGCCTATAGAGTAAATCTATGGCTTCTAACACTTCAGAACAAGAGTCCACTTACAAACCGCTCGCCACTCCATTCCAGCAGCTTGGACTGGCCTATGATGACGTTCTGTTGCTCCCCAACGAGACCGACGTCATTCCCTCCGAAGTCGATACCTCGACCCGCCTGACGCGCGAGATCACCATGAAGTCCCCGGTGCTCTCCTCCGCCATGGATACGGTTACCGAAGCCCAGATGGCCATCGCCATGGCCCGTAACGGCGGTATCGGCGTCATCCACCGCAACCTCAGCATCGAGGACCAGGCCAACCAGGTCGACATCGTCAAGCGCAGCGAGTCCGGCATGATCTCCGACCCGCTCACCGTGCAGCCCGATGCCACGCTGACCGACCTCGACAAGCTGTGCGCCGCCTACCACGTCTCCGGCCTGCCGGTCGTCGACAAGGACGACCACCTGGTCGGCATCATCACCAACCGCGACATGCGCTTCGTGAACCCCGACGACTACGACAGCCTCCGCGTCTCCGACGTGATGACCAAGGAGAACCTCATCACCGGCCCGGCCGACATCTCCAAGGAGGACGCCCACCGTCTGCTCGCCCAGCACAAGGTCGAGAAGCTCCCGCTCATCGACGGCAACGGCAAGCTCGCCGGCCTGATCACGGTGAAGGACTTCGTGAAGACCGAGCAGTACCCCGACGCCACCAAGGACGAGCAGGGTCGTCTGCGCGTGGCCGCCGGCATCGGCTTCCTTGGCGACGCCTGGCAGCGTGCCACCGCCCTCATGGAGGCCGGCGTGGACGTGCTCGTCGTCGACACCGCCAACGGAGAGGCCCGTCTGGCCCTCGACATGATCCGTCGCATCAAGGCCGACCACGCCTTCGACGGCGTGCAGATCATCGGCGGCAACATCGCCACCTACAACGGCGCCAAGGCCATGATTGAGGCCGGCGTCGACGCCGTCAAGGTCGGTGTGGGCCCCGGCTCCATCTGCACCACCCGCGTGGTCGCCGGCGTCGGCGTCCCGCAGCTCACCGCCGTGTACGAGGCCTCCCGCGCCTGCAAGGAATTCGACGTTCCGTGCATCGCCGACGGCGGCATCCACTACTCCGGAGACATCGGCAAGGCCCTCGTGGCCGGCGCCGACTCCGTGATGCTCGGCGGCCTGCTCGCCGGCTGCGAGGAGGCTCCGGGCGAGAAGGTGCTGCTGCACGGCAAGCAGTACAAGATCTACCGTGGCATGGGCTCCCTCGGCGCCATGGCCCCGCGTGGCAAGAAGTCCTACTCCAAGGACCGCTACTTCCAGGCCGACGTCACCACCGCCGACAAGGTCGTGCCGGAAGGCGTCGAAGGCCAGGTGCCCTACCGCGGACCGCTCAACTACGTGCTGTACGAGCTGGTCGGCGGCCTGCACCAGACGATGTTCTACGTCGGTGCCCACAACATCCCGGAGCTCCAGACGAAGGGCAAGTTCATCCGCATCACCGACGCCGCGCTGCGTGAATCCCACCCGCACGACATCGTGATGACCAAGGAAGCCCCGAACTACACCGGCTTCCACAGCTGATCATCCGTCTGATATCGGCATGACAAGGGGCCTCTCCCATGAACGGGAGAGGCCCCTTCGCGTATCTCGGAACCAGGGAAGCCGGGACTTTAACGGTGCCTTATGGTCGTTCTTCGCCGTGAAAACGACCATAAGGCACCGTGAATTCCGGATATCGGGATCATCCGCCCCTGTTTCTGCGCCGGTCTGCGTTTTTTACGGGCTGCTTCGCCGTGCCGCTACGCGAACCAGAATCCCTTGAAATCGTACTTGAACACGCGATAGATGAACGCGCTGTTGATCTTCATCGTGTAGTCGCGCAGCAGCGTGCCATCCGAGTTGTATACGCCCCACGTGCCCTTGATGCCCGACTCGGTGATGATTGTGCCGTCCAAATACTCCTCGGCGCTGCTGATGTAGCCCGAATACGGCACCGCGAAGCGCTTGACCAGCTTGTACGTGCCCGCCTTCTCGTCGACGAGATACTTCTGGAAGTACGATTTGTTGCTCGTGTCCCGCGACGCCAGCTCCGTCACCATGCCGGGGATCTGCGACCAGTCGTAGTCGGTCGTCGAGCTCACGCCGCCGTTGTTGTTGAACATGTAGATGTAGTACTGGCCTTCGGGCAGTGAATCGTCCTTCACATACGTCACCGTGTGCTGGCCTCCCGAACTGGGGAAATCACCGATCTTGGTGAGGTTGTACTTCGCGTAGTCGGTGCTCTGCCAGAACGTCTTCTCGCCGATGATGTACTTGAGCGTCGGCTTGGAACTCACGTCGTCGATCTTGATGACCGACGACGTCTCGCGCGAGCTGACGATGATGCTGTTGTCGTCGCTCACGTACTGGATGGTGTTGAGATGGATCCAGTCCCATGCGTCGGAGCCGGAATCCGTCGACGTGGCCTTGGCGTCGGCGTCGTGCTTGGTGCCGGCCTTGTACGATGCCATGAGCGTGCCCATGTCCACGGCCAGCGTGGTCTTGCCGGATGCGAGGTTCACGCGCACGACCTTGTCCTGTACGGAATTGCCCTTCATATCGGTGGCGAGTACGAGCAGGTTGCCGCTGTCGTCGAACACGTAGTCGTGGTGGAGTATGTACCGGCTGCCGAGATTGTAGAACTTCTCGATGCGGCCGAGTTTGTTCATCGCCACGATGTCGTGCGTGGACGCGCTGTAGTACATGAGCCCGTCCTTGAAGACGAGCCGCTGCGCACGATAATAGAGGATGGGGATCTCGCCGCGCAGCACGCCATAGTCGTCGTACAGGTAGATGAGGTCCTGCTCGTTGCTGTCGTTGCCGAGCACCGCGTACAGGCCGTTGCCCATCGTGCCGGCGTATTCGGTCTGCGTTCCCGTTTCGGTGACGGAATGGTCGAGCTGGATCTGTTCGCCTCCGATGGTGGCCGGAGCCTTGCGATGAATGGTCCTGGTGGTGGTGCTGCCGTCTCGCTTGGTCAATGTGATGGTGACGTCGTTGTCCTTGCCGGGGATGAGGCCGAGCACCTGGAACTCATGCACGGTGGAGTAGCTGTCGCCGCCCGACGGCGTGGCCGAGAAGTCGGGGTAGTCGGTCTTCGGGGCGCTCACCGTATAGGAGACCTTGACGATGTCGTCGGTCTTGAAATACACGTACAGCGACGTGGTGTTGGTGCCGTACGGATTGTTCTCCACCAGCATGTGGTCGGCCGTCCATGTGCCGGACGTTTTCTTCTCGTCGATCTTGGTCTGTGCCGCAGTCTGGTATTCCTCGGTGTATATCTTCTCGATGTCGGCGCTGGCGCTGGTCTTCGCGGCCGCCCGCTGCGAGGAGAACGCGACGATACTCACCGTCGCGGTCATGGCGACGGCGACGACGGCACTGCACACGGTCTGCATGGTACGGCGGGTGCGGCCGCAGGTACGGCTGATGGTCGGCGTCGATTGCGGTTTCTGGGATTGGGATTGGGACTGCCGGAATTGCCGGGACTGCCGGGGCAGAAGCGATCTGATGGCTTGCGCGATGGACTGCATGATGGGCCTTTCGACGAAACGATTACGCGCATGCCAAGTCGGGTAATCGTGCCGGATGATGGCCTACGAACGGTCGTGTCGGACGACGGCCTCCGGACGACCATGCCGAACGGATCCTGCCGGACGGTCGCATGCGTGGAACGTCTTCAATCTACGGACGTCATCTCCGCCGAATCTGGAGCGAACCTGAAAGCCGCGTGCAAACTCCCGCAATCATCCCTGAGGATGATATTCGCTAGAAAATGCCGCCGTGGTTCATCGGGAGCGTCGTCGTGATTTGTCGTGTTGCGTCGGCCGTCATGGATTACGCCGCATTTTGCCCGTATCGCGCCGCCGTCCATCAAAAACGGGTCGATTCCCATGGACCGCGTCGCATTTCGCGTAAATTGCGGCGCGGTCCTGACATTCAGAATTATCGATTGCTCAAAACCGCATGATTCCAACAATCCCAAAATCACGAATACCAAATTCTGATGGATTGCGTTGCAAAACCACCGATTTGCAACGCAATCCATCGAGAACGCCGGTATTTTCATGGACTGCGACGCAAATCGCTGATTTCACAACGCGGTCCATCGGAATCGCCGTGATTCTCGTGGATTATGGCGAGAAATCCGCTCCAATGCGGTGTCGTCCATTATGGGCATCGCCGCTGTCTGCCGCAGTGATTGATATTGAACGACTCACAGGATTTTGGGTGGCTTGGGATGGAGTATCCGAAGAGTGCGTGTGGCGGCGTCGGCGGAATGTGAAAAAGGCCCTGCTGCCTTTTGGGCTGCAGGGCCTCGGGGGAGGGATGGACGGAAACGGTAAGTCTGTTGGTTGGGATTGGTGCCCCGACTTTGCCGGGGCACCAACAGGTGGGTGTTACTTGACTCGCTTGATGCCGAGGACGGCGATCGCGGCGATCGCGGCCATGGCGATGGCGGTCGGGAACACGAAGTTGTAGGAGCCGGTGGCGGCGACGATGCTGGAGGTGATCGCCACACCGATGGCCTGGCCGGCGCAGGTGGCGATGTTCATGAAGCCGAGATCCTTGCCGGCGGTCTCCTTGTTCGGCAGCACGTCGACGTTCAGAGCCTGATCGACGGAGAGGTACATGCCGTAACCGAAGGAGGCGATGCCGCCGAAGAGGAACATGCCCATCTGGGTCGGGAAGATCCACGGCATGGCCAGACCGATGGCGAACACGGCGCAGGCGACGGCGATCGGGGCCTTGCGGCGGTGGAGGGCATCGGCGATCGGGCCGGAGATCAGGGAGGCGACCATCGAGGCGACCATGGTGAGCACGGAGATCACGGACATGGAGACGGCGGCCTGCTTGGTGCTCTCACCGATGTGGTCGGTCAGGATGTACAGCTGGTAGCTGAAGATCATCTGGTAGGCGACGATGAGGCAGGTACGGCAGATGAACGCGCGGTAGAAGTCGCCGCAATCCTTCAGCGGCGGGGTGAGGGACTCGACGATGACCTTCCACATCGGCTTGGAGGTGTCCTTCACCATGTCCTTGGAGGACGGCTCCTTCGGGGTGATGACCACGGCGAGCACACCGGCGGCGAGAGCGCACAGACCAGTGCAGATGAAGCCGACCTCGACGTTCTCGATGAAGCGGGAGCCGATGAGGGTACCGATGCCCTGGCCGATCACGCCGCCGCCACCGATGGCAGCGGAGACGGTAGCACGGTTGGATTCCTCGACACGGTCGGAGATCAACGCGTAGATAGGTGCCTGCACCATGTTCAGGCCGATAAGGGCGATGACGTAGAAGATGCCGATGAGCACGGCGGTGGACGGACGGCTCAGCGACCAGAAGCAGATGCCGTAGATGAACGCGCCGGTGAAGATCCACGGGGTACGCTTGCCCCAACGGCTGGCGGTACGGTCGGAGAGCGCGCCGATGAACAGCGCGATGAAGATCGAGGCGATCGAACCGGCCGAGTTGATGGCGCCGAGCGCGGCGGTCGATTCCGTGGCGCCCATGCCGAGGTCCGCGCGCAGACGCTGCGGGACCAGCACCGACATGGTGCCGAAGAACGCGACGCCGGACAGCACGGCGAAGGCCATGAAGCCGCCTACATAACGCCACTTCTCCGACTTGGTGTTTGCGGGAGTCGGATTCACTGTTGCAGTGGTCATTTTCCTTTTCTCCTCTTCCTTGAGTTGCTGATTATTCGTGTGAAGTCTTTCGCTTGCGAGAAATCCCTCTGCCGGATGGCTTCGGATTTCTCGAGGGGAGGGACCGGCATGTATGTTGCCCGACCGTAAGCTAGCGGCCGGCTTGCCCGGACGCGAGGCCGAACGGCCTTGAGTGTGTCGAGCGACATATGTGCCGGTCCCGACCGTTCCCGACAGAGAGATTGGCCCTATCCGGAACGGTCAGAGAGTTTAGAGCTGAATCCACGCGGAGGTGTCCTGGGGGAGCTTGCCGTCCTCGGTCAGCGGGCCGGAGGTGAGCAGCAACTCGCCGGCGGGCAGGTCGACCGGATCCGCGCCGAAGTTGGTGATCGAGGCCCAGCCGTTGGCTCGCTTGTAGGCGATGGTGCCTCCGGTGAAGCCGTTGGCACCATCGGGCTTGCCGCTGGAGCGGTCCTCGGGCAGCCATTCGATGCTCAGGTCGGTGGTCTGCAGCTTGTGGCGCAGCTCCAGGACCTTGCGGTAGAGGTTGAGCATGGAGTCCGGGTCGGCGTCCTCCACGTCGGCGGCGAAGTCCTTGTACCATGCCGGCTGCGGCAGATGCGGTTCCTCGGCGGCGTCGGCGGGGGAGAACCCGAAGGAGCCTCCGGTGCCGAACTCGTCGTCGGGGTGCTCAAGCTTCGGGGCGTCGGCCGCGGTCCACGGCAGCGGCACGCGGCAGCCGTCGCGGCCCTTGGTGCTGGCGGCCTGCGAGGTGCGGTGGCCGGACGGGTCCTCGACGCGGTCCCACGGGATGTCGGCGACCTCGAAGAGGCTGAGCTCCTCGCCCTGGTACACGTAGGCGGAACCGGGCAGGGCCATCTCCATGAGGATGGCGGCGCGTGCGCGCTTGGTGCCGAGCTCCTTGTCGAGCGGATAGGTGGTGCCGTCGCGCAGCACCCAGTCCTTGGCGAGCTGGTGGTATTCGCTGGTCGGCACCTGCGGCAGACCATAGCGGGTGGTGTGGCGCACCACGTCGTGGTTGCTCATCACCCAGGTGGCGGAGGAGCCGGAGCGGTCGGCGCTTTCGATGCCCTCCTCGATGGCCTGGTGCATGGCGTCGCGAATCCAGTCCTTCTTGGCGAACTCGAAGTTGAAGATCTGGCCGAGGTCGTCGGGGCTGGCGTACAGGTACTGGCGGTTGGGCTGCACCCAGGCCTCGGCAACGGCGAAGGCCGGCGGGTCGTACTCGTTGAAGACCTTGCGCCACTCGTGGTAGATCTCGTGCACTTCGTCGCGGTCGATCACCGGGTGGGAGCCGTCGTCGGGCTGGTCGGAGGTGCACCACACGACGTAGTTGTCGAGGTCGTCGCGGTCGAGGTCCTTGGCGAGGCCATGGGCCACGTCCACGCGGAAGCCGTCGGCACCGTGGTCGAGCCAGAAGCGCAGGGTGGTGAGGAAGTCCTCGCGCACCTCGGGGTTGTTCCAGTTCCAGTCGGGCTGTTCCTTGGTGAACATGTGCAGGTACCACTGGCCGTCGGGGACGCGCGTCCAGGCCGGGCCGCCGAAGTGGTTCTCCCAGTTGCTCGGCGGGATGTCGCCGTTGGGGCCCTTGCCGTCGCGGAAGATGTAGCGGTCGCGCTCGGGGGAGCCGGGGGCCGCCTTCAGGGCCTCCTGGAACCAGGGGTGCAGGTTGGAGGAGTGGTTCGGGACGATGTCGACGACCACCTTGATGTTGCGCTCATGGGCGGCCTTGGCGAGCTCGTCGAAGTCGTCCATGGTGCCGAGCTTGGGGTCGACGTTGCGGTAGTCATCGACGTCGTAGCCGCCGTCGGCGAGCTGGGAGGGATAGAAGGGGCTGAGCCAGATGGCATCGACGCCGAGCTTGGCGAGGTAGTCGATCTTCTCGGTCACGCCGGCGATCTGTCCGAGGCCGGATCCCTTCGAATCCTTGAACGAGCGGGGATAGACCTGATAGACGACGGCCTGCTTCCACCACAGAGCCGGGTCGCTGCTTGCGTTCTGTGCCATAACTCCTCCTTGAATCGGTTTTGAACGTTCTAGTCAAAACGTTTGTATCAGCGTGTTCAGTTTTCTATAAAAGCGTTTGCATTAACGGAAACGATAATCAAAGGTTCGAAAATGTTAAGTTTTGCCTACGTTTTCGTTGTCTCCTTTGACTGTTGAATCTTAGGCGATTGTTTGGGTGCCGTTTCCGGTTGATGTTGCGTTGGTATTGATAATAGCGTTTGCATAAAATTTATCAAAACGTTATCGGCGTGTCGTAATAATGTGAGCGCTAAAACGTTGGTATTGCAACGATGGTCAAATATGCAAACGTTTTTATGTATAATGACCAGTACCTGAGTAAGCAGCCATACGTCGGCAAAGGAGGCGAATGATGGCAAGAACCACGATTTCCGACGTGGCCGAGGCGGCCGGAGTCTCCGTGTCCACCGTATCCCGTGCGCTGCGCGGCCTCGACAAGGTCAATCCCGACACTCGCAAGAAGGTCGAGCGGGCCGCGGAACGGCTCAACTTCTCGTTCTCGAAGAGCGCGTCCTCGCTGGCAAGGGGCAAGACCATGAAGGTCGCCGTGCTGCTGCCCAACGAGATCAGCGGATGGTTCAACGCGCACGCATTCGAGGGCATCTATGAGGTGCTGTCCAAGCAGGGGTATGACGTCATCCCCAACGTGATGTGGGAGCAACGCGACCTCGACCGCTTTTTCAAGGCGTTGCCGAACAACCAGAACGTCGATGCCGTCATCGTCGTTTCGTTCGACCTCGACGACGACAAGAAGCGCATCCTCTCCGAACTCACCGTGCCGGTCATCGGCGTGAACACGCCCACCGACGACGGATTGGACGCCTCCGCAAGAATCGACGACTTCGCCGCCATGCGCAGCGCCGTGAGACTCCTGCATTCGCTCGGGCACCGCAATCTGGCCTATATCGAGCAGCCGGTCGTCTCGCCCTTCCTATGCAGTGCGGAGATCCGGCTGAATGGATTCCGCGAGGCGGCCAGGGAGGTGGGTTGCCGCGACGAGGATGTGCTCATCGTCCCCTCCGTCGCGCGCGCCGGAGGCCCTGGCGAGCAGGAGGAATACTCCGGCATCGCCGCCCAGCTGCTCAGCGCCCCCGTACGCCCGACCGGTATCTGCGTGGAGCATGATGCCTGCGCGGCCGCGCTCATCAAGGAGCTGCGCCGCCTCGGATGGGACATCCCCGGCGAGGTCTCCGTCATCGGATTCGACGACAGCTACATCGCCAACATCACCGGACTGACCACCATCCATCAGAACCCCGTGGAGACCGGTCGGCAGGCCGCCGCCCGGGCGTTGTCCCTCATGCGCGGCGAATGCCCCTCGGAGCCGTATGCCATCATGCCCACATCGATGGTCCTGCGCGACACCACCGGCCCCGCCGTCGAATCCGAAGCGTAGGGCGTCGTTCGGAGACGTTCGTCCCGGCGAAAATCGCGATACCGAGGTATGCTTGCCTGTTCCAATACCACAGGTGAAAGGGCGAACATGGCATCGCATAACGACAACGAGACCTTTGACTCCTCGGCCTCGCGCATGATCTGGATCGACTGCGAGATGACGGGACTCGACATCTTCCACGACGAACTGTGCGAGGTCTCCGTGGTCCCGACCGACTTCGACCTCAACGTGCTCGACGAAGGCATCGACCTCGTCATCAAGCCGTCCGACGCCGCCGTCGCGCATATGAACGACTTCGTGCGCAACATGCACACCTCCTCCGGCCTCATCGACGAGTGGAACGCCAACGGCCTGCCGCTCGACGAGGCCCAGCGCAAGGTCATCGAGTACGTGAAGCAGTGGCTGCCCGCCAAGGGCAAGGCCCACCTCGCCGGCAACTCCGTCGGCAGCGACAAGAAGTTCCTCGACCGCTACATGCCCGACCTCATGAGCCTGCTGCACTACCGCGTCATCGACGTGAGCACCCTCAAGGAGCTCTCGCGCCGCTGGTATCCGAACGTGTACCTCAACAAGCCGGCCAAGCACGGCGGTCACCGCGCGCTCGCCGACATCATCGAATCGCTCGACGAACTGCGCTACTACCGCAAGGCGTTCTTCGCGCCCGCCCCCGGTCCGGACGCCGACGAGGCCAAGGCCATCGCCGCCGACATCGAGGCCACCAGCCTCCTGCGCAAGTACGAGGAGAACGGCAATCCCGTCGAGGACGTCAATACTCCTGAGAAGGCCGATTACTAAATCGTCCTTCTCTCGGAGTATTTGTGCGCGACCTTGGCGGTCGCTCCCCTCGCCTACAGAGAGTCCACTGGACTCTCCGCTTGGCGGCTCGGCTCCTGAGAAGGTCGATTACTAAATCGTCCTCCATTCACATATGGATGGCCGCCGCGGTCGATGATGACCGCGGCGGCCGTTTTGTATCGGGTGGCGGTCGGATGTGTTACGAATGGACTACGAACTAGACCATGGTTCACTCCCGTTTTACATGGCGGCAAACAAAAGGGACTTTTCCCTCGCTGTAATAATGACCAACGCAGGGAGGAAGCGAACAGGCCGAATCGGCTGGTATTCCAACGTTTCCCATGATTTTCCCTGCAGGGGTTTCATTTGCGTTGCTAGTGAAGGGAGCTCGTATGGAGCCGCTTCTCGTAGTGCTTTCCGGACTTCCGATGACACTGCTCATCACCGTCGCGGCCTTCGCGATCGGCGCGGTGCTCGGAATTCCCATGGCGCTGGGACTGCGGACCGGCATCGCACCGGTCCGATGGATAGTCCGCCTCGCCGTCGACCTGCTGCGAGGCATACCCATGATCGTCTGGCTGTTCCTGCTGAAATTCGGACTGTCCACGCCAACATTCCGCATCACCGCGCTCGAGGCCGCGATCTTCGGACTCGGCCTCATCTCCGCCGGCTATCTCGCCGACATCTACCGCGGCGGACTGCAGGCCGTGCCCAAAGGTCAGTATGAGGCTGCGGCCGCGCTCGGCATCCCCGGCGTCGTATCGTTCTTCGGCGTCATCGTGCCGCAGGCCGCACGCATCGTCAGCCCATCCATCGCCACATATGCGATCGGCCTGCTGAAGAACTCATCCATCGCATCCACCATCGCCGTGGCCGAAATGGTCTTCATGGCCCAGGGCTACGCCAAGCAGAACATCAACTCCGTGGCCGGCGTCATGCCCTACGCCATCGCCGGACTGCTGTACATCCTGCTCAGCATCCCCATCGCCATGCTGTCGCGCAAACTCGATGCCAACCTCCGCAAGGCGGTGATCTGACATGGTGCCTAAGGAACCACTGCTGCAATTCTGGGGCGAAGGCCTGCCGAACATGCTCCACGGCCTGCAGATCAGCGCCGCACTCGCCGGCGTCTCCATGATTATCGGCCTGCCATTGGGCCTGCTCTTCTGCATGATGGTGATGGGCCGCAACCGTGTCGTCAGCACGATCGGCCTCGTCATCGTCGAAATCGGACGAGGCATGCCCGCCCTGATCATCCTCTACCTCGTCTACTTCGGACTGCCCAGCTTCGGCATCCTGCTCGAAAGCTTCCCCTCGGCCATCATCGCCCTCGCATGGAACTACTCGTGCTACTGCTCCGAAATATTCCGAGCCGGCATCCAGGCCGTGCCCGGCGGACAGAACGAGGCCGGAGACGCCCTCGGCCTCGACGACCGCATCACCTTCTTCTACGTCATCCTTCCCCAGGCGTTCCGGTCCATCATCCCCGCGCTGCTCGGCCAGACCATCCTGCTCTTCCAGGACACGTCGCTCGCCTACACCGTGGCCGTGCCGGAACTCATGAAGGAGGCCTACACGTACGGCTCCACCACATTCCAATACCTGCGCGTCTTCGTGCTCGCCGGACTGTGCTATGCCGTCGTCACGCTTCCCGCCTCCTGGATCACCCGCTGGCTCGAACGCCGGCTCGCGCTCAGCTACTGACGCCCCATCGTCGGCCGAACGCCCATCGGACGTGCCCGCGGCGGCCCGACCAACCGCCGCCCGCCAAAAATCCCACAACAATCACAACACGGTCGCCAACCAGCCGGTCGCGGCCCACAACACGGCCGGCCAATCACAGAGAGGAACACATCATGCGCATCACACGAGGAACGAAGCTGATGGCCGCGGCCTGCGCCGCAATCATGAGCGTCACCGCGCTCGCCGCCTGCGGCGGGTCGAGCTCGTCGGGAGCCAAGGCGAACTGTACTCCGCTGGTCTCCAACATCGCGACCATCAAATCCGGCACGCTCACCGTCGGCGTCATCGACCAGCCGCCGTACTCCAGCTACAACAACGGCAACCCCACCGGCATGGACATCGACTTCATCAAGCAGATCGCCGGCGCCAACTGCCTGAACGTCGAATACCAGCAGGCCTCCTTCGCCAACGCCATGCAGGCCATCGCCTCCGGCCAGATCGACACCGCCACCGGCGACATCAACGTGACCGAGAAGCGCGAGCAGGTCGTCGACTTCCCGCACTCCATCTACCTCGAAGGCGTCGGCTACGCCTCCAAGAAAGGCACCGACATCAAGGCCATCGACGACATCAACGCCAAGGGCATCAAGACCATCGGCATCGGCGACGGCTACGGCTGGCTCGCCGACATGCAGAAGGTCTTCGGCGACAAGGTGAAGACCTACCCGAGCTCCGTCGAAATGAAGCAGGACCTCGAAGCCGGCCGCGTCGACATGATCATGGAGGCGTACGGCACCGCCGTCGACGAATTCAAGGGCAACAGCAACATCGTCGTCGAATACGCCAACAAGAACCCCGACAAGCGCATCAACTCGCTCGTCGAGCCTCCCGAGGTGAGCTATCCCTACACCAAGGGCAACACCTCGCTCGGCCAGGCGTTCGACAAGGGCATCGAGAAGATCATCAAGGACGACAAGGTCAAGCCCACGCTCAAGAAGTACGGTCTGGACGAAGGCCTCGCCAAGATCCGCGACAAGCAGTACGTCGTCCCCGCCACGAACTGACGCAACGGAGACGCGGACCGATATCCGCCTACGGTAGCCGCCGACCGAACGTCGCATACGACGCGCGTTCGGCGGCCTCCGCGGGCATGTATCGAACGGACGAATGCGGCGCAAAGGCCGCAGACAAAGGAGAAATCATCATGACATTGGCAACGCTGGTCTCGCAATCCGTGGCCGCCAACACTACCGATGACATCGATCACAGCAAATACATGATCGAACTCGGCGGCGTGGTGAAGTCATACGGCGGCAACACCATCCTGCACGAGGTGTCGCTGCGCGTGGAACGCGGCGAGGTGTGCTCGATCATCGGCCCGTCCGGCGCCGGCAAATCAACGCTGCTGCGCTGCGTCAACCTGCTGGAGCAGCCCGACGACGGCAACATGGTCATCGACGGGCAGTTCGTGGACTTCACCGAAAACCTCGGCAAAACCGATTTGATGGCGCTGCGTCGCAAATGCGGCATGGTGTTCCAGCAGTTCAACCTGTTCCCGCACATGAGCGCGTTGAAGAACGTGGTGTTCCCGCAGATGCACGTGCTCGGACGCGGCAAGGCGGAGGCCGAGGAACGGGCCATGGAACTGCTCAAGCGCGTGGGGTTGGAGGACCGCGCCGACCACAAGCCCTCGCAGCTTTCCGGCGGCCAGCAGCAGCGCGTGGCCATCGCCCGCGCGCTCGCGCTCGACCCGGCCGTCATGCTGTTCGACGAGCCGACGTCCGCCCTGGACCCCGAGGTCAGCGGGGAAGTGCTCAACGTGATGAGGGAGCTCGCCGAAGGCGGCATGACCATGTGCGTGGTGACGCACGAGATGAGCTTCGCGCGCGACGTCGGCGACCATCTGGTCGTCATGGCCGACGGACGCATCATCGACGAGGGCGATCCCAAGGAGATCATGGCGCATCCGGTGAACGAACGGACGAAGCAGTTCCTCAGCGCCGTTGGGAGGTAGGTAGGTTTCGGGTGTTTGGGTGCTCCCCTCAGTCTCGCTGCGCTCGACAGCTCCCCTCCGTCGGGAGGGGAGCCGGAGAGTGTGCGCGTGGGGAGGTAGGTTTCGGGTGTATTTTTCCTCTGGCTCCCCTTCCCTCGGGGAAGGGGAGCTGTCCGCGAGAGCGGACTGAGGGGATGGGGAGCCCATCCCGTGCAGTGGTCTTCTTTGCTGAAGTGAAGAAGACCATTTTTTGTACTGTGTTCTAGATGTTTCGACGGTAACTTGACGGTAACACAAGAAAATAAGCCGTGTAACACGGAAGTCTATACTTTAAAAATAGAACACGTTCTAGAACAACGAATATAAAATTCCTTGGCAATCACGAACGTGGACGGCATAAAGAAAGGGGTGGATCTCATGACAGCACGACAGCATCACGTCATTCGATCCGCGGAACTGTTCGCCGAAATACCGGTCAGAAAACTCACCGACGTGGACGCGACCCCGCTCGCCAAGATCGAGGCATCCGGACTCGTCGGCATGGGCGGCGCAGGATTCCCCACATTCAAGAAGCTGAAGTTCGGCAAGGGCTGCGAGACGGTCATTGCCAACGCGGCCGAATGCGAGCCGCTACTCGAACACAACACCGCACGGCTCGAAACCGACCCCGAGAAGGTGCTCTCCGGACTGACCATCGCCATGAGGCAGGTCGGCGCCAAGCGCGGCATCGTGGCCATCAAGCCGAAGAACATCAAGGCCGTCCGGTCGCTGCAGGCGGCGCTCGACGCCGCCGCGGCCGGCGCATACGACTTCGACGTCGACCCCGGCATCGAGATCGCGTTCCTCAAGGACCGCTACCCGGCCGGCGACGAACGCGCCATCGTACGCGACGTGCTCGGCACGCTGCTGCCGCCCGACGCCATCCCCAGCGCGGCCGGCGCCGTCGTCATGAACGTCGAATCGCTGATGCGCGTGCACGACGCCGTCGTCGAGAACCTGGCCGTCACCACCAAGGACCTCACCGTCGCCGGTCACATCGAAGGCAGCGGATTCGACGACGACGTGAGCATCGTCGTCTACGACGTGCCCATCGGCATCACGGTTCGCGAGGTGCTCGCCGCACTGCATGTGCACGAACCGACCGCTGACGAGCAGATCATGATCGGCGGCCCGTACATGGGCAGCCTCGGCTCGCTCGACAGCACGGTATCCGAAACCTGCGGCGGCATCATCATCGCCGGTCCCGAAATCCCCGACCCCGGCCCGATGGGCATCATCGTCTGCGCATGCGGCGCCAGCGAGGAGAGGCTGCGGGCCATCGTCAAGGCCAAGGGCGCGCCGCTCGTGGACGTGCGCCTGTGCAAGAACGCATGCAGGCTGCCCAACGGACGGCTCAAATGCCGCAACCCCGGCATCTGCCCCGGCCAGGCGCAGAACATCATCGCACTCAAGAAGGAAGGCGCGGCCAGCGTGCTCATCTCGCACTGCACCGACTGCTCGAACACGGTGATGCAGGTGGCACCCAAACTCGGCATGCGCGTGCACCACGCCACCGACGCCTTCATGAGGGCCGGCGACGAACCCATCATCAGAGCCTTCCGCAAGACCGTGAAGGCCGCATAACCAGACTTCCACAACGTAACACACCAACAATCACAGGGAAAGGAACCAGAAATGTCGCTCTCCAAGGAAACGCTCGAAGCGCATCTCAACGACCCGGCGGTGCTGTGCTGCCGCCGTCCCGCCGGCACCGTGCTGAGCGCCGCCGACTTCGAGGATCCCACGATCTTCCCCGACCTCGTCGACTCCAACCTCATGACGCTCAAGGAAGGGGGGCTCACCATCCAGCAGGCCCTCGGCGCCACGCTCGTCAACGACGGCGAGGCGCTCACCCAACTCACCCCCGACCTGCTCGACGGCGTGAAGGAGGTCCCGGCCGAGGAGCCCGCCGACGAGACTTCCGACGATGACGGCGCCGACGACGAATCCGAGCCGTGCTCCTGCTGTGCGTCCGCGTCGGTCGCGCCCGTGGCCGCTCCGGCATCCGACGGCTACGTGCACCTGCACCTCGACAAGGCCGAAGGACTCGACCTCGTGTTCCCGGCGGGCGGCGCGCCCGTCGCCGGAGCCCCGGTGCCTCCCTCGGCCCCGACCTCCGCGCCCGCTCCCGCCGAGGAACCCGAGCCGGCAGAAAAGGTCATGCGCACGCTCGTCAAGAAGGACTATCCGGTCACCAAGGTCGTGATCGGCGACGCCACGTCGTATGCGGACGGCGTGCTCACCATCGACGAGTCCCTCGTCGAGGCAGCCAAGAAGGCCGACCCGCTGGTCAAGGACGTCGAGATGACCATCATCGACCCGTCCGACCGCCACGTCTACTCCAACACCATCATGGACGTCATCCCCGTGGCCGCCAAGGCCGAAGGCAAGCTCGGCGAAGGCGTGACCAACGTGCTCTCCGGCGCGGTATTCGTGCTCACCGGCATGGACGAGGCCGGCGTGCAGGTGCATGAGTTCGGCTCCTGCGAAGGCTACATGGACGAGAAGATCCGCTACGGCCGCCCCGGCTGCCCCGACGAAGGCGACATCATGATCCGCGTGGACGTGAAGATCCAGGAAGGCACCGGCATGGAGCGCCGCGGACCGTTCGCCGCCCACAGCGCCGTCGACGTGATCGTGCACGCCTGCCGCGAGGCCATCAAGAACCTCGACGGCGTCAAACCCGTCAAGGAGGAGACCTTCAGGGACGTCAAGCGTCCCGGAAAGCCGCGCGTCGTACTCGTCAAGGAGATCATGGGCCAGGGCGCCATGCACGACAACCTGCTCGTGCCCACCGAACCCTGCGGCGTCAAGGGCGGACAGAAGAACGTCGACCTCGGCAACGTGCCCGTGGTCCTGAGCCCCAACGAGGTGCTCGACGGCGGCATCCACGCGCTCGCCTGCATCGGACCGGCCACCAAGGAGATCACGAGGCACTTCTTCCGCGAGCCCATGGTCGAGGCCCTGCAGACCGACGAGGAGCTCGACCTGACCGGCGTGGTGTTCATCGGCTCCCCGCAGGTCAACGACGAGAAGACCTTCGTCTCCGAACGACTCGGAGCCCTCATCGAGGCCATGGAGGTCGACGGCGCGATTGTGACCACCGAAGGCTTCGGCAACAACCACATCGACTTCTCCGAGAACATCGCGGCCATCGGCTCGCGCGGAGTGCCGGTCGTGGGCGTCACCTTCGCCGCCTACCAGGGCCAGCTGGTCGTCGGCAACAAATACATGGACGCCATGATCGAGCTCAACAAGGACCCGGAGGGCTTCGAGAACGAGATCCTCGCCGACAACACCACCACCCCGGAGGACGCCGCCCGCGCCATCCTCATGCTCAAGACCAAGATGGCCGGCATCCCCATCGAACCGCCGGAGCACAAGTGGGACGAGGCGGTCATCGAGGCCAACAAGAAGCTCGTCAAGTAAGACAACCAACGGCCATCCGGCCATCCAATCACCGACGATGAAGGAGACGTCATGCAGGTGGAACTCAAGCCGCTCCTGCTCAAGGGAGTCATCAAGGAAGTCACCGAGGTGGGCGTGCGCATAGGCGTCAACGGACGCATGGGCGTGCTCTCGCTGCCGCTGCGGCTCATCTACACCGACAAGCCGCTCGAGGTCGGCCAGGAGTGTGAGTTCTACCTCAGCTACGTCAACGTCATCTGACCCGTCGCATAACGACAACACACAAACGAAACGTCATCGAATTCTAAGGAGCACATCATGCCTACCGCATTCAAGCTGACGACAGCCAAGGGACTCAAGTCCGAAATCTACGTGCCATGGACCCCCAAGCCGGTCTGGACGCCGCTGACCAAGCCGCTGAGCGAGTGCAAGGTCGCGTTCATCACCTCCGGCGGCATCCACAAGAAGGACCAGACGCCGTTCAACACCGCCGGTGACTGGAGCTACCGCGAGATCCCGAGCGACACCCCGTCCGACCAGCTCATGGTCACGCACGGCGGATTCGACAACTCCGACATCAACAAGGACGTCAACGCCATGCTGCCCATCGACCGACTGCGCGAACTCGTCAAGGAGGGCTTCATCGGCTCGCTCGTCCCCACGTTCTTCGGATTCATGGGCGGCGGCGGTAACGTCGACAAGTTCGAACACGTCACCGGCCCCGAAATCGCCAAGAAGCTCAAGGCCGAAGGCGCCGACATCGTGCTCGCCACCGGCGGCTGCGGCACCTGCCACCGTTCCTGCACGCTGGTGCTGCGCTGCTGCGAGGCCGCCGGCATGAGCACCTGCATCATCGCGGCCCTGCCGCCGATCGCCCGCCAGCAGGGCGCCCCGCGCATCACCGCGCCGCTCGTGCCGATCGGGTCCAACGCCGGCGAGCCGAACAACCCGCAGATGCAGATGGGCATCCTCAAGGACACCCTCAACGCGATGGAGGAGTTCGACCACTTCGGCCAGATGAAGGCCCTGCCCTACGAATACCGCCACAACGTGTGACAGACGTCGGGAACCGGCCGGCCACGCACGGACGGATGTCGTGCAAGGCCGGCCGCCCACATCACGACGAATCCAATCGAATCACAACGAATCAAACAACATATCCAGCCGGCCCGTGCATTCGGCGGGAACACGTCCAAACGATACGGTTCTATGATGGAGTCACTCACGTATCCATGTCTACGTGACGACTTCATGAGGGAACATGGGTTGAAAGGCGGGACCTGTCCATGGCACGAGACGCACGAGGCAGCATCATCGACGCTTCCTGGGACCTTTTCAAGGAGAAGGGCTACGAGAAGACCACCATCGATGACATCATCGCCAAGGCGGGCATCGCCAAGGGTACGTTCTACCATCATTTCCAAGGCAAATCGGCTTTGCTGGGAACCCTGAGCGACGTGTTCGACGAGAAATACCGCGAGATGGACGCCGAACTCGACCCCGACGGATCGGTCGTCGAGCAGATTCCGTATCTCAATGTGCAGATGTTCGGCTGGATTGAACAGCATGTGCCGGTCGAACTGCTCAGCGCCCAGCTGGCGTCGCAGCTCAACGAGCGTGGAGACCGGTCGCTGGTGAACCAGGACCGCTTCTACTTCGCCATCCACCGCAGGCTCATCGCCCGCGGCCAGGACCGCGGCGAGATCACGCGGGACTATTCCACGCATGACATTGTCCGCCTGTATGCGATGGCGGAACGATCGATGCTGTACGACTGGTGCCTGCATCAGGGCTCGCAGCCGCTGGTGGGGGAGCCCACCAGAATCGTCGCCGAAGTGCTCGACCGCTTCGTGCGGCATCTGTAGATTCGGCGGCCGGTCCGGGGTCCCTCGGCAACCGTCCGTTAGCCGCAGCCGGCATCGTTCTTCCGCGAGGCGCGTTCGAGGCGCCGTTTCAAGGAGATGCACGATGAACGTTGCCGGCACGATACAGGTTCCGTCCGCCTTCCATACCAAGACCTTGGCGGCCGCGAAGGCCGTTCTCAATGATGCGATGTTCGCATCCAGTCCGAGGCTGACCACCGTGGAGTCGCATACGCAGGGCGAGCCCACGCGCATTCTCGTCAGCGGGCTGTCCGCGCTCGACGCCGAGCCGAACGCCATCGCCGTACGGGACAAGCTCATCAACGAATACGACGCCGTCCGCAAGATTCTCATGCTCGAACCGCGCGGTCACCGCGACATGTTCGGCGCCATACTGTTCAAACCCACCCGTCCCGACGCCGATCTCGGAGCCGTGTTCACCGATTCGGGCGGCTATCTCAACATGTGTGGGCACGGGTCCATCGGCGTCTCCACGTTCGCCGTGGAATCCGGCCTCGTCACCGGCGGATACCCGTCGTTCGCCGCCAT
This sequence comes from Bifidobacterium primatium, assembly GCF_002802875.1. Classification (GTDB taxonomy): domain Bacteria; phylum Actinomycetota; class Actinomycetes; order Actinomycetales; family Bifidobacteriaceae; genus Galliscardovia; species Galliscardovia primatium. Next base: position 432,790 of record NZ_PEBI01000002.1, read on the forward strand.
CGCGGACGACGACATCGACGTGCGTCTCGACACCCCGGCCGGTCTGATCACCGTCACCGTACACGTGCGCAATCACGAGGTGGAGAACGCCACGCTCACCAACGTGCCCGCGTTCGTGGCCATGGATTCGGTGACGATTCACGTGGACGAGCCGGGCATTCCGGACTCGGTGCGGGACGTCGAGGCCACCATATCGTTCGGCGGCAGTTTCTTCGCGCTCGTGGACTTCGATTCGCTTGGTCTCGGATACGACATCGAGGCCTCGCATTCGCAGGAGATAGCCGACGTCGGCATGGCCATCCTGCGCGCCGCCCGCGAACAGATCGACGTGCGGCACCCATTGGTCGACATCCGCGGCGTCGATTTGGTGGAATTCGGCCAATACGATGAAGCGACCGGTCATTATCGCAACGGCGTGGTGTTCGGCGGCCGTCAGGTCGACCGGTCCCCATGCGGCACCGGCACCAGCGCCAAACTCGCCGCGCTCGTGGCCCACGGAAAGATGGACATCGGCGAGACCCGTGTGTTCGAGTCGATCACCGGCTCGAAGTTCCTCGGATGCCCGGCCTCGCGCACGACGGTCGCCGGTCATGACGCCATTATCCCGCAGATCACCGGCAAGGCGTTCATCACCGGGGTCAGCACCTTCGAACTCGACTCCACCGACATCTACCCCGAGGGATTCCTGGTGTAGGAAGATGGGTTTGTGGGTCTATCAGATGGGTTTGTGGGTCTACTGCATACGTGAGGACCACGAAAACGGTCTTCCCATGTATGCAGTAGACCCACAAACCCGTAGATGAACCACACTGCTTTGCCGGCAAAGCGGCAAAGCGGCAAAGCGTTATGCCGGCACAGTGTTTTGCCGTACAGTTGGGGGAGCGCGACAACGCGATAGCGCACTAACGCGATAGCGCAACAGCGCGACACTGGCGACGAAAGGGCGGCGATGATCACCGGGGCGGTAAAGAACAAGGTTGATGACATCTGGCAGCGTATGTGGGAGGGCGGCGTCACCAACCCGGTCGAGGTGATCAGCCAGCTTACGTACCTCATGTTCATGAAGTCACTGGACGACAAGGCGCTTGCCGCCGAACGCATGGCTGAACTCACCGGCGTGCCGGTCCCTGATCCTATCTTCCCGCAGACTCCGGAGGGTCAGGCCGTCCGCTGGCATAATTTCAAGGATGCGAGCACGTCGGAGGAGATGTTCGCCATCGTGGGCCAGCAGGCGTTCCCGTTCATCCGCAACCTGCACGCCGACAACGCCTTCGCGCACAGCATGGAGGACGCCCAGTTCGGGTTCAACAAGCCGAAGACGCTGGAGAAGGCCGTCAAAGGCATCGACGACCTGCTCGACAATTACGTGAAGGACCAGGATGATCTGGGCGACCTGTACGAATACATGCTGAGCAAGCTCAACACGGCCGGTGCGAACGGCCAGTTTCGTACGCCGAAGCACATCCGCGACATGATGGTCGCGTTGGTCGACCCGCAGCCCGGGCAGAAGATCTGCGACCCGGCGTGCGGCACGGCCGGATTCCTTATCTCCGCGGCCGAATGGATTCGTTCCCATTACGAGAGCGAGATGACTTCCGATGATTGGGACCTGTTCGACGGCCCGCAGTTCACCGGCTTCGACACCGATCAGACCATGGTGCGCATCTCCTCCATGAACCTGCTGCTGCATGGCGTGGAGAATCCGGACGTGCGCAATCAGGACAGTCTCTCCCGCCTGAACACCATCAGCTCGAAATTCAGCTGTATTCTCGCCAACCCGCCGTTCACCGGCTCGCTTGACGCCGAGGACGTGGATGATTCGTTGAAGACCATCATCACCACGAAGCAGACGGAACTGTTATTCGTCGTATTGTTCCTGCGCATGTTGCGATTGGGTGGTCGATGCGCGTGCATCGTGCCGAACGGCGTGCTGTTCCGTAGCAACGCCAAGGCGTATCGTGAGTTGCGTCGGGAACTGGTGGAGAACCAGTGTCTTGAGGCGATCATCTACATGCCGTCCGGCGTGTTCAAACCGTATTCGGGCGTGAGCACCGCCGTGCTCGTGTTCACCAAGACCGATGCCCCGGATAGCACGGACCGCGTGTGGCTGTACAACATGGAACACGACGGATACACCCTTGACGACAAGCGAGACGAGGATCCGGACCACAACGACATTCCCGACATCATCGAGCGTTGGAATGATCTGGATGCTGAGGAGTCGCGCGAGCGTACGGAGAAAAGCTTCTTCATCACCCGCGACGACATCGTGAAGAACGATTACGACTTCAGCTTCAACAAATACGTGAAGGTCGAATGCGAGAAAAAGGAATACCCGCCCACATCCGAACTGATGGCCGACCTGCACGACTTGAATGCCCGTTTCGTCAATGGCCTCAACGATCTCGACACAATGCTTGCCAAGGACGGTGAGTGATTGACGTATTGGCTCCCCGCTGGAGGGGAGCTGTCGGCGTAGCCGACTGAGGGGAGAATGCTCCCGCCAGCGGGAGCTGTCAGCGAAGCCGACTGGGGGTGGTTGGACGCCTCTCCGGCCGTGACCAACCACCCCCAGTCTCGCTACGCGAGCCAGCCCCCGCCAGCGGAGGCCAAGAAAGGAAACAACGATGACAAGACTCGCGTTCAAACAAGTGTTCTCTGACGCGACCCGCAAGGCGACTAAAATTCCAGCCAAACAGTATAAGAAATCCGGCAAGTATCCAATCATCGATCAAAGCATGAATGCCATTGCCGGTTATGCGGATTCGACGGAAGGTTTGTACAGTGATGTGCCGGCCATTGTGTTCGGTGATCATACCCGTGCTGTGAAATATGCCGAACGACCGTTCTTCATCGGTGCCGATGGCACGAAGGTGCTCAAACAGGTGCGTGAGGAAGACAACCTCCGATATCTATTCCATGCATTACGGGCTGTTGATTTGCCGGATGAAGGCTATACTCGTCATTTCAAATGGCTGAAGGAATGTACATTCCGTGTTCCCGATGCGGCGGAGCAGCGGCGAATCGCCAAGATTTTGGACTCTGTTCAAGGGCAAATCACTCTCGCCGATCAGATGTTGGAGAAGGCCGACGCCCTTATCCAATCCCGATTCATCGAGATGTTTGGGGATCCCGTAGACAATCCGAGGAAATGGCAGAAGCGATACCTTAAGTCTTTGGGAACATTGAAAAATGGTCTGAACTTCAAACGTTCGGAACAGGGAGAATCGATACGGGTTATTGGGGTATCGGACTTCGGGTCACGGACATCTATATCTTCCTATGAAAAAGTGCCCTTTGTCAGTCTTGCTTCCTCTCCTGCTAAGGAATGCTTCCTTGAAGATGGCGATATCTTGTTTGTGAGATCCAACGGAAACAAAAAACTCGTTGGTCGGAATATGATTGTAAATTCTCCTTTTGAACGAGTCGCATACAGTGGTTTTTGCATTCGGCTTAGGATAACCGCAAAGGAAGTCACTCCATTTTTCGTAAACAGTCTGTTGTCCAATCATGAATTAAAACAGCAGTTGTTGGGCAGCACCCGTGGAGCAAACATCTCGAATCTCAGCCAAGGTATGCTTGCCGAGTTGCCGATTATCGTCCCGCCTCTTGCCCTCCAGAATCAGTTCGCGGAGTTTGTCACGTCGGTGGAGTTGCTCAAGTCCACGATTACCGCGGAGTGTGACCGTCTGCGGACGCTTTACGACAGTCTTGCCCAGCAGTACTTCGCGTGAGCGTCGTCCCGATGCCGGAACGATGGACCACGCTGCATTTCAGCTTAATTACGCCGTTGTCCATCAGGAATCGAAGCTCTGTTGCAACGAGGGGCCGACCCCCGCAAGGGCGTCGGCCGTTTCCACTGAAATGACTCAGTGGCCTCGTCTCAGGCTCAGCGCCAGAAGCACCAATGCCGTGATGATGATGGCTACCGACCATTCCTGACCAACCTGGTTGGCCAAGGCAAGCAGCAGTCCGGTCATCAATCCTTCACGGTATTCCCGGTCGCGTCGCTCAGGACGGTTGTCATGGTTGTTGCCTTCCATGAAAACCTCCTTGTTCATTTATGCCGGCAGTCGGCCGGCTGGCCGGCCGCCACCTTGCCGGAGACCGCGTTACCAGAATCCGGTTTGGTCCCCCTAGTTTATCGGCATCCTTCACAGTCCGGTGCTATGCTGTGTTGTAGCGGTAAGGCTGCGTTACCTTCAGGGCAAATATCGAGGCGGGCGCCAAAGACTTTCGCCCTGTCGGGCCGAACCGTTATCGGGCTTACGCCCAGGACTAACCTCCTCATTTATGCTAAAAAGAAGTCTGGTCTCCGCAAGGTGGCCAGACTTCTTGTCATAAAGGCGTGCGGCAGTGACATCATTCAAGTTCATTCATGTTTTCGCTTTACCCACCGAATCCGCCGTAAACATCCATCACTCACTAAATCCCGCCATGAAACCCCACCCATGCCGGCGTGTCGCGGCGGGAATCAGTGAGCACAATACGAAAGTGGCCCCCGTCGCGCGGGTAAAGTGAGAAATGTCGTGACTTGCGAAGCGAAGGAGCCGGGCATGGGGAATTTCACGTTTCTGATGGACGAACCGAACTATGCGATGTTCGCCCGCGCGTGCGTGGAGGCCGAACAGGCGCTCTCGCTCTCACCCACCATCTGTGCGCTGAGCGCCCGACGTGCCTTCGAACTCGCCGTCAAATGGATGTACGCCGCCGACAAGACCATACGAATGCCCTACAAGGACAACCTGCAGTCACTTGTCCATGAGCCCACGTTCCGTGCCGCCATCATGGACGAAAAACTCTGCGAAATGTTCCAATACGTCATCAAAGCCGGCAACATCGCAGCCCACCGCAACTCCCGGCTCAAGCCCGAGGACGCCATATTCTCCTTGCAGGTGCTGTTCGCCTTCATTGAATGGATCGACTACAGCTACGGCACCCACTACGTCAAACGCGGATTCGATCCCAATGCCATACCCGCCATACGCCGCGCGATCGACGCCAAGGAACGTAAGGCCCGTGAGGATGAAGCACGCAAACAGGCCGAGGCGCAGCTTAACGAAAAAGACGGCCGCATCGCCGAACTCGAACGCAAGATCCGCGAACTCGGCGACCAGCTCGCCCAACGCAAGGAATCGCAGCCGCCCGTCACCGTCTCCGACGAACTCGACTACTCCGAATACGAGACACGCAAACGGTTCATCGACCTCGACCTCCAATCCGTCGGATGGAATATGGACCGCGACGTGGAAACCGAACGCGAAGTCGCCGACATGGAGGGCGAACCCGGTCGGCGAGGCCTCATCGACTACCTGCTCAAAGGCCGCGACGGCCGGCCGCTCGCTATCATCGAAGCGAAACGAACCTCATACGACCCGCGCAAGGGACTCCAGCAGGCCACGCTCTACGCCGACTGTCTGGAACGCGAATACGGGTACCGTCCGCTAATCTTCCTCTCCAATGGGTACATGACATACATCGTCGACGACCACGGCCACTACCGGCAGGTCGGCCAGGTGTTCGCGCAGGACGACATGCAACGACTCATGACCCGGCGCGGCAAGGCCATCGACCCACGCAAGATACCGGTGAACCGCAACGTCGCTGGCGACGACAAACACTACTACCAGCTGGAAGCCATCAACGCGGTATGCGAGAACATCCACGAAGGCCGCCGGCGCAACCTGCTCGTCATGGCCACCGGCACCGGCAAAACCCGCACCGCCGCCGCGCTCGCCGACGTGCTCATGCGGTCCGGGCTGGTGAAGAACGTGCTGTTCCTCGCCGACCGTGTGGAACTCGTCGAACAGGCAAAGGGCGCGTTCGGCGACTACTATCCCGACTGGTGGCTGTGCAACCTGTGCAAGAACAAGAAGGACGCCGACGCGACCGTCGTGTTCTCCACCTACCAGACCATGATCAATGCCATCGACACCACGAGAGCCGACGACGGAAACGGCGGCGACCGTCCCATATTCTCGTCCGGGCATTTCGACCTCATCATCGTGGACGAGGCGCATCGGTCGATATTCCGCAAATACCGCACGATTTTCGAGCATTTCGACGCGCTCATGGTGGGACTCACCGCCACTCCACGCGACGAAGTGGACCGCAACACCTACGATTTCTTCGACGCTGAACACGGCGTACCCACCTACGTGTATGAATACGAGACCGCGTTGCGTGACAATGTGCTCGTGCCATACCTCAACGTCGAGGCCTCCACCAAGTTCATCGACGAGGGCATCACCTACGACGAACTTTCCGACGCCGACAAGGAACGGTTCGAGGAGGACTTCGGCAGCGGCGAGATTCCCGACGGCGGCGAGGTCTCTGACGGTTTGTCGGCTGACGGTTCGCCGTCAGTGCCCGACCATGTGGCCGCCTCCGACATCAACACGTACGTGATGAACGCCGACACCGTCGACACGGTCATCCGAGACCTGCTCGACCACGGCATCCGCACCGACGGCGGCGAACGAATCGGCAAGACCATCATCTTCGCGCAGAACCAGGCGCATGCGCGATTCATCGCCGAACGGTTCGCCGCGCTCGAACCGACGATGAGCGCGAACGGATTCGTCAAAGTGGTGGTCAGCAGCGACGACCGCTCCAGCAGCATCATCAAGGAATTCAAAGACAAGCCGAACCCAGTCGTCGCCGTCTCCGTCGACATGATGGACACCGGCGTCGACGTGCCAGCGGTCGTCAACCTCGTGTTCTTCAAACGCGTCCGGTCGAAAATCAAATTCCTGCAGATGATCGGCCGCGGCACCCGACTGTGCCCCGAACTCGACTGCGTGGAGAACCTCGACGGACATGACGGGGAATATGTGGGCAAACATCATTTCGTCATTTTCGACTACTGCGGCAACTTCGCGTTCTTCCGACAGCACCAGCAGACGGTAAGCAGCAGCGTACCCACGTCGCTGAGCGAACGGATATTCTCCCGCAAAACCGAACTCATCCAGTCGTTGCAGTCCAGTGCGTTCACCGACGACGAATCGGCGATGGCGTTGCGGGAACGCTGCATCGACGACGTCTGCGGGCAGATCGCCGCCCTGGACGACACCACTGTCGCCGTGCGGCTCAGGCGCGAAGCCGTGGAACGCTACCGGCGGCGCAAGGCATTCGAGTTCCTCTCAAGCGCTGCGGTGCACGAGATCGTCAACGAACTGGCACCGATGGCGGCGTATGGCGACGACGTGTATGCGCTGCGGTTCGACGTGCTGATGTACGGACTCATGGTCGCGGCGGCTGGTGGCGACGGCGGGGATTCCGCGGCCGGTGACGTACGTGGATACGTGGCCAAGATACGCAAGACGGTCGGGCAGCTGCGCGAGCGTATGACCATTGGCGCGGTGCGTGAACACAAGGCGGTCATCGACCGCGTCTCGTCCGACGGCGGATATCTCGAAGGCGCATCCATCGCCGAACTTGACGACATCCGCGTGGCGTTGCGTGATCTCATCCGGTTCATCGCCGATGAAGGACGACGCAAGTCCGTCATCACCGACCTGACCGACCCGGTGACCAGCCGCGTCGTCGGGCAGTCGTTCGACATGCGCGAGGACTATTCGGATTACAAGGCCAAGGTCAACCGCTACGTCAATGAGCATAGGGACGACGGTGTGATTCGCAAACTGCGGCACAACGAGCCGATGACCGCCGACGACTACAGTGCGCTGGAACGCATCTTCGTAGAACAGCTCGGCAGCCGCGACGACTATGAGGCCACGTATCGGGGCGAGCAGTTCGGCGTGCTCATCCGACGCATAGCCGGACTCGACCATGACGCCGTCAACGCGGCGCTCGGCGACTATCTTCATGAGGGGGAGTGGAGCCAGGCGCAAATCGCCTTCATGCACAAGGTCGCCGACTACGTGGAACGCAACGGGTACCTGGAACCGGGCGATCTGCTCAAGTCCCCGTTCGACAGGCCGCGGCCGATGCTCAAACTGTTCAAGACGGAAGATATGGCCGGCATCGTGGCGCGCATTCGTGAGATTAACGCGAATGCGCTGGCACCGGCCGCATGACGACAGAGCGTATGGGTGTATGGGCGTGCATATGCATATGTGGAATGAAAAAAGTTCCCCGGGCTCTTACGAGTCCGGGGAACTTCTTCTGATTCGACCTACTGACTACAGGGTCTGCTCGGTGCGGGCGATGATCTCGTCCTGCAGGGCCTTGTCCAGGTTGTTGAAGTAGTCGGAGTAGCCGGCCACGCGGACGATGAGGTCCTTGTACTGGTCCGGATGCTTCTGCGCGTCGATCAGCGTGGCACGGTCGATCACGTTGAACTGGATGTGATGGCCGTCCATGGCGAAGTAGCTGCGAATCAGGGCGCTCATGCCGAGGATGCCCTTCTTGCCGGCCACGACCTGCGGCGTGAACTTCTGGTTGAGCAGCGCGCCGCCCGTCTTGAGCTGGTCCATCTTCGCGGCGGAACGAATCACGGCGGTCGGGCCATTGATGTCCGCGCCCTTCTCCGGGGCGATGCCGTCGGGCAGTGCGATGTGCTCGTGGCGGCCGTTCGGAGAGGCGATCATCGTCTGGCCGAAGTACACGTGGCAGGTGGTCGGCAGGAACTCCACGATGGTCTTGGAGCCCTTCGGCGTCGGACGGCCCGCCACGATCTTCTGCAGCGATTCGGAGACCTCGCGCAGCACATCGTCGGCGTAGTCGTCGTCGTTGCCGTACTTCGGAGTATGGTTGAATACCTGGTCGAACATGTCGTCGTAGCCATTGAAGTCGGCCTCGCAGGCGGCGAGCACCTCGTCCATGGAGAAGCGCCTGTCCTCGAAGACCTGCTTCTTGAACACGGTGAGCGAATCGGTGACGGTGCCCATGCCCACGCACTGGATGTAGCTCGTGTTGTAGCGGGCGCCGCCGCAGTTGTAGTCCTGCGCCTTGGCGATGCAGTCGTCGGTGATCACCGAGAGCAGCGGCACGGGCAGGGTGTCCATGAACAGACGCTCGATGAGGTTGTTGCCGGCCACCTTGACGTCGGTGACGTACTTCAGCTCCTTCTCGAACGCGGCATACAGTTCGTCGAAGCTCGTGAAGTCGCGCGGGTCGCCGCAGTCGATGCCGATCTTCTTGTCCGTGTAGTGGTCGTATCCACGGTACATCACCAGTTCCAGCACCTTCGGCACGTTCAGGTAGCCGGTGAGCACGTAGGCCTCCTTGCCGGCGGTGCCGGTCTCCACGCAGCCGGAGGCGATGCCGGCCTCGCGGGCGTCGTCAAGCGACTTGCCCATGTTCAGCAGCTCCTGGATGATGGCGTCGGAGTTGTAGAACGCCGGCTGGCCCCAGCCCTTGCGGCTGATCTTCACGGCCTCGTGCAGGAAATGCTCCGGCGTCTTGCGGCTGATCTGCACGTTCGAGCTTGGCTGCAGCAGCTTCATCTCGTCCATGACCTCGAGAATCAGGTAGCTCACGTCGCTCACGCCGCAGGTGCCGTCCGGACGCAGCGCGCCGGTGTTGAAGTTGCAGAAGTCGGTGTAGGTGGCGGACTCCTTGAGCGTGATGCCCACCTTCGGCGGCGCCGGCTGGTTGTTGAACTTCACCCACAGGCACTCGAGGTATTCGCGCGCCTGCTCGCGGGTGAGCGTGCCGGCCGCCGTCTCGCGGTTGTAGAACGGTTCGAGGTGCTGGTCGAACTTGCCGGGGGAGTAGGCGTCCCAGTTGTTCATCTCGCTGGTCACGCCGATGTGCGTGAACCAGTACATCTGGATCGCCTCGCGGAAGGTGCGTGGCGCATGGGCGGGCACGCGGTCGCACACCTCGGCGATCTGCTCGAGCTCCTCGCGGCGAACCGGGTCGTCGCACTGCTCGGCCTTCTCACGGGCCAGGGCGGCGTAGCGCTTGCCGAGGATGATCATGCCCTCGCACACGAGATGCATGGCCTGCAGCTCGGCCTGCTTGTGTTCGGCGTCCATGTCGGTGTTGTAGTCGATGGCGGCGAGCTCGTCGTCGATGCGCTTCATGAAATCCGCATAACCGGACTTGTAGATCTTGCCGTCGGCCACGGTGTGGCCCGGTCCGCGCTGGGCCATGAACTCGGTGTACATGCCGCCTTCGAACAGCAGATGCCATTCCTCGGGCAGCATGTTCATCATCTTGGTCATGGACGCGCGATCCTGCCAGAACGGGATGATGACGTCGCGCTGGATCTCCTTCTGCTCCTCGGTGACGGAGAAGGAGACGTGCGCGCGGTTGTTCATGTTGTCGAAGTCCTCAAGGCTGTGGCAGCACAGTTCGGGGAACGTGGGCGCGGACTGCGGGCCCACGCCCTTCTCGCCGACGATCAGCTCGTCGTCGCCCAGGTACAGCGTGCGCTTCTCCATAAGCGTCTTGAAGAAGATGCCGCGCAGCACCGGCGTGGGCACCTTGCCCTCGTACTGCTTGTAGACCTCGGTCTCGATGAGCGCGCGCTCGAGCGAGATGCTAGGATGCGTGGTCTCGCTCAGCTCGCGCAGACGCTTGGTGCGCATGGTCGAGCCGCGCTTCTCGTCCCAGTTGATGCCGGTCTCGACATCGGTCGGCGTGATGGTTGCAGTGGTCATGATGAAAAGTCCTTTGAATTTCGGGTATGACGAAACAGGGGAATGGGTATGAACATCCCATATCGGAATTCTCTCGTCTGGAAAATGCTTGTGATCGCGAAGATTCTCTCAGTCGGGAGACCGTCGAATGCAGCTATGGCTGTGTGATGGCGAGGCAGCGGTTGATCTTCGCCGTATATGCTCGACGGTTATTTGAGAATGGTTTCCGCGCCGCTTCGTGCGCCGGGATGGCCCTGACTGCGCTTGCGGGAATACATGCAGGCGTTCGTGTTCATCAGGCCGGAAACGCGGGCGGACGCGGAGAGCGGCGAATCGAATGCGATATCGGCTGCGAAATCGTTCATCGCCTTGGCCTCCCTCCGATTGCGTTGTATTGCGGCTATCGTAGCGCCGCCGTGTTATGCGTGTCGTAATCGGCGTAACAGTCCCGCAACACGAGAATCCCATATGGATTCACACGGCGTCCATAGCCGATTATGGCACGGCCGGCGGTCAACGACGCCGCCGGCGTCAGCCGCCGATGGTCACGTTGTCGTCATCTGTTCGCAACAGAATGCGTTCTAGAGTGAATTGCAGCCTGTCGGAGCGTGCAGACCCGATTGCAGGTTTCTGTTTTCTTCATCATCACCATGCCTGTTTCATCGTCAGCGGTATTTGGTCGCAAACGAATTGAACGGCATTCATACGAGGGGAAGCTCATCATGAACGAAGAACAACAACAATTGAGAAGGGCCGGCACGCGAATACGTCGTGGCATCGGCATCGTGGCCGCATGCGCATGCTGCATGGCGGCATTGATAGGTCCGCAGACTGCCCAGGCCGCAACCAGGATTAATGTCGGTACGGGCGGTTTCATATCCGCGACCGCAGGAGATGGTCCGAGAATAACCAAGGTCCGTATTCTCAACGAGGCTCCATACCTCGAAGTGTATTGGAACGAATACGTGGACGAGACTGCTGCGGTGAATCCTGCGAACTTCGTATTAAAAAACGGCGATACCACCATCAAACTCAAAGCGAAGGGGAACGATTATACCGATACGCTCTACTTCGATAAAGGTAATAAGGAGCTTGCGGCTACCGATGCCAATGTGATGTCACAAATCGACCCCGACCTGCATATGTCCAGCATCGGCTATGAGGGGAAAATCGATGACTCCAAGCCATTGACCTTGGAGGTCAAAGGCTCTGCAATCAAGGATGCCTCTGGAAAGGCTGCGGCAGATGCCACCTATGCCGGCGTTCCTATGATGAATTTCTACACGAAATTCCTCGCCTCGAAAAGCGGCATCACCATCAAGGCTGACGATACTGTGAGCGACAAGGCCATGGAAGCGGCCGCCGCGCAAGTGGACATAGAACTTGGCAAGAGCGATAACGGCATCGCTGCGAAGATGAAGGAGAACCATGCATCGCTGGCCATCTATTCGCCGCAGGAGAACGTGTATATCTTGCCCGAGCATCGCGGTGGATTCAGCAAGACCATGTATGCCGTGGAAGGATACGGCGGCAGCATGTACAACAACGCCGTATCGTCCATTGCAGAGCGCAACATCCTGCGTATCCGTGAATCGGCCGACGGACGGACGACGAAATACCCCAACGAGAACATTCTCATCCACGAGTTCGGTCATGCCGTCAAACTCGTTGGCATGGACCAGCTCGCCGACAAGACATTGAGCAACGAATTCCAGCGGTTATACCAATCCCGTAAGGATTCAGGCATGTGGCCAAACACCTATGCCATCAAGAATTCCGACGAGTTCTTCGCCACCATGGCGGCCATATGGTTCAACGTCATGCAGGAGAAGCCCGATTGGACTGATGGGGTACGAAGCCCCGTGAACACGCGTTCCGATCTCAAGATATATGATCCCGAGACCTATGCGTTCTTTGCCAGGATATTCCCCGCTTCGGATCTACCGTCGCCGTGGGCGCCGAAAGACATGCCGAAGAACGAATATGTTCCGGCTCCGTTCGCGCCGAAGCCCGTTGAAGAGCCCCGGCACGATTTCGCAACTGATACGTTCCGCATTAGTCTGATGTCCGGCGGCACCGAATACAACCTCGAACGATACGATGGCGTGTGCCTGTGGTGGAACTACGGTGCGGCCGACGTGCATTCATGGAAGATCGCCAAAATCACCGATGCCGACGGGGAATACCAAGTGCTTGCCAAGGACGGCAGATCCGCGCTCGCGGCGGGTCCCGACAATACCGTGACGATTGCGAAGACCCCGACCTCGCGTGACACCGCACAGCAATGGCGGTTCCTTGACGCCCCCGGTGATCGTAATGGCAGGGCATTGCTGGTGAACGTCGTGTCTGGGAAGGCGCTTGCCGTCGACGGTGAAGCCAAGGACGGCGCGAAGCTTATACTTGTGAACGTCGCCTCTGCGGACGCTGCCAAGGTGACCGTGACCAACGAAACCCAAAACGGACGATTCTATCCCGATACGTTCGTTCCCGACTCAACGGACGGAACCGTGGAACTCAGCAATCGTGCTGGCCCACAGGTCTCCAAGGTGCGGGTCGTTAAGGAAGGGACGTTCCTCGAAGTGTACTGGAACGAATACGTGGATGAGAAAGCGGCCGTGAATCCCGAGAATTTCACGTTGAAGAACGGCGGCGAGACGATTCGGCTCAAATCCAAGCCCTCTTCCGGAGTGACAGATACGCTGTATTTCGACCAGAAGAACAAGGAAATCAGCGCCACTTCCGCCAACAGTATGAAATACCTCGATCCGACCCTGCATATGTCAAGCATCGCATATGACGGCAAGATTGATGATTCCAAGCCGCTGACCCTCCAGATCAAAGGATCTGCGATCAAGGATGCGGAAGGTCGCGCCGCACAGGATGCGACGTACGAGACAGTTCCTCGTGTGAGCTTCTACACCCAGAAAATCACGTCGAAGACAGGCATCGTCATCAAGGCCGACGATACCGTGGCCCGCAACACCATGGAGGCGGCCGCCACACAGGTGGACATCGAACTCGGCAAAACCGGTACGGGCATCGCCAAGGAAATGGTGCGGAACGGTAATTCGCTGGCCATCTACAGCTCGCACGAGAACGTATACCTCATTCCTGAGCAGCGATATGCCTTCAACAAGGACATGTACGATGTGGAGGGCTACGGCGGTTATCCCGGAGACGGATTCGTCTCCTCGATTTCCGAGAAGAACGTTCTGCGCACGAGAGGCAATGCCGATCCCGCAAAGAACACTGCGTATACGAACGAGAACATTCTCATCCACGAGTTCGGCCATGCCATCAAACTCGGCGGTCTTGACACCATGGCCGACCAGACCCTGGCGAACCGGTTCTATGCCGCATATGCACACGCCAAGAAGACCGGGCTGTGGGCGAACACCTACGCCTACCAGAATTCCGACGAGTTCTTCGCCACTATGGCGGCCATATGGTTCAATGTGATGAGCGAAAGCGGCAACGGCGGATATGACGGCGTACGAGGCCCCATCAACACGCGAGATGAGATGAGGCAGTATGATCCGATGACTTATAAGGTCTACGCTGAACTGTTCCCCGCGGTTTCTCTGCCTGCGCCATGGGACAGCGTTCCCAATCGTTTCGGCGTGGATATGGGACGGACCTCACCTCCGAAGGTCGATGCCGCAGAAACCAAGAACGCCGACTTCGCCACTGACATGTTCCAACTGGTTTCCGCCCATACCGATGACCGAGGCGAGACTTATCTGCTTGAACGGTCGGTCACAGCGGCCGGCGGCGGGCAGCTCGATCTGTATACCCTATGGGGTGCCGCCAATGATCTGCAGGATTCCATGTATTCGTGGAAGGTCGTGCGGCATGGTGATGTTTACGCCTTCCAAAGCGTTGGAGGGAAGACGACGCTTGGTCTGACGGCGGATGCCAATGGCCGGGTGAGTGTCGCCGGTCATGTGTTCGATGCCAAGAATCCCGCGCAGCAATGGAAGTGGACAGCGAACACCGATACCGACGACCCTTATGACGGCTATCTGGTCAACGTGAAGTACGGTAAGGCACTGACCACGCCCGGTACCCAGTACAACGGGTCGACGTTGGTGCTCAAGCCGATTCGTAAGAACACGATGACCTGGCGATTGCGGGACGTGACCCAGTCGAGGAATGCGAAAAACGTCGATGGCCTGTATGTGAGGCCCGCCGAGGTGTCGGTGAGTCCCGGTGGCTCGGCGCCTGGAACGAATCCCACCGGTCGGACGGCCGATTCCGGGACGAAAACCGGGGACGGGACCGGCGCGACTTCCGCATCTTTCGGCACGCAATCCGGCGATACCGGCAGGAAAGGTGGCTTGACTGCCTTTGGTGGTCTCGCCCGCACCGGCGTGGCATTGGAAGTCATTGCGGGCGTTGCCGTATTGCTGATAGTGGGTGTGGCAATCATCATCGTAAGGAGGCTGAGGATTTCCGAATAATTCTCGAAAGCCGGAAGTGGGGGATTCGCTGACATGACCGGGCCATGTCAGAATCCATTTGGCCTTGATAAGAAAGGGGAGGGGAACGGTGGAAACCATCGTCACCCCTCCCCATATCTATGAGCGGAATGTCTTGAATGAAGGCAAATCCTCGCTGCCGTGACTCCGTCAGCCGCCGATGGTCACGTTGTCGTAGAATTTCTCGATTTCTGATTTGACCTCGTTCATCTGCTCGTCCGACGGCACTTCGAAGTAGATGGCCTTGCGACCGAGCTTGGCGTACTTGTCCATGCCGTACTTGTGGTAGGGGAGGATGTCCACCTGTTCGACGGGGATGTGGTTGGCGCGCAGCCACAGCATGGTGCGTTCGATCATGTCCTTGTCGGTGTTGATGCCGGGCAGCATGATGAGGCGAAGGAATATACGCGCGTTGTTCTCGGCGAGGATCTTGAGGTTCTTCAGCACGAGATGGTTCGATCCGCCGGTGTAGCGCTTGTGCAGGTCGTCGTCGATGAACTTGAGGTCGTAGAGGAAGAAGTCGGCGTAGTCGCACATCTCCTCGACCGTTTTGGAGGCGGCGACGCCGCACGTGTCGATGCCGATGCTGATCTCCTGTTCATCGAGGCGGCGCACGAGCTCCATGATGTAGTCATGGTCCATGGCCAGCACCTCGCCGCCGGAAAGCGTGACGCCGCCGCCGGACTGGTCGTAGATCATATGGTCCTTGAGCACGTCCTTGACGAGCTCGTCGATGGTGTACTGCTGTCCGACATGCTGGACCTTGCCGTCCTTGTCGGTCATGATTTCGGGCGTGAACAGCTGGCTTTCGGGATTATGGCACCATTCGCAGCGCAGCGGGCAGCCTTTGAAGAAGATGGTCGTGCGCACGCCCGGGCCGTCGTGCGTGGAGAAGTGCTGGATGTTGAATACGTATGGTGTCTTGCCTGACATATCGCCTTCCCCTTTCGTCGTCGGGAATGCCTCGGTCGGAAACTGGACCATGGTGCATACGACGTTCTTGTTTGGCTGCCGTCATCATACGTCCGCCGTATGTTACCGGTTTCTAACGCCGTTATACGAGGTCGTAACAATGGGGGAAGGGCCGGGTCAGCCGAGCAAGGCGGCGATGACGAAGATGAACACGGGGGAGGAAAGCGTGCTGAGCAGGATGCCGTCTCGTGCCAGTGTGGTGCCGGCGTCGTATCGGGCGGCGTAGTTGTATACGTTCTGCGCGGTGGGCAGCGCCGCCAGAATCACGCACGAATACAGCTCATGACCGCGGAATCCCATTGCATAGGCGAGGGTGAACGCCACGGCCGGCATGACGGCGTTCTTCAGCAGCGCCGCGGTGATGGTGGCCGCACGGCTGGTGCCGCCGCCCAGCGGCTTCGACCCATGCAGCGACATGCCGAACGCCATGAGAATCAGCGGCACGGCGGAGTTGCCGACGATATTGATGGGATCGTAGATGTAGCTCGGTACGACGAACCAGCCGGCGGCGTCGCTGGCCGCCGACGTGACGATGCCGATGAGCACGCCGATGAGTATGGGCTGATGCAGCGGCTGGGAGACGATGGCCTTCACACTCACCTTGCCGCGTGATGAAAGATCCAGTGATGTGAGCGCGGCCGGGGTGAACAATACCTGCTGGATGAGCACGATAGGCGTGACGGCCGCCGGATTGCCGAGAATATACGTGGCGATGGGCAGACCGATGTTGTTCGCGTTCATGTACATGGAGTCGAGTACGCCGATGGTGGTGTCCGCCGGTTTGAGGTGGAAGATCGTGGCGTTGAGGATGAGGAACAGCACGCCGGTGATCGTGGCGCAGAGGATGGCCACGCCGATCGACGGCTTGAACACGTCGGAAAGATGCTCCTTCGACAGGATGGCGAACATCAGGCACGGCGTGGAGACGAAGTAGCTGAACCGGTTCAGCACCATCTGCGCGGTCGGTCCGCCGATGTGGAAGCGTGCCGCGATATAGCCGATGAGAATGATGATGCCGATGACGCAGAACCCCTGCATCGCCGAGATGAGCCCCATGATTCGCCTCGATTCCGTTGTCTCGATGTCGTTTTCATGCAGCGCCGGACAGCCCGCCATTCCGTCATGACGTTTCTTCCGGGCGTTCGTCCTGCATATGCCGGTTATCGATTATCGACGCGGTGGCATGGGAAGACTTCGCGGCGTCCGTACTACGGGACGACGATAAAAGCCGCTGCTGCGGCTGATCGCCGCCGGTGATTTACTGCCGGCAATCACTCCTGCGCGAGGGTGAAGCCCGCGAACGTGAAACCGGGACTGACCACGCAGGAGACCAGCGCGTCCCCGTCGCCGGGGATGGTGCGCTGCCAGACACCGGCCGGCACGACCGCGTGGCCGGTCACCGGGCCATCCGACGGTTCGGCAATCAACGGCTCGGCCCCCGAATCCGTTCGCAGACCGGCGCCGAGCGTGATACGGTGGGCGGCTTCGGAATTCGGGGCATCACCGTCGCCGGCGAGCTCAAGCGTCACTCGGCCCGGCCCATGCCACAGCCATAGTTCGTCGGCATCCACCTGATGCCAGTCGCTGAAATCACCCCTGGGCAGCAGGAAATAGATCAATGATGCCAGCGGGCGCTCGCCGGTGGACGTGGCGGTGCCGGGCTGTGTCGCGCCCGCAAAATCGGCGGGCGCCAACGATGCCGACTGCCAGTCACGCACATACCATCCGCCCTCCGGATGCGCCTCCAATCCGAGCCTGTCGATGATCGAGCGTGCGTAATCGCTCAGCGGCGGAATATCATGCACCGGCCGAGCAGGATTATTCCGGTCGGAATCGTTCATGGAGTCGGAATTGTTCTGCGACATGATTTCTCCTTCGACGGCTGTTCCTCTTCGATGTTCGATGCTCGTCGTTCCGCTGCCGACGGCATTTGCATAGGTGCCGCAACGGAATGCCGGTTTCCACTGTAGAGGGGAATGCCTTGCGTCCATGCATTCGACGAGGGGCGAGTCTTCATGGCGACCCGTATATCAGGCCTTATATGATGGAGGCAACGAGGAGGCCGTTCATCGTAGAACGTCTGTCGAACCGTGTATTTCGACGGCTCGACGTCTGATGATGCGAATATCCGACAGACTTGAGTGAATCTTCGGGATGTTCGTTCAATGGTTCGACGGCGAACACGCAAGCAGGGAGAGGAAGTCATATGGGACTCAGGGAATCACGACGGGCGCATGCATCGAATCCGACAGCGCGGCCAGGTGGCGAAGACGTTGAGAAGACGACGGTTTTCCCTGCTTCCGCCGAGGAATCGTGGAGGCATGCGGCACCGCCGATGGGCACGGCCGTATCGGTCGAGCCGCCGGTGACGGCTCCCGCGGCGGCGGATACCGTGGCGCTTCCTCCGATGGTGCCGCCTTCAAACCCTCCGGCGGGAAATGAGTCCTCATCTGCCGGTGGACGGGGTCGACGCGGCGGCAATGGCGGACGCGGACGTCATGGAAGCCATGGCGGCCATCGCGCCAAGAAGCCGTTCTGGAAACGGTGGTGGTGCTGGCTGATTGCGGCGGTGTTCGTCATCGGCGGCATCGGGTATGCCGTGGAACCGTCCATTGCCGTGCCGAACACCGTCGGACAGAACGTCATCGACGCGCAATCCGACTTGAAGACCGCCGGATTCGAAAACGTCGAGATATCGGGCCGTGACGGCGGCAAGGATGAGATCTGGACGGTGAAATCGCAGGACCCTGATGGCGGACAGGCGAAAAAGTCGGTCACTATCACGCTCACCGTGGAGAAGGACCTCTCCCGTGTGAGAAGCTATGCGGAGACGGGCATGAAGCTGGACAAGGCCAAGGAGGCCCTGTCCGATGCGGGGTATGACGCCGGCGATTACAAGATCGAGAGCGATACCGGCAAGGCCGTGGTCAAAGAGTCCAATTGGGTGATCGTGTCGGTGTCCGACGATTCCACGCCGGTCGTCACCGTGCACAACAAGGCCGCCGAAGAGGCCGCCAAGAAGAAGGCGGCCGAGGAAAAAGCCGCAGCTGAAAAGGCGGCTGCAGAGAAAGCCGCCGCGGAGAAGGCTGCTGCGGAAAAGAAGGCGCAGAAGGAAGCGGCTCGCAAGGCACAGGAGCAGAAGGCCGCCGAAGAGGCCGCCAAGGCCAAGCAGCAGCAGGAACAGCAGGCTCAGCAACAGCAAAGCCAATCCACGCAGGGCGGCGGCAGCGGCGGTAGCGGGCAGTCCTCCGGCGGGAGCAGCGGAAGCAACGGTAATGGCGGCGGCGGAGGAAGCGGCACGTTGTCGGCCGTGTGCGAGGACGGCACCACGTCCGTTTCCGCGCCCGGTGCCCCGAACTATCGCGGCATGTGCTCCGGTCACGGCGGCATCAAGCAGAAGCTCGGACGGAGCTGATGCGCTGTATGCCTCGGATTGAGGCGTTTCGGGAGCATTCGGGAGCCGCCGTGTGCAATGAGTGATGGACGACGCTGTGAAAACCCGGATTCGCGACGTCGTCCATCGGCTCGGGACGGTTTCGATGGACGGCACTGCAAATCGGGGGATTTCGCGACGTCGTCCATCGAAAACTGGGTGATATCAATGGATTGCGTTGCGATTTGGGATTTTTGCAGCGTAATCCATCGAAAACCATGTTTTTGATTTTCAAGAACGTTGAAATCATGCGGTTTTTGAAAATGGAAATGATAAAACGTCGTGGATTGGACCGCATATTCGTCAAAATGCGGTCCAATCCACGACGCTTCTATTAAATAGGTTCTCTCAAGCGGCCGAAAACCGCAGTCACTCCGTCTGACGTATGTGGCCGTAAGGGCGCGGACGGCGAAGGCGTACGAGGGTACGTCGAGTCGTCTGCAACGCCGCGGATGTTCCGTCGGTGCGGAGCATTGATTCGATGCGTGTGTCATCAAGGCGCGGGAGGCGAAGGCGTACGAAGGTACGTCGAGTCTCCCGCAACGCGGATGACACTCCATCGAATCAGTGCTGGCCGTAGACGTTCTGGTAGCGGTCGTTGAGCTTGTCGATGTCGGCCTGGTCGATCTCGATGATGTCGCCGAGCTGCCTGGCGGCCCACATCGTGTGCGCGACCTCCTCGGTCATGGCGGCGGCCTTGACGGCGGCCTCCGCGTCCCTGCCGATGGTGAACGGGCCGTGGTTCTGCATGAGCACGGCCGGGGACTTCGGGTACTTGGCGAGGGTCTCGACGACGCCCTTGCCGATGGCCTCGGAGCCGATGAGGCGGAACGGGCCGACCGGCACGGGGCCGCCGAACTCGTCGCCCATCATCGTCAGGCCGCACGGGATGTCCTGGCCCGTGGCCGCCCACGCGGTCGCGTACGTGGAGTGGGTGTGCACCACGCCGTACACGTCGGGCATGTGGCGGTAGATGTACGCGTGCGAGGCGGTGTCCGAGCTGGGGGCCTCGGAGCCGTCGACCACGTTGCCCTCGAGGTCGGTGACGACCATGGAGTTCGGGGTGAGGTTCTCGTAGCGCACGCCGGACGGCTTGATGACCATCAGGTCCGCGGTGTGCAGGCGCTGGGACACGTTGCCGGCCGTCCACACGACCAGGTTCCACTTGATGAGCTGCTGGTGGAGGTTGGAGACCACCTCGCGCACCTGCTTGACCTCGGCACGCACTTCGGGACCATAATCAGCCAACGTAGCCATAATCAGTTTCCTTTCGTAGAGGGTTGGGTTTTCGTAAGTCTTGGATGAACGTATGCCAGCATCCGAGAGGTGCGCTGGGGTCCGGAGATTGCACTAACCGGGGATTCACGTCGGGAGGCTGGCTCGTGATTGCATGATGCGTGTGTCCGCAAGGCGCACCGAGGGAAGGCATGTGCAGGTACGTCGACCGAGGAGCAACGCCGCGGACACTCCATCATGCAATCACGCCGCACGGCTCAGGACGGGTTCTTGAATAATGCCGATTCGGGCGAAGAGGTCGTCGAAGTAGGCCTTGGCCTTCTTCACTTCGGCGATGGGGTCCTCGGCCTTGCTGGTCCACATCTCCACGGTGTAGCTGCCGTTGTACCCGAGTCGGTGGAAGAGGCGGAGCACCGCTTCGAAGTCGACGGTGCCGTCTCCGAACGGCACCTCCTTGAACTGGCCGGGGAAGTCGGCGGTCACGGGCTTGGTGTCCTTCAGGTGCACGGCGACGATGTTGTCGATGTTCGATTCGATCTCGTGGGCAACATCGTTCTCCGGCCATGCGGTGAGGTTGCCGACGTCGGGGTAGGCCTGCAGGAACGGGCTGTGGATCTGGGTCTTGAGGTAGTCGACCTTGCTCAGCGAGTTGAGGAACGGGTCGTCCATGGTTTCGATGGAGAGCATCACCATCTTCTTGGCGGCCATCTCCACGCAGGTCTTGAGGTTTTCGATGAACCATTCGCGGCTTGATTCGGTCTTCGGCTCGTAATAGACGTCGTAGCCGGCCATCTGGATGTTGCGCACGCCGAGGTCCACGGCCAGGTCGATGGCCTTCTCCATCATCTCGAGCGCTTTGGCGCGGATGGCGGGGTCGGCGGAGCCGAGCGGGAAGCGGCGGTGGCCGGAGAGCATGAGGGTGTTGATGCGGCTTCCGGTCTTCCACATGGCATTGCGGAAGTCTGCGCGTTCCTGCTGCGTCCAGTCGAGGCGGGCGAGGCGTTCGTCGCTTTCGTCGACGGAGAATTCGAGGAAGTTGAAGCCGAGATCGTGGACGAGTTCGAAGGTCTCCTCCCAGGTGAGTCCGGTGGGCAGGGCCTTTTCATAGATGCCGACGGCGTTGACGGTCATGATGATTTCCTTAGGAAGTATGGATGCGGGAAAGTATGGGTATACAGGTGGAGATGGGTTTATGAATGTGCGGGAGATCGCCGCAGTTGAAGGCGTCGATTCGGTGACGGTGTTCGTCGGAGCATGATTCATGCCCGACGAACACCGGGATTTTCGGGAATCACAGGGATTCGAGGTCCTTGCTCTTCGTCTCCTGGGCGAACAGGTAGATGATCGCGCCGATGACGAGGCAGACGCCGAAGAACGTGAACGCGGTGGTGATGACGCTCAGGCTGATGTTCTGCGAGACGGCGCTGCCGCCGACGAGAACGCCCATCAGCGACGGGCCGACGATCTTGGCGATGGCGCCGAGACCGTAGCCGAGGCCGATGCCGGTGGACCGCACGTCGTTGGAGAACTGTTCGGAGCCGAAGGCGTTGATGATGCCGAACACACCGTCGGCGAACATCATGATGATGAGCACCTCGACGTAGAACGCCCAGCCGGAGCCGTGGAACAACGCGGCAGCGAAGCAGGCGGCCGCGCCGATCATGCCGTAGAGGAACATCGTCCAGCGGCGTCCGATGCGGTCGGCGAGCCAGGCGGAGCCGAAACGGCCGATGCAGTCGGCCACGGCGACGCCCATGAACAGGTAGGCGACCATTTCGGTGTCGAATCCGAAGCCGTCCTTGAGCAGGGTCTGGCCCCACGACTGGATGGCGAAGCTGCCGAGGATGAAGCAGAACGAGCCGAGGGATACGATGACGAGCGGACGCAGATGATGCGAGAACAGTTCGCCATAGGAGGCCTTCTTCTCCTCCTTGATCTCGGGCAGTTCACCGACCTCGTCCTCGGGGATGTTCATCGCCCAGGCGAGGGACTTGCGGGCCTTGTCCGGCTGGCCGTGCATCAGGTAGAAGCGCGGCGATTCGGGAACGAAGTGGATCCAGATGAGCAGCAGCACGGAGACGAGGCTCAGGGCGACCAGCATGCGCCAGTTGTCGCCGACGATGCGCTGGCATACGGAGCCAAGCAGCAGGCCCATCGGGATGAACACGGAGGCGAGTCCGGCAAGCAGGCCTCGCTGCTTGGAGGGCACGAATTCCTGAACGTACGGGATGGAGGTGATGTTGAGTCCGCCGACGCCCATGCCGACGCCCACTCGACAGGCCGCATACAGGTACCATGCGCCGTCGGGGATGATTAGCGTGAGCACCGTGAATACCAGGAAGAACAGCACGCAACAGCGGAACGATCCGCGTCGGCCGATGCGGTCGGACATGCGGCCCCACAGAATCGAACCGGCCACGGTGCCCAGACCAGTGCAGGAGGTGATGATGCCCGCCTGCATGCCGGTCAGGTTCCATGCCCCGGTGAGCAGGGAGATGACGAATCCGACCATGAAGATGTCGAAGAATTCGGCGATGTTGCCGATGACGGCGAGCGCGACGAGGCTTTTCTGGTGTCCGGTGAGGGCTCGGGAGTCGATTTGCTCGTATGCGGTGACGGTGGCGTTGGCCATGGGTTTCTCCTGACGTTGGTGGATGCCGTGGGTCAGCGGTCGATGTCGGTGCCGAGCGGGATGTCGAGTTCGCCGGGGCGCACGCGGGTCAGGTCGCCCTTGTGGGTGAGCGCCACCTTGGAGGCGTACTGGCCCCATTTGACTCCTTCGCGGATGTTGCCGGAGAGATAGCCGTGGATGGTGGCGGAGACGAACGAGTCGCCGGCGCCGGGGCGGTCGACCACGTTCACCGGGGTGGTGCGGTACGGGTAGAAGCCCTCGCGGCCGCGCAGGTAGGGGCCCTCGGTGTGGTTGGTGGAGACGACGTACTTGCATCCGAAACGGTTCTGCAGTTCGGCGGTGACCTCTTCGGGGGTTCCGGTGATGCCGAACACCTTTTCGGCGTCGGCGATGGAGCAGAACAGCACGGTGGCTTCCTTGGCGATGGGCTCGAGCACCTCGCGGGCCTTCTCGCCGCTCCACAGCTTGCGGCGGAAGTTCACGTCGAGAATCACCTCGACGCCGCGGCGCACGGCCTCGTCGGCGGCGTAGCGCACGACCTCGGCGGTGGTGTCGGTCAGGGCGGCGGTGATGCCGGTGAGGAAGATGACCTTGGTGTCGAGGATCTCATCCCAGTCGTAGTCCTCGATGCCGGTGGCGCGGAAGGTGGTCCATTCGCGGTCGTAGATGACGTTGGCGGGCATAGGGTATTCGCCGGGCTCCATGAAGTACAGGGCGGTGCGGCCGCCGGGGCGGCGGACCATGGTGTCCATGTGCACGCCGACGGAACGGTATTCGGAAAGGATGTAGTCGCCGAGGTCGCCTTCGGGCAGGGAGCTGGTCCACAGGGTCTCGCGGCCGAGCTGGCTGAGCAGGCCGGCGACGTTGGCTTCGGAGCAGGCGGGGTTCATGTGTACGGAGCGGGTGAACATCAGTCGTTCGCCGCGTTCGACGGTGAATCGGATCTGGCCTTCGCCGATGGTGGACAGATCGTACTTGGGGGTCCTGGGTTCAGGGGTGGATGCGGTCATGGCGCACTTCCTTGTGACTATAATCGTGTTGGAAATCTTTGGATAAGGGTTTTCGTATAGGGGCATCCCCGTGCAGGGGGATGCCCCGTTGTGTTGTTGTGGGTTTGTGATGCGCCGTCGTCGTAGTCGCCGCATCGTCGGCCGTCATTCGGGCCAGACGGTCCTGATGGTGTTCTTCAGCTCGGTGGCCGCGGCCAGCGGGTCGTCGGCCTTGACGATGCCGCGTCCGGAGATGATCACGCCGACGGGGGCGCCTTCGAAGAAGGGGATGTCCTTGACGTTCACGCCGCCGGTGACGGTGACGGTGAAGCCCATGGCATGCAGCTCCTTGATGCGTTTGATGTCGTCCTCGCCCCACTTGAGAGTGCCGGCGACCTCGGCGTCACGCGAGCGGTGGACGATGACGTGCTTGGCGCCAAGTTCCTTCCATTTGCGGGCCTTGTCGGCGTCGTAGTCCTCGCCGAGCTCGATCTGCACCTCGCCGCCGAATTCGTCGGCGACCTTGACGACCTGCTCCACGGTGGTGAGCGAGGCGCCGGCCACGACGGACACCCAGTTGGCGCCGGCCTCGAAGCAGTTGCGGGCGATGAGGGCGCCGGCCTCGGCGATGCGCACGTCGGCCAGGATGGTCTTGTTCGGGTACAGGGCGCGAATCTCACGCACGGCCTTGAGACCTTCGGCGATGATGAGGATGGTGCCGCATTCGATCACGTCGATCTGGTCGATGGCCTGGTTGAGGGGGCGCAGGGCGCTCGGCATGTCGGTGGTGTCGAGCGCGATCTGCAGACGCGGCTGGGCGAGCTTCTCGGTTGCTTCCGCCATCGTTGATCAGCCCTCCTTCTTGAAGGTGAAGAACTCCTGGGCGTTCTTCATGAGCAGCTTGTCGATGTATTCGCGGTCGAATCCCTCGTCGACCATGCGCGGGCCGTCGACGGCCGGGTTGTAGTCGACGCCGGAGGTGGCGCCGTAGGCCTTCTGGTAGCCGCGCTTGCCGGAGTCGGTGCCGAGCAGGATGCGGTCGGCGAAGCCGTCCTCGTAGAACGCCTTGAGCTCCATCATGCGGTTGGAGTCGGGCTGGTACTTGATGCGGTTGGTGCCGTCGATCTCGAGGTAGACGCCGAGCTTGAGGATCTGCTCAAGGTAGTAGACGTCGGCGTTGCGCTGGATGTGGCCGATGGCGATCTGGTTGGCCGGCACGCCCAGCTCGAGGAAGCCCTCGGCCTGCTCGAGGCCGCAGGTGCCGTACGTGGTGTGCGTGTTGATCGGGCAGCCGGTCTCGATGGCGGCGATGGCGGCGGCCTCCATGCACTTGCGCTCGAACTTGGTGATCTTGCCGTAGGCGGTGCCGACCTTGATCACACCGGCCTTGTACGGGGTGCGCTCGACGATCGGGCCGGAGTAGTCGTTCTTGTCGATGCCCTCGCGGATGTCGGCGATGACCAGCTCGGCCACCTTGTCGACGCTGTAGCGGTTGATCCAGTGGGACTGGGTCTCGAGGTAGACGTGCTCGCGGTGGAAGCCGGTGGCGGCGATGACCTGCAGGCCGTCGACGGCCTTGGTCACCTCGGCCAGCTTGTTGAGGTCACGGCCGCAGTTGATGGGGCACATGTCGACGACGGTGCCGCCGTTGGGGCTCCACTTCTTGGAGGCCTCGGCGAAGTAGCCGCCCTCTTCGATGGCCTTCTCGACCGAGTCGAGCTGGTGGTCGCCGTCGATGTAGACCTCGCCCGCGCCGACGCGGATCAGGTGGTCGTGGCAGTCCACGACGCCGAGGGTGCTGGGGTCGACGTCTCCGAAGATAGTGCGTGCGAATGCCATGGTGTACTCCTTTGTTCCGACCCGTCATCCGTGACGGGCCTTGGTTGTTCATCTGGCCTCGGGACCGTTCCCGTGGTCGTTGTCGTTGACGATTCACAATCTATGGCAATGCAACACGCCAATCCATCGATGCTGTGAACACATGTTCATACGAACGGCTGTTCATGATTGTCGGTGATGAAAAACCGTTGATTTTCCTTTGTTGTAAAGCATGTGATTTCGCTGGCGTGTCAATGGTTAATCGCGATAACATAAACATATGTTCAACGACGAATCGATTATGGCCACCTCAACATCACGGGAACACGTCGATCTGATGCTCCGGGTGGCGCGCTCCTACTATCTCGAAGACAAGACCCAGGCGCAGATCGCCAAGGAGATCGGCTATTCGAGGCCGACCGTATCCCGACTGCTCAAGGAATCGCGCGAGGCCGGCATCGTGCACATCAGCATCGGCCACGCGTTGGAACGCATGCGCACATTGGAGGAGGGGCTGAAGAAGAAGTATGGGCTCAAACACGCCCGTGTGGCCGAAGTGAAGCCCGACGAGGACCCGAAGATTGTCGTGCCGCGGTATTCGGCCGCATTGTTCGCCGAAACCTGCGCGCCGGATTCGCTGATCACCGTCTCCAACGGCAACGCGGTGGGCGCCACCGTGCGTGAACTGCCCGTGCTCGACTGGCCGAAGTCGAACGTCGCCCAGATGATCGGCACATTGAGCCCCGACAATCCCATGACCGATTCTCCCGACATCTGCCGCATGCTTGCCCAAAGGCTCGGCGGCACGTTCACCGCGCTGCCGGTGCCGATGATTCTTTCGAACGCCGAACTCGCCGCCGCCATGCGCAAGGAACCGCAGATCGCCACGGCGCTGGCGCTCGGCGGCGGCGCCGACGTGGCCATCTGCGGCATCGGCGCGGTAACCACCGTCCGTTCCGGCCATATCTTCGACGCCTACATCGACCAGCGCAAGGCCGGCGACCTGCTGCGCCACGGCGTGGTCGGCCACATCTGCGGCCATCACATCGACAAGGACGGCAACCACGTGCACACCGAACTATGCGACCGCACGATATCCATCGACATCGAACGCCTGAGGCGCATTCCGCTGGTCATCGCCGTGGCATGGGGAGATCCGAAGATCCCCGCGATTCGCGCCTGCATGCGCGGCGGCCTCATCTCCGCCCTGGTCACCGACGACTACACCGCCGAACAGCTGTTAACAGATGTTCACTGACCGACGGGCGTGGCCGTTCCTTCGGTGATACGCTGTTGCCCGTCAGGCCGGTCTGTGCCGATCGGCGGGACGACGACAGGCAACCATGCCAGGCAAACGCAAGCAAAGAAGGCGAACCATGAAGAAACTCGAAATGCTCTACCAGGGCAAGGCCAAGAAGATGTACGCGACCGACGAACCGGACGTGCTGTGGGTCGAATACATGAACCAGGCCACCGCGTTCAACGGCGAGAAAAAGGAACAGATCGAAGGCAAGGGAAGCCTCAACAACCGCATCACCTCCGTGCTGTTCGACCTGCTGCGCGCTCGCGGCATCGAAAGCCACTTCGTCCGCAGGATCTCCGACACCGAGCAGCTGGTGAGGAAGATGGACATGTTCCCGCTCGAGATCATCATGCGCAACACCGCCGCCGGCTCCTTCGCCAAGCGTTACGGCGTCGAGGAGGGCACGCCGCTGAAGAAGCCGATCCTCGAGTTCTGCGTGAAGTCCGACGACCTCGGCGACCCGTTCATCAACAACGACGGGCTTATGGCGCTCGGCATCGTCACCGAGGACAAGCTCGCCGAGATCTCCCGCATCGCATACGTCGTCAACGACGCGCTGACCGATATCTTCTCCAAGATCGACGTGCGGCTCGTCGACTTCAAGATCGAGGAGGGAAGAACCTCCGACGGCGCCATTCTTCTGGCCGACGAGATCACCCCCGACACCTGCCGACTG
>NZ_PEBI01000002.1:460973-553172 GCF_002802875.1 Bifidobacterium primatium
ACTTCAAGATCGAGGAGGGAAGAACCTCCGACGGCGCCATTCTTCTGGCCGACGAGATCACCCCCGACACCTGCCGACTATGGGATCTCAAGGACGGCAACGGCGGCAAGGACGACGACGGCGCCATCGAACACCTCGACAAGGACCTCTTCCGTCGCGGACTCGGCAGCATCATCCCCGCCTACGAGGAGATCTACGCCCGCCTCACCGCCCTGGCCGAAGCCGAGGGTGTGGAGCGTGCCGAGTAGGACAGTTGCATTTATATGATTTGTTCGGCGGTGATGTATGTGACTATATGTATCAATGCATCACCGCCATTGTCAGTGAATCTATGAAATGAGATTTGTTGCAAAACAGATGAAATGCCGAATGTCGGCGTTTGATGCTTACTTCGAGAAATATCTTGTGGCAAAAGTCTATCCTCGATTAGAGGATTAGAGTTATCTGCCGATTGCTCGTGTATAAAAACAATTTTTTAACTCGATAAAAGCCTGACTCGCATATCTGAATGTAAGTAAAGAAAACGAATGCATTTCGACTGTGTCGAAATATACATCTTGTGAGAAGAATGCGTCATCGAAAGTAGCGCTTTTTTTAAAGACCGCATTACTGAATTCGGTTTCTTTGCCTTGCTCGCAGAATAAATCATGCAGTTCGTTACTGACTTGAGCCGGTGCAGTAAAGCCTTGGAAGAGCGCTTTTTCAAAAGTGACATGATCTTTGAAAATCGCGCCGATGAAACATGCGCTTCCGCGTACTTTAATCTCTGAAAAGACAACTTCAGAATTAAACACGGTATCTGCGAAGTTTACGCTTCTATTGAAAAAGTTTCCATTGAAATGTGCGTCACGGAAAGTCGTGTTTGAAATAAAGGTGGCATGGTTGAAGTCTGCATATTCATCAAAAACAACTTGAGCAAAATATGCAGATTTTACGAATTGTGCATTTTGGAAGGAGGCATGATTGAGGAAAAGGCTGCTGCTACAAACCTCTGCTGATAGAGGATATCCCATGCCAAAAGTAGCGAAATCCTCAAACTGGACTTCATCAAAGTCAGCTATTCCGACGAACGTCGTTCCTGTAAGTAGAGCTGGCCTTTTAAAACGAGATTTTGTAAAGAGTGCTTCCTTATTGAATATTGTGTTGAAAAATACTGCATCGTTTTCAAAAATCGTCTTGGTAAAATCTGCAACTTCGAGAAAAAGTGTTGTTTTGCATTGGAATTCGTTATGAAAATAAGCCTCGTGAAAATCGACGCGATGACGTAGCTCTATATTTGATAGGTCCACATCTTCCGTCACATGCATGCCGTGGAAGTCGAAGGTGTAATCGTTCCAAAGACGTTTGCGCATGACGGAGTTTTCGACGTTTTCCGGCTTTTGCAGGTGTTCGCGCATGGTGGCGAAGATGGTGGATTCCACGGCCTTGTCATTCTGAATGCCGGTGTCGTCCTTGTAGTCGCTGCGGTCGCTGCGGAGGTATCCGCACAGGATGTCGACCACGCGCTGCCGATAACCGGCGTAATGGTCGGCGATGTCGACGAGCGCGTTGACGCCCGCGATGCGGACGGCGGCCTTATCGTGACCAAGCTGGTTGATGGCCGTCTGCAACTGGTCGTCAATGCGTTTCATCTCGGCCTGTTCATGGTCCTGCCGTAGTTTGGCGTCGGCGAGGTCGTTGGCGCGGATGCCTTCCTTACCCTCCTTGTATTTCAGGACCACATAGCTGATGGCGCCGAGGCCGCCGATGGTGGTGAGGGCGACTTTGACGATGTCGAGTATGGTCAGATTGTTCGGAAGTGTTCCATTGACGGTCATAGGCGCCCATATAAATCGTCCGCTCCATAGCGATCCAAGGGCTGTGAACAGCAGGAGCGCGGTTACGGTCCAGAATAGGATTGCGCGGAACAGCGGCGCGTGAATCGACTTGGTATCGGTGTCGGCGGAGCTGGAACCGAAAAAATAGCGGTGGATACTCGCAATGTGAGTGTTCAAAGGTGCATTGGGCCAGTCGTTCTTGAGCCACTGACTCCATGATTCGTCTTTGGAGATTACTGATTGGGCTGAAGTCAGCCTGAGCAGAGGGGCGAACAGAATCGCAACTGTGATAATAAGCCCTGACCATAGCAGTGCGGCACAAGCAAGAAACAGTCCCCAATGTGAGAGGAAATCGCCTATGGCGAAGAAATCCCAATAAGTGTTGAGATTCTGCAATTTGCCGAGGCCGAGATTGAAAAGTCCATATATGCCGACAGCTACTGCCGTGATTGAGCAAGCCAATAGCACGAAACCGATATAGAAAACGAGAAAACGACGGATGGGGCGTGTACCTCGGGTGTTCGTTCTATGTTGCATAGTCGCTGACGCGATGCGTGCGACCTGTATGAGGAAGTATCGCGCGATTATTGCAATGACCATTATCAGAACGACGATGATGAGCGCAGCGAGTAGTGGGACAAAATAGAACCGTACGCCAAATCCCGTCCACGGTGTGGCCGGATGAAAGACGAAATCGCAGATTCGCACCATCTGAATAATCATCCACGAAAGAACACATCCAAGGGTAACCAGCAAGATCGCAAAGACAACCGGCAAGATTGTCAGCCCGATTGCCTTTAGCCAAGATTTCTGAGGTGACGGAGTCGTTGATGCGGTTTGCGGAGGAATTGAACCAGTCGCCGTGTCGGTTGTCGGCTGTTGCTCGGAATCCGTCATGGAATCGTCCTTACTTTCGTCGCATTGTATGGTGAGCGAAGCAATGCTCTTTGATGATAGCTCGGTGTTATATGGGTAAGAGGTTTACGTGGATGGTGAGGATTGTGCATGGTCTAGAGAATCGGGAAAATTGTGAGGCACCGCATTTGTTCATCGGAATCGAGTGATGGGGATGGATTGCAACTTTTTTTGGGGAATTTGTGATGTTGTCCATCGGATTTAAGCCGAAATCGATGGATTGCGTTGCAAAACGGAATTTTTGCGGCGTAGTCCATCGTAATTCGTGAAACGGTATGGAAAGAATGTTGGAATCATGCGGTTTTTGAAATTTGAGATATTGAAATATCATGGATTGCGCCGCATTTTTGCAAATCTGCGACCCAATCCATGGGAGTGAGGCGATATGCGATAGATTGCGTTGCAAAATCATCGAAATGCAATGTCGTCCATCAAGATTGAGACGAGTGATGGTTAACGTCGCGAATCTGAGCTCCTCTGCGTTGATTCGTGCGCAACGGATGGGAATCGTGCGCCGCTTCCGGCTCCTGTTCGTTGCGCATGGTCCGGCGGGCGGGAATCGTGGGGATGCTTTGGTTCCCATCGGTTGTGGATTGCGTGATCAATGGGAACCGGGGTGGAGGATTCCGTTTATTGGGGACGAGGCGGGGATGCATTGTGGGCAGCGTCGCTTACGGGGGTGCAGCAGGGGCGTATCGGGGACGAAGCGGGATGGCGGATTGCGCCGCGGTCGTTACTGTCGGGTGCAATAGAGAAACAGGAACGTACGCGAGGAGGAATCATGGCTTCCAACGGCAAACTGGTGTTCATCGATATCGACGGCACGCTGGCGGACGACGACCACATCGTCCCCGAATCGGCGAAGAAGGCGTGCCGCGAGGCGCAGGCCAACGGGCATCGGCTGTTCATCTGCACCGGGCGCTCGCTGCCCAAGATCGAGCGCAGCATCCTCGACCTCGGATTCGACGGCGTGGTCTCCGTCGCCGGTGCACAGGCGAATCTCGGCGACCGCGTGCTTTTCCAGCATTTCATCACACCCGAGGCCATCGACGCGGCGACCGCATACTTCAAACGTCACGACATCGAAAGCTACCAGTGGCAGGGCGCCGACGGCATGTACATCTCGCAGGGGTATCTGCGGCATCTTCAGGCGAAGAAGTCGGCGTGGAACAGCGGCGAGTTCTCCAGATACTGGCATGTGATCGACGACGTGGAGATTCCCGAGGGCTCCACGCTCGGTCACGTGATCCGCGCCAGCAAGGGCTCGTACTTCTCCAAGCCCGACCCGGACGTGAGCTTCGAGGACGTGCAGCGCGACCTCTCCCCGTGGTTCACCACCGTGCATGCGTCGTATGACCGCATCTCGCCGAACAACGGCGAGCTGCTTATCAACGGCGTGGACAAGGGTACGGCCGTGCGCGACGTGGCCGCGGCCCTCGGATGCGACATCGCAGACACCATCGCCATCGGAGACAGCGACAACGACACCGCCATGCTGAAGATGGCCGGAACAAGCGTGGCCATGGGCAATGCGATCCACGGCATCAAGGATTTCGTGGATATCGTGACCACCGACATCCATGACGACGGCCTCGCCAACGCCTTCGTCACACTCGGACTGGTGTGATGGGGTATTACTGAGATGCGTTTGTCATCAAGGCGCGGACGGCGAAGGCGTACAAAGGTACGTCGAGCCGTCCGCAACGCGGATGACACTCCATCTCAGACGTCGACGCCGTTGGCGAGGGCGGCTTTGAGCCATTGCTCGCTCACGATGGGGATGTCGTAGGCGCGCGCCTTACGGGCTTTGGTCGATTCCGTGTCCACATCGGCGGCGACCACGAGACGCACCTTTTTGGTGACCGACGGCCAGACCGTGATGCCCACGGCCGCGAGATCGTCCACCCAGTCCGCACGGCGCTGCGACATCGCGCCGGTGAGCACGATGCGGTCGCCTTCGCGCAGGCGCACCGGGGGAGCGGGCGTGCGCGAATCGACGTCGGATCTGATGACGGTTCCGTCGTCGGACATCCGTTCGCGGCCGGTCATATGGGAGGGCCGCGGCATCCAACGGGCGATGTCGCCGTCGATTCGCGGCCATGGCGCCCGTTCGGCGGCGTCGAGGCGCGCATCCCATCCCGGCCAGTCGGGAACCATGCGCATGTATTCGCGCAGCAGCAATGCCGTGGCGTGCGCGTCGCTCAATGCACTGTGCGCGTCCGGATTGCCGATGCCGAACCGTCGGCAGCAGTCGGCGAGCGAGCGGACGCCGAGCAGACGGCTGCCGAGTCTCATCGTGCACAGCATCGTGGAGGAGCTGTCGCGGAGTGTCACTGCATCGTCATGGGATGCGGTCTCGCGGTTGCGGCGGGTGGAGGCGCCGTCATGAACGGGGACGTCGTAGCCGAGACGGGCGTATTCGCAGCGCAGCACGCGCGAATCGAAGGCCGCGTTATGCGCCACGAACACGCGGCCGGCCAGGTATCCGCGCAACTGGCGGGCGATGCCCTCGAAATCGGGGGCATGCTTGAGGTCGCCGGCTCGGATGCGATGCAGGCTCTGCATGCCGAGGTCTCGACGTACATGGATCAGCGTTTCGTCCTCATGCTCGATGCTGCCGTCGGAATCAAGCAGGACAACGCCGATTTCGATGGCTCGGTCGCCTCGCTCCGGCACCAGTCCCGTGGTTTCGAAATCCACCACCGCGAATCCTCGGGTTCCCGACGGCTGTGTCGACGGCTGTGTCGGCGATGGCATGGGGACTCCCTTCTACGGTTCCGGCGGTCGGACCATACTGATGGTATGACAACGAACGGAACGAATGAAAACCGCGATGGCGCGAATGACGCTGGGACCTCGAAATCCGGTTGGAAAGACATCGGCCGGAACAAGCCCGGTTGGAACGCCGGATGGGGCAACGGCAAGATCCGCGGCAAGGGACGCGGCTTTGTCGCCGGCCGTCATGGGGGAACTCCGTTCAAGGCGACGGGCCATAAAGGCGGCATCAGCAGGCAGGGGTAGGAAAGTCGGACCGATGTGTCTCCGTGTCGTTTCCTTTCTCCCCTCAGTCTGCGTTCGCCGACGGCTCCCCTCTCGGAGGAGAGCCTGTGGGCTGGGGTGTGGTCGGTCGCGCCGACGGGCTTCTCCTTCCGAGGAAGAACGCAGAATCGATGAGTCCGAGAAGCATACACGCTTGGTTGCGCGACACGCGAGAATATGGTATCCTTTTGACGATTAGCGACGTGTGTCATATAGCGGGCATGCATCAACTGGGGGAACTGCCCGCGAAGGTTGTATCATTGCGGCCGCCGTTCCCTGGCGTATGGAATAACAGCGAACGAGAAGGACTATCCCATCTTGGCTGCCGAAAGCACACAAAACAGTACCACCAAGGTCTACGCTCGCGCCGACGAGCATGACATCAAGCTGCACAAGGCCTCCAACCGCGTGAACTTCGGTTCCATCAAGGAACCCATCGACGTCCCCTACCTGCTGGGCGTCCAGACCGATAGCTTCGACTGGCTCATCGGCAACGAGCGCTGGAAGAAGCGCGTCGAGGAGGACGAGGCCAAGGGCACGAACACCGTTCCCCACACCTCCGGTCTGGAGGAGGTCTTCAGCGAGATCTCCCCGATCGAGAACTTCGCCCAGACCATGAGCCTGACGTTCTCCAACCCCTACTTCGAAGAGCCGCGCCACACCGTGCAGGAGTGCAAGGAGAAGGACTACACCTACTCCGCCCCGCTGTACGTGAACGCCGAGTTCTGCAACAACGACACCGGCGAGATCAAGTCCCAGACCGTGTTCATGGGCGATTTCCCGCTGCAGACCCCGCACGGCACCTTCATCATCGGCGGCACCGAGCGTGTCATCGTCTCCCAGCTCGTGCGTTCCCCGGGCGTGTACTTCGACCGCTCCCGCGACAGGACGAGCGACAAGGAGGTCTTCGGTGCGAAGATCATCCCGAGCCGCGGCGCTTGGCTTGAGTTCGAGATCGACAAGCGCGACGTCCTCGGCGTGCGCGTGGACCGCAAGCGTAAGCAGTCCGCCATCATCTTCCTCGAGGCCATCGGCATGACCGAGCGCGAGATCCACGACTCCTTCCAGGGCTACCCGCTGGTGCTCGACGCCCTCGCCAAGGAGATGGACGCCATCACGCCGAAGGACTCCAACGGCCGTCCGCTGATCGACCAGCGTCCGAACGACGAGGAGATCCAGAACCACGCCCTCACCGAGCTCTACCGCCGCATCCGTCCGGGCGACACCGCCACCCCGGAGGCCGGCCGCAACCTGCTCGACTCCTTCTACTTCAACACCAAGCGCTACGATCTGGCCCGCGTCGGCCGCTACAAGATCAACCGCAAGCTCGGCCTCGAAGGCGATGTGAACGACCGCAGCCTCAAGCTTGACGACATCGTCGCCACGCTGAAGTATCTGGTCACGCTGCACGCCGGCGAGGACAAGTTCCCGGGCAAGCGCAACGGTGAGGACATCGAGCTGCGCGTCGACGTGGACGATATCGACCACTTCGGCAACCGCCGCATCCGCCAGGTCGGCGAGCTGATCCAGAACCAGCTGCGCACCGGTCTTTCCCGCATGGAGCGCGTGGTGCGCGAGCGCATGACCACGCAGGACGCCGAGGCCATCACGCCGCAGTCCCTGCTGAACATCCGCCCCGTGGCCGCGACCATCAAGGAGTTCTTCGGAACCTCCCAGCTCTCGCAGTTCATGGACCAGAACAACCCGTTGGCCGGCATCACCAACAAGCGCCGCCTTTCGGCCCTGGGCCCCGGCGGTCTGTCCCGCGACCGCGCCTCCATGGAGGTGCGAGACGTGCACCCGTCCCACTTCGGACGTATGTGCCCGATCGAGTCCCCTGAAGGCCCGAACATCGGTCTGATCGGCTCCCTCGCGACCTTCGGCCGCGTGAACCCGTTCGGCTTCATCGAGACGCCGTACCGCAAGGTCGTCGATGGTCAGGTGACCAACGACGTCGTGTACATGACGGCCGACCAGGAGAACGACCACATCATCGCCCAGGCCAACCAGGAGCTCGACGACAACGGCCGCTTCGTGCACGAGGACGCCCTTGCTCGAGCCAACGAGGAAGAGGCCGTCGATGTGCCGGTGAGCTCCGTCGACTACATGGACGTCTCGCCTCGACAGATGGTCTCCGTCGGCGCCTCGCTGATCCCGTTCCTTGAGCATGACGAGGGCCACCGAGCACTGATGGGCGCCAACATGCAGCGTCAGGCCGTGCCGCTGATCCAGTCCGAGCGTCCGCTGGTCGGTACCGGCGGCGAATGGCGCGCCGCCGTCGATTCCGGCGACGTCGTGCTCGCCGAGAAGGACGGCGTGGTGACCTACTGCTCCGCCGACATGATCCGCGTGATGAACGACGACGGCACCACCAGCTCCTACAAGCTGGCCAAGTTCCAGCGCTCCAACCAGACCACCTGCTACAACCAGGTGCCGCTCATCCACGAGGGCGAGCGTGTGGAGAAGGGCTCCGTGCTGGCCGACGGCCCCGCCACCCAGAAGGGCGAGATGGCCCTGGGCAAGAACCTGCTGGTCGCCTTCATGCCGTGGAACGGCTACAACTACGAGGACGCCATCATCATCTCCCAGCGCCTCGTGCAGGACGACACCCTCAGCTCCATCCACATCGAGGAGTACGAGATCGACGCCCGCGAGACCAAGCTGGGCGCCGAGGAGATCACGCGCGACCTGCCGAACGTGAGCGAGGACGCGGTGAGCAACCTCGACGAGCGCGGCATCATCCGCATCGGCGCCGAGGTCGAGGCCGGCGACATCCTCGTCGGCAAGGTCACGCCGAAGGGCGAGACCGAGCTGACCCCGGAGGAGCGTCTGCTGCGCGCCATCTTCGGCGAGAAGTCCCGCGAGGTGCGCGACACCTCCCTGCGTGTGCCCCACGGCGAGACCGGTACGGTCATCGCCGTCAAGGAGATCACCAAGGAGGACGCCGAGGAGGACGGCGACGAGCTGCCCACCGGTGTGAACCACATGATCCGCGTGTACATTGCACAGCACCGCAAGATCACCGTGGGCGACAAGATGGCCGGCCGTCACGGCAACAAGGGCTGCATCTCCCGTATCCTGCCGGAGGAGGACATGCCGTTCCTCGCCGACGGTACGCCGGTCGACATCATGCTCAACCCGCTGGGCGTGCCTTCCCGAATGAACCTCGGCCAGGTGCTCGAGCTGCACCTCGGCTGGATCGCGCATTCCGGCTGGGACATCAACATCGACCCGAACCTCGAGGCCGAGTGGAAGAAGCACATCCCCGAAGGCGCCGAGAAGGCCGAGCCGAACACCCCGGTCGCCACCCCGGTGTTCGACGGCGTGCACCAGGACGCCCTCAGCGGCCTGCTGCGCACCACGCTGCCGAACCGCGACGGCGACAAGCTCGTCGGCGACGACGGCAAGGCCGTGCTGTTCGACGGCCGTACCGGCGAGCCCTTCGGTCGTCCGATCTCCGTGGGCTACATGTACATGCTGAAGCTGCACCACCTGGTCGACGACAAGATTCACGCCCGTTCCACCGGTCCGTACTCGATGATCACGCAGCAGCCGCTGGGCGGCAAGGCCCAGTTCGGTGGCCAGCGCTTCGGCGAGATGGAGGTGTGGGCCCTCGAGGCCTACGGCGCCGCCTACACGCTGCACGAGATGATGACCATCAAGTCCGATGACGTCGACGGCCGCGTGCGCGTCTACGGTGCCATCGTCAAGGGCGACAACCTGCCGCCGGCAGGCATCCCCGAGTCCTTCAAGGTGCTGCTCAAGGAAATGCAGTCCCTGTCGCTGAACGTCGAGGTGCTCAACGCCGAAGGCGTCGCCATCGACATGAAGGAAGAGGACGACGACCCCGTCTCCGCCGCGGACGACCTGGGCTTCAACATCGGTGCCCGCCCCGAGGCCGGCTCCAACGCCCCCGCCGACTCCGAGGAGCCGCAGTACCGCTGACGCCAGGCCGACACGACGCCGCACCGACCGCGATGACGGTCGGCGGCGCCGCCACGGCACTGTCTAGCAACGCCCGGCCGGCCGCATGCCGGTCGGGCCCCACCCACGTGAAGCAGTAAATTTTCAACAGACAGGACATAGAGTGCTGGACGTTAATGCATTTGACAAACTGAGGATCGGTCTGGCCACCGCCGAGGACATCCGCAACTGGAGCTACGGCGAGGTCAAGAAGCCCGAGACCATCAACTACCGTACCCTCAAGCCGGAGAAGGACGGTCTGTTCGGCGAGCAGATCTTCGGACCGACCCGCGACTGGGAATGCGCCTGCGGCAAGTACAAGCGCGTGCGCTTCAAGGGCATCGTGTGCGAGCGATGCGGCGTCGAGGTGACCAAGTCCCGCGTGCGTCGTGAGCGCATGGGCCACATCGAGCTGGCCGCCCCCGTCACCCACATCTGGTTCTTCAAGGGCGTGCCGAGCCGTCTCGGCTACCTGCTCGACATCCCGCCGAAGTACCTCGAGAAGGTCATCTACTTCGCCGCCTACATGGTGACGAGCGTGGACGAGGAGCAGCGCCACAAGGACATGCCGGACCTGCAGGACGAGTTCGATCTGCGCATCCAGAACCTGGAGAAGGCCCGCGACAATGAGATCCACAAGCGCGCCGTCAAGCTCGAGGAGGACCTTTCCGACCTCGAGTCCACCGGCGAATCCTCCTCCGCCGCCAAGACCAAGCTCAAGAACGGCGCCGAGCGCGACCTCAAGGCCATCCGCAAGCGCTACAACGACGAGATCGCCCGTCACACCGCCGTGTGGGACCGCTTCCAGAGCCTCAAGCCCGGCGACATGGAAGGCGACGTGGACCTGTGGCGCGAGATGGTCGACGACTACGGCGACTACTTCGAAGGCTGCATGGGTGCCGAGGCCATCAAGCAGCGCCTTCACGACTTCGACCTCAAGGCCGAAGCCGAGAACCTGCGCAACGTCATCGCCACGACCAAGCAGGGCCAGCGTAAGGCCCGCGCCCTCAAGCGCCTGAAGGTCATCAACGCCTTCATCTCCACGGGCAACAGCCCCGAGGCCATGGTGCTCGACGTGATCCCGGTCATCCCGCCGGACCTGCGCCCGATGGTGCAGCTCGACGGCGGCCGCTTCGCGACCTCCGACCTCAACGACCTCTACCGTCGTGTGATCAACCGCAACAACCGACTCAAGCGACTGCTCGAGCTCGGCGCCCCGGAGATCATGCTCAACAACGAGAAGCGCATGCTGCAGGAGGCCGTCGACTCCCTGTTCGACAACGGCCGCCGCGGCCGTCCGGTCACCGGCGCCTCCAACCGCCCGCTCAAGTCGCTCTCCGACATGCTCAAGGGCAAGCAGGGCCGCTTCCGTCAGAACCTGCTCGGTAAGCGAGTCGACTACTCCGGCCGTTCCGTGATCGTCGTCGGCCCGTCCCTGCGCATGCACCAGTGCGGTCTGCCGAAGCCGATGGCCCTCGAGCTGTTCAAGCCGTTCGTCATCAAGCGCCTCGTCGACCTCAACTACGCGCAGAACATGAAGAGCGCCAAGCGTCTCGTCGACCGCGGCGACTCCGAGGTGTGGGGCGTGCTCGAAGAGGTCATCGCCGAGCATCCGGTGCTGCTCAACCGTGCACCTACGCTGCACCGTCTGGGCATCCAGGCGTTCGAGCCGATCCTCGTGGAGGGCAAGGCCATCCACCTGCCGCCGCTCGCCTGCGCCGCCTTCAACGCCGACTTCGACGGCGACCAGATGGCCGTCCACCTGCCGCTGAGCGCCGAGGCCCAGGCCGAGGCCCGCTCGCTGATGATGGCGTCCGACAACATCCTCAAGCCCGCCGACGGCCACACCGTGACCATGCCTTCGCAGGATATGATCCTCGGTCTGTACTACCTCTCCACCGTGATCGAGGGAGCCAAGGGCCAGGGCCGCATCTTCTCCTCGCTCGACGAGTGCCGCATGGCCCTCGACCTGCACGAGATCGACCTGCAGGCCAAGGTCCTCATCCGCGTGCCCTCCGACTTCGTGCTGCCGAAGAACTGGGAGCCGGGCGAGGTCAAGGTCGTCGACCCGCGCGACGGCGAGCCCGACACCGTCAAGGAGGAGCGCTTCGCCGACGGCTCCGTGCTGTTCGCGACCAGCTACGGCCGCATCCAGTTCAACAGCACCCTGCCGGTGGACTACCCGTTCGTGAACCACCAGGTGGCCAAGAAGCAGCTCGCCGGCATCGTCGACGACATCGCCTCGCGCTACTCCACCCAGCAGGTGGCCGCCTCCCTCGACGCCCTGAAGGACATGGGCTTCACGCGCGCACCGTGGTCGGGCGTGACCTTCGCCTTCTCCGACGTCATCGAGCCGCCGGAACTCGACGATCTCGTGAACAATTCCGAAGAGGAAGCCCACAAGATCAACAACAACTACAACATCGGTCTGCTTACGGAAGAGGAGCGCCGCCAGGAGCTCATCGACCTGTGGAACGAATGCACCGACAAGGTCTCCAAGGCCGTCGAGGAACACTTCGACCCGCAGAACAACCTGTCGATCATCGTGAAGTCCGGTGCACGAGGAAACATGATGCAGATCAACCAGATCGCCGGCATCCGTGGCCTCGTGGCAAACCCGAAGGGCGAGATCATCCCCCGACCGGTGAAGTCCAACTACCGCGACGGCCTGTCCGTGCTGGAGTACTTCATCTCCCAGCACGGTGCGCGTAAGGGTCTGGCCGATACCGCACTGAAGACCGCGGAGTCGGGTTACCTCACCCGTCGTCTGGTCGACGTCTCTCAGGACGTCATCGTGCGCGAGGAGGACTGCGGCACCAAGCAGGGCCTGAAGATGAAGGTCGCCGAACGCGACGACGACGGCAACCTCGTGCTCGTCTCCGCCGCCGACGGTGGCCCCTACTCCCGTCTGCTCGCGGCCGACGTCATCGATCCGGCCGACGGCGAGACCGTGCTGTACAAGCGTAACGACGCACTGTCCATGGACGTGCTCAACGACCTCGTCGCCCACGGCGTGGAAGAGGTCAAGGCCCGCTCCGTGCTCACCTGCGAATCCAAGCGCGGCGTGTGCGCCAAGTGCTACGGCTGGTCCATGGCCACCAACAAGCTGGTCGACGTCGGCGAGGCCGTCGGCATCGTCGCCGCCCAGTCCATCGGCGAGCCCGGTACCCAGCTGACGCTGCGTTCCTTCCACTCCGGTGGTGTGGCCGCCGCATCCGATATCACCCAGGGTCTTCCCCGTGTCACCGAGCTTTTCGAAGCCCGTACGCCTAAGGGCGAGGCCATGATCGCCGAGTACGACGGCACGGTGAAGGTCGAGGACAACGAGACCGGTCGCACCGTGACGCTCACCCCCGACGACAAGGAGGCCCGCAACTCCGACGGCGACAAGGTCGAGCAGTTCACCTACAAGGTGACCCGCCGCGTGCCGCTGCTGGTGAAGGACGGCGAGCACATCAAGCGCGGCACCAAGCTGTACGAAGGCTCCGTCGACCCGAAGCAGATCCTGCGCATCATGGGCGCCCGCGCCGCGCAGACCAACATCGTCGAGGAAGTGCACACCGTGTACCGCTCGCAGGGTGTGGACATCCACGACAAGCACATCGAGGTCATCGTCCACCAGATGCTGCGCCGCTACACCGTGCTCGACTCCGGCGACACCGAACTGCTGCCGGGCGAGCTCGTGGACAAGGCCCGCTTCAAGGAGATCAACAAGGCCGCCGTCAAGGCCGGCAAGAAGCCCGCGACCGGTCGTCCGGAGCTGATGGGCATCACGAAGGCCTCGCTGGCCACTGATTCGTGGCTGTCCGCCGCCTCCTTCCAGGAGACCACCCGCGTGCTCACCGAAGCCGCCCTGAACCAGAAGGTCGACGACCTCAAGGGCCTCAAGGAGAACGTGATCATCGGTAAGCTGATCCCGGCCGGCACCGGCCTGGCCCGCTACCGCAACGCCAAGGTCGTCCCCGACAAGGCGATTCGCGACACGATCTACCCGAGCTTCGGCCTCAGCGAGGACGACGGTACCAACCTGAACGACCTCTCCGACGCCGATCTGAGCGATGTGGACTTTTCCAACATCGACTTCGGCGACCTGAGCCTGGGCGACGACTTCAACCCCGACGATTTCCTCAACGATCTCGGTGGCGAGTCCGATCTCGGCG
Source organism: Bifidobacterium primatium (assembly GCF_002802875.1). GTDB lineage: Bacteria > Actinomycetota > Actinomycetes > Actinomycetales > Bifidobacteriaceae > Galliscardovia > Galliscardovia primatium. Next base: position 474,868 of record NZ_PEBI01000002.1, read on the forward strand.
ACGACAACGCCTCCGGCAACGGTGACAAGGGCATCGACCTCGGCAACCTGCCGGCCGATGGTTCCGACGACACCTCCCTGCCCGGCGACATCAAGTAGTCGATAACAGGCTGACCTGAAAGGAGCCGCAGCCCCCGCTCCGGGGCTGCGGCTCCTTTGTCATATCGGCTGGTGCCGGGGCACATCGGCGATAGCGACGATGAACCCCGGCACCTGATTCGATGCCGATACCTGATTCACGCCATCATACGCGGCCGCTCAATGCCGGATCGATCGTCATCGTCTGGAAACGATGCTGCATGTAGGCGTCATCGAAATGGTTCGCGAAGAACACCTCGATCGGCGAGCCCGGCTCGAATCCCGCGACCCTCGTATACCAGCAGTCCAAAGCCATCAGCGTCATCGTGCCATCGACGAACATGAGCACGAACGCCGCAACTGTGACCGAATAGCGCCACGCCCACGGGATGCGGTTGATGAGCCGCAGCAGATGCGGCAGGCACCAGCGTATCCACAGCAGGCCGAGGCAGCCCCACATGATCATGTACTTGCCGCTCGTGCGTCCGCCGATCGACAGCCACTGGCCGGTGTAGTCCCATGCCGTCACGCCGAACGCCACCTGCATGAACAGGCTGGTCGCATATTCGAACGCGCCGCCGATGATGGCGCTGGCGATGAAGATGAGCAGCGGACGGCTGTCCCACAGACGGTTGAGGAACACGGTGAGCAGCACCGCGCCGAACCCATAGATGGGGGAGAAGGGGCCATACAGCAGGCCGGCGCGATCCTGCCATTCGCCGTTGTACATGGCGAAATGGTAGACGGTCTCGATGCCGAGGCCAACGACGCAGGCCACGACGAACACCCAGAACAGATTGAAGAAGTCCAGCGCGATATATCCTTTGCCGGTCAGATCGCGCCCGACCATGCCGATCTTCGCGGCCTGCTCGAGCTGGTCACGCTCCCTGAGCCGACGAATCATGCGTTGCAGCTCACGCTCCCGGCGCAGCCACGGGTCGGCGGTGACGGAGATCGTCACCAGCAGGATCAACTGGATGAACGGCAGCAGCAGTTCGACATCCAGACCATACAGCGCCAGATCCGACAATCCTTCGACGAGGGTGACGGGAATGAGCGCATACGCCCAACGGGCGGCGTGACGTCGGCGGTTGCGCACCAGCAGGAAGCCGAACACGATGAGGCCGGCGCTGTTCACGACCAGTACGACCGCATGAATGCAGGAGAGGATGAACGTCAGCGATGTATCGACGTTCGACGGGTTCAGCGACCGAACCGCGACGATGATGGCATACACCAGCACCGGCAGCGTGACAAGGCCGTTGATCAGGCACAGGGCGCCGTAGATCTTGGCGATCAGGGGCAGACGACGGCCCTCGAGCGCACGCTCGCCGACGGCCGTCTCGTTGTCGAGCGCCGCCTGCGTGGCGGCCAGCGTGGTGTCTCGCGCGAGGTCGTCGACATCGGGAGACGGAACGGCGGGCACGCCATGTCCTGCCGTTCGTGCGTCATGCTGTGGACGAAGCGGTAATGCCATGTCATCTCCCCGGATGTGAATGAGTAACGACGTGTGCCATCCTAACCGATGCGATGACGCAACTGCGACGCCCGTGGATGCGACGCGGATGGCCGGCGAAAGAAAGACGACGCTTTTACGTGATGTGTGGTAGGAATGAAACCATGACCTCTCATATTCCTTATCCGCCGCCGCCCGAACCGGGCTGGTACGACGACGACAGCACCGTGATCGGCCAGATTCCGGTCATCGCCGACGATGCGCATGCCGATGCCTCCGCTGACATTCCGTCCACCGCGCCCGTCGCCGTGCAGCGGCAGCCCGGATCCGAGCCAGTCGACGATGCCAGCCAGGACTGGGACAGCACCGTGCTTTCGCCGTCCTTCACCATGAAGGAACCCGAGCACAGGTACCGTCTGCACAACGAAAACACCGGTCAGACGGTGGTGCTGGAGAAAAGCACGCTGCTGGGACGCAAGCCGAGCCAGAGCATTCCCGAAGGCGCCACGTCGGTGACGCTGGCGGACCCCACCCGCACGATATCACGCAACCACGCCGCCGTAAGCTTCGACAAGGACGGCGCGCTGTGGATCGAGGACTACGGCTCGCTGAACGGCACGTTCCTCATCGTCAACGGCGAGGAGTCGCAGGTGGTGAAAGGCACGCCCGTGAAGGTGAGCGTGCCCTGCACCGTACGCATCGGCGACCAGTTCTTCTCCCTCGAAGAGGCCTAGGCCGGCCGAATCATCGGAGACACGGAAGTCAGCCGCGCTGGGCGAGCGCGGCGTTGATCGCCGGATCGCCCAGGGAGGCCAGCCAGTTGAGCAGTTCGGGGTAGGTGCTCGGATTCTGCGCGATGTACACGCGCAGCTCGGGCGCATACTGGGCGATCTGCGCGATGGTCATCAGGTCGGTGTTCGGGTCGAGCGCCTGCGCCACCGTGAACCCGTACTGGTTCGTGGCGACCGGCTGCTCGGCCACCTGCTGCACGGGCTGACGCTGCGTCTGAGGCTGCGCCGCGGTCTGCTGCGGCTCGGCGGCGACCGCCGGTTCCTCGTATGCGGGCTGGGCCTGCTGCGGTTCATCCTGCACCGGTTCGGCGGAAGCGGCCTGACCGTACGGGTTCGTGGCGACGAAGCCGCGTTCACGGGCCGTCTCCTTCGCCCTTTCGTCGCCGAATTCGGCGATCCACCTCAGCAGTCCGGGATACGCGCGTTCATGGGCGGCCACGTTGGCGCCGAACTCCGGGTTCTCATAGGCGATCTTCGCGAGAAAGACCGGATCGGCATCCGGATCCTGCACGGCGGCGACTGCGGAGTCATAATCAACCATGGTGTGCTCACTTTCCATTCTGTCCGGCATTGCTCCGGGCGGTTACAGTTCTCAGTGTGTCCAACGTCGAGTCGTCGACGTCGAAGATGTCCTCATTGTGGGCGATTTTCACATACGACCATGAATCGTCGCCTGCGATACCATCGTCAGCCGTGACCTCGCCGTGGCCATCGGACCCGGTGACGTCCACGACGATCACCGTCACGTTATCTCGGCCTCCGGCGTCGAGCGCGGCGGCGACCAGCGCGTTCACGGCGTCCTGCGGCGTCTCGTGCGCGGCGGCGATAGCCGCGATGGAGGCGTTGTCGATCTCCGAATGCAGGCCGTCGGAGCAGACGATGAACCGTCCGGTCAGGTCGGCGCGGAAGAAGTCTGGCTCGATGCCTTCGGGCGCGCCCACGCACTGCGTGATGATGTTGCGCGGCACCAGCTGCTCGGCGAGCTCGGGAAGCATGGCGCCGGTGTCGATGACCTCCTGACGTCGTGAATGGTCCCTCGTGATCTGCACCAGTGACGAGGCCTCCCACGCCGAGCCGTCGGGCGTACGGTCGAGATGATAGGTTCGCGAATCACCGACGTTGACGACGTACCAGACATTGCCGTCACCCGCCTCATGGCCCAGCCGCTGATGGAATCCGAAACCGTCGTCATCGTCCGCGGCGTCGGCGAGCGCGGAGGCGTCGGCGAGAATCAGGCCCGTGGCCGTGGTGCCGGCCACGCCGCCGTATTCAGCGCCGAGCCGCAGCGTCTCCTGCTGCGCGGTCTCGAACGTGGCGCCGATCATCTCCTTGGATCGCGTGGGCTGCTGCGCGAGCGCGTCGAAGCGCTGCAGCGTGCGGCTGCTGGCCTCCTGTCCGGCCACGCCGCCGCCCATGCCGTCGCATACGAGGAACAGGCCGTGACCGATGAGACCGCAGTCCTGGTTCATGCTGCGTTTGCGTCCCACGTCGCTCAGCAGGGCGGCATCGATATGCAGATCGGTCATGTCATCCTTTCCTTGTCGTGCCGTTGGCGTCGGCATCGGCCGTGTTGGCGGCGGTTCCGTTGCCGGAGCCCCGTCGTGAGCGTCCGGCGAACGGTTTTGCCATCAGCGATCGTATCGTGGACCATGCCGAGGCACGCCACGATGCCGTCGTTCCGTCACCATTGTGCGTCGGATTGGCGGATATCGGGTCGGCGAACACGCCCTTGAGCGAAAGTTTCGTACGGATTCGACGATTGCGCGGCAGGCCGCGCAGCATCGCCGCCCGCACCTGGTCGACCGTGTTCCAATAGGTGGCGGCCGACTTGTCGTTGAGCGTGATGCCGGAGAACGCGGCATAGTCCGCCTGCTTGCTCAACGCGTCCAGCGTGGACTGCGGCAGCGCCAGCTGTCGGGCGAGTTCGCGGCTCTGCTCCCGGCGTGTGCCGGTTGCATGGACGCCGCTCTGCCGCGCCAATATGCAGATCTGGCGCCATCCCTCGGCGATGCGCATGTCGGGGTCGCCGCGTTTGCGGGCCCTGGAGAGCATGACCGCCTTGATGCCGAGAATCGTGCCGACGACGATGAGCAGCAGCCACAGCGGACTGCCATACAACGCCACCATGCCCACGACGCGCAGCATCTTGCGCAGCCATAGCGACGAGGATTCGTCGTCCGCGTCGCTGCCGCCGAGATTCGACTGGCCCTTGGTCTGGTTTTCGTCGCGCAGCGGGTCCTGCAGCGGCACCGGGGGCTGGCGGACGAGATTCTGCGGCTTCGGGGGAGTGAGGTTCTGGTTCTCGTTGGGGACCTTCGTCTCCTTCGGCGTCGGATAGAACGCCGTCCATCCGTAGCCGTCGAGCTTGATCTCCACCCAGGCCTCGATGTCGTTGCCGGTGAAGTCGATGCTCGTCGTGCCGTCCCTGGCGGTCTTCGTACGCGCGTCGGTGATTTCGCCGTCCTTGTTCTTCGGGATGAAGCCGAGCACCACGCGCGATGGCAGGCCCAGCTCGCGCGCCATCAGCGCCATGGCGGAGGCGTACTGCTCGCTGTCTCCGACCATGGAACTGCCGGCCAGCAGCTTGTCGATGCGGTAGGCGCCATGGCCCGGTAGTGACGGGTAGTCGCCCTTGAGGCCGTGGGAGAACCAGCCGTTGTCCTTGAGCTTGTCGGCGAGGCGCTGGGCGGCGGCTCCGCCGTCGGTGCTGCCGCCGGCGAACGACGTGGCGAGCTTGCCCACAGAATCGGGCGCGTCCTGCGTCTCGGGCTGGGAGACCGAGTCCGCCTGCGCGTTCTCGACCTGCTTGTCGGTCGGCTTCGTCGGCACGACGCCATGCTCGGTGTACGTCAGGTCGCCACGCACCTTGCTGGTGAGCAGACCGGAGTTCGTATCGGTGTTGTAGTAGAAGGACTCGGCGTCGCCGGATGCCGAACCGGAGCCGAACCTCACCGACGTGGCCACGCCGGCGGTGGGGAACCACACGTCGTCGAGTCCATCGTGCACGGTGAACGTGGCGGTGAAGCGCTCGCCCTTCGTGTTCGCACGCTCCTCGCCGCCGATGGTGTCTCCCATGCGGCGGTAGTCCGAGGAGTCGGACGATTCGGACGAGTCGGAAAGGTTCCACACCGTGCCGTCGAAGCGGTCCATGACCGCCAGACGGACGGGCGTGCCGGCAGGCAGATTCCTCACCGTCAGCAGCTTGTCGGTCTTGTGGTTCTTCACGAAGGCGCGCATGCCGCTCATCGGGCTCGCATAGTTGTAGGGGCTCAGCGGCGGTTCGTACTTGTCGCGCAGGATCTGACGGTCCTGGCCGACGGCGAAGGACGCTCCGACGGCGGCCCCCGCCGCGATGACGACGATGAGGATGGCCGAGACGAAACGGTTGAACTCCAGCAGTCGCATGCGCCAGCTCAGCCATACGATGAGCAGCAGCGCCAGTATGACGCCGATGGCCACCGGCTGCACGCCACTGCTCGTGCCCAGCGCCGCACATACGGCGAAGTTCACGGCCACGGCCACCAGCGACAATACGGACACCAGCTGCTTGCGGGCAAGGGCGAACACGCCGGCGAGGAAGCTCATCCACAGGACGATGGTCCATAGCGCCATGAGGTCGCCTTCGCCGGTGCCGACCGCCGGATCGATGGAGATGAGGTACTTGTATGCGCCGAACGTCGCCGAAGCGCCCTTCGCCAGGGTCTCCACGGACGGGATGACGTGCGCGATAGTTGTATTCTGCAATGCGATGACCGGTCCGACGACGAACTGCGCGACCAGCAGGAACACCAGCTGCCACCACAGGCGCAGCGCGGTCCTCAGTCCCGCGAATGCGACGGCGACGCCGATCAGGGCGGCCGGCAGCGCACACAGCGTCCACATGCCGGCCGAGCCGTAGACGTCGATGAGGTTGGCCGCCGCGAGAAGGTTCGCCACCAGCATCACCGCCAGGCTGATGAGATGCGACGGCATCGACTGGGCGTCCAGCAACGCGGCGCCGCGACCCCGGTCTGCGCCCCTGAGGCCGCGCGTGATCCAGATGGCCGAATGCGTGGACTCGGCCCATGTGCCGGTCGCCGTGCCGGTGCCGGTCACGGTGCCGTCCTGAAGAGGAGCGAATTGCGTCATGCGAGCACCCCCATCACCATGGGCAGGTCGTCAAGCTCGCCGATGGTGGCGAGCACGAAATCATCGAATCGACGGATCGAACGCTGCGCGCCCATGTCGGTGCACAGCACCAGACATGTCGCGCTTTTCGGCAGCGGCATCACCATACGTTTGATGACCTCCACGTTCTTCATGCCGCCCACGACGAAGCAGTAGAGCGAGGCGTCGGGACAATGCCTGAGCGCCGCCACCGACAGGTTCGGATCCTCTTCGGCGTCCGGCAGGATCGCGCTGCACGAATCGAGGAACCCCATCGCGTTCTTCGGCGAATCATGCTCGTCGTCGACGAGCACATGGAGCTGGCGTTCCTGCAGCACGCACTGCACGCCGATGGATGCGTAGACGGACACGGCGAGCTCGAACTCGGCGGCGTCGACGTAGTCGTGCGGGTTCACCCCGATGCTCAGCGCCGTCGTGGTCTTGCGCGTGGCCTCGTACTGGCGGATCATGAGCTTGCCCGACTTCGCCGTGGATAGCCAGTGTACGTTGCGCATGTCGTCGCCCGGCTGGTATTCGCGCAGACCATAGAAGTCAAGATCGTCATCGACGATGTCTCCGCTGGGCTGGCCCTCGAGATCGCGCTGGATGCCGGCGTCCAATGACTGCAGGCGCGCGATCTTGGGATGGATGTACACGTTGATGCGGCTGGCCAGCGTCTTCTCATGACGAATCAGACCGAACGGGTCGCCCTTGCGGATGCGCAGCGGGCCGACCGGCAGCACGGCGCGCGAGATCGTCGTGAACTCCACGCTCGTGTGCTTCTCCTGCTTCGGCGCCAGCGCGGGGATGGAGAAGCTCTCATGCATCGCGCCCAGCGACAGGTCGCCACGCGCATGCGTGGTCGGGGTCTTGCCGGGGTTCTTGATGGAGACGTCGACCGGCACCACGTCGCCCACGGTCAGGTGACGGCTCGGCACCGACAATGCCGCGGAGAAGCCGGTGTTGCCCAGCGACAGTCCGATGGCGATGACCATCATGACCGAGGCGACCACGCACATCGCCAGTAGTTCATGCCAGCGGACGAACGAGAACGCGACGCCGCAGACGACGGCGAAGCCGAGCACCGTCCAGCCGAGCGGCGATACATACGATCTGAGGAAGCGCAGCGGGCGTTTGCCTTTGTTGCGCCAGTCGCTGCGCCTGCCTCGGCGCGGGGGAGCGGAGCGTCCCCGGTGCCGGACATGCTGATGCAAAGCGGGATGAGCCATGATTGTTCGTTCCTTACGGTCTCGTCAGGCTCTGTCAGGCGCCGATGGTCGGGGCGACCACGTCGTCGAGAATGGATTCGATGACGCTCTTCGCGGTCTGACCGGCGAAGGTGGCCTCGGCGGTGAGGATGATGCGGTGCGCAAGCACCACCGTGGCGAGGTCCTTCACATCATCGGGCACCACGTAGCCGCGGCCGTCGGCGGCCGCCCACACGCGGGCGAGTCGGATGAGCGCCAGGGCGCCTCGCATCGAGGCACCGACCATCACCTGGTCGTTGTGGCGGGTGGCCTCCACCAGACGCACGACGTACTCCTCGATGGCCTCGTCGGCGCGCACCGTCTGCGCGATCTCGCGCAGACGCAGCACGTCATCGGCGTCGGCCACGGCCTCCACGGTGTCCGCGCGGTCGCGGACGTTGGCTTCGTGCAGGATTTTCAGGCTCGCTTCATGGCCGGGGTCGCCCAGCGAGGTCTTGATGAGGAATCGGTCGAGCTGGGCCTCCGGCAGCTTGTAGGTGCCGAGCTGCTCGATGGGGTTCTGCGTGGCGATGACGATGAACGGCTGCGGCACCGGATACGTCACGCCGTCGACGGTGACCTTCTGCTCCTCCATCACCTCGAGCAGGGCCGACTGCGTCTTCGGCGATGCTCGGTTGATCTCGTCGGCCAGCACGGTCGCCGCGAAGATCGGGCCCTGGCGGAACGTGAACTCGCCGCTCTTCTGGTCGTAGAACGTGACGCCGACCACGTCGCTCGGCAGCAGGTCGGGGGTGAACTGGATGCGCTTGAACGGCGTCTCGATGGAATTGGCGAGGCCTCGCGCCAGCTGGGTCTTGCCGGTGCCCGGATTGTCCTCCAGCAGCACGTGGCCGCCGGCGACGAGGGCCGCGACGCACTGGCGGATCGTGGTCTCCTTGCCGATGATCACCTGCGAGATGTTCGAGACGATGGTGTTGAACACCTGGTCGAAATGCGCCACGTCGGCGTCGGGGGTCGGCAGCACGGCCGCGTTGGCGGTGGCGTGGCTGACGGACTTCGGCCTGGCCTGGTCCTTGGTCTGCCGGGCCGGCGTGGCGGCCGGTTTGGCAGCGGATGCCACGGCCGGAGACTGCTTGGGCTGGGGCTGTGACGGCGTGGTCTTCGTCTTCGAGGGGATCGCCACCTTCTTGGCGGCCGGCTTCGGACGCTGCGGCAGCGCCGGCTTGCCGGTCCTGTGGTCGGTCTCGGCCTTCTTCGGCGCCGCATGGGGCCGGGAGCCCAGCTGCGTGGCATCGGAGAGCACGGTCTCGTCGGACAGCCTGGTCTTGTCGGACAGCACCGTGGAATCCGACAGTACGGTGGAGTCGGACAGCACCGTGGAGTCATCGCTTTCGTTCTGCGGCCTGTTCGCCTGCTTGGGGGCCGTCTGCTTGGGCGTGTTCGGCTTGGCGTTGGCTCCGGCGTTGGATTCGGTCATGGTTGTTTCTCCTTTGTTCCCTGTTCTCTAGTACAGCTGCCGTAGCGCTGCCGGTCTGACGAACGGCGATGGCTGCCGCTCCACATATTTGGATTCCACCGATGGCTCGGGCGTCACCACCTTGCGGGTGCCGTTCACCGTCTGGTCCTCCACCCTGGTGGAGTAGTTCGAGTCGCTGTTCAGCGTGACGGTGAGCGACCAGGTGGGTGTGTCGCTGGCGATGTTCTTCGCGTCGATGGTCGTGCGGTCGGGGGTCCATCCGTCGATGGTCTGCCCGTCGACGACCAGCTGGTAGGTGGCGTTCTGGCCATAGCGGTTGATGGCCTGCGAGGCTCCGGTCACGGTGATCTTGTCGTGGTCGGCGGAGTCCCACGTCAGCTTCATGACGCTGGCGTCGACCTTCGGCCTGACCTTGTAGGTGTAGTTGTCCTGCGAGGAGACGGCCTCGCCTTTCTGCCCCTGCAGCGTCTGGTAGGCGGTCGCCTTCGGGCAGCTGGACCATTCGCCGATGGGGATGCTTTCGTCGCCGCTTTTCTCGCTGTAGGTCTTGCCTCCGAATGAGACGATCACGGCATCGACGTCGCCGACGCTGGACCAGCTGACCGAGCACGAGCCCTCGCCATGGGATGTACGGAGCGTCGGCTTCTTGATGGCGTACGTGGGCGTGATGGTGTTCGAGGAGGCGGTCGCCGGCGCGGGGCCGGTCTTCTCCGGGTTCACCGTGGCCGTCACCTGCAGCGGCTTGAACAGCTCGTCCTTGCCGATGGTGAAGCTGGTGCCTCCGCCTCCGCATGGGACGCTGCCGCCGCGGGAGACCTCCACACTCGAGCATCCGGCGCCGTGCAGGTCGCCGACCTTCACCTCCACGCGAATCGTGTACGGGTCGTTTTCGGACTGCGCGATGCTCACGCTCGGCTTGTCGACGTCGCCCCACGGCGCGTCGTTCTTCGTGCTCGTGCCCTCCACGCCGTCGCCGGCGCGGTTGTGCGCCCGCACCTTGGCGGAGAACGTCTGGCCTCCGGCGCTGCCCGGCACCTCGAATGTGGCCGACGTGGAGTTCACCGTCTGCGACTGGCTGCCCGCCGCGGACGATATCGTCACCGTGTACTTGTCGGGCGCGCTGCCCACATAGTCGGGTGCGTTCCACTGCACCGAGACCGCGTGGTATCCGCCGGTCACCTCGATGCCGCCGGGGGCGTCGGGCACCTTGTCGGGCATGCCCTTCACCGTGTTCGACGGCGCCGACCAGCCGACCTCGTTCATCGCCCTGACGGTGAACGAGTATTCCTTGCCGTTGGTCAGGCCGGTGATCTGGCAGGTGGTGTTGGCGCCGCAGTCCTTGGTCCTGCCGTCATAGTCGACCTCGTACCGGGTGACCGGGCTGCCGTTCGACGATCCGGGCGTCCATGCGAGGTTCACCGCGCCGTCGGCCGGCGTGCCGGCGACGGGGGAGAGCAGCGGGGCGTTGGGCTTGTCGACGATGGAGACGGTCACCGTGGCGGTCACGTTGCGCGAGGCGTCCTTCGTGCCGTCCTGGACGGTCACGATCACCTTGTTCGTCGAGGCGCCGATGTCATTGCCCGGCGTGATGGTCAGGTCGCCGTTCGCCGTATAGCTCACGCTGAGCTTCGCCGCGTTGTCGGTCGTCGCGCCGATCACCGTCAGCGGCGTATCGGGGAACGGATTGTAGGCGCCCTGCAGGATGTTGATGTGCTCCGCGGTTCCGGCCTTCGCCTTGATGCTCGCGCCGGAGACGCGCGCCAGCGGCTGGTTCGTCTGCGTGACCCGCAGCGTCACTCCCGCGTTGACGGAGCCGCTGTCGGAGTATTTGATGCTCACCGGCATGTTCACGATGGTCCCCGGCTTCGCGTCCTTCGGCGCGCTCACCGTCAGGCTGCCGTCCGAGGACAGGCTGGACTCGATGGGGGAGGTGCCTCCCGATGTCGAATACGTGTAGGCGCGCTCGTCCTCGTAGGTGCCTTCCGGCGCGTGCGTGAGCTCGCGCAGCGAGACGGTCTTCCGCCCCTCGCCGGGAACCACGTCGATGGTCGGCGCGGAGAATGTGGGTGGCGGCACCTGGCGGCCGATCACGGTGATCGGCAGCGTGATTACGGCCGAATTGATGATGGCGTTCCTGTCCTTGCCCTTCTTGCCGTCGACTGCGGTGAACGTGATGGACGCGGGGCCGGCGTAGTCCTTGGCCGCCGTGAACCTGAGCTTCGTGTCGCTCACGTACAGGTCGCCGCCGTCGGACTTCGTGGCGCTCACCGAGTCCTTCGACTCGATGGTCGCGGTCTTGCCGGCGCCGACGCGCACGTAGTCGGCGATGTTGATCTCGATGGTCTCGCGCGCACGCACTTCGAGCTTCGGCGCCTTCGGACGCAGCGTCGGCGGGAACACGCCGTATGCCGGCACCTGGATGAACGCCGTCGACGTGACGTTGTACTTGGTGTTCGTCACCGTGTACGGCACTGCGCGGGCCTCGTCGGTCAGGTCCACGGAGATGACGGTCGACTTGTCGCCGCCCTTCATGCGGGCATGGGCCGATGCGCTGGGGTGCACGGCGACCTTGAGCTCGTCCATCTTGCCCGAAGGATTGGCGATCCAGTCCTTCACGTCCACGTCCACGGTCTTCTTGTCGATGGTCGCCGCGGCCGGGACCTTGTAGTCGTAGGCCGTGGGAGGCGAGATCGGCGCCTTGTCGGAGACGTTCACCGTCAGCGTGCCCGTGTCGGACAGCCCGGCCTTCGTCTTCACCGTGTAGATGATGTATGCGGTGCCGGAGCTGCCCGGCGCGGTGAGCTCCACCATGTTGTTGCGGGCCTTGGCGTTCTTGATGCCCTGCAGCTCGAGCCTGCCGTCGAGCGTGAGGTTCTCGCTGTCGCCGGAGATGTCGTTGAGCAGCACCGGCACGTCGACCGCGGTGTTCGGCCGGATGGATATGGAATCGTCGCGTGCGTACACGCCCGAGTCGGATTCGCTCTTGAACACGCCCACGCGGATCTGCGCCTGCGCGCGCTGGCCGGTCCAGTCCTCCACGGCATACGAGAAGGTGTCGGTGCCCGAGGAGTCGGCGTACGCCTCATACACCAGATAGTCGGCGCCGGTCTCGGTGATGCGGCCCAGCTTCGGCGCCGCGTTGCCCAGGCCGTTGAGTGTGTCGCCGTCGCCGTCCACGTCGATGCCGGTGAGCGTGATGGGGATCTTCACCTTCTGTCCGGCCGCCACCTGCGCCTCCACGTCGGCCGGCGTGGGCGCGGGCTTGTTCGCCGCGTCCTTCTTGTGCACGGTGATGGTGATGGTGCCCGAGGCCGTGTTGCCGAGGTTGTCCTCCACCGTATAGGTGACGGGGAACACGCCTTCGGCATCGGTGGCCTGGTAGCGCACCGTGTTCTCGGAGACGAACACCAGCCCCTTGAACGTCTTCTTGTCGTACTGCAGATGGTCGCGCAGCTTCACGGTGGTGCCGTCGGCATAGCTCACATGGTCGAGCACCGGCACGGTGACGATGCCGTCGGCGCGCACCTGCGCGTTGATGTTGCCCGCCTTCGGGGCGGAGTTCTGCGTGGAGAGGGCCGGAGGCTGCAGCACGATGCGGCCTTCGGACGAACCCTGGGCGTTGGCGACCGTGTAGGTGACGGTCACCGGCTTCGTCGGCACCTGCCGCGCGGTCAGATACACGCGCTTATGGCTCACGATGCCGGTCTTGACGCCCGAGTCGCCGTCCACGCTCACCGAGCTGATGGCCAGCACGCCGCCCAGCGGGTCCACGTCGTTCTTCAACGGCTCGACGATGGCGGTGTTGTCGGCGCCGAGCAGGGCCACGTCGTTGGCGGCGATCGGCTTGGCCGCGCCGCTGCCGACCGGCTGCACCTCGATGCGGGCGAGGCCCGTGGCCGGCTGCGTGCCCTGGGCGATGGTGTACGACACGTAGTAGGTGCCGGGATTTGCGGCCTTGAACGCGAACGTCATGTCCTCGTTGTTGGCCGTGGTCGAGGCGTTCTTCGGCTGGTTCACCGCCGAAAGCTGCGCCGGCTGCACCGACGTGCCGTGCACGTAGGGCTTGAGGTCCACGGTGATGCTCTTGTTCGGCTGCGCCTGGCGAACCACCGGGTCGATGACGGCGATCAGCGTGTTCGCCGGCCTCACCGAGAAGTACACCATGCCCTTGCCGGTCGATTCGCCGTCGGAGACGGTCACCTCCACGCCCACGCGGCCGCTGGACTGCGAGCCGGTGTTGAACACGAGCTGGCCGTCGGCTCGCGTGGAGACCATCACCTGGTCGGAATTGGTCGGCACTGCGGAGACGAGCGTCATCGGGTCGCCGTCCGCGTCGGTGAAGCTCGCCAGCGCGTTCGCCGTGTACGAGGCGCCCTGCTCCACTTGGTATTCCGGCGGGGTGTCGGTCTGACGCGGCGCCTTGTTGCCGCCGTCGGCGATGGTGAGCGTCACCGTGGCCGACGAGGTCTGCTCGCGGCCGTCGGAGATCGAATACGAGAACTTCACGGTGCCGGCGGAGGCGTGTGTGGCATCGAGCTGCAGGTACCGGCCGTCATACACCGGCGCGACGCCCATGCCGTCGCCGACGGACTCCACCTTCTCGATGCGCAGCACCGAGCAGTCGGTCTGCTCGTCGTTGCGCAGCACGTCGAGGATCTCCTCGCTGCCGGCGCGCACGCCGAACGAGTCGTCCACCGCCTTGATGGATCCGGACGTGGCCGAGCATTTCTCCGCGAAGTTCTGGTGGTTGGTGGCCGTGTCCTGGCTTTCCGCCGTCTTCTCGGTCTTCTCGGTCTCTATCTTGTTCCACTGGATCTTGATGACGTCGGTGGAGGAGTCGGGATTCCACACGTTGCCGTTCGTCACGTCGTTGAGCACCACCAGACGGTGGTTGGTGCGGAACTTCAGCTGCGAGGTCTGCGTGACCTCCTTCAGCGTCTGGAACTGCGGGTCGGATTTCAGCGATCCGTTGTTCGGCGCACCGCACGCCTTGATGAAGTTGTTGGCCTGCTGGCTCCACGCCGCATAGATGCAGCCGGACGAGGAGACCGGCTGCGCCACGTCGCCGGTGCCGCCGGACTTCAGCTGCACCGGCCTGTCCTTCGGATGGTCGAGGTTCGCCAGCATCAGACCGCCGGTGGTGGAGGCGGCCACCCACGAGGAGTCCTGTGCGTCGTCGACCGGCGCCTGCTGGAGGGTCACGCGTCCGGTGGCCGGCAGTTCGATGGAGCCCTTGTCGAACGTCAGCGTGGAGTTCGAGACCACGACCGGCCTGCCGCCGACCACGGTGAAGTCGTCGGCGACCAGCTGCCGGCCCCCGTTGAGCGAGCCGAGCTCGCGGGGGTTCGTGCTCTGCGGGTTCTCCAACGACAGCACCATGGCGTCCGACGGCCGGTACCCGTAGACGACGCCGTGGCTGTCGACGACGATTCTGCCGCCGTCGCCGAGCCTCATCGACGGCTTGGACGTCGTGGGGGTCACGGAGTCGACGGAATCGGCCTTGCCCACCCATACGTTGCCGTTCTTCGTGTTGATGAACGCCACGGTGTCGCCGCCGATGAACGATGTGGTCTCGCCCTTGAGGTCCGTCTGGCCGGCGATGCCGATGGTCGACGACTTGACCGCCATCGCGCGGCTGCCTTCGGTGAGCACCGTGTTCTCGCTGGCCTGCGACACGTCGAACTGCTGCGCCGACGAGGAGACGGCCGCGTCGGCGTCCTGCAGACGGACGTTGAATCGCGCGGCCTTCTGGTTCTTCAACGACGTGATCCACACGGTGCCGTTGTCGAGCTGCACATGCTGCCGCGTGATGGAACTGATGATGATGGCGCCGGCGACCACGCCGAGCACCAGCAGCAGCGTGACGACGGGCATGACCCAACGGTTGCGTCTCGTGGGCAGAACGTTGCGGATGCGCGCCAGACGCGCGCGTACTGACGGGTGTGCTTCCTCGCTGCCGTTCACGGCTTCCCCCTACTTGCTCTACTGGCTTGTGCCCTCGGTCTCTCGATACTGCAACTCATGGTACGCGGCCGGTGTAACCGGGGCAATGGCGATGCCCGCGATCGCAGCCGCCGGCTCGACTCAAGGCCATTGCGTCACTGTCGTACGGCGCAGGCCGTCGCCGGAGTCTGGGACATCTGGCGGTCGGCGCGCACGATGCTCACCTGGATGCAGGTCTGCGCGTCGGTGACGTCGTCGATGGTCACGGTGGGCGAATCGACGAGCGCGGTGTCGGCGTCCTGCTGCGCCGCGTCGCCGCTCACCCGGCTCCAGGCATACCTGTCGCCGTCCTGCGGGTCGGGATTCGTCCACGTGAACGTCACCGTGGAGCCCGAATAGCTGCCCGTCAGGCCGGTCGGCGACGGTACGTCCTGGGTGGAGACGCCGTCATCCGACGAGTCGCCGCCCTTGTTCAGGGCGCTCGCGTCGTCGCCAACGACCTGCGAGGCGTCGCCGTCTCGCCGTGAATCGACGTTCGGCAGCACGACGCCGACGAACAGTCCGATGACGACCGCCAGCGCGGCGATCGCCGCGACGGCGATGACGACCGGCCTTCTCCATGACCCGCCGGACCGGCCGACGACCTCGGATGCGCCGGCGGCGGCCGTCTGGCGCCTGCGCCGGCGCTCCTCGGGCAGATACTGCGGCACGCCCTCGACCATGACCGGGGTCTGATGCCCGTAGCACTCCTGCTGCACGCGCTGCAGGTCGCGGGCGAATTCCAGCGCGGAATAGTATCGTGCGTCGGGATTCTTGTTCATGGCCCGGCGCAGCACCTTCTCCAACGACTTCGGCACGTCGGCGCGGCGAATGCGCGGCAGGTCCTCGTCGACGATGACCTGCGCCAGCTCCTTCGAATCGGCGACCTTGTACCCGTATTCGAACGGCGAATGGCCGACCAGCAAAGCGTAGAGCGTGGCGCCGAGCGAATAGATGTCGCTGGCCTCCGAACCGCCGGACCGTCCGGTGAGGATCTCCGGCGGCGCCCACGGGATGGAGAAGCCGCGCGCCCCGCGCGTGGTGTAGATGGTCGTGGAGATGCCGAAATCGGCCAGCACGGGCAGCCCCTGCGCCGAGATGAGGATGTTGCTGGGCTTGAGGTCCCTGTGGATGATGCCGCGTTTGTGCGCCGTGAACAGTGCACTCGCCACGTCGATGCCGATGGCGAGCACCTGGTCCACGGTCAGCTGGCTGGAGCGCGACAGCTCCTTGTAGCTGCCGCCGCGCGCGTATTCGAGCACCATGTAGCCGCGGCCGTCCGCCGTGATGCCGGCGTCGTAGATGGAGAGGATGTAGGGGTGCTCGGAGAGCTGGGCCATGAAGTTGGTCTCGGAACGGAACCGGTTGCGGTCCTCGCGCCGTGCGGTGGCGGCGTTGTTCACCTTGATGGCGACCAGGCGGTTCGGCGTCCGCTGATGGTACAGGAACACCGTGGCCGTGCCGCCCGAACCCAGGGTTCGGATGAAGTCGTAGCCTTCCAGAAGGGGCGGGTTGCCGGTCATGATGCTCTCCTCGGCTTTGGATTGTCCTGCTGTCTTGCATCCTAGCGGGGGGAGCGGGATATCGCCCGAATCCTTCCGTTGTAACCGGCATCGGCTTACAATGGGTCGCGATAGAGAAGAGCCCCCGTATATCAAGGAGAAGCGAAGCATATGAAGATCTGTGAGCAGTGCGGACTGCAGAATCCCACTGAAGCGAAGTTCTGCCGCGGATGCGGCCACCCGTTCCCCGCCAATGAGCCGGTCTCCGAGGAGACCCTGCTTTCCGAGCGCGCGTCCGTCCCCGCGCCGTCTGCGGTACCTACCCCCTCCACCCCTCAGCCGCAGGCCGCCGCACCCCAGCCGGCCTCCCAGCCCGCTCCGCAGCCGGTGTACGCCGCACCTCAGCCGGCGGCCGTGCCCCAGCCGCAGTACCAGGCGCAGCAGCAGCCGACCCAGCCGATCGCCATGCCTCAGCAGCCCCCCGTGCAGGGGGCTCCGGCCGTCGCCCAGCCCGGCGCGGCCAACGCCTTCTTCGTGTGGCTGTGGGAATCGTTCAAGCACCCGTCGAAGCGCTACGCCACGCAGGCGTGGTGGGCCATCATCCCGCTCGTGTTCAACGCGTTCCTCATGGCGCTGACCGTCTACATGTGGGAGAGCAAGGCCGTGAGCGCCGCCACCAACGTGGGCAACGGCATCCTCGGCGGCCTGAGCCGTGACTTCACCGGCAGCTCGTCGTATGCGCCGCAGATCGCGTCGCCCGGCGTCTCCATCTCCGAACTGTTCAAGTTCTGGGTCATCTTCGCCGCCCTGCTGTACATCATCGTGCTGATCTGCTTCATGGGCCGCAAGATGCTCGGCGAGGCGCAGACCACGTTCTCCACCATTCATGTCGAGCTTGCGCAGAAGACCATGCCCATGGTCGCCCTGAACCTCGTCGCCTTCCTGTGCGCGCTCATCGGCTCCGGCATGCTGTTCCTCTCCTCCCTGCTGTTCATGATCGGCCTGACCTTCATCATGGCCATCCCCGGCGCGATCGTGGCCCAGGGAGTCAACGCCCGCAAGCTCGACAAGACGTGGATGTGGATCTTCATCATGATGCTCGGCGGACTGATCCTGTTCGTGTTCTTCATGATCATCGCCGTCGCAGGCGTCGCCTCCGCCGTCTCCACCGTGCAGTCGCTGCTGTAACGGGAAGGCTGTAACGGGGAACGGCATCATGATTTTCTGCACAAGCTGCGGGGCCCGCAATGATGACGGAACCAGGTTCTGCATCAGCTGCGGTCATGCCCTCCAGACCCAGAACAACGTCACCGCACCACTGCCCACGGCCGTGCCCATGCCCGGCGTGCGCTCGCTGGCCGACGTCGCCGACGCCACGGACGCCACCGACGCGGCCGCGCCCACGGCCCCGCAGAAGATGAGCCGTCGCATGATGATCATCCTATGCGCCATCGGCGCGCTGATCATCGTGCTCGCCGCCGTGTTCCTCACGCTCAGAAGCACCGTGTTCTCGCCGCAGGGACCGCTGAACTCCTACGTTTCGGCGATCGCCGAAGGCGACTACGAGAAGGCGTCGAAGCTTGTGGACCCGGGCGTGGAGAACGACGCCCGTGCCCTCATGGTCAACAAGGCCGGCGAGAACGAAAGCCGCCGCATCAAGAACGTCGAGATCTCGTCCATCAATCAGAACCGCGTGACCGGCAAATGGGAGGCGACCGTCTCCTACTCCGTCGACGGCGTGCAGAAGTCAAGCCAGGTCACCATGGAGTCCGCAGGCAAGAAGCTCCTGTTCTTCGACTCGTGGAAGGTCGCCTCGCCGATGCTCACCACGTTGAAGATCGCCGTGCCGAAGACCATGACCAACGTCTCCGTCAACGGCGTCGACATTGACCTGTCGAAGGCCGCTACCGACAAAAGCGACGCCTCCGAGCCCGACGACCCCTCCTCCGACGTCGACTATTCCGAAATGACGGAATACTCCGTGCCCGCATACCCCGGCGTCTACAACGTCGGATTCGCCGACTCCCAGTACGTGACCGGCAACGAGGTGAAGATCAACGACGCCGCCAAGGCCGCGTATCTCGTGCCCGAGGCCACCGACAAGCTCAAGAGCGAGATCCTCTCACAGGTGCAGAAGCGCATCGACGACTGCACGGCGTCGAGCGCGCTGAGCAAGGACGGCTGCTCGTTCTCCAACGGCAGCTTCTCCTCGAGCTCCTCCATGGCGTACACGAACATCAAGCGGACCGCCACGAACACCCCCGAGATCGCCGAACTCGACCTGATGAGCGGCAGCTTCACCACCACCACGATCCAGACGACCATCACCTACCAGGAGCGTTACTATTCCGACCAGCCGTGGGAGAACGACTCCGAAAACGACTCCGGCACCATCTCCGGCACCATCAGCCTCAGCAACGAGAAGCTGACGGTCGACATCCCCAACACAGACGAGGATTCCGACGGCGGTTGGTGATCGGCGCCATAGGCGGGGTCGCCGGCGAGGCCGGCGACCTTCGCATGCCCCGCAAACAACCACGACGAACAACCGAATGAGGACGAGAAGAGGGCGACGATGAAATTCTGTACGAACTGCGGCGTTTCAATAACGGGCGAAAGTAAGTTTTGCGATTATTGCTATCCGATTCGTCGGCGGCTGAAGATGCCGAACGTTTTTTGTGCTTTGCGGAATACTACTAAGTCATTAGCATCATTAGGAAAACAAGTTTTTTGGGTTGGCAAAGAAACGAAGTGTTTATGGTGGATGTTTTTCATCATAGTGTTAGTGCTGCTTTGCTCATTCGCTGAGTCGTTTTACAAAAGCTTTATTTCGGGGGAAACACCTATCGTTACGGGAAGTCAATGGATTTTTCCGGTTCTACTGATAGTAGAAATTATTGTGGCTAGTCTCTTAGCAGCTGCTCTGGTTCCCTTTTTTCAAGATACGAGCAAAATTCGGGAAGCCGTAGAGAAAGCACTTAAAGACAAGAATCATCATGGTTTTAAAGAAGGGGATGAAAAAAGTATAACGAATATTTGGCACACTGAACGTTGCCGTTGGGGCAAAGGAATTACTTTCTTTGGTGCGATTTTCATGGGTCTCATGCTATCTAATATATTGCTGGGGATGCTTTGGCCCTCTAACTCTCAAAATGCGGATATTGAACATCAGAAAACTATTTCTAGCGGCATAATCGTTATTATTGGTGCTTTTCTGTTTTTCCTCTACACTCAAGCAAACATAAGAGCTGCGAGAAGACTTTGCTTTCATTTGGGTATGTCGTTATTTTTATTGGTGATAGGAGTAATTGTTCTTTTCCCTGATTCATCTAAAGTTGGCAATGCCGCTACTTATCTTTTATCTTTCGCGATTCTTGCTGTTTTGTGGATTTCTATTTTTCTTATTTTTAGTGATTTGGATACTTTTCCGTGGGTGGAAAAGCAACTTGATTATTGGTGCATGTTATGGTGGCGCAGAACATTAGTGAAGAATCATTTTCCCAATGAACATATTCAGGAAATAGGCGACACAAGTGGTTTTGAGAAAGCAAATCAGTGGTCTGAAGATATCAAACTTTTCCTGATAAAAAAGGTCGCTGATTATCAGGATTATAAAATTCCGTCTATTATCGCAGGAGTTGGCACTCTTGCGGCAACGTGGAGCACAGCAAAAGATTTTACTGGCATGGATGACAGCGGATTTGTAAAGGATTCGCTTACTAAAATGGTGCTGGAACAAGTCGATAAGAGTGGGCTGAATTTGAATACCCGAAAGGTTATCGAGGATGCGGTCGACAAAGTGGAGCAGCAACTGAATAATCAGGCAACACGCTTCTGGGAAGCTCTAGGGCTAGTAATTATTGTAATCGTCTGTACGGTGGTTGTGCAGACTGCTCGGTCATACTATTGGCGAAGGTTGTCTGCTGCTGCCCGAGTGTGCATACAACCGTTAAATAGTAATGATGAAAAGCCAAAGGAAGGGAAAGTAATGAATATTGTGGGACCGTCATCAGTAGTCATATCCGTTGATATGGATGTGCATCCTTTGAAATCAGGGGAAAGAAATCTCTCATAAAAATTACGGAGAATGCTTCGTGATGCTGTGCTCGGTGCATTTAGCTTGCGGTTGCATTTATGGTTTCGTCAGCTGAAGGCGATTGTGAGTTTCTTGCCCATTGCCTGGGCAAGAGCCTCCAGGGTACGGAAAGACGGGCTGATTCGCCCGTTTTCAATACGATTGATGGTCGTGCGGGAAATATGGCTCTTTTCGGCCAGCTCGTCCTGCGTCAGGCCGGCGTTCTCTCGCGCCTGCATAAGTGCGACGGCGGCGTCAAGGCGTCGGGTCTCCTCGTCGATTTCCTTGGCGGCCTCCGATTCCAGTCGTACATGTGCAAGATGGTTGTTAAAACTGCGGGTCGGCATGGTGGTCATCCTTTCGGTTCTTTGTCATAAAGGTCTTTGATGGCGTGGGCTCGTTCGATTTCCGATTTCGGGGTCTTTTGGGTTTTCTTGGTGAACCCATGGGTTATGAGATAGCTGGTTCCCTGAATTCGGAAATAACAGGCGCGTTGAATATTGCTGGAAAATTTCGATCGGATCTCCCATATTTCGTCGTCAAGCTTTTTGACCCATTGCATCTTCAGAGCGATGGGAATTCCATATTCCTGCACCCGATCGATGATGGCGTCGAGTTTATGAGCGTCTTTTGTCGGCAGCGTTGCATACCAGTCCTCAAAGGGGCAGTCGCCATCGGGGGACTCGTATATTTCAAATGACAGACAGCTCATACATCTGGATTGTATCATATATGCTACAAACCCAGTCTGGGCATATGCTTTATTTGCATATTGGCGGTTGAGTATTGGAATGTTAGCGGTTCGGGACAGTCTATTGGGTAGTCTGATGAATGGTTGATTCTCCTTATGGAGAACTGATACGACGTGAAATCGTTATGAGGATAAAGAAGAGGACGACGATGAAATTCTGCACGAACTGCGGCGAGCAACTCGACGAGGAGGCCAGTTTCTGCACGAACTGCGGCCAGCCGGTCGACGACACCGAACCGGGCGACGCCCTTGCCGGTGACCCGGCGCTGGGGGAGACCATCATCCGCGGCAGCGACGACCCGCAGTCACTGCCGGCCATCGACATGCCCGAAGAGGCGCCCGCGCAGGCGGCGCCGACCGTCAGCATGACGCCGGTCGCGCCGCAGCCCCGACAGACCGTGCCCGCAGCCGGTTCCGTCGCTCCCCAGTCCCAGCCTCAGCCCGGTCAGCCGGCCGCGCCGGGAGCTGACGGCGGCAACGGTCCGAAGAAGAAAAACCTGCCGCTGATCATCATCGCCGCCGTCATCGTCGCGGCGCTGCTCATCTGCGGCGGCATCGTCTACGCCTACAACGCGGGCGCATTCTCCAACGACGGCGACCAGGGCAACGAGCCGACGGCCACCGCCACCGTCACCAAGACCGCGACGCCCACGCCGACGAAATCCTCGTCCAGCCCGACGCCGAGCCAGACCGCCACCACCAAGGCCGCCCCCGCTCTGGATTCCGCCAAGCTCGACGCCATCGTCAACAAGTACTCCGCCTCGAACTCGGCCGTCGCCGTCGTACCGGTCAACGGCGCGCAGGCCTACTACTCGCAGCAGGCGAACAGCAAGTACGTGGCCTCCGGCCTCTATCTGCCGGTGTATCTCGAAGCGCACGGCACCGGCAACTCCACGGCCGCCAGCTACGCCGACGCCATGATGAAGACCATGAGCAACGAATACGGCAACAGCGCCATCAGCGCCATGGGCGGCCGTTCGTCGCTCAACAGCTGGCTGTCCAGCCAGGGCTACACCAACACCGACTTCGAGCGCGACTTCGGCGACGTCTCCGCCTCGTCGGCCGGCTATGAGAACTACACCTCCGCCGCCGACGCCGCCAAGATGCTCGTCGCCACCGAACAGGCCGGCGGCACCGGCCTCATGGCATACAGCCTCGCCTCCGAGGGCGTCTCGGCGCCGGCCGGCACATCCATCAACGGCCACCGCGGACAGGGCATCAAGAACGCCTACAACTTCTTCATCGTCATGAAGTCGTCGAAGGGCGCCGTCGGCGTGGCCGTGATGACCCAGAACCAGGGCCGCAGCGTCGCCGTGCAGATGGCCAACGACATCCTCGCCGAAGTCAACGCCGAACTGCTCAAGTAGTCGGAGCGAAAACACGAATATGGCAGTGAATGGTTCCGATACGCCGCAGCACAGCGGCGGGCACGGCGCCCACGCCGGCTCGCCGCGCCGCGGCGGACTGGCGGCGATCGTCATCGTCGTTGTCGTCATGGCCCTGCTGGCCTGCGTCGCCGTGATCTCGGTGCGAAGGCATAACGCGGTCACGAATGCGTCGTCGGCATCCTCGTCGGTCGCATCGTCATCGAAGTCATCTGCGGCGTCCGCGGGCGCCACGAAGAAGGCCGTTCCCACCGTCGACCCCGGCGAGGCGGCCAAGCGGTCGAAGCAGAACCAGCTTGACTCGCTCAATACGAAACTGACCTCGCAGATCGCCGGCTATCCCGGCACCTGGTCGGTGTATGTGGAGGACCTGAAAACCGGCGCCTCGACCTCCATCGACAATCATGTGCAGCCGTCCGCATCGGTCATCAAACTGTACGTGATGCTCGCCGTCTACACGAGAATCGACGAGGGCAGGATGCAGGAGGACATGGCCACCAACGATCTGCTCACGCAGATGATCACCGTCAGCTCGAACCAGGCCACCAACACGCTGGTCAACCTGCTCGGCAACGGCGATACCAACGCCGGACTCGACGTGGTCAATCAGGTGGCGAAGGCCAACGGCTTCAACGAAACGCGGATGAAGGACCTGCTCTACGATTCCGGCACCCACGATTCCAGCCTCAAACAGACGTCCGTATCCGACTCCGGCAAGTTCATGGCCAAGGTGTATCGCGGCCAGCTGGTCTCGAAGCAGACGAGCGAGAAGATGCTGAACCTGCTGCTGCAACAGCAGCGTCGCGCGAAGATTCCCGCCGGCCTGCCGCAGGGCACGAAGGTCGCCAACAAGACCGGCGAGATCATCGGCACCGAGAACGATTCCGCGATCGTGTACGGCACGGCCGACGATCACAGCGGCGACTACGTGCTCACCGTGATGACCCAGAACGTGGAGAACGGCACCGCCCAGACGCAGATCGCCGCCATCTCCACCACCGTCTGGGACACGCTGCACTAGTTCGCGTGACAGGCGGCGTCCGACGGGTTGCATGACCCCATGGTTCTGGACGCGGGCGCATAATCGCCATATTTACCTTGTGGTCCATCGAATCAATCGGGATTCGAAGGACCACAACGCATTTCAACGCCATATGCAACGCAGTCCATCAATTTCTGCCGTGATTTGATGGACTGCGTTGCTTTTCGCTGTGAATGCGGCGCAATCCATCGCGTTTCAAGCGAAGGCAATTCAAGAACCGCGTGATTCCAACGTTCTTGAAAACGCGCTTTCTGATTTTCGATGGACTACGCCGCAAATTCCTTAAAATGCGCCGCACTCCATCGTTGTTATGGTATTTAAGAGGCCTTGATGTGACTGTCGTTTGGGCGGGGTGATTGCCGTCACTGAGCATTACTGTCCCCCGTAGGTAAAACGTCGCGGTTTACATGGCCTGATTTAGGAATCGCTGGTTTCAGCGGGGCCGACTTCTGGAATAGAGGCATAGATGTTTTTATGGAGTGGAACCACGGTCCGTCATATCGATTTGCCCCCCCCCTATTGGTACGTTTGACATGTTCGGTACTTCGCGTAGTTGCGAAGTATATGTAAGACCGTAAGGAGAGGGGCCTGTGGGTTCGGTTATTGTGGTGTTGCTTTACGTCCTGATTGCAGCTCTGGGCATTTGTATTAGCTATTTTGTTCTGAAAAATGCGATTAAAAATGGCATCAACGAGTCGTTGCTGTTCTCGGAAAGACAACGTTATGAGGATGCTCGTGCAAAAGATCCGTCCTTGCCTCCGTGGGAGGAAAGCAATCAAAGGATTCAATCCAACGGAAGTTCCGCTTTTCGGACATCTCTGGTGCCGGATGCCGGACAGTGAGATTGGTGGCGCATTATGAAGGGGATTTCTCTTAAATATCGATGGGCTCTCTTATCAAGGAAAACGAGGGTCCTTGCAATCTCTGCAGTGGCGTCAGTGCTTGCGATAATTGTGGTCGTCGCACTTGCTGTCTCTTTTATTCTGAACCGAGGTGCTTCTGTTCAGCAGATAGCAGATGATTGCGAAATCAGTGTGAATCATGAAGGTGATATTGATTTCGCATATTCGGTATGGGACTCGGATTTGAAAAACAAAAAGGGGCAATGCATATTGGAGCACTATCCGAATGGAGGACCCGACGCTGATCAGGACACCGGTAAGGTCACTCAGGGGAAAACGACATATGAGTGGACGATTACCAGTAATGGTTATGTCCATCTAGTGGTATCCGAGAATTAATGAATAGTGGCCGTCGTGTTCCGGCTGGGCGTGACGACCACTATTGGTAGCGAGACAAAGAGTAATTACGGTAACTGCAAAGAAGATTTTGTTCCGACGGCTGCAATCGTCAAGTTGCAAAACTCTGCAAAGTCATATGTCTGAGTCAGGAATCTCACTGTGGAAGATGTGCTACTGCGTAATCGGCTTCCGACTGAGTGAACTGCTCGCCATATGGGGAAGTAAGCTGGCTGCGAATTTCCTCTCGAGAGAGTGACATCTGCTTTTGGTAGTTTTCCGCTGTTTTGAGGGCGTTCTTATTCCAATCGGCCTTGACGTGGTCGATGGCGTATTGTGCGGCATCATTATCGAATTTGCCGCCGTATTCGCTGGTGAGCTGTTGGTAGATACCGGCTTTTGACATATACATATTGTCCGAATACTGCTGTGCCTGGGTCAGTGCATTCTGATATTCGTATGGTGGTTCCCCGGTAAGTTTGAGCTGTGTGCGCTGTCCCTGATAGTCGATGGTGAAGGTGGTCTCCTTTTGATAGGTGACTTTACCGGGATTCACGACCGTCCATCCGCTGACGGTCTCATCGGTTCCGTCGTCGTATTGAACTTTTACTTCGATTCCGGTGTTTTGGCTGTTGATTTCGGTTCCGTTGATTAGAGGGCCTAGGTAGGTGGCGGTAATGCCGGTTGCCGTCCTCTCGTGAGTTGGTGTGTCGGTGACCGTGGGCGTCTCACTGTATAGAGGGGAGGATTCTTGGCTGCTTGATGCGGATTCCGTATCGTCTCCGCCGCTTACGGCTCCGTACACAATGGAGAGAATGCCGAAGACCATAACGGTGATAATGACGATAGGTACGATGTATTTTTTCGCGTTGGATAATGATGCGTTGGCATTGGATGTCTGCTTCGCGGGAATGATTGACGGTTCTACTTCGTTGACAAAACGTTGTATATCGCCGCTCTGCTCATGTCGGAACAAGATGCAGTGGGGGTCGGAAACTGCTTCTTCAATATTTGTCGGAATCTTCTGCCCGGCGACCTTGATGATGAGCGCGCCATCGTGGTCTGGTCGAGAAGGAATGATTTCGGCGTTCTGAACAGTGCCGATAGATACTTTTGACACTGCGGAACCGCGGAGAATGGTGAACTCTCTACCATCGAAAATGATCGATGCATTATTGCCTTGCGCGGCGATTGGTCGTGACATGCTTCTTTCCTCTTTCTTCCAAGATGCCTACTGTCGACTCAACTATGAGGCGACACGATGCACCTGGCCTCAATGATATCGAAATGCATGGTTCTTGTTTAAGCTCTTCGACGGTTATTGTCATACGAACGGTATCGTGGTGGGTATGACGATGGAATGCACCAGGGATGAGGCGCTGCAACTGGCGAAGCGCCTGTATATCGGCATGCTCGGGCGTCCGGCCGACGGCATCGGGGCCGATGGAGGCGGGACGCCCTCCGACGATGGACAGCGAACGTTCCGCGATGACGACGCCGCACAGATCACCAATACGCTGCTGGTCGCCGGCGCACCGCGCAGCGGCAAGACCGATTTCGCATTCGTCGCATTGCTGGCCGCGCTGGACGAATACGGCGATGATGCCGCGGTGATGACCGTTTCGGGACGAGTCGCCGCCGACGATCTGGGCAACAAGGTGATCGAGCACATCGGCGCGACCTCGCAGGCACGACCCGTCACCACCCTGTCCGCGCTCGCGTTCCGCATGATTTCGGCGGCCCGTTCGCATGCCGACGAATCCGCGCCGCGACTGCTCAACGGCGCCGAACAGGATTCGCTGCTGCGTTCCGTGCTCGCCGTGCATGTGGCGCATGTGCAGGCCGGCGACCAATGCGCCACATGCCGGCTGCTCGGCGCATACTTCGCCGAATCGCACTGGGCCGGCCTCGTCGCCGCGGACGCCGATACAAGGCCGGCATCGGACAGGCAGTCAATGCCGTCAATATCGAGGTCAATATCGAGCGGACAATCGTCGATGAACGGGAAGACGACGCCGAACGGACGAGCACTGGCGGACGGACAGACTGACGGCCCGCAGCGCACCGACACGACCGACGCCCTGCTGATTCGCGGCATCAGCGATGCGTTCGTCAATCAGCTGCGCGACATGCTGGCCCGCATGAACGAACTCGGCGTGACCCCCGACAGGGAGGACGCCATCATCGAGACCCTCGCCGACGAACAGGGCGAGGCCGGCGTGGCCGGCGAACGCCTCGCCGCGCAATGGCGTCTCGCCTTCGCGCTGCGTCGCGAATACCAGGCCGCTGTTCTGGACGCCTACCCTGACGAATACCGTCTCGACGCCTCGCAACTGCTCGCCGCCGGAGCAAGGGCGGCTGCCGACACCGATGCTGCGGACCTGCCGCGTGCCGTCATCGTCGACGACGCACAGGACATGACCCTCGCCGCCATGGCGTTCCTGCAAACGCTGGAACGACGCGGCTGCAAGCTCGTGCTCGTCGGCAACCCCGACGAAGCCGTGCAGGGATTCCGCGGCTCGTATCCGGAATTCCTGTTCCTCCGCGCGGTACAACCGGCCCCGCACGCCATGGCTGCCGGCGATGACGATGCCGCCGGCACCATCGACGACCGTAATCTCGGCCGACTCGGCGCGCTCGCCGTCACACTGCGGAACCAAGCCGAAGACAGGCAAGTCTATGATGTCGGCGAATCCCCGCATATGCGGGGAAACATCGCAGTCAACGGGCATGACGATGCCGTGCGTCAAACCGACGCAACGACCATCCCCGCCGCACCCTCGTATCTCGACCTGGTGGCCTCGCGCATATCATTGGGCATTCTCTCCGTGGAGGCGAATCCGCGGCCCGTCGCACGCCGACTCGGCAAGACGCCGCAGTATCGCGGCGCGATGCCGGTCGTCGCAAGCGACGAGACCCGGGAGCTTTCGAAAGACGGCACCATCCATGGCTCGTTGTACCGCAGCGCCGGCGAGGAACTCGACGACGTCGTATGGCATGTGAAACGCGCCCACATGGTCGAAGGCCGTTCGTGGAACGACATGGCGGTCATCGCCCACGACAACGCCACCGTACGTGTGTTCGGCGAACGGCTGCGGCGCGAAGGCGTGCCCGTGCGATACTCCACGGTCACGCGTCCCCTCAAGGAGGAGCCGTTCGTGCAGGGCCTGTTCTCCATGATCGAACTGGCGCGACTGCGCAACGAAGGTCTCGCCGGCCGGATGGTCGCCGGCGGGATGTCCGGTCCGCGCGTGCTGGCGGCGCTGGTACGCTCCCGCATGCGCACGCTGCTCACCAGTCCATTGATCGCCGTGCAGCGGGGGAACGGCAGCCGGCCGATGCGCGTGGACGCCATAGCCTCGGCCCTGCGCTCGCTGGAATCGCTGTCGCGCGTTGTCGGCCCTGCGACCGACGCTCCCGCATCCGCTGCCGCCACTTCTGCGGCCGACGATAAGGCATCCGACGATATGGCATCCGACGGGAACGCTGCGCTGCTTTCCATGATGACGCAGTGGCGTGCGCTGTCCGACGCATTATCGTCGGCGCGTTCCGATGAGCGGAACGACACCGGCATCGTGGTCGATGACTCCGTGTTCAACGACGACACTCCAACCGACGCCATGCAGTTCAACGCCGACGCCATGCTGTTGCTGCTTGCGCAGGGTGGCGTCGGCGCGGACCAGGTACTGCGGTCGGTGCATGCCGTGCTCGGCGGCCGCGGCGGCCACACCGATCCGGAGGCCGCGGCATTCGCCCGCGCATGGGGGATGATAGGCGAACTGGCCGAATCCATGCGCACGATGCCGGTGAGAGAGTCGCAATACGTGCTGTGGCAGGCGTGGCAGACCAGCGCAGTGGCCGAACGCTGGCAGCGCGAGGCATTGGAGAACACCGAAAACGGCCGTGCCGCCAACGACAGGCTCGACGCAGCCATGAGGCTCTTCCAATTCAGCGAATCGTCCGGCGCCAAGCGGGACATCATGGCGTTCATCGACCAGGTGCGCAATCTGGAGATCGAGGCCGACTCCCTGGCGCATGTCGGACCGGTCGAGCAGGCGGTGACCCTGACCACGCCGGCCGGAGCCATCGGCCGGCATTGGAGGCTGGTCTGGCTGCCGGCCATCCAACAGGGCGTCTGGCCGAATCTCGCCGCGCGAAACACCATGTTCGGCACCGAGGACCTCGCCGACGTCATGCTGCACGGACGCATCGGCACCATCGGCGGAGGCGACATCGCCTCCGGCCGTTCGGAGCGTCTGGCCTCCGTGCTGTATACGGAGAAGAAGAGCCTGCTCGTCGCGCTGACCCGCGCGGACGGGCGAGCATACGTCAGCGCGGTCGCGGACGATGACCATACGCCGTCGGATTTCCTCTACGGATTCATGCCGGAACGGTTCCGCCGCACCGAAGAGCCCGAATACGTCGAGGTCGGCCAAGAGGGCGCGTTCTCCGGGCTTGAATTCAGTGCGCGCGGCATCGTCGCCGCGGCGCGCGCGACGCTGGCCCGATACTATCGGAACGCCGAAGCCGACGGTTTTGATGCCGCCGACAGTACCGATGCCGCAGATGCCGCACGCACGCTGGCCTATCTCGCCGAACACGGCGAGAGCGAGGCCGATCCCGCGCACTGGCCGTTCCTGCACACGGCGTCGCAGGGCGTTCCGTCCGAGAACGATTACATATCGGATGATGCCGCGACGAACGATGCGGACGCCGCGTCCGTCGGCTCCCCGAACGCCGCCGTATTCGCCATGGAGTCCCTGCCGACCGGCGTGCCGGCGAAGGAGCGGGAACGGTTCTCCGACGACGACGGGAAGACCACCGTGGTCACGCTGTCGCCGTCCGCCGTGGACGGCATCTGGAACTGCCCCGTCTGCTGGCTTATGGACAACCGGTTCGCCGGCCCCCGCCCCTCCGGCGTGGCCTCCGGATTCGGCACCATCATCCACGCGGTCGCCGAACGGGCCAGCGCCGAACATCTCGACCTGCCCGAACAATGGGACGGCATGATGCGCGACGACGCGGTGCAACGCATAACCGACCGCATGGTCGAGATCTACCAGGAGCTGCGCGTCGACCCCGACGACGCCGCAAGCGTGGCCGAACGCTACGCCGCCCTGCGCAAGGACCGTTCCGCCACCGGACTGCTGCGTCATATCGCCGAATACTTCGTCGACAGCAACGACTCCGTCTATGCGGCGACGAAGAAGACCGCCATACCGGTCGGCACGCTTGTGGCCGCCGAATGCGAGAAACCGTTCGTCGCCCGGTTCGGACTCGACGACATCGTCCGCGCATACAACGCCGTCCCCGACCGCGAGCCGGTCGATGCCGACGAACTCTACGCCATCATGGGCGCACTCGTCGGCGAATGGCCGCAGGGCATGCGGCCGGACATCGGCATCCGCATCTCCGGCCGCATGGACCGTATGGAAGTACGTCGGACCGAGGATGGCCACAGGCAGATTCGCCTCATCGACTACAAGACCGGCCGCACCCGAACCGCCAAGCAGGGGTTCAGCGACCTGCAGCTCGTGTGCTATCAGCTCGGCCTGCTGTTCGACGAACAGGCGCGACGGGGCGGCGGCACGGGATCCGGCGTCGCGGACGTGGACATCGCCCAATCCGGGCTGTTCTTTGTGGCGGACAATGCCTCGCCGTCGAATTTCTACGGTCCGGAGGGCTGCCATCAGCCCGCGCTGTTCCGCGACGGCCATCTCAATGCCGACGGATTCCTGCCGCGCAATCGCGTCGGCATGCTGTCCCGATTGTTCGACGACCCCGAACTGCCGGCCATGCGGCCCGACGACGTCGGCGAGGCCGCATGGAGGCGTCTGCTCGGCGAGCGCGGCACGCAGACGCTGTGGGCGCTGACCATGATTGCCCGCGTGTTCTATGCCGCCGGAGCCGTCGAATCGCAGCGGCTGGTGGCGCATCCCGATCCCGCGCACGTCGACGGCTGCTGGCATAAGGACAGCTGCCCGGCCTGCGCCGACGACATCACATCCGTACTGGAGGTCCGCTCATGACGACGTTCACCGACACCGCGGAACAGGCCGCGGTCATCAACGCGCCCGCGCGCGACAATGTGCTGGTGGTGGCCGGCGCCGGCTCCGGCAAGACCTATACCATGACCCGGCGCATCATTTCATTGATCGAACGGGGTGTGCCGGCCGAACGCATACTCGGTCTGACGTTCACCCGCAAGGCGGCGTCCGAACTGCTGTCGCGAGTGTCGGCCGCCGTATTGTCGGCGTCGTCCGACGGAGACGCCGACGGGAACGTCGATGCTGCGGCCGCCGTCGATCCCGACCGTGCGTTCCTGAAGCCCGACATCTTCACCTACGACGCGTTCTTCCAATCCATCGTGCGTCAATACGGCCTGCTTGTCGGCATGGACCAGAACACGCAGCCGTTGAGCGACGCCGGCGCGTTCCAGCTGGCCGGCGACGTGGTCGGCCGGCACATGACGCTGCTGTTCGCTGACGGCAACGACGATGATGCCGGTGCCGACGGGGATTCCGCGCCGACGCCGGACGACGGCGAGTCCGACCTCGGCGCCTTCTCCACGCTGACCGGCCAGCTGATGGCGTTGTCCCACGCGATATCCGATGCGATGATCGGCGGCGACGTCATGACGTTCCACGACGCCGTGGAACGTGTACGCCGATGGGATGCCGCGTTCATCGAACGGCTGACGGCGGCCATGGGCGACGAGACCGTCGCGACGACGGAGCCGAAGTTCAGCAAGCCGCCGAAACGCCTGAAGAAGGACACGGACGACTCTTATGCGGAGAAACTTGCGGCGTTCGAGGCGAAGCGGCGCGAGGAGATTCATCGTCATGCGGTCTTCTCCTGCGGCAGGCTGCTGTCGTCGACGCGGCGTCGTGAACTGCTGCTCACGCTCGCCGAGGAGTTCCACGAGGCGAAGCGTCGCGCCAACATGGCCGAGTTCAGCGACTTCACCATCGCCGCGTTCCAGCTGGTGCGACGGTTCCCGTCGATCGGCGAGGAATACCGTCGTCGATACTCGCATGTGTTCCTGGACGAGTACCAGGACACCTCCACCACGCAGGCCACGCTGCTGGCCGCGTTGTTCCACGTGGAACCTGGCGAGGCCCGGAATCGTGGGGCTTCGGCGCATACCGCGGTCAACGCCGTGGGCGATCCGTTCCAGTCCATCTATGCGTGGCGAGGAGCCAGTCCCGGCGCCTTCCGCATGTTCCAGCATGATTTCGGCATGGACGCGCATGATCGTCCGTATGCGTTGTCGCAGACCCGACGCAATTCGCGCATCGTGCTCGAGGCCGCCAACGACCTGACCATACCGCTGCGCCGGATTCCACGACGTCCCGGCAGCTCGCTGATGCGCGAGGTGGACGTCGCCGCGCTGAATCCCATGGAGCAGGCGCCACAGGGTACGCTCGGTGTGCAGGGGTACACGAACCTCGGTCAGGAGATCGACGCCGTGGTGCGGTTCGCCAGGAAGGCCATCGCGTTGTACGGCGTCGACGCCGAAACCGGCGAGCGCCGTGGCGGCACGCATGTGGCGGTGCTGTTCCGGTCCAAGACCGCGCTGCCCGCATATCGCGACGCCTTGGAGGACGCCGGCCTCACCTGCGAGGTCGTGGGATATTCGGCGTTGCTGGAGCGTCCGGAGGTGCGCGATCTGCTGGCGTTGCTGCATGCGGTCGCCGATCACACCGACACCGGTGCGCTCATGCGGCTCATGGCCACGCCGCGTTTCGGCCTCAGCGCCGACGATCTGAAGGCCGTCGCGGCCATGGCCGACCAGCGGAATCTGGAGTACCGGTATCGTGCGCTCGTCGAGGCCGGTCTGGCGTCGGGCGATGAGCCTCGCCGCGAGTGGGGCGGCATCGTCGCCGCCCACCGTGACGTCGTGCCCAACGGCGTATTCCTGGCCGACGTGCTGATGGGCGAGCATGTGGAGCGCATGCTGCGGTCTGCTGTGGATTCCGCGGTATCGGGGGCGCAGCCCGGACGGTCGATATCCGATGGGGGAGTGCGGCTGCTGGCCGGGGTCTCCCATATGCTGCGGGCCGTGGAGGCGGCGGCGCATCGCCCTCTCGTCGACGTCATCCGCGTGGCCGTCGAGGCGTTGGGGCTCGACATCGACTGCGTGGTCGCGCAATCCATGGCCGACGCGTCCGACCGGCGAACGCCCACCGATGCGCGTGTCTCCATCGACGCCGTCATCGACCTGGCCAACACGTATCTGCAGGAGCTGCCCGACGGCACGTCGCCGTCGCTGCGAGGCTTCGTCTCCTGGGTCGACGCGCTGGGCTCGGTGCCCGAGGCCTCGCAGGGCGTCAGCTCGGGCAAGGCCGACGTCACGCTGATGACCATCCACCAGTCGAAGGGTCTCGAATGGGACGCCGTCGCCGTGGTCGGGCTGAAGAAGCGCGGATTCCCCAGCTCGCAGGGCGATCACCTGAGCGTCAAACCCGACGACGAGCATATCGGGGGAGTGAGGGACGGTGTCTGGGAGCCGCCGGAATACCGCGAGACCGCACGCACATGGCTGGTGAACCCGACCGCCGTCCCGGTGCCGATCCGTGTGGATTCCGGCATCCTGCCGCGCTTCCCCCACGACGCCGACGTGGAATCCGATCCGGTCGCGGGGCTTGACGGTCTGGCCACGGCGGAGGCCATCGCCGCCGAGGCGTTCGTCGCCGATGGCGAGGCGATCGCTTCGGCGGCGGCAGCCGGATCGGCGGATGCCGCGCCGTCCGATGCCGAAGGACGCTTCCTCAGCCAGGAGGAGGAGTACGGCCGGCGTCTCCATGCCGATGAACGTCGTCTGATGTATGTGGCATTGACCCGCGCCCGGTACGATGCCATGCTCACGTTCAGTGCCGACGGCGACACGTCGCCGCTGCCGGCCGACGACGCCAAGCCGCTGGACGTCGAACGTGCCGCATCGAACTTCTGGATGGAGGTGCACGAGGCGTTCGCCGCACACGGTCAGGCCGTCCACAAGCCCATGAACGTCGGTTCCGCGGCCGAGGGCGGGACGTCGGTTCCGTCGGCGCTGACGCAGTCCGTCGCCGGACTGTTCGTCGGCGAGCGCGCACAGGAGTATGAGAACGTCGTCGTCGGCGGTGCATGGCTCGACCCCCGCGACGGCATCGACGGCGAGCCGGAGCATCCCTGGCCTCGTCCGCTGGAATCCACGGTGGCCGATGCGATGCGCCGCAGCGCGCAGGCCGTCCGGCGGCGTATGGCCGACGATGGCCACGGCGGCCGGTCCGCGGCCGAGGGGCCTGACGGCGTCGTGTCCGGCTCCACGGATGGTCCGACGCTGTTCGATTACGCCAGAAGACTGGCGGAGGCCGGACTGCTGTCGTCGTCCGCAGGCGCCGGCGAAGACGATGCGTCGGCCCGTCCGGACGACGTCGCCGCGCTGCGCGCCAAAGGCGAGCGCATCCTGATGGCCGGACGTCAGAACGTCACGGCCATCCAGACGCGTGCCTCCGCGCTGGACGACGGCGGTTCGGAGACCGAGCGCCGGCTGTGGGCCGGCATCGTCCGGCCGATTCCGCGCGTCGCCTCGCCGAGTGCGCAGGCCGGCACGGTATTCCATGACTGGGCGGCGCGCTTCATCTGCCCGAACGGCGGCGACGCCATGACGGCATCCGGCGACATGGCCGTCGGATCGCGCGCGGCCATGGTGGACGATCTTCGACGCCGGGAACGCGGGCTTGTGCAAGATGCGGCATCCGACGACGGGACGCCCGCCGGGCCTGACGGCGGCGTTACGGCCCCGTCCGTCGACAAGCGGCTGCTGACATGGCAGCGCCGCCTCGCCGATTCGCGATGGGCCGCCCGCCGTGCGGTCTGGGCGGAACGCTCCATCGTCGTCGCCGTGAAGGACGGCTCAGGCACGACGCGGATCGTCGACGGCAAGCTCGACGCCGTGTTCCGCGGAGGCCTCGACCCCGACGATCCGGGCAAGCGTTTCACGGTCGTCGACTGGAAGACCGGACGCAAGCCGCACGACACGCAGGACATCAACGGCAAACTTGCCCAGCTCGACCTGTATCGGCTACTGTTGTCGCGAATCGAAGGGGTACCGTTGGCAAGCATCGACGCCACGCTGTACTACCTGAGCGTTGACGACGAAGCGGAACGCGAACTGCATGCCCTGCCCAGAAGCGAGGCCGAGATCATCAGTGAGCTTGACGGCGGTTTGCCCCCGCAGTCGGATAACGATTAACGCGAGCGGAAGCCAGGCCGCCCGCCGCGGCCACGGAACGACGTGGGCGTGGCGGAATCCCTGCCCATCGGATTGGACGCGGGGCGGCTGGTTCGATGGCGCCCCACCCGTATTATCGAGTCCGAGGAAACGATACCGAATGTCGAATTCGCATCCGAACGCATCGCGCCAGACCATCCGCCGAACACCGGGCAGACGTCGCGAATCCCCATACAGGACCATCTTCCGAACACCCGGAGCCAAGGCCTTCTCCGCTGCGGCCGCCGTGGCGCGACTGCCCATCTCGATGATGGGCCTGGGCATCGTGCTGGCCCTCAACCACATCTACGACAACTGGACCACGGCGGGCGTGATGAGCGCCGTCTACGTGCTGTCCGCCGCCGTGGTCACGCCGTTCTACGCGCGTCTGTTCGACCGGTTCGGCCAGCGCAGGGTCGGTCGCGTGGCACTGGTGCTGCAGGTCGTCGCCATGCTGTCGTTCGCGCTCGGCGCCCTGCTTCGCATACCCATCCCCGCGTTGTTCGTGCTGGCGGTGCTCATGGGCATCACCCAGTTCGCATTCGGTGCGCTCGTACGAACCCGCTGGGCATGGGCGCTGCGCGGGGAAAGGGACGATACGCTGCTCAACGCCGCCTACGCGTTCGAATCCGCCGTCGACGAGACGGTCTTCGTGCTTGGACCGATCCTCGCCGCGTTCCTCGCCACCTCCGTGCATCCCGTCTCTCAGCTGGTCATGCCGGCGCTGTGCGCGCTCGGAGGCGGCATGGTGTTCTTCTCGCTGAAATCCACGCAGCCGCCGGTGATCGCCACCGTCGCAGACGTCGCATCCGACGGATCCGGCAGCGTGGTCGGCGGAGACGGCAACGTGCGTGAAGGCGCCGGCACCCGTAGGATACGTGCACGCGGCCATGTACGCAGTGCGCTGGTCTATCCGGGCATCGCCCTGCTGGTCGTCGTGTTCGTGGCGTTCAACATGAGCTTCTCCGCATTCGACGTGTCGGTAACGGCCATCACCAAATCCATGGGAATCGAGAAGATCGTCGGCCTGCAGCTCGCCCTGTTCGCCGTCGGATCGCTCGTCGGCGCACTCGTGTTCGGCTCGCTCAAGCTCAAAGGCTCCCACTGGAGCCACATGGTCGTGTTGCTCGCCGCGCTCTCCGTATGGTACGTGGGCTTCCGCATGAGCGCCGACAGCCTCGTCGTGCTCGGCATCCTCGAGGTGTTCGCCGGCCTGTTCGTGGCGCCCACGTTCGCCACCGGCAACCTCATCGTCAAGGACATCGTGCCCGACGAATCGCTCACGGAGGGACTCTCCTGGCTCGCCACCGGCAACTCGGTCGGCGTCTCGCTCGGCTCATCGGTCGCCGGCATCGTGCTCGACGCCTACGGAACCCACGCCGGCATGTGGATTCCGTTCGCCGCCACCGCCTGCTCCGTCCCCCTCGCCGCCCTCGCCTGGCTCCTCGCCCGTCGTCGCCGCCGGTGACGCGGAGCCTCCTGCCACGTTGCTCACCGATTCCGCCGTTTGTCCGGTCGCTCACTGTTTCCCGCCGCAAACGGACGGTTTCGCCGGCGTGTCGTGGCGGGAATCGGTGAGCGACCATGCTCGCGTCGGATTCGGTGAGTAATCGTGGGAGTCGATATGCCGGCGTGCGTACGATGGGCGGTATGGATCAGCGTAGGGGAGAGGAACGCGTCGTTGCGCGCGGGATTTCGGAACGGCCCGAGAAACGCAGGGGAGGGGCGAAGGCGTACGCCACGTGGGCGGTGGCCATGGCCGGCTATGTGTTCGCCGTCACCTGCCGCTCGTCGATGTCGGCGACGGGCATCGTCGCGGCCGAACATTTCCACACCACAAGCACGGCGCTGTCGATGTTCCTCTACCTGCAGCTGTTCGTCTACGCGATCATGCAGATACCGGCCGGCGTGCTACTCGACCGGTTCGGCGCGCGCAAGCTCATCGCCACGGGAGGATTCCTCATGGCGGCCGGACAGATGCTGATGGCCGTCGCGCCCGTCACCTCGATGGCCATCGTAGGTCGCGGCATCGTCGGCATGGGTGACGCCATGACGTTCATCTCCGTCATACGGCTCGTCTCCGCATGGTTCCCGTTCTCGCGAATACCGCTGATGAATCAGCTGACCTCCATGCTCGGCGGCATCGGCCAGATCATCTCCATCTACCCGTTCGTCTGGCTGCTGGACCTGACGGACTGGCAGGTCTCGTTCCTCTCCCTGACCGGCGTGGGCGTCTGCATCGCCTCATGCGTCCTGCTCGGCGTGCGCGACGACCCTCGGCAACGCGGTCACCGGCACGAACGTCCCGAAGGCGGCATGAAGGCGGCGTTCGACGGCCTGAAGGCCGCGCTGAAGACCCCCGGCACGTTCTGCGGATTCTGGGTGCACGCCACCACATGGTTCTCCATCAACATGATGAACCAGCTGTGGGGATTCCCGTTCCTCCTCGCCGTGGAACACTGGTCCAAGGCGCAGGCCAGCGCCTATCTCGCCATCGGCATGGTCATCAACGTGGCATGGGCGCTCATCATGGGCCGTGTCGCCGGACTCCACCCCATCCACGGCCGCGCCGCCATCGTCTACGTCACCGTCGGCGCGCAGATCGTCTGCTGGACCATACTGCTGCTCACCCCCGGACCGCATCCCGCATGGTTCATGTGGATGCTGCTGCTCGCCATCTCCAGCGGCGGCCCCGCCTCGAACATCGCCTTCGACTTCGCGCGCGACACCAACCGGCCGGAGAACCTCGGCGCCGCCACCGGATTCGCCAACACCGGCGGCTTCCTCTCATCCGCCATCGTGTTCCTCGGCGTCGGACTCATGCTCGACGCACAGGGCGCCACCGACCCGAGCCTGTACACCGACCATGTGATGCGTATCGCCGTGCTCATCCAATACCCGCTGTGGGCGCTGGGACTCATCGCCTTCAGCATCATGCTGCCGCGTACCATGAGCGTCCTACGCCAACGCTTCCACCGCGACTGATCGTGGTTGATCGCGGTCTTCGTCCATACTTGTATCCAGAACGAAAAACAGAACCCTATATAAAGGAGCAACCATGATCAAGGTTTCCGTGGTCGGCGCGAAGGGCCGCATGGGAGGCAACGTCGTGGGCGCCGTCAACGACGCCGCAGACACCGAACTCGCGCTCGCCCTCGACGCCGGCGACGACCTGACACGCATCACCCCGGAGAACACCGACGTCGTCGTCGAGTTCACCGTCCCGTCCGTCTCGCTCGACAACGTGCTCACGCTGATCGGCCAGGGCGTCGACGTGGTCGTCGGCACCACCGGCTGGACCGACGAGAAACTCGACCAGGTGCGCACCGCCCTCGCCTCAGCCCCGCGCGAAGACCAGGCCGTGTTCATCGCCCCGAACTTCGCCATCTCCGCCGTGCTCACCGACTACTTCGCCGGCATCGCCGCCAAGTACTTCGAATCCGCCGAAGTCGTCGAGATGCACCATCCGAACAAGGTCGACGCCCCCAGCGGCACCGCCATCCACACCGCCCACACCATCGCCGAGGCACGCAAGGCCGCCGGCCTCGCCCCCGTGCCCGACGCCACCGAAACCGACGGCGGCTCCCGAGGCCAGGTCGTCGACGGCATCCACGTGCACGCCGTGCGCCTGCGCGGCCTCAACGCCCACGAGGAGGTGCTGCTCGGCAACCCCGGCGAACAGCTCGTCATCCGCTCCGACTGCTTCGACCGCGGCTCCTTCATGCCCGGCGTCCTGCTTGCCGTCCGCAACGTGAGCAGCCACCCGGGACTGACCATCGGACTCGACAACTTCCTCTCCCTGTAGTCGGGGAATAACGGAGCGTTGTCTGCGTTGCAGGAAACTCGACGTATTGCATGCGCCTTCGTTTCCTGCGCCTTGACGTCGCACGCGTTATTCCCCGACCGGGCTTTGGGAGCTTTGGGAGCGTCGTCCGCACGTGTTCGCCATTCGGAAGGAATCGGCGGAAGGGCTTCCTCTCGTCTTCGGCGGTAGCTAAGTTGAGCAGTATGAGTGACGGTACTATGCATCTCCTTGATCCGGCCCCGTTCGGGCGCATCCTTCCCGCAATGGTCACCCCGATGACCGCCGATGGCAGCGTGGACTACGAGGCCGCGCAGGCCCTGGCCAGGCATCTGGTCGCCGACGGTGCCGATGGCCTTGTGGTCAACGGCACCACGGGCGAATCCCCCGTGACCCACATGGACGAGAAGGTCGCCCTGGTCAAGGCCGTCAAGGAGGTCGTGGACGTGCCGGTGATCTCCGGCGCGGGCTCCAACGACACCGCCCACACCGTCCGCATGGTGGAGCAGACCCAGGAGGCGGGCGCCGACGCGGTGCTCGTCGTCATGCCGTACTACTCGCGTCCGAGCCAGGAAGGCATCGTCGGCCACTACAAGGCCGTGAACGAGGTGGCCGAGAAGCCGATCATCGTCTACGACGTGCCCGGCCGCACCGGACTCAAGGTCTCCATCGAAACCTACGACCGTCTGGCCGAACTCGACCACGTCAAGGCCGTCAAGGACGCCACCGGCGACCTCGCCGCCGCCGTGGAGAAGCAGCAGCGCACCGGCCTCGCCTGGTATTCCGGCGACGACGGTCTGTTCCTCCCCTTCCTGTCCATCGGCGCCGTCGGCATCATCTCCGTCATCGCGCATGCCGCCGCCAACCCGATGCGCCGGCTCGTCGAAGCGTTCGACTCCGGCGACATCGCCACCGCGCGTCGTCTCGCCAACCAGCTGGCACCGCTCGTGCACTCCCTGAACGGCGACGGCTACCAGGCCGTCATGGCCAAGGCCGCATGCAAGATCAAGGGATACATCCCCGACACCACGATGCGCCTGCCCAACATCGGGCCGAACGCCGACCAACTGGCCAAGGCCGAGGCCGGCATTCGCGCCGCGGGTCTGCTCTAGACCCAATCAGCGTCGTCTTCGCAGAGGCGAAGGCAAGAAAACAAGAAAACAAAGAGAATGGCAAACGAAACCAAGAAAAAGAATTCCAGCTCTCGCTCCTCCCGCAGGGGAGGCTCCCGCCGCGGCGGTCGCCGCGGCGCGTCCCAGAACAGCCAGCCGCAGGAGAAGAAGCTCGTAGCCCCGCCGAAGTACCGCAAGGGCTCGATGCGCATCACCCCGCTCGGCGGCCTCGGTGAAATCGGACGCAACATGAACGTGATCGAATACAACGGTCACCTTCTGCTCATCGACTGCGGCGTGCTCTTCCCCGAGGAGGAGCAGCCGGGCGTCGACCTCATCCTCCCCGATTTCAGCTACATCAAGGACCGTCTCGACAAGGTCGAGGCCCTGGTACTCACCCACGGCCACGAGGACCACATCGGCGGCGTGCCCTACCTGCTCAAGCTGCGCCCCGACATCCCGCTCATCGGCTCCAGGCTCACGCTCGGCTTCGTCGAAGCCAAGTGCAAGGAGCATCACCAGAACCCCACCACGGTGGAGGTCGAAGGCCGTGACCGACTCAAGGTCGGTCCCTTCAACCTCGAGTTCGTGACCGTCACCCACTCCATCCCCGACGCACTCGCCGTCATGGTGAAGACTCCGGCCGGCAGCCTCATCGACACGGGCGACATCAAGCTCGACCAGCTGCCGCTCGACCACCGCATCACCGACCTCGTCGAATTCGGCAAGCTCGGCGAACAGGGCATCGATCTGCTCATGATGGACTCCACCAACGCCGAGGTGCCCGGCTTCGTCAAGCCGGAGACGTCCATCGGCCCGGCCCTCGACCGCGTGTTCGCCGAAGCCAGCCGCAAGATCATCGTCGCCAGCTTCTCCAGCCACGTGCACCGCGTGCAGCAGGTCGTCGACGCCGCCCACAAGTACGGCCGCAAGGTCGTGTTCGTCGGCCGTTCGATGGTGCGCAACATGGGCATCGCCTCCGATCTCGGCTACCTGCACATCCCCGAGGACACCGTCATCGACCTCAAGCAGGCCAACGACGTGCAGGACGACAAGCTCGTCTTCATGTGCACCGGTTCGCAGGGCGAGCCGATGGCCGCGCTCGGCCGCATCGCCGACGGCAACCACCCGTACATCAAGGTCAACGAGTTCGACACCGTCATCCTCGCCAGCTCCCTGATTCCAGGCAACGAGCACGGCGTGTACAAGGTCATCAACAAGCTCGTGCAGATGGGCGCCCGCGTCGTCAACCGCGACAACGCCGCCGTGCACGTCTCCGGCCACTGCAACGAGGGCGAGCTGCTGTACATGTACAACATCGTCAAGCCCAAGTGCGCCATGCCGATCCACGGCGAGAACCGCCATCTCGTGGCCAACGGCCTGCTGGCCGTCAAGACCGGCGTCGACCCGAAGAACGTGGTCCTCGCCGAGGACGGCGACGTGGTCGACCTCTACCACGGTCAGGCCGCCATCGTCGGCTCCGTCCCCTGTAACTACGTGTACGTGGACGGCGACTCCGTCGGCGAGCTGACCGACGAGGAGCTCGAGAAGCGTCGCATCCTCGGCACCGAGGGCTTCGTCTCCAGCTTCGTGGTGGTCGACACCGAGGCCCGCGAGGTCGTCAGCGGCCCGAAGATCTATCTCAACGCCGTGGCCGAGGACGAAAGCGAGTTCGAGCACGTGCGCTCGCAGATCGTGCAGAACCTCGAGGACGCCATGATGCAGGGCACGAAGAACACGCACCAGCTGCAGCAGATCATGCGCCGCACGCTGGGCAGCTGGGTCGCCCGCAAGCTGCATCGTCGTCCGATGATCGTGCCCGTCGTGGCCGACATCGCCCAGGACCTCGAAAACTGAAATCGACAGGCCGACAGGTCTGAAGAAGGCTCCCCTCCCTCACGGAGGGGAGCCTATGTGTATAGCCAAATACGGAAGGGGTAGCACATGCCGGGAGCAAATCTCACCAAGGTCGAAGCCGCCGAACGCGCCGGCGTCGTCTCGAACGCGAAATACACCGTCGAACTCGATCTGACGAAGGGGCCGAAGACCTTCGGATCGGTCACGACCGTCGAATTCGACGCCAAGGCCGGTTCGTCCACGTTCCTTGACCTGATCGCCGACTCCGTCTCGTCGATCGTCGTCAACGGCGAACCCGTCGACACCGCCGCATACGCCGACTCGCGCATCGCGCTGGATGGTCTCAAGGAGCACAACACCGTCTCCGTGACCGCCCTGTGCGACTATTCGACCACCGGCGAGGGCCTGCACCGCAGCGTCGACCCCTCCGACGGCAACGTCTACCTCTACACGCAGTTCGAGGTGCCGGACGCCCGCCGCGTCTACGCCGTCTTCGACCAGCCCGACATCAAGGCCACGTTCGACTTCGCCGTCACCGCACCGAAGTCCTGGGACGTCATCTCCATCGGCACCGTCGGGGACGTCGAGGACGTCGACGTGACGACCGAGCCGGGCACGCTCGGCGACAAGCCCGCCGAAACCGCCCGCCGCTGGACGTTCGACACCACGCCCGTCATGAGCTCCTACCTCACCGCCCTCGTCGCCGGCCCCTACGCCAGCTGGCACACCGAATACGCCAACGAGGACGGCCGCACCGTGCCCATGGGCATCTACTGCCGCCAGGCCCTCAAGGACGCCATGGCCAAGGACGTCGACTACCTGTTCGACATCACCAAGAAGGGCTTCGCCTTCTACAACGATCAGTGGAAGGTGCCCTACCCGTACGCCAAGTACGACCAGCTGTTCGTGCCCGAATACAACGCAGGCGCCATGGAGAACATCGGCACCGTCACCATCCGCGACTCCTACGTGTTCGAATCCAAGGTGACCGACGCGCTCGCCAACCGCCGCGTGGAGACCATCCTGCACGAGCTCGCCCACATGTGGTT
Organism: Bifidobacterium primatium; assembly: GCF_002802875.1. Classification (GTDB taxonomy): domain Bacteria; phylum Actinomycetota; class Actinomycetes; order Actinomycetales; family Bifidobacteriaceae; genus Galliscardovia; species Galliscardovia primatium. The sequence goes on from NZ_PEBI01000002.1 coordinate 518,073, forward strand.
CGGCGACCTCGTGACCATGAAGTGGTGGAACGACCTGTGGCTCAACGAGTCGTTCGCCGAATTCATGTCCACGCTCGCCACCGCCGAGGCGACCGACTGGTCCAACGACTGGGCCACGTTCTGCGCCGGCGAGAAGAGCTGGGCGCTGCGCCAGGACCAGCTGCCCACCACGCATCCGATCGTCGCGCCCATCAACGACCTCAACGACACCTACGTGAACTTCGATGGCATCACCTATGCCAAGGGCGCCTCCGTGCTCAAGCAGCTCGTGTTCTACGTGGGTCGCGAGAGGTTCTTCGAAGGCATCCACAACTACCTGACCGGCCACTCCTACGGCAACGCCACGCTCGCCGACCTGCTCGGCGAACTCGAGAAGACCAGCGGCCGCGACCTGAAGGCATGGAGCGGCCAGTGGCTCGAATCCGCCGGCATCAACACCATCGCCACCGAACTGGAGACCGCCGCCGACGGCACCATCGAACGTCTCGCACTGCGCCAGAGCGCACCGGAGGAATACCCCGTGCTGCGCGTGCACCGACTCGCCGTCGGCTTCTACGACCTCGACGACGCCGGCAAGGTCGTGCGCACCAGGCGCATCGAGCTCGACGTGGACGGCGAGCTCACCGAGGTCGCCGAAGCCAAGGGACTCAAGCGCCCGGCGTTCATCATGGTGAACGACGACGACCTGACCTACACCAAGCTGCGCCTCGACGCCGCCTCCCTCGATTTTGCGCTCGACCATCTGCCCGACTTCGCCGACGCGCTTACCCGCGCCACCGTCTGGCTGAGCCTGTGGGACATGACCCGCGACGGCGAACTGCCCGCCGAACGGTTCATCGACACGAGCCTGCGGGCCCTCGCCACCGAAACCGAATCCACCACGTTCCGCTACGCGCTCGCCCAGGTGAGCACCACCGCCCACCATTACGTGGCAGCCGTCCGGCGCGACGACGTGCTCGAACAGGTCTCCGACCGGTTGTGGAAGCTCGCCAATGATGCGGCCGCCGGCTCCGACAACCAGTTCCAGCTGCTCAAGGCATACCTCGGCTACGGCCACGACTCCGGCTTCGAATCCAACGTGCGCGGCCTGCTCGACGGCACCCTGACCCTGCCGGGACTCGACATCGACAACAACCTGCGCTGGTCGCTCATCCACGCGCTCGCCGACCAGGGGCTTATCGACGCCGACGGCATCGACGCCGAACTCGCCCGCCGCGACACCACCGAGAACCGCGAGTTCGCCGTGGGCGCCAAGGCCGCCATCAACACCGTGGAGGCCAAGCAGTGGGCATGGGACCAGGCCCTCAACAACGGCGACCTGACCAACTCGCAGCTGGAGGCCGTGGCCTACGCGTTCTCCGGCACCGACAGCCGTGAACTCGCCGACCCGTATGTGGGCCGCTTCTTCGACACCATCGACTGGGTGTGGAAGAACAAGACCTATCACATGGCCGAAACACTGCTCAACGGCCTGTACCCGGGCTACGCCGATCCGGCTGCGCTCGTCAAGGCCGGCGACGCATGGCTCGCCGCCCACGACGACGCCGACCGCGCGCTGAAGCGGCTTGTGGTCGAGAACCTCGCCGGCTCCCGACGCACCCTCGCCGTCCAGCGGTACAACGACTCCCTGCTGTAGTCGGCGGCAATTCCGAAAGGTCATATATCATGCGTGGTGCCTCGTTCTCGCAGCGTGACGACTCCGGCGAAGGCATCACGCTCGACCAGCTGCTCGCCGACCCGTCGCTGAAGCTCCGCCTGATATGCCCCGGTGCCCAGGGTTCGCTGAAACGGCACATCTCGTGGGTGCATCCCGCCGAGATCCTCGACATCGCCATGTGGAGCGAGCCCGGTGAGGTGCTGCTCACCACCGGCGCGAACTTTCCGACGGAGTCGATGGACGCCGACGACGACCATGCGCTGCTCGTCAACGCCCGCAAGGCGGTCGGGCTGCCGGCGCGATTCTCGTCGGCGTCGACCGCCTACCGGGAATGGTGCGACGCCTATGTGACGCAGCTGAGTCAGGCGGGCGTGCTTGCCATCGGCTTCGGCGTGGCCGTCAAGCATCCGACCACGCCCATGGCGCTCATCGACGCAGCCAACCACGTCGGCCTGCCGCTGTTCGAAGTGCCGTTGGAGATTCCGTTCTCGCCGATATCGAAGGCCGTCTCCCGCGCGCTCAACAATCGTCACGACGATGCGCTGCGACAGTCGTCGCTATTGCAGCGGCAGGTGCTGAAGGCCGCGGCCGGCGGCGACTCCGTGCATGCGACCATCACGACCGCCGCGCGATTGGCGTCCGGTTGGGCGGCCTACGTCGACACGGACGGCACCGTGCTCGACATCTCCAACCGCACCTTCGGCAAGCAGGCGCAGGACTGGGCGATGAAACTGGCCGCCAACGTCGCCGAGGCACGCTCGAACGCGAGCCTCACCACGGTGTTCGGCTCCGACTCCGGCCGTGACTTCTGCGCCGGCGTGGTCCACGACGCCTCCGGCTCCCATGACCGTCTCGTCGGCATCGTCGTCGTCTCCGCCACGCAAAGCGAGAGGACCGACACGCTGCTGCGTTCGGTGACCATGGTCACCGCCGACGTGCTGTCCGTCATCGTACCCAGACTTCGCGGCGAGGAGCGCCGCATCCGCCGGCTGCGCTCCGCGTGCATCGGTGCGTTCGCGCAGGGCCACGGCACCGCCATGCTGTCGATGGCCGATGAACTATGGCCGTCGGGCATCCCCCAGCCGCCGCTGCGCCTCATCTGCGTGGACGGCGAGACGCGCATGACGGAGCATCTGTATCGTTCTCTCGCCGACGACGCCGCGTCACTGGTCGACGACGGCGTCGTGATGTTCGGGGAATACGACCGGCGGCTGTGGATCATCACGGCGGCCCCGGCGGCACAGAAGGTCGAAGGCGAGCTGCTGACACGCGACGGCATCGACTTCGGATTATGCGACTGCTCGTCATGGCAGGCCATGGAGGAGCGCATCCCCGAAGCCGTGCAGAATCTGCATCTGCGCCGATTGGGAGAGGACGGACGCTCCTTCTCCGACATGTCGGTCCATGAACTCATCCGTCCCGACCTCGCCGTCGTCTATTCGCAGGAACTGCTCAGGCCCCTGCGTCATCTTCCCCGTCAGGAGTCCGACGCGCTGCTCTCCACCATCCGCGAACTGCTCGCCACGTCGTTCAACGTCGGCGCCACGGCGAAACGCCTCGACGTCCATCGCCACACCGTCGAGAACCGACTGAACAAGATCGAACGCCTGCTCGGCCTCGACCTGTCTCAGGAGGCGTCGAGGGTGCGCCTATGGATCGCCTGCTCCTTCATCCGCAGCGACCGATAATCCACGAATTGCGAGATGCACGTCGTTCCGGGGCGAAAATCGCACCTATCTCTTGATTCGTGAATCATAAACGCGGAATTTCGTTTGTAAATTCCGCGTTATGTTATGCGACCTCCCATGTATGGCGAATGTTACGGCGACGGTGCGTGGCACCGGCCGCCGTGAGGTGGTTTTCGCCGGTATTCCAACGAATTTGAACAATCAACATCGATTGTTTCGTGATTCCGTTACCGATTTCCCAAAATGGACAAAATGACCATATCTATATCGATATTGGATTGATTGTCCATTGTAGAGCGTGCTCGTATCGAGAAGACTCCCTATATAGACGCGTGAAACGGACGCCTACAGGAGAGGGGTACCCAATATGAGCGGTTCGAAATGGTTGTACATCGGCAAGCGGCTGCTGCTGCTTATCCCGACGGTGTGGGGATGCGCCACGCTGACGTTCTTCCTGCTGAAGCTCACGCCCGGCGACCCGGCCGTGCAGGCGCTCGGCCCGAAGGCCAGCAAGCAGGCGCTCGCCGCCCTGCGCGACTCCTGGGGACTGAACGATCCGCTGTGGCAGCAGTATCTGCGATTCCTCGGCGATCTGTGCACCGGCAACCTCGGCACCTCGTACTCCGCGAAGGCACCGGTCGCCGAGCTCATCGCGACGCGTCTGCCGGTCACGCTCATCATTATGGTGCTGGCCGCCGCGTTCGCCGTGATCATCGCGCTGCCCCTGAGCGTATGGGTGGCCACGAGCGGCAACCGCGTCGTCACCGAGTTCGTGCGTATCCTCAACGCCGTGGCCCAGGGCTGGCCGACGTTCTTCCTCGGCGCCATCCTGCTGCAAGTGTTCGCCATCCAGCTTGGCTGGTTCCCCATCGGCTCCGTCTCCGGCGGCGTGGACGTGGCGGCGCTCGTGCTGCCGTCGCTCGCCGTGGCCGTGTCCATCGCGCCGATCATCGTGCGCAGCCTCACCCAGTCGCTGCAGGATTCCGTGAACAGCGAATACGTGAACTTCGGCAAGGCCAAGGGCCTGAGCTACCGCAAGGTGCTGTTCGGCTACGCGCTGCGCAACGGCTCCATCTCCGCGGTCTCCGTGCTCGGCATCCAGGTGGGCTTCCTCGTCGGCGGCACGCTCGTCGTCGAGAACGTGTTCGCCGTGCCCGGCCTCGGCCAGCTGCTCATGGATTCCGTCATGAAGCGAGACCTCCCCGTGGTGCAGACCCTCACCGTGGTGTTCGGCATCATCGTCGTGCTCGTGTATCTGATCACCGACCTCGTATACGGCGCGCTCGACCCGCGTGCGGCCAAGCGCGGCTGAGAAGAGGAGAGAGAAATGCCCGAAACCAAGAAAATCCCCGTGGCGCAGGCCAACAAGAACTACGCCAGGATCCGGCTCACCGGCTCCAAACCCCGCAAGCGCAGTCACGCCAACGCCGAGATCGTCATCGGTTGCGTGCTGCTTGGCATCATCGCCCTGATGGTCATCTTCGCGCCGCTGCTCACCTCCTACGACCCGACGCATCAGAGCCTGCGCGAGGCCATGCTCGGCTCGTCGCCGGAGCATCTGCTCGGCACCGACCAGTACGGCCGCGACATCTGGGCCAGGCTCCTGTACGGCGGCCGCATCGATTTGTTCGTCGCCATCATGGCCGTGCTCACGCCGCTGGTCATCGGCACCATCCTGGGCGCCGTGGCCGGCTACTTCGACGGCATCGTGCCGACCGTCATCATGCGACTCGCCGACCTCGTCTCCTCGTTCCCGTTCTACGTGCTCGTCATCGTGCTCGTGTTCGTGCTCGGCAACGGCGGCACCTCCATCTTCATCGCCATCTCCGCGGTCTCCTGGGTGCCGTACACGCGCATCAGCCGCGGCGAGACGCTGATCCTGCGTGACCGCGAGTTCATCGCCAGCTGCAAGGCCTCCGGATTCTCCGACATCTGGGTGCTGTTCCGCCACGTCATCCCGAACATCGCCTCGCAGGGCATCGTCTACGCCATGAGCGACATCGTCATGAACCTCGGCATCATCGTCACGCTGAGCTACTTCGGCCTTGGCATCGTGCCGCCGACCCCCGACTGGGGGCAGATGATGAACGACGGCCAGCAGTTCCTCGCCGCCGGCGTCTACAGCCTCACCGTCATCCCCACCATCGTCATCATCCTTATCTCCCTGGCGTTGTCGTTCATCGGCGATGGCCTCGCCAACGTGCTGAAAGTGAGGCGCTAAGATGTCCGCCACCGAAACAACCGCAACCGCCGCGACCAAGCCGGCCGCCGTCGACAACCCCGGCTACGAATACGCGCTCGAGATCGTCGACCTGTGCATCGACGTCGACAAGCACGGCGAGCGCGTGCCCGCCGTGAAGAACCTCACCATCCGCGTGCGTCCCGGCGAATCCCATGGCCTCGTCGGCGAATCCGGTTCCGGCAAGAGCCTCACCCTGCGCGCCGTGATGGGACTGTTCTCCAAGGGCGCCTACTACCGTTCCGGCTACATCAAGGTCTGCGGCAGGGAGGTGCTCGGTCCCAACGCACCGCACTACGACCCCTCCATGCGCGGCAGGGGCGTGGCCATGGCCTTCCAGGAGCCGGCAGTCGCGTTGAATCCCATCATGAAGGTCGGCTGGCAGATAGTCGACGCACTGCGTGAGCAGGAGCATCTGAGCCGTGCCGAAGCCCGCAAACGCGCCATCGAACTCATGGACAGCGTCGGCATCACCAATCCCGAGGACCGGTTCGACGCCTACCCGTTCGAGCTGTCCGGCGGCATGCGCCAGCGCGTGATGATCGCCGCATCCATCGCCTGCAAGCCGAAGGTGCTGCTGTGCGACGAGCCGACCACCGCCCTCGACGTGACCATCCAGGAGCAGATTCTCAGGATCTTCCGCTCCATCGCCGACTCCGGCACCGCCCTGCTGTACGTCACGCACGACCTGGCCGTCGTCTCCCAGCTGTGCGAGACCCTCAGCGTCATCTACCACGGCGAGATCGTGGAGGAGGGAACGCTGCGCAAGGTGTTCGACACCCCGGAGGACGACTACACTCGCCAGCTGCTCAGCTCGACGCCGTATCTCAAGGGCCGCATGAAGGCGGCCGCATCCGACAGTGCCAAGAACGTCGACAACGCCAAGAAGGGGGATTGACCGATGACCACCGCATGGAGCGACATGATCGTCTCGGCCGAAAGCAAGGCCGAGAAGGACGGTACCGAAGGACGCATCGTCAACCCGTTCGGCGAGGATTCGAGGCCGCACGCCCACGCCACCAGGCTGCTCGACGTGCAGGACCTCAACATCGAGTTCGTCACCAAGGTCCATGGCAAAAAGACCCGGTTCAAGGCGGTCAAGGACGCCGACCTGCACGTCGATCTCGGCGAGATCGTCGGTCTCGTGGGCGAATCCGGCTCCGGCAAGTCCACCATCTCCCGCGCCGTCGTCGGACTCAACGACAACTACAGCGGCAGGATCGTGTTCGACGGCCGCGAGCTCGGCCACAAGCACAGCCGCGAACAATGGCGCGAGATCCAGATGGTCTTCCAGGATCCGTACGCCTCCCTTGACCCCAGACTCACCGTGCGCAAGATGCTGCGCGAGGTCATCCTCTACCACAAGGTGGTCATGGTCGCCGAAGCCGACGACTACTGCGAATACCTCATGAACCTGGTGGAACTGCCGGTCGAACTGCTCGATGCCCTGCCTGGCGAGATGTCCGGCGGTCAGCGTCAGCGCGTGGCCATCGCCCGCGCGCTCGCCGTCCGCCCGTGGCTGCTCATCGCCGACGAGCCGACCGCCGCGCTCGACGTCTCCGTGCAGGCCGGCATCATCAACCTGCTGATGGACCTGAACAAGCGGCTCGACCTGTCGATTCTGTTCATCTCCCACGACCTCAACATCGTGCGGTCCATCTGCGAGCGTACGTATGTGATCTACCACGGCGATCTGGTGGAGGAGGGGCCCACCGAACAGGTGTTCAGCCATCCGTCCAACGCGTATACGAAACGTCTGATCGACGCCATCCCCAAGCTGTCGAGCAAATACGTGGAACAGCTGGCGCAGCAGGACAAGCCGTCGAACGAGGAGAAGGCATGATGAAGGCATTGCGAATGTTGAGGAAGTTCGCGGCGGTGGCCGTCGCCGCGGTGATGATGACGTCGGTGGCGGCCTGCGGCTCGCGGTCCACGGCCGCCGACACGCAGGACCTCGTGGTCGCCAGGTCCCTGGAGACCACCGACATGCTGCCGGCCACCGGCTACAGCAACGGCGACATCTGGGCCATCCAGCAGGTGTTCCAGACGCTGACGCGCAACAAGACCGACGGTTCGGGCGTGGAGCCGGGACTGGCCACGTCGTGGAAGAAGTCCTCGGACGGCAAGTCGTGGACGTTCAACCTGCGCAAGGGCGTGAAGTTCCACAACGGCAAGACGATGACCGCGAAGGACGTGAAGTTCTCCATCGACTTCGCCCGCACCGCCCGTGACGACAAGCCGTGGCAGTTCCTGTTCGTCGCCATCAAGAACGTCGACATCATCGACGACTACACGGTGCGACTCGACCTGACCCAGCCGTGGGCGCCGCTGCTTGCCGACCTGTCGATGTCCGCGATCTCGATCATGCCCGCGAACTTCGCCGGCAAGAGCGAGTCGCAGTTCCGCAGCGACCCCATCGGCACCGGACCGTTCAAGGTGGGGGAGTGGAAGAAGGGCGACTACATCAAGCTCGTCAGGAACACCGATTACTGGGAGAAGGGCCTGCCGAAGCTCAACTCCGTCACGTTCAAGTACGTGGCCGACGCCAACACCCGCAGCCAGATGGTGCAGGCCGGCCAGGCGCAGATCGACGAGTTCCCCACGGCCGTCTCCGTTGCCTCCCTGAAGAAGACGAAGAACGTGCACGTGGATTCGTTCCCGTCGACGTCGCTGATCTGGGTGAACCTCAATAACCGCAAGAAGCCGCTCAACGATGTGCATGTGCGCCGTGCCATGGCCTACGCCATCGACAAGGCCGCCATCGTGCGCGCCGTGTACTACGGCCAGGCCGAATCGGCGAACTCCATGCTGTCGAAGAACCTCATGGGCTATGCCAAGGAGACGCGCGACCTCAAGTACGACATGGCGAAGGCCAAGGCCGAACTCGCCAAGTCCACTGCACCGAAGCACTTCAGCCTCACCATCCAGGTGCAGTCCGGCGACCCGGAGAAGTCCATGCTCGCGCAGGTACTTCAGGAATCGTGGAAGGAGCTCGGCATCGACGTCACCCTGCAGACGCTCGACTCGACCACCGTGTACTCCAACCGAACCGCCGGCGACTTCGACGTGGCCATGTTCGAGATGACCAACGACATCTCCGACCCGGACGAATGGATGCAGTACATGTTCTCGTCCAGCGCCAACGTGAACTCCGGCTACAAGAACCCGCGCGTCGACGAGCTCATCAAGAAGGCCGCCGCCGACGCCGACACCGACGCCCGACTCAAGGACTACGCCGAAGTGCAGCAGATCATCGCCGACGAAGCCCCCGAGATCCCGCTGGTGTACAAGCCCGGCCTGTTCGCCGTGCGCGACCAGGTGAAGAACTTCAAGGTCACCACGCTGGGCGAATACAAGCTCTCCGACGTCAGCATCGCCCAGGAACAGTAGAGGAGACATCATGCAATTGCTCGGCTTCCGCGCCCTTGAGGCGCCCTACGCATCCATCGGCGAACAGTACGCGCGTGACCTGCTCGACCGCGAATACGATCTCGGCCGCGCGACGCTCCGCCGCATCATGACCGAGAAGGACGACACCTTCGCCGTCACACCGGCCGACGCCGACGGCCCGCGATACGTGCTGCGCATCGAAAACATCTGCGAGGACTATGCGGCCGTGCTGCTGCGCGCCAAAGCCCTGCGGCTGCTGGAGACCCGTTCGCCGCTGATTCCCGCCACGCGCATCATCCCCAGCGTCGACGACGGACTCGTCGTCCGCTGCGACACCGCCGACGGCACCCGCTGGGCCACGCTGACCACGTTTCTGCCCGGCCGCGTGCTCTCGACCATCGAACCGCCGTACCGCACCGCGCTCGTACGCGACATCGGCTCCAAACTCGGCCAGCTCCAGCAGGCGCTGACCGGCCTCGGCAGCTTCGACGACCGATACGGGCGCATACTCTGGGACGTCCGCCTGCTGCCCGTCATCGCCGACGAAGCCAAGGACTACCTGCCCAACGACGCCATCCGCAGGCTGGTCGCAAACGTCGTCGACGACTACCGCGCCGTCGCCGACGACATCGCCGACTGCGACGAGGCGATATGCCACGGCGACTTCCACCCCGGCAACGTGACCGTCGACCCCGCCGATCCGACGCACATCGCCGGCATCCTCGACTTCGGCGACATGCACGCCCAGCCACAGGTCTGCGACCTCGGCACCTGCCTGTTCTACATGGTCGACACCGCCGACATCGACGACCCGTTCGCGCAATGCCGCACCGTGCTCGACGGATTCCTGCGCGCCCGCCCCGACTTCGACCGCACGCAGATGCGGCTGCTGCCGCAGATCATCAAGGCCCGCTGCGCACTGACCGTGCTGATTCCCGCGCTCGCCAACCGGTTCGCCGAACATCGCGCCGACCACTACCTCTCCAGCGTCTCCGACCGCATCAAGGAGCTCGCCATGCTCCAAGCCCTCCCCACCGAGCGGATTCTCGCCGGATTGGGCGTTGAATAGGAGCTCCCCATGAATCCACGTTCCGGCATGAAGCGCATGGTCAACAGCTTCGACCCGTCCAAAGGCTCCACCGACCTCACCCCCGACGAGGCCGCCCTGCTCGCCCGACGACAGCGCGTGCTCGGCAGCCTCGCCCCGGTCTTCTACGAGCATCCGGTGCATATCGTGCGCGGCGAGGGCGCGCACCTGTTCGCCGCCGACGGCACCGACTATCTCGACTGCTACAACAACGTCGCCGTCGTCGGCCACGCCAACCCGCATGTGCGCGAGGCCGTCGCCGACCAACTGACCCGGCAGGACACGCACACCCGCTACCTGCAGGACGAGGTCATCGACTACGCCGAACGCCTGCTCGCCACGTTCCCCGACAGGCTCGACCATGTGGCGTTCACCAACTCCGGCTCCGAATCCAACGATTTGGCCCTGCGCATGGCCCGCACGTTCACCGGCCATCGGGGCGTGGTCGTCACCGGCAACGCCTACCACGGCATCACGTCGCTGGTGTCCTCCATCTCGCCGAGCTTCGGCACCGGACTGCCGTTGGCGCCGTTCCTTGTGGCCGTGCCCATCGACGACGTGCTCAAAAAACCCGACGGCACGTTCGACGACCCCGCCGCCGCGTCCGCCGCACGCGCCGAACTCGTCGTCCGCTTCGAGGCCGCGTTCGCGAAGCTCCATGACGCCGGCTATGGCGTATCCGCGGTCCTGCTCGACCAGATATTCTCCTCCGACGGGGTGCTGCCCGGCGCGACCGGCTGGGTGGCCGACGTGGCCGACGCCGTGCACAAGGCCGGGGGACTGCTCATCGCCGACGAAGTGCAGTCGGGTTTCGCCCGCACCGGCGAACGGTTCTGGGGATTCCGCCGCCACATGGCCGACGCCGACATCGTCACCATGGGCAAGCCCATGGGCAACGGCATACCAACCGGTGCCGTCGTCTACAAGCACGACATCGGCGATACGTTCGCCGCCTGCACCAGGTATTTCAACACGTTCGGCGGCAACCCCGTCTCCATGCGCGCCGCCGGCGCCGTGCTCGACGAAATCGAGGCGCGCGAACTGCAGCGCAACGCCTTGGAGACCGGCGACTACATCGCCGTCGAGATCACGCGGCTACTCGCCGACGCGCCGCGATTCGGCGGCATCCGTCACGCCGGCCTGTTCATCGGCATCGACATCCTCGACGGCGACGATTCCCGTACGCCCGACCCGGACGCCGCGGCCCGCATCATCGCGGCGCTGCGAGACCGGCATGTGCTCATCTCCGGCTCCGCCGCCGACGGCAGCTCCCTCAAACTCCGTCCGCCGCTGGTGTTCAGTCGCGCCGATGCCGACCGGCTGCTGACGGAACTCGCCGCCATCACGCCATTGTTCGAATGACCATGCCCATTATCATGAACTTCCCCAACACGCCAGACCTGTCCACGGTTTGACCGTGCGTGGTGTTAGCGTGAGGAGCGTAACAACAAATCCGCACGGGTGCCCAAATGCGAGGGCTGAGATCGGAAAGCGTCCGAGACCGTAGAACCTGGCCGGGTAATGCCGCCGTAGGAAGATAGGAAGTTCCATGCAGAGTTCTGCACATACCGCATTCCCATACGTTTCGATGCGTGACAGCTTCGACCTGTCCTCGTCGCTTGTCGTCGGACCGCATACGGTCGGCGACAAGGCGATCACCGACGTCGTCGACGACGCGCTGCGCGGGGGAGCGACGTTCATCCGCCTCTCCGCACGCCACGTCACCGCAAAGGAGCTGACCGGGCTTGCACAGGATCTGGCGCAGATCATCGAGGACAACGACAAGTCCGACTCCGTCGCCCTCGTGATCGACGGCCGCGCCGACGTGGCCTGGCAGTGCCGCAACAAGGGCATCAAGGTCGACGGCGTGCACATCGGCGCCAACGACATGGAGCCGCGCGAGGTGCGCGCCCTGCTCGGCGACGACGCCATCATCGGCCTCTCCGCCCAGATCGAGGGCCTGGTGCCGATCCTCAACGAGATTCCCGAAGGCTGCATCGACTACATCGCCGCCACGCCGTACCATCTCGCCACCCCGGAGCTCGAGGAGGCCGCCAAGGCCGAGGAGCACAGCACGCTGCTCACCCTCGACAAGGTCAACACCATGGCCGAGGCCTGCGTGTACCCGGTCGTCGTGGGCGGGGGAGTTACCGCCGCCGACACCGCCGACCTGGCCGGCACCAAGGCCGCCGGCTGGTTCGTCACCGACGCCATCGTGAACGCCGAGAACCCCGAGGCCGCCACTGCGGCAATGGTCGAAGGCTGGAAGTCCGTGCGCGGCGACGCCAGGCACGGCTACGCCCCGCGCGCCGCCAAGCCCGTAGCCCCCGCCGAGGAGGCCAAGCCCGCCGCCGGCGAGAAGAAGTTCACCAACGCCAAGGACGCCAAGGCCGCGCAGAAGCTCGCCAAGCAGCAGCGTGTCGACATCGCCGCCCGCGACTCCAAGCAGCGCGACAAAGCGCACCTCCGCAAGACCAAGACCGTGCACTTCGAGAACCAGCACGGCACCTACGACCTCGAGGTTCCGTACACCGAGATCAAGCTGTCCGACACCCCCGGCGTCGGCCCGAACCCGCCGTTCATCGACTACAACACCGAAGGCCCCAAATGCGATCCGAAGGAAGGCCTCAAGCCCCTGCGCCTGAACTGGATCAAGGACCGCGGCGACGTCGAGGAGTACGAGGGCCGCCGACGCAACCTCGCCGACGACGGCAAGCGCGCCATGAAGCGAGGCAAGGCCACCAAGGAGTGGCGCGGCCGCAAGCACGACCCGATGCGCGCCAAGGACCATCCGGTCACGCAGATGTGGTACGCCCGTCACGGCATCATCACCCCGGAGATGCAGTACGTCGCCGAACGCGAGAACTGCGACGTGGAGCTCGTGCGCTCCGAACTGGCCTCCGGCCACGCCGTCATGCCGTGCAACATCAACCACCCCGAGGCCGAGCCGATGATCATCGGCTCCCGCTTCCTCACCAAGCTCAACGCCAACATGGGCAATTCCGCGGTGACGAGCTCCATCGACGAGGAGGTGGAGAAGCTCACGTGGGCCACCAAGTGGGGCGCCGACACCGTGATGGACCTCTCCACCGGCAACGACATCCACACCACCCGCGAGTGGATCCTGCGCAACTCTCCGGTTCCGATCGGCACCGTGCCGATGTACCAGGCCCTCGAGAAGGTGGAGGACGACGCCTCCAAGCTCAGCTGGGAGCTGTTCCGCGACACCGTCATCGAACAGTGCGAGCAGGGCGTGGACTACATGACCATCCACGCCGGCGTGCTACTGCGCTACGTGCCGCTCACCGCCAACCGCATGACCGGCATCGTCTCCCGCGGCGGCTCCATCATGGCCGAGTGGTGCCTCCAGCACCATCAGGAAAGCTTCCTGTACACGCACTTCGACGAGCTGTGCGACATCTTCGCCAAGTACGACGTGGCGTTCTCGCTCGGCGACGGCCTGCGCCCCGGCTCCCTGGCCGACGCCAACGACGCCGCCCAGCTGGCCGAGCTCATGACCCTGGGCGAGCTCACGCAGCGCGCCTGGGCCAAGGACGTGCAGGTGATGATCGAAGGCCCCGGCCACATCCCGTTCGACACCGTGCGCATGAACATCGAACTGGAGAAGGCCGTGTGCTCCGGAGCCCCGTTCTACACGCTCGGACCGCTCACCACCGACACCGCCCCCGGCTACGACCACATCACCTCCGCCATCGGCGGCGTGGAGATCGCCCGCTACGGCACCGCCATGCTGTGCTACGTCACGCCGAAGGAACACCTCGGCCTGCCGAACAAGGACGATGTGAAGCAGGGCGTGATCGCCTACAAGATCGCCTGCCACGCGGCCGACATCGCCAAGCACCATCCGCACGCGCAGGACCGCGACGATGCCATTTCGAAGGCCCGCTTCGAGTTCCGCTGGCTCGACCAGTTCAACCTGGCGTTCGACCCCGACACGGCCATCGCCTTCCACGACGAGACCCTGCCCGCCGAACCCGCCAAGATGGCGCACTTCTGCTCCATGTGCGGCCCGAAGTTCTGCTCCATGGCCATCAGCCAGAACATCCGCAAGAAGTTCGGCAACGCGGCCCAGCAGGAGCAGCTCGTCAAGGACACCATCTCCGGCAAGATCTCGGCCGTCGACGCCGCCGCGCAGGCCGTCGCCGACAGCGGCGTGAAGTCCGGCGCCGCGATGAGCGCCGACGACATCGCCGCCGGCATGGACGCCATGAGCGAGAAGTTCCGCGCCCAGGGCGGCAAGCTCTACTCCAAGGCCGCGCAGTGATCGCGGAGTAAGGCCCTAATCAGTGAGTCCCTGTTGAATCACGGTCCATCGGACCAGTGATTCAACAGGGACTCACTGATATATCAGGTGTATCAGGTGGCATCTCTCCTCTCAGTCGACTACGTCGACCGCTCTCTTCAACGAGGGGAGTCAGAGTAAAAGGGCGTATCGCTTGACTCCCTGTGCTGAAGGGGAGTGCCCGCGCATACGGCTCCTACCGCATGTGCTGGCGTAGTTCGGGGCGGTGGCGGACCCGTCCGAACGCGGTCATGAGATCGTCGGCGCGGATGGCGCTGCGCCGGTCCTTGGCAGCCACCAGCGCCGCCTTTCGGTTACGGGATATCAGGCGCCACCGTAATCCATTCTGTTCCATCGGGGGAGTATGAGGGTTCCCTGATAAGGGTCAATGACGTCGAATCCTCTCCCTGGGGGATTGCGTCATTGGTTGGGTGATAGCACGAGTATGAAACGTTCAGGACGAGTAATCGTAATTCGTTGGTTTTCGCGATGAAGATGTCGTGATTCACTCCTTGCGCACGAACCACCGTGGGTAGTTGTGAGTATTGCTTTGAAGTTGCATTTTCGTCATAGGAGATGCTGTTTATCGAACATCCGGAATAATCGCGAAGGTCATGCTTCACATGTGTTATGGCGTTTCGTTTTTCGTGTGTGTCCAAGCCAGCCGAGTTGGGAATGGCAACGACGGTGTCTGAATAATCGGGGCCACGTTGCCTCCAGTATCCGTATCCGATAAGGATTATCGGCAACATTACGAATATGCACGCAACAAGAAGTGTCATGATGATGGTCCCGACACGCATCATGACACTTCCCGACAGGGTCTTCGACGGCGGTTTGCGGCTGAAAGTCATTATTTCCGCTTTGCCATTTCTAACATCCCTACCGCATGTGCTGGCGCAGTTCGGGGCGGCGGCGGACCCGTCCGAACGCGGTCATGAGGTCGTCGGCGCGGATGGCGCTGCGCCGGTCCTTGGCAGCCACCAGCGCCGCCTCCGTCCAGATGGCGCATACCTCGGCGCCGCTCCATCCCTCCGTGCGCGCGGCCACCTCGGCCAGCGGCAGCTCGCCCTCGCAGCGCAGCGAACGGGCCTGCACCTCGAGAATCCCCAGCCGGTCATGCTCGCTCGGCATGGGGAATGGAATCTGCCAGTCGAACCTGCCCGGACGCAGCAGCGCCGGGTCCACGTCCTCGATGCGGTTCGTCGCCGCGACCACCACCACGTTGCCCTTCGACGCGAACCCGTCCATAAGCGTCAGCAGCTGCGCGACCAGGCGTTTGCCCACGCCGTTCGTGTCGGTGTCGCGAGACGAGGCGATCGAATCGATCTCGTCGAAGAAGATGATGGCGCGCTTGTCGCTTTGCGCCGCCGCGAAGATCATGCGCAGCGTCTCCTCGCTGTCGCCCACGTATTTGCTTACGATCGTCGGACCCGAGACCAGATAGAACTGCGCGTCGGCCACGTTCGCGATGATGCGCGCCAGATGCGTCTTGCCGGTGCCCGGCGCGCCCGTGAAGATCACGCCCTTGATGGGCTTGGCGCCGATGGCCCGCATCTGCTCGCTGTTGCCCAGCTGCGTCTCGATGAGCTCCTTGGCACGCGATATCACCTGTTCGTAGCCGCCGAACGAGGAGAATGTCAGCGACGGGTCGGCGCTTGGGGTCAGGCGATACTGCTTGATGTCGTCGTCATGGTCGCTTTCGCCGGGGCGGATGGCCGTCGGCCACAGCACTCGTTCTATGCCGAACAGATCGGTGAACTCCACCGTGTTGCCGGGCATGATGTTCTGCGGATAGTCGCCCTCGAGCATCTCCAACCCGTCCGACGTCTCCAATATCACGCAGTCGTCAAGCGCGCGGCGCACGATGCCCACGCGTGGCCTGAGGGGCCACACCGACTCGGGCACCTTCGTGTAGAAGTCCTCGCCGACGAGCATCACCTCGCCGACCTCCAGCACCTCCTGGTTGGGGAACGTCAGCTGCGTGGTCCGTCCGTTCGGCATCACGCCGTAGTAGTGGGCGCGTCCCTCGTCGAATCCGGTGATCCGCACCAGCACGCCGTCCTGCCGCATCGCCCCGCCGTCCGCCATGTCAGTCTCCTTCGTCACGTAATCGCATTGCCCAATATATCAACCGTTCGTCGAATCGGGGCCTGCAGGGGAAAATGCGATGAAAACGGGCAGTATTTTCGGCAACGGCGGCGGTTGGAGGGAAGTCATGAGTACCATGGTTCACGTATCAATGCTTCCCTAAGATAGCGAGGATGACAGAACATGCCACGTATGTTCGGAACCGATGGTGTTCGTGGATTGGCAAACCGTGATCTGACCGCGCAGCTGGCGCTTGATTTGGGCGACGCCGCCGTTCGCGTATTGGGTGACGACCAGAGCGAGGGCCGTCGGCGCGCCCTGGTCGGTCGCGACACCCGAGTCTCCGGCGACTTCCTCGCCGCGGCGCTGTCGGCCGGCATGAGCGCCGGCGGCTTCGACGTCATCGACGCCGGCATCATCCCCACGCCGGGCGTCGCCTACCTGACCTCCGTGCTCAACGTCGAGATGGGCGCCGTGATCTCCGCCTCCCACAATCCGATGCCCGACAACGGCATCAAGTTCTTCGCCCGCGGCGGCTTCAAGCTGCCCGACACCAAGGAGGACGACATCGAGGCCGTGCTCGGCCAGGATTGGGAGCGTCCGACCGGCGCCGGCGTCGGCCGCATCTCGCACGACACCGAGACCGCCACCAAGCTGTACATCGACCACCTGGTCGCCGCCGTCGCGCCGATCGGCGAGGACAAGACCCAGACCAAGCCGCTCAAGGGCCTGAAGATCGTGGCCGACTGCGCCAACGGCGCCACCTCCGTCGTGGCCCCCACCGCGCTGCGTCGCGCCGGCGCTGACGTCATCGTCATCAATGCATCGCCGGACGGCTACAACATCAACAAGCACGCCGGAAGCACCCACCCCGAGCAGCTGCAGGCCATGGTCAAGGCCTCCGACGCCGTCATGGGCGTGGCCTTCGACGGCGACGCCGACCGCTGCCTCGCCGTGGACGAGGACGGCAACATGGTCAACGGCGACCAGATCATGGGCATCCTCGCCCGTGCCAAGCAGCGCGAAGGCAAGCTCGCCCACGACACGCTCGTCGTCACCGTGATGAGCAACCTCGGTCTCAAGCTCGCCCTCAAGGACATGGGCATCAAGACCGTGCAGACCAACGTCGGCGACCGCTACGTGCTCGAGGAGATGCTCAGGGGCGGCTACACCCTCGGCGGCGAACAGTCCGGCCACGTCATCAACCGTGAATTCGCCACCACGGGCGACGGCACCCTCACCGCACTCACCCTGTGCAACGAGGTGATGAAGTCCGGCAAGAGCCTCAAGGAGCTCGCCGCCGACTTCCCGCAGCTGCCGCAGCAGCTCGTCAACGTGCCGAACGTCGACAAGATGGCCGCGAAGACCAACGCCGCGGTGCAGGCCGCCGTCGAACGCGAGGAGAAGCTCCTCGGCGACACCGGCCGCGTGTTGCTGCGCCCCTCCGGCACCGAGCCTCTGGTGCGCGTCATGGCCGAGGCCGCCACCCAGGAGCAGGCCGACGAGGTATGCAACCGTCTGGCCCAGGTCGTCGCCGACGAACTCGCCCTGTAACCCGTTCGCGACACACGGTAAAGGAACCCCAACCCCATGTTCGGTAAAAACACCAAGGTCAACATGGAGCTCAACCGCGAGGTCGAGCTCATGCTCAAGGACGCCAGGGACAACGACGGACTGCTGCCCATCGTGCAGGCCGGCGAGCCGGTGCTCCGCCACAAGACCGCACGCTACAACGGCCAGCTGTCCCGCAACACGCTGAAGAAGCTCATCGAGACCATGCGCCACACCATGCTCGAAGCCCCGGGCGTCGGCCTCGCCGCCACCCAGATCGGTCTCGGGCTTGCGCTCGCCGTGGTCGAGGACCACATTCGCGACGACGAGGACGATCCGCGCGAGGTCGCGGAATTCCCCTTCCACGCGATCATCAACCCCGTCTATACGCCGGTGGGGGAGAAGACCGCGAGCTTCTACGAAGGCTGCCTGAGCTTCGACGGCTACCAGGCGGTGCGCCGCCGCTGGGTCGACATCACCGCCGAATGGGACGACGAGCACGGCCAGCACCACAAGGAGCAGCTGCACGGCTGGCCGGCGCGCATCTTTCAGCATGAGACCGACCATCTGAGCGGCGAGCTGTACATCGACAAGGCCGAGATCCGCAGCCTCACCACCTACGAGAACCTCGAGGACTACTGGTGCGACGACCCGGTGCCCACGGCCGCCGCCAAGCAGCTCGGCTTCGAACTGTAGCGCCGTTCCGCATCGTCTCCGACGATTCCGACCTTTCGCCATTCGGAACGAGTGGACCCCGAAGCGGCGGAGGAGGGGTGATTTGCCCCTTCCTCCGCCGCTTCGTCATATCCTCAAGCCATCGGCGCGGTATCATGGTGAACAATCCGCAATGCCGAGGTATGGGGGAAGGCGTGAACCAGCAGAATCCGGATGGACAGCATCCGAACGGACAACATCCCAACGGTCGGAATCCCAATGGAGGGAATCCGAACGGGTGGCAATCCAATGGGCGGCAGCCGAACGGGCAGCCGGCCAGTGGATGGAATCCCAATCAGGGGCAGACCCCAGGCCAGGGACGTCCCGCCTATGGGCAGCCTGCCGGAGGGCCGCCGCCACGTTCGCCCTACGGATACGGTGGGCCGGGCGATCCCCGATACGGCCGGCAGCGGCAATATCCGCCCCAATCCGGTCAACCCAACCAGTATGGCCAGTCCGGCCAAGGGCGTTCGATGCATCCCGGCCCGTCTGGAAACGTGCAGAATCCGCAGAATGCCCGGAACATGCAGGACGGACGTCCGCAGCGGTTCCCTCAGGCCCCTGCTCCGCAGCAGAGGCCGAACCTCCAGCCGGGCAACCAGATTCCGCCCTATCAGGGAGCCGGTTCTCAGCGACCGTATGGAGGAAACCAGCCGCCGTATGGTCAGCGGCCGCATCAATCCCAGCCGCAATCTCCGCAATCCCGACCGCAGTCCGGCCCGCAGCCCCCATACCAGGCAACGTCGCCGATGAACCGGCCCGGCCAGTCGGTGCCTCCGGTCGCCCCCGCGCAGCCGGCCGACGGCCGTCGCCGTCGCCGCGGCTCCCACACGAAGGGACGACCGTCATCCCCCGGCAGATACTCGGTGCGTCCGCCGCAGTCGGCGACGGCGATCAAGACGAAATCACGATGGACGAACATCATCACGCTGGTCATCGCCGCCGTCGTGATCGTCGCCCTGTACGCCACCTATACGTTCTTCACCAACCGCAACGAACACGGCCATGCCAGCGGCGACATGTCGGTATACGGCAACAGCTTCGACACCGCTAAATACGACCTGCAGAAGCCATGGCTCGACACCCCGTCCGACGTCACGTTCAGCGAGAACGTCGGCAAGATGTCCGCCATGATGAAGCAGTACACGGAAGGTATGACCAAGGACGGCGAGCCCATCGCCGCGGTCTACACCGACCCCGCGCTCACCCAGCGGTACAGCATCAACGTCTCGGAGGACAAGGACAAACCCGGCTACGTGAACATCCACGCCGCCAGCTTCGCCCCCTGCGCGAACTACTACGATCCGGGGGAGAAAAAGCTCCACGCCCAGTCGTTCGACGACATCGTCGCCAACGACTATTTTGTCGGCGACAGCTGCCTCGACCGGCAGCTCAACGACGACTACTTCGCCGGCGACGGCTCCGTGGGCGGCAAGTTCATCGGATTCGAACGCTACTTCCTCGTCGTCTACTACGGCGAGAACGGCGAGAAGCTCGCCAAGCCCAAGGTCACGTACTTCACCGTCTACGACGACAAGCACGACCTCGGCGCCCCGCAGAACGTCAAGGCCACCGTCAACAAGAAGGGCGAGGTCAACGTCAGCTGGAACCCCGTCGAAGGGGCCACCCACTACCGCGTGTACCTCAGGACCGGCGGCAAGATCAAGACCAAGGACGCCTCCAAGCAGGAGAGGAACCAGGCCGACACCTCCGCACAGGACACCTACCTGCTCGCCAAGCCCACCAAGAACTCGGTGAACCTCTCCGACTGGGACCCGACCAAGGCCCCCGGATTCCGCAAATACCTCACCGGGGCGTTGGACAAGGCCGACGAGCAGTTCAAGACCGGCCACGTGTATTCCGACGGCCCGATATACCAGAACATGCAGTTCGCCAACCTGTTCTTCGGCGACAGCGAGGACCAGGGCTTCACGCCCGGCGGCAGCGAGACCCTGGAGGAGAATCATTCCTCGTACCAGCGCTCGCTGACCAATACATCGCTGCTCGTGGTGGCGTTCGGCGAGGACGAGCAGAAGACGAACTCGCCGGCGACGCAGATCAACATCACGTCGATGCTCTCCCAGGTGCCGTTGGGTCCGGCATTCAACGCCATGATGGACGAATCGAATGCCAACAAGGAGTACATCACCTACCTCACCGTGGCCGACGGTCTCACCCGCGTCGTGCCGCGCCAGTACGACTGGTCCACCGCCAAGGTGACGAGCAAGGGCGTGGAGGTCACGTTCCATCTCGGACAGACGAAGATGCATTCCACGCAGGTGCTCACCGACAAGGGCAGCACCGTGGAGGAGGTCAAGGCCCGCGTCGAGAAGGAGTCCGCGGCCGTGCAGGCGGCCGACAAGCAGACCGGCCTCATGTCCGGCGGCTCCGGCACCATCGACTGGGACGACACCACCGGCGACGTGTCGAAGACCGTCGACCTCAGCGGGGTGAACGGATCCATCGAATACGTGAAGTACATCGCGGCGAATCTCATGCAGGACCGCACCTACATGGACATCACCAAGTACTACGAGCAGGCCGGCGCACCGACCGTGAAGGACGCCGTGGACGAGGCCGTGGCGCAGAACCCGTTGCTCCTGCACACGTACGCCTACTCCGGCACCAAGAGCAGCGGCGGCAAGGTCTACCTCAAGGTGCAGTACTACGACGACAGCTTCGGCTCCGACACCGCCAAGGTGCGCGAGCAGCTCGACAAGAAGGCCGACCAGATCGTGGCGAAGATCATCACGCCCGGCATGGACGACCGCGCCAAAGCGGTGGCCATCAACCGGTACCTTGTCGACAACTTCGCCTACGACTACGACACCTACCGCAACGAGATGGGGGACAACCGATCCGGCGGCAGGGAGTTCTATGTGAAGCACAAGAGCAACCAGAACGCCTCCGGCCTGCTCGGCACCTACAACGGCGAGAACCTTTCGCTGACCGTATGCGCCGGGTACGCCAAGTCGTACAAGCTGCTTGCCGACAAGGCCAAGCTCAACGCCATATACGTCACCGGCACCGTGAACACCGGCACCAGCAACGGCGGCCATGCGTGGAACAAGGTGAAGATAGGCAACCAGTGGCTTGTGGTCGACTCCACCTGGAACGACACCGGCAGCGGATCGAGTGACGAGTACACGCTGGTGACCGACGACAGCGCGGTGATCCGCAACCGCGGCCAGGTCTACGACCACGACGAGATCGTCGACGCCAAGCTCGCCGACTACGGCATCAGCTGACGAGGTCTCGCCGATGTCCTCCTCTCATGGCTCCCCTCGACGAGGGGAGCCATGAGGCGCCAGCCTGACTGAGGGGAGGACACCGTCTGCCCTGCCTCCACCTCCGACTCGCCGATGTCCAGCCGTCTGATAAACTATTTTCTCGTGTGTGCCATTAACGCGGCATATGTGATTGGCTGCGTTCGAGTGGGACATCCCCGAGTCCAGTGACGCGAACCGGTAACGGCAAGCCGAGGACGGAGGGCCATCGGGCCGGTGGACTGTGGCTGGAATATCCGATTCGAGGATGTTCTTCGGGCTGCAGTGTGGCGGCTCCACAGAAGAACAAATTTCCATGTGAATCGGAGAACTTAAGTTGCCTACGATTGAACAGCTCGTCCGTAAGGGACGCAAGCCGAAGCCCAAGAAGTCGAAGACCTTGGCGCTGAAGGGCAGCCCGCTGCGTCGCGGCGTGTGCACCCGTGTCTACACCACCACCCCGAAGAAGCCGAACTCGGCTCTGCGTAAGGTCGCCCGTGTGCGCCTTTCCTCGGGCATCGAAGTCACCGCCTACATCCCGGGCGAGGGCCACAACCTGCAGGAGCACTCCATCGTGCTCGTGCGCGGCGGCCGTGTGAAGGATCTGCCGGGTGTGCGTTACCACATCGTGCGTGGTGCGCTCGATACCCAGGGTGTCAAGGACCGCAAGCAGGGTCGTTCCCTGTACGGAGCAAAGAAGGCGAAGTAAGAGAAATGTCACGTAAAGGACCCGCTAAGAAGCATCAGCTCCTGCCCGATCCGATCTACGGTTCGACGGTGGTTGCCCAGCTCATCAACAAGATTCTGCTCGACGGCAAGAAGTCGATTGCCGAGGACATCGTGTACTCCGCGCTTGATATGGTCAAGGAGAAGACCGATCAGGAGCCCGTTTCCGTGCTGAAGCGCGCTCTTGACAACATTCGCCCGAGCCTCGAGGTTCGCTCCCGTCGAGTCGGCGGCGCCACCTACCAGGTGCCGGTCGAGGTCAAGCCGGGCCGCGCCAACACGCTGTCCCTGCGCTGGCTGACCGACTTCTCCCGCGCCCGCCGCGAGAAGACGATGGCCGAGCGTCTCGCCAACGAGATTCTTGACGCCTCCAACGGCCTCGGCGCTTCTGTCAAGCGTCGCGAGGATACTCATAAGATGGCAGAGGCGAACAAGGCCTTCGCCCACTACCGCTGGTAATCAGTAGAACGAGAGTTAAGGAAAACTCATGGCACTAGACGTGCTCACGGATCTGCACATGATCCGCAACATCGGCATCATGGCTCACATCGATGCCGGTAAGACCACCACCACCGAGCGAATCCTGTACTACACCGGTAAGAACTACAAGATCGGTGAGACGCACGATGGCGCTTCGACGATGGACTTCATGGCTCAGGAGCAGGAGCGCGGCATCACCATCCAGTCCGCCGCCACCACTTGCTTCTGGAACCGTCAGTCCCACGACACCAAGGACAAGTTCCAGATCAACATCATCGACACCCCCGGCCACGTGGACTTCACGGCCGAGGTGGAGCGTTCGCTCCGCGTGCTCGATGGTGCCGTCGCCGTGTTCGATGGCAAGGAAGGTGTGGAGCCGCAGTCCGAGACCGTGTGGCGCCAGGCCGACAAGTACGGCGTGCCGCGCATCTGCTTCATCAACAAGATGGACAAGCTCGGTGCCAACTTCTACTACTCCGTCGACACCATCAAGGAGAAGCTCGGCGCCACCCCGCTCGTCGTCCAGCTGCCGATCGGCGCTGAGAACGACTTCGCCGGCGTCGTCGACCTCATCCGCATGAAGGCCTACGTCTGGAACGACGTCAAGGACGACATGGGTGCCCACTACGACACGACCGACATCCCGGCCGACCTTCAGGAGAAGGCGGAGCAGTACCGCTCCGAGCTGCTCGACCAGGTCGCCGAGTCCGACGAGGCCCTGCTCGAGAAGTACCTCGAGGAAGGCGAGCTCACCGAGGACGAGATCCGCTCCGGCATCCGCAAGCTCACGATCGCTCGTGAGGCATACCCGGTGCTCTGCGGCTCCGCCTTCAAGGACAAGGGCGTGCAGCCGATGCTCGACGCCGTGATCGACTACCTGCCGAGCCCGGAGGACGTTCCCTCCATCGTCGGTTTCGATCCGAGCGACGAGTCCATCGAGATCGACCGCAAGCCGCTGGTCTCCGACCCGTTCTCGGCTCTGGTCTTCAAGATCTCCACCCACCCGTTCTACGGCAAGCTCGTGTTCGTGCGCGTGTACTCCGGCCAGGTCAAGCCGGGCGACACCGTGCTCGATTCCACCAAGGGCAAGAAGGAACGCGTCGGCAAGATCTTCCAGATGCACGCCGACAAGGAGAACCCGGTCGATTCCGCCGAAGCCGGCAACATCTACACGTTCGTCGGCCTCAAGAACGTCACCACCGGTGACTCCCTGTGCGACGAGAAGGCCCCGATCTCCCTCGAGTCCATGACCTTCCCCGATCCGGTGATCGAGGTGGCCGTGGAGCCGAAGACCAAGGCCGATCAGGAGAAGATGAGCATCGCCCTCGCGAAGCTCTCCGACGAGGATCCGACCTTCCAGGTGAAGACCGACGAAGAGTCCGGCCAGACCCTTATCTCCGGCATGGGCGAGCTCCAGCTCGACATCATCGTCGACCGTATGCGTCGCGAGTTCAAGGTCGAGTGCAACGTGGGCAAGCCGCAGGTGGCCTACCGCGAGACCATTCGCAAGGCCGTCATGAACCAGGAGTACACCCACAAGAAGCAGACCGGTGGTTCCGGCCAGTTCGCTAAGGTCCTCATGAACTTCGAGCCTCTCGACACCGAAGAGGGCGAGACCTACGAGTTCGTCAACGAGGTCACCGGCGGCCACATCACCAAGGAATTCATTCCTTCGATCGATGCTGGTGTGCAGGAAGCCATGGAATCCGGCGTGCTCGCCGGCTTCCCGGTGGTGGGCGTCAAGGCGACCGTCACCGACGGCCAGACCCACGACGTCGACTCCTCCGAAATGGCCTTCAAGATCGCCGGCTCCATGTGCTTCAAGGAAGCCGCTCCGAAGGCCAAGCCGGTCATCCTCGAGCCGATCATGGCCGTCGAGGTCCGTACGCCGGAAGAGTACATGGGCGATGTGATGGGTGACATCAACTCCCGCCGTGGCTCCATCCAGCAGATGAGCGACTCCACCGGCGTCAAGGTCATCGACGCCAAGGTGCCGCTGAGCGAGATGTTCGGCTACATCGGCGATCTTCGTTCGAAGACCCAGGGCCGTGCAATGTTCACCATGCAGATGGATTCCTACGCCGAGGTGCCGAAGGCCGTCTCGGACGAGATCATCAAGGCCCAGCGCGGCGAGTGAGCCGTGCTTGACCGTCAGTGATGGCGGTCTCAGCCGGCCAAGGCGTCGTGTCGTCGGCGAACGGTAGAATTTTCTGCTGTGAGCTGGGCGACACGGCGCTAAAGTTGGCGAAACTACCGAAAACCCAGTAATATGTAGCGAGTGTCTTGTGCATGGTTTGCACAGGCAAACTACGAGACGTCCAGGAGGACAAACACATGGCAAAGGAAAAGTACGAGCGTACTAAGCCGCACGTTAACATTGGTACCATTGGCCACGTCGATCACGGTAAGACCACCCTGACCGCCGCCATCTCCAAGGTGCTGCACGAGGAGTACCCGGATGTCAACCCGGAGTACGACTTCAACCAGATCGACTCCGCCCCTGAAGAGGCCGAGCGCGGTATTACCATCAACATCGCCCACATCGAGTACCAGACCGCGAAGCGTCACTACGCTCACGTGGACTGCCCGGGCCACGCCGACTTCGTGAAGAACATGATCACCGGTGCTGCCCAGATGGATGGCGCCATCCTCGTTGTGGCCGCCACCGACGGCCCGATGGCCCAGACCCGCGAACACGTGCTGCTCGCCCGTCAGGTCGGCGTCCCGAAGATCCTGGTCGCCCTGAACAAGTGCGATATGGTCGACGATGAGGAGCTCATCGAGCTCGTCGAGGAAGAGGTCCGCGACCTCCTCGAGGAGAACGGCTTCGACCGCGACTGCCCGGTCATCCACACCTCCGCCTACGGCGCTCTGCACGACGACGCTCCGGACCACGAGAAGTGGGTCCAGACCGTCAAGGACCTCATGGACGCCGTCGACGACTACATCCCGACCCCGGTTCACGACCTCGACAAGCCGTTCCTGATGCCGATCGAGGACGTCTTCACCATCTCCGGTCGTGGTACCGTCGTCACCGGCCGTGTCGAGCGTGGCCAGCTGGCCGTCAACTCCCCGGTCGAGATCGTCGGCATCCGCCCGACCCAGAACACCACCGTCACCTCCATCGAGACCTTCCACAAGACGATGGACTCCTGCGAGGCTGGCGACAACACCGGTCTGCTCCTCCGTGGCCTCGGCCGTACGGACGTCGAGCGTGGCCAGGTCGTGGCTGCTCCGGGCTCCGTGACCCCGCACACCAAGTTCGAGGGTGAGGTCTACGTCCTCACCAAGGATGAGGGTGGCCGTCACTCGCCGTTCTTCTCCAACTACCGTCCGCAGTTCTACTTCCGCACCACCGACGTCACCGGCGTCATCACCCTGCCGGAAGGCGTCGAGATGGTTCAGCCTGGCGATCACGCCACCTTCACGGTCGAGCTGATCCAGCCGGTCGCCATGGAAGAGGGCCTCACCTTCGCTGTGCGTGAAGGCGGCCACACGGTCGGTTCAGGTCGAGTCACCAAGATCCTCGGCTGATTCCATCAACCGAAGTCTTGCGCTTAACCTAGCGACGTAGATCAGAAAGGGCTTCCACCAAGCAATTGGTGGAAGCCCTTTCTGCATATTCGGCCTTGTATATTCATCCCGTATATGCATGGTTTCCGCGATTCCCATCCGCCGTATCCCTGCAATCGGGAGCGCCGTCCGAAACGGCGGCACTCCGCTGTATGGACGGTATGGCATAATATACAAGGCTAATTTTGAGCATTGCCGATTTGATACATGAAAAGGTGAATGAACGTGGCACAAACTAGCAACGACATCAAGAACGGTTCCGTCATCAACCTCGACGGCCAGCTGTGGACCGTCATCAAGTTCCAGCACGTGAAGCCGGGCAAGGGCCCCGCCTTCGTGCGCACCACCATCAAGAACGTGCTCTCCGGCAAGATCGTCGACAAGACGTTCAACGCGGGTATGAAGATGGAGTTCGAGACCGTCGACAACCGCACGCTGCAGTACTCCTACGAGGACGGCGACAACTTCGTCTTCATGGACATGACGACCTACGACCAGATCTACATCCCGAAGACCCTGGTCGGCGACGACGCCAAGTTCCTGCTGGAAGGCACCGACTGCATCATCAGCTTCCACGACGGCACCCCGCTGTCCGTCGAACTGCCGGCCTCCGTCATCCTGACGATCACGCACACCGAGCCGGGCCTGCAGGGCAACCGTTCCAACGCCGGCACCAAGCCCGCCACCGTCGAGACCGGCGCCGAGATCCAGGTCCCGCTGTTCATCAACGAGGGCGAGAAGGTCAAGGTCGACACCCGCGACGGCTCCTACCTCGGTCGCGAGAACAACTGACCGTAACCGAAGCTTAAGGAATTATCTTCATGGCACGTTCCACCGCCCGCAAGAGGGCTCTGAATACGTTGTATGAAGCCGACGAGAAGGGACAGGACATCCTGTCCCTTCTTGCTGAGCGCATCGAGCATCCCGGCGCGCAGACGCCGCTTCCCGACTACGCCGTCGAAATCGTGCGCGGCGTGGCCGAACACCGTCGCGACATCGACACCGTCCTCGGCGAATGCTCCACCAGCTGGAAGGTCTCCCGCATGCCCGTCGTCGATCGCAACATCATGCGCATCGCGGCCTGGGAGATCATGTACAACGACGATGTACCCAGCGGCGTCGCCATCGACGAGGCGATGGCCCTGGCGAAGACGCTGTGCGACGCGGATTCGCCCAACTTCATCTACGGTCTGCTCAGCGCAGTGGCCGCGAAAACACAGGAAAACACCCAGGAAAACACCAACGAATAATCACCTGGGCATATCCACGCCCGTAGGTATGGTGATTACAGAATGATCCGCTGTTAAGGGGGATTGAGTGAGCCTCAATGAGTCCGAACCCACTGCGGTGGGTAGCTATGATGCACAAAACGCCGTTCTCGTTCTTGAGGATGGCCAGGTCTATGTCGGCCGGCCGTATGGCAGCGTCGGCGTGACCTTCGGCGAGATCGTCTTCGCCACAGGCATGACCGGCTATCAGGAAACACTGACAGACCCGAGCTACGACCGCCAGATCGTTGTCCAGACGTTCCCCCACATCGGTGATACCGGCGTGAACGACGAGGATCCCGAGTCCTCGCGCATCTGGGTCGCCGGATACGTCGTGCGCGATCCCAGCCCGGTGGTGAGCAACTGGCGTGCCAAGGGCAGCCTCGACGACAGCCTGCAGGCGCAGAGCATCGTCGGCATTAGCGACATCGACACCCGCAAGCTCGTGCGTCACCTGCGTTCCGCGGGCGTGATGCGCGCCGGCATCTTCTCCGGCGATGCGCTGGTGGGGGAGAACGGTGTGGTTCTGCCCGTCGCCGACCTGCTCGCCCAGGTCAAGGAGCAGCCGCAGATGAGCGGCTCCAACCTCGGCCCCGAAGTGTCCACCAAGGAGACCTACACCGTCGAACCGACCGGTGAGTTCGAGGGCAAGGACCCCCTCGCCACCGTCGTCGCCGTGGACCTCGGCATCAAGGCCATGACCCCGCACCGTCTCGCCGAACGCGGCTGCCGTGTGCACGTCGTGCCGATGACCACCACCTTCGAGCAGATCGAGGCCATGAACCCCGACGGCGTGTTCTTCTCCAACGGTCCCGGCGACCCGGGCACCGCCGACGACACCGTCGCCCTGCTGCGCAAGGTGCTCGACGCGGGATACCCGTTCTTCGGCATCTGCTTCGGCAACCAGATTCTCGGCCGCGCCCTTGGCTTCGGCACCTACAAGCTCAAGTTCGGACACCGTGGCATCAACCAGCCGGTGAAGGACCTGACCACCGGCAAGGTGGAGGTCACCGCGCACAACCACGGCTTCGCCGTGGATGCGCCCATCGGCCAGACCATCGAGACCCCGTACGAGCAGGGTCACTACGGCAAGGCCCGCGTCAGCCACATCGACCTCAACGACAACGTGGTCGAAGGCCTTGAATGCCTTGATATCCCGGCATTCTCCGTGCAGTACCACCCCGAGGCGGCCGCCGGTCCGCACGACGCCTCATATCTGTTCGATCGTTTTGTGAACCTCATGCTCAGCACCAAGGATTCCAAGGAAGGTAGTGTCAATGCCTAAGCGCACCGATATTCACTCCGTAATGGTCATCGGTTCCGGTCCGATCGTCATCGGCCAGGCCGCGGAGTTCGATTATTCCGGAACGCAGGCCTGCCGCGTGCTTCGTGAGGAAGGCATCCGCGTCATTCTCGTGAACTCCAACCCGGCGACGATCATGACCGATCCGGAGATGGCCGACGCCACGTACATCGAGCCGATCTCCGTGCCGATTCTCGAGAAGATCATCGCCAAGGAACGTCCCGACGCCCTGCTGCCCACGCTCGGCGGCCAGACGGCCCTGAACGCGGCCATGGCCCTCGGCGAGGCCGGTGTGCTCAAGAAGTACAATGTCGAGCTCATCGGCGCCTCGCTCGATGCCATCGACCGTGGCGAGGACCGCGAGCTGTTCAAGAAGGTCGTGGACGAGGCCGGCGCCGAATCCGCCCGTTCGTTCATCGCCCACTCCATGGAGGAAGTCGACAAGATCGTCGAGGAGATCGGATACCCGCTGGTGGTCCGTCCGAGCTTCACCATGGGTGGTCTCGGCTCCGGCATCGCGCACAACGAGGAGGAGCTGCACCGCATCGCCGGTGCCGGCCTGCACTACTCGCCGACCGACGAGGTGCTGCTCGAGGAGGGCATCGAGGGCTGGAAGGAATTCGAGCTCGAGCTCATGCGCGACCGTAAGGACAACGTGGTCGTCGTCTGCCCGATCGAGAACGTCGACCCCGTCGGCGTGCACACCGGCGACTCCATCACCGTCGCCCCGTGCTTCACGCTCACCGACCGTGAGTACCAGAAGCTGCGTGACATCGGCATCGCCATCATCCGCGGCGTGGGAGTCGACACCGGCGGCTGCAACATCCAGTTCGCCGTGCACCCCGAGACCGGCCGCATCATCGTCATCGAGATGAACCCGCGTGTCTCCCGTTCCTCCGCCCTGGCGTCCAAGGCCACCGGCTTCCCGATCGCCAAGATCGCCACGAAGCTCGCCCTCGGCTACACGCTCGATGAGATTCAGAACGACATCACGCAGTCCACGCCGGCCAGCTTCGAGCCGACCATCGACTACGTGGTCACCAAGGTCCCGCGCTTCGCCTTCGAGAAGTTCCCGGGCGCCGAACAGCGTCTGACCACCTCCATGAAGTCCGTCGGCGAGGCCATGGCCCTCGGCGGCAACTTCCAGGAGTCCCTCGGCAAGGCCATGCGCTCCATCGACAAGCGCCACATGGGCTTCAGCTGGGATGGGGAGAAGCCGGACGCCGACGAGGTCGCCGAGCTGCTGGAGAAGATCAAGGTGCCGACCGAGCACCGCTACCAGCAGATTCAGCGTGCCATCTGGGGCGGCGCCACCGCCGAGCAGATCTTCGATGCCACGAAGATCGACCCGTGGTTCATCGCCCAGTTCATTCTCATCGACCAGACCGCCCTGGAGATCAAGGCCGCCAAGACCCTGACCCCCGCCCTGTTGAAGAAGGGCAAGAAGGCCGGTCTGTCCGACGTGCAGATCGCACACCTGCGCGGCCTGGGCGACGAGGGCGAGAACACCATCCGCGAGCTTCGCTGGACCTACGGCCTGCGCCCGGTCTACAAGACCGTCGACACCTGCGCCGCCGAGTTCGACGCCGTCACGCCGTACTACTACAGCTGCTACGCCGACGAGTCCGAACTGCGCCCGCGTGAGCGCGAGGCCGTCATCATCCTCGGCTCCGGCCCGAACCGCATCGGCCAGGGCATCGAGTTCGACTACACCTGCGTGCATGCCGTCCAGGAGCTCGGCAAGGATTACGACACCATCATGGTGAACTGCAATCCCGAGACCGTCTCCACCGACTACGACATGTCCGACCGTCTGTACTTCGAGCCGCTGACCTTCGAGGACGTGCTCGAGATCTACGAGGCCGAGAAGGAGATGGGCCCGGTCAAGGGCGTCATCGTGCAGCTCGGCGGACAGACCCCGCTGTCGCTCGCCGCCCGACTCAAGGCCGCCGGCGTGCCGATCCTCGGTACCACGCCCGAATCCATCGATCTCGCCGAGAACCGTGAGCTCTTCGGCGAGGTGCTGCGCAAGGAAGGCCTCAACGCCCCGCGCTACGGCACCGCGCTGAGCCTGGAGGAGGCCCGCGAGGCCGCCAACAGCATCGGCTACCCGGTGCTCGTGCGTCCGAGCTACGTGCTCGGCGGCCGTGGCATGGAGATCGTCTACGACAACGCCCAGCTCGAGAAGTACGTGGGCCGCGCCCTCGACGAGGCCAAGGCCGACATGGTCGTCTCCGGCCGTCTGCCCTCCCCGCTGCTCATCGACAAGTTCCTGTCCGACGCCATCGAGATCGACGTCGATGCCCTGTTCGACGGCGAGGAGCTGTATATCGGCGGCATCATGGAACATGTGGAGGAGGCCGGCGTGCATTCCGGCGACGCCGCGTGCACCCTTCCGCCCAGCACCCTGTCCGACGATCAGATTCGCCGTCTGCGCGAGGCCACTCTGGCCATCGCCCGTGGCTGCAACGTGCGCGGCCTGGTCAACGTGCAGTATGCGTTCATGTCCAACACCCTGTATGTCATCGAGGCCAACCCGCGTGCATCCCGCACGGTGCCGTTCGCTTCCAAGGCCACGGGTACGCCGCTGGCCAAGGCCGCGGCCCGCATCATGGCGGGGGAGACCATCGCCGACCAGCGCGCCAACGGCCTGCTGCTGCCTCACGGCGACGGCGGCGATGTGCGCCCCGGCCAGCCGGTCGCCGTCAAGGAGTCCGTGCTGCCGTTCAAGCGCTTCCGCACGCCCGTCGGCAAGACCGTCGACATCCTGCTCGGACCCGAGATGCGCTCCACCGGCGAGGTCATGGGCTTCGACCGTGACTTCCCGCATGCGTTCGCCAAGAGCCAGCTTGCCGCCTACGAAGGCGGTCTGCCGACGAGCGGCAACGTGTTCATCTCGGTCAACGACACCGACAAGCGTCAGCTGCCGCTGATGGCCGTGCGTCTGGTCGAGCTCGGATTCAAGATCTGGGCCACCGAGGGCACCGCGTCGGTGCTTCGCCGCTACGGCATCGAGTCGAACATCGTCGACAAGATCACCGGTCGACTCGATTCCGACGAGACGAAGATCAGCCATGCTCCCGGCAGCACCGGCAAGAACGTCGTCGAGCTCATCGAAGAGGGCAAGATCGACATGGTGCTCAACACGCCGAACTCCCGTGGCTCCCGTTCGGACGGTTACTCCATCCGTGCGGCCGCCATCGCGGCCGACCTCCCGCAGTTCACCACCATCACCGAGTTCTCGGCGGTGCTGCTGGCGATCGAGGCCGTGAAGAAGCAGGATTATCAGATTCTGAGCATCCAGGAGCATGCTCAGCAGCTGTTTGCATTAGAGGGTGTGAACTAACATGAACAACACAGAGGCCCAGACCAGCATCGTCCAGCGTTCTGAATTCGGAAAAAGGCTCAAGGCGTCCATGGACCTGTATGGGCCTCTGTGCGTGGGCATCGATCCCCATCGCAAGCTGCTTGCCAAGTGGGGGTACAACGTCGATGCCCAGGGTGCGGAACTGTTCGCCATGCGCATGCTGCAGGCGGCGCAGGGCCGTGCCGCCGCGGTGAAGTTCCAGATGCCCATGTTCGAGCGCTACGGGTCCAAGGGATTCGCGGCGCTCGAAAGGGCGCTTTTCGCCGCACGTCAGATGGGCGTCATCACCATCGTCGACTGTCTTCGCGGCGGTCTGCCCACCACGGTGTCGGCATTGGCCGACGCCTACCTCAAGCCCGATGCCCCGATGCTTGCCGACGCCATCACGTTGCTGCCGTATTATGGCTTTCGTTCGCTGACGAACCTTGTCGGCGATGCCCTGGAAAACGGCCGTGGCGTGTTCATCGCTTCCGTCACGTCCAACACGGAGGGAATCTCACTGCAGTCGGCCATCCGCCAGCGTGGCGATTTCCCCGGCCAGACCGTGGCCTACGGCGTCGCCCACGCGGCGCAGAACTTCAATGACGGCGTCGAGGGCATGGGCTCGGTCGGTCTGATCATCGGCGCGACCATCGGCCAGTGGATGAAGACCAGCGGCGTCGATCCGTCCGTCTTCACCGGCCCCATCCTTTCCCCCGGCTACGGCTGGCAGGGTGCCGAGGCCAAGGACCTGAAGACGGTGTTCAAGGGCACCAAGGGCAATGTGCTGGTCACCGTCTCGCGATCCATCTCCTCGAAGGGTCCCGAGATCTCCGATCTCGCCATGGCCACGGAATCCATTGCGCTTGATGTGCGTCAGGCCCTGTACGAGGCCATGGAGGAGAACGACAAGGAAGGCGTTCCCGAACCGCCGACCCATACGGACAACGACGGCCACGATCCGGCGTTGAGCGCCGCGAATCTCGCCGACGGCCATCCTCCGGTCTCCACGCCGAGCACCCCCCATCAGCTGCATCCCCAGCAGGTCACGCAGCATCAGTCATACAATCGCTTTCTGATTTCGGATCCGAATCGGCGCTCCCGCATCATCTGAGATCATCGCATCATCCGCAATCACGAGGAACGCCACGGTCGAGAACGGCCATGGCGTTCCGCATATGTAAGAACAGCATGGAAAGGAACATGGAACCGGCAATGGTGACCACGAACGAACAGCAGACAAGCAAGCGGCGTCTTATCGTGCTCTCCGGCCCGACCGCCGTAGGCAAGGGTACGGTCGAGGCCAAGCTGCGTGCCGACCACCCCCAGGTCTGGGTGTCCGTCTCCGCCACCACGCGTGCTCCTCGTCCCGGCGAGGTCAACGGGGTCAACTACTGGTTCATGACCGAGGACGAATTCGCCGCCAAGGAACGTGAAGGCATGTTCCTTGAAACCGCGGTGGTCCACAATTCCGCGCATTACGGCACCCCCGTCGAACCGGTGATGGAGCATCTCGAGGCAGGCGTCCCCACCATTCTTGAGATCGACTTGCAGGGTGCGCGCCGCGTACGCCAGCGCGCCGCCGAACTCGGCCTCGAGGTGCTGTATGTCTTCCTCGCCCCGCCGAGCTTCGACGAACTCGTCAGGCGTCTGGTCGGACGCGGAACGGAGGACGAGGAACAGCGCCGCAAGCGTCTCGAGACCGCGAAGGTCGAGCTGGCCGCCGAGGACGAATTCGATGTCACCATCGTGAACGAGACCGTCGATCAGGCCGCCGCCGACCTGTGGAACGTCATCGCCAAGGAATACGACGTCGAATAAGGAACCGTCGAGCAGGGGAGTCCTGCCCGATGAGTCTTCAACGGCGTTTTCGAGAGCATTGCTCGAGAACATCGCCAAGCCCGGATATTTCCGGGCTTTTTCATATCCGGGCCGTGCATGTACGCATGAGGGCTGCGTGACGATGATTATTCGTCCTCGAAGATGTTCCATGGATGCGTCGTCGTTTATTCACATTTATCGGAATCACAAACTTATCGGAATCACAAACCATGATTGCCTGGCAACGGCGTCTGCTTGATGATGAACCGTGATCGCCATCGTCGTGAACTTTCGCGTGTTCACCATGTCGTAATGGTGGCAATGGCTATTGTTGGTGGTGGCGGTGGTGTCGTGCTGTGCTGCGGGGTTGCGGCGAGGCGGTGGCGACACGCCGGGGGAGCGTTGTGTTTTCAACGTTCCTTGGGGTTGTTTTGTCTTTCGGCTTGCGTTCCTTCCGGGGGTCGTGTATGTTTATCTCTTGCTGCCCGGCACGGATGGTTCGGCTTGGTTCCGGATCGTCGGTCGTGTGTGGTGGTGGTTTGAGAACTCAAGAGCGTGTTTTGTACTACTGAATTTTTGTTTTTGATTGCCAGTTGA
>NZ_PEBI01000003.1:0-226296 GCF_002802875.1 Bifidobacterium primatium
CGAACCTGGAAGCTAAGGCCCGGCACGGCGATGGTACTGCACCCGACAGGGTGTGGGAGAGTAGCACGCCGCCGCAACCAAACGTAGGAAAGGCCCCGGACCCACACGGTCCGAGGCCTTTTCCCATATCCAGACCCCATCCCAATCACATGACTATGTGATTGGGATGGGCCTAACCACATATTCAAGAAAAAGTCACGTTCGTCAACATTCTTCTTTCAGTTGGACGAAACGACGACACCTCCATTTGGATGGATATAACACAGTCCATTCGATGGGGGAGCCATGAATCATAAGGATCGCAGGAAGCGCCGTTTCGTTTTTCGACGCTGTCAGGAAGAACGGCGGCGTATGCGGCAAAACAACGCCGTTGCCGTCGTCATCGTATTGGCGTTGTCACTCGTCGTGGTTGTCTCACCGAGATCCGTGCCCTCGGCAAGCGGCTCTGCCGATGTGGGATGCGCCGCCGCATTCATCTGGCCGGTACGGACCTCAGGTTCGGTGGATCCTCCCTTGGCACGTGTCTTCGACAACCCCGCGCAGCCGTGGCTTCCCGGCCATAGGGGAGTGGACATCGCGACCGGTACAGGTACCCAGCTTGTCTCACCTGCGGACGGCCATATTGTCTTCTCCGGCAAAGTCGCCACGAAGGACGTCATCAGCATAAGACATGCCAACGGATACACAACCACATACGAGCCGTCCGTATCCACACTGCCAAAGGGTGCAGCATTGCGGCAGGGACAGGAATTCGGAATCGTCAGGGGGAACTCCGACCATTGCGATACGACATGCCTGCATTGGGGGATGAAGACCGGAGACCGGTCATACCGTGATCCGGTGCACGAGGTGCATAAACGACGAATCGCGCTGAAACCACTGTGATGGAGAGCCGGTCTATACCGGCGGGAACCGTGTTCTTGTGTAGAATCCAAAGTAGAAGTTTCAACGATGGGAGCATCATGCTTAAGGAATACACTCGTCCCGAGGCAAACAGCATCGATTCCAACAAGAACATCTTCTCCATCCTTGAGGAGCGCGCCAATCGCACGCCTGCGGACTCGCTGGTGGAGTACAAGGACGAGAACGGCGTCTGGCAATCCTTCACAGCCGAGGAATTCCAGAATCTGGTCATCGCCCTGGCCAAGGGATTGATAGCCAAAGGTGTGACCAAGGGTGATGCCATCGCCGTCATCTCACATACCCGTTGGGAGTGGACGGCCTTGGATCTGGCGATCATGTCCATAGGTGCACTCACCGTTCCGGTCTATGAGACCAATTCCGCCTTGCAGGTCAAGACCATCTTCAACGATTCCAAGGTGCGTATGGCCTTTGTGGAGGACGACGGCCAACGCGACAAGATCGACTCCATTCGCGATCAGGCCGCCTACCTCGAAGAGGTGTATGTCATCGAACTCGGCGCATTGGACATGCTCGCCGAGTTCGGCCGAACCATCGCCGACGACGAGTTCTGGAACAGGGAGAACATGGTCGGGGGAGAGGACCTGGCGACCATCGTGTATACATCCGGTTCCACCGGCACGCCCAAGGGCATTGAACTGACCCACGGCAGCTTCGTGTTCATCGCGTATTCCGGATGCAACACCATGCCGGACATCGCCATGAAGCCCGACCGTCGACTGCTGCTGTTCCTGCCGTTGGCACATGTCTTTGCACGATACATGCAGTTCTTCTGCTTCGCAGGCAACGTCACTCTTGGCTTGTCCAGCAATCTCAAGACCATCATCCAGGATTTCCAGTCGTTCAAACCGACATTTGTATTGGCCGTTCCGCGAATCTTCGAGAAGATCTACAATGCCGCGTCGCAGAAGGCCGGTGCCGGCATAAAGGGACATCTGTTCTTCGACGCGGCGGATACCGCAAGGGAATGGTCCCGATACCAGCAATCGGCGCAGAAGATGCCTCTGCCTTTGAAGATGAAGCATGCGCTGTATTCCAAACTTGTATATTCGTCCATCATGGACGTCTTCGGCGGCCATGTCGAATATGCGGTCTCCGGTGGAGCGCCGTTGGACAGTTCCATCGCGCATTTCTTCAACGGCATCGGTCTGCCGCTGCTGGAGGGATACGGCATGACGGAGACCTGTGCGCCGGCCTGCGTGAATCCGACAAGTGGATACCGCATCGGCACCATCGGCCTGCCCATGCAGGGAGTGACGTTCGGCGTGGCCGATGACGGCGAGTTGTGCATCAAGAGCCGTGCAGTGTGCAAGGGATACCATAATCATCCTGAAATCACCACACAGCAGATCGTTGACGGATGGCTTCATACCGGCGATCTCGGCGACATTGATGACGATGGATTCATCACCATCACCGGTCGTAAGAAGGATCTCATCATCACCGCCGGCGGCAAGAACGTATCGCCCAGCGTATTGGAGACCTCGGTCATGACTTCTCCGGTCATCGACCAGTGCCTGGTGATAGGAGACAGACGTCCATTCATCGCGGCACTGATCACCATCGATTTGGATGATGCCAATGCATGGCTCAAGGCGCAAGGTGCCGAGCCGGTGGGATCGCTGATGGAGGCCAAGACGAACCCGATTATCGCGACCGAGGTGGAACGGGCGGTGGATGCGGCCAACGCCTTGGTCTCGCGTGCCGAGTCGATCCGCAAGTTCGAGATTCTCGACGAAAGCTTCACTCAGGAGAACGGATTGCTGACACCGAGTCTGAAGACCCGCCGCGCCGCCATCGAGGAACGGTACGCCGGTCTCATCAACGCCGTCATCTATGTGCCGCGTAAGAACCGTTGATCCGACATCGGAATAAATATGGGGAGTGACTGAGCAAGCGTTCGGTCACTCCCCATATTTGTCATCAGGGAACGTCTCTTACAATCCCGCGTCCGCGGGCCTGATGTACCCCGGATCGATCAGCATTTTCTTCAGGTTGCTTGCGGAGACGCTGCGAATCGATTCATGCACGGTCGGCACCTTGACATCATCCATCAGCGTTGTGGACAGTTTCAGGGACGACGTCGAGGCGAGCTTGTCTCCATTCGCCAGCATCCTGCATATCGTGGCGGCATCTGCCGCGTACTGGTTGCGGTCCTCCAGACCGGTGCTCCACTGTCGTCCGTTGACGACGTTCGTGATATTGGAAAGATACGCGCCATAGCCAGTGACAATGGGCCAGGCTGGATCGTCCTTGCCATTCTGGACTTCTGCGTCGGTCTCGGATTCGTCGCCGTCAGCGGAATCCGTCTTGCCTGGATCGGGGACCTTGCCCTTTTTCAGGTCCTTGTTGCCGGCGAGATTATCGACTATGCCGCCGATGGTGATTTGTGGATTGATATCCGCGGCCGATCCCTCGTATTTCATGTCCGACAGCGCATCCGTGACCGCCGCCGCAACCATGTCGTTCATGGCCAGTACACCATCCAGCGGGGGGTGCAGGTCGTTGTCGTCGTCGAAACCGATTCGTTTGGTGAACTCGGCGGAGATCGCAGAACGGTCGGTATTCTTGACGACCAGACTCTTCCAGCTGTCTTCGGTACTCGTCGAATCAAGTGCGCCCGAGGGGCTTACCGCCGCTCCCGATTTGAAGTAGGGGCCGAGAACCTGCCAGATGCCGGCAAAGATCTCCTTGTCGGTGGCGTCGCCGCTGGAGGGGATAAGAATCTCTACATGCTTCGGATTGGCCTTGGTGGCATGGGAGAGATCGAGTTTGTTGGCCAGCAATGTGGCCTGCGTATGGGCGATTTCACGTAGGGACGACATCTGCACATACGCATCGGGAGCGTAGCCCTCGATGGTGTTGGCGACGAGCACAACGGAGATTCCGGCTTTCTGGGCCTTGACCAGCGATGAGCGGAGCTCGAGGGCATCACTCGCCGATGCTGATGCGGAAGAGGAGACTTTCGCATCAGTCGGGGAATTCTCCGTGTTTTCGGTGCTCTTGTCGACGGAAAGACTCTGGTTGATATAGTCCCCATATTGACGCGTCGCATCATCGGGCTGTGCGACCGGAGCCAGGACCAACGTGGCCTTGGCATCCTTCGATGCTTCGTTCTCCTTGGTGAAATCCTCTACGGCACGGGTCTGGTCCTCAAGGGTCTTCGATTTGACGGAAGTGATGTCATCATCGTCGAAGCCCTGATCCGTAAGGGCCTTTTTCAGGCTGGAACCGAAGGATGTCCATTTGTTCAGAGGAGTGCTCTGCGAAAGGGTGATGCCGTCGTCGGGGAGCATCAGCGCCACTGGCCCCAATGATGATGTTGTGGCGGAGGGGCTGCTTGATGGAGTGTCCTGTGCCGGCCCGCCGCAGGATGCGGCGGCGAGCAGCAACGCCATTCCCATCACCGCACCGGTGGCCTTCCGCCCCCACCTGCTCAATCCACGCACTGGCATCACACATCCTTCGTAGTCGCCGGCATCTCGAACTTCTTAGACGATTATG
This sequence comes from Bifidobacterium primatium, assembly GCF_002802875.1. Classification (GTDB taxonomy): domain Bacteria; phylum Actinomycetota; class Actinomycetes; order Actinomycetales; family Bifidobacteriaceae; genus Galliscardovia; species Galliscardovia primatium. Next base: position 4,426 of record NZ_PEBI01000003.1, read on the forward strand.
TTAACCGACTATGGGGATTGTAGGGCATTTCGCCGACGCATGACGAAGCGGGTGTCAGGACGTTTTGAGGGGAGCAATGCCTCTGTAATGGTCCCGGCACCCGCTGCATGCGAGAGGAACGTCAGGCGGCGAGCGCCTTGGCGAGGTTCTCGTCGAGGGCGTTCATGAAGCCCTCTGTATCGAGCCATGCCTGATCGGGGCCGATGAGCATGGCAAGGTCCTTGGTCATCTGGCCGCCTTCGACGGTGTCGACGATGACCTTCTCCAGGGTCTCGGCGAAGTGGCGGACCTCGGGCGTGCCGTCAAGGTCCGCGCGGTGCTTGAGTCCGCCGGTCCAGGCGAAGATCGATGCGATCGGGTTGGTGGACGTCTTCTCGCCCTTCTGCCAACGGCGGTAGTGGCGGGTCACGGTGCCGTGCGCGGCCTCGGCCTCCACGGTCTGTCCGTCCGGGGTCATCAGTACCGAGGTCATAAGGCCCAGCGAGCCGAAGCCCTGAGCCACGGAATCGGACTGCACGTCTCCGTCGTAGTTCTTGCACGCCCAGATGTAGCCGCCGTGCCATTTGAGCGAGCTGGCCACCATGTCGTCGATGAGACGGTGCTCGTAGGTCAGTCCCTCGGCCTCGAAACGGTCCTTGTACTCGGTCTCGAACACTTCGGCGAAGGTGTCCTTGAACTGGCCGTCGTAGGCTTTGAGGATGGTGTTCTTGGTGGAAAGGTATACGGGGTAGTGGCGCATGAGGCCGTAGTTGAAGCAGGCGCGGGCGAATCCACGGATGGAGTCGTTGACGTTGTACTGCACCTGGGCCACGCCGCCGTCGTCGCCGTAGTCGTAGACCACGTGCTCGATGGGTTCGGAACCGTCCTCGGGAGTGAAGGTGACGGTGAGCCGTCCGGCTCCCGGAACCTTGAAGTCCGTGGCCTTGTACTGGTCGCCGAAGGCATGACGCGCCACGACGATCGGCTTGGTCCAGCCGGGGACCAGACGGGGGACGTTGCTCATCACGATGGGCTCGCGGAAGATGGTGCCGCCGAGGATGTTGCGGATGGTTCCGTTGGGGGACTTCCACATCTTCTTCAGACCGAATTCCTTGACACGGGCCTCGTCCGGGGTGATGGTGGCGCATTTGACGCCCACGTGTTCGCGCTTGATGGCTTCGGCGGCGTCGACCGTCACCTGGTCGTCGGTCGCGTCGCGGTTCTCGATGCCGAGATCGTAGTAGTCGAGGTCGATGTCGAGGTACGGCAGGATGAGGCGATCCTTGATGTCCTTCCAGATGACGCGGGTCATCTCGTCGCCGTCGAGTTCGACGACTTTGCCTTCGACTTTGATTTTCGCCATGGGATTGCGCTCCTTCTAACGGCATAAACGTATGCGTTGTCGATACAACATCATTTACATACACGATTCATGTTTCGTCGTGCGGGGAATGTCCAGTTTTTCTGCGGCGACATGTCGTCTTCACGCCGCATTAGCCTAGGAGTCATGACTCAAGAGACTGAAATCGGCCTGGGCAAGTCCGGCCGTCTGAGCTATTCGTTGGACGATGTGGCCATCGTTCCCTCCCGCCGTACGCGCGACCCCGGCGATGTGTCCACCTCGTGGCAGGTCGATGCCTATGAGTTCGACATTCCGGTCATCGGCGCGCCGATGGATTCGGTGATGAGCCCGGCGACCGTGATCGAGCTGGGACGTCTCGGTGGTCTCGGTGTGCTCGACCTCGAAGGCCTGTGGACTCGTTACGAGGATCCGGAACCGTTGCTGGAGGAGATTGCGCAGGCCCCGCAGGCAGAGGCCACCACGCGCATGCAGGAATTGTACAAGGCCCCGATTCGTTCCGACCTGATCACCCGCCGCCTGCATGAGATCCGTGACGCCGGCGTGACGGTCGCCGGATCGTTGACCCCGCAGCGTACGCAGGAATTCTATTCCACGGTGCTGGAGGCCGGGGTCGACCTGTTCGTAATCCGCGGGACCGCGGTCTCCGCGGAGCATGTCTCAAGGTCGCACGAGCCGTTGAACCTGAAGAAGTTCATCTACGAGCTTGATGTGCCGGTCATCGTCGGCGGTGCCGCGACCTATCAGGCCGCGCTTCATCTGATGCGCACGGGTGCCGCCGGCGTACTGGTGGGAATCGGCGGCGGCGCCGTCTCCACCATGCGCACCACCATCGGCATGCATGCCCCCATGGCCACGGCGATCGCCGATGTCGCCGCCGCGCGTCGCGACTACATGGACGAGTCCGGCGGCCGTTACGTGCATGTGATTGCCGACGGCGGCACCGGTGTTTCGGGCAATTTCGTCAAGGCGTTCGCTCTGGGCGCCGACGCCGTGATGCTCAGCGCTCCGCTGGCAAGGGCCTCCGAGGCCCCCGGCCATGGCGAGCTGTGGGGCTCCGAGGCCCATCATGCCGAGCTGCCGCGCGGTCGTCGCTTCCACGTCGGAACGGTGGGCGACATGCGCGAGATTCTGTTCGGGCCGAGTCATCAGGCCGATGGCACGGTGAACTTCGTGGGGGCGCTGCGTCGTGCCATGGCATCGACGGGCTACCTCGACGTCAAGGAATTCCAGCGCTGCGGCGTCGTGGTGACGCCCTACGAGCGCTTGTAGGATGTCGCCGCCGTACGTGCCGGTCTTGCGCGACGCGCGGCGGATTGCGGGGCCCTGCGAACAATGTTCGCAGGGCCCCGTTTCGTCGGTGGGGCCATCGCATCTCGTATCCATGCGTGAACATCCTCCCATGGTCTCGAATCGTCGTCGTGAAGACGAGTTGTTCGAGTTATCCACAATTTCGATACCCGAGTTGACCTATGGGGGCATTCGTACCATGCTTGTGAATGGCCCCCTTTTCCAAGGATGGTCGGGGGAAGCATTCAGGGCGATGAACGTCCTGCGGATAGGAAGAAGAAGATATGGCAAAGAAGCACGACGACAATGACGATTCCGATGAGGACCGCTGCTTTTCGTTCCGCCTGCCCAGCGCATATGGGGCCGAGGGCGGCGTACGCATGCGGATCAGCCGTATTTCGAAAAAGGACCTGACCATCAGAGAGGGTGCCGATCTGGCATCGAAGGCATGCCAGCTCGCGTGCCTTGGTTCCGACGTCGTCCGAGGACGCGTCTCCAGCAAGGTACTGGTATCGTCGGTGGACGACAGGACCATCGGCAGGCTGATGTTCATGGCGGGGCTGGTCAGGGAGAGCCGCGAACAGGGGAAGAGGGGATCCCTGCGCAACAAGCATCTGCCGCCCATCCCGATGTACCTGTATGGAACCGTGCTCAGCCATAATCGATTCGACGCCTGCGTCGGCATGACGATCGGCTATGACGACTACAGCGCCACGGTGGTCCTCGAGCGACGGGGAAGCCGCTGGGTGTGCACCGCGCTCGACTTCGGGTGACGGATTGCCCCTGACGGACGATCGGCGACGAGTGGCGTGCCTGTGGGGCGCGTCGTCCTATAGTAGTGCTTATGCTTCGTGAATACTCGGTCGATGTTATTCGCCCTACTACGGAAAAAGACACCATATACTCGTTGCTCGCGCGCCGATTCTCCAGGGACGGCGATGACCTCATCGCGCAATGGCAGGATGACGACACCCGTCAGTGGCATGACGTCACGGCGGCCGAGATGTACCACAGGGTGCGGCAGGTGGCCAAAGGCCTTATGGGGCTTGGCGTCAAGGCCGGAGACAACGTCGTCATCTATTCGGCGACCTGCTACCCGTGGGGTGTGGTGGACTTCGCATGCGCCGCCATCGGTGCCGTAAGCGTGCCGATATACGAAACCGATTCCTCGGAGCAGACCGCCAACATCGTCACGGACGTCGAACCGGTTATTGCATTTGCGGGGGACTATGAGCATGCGCAGACCCTGGAGCTGATTCGCAAGCACCGCGATTCCCTGAGGTATGTGTTCAACTTCAAGGCCGATGGCCTTGATGCGGTATCGGATTTCGGAGAGTCCGTATCGGACGCCGATCTGGATGCGGCAATCGAAGCGGTGAAGGCCGACGATCCGGCGACCATCGTATACACATCCGGATCGACGGGGAAGCCGAAGGGCGCCGTGCTGTCGCATCGCAACTTCACCCATACCGTGCTCAATGGCTATGAGGTGCTCAATGACATGCTCTTCCAGCCCAGCCGACTTCTGCTGTTCCTTCCGCTGGCCCACTGCTTCGCCCGATACATCCAGTACGTCGCCATCGGATCGCATGGCGTGGTCGGATATATTCCCGGGGCCCGTCATCTGCTCGCCGACCTGCGAGGCTTCAAACCCACGTATCTGCTGGGTGTCCCCCGTGTATTCGAAAAAGTGTACAATGCTGCCTCCCAGAAGGCCGGCGCCGGCATGCGCGGCCGCGTCTTCGCCAACGCGTTCCATCATTTCGTGCAATGGTCGAAGGACGAGCAGGACAAGGGAACGCACGGATTCGCCGACCGTATTCGCCATGCCTTCTACATGAAGACCGTCGGTGCGTCCATTCGTTCCGCCCTTGGCCCGAACCTGAAGTATCTGGCCTGCGGCGGGGCCCCGCTGAACACCGATCTCGCCCATTTCTTCAACGGATTCGACGGCATCACCTTCATCCAGGGTTATGGCATGACCGAGACGGCGGCACCCTGCATGGTGAACTTCCAGGATCGCAACGAGATCGGGTCCGTCGGGCTTCCCGGCTGCATGGAGGTGAAGCTGGCCGACGATGACGAGCTGATGATTCGCGGTGCCAGCGTGTTCCTCGGATACTACAAGCAGCCCGAACTGACCAGGGAGGTTCTGGAGCCCGACGGATGGCTGCACACCGGCGATCTCGCCCGTATCGACGACAACGGATTCACCTTCATCACCGGCCGCAAGAAGGACATCATCATCACCGCCGGCGGCAAGAACGTATCGCCGGCCCCTCTCGAGGACACCGTCGGCACCTGTCCGATAGTCTCCCATGCCGTGGTCATCGGTGACGGGCGTCCGTTCATCTCCGCACTGATCGCGCTGGACCCCGACATGCTGTCGTCGTGGCTTGAATCCCAGGGGTTGGATGCGTCCATGGACGCATCCCAGGTCGCCGACAACGATGCCGTCCGAGCACTGGTCCAGCAGTATGTCGACCGTGCTAACGCCACGGTGTCCCGTGCCGAATCCATCCGCAAGTTCGTCATCCTCGACCACGATTTCAACCAGGAGGACGGTACACTGACACCGAGCATGAAGGTGGTCCGTCCGAAGGTGCTCAAGATCTACGCCGATATGATCGACAAGGTGCTTTATGCCCCCAAGGCCGGTGCCCCCCGTCCCGCGCCTGCGCTTTCATCGAAGCAGATCTTCGAGCGGGCCTCCGAGACCATTGCGTCCCTGCCGAGCACCAAGGAGGCGAGGGAGATGCTCGACCAGGCCAAGAGCAATGTCAGCGGTTCCCTGGCCAACGTGTCGAAGAAGCTGCATCAGTCGGACGGCCGTGAGGAACAGGACGAGGCCTCCGAACAATCCGATACGCTTGAGGACGACATCCCGAACAACGACAACGACGATAAGGAGTAGAAGCCAGTGGCAATCCGTGAAATCCGCGTGGTACCCGATCCCATCCTCCGTACGCCATGCGATCCCATCCGCACCATCACCCCCTCCATCGAGCGCCTTGTGCGGGATCTGCTGGATACGGTCGACGATCCGGGCCGCGCGGGACTTTCCGCCAACCAGATCGGTGTGGGCCTGCGCGCGTTCTCGTACAACATCGAAGGCAGGATCGGATACATTCTCAATCCGGTGATCGAAGAGACCAGAGGCGAGCAGTACGGCGACGAGGGATGCCTCTCCGTTCCCGGCCTGTGGTACAAGACGCGCCGAGCCGACTACGCACGCGTGTCCGGCATCGACCTCGACGGCAAGCCGGTGACGTTGGAGGGAAGCGGCCTCATGGGCCGCATGCTGCAGCACGAGTGCGACCATCTGGACGGTCACGTTTATCTTGACCGTTTGGAAAAGGAAGAGCGCCGCGAGGCCCTTCGCATGATGCGCTCGCGCTGACCAAGGAATGTGGTAGACTGAAAAATCGCGTGCCAATCGGCCTTGGTCGCAGTCGCAGGTGAACAGGGCCACCATCATCATTATTTCCCAACCCGGCACGCGGAAAACGCGTCATGTCGGCGACGGTCTGTGTCGGTCGGCCTTCCCCGGGAAGGTTGCACGCAGACGCGCATGACCAGGCAACAACCGACAAGAAAGGTATATGGCATGGCACAGATCACCATGAGCCAGATGCTCAAGGCTGGCGTTCATTTCGGTCATCAGACCCGTCGTTGGAACCCCAAGATGAAGCAGTACATCTTGATGGAGCGCAACGGCATCCACATCATCAACCTGTTCAAGTCCCTCGATCTGATCGACAAGGCCTATGACTTCATCAAGGCCACCGTCGCCCACAACGGCACCGTTCTGTTCGTCGGCACCAAGAAGCAGGCCGCCGAAGCGATCGCCGAGCAGGCCACCCGCGTCAACATGCCGTACGTCTCCGAGCGTTGGCTCGGCGGCATGCTCACCAACTTCCAGACCGTCTCCAAGCGCGTCGCCCGCATGAAGGAGCTCGAGGAGATGGACTTCTCCGACGTGCACGCCTCCGGTCTGACGAAGAAGGAGCTGCTGCTGCTCGAGCGTGAAAAGGACAAGCTGGTCAAGCAGCTTGGCGGTATCCGCAACATGAACCGCACCCCCTCCGCTCTGTTCGTCGTCGACATCAACAAGGAATCCCTGGCCGTCGAGGAAGCCCACAAGCTTCACATCCCGGTCGTGGCCCTCGTCGACACCAACACCGACCCCGACCTCGTCGACTACCCGATTCCGGCCAACGATGACGCCATCCGCGCCGTCGAGCTGCTGACCACCCTGATGGCCGACGCCGTCGCCGATGGTCTGCTGGAGCGTTCCGGCAAGGCCGCCGACAAGGCCGCCGACAAGGGCGAGGCCCAGCCGCTGCCCGAGTGGGAGACCGAACTGCTGAAGCAGGGTGACACCGAGACCACCGCCGAGCCGAAGGCCGAAGAGCCCAAGGCCGAGTGACCCGACGTTCAGCCGTCCGCCAAAAAGGGGACGGCTGATGTCTATGATGATAGCGGCCGTGACAACACGGTCGCACATGTATTGAGGAGACAACTAGCTATGGCAAAGATCACCGCCGCTCTCATCAAGCAGGTTCGTGAAGACACCGGTGCCGGCATGATGGACGTCAAGAAGGCTCTTACCGAGGCTGAAGGTGACGTCGCCCGCGCCAAGGAAATCATCCGCGCCAAGGGCATCCAGGCCGCCGGCAAGCGTGAAGGCCGCAAGGCCCAGGAAGGCACCATCGCCTCCACCGTGGTCGACTCCGCCAACGGGCAGGTCGGCTACGCAGCCGAGCTGAACTCCGAGACCGACTTCGTGGCCAAGACCCCGAAGTTCGTGGAGTTCGCCGACGGCATCCTCGCCGACGCCGTCAAGGCCGAGGCCGACGACGCCGACGCCGTGCTTGCGGCCGCTGCCGAAGACGGCACCGTCAAGGAGGCCATCGAAGAGGCCGCCGCCCTGTTCGGCGAGCACGTCAAGCTTGGCCAGTACGCCAAGATCGAGGGCCCGCGCGTCGAGGTCTACGCCCACAAGAAGTCCGCCGAGATGCCGCCGAGCATCGTGGCCATGATCGCCACCGACGAAGCCGGTGCCGCCGTGGCCCACGAGGCTGCCCTGCAGATCTCCGCCATGGACCCGAAGTGGCTGACCCGCGAGGATGTCCCCGCCGATATCGTCGAATCCGAGCGTCGCGTTGCCACCGAGAAGTCCCTGGCCGAAGGCAAGCCCGAGAAGATCGTTCCGAAGATCGTCGAAGGCCGTCTCAACGCCTTCTTCAAGGACAACGTCCTTCTCGAGCAGCAGTTCGTCAAGGATCCGTCCAAGACGGTCGGCGACCTGTTCAAGCAGGCCGGCGGCAAGGCTCTCGGCTTCGTCCGCATCGAGGTCGGCAAGGGCGAGGAAGACTGATTTCCACCCGCTGACACAACGGTAAGGCGAATCCGCTCCGGCGGATTCGCCTTTTCCTTATATTGGGAGCGGCAGTAGCCGCATACCCTCGTATTGTCAGTAATCGCCGTTACCATGGATACGGTTTTTTTAAGAGACGAAAGGTGTCACATGGCTGACAACTGTTCCAAGGACCTGAACGACCAGCAGCGCAGCTCGCGAAGGGTATTGCTGAAACTTTCCGGAGAGGCGTTCGGCGGCGGCCACGTCGGCATCGACCCCGTCGTGGTGCGTCGAATCGCCGGGGAGATCGCCGTTGCCGTGAAGCACGGCGTGCAGGTCGCCATCGTCGTCGGAGGCGGCAATTTCTTCCGAGGCGCCGAACTGCAGCAGGCGGGCATCGATCGCTCGCGCGGCGACTACATGGGCATGCTCGGCACGGTGATGAACTGCCTCGCGCTGCAGGACTTCCTGGAACAGGAGGGACAGGCGACCCGTGTCCAGTCGGCCATTCAGATGACCCAGGTCACCGAACCCTACATCCCGCTCAAGGCGATTCGCCACCTGGAGAAAGGACGTGTCGTGGTGTTCGGCGCGGGAGCGGGCATGCCGTATTTCTCCACCGATACCGTGTCCATCCAGCGTGCCCTGGAAATTCACTGCTCCGAGGTGCTGATGGGCAAGAACGGCGTGGATGGCGTATACACCTCGGATCCCCGCAAGGACGCCGAGGCCAAGATGTTCACCCGTCTGAGCTACAATCGCGCACTCGTCGACAATCTTGCGGTGATGGACGCCTCGGCGCTTTCCATGGCCCGGGACAACACGCTGCCGATTCGCGTGTTCGGCCTCGAGGAGCCCGGCAATGTCACCAAGGCGCTGGAAGGCGAGACCATCGGCACGCTGGTGAGCGCGGTCGATTCGGTAACGAAGTAATATAAGGCAGGACATCTTCCCCGGAACAAGGAAGTTCGGTCGTGCGGCGTCCGCCGCGCGGCACCGTCAAAAGGAGAATTATGGCAGCAATCATTGATCAGGCCACGGCCCAGATGAACAAGACCGTCGAGTCCACGAAGGAGAACTTCGCCGGAATCCGCACCGGTCGCGCGAACCCCGCGTTGCTGAACGGCATCGTCGTCGACTACTACGGCGCCCCGACCCCGCTGAAGCAGATGGCCACCATCGGCGTCCCCGAGCCGCGCACCCTTGCCATCACCCCGTTTGACGTCACCCAGGCCTCGGCGGTCGAGAAGGCGCTGCGTGATTCCGATCTGGGCGTCAATCCGAACCGTGACGGCAACGTCATCCGCATCACCCTGCCCGAGCTGACCGAGGACCGACGCAAGGAGTACGTCAAGCTTGCCAAGGGCAAGGCGGAGGACGGCAAGGTCGCCATCCGCAACATCCGACGCAAGACCAAGGAATCCATCGAAGCGTCCGTCAAGGACGGCGACATGGGCGAGGACGAGGGCAATCGTCTGCAGAAGGAACTCGACAAGGTGACCAAGAAGATCTCCGACGAGATCGATGCCCTCTTCGCCGGTAAGGAAAAGGAAATCCTCGAGGTCTGAGACGGTTCAGACGGAACAAACGCAATGAGTAGGTCAAATCGCAAGGAAGAGGCCGAGGAGGCCATCGATTCGATCAACAAGCGGACGGGACGAAACATGCCCCAGGCCATCGGCACCGGCGTGGTGCTGGTGGCCATCATCCTGGCCGCGCTCATGATCAACGTCGATGTGTTCGTCGGCCTCATCGTTGTCTTCATGGTGCTGGCCCTATGGGAGCTGCGCGTCGATTTCGCCACGGTGGGCATTCGAATCCCCGTATTGGCGTTGTGGGTGTCATCGATCATCATTCTGATCGCCACATATGTCATCGAGGATCATGTTCTGGCGATGTGCATCGGCACGGCGCTGGCGCTGCCATATGTGGCGCTTGCTGCGTCCACCCGGCTGAGCATGGTGGGACGCCGCGTTTCGATGGCGGTCGCCAACAAGCTTTCGCACGCGGATGCGGACATGCGTGAGAAGTCGTCCTTCAACATGCAGGACGATGGCAGACATGTCCCTCGGTTCACCAATGTGGCGGTCTCCCTGTTCGTGGTGCTGTATGTGCCGTTCCTTGCGGGATTCATCGTGCTTCCGCTCACATGGGAGCATCCGGTCGCACACGCCTTCCTCATGGTGTTCGTTCCCGCTCTCGGCGATATCGGCGGTCTCGTCTTCGGTGCGTGGATGGGCAGGCACAAGCTGTCGCCGCGCATATCGCCGAAGAAGTCCGTGGAAGGACTGCTGGGTTCCATTCTCTTCTGTTTCGTAGGCGCGTTGGTGATCTTCCTGGTCACCTATGACCATTCGATGTGGCTTTCGCATTGGTGGGTTCCCGTGCTGTTCGGCATCATGATCGGCATCGTGGGTACGTTCGGCGACCTATGCGCGTCCATGCTCAAGCGCGACCTCGGCATCAAGGACATGGGGCATCTTCTCAAAGGCCATGGCGGCGTACTGGACCGCGTCGACTCCATCCTTATGGCGGCGCCGTTCATCTGCGCCGTTCTGGCAATGGCCGGCTTATAGCGACAACGGGTATTTGACGATGACAACGACGCGGGAGACGAACGATGAGTGAACAGATCGAAACAGGCATCACCGAAGGCGGGCGCTCAGGTGCGTTCCGCGACATCCTGGCCAAGGACCACGCCCGACGGGGCAAGCCGCCGGTCCACTTTGCGGATATGTCTCCCGAAGAGCGCATAGAGCGAGTGCAGGCTCTGGGTCTTCCCAAGTTCCGTGCCAAGCAGCTTGCCAACCACTATTTCTCCCGTCTGAGCGTGAACCCGGACGATTTCACGGATTTCCCGGCATCGCGAAGGCAGGATGCGGTCGATGCGTTCTTTCCCGTGCTGATTGAACCGCTTCTGAGGCAGGTCGCCGACCAGGGCACGACCGTGAAGACCCTGTGGAAGCTGTTCGACGGTTCGCGCATCGAGTCCGTTCTGATGCGCTATCCGACCCGTACCACGCTGTGCATCTCCAGCCAGGTCGGCTGTGGCATGGGATGCCCGTTCTGCGCCACCGGCAAGCTCGGCCTCACCCGCAACATGTCGACGGGGGAGATCCTCGAGCAGGTGCGGGTCGCCGCCAAGGCGATGCGCGACGGCGATGTCGCCGGAGGCCCCGGACGACTGAGCAACGTTGTGTTCATGGGGATGGGTGAGCCCATGGGCAACTACCGTTCGGTGCTCTCCGCCATACGACAGATCAGCTCCCAGCCGCCGGAGGGGTTCGGCATCTCGGCGAGGAACATCACGGTCTCCACGGTCGGTGTGGTCCCCGGCATCAGGAAGCTCGCCGCAGAGGGCATCCCCGTTCGTCTGGCGGTGTCGCTCCACGCCCCCAACGACAAGCTCCGTGACGAACTCGTGCCGATGAACCGCCGTTTCGACACCACACAGGTCCTTGACGCCGCCCACGACTACTATCTTGCATCCAAGCGCCGCGTCAGCATCGAATACGCCCTGATGAGAGGCATCAACGACCAGGCGGTGCACGCCCGGCAGCTGGCGAACCGGCTGAACCATTACGGCGACAACTGGGCGCATGTCAACCCCATTCCGCTCAACCCCATCGAGGGGTCGCGCTGGACGGCCTCCGATCCGGAGGATGAACGCATATTCCTGGACATCCTGCACAAGGCCGGCATCACCGCCACTCTGCGTGATACGCGCGGCTCGGACATCGACGGCGCCTGCGGGCAGCTCGCGGCGAAAGAACAGCTCTCCAGCGCGTCGTAATCAAAGCGTCGTCAAGTGACGTTACCCTGTTGCTAGTGCGCAGACGCTGCACTATACATGACTCATGCAAAAGGGGTGAACATGTCGCTGGCGGTAAGGGTGATACCGTGTTTGGATGTTGATGCGGGACGTGTGGTGAAGGGCGTCCATTTCGAGAATCTCAGGGATGCCGGCGACCCCGTGGAACTGGCCGCCGAATACTATCGGCAGGGAGCCGACGAACTGACCTTCCTCGATGTGACGGCCTCGAGCTCCCATCGCCAGACCATGTACGACGTGGTGCGCCGCACCGCCGAGGAGCTTTTCATCCCGCTGACGGTGGGAGGCGGCGTCCGTACCGTCGACGACGTCGATATGCTGCTGCGCTGCGGCGCGGACAAGGTGGGCGTCAATACCGCGGCCATCAACAACCCCCAGATGATCAGCGACGTCTCGACCAGATTCGGACGCCAGGTGCTGGTGCTTTCCGTCGATGCACGACGCGAGCAGGGCGAGCAGCACACCAGGTCCGGCTTCGAGGTCACCACCATGGGCGGCCGCAAGTCCACCGGCATCGATGCCCTGTGGTGGGTGAAGCGGGCCGAACAGCTCGGCGCCGGCGAGATCCTCCTCAATTCCATGGACGCCGACGGAACGAAGAACGGCTTCGACCTCGAGATGATTGAAAAAGTGCGCAACGAGGTATCCATCCCCATCATCGCCAGCGGCGGGGCGGGCAAGGCCGAGGACTTCCCTCCGGCCATCGCGGCCGGCGCCGATGCGGTGCTGGCCGCATCCGTATTCCACTTCGGCCAGGTCACCATCCCCGAAGTCAAGGCGGAACTTGCCAAGCACGGGTATGCCGTCCGTTAGCGTCCGATAGACGGTCCATACGACGCAAACACGTCCCGATTGTGCGACCGTAGGACGGGGAAACGGACTTTCCATGCACGTTCACGCGTATCGTGCACAAGGTGATAACGAGAAATGACGACAACAATGCAGGAAACATATGATAACGCCACGAAACTCGATCCGGGCATCGCTCGGCGTCTGAAGAAGGACGCCAAGGGCCTCGTCGCCGCTGTCATCCAGCAGTATGACACGAAGCAGGTGCTGATGGTCGGCTACATGAACGAGGAGGCGCTGCGTCGGACCCTGACCAGCGGCCGCGTCACGTTCTGGTCCCGATCCCGTCAGGAATACTGGCGTAAGGGGGACACCTCCGGCCACGTGCAGTACGTGAAAGCGGTGTCCCTGGACTGCGACGGCGATGCGCTTCTGGTCGAGGTCGACCAGGTGGGGGCCGCATGTCACACCGGCAAGCGCTCCTGTTTCGATGAGGGCGGTCCGCTGCCTGTCGTCGTTGGACATCGAACGGCACATCAGAAGGAGGACGAGTGATGGGAACGCAGACCACCACAGACATCGAATGCAGCGTGGAACATCTGAACTGGGGAGGTACGTGGCCCGACCGCGAGCAGTTCCATCGTCTGGCCGATGCCGGATACCGCGTGATTCCCATCGTCCGGCGCCTGCTGGCCGATTCGCTGACTCCCGTCGGCTTCTATGAGCGCCTGGCTGGGGGACGGTCGGGCACCTTCATCCTTGAATCCGCGGAATACGGAGGCTCATGGAGCAGGTACAGCTTCATCGGCGTCAACTCGATCGCCCAGCTGCGTTCCGATCATGGCAAGGCCAACTGGTTGGGGCGGGTCCCTGTCGGTGTGCCCGAGCACGGTGACGTGGTCGAGGTCGCCCATGAGGCGCTTCGGGTGCTCAAGGCGCCGAAGGTCAAGGGACTGCCCAACCTGACCAGCGGACTCGTGGGATCGGTCGGCTGGGACGCGATTCGTCACTGGGAGCCCACGCTCCGCGCGCAGGCCCCGGACGAGACCGGCCAGCCTGAGCTGGCCCTTGCCCTTGCCACCGACATCGCCGTCGTCGACCACGTCAGCGGATCGGTATGGCTCATCGCCAACGCGGTCAACGTGGACGACAAGCCCACGCGTGCGGACGCCGCATATGACGAGGCCGTCGAGCGCCTGGAATCCATGCAGCGCCGGGCCGCCACCCCGGTCGAGGGCGAGGCGAGGGTCAGTGCTCTCGACCCAACGGCGAAGCAGCCCGAACTGCGGTTCCGGACGGCGAAAAGCGACTACGAGCACGCCGTCGAGGAGACGAAGCGGCACATCGTGGACGGCGATGTGTTCCAGACGGTGATTTCGCAGCGCCTGGACCTCGATTCCCCGGCCGACCCGTTTGACGTATACCGTGTACTGCGCACGCTCAACCCCAGCCCCTACATGTATTTCATGACTCTGACCGATGTGGAGGGCAGGGATTTCAATGTCATCGGATCCAGTCCGGAGACTCTTATCAAGGTCGATGACGGCCATGCCATGACGTTCCCGATCGCCGGCTCCCGCCCCCGAGGCGCTACGCCGGAAGAGGACGAGCGACTTGCCAAGGAGCTGCTCGCCGACCCCAAGGAATGCAGCGAGCACATTATGCTGGTCGACCTTTCGCGCAACGACCTGAGCAAGGTGTGCATTCCCAGCAGTGTTGAAGTGGTCAAGCTCATGGATATCAAGAGGTTCAGCCACATCATGCACATCTGCTCGACGGTGACAGGAACCGTCGATCCCGAGCTGACGATATTCGACGTCTTCAAGTCCGCGTTTCCGGCCGGTACGCTTTCCGGCGCCCCCAAGCCCCGTGCCATCGAGATCATCGACGAGCTTGAGGTCGCCGACCGAGGCATCTACGGCGGCACCGTCGGCTACTTCGACTTCTCGGGCAACATGGACATGGCCATCGCCATCCGCACCGCGTTCCTGCGCGACCACGAGGCCAGCGTGCAGGCGGGAGCGGGCATCGTGCTTGACTCCGTGCCGGCCAACGAGTGGCAGGAGACCCGCAACAAGGCCGAGGCCTCGGTCGAGGCCGTGCAGATTGCGGCCCAGCTGAAAACCGTCAGGTAAGACAATCAAGCGAAGCTCGGAAAAACTGTGCTATAAGGTGTGACTGTCGACTCCGCACCTCATGCAAAAGGAGAATCATGTCGGTATTGGACGATTTGGTGGCAGGCGCCATCGAAGACCAGCAGGCACGGGAACGCACCGTTCCGCTGGCGGCGTTGCAGGAACGGGTGGCGTCATCCACCCGTAAACCCATCGACGCTCGTCGATGGCTGAAGCGTCGGGATTCCATACCGGTGATCGCGGAGATCAAGAGGGCCTCTCCCTCCAAGGGCCATCTGTCCGACATCCCCGACCCGGCGGCATTGGCCCGTGAATACGAAGCCGGCGGCGCCAGCGCGATTTCCGTGCTGACCGAGGGTCGACGCTTCCTGGGCAGCCTCGACGATCTGGATGCCGTCCGCGACGCCGTGCACATCCCCGTGCTGCGCAAGGATTTCATCGTCACCGACTATCAGATCTGGGAGGCGCGCGCACACGGCGCCGATATGGTGCTGCTGATTGTCGCCGCATTGGACGACGACAGGCTGCGTCATCTTCTCGGGCTCGCCCATGAACTTGGCCTGACCGTCCTTGTCGAAACGCATACGCGCGAGGAGATCGAACGCGCGATCGCCGCCGGTGCAAGGGTTATCGGCATCAACGCCCGCAATCTCAAGGACCTCAGGGTGGACGTGAACAAATACAGCGAGCTTGCGACGAACCTGCCGGAGGACGTCATCAGGGTGGCGGAGTCCGGGGTCTTCGGTGCCGTCGAGGTCGAGGATTACGGCCGGGCCGGCGCGGACGCCGTGCTGGTCGGCGAAGGCGTGGCCACCGCCGACGACCATGAGCTTGCAGTGGAACGACTAGTGAAGGCAGGAGCAAGAGTGAAAGCATCCGAAACCACTCCGTTGAGCGAACACCACGGTCCGTACTGGGGACAGTTCGGCGGCCGTTACGTGCCCGAGGCGTTGATCACGGCATTGGACGAGCTTGAACGCGTCTACGACGAGGCCAAGGCGGATCCCGAATTCCACAAGGAGTTCATGACCCTGCAGCAGCGGTACGTGGGCCGTCCCTCGCCACTGACCGAGGCGCCGCGCTTCTCGAAGCTCGTCAGCGAGAAGACCGGCCTCGATGCGCGCATCTTCCTCAAGCGCGAGGACCTCAACCATACCGGCGCTCATAAGATCAACAACGCGCTCGGACAGGCGCTGCTCGTCAAGCGCATGGGCAAGACCCGCGTGATCGCCGAGACCGGCGCCGGACAGCACGGCGTGGCCACCGCCACCGTATGCGCCATGCTCGGACTCAAGTGCCGCATCTACATGGGCCAGATCGACGCACGTCGCCAGGCCCTCAACGTGGCGCGCATGCGTATGCTCGGCGCCGAGGTCGTGGAAGTCACCCTCGGTGACAAGATCCTCAAGGACGCCATCAACGAGGCGCTGCGCGACTGGGTCACCAACGTCAAGGACACCCATTACCTGCTCGGCACCGTCGCAGGTCCCCATCCGTTCCCCGAGATGGTGCGCGACTTCCAGAAGATCATCGGCGAAGAGGCCAAGCAGCAGCTCAAGGACTGGTATGGCATCGACCATCCGGATGCGGTGTGCGCATGCGTGGGCGGCGGATCCAACGCCATCGGCGTGATGAACGCGTTCCTCGATGACGAACGTGTGAACCTGTACGGCTACGAGGCCGGCGGAGATGGCCCTGAATCGGGCAGGCACGCCGTCCGCTTCGCCCCTGGAACAGGCCAGCTCGGCATGTTCCAGGGAGCCAAGAGCTACCTGCTGGAGACCGACGAGGGGCAGACCCTTGATACTTACTCCATCTCCGCAGGCCTCGACTACGCCTCCGTCGGTCCGGAGCACGCATGGCTCAAGGACATCGGCCGCGTCAACTACAGCTGGGCCACCGACGAGGAGGCCATGAACGCGTTCCGCGACCTGAGCCAGACCGAGGGCATCATTCCCGCCATCGAAAGCTCGCATGCGGTCGCCGGCGCGTACAAGGCCGCCGCCGACCTCAAGGCCAAGGGATACGACAAGGCGGTGATGATCGTCAATATCTCCGGCCGCGGCGATAAGGACATGGCCACCGCTGGCAAATGGTTCGGATACCTCACCGACGACCAGGCAGCCGCGCTTGAAGTCACCGGCGCGCACGGCGACACCGTCGCCTGAAAGCAAGAGGAGCGAAGACAACAATGACGAACACAGCAACCACGCCCTCCGGACAGCCGCTGGGCATCAGCCACAAGGCAAGCCCCACCGAGACGATGTTCGATCGACTCCGGAAGCAGAACCGTCCCGCGTTCATAGGATACCTGCCCTATGGCTTCCCGGACCCTGACGTTTCCCTCGACGCATTGCGAATCATGGTCGAGCATGGCGTCGACGCCGTCGAAATCGGTCTGCCGTACTCCGACCCCGTCATGGACGGTCCGGTCATCCAGGCGGCAAGCCAGATCGCTCTCGACAACGGCGAGAGCATCAACAACGTGTTCAAGGCGGTGGAAACCGTGGCCAACGCCGGCGGCGTTCCTCTCATCATGAGCTACTGGAACCTCATCTATCATTACGGAGTGGAGCGTTTCGCCCGCGACTTCGAGAACGCCGGCGGCGCCGGCCTCATCACGCCGGATCTCATTCCGGATGAGGCGGGGGAGTGGATCGAGGCCTCCGACCGTCACGGTCTGGACCGCATCTTCCTGGTGTCTCCGGATTCGGCCGACGAGCGACTGGAGACCGTCGCGAGGAACGCCCGTGGCTTCGTCTACGCGGCCTCGCGCATGGGCGTGACCGGCGAACGCGACACCATCTCGTCCTCGCCTGAGCATCTTGTGGAACGTACCCGCAACGCAGGCGCGAAGAACGTGTGTGTCGGCATCGGCGTCTCCACGGCGCAGCAGGCGGCCAAGGTCGGTTCCTATGCCGACGGTGTGATCGTCGGCTCCGCATTGGTGCACACGCTTCTGAACGACGACAACAGGACCGCTCGTGACACGGATGAAGGCCTGAGGCTGCTCGCCGCCAAGACCGACGAGCTCGCCGAGGGCGTGCGCACCGCACGTTCCTGAACATGATTCGACGACGGTCGTGTCGGCCCTGCCCGTCCGACGCGGCCGTCCTGATGTGAACGAGGCATGATGACCGTAGCATCGATTCCCTCCCCGACTTTTTCGGAATTCCACATAGGTCCGCTGACCATTCATATGTATGCGATATGCATCCTGATCGGGGTATGTTTCGCCGTATGGATTCTCAGCATTCGATGGAGGAAGGTCGGCGGCATCTTCGACCAGGTGCTCGACACCACACTGGTCGCGGTGCCCAGCGGTCTTGTCGGCGCACGGCTCTATCACTGCATCACCACTCCCGAAGCGTACTTCCCCCCAAGTGGCGAGCTCATCAACATCGTCAAGGTATGGGAAGGCGGCATGGCCATCTTCGGTGGCATCAGCGTCGGAGCGCTTGGAGCCTTCCTGTGGTGCCGGCACAGGCGATATCCGTTCGCCCTGCTCGCCGACGCCTTGGCTCCGGGCCTCATGGTGGCCCAGGCCATCGGGCGTCTCGGCAACTGGTTCAACCAGGAGCTGTACGGCAAGCCCACCACACTGCCATGGGGACTGGCGCTCAACGACGCCGACGCCATCGGCAAGACGCAGGTCTGCTATAACGGGCAGTTATGCCCCGTGGGCACGCTGTTCCATCCCACCTTCCTCTACGAGATGCTGTGGAACCTCGTAGGCGCCGCGCTCCTCGTGGTCATTGGCCGCAGGCTCGCCGGACGGTTGAAGGCGGGCCAGCAGTTCGCGATGTACCTCATGTGGTACGGAATCGGCCGTACATGGATCGAGATGCTGCGCATCAATTTCTCCACGGAGATCCTCGGCCTGCGCATCAACGTCTGGACCGCCCTGATCGTATTCGTGCTCGGCGTGGTCCTGTTCCTCGCACTGGGCCGGCGCGGACACAGTATCGAAGAGTTGTCGAAACGACTCACCGCAGTCACCGCGGACGAGCTCGAACGCATCAACGCGCAGGAGCAGGCCGCCAAGGAAGCGCGACGGCGCAAGGGCGGTCGGACCCCGTCGGAACGTTGACCACCGCAACATGAACACCGCATGAATGATGCGACCCTTCACGTGTCTCGTCGTTCAGTTTCCCTAGAATGGATATCATGACGATTCAAATTGCACCAAGTATTCTTTCCGCCGATTTCTGCAATCTCGAGCGCGACCTGCATGCCATCGCCAATGCCGACCTTGTTCACGTCGATGTGATGGATCATCATTTCGTTCCCAACCTTACGCTGGGAGAGCCCATCGTCAAGCGCATCTGCGAAGTCAGCCCGCTTCCCGTGGATGTGCACCTCATGATCGAGGATCCCGATCGCTGGGCCCCGGAATTCGCCAAGTGCGGAGCACAGTCCGTGACCTTCCACATGGGTGCCACCCATGCCCCGGTGCGTCTTGCCCGCCAGCTGCGCGACATGGGCTGCAAGGCCTGCTTCGCCGTTCGTCCCGCCGAGCCGGTCGAGCCGCTCTTCGACATCCTCGACGAGTTCGACATGGTGCTCATCATGACGGTCGAGCCCGGTTTCGGTGGTCAGAAGTTCCTCGCCAACCAGATGGCCAAGACCCGCAGGCTTCGCGATGAGATCACCCGCCGGGGCCTCGATACCCACATCCAGGTCGACGGCGGCGTCAGTCCCTCCACCGCACATATCGTGGCCGAGGCCGGCGCCGACGTGCTGGTGGCGGGTTCCGCGGTCTACTGTGCGGACGACCCTGCCAAGGCCATCAACGAAATTCGAGACAACGCCCAGGCAGCCTATCGGGACTGAAGACGTTGTCGTGGATTCATCCCCCGATGAATCCATAATCAGCCGGGGCCCTGCCCCGGCTTCATCAAAGGAGAATCCCAAGTATGAAGACCTTCGATTCCTTGTTCGAGGAACTGAGCGCCAAGGCCGAAGCCAAGTCCGCCGGCTCGCTGACCGTCGAGGAGCTGGAAAAGGGCACGCATTTCATCGGCAAGAAACTCGTCGAGGAGGCGGGGGAGAGCTGGATCGCCGCCGAATACGAAGGCGCCGACCGCACCGCCGAGGAACTCAGCCAGCTGCTGTACCACGTTCAGGTGATGATGATCGACCGTGGCATCAGCCTCGAGGACGTCTACAAGCACCTGTGAGCCGATTCCACGGCTCCGCGGCCGCGTGACCGGTTATTTCCACAGGACACGCGGCCGTTTTTTCAAATTCACGATCAAGGGGAAACCATGCTGAGAATTGCCGTGCCCAACAAGGGCATGCTGTCCGAACCCGCTTGGAACATGTTGTCCGAAGCCGGATACCGTCTGCGTACCAATTCGCGTCAGCTCGTCGTCGAGGATCCCGACAACGGCATCGAGCTGTTCTATCTGCGTCCGCTGGACATCGCCGTATATGTCGGCCGTGGAACCATCGACTGCGGCATCACCGGCGAGGATCTGCTGAAGAACTCGGGCACCGAGGCCATCGAGCATATGCCGCTCGGCTTCGGCGCATCCACATTCCGCTTCGCCGCGCCCAACGACTCCGCGTTCTCCAAGCTCGAGGACATCGACGGCAAGCGTGTCGGCACGTCGTTCGACAAGCTGGTCCACGACTATCTCGTGGAGCATGGCATCAATGCCGAGACCATCCATCTGGACGGGGCCGTCGAATCCTCCGTGCAGCTGGGCGTGGCCGATCTCATCGCGGACGTCGTGTCCACGGGGACCACGCTGCGGAACGCGGGACTGCGTATCTTCGCCGACCCGATCATGCACTCCGAGGCCTGCCTGATCCGTTCCCCAAGGCTCGATCCGGAGGATGAGCGCCTCGCCGTGCTGAGCCGTCGTCTCGAAGGTGTGCTCACCGCCCAGCGCTACGTGCTCATGGACTATGACATCCCCGTCTCCAAGGTCGCAGCCGCCGTCGACGCGGCACCCGGCTTCGAAAGCCCGACCATCTCCCCCCTGCACGACAAGCAGTGGAACGCGGTCCGCGTCATGGTGCCGAAGGCACAGGTCAACCAGATCATGGACAAGCTGTACGAGGTGGGCGCCCGCGGCATCATCGTCACCGCGCTGCAGGCCTCCCGCATGTGATTCACACCGTATGAGCAAACACACACACAACGGCGAGGACGAGGCGTTCAGCCCGGAGCCGAAGAACATCATCTGGACGGTGCCGAATGCGATCAGCTTCCTTCGCATCCTCTCCATCCCGGTCATAGCGGTGCTGATTTCAAAGCGGTATCTGGTCTGGTCGTTGATTGTTCTCGCCATCTCCTCGGCGTCCGATGGCGTCGACGGATACATCGCCAGGAAATTCGACCAGGTGAGCAGAATCGGGCAGATACTCGATCCCATCGCCGACAGGCTGCTCATCATCTTCTCGATGCTGGCGCTCGGATGGGCGCAGATTCTTCCATGGTGGCTTCTCATCGCCGTCGGATCGAGGGATGTGGTCATGCTCGGCGAGGTCCTGCTGCTGTCCGACAGGGACTATGGTCCGCTGCCGGTGCATTTCGTCGGCAAGGCGGGTACAGCCCTGCTGCTCATGTCGGTGCCGGTCCTCATCGTCGCCGATCTGAGCGGTTCGACGTTCTTCCAGGTGCTTCACCTCATCGGCGTGGCGGGCGCCATCTGGGGCGCCGTGCTGTACTGGTGCGCCGGACTCATCTACATCATGCAGGGCCATGCGCTGCTCAGCAAGGACAAGAGACGCGCCAATGCCTGACCATGAACCACCGGCGTCTTTCCCCGTGGCGCCCGACAACACCCCGATCCGGCGGCGCTCGGCATTCTCCCGATCGGTTTTCGGGCTCATCAACCGACACGCCGTCAGGGACGAGGTCCACGGAGTCGGCAGGTCGCGTCGCCGCAAGGTCAGCGACGAGGCCCTTCATCTCATCGACGATCTGACGAACCGTCCCATCGACCCGATGTTCGGCGATTCCACCCTGGTCCCGCAACGCCAGTCCCGCACCATGACATTGGTCACCAAGGTGCTGACGTTCGTGTTCTGCGTCATCGTGGGAATCTCCGGATGCGTCATCGTGCAGGAGCTGCACATGAACACCAGGCAGAAGGTGCGCGAGGAACTCGCCAACCAGGTCGTCACCATGAACGACAAGCAGCATGGACTGGAGTCCGATGTGGCGTCATTGCGATCGCAGATCGATGCCATGACCAAGGACCTGCACTCCAATGACGACTCCACTGCGCAAAAGGACTCCATACTCAACGGCACGGCTGCGGTCAGCGGCCCCGGGGTGACCGTCACCCTTACCGATCCCATTGCGGCGGAGAACCAGAAGGGCGACCTGCCCCGCGACGACCATGGCCATGCCATTCGCGTCGTTTCGGACACCGACCTGCAGACGTTCGTCTCTCGGCTGTGGGGCTCCGGAGCCGAAGCCATAGCCATCAACGGCGTGAGGATAGGCGTCCAGTCGTCGATTCGAGTGGCCGGGCAGACCGTCCTCGTCGGAGTCACCTCCGTGGAAAGCCCCTACAGGATCCAGGCGATAGGCGACAGATACGCTCTCAGCCAGTCGGTACGCAAACAGAACAACGCCACGTTGTATGATTCGCTTGCACAGGTGGGCATCTATCCGGAAGTCGCGCAGTCGGCGACGATTACACTGGAGGCATCGAGCGCACCCGACCTGAAGTATGCGAGAAAGGAATGATGAAACATGCCGGCAATCATCGGTCTGATCGTAGGCGTCGTCGTGGGCATCTTCATCAAGCCCGACGTGCCGGTGGCGTTGCAGCCCTATCTGCCGATCATGGTGGTCGCGGCCATCGACGCTCTTCTCGGGTCCGCGCGCGCGTACTTCGAACGCAGCTTCTCCGACCGCGTGTTCGTCATATCGTTCCTCTCCAATGTGGTGACCGCGGCCCTGCTGGTGTTCCTCGGCGACCAGTTGGGTGTCGGTTCCCAGCTGACCACGGCCGTCATCGTGGTGCTCGGCATCCGCATCTTCTCGAACGTATCGGCGATTCGCCGATTCATCTTCAGGGGCTGATGGCATGCGACGCGGACACGGGCACGAGCACCGCCAGCCAAGGGCATTCAACCGGCTATGGCACCAGGAGATGGCCGACGAAATCAACGATGATCTTTCCACTGGAATGTTTCCCCAGGTCAAGAAGAAACCGGCCAAGACCGTACGCCATGAGTCACGTCGCGGCCGAATACTCTCCACGATACTGGTCATAGTATTGTGCGCGCTGCTGGGATTCGGCTACGCCACCCAGCTGCGCAACTCCCAGTCCTCCTATGCCACGTTGAGCGAGGATGAGCTGGTGCGTCTGCTGGATGAGACCAGCACGCAGATCGACTCCCTGGAACAACAGAAAACGCAGCTTTCCGAACAGCTCAAGTCCATCAAATCGGCTGCGGACAAACAGAAGGAAGTCGAACGCATCGCCAAGGAGAACGAGGAGAGCAGTGGCATCCTCTCCGGCAGGCTCGCGGCCCAGGGGAAGGGCGTCGTCATCACCGTTGGGCAGCGGGAGAGCCACATCCCCGCATCGATGATGTTCACGCTGATCGAGGAGCTGCGCAATGCCGGCGCCGAAGCGATGGAGTTCAACGGCGTGCGCGTGGTGACATCCACGGCGTTCGTCGATACCCAGTCGGGTGTGTCCTGCGATGGCAGGAGCCTGACGCCTCCGTATACGATCAAAGTCATCGGCGACCCGTCGGCGTTGCAGAACGCCGTGCAGATCGCCGGCGGCGTCGGCTCGCAGCTCCGCGTGAAGCACGGGGCCGCGGTAAGCGTGGTGCAGTCCGACAGCGTCCAGATCGATGCGGTGCGCCAGCCCTCCGACTACAAATACGCGAAGACGGTGGAATAGCCGCAACGTAATACGGAACGACGGCTCCTTCTCCTTCTCCGTCGTCCGGTCGGAGACGTCGTGCTCGGAACGGGAAACGATTGTCCGGGCACGACGTCTCCACGGAATGATGTCGCGAAGGCGCCGTATCAGCGCAGCAGCGAGCGGCACATGGAACGGAACTCGTCCACATATCCTCCGCCGAAGAACACGCAGTGCCCGGCGATGGGGTAGAGCTGCCAGAGTGTGACACGCCTCTCATACCCCTTTTTCAACGGGTGGACGGACTGGTATCCGTCCATGATCTGCCCAAGATAGGGAGCGCCGAACAGCTTCAGCATCGCAAGATCCTCCTCGCGATGCCCCCCGTGCGCGGCGGGATCGATGAGCACGGCCTCGGCATGGCCCGCATCCTCCGTCCACATGACGTTGCCGCTCCACAGGTCGCCGTGGATTCGTGCGGGCCGGTCCGCGGCCGCCGACCCCAGCAATTCGGGCAATGCGTCGACGACTTCCTGTGCCATCGTCATGTCGCCGTTCGTGAGCTCGCCGCGCTGGACGCCGAGACGAACCATCGGCATGAGCCGTCCCTCGCCGAAATACGTCGCCGGATCGGTCCAGGATCCGGTATCCATGGGCACCGGATCCTGCAATGGTCCGAAATAGCAGGTGCCGTGGTAACCCGCCGGGGCCGAGCCGAAGAACTCCGCTCCGGCATCGTGCATCCGTGCAAGCGCCGCACCGAAATCCTGCGCGGCCTTCGGGGTGGGGGAGGCCGGATCCACGCGCTCGATGTCCAGGAAGTCGTTCCCCCATTCATACACCTTCACCACGCGGGGGCCGCCCTGTTCCTCGGCCTCGCCAAGCCATTGCAGGCCCCTGCCCTCGCATTCGAAGAATCCTTCTGGGGGCCGGCGTCGACTTTTACGGTATGTGGCCATATCTGCTCCTTTCCGCAGTCGTCGTCCATATTAAGGGCGATGGGTCATCGCAGCCATCGTAATGTGACCATTGAACGAAAAAATGGGGAGCCCTTGCTGAATTCTTAGAGGGAAGGGTCTAAGGTGTTGCATCGTAATCGTTACGGAACGACGGACATTCGAATACCGTATATCATCAACGCGTAAAGGGATAAACGAAGGGTTATGAATTTCTTCCAGGCGATCTTCCTTGGTCTGGTGCAGGCTCTGACCGAATACCTGCCCGTGTCTTCAAGCGCACACATCCGTATCATCGGCGATCTGACGATCGGTTCCGACCCCGGCGCCGCGTTCACGGCCATCATCCAGATCGGCACCGAGCTTGCCGTGCTGTTGTACTTCCGACGTGACATCATCCGCATCCTCGGCGCATGGTTCGGCTCGCTGTTCGGCAAGGAGGGCACGGATGTGAGAAGCCGGCTGGGCGAGCACAATCGCGATACCCGGATGGGCTGGTACATCATCATCGGCACCATGCCCATCCTCATCGCCGGCCTGCTGTTCAAGAACGTCATCGAGACGACGCTGCGCAACCTGTGGATCACCGTCACCGTGCTGGCGGTGTTCGGCATTCTGCTGTGGTACTTCGACGCCCGCGCCAAGCAGGTCAAGACCATGGAGCGCATGACGGCGAAGGACGCCATCATCTTCGGCATCGGCCAGATGCTCGCGCTGATTCCCGGTGTCTCCCGCTCCGGCGGCACCATCACCTTCGGTCGTGCCATGGGCTATACCAGGGAAGCCGCCGTGCGCGTCGCCTTCCTTATGGCGATTCCCGCGGTGTTCGGCGCCGGAATCCTGGAGGCCGTGTCCGCCGTCAAGGATGTCAGCGCATGCAAGGCCGGCGGCGCCGCGGCCGCAGAGGCGTGCAAGGCCATCGGCATGTTCCCCGGCTGGGGGCCGACCATCGCCGCCACCGTGGTCTCGTTCCTCGTCGGATACATCGTCATCATCGGATTCCTGAAGTTCGTGTCGACGTTCTCCTACAAGGCGTTCGCCATCTACCGCATCGGACTGGCCGTCGTCGTGGCCGTCCTGCTCATCACCGGCGTCCTGCCCGCGATTGACCCCTCTGTGGCGGCGGCCGCCTAGGGCGTTTCTTCTTGTACGCATATGATGCGCCATCGTCTGCCGGCAATGGCGATATACGAGTGGCTCCCTTCCGGGATATCCCGGAAGGGAGCCACTCGTATATCGCGCCGTCATCTTTCCGCGGCGCTCGGATCAATGTGCCGTCATTCCGCAGCGGGATGGTCGAACGACCTGAGGAACTCCTCGGTCTCCTCCACCAGTCTTCTCGAATGGGGGGTGGACACGTCGTGCTCGGCCGGATCGTCGTCCATCAGGCGTTCAAGATGGTGCACGTAGTCGGAAAGGTCGTCGTTGCAGCGCACGAGCATGTCCGCCTTGGCCCTCCAGCGCTCGGCCTGCGACGCCAGATCGCCCTCCTCGAGCTCCGTCTCCATGACGGTGCCGAGTTCCTCGAGGAGACGCAGCGTGCCGGCCGCGCAGTCATCGCCGCCGAGATACTGGGGGATGGACACCCATAGGGAGCGGGCCTCGAAACCGTCCTCGGCCGCGGCGTAGTTGAGGACGGTGGGAATGCCGATGGGGCCGCAGTACGCATCCTCGCCGGCATCATCGTCATCGCCTTCGGAATGGCTCACCGGCAGCGCGCGGGTATGGGCGCAGTCGGCGAACATGGAGCCTATGGTGATGACGTCGGTGACCTCGCATTCGTCGGCGAACCGCAGCGAACGCTGGCAGAAGTCGGACCAGTGGAAGTTCGGTTCCGGACCCATCTCCACGTAGAGCGCGGTGTCGTCGTTCACGGTGATCTCGTAGAACGTGGTCTCCGGCCATACGATTCGTCTACGTCCCTGCACGGTGCACATCATCGGCCTCGACGACTGGTAGTCGTAATAGGAATCGCAGCAGATGTGACCGATCTCCCTTGATTCGTAGACGTCCAGAAGGTGACGGATGACGTTGGTCGCCGCCTGGCAGGCATCGTTCCATCCTCCGAACGCGGCGATCATGAATCGCCGCTTGCTCATACTCTCGCTCATGTCTCCCACCCTACAGCAGCCCTGTGTTTCCAATGGCTGAGTATGCCCAGCGAGAACTCGTGAGCGACGGTGGGGCAGAAGGGACGACACGCCGTATTTGCGTAATCGCAACCGTATGGCTATATTGATTACTCGTGCTTGCGGCTCCGTCGTTTATGACGGTGTCGAAGACATGCGGACATAGCTTAGTTGGTAAAGCGCGACCTTGCCAAGGTCGAGACCGCGGGTTCGAGTCCCGTTGTCCGCTCGAGTCCCAGATAAGGACCGTATGGTGGGTTAGCCAAGCGGTTAGGCAGCGGCCTGCAAAGCCGTATAGACGAGTTCGACTCTCGTACCCACCTCTTGTCGTCTCTAGGGGCGCTTCGGGCGGTTGGCGCAGAGGTAGCGCACTTCCCTGACACGGAAGGGGTCACAAGTTCGAATCTTGTATCGCCCACCAAGCCGGTTTCACCGGTGCGATATAACAACATAGACTTCGGGTGATTGGCGCAGCGGCTAGCGCACTTCCTTCACACGGAAGGGGTCGCAGGTTCGATTCCTGCATCACCCACCATGCCGGTTCTCACGCCGGCAGTTGCGCGGACATAGCTTAGTTGGTAAAGCGCGACCTTGCCAAGGTCGAGACCGCGGGTTCGAGTCCCGTTGTCCGCTCTCATGAACCGCTCCTCGGAGCGGTTTTTTTGTTATTCGCGTCACGTTTTCCATGAAGGCGCCGTGATCCGTCGGAGCTTCACGCGGCCCCTGACCTCTTGGGAGGCAGTGATTCCAAGGCTTTCGACGCGCCGTCTTCTCCGCTTGACCTTGTCGCCGCCGGCGCTTACTCTTGCATCGTCAAGTTCAGTCCAGGCCTGCACATTAGTAACGCGGACCCCCGATAGCAAAGGACATACCATGGCGCAAGCTACCATCTCCATCACGGTCGACGATGAGGCGAAGGAGGTGGAAGCAACCACCACCGGCGTCGAACTGTTCGCCGACGACAAGAACATCATCGCCGTCCGCCTCAACGGCGAGCCTCGCGATCTGTACACGCCGCTGCACGACGGCGACAAGGTCGAGCCCATCGCCCTGGACAGCGAGGACGGTCTGGCGATCATGCGCCACTCCGCCACGCATGTCATGGCCCAGGCCGTACAGCAGATTCGTCCCGAGGCCAAGCTCGGCATCGGTCCGGTGATCAAGAACGGCTTCTACTATGATTTCGACGTGGACGAGCCGTTCACCCCCGCCGACCTCAAGGACATCGAGAAGCGCATGCAGCGCATCATCAAGTCCGGACAGACCTTCCGTCGTCGTGCGGTCACGGAGGACGAGGCGCTTGCCGAGGAAAAGGACCAGCCGTACAAGATCGAGCTGATCAAGGACAAGGAGGCCCACCTCGATCCCGAGGCGGCCACCGAGATCAGCGAATCCGAGCTGAGCTTCTACGACAACGTCGACCGCGACGGCAACGTGGTGTGGAAGGATCTGTGCCGCGGACCCCACCTGCCCAACACCCGCTTCATCAAGGCGTTCAAGCTGGAGCGCAGCGCCGCCGCATACTGGCGCGGCAGCGAGAAGAATCCGATGCTGCAGCGCATCTACGGCGTGGCGTTCTTCACCAAGGAGGACCTCAAGGACTACCAGGCCAAGCTGGAGGAGGCCGCCAAGCGCGACCACCGCAAGCTCGGCCAGGAGATGGACCTGTTCTCCTTCCCCGACGAGATCGGGCCGGGCCTGGCGGTGTTCCATCCCAAGGGCGCGGCGATTATCAACGCCATGGAGGACTACTCCCGCGAACAGCACCGCAAGCACCACTACAGCTTCGTGCAGACCCCGCACATCACCAAGGGCGGCCTGTACGAGACCTCCGGCCACCTGCAGTGGTACAAGGACGGCATGTACCCGCCGATGCGCCTCGACGAGGAACGCGACGAGAACGGCAACGTCACCAAGCAGGGCTTCGACTACTACCTCAAGCCGATGAACTGCCCGATGCACAACCTGATCTTCAAGTCCCGCCAGCGCAGCTACAAGGAGCTGCCGCTGCGCCTCTTCGAGTTCGGCACCGTCTACCGCTACGAGAAGTCCGGCGAGGTCCACGGCCTCACCCGCGTACGTGGCCTGACCCAGGACGACTCCCACATCTACTGCACCCGCGAGCAGATGAAGGACGAGCTCAAGAGCCTGCTGAACTTCGTGCTCGGCCTGCTCAAGGACTTCGGCCTCAACGACTTCTACCTCGAGCTGTCCACCAAGGACGAGCACAAGTTCGTCGGTTCGGACGAAATCTGGGAGGAAGCCACCAACACGCTGGCCGAGGTCGCTAAGGAATCCGGTCTCGAACTCGTGGCCGATCCGGGCGGCGCCGCCTTCTACGGCCCGAAGATCTCCGTGCAGGCCCGCGACGCCATCGGCCGCACCTGGCAGGTCTCCACGATCCAGCTGGACTTCAACCTGCCCGAGCGCTTCAAGCTCGAGTACATCGCGAAGGACGGCACCCACCAGCGTCCGGTGATGATCCACCGCGCGCTGTTCGGCTCCATCGAGCGTTTCTTCGCCATCCTGCTCGAGCACTACGCCGGTGCGTTCCCGGCATGGCTCGCCCCCGTGCAGGTGACCGGCATCCCGGTGGCCGACGAGTTCGCCCCGCATCTGGAGAAGTTCATCCACGGGCTGGAGGACAACATGGTACGATGCGAGATCGACTCCTCCGACGACCGCTTCGGCAAGAAGATTCGCAATGCCTCCAAGTCCAAGGTGCCGTTCACGCTCATCGTGGGCGAGGATGACATGAACAAGAACGCGGTCAGCTTCCGCTTCCGTGACGGCAGCCAGCTCAACGGCGTTTCGGTGGACGAGGCCAAGGCCAAGATCCTCGAGATCATCGCCAAGAGGGTTCAGGTCAACAGCGTCGACGACTTCACCGCCGCCACCGAGGACTGATGTCCTGTTCCGACGCCCATCGCCCATGATGCGGAGAAGGGGCATTCCGGGGTCACGCCGAGCAATGTCGGCGTGACCTCATAAAATCGCACTGTTTAACGTAAACGAATACTTAGGAGAGTCATGTCAGGACATTCCAAGTGGGCCACCACCAAGCACAAGAAGGCGGCCATCGACGCCAAGCGCGGCAAGCTCTTCGCCAAGCTCGGCAAGAACATCGAAATCGCGGCCCGTCTCGGCGGTGGCGACCCCGACGGCAACCCGGCCCTGTACGATGCCATCACCAAGGCCCGTAAGAACTCCATGCCGGCCGACAACATCAAGCGCGCCATCAACCGTGGCTCCGGCGCCGAAGCCGGTGGCGCCAACTACGAGGACATCGTGTACGAAGGCTACGCCCCCGGCGGCGTCGGCCTCATCATCGAATGCCTGACCGACAACCGCAACCGTGCCGCCGCCGACGTGCGCTCCACCCTGACCAAGGGTGGCGGCTCCCTCGCCGAGAACGGCTCCGTGAGCTTCAACTTCGAGCGCAAGGGCGTCATCGAGGTCCCCGCCGAAGGCGTTGACTACGACAAGGTCTTCGAAGTGGCCGCCGAGGCCGGCGCCGAGGATGTGACCGAGGACGGCGACACCTACACCGTCACCACGAGCCCGAGCGACCTGGTCGCCGTGCGCACCGCGCTGCAGGACGCCGGCATCGACTACGATTCCGCTGAAAACGCCATGGTCGCCATGAATGAGGTCGAGCTCGACCTCGACGGCGCCCGCAAGGTGTCGAAGCTCATCGACAACCTCGATGACCTTGACGACGTGCAGAACATCTACAGCACGTGGAAGGCCACCGATGAGATCATGGCCCAGCTGGAAGCCGAGGACTGACAGCCCTTCATGATCATTCTTGGAGTCGACCCCGGACTGACGAGGTGCGGAGTCGGCGTAGTGGAAGCCGGCGCATACCGCCGGCTTTCCTTTATTCACGTCGATGTCGTACGCTCCGACCCGCATGAATCGCAGGATATCCGTCTGCTGAAGATATACAACGGCCTATGCGCCAAACTCGACGAGTTTTCACCGGACGCCGTCTCCATCGAACGTGTGTTCGCGCAGGCCAACCGCAATACGGTGCTGGGAACGGCGCAGGCTGCGGGCGTCGCCATGCTCGCCGCCGCGCAGCGCACCATCCCCGTGGCGTTACACACACCCACCGAGGCGAAGCTGGCCATCACCGGCAACGGCCAGGCGCAGAAGATACAGGTGGAGCGCATGGTCACCAGAATCCTCAACCTCAATCGGATGCCCACGCCGGCCGATGCCGCCGACGCGTTGGCGCTGGCGAT
The DNA here is from genome assembly GCF_002802875.1 of Bifidobacterium primatium. Taxonomy (GTDB): domain Bacteria; phylum Actinomycetota; class Actinomycetes; order Actinomycetales; family Bifidobacteriaceae; genus Galliscardovia; species Galliscardovia primatium. Next base: position 35,348 of record NZ_PEBI01000003.1, read on the forward strand.
ATGCCATGCCCTCAGACCGTCCGGCGCATTGCAGGGCGGCGAGCGCGAGCAGCATCTCACCCCGGCGCAGCGGCAATGGGCCGAAGCCACCAGAAAGGCGCATGGGCGGGGACTGCGGCGCGGTATGTAGCGCACATCCGATATACTATCGAACACATGTTCGATTATTTGTCATATGAAGAACGGGGTGACTGATGATAGCGAGTCTGACCGGCACCATCGCCGCCATCATGAAGGATGCCGCCGTCATCGAGGTCCACGGCGTGGGCTACGAGACCCGCATGCCGGCGTCCGATCTCGCCTCCATGCACATCGGACAGCAGGTCACGGTGCATACGAGGCTCAATGTGTCGCAGGACGCCATATCGTTGTACGGCTTTCTCTCCAAGGCCTCGAAGGATCTGTTCCTGAGTCTGCAGAAGGTCAGCGGAATAGGACCGAAGGTGGCGCTGTCCATCGTGTCGACGCTTGGTCCGAAGCGGCTGCTCAACGCCGTTGCCGACGGGGACGCCACGGCTCTTGCCAAGGCTCCGGGTCTGGGAAAGAAAGGCGCACAGAAGATCATTCTGGAGCTGAAGGGCTCCATCGACCTTGATGATCTGGATGCGGGGGAGACGGCACCCGTGCCCGCGGATTCCGGAACCGACCAGGTGGTGGAGGCCCTGGTGTCGCTCGGCTGGCAGCAGCGTGACGCACTGCAGGCCGTGAGACGGGAGCTGAAGAATGAAGGCCATGAAGGACCTGTCGAGTCCGCCGACGTGCCGCGTCTGCTCAAGGCGACCCTGGCTTCCATGGATAGGGGGAGATGATCGTGAACGATGCCATGAACGCGGCGTTGCCACAGGACAATGCAGGCGCCCGGGAGGAGTCGCTGCGCATGGTCTCGGCCAACACCATCGGCTCCGAATCGGTGAGTGATGAGGAGCTTCGTCCCTCCGGTCTTGACGAATTCATTGGTCAGCCAAGGCTGAAGGCACAGATGAAGCTGTTCCTCAACGCGGCGCGCAAGCGGGGGGTCCCTCCGGATCATATTCTGCTTGCGGGCCCTCCGGGACTCGGCAAGACGACATTGGCCATGATCGTCGCCAACGAACTGGAATCCCCGATTCGAATCACCTCCGGACCTGCGATCCAGCATGCCGGCGATCTTGCCTCCATCCTCAGCTCGCTGGAGGAGGGTGAGGTGCTGTTCATCGACGAGATCCATCGACTGCCTCGTGCGGCGGAGGAGCTGCTGTACATCGCCATGGAGGATTTCCGTGTGGACGTGGTCGTGGGCAAGGGGCCCGGCGCGTCGTCGATTCCTCTGACCCTTCCCAGGTTCACCGTCGTGGGCGCCACGACCCGTGAAGGCATGTTGCCCTCGCCGTTGCGTGCACGCTTCGGCTTCACCGCCCACCTCGACTTCTATCCGCGTGACGAGATGTGCCGTCTGATCCTCCGTTCGGCGACGGTGCTCAATGTGCATATCGACGAGGACGCGGCGGATCAGCTTGCGCGGCGTTCGCGCGGAACCCCGCGTATCGCGAACCGTCTGCTGCGAAGGGTGCGCGACTGGGCCATCGTGCATGACCTGCGGAATGTCGACGTCGACGCCGTCGAGCAGGCGCTCGACCTGTACCAGATCGACGTCGAAGGACTCGACCGGCTTGACATCGCCGTGCTCACGGCGATATGCGGCAGCTTCAACGGCGGCCCGGTGGGACTCAACAACCTGGCGGCCATGGTCGGCGAGGAATCGGAGACGGTGGAGACGGTGTGCGAGCCGTATCTGGTGCGGGAGGGCTTCATGGTGCGCACGCCGAAGGGTCGCGTCGCCACGGCCCGGGCGTGGCGGCACCTGGGGCTTACCCCGCCGGATGATGTCAATGTGCTGTTTTAGCCTGAATGGGTTGGTTCCCGCCTGAGCCGCGGCTTGGATGGAACATCGCAAGTAACCTGCAAAGGAGATCAGAAACGTTATGGGTGGTAACAGCAGCAACTCCATGATGCTCATCGCCATCATCGTCGTCATCGCCGGCATGATGTGGTACCAGTCCCGCCAGTCCAAGAAGCAGAAGGGCAAGGTCGAGGACTTCCGTTCCAATCTGAAGAAGGGCGACCAGGTGGCCACCTATTCGGGTCTGGTCGGCACGATCGAGGAGGTCGACTTGGACATCGACCAGGTGGTCATCAACTCGGAAGGATCCCTGAGCCGTTGGCGCGTTCAGGCCATCACCGAGCCTCCCGTGGTGCCGAACTACGTCTCCGACGAGGAGTTCGCCAAGGAGCAGGCCGACAAGGACTCCGCCTCCGCCTCGGACACGGAAGGCAAGGACGAGTCGCCGGCCGATCAGACCGTGGCCGAGGAAACCGCTACGCCCGAGGAGCCGGCTCAGGACGGCGCTTCCGCCGTCGAATCCGAGGACGAGGCGAACGCCTCAGCTGAGGACGCAGGCAAGTCTGAGGACGCGGACAAGAAGGACGACGAGACCTCGAAGTAAGAGGATATCCGTCTTGTCGCGGCATCATAAAGCAATGTGACATATCGGCGCCCGGCATCACGTATGCCGGGCGCATTAATCGTCAGGGGGATATTTATGGAATCGGACATCACCATGAACAAACTGTCCGCCGTGGGTACGCAGGACGCGCAGTACCTGCTGTCGCTTATCCGCACCATTCCCGGATTCCCGAAGGAGGGAATCAACTTCAGGGACTTCATGCCCGTACTGGCCGACGCGAAGGGCCTGTCCATCCTCATCGATGCCCTGGCGAAGGCGCTGCCGGTCTCCGTCGACGACTTCGACGCCGTGGCAGGCCTGGAATCCAGAGGTTTTCTTATCGGTGCTCCGCTGGCCATGCGTCTCAACAAGGGGTTCATCGCCATCCGAAAGGCGGGAAAGCTTCCCCCGCCCACCAAGAGCATGAGCTATTCTCTGGAATACGGCACCGCCGCCATCGAGGTGGAGGATCAGGCCTTCAAGCCGGGTGAGCGCATACTGGTGGTCGACGATCTCATCGCCACCGGAGGCACTGCGGCTGCGGCCGAGCGCCTTATCCAGATGAATGGTGCCACCGTTGCGGGATTCAGCTTCGTCATGGAGCTCACCGGCATCCCCACCCCAGCCGCGATCAGCGCCTACAAGCGTTCGTCGCTGCTGACCATGCCGGCGTGAACCGTGTGAAGCACACGTCCATACAAGAAAGGAAATAGGGGAGCCACACCGATGGATCTTTACGAGCATCAGGCGCGAGAGCTGCTTGAAGAAGCGGGCATTCCCACGCCTCGAGCGATTTACGCGCAGAATTCCCATGACGTCGCGGAGGCGACCAAGAAGATCGGTTTTCCCTGCGTGATCAAGGCGCAGGTTAAGATCGGCCATCGAGGCCAGGCCGGAGGCGTCAAGCTGGCCCATAACCTCGACGAGGCCATCCTCGCGTCCGAGCAGCTGTTCCCGATGACCATCCACGGTCACAAGGTGAACGGCGTCCTCGTGGCGGAGGCCAAGAACATCATCCACGAGTACTACGTGTCCATTTCCGTGGATCGCACCTCGCGCGATTACGACGTCCTGGCCACCGCCAACGGCGGCACCGAGGTGGAGGAGATCGCCAAGGCGCATCCGGAATCGGTCAAGCGCCTGCACATCGATCCCCTCGAGGACTTCGACCTTGCCGCAGCGAAGCATATGGCCGAGCAGATCGGCTTCTATCACGCCGACGGCGATCAGGCCGCCGAGATCCTGCTGAAGATGTGGCAGACATTCCACAGCACCGATGCGACGCTGGTGGAGATCAACCCGCTGGCCAAGGTGGGCGATCCGGATGACGAGTCGTCGAAGTCGCTCTCCGCACTGGACGCCAAGATCTCGTTGGACGACAATGCCGCATACCGTCACGACGGATGGCAGCGGTTCGTCGACCCGAACGAGGGCGATCCGCTCGAGAACAAGGCGCATGCCCTGGGACTGCATTACGTGCATCTCGACGGACAGGTCGGCGTCATCGGAAACGGCGCCGGACTCGTCATGAGCTCCCTTGACGCCGTGGCCGGTGCCGGCGAGGCGCAGGGAACCGGCATCGAGCCGGCCAACTTCCTCGACATCGGCGGTGGAGCCTCCGCGGCAGTCATGGCGGAAAGCCTGGAGATCGTTCTTTCGGACGACAAGGTCCGTTCGGTGTTCATCAACGTCTACGGCGGAATCACATCCTGCGAGGAAGTGGCCAACGGCATCCTTGAGGCGATTGCCTCGATGAACAACATTCGGCCCATCGTCGTCCGTTTCGACGGCAACAAGGCCGCCGAGGGACTGGAGATTCTCGCGAATGCGGCGAATCCGCACGTCCTCGTGGCCAAGACCATGGAAGAAGCTGCGGCCAAGGCCGCCGAACTGGCGGCGAACGCCGATAACGGAGGCGAACGATGACATTGTTTATCGAAGACGGCGCGCCGGTCATCGTGCAGGGTATGACCGGCCATCAGGGTATGACCCACACGGCCCGTATGCTCGCGGCCGGGACCCGCATCGTCGGAGGCGTCAATCCGCGCAAGGCCGGCACCACGGTGCCGTTCACCCTTGCGGACGGTACCTCGGCCGACATCCCCGTGTACGGCACCTGCTCCGAGGCCAGGGAGGCGACCGGCGCGAAGGCGAGCGTGGTCTTCGTTCCCCCGCGTTTCGCGAAATCCGCCGTTGTCGAGGCCGTCGAGGCCGGCATCGAACTGATCGTGGTCATCACCGAAGGCATCCCCGTCGCTGACACCGCATACTTCGTCGCCCTGGCACGACGCAGCGGTGTGCGCATCATCGGACCGAACTGCCCCGGTCTGGCCACCTTCGGCAGCACGGCTGACGCCGACGGCGTCAACCTCGGCATCATTCCGGACGGCATCGTCCCCCGTGGTCCGCTGGGACTGGTTTCCAAGTCCGGCACGCTCACCTACCAGCTGATGGGCGAGCTGTCCGATATCGGCTTTACCGCAGCCCTCGGCGCCGGCGGAGACCCCATTGTCGGCACGACACTGCTGGAGGCGGTGCAAGCCTTCAACGACGATCCCAACACCAAGGCCGTGGTCATGATCGGCGAGATCGGCGGCAGCGCCGAACAGGAAGTGGCCGAATGGGCCAAAGATCATATGACCAAGCCCCTGGTCGCCTACATCGCCGGTTTCACCGCGCCTGAAGGCAAGCAGATGGGTCATGCGGGAGCCATCGTCTCCGGAGGCAAGGGAACGGCCAAGGAGAAGAAGGCCGCCTTGGAAGCCGTAGGCATTCGCGTGGGCCGCACACCCGGACAGACCGCGCAGATTATGCGCGAGGTCATGGCGGCACGCGGTATCCTATGAGTCCTCGGCTCAGGGAACTCAGCCGGGGAATGGGCTCAGCCGCCCTTTCCCTGGCTGTATACGTCATCGCCCTGGCATGCTTCAACGCCCTCATGCTGCTCATCATCTCGATGGAGGAGGGCGGTCAGGGACTCACCGGCTACACGATGGACTTCACCAAATCGGTGGTGCTGCTTTCCCAGGGTGTCGGACTGCAATTCCAGAGCATCCATCTCACCATCATCCCCCTTGGGCTCACCATGCTGCTCATCGCGCTTGTCCGGTCCGTGACGGCACGTTTCGGCTGCTCCCTGCCCGGATATCTCGGCGGAACGACATGCTGGCTGGCGCTGAACGCATGGCTTGCGGGCACCGTCAACATCACGCTCGTCGATTCGTTGGGCGTCATCATGGCCAAGGGCCTTCTGATATATTCGCTCGCATACTTTCTGGCATGGTTTGCCCATAGCAAGGCGAAATCGGCTTTGGTGCACAGGTTCCATGCGATGGTCGGCGAAGACCTTCGCATGGCATTGCGGTCCGGCATGCTGCTCACCCTCATATCGCTGGCGTCCCTCACGCTCATCGGCGCAGTGACCGTAATATCGTGGTCCGTCATGAACGCCGATGCCGTATCCAGGATGTTCTCGTTGACCGGCATGGCTACGGGATCTGCCGTGATGACCACCATCGCCTGCCTCATATGGCTGCCCAACTGCATGGTATGGGCGATGTCGTGGCTGTGCGGAGCCGGGTTCTCCGTAGGCTCGCTGGCCACTTTCTCCATGTGGAGCGGGCAGGCGCATGACCTTCCCTCCGTGCCGGTGTTCGGCATCTTCCCCGAGCCCGTCGACAACGCCGGAATCCGGATGCTGCTCATGTCGCTTCCCGGACTCATCGCCCTTGTCTGCGCGTTTTGGCAGCTGCTGTCAAAACGCCGTTTCCACGTGCTGCATCAGGAAGAGGACGAGACGTCGCTGGTCTCCATGCGGACCATCCGTCGCTTCGGCCTGCCCGCCTTGTCGTTCTGCATGGTGTGCAGCATCATCTGCATCGTCGTGTCCGTCGTATCCGCTGTTTCCGGCGGCTCGCTCGGTGTCGATCGGCTCTCCCACGTCGGTGCCGACCCAGCGGCCACGACACAGGCCGTGGCCCGGCCGATAGCGGTCGGTCTCCTCGCCGCATGGCTCATGGCGCTCATCATCGTAAGTCTGCGTTTCGCATTCCTCCAGATACGTTCGGGAGCCGCGAAACGAGAACAGACGAGGCAGGAAGAGACGGATGCGACGGCAGGGGAGAAGGATTCCGACACCAGCGCCGCCTCGGAGACGAGGACTTCCCGTACTATTTCATCAGAAGCCATCCAACCGACAACCAAGGAGGACAAGTAATGTCAAGCACCACGCGGCCCATCAAGCGTGCATTGGTGTCCGTATTCCACAAGGAGGGCATCGAGGTTCTTGCGCAGGCGTTCGTCTCGGCGGGAACCGAAGTGGTCTCCACTGGCTCCACCGCCAAGAAGCTTGCCGAACTGGGCGTGAACGTAACGCCGGTGGAGCAGGTCACCGGCTTCCCCGAGTGCCTCGACGGTCGCGTCAAGACGCTTGACCCGCATATCCATGCCGGAATCCTCGCCGATATGACCAATCCCGATCATGCCGAACAGCTGGAGAAGTTCGGCATCAAGCCGTTCGACCTTGTCGTGGTGAACCTCTACCCGTTCGCCGACACGGTGCGTTCCGGCGCCAACGAGGCCGACACCATCGAGAAGATCGACATCGGCGGCCCCTCCATGGTGCGCGGCGCGGCGAAGAACAGCGCCACCGTGGCGATCGTCACCGATCCCGCAGACTACGCACTGGTGGCCGAGCGCGTGGAGAACGGCAACGGCTTCACCCTTGAGGAGCGCCGCTACCTCGCGGCCAAGGCGTTCGCCCACACCGCGGCGTATGACGCCACCATCATCGAATGGGCTCGCAAGCAGTGGCCGAAGCCGGAGAGCTTCGTCCCCGCCTCCGAAACGCAGGACGAGACGCCCATCGACGAGCAGCTGTTCCCGTCCACCTTCACCGAAACGTGGGACCGCACCCATGTGCTGCGTTACGGCGAGAACCCGCATCAGCAGGCCGCGCTCTACCTCGATCCGCTGAACCAGCACGGATTCGCCCATGCCGAGCAGCTGGGCGGCAAGCCGATGAGCTACAACAACTATGTGGATGCCGACGCCGCATGGCGTGCCGTATGGGATTTCGCCCCCAGCATCGCCGTCGCCGTCGTCAAGCACAACAATCCGTGCGGTCTGGCGCTTGGGGCCACCGTCGCCGAAGCGCATAAGAAGGCCCATGCCTGCGATCCGATGAGCGCCTACGGCGGTGTCATCGCCGCGAATTCCACGGTCACCCTTGAAATGGCCGAAGGCGTCCGTCCCATCTTCACCGAGGTCATCGTGGCCCCGGACTACGAGCCCGCCGCCCTGGAGCTTCTGCAGACGAAGAAGAAGAACCTGCGCATCCTCAAGGTGAGCGAGCCGCCGCGAGCCAAGCGCCAGATCCGTCAGATCGACGGCGGTCTGCTGGTGCAGTCCACCGACCTGATCAACGCCGTCGGCGACGATCCGAACGCCTGGAAGCTCGTCTCCGGCGAGCCGGCCGACGATAAGACGATTCAGGATCTGGTGTTCGCATGGCGTGCCATCCGCTGCGTGAAGTCCAACGCCATCCTTGTGGCCCACGACCAGGCGACTGTCGGCATCGGCATGGGACAGGTCAACCGCGTGGACTCCTGCAACCTCGCCGTCGAACGCGCCAACACGCTGGCCGACGGTGCCAACCGCACCAAGGGCTCCGTGGCTGCCTCCGACGCGTTCTTCCCGTTTGCCGACGGCGCCGAGATCCTCATCAACGCCGGCGTCCGCGCCATCGTCCAGCCCGGCGGCTCCATCCGTGACGAGGAAGTGTTCGAGGCGGCGCGTAAGGCCAACGTCACGATGTACGTCACCGGCACCCGCCACTTCTTCCACTGATCGGACGCATCGTGGCAAAGAACAGACAGCGGAAGCATACGGGCGAAACACATCCGTACGTCTCCGAGGCGCATGAGGGCAGACCGGCCTATGAATGGGTGGTCGCCGCATTCGTGGCGCTGTCCGCCGTGCTCGCCCTATGCGACCAGCTGTTCTGGGCGACATTGACGATCGCCGTGATCTCGATGGTCTCGGCGATCGTCCGACTGGTACTGCGGACGCGCAGTCCATGGAAGATACGCTCGGTGGGATTCGACTGCTTCTTCGGGTTCGCCCTCGGCATCGGGCTGTTGGCGACGTATGCGGCAATCATGCTGCTGTAAACGACTGCATGGAACAAAAAAGCTGGGGCACGGTTCGCAGGCCGTGCCCCAGCTTTTTTTGTTATCGACGAATCTCGACTTAGTCCTTCTTCACGTCGACGGTTTCATCATTCGATTCCACCGTCTCGTCGTTGTCGTTGTCTCCGGGCTCCCCGCCGTTTTCGGTTTCGGCGTTCTCATCGGCTTCGGTGCCTTCGACGGCATCGTCCGATGCGGGATCCTGTGAGGAATCGACCGGCACATCAGCGACGGCCTTCTGCTTGCGGGACTGGCCGATGGCGGCCGTCAACAGCACGGCCAGCGCCACCAAGGCGCCGCCCAGCAGCGGGCACACCCAGAACAGCCACAGCTGGCTCAACGGCTCGACGGTAAGGCCCTTGCCCTGGGCCACGATCGCGATGCCGGTGGAACGTGCGGGATTCAGGCCGGCACCGGTGACGGCATATGCCACGGCGACGGCGGCGCCATATGCAAGGCCCGTCGCCAACGTATGGGTATGGGCGGGGGAACCGTTCTCACGCAGCGTGACGGTCGCCGCGGCGACGACAAGAATCGCCATGACGACCTCTACGGCCAGCGCCATGATGTAGTTGAAGCTGATGCCGGCCTGGCTCAGCATGCTGTTGGACGGCGAACCGTCACCATAGCCGTTGACTGCGGAGGTGAACCACATCGTCGACGTGACCGTGCTGGACGTCGGCAGAATGCCCATGATCAGGAATCCCGCGGCGATGCCGCCGGCCACCTGGGCCAGAACGTACAGAATGCCGTCGATCCATGACGTACGGGAGGTAAGGACCGCGGCGAGCGTGACCGCGGGATTGAAATGACCGCCGGAGAAACGGCCGAACACCGCGGTGGACGCGGCATATGCCAACGCCGTCGCCAACGCGACGAACAATACGTTGGCTCCGTACAGCACCGTACCGTAGGTGCCCGCGGTGTAGATCACGAAGCAGGCGAAGAACGTGCCCGCGAATTCGGAGAGCACGCGCACGACGGGGGAGGAGCTCAGTTCTTTCGGATGGCAGGTATGTGTAGAAAGCGTAGATGTTTCTTGCATTGATTATCCTTATTATAGTCCGTACGAACGTCTCACATAGTACCAGCGGTTCAGACCTCCAGATACAATGAAAACATTGTGATTTCTGAGAATCATCTGTGAAAAACACAATCATCAATGAATCATCCAATTCATCGAATCATGAAAGGCCACGTTGGGAGAACGATGCCAGAGCAGCATTCATCAAACAGGAAATCATTCGAAGCCGGTAACCAGAACGAGGGCGTCCGCCTGCAGAAGGTTCTGGCCCAGGCAGGGTTCGGATCCCGCCGCAAGTGCGAGGAGATCATCACCGACGGCCGCGTGGAGGTCGACGGCGAGCTGATCACCGAACTGGGAACCCGCGTCGACCCGAAGCGCCAGAAGATCCTGGTGGACGGGTCGCGCATCCACATCGACTACCGTCACGTGACGCTCGCGCTGAACAAGCCCCGCAAGGTGCTGTCCACTATGAGCGACCCGAAGGGTCGCTGGACGCTGCGCGACATCATCGGCGACAAGTACGAGCGCGTGTTCCACATGGGCCGCCTCGACTACGATTCCGAGGGTCTCATCCTCATGACGGATGACGGCGAGCTTTCGCAGCACGTCATGCATCCCAAATACGAGGTGGCGAAGACCTACATCGCCACGGTGGAGGGCAAGCTCAGCGGCAACGTATGCCGGCGACTGGTCCGTACCGGCGTCAAGCTCGACGACGGCTGGGTCAAGCTCGACAAGTGCTCCATCCTCGACCAGAACCGTGAATACACGCTCGTGCGCGTGGTGCTGCATTCCGGCCGCAACCGCATCGTGCGCCGTATCTTCGGTTCCATCGGGTTCCCCGTGCGACGCCTCATCCGCACGCAGATCGGTCCCATCAAGCTGGGAGAGCTCAAGTCCGGCTCGTACCGCGTGCTTTCCCCCACCGAGGTGAAGTCGCTGGAGAAGGAGGTCGGCCTGTGATCCGCGTAGCAATCGACGGTCCCGCCGGCGTCGGCAAGTCCTCCACTTCGAAGGCCCTGGCCACCTATTTCGGATTCGCCTATCTCGACACCGGTGCCATGTACCGCGCCGCCGCCTGGTGGTGCCTGAACCAGGGCATCGACCTTGACGCGGAACAGCCCGACGAGAACCTCATCGTCGCCACGGTGGGCAGACTCTTCACGGAGGATCATTTCGACATCTCCGTGGATCCCGCCAATCCCGATGTTACCTGCGACGGCGAAAGCATCGCCGAGGCCATCCGGTCCCGCGAGGTCTCGTCCCACGTCTCCGTGGTGTCCTCCATCCTTCCGGTCCGTCACCTGCTGATCGCCGCGCAGCGTGCGTTCATCGCCCGCGAGGAGAACGGGGACTCGTTCTCGCACGGTGCCGGAATCGTCGCCGAGGGCCGGGACATCACCACGGTCGTCGCCCCGGATGCCGAGGTGCGTGTGCTGCTCACCGCGCGTGAGGAGGTCCGCGCCGCCCGTCGAGCCGACCAGAGCGCCGGCGTGGCCGCGGTCGGAGCCGACGACGTGGCCGCCCGCGACAAGGCCGATTCCAAGGTCACCAGCTTCATGACCGCCGCCGACGGCGTCACCACCGTCGACAATTCGGACATGGACTTCTCCCAGACCCTCGACGTGCTCATCCGCATGGTGGAGGACGCCATGGAGGAGAAGGCGTACGAGGACTATGCCGCAAACCTTTCCGAATACGAGCTGAGCGACGAGGACGAGAGTCTGGTGCAGGGCGCGTTCACGACGCCGGAGGAGCGCTCCCGTTCCAAGGCCGTGGGCGTGCTCGCCGTGGTCGGCCGTCCGAACGTCGGCAAGTCCACGCTGGTGAACCGCATCCTCGGCCGCCGCGCCGCGGTCGTCGAGGACACCCCCGGCGTCACCCGCGACCGTGTGAGCTATGACGCCGAATGGGCCGGCACCGACTTCAAACTCGTCGACACCGGCGGTTGGGAGGCCGACGTCGAAGGCATCGAATCCTCCATCGCATCCCAGGCGGAGATCGCCGTGCAGCTCGCCGATGCGGTGCTGTTGGTCGTCGACGGCACCGTCGGTCTTACCGCCAGCGACGAGCGTATCGTGAAGATGATTCGCCAGTCCGGCAAGCCGGTCACTCTGGCGGTCAATAAGGTCGATTCGCAGGCCGACGAGTACCTGTCCGCGGAATTCTGGAAGCTGGGACTGGGCGAGCCGTTTGGCATCTCCGCCATGCACGGCCGCGGCATCGGCGACCTGCTCGACGAGGCCTTGGAGAAGCTGCGCTCCGCAGAGAAGACCTCGGGTCTGCTCACTCCCACGGACCTGCGTCGAGTGGCCCTGATCGGCCGTCCGAATGTCGGCAAGTCGTCGCTGCTCAACCGTCTCGCTGGCGAGGACCGCGCCGTAGTCAACGATCTGGCCGGCACCACCCGCGACCCCGTCGACGAAGTGGTGACCGTGGACGACGAGGACTGGCTGTTCATCGACACGGCCGGCATCAAACGTCGTCTGCACAAGTTGTCCGGCGCCGAATACTATTCGACCCTGCGCACGCAGGCGGCGTTGGAGCGTTCCGAACTCGCGCTCGTGCTGTTCGACGTGTCCCAGCCGATCTCCGATCAGGACCTCAAGGTGATGAGCCAGGCCGTCGATGCCGGCCGTGCCATCGTGCTGGTGTTCAACAAGTGGGATCTGCTCGACGACTTCGGCCGCCAGCGCATCGAACGACTGTGGAAGACCGAATTCAACCGCGTCACCTGGGCGCAGCGCGTCAATCTTTCGGCGAAGACCGGCTGGCACACCAACCGTCTGACCGGAGCGATGCACACCGCCTTGGAATCCTGGGATAAGCGCATACCCACCGGCAAGCTCAACTCCTTCCTCGGACAGTTGCAGGCCGCGCACCCGCATCCGCTGCGTGGCGGCAAGCAGCCGCGCATCCTGTTCGCGACTCAGGCCTCGAACCGTCCGCCGCGGTTCGTCATCTTCGCGACGGGCTTCCTCGAGCACGGCTATCGCCGATACATCGAGCGCAGCCTGCGTGAGGAGTTCGGCTTCGAGGGCTCGCCGATCCAGATCTCGGTGAACATCCGAGAGAAGAAGCGCCGCAAGTAGCGTCTCGTCACCGTTGTTCGGTGGCGGATGCGCAGGCGTTGTCCTGCAGGTGAAAATTGAAATGATGGCCGGTGTCATATCGATGCCGGCCATCATGCATTTACGCATGCCTCCACACCATGATTTCCAATAAGACACGCCGTGCCGTCGATGATTTTGACAGCGGCATAATCGTCGGGTATATTATCTACTCGTTGCGCAAGCGACATCGGACCATAGCGCAGCTTGGTAGCGCACTTGACTGGGGGTCAAGGGGTCGCGGGTTCAAATCCCGCTGGTCCGACGATTTAGCTCGGAATTTCAACGATTCCGGGCTTTTTTGTATCTTGCGATAACCCGTGTTTTTACCCGTTCGGACACGACGGGAAACGCCACTGCCCCGTGACCGCGTGACCGGCGTTTAGCCGACGTCACAGCCGAAACGCATGTACGCCGACATGGAGCCACTGGCCAACGCCGAAACATACCAAAGTGAAGACACTGAGTCTGGGTTTGACGAGTCGCAGGAGACCAAGCCTCATATCGATGCGCTGGGCTACGGCTGTGATTCCGATGGGGAGCCCGGACCGGCGCCCCGAATCTCCGTTCCGCGGGGGAGCCAAGGATGACCGGTGCCCATCATCTGCGACGCGTGTCTAGCAAAACGGAGGAGCCGAACCGCGCGACGCACCAAAAGCAAGGAAAACTCACAGAACCATGATTACCATGGGTACCCATCCGACGAAATCGGCGTGACTGCAGGCGTTATGGAGAAGAACACCAACAGTGCACTGGGCGACCTCTCGCTCCCGTTGATTCATCCCGGCAAGAATAGAAGGCGTTTCTTCAAACATAGTCGAAGGTGATTCCGAGGAGCTGAGGAACGAAAAGTCCTCGGATACTGGAGGAACGGATCGTCGGTCTTGCCCAGTGCAGTACAGTAGTCGGGCAACGAGTTGAGCAGTCTCGCAAAGAGCAAATCGTTCTCGGCCCGCCAGCGGTTTGTGACTCTCAGGCCGGTGCGTCGTCTCTCGTCGAGACTCCTCCCGCCTCCTCACGCATTGCCTTTAGCCTTTTGCAGACAGCCCCATCGACTGGAAAGACTTTCTACGGATAAGAACTCGAACAGGTGAAGTCGCCGCTGCGGATGAACTCACGATTATGTCCAACGTCGAGGTACCCTCTCGCGAAAGCTGTGACCAAAACACAAAATCAACCGCATAGACCCACGGCTGCGGACTGTCTTATCAGATGTCGTCCTCGTCGCCGTCATTATGTGGCTTGTTCCGGGAGTCGTAGACAATACCCAAAAAGACACCAAGCGTCGTGCCGGCCGAAAGCCACAGGACGATGTTATGGGTGAGCATGCCGACGGCGATACCGAAAAGCATGCCAAGGCAGACGCCGAACGGCAGTCTCGTATGTGGAATGTTGTTTCGCCCATTGCGGTTCGTCATCCGAGTCCCCGTTCTTTTTTGATAGCTCCCTTTCAGTCTACCTAGACTTTCATCTCTGTTCCCAGTTCAGTGACGGCGCCGATGCCACGCCTTCTGTCATGGGATCCGCCTTAGCCTGAGAGTCGGCGGTCTCAAGACCATCGCAGACAGCGGCACTGAATAACGGCACCCCCAAACGATGCGGCCTGGAATCAGTTGGTATGAATAAGACCGAGTTGCATTTCTGATCGGAGCATTCTCACGTGTCATTGTCGAGATAACCGGGCCGCGCGCCGCACATCCGAAAGGAAGGCCTTCAATCGCTTCTCCCGCCTGCGGTTGTCGCAGAACCGGCATTCCCAATACGACAACACGGTCCATCCCTCATCCACCAGCCGCTGACGGTCCTCCAGCGTCTCCTCCCATTGGGTGGCATGCGCATCCTGCCATATGCGCAGCATCTCCGGAGGAAACGCCTTCCTTTTGCATTCCGAACGGTCGTGCCACAGGCACGGGTCCACGAATATCATGATTCGATACTTCGGCAGCGCGATGTCCGGCGGGCCCGGATACCGATCGTCGTATTTGCGGAACCGGAACCCGTCGCGGAACAGACGCGACCTCAGCCGAGACAGCAACGGCTCCATGTACGAGGATTTCTCGGCGGTCGTCTTGTTTTGGGATCCGGCGACCTGCAAGGCATAGAGCATGCCCATATCCTGCTCATCCGAACCGTATTTGAAGGATGCCGTGACGTTCGGGGCCACAATTCCCACAATCGTGCGCACGGTCTCCTTCGCTTCCTCTCGCGACTGCGCTATGCCACGGGCCTCCAATTCGGGGATCGTATACACCCATTCGCCGCGGATGTTTTCGATGAACGCCGTGACGCCATTGAGCCTGGCCGGTTCGGGCGCAACCGCCGCCACATGCCGTCTTCTTTGACTCTTCCAACCGTTACGACGGCCTTGTGACGTCAGATGGTATCCGTGGCATTGAGGACACAGATAATAACGACGTTCATCCTTGGCGGAGGCGGCGCCGCGGCGTGCGCGGCGCGTTGACGCCAACGCGATCTTGGCGTCCAGCTCGGTGGGGTATCGAATCTTGCCGCACGATCTGGTCGTCTCCTGACGTCCCATATGCTCCCCACATCTGCTGTCGTATCTGAAATCTGCGAGCCTTCTTCTTCGGTGTCTTCAGACCCATGGCACCTCCGACAGCAGCAAATACAGGTTGTTATTATTCCACGTATTCCACGACCGGCTCAAGATCAATCACCGGTTTTCGGCTTCTTGCGTGGCCGTCCTCCACCGACGCCGCGTCCGGGACGGGCCGCATTCCAAGCGTCTATGGTCTCAGGCAGCCATCCTCGCGTTCTGCCTATCATCACATCCGGTTCGGGCAGCTTGTAACCGGTGGAACTCGGGTTCTTGATACCGAGGCGCTCGCCGATCTCCTTGATGCCGAGATAATGTGCGGTCATTGTTTCTCCTTCGTCATTGTTCACTTGTGATACCGTCGCAGTCATGGTCAGGCCTTGAAGAGCGGGGACTGTCCTCAAGTGAGACGGATACCGCTTACTGCTTCTGCGTCTTCACGGTGATGGTCGTTCCCATCATGGTCGTCTGCCAGCTCACGCCATCGGATTTCGTATAGGTGAACTCCTTCGTGGCGTCCTGTGAGCCAAGCAGTGACGATTCCATGGCGGCGGTGTCGCCCTTGCTGGTCCATTTCCAGTCGCCGGCCTTGGTGGGGGCCTCGTAGGTTCCTTTCCAGTACAGGCTCCTGGTATCGGTGCCGACGAAGTTGATTTCGATGGTGTCGGCGGTGATGGTCGCTTCCATATAGGAATCCGTGCTGTTCGAATTCGTCTGCTTCCACGTTCCCGTCAGATCAGCTGGTTTCGGTGTTTCCTTTTGCTGTGACGTGCCTGACTGTGCATCGGTGACCGATGATTCGTTGGAATTGCCGCAGGCGGCCAATACCGTCAGCATCGTTATGACGGCGACTGTTGCGATGATCTTCTTCATGGCATGCTCCCTTGCATTGCTTACGACGGCTCCGGACCGTTATATGGTCTGCCGCAATTGCATACAACACTACAGGTCAATGGCGATTGAGATACGTCGAGTGTGTCTCCGTTGGCCGGCTTCCATGGACCTGATTCTCGTAAGCCAAATCAGCTGCCGAGAATTGTTCCGCACTTTGCCTGTTGGCCGGCGCAACACCACAATAACCATCTCGGAATCGAATCACCACCCATCAACCACCACGATTCCATGGCGACTTTCCTTATGCCTGTGGGCCAGAAGAAAAAGAAGAGCCGATGTCCAGCAAAAACACGACGGTATGCCATCCCGACGTACAGTAGGAATCATGCGATTCCTCATCCGCAGATACCGTTCCGGTGACGCCGCAGCGACTCTCGCGGTATTCCGCAAGTCAATCGCCGGCCTAGCGTCACACGACTACGATACGAAGCAGATTCGCGTCTGGGCCGGCCATACGGGAACCATATGGCAATGGGACCGGCAACGATCATCCACACCCACATGGGTCGCCACGCCACCGGATGACGATGAAGCGGTTACAGGCTTCATCGACGTCGACGAAAACGGATACATCGGCAGGCTGTTCGTGGACCCGACACACGCGAGACTCGGCATGGCATCGATGCTCCTCACCGAAATGGAACACCACACCCGCGCTCGCGGTCTGACACAGCTGAGCGTGCACACGAGCAGCACCGCAAGACCGTTCTTCGAACATCACGGATTCCATGTCGAGCAGGTCCGACACCCGGCAATCGGGACCATATCGTTCACCAACTACCTGATGGTCAGACCATAACCACCAGACCGGCACCCTTTTGATTCTCGCCGAACACCGGGCAGACGCATCTCGCGCCGAAACACAGGTCCAAATCAGAGAACGGCGGAAACCAACAGGAGGGCCAGCGAAACAACCGGGAACAACGCCTGCTTGACGGCAGCGCCACGCTTATCGGGACTGCCGGTGAACAACACCAGGGCGGCGAGTGCCATGGACACGGTGCCCGCAACCATCAACGTCACGCCGACGACATACTGCCCGGCGAAAACAAGCACCGCACCCACCAAGGCCATGACGCCGAGAAACAGATTATAGAAGCCCTGGTTATAGGCCATCTCTCTCGTCGCCTCCGCCTCCTGCGACGACACGATGGAAAACGTCCTCATCGTCCTCGGATCGGTCCAGCGAAACGACTCCAAAACAAAAATCAGCCCATGAAGCAACCCGGCAAGAACCGCGAACACACACGACGCCACGAGCATACGAATTCCCTCCCACACACAACAAAACGTCAAACACAATAACAGTCCCCATATAAAAGACCACTAGTAGAAGACCACTAAACCAGCCGCCATACAACACGTTCAATAGCGACGCCGGCAGCAACCGCATACGCCGCGCGCCACGTCATGTTTCGCGCACGGCGATGGGGGAGAAGCCCATCATGTACTCTGGAAAGGTTGAATCCTCGCGGCCGCAAACCAGCCAACAACCAACGGCCGACTCCATTCACAAAAGCAGTTGTTAGGAGCAAACACATGACATCAGGTCCCCAAATCCACGAGGGCATACTCGAACCCGGCGCCATCAACATCCACAAAGGCAAACGACGCCTCATCGAACTCACCCACTCGTCCACCAAAGCCACCATACTCATGGTGTCCGCCGCGCTCGCCGCCTTCGCCATCGAAAACACGCCGGCACTGCCATACTTCAACGAATTCTGGCAATCCGTGCACCTGACATTCTCCGTCGGCGCATTCCATGCGAACATCAGCCTCGAACACTTCATCAACGACTTCCTCATGGCCCTGTTCTTCCTCATGGTCGGCCTCGAGATCAAACACGAAATACGCGCCGGAGAACTCACCGAACCACGCAAGGCCATACTGCCCATCGTCGCCGCCGCAGGAGGTGCCATACTCCCTGCCATCATCTACCTGATCGTGAACGTCGGCGGCCAATACGCGGGCGGATGGGGAGTGCCCATGGCCAACGACATCGCCTTCTGCCTCGGCCTGCTCGCCCTACTCGGACGACGCATACCATCGGGGCTGCGCGCCTACCTATCCACGCTCACCATCGCCGACGACATGATCGCCATCGCCGTCATCGCACTCTTCTACACCACCAACCTCAGCCTGCCCTGGCTCATCGCCGCACTCGCCGCATACGCCCTGCTCATCGCATTCAACCGCTGCCACATCTACGACCTGCCGCCATACCTCATCGTCGGATTCATCCTATGGGTGTGCATGCTCTTCTCCGGAATCCACGCCACCCTGGCCGGCGTCATGCTGGCGCTTGCCATTCCGGCCCGTTCCGAAATCAGGCTGGACCGGGTGGGCGGCTGGTTCGCGCATCGTGTGCGCAAGGCCGAGGACCGCTACTCTCCTGACGAGCCGGATGTGGCGCAGCGGGAATACCTGCGTGAGGTGTATTCGATCCGCCGCGTATCGCACGCCACGATTCCGCCGACGATCCGTCTGGAAAAGCGCCTGCATACGTTCGTGTACTTCTTCGTGCTGCCGTTGTTCGCGTTCTCGAACGCCGGCGTGATACTCGCCGGCATGTCGTTCACTCAGGTCGTGACCAGTCCGGTGGCGATAGGCGTGTTTCTGGGGCTGCTTGTCGGCAAGCCTCTCGGAATCTTCATCGCCACATGGGCTACGGTGAGGCTGGGTGTTTCGCAACTTCCCAAGGGCGTGCAATGGGGTCACATCGTTGGTGTGTCGGCGCTTGGTGGCGTGGGATTCACCATGGCGATCTTCGTGACGAACCTGTCGTTCACGGACCCGCAGGTCACGGCGGTCGCCAAGACAGCCATCCTTGCCGCGTCCATCCTTGCCGGTGCCATCGGCTTCCTGATTCTGCGGCGCGAGGCGTTGAACGCCGAACACGGATCCTGACGCGGCGATGCCGAAGTGGATTCTCCCGCTTCGGCATCGAAGGGTCTGTTTTTATCGGTATCGGCAATCAATCTTACGAAACTTGCCCAAAAGCATTAGGAAGAGGCAAGCCGTCATCCTATACAATGTGGTGATGTGTCCAAAGAAAGGGAAACCTGTGTCCAACGATCCGTTTGAACTGTCCGCGGCGAAGATGCGCGAACACGGCATGAGTGAAATCGCGATTTCGCAATTCGAACGCCTGTACCGCACCTGGCAGCAGGACAACCATTCCGAATGGATTCGCGAATCCGACGTCGAGCCGCTCACCGACATCCCCGCCGTCCGCGACATCCACCACACCATCGACCATGAGAAAGCGCTCGAGGCGTTCAAGAAGACGGCCTTCCTCAAGCTCAACGGCGGTCTCGGCACGTCGATGGGACTGGCCGGCCCCAAGTCGCTGCTGCCCGTACGCCGTCACAAGGCCAAGCGCATGCGCTTCCTCGACATCATCCTCGGTCAGGTCGTCACCGCCAGAACGCGCGAGGACGCACAGCTGCCGTTGACGCTGATGAACTCCTTCCGCACGTCGAAGGAGTCGATGTCGGTGCTCCGCCACAACCGCCGGTTCCATCAGGAGGGTATCCCAACGGAGATCATCCAGCATGTGGAGCCGAAGATCGACCTTGCCACCGGCGCGCCGGTCAGCTTCCCCGAAAACCCCGAGCTCGAATGGTGCCCGCCCGGTCATGGCGACGTCTTCGCCACGCTGTGGGAGTCGGGTCTGCTCGACCAGCTGCTCGACAACGGCATCGAATACCTGTTCATCTCCAACTCCGACAACCTCGGCGCACGTCCCTCGACCACGCTTGCCGGCGCATTCGCGCAGTCCGATGCGCCGTTCATGGTAGAGGTGGCGCACAAGACCGCAGCCGACCGCAAGGGCGGCCACATCGTCCGCGACCGCAAGACCGGACGTCTCTCGCTTCGCGAGATGAGCCAGGTACATCCCGACGACAAGGCCGACGCCACCGACATCGCCAAGCACCCGTATTTCAACACGAACAACATCTGGGTGCGCGTGCGCGACCTGCGCGACAAGCTGGCACAGACCGGGGGAGTGCTGGATCTCCCCGTGATCCGCAACCGCAAGACCGTCGATCCCACGGACTCGTCCACCACCAAGGTCCTGCAACTTGAGACCGCGATGGGAGCCGCCATCTCGCTGTTCGACGGCGCCGCCTGCATCGAGGTCGACCGTCCGCGGTTCCTGCCGGTGAAGACCACGAACGACCTGTTCATCATGCGTTCCGACCGGTTCCACCTGACGGACACCTACGAGATGGAGGACGGCAACTACATCTTCCCCGTGGTGGATCTCGACCCCCGCTATTACAAGAACATCGCCGACTTCGACGAACGCTTCCCCTACGGCGTTCCGTCACTGGCCGCTGCGAACTCCTTCACCGTCAAAGGCGACTGGACGTTCGGCCAGAATGTGAAATGCTTCGCCGACGCCAGACTCGAGGACAACGGTGACCCCTCATACGTGCCGAACGGGGAATTCGTTGGCCCTCAGGGCATCGAACCTGATGATTGGCTGTGATCGATTGCTATCCTTATGGGCAAAAATCGTCCATAAGGATAATTTTTGATGAAAAAGCGGGTTTTACGGAAAATTACCCGTAAAATGTCTAAAGGCGTGAAAACGCCAACAATCAAATAACAACGTTAACGAGACGTGAGGACAGATGGCTGAGGGAGCTTCGAACGGAAGGCGCCGTTTTTCCGATAAATGGGGCAAGCACGAACTGGATGTGTTGGCGGTGCTTTCATCAGCGTTCCCCCAATGGCTTACGTCCCGCCAGATCGCACAGCGTGTGAAGGCATACGCCGATTCCTATGGTGAACTTGCCGATCAGGCCGCCAAGGCGGCCTTCGCCAAGCAGTTCCAACGTGATCGTGCCAAGCTGGCGGCCATGGGCATCGCCATCGAGTCGCGGCAGCCCGAATACTCGTCGAAATCCGAGGGGCAGGACTTCGCGTCCTATCGTCTGCAGCTGGGCGACGAGCCGCGCATTCGCATGCGCTTCGAACAGGAGGACCTTCCGGTCCTGGCTGCGGCGAACTATCTCGCCCAGTCGATCTCCCTTTCCTCGGCCTCGCAGCGTATGGAATCGCGGGAGAACGCCAAGCTGTCGCGCACTGCACCGCGTGTTCCGCAGATGCCCGTCCCCGGTCTGGGGCTGGATTCGATCGCCCCGGGCCTTGGCACGCAGACCATTCCCGATGTGCTGGTCAAGGTCGTCGATTCGCGTCGCTTCGCGGCGACGGTGGATGTGGACGGCGAGCACATCAACGTCGCCTACACCGATTCCGACGACCTGGCCATGTTCGTGCTTGAACACCCCGGCTCCTCGATCATCAGCCCGCAGGAGGCCGTGGATGCGTTCAACCGCCGTCTTAACGCCGCCACGCAGTTCGGTTCCGCAGACCGTCCCGAAGAGGCGTTCGCGGCGCGTCGCGATGTCTCCACCCCGGCGGACCATGCCTCCGATGTGGAGGATGGCAAGGGTAAGTCGAAGGGACGCAAGTCGCTGAGTGCATCCTTCCAGACGGGCTCCGAAGTGGATCGTCGTCTGCGCCTCATGCTGTTCCTCTCCGCGCATATCGGCGAGGAGTTCCCGATGACCGACTTGGCGGAGCGCTTCATCGGACACGCCCGAAGCGAGGACGAACTGAAAAAGTCGGTGGCGGTCATCCGCAAGGACATCGGCACGCTCACCACCGTCTCTGACGATGGTGAGATGGCCGGCAGCCAGTTCTTCGACATCGACTGGTCCCTGCTGGAGGCGGAGGGCATCATCAGCGCCACCAACTCCTTGGGGCTTGAACGGCTGGCCGGCATCTCGCCGCAGTATCTCAGCATGCTGTCCGCCTCGGTGAGCTATCTGGCGCATTCGCCATTGCTGCCCGCCGAATCGCGCAGGCAGGCCGCATCGCTGTATACGCGACTGCGCGAGCACACCGAGCCGGGTGAGACCCCGTGGCTGAGCCTTACCGGATACGAGCTCGAACCTCCGTGTTTCCAGGCTGTGGACAGTGCCATCCATTCGCGTTCGCTGTTGCGCATCGAATACACCGACGGTGCGGGCCGTACGCGCGAGAAGCTGGTGGCGCCCGCCAAGATCTTCGTGGACGAGGGCGTGTATTACGCCGCATTCTGGAATGGCATCGACAAGTCCTCCAGTGACTCGAAGCACAGGCACAGTGATTGGCAGGTGCTGCGCCTCGCCCGTATCGGACGGGCTGAAATCGTGGCCCCGCAGGATTCGATAACGATTCCGGACGTACCCGTTTCGGAACTTCGTCAGTGGAGCCTTGATAACGGTACGCCGTCCTCCTTCGTCACCGACAAGCCGGGATTGCCGTTCATCGATTCGCTTCAGGACGCCAAGGTGGAGCCGTGCGGCACCGGCGAGCTGGTGCATCTGACCGTCTCTTCGGATTCCTGGTTCGTCGCCTTTTGCATCGCCCATGCGCGTCATATCGTCGCGGTTTCGCCCGGTACCCTGCGTACCATGATCGTGGCCCGTGCGAAGCGGGAGCTCAGCGTCGGGGACGAATCGCACAAGACGTCCGCCGCATCCACCGAAAGGTGAGATTCGGGCATATCGTTTACCTGAGGAGGTTCCATGCCGGCCTGGATATGGATCGTGTTGGTGTTGTTCTTCATCGTCATGGTGGTTGCCGGACTGGTGTATGCGGGCAAACGAGCCATCGCCGCAATGCACGTCATAGGGGAGACCTCGGCTAAGACTTTCGGGGTATTGGACCAGTTGGAACAGGAGACAGCTCCCCGTCGCCCTGAGCCCCCGCTATACACACAACCGTTGCGAGTGGCCGCAGACCGGTATGCCGAAGCCCATGCCGAGGTCGTCCGGCATCAGGACGTCGTAAGAGACCGACACGTCGCCGTATGGCGCCGTTGGAAAGAGTTCAATGCCTAAACGCACCGACCCGACGCCGACAAGGCGTCCCATCATCGCCGTACTGACGAATCCCGCATCGGATAAGGGGCGCGGCCGATTCGCCGGACGCACCGCATTCGACCTTCTGCGGCGGCGTGGTGGCGAACTGGGATACGACGTCATTGACATTACCGGTGGAACACGATTCGAGTCATTGCGTAATGCAAGCCGTCCCATTCCCGGTTTGGAGGCTTTGGTTGTGGTCGGTGGGGATGGCATGGTGTCTCTCGGCATCAATGC
This sequence comes from Bifidobacterium primatium, assembly GCF_002802875.1. GTDB lineage: Bacteria > Actinomycetota > Actinomycetes > Actinomycetales > Bifidobacteriaceae > Galliscardovia > Galliscardovia primatium. The sequence goes on from NZ_PEBI01000003.1 coordinate 58,770, forward strand.
AGTGGCCGACAGAGACATACCGTTGGGCATCATCCCGTGTGGGTCGGGCAACGACTTCGCGCGAGGGCTCGGCATGCCCATCGGCCATATCGACGCCGCCGTGGAAGTCATCATGGCGGCCCTATGCCAGCATTCGGCGATCAACATCGATCTCGGCCATGTTCGTTCGGCCGAAGACGGGGGCCGCCGCGTCAACACGTTCTTCGCCGGCATGCTGAACTGCTCGATCGATGCCGCGATCAACAGCCGGGCCAACCATTCCAGGTTGCCATTCGGCGGCCTGAGATATATGGAGGCCGGAATATGGGAGGCGTCGCATGTCACCGACTATGGATTCCACGTGGCGGTGACGTTCGAGGAGGGATTCCGTAGCGAATACGAGCTGTCCACCCCGCTGATCACCATCGCCAACGGCCGGTACATCGGCAGCGGCATCGAGGCCTCACCGGACTCCGATCTTGCCGACGGCATATTGGAGATGCTCTGGATCAAATGGATGCCGTCCGTGCCACAGGCCCTGCGTATTCTCGCCAAGGCCTATCAAGGAGTCCATACCGGGGACCCGCTTATCGGATATCGGCGCATCCGTGAGATAACGCTCGACTATGGCTTGCAGGGAGGAAAACCTCCCACGCTTATGGCCGACGGCGAGATTGTCGGTACGCTTCCGGTACGAGTGGAGGCCCATCGCAAGGCATTGAAGCTGCTGGTTCCCGACGCGGTGCGTCGCCAGTGGCGGTCATCATCGGACGATAAATTGGGGGAGTAGATATGGCTCGTCGACACCATCATCGTGGCAAACGAAACAACGTACAACAGGATGTTGAGCAATCGATGCAGGAGGATTCGTCAAGCCCTGCAGCCCGCTACCGTGCGTTCCAGGAACGTCGGCAGCGAAGGGCGAGCGTGGCGCAACGATTTGCGGATACGCTCGAATTTCCGCTTGATGACTTTCAGCGTCAGGCCATCGATGCGTTGGAGGACGGGGAGAACGTTATCGTCGCCGCACCTACGGGAGCGGGCAAGACCGTGATCGCGGACTTCGCGGTGTTCCTTGCCCAGGACCGTAATGTCAAGGCGTTCTATACAACACCCATCAAGGCGTTGAGTAATCAGAAGTACCATGATCTCGTCGCCATATACGGTTCGGACAGGGTCGGTCTGCTGACGGGGGACACCTCCATCAATTCCGAGGCGGACATCGTCGTCATGACCACCGAAGTATTGCGCAACATGTTGTATGAACACTCGACGACGCTCACGGCATTGCGCTACGTCGTCCTCGACGAGGTGCATTATCTGGCCGACCGTTTTCGCGGGCCGGTGTGGGAGGAGGTCATCATTCATCTTCCCGAGCAGGTGCGCGTCGTCGGCCTTTCGGCGACGGTGTCGAACGTGGAGGATTTTTCCGCGTGGATTGAGTCGGCGCGAGGGGATACCGCGTTGGTGGTCTCCGAACGTCGTCCGGTCCCGCTGAGGCAGCATGTCATGGTGCAGCCCGACGAGCGTCACGAGCCGGAGATCTATGACCTGTATCGTTCCGAAACCAGTACCCAGCTGAATCCCAGTCTGGTGAACCGCATCGCAGAACTCGACCGTAAGGCCGAACGCAGGGGCGGGCGTCCCGAGGACCGCAGACGCCGTCATCGCGGCCGAGGGAGCTCGGGATCCTCCGTGCAGCGTTATACGCCGAAACGATGGGCAGTGGTCGACGAACTGAACTATCTCGACCTGCTGCCGGGCATTTACTTCATCTTCTCCCGTACGGGATGCGACATGGCGGTGCAGCAATGCATCAACGCAGGGCTTGAGCTCACCACGGTCGACGAGGCGCGCCGCATCCGCCGTATCGTCGATGAGATGGTCGACGGCCGGCTGACCCGCGATGAGATGAAGACGCTGCGGTTCTCGCGCTTCCGGTTCGCGTTGGAGGAGGGATTCGCGCCCCATCATGCCGGAATGATCGCCCTGTTCCGCGAAATCGTGGAGAAGCTGTTCGAGGAAAGCCTGGTCAAGATGGTCTTCGCCACGGAGACCCTGGCATTGGGCGTCAACATGCCCGCGCGCTGTGTGGTGGTGGAGAAGCTCGAGAAGTTCAACGGCATCGGGCACGTTCCGCTCACTCCGGGAGAGTTCACGCAGCTCACTGGGCGAGCGGGGCGACGAGGCATCGATTCCATCGGGCACGCCGTTGTCGTCGATCATCGTGGCTTTCAGCCCCAGACGGCGGCTGCCCTGTCGTCGAAGCGTGTGTATCCGCTGCATTCAAGTTTCCGCCCGACGTTCAACATGGCGGTGAATCTGCTTAATTCCAGTGACTATCACACTGCCCGCGCAACGCTCGACCATTCGTTCGCCCAATGGGAGGCCAACGAATCCGCAGAGGCCCTGGAAGAGCGGATTACAACACTGAACAACGCGTTGAACGGTTATGAACGGGCCTTCGAATGCAGTCAGGGCGACTTCAGGGAATTCCTCACCATCCGTATGCGCCTGACCGATTTGGAACGCAACGAAAGGCGCGAGCTCAAGCATCGTGATTTTCATTCGGACGCCGCACGCAAACAGGCATTTCATGATCTCGACGAGCGTATAGCGCAACTACGCAGACTCGACAAGGAGCATCCCTGCCGCCAATGCGGCGACCTGGCTCAGCACATGCGTTGGGGTCACCGATGGATGAGGGAGACGCGCGAACTCGAACGTGTCAAGGGCCGTTACGATTCCCGTACCGGATCGGTCGCCCGCAGGTTCGATACGATATGCGCCATCCTGCAGAACATGGGATACCTCGATGCCCAGTACGCCGACGGTCGTGGGGATGAACGACGACCCGAGGACTATACGCTCACCCAGAGGGGGCAGTTGCTTCGTCGGCTCTACAGCGAACAGGACCTGGTACTTGCCCAATGCCTTGCCGAAGGTGTGTTCGACGGCATCAAGCCGGCCGATTTCGCGGCGTTGATGAGCGCCTTCGTCTATGAGCCGCGTCGTGGAGAATCGGGGGAGCCCCGACAGTACCCGCACGGTCCTTCGGGCCCCGTTGCCAAGGCGGCGGACCAGATACGACGGATATGCTATTCCATTAGCGTCCTGTGTGAGGACATGGGCCTCGAACCATTGAACCAGCTCAATTTCGGCATGGTCGACATCACTTACGTATGGGCCAGGGGAGGGGAACTCTCCGAAGTGCTGGATGGTACCGATATGACGGGTGGAGACTTCGTTCGCACCTGCAAGCGGCTGACGGACATCCTTGGCCAGATCGGCTCTACGGGACCGTATATGCCGATCGACGGCGAGGATACCGCCGCCACGGCGAGAACGGCGGCCGACCTCATCAACCGCGGTCTCGTATCGTATTCCGGAATCGACGAACAGGTCCGGGACGCTCGGGAATCCGAGGACGACGAGTGAGGGAAACGTACGAAGCCGTTGGAATAAAACGAAGGTCTTTGCTGTTTTGTAGCGTGGATACGGTTATTCGATAATGAGGAGGGCAACTAATGGCTGAACGCTCGCTCCGTGGTATGAGCATCGGCGCAAAATCACTGGAATCGGACGACAACGTCGATTTCGCCGCTCGTAACGATGTGGCCTACGTGTGCCCCAAGGGCCACCGCACCATTCTTCCGCTTGCCGAAGGCGCGGAGATTCCGGAGGAATGGGAATGCCGTTGCGGACAGACCGCCCATAGGGAGGGTGCCAAGGACGACGAGGCCAACGAGATCGCCAAGCCGACCCGAACCCACTGGGACATGCTGCTTGAGCGACGCACCGAGGAAGAGCTCAGCGAACTGCTCGACAAGCGATTGAAGATGCATCGCGAAGGCTGGATTCCGGACTACGAATAAACGTTGATGATGCCCGGCTTACGCCAGATACGTAGGCCGGGCATCATCGTTCGTTCGGAATATGAAACACGACACAGGGGAGAGGAACATGATCGATCATCCGAAGAACGTCGTCCTGCTGGATCTCGACGGCACGTTGACCCAGTCTCATCCCGGCATCTTCGCCGCCGTGGCCAAGGCCTTCGAGGCGGTGGGCCGTCCCGTGCCGGACGATGAGGAACTGCACCGTTTCATCGGTCCCGCCATCGTGGAGTCGCTTGAACGAAACGGAATCCATGGCGAGGATCTTGACAAGGCCGTTGAGGTATATCGTTACTACTATTCGACCGCCGAGGTCTTCGACGATCCCAACGAACCCGGCAAAAAGGTTCCCGGACGTCTGTACAACTCCGTGTATCCGGGAATTCCCGAACAGATGGAGCGTCTGCGCGAGAAGGGATATTATCTGGCCGTCGCCACCTGCAAGCCCGAGCCTCAGGCGATTGCCGTCTGCGACCATTTCCACATCACCGGCATGGTTGACGGCGTATACGGAGCCAGCATGGATTCCTCGCGTCTGGACAAGGACCAGGTCATCCGATATTGCTTCGAGTGCATCGGATACGACGAATCCGTCGGCGACAAGGCCGTAATGGTCGGCGATCGCTGGACCGACATGGACGGTGCCGCGGCGACGGGCATCGGCAGCATCGGATGCCGATGGGGCTATGCCGAACCGAACGAACTGGAAGACCATGGTGCGTCGATGATCATCGACACCGTGGACCAGCTGGCCGGCGCCGTCGACACGTTCTTCGCCGAATAATTCGAACGGGAATCCTTTCATGGGATTCGACCTTTGGCCAGACGCGATGTGCGAATTGGAAGAATACCGTCCATGAAACACGTTGCGTCTGTTTTTTTTTATTGTCCGATACGTTCTGTGCGATGAACAACGTATGTGAATGATGCTGGTATGCAAATGATTATGATTGTCCGATAACGTATGTTATGTCAGATTTGCAGTAGATATAAATACCGAACCGGATTATTCGTATTCGGCCTCTGGCTCCCAATCGGCATTTCCCGGCCATTTAGCCAATATCCTGTGATGACTGTGATGACTACTGCTCAGCGATTCGAGCCCTGCCTTCGCTTCGGCTTGCATGTTTGGTCTTCCGCATCTTCTGTATGCGCCGACGGGTGATATCATCAAGCTTCTGACTGCGTCGGGCATCATGTTGCCGGGCACTCAGGTCCACGAATTCCTCGATGTCCAAGGCGTCTTTGGTGTGATGCCACAGTGCGCCGACGGATACGCCGAATACGGCGGCTCCCCCACGCACCAATGCGATGACCTCCTCGTCGGTCGTGCATTCGTGCACGGTCTGTCCGTCGCACATGATGGTGATGTTCTCCAGTTCAGCGGCCGTGTGATCCTGCAGGCAGTCGATGGCTGCGGTCACGTTTTGCAGATTGACACCTGCGTCAAGAAGCTTCTTCGATACCGCCAGTATGACGACGTCCTTGAACGAGTACAGCCGTCTGGAGCCCGAGCCATGCGAAGGATTGATGGAGGGTACAACTATTTGTCTGCGGGCCCAGTAATCCAGTTGGCGATATGTGATGCCGGCTACACGTGAGGCCACTGTTCCGCGGTAGCCACGGCGTTCGTGGCGGGCGTCGCCGCCTTCGAATAACTGTCCCTGAACGGCGTCTGCAGCGCCCAGGCTGGTACGTTCCCGCAAGGGCACATGCAGACTCAACCGAACTTCGTTGTTTGCTCCGTCCATCACCGTTACCCTCCCGTACGGCTGAAACTGTCTGCTGTTCACAGTCTAGCCGCAGGGAGACGGTTTATGCGGCTACGACGGCGGATTTCGTGAAGAAGACCAGACGGAACTTGCCGATCATGATTTCGTCTCCGTTGTTGAGCACGGCTTCGTCGACGCGCTGGCGGTTGACGTACGTGCCGTTGAGCGAGCCCGCATCCTGCACGGTGAAACGCCCGTTGACGCGACGGAACACGGCGTGTGCCCTGGAGACCGTGGAATCGTCAAGAAGGATGTCCGAATGGGGGTCACGGCCCACGTTCACGACGTCCTCATCCAGAAGATAACGGGAGCCGGAAACCGCTCCGCGGGTGGAGATCAGCAGCGCGGAATTGTCGCTCAGGCGTGCGATGGTGTCCAGGTCCTGCTGGGTGAGGGGCCTGTCCCCCGCTGTGGTAATCGGGATATGAATGGCCGGGATGCCAATGATGGTGGTTTCGCCGGCGGTTGGAATCGGATCAGTCATAGTATGCATTCTACATAGGCGGTGATATAAGCGCTGCGACGGATTTCATTTCGGTCCCGGTTCCTGATGTCGCGACGCCTCTCATCCGCGTGGATTGGGGTTTGTTGGGACCTGCTCGCCCTCTCCGTGCATGTGACGGAGAGGGCGAACGGTGTTCGGACATCCTTCTCTAGCTCAGGGCGTCACGAAGCTTGGAGAAGAATCCCTTCGGCTTTGATGCCGGGCGGGGCTGGGAATTGCGTGGGATGCGCTTTGGGTCGGCGTCGCCGTCGTGCGATTCGGCGAACTGCTCGATGAGCTTGCGCTCGGCATCGTCGAGCTTCGTCGGGATGACGACGATGACGTGGGCGATGAGGTCTCCGCGCTCCCCCTTGGAACGCAGACGGGTGACGCCGAGACCATCGAGCGTGATGACGTCCTCCTGCTGGGATCCTGCGGGGATGTCGATGGTTCGCTCCCCGTCGAAGGTGTCGATGCTGAGGGAATGACCCAGCACGGCCCAGCTCATGGGCACCTCGATCCAGCAGTGAAGGTCGTCGCCCTCGCGCACGAAGTTCTTGTCGGGCGCCACATGGACGTCGATGTACAGGTCGCCGGCGGTGCCGCCGCCCTCGCCCACCTCGCCCTGGGACGCCAGTCGCAGACGGGTATCGTCGGTGATGCCGGCGGGAACCGACACGCCCACGCTCCGCTTGGAGCGAATCCTGCCATGGCCCATGCACGACGGGCAGGGATTGTCGATCACCGTGCCATGGCCCTCGCATCGGTCACAGGGCGCCGAGGTCATCATCTGTCCCAGCATGGTGCGTACGACCTTCTGGGCGAAGCCTCGTCCCTGGCAGTCCGGGCATGTGGTGGGCGTCGAGCCGCCGGCGGTGCCGCTGCCCTTGCAGTCGGGACACAGCGCCATGGTGCGGATGTCGACATGGGCGGTGCCGCCGAACACAGCGGTCTTGAGGTCGATGGTCACGTTTGCGAGGGAGTCCCGGCCGGGCTGCGTGCGCGGAATCGGCCCCTGCGCTCCCCCGCCGAAGCTCTGTCCGAAGAACTGACCGAAGATGTCTCCCATGTCGAAGCCGGCAGCGCCTGCACCGAATCCTCCGGCGTTCGGGTCGTTCGGGTCGACGCCCTGATCGTACATGCGGCGCTTGTCGGGGTCGGAAAGCACCTCGTAGGCGGAATTGACCTCTTTGAACTTGTCTTCGAATTCGGGGCCGGCGATATCCGGATGATACTTGCGGCTCATCTTGCGATAGGCCTTCTTGATCTCATCCTCGCTGGCGTTCTGGTTCACGCCCAATATCTTGTAGTAGTCAGCCAATGTGGGTCTTTCCTGTGGTTGTCGTTGTGATATCCGTCGATAATTGTGCCATAAGACTAGTCTGTGGAGTCGTCATCGGGGGAATTCTCCTCGTTGGCCATGAACTCCGTAAGGTATTTGGCCACCGCGCGTACGGCGGAGATGGTGGTCGCATAGTCCATGTGCGTCGGTCCGATGGAGCCGATGAAGGCCACCGGCTCCGCGTTGCCGGAGGGCTGCCCCGAGGCTCCGCCGTCGTCCGCGGTGGACTGTCCGTAGCCGCTGGTGACCACCGAGGCGTTCATGAGTCCGGGAGTATGGGTCTCGGATCCAATGGCGATGCCGACGCCATGGGATTGCGTGACCTCGCTGAGCGCCGTCATAAGCCGCATGATGACCGCTTGCTCCTCCAATGCGTCGAACAGCGGCGCGATGACGTTCATGTCGACCACCTGACGGTGGGTGAGCTGCGATGTGCCGGCCATATACAGGTTGCTGGATTGCTCCTGCGTGGCGAGTTCGTCGCAGACCCGTGCCAGAGCCTCGAGAAGCGAGCGGTTGATCGGAGACGATTCGTCGCCTGCGAACATGCGGATGTCGCTTCCGGCACGACGCAGCGAACGGCCGGTGCATGCCGTGTTGATCTTCGCGCTTATACGGGCGAGGGTGTCGTCGCCGGGCCGTTCCGCCGCGATGATCGTGCGCTGCTCGACCCTGCCGGTGTCGGTGATGACGACGACGAGTATCGTGGCCGAGGAGATGGGCACCATCTCAAGATGGCGGAGCGCCGAACGGGCCAGCGACGGGGACGCGACCACGGCCACCTGCCCGGTGATCTGCGCGAGCAGCCGTGCGGAGCGGCGCAGGGTGTCGTCGAGGTTCACCGACCCGGAGAGGAAGCTGCGGATGCCGCGCTTCTGTGCCTTGGACAATGGCACCACCGTGGCGAGCTTGTCCACGAAGTAGCGGTACCCCTTTTCGGTGGGTATGCGACCGGCCGAGGTGTGCGGCTGGATGAGATATCCCTCGTCCTCCAGGGCGGCCATGTCGTTGCGTACGGTGGCGGAGCTGACGCCGAGGTCATGGCCGCGTGTGAGCGCCGCCGACCCCACCGGTTCATGCGTTCGTATGTAGTCCTCAATGACGGCGCGGAGTACCGACATGCGTCGTTCGTTCGTCATGCAAGCCTCCTTAAATCGTTATCTTGGCAAAGTCCGGTTGTGTATCCCCATTATTTTTAGCACTCGGTGGCTTCGAGTGCTAGCCGAGGGCGTAAACAAACTTAAATGAACATCGATGAACATTTTTCTAACATGCTGCGATAGGAAATGTGTCGTGAAGTCTTCGCGCTGGGATACCATAAAAGGGCAAATGAAGCCAATATGCACGTTCTAGTTGAAATACGTACGATGTGTACGCTCACAAATTTGAACGTGCGCGTTGGTTCCATCCGATTGGAAGGAAAGTTGATCCATGACCGAATTCAAGGAGACCGAACTGGACGAGCGCGCCATCAAGATGGCCAAGGTTCTTTCGGCTGATGCGGTCGAGAACGCCGGAAGCGGCCACCCCGGTTCCCCCGTCTCGCTGGCGCCTATCGCCTACACCCTCTATCAGCACTTCATCAAGCATGATCCGAACGATCCCAAGTGGGAGGGTCGCGATCGCTTCATCCTTTCCGGCGGCCACGCCTCCCTCACCCAGTACGTGCAGCTGTACCTCTCCGGCTACGGTCTGACGCTGGACGATCTCAAGCACTTCCGCGGCGGCGCCGACACCCGCACCCCGGGCCACCCTGAGTACGGTCTGACCCCGGGCATCGAAATGACCACCGGTCCGCTGGGCCAGGGCTTCGCCTCCGCCATCGGCTTCGCGTACGGCGAACGCTTCCAGCGCGGCCTGCTCGATCCGCAGACCCCGAAGGAAGACTCCCCCTTCTACCACAAGATCTGGGCCATCTGCGGTGAAGGCGACATCGAGGAAGGCATCTCCGGTGAGGCCGCCGCTCTTGCCGCCAACCAGAAGCTCGGCAACCTGACCGTGATCTTCGACGCCAACCGCATCCAGATCGAAGGCGACACCAACCTCGTGCTCGCCGAGGATGTGCTCAAGCGCTTCCAGTCCTACGGCTGGTACACCGACGAATTCAGCTTCATCCAGCCCGACGGCTCCTACAAGGAGGACGTCGAGGGCCTGGCCGACGTCATCGCCAAGGCCGAGGCCGCCGCCCCCGACCAGCCGAAGCTCATCAAGGTTCACTCCCTGATCGCATGGCCGACCCCGGGCAAGACCAACGACCCGTCCTCCCACGGTTCCAAGCTGGGCGCCGAGGCCGTCGCCGGCCTCAAGAAGCTGCTCGGCTACGACCCGGAGCAGAGCTTCCAGGTGGACGAGGACGCACTCGCCCACGCCCGCAAGGTCGCCGAGCGTGGTCTGGCCGCGCATGCCGCCTGGGACGAGAAGTTCGAGGCCTGGCGCAAGGCCAACCCGGACAAGGCCGCCCTGTACGACCGTCTGAAGGCCGGCGAGCTGCCGGAAGGCTTCGACAAGGCCATCGACGATCTCGAAGCCACGTTCGAGGTCGGCAAGGGCGTCGCCACCCGTGGCGCCTCCGGCTCCGTCCTCAACGCCATCGCCGCCGTCATGCCCGAGCTGTGGGGCGGCTCCGCCGATCTCGGCGGCTCCAACAAGACCGACCTCAAGGGTGCCGCCACCTTCGCTCCCGAGGAATGCGCCACCAAGCAGTGGCCGGTCTGCAACGAGTTCGGCCGCCAGCTGCACTTCGGCGTGCGCGAGTTCGCCATGGGCTGCATCACCAACGGCATCCTGCTGGGCTCCTACACCCGTCCGTTCGGCGGCACCTTCTTCATGTTCTCCGACTACGAGCGTTCCGCCGTCCGTCTGGCCGCACTGATGGAGATCCCGAACCTGTACGTGTGGACCCACGACTCCGTCGCCGTCGGCGAGGATGGCCCGACCCACCAGCCGATCGAGCACCTGGCCTCCTTCCGCGCCATGCCGCAGCTTGAGGTCGTTCGCCCGGCCGACGCCTTCGAGACCGCCGAGGCCTACCGCTACTTCTTCGAGAAGAAGAACACCCTGCCGACCGCCATGGTGCTGTCCCGCCAGGGCATCCCGGTGCTCGCCGAGACCGCGGCCAAGGCCAAGGACGGCGTGAAGAAGGGCGCCTACGTGCTCGTCGACACCGAGGGCACTCCGGACGTCATCCTCATGGGCACCGGCTCCGAGGTCCAGCTGGCCGTCAAGGCCGCCAAGACCCTGGCCGAGGAAGGCATCAAGGCCCGCGTGGTCTCCGTGCCGTCCCTCGAGTGGTTCGAGGAGCAGGACGCCGAGTACAAGGAGGCCGTGCTGCCGGCCGGCGTCAAGGCCCGCGTGTCCGTCGAGGCCGGCGTGGCGATGCCGTGGTACAAGTACCTCGGCTCCTACGGCAAGCCCGTCTCCATCGAGCAGTTCGGTCTGCAGGGCGACGGTGCTCAGAACCTCATCGACCTCGGCATCACCGCCGAGCACGTGGTCGAGGCCGCCAAGGCCTCCATCGCCGAGGTTCAGGCCGCCTGATTCCATAACCGAATCACCATATGAACGTGGTTTCCTTTTCCGAGGAACCGTCAGACGCAATCTGGCCGAGGGAAGCAATCTCAGCCCACTCCCCTCGGCCCGTCTCCGACGGACGGCTTCCTCGCTCAAAGGAAAAGGAAATCCGGGCGAGATTTCATCAAGGAGAAATGAAATGACTGAAGCAACCCAGCGCACGTCCGATTCCGGCGTTTCCATCTGGCTGGACGATCTGTCCCGCACCCGCATCGAGTCGGGCAACCTGCAGGAGCTCATCGCCGACAAGAACGTCGTCGGCGTGACCACCAACCCGTCCATCTTCCAGAAGGCCCTGAGCCAGGTCGGTCCGTACGACGCCCAGCTCAAGGAGCTCGGCAAGGTCGACGTTGAGACCGCCATCCGCGAGCTCACCACCACCGACGTGCGCAACGCCACCGACATCTTCCGCGAGATCGCCGAGAAGACCGACTTCGTCGACGGCCGCGTCTCCATCGAGGTGGATCCCCGCCTCGCCCACGAGACCGAAGCCACCGAGAAGCAGGCCGTGGAGCTGTGGGAGAAGGTCAACCGTCCGAACGCGATGATCAAGATTCCGGCCACCCTGGAAGGTCTGCCGGCCATCACCGCCACCCTGGCCAAGGGCATCTCCGTGAACGTCACCCTGATCTTCTCGCTCGAGCGCTACGAGCAGGTCATCGACGCCTTCATCGAGGGCATCGCCCAGGCCGACGCCAACGGCCACGACCTCAAGCACATCGGCTCCGTCGCCTCCTTCTTCGTCTCCCGTGTGGACACCGCCGTGGACAAGAAGCTCGAGGAGATCGGCACCGATGAGGCCAAGGCCCTCGAAGGCAAGGCCGCCATCGCCAACGCCCGTCTCGCCTACGAGCTGTTCGAGAAGAAGTTCGCCGAGGATCCGCGCTGGGCCGCTCTCGAAGCCAAGGGTGCCAAGAAGCAGCGTCCGCTGTGGGCCTCCACCGGCACCAAGAACCCGGCCTACTCCGATTGCGTGTACGTCGACGAGCTCGTCGCCCCGCACATCGTGAACACCATGCCGGAGAAGACCCTGAACGCCCTTGCCGACCACGGCAACGGTGCCCCGACCATCCCGGGCACCTACGAGGAGAGCCACGCCGTCATGGCCAAGCTTGCCGATCTGGGCATCGACTTCAAGGCCGTCACCGACAAGCTCGAGGCCGACGGTGTCGCCGCCTTCATCAAGTCCTGGGATTCCGTCCTCGCCGACGTGCAGGCCGGTATCGACCGCGTCAACGGCTGAGATTCCAGAAAGGTCATGTGATCGGTTCTCCGGCATCATATGATTGATGAATATAAGGGCTCTGGTTCCTGCACAAGGAATCAGAGCCCTTATCATTATTCTATTTGTTCCATATATATCGGCATCATATTAAATACTTAAAGAGACGTCAGCCATACGCGCATGCGACGTAGTCCCTCGGTGGTATCCTCGGCCGTGCCCACGTACGATATTCGTACGAATCCCCTGCCGCGTGAGCCGAATCCCGACGCCGGAGTGACCACGACCTTGCCCTCATGCAGCAACCGTACGGCGAACTCATGATCGTCCATGCCCGTGGCGGAGACATCCACCAGCACATAGAACGCGCCGTCCGGAACGTTGCAACTCACCAACGGCATGTCGGCGATGGCGGACACGACCATGTCGCGGTTCTTCCGATACGCCTCTTTCATGGTGTCCAAAATATCCGAGCCATCGTCCAGTGCGGCGACAGCTCCGGTCTGCAATGCGCCGGGCACACAGGATACGACGTTCTCCTGCATGATGGTCATCTGGTCGATGATTGGTTTCGGGCCGAACGCGCAGCCGATGCGCCATCCGGTCATGGCGAACGTCTTCGAGAACGAATCCACCACAATGGTCCGTTCCTTCATCCCTGGCATGGAGGCGATGGACAGGCACCGGACATCATCGTCGTATACGAAGGCCCGGTACACTTCATCGCTGATCACCCACAGATCATGGTTCACCGCCACTTCGGCGATGGCGGCGAGTTCGTCGGGATTGATGATTGCGCCGGTGGGATTCGACGGTGAGTTCAGCAACAGTGCTCTGGTCCGTGGGGTAATCGCCGATTCGACATCCGCGGCGCGCATACGGAATCCGTTATCGGCGAACAACGGTACGGGCACGACGTTTGCGTGCGTCATACGAACCTGACCGAAATAGTTGGCGTAGCCAGGATCCGGGATGAGGATGTCGTCTCCGATATCCAGCGTGGCGATCAGCGCCAGATAGATTGCCTCCATGCCGCCCGTTGTGATGATGATCTCGCCATCGGCATCGTAGTCAAGGCCGTCATGGTCAAGTCGATACCTGCACCATGCCTCGCGCAAGTTCCTCGCGCCACGATTCGGCGTGTAGTGGGTGTCGCCTTGCGAGGCCGCTGCATATGCCGCATCGATAATCGGCCGTGGCGTGTCGAACCCCGGCTCCCCTATCGCGAATGAAATGGCGGTCGACTCCGTCGCCGCCATTTCGAACATCTCACGAACGCTGGGATACAACGCCTCTTGGGCACGCTGGGATATTTCAGGCATGACACTCCCCCGATATCGACGGTGAATTCAGCCCATTCTATCCACGTCATTGTTTCCGAAGTCCGGCAAGGATCATCCATCGCGGGACAGAGCCGTCGCTTCGTCTCCAGGAATGTCATCGCCTTGGGCCGCCACGAGCCCCCAGGCGACGCAGGAACCAGTTTGGCTTGTCGAGGGGCGTGAGCATCTCGGGCATGCGTCATTGAAATTTCCAATGTCAATGACGCATGCCTCGGTGAACGTCCGGTCTTGTCGTGAATGCCTACTGTCGATAGTAGCTGAGGAATTCGGTGAGCTTGACGGTGGCGTCCTTGAGGACCTCGATGCGCGGCAGGTAGACGATGCGGAAGTGATCCGGCTCATGCCAGTTGAACCCTCCGCCGCGTGTGATGAGAATACGTTCGTCGTGCAGCAGGTCGAGCGCGAACTGCTCGTCGTCGCTGATATTGAACTTCTTCACGTCGAGTTTCGGGAAGATGTAGAACGCGGCCTTCGGCTTGACCGCGGTCACGCCGGGAATGGAGTTCAACGCATTGTAGATGTAGTCGCGCTGCTCGTAGATGCGGCCTCCCGGAACGATGTAGTCATTGACGCTCTGATGGCCGCCGAGCGCGGTCTGCACGATGGACTGTGCCGGCACGTTCGAGCAGATGCGCATGTTCGTAAGCATGTTGATGCCTTCGATGTAGTCCTTGGCCACGTTCTTGTTGCCGCTCAGCACCATCCAGCCCACGCGGTATCCGGCGATCATATGGGACTTCGACAGACCGGAGAATGTTACGCAGAACAGGTCAGGAGCAAGCGACGCAATGGAGATGTGCTGTAGACCATCCATGACCAGGCGGTCATAGATCTCGTCGGAGAAGATCATGAGCTGGTGCTCGCGCGCAAGGTCGACGATCTGCTGGAGCACCTCCTTCGGGTAGAGTGCGCCCGTGGGGTTGTTCGGATTGATGACCACGATCGCCTTGGTCTTGTCGGTGATCTTGGAACGCATGTCGTCGATGTCCGGATACCATTCGGATTGCTCGTCGCATAGGTAGTGGACGGCGGTGCCGCCGGCCAGGTTCACACAGGCGGTCCACAGAGGGTAGTCGGGGCTGGGGATGAGCACCTCGTCGCCGTTGTCGAGCAGGGCGGACATCGACAGGTTGATGAGCTCGCTGACGCCGTTGCCGGTGTAGATGTCCTCGATGGAGACGTTGGGCAGATTCTTCAGCTGCGCATACTGCATGATGGCCTTGCGCGCGGAGAACAGTCCCTTGGAGGCGGAGTAGCCTTCGCATTCGGGCAGCTGATGCGCCATGTCGTAGATGACTTCATCAGGCGTGCGGAAGCCGAATGGTGCCGGATTGCCGATGTTCAATTTGAGCACGTGCGTGCCGGTGGCCTCCATGCGGGCGGCCTCGTCGACCACCGGTCCACGGACGTCATAGAGCACATTGTCGAGTTTGGTGGACTTATTGAAGCGGCGCATGGGATGCCCTTTCGGAGAGGATGCGGATTCGGAAACGGAAGCATGAAGGTTCAATGTGGAGCCGTCGGCGGTGCGCCGAGGGGATTCCGGCTTCGGCTCGGCGGATTCGCGTTCCATGGGTACGTCCTCGCCGGAGAGCCAGTCCTCGCGTACGTTCAATGTATCGGCGAGGAAGCGCATGATGTCGGGCCGTGGAGTGGTCTTTCCACTGGCATACTGGCTGATGTGGCTCTTCCCGAGACGGATTCCGCTGCCGTTGGCCGCCCGCACGAAATCCACCTGCTTCATATGCCGCAGCGACATTGCGGAGTTCAATCGGGAAGCGAAGCTTGCCTCACTCATGGCTCTCCTTGGTTCAAAATCGAGTTCAAGACTGTAACCGAAGTACACAATAACACGAGATGCTGCAAGTTCAAAACGGCAGTTCAAAAACAGGTGCTTTACATGGTTTCAAGAAGTTCAATATTGAACTTGAACTAAATCGAGGTACTCTCTCCGCATTTGAACTTCCATGAAGACTACGTAGTATTCCAAGCAGGTTTTCGCAAGACGCGAAAACCTGCGAAAGTGTATTTTACATAACGAGATTGAACTTCTGCTGGAGCCATTGGGCCACGCCGTCTTCATTGTTTGCTCGGCAGATTTCATCCGCTATGGTCAGGACCTTCGGATTGGCGTTGGCCACGGCAACACCTGTCCCCGACTGTTTCAGCATGTCGATATCGATGAGGTCGTCACCGAAGGAGGCCGTTGCGGTCAGCGGAATGTCCAATCGTTCGCAGAGTAGATTCAGTGCATGCTCCTTGTTGGCCTGAGGGTTCATCAGCATCCACATCACGCCTTCACTGATGCTCACCGAAAAATCCGGCGGAATCAGCGAACGGAGCTCATGCCACTGTTCCGGCTTCGGCAGAATGATGATCTTGTCGGCGATACCCTCGGGAACATCGGTGAAATCCGTGTATCGGAACGTCTGGGTCTTCCAAAGCTCCCGCACATCGAAGTTCGTATATCGAATGTCGTTCATGACGATGCCGATGCGGATGCCGGGGAATCGTTCCAGGATGAACCGGCAGACCTCGCATGCTCGTCTTGCGGAGAACCCGACTTTGATGAGATGCCCGTCTTCGGGAATCACTCCGCTGGTCAGTAGCGACGGACTTGAGTTCTCGGGATCGAAATCCAGTAGCGCCCCGTTCAGATATACGCATGCGTCGACTGGAAGTCGTTCGACGAAATATGTTGCGGTGCTGACCGGCCGTGCAGTGGCGATGGCGAACTTCACTCCCCTATCATGCAGGCGCGTTATGGTTTCGATGGTGTTCTGGGTGATGAACCTGCCCTCGAACGTATCGGCGTCATGCAGCAGCGTGCCGTCAAGATCGGCGACTATCATCCGGACGTTATCGGCCATGATGGTTCCTTATGCGATTGGTGGATTGAAAAAGAAAAACCCGCGGATGAATGAATCCGCGGGATGGATGTAATCCGATGATTATGAATCAGGCGAGACCGTACTTGGCCATCAGACCCAAGGCGATGATGATGGCGACCCAGATCAGGGCGACGATGACGGTAAGACGGTTCAGGTTCTTCTCCGCGACGCCGGAGGTGCCGGCATTGGCGGTGAGGCCGCCGCCGAACATATCAGAAAGGCCGCCGCCCTTGCCCTTGTGCATAAGAATGAGCAACGTCAGCAAAATGCTTGCGATGACGACGATGATTTCAAGAACAATCTTGAGAATGGCCACGATTACCTCCGGGAAATATTACTGTGACTAACCATACCGTACAGTCGGGATAATAGTTGGATATTCGCTGCATTCGCACATGCGATGCATCATGCATGTCAGCGACGGGCCGCAGCGGCTTTGGACGTCAGTCGCGCAATGGTCGCGAACTCCTCTGCGTCAAGTGAAGCGCCTCCGACGAGGAAACCGTCGATATCCTTGCCCTCCATCATGAGCTGCGTGGCGTTTGAGGAATTGACCGATCCGCCATATAGGATGCGGACACGCTCCGCCACCGAAGCACCATATACATCGGTGAGATGGGAGCGTATTGCCGCAGCCGCCTGCTGAGCGGATTGCGGCGTGGCCACCATGCCGGTGCCGATGGCCCAGACCGGTTCGTAGGCGATGAGCATCTGCTCCGCCTCTTTATCGGAAAGATCGCGGATGACATCCTGCACCTGGCCGACGGCGAATTCCAGTTCGATGCCCTGACGGCGCTCCTCGAAACTCTCGCCGACGCACAGGATGGGCTTCATTCCCGCCGCCAGTACGGCACGGACCTGATCGACGATGTTTGCGTCATCCTCGGGATGGTATTTACGGCGTTCCGAATGACCGACGAGCACATAGGTGCAACCGAGCTTGGCAAGCATGTCCGCGGACACGTCGCCGGTGAACGCGCCCTGATTCGTGACCGAAACCGCCTGGGCTCCATAGGTCAGCTTCAGGCGATCAGCCTCGATAAGCACCTGCACGCTTCGTATCGAAGTGAACGGAGGCATGAGCGTCACTTCGCAGTGACGGAATCCGAAATGGGCGTCTCGCAGTGTCCAAGCCAGTTTCTGCACGAAATACGTGGCTTCGAGATGATCGAAGTTCATCTTCCAATTGCCGGCTACCACGGGAATGCGAGTCATGAAGGTCCTTTGGTAAAGATTCGACTCCCATCGCGTCGGCGCAAATCCGGCAATGGGAGTCGAATAACAGGAAAATACTAGTCGAGAACGCTCAGACCGGGCAGGGTCTTGCCCTCGAGGAACTCAAGGGAAGCACCGCCACCGGTGGAGATGTGCGAGAAGCCATCCTCCGGGAAACCGAGGTTGCGCACGGCGGCAGCGGAGTCACCGCCACCGACGATGGTGAACGCACCGGCATGCGTGGCATCGACCAGAGCCTCGGCCACGGCCTTGGTGCCCTCGGCGAAGGTCGGAACCTCGAACACACCCATCGGGCCGTTCCACACGACGGTCTTGGAATCGACGATCTTGTCGTGGAACAGCTTGCGGGTCTCCGGACCGATGTCCAGGGCCTCTTCGTCGGCGGGGATGGAGTCAGCGGCGACGACCTTCGGGTCGATGACCGCGTCGTCGCCGGCCGGGAAGCCGGGGTTGACGACCACGTCGACGGGGAGCAGCAGCTCGACGCCGTTCTTCTTGGCGGTCTCCATGTAGCCCTTGACGGTTTCGATGTTGCTCTCGTCGAGCAGGGAGTTGCCGACCTCATGGCCGAGGGCCTTGAGGAAGGTGTAGGCCATGCCGCCGCCGATGATGAGGCGGTCGACCTTGCCGAGCAGGTTGGAGATGACACCGAGCTTGTCGGCGACCTTGGCGCCGCCGAGCACTGCGGTCAGCGGACGTTCCGGGTTCTCGGTGGCCTTGGAAAGCGCGGTGACTTCCTTCTCCACCAGCAGACCGGCGGCTGCCGGCAGATCGGCGGCCACGTCGTAGTTGGAGCCCTGGGCGCGGTGGACCACACCGAAGCCGTCGGAGACGAAGACGTCGCCAAGGGCGGCGATCTTCTTGGCGTACGGGGCGCGAACCTCCGGATCCTTGCTGGTCTCTTCGGGGTTGAAGCGGACGTTCTCCAGCAGCACCACATCACCGTCGTTCATGGCGGCGACCTTGGCCTGGGCGTCCTCACCGTAGGTGTCCTTGGCCAGCGGCACGTCGACTCCCAGCAGTTCGCCCAGACGCTTGGCGACCGGGGCGAGGCTCAGCTCGGGAACGACCTTGCCCTTCGGACGACCGAGGTGGGCCATCAGAATGACCTTGGCACCCTGTTCGCGCAGAGCCTTGATCGTGGGCAGGGCGGCCTTGATACGGCCATCATCGGTGATGGTGGTGCCGTCCAGCGGGACGTTGAAGTCCGCGCGGACCAGCACACGCTTACCCTGCAGATTTCCGAGATCCTTAAGAGTTTTCATTGATATCCTTTCCTGCTGCGGCGCACGACCGCATTCCTGCTTCACCTGCGCCACTTGGAATATTACCTTGCCGAAGGGATAAACCGAAACATTCCGGCCCGGCTTTTCACGGTGTCGCGAAAAGCCGGGCCGCGAAAAACTTCGGTCACTGGTTCTGCTCGGCCTCGGCCCGCTGCTTCTCCACCTTGGTGGCGAGCTGCAGCAGGCGCCGGATGCGGCCTGCGATGGCATCCTTGGTGACGGGTGGGTCGGCGAGGCGTCCGAGTTCCTCGAGGCTGGCGTCGCGATGGTCAAGACGCAGCTGACCGGCGGCACGCAGATTCTCCGGGATGTCATCCCCCAGAATCTTGAACGCCTTCTGCACCTTCTCGCTCGCCTCCACGGCGGCCTTGGCGCTGCGACGCATATTGGCATCGTCGAAGTTCGCCAGGCGATTGGCCTTGCCGCGGTATTCGCCGTCGTTGCGCTTGCCGCTCCATTCGCGGGCGGTGCGGGTGGCTCCCATCAGGGTGAGCATACGTTCGATGACGTCGGGGTCGCGCAGCGTCACGCGTTCGGAGCTGCGCACCTGACGGGCCTTGGCGGTGATCCCCAGGCGCCGTGCGGCGCCGACCAGCGCCAGGGCGGCCTCGGAACCGGGGCATACGATTTCCAGATAACTCGCCTTGCCTGGATCGGAGAGCTCGCCGTGGGCGAGGAACGCACCACGCCATGCGGCCTTGACCTGGGCGATGTTGCCCGAGACGATTTCGGCGGGAAGGCCGCGGACCGGACGCTTGCGACGGTCCAGCAGACCGGACTGCAGGGCCAGTGCGCCGCCGGCTTTGAGCACGCGCACCGAATAGCGTTCCACGGTGCCGGTCGGCGTCTTGCGTGCGACCTTGATGAGATCGGCCTCGTGACCGTAGACCTCCTGGATGGTGCGCTGGAGCCATTGAGCTGCCGCCAGTGAATCAAACTGGCTTTCCACCACGATATGACGTTGGATAAGGTGCAGGCCGCCGCCGAATCGAATCATCGCGGCCGCCTGGGCCTTCTTGGCGGCAGGCAGTTCGTCGTCGATCGCGGCCAGTTCGCTTTTGACTTCATCTACCAGAGCCAAGAGCCAACCTCCTTTAAGTTGTACAGCTTCAATGTTGGTTCGCATTCCTTTCCCAGGAGGGAAAAACGTTTGTGTACCGGCTATCTGTGTTACCTAACTCGGTGGACAAAGATAGGGGGTAATTTCAGCTGGAGCGGGAACATTTCAGGATGTGAGACTGCCGTGATTACACGGTTGCGATGCTCCTTTTCCAACGCTCATTGGTGCCGTTTTTTCAGCTCTCGGGCGGAAACGGTGACATTGAGCTGATGTGAGCGCAAACGTGCGGCAAGGGCGTTGCTCATGGCCACCGAGCGGTGCTGGCCGCCGGTGCATCCGATGGCGATGGTGACGAAATGCTTGTCCTCGCGAGAGTACCCGCGTATCGCCGTGAGAATCGCTGCGGTGTAGGAGTCGAGGAACTCCTTGGCTCCCTCGCTCGACAGCACGTAGTCGCTCACCGGCTTGTCGTTGCCGTTGAGCTCGCGCAGCTGCGGAACCCAGAACGGGTTGGGGAGGAATCGCACGTCGGCGACGAAATCGGCGTCGAGCGGGACGCCGTATTTGAATCCGAAGCTGAATATGTGCACGGCGACGGTCGTCGGCCCGGTGCCGAGCAACGCATCGTACAGCTTGGTGGACAGTTCATGGATGCTCAGCGATGAGGTGTCGATGACCACGTCCGCGCGTTCCTTGAGGTTCGCCAGAAGCGTGCGCTCCTCCTCGATGCCGTCGATGAGCCGTCGTCCGTGCTGCAGCGGGTGGGGCCGCCGGACGGACTCGTAGCGTTGGATGAGCACGTCGTCCGCCGCGTCAAGAAACAGGATGCGGTACTTGACGCCCAGATCGTCGAGATGGCTGAAGACCTGGGCGAGATCGTCGAAATACGCGCGGGAACGCACGTCGATGACGGCGGCGAGCTTATGCACCTTCGAGCCGGACGAGGTCATCATATCGACAAGCGGCACCAGCAGGTTCGGGGGAAGGTTGTCGACCACATACCATCCCATGTCCTCGATGCTGTCCGCAGCACGCGAACGGCCCGCACCGGACATGCCGGTGATCAGCAGCACCTCGAATTCATCTGCCGGCTGGGGCTTCTCCTCTTCATTGCCGATGCCGGCGAGCGATGTTCCGGTCATCACAGCACCTCCTCCAGAGCCGCCCTGATGGTGGAATCCAGATGGGGCGGCAGCTTATCGAAATCCGTGCCCGTCATGTAGGCGATCTGCGGTATGGCCTGATAGAGCAGCATCTCCTCACCGCCCACTGCGGCGGCTCCCAGCTGGCGCCAGACGCGAATCAGTTCGGACGGTCGTGGACTGTACACCACGTCGAGCAGGACCCCGGGAAGAGAGCCCTTCCGCAGTCGTTCGAGCTTCACGGCGGTGGAGTCGGCCGCGCGGGACGGCAGAGTGCTGATGACGATGCCGATGTTCGGCACGGCTTCGGGAATCTGCCCCATGGCAATGACATCCACACTCATTCCGAAGCTCTGGGCAAGCGGCGCCAGGGCATGGGCCTTCTCGGGGTGCCGGGCGGCGATGGTCACATGCTGGATCTGCATGGTGGAAAGAGCGGCTATCGCCGACGTGGCCGTGGATCCGCTGCCGATGATCAGACCGTTGGAACGGACCTCATCGGGCACGGATACGTGATGTCGCTTCATCGCGTTGGTCAGCGCGAGGTTGATTCCGGCGACGTCGGTGTTGTACAGACGGATGCGCGGGTTGGAGGCGCCCGCCGACCAGTCGAACACGGCCGTGTTGGCCACATCGAGCTTTTCCGCCCAGCGGTTGGCCGGCTCGCCCATGGGCATGATGGTCTTCTTCAACGGCATGGTGAGACTCAGACCGTGCCAGCTCGAATCAAGTTCGCCGACGAAATCGGCGAGCGACCGTTCGTCGATTTCGTGACTGTCGTAGAACCAGTCGTCCAGCCCCATGGCCTTGTATGCCGTGTTGTGAATCAACGGGGAAAGGGAATGGGAGATGGGCTTGCCCAATACGGCGGCGCGATGTCTGATCTCTGTCACTGGTGTGCTCCTTGCTTCTCTGCTCTCATGCTAGCTCATGGACGTACCATCGCATATCGGGGTTCCATCTTCGCGCTTATAGGCCGCCCGCGCGTTCATCATGCAGCGAGTCGTATATCGTCTGGGCCTTCTTCCGCCCGATGCCGGGAACCTCCATCAGCTCCTCGATTCCGGCTTCGCGCATGGCCTTGACCGATCCGAAGCGGGCGAGCAGCCTTTTCTGATAGGACAGCCCTATGCCGGGAATCGCGTCGAGGGCCGACCTCAGACCGCCTTTGCTACGTGTCTCGCGATGATAGGTGATGGCAAAACGGTGGGATTCGTCACGCACCCGCTGCAGCAGATACATGCCCTCGGACTGCCGCTTGAGAATGACGGGATAGTCGTCATCCGGCACCCAGACCTCCTCAAGCCGCTTCGCCAGCCCGCACAGAGCGACGTCGTCCACTCCGCAGTCGGCCATCGCTCGGGCGGCGGCTGCGACCTGCGGCTGGCCGCCGTCGACGACGATGAGATTCGGCTTGTAGGCGAAATGCCGATGATTCGTGTTCTGCTGCACGATCTGCGAGGCATCCGTCATGCCGGCACCGGATTCCGCCGCGGCCTCGCCGGCCTTGCCGATGCGGCGTTCATTGTCGATGCTCTCCCCGGTGTCCCCCGCGATGTTGCCATGACGGAACCTGCGGGTCAGGGTCTCATACAGCGCCGTCGTGTCGTCCACCGCGCCCTTGCCGTCCTTTCCGCGGATGGCGAAACGTCGGTATTCGGATTTCTTGGCGATGCCGTCCTCGAACACCACCATCGACGCCACCTGGTAGATGCCGCCCACGGTATTGGAGATGTCGTAGCATTCGATGCGCAGCGGGGCCTGCTTGAGACCAAGCGCGCGGGCCACGTCGTTCATGGCCTCGGTACGCATGCCGACATCCTTGATTCGGCTCATCTTGCTGCGTTGCAGCGACTGCCTGGCATTGGCCATGGCACGGTCCATGAGGTCCTTCTTCTCACCGCGCGAAACCATGCGAATGGTGACCGCGGACCCACGCACGCCCTTCAACCATTGCTCGAGTTCGGTTCGGCGCGCCGGCTCGACGGGGACGATGATCTCCCTCGGCACCGGTGCGATGGGTGCCAGCAGATCGTCTCGGCCCGTCTGCTCCTGCCGGGCGTTACGTGACCTGGTCGCCTGGGCACGGGCCGTGACGTCTGTGGCCGTCACGCTCTGGGTCGAACCGATGGCGTTGCGACGCTCCGAAACCGTCACCGCAGACTCCATGTGCCCGGAGTCGATCGACGATGATGCGGCGTCCCGTTCCCCCATCACGTCCGAATACACCTGGGTGATGAGATCGGCCATCAGCTCGTCGTCGCTCACATCCTCCACACGTTCGACGCTCCAGCTCTTCTCGCCGCGGATGGTTCCCGCCCGTACGAAGAACGCATGCACGCTCGCCTCCAGCTCGTCGGAATCGAAACCGAACACGTCGGCGTCCACGTCGGTGCCGAAGACCACGGCGTTCTGCTGCAGCACCGTGCCGAGCATGGCGATCTGGTCTCGGATGCGGGCCGCCTTCTCGAATTCGAGTTCGTCGCTCGCCGCTTTCATGTCGGAGGTGAGTTGCGCGATATATGATTTGCCGAGCCGTCCGGTCATCACCCCGACGAGCTGCTCGCACATCGTGCGATGCTCATCGGCGGAGATGCGCCCGATGCACGGCGCCGAGCATTTGCCTATCGATGCGAGCAGGCAGGGGCGTCCGGTCAGCTGCGCCTTACGGAAGGCACTGGCGGTGCAGGTGCGCACGGGGAAGCTCTTCAACAGCCTGTCGAGCGACTGCCGCACGTCCCATACCTTCGCATATGGGCCGAAGTACCGGGTCCCGCGGTGCTTGCGGCTGCGGGTGATCCAGACGCGTGGATACTCCTCGCCGATGGACAGGGCGAGATAGGGGTAGGTCTTGTCATCACGAAACACCACGTTGAATCGTGGATCGAACTCCTTGATCCAGGTGTATTCCAGTGTCAGCGCCTCCAACTCGGTGCCGACCACCGTCCACTCGAGGCTGCGGGCGGTGAGCACCATCGTCTGGGTGCGCGGATGCAGCTGATACAGCGGCTGGAAGTAGTTCGTAAGCCGGTTGCGCAGGTTCTTGGCCTTGCCTACGTAGATCACGCGTCCTTCGCCATCGCGCCACTTGTACACGCCTGGTTCGGCGGGGATGTCACCGGTCTTCGGACGGAACAGGTCGCGCGAGTCGCCGAGCAGGGGCGCCCCGTTGATGTTCGTCCGTCGTTTCCCGTCGGCCGGGTTCACCTCATCGACGGCTCGATTCCAGTGCGACTGCTCGCGGCGGATGTCGTCGGCGGCCTTCTGCCATACGTCGGACGAGTGCCGTTCCAGCATTCCCGAAGCCATGCGCCCTCCTATTTCAACATGGGCTTGAGGAATCGTCCGGTCCAGGATTCCTCGCATTCGGCGACCTGTTCCGGGGTGCCCTCGGCCACGATGGTGCCACCGCCGTCACCGCCCTCGGGACCGAGGTCGATGATCCAATCGGCCGACTTGACCACGTCGAGGTTGTGTTCGATCACGATGACCGTGTTGCCCTTGTCGACAAGACTCTGCAGCACGCCGAGCAGCTTGCGCACATCCTCGAAATGCAGACCGGTGGTGGGCTCGTCGAGGATGTACACGGTCTTGCCGTCGGAGCGCTTCTGCAGTTCGGTGGCAAGCTTCACACGCTGGGATTCGCCGCCGGAAAGCGTGGGCGCGGGCTGTCCGAGCCGAATGTAACCAAGTCCCACGTCCACGAGCGTGTTGAGATAACGGGCGATGGACGGATACGCATTGAAGAAGTCGGCGGCCTCCTCGATGGGCATGTTGAGCACGTCGGCCACGGTCTTGCCGTTGTACTTCACTTCAAGCGTCTCGCGGTTGTAGCGCTGGCCGTGGCAGACTTCGCAATCCACATACACGTCGGGCAGGAAGTTCATTTCGATTTTCAGCGTGCCGTCACCGTGGCAGGCCTCGCAGCGACCGCCCTTCACGTTGAACGAGAAACGTCCCGGACCATAGCCGCGCACCTGGGCCTCCGGGGTCTTGGCGAACAGCTGTCGAATCTTGTCCCACACGCCGGTATAGGTGGCGGGGTTGGATCGCGGGGTGCGTCCGATGGGGTTCTGGTCCACATGGATGACCTTGCGCAGCTGGTCGACGCCTTCCACGCGGGTATGCTTGCCCGGCACGATGCGGGCGCCGTTGAGCCTGTCGGCGAGCACCGGATAGAGGATGGTGTTCACCAGCGTGGACTTGCCGGAGCCGGAGACTCCGGTCACACAGGTGAACACGCCGAGCGGGAAATTCACCCTGAGGTTCTTGAGATTGTTCTCGCGGGCCCCCACCACGGTGAGCGCCTTCGTCCTGCGCACCTTGCGGCGGCGAGCGGGCACCTCGATGGCACGTCTGCCGGCGATGTAATCACCGGTGATGGACCGCTTCGCGTCGACGAGATGGTTCGCGGGGCCGGAGTATACGACCTCGCCACCATGCTCGCCAGCACCGGGACCGATGTCGACGAGCCAGTCGGCCTCCTCAATGGTCTCCTGATCGTGTTCGACAACGATCAGCGTATTGCCGAGATCGCGAAGATGATGCAGCGTCTCGATAAGACGCTCGTTGTCACGTTGGTGCAGGCCGATGGACGGCTCGTCGAGCACGTACATGACGCCTACCAGCCCCGAACCAATCTGCGTGGCCAGACGAATGCGCTGGGCCTCGCCGCCGGAGAGGGTGGCCGCCGCGCGGGAGAGCGTCAGGTAGTCGAGACCGACGTCGTTGAGGAATCCCAGGCGCGCGCGAATCTCCTTGAGCACCTCGCCGGCGATCATGGCGGCCGAACCGGTGAGGCGCAGACCGTTCACCCATGCCAGCGCCTTGCGCACGGGCATGTCGCACACGTTGAAGATGGATTTGCCGCCCACTGTCACGGCCAGCACTTCGGGCTTGAGTCGCTTGCCGCCGCATTCCTGGCAGGGGACTTCGCGCATATACGATTCGTAGTACTGCTTCATCGAATCCGAGTCGGTTTCGTCATGGCGGCGCATGAGCGTGCGCACCACGCCCTCGAAACCGGTGGAGTATTCGCGCAGGCGTCCCCAGCGGTTTCGGTACGAGACCCGCACCTTGAAGTCATGGCCGTACATGATGGACTGGCGCACATCCTCGGGCAGGTCCTTCCACGGGGTGTCCATGGAGAAGCCCATCTCGTCGGCGAGGCCTTCGAGCACGTGCCCGTAGTACTGCGACGTCGTCTTCGTGTTCGACCACGGCTCGATGACGCCTTCGGCGAGCGACTTCTCCGGATTGGAGATGACCAGCTCGGGATCGATTTCCAGTTTGAATCCCAGGCCGGTGCATACCGGGCATGCGCCATACGGTGCGTTGAACGAGAACGTGCGGGGTTCGATCTCGTCAAGCTCCAGCTGATGGCCGTTCGGGCAGCTGCGCCTCTCCGAGAACGGCTGACGGCGTGCGGGATCCTTTTCGTCCATATCCACGAAATCGGCGACCACTACGCCGTTGGCGAGTTTCAACGCGGTTTCGACGGAATCGGTGAGACGCTGCCGGATGCCGTCCTTGATGACGAGACGGTCCACGACCACCTCGATGGTGTGCTTCTTCTGCTTGACGAGTTTGATGTCGTCGGAAAGCTGTGCCATCTTGCCGTCGATGAGTGCACGGGCGTAGCCGTCGGACCGCAATAGTTCCAGCATCTCCACGAATTCGCCCTTGCGGCCGCGCACCACGGGTGCAAGAATCTGGAATCGCGTCCGTTCCGGCCGGGCCATCAGCGTATCCACGATCTGCTGCGGCGTCTGCGCCGTGACCAGTTCGCCGCATTCGGGGCAATGGGGCACGCCCGTTCTGGCGAACAGCAGTCGAAGGTAGTCGTACACCTCGGTGATGGTGCCGACCGTCGATCGCGGGTTGCGGTTCGTGGTCTTCTGGTCGATGGAGACGGCGGGACTCAGACCTTCGATGAAGTCGACGTCGGGCTTGTCCATCTGGCCGAGGAACTGCCGTGCGTAGGCGGACAGTGACTCCACATACCGACGCTGCCCCTCGGCGAACAGAGTGTCGAACGCCATCGACGACTTTCCCGATCCGGAAAGTCCGGTGAACACGACCATCCTATTGCGGGGGAAGGCGAGATCGACGTTCTTGAGATTATGCTCGCGTGCGCCCTGCACCACGATCTTGCGATCGTTGGGAACGGCGGACAGGTCGGCGACCAATGTGCCGTCCTGTTCCCTGCCGTCGTGAAGCCACACGACGGAGCCGTCGTCGGTAACGCTGCTGGTTTCGCCTGCCATCGTCTCCCCTGTCTGCATCGTCCGCTCACCGCGTTTTTTACCGCATTCCAGAATACCCCATCGCAGCGGCATTTTCGAACAGCTGTTCGATAAGGGTGAAAGCGTTTCTATTCCGACTTCATGCCGAATGGAAGACGAGTAGATTAACTCTCCAAAAACACCCTTGACAGGATGTTTTTCTTCAAACTATCCTTACAAACCAGAAACGCAGAGTCGCGTTTCTGTAAGGAGAAGGGGCCATGTCAACAACAGTGGCTGAAAACAAGAAGATTCCTTCTTACACCGAGGAAGAGGAATCCCGCATCATCAGGAACAAGCAGGGTGTCCCCGTAGGTGTGGAGCCCGATTACAAATGGACGCCGAAGAAGGTCATCATATGGGTGATCATCACGGCTCTCGGCGTGCTTGCATGGACGATGATTGCCATCGTCCGAGGCGAGCAGGTCGACACCATTTGGTTCGTCATTGCGGCCGTGTGCACGTATGCGATCGCCTACCGCTTCTACGCGCTGTATATCCAGCAGAAGATCATGAAGCCCGATGACCGCAACGCCACACCCGCCGAGCGCATCAACAACGGCAAGGACTTCGATCCCACCAACCGCGTGGTGCTCTACGGCCACCACTTCGCCGCCATCGCCGGCGCCGGCCCGCTGGTCGGACCGATCCTGGCAGCGCAGATGGGTTATCTGCCCGGCACCATCTGGATCATCGTGGGCGTGTGCCTCGCCGGCGCCGTACAGGATATGCTCGTCCTGTTCTTCTCGATGCGTCGTGGAGGCCGCTCCCTCGGCCAGATGGCCAAGGACGAGATCGGCAAGATCGGCGGTTCCGTCGCCACCATCATCGTGTTCGTCATGCTGATGATCGTGCTCGCCGTGCTCGCCATGATCTGCGTGAACGCGCTGGCCGCATCCCCGTGGGGCGTGTTCTCCGTGGGCTGCACCATCCCGATCGCCATCTGCATGGGCCTGTGGCTGCGTTACGTACAGCCCGGCAAGATCACCGAGGTCTCCATCGTCGGCTTCGCCGTGCTGATCTTCGTCATCATCGCCGGCCGCTGGGTTTCCGAGTCCTCCTTCGGCCAGCAGTACCTGCACCTGTCCCCCACCGCATTGGTGTGGTGCATGGTCATCTACGGCTTCTTCGCCGCAATCCTGCCGGTCTGGCTGCTACTGACCCCTCGTGACTACCTTTCCACCTTCATGAAGGTCGGCACCATCTGCATCCTCGCCCTCGGCATCATCATCGTGCGCCCGATCGTCGAGATGCCCGCCGTCACCGCTTTCGCCACCAATACGGACGGCCCGGTGTTCGCCGGCGCCATCTTCCCGTTCCTGTTCATCACCATCGCCTGCGGCGCCCTCTCCGGCATGCACGCCATGGTCTCCTCCGGCACCACGCCGAAGATGATCCAGAAGGAAAGCCAGGCCCGCATGATCGGCTACGCCGGCATGCTCATGGAGTCCTTCGTGGCCGTCATGGCCATCGTGGCCGCCATCTCCCTCAACCAGGGCATCTACTTCGGCATGAACACGTCCGAGGCCACCAGTGAGAAGCTCGCCGGCACGGCGGTCGTGCAGGTCGCCAAGGACAAGGAGGACATCATGGCCGCGGCCGTGAAGA
Organism: Bifidobacterium primatium; assembly: GCF_002802875.1. Taxonomy (GTDB): domain Bacteria; phylum Actinomycetota; class Actinomycetes; order Actinomycetales; family Bifidobacteriaceae; genus Galliscardovia; species Galliscardovia primatium. The sequence continues at coordinate 87,885 of NZ_PEBI01000003.1, forward strand.
ACCTCGGCGTCACCGACGTGCACGGCAACAAGATTCACGCCGAGTGGGATTCCTGGGATGCCAACGGCAACGACAAGGTCTACACCGACGCCGATGCATACCGTCAGCTCGCCAAGGACGTGGGCGAACCCTCCGTCGTCTCCCGTACCGGCGGTGCGCCTACGCTGGCGGTAGGCATGGCGCACATTCTGCACCAGATAGGCGGCGGACGAGCGATGATGGGCTTCTGGTACCACTTCGCCATCATGTTCGAGGCCCTGTTCATCCTCTCCGCCGTTGATGCGGTGACGCGAGTCGCGCGATTCCAGCTGTCCGATGCATTGGGCAACATCTGGCCCAAGTTCAAGGACCCGTCATGGCGCATCGGCGCATGGCTGTGCACCGGCGTCGTAGTCGCGGCATGGGGCTCTCTGCTGCTCATGGGCGTCACCGATCCTCGAGGCGGCATCCAGACGCTATATCCGCTATTCGGTATAGCCAACCAGCTGATAGCCGCCGTGGCACTGCTCGTGGTCACCGTGATGGTGGTGCGCAAGGGCTTCGTCAAGTACGTGTGGATTCCTCTGATTCCGCTCGTGTTCGACACGGCCGTGACCTTCGTGGCATCGTGGCAGAAGATCTTCTCCACCGACCCCGCCGTCGGCTACTGGCAGCAGTGGCGTGACGCGAACGCGAAGCTCGCCACGCTGACCGACCCGGCCGAGATCGAGGTCGAGAAGGCCATCGTACGCAACACGTTCATCCAGGGCACGCTGTCGGCTGTGTTCCTCGTCACCGTGGCGTTCGTCATGGTGTGCGGCATCGTCCGCATCGTGCAGACCATCCGCACCAAGGACACCGCCACCAGCGAGGATCCGTTCGTCGAATCCAACTTCTTCGCCCCGGTGACGATGATTCCGTCCAAGCTCGACCGCAAGCTCGTCAAGGAGTACGCGATCGTCGGTGACCCGGAGCTCATCCCCGGTCTCAGCCGCGAACAGCGTGACGAGCTGGAGGGCAAGGTCAAGCAGCCGGCGTGATGAACGCCCGCCGTTAGGCCGATGACATGCATTATGGCCACCGAACCGGATTCCCTCCGTTCGGTGGCCATAATGGATTTCAGGGACGTTTTCATGACGTTGTGATGACGGACCGGAGGGAACGGTCCAAGGAGATGCAGAAATGAACGTGAATATGACGACCATCCGCGACACTTGGCATGAGTTCCGTGCGTTCTGGCGCGACCTGACCGGAGAGAATGCCTACGAGCGCTATGTGGAGCGTCATCGCCGCAACCATCCCGACCATGAGCCGATGAGCGAGCGCGAGTTCTGGCGTGCCCGCGACGACTTCAATGAGACGCATCAGTCGACCGGCTGCTGCTAGGAGATTAGGTTCTTACGGTCCGGATCATTTCACGATGAAGGTCCGCTCGTTGGCGAGAGCTGGTATTTCGGTGATGGTGATGTGTTCCACGTTGCTCCATCGTGGGCCTTTGTGGAGTTGCCTGGTGAATTGTCTGAGGTTGTCGGCTTGGCCTTGCGCTTCGATTTCGACGGATCCGTTGTGTCTGTTGTGTGCCCAGCCGGTGATGCCGTATCGTCGGGCTTGGGTTGTGGCGAAGTAGCGGAATCCTACTCCTTGGACGAGTCCGGTGATGGTGACGTGTATGCGGGTTGTGGTGTCGTCGTGGGTCATGGTGTGGTGTGGTTGTGGTGGTTGGTTCAGTATCCGTGGGCGTGCAGGTAGTCGTCGTCGAATCCGAAGTAGTGGCCGATTTCGTGCATGACGGTTTTTCGTATCTGTGTGACGAGTTCCTCATGGGTGGCGCAGATGCGTTCGTGGGGGCCTTTGAATATGGTGATGATGTCCGGCATCACTCCCCCGTAGCTGTTTGTTCGCTGTGGCAGCGGTATGCCTTCGTAGAGTCCCAGGAGTTCGCCGCAGGGGTCTTCCATGGCGGCGAGTTCGCGTTCGTTGGGTTCGTCGTCCATGGCGATGCCGATGTTGGCGAGCGCCCGGTGGAATCGTTCGGGTAGGAGGCCGAGTGCTTCTTCTATTGCGGTTTCGAAGTCCTGGTCGCTGATGTGCATCGGCGTGCCTCTTCCGTTGTCGTTGATGATTGTTTGGCTTCTACTGTTCTATGCCCCATCGACCGACGGAATGTCCATGCCTGTGCGGTTTACTACGCTTGGGCCTGACGGGGTTTATCGTTTTTCGGCCTGTGTTGGAAGAAGTGGCTGATTGTAGTTTTTGAGGCTGTTGATGGATAACGAACTGTTTGAGAGGGCGCCGATTCCGAAGGCGTATTTCAGTCTGGCGATGCCGGTGGTGATGAGCATGCTCGTCACGTTGGTCTACAACATGGTGGATACGTATTTCATAGCGCATACGGGTGATGCGAATATGGTTGCGGGCGTCTCGTTGTCGGCGCCGGTGTTCATGGTGATGATTGCGATCGGCGATATTTTCGGTCTTGGTGGCAGTTCGGTGATTTCCCGTCTGTTCGGCCAGCATCGTTATGCGGATGGCAGGCGGTTGAGCGTGTTCAGTTTTTATGGGTCGTTGCTTATCGGCGCCGTGATTCTTGTCTGCGGTCTGGTGTTTCGTGGTCCGATTCTGTCGATGCTGGGCGCGAATGAGGCGACGTGGGTTCATGCGTCGGCGTATTACACGTGGATCATCATCGGTTCGCCGTTGATCATCGTGTCGATGACGCCGGTGAATCAGCTGCGCACCGAGGGCCATGCGGTGCCGTCGATGATTGGCCAGATTGCGGGTACGGTGCTGAACATCATCCTCAACCCGCTGTTCATTCACGTGCTCGGGTGGGGTGCCGCGGGTTCGGCGATTGCCACCGTATTGGCGAACGTGTGCACCGACGCGTATCTTGTCTGGTTCCTCATCTTCCGGAGCACCAATCTGTCGGTGGATCCGCGGCTTATGCTCATGCGTTTCTCCGGTGCGCCACGTAGGGCTTCCACGAAGACCTATGGCAGGGAGTTCGTCGAACGTCCCGTGCCGGTGCGCCGTCGTCGTCTGAACATCACCGGTTTGGAGATCAAGGACATCCTCGTGATCGGCATTCCCGCCGCCATCACGAATCTTACGCAGAGTTTCGGCATCGTCATGGTGAACCTGTATCTGCTGCGATATGGCAATGATCCGGTGGCGGCGATGGGTATCGCGTTGAAGGTGGTGCTGATTGCCGTGTCCGTGTTCGTGGGCTTCGCGTTCGGCGCGCAGGCGCTTATCGGCTACAACTACGGCGCCCGTAACATGAAGCGTCTGGCGGGGATTCTGCGGTTCTCCTATGTTTTCCTCAGCTGTTTCGCCATCGTCATGACGATTGTGTTGAGTGTGTTCGACCGTGAGCTTATGGGATTCTTCATCAACGACCCGCATATCATCGACCTTGGTGCGGGAATGCTTCGCGTGCAGTTGTTGAGTCTTGTATGCGTGGGTGTCGTCATGGTGACCACGTGCACGTTCCAATCGACGGGCAAGGCCATGGGCGCGTTCATTCTGTCCATCAGCCGCCAGGGTGTGGTGTTGGTCATCGTGTTGGCGGTCGCTTCCCGTATCGTCGGCTATCAGGGCGTCATCGCCTCGCAGGCGATCGCCGACCTGATTACGGCGATTATGGCGGGAATCCTGTTCTATATCATGCTGCCCGAGCTGCGCGGAGGCTCGCGCAGGGACGGTGCGATCAAGGCCGGCACTGTCAAGGAGAATACGGAATCATGACGATCAGACTGTTGGTGATGGACGTCGACGGCACCCTGACCGACGGCGGCATCCTCATCGGCCCCGACGGCGAGATGATGAAGGCGTTCAACGCGAAGGACGGGTACGGCATCAAGCATCTTCTGCCGGCCGCCGGCATCGAACCGATGATCATCACCGGACGTGATTCCCGCATTCTCGCCTATCGTGCGCATGAGCTGAACATTTCGGCGCTGTATCAGGGCGTGCACGACAAGCTGCCGTTGCTGCGTCGTCTCATGGAGGAGCGTGGACTGGATGCCTCCGAGGTCGCCTACATCGGCGACGACCTCAACGATCTGGAGGCCATCCGGTTCGCCGGCGTCTCCGGCTGCCCTGCCGACTCATCGCGGGGCATCGTCGACGTCGTGGATTACGTGTGCCATCGCGACGGCGGCCGCGGCGCCGTACGCGAGTTCATCGAATATCTCCTCCGACTCAACGAAAGCCGATAAACGGACCATTCATACATCCCGTCCGGTGTCGTGGTCAACGAATGACTACGATACCGGACGTTCTCGTTCCAAGGCGGTTACTGTGGCAGCCATGACAGAACACGAAAGCGACAACGGCGACGGACGCATCAGCTTGGCCGCCGTCGACAACGACGCCATGACATTGATGGCATTGCAGGCCATCGCGCCAAAGCTCCTGCCCGGCGGCAGGTTCATCTGGACGACCGATTCGCCGAACACGGCGGTACGGCGGGCCCTGAACCCGACGACCCGGACGGATATGCTGCTCATGGACATGTCCCTCGGCCGCGACAGCGGTGCGGCGGTCTGCCGGCGCATACGCTCACGCACCCCGCACATGCCAATGCTCGCCGTCACCTCGTTCCCCCTGCACATCTACGCGAAGGCCGCGGCCGATGCGGGAGCCCAGGGCATCGCATCGAAATCCGACATGCCCGCGCTCGCCCGCGCCATGCGCATCGTCGCCGACGGCGGCACCGTCCCCTACGACGATCCGATATCATTCGAGACCGCCGAACAGGCACACCGGCGTCTCGCCACCGACCTGTCGCAGGACCTTCCTCTCCTGACCGACAAGGAAGTGGAGACATTGGAGATGATGTCGCGCGGCTACACCTTCGAACGATTGGCGAAGGAATGGGGCGTCGGCTCCAGCACCATCCGCACACACGCCCACCGGGCGGAAAGGAAACTGGGGGCAGTCACACTGGCGCAGGCCATCGCGATTTGGATGAGCGAGGAACGAGCATGAGCACGAACATGAATGATACGAACACCGAAACGGAACCCGAAGACAACACAATCACGGATAAGACTGGCGAACGCGTCGAACCGCTGGAGGGCGGGTCGCCGGCAACGCTATGGCAGCATGTGCTCCAATGGTGGCATGAACCGCATTTCATCGGCAAAACCGCCCTCGTCATGCTGATATTGCTGGCCTTCGGCAACGTCTACGCCATGACGGACGGCTCCGGATCCCCCATCGGCGTACAGGCGTGCTATCTCATCGCATACGCGGCCCTGGCATTATGGAAACGGTGGCCGCGCGCCATGGGGCCGATCCTGCTCATCATCATGCCCGTCGTATGCGTGACCACGCGCGTCTACATGATTGCCGACGTATGGCCGCTGTATCTCGCCGTACTGCTCGGCATCGGATACCTCATGCCAAAATGGCTGGGAGCCGTGGCGCCCGTCGTCGGCGTGGGCGTCGAGATCGGTTCGGCCGTATTGCTCGACGGGGGCGTCATCCGACCGGCCATGTTCGGTGCGCTCAACCCGATCGCCGGCATCGTCGCGGGATACGTCGATGCGATGCTTGTGGCCGACGGAACTGCCGGCGCATCCCCGCACACCATGGGCTGGAGCATAGCGCCGTCCTCCCCCATCACCATGCTGCTGGCCGTGACGTCCACGCTGTTTATGTACGTGTTCGTCGCCTACGGCATGTATGCGAAGGGCCGCGACAGGCTCCGCATCGACGAGCGCGAGCGGCGTCGCATGACGCGGCAGCTCTCGCGGACGCGGCTCAACCAGCGGCTCGCCGGCATGATCCACGATTCCGTGACCAACGACCTGTCCCAGGTGGTGATGCTCTCCTATCAGGCGCGCTCCCAGTTCGACGCCTCCTCGAACCCGCAGCTTGCGGCGACGATGGATGCCATCAATCAGCGCACGCATGCGGCGCTCGATGGCATCCACAAGGTGATCGACTTGCTGTTGGACGGTGAACGGGACGGCAGCCCCCATATGGATGGGAAAGCGACCGCCGGCACCGAGGCGTTGAGACGGCTGGCCGACGCCGAGGAGACCAAACTGCGTGAACTGGGATACCATGGCACCACCCATTGGAAGGGTTCCGCCGCCGCGATGGATTCCACTCGGCTCGGTCTCATCCGCGATCTGCTGAAGGAGGTCTATGCAAACATCCTGCGGCACTGCATGCCGGGGGACGACGCGTACGACGTGTTCATTACGGTCGATGACGCCACGATGCGCATCACCGAAGTGAACCCCGTACGCGAGGCGCCTGAGGCGATACAGGGGCTGGGTTCGGGACGTGGCCTCGGCCTTCACCGTACGGCCGTCGAGGCCATCGGCGGCGAATTCAACACCGGCATCCAGGACGGCACGTGGACCATCGACGCACTGGTCCCGCTGCGCTGACTTCGGTCTCGGCGCCCTTGACGCCTTGATGCCATGCGTTTCGGCTATCATCGCCAAGTGAAGCATACGAATCCGGCAAAGGAGCGAATCATGGCAGGCAACGCCGAAAACACGCTGGTACTGGTGTTCCACCCCAGTCTGGAATCCGAATCCGTGGCCAACAGGAAGCTGGCTGAGGCCGCACGGGGCGTCGACGGCGTTACGGTGCGCGACGTGTACGCGCTCTACCCGGACGGCAAAATCGACGTGGCCGCCGAACAGGCCGAACTGCTCAAGGCCGACCGCATCATCTGGCAGTTCCCCGTCTACTGGTATTCCTCTCCCTCGCTGCTTAAGAAGTGGGAGGACGAGGTGCTCGCCTACGGGTGGGCATACGGCCCCGGCGGCGACAATCTCGCCGGCAAGAAGATCATGTGCGCCGTGACCGCCGGCAGCACGGAGGACGAATACCAGCATGACGGCAGGTTCCGCGCCACCATGGACGAGACGCTCAACCCGATGCGCATCACCACCGAATACGTGGGCGCGCAGTGGGTCGAGCCGTTCGCTGTATACGCCTGCACGCCGGACGGATTGACCGAGGAGCGGCTTGCCGATGCCGCCGAACGATACGCGGAGGTTCTGCGCGGCTAGACGACGCCGACCATCACAGGCCGTGGAAACCGACGGGACTTCGTCCTTGAGCCGGATCCACGGCCTTTTTCGTCAGATTGGTTGGTTCCAAACGAACAGGCCGACCATCTGCGTCACCAGCAGAATGAGCAGGGCGCAGGAGACGACGAACCAGACTCCCCCTACCGCGGCCATTCCCACACCGGCGGCCTTGCACCACGAAGGAACGGGCCTTCCCTTGTACCGGCGCCACGCCCGCCATGCCAGCAACGCCGCCCCCTCGACGGCAAGCAGGAAGGCGATGCCCAGACAGATACCCGCGCCGACCGCCAGGGCCGCGCCCACGCCCAAGGCCACCAGACCGAGGGTCATCACGGCCAGCATGCCGACGTAGAGCGCGATCAGCAGTATGAACAGTCCGGCGATGATCATAGGCCCCTCCTGATTTCCCGATTCGCAGGCAAGGGCGAAACCGTATTGACCGCTGTTCCTCGGCGGATGGCAGGACGCCCACACGACCATCATAGGTCCATGACGGCGGGAAACCGTCGGGAACCAGAAGCAGCACGGCCCGTATGCCCAGCGTGCGGTCAGGCGAGGCTGCGGTATGCCTCGTCGTCGACCGATTCGAGCCATTCGTTGCTTGCGCCGTCCCTCTTGGGCATGACGGCGATGTGCGCGAACGCCTCGTTCGGGGCGGCGCCGTGCCAGTGCTTGGTCTCCGGCGGGATATAGGCCACGTCGCCGGGCTTGAGCTCCACCGGCTCTTGGCCTTCGATCTGGTAGTAGCCTCGTCCGCCCACGGCGATCAGGATCTGGCATACGCCGTGGTGGATGTGCCAGTGATTCGTGCATCCCGGTTCGAACGTCACGTTCGCGACATTGACCTGATCGTCGCCGGCAAGCGGCGCAAGCCAGCTCCGGCCTTCGAAATACTGGGCGTAGGCATCGTTCGGCTTGCCCATCGGGAATGGACTCGGATTCTCCATGATTTCTTGTCCTTTCGTGGATCGTTCGGTCCCATTACACGGCATCCGCCGCCGTATCGCCAATAGCGTCGTTTCATGGGACGCCATGTCCTGCACGCATGGCCAATGCATGGCCTCCCACCGTTCGGCGTTCCCGTGCGCTCAGTCGGTTCGTCTTGGTCGCGTCCCGTCCGATGGATCGGTTGAGGATCTCCGCGAATTCGAGGTCTCTGCCCTTGAATCGTGAGGCGATGCCGCCGCGCCGATTGGCGATGTTGCCGTGTCGGTCATCACGGTCGTTGATCATGGTCGTTTGTCCTTTCGGTTTGACCGTCGAGGTATCGGGTCATGCGGTCGATGGCCGTGATGAGCCGGGCCTCGAGGTTGTTGTAGTAGACGGGCGAGATGACGATGATCGCATCCGCCGTGTGGATTGCGATGTACGTGGTCGGCGAGTCGGACACGCACCGTCAGCAGTGCGAGCAGGATCAGGGCGAACAGGCATGCCACGCATGCGGCCGCACGGATGGAGAGCATGGTGATGGCCATGCCGCCGACCGTGGTGCCCACGGTGACCGACGTTGCCGAAGGCGATCGACATGCCATTGGCGAATTCGGGGGCGTGGGGCATGGACGTGGTGACGATGTACTGCTGTAGGCTGTTGCCGACGCCGAACAGGATGCCCCAGACGATCACCGCAACGGCCTGCAGCGGCGAACGGCCCGGGACGAGCAGCACCGCAAGCAGTGCGGCGAGCAATAGGACGCCGTAGATCATCTGGGTGCGGCGGGGGTCGGCGGACAGCACGCGTCCGGCGACCCAGCTGCCGAGCACGCCGGCCGCGCCGAACACGAACAGCATGACCGGCAGGACCGCTTGCCCCAGTCCCATGACGGCGGCACCGTGCTTCGCATCGGCGTCGCCGAATCCGCTTGTTGGGCCCATACGCTACCGTGCCAGACGAAGGGGGACTGATTATGTCGAAACCATTGCTCAACGACCCGGCCCGACGCGCATTGACGTGGGCCATGCTGCTCGCCGTGATTCCGGCAGCGTTCGTCGCGGTATTGGCCGCAGCCATCAGCCCGGGGTTCCGCACCGCGCACATGGGCCCGATCGCATTGGGCGTGATCGCCTACGTGTGGATGCTGGAGGCCGTGTACCTCGCCTGCCGGCCGCATTGGCTCGACCGTCTCATCGGACTGCCGTACCTGTATGTCATGCACGGCGTGCTCGGCACGCTCGCCCTGGTGCTGGCCGCATTGCATCGCATGGCCCTGCCCGCCTACTCGCTGGTCAGGCTCACCGGAGGCGTATCCTATACGCTGCTGTTCCTCGGCGTGCTGCTGGCGCTGGTGTTCATGGCCCGGCCAATCGCCGAACTGGTGCCGCCCATCGCCCGGCTGCGCGCACGGCTGGCGCGGGTCCTGAGCCATGAGACGTCGGTGTGGCTGCATCGCATACTGCTGCTGGCGGTCGTGTTCGCATGGGCGCACTTCCACCTCATCTTCTACATCGTCCGAGCCCGCCCGTTCATCATCATGGCCGACGCGACCACCCTGTTCGTCCTGGCCTCCTATGTTCTCGACCGCATCGGCCGGCACACGAAGGCGTGGCACGGCGTCGTGGCCGGCTGCCGAACGGTCGCGCCCGGTGTGGCCGAACTCGCCGTGCGGGTCCGGCCGTCGTCCCCAAGCGTCACCGGCATGACGTGGGAGGAGGGGGACTTCACGTTCATCCGTTTCCCCAAGGTCTGGGGAATGAAGGAGTATCACCCATTCTCCATCATCAACACGCCCGACGACACAGCCGGAAAGAACGTGATGGTCCGGTTCGCGATCCGCACGGACGGCGACTTCACCCGTCGGCTTCCGCAGGTCGCGCAGGCCGGCGAGCGCGTGGACCTGCTTCCCCCGTTCGGCCGCTACCGCCGGTTCCTCGACGAGCATGATGGCGACCGGCCGATCGTGATGTATGCGGGAGGCATCGGCATCACCCCGCTGCTGCCGCTGGCGTTCTCCTATGGGGGCCGTCGTCGGATCGTCCTGATGTATTCGGCCTCCGACGCCGACGGGCTGCTGTACCGCGATGGGCTGGAGGCGTGGAGGCGGCGCACCGGCAACACGCTGATCCTCAAAACCGGCCGGTTCTCCCCCGACGAGCTGAATCGTGCGGTCATGCCGGAGGCGGTGTATCTCATCGCAGGTCCCGCGTCGATGAACCGTGCGGTCAGGAGGATGCTGCGCGGGTCCGGTGTTCGCATGGCCGACATCTGCTATGAGCCGTTCGCGTTCTGACGTTCCGGACGGATGCCGTGCGCTTTCGTATACTGGCGTGCATGGCATTGGAATTGACGATCAAACGATTCGAGGAATTGACCGCGGCCGAACTGTATGAGATCTATCGGGTGCGTGTGGCCGTGTTCGTGGTCGAGCAGGAGTGCGCCTACCAGGAGGTCGATGACGCCGACCGGCGCTGCTGGCATGTGTTTCTGCATGACGACGACGGCATCGCCGCCTACTGTCGGGTGATCGACGCGGGCGTCACGTTCGACGAGACGTCGATCGGCCGCGTGCTGTCGCTGCGCCGCGGCCGGGGGCTGGGCACGCGCATCGTCGAGGCCGGATTGGATGTAGCGAGGACGCGCGCGGATGCGACGGTCGTGCACATCGAGGCGCAGACCCATGCGCGCGGCATGTACGAGCGGCTCGGCTTCGTGCAGGTGTCCGACGAGTTCCTGGAGGATGGCATCCCCCACATCGGCATGATTTGGCGTGACGACACGGCCGCGGATCGCCGCGTGTGACGGCCGTCGGATGATGCGGTTCGATACGCGTCGTACCGGCATGCGGTCCCATGCTCAACGGGTATGGGGCCGCATCGAACGACACTATTGGCCGTTTCGTTCCTATCGCGGTTCAATGAAACCGACTTCGGAAAGGAACGCATCATGCCCATCAATGACGAATACGACGACGTTACGCCAGTCAATCTGCCGACGCGTACGCTCGGCACCGGTTCCGCGGCCCTGGAGGTCTCGGCGATAGGGCTCGGCTGCATGGGGTTCACGATGAGCTGGCCGCCGTTCCTGCCGCACGACGAGTCCATTCGCGTGATTCGTGCCGCCTACGAGATGGGCGAACGGTTCTTCGATACGGCCGAGGTGTACGGTCCGTTCGCGAACGAGGAGCTGGTGGGCGAGGCGTTGGAGCTGTTCCGCGGCGACGTGGTCATCGCCACCAAGTTCGGTTTCGCCCTGCACGGCGGGTTCGGCGAGGGCGAGGGCGAAGCGCGGCTGGATTCCTCCGGCCGCGTGCAGCAGACCGATTCGCGTCCCGAGACGATCCGCAAGGCGGTCGAAGGGTCGTTGAAGCGTCTGCGCACCGACCATATCGACCTCTACTACCAGCATCGCGTCGACACGAAGGTGCCGATCGAGGACGTGGCCGGCGTGATGGGCGAGCTCATGGCCGAAGGCAAGATCCTGCACTGGGGCCTGTCCGAAGCCGCGCCCACGACCGTGCGCCGGGCGCATGCGGTCACGCCGGTCACGGCCGTGCAGAACGAGTATTCGATGTGGTGGAGGAAGCCCGAGGAGGAGCTGATTCCCACGTTGGAGGAGCTGGGCATCGGCCTGGTGCCGTTCAGCCCGCTCGGCAAGGCGATGCTTGCCGGACGGTTCAGCGCGTCCACCCGGTTCGCGGACGACGACTACCGCAGCCGCATCCCGCGCTTCTCCCCCGACTATATGGCGCATAACATCGCGATGAGCGACTATGTCGAATCCCTGGCACGGGCGAAGGATGTGGCGCCCGCGCAGATCGCACTCGGCTGGCTGCTCGCCCAGAAACCGTGGATTGCACCGATCCCCGGCACGAAGCACATGGACCGTCTGCGTCAGAACCTCGGCGGCGCGGCCGTCACGTTCACGCCCGAAGAACTCGCCGGCATCGACCGCACGCTCGACTCCATCACCATCGAGGGCGCCCGCTACCAGCCCACCCAGGAGGCGCTCACCAACCACTGACCGCGGATCGCCGCATACCCGGGTCAGGCTTCGTCCGCGTGCGACCCGGGCATGACGAGTACGCGTTCTACCCGGACTTCCGCATCAACGTGAAGGCCGAGCAGGAGGCCCTGCTCAGCGAGTAATCGCACCGCTTATTCCATTTTGGAAATAGCCGAATACTGATTGAGTCTACAAAACCCGTTCTTACAGAGCGGGTTTTTCTTATTGTGGTAATCACGAACGGCATCAACGCGAAACCGGAATATCGTCTTCACATCACAGTAAGGAAACCACGATCATGCATACGCGCACATTGGGTAGGGATCTGAAGGTCTCGGCCGTCGGCCTGGGATGTATGGGATTCTCGCACGGCTACGGAGAACCGACCGATGACAAGGATGCCATCGAGGCGATTCTCAAGGCCGTGGATATGGGATACACGTTCTTCGATACGACCGAGGTGTACGGTCCGTACGTCAACGAGGAGCTGGTGGGCAAGGCGTTGCGTGAAGTGCGCACGCAACGTGACGATCTGGTCATCGCCACGAAGTTCGGCGTGCACTTGGAGCATGTGAGCACCGGCGCGCCGATTCCGGACGCCCGCCCCGAGGTGATTCGCCGGTCGGTCGAAGGTTCGCTTAAAAGACTTGGCACTGAGCGCATCGACCTGTACTACCAGCATCGGCTCGACCCGCAGGTGCCGGTCGAGGATGTGGCCGGCGTAATGAGCGAGCTGATCAACGAAGGCAAAATCGCCCACTGGGGGATCTCCGAGGCCGATGAAAACGCGATCCGGCGCGCGCATGCGGTCTGCCCGCTCACGGCCGTGGAAAACCGGTATTCGATGATGGCCCGCAAATACGAGGCATTGTTCCCCGTATTGCAGGAGCTGGGCATCGGTTTCGTGGCTTTCTCCCCCATGGCCAACGGCTTCCTGACCGGCAAGTATCTGGGCCATGACCGGTTCACGCCGGGCACCGACTACCGGGCGGACATGCCCCAGTTCACGCCCGAAGCCGTACGGCAAAACCGCGGGCTGCTGCGCCTGATCGCCGACATGGCCGATGTCAAGCATGCGACCAGCGCGCAGATCTCGCTCGCCTGGATGCTGTGCAAGAAACCCTGGATCGTACCGATCCCCGGCAGCCGCAAGATCGGACGCCTTCGGGAGAACGCACAGGCCGCGGATATCCGACTGTCCGCCGACGAGGTGCGTGGACTGGACGCCGCACTCGACTCGATTCCCATGTCCGCCGTGTTCGGCGGGCATCAGGCCCGGTAACCCGATTCCCGAAACGCGAAGGAGCAACCATGGAAACCATCACCCTGAACAACGGCATCACAATGCCCGCCGCTGGCTTCGGCGTCTTTCAGATCAGGGACGCCGACGAGTGCGCACGCGTGGTCCACGACGCGATCGCCGCCGGATACCGCCTCATCGACACCGCCCAGTCCTACTACAACGAGGAGGCCGTGGGCCGCGGCATCGCGCGAGCCATCGGCGAGGGCATCGTCAGCCGTGACGACCTGTTCGTCACCACCAAGGTCTGGCTCAACGCAGCCGGATACGAACCGGCCAAGGCCTCATTGGAAGAATCGATGCGCAAGCTCGGCCTCGGATACCTCGACCTCGCGCTCATCCACCAGCCATACGGCGACTATTACGGCACGTACCGCGCGATGACCGAACTGTACCGCGCCGGCCGTATCCGCGCGATCGGCGTAAGCAACTTCTACCCCGACCGTCTCGTCGACCTCGCCCTGCATGCGGACGTGGTACCGGCCGTGGACCAGATCGAGGTCAACCCGTTCGACCAGAAGAACGAATCCCTGAAATGGGCCGCCAAATACGGCGTGCAGGTCGAGGCGTGGGCACCGTTCGCCGAAGGCCGAGGCGGCCTATTCACCAATCCGGAACTGACCGCGATCGGCGAACGCCACGGCAAATCGGTGGGCCAGGTCGTGCTGCGTTGGCTCATCCAGCGCGGCGTCGTACCGATTGCCAAGACCACGCACAAGGAGCGTATGGCCGAGAACCTCGATTTGTTCGATTTCCAGCTCACGCCCGACGAAATGGCCGTCATCGCCAGGCTCGACACGGCCACCAGCCAGTTCTTCGACCATCGCACTCCCGAGGCCGTCGAATACGTGGCCAAGCTCCACTGAGCCGGCTGCCGGGAATCATTCGACAGACTAGGGAGTCAACGGGCCGCGTTCGGCATCGCCACCTGCGCGACGGCGTCGAGCATGGCCCGCGTGGCCTCGGAAGGCCGCGGGCCATGCAATAGGCCGAACGAGATGGTGTAATCCCAATCGACGGGCAGTGCTTTGAACAGCGGGTGCACGCCATGCCAGTAGTCGATGGTCAGAATCGCCGCATCACGCTGCTCGCACTGGTTGAACACATCGATGCTGTAGAAATCGAAATCCACGATGATGATGCCGTGATGGTGCGCTTCGAGATCGTCTCGCAGGGCGTCCACCGACCGGTTCCAACCGCGACGGATGATCATCAGATCATAGCCGGTCAGATCCGCCAACCGCAGACGACGCTTGCCGGCCAGCGGATGATGCACGGATACCGCGCAACGTAGCGGCACGTCGCCGAGCGAGAGCGCCTCGCAGTGCCGGCTTGCGAGGAACGCCGAATCATAGACGCCGGCCACCACATCGATGCTACGGCCCAGATTGCCAAGAATCTCGCGCGCATTCTGCGGCGTGTTCTCGAACGGCACCAGTTCGAATTTCAGACCCGGCTGCAACCGGTGGATGGCCGGCCACAGGTCGACGAGGAAACCGGCGGGGGTCATCGGCGAGGTACCGATACGCACCAGTTCGCCCGTATCCGCCAGCGATGCCCGCCGTGCACGTTCCAGCGAATCCTTTGCATAGCCGGCCATGTACCGTGTGTCCGCCAGCAGCGATTCGCCGGCCTTGGTGAGGGCCAGGCCGCGTTTCGACCGGTCGAACAGTCGCAATTCCAAGTGCGTCTCCAGCGCGTTGACCTGTTTGATCACCGCCGACGGCGTCACATACAGTGACTTCGCGGCCTGATTGAAACTCCCCGATTCGGCCACCGTGACGAACGTCTCCAATTGCGGATTCAGCATAGTCGCCATGCTATCGCATGCGTGACCCGTGCGGACCGCCCGTCGCATGGCAGGATTGTTTGACCGCCATCGGCGTCATACGATGCACTTCATCGTTTAGTCAACCATCATAGATACTCATATAATAGCAATTGTTAGAATAATAACCAATTATTGCTAATATATGAGTATGTTTGATTTGTTGGATGAGCCTATGCCGGGCGACGTGATGGCCGGTGTCGCCGATTGTATGGTCAAACGGCGCAAGGAGCACGGCATAACGCAGTCCGCATTGGCGGAGAAGTCCGGCGTGAGCTTGGGGTCGATCAGACGCTTCGAGCAATCGCATGAGATCTCCTTTGGCTCGTTGGTGAACATCGCCTTCGCGCTGCATTGCGAACGGGATTTCGATGCGTTGTTCGCACAGCCGTACTATGCGACCATCGACGATGTCACCGCAGCCGCACGACGGAACGGAGGCCGCGCATGACCAACCCATTGCCGGATCTTGACCAGATTCGAGTTACATATATCGGGGAATCGGTCGGTACACTCACCATGTCCCCGAACCGCACCCTGGCGTTCGCCTACGATCGGACATGGCTGGCTCATGGATTCTCCATCAGCCCGTTGAGTCTGCCGCTGCGGGAAGGTGTGTTCGTCGCCAAACGGAACCCGTTGGACGGCATGTTTGGAGTCTTCGACGACAGCATGCCCGACGGCTGGGGTCGTTTGCTCACCGACCGGATGCTACGCCAGCACGGCATCGACCCGTATACGGTCGGCCTGTTGCCGCGCCTGTCGATTGTGGGCATGAGCGGCATGGGCGCGTTGGAATATGAGCCCATGACGCCGATCGATGACAAGCACACCGATGCGGCCGATCTTGACGCGCTCGCACAGGAGTGCCTGCATCTGCTGAATACCGATTTCTCGGACGACCTCGACCGGCTGTTCGCCCTCGGAGGGTCTTCCGGCGGCGCCCGACCGAAGATCCTCACCACAATCGACGACGAGGATTGGATCATCAAGTTCCCCTCATCCGTGGACCCACCCGACATCGGGGAGACCGAATACCGCATTTCGAATCTCGCTCGCGAATGTGGCATCACCATGCCGGAAACCCGATTGTTCCCATCGAAACGCTGCTCCGGATATTTCGGAACCAAGCGGTTCGACCGTGTTCGGCCGGCCGACGGCAACACTCACAAGGTGCACATGGTATCGGCCGGCGGACTGTTGGAGACCTCGCATCGCATCGCCAATCTGGATTACGGACTGCTCATGCGGCTGACCA
This sequence comes from Bifidobacterium primatium, assembly GCF_002802875.1. Lineage (GTDB taxonomy): Bacteria > Actinomycetota > Actinomycetes > Actinomycetales > Bifidobacteriaceae > Galliscardovia > Galliscardovia primatium. The sequence goes on from NZ_PEBI01000003.1 coordinate 104,247, forward strand.
TGCGCATGACCGACAGTGCCGAGGAATGCGAGCGCATGTATCGGCTCATGTGCTTCAACGTGTTCATCGGCAACCGTGATGACCACGCGAAGAACTTCTCCTACCTATACGACCGGGAGCACGCCGCCTGGCGGCTCTCCCCCGCCTACGATCTGACCGAGAACCCCGGCATCAACGGCGAGCACACCACGGCGGTCAACGGCAAGGGGCGGGGCATCACGCTCGCCGACCTGGCCGGTATCGGCGCCAAGGCAGGTATCCCGCGCGCCCGATGCCTGTCCATCGCCAAGGACATGCGGGAGCGCATTGCCGGCGCCGGCTTCACTGTGCGTGACTAATCCCGATTCACAGACCTCGGCCGTCGACCCACTTGGCAATCCTGTCCTCGCCTTCGGAGGAGACGATGCGACGTACCGGCATCCAATGGGCAGCCACGTCGCTGTTGCGGAGCCGGCATATTCCATCAGCCGTTTCCTTCGTTGGCCATCCGGAGAGAAATACATGGCATCTTGCGACTCGACCGGGAAATCCGGGCTTTTCGGACATGTCAGCGCCGCAGCGTCAGCGCGTAGTCGAGGAAGCGGTCGACCTTGTCGCCCGTGTCGCGTGTGTCGTTGGGGTCAATACCCGTGTCGAGCGCGGCGATGGCCGTCATGTCCTCGTCCGTGAGCGCGAAGTCGAATACGTCGAGGTTCTCGCACATGCGTTCGGGGTTCGCGGACTTGACCACCGGCGTGATGCCGCGCTGGATGAGCCAACGCAGCGCCACCTGCGCCACGGTCCTGCCATGGGCGGCCGCGATGCCCGCCATCGTCCGGTTCCCGAACAGGCCTGCCGATCCGGCCGCAAGCGGCGCCCACGCCTCCATATGCACGCCGTGTACCGTCATGTATGCGCGCTCCGTCTCCCGCTGGTATCCGACGTTCGCCTGGATGAAGTCGACGGCCGGCGTGGTTCCGGCGAAGCGCAGGAAGTCGGCGAGACGGGCGGAGTCCATGTTGTCCACGCCGAGCGAGCGGATGCGGCCCTCCTCCACCAGTTCCTCCATGGCCCGCCATGCGCCGTACACGTCGTTGTACGGCTGGTGGATGAGATACAGGTCCACGTAGTCGAGGCCGAGGCGGTCGAGCGAACGCATGAACGCCGGACGCGCGAGTTCATAGGAGGTGTCGGTGACCCACAGCTTCGTGGACACGAACAGCTCGCCGCGCGGAATGCCGGACGCGGCAATCGCACGACCGACCGCCTCCTCGTTGAGGTAGGCGGCGGCGGTGTCGATGTACCTGTAGCCGGCCGCCAACGCCTCGTCCACCGCGCGTTCGCAGTCGGCGGGGTCGTCCATGCGGAAGACGCCGTAGCCGATGGCCGGCATCTCCACGCCGTTGTTCAGGGTGATGGCCTCAACGGTTCCCATACTGCACTTCCTTCGAACTTGACTCGCTGTTGTCGGTTTGATGCGTTCGACGATACGGCCATCGGCATTCCATTACCAATGCCGATGGCTGATAAAACCACATCAATAAAACGAACGAATGTATTATTCGTCGGCGGTAACGACCGGCCAACCGAATCGCAATCAGGGAGGTCGAGCGTCATGGAGCTTAAAGGTGCCGCGCAACTTTCATCGCCGTGGTACAGGAGGAGGGCGTGACGACGGCCGCGGATTCACGTGCGTCTGCTACAGGTCCAATCCGTCGACCCACTTGGCAAGTCTGGCCTCGCTTTCGGAGGCGGCAATGCGGCGGCCCGGCACCCAACGGGCGGCGGGCGCGGAATCGTGCAATTGGACTCCGTCGGCGCCGCGCGTGCTGGATCCGGACGTGGCGAACGTCACGATGGTCCTGCCGGTCCAGTCCTCGCTTTCGAGGAACGTGCGCACCACGCGCGGCGCGGTCTCCCACCACAGCGGATAGCCGACGAACACCACGTCGTAGGGCTCCACGTCAATCGGTTCGGCGAGCGCGGGCCGCATGCCGCGGTCCCGGTGCTCCACGCTGGAGCGGCTGCCTGTGTCGCGCCAGTCGACGTCGGCAGCCGTGTACGGCTGGGCCGGCACGATTTCCTTCAGGTCCGCACCAATCGCGCGCACGAGCCGTTCGGCCACGCCGCGCGTGGTGCCGGTGGCGGAGAAATAGGTGACGAGCATTCGCTTGCCCATGATGGTTCCTTTCCATTGTCTTTGATATTGCCCATTGAACGGCGTCGTCCCATCCATGTCCAATACGTGACGGTGATATGCGGTCATGCCTTTCGGGCATGATGCAATGTAGGCGAGGAAGGCGGGAATCATGGAACTGCGGGTGCTCAGGTATTTTCTGGCGGTGGCCGAGGAGGGCAACATCACGTGGGCGGCGCAGCTGCTGCGCATCTCCCAGCCCACGTTGTCGCGCCAACTGAAGCAGTTGGAGGATGAGCTGGGGGTCACGCTGTTCCGCCGCGGCCCCCATGCCATCACCCTCACCGATGAGGGGCGTCTGCTGCGTGAGCGCGCGCAGGCCATCGTATCCCTGGCCGACAAGACCGAGATCGAGCTCAGACAGTCCGAAAGCGGTCTCGGCGGCGAGATCGTGATCGGCTGCGGTGAGGTGAGGGCCATGACTTTTCTCTCCAAGCGCATGGCCGCGTTCCGCAGGATTCATCCGAACGTGAGGTTCCAGGTGACCAGCACCACCTCGGACATCATCCAGGACCGCATCGAACAGGGGCTCATGGACTTCGGCCTGCTCACCGAACCCATCGACGTCAGCCGGTACGAGTACCTCCGCCTGGACGTTCCCGACCGTTGGGGTGCGCTCGTGGCCGAGAACCATCCACTGGCCTCGCATGACGCCGTCACGCCCGAGGACCTGGAGGACGAGCCGCTGATCCTGCCGTCGCGCGAGTCGGTGCGCCGGATAATCGCCCGATGGTTCGGAACCGAACGCGCCGAACGACTCACCATCGCCGGATCCTGCAGCCTGCCCAGCAACGGCGCGAACATGGCGGCCAACGGCGTGGGCGTGTTCCTGTGCTACGACCTTGGCAACACCTATCCCGCCGCCCGCATGATCCCGCTGGACCCCGTGCTGACGTGCGACACCGTGCTCGTATGGAAGAAGCAGGGGGCCCGCTCCCCTGCGGCGGCGGAGTTTGGACGCTTCCTGAATTCATGAGCCACTGGCGAACGTCTGGGCGATTGCAAAATGCGCATCGTCATGCTTGCAAAGCATGAACCGGCATTGACGATGACTATTGGATATTCCTTTCCGAGGGCGGTTCAATAAAACCGACCAACGAACCGCTTTCCCGCGGAAGCGCCGACGGAAAGGAACGACCATGACGACCCCGGATATCCTCGAACGGGACCGCAGAGGCATACCCGTCTCGCCGTATGAGCCCGAATACGCCGCCATCCGCGGCATCATCCGCGAAGCCATGCGCCTGTGCACGGAACTCAACACCGGCTACCACACGCCCGAGGAGACGCACGGCATGTTCGAACGCATCGTCGGCCATCCGGTCGACCCGTCGTTCCGCATGAACCCGCCGTTCCACACGGACTTCGGCCGCAACATCATCGTGGGCCGAAACGTGTTCGTCAACTGGGGGTGCGTGATGATGGACCGCGGCGGCATCACCATCGGCGACGGCACGTTCATCGGGCCGAACGTGCAGCTCATCACCACCAACCACGACCGCAACCCCTATAACCGTCCCACCACCATCTCCCACCCCATCACGATCGGCGAGCGCGTGTGGATCGGCGCCGGCGCAATCATATTGCCGGGCGTAGGCGTGGGCGACAACGCGATTGTCGGCGCGGGGACCGTCGTCACGCATGACGTGCCGGCCGATGCGATCGTTGCCGGCAATCCGGCGCGAATCATCGGCACCGTGGCGGAGGGGCGGCCGGATTCCGCGAACACGTGACCGGATTCGGCCGCCGTCGCGTCACTCGCCGCGTGCGGCCTCGCCGTCCCGGCGTTTCAGCTCGTCGCGAATCTCCTCCAATACGGCGAGCGTCCGCTCCTCCGTCGTCGGACCGGCCTGCTCGTCCGCATCGGCCTTCTCGCGCGCCAGCGCTGCCGCCGTCACGTCGCGCAGCTTGTTAATCGGCAGGATGACGCAGAAATACACGGCCACGCCGATGAGCAGGAAGTTGATGACCTCGTTGAGGATGGATCCGAACGAGATCGTCGCCCCGTTGAACGTGATGTTGAGCATGGCCGACATGTCCGGCTTGCCGCCGATCATCGCGATCAGCGGGTTGATGAAATACTTGACGATCGCGTTGACCACGCCGGTGACAGCGGAACCCATCACCACGCCGACCGCCATGTCGATCATCGAGCCACGCGATATGAACTTCTTGAACCCGCCGAACGGCCCCTTGTCGGTCAGCGAGACGATCCTCTTCGCCGTATCCTCCGTGACGTTCAACGCACCCTTGGCCAGGGCGGCCGTGGACTGCGTGGCCTGATGCAGCGGCGAATGCGATTCGTTCGACATGATTCCTCCCTAATGCACGATTCCATTTGTCGTATCAATGACGACGATTCAACGGTACCGTAGGAACCGCGGCGAAGCCGTTGCCTCTTCGGCATGGCGTTCGGTATCATGGACGGTTGGACTTTTGAGAAAACGACGAACGATTGTAATCGGCAGGTGAGCAATGGCCATCGAGGCACAGGGACTGGAAATTCGCATCGGCGCACGCACGCTGCTCAACCCCACGGACTTCCACGTGGCGAAGGGCGACCGCATCGGACTGGTCGGCCGCAACGGCGCCGGCAAGACCACGCTCACCCGCGTCATCACCGGCACCATGCTGCCCACCGCCGGCAAGGTGCGCGTCACCGGCAAGCTCGGCTACCTGCCGCAGGACACCCACACCGGCGACCAGGAGCAGACCGCCATCGACCGCATCATGAGCGCGCGCGACATCAACAGCATCCTCACCCGCCTGCGCAAGGCCGAAAAGGACATGACCAACCCCGACCCCGACATCATGGAGAAGGCCATGCGCCGCTACGACAAGGCGCAGCAGGACTTCGAGAACGCCGGCGGCTACGGCGTGCAGTCCGAGGCCATCGTCATGGCCGAAAGTCTCGGGCTCGACCAGGAGGTGCTCAAACGCGAGCTCGGCACCCTCTCCGGCGGCCAGCGCCGACGCATCGAACTGGCGCGCATCCTCTTCTCCGACGCCGACACCATGATTCTCGACGAGCCCACCAACCATCTCGACGCCGACAGCATCGAATGGCTGCGCGGCTATCTCAAGAAATTCAACGGCGGCTTCCTCGTCATCTCCCACTCCACCGAACTGCTCGACGAGGTCGTCAACAAGGTGTGGCACCTCGACGCCCAGCTCGCCCAGATCGACATGTACTCCCTCGGCTGGAAGGCCTACCTGCACCAGCGCGCCGTCGACGAGGAACGCCGCCGCCGCGAACGCGAGGTCGCCGAGAAGAAGGCCGAACGCCTCATGAAGCAGGGCATCCGCCTGCACGCCAAGGCCACCAAGGCCGTCGCCGCCCAGAACATGATGCGCCGCGCCGAAAAACTCCTCGAAAACACGTCCGAGGCGCAGAAGAAGGAAAAGGTCGCCGACATCCGCTTCCCCGAGCCCGCGCCCTGCGGCCGCACCCCCATCATGGCCAAGGACATCTCCCGCGCCTTCGGATCCAACATCGTGTTCGCCGGCGTCAACCTCGCCATCGACAAAGGCTCCCGCGTCGTCATCCTCGGCTACAACGGCGCCGGCAAGACCACCACGCTGCGCCTGCTCGCCGGCATCGACAAGCCCGACACCGGCGAAGTCGTCTTCGGCCACGGCGCCAAGATCGGCTACTTCGCCCAGGAGCACGACACCCTCGACAACGACGCCACCGTGCTCGAAAACCTCACCCACGTCGCCCCCGACCTCAACGACACCCAGGCGCGCAGCATCCTCGGATCCTTCCTCTTCTCCGGCGACGACGCGTTGAAGCCCACGCGCGTGCTCTCCGGCGGCGAAAAGACCCGACTCGCGCTTGCCACCCTCGTCACCTCGCGCGCCAACGTGCTCCTCCTCGACGAGCCCACCAACAACCTCGATCCCGCCTCCCGCGAGGAGATTCTCAAGGCCATCGCCAAATACGAGGGCGCCATCGTCCTCGTCACCCACGACGAAGGCGCCGTCAAGGCACTGAACCCCGAACGCGTGCTGCTCATGCCGGACGGGGATGAGGATTTGTGGAGCGACGACTACCTCGACCTGGTTGCGGAAGAGTAATGGAGTGTCCTCGGCGTTGCTCCTCGGTCGACGTACCTTTGTACGCCTTCCCTCGGTGCGCCTTGAGGACACACGCATTCCTCTCCCGCAACTTTGCCGAGGAGTGGTGGAGCGTCGGCTGCGTTACGGAAAACTCGACGTACCTTTGTACGCCTTCGTTTCCCGCGCCTTGCTGACACACGCATCACTCCACGGCAACCCACAGTAAGGGTACGGAAAACTCGACGACTTTTGTACGCCTTCGTCTTCCACGCCTCGAAACCACGCCATCACTCCACGGCAACCCTTAGCGGTATTGGAATGACATTCCGACGCCATTGAGGTCATGTCTCGTTCTATAGTTGTGGTCTGTATTCACACATAACACAGATAACGACACGGATTAAGAGGGTGAGCTGCTGATGGGAGAATCAGCGGGGGAAGAGACGACGGCCACGGTCAGGGAGCCGGAGCACAAGGGAGCGGCCGTCAAGGCGGCGTTGGCGGCGAACATCGGCGTCGCCGTATGTAAGGTGGCCGCCGCCGTGTTCACCGGATCGTCCGCCATGCTGTCGGAAAGCGTGCATTCGGCCGCCGACTGCTCCAACGAGATCGTGCTCATCATCGGCGAGAAGGCGTCTCACCACAAGACCGACGGCGACCACCCGTTCGGGCTCTACCGTGCGAAATACCTCGCCTCGTTCGTCGTCGCCACGCTGCTGTTCTTCGTCGGCGGCTTCTACTCCACATCCGAGGCCGTCAAGAAGATGCAGCTCGTGCTCTCCGACCCGACCGCGCACACGGCGAACCGGTTCGAACTGTCCGTCGCGCTCGCTGTCTGCGTGATCAGCGCATGCTTCGAGGGCATGGGTCTGCACAAGAGCATCCTCGAGGCGCGCGAACGCATGCAACGCGTCGGAGTCGAACGCATGGGCTTCCTCAGGTTCTGGCGTCGCACCAAGTCGGCCGAGCTCGCCTCCGTCATCATGGAGGACACGCTCGCCCTCATCGGCCTAGCGTTCGCCGGCATCGGCATCGGCGTGGCCATCATCACCGGCGACGAGCTGTGGGATGCTGTCGGCGGCCTCATGGTCGGCCTCCTGCTCATGGTCGGCTCCGTGCTGCTGGCCACCAAGTCCGGCTCCCTGCTGCTCGGCGAGACCGTCGACACCGAGACCCGCACCAAGATCGTCGACGCCGTCACCTCCACCCCCGGCGTGGAACGCCTGCTGAACATGCAGACGATTCATATGTCAGAGGATGACATCCTGCTGTGCGTCAAGGTGCAGACCTCCAAGCTCGACCGTGACTACGACGTGCAGACCGTCGACAAGATAGAGAACGCCGTGCGCACGGCCCTGCCCTGGTACCGGTTCGAGATCTACGTGGAGCCCGACATCTACCGCCGCGACCACGACAAGGCGCTCACCGGCGAACACTGACCGCCCCCCCCGTTTGGATCACCGTCGGTGACGCCGTCGCTACTCGACGGATTTGAGCGCGCCGAGCATGTCGACGTCCCTTAGCCGGCGGAACACCAGCCAGCCGAGGGCGGCCAGCACCACGCCGACCACCGCGGCCGGCACCACGAACGCCTGCCATGCCAGGACCGGGTCGAACATGACCTCGTCGGGCGGCACCACGTCGATGATGTACCGGTGCAGGGCCGCTCCCCCGACGTATCCGGCCAGGATGCCGAGCGCGGACAGCAGCAGGGTCTCCCGGTAGATGTACATCGTCGTCTCGCCGCTGTGGAACCCCAATACTTTGATGGTCGACAATTCGCGGATACGCTCCGACACGTTGAGATTCGTCAGATTGTAGAGGATCACCACCGTCAGCATTGCTGCGACGAGGATGAGCACCTCCATGATCTGGTCGAGCGAGTCGACGATGGCGGCGACCTGGTTCTTCGACGTTGTGTTCTGCACCACGCCCCTGACCCCGTCGAGTCTCATGAACGCGGCGCCCTGTTTCTTGGCGTTGGCGATGGAGCCGTCCCTGAGTTTCACCAGATACGCGTTCGACCGGTACGACGAGTGGAACGCGTGCTCGTAGCCGCCGGAGGTCATCACCATGACGTGGCCGATGTACATCTCCGAGACGCCGTCCACACGCACCCGGCGCTGCGTGCCGCCCTCGTCGGTCACAGTGATGACGTCGCCGGTTTTGGCGCCCAGCATGGCGGCCATGCGTTCGGAAATGACGGCGCCACGGTCGGTCAGCACCTGCGGGTCGTGCGTGGTGCGGTCGCGCAGGGTGATGTAGTCGCCGAAGTTGTAGGCGTCGTCGGTCACCAGCAGTGTGATGTTCTGCTTGTCGTTCTCCTTGCCGGCGATGCGGCTGAGCTCCTCGTATCGGATGGACGTCGAATCCGAGACGGCGTCCCGCTTCACCGCCTTTGCCACCTTGTCGCGCTGATCCTGGTTGTTGTCGGATTTCTCGGCGACGATGAGGTCGTAGTGGATGATCTCGCCGAACTGGCGCTCGCCGATCTGCCCGATGGACGCCTGCACGCCGAGTCCCGTGGCCAACAGGGCGACGGCGCCGCAGACGCCAAATATCGTCATCAGCCCGCGGGTCTTGTATCGGAACAGGTTGCGTGCCGTCACCTTGCGGGTGAAGCTCAGCCTACTCCACAACGGTCGTATGCGTTCGAGCAGGATCTTCGAGCCCTTCGCCGGCGGCTTGGGCAGCAGCAGGCTCGCGGGTTTTTCGCGAAGCTCCCGGAAGGCCGCCATGCAGGCCGGTACGACGGCGCTCAGCCAGGCCAGGGCGAATGTCGCGATGGTGATCGCCGGATGGAACATGAGGTCGATGCGCGGCATGGTGAATCCGGTGCTGTATGCCTGGTTCACGATGAGCGGCAGCAGCGTGTGTCCGGCGGCCACGCCGATGATCGTGCCGAGCGTCGAGGCGGTGAACCCGTAGAACACGAATTTCTTCATCACGTCCGCGTTGCCGTAGCCGAGCGCCTTGAGGGTGCCGGAGTTGACGCGTTCCTCGTCGACCATGCGGCCCATGGTGGTGAAGGTGACCAGGGCGGCGACGAAGTAGAGGAAGATTGGGAAGATGCCCGCGAGTCTGCCGACGATGTCGGCGATGATCTCGTAGACGCGGTATCCGTTCGAGGTCAGTCCCTCGCGTCGTCCGTCCACCGAGTAGGCGGGGACGTCGAGCGAGTCGATCTTCTCCCGTGCAAGCCGGATGCTGTTCTCCGCGTCGGCGATCTTCCTTTCCGCCTCGGGTTTGGCCTTGTTGAACTCCTGCAGTCTGGTGTTGTATTCCTCCTCGGCCTTTTCGATGTCGCGTTTGCCTTGGATGAGCTGGCCGGCGCCGCTGCCCGCCGTACCCGTGGATGCGGAGACGGCCGTGCCGAGTTCCGTCTGCTTGTCGGCGAGCCGGTTCGCCGCGTCGGCGATGGCGGCCGCGTTCCGCCGGTATTCGTCGGTCCCCTGCTGTAGTTTGCCTGCAGCGTCGTTCCACTGCTGCAATGCGGTATGGTATGCGCGCAGTTTCGTGTTGTAGTCGTTTACGGCCGTGTTGTAGGCGTTCACCGCCTGATTGTATTTCGTGCTGACGTTGTCGTATATGCCGCCGGTCAGTCCGGTGTTCTCCCATTGCCGCAGTATGACGCCGATTTTGTCGAGCACCTGTTTGGATGCTTCCAGTTGGGTTCGTGCCGAATCGAGCTGCGGTTTCGCCTGCGACAGTTCCTGCCATGAGCCGCCGAGCTGTGCCTGTCCCTGCGTCAGCTGCTGGGCCCCTGCCGCAAGCTGCGTCTGTGCGCCGGTCAGCATGGAGCCGGCGGCGGCGATCTGGGCGACGGCGCCGGAAAGTTCGGCCGATGCCGACGCGGCCTGGTCTGCGGCCTCGCTGGCGCTGTCGGCCATCCGGTCCTTGGCGGATTCGATCTGCTGCTTGGCTTCCGCAAGCTGGCGTTCGGAGCCGCTGAGCTGCTTTTTGGCGTCGTCGACCTTCTTCTGTGCCTTGTCGATTTGTTTGCGCCGCTCCTGCCGTATGGATTCGGCGCGGGCGGCCGGCTGGTTCGTCAGCCGTTTCGTCAGATCGTCCTTGTGCCTCTGCACACGGTCCCGGTAGTCGGTGGTCCAGTAGTCGACGCCATGGGTGTCGTCGAACGTCACCCGGCCGATCATCGTCACGTCGGAGTCGAAGACGGCCGGCGTGACGACGGCGTAGCCGTCGAGTCCGCCGCTGCCGGCCGTGGACTGCCCCATGTTCAGGGTGGATACGGTCTCGCTGGCATTGACGAAGCCGACCACGGTGAACGAGTCGCGGCCGAGCACGGTGTCGCCGGCGACGTCCGGTTGTTCGGTGATTTTGATGGTGCTGTCGACGGCGAACCAGTCACGCTCCCTGGAGTCCAGGGTGATCTCCGTCGCCGTCTTCGGCAACCGTCCTTCCACGACCTGGTAGGTCGACACCCGTTCTGGATTGGAGTATATGCGCAGGCTGTGGTCGCTGCCGCGGATGGTCACGTCCTTGAAGTAGCCGAATTCCGCGTCCCTGACGCCGCTGGCGCCGCGGATGACGTTTCCGTCGTCCTTGGTGAGCCCGTAGTCGCTGATCACCGTGACGTCGGCGAGATTGTGGCTGTCGTAGAAGTCGGTGCCGGTGGCCTGCATATCCGGTCCGGTGACGACCAGTCCGACCAGGGCGAACGAGCCGAGCATCATCAGGCTGACGATGGAGAGGAACCGCCCCTTCGACTTCGCCATGGTTTGGCGGATGTCCTTCCACAGCATGCGTTTGCGCAATGAGGTCCTCATACGTGTGCCCGTCATGCGTCGTGCGGATGCCGCACGCGGGGCCTTGTGTCGTCTGCTCGTCATCGTCACCACTCCAGGTCCTTGATGTCCATGGGGCGTTCGTTGGTCTCCACGCTTTTTACGCGGGCGTCGTGCATGCGGATCACCCGGTCGGCGATGGGTGCGATGGCGGAGTTGTGGGTGACGATGACCACGGTCGCGCCTTTCTCGCGGCTTTGGTCCTGCAGGATGCGCAGCACCTGTTTGCCGGTGTTGTAGTCCAATGCGCCGGTCGGTTCGTCGCACAGCAGGATCTTCGGGTTCTTCGCCACGGCGCGGGCGATGGCCACGCGCTGCTGTTCGCCGCCGGAAAGCTGGGCCGGGAAGTTGTCGACGCGGTCCTTGAGTCCCACGTCGGCGAGCACCTGCACGGAGTCCTGCGCATCGGGCACGATCTCGGACGCCAGTTCCACGTTTTCGCGTGCGGTCAGGTTGGCGACGAGGTTGTAGAACTGGAATACGAATCCGATGCTGTATCGTCGGTAGTCGGTCAGTTGGCGCGCGCTGTAGTTCGCGATGTCCTTGCCGTCGATGATGACCTGGCCTTCGGAGTTGGTGTCCATGCCGCCGAGGATGTTGAGCACGGTGGATTTGCCGGCCCCGGAGGCTCCGAGGATGATGGCGAGTTCGCCCTGTTCGATGCCGAAGGTCACGTCGTTGTTGGCGACGATGGTGGTGTCGCCCATGCGGTAGCGTTTGAAGCTGTGGACCATTTCGATGTACGCCATGGGTGTCTCCTGTTCCCCGTTGAAGCGGCGATATGCCCGCAATGCACAACATGTCGATTTTCCGGTCCGATTGTAGAAGCGTGAATACGGTGCCGACAATGGTCAGAATCGTTGGAATTGTTCATAATGAACGGTTTTTCGGAAACTGTTCATTCCGTTTGCCGATGAACGACATGGTGATATAACCTGTGGAATCAGCGTCGAAGGAGACGAGGCGACGATGCCGTAAAGGAGGGGCCATGGCGACGACGGCTCAACGACAGACCAGAACCGAGGCGAAGATTCGGGGCGCGTTCATCGAGCTTATGCAGGAGAAGGGGTTCGAGGCGATGACGGTCAGCGCCATCGTCAGGGCGGCCGGTATCAACCGCGGAACGTTCTATCTGCATTATCTCGACAAGTTCGATTTGAAGCAGCAGCTCATCGACGACACCATCGACGATTTGACCGAGATTCTCGTCGGCGATGACATGCGCGACGGCAGAAGGTCGGTGGATGACGTGCTGGACATCTTGCGCACGGATGCGATCGCCGAGGCGTTGCGTTATGTCAAGCGCGAGTATGCGTTCTTCGATGCGATCTCCCGTTCGGGTAGCGACATGCAGATGTACGACCGGTTCAAGGACGTGCTCAAGCGGATGCTGATATCGCAGGCGAAGCGTCTGAATCTCACGTCCAACACGTATGCTGGCATCCCTCGGCCGTATGCGATGGAAATACTGGTGTCATCGGTGGCCTCGATCATCTGGCTGTGGATTCGTGGCGGCTGCAAGGAGACGCCGGAACGGATCTGCGCGATCATCGAGAGGAACAAGACGATGGCGCCGGTCGATATTCTGCGGTGACGTCTTGCGGGCCGGGCATCGTCGTGACGGCCGGAGCCCCGGGATCCGGGGGCTTGCGAGCGCATAAACGAGACCCCGGAGCTGTGTTGCAAACCCCGGGGCCTCATGGTTGTATGGTGTCTCCCATAGTCACCTCTTCAATTGTCGGGCGGATGATTATCCGCTGTTGTTTGGTTATGGTTGTTCGATTATCACTTCACTTCCGTCATGCCGCCGTTGTTTCGCGGCATCTCTTCCATTATGCCTTGCCTTCGTCCGGACGCTTCCTTCTTCGGTTATCGCGACCTCGGTCCGTCGCCTCATGATGACCGCTCGTCATCGTCTGCCTCATCATCTCGTCGCTTCCTTGCGACCCTGCCGAAGATTGGAAATCAAACACCACTATGTGTTCGCTTTTCTTGGTTGAATATTTCCAACCTTCGCTTTCAGTATAGCATACGTACGCAAATCACAACAGCAAAAACGTTGAAATCCCAACGATTATGACGTTTTGTCACCAATTGTTCGATTTATGATAGGTCCCACGGATATCATGTTACTTGAGAGCAATAACACGTATTTCTACCATATGATTCATGGTCTTTAACCCGCTAAAGCTGTTAGATGCTGCTGACAAGTCGAAAGAAAAAGACACTGAATAATGTGCTTGTTCCCTAGGTTTTCTTTACTTCGGCGTATCTGTTGCGGGTATGCTTGAAAGCGAAATGAGTCATTGAATAATATCGAGGCGGTACGTCGCGTGAGGGGACGGACCCTTGCGTTAGTGGTCGTCGGATACGACGAGTTCGGGCGTCTCCTTGAGATGGTCGGATATTTGAAGGATGACGGCGATTGGCGTGTTTTCCATGCGATGAAAGCTTAGCCGCCGATTCTACGCGAGGTCGGCTTGTTGTAAAGGAGGTTTCCATGAGTGTTGTCGCCAAAGGTGGGCGGATTGTCACCGAAGACATGGAGGACCGTTGGGCGGATGAAATCGAACATGGTGAGTTGGGCGGTAGCGCCGGCCCTGTGTTTTCCGGTCCCGTGTTTGATGTGGATCCCGTTTCCCCCGTCCTTCGTACGGTCTCCATGAGTTCCGACATGTCCGCCATGTTGGATTCCATGGCGAAAAAGCGTGGCATGTCCGTTGATGCGATTATGCGTCACGCGCTGATGCGTGAGTTCGCCACGGTGTGACCTGATTCGTGTTCGACGTGTTCGCCCAGGTTGCGGCATGCGTGCGGGGTTTAGTTTCCCGTGCGTGCATGAGGGGCTGGAATCGTTGAAATTCCGATTGACGCGCCAGTTGATTTGACCTGATTATAGTCAGGTCGCTTTGATAAGCGTCATCAAGTTAAATCAGGCATGCCGCCCCGACAACCGAATAGCGAATCAAGCCAGCCTCGCATATAGCGATTTTGCTTTAATCGGACCGGCCAAATGAAAGAAAGGTGCGCCAAATGGGATTGAAAGAAGTAAGGAGTCGAAAAGGTCTCACACAGGTACAAGCCGCCGAACTGATGGCACTCCCCCAACAGAGAATCAGTGAATATGAACGCGGTCAGGACATGAATGTGTCCCGCGCGAAAAAGTTCGCGACCATTTTGGGATGCAGCCTAGATGAGGTGTGTGAGTACATAGCCCCTGAAAAGTAGGTGCAAAACACCAAGTGACATTCTTGCACTCTAGGTTTTCTTTACTTTTGACATATCCGCTGCAGGTATGTTTGAACTACTGACGAAAGCGAGGTTGTGGCTATGGCTGCTGTAGAGACTATAGAGAGTCTGCCGTCGTATGCTTCGACGGAATCCGTGGCACGAAGCAACGACGACAATCTGTTAAGTGTGACCAATGCATGTCTTGTTGGATATGCCGCCGGTGCCGATGACGTTGAAATTTTGGTCGACGATGATTACGCAAGTTCACAAGTTCTGTCGGATGAATCTGTATACAAGACCCCTGACTCCACTCGTGTGCATTTCATAGGCTTGATTGACGAGAAGCAGCACGGTGTTTGAGATTCGTACAGTCCACTTCCCTGCTTTCAGTGTCCGAAAAACGGACGTGTGGCCTCTAATTCGGGATATAAGCAACATAAGTGTTTGTGATATCTGCTATAAACTTGTCTTATGACACTGCTGCAGCTGAAATACATCGTCAAAATCGTCGAATGCGGCTCCATGAACGAGGCCTCGCACGAACTGTACATCTCCCAGCCGGCGCTTTCCTCCGCCGTCAAGGAGCTGGAGAAGGAGATGGGTATCGAGATCTTCACCCGTTCCTCGCAGGGCATCGCCCTGACCGTCGACGGCGCCGAGTTCCTCACCTACGCCCGTCAGGTCCTTGACCAGTCCGCGCTGCTCGAGGAGCGTTACAAGAACGCCAAGCCGCGCAAGCAGCTGTGCCAGGTCTCTACCCAGCACTACATGTTCGCCGTCGAGGCGTTCGTGGAGCTCATCAACTCCATCAAGTCCGACGAGTACGAGTTCACCATCCGCGAGACCCGCACCAAGGACATCATCAACCAGGTCGCCAACATGCAGTCCGAGGTCGGCATCCTCTACCTGTCCGACTTCAACAAGGACGTCATCGGCAAGCTGCTGCGCGAGAAGCATCTCGAATTCCACCCGATCTTCCGTGCCGGACTGCACGTGTTCCTCTCCCGATCCAACCCGCTGGCCGGCCGCAAGAGCCTGACCATGGAGGACTTGAAGCCGTATCCGTGGATCCAGTACGAGCAGGGCGAGGAGGGCAGCTTCTACTTCGCCGAGGAGGCCGTCTGGCCCGAATACTCCCCCAAGCAGATCAACGTGACCGACCGCGCCACCATCCTCAACTTCATCGTCGGCCTCAACGGCTACACGGTCTGCTCCGGCATCGACAACGAGGATCTCAACTCCGAGAAGATCGTCACCGTGCCGCTGGAATCCGATGAGAAGATGCTCGTCGGCTGGATCACCAACGAACGTGCCAAGCTCTCCAAGGCCGCCGAAGTGTATCTCGAGAAGCTCAAGTCCGTCATCGCCGACCACGGCTACACGCTTATCGACTGATTGCCGTGCGAAACTGACGACGTTCTCGCAAGACCGGAAAACAAAGGGCTGGTTGCATAAGATATTCACTTGCTTATGCAACCAGCCCTTTTACGTATCCCCTAACTTACGTGGTCCACGTCGACGCTGCTATTGCAGCTCCCCCGCGTCGATCATCACGCCGTCGAGGAACCAGTAGTCGTGGTGGTCGCCGACCAATGCGGTGAACGGCTTCAGTTCCACGCCCCGCTCCTCGGCCTTGCGCAGCAGATAGTTGCGGATGATCCACGGGTCTTCAAGCACCCCGCTGCGCAATTCGATGATGTCGACGATGTACCGTTCGTCCACATCGAAGTATTTGGCGAGGTCGGCCGGGGTAAGCCCCAGCAACCCGAGATTCTCCTTGAACTCACGAATGGTGTTCCTGCGTTGCGTCATGCTCAGCGACATTATGATCCCCCGTTCCTTGGCAACCGCTACACCACTGTACCCGCCGCGGCATTCACTCTTTTTGCCGGTTCCGCAAAGAGTGAACGGGAATGATTCTCAAGAGAACCTGACCTGCCCGGAATATCAACGATGCGATAGCTGAATAATGTCGCATTCCATGCGTTTGCGATTCACTCCTTCACGGGATGCGAAAAGAGTGAATCGCACACTCCGCACGGACCCTACTCGCGTACCAGACGAATCTTCTTGACGCCTTCCTTGCTCGTCTCGCGGTAGAGCACGAAACGGTGGCCGATGGTCTGCACCAGGTCGGCGTGCAGGCGCTCGGCGAACTCCTCGCCCGCCTCCTTGGCGGTGTAGCCGCAGCCTTCCAGCAGCGAGCACTTGATGAGCTCATGCGCCTCGAGGCTCTCCTCGGCCTGGGCGATGGTGGCGTCGGTGATGCCGTTCTTGCCGATGATGAGCTCGGGCTTGAGCTGCTGGCCGAGCGAACGGAGCTGCTTGATCTGCTTCTTGGTCAATGCCATGGGATGGTTCTCTTTCTTCGGATTCTCAAAAACGTTTGTGAACAAGTCACTGTATCATGCGGCATTGAGGTTCATACGGACTCCACGAGCCGGCCGGACCATTCCGCCAGCAGTCGGCCCGTCTCCTCGGGACGGTCGATGTGCAGGTTGTGTCCGGCGTTCTCCAACACCACGAACCTCGCGTTCGGATAATGCGGCAGCAACGCCCGCTGGTCCTCATAGCCGACGATCTGATCCTCATGACCGGTGACGATAAGCGTGGGACCGGAGAACGTGCCGAATACCTGCTCGGGCACGTCGTTGAGGAAATACCGGTCGCCCAGGCGCTCGCAGGCTTTTCGGTCGCACAGCCGCACGCCGGGGAGGATGAACCGCTGGTAGCGCCGCCACGCCTCGAACGACTGGTTGACGCCCATGGTGACGAAGTCGAAGACCTGTTCCTGAGGCAACGTGTGGGTGAGTTTCGGATTCGGGTCGGCGATGATGTGTTCCCCGACCTTGCGGTGCGCGTGACGCGGGTCGACCACGGGCGCGATGAGGGCGAGGCCGAGCACGCGCTCCGGCTCCCGGGCCAGCATCTCACGGGCCAGGGCACCGCCCATGGAGTTGCCGACCATGGCGAAGGCCGTGCGGGGGCCGATGATGTCGTCGATGGTGGACTGCAGCCAGTCGGCCATCTCCGGCAGGCCGCCCATGCCGTCCAGCGCCGGGGTCTTGCCGAAGCCCGGCAGATCCAGATAGATGCGACGCATCGCATCGGGAAAGACGCCGTCCAACAGCATCAGCGAACGATGGTCGACGCCCATGCCATGCACGAATACGACGGGGATGACATCCTCTCGCGCATCATCCCCCTGTATGACCACGTTCGCCTTCGGCTGCGTCATTCATCGCCCTTTCGTTCGCTTTCCGGACGAGACGATGATACGAAGCCCGACGAACAAGACACCCCGACCATCACAAAAAGGGCATGGCCACCCATACCAGTCGACGACCGATATAACTAGGCAACGTGTTGACTCGCAATATGGCGACGACCTCGTACGCCGAACATCACTTTTTCGCGATGAAGAAGAACCGGCGGAATTTGAGGATGACCTCGCCGTTGGCCTGTGGCACGTAGGCGGAGTTCACGCGCCAGGCGACCTCCTGTTCGAAGCGTTCGGCGGCCTTGCCCGATTCGTCGCGATCGTTCAGTGCGGCGATGTAGCGTTGCATGCGGGCGCCCTTGACCCATTCGACGAGCGCGTCGGCGGACGGCATGCGATGGTAGTAGGTCGTCTCCCATTGGGTGAAGTCGGAGCTGGTGGCGGCGAGGATGTCAAAGTATTCCTCGGGCTGCAGCGTGCCGTTCTTGCCGCGCAATACGTCGCCGAGATTCCAGCGCGGGTCGTTGGCCACCTCGTAGATGATGCTGAACAGCGGCGTCTGCTCGACCATGGGGATCTGCACGGCGAGCACGCCACCAGGGTTGAGCGACTCCATGAGCTGCGGTATGAGCAGCCGGTGGCCGGGTATCCATTGCAGGCATGCATTGGAGAACATGAGGTCATAGCGGCCGTGCAGATGATGCACGTCCCCGAGCAGAAATTCGATGCCGGGATGGTTCTTCTTGGCGCTGGCGATCATGTTCGGCGAGTTGTCGATGCCGAACAGCCGGGATTCGGGGAATGCGCGACGCAATACGGTGGTACTGTTACCGGGGCCGCAGCCAAGGTCGGCGATGATGTTCGGGCCGGGGATGACCTGCTTGACCCTTCGGGCCAGATCGATCGACGGCTGCGTTCGTTCCGCCTCGAACTTCAGGTACTGCTCGGAATTCCAATCGGACAATGGGCTCACACTCCTTAGGCCCTGCAACTGCGTCGTTCGCCTGGCACTCGTACTCCAGTGTAGTCCCATCCGTAGCCTCAGCCATGGTCGCCGGCGTGGCTGGAACACGGAACATGCCGCGTTCCAGCGCCCGCATTGCGATAGACTCTCAATCATTGTGCTGACCGCATCGCAACCGAATCCAAGGAGCGACATGAGCAACGAATCCCCCGTCACCGACGTCATCTTCGATTTCTGCGGCGTGCTGCTGGACTGGCGGTGCCGCGCCTGCCTCGAAGGGCATTTCCCGCCGGAGGTCGTCGACCGCATCTGCGCCGACGACGATCCGCACGGCTTCTTCCGTTATGAGGACCGCATGGACGCCGGCGAGGACGTGGCCGACATCATGCCCGACGTGGTGCGTGAGCAGGGCGAGTACATCGCCGGCATCTTCCGCTACTACGTGGACCATTACGGCGACGCGCTGCCTCGGATGCTGCCCGGCATGGAGCAGCTGCTGCACGACCTGAAGTCCGCCGGCTACGGCGTGTGGGGCCTGACGAACTGGTCGCACGAGACCATCCACATCGCGTTCGACAAGTTCCCACAGCTGGACGAGCTGCTTGAAGATACGGTGGTCTCCGGCATCGAGAAGCTGCACAAGCCGAACGCCGACATCTATGAGCTCGCGCTGAGCCGTTTCGGCCTCAAGCCGGAATCCTCGGTGTTCCTCGACGACACCGTCAAGAACGTGACGGGCGCGCAGGCCGTGGGCATGCACGCATTCCGTTTCACCGACGCCGAGCAGGCCCGTAGGGACCTTGCCTCATTGGGTATGGAGTTCTGATTCGCGTCTTTCCGTCTTTCCGCCTCATCGGCTCATGAACGACAGAGCCGGCGAGGCGTTTATTGTTCGTGAGCCCAGTCGACGACGGCTTCGATGTTGTTGCCGTCGGGGTCGAGCACGAATGCGGAATAGTATCCGGGATGGTAGTCGCGCGGGCCGGGGGCGCCGTTGTCGTGTCCGCCGGCTGCGAGCGCGGCGTCGTAGAAGTCGTGGACGGACCGTCGGCTCGGTGCGAGGAATGCGATGTGGGTGACGGGCGTGGTCGCCTGGCCGCCGTCCCCGTTGCCGTCGGCATTGTCTGCCGGCGAGACGTAGAAGTCGGAGTGTGGGGTGCCGTCGTCGACGCCGAATCCGAGTGTGGGCTCGTGGTGGGCCTTGACGATGTAGCCGAGCGGTTTGAGTGCCTTGGTGTAGAAGTCGATGCTGCGGTCGATGTCGCGTACGTGCAGTGTCAGATGGTCGAGCATGGTTTCATGCTACGCCGCCGATGGCCGTCGTGGCGCTGGTGCAACATTCGTTTGTAAAAAATATCGTATTTCGATATAGTAATATTGTTATTCGATATATTTGATTGCGTTATGGGAGGTGTGGTCATGTCGAAATACATGAATACCTGGGTGCTTGGCGGGCTCAAGGCCATCGTCGTGCTCATCTGGCTGGCGTGCCTGTGGGGTCAGGTATTCGCCGTTCCGACGTTGAGCGCCGCGTTGGCCGGATTGTATCCGGGCCAGGCGGCGATGCGGTGGCCGTATCTGGTGCTGGGCGTGCTGTTCCTGCTCTGCGTCGAAATGGCGTTCGTCGGCGTATGGCGTCTGTTCTCGCTGTCCGGTTCGGGCGTGGTGTTCACGGCTAAGGCGCGCCCCTGCGTGAATCTCATCATCGGCGGGGCCTCCGTCGGCACGATGCTGACGGCCGTCGTGCTGGTCTGTTTCGTCGCGACCGGCTCGGCCGACGCCGCCATGCCGGCCATGGATTTCTTCAGCATCGTTGCGGTGTTGGGCGCGACATTGGTGGCCGAGATCGGGTTCATCCTGCTCATGGTCGTCATGAATGGTCTGCTGCGGGCGGCGACCGACCAGTCCGACGAGTTGGAGCAGGTGATCTGACATGACGATCCGCATCAATCTCGACGTCATGATGGCCAAACGCAAGATCGGCGTCGGCGAGCTCGCCGACCGTGTCGGCATCACCCCGGCCAACGTGTCCATACTGAAGAACGGCCGCGCCAAGGCGGTGCGGTTCACTACGTTGGACGCGCTGTGCCGCGCGCTCAACTGCCAGCCCGGCGACATCCTCGAATGGGTGGACGATGACGAATAGTCGAATGACGCCGACGACGAATGCCCGCTCATCGTCCATCACCACGGTGGCATAATCGGACTATGAGTCGTTTTCTTTCACGTTGGCTGGTATTGACGATCGCGGCGGGCGTCATGGTGGCGCTGCTGCCCGGCATGGAGGCGGTGGGCGAGCCGCCGATTCTCGGCGTCGCCGCGTTCTCCCTGTTCCTGGCGCTCATCAACGCGTCCATCAAACCAGTGGTCCATCTGATTGCCCTGCCGATTTCCATCCTGAGCTTCGGCCTGTTCGCGCTGATTCTCAACTGGCTGTTCATGGAGCTGGCCTCATGGCTGGCGATGTCGTTGTTCAGCGTCGGCGTAATCATCCACGGGTTCCTGTGGGCGGTGCTCGGCTCGTTCATCATGGCCGTCGTCTCCGGCATCGTCGACGCCGTGATCGGTGAGTGATGTGCAGACGGTTCGCGCTTGATTTGGATTGGGATGCCGTGGCGGCGCGGTTCGCCGTGGACGACGACGATGTCAACGCCGACGCGTTGCCCGACCCCTCATACAACATCGCGCCCAGGCAGACCATCGCAGTCGTTGCCCAGGGCCGGGACGGGCGTCGCCATCTGACCGGCGCCAACTGGTCGCTCATCCCCCGCTGGAGTACGACCGACGACCTGCCGTATCCCACGTACAACGCACGTGTGGAGTCGATTGCGTCCAAACCCACGTTCGCCGACTCCACGCGTTCCATGCGATGCCTCATCCCCGCGTCGGGATACTACGAATGGCATGGCGTCAAGCCGTTCTACTTCCATGCCGGAGACGGCATGCCGCTGTATATGGCCGGACTGTACTCATGGTGGCGTGCCTCATCTGCGACCCCGTGGCTGCTGACGGCGACCATCATCACCTGCCAGGCCGTGGAGGGTCCGGCATCCGTGCACGACCGCATGCCCCTGCTGATGTCGCAGCCGTTATACGACGCGTGGCTGGACCCGGCCGTCGACGGTCCGACATTGCTGCCGCAAGTGCATACGGCCGGGGAATCGTTGTCCCGCGCGCTCGCCTTTCATGAGGTCGCACCGTTGGATGGTGACGGGCCCGAGCTCATCCGGCCCGTCACCCGCGAAGAGCCGCTTCGCTTATTCTGACCGATGCTCGGATTACTCCGCCGAATGAGCGGCATGATGGCCGCCATGCGCGTGCGCGGGAGCGGGCCTGGGACGCACCTTGGCGGTGAGGTATTCCGATTCGATCTTCCATACGGTCACGCTTCTGACCTGTGCGTCGGTGAATTCGACGTGGAGCATGTGCGCCTGATGCGCCATCAGCAGCTGCAGGCCATGGCGGCATGCGTCGAGATCGTCGACGATGGAGGCAATGCCGTTGCCGACGATGGATTTGAACGATTCGCCCCAGTTGCAGGCCGTGCGCCCCTCGACCACTTCGCAGTCCGTGCGCCCCTCGACCACTTCGCAGTCCGTGCGCATGGTGAACGCGACCGGCAGACGGTTGCCGGACGCACGAATGGCGTCAAGCCTGCGACCATGCGGCGCCGAGTGCATCCACAAAACGAGCCGTCCGTTTTCCCGGTCGTATTCGTAGCCGAAGTTGACCGGCACTACGGTCAGGCCCTCGACGTCCGTATATGCGACGTCGACGATGTCGCAGCCGTCGATGATCGAGGCGATGGACTGCGTGTCCGTGACCTCGCGGTCGGCCCGTCGCATGGGGCGCCTCTCCCCCGCAATCGTCCGCTCGTTCTCGCGACGGCGCACATGGCCGGCGCTGTCGTTCTCCTTTGCGTAGTCCACGCTCATCATCGGCCTCTTTCCCGTTCCGTCACGACGTCATGCCATTGCATCGCAATTATGCCACGGCATTCGCGTTCACGGCTTCGGCGACGATGAGTTTTCTGCGCACCCATACCGGGGCGATCATGCGGCCGTGGCGTTGCAGATGAATCAGGATGGCGATGGCGAGACCGCCAAGCACCAGCACCGGGATGATGCTGGCTTCAAGGCCGAAGGAGCCACCGGTCAGGAGTTCCGGTCCGTTCCATTGCGCGACCAGCCACGACTGCTGGGCTCCGGTGCCGGAGACGATCGAACCGAAGATGGGGCCTTCGGCGATGTTCCACATGGCGTGGAAGCCGATGCACCACCATAGGGAGCGCGTGGCCAGATAGATGGCGCCGAACAGCAGCCCCGCCTCGATGGCGATGGCGATGCCGCCCCATAGGGTGCCGTCCGGATTGGTCACGTGAAGCAGGCCGAATACGAGCGCGGACACCGCCACCGCACCCCATGAGCCGAGACTCTCCTCGACCAGACGCAACAGGATGCCGCGCATCATGATTTCTTCGGCGACGCCTGCGGTCAGGCCCAACGTCAGCAAATCGGCCCACGGATCGTAGCCGGCATTGAATCCGACGATCCGGTATCCGCCAAGCAGCGCGATGATGCCGATGCTCACGGCGATGCACACGAATGATGCGATGCCGCCGCGCACCAGATCTAGAGCGCGCATCGGCGCCAGTTCGGCCGGAAGGCGACGCCCCTCCATCGCCATCACGACGACCAGATACGCGACGATCGCACCGAACAATTCGCCCCACGATACGAGCGTCATATCGGGGGTCACCCCTACTCCGGAGCCCGGCAACGCCGCCGATCCGCCGGAGCCGACGCCGATGACCGCAATCGCGGCGGCAATGAATATCACCACGAATACAAGGCCTCGCAAAGGCGCGCTGTAGCGTTTCTTGTCTTTCCCGTCATACCGGCGGACCGGATGGTCATCGGTCATCAAATCGGTTTGCCGGAATGACGGGACATCGCCCAGCAGCATCCCGTGTCCATCATTTGTCTGTCGAGTTGATTGTCTCACATCGCCCATTGCAGCTCCCCTTCTCACGGATACACCGTAGTACGTGATTCCAGTATGGCATCGTCCCAATCGCGACACCATGGGCATCGCATCAACGGCGAGAATCTCCGGCAAGCACTTCGCTGCCGAAAGTCACGCGATGGAGTACACGACACAATCGTTAAACAACATGATGTTGAGCAATCATATATCCGCCGACACGTCGGCCGTCCCTATGCAATGACTTCGACGGGAACTCGATTCGTCAAATAATCGAAATGTCAACGCCGGGTCTCGCGAATGGCGGCCTTGCAGGCCCATTTGGTGAGCAAATACTGTCCGTAACAACTGACGGCGATGACGCCGACCATGATTGCCGTGGATGCAATCGTCGGCACAAGGCCATCGCGGTTCTTCAACGCCTTCCACGGGCAGCAGCGCATGGGTCCATTGTCCACGATTTCGGGAGTGACATTTTCCATGTCGTCTGTCCCGTTCATGTTCCTGGCGTCATCGTTCCTGCAGTCAGCGTTCATGACAATCCTCCTTGATTGAATACGTGCACCTATGCCACATTCAGCTTAGCAAGCGGCATCAATCGCGACCAACTCTCATGGGCGCTTACAGAGCCTCATCCTTGAGGATGAGGAGCGCGTTCATCCTCATGACCGATGGAGATTCCACGTGGTCGGGAAGACCATAGAAACATAGCGTTTCCGCCGGTTGCAAGGAGCTAACAGCGTCGTTGCAGTATGCGGGCCTAGGCAAGGCATCCTTGGTCTCTGCCTTCAATCCCGTCTTTTCCGAAAGGTGAACCATGCCATCCATATCAGCGACCAATCTCTCGATCGGGTACAGGAATTCTCCGATCGTCAGCAACATCAACCTGAAGCTAAGGACGGGCAGGATCATCTGTCTGCTCGGAGCGAACGGCTCGGGCAAGACCACGTTGATGAAGACGCTGCTCGGGCGGATAAAGCCCGTTAGCGGGCAGGTCACATACAACCAGACGAATATCAATGAGATGTCCGCGGCGATAGACCACCCGAGTTTCTTTCCCTACCTGAGTGGCAGACGGAACGTTGAGGTGGTTTCCGCGTTCTGGGGTCTGGATGTGGATCCGGAGACGGCGTTGAACAATGCAGGCATCGATCGCGCGGCACATGGACGGAAGGCGAAGGACTACTCGACCGGCATGAAGGAGCGTCTGGAACTCTGTCTCGCCCTCGTGCCGCGTCCAAGGTTCCTGTTCCTCGACGAGCCGCAGAACGGCCTGGACCCCGATGGCATAACCTCTCTGTCCGAAACGCTTCGCTCCTATCGGGACAAGGGGAACTGCGTCATCATCTCCACGCATCTGCTCCATGAAATCCAGGGAGTCCCGGACGAATGCATCATGATCCGTCATGGTCAAGCGGTTCAGGTCCCGGATCTGACCGGGGTGAACCTCGCGGACCTGTATCAGAGGAGGTAGGGTCGTGAGCGTCATTTCCCCCATTCGAACGCTGATCGCCTACTACTGGAACGTGTGGTATTTTCTCGCCGCGATGTCCGGCGCCGTAGCGTCTCTCCTGCTGGGTGCCTGGATTTCAGGCGCGGCGAACGGGACCCCGATAACCGGAGGGTATTGCGTCTATTTCACCGGCACCCAGCCGCTGATCTGCCTCTCGCTGCTCTTCGCATACGATGACAGGGTCTTGAAGGCGCACTACGGGGGCCTGCCCCGTCGAGTGTATTTCGCTTGGAAGCCGAGCTCGCTCAGAGCTGTATTCCGGGCTCTGGTACTGGCCGCTTTGAATCTGCTCGGCGTATTGTGCTTCGATGCCATCATGATTCTGGCGGGCGTCGAGATGCACCCGAACCTGGCCGCCGTTCTGCGTTTTGTTGTTCTGCAAAGCTTTTTGATTGCCCTGATCTACTCGATAATCGAGATCGTCGCCGATCCCAAGATTGCCGGAATCGTCTCGGGCATCCTGCTCTATCTGTGGGTCATCCTGCCGAGCAATCTTTCCGACTATGCGACGCCCTACATTGCAGCCGCTCTACGGACCGTCGGCCTGAACCTGAACGGCACCGTGATGTCGCCGACGGAAGCGGGGAACCGACCGTCTATCGACCCCGTGATGGGCGTGCCGATTGTGGTGCTCTGGGTCGCCTATGTTGTCGTCTATGTTCTGCTGAGCTGGTTCCATCGCAAAGGAGCGAACAAGAAATGAAATCTCTGTTCCGCATTGAACACGTGGCATTGATCCGCCGGTCGACGCTTGCCTTCTTGGCAGTGCTTCTTCTTCCGTTGTTCTTTTTACGTTACGGGAACATGGGTGCAGTGGTGCAGTCGGCAATGGTGATGGCGCTTCCCATAACCACGGCCGGTCTTGCCTTCTCCCATGCGAGGGTGCCCGGCTCGTATCGTTCCTTCAGCATCCACGAACGGCTCCTGTTGAGCTTTACCTTGAAATCGCTGTTGCTCGGTACCGCGGTCAACGTCTGCCTGACCTTGCTGTATGGATTTGCCATCGGATTTGTCGTCAATGAGAGGCCTCTTTCACCGCATACCGTCCTGATGCTCGCATTCACCGGCGTCGTTCTTTCTCTGGCATGCTTCGTCCTGCGGCTCTGGACCAGTCCCCTTGTCTCCTGGAACGTTGTCGCTTTCTTCATCGTCGCCGGACTCACGGTGAGTTCCGGCATGTTCGAAAACGCACCGATCCTGCACGCCGTCATACCGACCACATGGGTATTGAGCGGCGTAAGATTCGCTGGCTCCGTGATTCCGGTCGGCATCGCCGTCGTCATGATAAGCGCATGGCTGCTGCTCAAGGCGGTGAAACGCGTCTAGTTGCCGAGGCTTCAGCGAATAGGCCGAACCATTGTTCGAGATCGGCGAGCGCGACGGGCTGCTATAGCACTGATAAACGTCCCGGAACATCACTCATGCGAAACATCATGAGACCTCGGGAATTTTTAGCGTGAACCTATCGCGAGGTCACGGCTACCAACTATTACAAGTAGCCTTCAATGAGGAGTGATCATGGGTTTTCTGTCGGCGTTTACGGTTCCGTTCTTGTTTGCGTTGGCGTTGTGGCCTGTTGTGTCCGTGGCGTTGACCGTTCCGGTGCTGGCGATGCTGTATCACCGCGATAACCGGCTTGGATTGCCAGCGGTCCTGTCCGCGTATGGCACGGTGCTGTATGCGATCGGCTTGCTGTGCTTCACCTTGTACCCGCTGCCGGCCGATCCCGTCGCGTTCTGCGCCGTCCACCATCTGACGCCGCAGTTGGACCTGTTCCGGTTCATCACCGACATCCGTACTGACGGGTTGGATGCGGTGCTGCAGATCGTGATGAACGTCGTGTTCTTCCTTCCGCTCGGGTTCATCGTCAGGCGCGTGTTCCGCCGCGGTCTTCCCACGGCTCTCGTCGCCGGGTTCCTGGTCTCGCTGCTGGTGGAGACGATGCAGCTGACGGGAGCGTTGGGCGTGTTCCCGTGCGCGTATCGCCTGTTCGACGTGGATGATCTGGTGTGGAACACGTCGGGTGCGCTGACCGGGTACGGGTGCGCGCTGGTGTTCGATCGACTCCTGCCCGTGCGTGAGTCGGATGCGGTGACGGTGACCCATCCCGGTCTGATCCGGCGTCTGGTCGCGTTCCTCGTGGACATGGGCCTCGTGATGTCGGCGGCCCTGCCGTTGGCCGTCGCGGCGAACGTCGCCCACGCATTGGTCTCGGGCGTCCGGCCCGGCATGGATGCCGACCGCGTGTTGGGCGGGTTGGGGTTCTCGGGGCTGATGTTCCTGCTCATGCTGTTCGTCTTCGAGGTGCTGGTGCCCTGGCTGCGGGATGGGCGCACGTTGGGAGGCGGCTACACGCATATGACCTGCGAGACGGTCCCGCGCTCGGGCGCACGCCGGGTCCTGTTCTATATGGCGCGGTTCGCGGCGTTCGCCTGTCTGATGCTTGCCGGCATGCCGTGGCAGCCCGTGATCGCCCTTGCGCTTCTGGCGTTCTGGATGGTGTTCAGGCGCATGCCCTACGACCTGATCTGACGATTCTCCGGGCGTGTCGGCGCCCGTGCCGTGAACCGTCTGCGCGTTCCCCGCTACGTAAACCGATGGATACCCGTCTACGATGTGCCGTGGAAGGAGCCGCATACGCAGGATGACATGACCTTGCCCGGTGGGGAGATGACGCGCGATGAGGATCTGCTCGCGCGGGTCGCCTCCGGGGACGAGCGCGCCTTCGAGACCCTGTATGGACGGTACGCTGTGGCGGTGCGGGCGTTCGTTCGTGCGCGCGTGTCGGATACCGGTATGGCCGAGGAGGTGTGCGCCGACGTGTGGTTGGGCTGCTGGCGGTCGGCGAAGGCGTTCCGCGGTGACGCGAAGGTGCTGTCATGGCTGCTGGGCATCGCGAAACGCCAGATCTACATGCGTGTGCGGCGCGGGCGCCCGAACGTGACCGCGTTGGATGACGCGCCCGAACCGCGTGACGATGGCCCGAGCCCGGAGACGGCCGTGCTGTCCGAAGCGGGCGTGGATGATCTGACGGCGTTGCTGCGCCGTCTGCCCGTCGAACTGGTGGAGACGGCGACGTTGGCGTGGCTGCACGGCCTGCCCTACCGGCAGATCGCCCGCCTGCTGGACGTGCCGGAGGGCACGGTCAAATCCCGCGTCTCGCGTGCACGCCGTCTGCTGCGCGCGCAACTCGGCCACGAAAACGATGCGGATGGAAAGGAACGGTGAACCCCGATGACCGATCATCTTGACGAAACGACCAGCCGCTTGACGGACGATGAGGCCGACGAGCGCCTGCTCGCGGCATTGGCCGCCGTGGAACGATCCCGTTCGGGAGGCGTGCCTCCCGTGGCGGCGGTGATGGCGCGCATCCGCGCGTCGCGTTCCCCGTTGGACGGGCCCGCATGGTCGTGGACGCGTAGCCTGAGATTGTTCATGCTGCTGCTGGGCCGGCAGATGAAGGTGGTACCGTGGCAGGTGGTGCCGGCCACGCTGGCGTTGATGGCGTTCTCCGGATTGGGGGCGCGGTTCTTCGCGGTCGGCTGGGGGGTAACGGTCGTGTCCCGCGCGTTCTGCTCGATGGTGCTGGCCGGCGTGTTGTTGAGCGTGACGATGGCGTTCGGTGATTCCCGCGCGGACATGATCTCGTCGGCCACCCCGTTGGGTCCGGGGGCGGTCACGCTGGTCCGGTTGGTGTTCGTGCTCGCCTGCGACGTCGTGTTCGGCCTGTTGGTGACCGTTGTGATGGGCGCGCAGGGCTATGGGATGTTCGGCGTGCTGCTGGTCGGATGGCTGTCGCCTTTGCTGCTGGTCGCCGGCGTGGGCGCGATGCTCGCGATCCGGTTCTCCACGGGCGTCGGCTTCGGCGTCGGTCTGCTGCTGGTCGCCGTGATCCGCATGGACCTGCTCGGGCTCATGGGACTGCCGGCCGTGGGCTGGATCGATATGACCCGGACATTCGGACAACTGTTGCTGGCTGTCACGGGTCTGCTGGCGTGCACGGCGGCGGTGGCGTTCGCCGGACGATTGTCCGAGGCGCGCGTGGCGGCCGCGGCCGTCTGAACGAATCGAGGTCGATGGGTCTCATCGGTGGTTGTTCGGCGTGTCGCGTGAACCATGCGGCCGGTGGCCGCTACCTATCTGGTGACGGACGATAAGGAACGGCCGTCGATCTTCGGACTTCAGGGAGGGACGGCATGGCGGGAATGATTCGCGCGCAGGCCAGGCGCATCGGCGTGGGATTGCTGGCGGCGCCCGTGGTCTGCGGGATTACCGTTGCGGTCGCCGGCATCATGGTGTCCGGCGTGTGGTCGCGTACGCAGACGTTGACGGTGGTGAACTGGCTCGCCCAGCTGATGGTGATCGGTTCGGGCGTGTGCGTGGCGGTCGCGTTGACCGGCGACCCGCTGGTCGAGGCGAGCGAGTCCACGCCCGTGGGCTGGCGGCGCGTTGAGTCCACGCGGTTCGTCCTGACGGCCTTGTCCGGTCTGGTCGGCGCCGTGCTCATGTTCGCGCCGTTGCACGTACTGGGCTTGTGGCCGCAGGACATGGGATGGGCGAGTCTGATCGCGCCGGCCGGCGCGGTGCTGGTCGTGGGGGCGGCCGGATTCGCAGCCGCCGCATGGTCCATGTCCACGCAGGCCACGGTCATGGCGGTGGTCGCGGTATGGATGTTCCTCGCCCTCCTGTGGGATCCGTACGTGCTCGACCCGGTCGCGCAGCGCGGCATCCCGTTCGCCGCCGCCGTGATCGCCATTGGGGTCGCGTGGCGGCTGCTGGGCGACGAGGAACGCAACGCGACGCTTGCGAGGAGGAGCATATGAGCATGCGCATCGGTTTCCCGCGATTGGCCCGCGTCCACCTGCTCATCGTGTGGCGGCAACGCTCCTTATGGGTCGCGGCCGTCCCATTGGCCCTGTTCGCGCTCCTGCTGGGCGCGATCTCCCCGGCCGGCCCGCACGACCACGGCGCGGGCGATCTGGCGTTCATGGCCAAGACGATGGCCATGTTCATGCCGATCGCCTACATGGCCGCGTTCACCGACTTCCACACGCGCCACGACCGGCTCGGCATCGGCCAGCTGGAGGACTCCACGCCCACTTCCGCGCCCGTGCTGGCGGCGGCGCGCACGCTCGGCGCGTTCCTGATCCTCATCGCCCCGTCGATCCTGCTGCTGGCCTGCGCCGGCGTCACGCAGACCCTGCACGGCTCGTGGCGGGCCGTCCCGCAGGCGTTGGCCGCCGGGCTTACGATCACCGGGCCGGCCGTGCTGACCGCGATGAGCCTGTCCTCGCTGCTCGGCGTGATCCTGCCCATGATCGTCGCGCGCATCGCCGGCGTGCTCGCATGGTTCGCGCTCGTGTTCTCCTCGCCGATGCTGCCCGTGCCGACCGTCAACGGCACCATCCTCAACGTGATCGGCGACGCCGTCGGCGCCGGATGGTTCGGGCTCAAGCCCGTCTACCCGGCCGTGGGAGGCGTCCTCGCGGTCACCGGCACGCCCGCCAACGCGGCCGTGTCCCTGATCGCGCAGCTCGCCGCCGCCATACTGCTCATGGCGTTGGGCGGATGGTGCTCGGCGCGCCCGCGCACGGCACGCTGAACGGCACCGGCGGAACCCTCATCGGAAAACACCATACGGGAAGGAAAAGCATCATGTTCATCTCCATCAGCCATCTGACCAAGGACTTCCCGAGGAAGCCCCGCGCGTTGGACGACGTGACCTGCGACCTGCCGCACGGGATGGTCGGCCTGATCGGGCCGAACGGCGCCGGCAAGACCACGCTCATGCGCATCCTCGCCGGCATCATCCGCCCCACGTCGGGCCAGGTGCTCATGGACGGCCACGATCTGAAGGACGCGAGGACCCGCCGCGCGCTCAAACGAACGCTCGGCTACCTGCCGCAGGACATCGAACCCTACCCGCAGCTCACCCCGCTCGAATTCCTCGACTACGTGGGCGTCCTCAAAGGCATCGACGGCACCCGGGAGCGCATGCGCCAGGCATGCGAGCTCATCGACCGGGTCGGGCTCACGGACGTGGCCGACCGGCGCATCGGCGGCTTCTCCGGAGGCATGCGCCGCCGCGTCGGCATCGCCCAGGCCCTCATGGCGGACCCCCGGCTCATCATCGTGGACGAGCCCACCGCCGGACTCGACCCCGAGGAACGCATGCGCTTCCGCACGCTGCTCGCCGGCCTCGGCGGCGACCGCACCGTGATCCTGTCCACCCACATCCTCGACGACATCGCCCAGACCTGCCCATACGTGTTCGTCCTGCGCCAGGGCCGCATCCGCTACGACGGGCCGACCGAACAGCTCACCGGACACGCCGCGGGCCGCGTCTGGCTCACCCAACCGGCCAACACCCCGCCACCCGCCGGCATGATCGTCGCCAACGCCGTCACCACCGCACGCGGCGTACGCTACCGCGTCATCACCGACACCCCGCCCGCCGACGCGCACCCCATGGAACCCACCTTGGAGGACGGCTACATGGCCCTCATCGAGGAACACCCCGACCACCACTGACGGCCGACGAACAGGCAGCTCAATCATCGGAAACACGACGCAAAGGAAACCAGCATGACCAACACGACACACGCCATCCGAACCATCACGGCCACCGGTCTCGCCGCCATCATGGCCCTGAGCCTGACCGCCTGCATGGACGGCATCAAACATCCCGAAAACTACCCGGCCGACGGAAGCAAAACAATCACCGCGACCAGCAACCCGCAGGACATCAGCGCCGACCAACTCGGCCACACATGGCCCCTCACCGTCGACCACGGCACCGTCAGCTGCACACACGACACCAAAGGCGACCCCGTCATGCGCTTCACCGCGCCCGACGGCGCCCAATACGCCCTCAACCAGACCAGCAGCAACAAGGACCTGCCCGGCATCGACCAGCTCCTCGCCGACGGCAAATCCACCGGCACCCTCACCAGCTTCGCCTTCACCGTCTGCGACGTGGAATGACGATGTCGGAATCATCGACGAAAGACCGCAGGGCTTCCTCCCGGACAATCCTATAGTCTCTATAGTCCGGTTTCCCGAGGCTCGTGTTCGAGCGCGAGTTTCATCTTGCTGTTGTCCGTCAGCCACGCATGCAGGTCTCGGTCCAGGATCATCGCCAAGTCGAAGCATGCCTGTACAGCGTCCTCCAAGGTGATGCGTCGGTTCTCGCCGGGAAGCGGGATGCCGTTGACGAGCGGCTCGTGGTGGGCGACCCTGTTGCGCAGGGCGTGCACCGTCTTGACGATGTCCAGCGCAAAGCGTCTTGTCCAACGTTCTCCCATCGCACGCGAATACCGGCGCCCATTGGAAAACATCTTGTCAAGCCCCTTGCGCCACAGATCGTTCTCGTAGTCGGCGCGCCTCTGGTCCGGCCACTTCGTATGAATCGTGCCTCCGTCCTCCAGAAGGTTGCGCCAGAAGCCGAACGTCAATGAGGCAACGAGATGACCGTGCGTATGAATTCCGCGCTGTTGCGGGGTGAGATGGTTCCATGCCTCGCGAATCTGGTATTGGGTGCGGTCGTCTAAATTGAGTCCCGCCATGTACCAGTCCCCGGTGCCTGTCTGTTCCGAGGAGATGAGGGACAGCCGCCGGTCCATGTGGTTGCGCAGGGCGACTTCGAGGATGGCGATGTCTCCCATGCAGGCGCTGGCCATGTCGTGATTCCACAGGTACAGTCGCAGCGCAGGGCATGAGCGCCGCCGTGCTTCGGAATCATACGCGGCGAGCCGTTCGTTGGTGATGCACGCGCGCAGCGCCCTCTCCTGCGGGCTTCCCTTGCGAGGGGTTTGCGAGAGGAAATCGGGCGCTGGGTTTGACTATCGACTCATAAACCACTAGCGTATGTCATGAATTCCCCCAATGGGCCTCTCCGGACGGTCTTTGACTGAGCCGTGATGCACTGGGGGTTCTCTTTTTTTTTTCAGGGCATCGTTTCGTCCTCCGTTCCGGTTTCACCAACTTCGACGTCGTCCGCGTGCGAGCCGTTCCGCCCGTAGAACAGGATGACTACGATGCATCCAGCGAAAGCGAGCATGGCGACGAACATGCCGGTCGTTCCCATGAGGCCCAGCGGGACCATTCCGAGCATGCCCAGTTGCAGCGTAAGGCCAACACCCAGCATCACGGCGATACCAACGAGCAGTGTGTAGACACTCCATACTCGCATTATCGCGGCATGCCTCCATACCGAGCGCGGAGGCCGATGCGGGTCGATCAGGCGCCCTGAGTACAGGATGGCGATGTGTCCAAGCACCATCACGGTAACGATGGCAAGCTCGAAGCCGGGCGCAAGCCAGATCAGCCACGGACTTTTGTCGGCCCAACCGTCGACGACGCCGGCCATGTTCATGTGCATCGGCACACGCTGCGGCATACTGTCGTAGCCTGCGTATCCGACGATAACCGTCGCCGCGATGATCGCGACGTAAACGAGATCCCACCACAGCGGCAGCGGCTTGGGCAGCGAATCGTCAATGACGGCAACACGTCGATCGCCGGTCGCTTTCCAACCGCGTTCCGTCTTGACCGAGATCATCTCGCGGCGGCACCGCTGCCACCAGACGAATCCGAATGCCATGATCAGAACCAAGGCGATGACCGCGGTCCAGAATGCCACAGTCGGGCCGAATCCAAGCCACACACCGAAGTCGACGAGTGCCAATATGCCGCCGAAGCCACCGACGGTCAGCGAATAGTTTCTTCTGAGACCCGCGAGGCGTATATCGGAGAACGCCGCGGGCGGTACGGTGACTCCGAACATCTCGTACCGGTCGGTCGCCCATGGTGCAGCCGTCACGCCGACGGTCTCCAGCACCGGCAGCATCAGCCACATCGCCGTCGTGATGACGGTCATTGCGCTGTCATTCATTGCCCCCCCTACTTGGGCCCTTGAATCACTTGAATTATATGTCCGTATGCCCGTTCGCACTGGCGCCGGACCATGATGAGGGACGATGCCATGTCACCGCCGCCGCTCGTAAAGCGGCCATCCCGCGCGCAACATCCCCGAGTTCAACCCGCACAAGGCCTCACACGATAGCAAAAACTCGCATGATGACGGGCTTCCATATGCCAAGGGTCACTGGTCTGGGTTGTTAAGCAGTGGGGCGCGACCGTCATCATATGCGCGGATCAATCGTCGCAGGAGGAATGCCGTGAAGTATGGTGCGGTGAAGATGTGATTGCTGCCGCCGATGTTGCCCGCACTAAATTTGATACCGAAGTTGATGTCCGGGTAGGAGTCCGAAGTCACGAGCGTGCGCAATGATTTGGCGGTGCCGTTCTTCGCCTTCACCTCGACCGGGACGAGGTGGTTTCTGGTCCGGATGAAGAAGTCCTGTTCCAGTGTCGAATTCTCCCGCTTGTAGTAGTAGAGATCGTATCCCTGCTTCTTCAGCGCCTCGCCCACAATGCTCTCATATAGCGCACCCTTGTAGACACCCAGATTGCGGTTGGCCCGAAAGTCCTCGCTGGCCTCGTCGTCGAGCATGGACACGAACAGTCCTGTGTCGCCGAAGTAGAGCTTGAACCGGTTCTCGTCGTAGTTGCCCTTCAATGGCAGTTCCGGATATGCCAGACAGTAGCAGATGTTGACCATACCTGATGTCTCCAGCCATTCGACACAGCCTCGGTAGTCCTTGAACCGTGCCCCACGGGCTACCTTGCTGATCTGGAACTTCTTGTTCTCCTTGGCGAGCTGAACGGGAATGTGGTTGAACACGTTCAATATGCGTGCCTGGTCCAGTCCCTGCGCGTACTTGCGGATGTCCTCCTGATAGTCCAGCACCAGCTGGCGCTGCATTTGCAAGGTCCCTTCGAAGGTTCCCTTAACGATGTACGACGAGACGACCGCCGGCATGCCGCCCAACGTGCAGTAGTCGAGGAACAGGGTGGTAAAGACCTGCATCTGAGCATCGGAAAACGGACGAGCGTCTATGAGATGGTCGAGCATGTCTCCGGTGATGTCGTCCCCGTAGCCGCGGGCCCATAGGAACTCCTCAAAGTCCAGAGAGCGCATCTCGTAGTCGGTCTTGTATCCGACGCTGTTGCTCTCGATTCGTGTGTATCCGATTCCCAGCATCGACCCGCTGCAGATGACGTCGAACCGTCCGTCGATCTTCAAGAACTTGAGTGCCGTGGCGATGTCCGGAAACTCCTGCATTTCGTCGAAAAACAGTAGCGTCCTGCCAGGGATGAACCGTTTGGACGGGTCGATCAGCGAAATATTACGTATGATCGCATCGGCTGCGTAGCCGTCCGATGTGATCATACGGTATTTCGGTTCCTCAACGAAGTTGATTTCGATGACGCTCTCATAATGGCCCTTGGCGAAACGCCGGATAGACTCGGTTTTCCCCACCTGTCTCGGTCCCTTGATGATGAGCGGCAGTCTGTTCGGGTTGCCCTTCCATTCTTCAAGAAAAGCGTCAGCCTTGCGCTTGAGATATGTCATAGAGACCTCTTTCGTTTCCGATGCCTGAGCCCAGTATAATTTGTTTTCTCATTTCATGAGCGAGATTTACTTGAGAAACACATTTTTATGAGCGACTTTTTATTTATATACACTTTTTAATGAGGGAGTTTTGCTTGTTTTTCCGCATTTCATGAGCGAGATTGGTTGTTTTGTGACGGAAAAAGCATGATGCGACTGATGCGCTTCTAACTATCGCAGCGGAACCATTCGCGGTCCAAATGCGCTGTCATGCGATCGCTTGACATGACGTTGCGGGTGATGGGGCAGGGCATTTCTAATGGTTGGTATCGGTCCGTTACTCGATCCGGGGAGACGTTATGGGTTATCTGCTTATCATCGACATGCTGCCCACGTATGGGCTGTTGTTCTACGTTTTGGTTTCGGTGTGCGTCTTTGTACTGCTCCACGGCCTGCGTAAAACGTCTCTGGACCGGCGCCGGATTCGATTCGTCATGGCTGCGGCGTTGGTTGTCTCTTGGATTTGCGCCCTGTTTACCGCGTTGGTGTATGCCATGGCAACGCCAGCGTCACAGCCCGATATGGCGGACTTCTACGTCATGTACCGGCCGGCTTCGCTGGGTGTTCTCTTGGTGTTATTTCTTGCGCAGGTTGGGTATGGCATACGGGCCATACGGCGATGATTGTTTTGCCATGCCGGGCGGTGCTTGTTTTGTGCGGTAAATGGTTCATGAGCACTTCGGGCTTCGGATTTAAGATTGCACGTTCATCAGTCTGCGCATCATACGGGCGAATCCCGGCATGCCGGAATGTTTAAGCCGTTCCAGTTCTTCCCGCATGGTGCGCGGTGGATGTTTCTTTGATGCGACCAGTTCGGTCATGGCCTTGACCGCGCGTTCGGGATATGCCTCGGCGACGCCGGTCAGAAACACGTCGGGGTGACGGGCGGATAATCCGATCTTGGCGAGTTGATTCGCCGGAAAGTCCTTCAGATTGAAGGTGACGATCACATCCGCATCGCCGTTATGGGCGGCGGCGGCCACATGCCGATCGCCGGCGTCCGGCAAGACGACCTCACCGGTCAGTTCCGGAATGGAGGAGACAAGATAATACGGCTTGATGTTGCGGATGGCGGACAGATAGCGGTCAACCCAAGATGGTATCCAATCCGCCTTGGCTGGCGGCCTCGCGCATGGTCTCCAATGTCTCATGGCTGTGGGATTCCGACTTGTCGCGGTAGGCGACGACCTGTGCTCGAGAAACCATGCGGTTGCCTTTCGCACTGTAGCGGACGAACGGAATCTCGCCGGCGTCAAGCATGCGCGCGACGGTCTTCGCCGATACGCCGAGAATCTGAGCGGCCTCACCGGTGGTAATCATTTCGGTTGAATTGTCGTGCACGATAGCCGCGAATGCGCGACGCAGCTCCTCCGCGTCCAGCGGGTATGCTTTGCCGTCACCTGCGGTGATGTATGCAGTTCCTTTGCCGATCTGGGAAATGGGGATTGCCTCGAATACAGTCATGGTGAGTCCTTTCCTGAAGCCTTGTGTCCACCCTATCCCAGATCAGACATTTCGGCAATATCGGACACATCGGACACTCTATCGACGATAAACATGCACTCTTGCCAAAAAGGAATAACCCACATTCACTGAAGGTGTCGAACAGCCCAGACAATCCAGACAATGAGGCGTGCACGGTTGGTCTGGCCGGTTTTCTTCAGAGTGTTGCTGATACGGGTTTTGCGAGTCCAAAAAGTTATACAAGAATCAGATACATCTGATTCTTCCTTCAAATTACTATTCAATATCAAACATATTTGATTATTTGACGGCTACCTCCGGCAATTATCCAGCGCACAAAAACGAGAATGCCCGGTCAACCGCACACATAGTCAAATAGTCAATGTGCGGTCACCGGACATTCTCTCTTTACGGACAACGCTTAACCGGCGAAACACTCACCCGATCAAACGCTCAGTCGCCCCACACCTCGTCGGCGATGGACTTGACGAGGGCGATCTTGGCCCACTGCTGCTCCTCGGTGAGCTTGTTGCCCTCCTCGGTGGAGGCGAAGCCGCACTGCGTGGACAGGCACAGACGTTCGAGCGGCACGTACTGAGCGGCCTCCTCGATTCGGGCCTTGATGGCGGCCGGGTCCTCGAGCTCGGGCGTCTTCGACGTGATGAGGCCAAGCACCACCTTCTTGTCCTCGGAGAGTTCGGCGAGCGGCGCGAAGTCGCCGGAACGGTCGTCGTCGAACTCGAGGTAGTAGGCGTTGACGTTCTCCTTGCCGAACAGGTTCGCCGCCACGGGCGCGTAGCCACCGGAGGAAAGCCACGTGGAGTGGAAGTTGCCGCGGCACACATGCGTGTTGATGGCGAGGTCGGCGGGCTGGCCATCGATCACCGCGTTGATGATGTCGAGGTTCTGCCGCTGCAGGCGTTCGGCGTCCTCGTCGCTCCAGCCGAGGCGCTCGCGCACGGCCGGGTCGCACAGGCGGGTCCACGTACAGTCGTCGAACTGCACGTTGCGGCAGCCGGCCTCGTACAGGTCGGCGATGGTCTGGCGGTAGGCCTTGACGATGTCGGCGGCGAGCGCCTCGTCGGTGGCGTAGAACTCGTCGTACGGGTAGGCGACCTTGTTGCCGGTGAGCACGAACAGGGTCTGTGCGGGCGAAGGCATGGTCTGGCGGGCCACGGTGTTCTCGTCCTCGAACTGCTTGACGAACTTGAAGTGTTCGACGAACGGATGGTTGTGGCCGTCGAGTTTGCCGGTCACGGCGGCGGTGTCGGCGGGGGTGACCTCGTCGTGGAAGGCGACGCGGTGGGCCGCGGCCTTGTGCTCCACGCCGGCGAAGCCCCACATGAAGTCGAAGTGCCACCAGCGACGGCGGAACTCGCCGTCGGTGATCACGTGCAGGCCGGCCTGCTTCTGCTTGGCGACCAGCTCCTTGATGGCCTTGTCCTCGACGGCCTTGAGCGCCGCCGCGTCGATGCTGCCGGCCTCGTAGTCCGCGCGGGCCTGCTTGAGGGCCTCGGGACGCAGGTAGCTGCCCACCACGTCGGCGTGGAAGGGTGCGTTGCTCGCATATGCCATGGTTGCTCCATTTCCTCGGAAAATCGTTTGACCGCGATCGCCGCCGAACTCGGACGGCGCACCGCAATGCTGACTTTGGTACCTTACCGCGATTCCGTGGATTGTGCGCGGGCGTCCCTTATCGCGGACAGCCCCTATTCTCCGAATTCGGGCCTGGCTTTCGAAATCAGCCTATGGCGTTGCCCGCTTCGGCGGCGATCTGGGTCAGAGCCTCGCCATCGGGGATGGTGGCGTGGCTGCGGCATCGGATCCATTCGCCGAAGATCTCGATGAGCGTGTTGACGGCGATGGCATAGCGCAGTCGGGTGGCGAATCCCTCGGCGTCCTCATCGTCGGCGGGGAACATGTCGGCAAGTATCGCCGACCATTGGGGTATCCGTGCGAACATGGCGCTACGCAGCGTATCGGTGTCGTTAATGATGGTGAGGCCTCGTGCCAGCGACTCATATTGTTCATCGTCGAGCCGGTTCGCGACCTCCTCGACGACGATCGAGGCGATGACGAACGGCGACGTGGGCGACGGCTTGTCTGCCGTCCTCGCCTCGATCGCGGACGCCAGTTCCGCGATCTGCGGGGGCTCGATGACAAGATCCTCTTTCTTGGGGTAATAGCGGAACAGTGTGATCGGGGTCACGTTCGCCGTCTTGGCGATCTGCTGGACGGTGACCTCGTCGTAGCCGTGTTCGAGGAAGAGTCCGATGGCGGCCTGTCGGATGCGTTTGCGGGTCTGCCGCTTCTTCTCCCGCTGCCATTGCTCGCGGGATGAGACCGCCTTCGCCGATACTCCCCTGGCGTTGCTGTGCTCCGATGTCATGCCTGGCGTCCTTTCCTTCGAACCCTTTCATACTATGCCGTATGTCATTTACCTTGTCGTAATGGGTTGCGAACGTGTTACCGAGGGCCGGTTGTCGCCGCGACATACGTGCGGGAAGGGCCGGTGTCACGCCTGTTCGGAGGATTCCGCAGGCGTGGTGTAGCGGACCGTGGCGAGGTAGAGGATCCATGCGAGGGGCATGGCGAGCATGAACAGCGGGTAGAACCATTCGATGGGCATATTGCCGTACAGCAGGCCGCCGATGATGGGCCCCAACGACATGCCGAGGTCGATGCCTGCATAATACGTGCTGTTGGCGATGCCGCTGCGTGCCTTGCCTGCGATGATGACGGCCTGCGCCTGGGTGACCGAGCTCATGATGCCATAGCTGCCGGCCATGAGAACCGCGGCGAGGATGAGCGGTATGTCGTTGCGCATGAGGTCGAGGCACAGCAGTGTGGCGAGCATGAGCAGCGAGCAGACGCGCATGAAGAACCGGAAGCTCTTCTCGTCGAACAGGTCGCGCAGGGTGACTCGCATGATGAGCAGGGCCACGGCGTAGAGCGGGAAGAACAGACTGACCTCGACGGCCAGGTGCCGTGCCGACACGTAGGAGACGAGGAACGACTGTGTGGCGAAATACGGGATGGCGAACAGCATGAACACGAGCGAGAGCGGCACGACGCGCGGTTCGACGATGCTGCGGATGCCGAACCGATGCGAAGCACGCTCCGTTTTGGCGGAGGCTGTCGAAGCCGGGGACTTCTTCGCCACCGGCCGTCCACCGTTGCGCACGAACAATACGGAGACCACCATGAACACGGCGACGACGGCGGAGATGAGGAACGTGTGCCGGTAGCCGATGACCTGCTGCGCCTTGATGCCGATAGCGGGGCCGATGGCCATGGCCAGTGCGTTCATGGTGCCGTAGAGCCCCATGCCGGCGCCCATGTGACGGATGGGCAGCAGCAGCGACATCCATGTGGCGAGGCAGACCGAACAGCAGGCGAAGCCGACGCCGTTGACCATGCGTGCGGCGATGAGCGACGCCGGGTTGGAGGCGAGCGAATACCAGATGCTGGCCACGAGGTAGAGTGCCGAGCCGATGCCGACGAGCATGCGTTTGCTGGTCTTGTCGGCGAGGTTGCCGGCGATGGGCCGGCAGAACAGGGCGATGATGTTCATCATGCCGGAGACGACGCCCATGAGCGCGCCCGATGCGCCGAGATGCTCGGAGTAGCCGGCCATCAGCGGCGTGGCAAGCATGTTGCTGGCCATGAAGCAGAATGTCGCGACCATGACCAGGACCACATCTCGGGTGAGCAGTCTGTCGTCGTTGTTTTTCGTCAACGTTCTCATCTCCGGAAATAACTCATATGATGTTCATATCAATATGAAAGCCCTCCCCCTTTTGTCGCGGGGAGGGCTTGCGTGTGTGGAAACGCTTACGCTGCCGGTTATCAGGCGCCGTAGCGTTCGAGGTAGGCGTCGGCCGCGGCCTTGATCTCGTCCGTGACGTACGGGGTACCGTCGGCCGTATTGATGCGCCGGCCGGCTTCGAAGATCTCACGCACGTTGGCGATGGCGAAGACGGGGAAGCCGAACTCCTGTTCGACGGCCTTGACGGCGGAGAGGTCGGAGTCCTTGGTCTTCTCCATGCGGTCGACGGAGAGCACGAGGCCTACGACCTCCACGTTCGCCTCGGCCTTGAGCTTGGGGATGACCTCGCGCACGGCGGTGCCGGCGGTCATCACGTCGTCGACGAGCAGCACCTTCATTCCGTCGGTCAGCTGGGTGCCGACCATCATGCCGCCGTCGCCGTGGTCCTTCTTCTCCTTGCGGTCGAAGGTGTAGCCGACCTCCATGCCGTGGGCGGAGGTCAATGCGATGGCGGTGGAGACGCCGAGCGGGATGCCCTTGTATGCGGGGCCGAACACGGTGTCGATGTCCTTGGGCAGGTTGCCGGCTTCGATTTCGGCGGCGATCTTCTCGGCGTAGAATGCGCCGATCGTGGCGATCTTGCGGCCGTCGTTGAAGGCGCCGGCGTTGATGAAGTACGGGGACTTGCGGCCGGACTTGAGAGTGAATTCGCCGAACTTCAGCGCCTTGGATTCGAGCAGGAACTGTGTGAAGCGGATGTCGAGCGATGCGGTGTCGGTCATGTCTCTTTCTCCTTGTGATGTGATGTCAGCGCCAGGTCTTGCCTTCGGCGAGTTTGGCGGCGAGTTCCGGACGGTCGTCGAGCAGGTCGTCGAGCTCGCAGGCGACGCGCAGCGGCGCGACGGGGTCGAACAGGGCGGCCGCGCCCACCTCGACGGCGTTCGCTCCTGCATACAGATATTCGAGGGCCTTTTCGCCGCTGTCGACGCCGCCGATGCCGATGATCGGAATGTCGGGCAGTGCGGAACGTACCTGCCATACGCGTGCCAGGCCGATGGGCAGCACAGCCGGTCCGGAGACGCCGCCGGTCACATGGTCGATGATCGGCTTGCCGGTGCGGGTGTTGATGCGCATGCCGACGATGGTGTTGATAAGACTCAGTGCGTCGGCGCCGGCCTCCACGGCCGCGCGTGCGGGCACGGTGATGTCGGTGACGTTCGGCGTGAGCTTGACGATCATGGGCTTGTCGGTCATCTTGCGCAGCCGGGTGATGAGCCGGCTCAACGCCACGGGGTCGGTGCCGACGCTCATGCCACCGGCGGAGACGTTCGGACAGCTCACGTTGATCTCCAGCATGTCGGCCGGCGAGTCGGCGAGCTTGGCCACGACCTCGGCGTAATCGTCGTCACTGTGGCCGGCCACGTTGGACACGACGTTCGCGCCGATCTTCTTGAGCTTGGGCAGGTCGTCGACGAGGTAATGGTCGACGCCCGGGTTCTGCAGGCCCACGGCGTTGATGTTGCAGGCGGGGCCTTCGGCGGTGCGCACGCCGGGATTGCCCTCCCACGGGACCGGGGAGACGCCCTTGGTGGTCACGGCGCCGAGCTGGCTCACGTCGTAGAACCAGCGAACGGCCGCATACTGGAAGGTGCCGGATGCGGTGCCCACGGGGTTCTTCCAGGGCACGCCCGCCACCACGGTGGGATGTTTCCACTCGTGGTCGTACAGGTCCATGGTTTCGGTTTCGGGATTCGCTGCGGTCACGGTCATGGACTTCACTCCCATCCAAGCTGTTCTCGGGTGAATACGGGTCCGTCCGCGCAGACCTTGAGCCTGCCGTTCACGGTGTCGGTGGTGCACAGCACGCAGGTGCCGTAGCCGCAGCCCATGCGCTGTTCGAGGCTGAGCTGGCAGGGGATGTCGCGCTTGGCTGCCCAGGAGGCCACGGCCTTCATCATGGGCAGCGGCCCGCAGGAGAGGATCACCGGGGGCAGGTCGCCGTCCTTCAACTCGTCCTCGATGCGGTCGAGCAGCGTGACCACGTTGCCTTCCGACTCGTCGATGCTGTAGGTGCGGTCGGCGTAGCGGTCCACGTATTCGTCGGCGAAATGGTTCTTACGGTAGCCGAACACGGCGGTGGATTCGCTGTTTTCGTCGCCGGCGATGTGCTGGGCGGCGTGGATGAGCGGCGGTACGCCGAGGCCTCCGGCCACCAGCACGTAGTTCGCAGGCTCCTTGGTGTTGAAGGGATGGCCGAGCGGACCCATCACGTCGATGACGTCGCCGGCCTTGAGCTCGGCGAACTCGCCGGTGCCCTTGCCGACGACGGCGAAGATGAAGCTCACCAGGTCGTCCTGGATCTCGCTGATGCCGAACGGACGGGGCATGGGCTTCATGGGATCGTGGGTGAAGAAGTCCACGAACTGGGCGGGGCGTCCATGCGCGGCGATGTACGGATCGCGGATGGTCATACGCATCACGCCGGAATCGAGTTCGGTGATGTCTGCGATCTCAACGGTGTGGCGGGGCGGGAAAAACCCATGGGCGACCGCCGCGTCGACGACGGCCCTGCCATGTGCCAGCCGCTCCTCCGTGGCAGTCGGGATGAACGTGTCTGCGGTCAAAGTCTCTGCTCTCCTTCAGGTTCAGTGCTGCAGGGCGGAATCGAGGTCGTCTCGCATGCGTTCGGCGGCTTCCCTCGCGCTTTCGCCTACGATCTGCAGCGCCTCGTCAAGGTCAAGGTCCTCGCTGTAGGCGGGGTTCTTCTTCCAGGCGCCGATGATACCACGGGAAGAATTCACGATTGCGCCCGAACCGTTGCCATCGAACATACGTGCCACGTCGGCGGCGGTGCCGCCCTGTGCGCCATAACCGGGCACGAGGAAGAACGTATGCGGCATCCGCTCGCGCAGCTGCGCGCCCTCTTCGGGGTGGGTGGCTCCCACGACGGCACCGGCACGCGAGTATCCGTGCTCGCCGATGGTGTCGGCGCCCCACTGTTCGACCAGGTCGGCGACGTGCTCGTAGACGCGGCCGCCGTTCTTGAGCTCCAGCTCCTGGATCTCGCTGCTGGAGGGGTTCGAGGTGCGCACGAGGATGAACACGTCCTTGTCGGTGGCCGTGGCGGCGTTGATGAACGGCGTGATGCCGTCGGTGCCGAGATACGGGTTCACGGTGACGGCGTCCTCGTACCATTCGGAGCCGAACTGGAATTCATCGCCGTTCTCGTCGTAGTCCTCCACATCGACGGCAAGGGCGGCGGCGTTGCGCTGCACGTTCTCGATCTCGTCCTCGCTGGCCACGTCGGCGAACCGCAGCGGGAAGCCGCTCAGATGGTGGGCGTAGGCTTCGGCCGTCGAGCCGATGTCGCCGCGCTTGACGTCGCCGAGCACATACAGGCCGTTGTCCTGCGCGTACTTGCAGGTGCGCGCGTACATCCACAGTCCGGCCTCGCCCAATGCCTCGTACATGGCGATCTGCGGCTTGACCGCGGGGACGATGTCCTTCACCGCGTCGATGATCGTGGTGTTGAACTTGAGATACATGGCGGCGAAGTTGATGGACCATGCGGCCTCCGCCTCCATGGGGTTGCCCATCTCGCTTTCGCTGACGGTCGCCTCTCGCGCGTGGTCGATGAGCTGCTTGGGCAGCAGCGCCGGCTTCGGGTCGAGTCCGACGACGCTGGGGTTGTTCTTCGCCGCGATGGCGTCGATTAGGCGGTCCATGAGTGTTCTTGTGTCCTTTCCGGGGAACGAATGAAGAATCGGGAAAACGTGAAGACGC
This sequence comes from Bifidobacterium primatium, assembly GCF_002802875.1. Lineage (GTDB taxonomy): Bacteria > Actinomycetota > Actinomycetes > Actinomycetales > Bifidobacteriaceae > Galliscardovia > Galliscardovia primatium. The sequence goes on from NZ_PEBI01000003.1 coordinate 148,730, forward strand.
GTCTTACAGCCGGCTGAAGACGAGCCTGGAGCCGATGATGGTGGCGAGCGGACGGCCGGTGACGTCCCATCCGCCGAATGGCGTGTTGCGGGCCTGGGAGTGGAAGCGCTCGGGATCGACCTTCCATGCCGCATTCGTGTCAAGCACGACGAGGTCGGCGGTCTCGGGATGCTCCACCGCGCTCAGGTCGAGCATGCGACGGCCCTCGCCGGCGCCGGCCGTATCGAGCATCGCATCGATGTCGGCGGGGTCGTGTCCCATGAGCCGCTGCGGCTCGGTGGCCATGAGCTCGATGAGTCGCTTGTCGGAGATGTGCCCGCCGTCGACGAGCACCTTGTGGCATACGCCGTAGGCGCATTCGAGTCCGATGATGCCGTTGGGCGCCTCGAGGAAGCCGCGTTCCTTCTCCTCGAGCGTATGCGGCGCATGATCGGTGGCGAGCAGGTCGACGGTGCCGTCGGCGATGGCCTCGATGGTGGCCTGACGGTCGGCCTCCGAGCGCAGCGGCGGGTTCATCTTGGCGAGGGTGCCGTATTCGAGCAGCGCCTCGTCGCTCAGGGCCAGATAGTGCGGTGCCGTCTCGCAGGTGATGGGCAGACCTTCGGCCTTGGCTTTGCGGATGGCGTCGAAGGAGATGGCCGTGCTCACATGCTGGAAGTGGATGTGCACACCGGTCTCACGGGCCTTTTCGATGTCGCGGGCGACGATCTTCAGTTCGGTGTCTTCGGGGATTCCCGGCACGCCGAGCTTGCGCGAGACGGGCCCGTCGTTGACGGCGCCGGTGTCGTGATGCTCGCAGTGTTCGATGAGGTAGAGGCCGGATTCCCTGACCATGCGCAGCACGTCGTCGAGGATCTCCGGCGTGACGGCCGAGCCGTCGTCGCTTATCGCGGTGATGGGATGGTCGAGCTGGGAGCGGTCCTTCTCCCCCTCGGCCACGCCTCGGATGTACCAGTGCCAGTCGGCGAGGTCGGTGGCCTCGTGGCCGGCACGGCCCTTGGACGCACAGACGCACAGGTCGTAGCGCACCGGCAGGTTCACGTCGTGGGCGGAATCGTAGTGCTGGAGGAAGTCGATGACGCTGTCGAATCCCTTGCCGAGCACCTCCTCGGCGCCGGACTGCTCACGATCCGTGACCTTCACACCGTCCAGCGCCGGCACGGTGTTCGGCATGATGAGCACGTTCGTGTAGCCGCCGGATGCCGCGGCGGCGGCGCCTGAGACCATGGACTCCTTGTACGTCTGTCCGGGGTCGCGGAAATGCACATGCGGGTCGGCGAAGCCCGGTGCCAGCGTGAGTCCCGTGGCGTCGACCTCGCCGTCGAAGACGGCGTCCTCGTCACGGAAGAAGCGCCCTTCATCGGTTTCGGGAATCACCAGATCGATGGTCTCGCCCGTGTCCCATACGGTGATGTTGCGCAATGTGAGCATGTGCTTTTCCTTTCACAGTCGGTGCGGCCGCCGGTATGCCCGCCGACGGCCGCAGTCCAGGGAACCTGGCTAGAACTTGGCTTCCTCGTCGCAGTAGTCGCAGCGGTATTCCTTGCGCTCGGAGTGCACGAGGTGGAAACGCTGTTTGATGCCGCGTTCGATGGTGGTCACGCAGCGCGGGTTCACGCAGCTGATGACGTTGGTCACATGCTCGGGCAGGTTCGGGGTGAGCTTCTGTACGATCCTGCCGCCGTGCACCACGTCGACGGTCGCCTGACGGGCCACAAGTCCGAGCACGTCGAGGTCGATGTCCTGCTCGCCTTCGATCTTGATGATGTCCTTGGAACCGAACTGGTGGCTGGTCGTGTTCATGATCAGCGCAAGCCGAGTGGTGGCCGGGTTGATGTTGAGATAGTTGAGCACCTTCAGCGCCGTGCCGGCGGGCACGTGGTCGATGATGATGCCTTCAGTGATGCTGGTCACCTCCATCAGGCGGCCACCTCCTTCGCGTTGACCGCGTCGATTCCTTCGGGGTCGAATCCGGGCAGTTCGTCGCCCAGTACGGAGCATTCCAATGCCATACGCATGAGCATGCCGTTCTTCACCTGCTCGAAGTAGGCGGCACGCGGGTCGTGGTCCACCTCCACGGCGATCTCGTTGACGCGTGGCAGCGGGTGCAGCACGGCCATATCCTTCTTGGCGAGCTTGAGCTTGTCCTCGTCGAGGATGTAGGTGTCGCGCAGGCGCAGGTAGTCGTCCTCGTTGAAGAAACGCTCCTGCTGCACACGGGTCATGTACAGCACATCGAGGTCGCCGATCACCGAGACGAGGTCCTTGACCTCCACATAGGTGCAGTTCTCGGTGGCGTTGATGCGGTCGATCACGTACTGCGGGGTCTTCAGCTCGTCGGGGCTGATGAGCACGAAGTTCACGTTGCCGAAGCGGCACAGCGTCTCGATGAGCGAGTGCACGGTGCGGCCGAAGGTGAGGTCGCCGCACAGACCCACGGTGAGGTTGTTGATGCGGCCGAAGCGCGACTGCAGCGTGCACAGGTCGGCGAGCGTCTGCGTGGGATGCATGTGTCCGCCGTCGCCGGCGTTGATCACGGGAATGTCCACCGCCTCCGAGGCCACCAGCGCAGCACCCTCCTTCGGGTGGCGGATGGCGACGACGTCGACGAAGTTCGCGACGGTCTTCAACGTGTCGGCGATGGATTCGCCCTTGCTCACCGACGCCTGCTGGGCTCCGGCGAAACCGATGACGCGGCCGCCGAGACGCAGCATGGCGGTCTCGAAGCTCAGACGCGTGCGGGTGCTCGGCTCATAGAACAACGTTGCGATGATACGGCCGTCGCAGGTGTGCGAGACCAGTTTGCGATTTGCGTCGATGTACTGCGCCTTGCGCAGCAGAAGCTCGATCTGCTCGGTGCTGAGATCGTCGAGCGTGACAACGCTTTTTCCGATGAAATCCTCGCTCGGGGATATTGATGACATGCGCGCCTTTCCGTCGTTGTTTGGATTCAGGCGGCCACAACATCGTCGCGACCTAATCAAGTCTAAATTCCCATAGGGACGGAAAGACGCAAAAACATGACACGCGTTGTTTACGTTGGCTTCGGCGGCCGTTCACCTCGGTCCGTCGAAACCTCCTACTCCTCTCCTTCTCGTTTTTTCGCGGCGGCGACCTCCAACTGGTCGAGGAAGTCGGTGAGATAGTGGATGACGCGCCTGCCGCCGGCCAGCACGCGTTCATCGACCGCCTGGTTGCGGCCCGCCTTGAGCTGGGTGACGATGCGGTCACCCTGATGCTCGCGCCTGGCGCTGAACCTGCATAGCACCACGGCGTCCTGCGGAGGCTCCTCGCAGATGGAGATGGCGTAACGGGCCACGACCATGGGATCGTCATTATGGGGAAGCTGCTGGTTGATGAGCATGGCCAGTGTCTCCAACACGCGACGCTGGCCTTCGGACGCCTTGATCTCATCGTTGACGCGCACGCTCACGGCGACGCCATTGAGCTCCCTGGACGGCTGGTCGGCGCAGATCACCGCCTCGAGGTTCATGTCGTCGATTTCGGCGTCTGCGTCGAATGCATAGTAGTAGCCGAGCGTGCTGAACCCGTCGGCGTCGGTGATGGGGCTTGTTGCGTCGTCGCTCATGGATGCGCTCCTTCTTCGGAAGATAAAACGTCTACGCACAGCATAGCGGATGATCGCCGTTCTGAAGATAAAAGAAGCCTCCCTCTGACGAGGGAGGCGGAGACTAAAGAAAACGACGGGAGAAACCGAACGCCCGAAAGCATGCCACGCTCGTCAGAGCACGGCGGTCCTGCAATTAGGGACCGCCTGCGGCAGCGTTTATCTGGCTTTCTCGCTCGATGAAATTGCAAATCGGCATGCCGTGCTCATTAGAGCACGGCGGTCCCGCAATTAGGGACTGCCTGCGGCAGCGCCTTACTGGCTTTCTCGCTCGATAAAATCGCTCGAAAGCATGCGGTGCTCGTTAGAGCACCGCATCCGCTTGCATGAGGTAGACGTTTTGGCGCATCATCTTGGCCTGGCTGCGCGTGATCTCCTCTTCCTCCTGCATCTCGCGAATCGTCTCCAGCTCGAGACGGAACGTCTGCGTGCGGATGTCCTCCACGCCCTGACGCGACGGCAACGACGACAACGTGGGCAACGACGACGACTTCGCATGCAAAGTGCTCAATGCGGCACGGTATTCGCCGATCAGACGGGCGATGATCTCCGCGTTCTCCACATCGGTGAGCACCTCGTTCTTCAGGTGCCCGATGGTGGCCTCGAACAGTTCGATCTGGATGCTGCGCATCATATCGGTCTTATGCGGGTCCAGACCGGGCGTCACCCGTGCCAGCAGCGACCAGATGCGACGCAGCAGAATCATGGCCTGACGACGGGGCTTGGCCTGACGGATCTGGATGTGGTGGCCGCCCGAGCCGGTGAGATGATTCAGCGAACTGTTGAGACGGGTGATGAGCTGTTCGGCGGCCTCCTCCTTTTCGGGATGCTCCTCGAGCAGGTCGTTCAGCCACTCCCGCTCCCATTCAAGCGTCGAGACGCGAACCTTCTGTTCTCGTTTGATGGTCTCCTGGGGAACCGCGAGCTTCACGCGGTCGATGCGCTCCGTGTAGGAGTGCATGACGGCACGCACCTCCTCATGGGTCTCCGGGGTGTCGAGCTCGGCGATCTTCGTAAGCGTGCGGCGCAGCATCTCCACGTTGTCCTTTGCATACTCCTCGCCCTTCACGTCGTCGTCGCGCGGTGCCAGCAGCGGAAGGATGATGTTCGCCAACACCAGCGACACCACGATGTAGCCGGAGACGATGAACAGCAGGGCGCTGCGCAGTGGAATATGCGTGGCCTCGTCGATGCCGTTGGGCAGCGTGAACGCCAATGCCAGCGAGATCGTGCCCTTCGGGCCGCCGAACGTCATGACCAGGGCGCTGTGCACTCGCTCCTTCGTAAGCTTGCGGCGCTTGCGGGTGACCCGGTCCTTGGTGACGCGCAGCATGCCCAGCATCCACAGGAAACGGATGACGAGGGACACGACGGTGAGCACCACCACGGCCAGCACGAGCATCCAGCTGCTCACCGATTCGTTCTGCCAGCTGGAGCGCATGGCGATGGGCAGTTCGATGCCGAGCAGCACGAACACCGAACCGTTCAGCGTGAATTCGATGAACTGCCATACGGAGTTCGAAACCAGATTGGTGCGGGCGATGTCGCTGCCGAAGCCGTAACGCTGGAAGGTGATGAGCAGGCCTGCGGCCACCACCGCCAGCACGCCGGAGACATGCAGGTGCTCGGCCCCCACATAGGCCGCGAACGGAATCAGCACCTCTATGCCGATGCGCAGGGTCATCGTCTCCATACGGTATCGGCGCAGCAACAGCACCAGCTTGTTGAAGACGAATCCGGCGACCACGCCCACGGCGACGCCGCCGAAGAAGCTCACCGTGATGCCTTGGGCGAACTGCGCAAGGGAGAACGTGCCCGTGAGCGCGGCGAGACAGGCGAACTGGAAGCCCACGATGCTGGCCGCGTCGTTGAACAGGCTTTCGCCGCGCAGCACGTTCAGCTGTCGCTCGGTCAGCTTCGCCTCCTTGCTCAGCGAGGCGACGGCCACAGCGTCGGTGGGGCCGAGCGCCGCGCCGAGCGCCAGTGCCGCGGCAAGCGGCACCGCAGGCCACAGCACATGCAGCGTGATGCCGGTGACGGCGAGCGAGAGCAGCACCAGTCCGATAGCCAACGACAGCGACGGCCCCAGGTCCTTGGCCACTTCACGACGGGGGACGTTGCGGGCCTCAAGGAACAGCAGCGGGGCGATGAACAGCACCATGAACAGTTCCGAATCCAGTTCCAGATTCGGCAGGAACGGCGTGAAATACCAGACCACACCCAAGGCGATCTGCACAAGCGGCGTCGACACGCGGGGAATGAAGCTGCTCAGCGCCGACGACACCAGAACGGCGATAAGCACTTGAAGGACCAGGGTGAGTTGGGCCATACGGGAAGGACCTTTTCTTCTCTCTTATTGACAAAATCTATTCAAAATGCTAGCAGTCAAACGTTTTCATCGCGTTAAGGATTCGTCCATGGCTTATTCATTTTCGCGGGAAAACCACGCCTCCAAAGATTCCCGCCCGTAAGGAGTCGGCGTCGACGAGCGGTCACAGTCCCGCCTTCTTGAGCTCGGCGACGATGCCCACGTAGAACTCGCGCACATCGAATCCCTCGATGTTCTCACGGTTGAGGTCGATCATGTCGGCATGCGAGATGCCGCGTCTGCCATTCGGCTCCAGCCAGATGAACCGCTCCCCCCACGGGAACGACGGCTTGGACACCAGTCCGTCGTTGGGGCCGTCGAACCATTTGACCAGCGGATACGTGAAGTTCAACGGGAATTTGCCGGTCGTCGCGTGGGCGAGCCTCGACCCCACGCTTTGGCATCGTATGCCGGGGAACGGCTCGAGCCCGATCCGCTCGTTGATGCGGGCGCATCCCTCCTGCGTGAGGTCATGCACGGCAGCCATGAAGTCCGGGGTCTTGTCCCCCAGACGGGCCGCTGCGGTGTTGTAGGCGGATTCGACCCTGTGCTGGGCGGAGAGAGGAATGTGGGACAGCAGATAGTCGGCGAATCCGCATCCCCGATGAGGCGTGTTGATGGTGGTCAGTGACGCGACCCACCGGCCGGCGCCGCATCGCGCGATGGCGTAGCGCATATCGAGCCCGCCCTTGGAATGGGCGATGACGTTGACCTTGCCGCAGCCGGTCTGTTCCACGATTCGGCGTATGCGTTCGGCGAGCTCGACGGCGCTGTCCGCGACCGACGAGGCTGACTGGTGCTCACCGTAGAAGATTCGCGCGCCGTTGCGTTCCAGCTCGTCCGGTATTCGCCCCCAGTAATTCAACGCCTTGGTATCCCGGAAGAACACGCCGTGCACCAGCAGGACAGGGTATCGGGTCGCGCAGATTCCGGCCGGCGCACGACGTCTATCGAATGCCTCCTTCTCCGATTCGAACCGCACCTCGCGCTCGACGGTGCGGATGATCAGCCGCAACGCGACCAGATTCGCGATGGGTATCCATCCGCACAGAATGCCGATGACGCGAATCTTCAGACCCAATTGCACGGAGGCGAGATAGACGGCGATGATGCCGATCCAGAAGACGACGGATTCGATCAGCGCGAACACCGCCAGCGACGAGACCCAGGGCATCCACCGGGAGGGCAAGGCGAAGAACGCCGACACGACGAATGCGGCACCGCCGATGAGCACGGTCCACCAGAACACCTTCAGAAGAATCACACCGAACCGGCAGATCGCGATACGGCGCGAGCCGGTCATCCCACCCGTTTTCCGTTTCATCCCGTTCACGCCTCCATTGCACCACGAACCATACACAATGGCGGGATTATCAGACGCGGCGCCGTCATCCGACGGCACGGAGATCACTGGACACCATGTCGTCTTGTGATTTACCGCCATGTGGTCCCGACAATATTCAGGCAGCGTACGCATAATTCCCATGAATACCCGCATGCGCATCCTACAATGGGAGGCGGGATCTATTCATCCGCCTACTATGGCTCTAATTCATGGACAGCGAGGTATCCATGGCGATTCAATCGACTATTACGCTGAACAACGGCACGGTCATCCCCCAGGTCGGTCTGGGAGTGTTCCAGACTCCGGACGGCGACACCACCGTAAACGCGGTCCAGACCGCGCTGGAAGCCGGCTACCGACACATCGACACGGCGATGATCTATCGCAACGAGGCCTCGGTCGGCGAGGGCATCCGCCGTTCCGGCGTGCCGCGTGAGGATATCTTCCTCACCACGAAGCTGTGGAACGACGACATTCGCTCCCATCGCGCAAAGGATGCGTTCCAAGAGAGCCTTGACAGGCTCGGGCTGGATTATGTCGACCTGTATCTCATCCACTGGCCTGCGGACGGCTGGCAGCAGGCCTGGGACGACATGCAGGAGATCTATGCCTCCGGCCGCGCGAAGGCCATCGGCGTGAGCAACTTCCATGAGCATCATCTCGCCGACCTTCTGGCGAACAGCGACGTGACGCCGGCCGCCGACCAGATCGAATCCTCACCGCAGTTCCCCAACCAGCCGCTTATCGACGCGGTGCAGGCCAAGGGCATCGCCGCGGAGGCGTGGAGTCCTCTCGGCGGCACGGGCGGCAGTCTGCTCGGCAACCCCGCATTGGCCGAGATCGGCGCGAAATACGGCAAGTCGCCGGCGCAGGTGGCGATTCGCTGGCATATCCAGCGTGGTGTGGTCGTGCTGCCGAAGTCCACACATGCCGAACGCATCAGGCAGAATCTCGATGTGTTCGATTTCACGCTCTCCGAGGCCGACATGGCCGCCGTCAGTGCGTTGGACACCGGCAGGCGCAACGGTTCCGATCCGGATAACTTCGCGTTCTGATTCCGACCGCAGGCCCCGTTCAGGGGCCTGTTCGCCATCCGTCGTCCATGCCGCCTTCCCGACGTCGGATTCTTCCGAACATGATGACGCAACGTTGCAAGAACGATTGCAAAGGAGTGGTCCCAAATGTCGTTCGCCACGGTCCATCAGGACATCACCACCATGCAGGTCGACGCCATCGTCAACGCGGCCAACACGCGGCTGCGTATGGGAGGAGGAGTCTGCGGCGCGATATTCCACGCGGCGGGCGCGGAGAAGCTCCAGCGGGCCTGCGACCGCCTCTCCCCCATCGTCACCGGTCAGGCCATCGCCACCACCGGATTCGATCTGCCGGCGCACTACGTCATCCATACGGCGGGCCCCATCTGGCACGGCGGCGATCATGGCGAGGAACGTCTGCTGCGCGCCTGCTACCGAAATTCGCTGAAGCTTGCGGACAAGCTGCATTGCACGAGCATCGCCTTCCCGCTGATCTCCAGCGGCATCTACGGGTATCCAAAGGATGCGGCGCTCGATGTCGCCGAGGACGAAATCCAATCCTACCTTGATGAAACGCCGTCGACGGACATCAATGTGTATCTGGTGCTGTTCGGCTGATGCGCCCCGATCGGTGCCGGCGTCTAACGCAGAATCGGGTCGACGAAGCGACGGTTGGCGAGCACGGGCAGGCTTTCCCGCGCCGAACACAGTACGCCTCGGTCGGGTCGCGCCGCGATCATGCCTGACCGCAGGCCAGCGTTCACGATCACCTCGCCCAATGGGTCGATGATACGGCTCAAGCCGATGTTCTGTTCGCTCACCTCGCTGCATGCCAGTACGTAGCAGGTGTTCTCCACCGCGCGGGCGGCGGTCATCAACGCCCAATGCCGCTCCTTCAACGCCCCTCGCACCCATGCCGCACTGACCACGATGACGTCGGCGCCCCGTACCGCCAGCGAGCGCGCGGTTTCGGGGAAGCGTACGTCGTAGCAGGTCATGACGCCTATCTTCCAGCCGTCGATGTCGACGATGGGCGGCAGTTCGTTGCCTGGCAGCACGGTGTCGGATTCCTTTTCGGCGAACGCATCGTACAGGTGGAGTTTGCGGTAGGCGGCGATGATGTCGCCATTCCGGACGACGAGGAACGTGTTGGCGACGCGGGAATCGTCCGTTCCGTATTTCCGGCCCGTGGCCGCCTCATCAGGTTCAGCAACGGTGCCTGAAGCGTTTTCGGTCGACAGGCGTTCATGCACGGTGCCCATGAGTGTAACGCCGGTCTCCCGGCTGATGCGGCGCAGCTGCGTCGCAAATGGCCCATCCAGTGGCTGTGCGTGTTCGGCCACGAACGCTCCGTCGCCGCCGTTGCGTGCGATGAGGCCTTCGGGCAATACCAGCAGTCGTGCGCCTTCGTCGGCCGCCTGCCGGGTGTAATCCCGTATCGTCGTCAGGTTGCCTTCCGAATCCGGCCCCACGGTGAACTGTGCCACCGCCACCGACAGTGTTTCGGCATCGCCCATATCATCCTCCGTTTCTTCTGTCCCGTTCTTTCCATGGTTGCTCACTGTTTCCCGCCATGGAGCCGACCTCTTGCCGGCGTGTCGTGGCGGGAAACGGTAAGTGACCGATTCGTCACTGGTCCGCACGGCTGTAGTTGACGGTGAAGTCCTTGCTTACCGGCCTCAGCTGGGGCATACGCAGCAGGGGGCTGAACCAGCTGGTGTCGAACCGCTGGTAGATGTCGAGTCCCCGGCCCATGTCGATGATCCAGCCGGTGTCGGTTTTGATGGACCGGTCATGGATGCTGTCCTTGAACTCGTAGGTGAATACGATGCCGTAACGCCCGTAGTTGTCCTGTAGCGCCTTCAGGTTGTCGAGCTGCTCCATGGCAGGGCCGTTGTTCCGCTCCTGATCGGTGATGAGATGGACCTGGATTTCCTCGGATCGGTCGGAGCATCGCAGCACGGTTTCGAGGAATTCCGCGAAATTGCGGACCTGATAGGATTTGCGAACATAGGGGTCGCAAACCACGATCCGCTTCGCTCCCGCGAGCCAGGGGCCGAACAGCCTATCGTAGCTTAGGTTGTTCTGTCCTTCCTTATATTCCCGACGGCCGGGTTTCGCCAGAAGGGCAAGCTGTTCGAGGCGCGAAAGCCGCGGCTGGGATGCCGGTGCCGCAGCAGTTCCGCCCGTCGTCGTCCGGTCTGCGGCGGAAGCACCGGAACCGGAGGGAGCCGATTCTCCCGATTCCATCCCGGCGGGCTCCATATCGTCTCTGGTCTTCTCCGAGGCCTTGTCTGCCCTGCCACGCCAGTAGAGTTCCGGATATTCGGTCTCCTCCAGCGTGCTTACGTAAACCTGTTCGCCCGAGCCGGCTCTTGTGTACGAGAAGTCCACTTCGGCCATGGTGTCATCGATTCGGCACAGCTGGTCCTTGACGCGTTTGCGTCCTTCGATGGCACAGCGCAACAGCGTCTCCATCTCCTCCATCGTGGCCTCGCCGGTCGGGTGGATGAGTTTCATGAGTCCGGAGAACGTCTTGCGGATGCCGGCCTTGTCTCGCGTGGACAATGTCGGCGACAGGGTGAAATACCGTTCGTATACGCTGCCGTAGTCCACGTCGCGCAGGTTGTGCAGTATCTCGGCCAGATAGTCGACCACGAACCCGTAGCCGCGGGTGAACATCTCGCCGCGGATCTGCTCGAACTCCCAGCCGGGAACGTAGTAGTGGATGCGGTCGAGGAACGCCGGATCGTGATACTGCCGAGGCAGCTCCTCGAACAGGTCGGTGTTCTTCAGCATGTAGGGCACGTTATGCGACGTGTTGCCGATGAACACCATGGACGCCTCGCCCTGCAACGTTTCGACGCCACGGGAGAACGACTTGTTGGCCATGTAGTTCTTCATGATGTCGACGAGCGCCTTGTCGGCCCGCTTGGCCTTGCCGGCGAATTCGTCGAACGCGACCGTGTCCCAGTAGCCGACGAGACCGATCCTGCCGCTGGCGTTGTTGACGAACAGTTTCGCCGCCGTCACTTCGCCTCCGGAGATCAGCATGCCGTGCGGCGAGAACTCCGAGTAGATGTGTGATTTTCCGGTGCCCTTGGGGCCGAGTTCCACGAGATTGTAGTTGCGTTCGACGAACGGGATCATGCGTACCAGATGCAGCAGTTTGGCACGTGTGCCGAACAGGTCCGGGTCGAATCCGATGGACTGCATGAGCAGGTCGATCCACTCGTCCGTCGTGAACCGGCCTCGCGCGGCGAGATAGTTCTCTCGGTCGTCGCGCGACATCTGCACGGGAGCCAGTTTCTGCAGCCGCCACGGCACCTCGTGCGGGTCTCCTGAATACGCGTAGCCGAGCGTGCACATACACCACACGCCCGAAACCAGCAGCTTCGGGTTCCTTTTCACGATTGTCGGGTCGACAATCACCTCGCTGATGCCGAGATTCGAGAACGTGGCCTCGTACCGGTCGTATTTCTCGTTCAACACCACCTGCACACGGTCGATGATGCTGTAGCGCCCACGTTCGCGGATACGCGACTGGATGAGGTTCGCCTCCTCGCGATGCACATAGTTGTCGCTGAGGATCCTGCGTACGCTGTCCATGCCACCTTCGATGCTCGTCGCATCGGTCGTGGCCGCATACTTGCCGATGAGATATTCAAGCACGTATGAGGGGACGGGCGCATTGCCCTTGATGCGGCCAACCAGGTCCTTGCGCGCCACGCATCCGGGGAACGTCTCGGCGATCTTGCGATCGAGTTCGGACTCGTTCGCCGGCTCCCCGTTCGCCGAAGCCGTCACATTGTCTTCCGTGTTCGTCATATGCCCTACCTTCATCCCGCAGGCCTCATGGCCTGTCAGAAGTCGAATCCGTCGTCGGCGAAGAGACTGCGTTTGAGCAGATAGTCGGCCTTCTGCTCCAGCATACGCCGCTGGTTGCTGCCGGCGATCCGTTCGGACAGGCGCAACTCCACCATCGTGTCGTTGAACCGGTCGGCCTCGCTCGTCAGCAGGAACGTCGCCGCCACATGACGGTCACGCGCCTCGGGGCTTTCGGACAGGAACGTTACCGGCACCTCGTTGGAGATCGGCACCGCATCGCCGCCGGCGACGCCGTACAGCCCTGCGAACACGGTGCGCTGCGCCACCTTGTCGCCCACCGGCTCGGTCTGCTGGAACTCCACGGTCAGCTGGCCGGTGGTGATGCGGTCAGTCTGCTGCAGAATACGGAACTCGACGGGCCTGACATCCTGCGCCGCCGACCGTCCCTTGCTGATGCGCACGACCGGCACGACGATCTCAGGCAGCGAGGCGCCGCCATGCACGTACCGCACGCCACTGCCCTGCTTCCGCAGCCGGTGGATGGAAACGGGCACCTGCACGCTCACGCCCTCGCCGTCGGCATCCTCCAATCCGAGCTGCACGGCCGTGAACGTGGTGAACGAAGGGGATTCGGCCAGGTTGGAACCGATAACGAACCGGCGTTTGCGCTGCCATACCGCGTCGCCCTTCGGCTGTTCGCTCAGCCATTCGCCGTCGGCCACGTCATGGTCCTGATACAGGAACCCATGGTCGGCGGTCACGATCATGTTGGTCACGTTCGCGTTCGCCAGCTTCTTCACGATGCCGTCCAGTTCGACGATGGCGCGTTCGCAGGCGTCGAACGTGGATGCCTCATCGCTTTCTCCGGCATGGTCGATCGTGTTGTGGAACACGTAGATCACCTTGTGGGACTTCACCAGCTCGCGGGAGTCTTCACGGTTGAGCCGCATCAGATCCTCGGCCTTCACGGCGGCACCTCCCACCTTCGCGAGAATGGCGTTACGGTTGTCGGCACCCTGCGACGGCATGCCGTCGACCAGCACGCCGTAATGGTCGTTCGTGCTGAACGTCAGCGTCCTGTGTGGCAGCAACGCGGCCATGCCCAGCTGCGTGTATGAAGGCAGCACGCTCAGCTGGGCCTCGGTCGTCGCATTCCAACGGTTCTGCGAGCGCATCCAGTCGGCGAAGGATTGTGCCACCTCGTATCGCAGTGCATCGGAGATGATGACGGCGATCTTCCTGCCGCCGTCCACGGTCTTGTGCACGTATTTCCGGTAGAAGTCCCGTTGCACCGGAACATCCTTGATGCCCCAATAATCGAGCTTGTCGACCTGCCGCTGCCATGTCTCACCGAGCCGGGATTGGAACCGTGAATAGCGAAGTTCTAGATCGTCGCGGATGGCCGACGCCTCCGCACGTCTGCCCTGCCGTTTCCATGCGCGGACGAACTCTCGATACGTTTGGTCTGCCCGGTACAGATGCTGCGCATACATGGCGAATCCTCGTTCGGGAGAATCGATACCGTCGATGGCCTCCTCGCATTCGTCGAGCGTGGCGCGAAGCCGGCTTGCCGCGCCGATGGCCTCATAATCGGTCCGGTAGTCGTCGTACCAGATGTGCGGTGTGCGCTCGCGGATGATGGCTTGTACGTCGTCGTCGGCTATCGTCTCGTTGCCGACCTCCTGATACAGGAGAGTCACAATCTGTTCGTCGACTTCGCTGAACAGCGAGCGTCGGATGAGTTTCTTCAACGGCATCGCGACGATGTCGCGGCTGAGCATGAGTTCGTCGAACACCTGTTCGGCAAGTTGTTTGAACGTGTCGGTGAAGGTGCGGTCGTTGCGCCAGCCTTCGAAGTCGCGTCGGATGTTGGCGTACCGGTCGGGGCCGGCGTCGCCTTCGGAGAAGTCGTTCCATGCGAGTTTGAACAGCCACAGCACGAAGTCCTTGACCGTCGGGGTCTTGTTCGTCCCCATCGGCGCAAGGTCATATGGCATATCCGCCGGGATATCTCCCGGAATCTCATACCGGTAGATGCCGCTGGTTCCCTTCCAGTGGAAGTCCAATAGTCCGGCCTTGCGGATGCGATCGATGCCGCTGTCGTCGTCTTCGGCGTATTGTTCGAGCAGCCGACGCCAGATGTCCTGCAGGCTGTTGCGCCCATCCGGCAGATTGAGCAGCACGGCGATCATTTTCGCCTGCATGGTTCGTGCGTCGTCATTTGCGCTCATGCGTTCGGCGAGCGCAGCTACGTCGTCGTCATCATCGAAGAACGGTTTGGTGTGCTGCATCACGTCGAGCCATGCGTCGCGGGTTTCACCGTCGGCGTCCTTGGGCATGGTTTCGTTGAGGATGAGCATGAGCCGGTCGGCGGAGAAGACGGGCCCGTAGGCGAGTTCGAGGTCGAGCAGCCAGTTGTGTTCGTCGTCGGGGTGCTCGTTGCCGGGTTCTGCGGCGTTGCGATAGATGAGGAACTTGGTGTCGGGCTGTTCGCGCAATACCCGGTATTTCACGCCGAACGGGTTGGTGTTGGTGAGTCTGATGAGTTCCACGTCACGCAGCGTCGCGTTCGTAGCCGTCGGGCCGACGAGCGTTGCCACGGCGTCGTCGTAGACGCCCTCGTTGTCCTCCCAGAACACGATGCGCCCTTCGCCGTTCGCCGACTCCACGTATTTGCCGAATCGTGCCGCCAGCAGTGCGCTCAGCTGTTCGCTTCCACCCATATGCTGCTCCTTTCGCTTCCCAGTCATCCGATCATGCCGCGGTCCGGCGCAGGTATTCGCGCAGGAACGGGACCGCGAAGTCGACTTCGCCGCGTTCCGTCTCCCGAATCACGTATGCGTCGAGCAGACGCTTGCGATAGGTGGCGGCATAATTGGCGCTTTTGCCCATGCGCTCGGCCACCTCCGCCGTGGATACGGCGCCGTCCGATTGCGCCATCGCCTCAAGGTATTCCCGATCCTTTGGAGACAGCCCGTGAAGTTCGGGGACGCAGACGGCATTGTCGAGATCGATGCGCGCCTCGGATATGCCGCCGCGAACATCCTCATCCTCTATAACGTTGGATTCCCTCATGTCGACGGCATCCCAGATATGGTAGCCGACCAGTTGAATCATGTACGGGTATCCATATGTCGCCTCGGAGGCCGTCCGCAGCTGCTCCTCGGTGATGGCCATGCCTGAGGCGGCGAAGGTCTCCGCGAATGCATTCTGCACCTCATCGACGGGAATGTCGGCGAGCACGTTGGTTTTCGCACGCCGCAGGAAGGTGATCACCTCGTCGTTGAACAGGTCGGAGACCATCTGCGGCAGTCCGGCGAATACGATGGCGATGTTGCGGCGCTCTCGTATCTGATGCTGAATGGCCGTGGCGATGGCGATCATGTCAGAGCGTTCCGCGGCCTGCGTCTCGTCGATGGTTATCAGCAGACCGGCATGGTGTTTCTCCAATGATTCCAACCGGTCGGCCATCGCCTTGCGCAGTGTTTCGGGCATGCGTTTCGGCGAGAGTTCCGCCTCGCCCAGGCTGATGCCAGCGCCGGCGAAGCTCACCGACGGCTTGATGGTGAAATGGTCCAGTACCGAGTCCTTGGACCGTAGTTCGTTGACCAGCCGCTCGCACAGCCCTTCCGATGCGGTCTCCTCGATGACGTCCCATTTTCGGGCACGGGCACGGTCTCCGAACACGGTGAGCATCACCGTCTTGCCGGTTCCTCGTGCTCCAGTTATGAGCATGATGCGCCCGGGAGCTCCCACGCCGTTGTCGAGGCCTTTTTCGAAATCGCGGATTACTTTTCTGCGGCCGATGAGTAGCGGCGGTTCCCCTCCTGCCGTCGGCTTGAACGGGTTCTCCTTGGCTTGCATGATGGCCTTCCTCCCGTATCGGCTTTGATTCATCCTGAAATCAAAACTATCAAAAGAATCAAAAATTTCAAAAGAATCAAAAGTGAAACTTCTTTTAAACGAAAGTCCCGTCACCAACAGCATACTTTTTGCAAAAATCTGCGTTTTTTGCCTGTTTCTTGATATAGTTAACAAGAATACAAAGCAATCAAGGAAATGTATTATGCTCATTGACTTCAGTTTCTCCAACTACAGAAGTTTCAAAGACGAGCAGTCGTTCTCAATGACTCGCGACACCAGATTCTCGGACGGGGAATTCGGCAAGCAGTCGACAATCACCGCAGTATATGGTCCGAACGCGTCCGGCAAGTCAAATTTCCTCAAGGCATTATGGACTATGGCCACATTGGTGCGAACCAGTTATAGTCAGGGCGACGCCACAACGTCCATTCCCCGGGATCCATTCCTTCTGCGAAGCAACGCCCGCGGAATCGAATCGATGTTCTTCGCGGATTTTCTGGCATCCGACGGACAACGCTACCAGTACTGGTTCCGATGCGACGATAAAACCATCCTGCATGAGGAACTTTCATTGTTCAGAATCATAGGGGATAGACTTTCCACGCATTCAACGAGACTGTTCTCACGGAATGGCAGCGATGTCGATTTCGGCGGATCCTTCCGCGGCCCCAAGGCACAAGTGCGGAAAACAATCGAGCTGAGACCGAATTCACTTGTACTGTCGGCAGCGGCCGCAGCCGGCATTGAATGCACACATGCCGCATTTGAATTCTTTTCATCAGGAATCGCCTATTGCGACGCCATGGGATTTTCGGATGAACAGCCGCTTATCATCAGTGAGTTCAATCGCAACACCAGATTCTCCACACATCTGCAACAGTTGATTCGATACGCCGATTTCGGCATCGACTCGATTCGGAGCGCTCCGGTGAACACCGACCCCATCATGCTGGATTCATTCAAAGAGCAGCTGAAGACACAGCTCGGCGCCGATTCCGAAAAACTGGACCAGCTGTTCGACGCGCCAGCTGCCACTGAGCTGCGCTTTGAGCATCGCGGCGAGACAACCGCCCAGTTCGGCGTGCAGAATGAGTCCCAGGGCACGCTGGCCGCGTTATCGTTCTTCTCACTGGCCCTACGGCAGCTGGCTCGCCCTACGGTGACGTTGATCGATGAGATAGACACCAGCCTGCATCCCACTTTGGTCGAGGAGTTCATCCGGTTGTTCACCGACCCGGAGACAAATCCCCACGGCTCGCAAATCATCTTCACCACTCACGATGCTTCGCTGATCAATACGTCCGGAGCGGAGGACCGGCTTATCGGCCCGGATCAGGTGTGGCTGGTGGAGAAAACAGCCTCAGGCGATTCGGAACTATATCCCGTGACCGATCTGAATGTGCGGCGGGAGGAAAACATCGGCAAGAATTATCTCAACGGTATTTACGGGGCCATTCCCAAGCCAAGCTTCCACATGATGTTCGCGCGAATAATGGAAGAGGATGATGCGTCATGAGCCGCAGAAAAACTAAACTTCCGGCGCATGGCCGCAACGCCCGCAGAAGGCACCGCACCCGAGCCAAGCGATATCTTGTGGTTTGCGGCGGGGAGGTCACCGAGAAAGATTATTTCGAACATTTGGGCGCACAGTATGATGTCCAGATTACTGTGCGCTCAAAAATACGTACGCCCGCACAGCTTGCCGAGTATGCGGTCAAATGCATGGACGACGATGCCAAGAACAATGACGAGCAGGACAGATACGCCGCCGTCTTTGTGGTCGTCGATGTCGATGATTTCCACGATCACAGTAAGGCTCAGCGTATCTGCAAGCAAAACGGCATCCAGCTCATTATCTCGAACCCCTGCTTTGAGGTCTGGCTCATCGACCATGTGCAACAATGCCCAGACTCCCATACCTCCACGCCCGATGTGGAACGATACGCGGCATCGTTGGGAGTCACGACCGGACCTCGGCACAAGTACGTTGAGTTTTCTCACATTGACGGGCACTTGTCGGATGCCGTTCGAAATGCAAGACGTCATAATACACAGGGGCGTCTCCCGCACCGCCGCCAGCTCACCGCGGGGCAGGAATCACAATACGCCCCATGGACGGATGTTGCCGATATGGTGAACGACATCATTCCGTCCTTGTGACCACTCGGAATCGGATGTTTCACTCCTCCAGCTTGTGGTGGGGCCAGGTCCAGGTGGCGACGTCCTTGCGCTTGCGGTCCAGGGCGGGGATGGATCGCAGGGCGCCGCCGAGACGCAGGTAATTGACGAGCACGCCGTCATCGAGATCGATGTCGAGGTTGCGGGTGGCGAGCGGATAGAGGACCTTGTCCTCGTATTCGCGGCATTCCGTGATGGCGGCCCGCATCTTCTCCCCCGCACGCACGTCGCGCGCCGAATCAGAGGCGAGCAGACGGCCCGACTGCGCGTCGAGCTTGGCCACGTAGTCGCGCAGGTAGCCGAGCACGTTGCTCGTGGTGACCGGCGTGTACCGGTGCAAGCATACAAGAGCCCTGAACGAGCCCTTGTTGTCGCGACGGCTGGAATACATCCAGTAGATCGGACGGCTCTTGTACATCTTCACATGGTCGTTGTAGAAGTCGTTCACGAAATACTTGCGCAGGGATTTGCCGAGCATGGATTCGGCATACGCCACGTTCTCGCCGAGTCGTTCCTCGCCGTAGACGACGGCCAGGAACGTGCGGAAGCGGGAGACGATGTCGTCCTCGAACCATTCATCCGACGTGATCGGGATGACGTTGTCCTCGTCGGGCATGAAGCGCGGGTTCGGCACCTCGCGCAGGTAGTTGTCCAACGTCTGGCCCTGCGAGGCGAGGATGAGGCCCGGCTTGTCGATGCTGTAGCGGCCGAACATGCAGCCGACGGCGTACGAGATGAGCTCCTTGACGAGGTCGCGGGCCATGAGCGTATCGCGTTCGGCCGGGTCAGCTTTCGGATACGCGAACGCCGGATTGCGTTTCAGCGAGACGCGTTCCAACGGCACGTCACACGGCACTTCGTCACGCACCCCATACGCATCCGCCACCAGTTCGTTGTTGCGAGCCTCACGCTCCCGCTGCTCCTCGGCGATTCGCTTGCACCGCTCGATATACGCGGCAACGATTTCAGCCAGACTTCGGCCTCGGCCCCCGCTGGCGGGGGCTGTCAGCGCAGCTGACTGGGGGTGGCTGGTCTCTTCCGCAACCGTCCCCTCCACAATCGGCAACCCCACAAAATCCCACGACGTCTCAAAAGAGTCCCAATCGGACTTGGAGGTGGAGATGAGGGATTCGATGAGTTGCTTATTATCTTCCGTGTTGGAGGGCAAAGGGATTTTTTCGATATAACCCGGATGCAGATTAAGCGTTGGATTCAATCCATCAAGAATCACTCGGGCGACAACTGAATTCAACAGTCCTAGAAGTGACACATTATCTTCGGATTGTGCTACGCCCGCTGCTGCATCAAACAGATGTCCCGCATAATTAATACGGAAAGATTGCTCCCCGCTTGAAATAACAGTCCAACTAATTCCCGGCTTAAAAATTCGGTCAAGATTAAAATTCGTCGCTCGGACTCTGCTGCCATCTTCTGTTAATTCATGCTGAATTGTGCACCCATCATGCTTCCAATTAACCAGGGACGACTCATTCCCATACCACCTGCGAAACTCCCCTCCCTTCGCATACATAAACCATGTATAGCTGGACTCAGCCGCATGTCGCCTATCGGTTTCACTAAACCCAACCGCACACTGGTCGACTTCATGCCACAGCCTAACGAATTTGTCATTATTCGCAGTCACCATACCCTTAGATACACGGGTAGTATCACCGAGATTATGCCCGGAACGGAAAACATTCATCACTCCAGCCGGAAGCCAGTACACGATGGGCGAGCCGGGAATCCGCGTGAAATCATCCTGATCACACTCATAGAAATGCCTAGCCATAGGAGCCTCATCCAAAAACTTGCCGTTCAAGACAGCCCGGTGAGCGGCGATAATCTCCCGTGAGCGAGGGCCCTGCTGCTTTGCACCGACGAAATCACTCAGCCGAACAAAGCAGCTCTTCTCATCAGAAAGACCTCGTTCCAATACAAAAGTACAAATGGGTACAGTAGCCCCATCGAAACCAGAGTATTCAAGTTGAATCAACGACGACAAATGCTCACGGCTAATAATCCGCTGACGCAGCTTTTCGTAAGAGTTAATGAACATCCATACATACGGAGACATGAAACCGAGACGCCCATGAGCCGGCACAAGTAGAAGACATCTGTAAATGAACGCGGCGAACAGATCCGCTTTGCCGTCCTTGTAGTTGTGGTTTACGTAGCTCTTGAGCTCGGCACCCATGTTGTTCGAGCCCATGTACGGCGGATTGGCGACCACGGCCATGTATTGGCGTGCGAGGTATCGGGTCTGAGTGAGGACGGTTTCGGCCTTTGCCCTGAGGGCTTCGTGGTCGATGAGGGAGTCGCCGGTGAAGAAGGCCGGCTGGGCTGTGGGGGTGTCACCACCCTCAGTCCCGGCTTCGCCGGGCCAGCTCCCGCCAGCGGGAGCCGAGGCCGACTTCGTCGAGGCGGCGAGGTCGGCGAGCTCCTTCGATGGCTGGATGAGGGAGCCGGTGATGTTGGCCTGGGCGTATGTGTTCCAGATTTCGGGGTCGAATTCCACCTGGTACATGCGGTTGAGCTCGTTTGCCTCGTCATCGGTGAACGACACCGGCTCGATGCGCCGGATGTGCGGGCGCACGCCGCGGTTGCGGCGGAAGAAACGACGGTAACGGTCGCGCGCCTTCATCAGCAGTGCGAACTCGGCCAGGTTCGCCGCACGCTCGTCGATCTCCATGCCATAGAGGTTGTGCTCCAGAATCAGCGCGGGAATCTCGTTCGGGGAATAGCCCTGCTCCTCGTAGATGGCGTAGAGCAGGTCGAACGCGTAGGTGAGCATGTGGCCGGAACCGCAGGCGGGGTCGCATACGGTGAGGGATTCGGGGGTGGAAAGATCCTTCGACTCGCTACGCTCGCTCAGGATGACATTGGGGACAGAGGGATCCGAGGACTCAGGGATGTAATACTCCCACTGTTTGGAAAGGTGGGATTCGGGGTGGGATTGGGTCCAGAGGCGGCCGACGGTGTTCTGTACCAGGTAGCGTACGATCCAGTCCGGGGTGAACAGCTGCGTGGCGGCCGGAATCTCAGCCGCGCCGGCCTTGCCGCTCTTCTTGAATCCGGCCATCACCTCGTCCTTGCGCTGGGAGATGTAGAACTGGTACAGCCAGCCGATGATCTCCACGTTGCCGCGCTGCTCGCCTGCGGCATCCACCGTGATGCAGTCCTCCGGGCTCATGGCCTCCAATGCACGACGCAGCACCGAACCCGACGCCAGCAGATCCGCCGGCATGAGCAGCTCGTCCACGCCGCGGTCAAGGTTCTCCTCACCTTCGAACATGGAGGGAATCGCATCATGCCAGTGCCGGCAGTACGCCTGCAATAGCAGACCATACGCCTCGCCCTGCGGGTCGTCGCTCGCACGCGTGCCATCGATCAGCGCCTCGACCGCGCTCTGCACGCCGGCCGTGCGGTTCGCACGATTCTCCTCGAACACGGCCGGATCATACACACCGCGCAACGCCTCCGACAGCACCTGCGGCAGGCCGTTCACATCGGCCACATCCTCCGCGGACACCACATGCAAATCCGTATATCCCAGCACATCCATGTACCGCAAGGCGATGATGCGGTTGAACCATCGGTACGCATACCGTTCCGTCACGGCGGCGAAGCCGGTGTCGCCGCCGCCCTCCGCCCTGATGATCTCCTCCAGGCGGGCGACCACCTTCGGCATGTCCGCGCGGGCTCGGGAGGCGGGCTCCAACGCCGCCCTCATGCGGGCGGCGATCGACGTCATCAGTTCGGTGCGCGATTCGGCGGCGAACGCCTGGAGTCTGTTCGTATTCACAGCAGGATCTTCTTTCCTTCGTTGATGGCATGGATGAGGGTGCGTCGGTAGGATTCGAGGAAGGTATCCACGTCATGCTCGTTCTCCAACGCCGTCACCGGCTTGGGAACGGGAATGGTGGTGATGACCACGCTTCGCCGCACGACGGATGTGACGGATGCCCCATCGTCGTGAACGGTTTTGGCGACGTGACGGCCGGAACGTTGCGATTCCTCCGCCTCCTCACCGGTGCCCGGCTGCTCGGAACGATGCGATGTATCGGTAGCGGGCGTCTCGTCAGGCTTACGGGATTCGACGGTCTTCTCATGCTGACGGGCAAGCGCCTCGTCCAGCTGCGTCATGAGCGTGGCATACAGGCTCTGCTGTACGACATCCGCGTTCTGCCGGATGTCGGCGATGTACTTGGCGCTTCCCGCCTTGCCCGCGAACTCGTCCAGCCTCCGGCCCACCAGCTGCCGCACCGACTCGTCCACGTTCGCGTACGAGTCGGATTGCATAATGCTTTCGCGCACCGAGTCGATGACGGCGAGCGCCTGCGAGCGCTCCTGTTCGATCAGCCGGTCCAATGCGGCGCGCAGTTCGTCCACCATGGTCTTGAGCTGGTTGATGCGGTTGCCCCGGTGAAGGTTCGGGTCGTTCGCCAATGTCAGGGTGTCATCGCGCTTCCGCTGTACGTCAGCCGGCGCAAGCGTGAAGTTCGATTCGTTGTCGTGCAGGTATGCCATGCAATCGCTGAGCACGGTCTTCTGCGCGCCGTTGAGTATCTGCCGGATCGGCGAGACGATGTCGTCCTTGTCGTCGAGCAGCTGTTCGTCACCGTCCTCTTCGTCGTCGGTGATGAACGATTCGAGCATCCACTGGTCGCCGTGCGCCACCGCCCGGTTCAGACGTGCGATGACTTCATCCAGTCGCTTGGTGAACGCGAACCGGTTGTTGACGTCGCGCAGGTGCCGCAGGTCGGCGGCCTCGTCGCTGAGCGCATCGCGTATGGCCGCGGCCATGGCCGGCGGATCGGATGGCAGACCCGACTCCGGGGCGTCGAAGTAGTCGCCGTAGAATCGGCGCAGTCGGCGCACCTTGGCCGCGTCGTACTGTTTGGGCACCTCCACGACGATGGAGTTCTGCTTCTTGGTGCTGGTGAGCACGGCGACGGCTTCGGTGCGTTCCACCTTGCGGCTGTCGACCATGAGCGTGACCTGCCCCGTGCCGTACAGGTGCAGCAGACAGGCCAGCACGGCTGCGTAGGGCCAGCCGTACGGCGGCTCGCCGTAGTGCGAGATGACGGCGTGCACCGTGGGTTTGACGGTCTTCGACCGCATGATGAACGAGAGCACGTCCTGCGCCGGCGCATCGATCTTGGAGCGGGCGTCCGAGGTGCCGGGCAGTGTCTCCCCGTCCGGAATCGCGGCGTCGTCGAGTACTTTGCCCAGCCCTTTCTCGTCGTAGCGTACGCCGGCGAGCATGGCGAGGTTGGGATAGTATTTGCCGATCATCAGACCCATCGCCTCGGCTATGCGACCTTCCGCGGTAGTGGACTTCAATTCGAGGGGCAGGCCGTTGTACGCGAACACGGCGTTCATGATCGATTCGCGCAGCGTGGTCTTCAACGTGCGTCTCATCATCGACAGCGCCGTGTTCTTCTCGCCGATGATGCGCATACGCTGTTCGGAGGTCTCCTGGTTGCGCAGGTTCAGCTTCACGTATTTCGAGGTCTTCAGATACATGACGGCGTCGTTAGTGAACGTCTTCTCGTCGGGCAGGATGATGCGCACCACGTTACGTTCGCCGGCGCCCTGCATGATCTTGGCGTCCACGTCCGTGCCGTCCAATGGCGTCACCAGGTGCAGTACCGTGGCCTGCGTCTGGCCTATGGTCGAGCCGTCGATGGTCAGACCGTAGCGGAACGGCGCCTTCTGCGGCCCGTATTCGATGCGATGCGTGCCGCCGCCGAGGATGTCCACGCCGAGAACCTCGCCGATGAACGAACGGATGTCGCCGTCGGTGATGTCGACGTTCTTGATCTCCTTTTCAATCTCCTGCTCGTCGTTGGTCAGGTATTCGTAGAACTCGCCGTTACGGTGCACGTAGTTGCCGGCCTCCAGCACGTCGAGCACGCGGCGGATGCGGTTCTCGAACTCGGGGATGTTCTCGTCGAAGCGTCCCAGCACGAGCACGCGTAGATTGCGCACCGTGGCCTTGAACCCCTGCACGTGCTTCACCATGAGCAGTGCCTTGAGCAGGGAGAGGGCGAGCGGCTTGTCGTCGTTCTCGGGCAGTTGGCTGTTCGCCTCGTTGATGCGGTAGTTGGCGGAGGTCTGCAAGGTGCCGGCGATGCCGTCGTAGAACCTGCTGAACGGGATGATGCTGCCGAACGGCAGGCTTCGGCAGGCCATGAGCGCGATGCTCACCGTGCTGAGCATCGAACGTTCGCCCACGGACCGGTGCGCACCCTCGAAGAAGCCCGCATCGGACATGCCTCGCATGGCGTTGTGGAACAGGCCGAACTCGTAGTTCATGAACGGGTATGAGTCGACGAAATCGTCTTCGGAACCGAATTTGTTCGTGCGGAACTGTTGGGCGCCGCCCTCGCCCTGGAAGTCGAACAGCGTGCCGAGATTACCCTGCTGGCGGGCGAATAGCCGTTCGATCATCGGACGTGCCTCGTCGGTCTTGACGAGCAGACGCTTCTGGATCACCTCGATGGCGTCGGTGCTGTCGAGCCGCATGTTGATGTCGAACCGACCCTTGATCTTCGTCAGATCGATGCCCTGGTTCACGGTGCGGCCCTCGATGACCTTGTCGAGGTCCTCCTGCGAGGTGACGAACACCCATGCGCGGCCGTTCGTGCGGGAGAACAGCTCCTCGGTCACGGTCTGCAGATTGAGCATGCGCTCCGGTTTGCCGCCGACGAACTGACCCACCTCGTCAACGAGGAACAGGATGCGCCGGTTCGGCTCCTGTACGTCCAGCCAGGCGTTCACGTCGTCGGCGAAGTCGGCGATGGTGGGACGATACTGCGCCTGATAGTCGGCGATGATCAGACGGTCGTCACGTACCGGTTTGCCGGTGGCCTCGGTGAACGCCTCGCTGATCTCCTCCTCCCAGAACTGGGATTCGGCGCGCCCCTGCTCCCACGGTTTACCGACCTTCTGCTCGAACAGCTTCTTGAACGCCTCCAGCTTGCCGTTGTTGTCGAGGTCATGCTCGAATTTGGCGATGTACCGGTTTGCACCGAAATAGCCGCGCGACTCGTTGAACACGCGGACGAACGCGTCGGTCAGCGCGTTCGGATTGTTGTTCTGCGCCTTGCTGTCGATGTTGAACAGCAGCGAGGTGGCGGGGATCTCCAGATTCCGGCGCAGCAGGGCCTCAAGCGTGTTGTTGCCCGCATCGGCCGCCTTGCGCATGAGCGTATGCACGGCCTGTTCGCGCGGGACCATGGTGGCGGCGTCGGCGAACGCCTCGGGCACGTCGCCGAGGATGTGCGAGAGGATCTTCAGCAGGTGAGATTTACCGGAACCGAAGTAGCCGGAGATCCACACGCCGTTCGTGTGGTGCGAGCCCGGCTCGTTGTACTCGTCCAACAGCATCTCCATGCTGTTCTGAATCTCGTTGGTCAGCACGTATTCGTCGATCTCGTCCCTGAGGTTCTTGTCGTCGCTGGCCTTGACCACGCCGTCGATGCGCTGGTCGATGTTCTTGACGAACATGCTCCGCAACGTCATCATACCGACTTCCGATTCACTCCCCATGCTCGCTCCTTTGCTCGTATTCCTCTGATTCGTAAGTCATGTTTCATATATGAGCGGATTGCATTCGTGTTGCAGTCCCGCCGCAACGATTACTGCCCGCCGAGCGGGTCCTCCATGCTATTGAGGCTGAACGACCGATAGTAGTTGTCCGCTCCGAGACGGTCGAACAGACGCATCGTGGAGACCATGCTCGCCGTCTTCGCATATGTGCCGGGGAAGAACAGCACCACGGGACGCGACTGCTCGAACACCAGCTGGATGCGTTCCATCAGCGTATGCGTGCGAATGTACGGATACACCCTGCCCACGCCGGTGATGAACACGATGTCGGCCTGGTGATGCTCCCGCGCCTCGCGATACCGTTCGGCGATGGCGTTCATCAGATCGTCCTTGTCGGGGCTGAGCTTGTCTACCAACGACTGGAGGAACATGTCACCCACCTCCCCGTCCGGGGACGCCCGATGCAGGCGCGGCTCCTTCTTCAGCACGCGGTCGAAGATGCGGCTCTCCTGGAGCACCTCGATTGCCGTGTCATACAAATCGATGACCAGCACGCCCGGGGAGGCGTCGCCGGCCTCCGGCGTCATGGACTGCAGACGGTTCGCCAACTGCGCGATGCGCCGCTCCACCTCAAGCTCCTGGGAGGGCGGATATGCATAGATGTAGTTCGCCGGCTCACCCGCCGTGTCGCTGCCGTCGCGGAACGACTGACGACGCATGATGGCGAACAGGCTGTCGAATTCACGCTCGATGTCACGCGGCTCACGCTGCACCATGTTGGAAACCGCCATACGTACATCCCTCCTCTACAATCCGGGCTCGCCCATCGGAAAGAATCCAAACGATTCCGGCCTGTCTCTCAGCATATCGGCAATCTCGGGACTCAGTAGGGAAGGCACGATGAGATTCCCCCGCTGTTCCAGCAGACCGGCCTCGAACATGGCGTGGAACACGTTCTGCCGCAGCTTCTTCGCCGTCGACTCGCTGAGACCCTCCAGCTCAGGATGCCACATGGCCTTCTTCAGCACGAACCGGTCGTAATCCACGTAGGTCACGGTCGGTATCCCCATCAGATAATGGTCCCGCAGCACTTCGTTGGCGAACTCCCCCACCAGCGTGTAATGCCGGCACATCGCCACCCACATGAGTGCGGCCTGGTCACCTGATGGGGTCCCTTCATCGGCAAGATAACGCAATTCGTCTTCCGAAAGCGCACTGAGTCGTTTCACCGTTTCACCGGCGATGCGTTTGCCGGCGGCAAGCGTACGGACCCCGAGCAGATTGTCGTCCGTCACGATTCGCCGGGCAACCGACCAATCCCCCTGCTCCAGAAACACGCGCGCAACGACGACACCCTGCGAAGCCAGCAGACCACCGACCGTAAACGACAACCGATACCGTTCCGCCATCGTCGCGCTCCTTTCATCGTTTCCATTTCACGCGAATATTTCAGTTTATCACCTACTACACGACCGGCGTTCGGACCCTAGCGCCACATGAGACCGCAACCGTTGGTCTCTCATGTCACTCATGGCTCCCATGATACGGCTCCGCGTTTACACTCGAATCATGACAGTTCCATCGAAGCCGCTGCTGTATGAATTCGAAGCCATGTTCGACGATGCGCCGCATATACTCGAACGCGCACTCGACTATTGGGAGGATGACCGTGTGGGCTCGGTGGAGGAGATCGCCCCGGCGCTGTTCCATGCGCATGTGGCCGGCAGTGAGGA
This sequence comes from Bifidobacterium primatium, assembly GCF_002802875.1. Taxonomy (GTDB): domain Bacteria; phylum Actinomycetota; class Actinomycetes; order Actinomycetales; family Bifidobacteriaceae; genus Galliscardovia; species Galliscardovia primatium. The sequence goes on from NZ_PEBI01000003.1 coordinate 176,265, forward strand.
GACGCCCTACGACGTGGACATCCGTCTTGATGGCGGAGACACCGGAGACGAGACGTCTCATCCGCGCGAACGGCATGTGATGTCCGCCGCATGCACATGTCCCTATCACCGGACCCCATACTGCAAGCACGTGGGCGCCGTATTATACGCGCTTCGCGCACGGCTGGAAGGCGACGGAGGGAATCCCACGACGCCGGATGACGAGACTCCAGTGCACGAATCCAGACCCATCGTGCCGAAGCATGTCCTCGACGGCATATGCCATCGCATCGAGGAACGCATACAGCAGTCGGACGGCCGTAACGTTCTGTTCTTCTGGTCGACCGAGTGTCTGCGCCAGGCCGAACGGCTTCGTTCCGGAGCGGAGGAGCCGCTCATCCCGGCCAAGGAGGCCGGGCGCATGGTTCTCGGCCCCATGGACGAGTATCATCGTCGCCGCAACCTCAGCGACCACGACTATGATTCCGGCGGCCCCGACGAAGGCGCCGAATCGCAATCATGGCCCGCATCCGGCGAGACGCATCGGCAGGGCCTGTACGACGACGCCCTTTCCGGCCTGCGTACGGTGGTCGACAACGCACTGCATTCCACGAGCTATGACGACGCCTGTTTCAACCTCGCCATATGCATGCAGGCGCTGGCCGCGTTCACGAACTCGGTGGATGACGATTATCACGAGCTTTCCAATGAGAACGATCAGCTCACCGATCGAATCCGCTGCTACATGGAGAACGTGGCCGCCTACGCGGATTCCCCGACCTCGAGCATCGCGCTCGGACACATCGCGAAGGTCGCGTATGAGCCGGATATACAGTTCTACGATCCCGCGAACGCGGCGATGCTGCTGGCAAGCGCCTGCGCGTTCGCCCGATACGAGGACAGGGCGATGTGGGCGTACGACGTGATCGACACTGCCCTTGAACGTCTCGGACCTTCGCATGACGGCGAATTGCCGCATGACATGCTTGTCGCCCCTCGTCATGTGCTGCACCGGTATGTGCAGATGGCGGCCTATGATCTGCGCCGGCTGGCCGGCGACGAGGCGGGGTGCCGGGAACTGTGGGATGCGTATCCTTCATCCGACCCGCTGCTGCTGATGCATGCCGTCGTCCTGATACGGCAGCGGCGGTTCCGGGAGGCATATCACCTTGTGGCCGGGCATCTTGACCGGAGCATGGACCCGCTCGATGCCGACAGGCAGATCGTCCGCAACGGTCTTCTGCAGGGGTTGCTGCCGCATGGCTGGCATTCGCTGCTGGAATGCTGTGCGGAGGGCATGGACGATGCCGAGCGGCTTGCCGGCGTCTACCGGTTCGTCATCGTCAACGGCAACGACAAGGCGGACGCGACGTATGTGGGCAGGCTGCGTCGTCTGATCCGTCTGGGAGGGTCGAGCGATGAGCAGTGGCATGACGCGGCGCGCTCGCTGGCCCGTGAATGCGCCAGGAACATCGCGGAACGCATTCGCACGCAGCCCGAGATACCATGGAACGCCGTCGGACCGAATCGACGCAGCAGTTGGCGCAATCCCGCATATGAGCGGCTCATCGTGGATGAGCGGCTGTCCGATGCGGCGCTCACCTATTGCGTGACCATCGACTATCCTCCGCTGCCTTTGCTGAAGACCATGGCGATCGACCATCCTCAGGAGGCCCGTCAGGTGATCTACGACGCCTTGCCCGTCGGTGCGCTGGATGCGAATGCGGTCGTTCCCGGCACGGGACGCCGTGGCATGGATGCTCACCGGACCAAATACCGTCAGGTGGCGAAGCAGCTGCGGCGTTACCGTGAGGTGTTCGGGGATGAGGAGATGCGCGGGCTCGCCCGTCGCATCGTCGAACAGTATCCGAACCGCAGGGCGTTGCGCGACGAGCTGTCCTTCGCGCTGTAGCGAATCCGTCGATTCGCCGAGGGCCGAGACCGGCGCCTCCCGGAGTAGAGTTGGGCTTGAAAAACCGAAACCATTGCAAAGGAGCACGCCATGACATTGCTCGAACCTCCCGCGATTCCGACCCGTAAGGCGCATGATGGCCTGGAACTGCCGGCCATCGGATTCGGCACCTACAAGGTGAACGGGTTCACCGGAGTCAGGGCCATCGCGTCGGCGCTTGAAGTCGGATACCGTCTGATCGACTCCGCGTTCAACTATGAGAACGAGGGCGTGGTCGGCAGGGCCATCCGTGAATCCGAGGTGCCGAGGGAGGATATCATCGTCACCTCGAAGCTGCCCGGCCGCCATCATCAGTACGATCAGGCACGCACCACCATCGAGGAGTCGGTGGCACGCATGGGACTCGACTATATCGACCTGTATCTCATCCACTGGCCGAACCCGTCGCAGGGGCAGTTCGTGGAAGCGTGGCAGGCGCTTGTCGACGCACAGGAGCAGGGCATCGTGAAGCATATCGGCGTGAGCAACTTCCTGCCCGGCCATATCGATCTGCTCATTCGTGCGACCGGTGTGACGCCGGCGGTCAACCAAGTCGAACTGCATCCGTTCTTCCAGCAGAACGAGCAGCGCGCATACGATGAGGCGCATGGCATCATCACCGAGGCGTGGAGCCCGTTGGGCCGCGCCAACCAGATGCTCAAGGATCCGACGATCGTCAGCATCGCACGCAAGCATGATGTCTCCCCCGTCGCCGCGATCCTGCGCTGGCATCTGCAGCTCGGCGACGTGGCCATCCCGAAGTCGATGGACCGCGACCGTCAGCGCGCCAACCTCGATCTGACCGGTTTCGAACTCGACGAACAGGATATGCGCGACATCGCGGCCATGGACAATCCCGAGGGCCGTACGTTCGAGCAGGATCCCCACTGGCACGAGGAGGACTAACCCCTCCCTCTTCCCGACCTCAAAACGTCAGATGCCCGTCGTATCGTCCGAACTCGATCGGACGATACGACGGGCATCGTTTTTCGTCATCGCCGTCTTACCGTTGACGTCCCATCATCAGCTGCCAGACCCTGTCTCCCTCATGCAGGCTGCGCGGCACCATCGGTCGCAGCGTCGGATCTTCGAGCAGGGTCCGGGCATGTTCCGCATCTCCGTGAAGCACCTTGTATTCGGCCAGCTGAATCTGCCATCCGACCCGGCCGTGGTGGCTGGGCTCCTCCTCCATACGCCGGGCGATGTAGTCGGCGTCGGCACGGGTCCATGAGGATGCCGGACGGAACCAGATGCCCATGTCATGGAGCAGCCCCTCGAGCATCATCCGTTCGGCGGAGCCCGCCCGCCGTCTGGAGACGATGCCGCGCAGCTGCTCGACCGCGATGTCGCGCCGACGGTAGTCGCCCATCATATGGCAGGCTATGGCGCCGATGTTGAGCATCATGACCCTCAGGTTGCCATCGCCGGAGACCTGCAGGGCGCCCAGACGATCCACCGCCCTGCGCGGCTCGTCGTCAAGATAGTCGCATCGTGCATATTCGATGGCGAGCCGGTCGGCCGAACGGTTGAACCTGTCATGCTGCGCGTACCGGTCGAGCACCGCACGGTATTTGTCCACGTCGCAGTCCTGGACGACGATGGGCGCCAGGGCGGCGAACGCCCGTGCAAGGCATCGACGGCATGAGACGGTGATGAGCCAGGTCACGATGACGAACATGACGATCGTCAGATAGAACAGGCCCGCCGACTCCATCGACGCCATCAGCACGTAGTACACCACGGCGACCATCAGCAGTATCGCGATGTGTCCGGCCCGGATTCTTCGCGTACGTGCGGCATAGACGGCCCACACCTGGTCGGCGCTCATGCCATACCATTCCGAACGGGAACCATCGTCACGCATCGTCGTCATGCCTTCATCCTCACTTTCCGAGCTTTCCGTCGATACCGTCGGAAAACATGCATCGTATGTATATATGATGGCCACGTCCCGCAGCGGCCGGCGCCGTCATTCGGCGTCGACCGCCATCAGGGTCGCCTCCTGCAGATAGGAGCGGCTGGTCTCCGGATCCCTATAGGCGACATAGGCCTTCGTGGCGATTTCGAGAATCTCCGCCGTCTTGCTTTCCGGCGCCGACACGATGACCTGGAAACCGAGACGCGGCAGCACGGAAAGCGCTCGCTGCGTATAACGGCCGTCGGCCTTGATGAGCGCCTCGTCGAGGAACAGCGTGGTGTAGGTGGGCCGTCCGGAGACGTCGCCTCCCAGCAGGTAGATGAGTGCGGCGCCGTAGACGAACGAGGTGAGCTCCTGCAGCGCTCCGCCGGATTTTCCTCCGGTCGAGGTGATGCGTTCGTCGGGAGCGCCCGCGTGGCTCACCGTCGCATAGAACGAGGACCGGCAACGCGGGTCGAGGTTACGGGCTCCGTAGTTCTTGATGCCGTTGGCGTCGCGGACCTGTTCGAGCTCGTGTCGAAGCGCGTCGACCAGTCCGGCGCATGCGGTGAACGTCTTCCTGGCGACGGCCATGCGGTCCGTCGAACGTTCCGCCTCCGCATGCCATTCGCCAAGCGTGGCTATGGTCCGTTTCAGACGTGCGGTGAACGAGCGTTCGGGACGTCTCACGTCGGCGCCGATGGACAGGCTGCCATGCCGCGGACCGAACTTCTGGCCCCGCAGCATGGCGTTGATGCGGTCCAGCTGATCGGCGATGTCGTTCGCGTCGGTGTCGAGCGCGCGGTTGATCTGCGTGAAGTCCATGAGCAGCTTGTCGAGGCTGTTGGCGTACTCCTCCTCGGTGGCCGCCGATGCCGTCAGCCGTTCGAGATCGGTCAGCTCGTCCAGATAGTACTTGTAGTCCTCCACGCTCGCCGTCAGGGAACCGTCGTCCCCCGCATACAGGTCGAGATACGTGGCCATGCGCGTCTCCGTTTCGGTCCGCCGCGTTCCGGCCGTTTCGGCGAGCGCGGCGACCCTTTGCCTGACGGATGCGCACACCCGCTCCACCGTGCGCCGTTCGAACGTGTCGCCCTGTGTGGTCGGTCCGGCCCCGACGATGATGTGCGGTCGGTCGGCGCGGTTCACCACCCCGGCGAAGTTGTCCTCATACGCCGTGTCCAGCAGTTCGATGACCGGTTCGGGCAGCTGCGGGCCGTCATGTCCTTCATGATCGGGGCCGGCGTGCGTTTCGAGCCATTGGCGGATGGCGGCCATGGCTCGCCGCAGCGACTCGTATCGGCTTTTCGCCCGGTAGAGCTTCTGGTTTTCCTGTGCCAGTTCGGCCTCGAGATCGTCGCGCATGGAGGCGAGTCCGTCGAGCTCCGGATCGTCGTCATGTCGGGAGGCGGCGTCTTTCAGCTCGTCGATGCGACGTCGTATGCCGTCGACGTCGACCTTCTCCCATGGTGTGTAGTCGAGTTGTTCGGCGAGACCGTGTTCCTTGTGCAGCCTGTCTATGCGTCGTTTCTGTTCGGCATAGGCCGCATCCGCCTGCCGGAGGCGGGTCTTGGCGTCGTTCACCGATTGGGCGAGCCGTTCCAGATATGCGTCGTCGGCGAATCCGATGATGGGGTGCAGTCCCTTGGTGCCATGGTATCCGCGGTCTCCGGATTTCATCTGGCCATCCGCCTGCACCTGACGGTCCCGGTCGCCGTCGTCGATGGCGTCGACGCATCGGGCGTCGAATCGTTCGGACCCCGTCTGTTCCTTGAGCCAGCCGATGAACGGGGAGTTCTCCCGATACCGCAGTTTCCCGGACATCCAGCCGGCGGTATGGCCGGTGTCGTATTCGCGGGAGGTGTCGATGAACCGCCATGTGCGGCGGATCATCGTCGTCGGGTCTATGGCGCTGACCTTTTCGGCGAATCCCCGCTCGTGGCGCTTGTCGACGAGGATGGTCTGCGCGATGGGCGCATATGCGACGTTCATGGCGGCTCGCCATCGCTCGCTGTCCTCGCGTACGTCCATGAGCTCGGCGACGTACGGCAGTTCATCCACGCTCAGACCGGTCGCGCGGGCGAGCAGGGCCCTTGCGTCATCCATGGCCTGGGTGATGCGTGTTCCACGCTTGGTCTGGCGTTCATGGTCCTTCTGCAGGCGGGCGAGATCGGCGGCTGCCGCGGACCGGTCGCCGACCGCCTCGTCGCGAAGACGCTCGCACTCGGCGAGTTCGTTTTCGTATGTCCGTTCGAAGGCGAGAGCGGCCTGCCGCCGGGCGTTCCATGCCGAGGAGTCGGCGGGCATGGTCTCGTCGACTCCTCGGAACTGCGTTTCCATGCGCTTCCGTTGCCGCTGCGCATCGTCGAGATCGCGTCCGGCCTGGTCAAGCTCCGTTTCCAGACGGATTCGCCCGCCACCGTCAAGCCCTTGCATCCGGGCGCTGATGTCGACGATGCGATGCTGCAATGACTCCGCATGTCGTTGCAGTCGTTCCGTTTCACGTTGCTGCAGTTCGGCCTCATGCTCGTCGACCGGCAGCTGCGTGGCCACCTCTTTCGTCAGCCGTCCGGTGACCCAGTGTTCCAGCGTCCTGCGTCCGTCCTCGCTGTCGGGGTCGATCGGCTCGAAGGACCTGGTCTGCCGCAGTGCGTTCGCGTATTCGCCGTAGGCCTGCTGGATGCCGCGCAGGCGGCCGATTCTTCTGGCCTTTTCCTCCATGCTGCGGAAGTTCTCGTCATAGCGGTCGTAGTCCTCCACGGTACTGCGGGTCAGCCCCAACGCCTCCGGCACGCCGAGAACGCCTTGCTTGAAGATGTCGTCGAGCCTTGACGGCGCATCGGCCGATTGGATCTTGTACAGCAGGCGGCATGCGGATTCGCTCAGTCCCAGCGTGCGCCAGATGTGGGCGTGGAAGGCGTCGGCGTTCGAAAACTGCAGACAGCCGGGATATGCGGATTTCAGTGCGGTGGGTGTGAACGGCGCGTCACGGAACGCGTCCATCATCCTCGGGTCTATCTTCCGGTCCCATACGATGTACTGTCGGCGCACGTCTCCCCTGCCGTCGCCCGGGGAGAGATAGAGGAATTTCGCGCAGGAGAGGGTCTCCCCTCCCGTGTGGTTCTCGTAGGTGTCGACGATGGCTCCCCAGACCGACTGCGGCGTGCCGTCGTCGTCGCGGCCCCGAAGATAGATGGGCACGTCGCCTGTGCCGTCGTTGCTCATGCCGAGCATGCCACGCAGGTATGTGTAGTCGTTGCGTTCGGAGCGTCCGGCGTTCGATGCCTTGTTGTATGGCGTTCCCGTGGGATACAGCAGCGATATCTGCGCGTCGACGAGCGTGGATTTGCCCGATTCGCTGGCTCCGGCGAGCAGCGTCACCGGCTCTCCCGAGTCGGTGGAGGGCCTGAACTCGTGGTATCCGTCGTATGAGCCCCAGTTGACGAGCTGTCGGCTTGTCAGCATCCATCGGTCGGCGATGATCGCCATCTCGTTCTTCATCGGCCCTCCTCGATATCCATGGAACCGCCTTCGACGATGGCTCCGACGTCCATGGCGTCGTCGTGCATGGCAGCGCTTTCATCCGCATCCGATACGGCGCCGCCGCCCGGCTCCTCGTCCTGCGGCTCGATGTCCGCGCCCAGCCAGGTCTCGGCGAGGCGCCGGTCAAGTACCACGGGCACCAACGGCGTGATCGTGTACATGCGTTCGTCGTCATCGTTTCTGGACAGGTATCCGTAGGTGGTCAGGGCGGAGACCGTGGCGGCTATCTTCTTCAGCACGCCCTCCTCGTCATTGCGCGAGGCCAGATAGCCGGCTCCCGTGGTCAGCGCGTTGCGGATCTCCTCGAAGCTGACGATCCATCCGTCCGACTCCGTGCGGGTGTTCTCGTATTCGAGCACGCGTATGCGCAGGTATGCGAGCGTGGCGGCCTCCTCGCGGGTGAGGCTGGCACGGGTCTTGAGCGCACGCATGGATACGTCGGATTCGCTCACCGGCGTGGCGTACATGATGTGGTAATGCCGGTTCACGACCAGTTCGAGCATGTCGTTGTTCAACGAGCGGACGACGTCCTCCCGGTTGTCGAGCACCAGGTCGTAGAGATCGCCGGTGATGTATCGGTCGCGTTTGAGCGCGATGGCCGCGATGCGTGCGTCGGCATCCATGTCGCCGGTGTCGCCTTCGAACAGTGCGTGGGGGTTCATCGTCGCCATGAAATCGCCGGCCGCTGCGGCCCCGCCGCCGGACGTCTCGTCCGCGGATACGTTCTTGGGAGAACCGTCCATGTCGTTGTCGTCCTGTGCCATGTTCATCCTTCCTCCACGATGTCGTCCAGGGTCCTCGTATCGGCCAGCAGCGGTCGTGTGTGCCATTGCCGTTCCTCGCCGGACAACGATATGCAGTGCCATGTCGCACGTGGTCCCGTGCCGACCTGCAGCCCGCCGAGGAATCCCACGAGTTCGCTTTCCCTTCGTTCCTCGGCCGGCAGAAGGTTGAAGCTGGCCGCCATGTCCACGTAGTCGCCCCGCATGACCGGATTGCCGCGGATGAGCTCCACCATGTGGCGAAGCCGCGGCCCGCCTACCTCGACCATGGCCTGCAGATCGGGGGCCTCGATATGCCGCATGGCGCCGCCGGAGTCGTCGAGACCGGGCGGGGACGCATAGGTCAGCGGACGTGCCGGCCGCAGCGGCAGACGTCCCAGACGGACCGTGGCGACGCTGGTGTCGTAGGGCTGGTCCGTGGCGTCGGGATCGGCCTTCGCCTCGGCGTTGAGTTTGGCGAACAGACGGTTCAATGTGCCGAGCATGGTGCGGTATCGCGTGTCGGTCTGCTGGCGCACCAGCCTGCTGACGGCTTCGTCCGAAAGCCTCATCTGCCGGCGCACGTCCTCGATGCCTTCATAGATGAGGGAGAGCTCGGCCTTGATCTGATTGAGCAGTACGGCGGAGTCGCCGGCCAGGTACGGGGTCTGGGCGATGTCTCGTATGGCGTCGTCGATCTGGTGCCGCCCCTCCTCGGTCACGATGACTTGGAACGCGTCGGCGAACCGGCGGCCGCTGTCCGATTCGCGGAACGACCTGCGGTAGTCGTCGTGATATAGGGAGAGTATGTCTTCGACGGACATGGCGCCGGCCTGCATGCGCCGGCGCAGGGCGTCGCCGTTGTCCCGTTCGGACATCGCCAGCTCCTTGAGGTCGACGGGCACGCCGCGCAGTGTATTGTGCAGCACGCCGATGATGTCCGCCACCTGGTCCTGCGAAAGCTTCTCATCGGACTCGCCGTGCTCGATCTGCTCGATCTCCCTGCGACGCTCCTCTATCTCCCCGTTGAGCAGTTCGACGCGTTTCTTCGGATCGGCGGTCAGTCGCATACGGGCATGCTCGACCTCCATGATGATGGAGTTCGCCTGGGCTCCGGAAAGCACCTGGGTGTCGTCCTCCAGACGGGAGAGCGCGTCGATGGCCCTATGGGCCCTGGCCGTGAGCCGATACAGGAACCGGTGCGAGGCGACGTCGAGCGAATTCGCCAGCCAGGCGTAGTCGCCGTCGCCTTCGCGGGTGAGCTCGACGAGTATCTGATGGGCGGCGTCGGAGAGCGTCTGGTCGTCCTTCAGCGTGTATTCGCCGGTTTCGATGAGTCCCGACAGACCCTGCGCGAAACGGTCCTCGAGGATCTCGCGGGGCAGTTCCCCGGTGAGCGGTTCGAACGCCGCACGGAGCAATGCCACGTACATCATGGAGTGCTGACGCAGAAGCAGTCGCAGCACACCGGTCTCATAGACCGGTCTGAGCCTTTCCATCTCCTGACGGACGTCGCCCAAATTCAACCTCTTTCGTTCTCGTTCAACATGTCGGTCACGCGAGCGCCGTCCCGGTCAGGATTCCTCGTCCTTGCCGTAGAAGAGCCTGTCGATGACGAGGCGGCATTTACGCATGACGCCGAGCAGTTCGTTCTCGAACGCCTGGCCGCGGTGCGCGGGCTCCTTGAGCACGGCGGCGATGCCGCCGAGCGAATAGGTGTCGTCGGGCAGCACGTCGGCGCGGTTGGCCCTGCCCGACCACAGATAGTTCGCGTTGCGGGCGTTCGTGGCCATGGTCCATGCCTGACGCAGTATCGCGGCATCGTCGTGGCCGATCTCCCCCAGTTCCTCGAGCTTGTCGAGGGCCGGCATCGTGGAGACGCATTGCAGTTCGGGATGGTCGTGGGCCTTCTGCAACTGCAGCAGCTGCACGGTCCATTCGACGTCGGACAATCCACCCTTGCCGAGCTTGAGATGACGCTCCCGACGGACGCCTCGGGGCAGACGCTCCGCTTCCACACGTGCCTTGAGCCTGCGGATGTCCTTGATCTGCGCTTCGGAAAGCGGCTGGTCGGGGTATCGCAGCGGGTCAGCGAGCAGGGTGAGGAAGTCATGGGCGAGCCGTTCGTCGCCGGCGGCGTACCGTGCGCGCAGCAGCGCCTGATGCTCCCATGTGCTTGCCCACGAGGTGTAGTATTCGCGGCAGGATTCGTAGGAGCGTACCAACGGGCCGTTCTTGCCTTCGGGACGCAGGTCGAGGTCGAGTTCGATCTTGTTCTCCATCGAGACCGGCCCCATGAGGATCCTGCGCAGGTCGTCCACCACGGCCTTGGCGAAGGTGAACGCCTGACGGTCCTCCACCGAGCCGTTAGGACGGTAGATGATGATGACGTCGGCGTCGGAGCTGAAGTTCACCTCCCTGCCGCCGTATCGGCCCATGCCGATGACGGCGAGCCTGGCGGCCGGACGCTCCAGTCCCTGCTCGCGGCATTGGTGGTCGACGGACCAGTCGAGCGCGCTGTCGAGCAGGGCGTCGTAGACGACGGTCATGGCCTCGAGGCAGTCGCCGTCGGCGATGACGCCGCTCATCCATCCGAGTCCGATGCGTTCGATCTCGTGGCGGCGCAGGGAGCGCAGCAGCGTGGCGAAGTCATTGACGCGGTCGGGGAAGCGCATGCGCGCCGCATGGCATTGGATGTCGAGGCTCTGCCGGGAACGCGGCTGCATCTCCTCGTCGTGGCCGAGCCAGGTGACCGATTCCATGGACTTGTTCATGGCGTCGCCGAGATATCTTGAGTTCGACAGGATGTGGCACAGTCGCTGGCCTGCGGACGAGGAGTCGCGCAGGAACCCGAGGTAATCGCTGCCCTGGCCGAAGTTCTCCTCGAGTTTGCGCCATGCCAGCAGACCCATGTCGGGGTTCTGGCCGTCGCCGAGCCATTGCAGCACGGCCGGCAGGATGATGCGGTTGATCTTCGCCGACCGGCTGATGCCCTCGGTGAGCGCCTGCACGTGGCGCATGGCGTTCTCCGGATCGCCGAAGCCGATGGATGCGAATCGTTCCTTGGTGGCCTCTGGGCTCAGGCTGATCTCGCCTTCGCCCAGGGTGGCGATGTTCGGCAGCATCGGACGGAAGTAGATGTCCAGATGCAGCTGGCGCACCTCCCGTCGTGTGGCGTCGAAGCGTTCGATCAGTTCGTCGGGGTGCGTGCCCAGTGCGCGCGAGAGCCTACGAAGCTCGGCGCTGGAGTTGATGAAGTCCTTGTCGAGCTGCCGCTGCGACTCGATGCCTCCCTCGTTGCCCCGTCCCAGGTCGGGGAACAGGTGGGTGCGCTTGAGCGCCCACATCTGCTGCCGGTGCTCGAGTACGCGTTCGAATCCGTAGTCGGCTGCCAGCTTGGCGGCCTGCTTGCGCGAGACGTATCCGCCGGCGGCCAGCGCCTGCAGAGAATCCAGCGTGGATGCGGTGCGCAGCGTCTCATCGGTGCGTCCATGCACCAGCTGCAGCATCTGCACGGTGAACTCCACGTCGCGCAGGCCTCCGCGGCCGAGCTTGATCTCGCGATCCTTCTGCGGCTTGGGAATGAGGTCCTCCACGCGTTTGCGCATCTGCTGGCAGTCGTAGACGAAGTTCTCGCGCTTCGACGCGCTCCACACCAGCGGACGCGTCCTGTCGTAGTACTCCCGGCCGAGCTGCGGGTCGCCAGCGACCGGACGCGCCTTGAGCAGGGCCTGGAACTCCCAGCTTTCGGCCCATTTGTCGTAGTAGCCCAGATGCGAGTCCAGGGTGCGGACCAGCGGGCCGTCCTTGCCTTCGGGACGCAGACCTCCGTCGATCTGCCACAGCGTCGGCTCGGCCACGCCCATGACCACGGACTGGCATACCTTCTGCAGCGTCACGCCGAGCCTGGTGCCGATGCGGATGAGCTGCTCATGGCCGAGGTCGTCGTCGGCCGGCTCGACCACGTAGATGAGGTCCACGTCGGAGACGTAGTTGAGCTCGCGGGCGCCAAGCTTGCCCATGCCGATGATGGCGAACCGGCATCGTTCGCTTTCGGACACCTCGTGCCTTGCGATGGCCAGCGCGCCTTCGAGCGCCGCGTCGGCGAGGTCGGAGAGGTTGCGGCTGATGGTCGGCTGGATGGTCAGCGGATCGTCGGCGGTGACGTCCCTGGCCATGATGGCGGCAAGCTGTTCACGGTAGCAGCGACGCAGCTGCGTGGTGGATTCGGCGAGCGTCAGCGCACTCACCGGTACGTCGGATGCCGGATCGGCATCGATGCGTCGCAGAATCGCAGCCCTGCGCTGACCGCGGTTCCACAGATGCGATTCGTATTCCTCGCCCGTGACCGCCTTGATCAGCATGGGGCGCGACAGCATGAGGCGGCCGATCTCGTCGGAGGCTCCGAGCACCGCCACAAGACGGGAGAAGCCGTCGAGACCCGAGAACAGGGATTCAAGGGGCTCGCCTTCGTCATGGACGCGGTTGGCCAGCTCGGTGATGTGTCGAAGGGCGGTGTCGGGATCGTCCGCCTGGGAAAGCGCCCCCAGCAGTTCGGACCGATAGTATCCTTCGACGCCGAGCTCGGACAGTGAGGCGAACAGCTTCTGCGCCGTCTCGAGGTTGGCCATGCCTGCCCGGATGAGTTCGCGCAGCGATACGCGTGAGGTTTCCTTGTCCATTCTGCCAATTGTACAGCGCCGGGGGCCATGCCCCCGGCATGGACATCAGCCCTCCTGGAAGAGCGGGGCCACGTTGCGCCAGATGCGGCGGGTGGTTCCGGGATGGTTCATCGTGTACAGGTGGATGCCGTCGACGCCCTGGGCCACCAGGTCGTTGATCTGCTGGGAGGCGTAGATGATGCCGGCCCGGCGCAGCGACTCACGGTCGTCGCCCCACTTCTCCAGCATCGCCTCGAGCTGCTTGGGGATGATCGTGGCGTTCTTGACCGCCATGTTGCGCACGGACTTCGCGCTGGTGACCGGCATGATGCCGGCCTCGATGGGCGCGTCGATGCCGGCGGCGCGGGCCTTGTCCACGAATCGGAGGAAGTCCTCGTTGTCGTAGAACAGCTGGGAGATCAGGTTGGTGGCGCCGGAATCCACCTTGATCTTCAGGTTGCGGATGTCCTCGTCCAGCGAGGAGCATTCGATGTGGCCCTCCGGATAGCAGGCGCCGAAGATCTTCAGGTTCGGACGGCGGTCGTGGATGTATGACACGAGGTCGCTGGCATGCTCGAACACGCCGACCTCCCGCTGCCCTTCGATCACGTCGCCGCGCAAGGCGAGCACGCCGAACACGCCGGCGGCGTCGAACATGTCGAGCGCCTGGTCGACCACGTCCTTGTCGGAATAGAGGGCGGTGAGATGGGCGACGGTGGGGATGCCGTACTCGGAGCGGATCGTGTTGGCGATCCTTGCCGTGGCGGTACGGTCGGAATGGGTGCCGTGGCCGTAGGTGACGGAGATGAAATCGGGGTTCACGCCTTCGAGACCGTCAAGGGTGTCGTAGATGGTACCCACCGGGGCGTTGCGCTTCGGGGGAAAGACCTCAAGGGAAAACTGCGGGGAATGCATGGAATGATCCTTCCTGTCTTGACGGCTGATGCTATGCCGGAAAACGATGGGGGCGAAACCGGCCAAGGGTTTCGCCCCCATCATGTGGTCATATGGCGTGGGAGGTCACGTCGGACTACTTGGCGAGTTCGGCGCGGACCTTCTTCGTGGCGGCGACCATATGCTCGAGGCTCGGCCAGGTCTCGGCGTTGCCACGGGTCTTCAGGCCGCAGTCGGGGTTGATCCAGACCTTGTTCACATCCATCTTCCGGAGGATCTCGTGGATGCGGTCCACGATCTCGTCCTCGGACGGGATGCGCGGGCTGTGGATGTCGTAGACGCCGGGGCCCGCCTCGGTCTCGAAGTTGGCGTCATGGATGGCGTCGAGCACCACGAGGTCGCCGCGGGAGGCCTCGAAGGAGATGACGTCGGCGTCCATGGCGTCGATGTCGCGGATGATGTCGTTGAACTCCGAGTAGCACATGTGGGTGTGGATCTGCGTGCCCGGCTTGACGGCGGAGTGCACCAGACGGAAGGCCGGGACGGCCCAGTCGAGGTACTTCACGTGCCAGTCGGAGCGGCGGACAGGCAGCTTCTCGCGCAGTGCGGCCTCGTCGATCTGGATGACCTTGATGCCGGCGGCCTCGAGGTCGAGCACCTCGTCGCGGATGGCGAGGGCGAGCTGCGTGGTCTGCTCCTCGTGCGTGATGTCCTCGCGCGGCCAGGACCAGTTGAGGATGGTCACCGGACCGGTGAGCATGCCCTTGACCACGTGGTCGGTCTTGGACTGCGCATAGGAGCTCCATTCCACGGTGATGGGGTTGGCGCGGGAGACGTCGCCCCACACGATCGGGGGCTTGACGCAGCGGGTGCCGTAGGACTGCACCCAGGCGTTCTTGGTGAACAGGAAGCCGTTGAGGTTCTGGCCGAAGTACTCGACCATGTCGTTGCGTTCGAACTCGCCGTGGACGAGCACATCGAGGCCGATCTCCTCCTGCTTCTTCAGCACGTCGTCGATCTGCTCGGCGATGAACTTGTCGTACTCGGCCTTGCTGATCTCCCCCTTGCGGAACTTGGCGCGGGTGGAGCGGACCTCGCGGGTCTGTGGGAAGGAGCCGATGGTCGTGGTCGGCAGCTCGGGAAGGCCGAGCTCCTGCTTCTGGATGGCCTGGCGCTCGGCGCGGGCGGGCTGGCGCACGTACTCGTCGTCGGTGAGCTTGGCGACGCGGTCGCGAACGGCGGCGTCGGGGGCCACGCGGGTGCCGTCGAACAGCTGCTGGTTTGCGGCGAGCTTGGCATCGGCGGCACGGGCGGAGTCATCAAGGTCGGCGAGGTCGGCGACCTCCTTGAGCTCGCCGAGCTTTTCGACGGCGAAGGCGAAGTGCCTGAGCACGTCGGCGGCGAGCTTGTCCTCGCCTTCGGTGCTGAACGGCACGTGCAGCAGGGAGTCGGCGGTGGAGACGGCCACGTGGGCGGCCTTGGTCTTCACGGCGTCGACGAGACCGAGGCTCACGGCGTAGTTGTTGCGCCAGATGTTGCGGCCGTTGATCACGCCGGCGAAGATGGTCACGTTCTCGGGAGCGCCGTTCTCCTCGAGGGCGGCGAGGTTCTCGTCCTTGCCTTCGATGAGGTCGAGGCCGATGCCGTCGAAGCCGAGGTCGATGGCGGTCTTGTAGGTGTCGGCGATGTGGCCGAAGTAGGTCTGCAGCAGCACCTTGACGTCGCCCTTGGCGGCGAGGATGGTGCGGTACAGCGTGGAGAAGAGGTCGAGGTCGCCGTCCTCCTTGTCGAGCACCAGGTACGGCTCGTCGAGCTGCACCCACTGGGCTCCGAGCTCATTGAACTTCACGAGCAGGTCGGCATAGGCCTTGGCGGTGTCGGCCACGAGCTTGTCGGTCAGCTCGAGGTCGGCGCCTTCGGCGCCGCGGGCGAGCTTGAGGAAGGTGTAGGGGCCGATGACGACGGGCTTGGTCACGATGCCGAGCTCCTTGGCCTCGTTGAACTCGTCGAACGGCTTGGTGCCGGTCAGGGCGATCTCGGTGTCGGCGGTGATTTCGGGAACCAGGTAGTGGTAGTTCGTGGTGAACCACTTCTTCATCGGCTGGGCGGTCACGTCGCCCTTGTCTCCCTGGTATCCGCGGGCGATGGCGAACAGCGTGTCCTCGGCGCCGAGACCGAGGTCCTTGTAGCGCTGCGGAACGGCGCCGAGCAGGATGGCGGTGTCGAGCATCTGGTCGTAGTAGCTGAAGTCGTTGCTCGGAATCAGGTCGATGCCGGCGTCCTGCTGCAGCTTCCAGTGCTTGGCGCGGAGGCCGGCCGCGGTCTCCTTGACCTCGTCGATGCCGTTCTTGCCCTTCCAGTAGCCTTCGATGACCTTCTTCAGCTCACGGTTGCCGCCGATGCGCGGGAATCCGATGACAGAGGTGAGTTCACTCATACATGCTCCATTTTTTAGCGTGTCAAAACCGCAAAAAGACTAGCAAATTTCATCGGTGAACATGGTATCTATCGAACTTGCATGTCGCTATAAAAGACGTTTATTACTGGAATTCCACTATGTCGCAACCCGTCTGCATGGTGGACGGAGCCATCCTGCGGCCATGCCGTGCGAATGAGGACGGCATGTGACCGGCGGTCAGCCGCAGTCCTTTGCGGTGAGCACGGCGACGAGATCGCCGTCCCTAATCCCCCATTTTTCGAACGGCTTGTCGGATCCCATGATAACAACCGTGGCGGGGGACATGCCCAGACCGAGGATATTGAGCAGGGCCTGGTCGGAATCCGGCGACGCCAGCCATTGGCTGGCCACGGACACGGTGGGGTCATGGCCGATGATCATCAGTCTCCGTGTCTTGGACTTCACATGTCCCAGCTCATCCAGCAGAGCCTGCATGCCGCCGTCGTACAGACTCTGCCGATAGTCGACGGACGGTCTGTCGCCGAAGTATTTCAGCATGCGTTCCAGCGTCTGACGGGTCCTCACGGCCCCGGAGCAGCGAATCTGATCGGGGACGAGGGAAATCGCGGCCAGGGCCTTGCCCACCTTCTTGGCCTGCCTGCGGCCTTTCTCGGACAGCTCGCGGTCGATGTCCCCTCCGGACGAACCGGACTCCGCCTTGGCGTGCCTCATGATGATGAGCTGGTACTGGTATGCGTTCGCCTTCTTGGCGACCTTGTTCAGGTTGACCCCCATTGTCTGGCCTTTCCGGCGGACAGCTGCAACGCCCGCCGGAATCTATTCTTACAGGCCTGCGGGGATATTCGCCACCTGCGTGTCCAAATCCTTGAGGACCTTGCGCAGCTTGCGGTCGGAGATGTCCCGGAGCTCGAGCTCCTCGAGACGCGCCTGCTGCTGCTCGGGGGTCATGTCGTCGATATCGGTGTAGGTGTCCTTCGTGCCGCGCTGGCGCTTGTGCAGGGCCTGCACGTCCGGCGCCATGGCACGCGCCGTCACGAGGAATCCGGTATGTCCGATCATCTCGTGGTTCGGACGGACGGCGAGTCCCTGGGCCTTCCATCCGCGTTCCAGCGTCTCGCCGATCTCCGGTTCCGTCCACCGTCCCGAGGCGCGCATGGCCTCGGCCACACGGCTCATCTGCGTGGTGGTGGTCACGTAGCAGGTGAGCACGCCTCCGGGGGCGATCACCCGCGAGGCCTGCTCCAGACGGTTCCACGGGTCGAGCATGTCGAGGAAGATCCGGTCGAACGAATGCGACTCGAGCGTCGCCGTGACGGAGTCGAAGTCCCCGGTCAGAAGATTCCACCACGAGGGGCGCCCGCCGAAGTACACGGTGGCGTTCGCCTCGCAGACGCGGGCGAACTCCGGACGCATCTCGACGGTGGTGAGCTCGCCCTCCTCGCCGACGGCGTCGAGCAGGTGCAGGCTCATGGCGCCGCTGCCGCCACCGGATTCGAGCACACGCATGCCGCGGCGGATGTCGCACACCTCGAGCACCTGCGCGATGTCCTTGGGATACATGATCTGGGCGCCTCGAGGCATGGACAGGATGAAGTCCTGCAGTCTCGGACGCAACACCGTGTACTGCCATCCGCCGATCTTGCGCGTGTTCTTCCAGGGTTTGCGGGGATTGTTCCGGTATGCCTCGGCGGCGCTGTCGACGGTGCCCTCGCTGGTGACGGTGGTGACGACCGCGCCTTCGGGCCCGCCGATGATCTCGTCGTGGCGGATCACGCCGCGTTCGGTCTGGGTCTCCTCGCCGGCGACGAGCTGTATGGTGATCTTCTTGCCCTTGCGATCGGTGAGCTGCACTTTTTCACCTGGCTGCAGCGGTCCGCGACGTACCATGAACGCTCCTCGTCTCTTGCCCTTAGCCGGCCGGTTGCGGCCGGCAGCGATTCGGTTGCCGACGGCTCAGTATACCGTCCGCGGCGATTGCGGCCAAACGGTTCAGGCGGCGAACGCCTGCCAGCGACCTCCGTCATGCCGTACGGCGAGGGGCAGTCCGAAGATGTCCGAAACCCGCTGCGTGGTCAGGCCGTGCTCGAGGTCGCCGGTGTAGATGATGGTGCCCGGTGCGGGGTCGCCTCCCTGCACCTTGACGGCGTGCGCCGTCTTCTCATCACCGGCGAGCCGCCCCATGACGGCGATGTGGTCGAAACCTTCGGGAATCTCCTCAAGCCTGTGGGTCACGAGCACCACGGCTCGGTCGGAGCGCTCGCGGCCCAGATCGCCGAGCGCCTTGACGACAAGCTCCCGGCCTCCGAGATCAAGTCCCGTGGTGGGCTCGTCGAGGATGGCGAGCTCGGGGTCCGCCATGAGGGCTCGGCAGATCAGCACGCGGGTTCGTTCGCCCTCCGAAAGCTTCCACATCTGCTTGCCTTCGAGGTATCCCACGCCGAAGCGTCGCAGCAACGCCCGTGCCCTGTCCATCTCCTCCTGCGTGTAGGAGTCGCGCCAGCGGCCGGTGGTGGCGGTCAGCGCCGTGACCACGGCATCGAGGGGGTCCTCGTCGGGCGGGAACGCACGCGAGAGTTCGGCGGATGACAGGCCGATGCGATGCCGGTACGAGAACACGTTGACCTTTCCCAGACGATTGCCGAGGATGTCGACGGTGCCGTCGCTGGGGTGCAGACGCGTGGCCATCATGGCGATGAGCGTGGATTTGCCGATGCCGTTCGGCCCGAACAGGATCCACCGCTCCCCCCTCCGGACGGTCAGGTCGACGCCGGTGAGAATCACCCTGCCCTGTCGTCGGAATTCAACGTCGGTGAACTGCAATGCGATGTCGTCGCTCATGGGATGGTGCGGGCCTTTCGGGAAGGGATACTCGGAACGGTTTGATGTCGGTGGTTCGACGGCGTCCGGACGTCGAACCACCGTCGATGAATGGCCGGTATACGACATTGCCGTATCGCGCGGAATCACTCGTACGATACGGCAATGCGTGACGTCAGCCGGCTCTGTCAGCCGTTGATGTCAGCCATTGAGGATGGCGTTGTAGACCTTGATGGTCTCATCGGCGATGGTCTCCCAGCTGAACACGTCTCGGGCGCGGGCGTATCCGGCCTCGCCCATCTTCTTGGCGAGCTCGGGGGCGCGCATGACCTTGTTGATGGCGTCGGCCATGTCATGCACGAACTTGTCCGGATTGGTGGGGGTGCCGGTGCCATCGTGCAGCTGGTCGATCGGCACGAGGTAGCCGGTCTCGCCGTCGACGACGACCTCGGGGATGCCGCCGGTGGCGCTGGCCACGACGGGCAGACCGCAGGCCATGGCCTCGAGGTTCACGATGCCGAGCGGCTCGTAGATGGACGGGCAGATGAATGCGTCGCAGCCGTGTTCCAGAGCGCTCAGCTCGTTCTTCGGCAGCATCTCCTCGATCCAGATGATGTTGCCGCGCTCCTTGTCGAGCTCGGCGAAGGAGGACTTGACCTCGGCGGCGATTTCCGGAGTGTCCGGCGCGCCGGCGCACAGCACCACCTGCACGTCCTTGTCGACGAAGTGCAGCGCCTTGAGCAGGTACGGCAGACCCTTCTGACGGGTGATGCGGCCGACGAACAGCAGCGTGGGCTTGCTGCGGTCGATGTTGTAGCGTTCGAACACGCCCCAGCCCGGATCGTCGGCCGCGGGGGTGGCGAACTCGCTCATGGTGATGCCGTTGTATACCACATGCACCTTGTCCGGGTCCACATTCGGGTAGGCGGCGAGGATGTCCTTCTTCATGCCGCCGGAGACGGCGATGATGCCGTCGGCGTGCTCATAGGCGTCGCGCTCGGCCCAGGAGCTGAGGTTGTAGCCGCCGCCGAGCTGCTCGCGCTTCCACGGTCGGAAAGGCTCGAGGCTGTGTGCGGTGATGACCAGCGGGATCTCGTGCAGCTGCTGCGCGAGGCGGCCGGCCAGGCAGGCGTACCACGTGTGCGCGTGGACGAGGTCGGCATCCACGTCGTTGGCGATCTGCAGGTCGACGCCGAACGTCTTCAATGCGGCGTTCGCATCGGCGAGCTCGGTCGGGGTGTCGTAGCCGACCACGGTGAGACTGCCCTTGGGGTCGGTTCCCGGAATGGCCGGGACCTCGTCGGCCTTGCGCGGGCCGTCGAATGCGCGGACGGTCACGTCGATGCGTTCCGCCAGGACCTTGGAAAGCTCTTCTGCGTGAACTCCGGCGCCACCGTAGATGTGCGGGGGAAATTCGCGGGTGAGGATGTCGACTTTCATAGGCGTCTCCTTCGTTGCTCTGATTGCGAACACTCCCAAGTATAAAAAAGAACCGCCAATATCGGCGGTTCTTGCGGATTGCCCGTGTCGTGAGAGCGTATCGTCACACGGCGGTGCCGTATTCGTCGACGTTGGGGTTGTCCTTGGGGTCCCCCGATACGAAGAACAGGCTGAGCACGCCGACTGCGAACACGGCCGAGACGACGATCACCGACCATGTGGGCATGTTCGGAATCCACATGACCACGAAGAACGCCAGGGCGGACAGCACGATCAACAGCCAGCATAGGAAGCGGACCCAGCCGCGGGCCGTATGGGGCAGACTCAGCTTGCCGGGCTCCCTCGTGACGGGGGCGTTCTGGACGGGAAGGTCGGTCCTGGCCGAGGGCTTCCACTCCCCCGTCTGGCCGTCCTGCAGCCTGATGGACTTCTCCTGCAGCGAGTATTCATCGACCAGTCCTTCGCGGGACCTGGCCTGATAGCGCGCCGGCTGCTTCGCTGTACCTTTGCGGTTGCGCTTGGCATTGGCACGACGTTCGGCACGATTGGGCATGGAATCACTCCTGTTGTGATGGGATTACGCTGCGCACCACTTTACCTCACATCCGTTCGGAGGTCATGGCGTCGAAAACGTGTTTTCATGGATGACGGCCCGTCCCACGCGCATGCGGGAGATGGGCCGTCATCGTTTGCCGAACCGGACGGCGGTCAGCGGCGCGGCAGCGCCATCGGACGCTGGGAAGCGACTATGGGCGCAGGCAGTTCGGTGCTGCCGGTGAGATACTTGTCCACGGCTGCGGCGCAGCTGCGGCCTTCGGAAATGGCCCAGACGACGAGCGACTGGCCGCGTCCGGCGTCGCCGCAGGCGAAGACGCCGTCCTGACTGGTGGCGAAGGAGTCGTTGCGCGCCACATTGCCACGACCATCGAGATCAACGGGCAGCTGGTCGACGAGCGTGTCGGTCTCCGGATGGAGGAATCCGACGGAGATCAGCACCAGGTCGGCGGGGATGATGCGCTCGGTGCCGGCCTGGCGGGTGAACGGCCCGTTCTCGCCGGGGGCGACCTTCACGATCTTCAGACCAGTGACATGGCCCTTCTCGTCGGAGACGAAGCCCTCGGTCTGCACGCCGTCGATCTCATGGATGTTCTCGGGCAGCGTGGTGCCTTCGAATTCCACGGAATCGGTGTCATAGATGTAGGTGCCGCCCTCCTCCATGGAGGAGGTCTTCTGGTACAGGCGGGCGAAGGTCGGCCAAGGCTGGTTGGCGGGACGCTCCGTGGGTTCCTGGGACATGATCTGCAACACGGTGACGGACTTGGCGCCCTGGCGGATGGATGTGCCGAGGCAGTCGGAGCCGGTGTCGCCGCCGCCGATGACCACGACGTGCTTGTCCTTGGCGGTGATGTCGTTGATCGGCTTCTTGCCCCAGACGCGGCGGGTGGCGTCGGGCAGGAAGTCCATGGCGAAGTGGATGCCGTCGAGTTCGCGGCCGGGCAGCTTCATGTCGCGCGGGACGGTGGAGCCGATGGCGACGACCACGGCATCGTAACGGGAGCGCAGCTCGTCCCACGAGATGTCCTTGCCGATCTCCACGTTGGTGTGGAACACGGTGCCTTCGGCCTCCATCTGCTCCACACGACGGTCGAGCAGCGACTTGTCGAGCTTGAAGTTCGGGATGCCGTAGCGCATCAGTCCGCCGATGGCGTCATGACGCTCGTAGACGACCACGGTGTGGCCTGCGCGCGTGAGCTGCTGGGCGCAGGCGAGGCCGGCGGGTCCGGAACCGACGACGGCCACGGTCTGGTCGGTGAGTCGCTGCGGGGGCTGCGGCTTGACGTAGTCGAGGTTCCACGCCTGGTCGATGATGGTCTGCTCGTCGAGCTTGATCATGGTCGGCGGCTGGTGAATGCCGAGCACGCAGGCGGCCTCGCACAGGGCCGGGCAGATGCGGCCGGTGACCTCGGGGAAGTTGTTGGTCATCGACAGCTTGTTGTAGGCGTCCTCCCACTGGCCCTGACGGACCAGGTCGTTGAATTCGGGGATGACGTTGCCCAGCGGGCAGCCGGTCATGCAGAACGGCGTGCCGCAGTCCATGCATCGCGCGGCCTGCTCCTGTGTCCACGGCTGCAGACCGGACTCGGCATGTACGTCGAGCCAGTCCTTGATGCGCTCCTCGACCGGGCGTTCGGCGAGCTCGCGGCGGGAACGGACCTTCAGAAAACCTCTAGGATCGCCCATGTTCAGCGCACCCCTTCCATAACCTGCTCGTAGACCTTCTCCCAGGCCCCCGGAGCGTTGAAATCGACATTATTCTCTTCGGCCTGCTTCATCGCACGGGTCATGGCGACGTACTGCGTGGGCACCACGTGCGTGAACCGCTTGACGGAGTCGGACCAGTTCTCGAGCAGTTCCTTGGCGATGCTCGAATCGGTCTCCTCGGCGTGCTTTTTGACCAGTGCGTGCACAGTCTCGGCCTCCTCGCCCTCCAGCGGGAGGAACTTGAGCGCACCGCTCTTGACGGCGGAGGGGTTCACCTTCGCCATGTCGAGGTCGAGCATGTAGGCGTTGCCGCCGGAGAAGCCGGCGCCGAAGTTGCGGCCGGTGGGGCCGAGCACCACCACGGTGCCGCCGGTCATGTACTCGCAGCCGTGGTCGCCCACGCCTTCGACGACGAACGTGGCGCCGCCGTTGCGCACGGCGAATCGCTCGCCCGCCCTGCCGGCGACGAACATCTCGCCGGAGGTGGCTCCGAAGCCCGTCACGTTGCCGGCGATGACGTTCGTATGCGGATCGAAGGTCACGCCGTCCTCGGCACGCACGATGATGCGGCCGCCGGAAAGACCCTTGCCGGCGTAGTCGTTGACCTCGCCGTAGATGCGCATGGTCTCGCCGCGCGGGATGAACGCGCCGATGGACTGGCCTCCCGAGCCGTGCAGCGTCATGTCGATGGTGTCGTCGGGCAGCCCCTCGGCCTCGTAGCGCCTGGTGATCTCATAGCCGAGCATGGTGCCGACGGTGCGGTTGACGTTGCGGATCGGCAGCTCGATGCGTACGGGCTCCTTGTGTTCCAGCGCCGGCTGTGCAAGCTCGATGAGCTTGTTGTCGAGCGCCTTCTCGAGCTCGTGGTTCTGCTTGGTGGTGTTGTGCAGAATCGTTCCGGGGGTCGGGCCGGCCTGCATGAGCACGTTGCTCAGGTCGATGCCGTCGGACTTCCAGCGCTTGATGGCCTCGTCCTGGTCGAGGCACTCGACGTGTCCCACGGCCTCCTCGAGCGTGCGGAAGCCGAGCTGGGCGAGGATCTCGCGCACCTCCTCGGCGATGAACATGAAGAAGTTCACCACGTGTTCGGGCTTGCCGCGGAAGCGGGCGCGCAGCTCCGGGTCCTGGGTGGCGATGCCCTGCGGGCAGGTGTTCTTCTGGCAGGCGCGCATCATGACGCAGCCTTCGACGATCAGCGCGGCCGTGGCGAAGCCGAATTCCTCGGCGCCCAGCAGCGCGGCGATGACGACGTCGCGACCGGTCTTGAGCTCGCCGTCGCACTGCACGACGATGCGGGAGCGCAGGCCGTTGAGGATCAGCGTCTGCTGGGTTTCGGAAAGACCGATCTCCCACGGGGTGCCGGCGTGCTTGATGGCGTTGAGCGGGGCCGCGCCGGTGCCGCCGTCGTAGCCGGAGATGAGCACGACGTCGGCATGGCACTTGGCCACGCCGGCGGCGATGGTGCCCACGCCGAACTCGGAGACGAGCTTCACATGGATGCGGGCCTTCGGGTTGGCCATCCTCGCATCGTTGATGAGCTGCTTGAGGTCCTCGATGGAGTAGATGTCGTGGTGCGGCGGCGGGGAGATGAGCTCCACGCCGGGCGTGGCGTGACGGACCTTGGCGATCCACGGCGGGACCTTGGCGCCGGGCAGGTGGCCGCCCTCGCCGGGCTTGGCGCCCTGGGCGAGCTTGATCTGCAGGTCGGTGGCGTGCACGAGGTAGTCGCTGGTCACGCCGAAGCGCGCCGAGGCGATCTGCTTGATGCGGCTGTAGCGCTGCGGATCGTTGATGCGGTCGTCGGATTCGCCGCCCTCGCCGGAGTTGGAGCGCGCGCCGATCTGGTTCATGGCGATGGCGAGCGTCTCGTGCGCCTCCTGCGAGATGGAGCCGTAGCTCATGGCGCCGGTGGAGAACCGCTTGACGATCTCGCTGGCCGGTTCGACCTCGGAGATGTCGATGGGCTTGCGCTTGTCGTTGAACTTCATGAGGCCGCGCAGCGTCATCAGACGGTTGGAGGTGTCGTTGATGTGGTGCGTGTACTTCTTGAACATGTCGTAGTCGCCGCGTTGGGTCGACTGCTGCAGCAGGAAGATGGCCTCCGGATCGTTGAGATGGTCCTCGCCGGTGCGGCGCCACTTGTATTCGCCGCCGGTGCGCAGGTTGCGGTGCGGCGTGGCGGTCCACTGGTTCGGATAGGCCACGCGGTGCCTGATGGCGACCTCCTCGGCCAGCTCGTCGAGACCGACGCCGCCGACGCGGGACGTGGTGCCGGTGAAGTACTTGTCGATGACGTCCTCGCTCAGGCCGATGGCCTCGAACAGCTGGGCGCCGCGGTAGCTCATGATGGTGGAGACGCCCATCTTGCTCATGATCTTGAGCACACCGGTGGAGAGCGCCTTGATGAGGTTCTTCACGGCCTTGGCGGGCTCGACGTTCACGTAGCCGCGGTTGGAGAGGTCCTCCACGGATTCGAGCGCCAGATACGGGTTCACGCAGGCGGCGCCGTAGGCGATCAGCAGGGCGACGTGATGGATCTCGCGAACGTCGCCGGCCTCGACGGCCATGGAGACCTGGGTGCGGGTGTGACGGCGCAGCAGGTGGTGCTGCACGGCGCTGGTGAGCAGCAGCGACGGGATCGGGCCCCACGTGTGGTTGGAGTCGCGATCGGAGAGCACGAGGAAGTTCTTTCCGTCGGCGATGGCCTCGTCGATCTCGGCGAAGATCTCCTCGAGGCGCTCCTCGAGGGCCTTGCCGCCGCCGGCGACCTGGTAGAGGCCCTTGACCACGAACGGCTTGTAGTAGCCGCCGAGGATCGGCGCACGGTCGAGGCGCTTGAGCTGGGCCATCTCGTCGCTGTCGATGACCGGCAGCGGGATGAGCACCTTCTTGGCGTGCAGCTCGCTGTCCTCGAGCAGGTTCGGCTCGGGACCGATGGCGGATTCGAGGCAGGTGACGATCTCCTCACGCTCCCAGTCGAGCGGCGGGTTGGTCACCTGGGCGAACTTCTGCGTGAAGTAGTCGAACAGCATGCGCGAGCGCTTGGAGAGCACGGGCAGCGGGACGTCGTTGCCCATGGAGCCCAGCGGCTCCTTGCCGGTGTTGGCCATCGGCGTGAGCAGGAGCTTGAGGTCCTCCTCGGTGTAGCCGAAGGCTCGCTGGCGACGCTGCACGGACTGGCCGGAGTGGCGCACGTGCTCGCGGGCGGGCAGCTGGTTGAGTTCGATGGAGTTGCCTTCGACCCACTGGCGGTACGGATGCTGGGAGGCGAGGGACTTCTTGATCTCCTCGTCGGGGATGATGCGGCCTTCGGCGGTGTCGACGAGGAACATCTTGCCGGGCTCCAGACGGCCCTTCTCGACGATGTGGTCCTGCGGGATTTCGTTGAGCACGCCGGTCTCGGAGGCGAGCACCACGTAGCCGTCGTCGGTCACCTGCCAGCGTCCGGGACGGAAGCCGTTGCGGTCGAGCAGGGCGCCCACCTGGGTGCCGTCGGTGAACACGATATCGGCCGGGCCGTCCCACGGCTCGATGAGCGTGTTGTTGTATTCGTAGAAGGCCCTGACGTCGGGGTCGAGGGCGTCGTTCTTCTCCCAGGCCGGCGGCAGCATCATGGAGATGGCATGCGGCAGGGAGCGTCCGGCGAGGTGCAGCAGCTCGAGGCATTCGTCGAAGGTGCCGGAATCGGAGTAGCCGGGCGTGTTGATGGGCAGCAGCGGCTTGAACTCGCCGAGCAGTTCGGAGCTCAGTCGGCCTTCGCGGGCGGAGAGCCAGTTGCGGTTGCCCTGGATGGTGTTGATCTCGCCGTTGTGGGCCAGCAGGCGGAACGGCTGGGCCAGCGGCCAGCTCGGGAACGTGTTGGTGGAGAAGCGGGAGTGCACGATGGCGACGCGCGCCTTCATGCTCGGGTCGGAGAGGTCCTCGAAGAAGGGCTTGAGCTGCATGGTGGTGAGCATGCCCTTGTAGGTGATGGTGCGGGACGACAGCGAGGCGAAGTAGACGCCCACCTCGTGCTCGACACGCTTGCGCACGCGGAACGCCTTGCGCTCCAGCTCGATGCCGCCGAGCTTCGCATCGTCCGCGTCGGCGAAGACCAGCGTCTTGAAGGCCGGCATGGAGGCCAGGGCCTGCAGACCGAGACCGTTCGGGTTGGTGGGCACCACACGCCAGGCCAGAACGGTGAGCCCTTCCTCCTCCACGATCTTGGCGATGGCCTGCTCCTGCTGGGCACCGGCGGCGATGTCGCGGTCAAGGAACGCGATGCCGGCCACATAGTGGCCCTCCTCGGGCAGCTCGGCGCCAACGGTGTTGCGCATGAACTCGTCGGGCATGGACATCAGGATGCCCGCGCCGTCGCCCGTGTTCTCCTCGGCGCCCACGGCGCCGCGGTGGTCGAGGTTGATGAGCACCTCGATCGCGTCGTCGACGATCTTGCGCTCGGGAATCCTGTTGAGGGTGGTGACCATACCAACGCCGCAGGCGTCATGCTCCGAGGTAGGGTCATACATCCCTTCGGGAGTATGTATCGTCAGATCAAGCGGAGCGTGTAATGTCACCGAAATCACCTCTGGTCTAGGGCAGGTCTTCACCTGCGTTTTATTTGCCTTGACAGAATACAGCCAAAATGTATCTTAGATGCAACCAGGGGCATATATCACAATTGCCAAAAGTTTTAAAGACTTTTCTTTTCTAAGGCTCACATGCATTCCACATAATGAGACATTTTTCGATGGCGGTCATCGCCGCCACCAACCGAAGTGCTTTACGCCGAGGCCTTTCCACCCTCGGACCACATCGAACGGCGACTCCGCCGAAACGAGTCGCCATTCGGAATACGATGCGGCGCTCCGACGCCGACACGCCCGGACCTCCCGAAAATTACAGGCCGCAGATCTCGAAGCAGTCGGCGATCAGCGAATCGTTGAGCAGCCGCCCCCGACGGGTGGGAACGATGCGGCCGTTCTCAAGGACGGCGAGCCCCGCGTCGAGAACGGGACGGAACATGTCCGACGTCAGTTCGCGGCCGAGGACGGCCGACAAGTGGTCGAGACCGAGCCCCTCCCGCAGCCGCAGGCCGAGCATGATGGTCTCCTCCGCGTTCTCGTCGCGCGCGATGGTCTCCTCCCCCTGCCACGGGACCTCGTCCATGGTCACTTTCCGGCCCCACATCCTCGGATGCGCGATGTCCCATGAACGGATGCCGCAGGCGTCCTCCCCGCGCCCGCCGGCCGCCCCGTCCAGGGGCAGGGCGTAGTGGGAATGCGCACCGGGGCCCATTCCGGCCCAGTCGACGTTGCGCCAGTATCCGAGATTATGCCGGCTTTCCCGGCCGGGTCGGGCCCAATTGGATATCTCGTACCATTGCAGTCCCGCCGCGGAGAACAGGTCGTCGGCGATCTCGTATTTGGCGGCCTCGTCATCGTCATCCGGTCTGGGAAGGGTGCCGGCCGCGATGCGCCGTCCCATCTTCGTGGTCGGTTCGACGGTCAGGGCGTATGCCGAGACATGGTCCACGCCAAGGTCGATGGCGGCATGCACCGACGTGCGCCAGTCGTCGAGGCTCTCCCCCGGCGCGCCGTAGATGAGGTCGACGCTGCTGCGCAGGCCGCAGCGTTCGGCGGCCCGCACCCCGGCGGTCACGTTTTCCGGGGTGTGGGTCCGGTCAAGGGTGCGCAGTACATGCGGCACGGCGGATTGCATGCCGAAGGAGATCCTGGTGAACCCGCCGTCGGCGAGTTCGTGAATATAGTCGGCGTCCACGGTGTCGGGATTGGCTTCGGTCGTGATCTCGGCGTCCGGTTCCAGGCCCCATGTATCACGTACCGCGTCGACCATGCGCACCAGGTCGGCTGCGGGCAGGACGGTGGGGGTGCCGCCGCCGAGGAAGACCGTGGACACGGCGGGCTCGTCGATGCCGTGATCGATCTGCCATCGCCTGACGGTTCTCATTTCGCGGATGACCATGTCGGCGTAGTTGCCCCGGGAGGCGCCCCCGCCGAGGTCGCTGGCCGTATACGTGTTGAAATCGCAGTAGCCGCAGCGTCGAAGGCAGAACGGCACGTGGATGTAGACTTCGTATTCCATCTTTTCGGAAAAACGCTCCCCTCGCCCGCCGGTCGGCTCCACTTGTCCGAGGAGCCGACCGGACGACTCAGCCTTCCTTCTTCTGGGCCGCGCGAATCTTGTCCTTGGTGTCGCGGTCGGTGGGCTCGTCGGTGGACAGCGCCGCGATGAACGCCTCCTGCGGCACCTCCACATGGCCGAGCATCTTCATGCGCTTCTTGCCGGCCTTCTGCTTTTCAAGCAGCTTGCGCTTACGGGTGATGTCGCCGCCATAGCACTTGGCGAGCACGTCCTTGCGCAGGGCGCGGATGGTCTCGCGCGCGATGATACGAGAGCCGATGGCCGCCTGGATCGGAATCTCGAACTGCTGGCGGGGAATGAGCTCGCGCAGCTTCTTCGTCATCATGACGCCGTAGCTGTATGCCTTGTCGCGATGGACGATGGCGCTGAACGCGTCGACCTTGTCGCCCTGGATGAGAATGTCGACCTTCACGAGGTCGGCGCTCTGCTCGCCGTCCTCGTGGTAGTCGAGCGACGCATATCCCTTGGTGCGGCTCTTGAGCTGGTCGAAGAAGTCGAACACGATCTCGGCGAGCGGCATGCGGTAATGCATCTCCACGCGTTCCGTGGAGATGTACTCCATGGTGCCCATCTGCCCGCGGTGCTCCTGGCACAGGTCCATCACCGCGCCGATGAACTCCTTGGGAAGGATGATGTCGGCGGCGACCATCGGTTCGACGATCTTCTTCACCTTGCCTTCGGGGAATTCGCTCGGATTGGTCACGTGGTGCACCTTGCCGTCCTCGCTGGTCACCTCATAGGTGACGTTGGGGGCGGTCTGGATGAGGTCGAGTCCGAATTCACGGCTCAGACGCTCCGAGACGATCTCCATGTGCAGTAGGCCGAGGAATCCGCAGCGGAAGCCGAAGCCGAGGGCCACGGACGTCTCGGGCGTGTAGATGAGCGCGGCGTCGTTGAGCTTGAGCTTGTCGAGAGCCTCGCGCAGTTCGGGGAACTGGGCGTTGTCCACGGGGAACAGGCCCGAGTAGACCATCGGCTTCGGGTCCCTGTATCCCGGCAGCGGCTCGGACGCGGGCCGGACCGCGGAGGTCAGCGTGTCGCCCACCTTGGACTGGCTGACATCCTTCGCTCCGGTGATGATGTAGCCGACCTCGCCGGCACCCAGCGCCTTCGTCGGCGTCATGTCGGGGCTGATCACGCCGATCTCGATGGGCTCGTGCGTCATGCCGATGCCCATCATGTGCACCTTCTCACGCGAATGCAGCTCGCCGTCCTCCATGCGGATGTAGGTGACGATGCCGCGATAGGAGTCGTACACGGAATCGAAGATCAGCGCACGGGCCGGAGCCTCGGGATCCCCGTCGGGAGCCGGTACCTCCATCACTATCTGGTCGAGCAGGTCGGCGACGCCCTCGCCGGTCTTGCCGGACACGCGCAGCACATCGGAGGGGTCGCATCCGATGAGACCGGCGATCTCCTCGGCGTGCTTCTCCGGCTCGGCACTGGGCAGGTCGATCTTGTTGAGCACGGGGATGATGGCCAGGTCGTGGTCGATGGCCATGTACAGGTTCGACAGCGTCTGCGCCTCGATGCCCTGGGTGGCGTCGACCAGTAGCACGGCGCCCTCGCACGCCGCCAGCGCGCGGGAAACCTCGTAGGTGAAATCGACGTGCCCCGGGGTGTCGATCATGCCGAGCGTGTATTCGGTGCCGTCGAATGTCCACGGCACGCGGACGGCCTGCGACTTGATGGTGATGCCACGCTCCTGCTCGATGTCCATGCGGTCGAGGAAGCGGTCCCTCATCTCACGCTCGGGCACGATGCCACTCAGCTGCAGGATACGGTCGGCGACCGTCGACTTGCCGTGGTCGATGTGCGCGATGATGCAGAAATTCCTGATCACCGACTGGTCGGTATACCCGGGCTTGTTGTGCAGCTCTTTCGCCAAGCGCGTCTCCTTGTTCGTCCTTCGGCTGTATCACGACAGCGACTCAAAGTTCCATACCAAAGCCACTAGTCTACCGTCAGCTCTCGGCAACGCGAAGACGCGCCCCATCCGGACCGTCCGAAGCGCGGTCAGGAGACGTTGCCACGGGAGAACTGGTCGGCCCACGACTGGGAGTTGACGTTCGTGGCGGGGTCGCCGGAGATGCGCCCCTGCGGCGTGTGCAGTGCGTCGATGGACGCCATCTCCTCGTCGGTGAGCGAGAATCCGAAGATGTCGAGGTTCTGACGCATGCGATCGGGATGCGAGGACTTGGGAATGACCACACGCCCGGACTGCACGTGCCAGTGCAGCACCACCTGCGCCGGCGTGACGCCGTGCGCCTCGGCCGCACGCAGCACCTCGGGGGCGTTCATGTCGCCGCCGTGCCCCAGAGGCGAGTACGCCTCCACGGCGATGCCGTGGCTTGCGCAATAGGCCCGAACATCGGGCTGGGAGAAGCGCGGATGCACCTCGATCTGGTTGATGGCGGGGGCCTCGCCGGTCTCGTCGATGAGCCTCTGCAGATGCTCCGGCAGGAAATTCGATACGCCGGCCGCACGCAGCACGCCCTGCTCCTTGATTTCGAGAATCGCCCTCCACGTCTCCACGTAGCGGTCGATCAGCGCGAACGGCCAGTGGATCAGATACAGATCGAGCACGTCGACCCCGAGCTTGCGGCGGGACTCCTCGAAGGCGACCTTCGTCGCGTCGTAGCCCTGGTCGCAGTTGCGCAGCTTGGTGGTGACGAACACCTTGCCCGCCATGCCGGTGGCCTTGAGCGCGGCGCCCACGCCCTCCTCGTTGTAGTAGGCGGCCGCCGTGTCGAAATGCCGGTATCCGATTTCCAGGGCCTCCTCCACGGCCCGCTGCGTATCCTTGCCAGGGATCTGGAACACACCGAAGCCGACCTGGGGGATGCTCACCCCACCAGCGAGCTCGATGTCGGAAACCGTATCATTCGTGGTTGTCATGGCCTTCCCTTTCCCATAAGGTATCCGATGGAACACGACGGGCGTTGAGGCGTCGATGCCCGCCGTCCGTCGTCTTCCAAGTCTAGCCGGCGCTTCGCCGCGACGGACGGAACCGCTCGGCGAGTGTCCCCCTGATACCGGAAATTCACCGAGCGGTAGTGCTCCCGTGAAATTCGTGGTATCATATCCGTTTGTATGTCCGTTTAGCAAACGTCGTTTGGAGTACATAGTGGCAAACATCAAGTCGCAGAAGAAGCGCGTCCTGACCAACGAGAAGGCGCACATCCGCAACGTCGCCTACAAGAGCGAGCTGAAGACCGTGATCCGCAAGGTTCGCGAGGCCATCGCCGCCGGCGATAAGGAAGCCGCCCAGGCCGCCTACAAGGTCGCCTCCCAGAAGCTCGACAAGGCCGCCGGCCGTGGCGTGATCCACAAGAACCAGGCCGCCAACCGCAAGTCCGGTCTGGCCAACGCCATCAACGCCCTCTGACGGCGAACCGCGTTTCAACGAAAATCCCGCAGTATTCATGATATCTGCGGGATTTTTTATTACTGAAAACCGATTGACGACGGAACCGGAGGCCCAGACCGGCTACTCCGCCGAACCGGGACCATCCTTCGTCTCCGTGGATTCGGGGTGGATGACCGGACGCCTGAGGTACCTCCCCTGTGTAGGCAGATGCGTGCGATGACGCTCCAAGGCCCCGGGGAAGGTGATGTTGAACGCCACCGACAGCATGCGCAGCGCAAATACGACGATGACGATGCAGACATCCAGCACCATCTCGCCGTTAAGCCCCAGATGCCAGTGATCGGTGGCACGGGCGGCGAACACCGTAAGCAGGCATCCGATGAAGGACGGCACCGCATACAGATGCTTGTCGCGCAGGATGGAGGGCACCTCATTGAGGAGTATGTCACGGATGGTGCCGCCCGCCAGGGCGGTGAACATGCCGAGGAACGCGGCCGTCATGCCGGAGGAATGATATGCCAAGGCCTTCGCGGTTCCGTTGACGGCGAACAATCCCAGGGCCAGGGCATCGGTGATGATCATGGACCATTTCAGATGCTCGATCTCGGGATGGACGACGGCCACGATGAATCCCGAGGCCAGGGCCGTAAGCACGAATCCCCTGTCGGTGATGCCCACCGGCGGCAGGGCTCCCAGCAGCACATCACGGGTGATGCCGCCGCCGAGGGCCGTGACCCATGCGATGACAAGGATGGAAAAGAGGTCGTATTTCTTATGAATGGCCGACAGCCCCCCCGACAGCCCGCAGATGAACGTCGCCAGATACTCTATGCCCAGGAACACGGCATTGCTCTCGAGCGCCACCTGATCCATCGGCCCCTCCCCCGTCTTCATGCCCGCCGGCATGTCCGCACGAAAAACCGGTAAGACATTAGCACTTTGAATGCCGAACACGCCGAAGGAGAAGGAAGGTTCATCATTCGTTCATGTTCGCGCGGTCACACCCCCGACCGACGACACCGAGCGTGCGATAGATATAGCCTTTGTATGCAATGGGGTCGAGTGCACTGCAAATGCGGATGTTGGGGTTCCTGCCGGAGAACCGGTTGCGGTCGACGATCACGGAACCATAGCCCGGACCCGGCGTCGTATCGACCTGGCAGTAATAGGCGTCGCATTCGGCGACACATTCGGGATGCAGGGCCGCGGCCATGGCCGCGGGGTCGGCCATGTCGAGGCAGGGAACGCCGAAGCGCTCACGGTTCAGTTCCGCCAGCACGTGGTTGGCGTCGATGACGAACCGCCCGAGGTCGCCGCTTTCCCTGATGCAACGCATCTCCTTCTCGCTCAGCATGCTGTCGCCGAGCGAGGCGTCCCATCCGACGAACATGACATCCGGCAGGCCCGATTCCGCCACGATGCGCGCGGCCTCGGCATCCTGCCACACGTTGAATTCGGCCACCGGCGTCACATTGCCGGCGCCGAGCCCAGCCCCGGCCATGGCGACGATGCGTCCGACCCGTCGCATCGTCGCGGGGTCGAGCTTCAGGGCGATGGCGATATTGGTCAAAGGCCCCAATGCGATGATGTCGATGGTGTGCGCCTCGTGGTCGCGCAGGGCCTCGAGCATGTGCAGCACGGCGTTGCCTTCGGCTGGGCGCAGCCTTTGTGGCGCATACCCCAGGTCGCCCATGCCGTCGTCGCCGTGGGTCTCGTAGGCATAAATGAGCGGATTGAACAGCATGGACGCACTGCCCCGGTATACGGGCGGTTCGTAGGTACCGGATCGTTCGATGGTGGTCAGCGTGTTGCTCACCGCCTGTTCGAGCGGCACGTTGCCCGCCACCGTGGTGAACATCAGTATGTCGTATACGGGGTCGTTGAGCGCCATGGCGATGGCCATGGCGTCGTCCGATCCGCAGTCCGTGTCGATGATGATAGACCTGGCCATCGTAGCCGCTCCCGTCGTATCTCGTTTTCGGAAAAAGAAAAATCGTGTGGGCCTGATGATACAGGCTCCACACGATTCGTTCATGCCACGGAATCGATTCCGGTTCAGCAGACCTTCCACATCCAGTTGTGCGGATCCTCGATCTCGCCGAGCTGGATGCCGAGCAGCTGGTCGCGCAGCGACTGGGTCAGTTCGCCGACGCCGCCTTCGGCGACGGTGACGTCGAACTTCTCGGACTTGAAGCGGCCGATCGGGGTGATGATGGCGGCGGTGCCGCAGGCGAACACCTCGGTGACCTCGCCGGACTTGATGTCCTCGAGCAGCTGCTCGAGAGCGATCATGGTCTCGACCACGTCGTGGCCGTTGTCCTGCAGGAGCTGGATGAGCGAACGCCGGGTGACGCCGGGCAGGATGTTGCCGGTCAGGGACGGGGTCTCCACGTGGCCGTCCTTGTGCACGACCATCATGTTCATGCCGCCGAGCTCCTCGAGGTAGGTCTTGGTGGCGGCGTCCACGAAGCACACCTGCTCGCAGCCGTTCTCGATGCCGGTGTACTCACCGAGCAGGGACGCGGCGTAGTTGCCGCCGCACTTGGCGAAGCCGGTGCCGCCGGGGCCGGTGCGGAACCACTTGTCCTCCACCCAGATGCTCACGGGCTTGACACCGCCCGGGAAGTACGGGCCGGACGGGGATGCGATCACGCAGTAGTCCACTTCCTGCGGGGCGCGCACGCCGAGGAACGGCTCGGAGGCGAACATGAACGGACGCATGTACAGCGTGTATTCGCGGCGGGTGGGCACCCAGGCGGCGTCACGCTTGACCAGGGCCGCAACGGAACCGAGGAAGTCGTCGATGGACAGCTCCGGCAGGTACAGGCGCTTGGCAGAGTTCTGGAAACGCTCGGCGTTGGCATCCGGACGGAACAGCCAGACGGAACCGTCGGCATGATGATAGGCCTTGAGGCCCTCGAAGCACTCCTGCGCGTAGTGCAGCACGGAAGCACCCGGGTCCATCTTGAGCGGGGCGTACGGCTCGACGCGACGATCCGACCAGCCTTCGCCCTTGGTCCACGTCATGTGGGTCATGTTGTCGGAGAAGACCTGTCCGAACGCCGGCTTGTCGATAAGCTCCTGGCGCTTGGCGTCGGAGGCCGGGTTTTCGTTGGGCAGGACGGTGAAGGCGTCGGCCAGCTTGGACAGCGCCGTCGGATCGTGATGAGTATTTTCTGTCATTCTTAGCTTCTTTTATTCCATTGCCGGGCGAGAACCCGTCCGGCTGCGGGTATGCCATCGGTGCTTCTGGCACCGAACTGAGTAACACTCTCTCACATGAGGATTATCCGTCACTGAGAAAGTTCACATTATGAAAACGGTCGTATGAAGGCATGACCGTCTTCCGCGCCAACGCAAAGAGCCCACACCGAGGTGGGCTCTTTGCCTATGCGACCCTGCGGGCCGCTGGTTCAGTGTCCTATCGACGAGGTCACTCGGCGTCGGCGGCCGGAGCGGCGGCAGCGTCGGCGGTGGCGTCGGCGGCCGGAGCGGCGACCTCGGAGGCGTCCTCAGGAACCTCGACGGTGACGACGGACTCTTCCGGATCGTCGTGGATGAGCTCCACGCCTTCCGGCAGGACGACGTCCTTGGCCAGCACCTTGGTGCCGTCCACGAGGCCCTCGACGCTCACGGTGATGCGCTCGGGCAGGTTGGCGACATCGGCCTTGACCTTGAGCTCCTGGATGTCGACGAACGCCACGGCGGCGCCCTTCGGGGTGCCTTCGACGAAGACCGGGACCTCGACCTCGATCTTCTCGCCGGCGCGCACCTCATAGAAGTCGACGTGCTCGATCTGCTGCTTGACGGGGTTGCGCTGCACGTCCTTGACGACGGCGAGCTTGGAGTCCTCGCCGAACTTCAGCTCGAACAGGGCGTTCGTACGACGCAGGGCGTTGGTGGTCTCCTTCATGGGGAGCTGCAGGAAGGTAGGCTCTTCGCCGCCGGCGTACACGGTGGCCGGAACCAGCTTGGCGACGCGCATGCGGCGGGCAGCGCCCTTGCCGAACTCGGTGCGGACAGCGCCTTCGAGGGTGATATCTGCCATGATGTTCTCCTTAGATCACAACAATTCGGTAATTCGTCTTTTCGTTTCGGCGCATCGACGCGCCGCAGAGAACACCGTGAACGGAGAACCATACGTCGAGTCGATTACGGAAGCGCGAATCCATCGCCTTCCCTCGCCAAGACAACAGTCGCTAAGCATAGCATGAACGGCTCGTTTTGTCACGCGGCCGTGTCCATCGATGTCTTCAGGTCGGCGCGGCTGCGATTGGACGCATGCTCGTCCCCGGAGAACGTGACGATGACGGCGAGCATGACGCAGCCGACCCCGATGAGCTCCCCCACGCCGGGAACCTCGCCGAACATGAGGCCCACGCCCACCGCCACGGCCGGATACATGGACTGCATGACCGAGAAGGTGCCGGACGTGGTCTTGCGCATGACCACCTGGTCGATGACGTATGGGAAGAAGGAGCTCAGCACCGACACCACGAGCATGAGCAGCAAAAGGTGGACGATGCCCCACGAACCCTCGTCGACCAGCCAGGTGGCGGAGACGGGCGGCAGGAACAGGCCGCGCACCGCAGGAACGGCGAGGAACAGCGACTGGGCGGCGAATCCTATGCACATGGCCACGGAGAGCCGGTTGAGCGGGCTGCCAGCATGCGCCACCTTGCGTCCCATGACGATGTAGATTCCCCACATCGTGCCGCCGATGAGGATGGCCGCGAGACCGATCAGGAAGTGCCCGCCGTCGGGTGAGGCAATGGACACGCCGGCGAGCAGGACGACGCCCGTCGCGGCGATGGCGACGCCTATGCGTTCACGCCA
The DNA here is from genome assembly GCF_002802875.1 of Bifidobacterium primatium. Lineage (GTDB taxonomy): Bacteria > Actinomycetota > Actinomycetes > Actinomycetales > Bifidobacteriaceae > Galliscardovia > Galliscardovia primatium. Next base: position 213,239 of record NZ_PEBI01000003.1, read on the forward strand.
GTTGCGTCCGCTGATGACGGCCACACCGAGCGGACCGATGAATTCTATGGCGACAGCCATGCCCATGTTCATTTCGCTGATCGCCAGATAGAACATGGTGTTCATGGCCACGATGGCAAGCCCGCATCCCGCGGTGATAAGCCAATCCCGTCGGGTATGGGGAAGCGTATGCCGCACGTCCCTGCGCCACGGACGACGCCATGCGAGCATCATGATGGCCAGGAAGCCGAACCGGTACCAGGCTGCGCACAGCGGGTTGATCTGGGTGAATACGCTTTTGGCCGCGCCGGTGGCGAGATACATCAGTATTCCCTCGACGGCCACGATGACGACCGCCGGGGTCTTCTCCAACATACGATACGCTATCTTCCTCACAGGCATGTAAGCGTATCGTCATGTTTCCGGTATGTAAACCGGGGAACGCCGATGTTCCATGTTCTGTATGAAAGCCACACACTTCCGATACGAGAAGCGCCGTGGAATCCAAATCCGGATTCCACGGCGCTTCTCGAGAGAATCACATAACGTGTGTGGTTTCAAGGCACGGATCGCGAAGACGTACAAAGGTACGTCGAGTGCTCCGCAACGCTGAGAATGCTCCGTTATGCGATGAGCAATTGATTGTGTGACGCGTGTGCCATCAAGGCGTGGGAGATGAAGGCGCACAAAGGCACGTCGAATCTCCCACAACGTGGATGACACTCCGTCACGCAATCAATTCCTTGACGGAGGCGATGATGGCCTGCAGCTCCTTCTTCGCATCGCCGAACAGCATCTGCGTGTTGTCGTTGAAGTACAGCTCGTTTTCGATGCCGGCGTAGCCCTTGCCGCGGCCGCGCTTGATGACAACGACGTTTTCGGACTTGTCGACGTCGAGGATCGGCATGCCGGAGACCGGGGTGCCGGGCCGACGGGCCGCGGGGTTGGTCACGTCGTTGGCTCCGACCACCAGGGAGATGGTGGCGGTGGGGAACTGCGGGTTGATGTCATCGAGGTCGACGAGCTCCTCGTAGGGCACGTTGGCTTCGGCAAGGAGCACGTTCATGTGTCCGGGCATGCGACCTGCGACGGGGTGGATGGCGTAGGCGACCTCGACGCCGCGGCTCTTGAGCAGTTCGCCGAGGTCGGCGAGCTCGCGCTGGGCCTGGGCCATGGCGAGGCCGAATCCGGGGACGAAGATGACCTTCTGCGCGTAGACGAGCTGGACGGCGACGTCGTCGGCGGAGGTCTCCTTCATGGTGCCGGTCACGCCGTCGTCGCCACCGGCGGCGTTGTCGCCGCCGAAACCGCCGGCGAGGACGGAAAGCAGGGGCCGGTTCATGGCCTGGGCCATGAGGATGGAGAGGGTGACGCCGGCCGCGCCGACGAGGGCGCCGGCGACGATGAGCGCCACGTTGTCGATGGCGAGGCCGGACATGGCCACGGCGGTGCCGGTGCAGGCGTTGAGCACGGAGATGACGACCGGCATGTCGGCGCCGCCGATCGGGATGACGAACACGAGGCCGTAGCACAGGGCGAACACGGTGGTCAGGATGGACCACAGGAGTCGCTGCTCGGGCTGGATGCACAGCATGACGAACGCGGCGATGGTGAGCACGATGAACAGCACGTTCCAGAAGCTCTTGCCGGGGAGCCTGAGGTTCTTGACGAACCTGACGCCCTGGAGCTTGCCGGCTGCGATGAGCGAGCCGGTGAAGGTGACGGAGCCGATCATGATGCCGAGTCCGGCGGTGATGAGCACGACGAGGGTGGGCAGCTCCTCGTTGGTGAGGATGTCGTTGAGCGCGACGAGCGCGGCCGCGCCGCCACCGACGGTGTTGAACACGGAGACGAGCTGCGGCATGTCGGTCATCTTGACCTTCTTGGCGGAGACGACGCCGGCGACGGCGCCGATGAGGATGCCGACGACGAGCACGATGACCGCGGTGGTGGAGATGAAGCCCTTGACGAAGAGGTGCACGAACGCCATGACCACGGCGAACACCATGCCGGTGGCCGAGATCTGGTTGCCCTTGCGGGCGGTCTTAGGCGAGTTCATGAAGTGCAGGCCCATGACGAACATGACGGCGGCCAGCAGGTACACGAACCAAGCGACGATATCGATGGGTGCTGCGGTCATTACTTATCGCCTTCCTTCTGGTCCTTCTTGGAGGGCTTCGAGCTCTTGAACATCTCCAGCATGCGGTCGGTGACCACATAGCCGCCGACGACATTCATGGTTCCCAGCACGGCGGCGAGGAAGATGAACACGTAGGCGAGCGGGGTCTGCGCCTCGGCGGCGACGATGACGACGCCGACGATGACGATGCCGTGGATGGAGTTGGCACCCGACATCAGCGGCGTGTGGAGGGTCGCCGGCACCTTGCCGATGACCTCGATGCCGATGAGCAGGGCGAGGACGAACAGGGTGATCGAGACTACGAGATCGGGCATGATCACTTCTCCTCTTCTTCTGTGACCGGTTCCGGCGCTTCGACGCGGCCGGCGACGATGAGCGCGTTGTCGAGTTCCTCGGTGAGGTCCATGACGAGCCTGCCGTCGTTCACGAAGTGGGCGAGCACGTCGGCGACGTTGCGGGCAAGCAGGTTGGATGCCGTGGTGGCGACGCCGCTGGCGAGGTCGGGGGCGCCGATGAGCTGGACGCCGTTGTCGGTGACGATGGTCTGGTTGGGCTTGGAGCCGGCCACGTTGCCGCCAAGGTCGCTGGCGGCGCAGTCGACGATCACGGCGCCGCGGTGCAGACCGTCGACGCCCGCCTGGGTGAGCAGCATCGGGGGCTTGCGTCCGGGAACCTTCGCGGTGGTGATGACGACGTCGAACTCCGCGGCCTTCTTGTCGACGGCGGCCTGCTGTGCGGCCTGCTCCTCGGCGGTGAGCTGACGGGCGTAGCCGCCCTCGCCCTGACCCTTCGAGAAGTCGAGGCCGAGTTCGAGGAACTTGGCGCCCAGGGACTCCACCTCGCCCTTGGCGGCGGGTCGCACGTCGTATGCGGTGACGACGGCTCCGAGTCGACGCGCGGTGCCGATGGCCTGAAGTCCGGCGATGCCCGCGCCCAGGATGAGCACCTTGGCCGGGCGGATGGTGCCGGCGGCGGTGGTCATCATGGGGAAGAACGAGCCATAGGCGTCTGCGGCCTTGAGCACGGCCTTGTATCCCATGACGGAGTTCTGGCTGGTCATCTCGTCCATGGACTGCGCGGAGCTGAGCTGGCGGGGCAGCTTCTCGATGCCCACGCCGACGAGTCCGGCCTTGTCGAGACAGTCCACATACTCCTGGTCGGTGAACGACCCGAGCATGCCGATGACCCAGGAGCCCTTGGGCAGGCGGGCGACGAGATCGTCGTCCGGACGTTCTACGAATCCGAAGGCCTGCGACTGTGCAATGACCTCATCCTTGGTAACGACCTTGGCTCCTGCCTTGATATAGTCGTCGTCGCTGAATCCTGCGGCATGCCCTGCGTTGCGTTCGATGACGCAATCGATGGCGGAACGCTTGAGTCGTTTGACGATGTCCGGGGTGAGCGCCACGCGAGACTCATGCCCGCCGGCCTCATTGAAAATTCCATAAGTGATGGTCGATTGCGTATCTTCCGCCACCTGGTCCTCCCTCGTGTCTTTCCGTAATGGCGGCGCATCAATTCGCGACGCCCCGTCAAGTCTATATCAAAGTCAACAAATGGCAACAATTGCCCATCATCCGATATATGCGGTGTATGGGCCGGGTCGACGCGCGTCCCTACGGTAGCGTAACGGGAGGCCCTCCTACTAGAGTGCGTTAGGACTATTGAATGAAGGAGAACTCGTGGGTCTTATCGGTTCCGCAAAAAACGCAGTGGCCACCGCGGCGCACCGTGCCGCCAATCTCGGACGAAACTATCTGGACTACCCCGGCAGCGACGATCTGAACGACGACGGTCTTCCCGACAATCCGACCGCCGGGGAGCCCATCTCCCCCGACGACCTTCCCCATGTGGATTACTGGGGGCCGGACTATCCCACCACGACGTACATGGACAACGGCCTGCTTGCGGCCCGCACCGACGGCAACCCCCCGCTCGACGAGGGGACCAGCATCTATGATATCTACGCCGACCGTGCCGAACGCATGGGCGACAAGCCGCTGTACACGTTCAAGAGGGACGGCCAGTGGGTGACGAAGACCGCCGATGAGACGCTCGCCGACATCCGCATCACCGCGAAGGGTCTGCTGCATTACGGCCTGAAGAAGGGCGATGCCGTGGCGTTCATGTGCCGCACCAGCTACGAATGGAACATCGTGGATGCGGCGATCATGGCCTGCGGAGGCGTCCTCGCCACCATCTACGACACCGATTCCGGCGAGCAGATCCGCAACATCGCCAATAACTCCGACGCCCGCCTGCTGATCGTCGAGACCACCGACATGAAGGCGGAGGCCGAGAACGTGCTGCCCCAGTGCCCCACCGTCGAGCACATCGTATGCCTCGAGACCGGTGGTCTCGACGAGATCCAGGCCTATGGCGCGTCCGTCTCCGACGCCGTGCTCGACGAGCGCATCGATTCGGTGAAGAAGACCGACCTGTGCTCCATCGTGTACACGTCCGGCTCCACCGCCGCGCCGAAGGGCGTGGAGATGACGCATGAGCATTACTGCGCCGACGCGTTCAACCTGCGTGACTACATGCCCGACCTGCTGCATGACGAGAAGAACACCATCCTGCTGTTCCTGCCGCAGGCGCATTCCTTCGCCCGCGCCATCAACTACATCGTGGTGGCAAGCTCCCTGCACGTCTACATCGCGCAGGGCATCAGGACGCTGATCTCCGACCTGCAGGTCGCCAGGCCGTCGGTGATGATCGTGGTTCCCCGAGTGTTGGAGAAGGTGTACAACGCCGCCTCGCAGAAGGCCGGCCACGGCGCCAAGGGCCTGGTGTTCGCCGCCGCCGTCACCGCCGCCCAGGACTACATGAAGGAGGTGGCCGAAAAGGGCAGGGCGGGAGCGCTCACCAGCGCCCGCCGCGCATCCTTCGACCCCATCGTGTACAAGTCGCTGCGCGATGTGCTGGGTGGACGCGCCCAGTGGATCGTCTCCGGCGGCGCTCCGCTCGACCCCGAACTGCTTGCGTTCTTCCGCGGCGCCAAGGTTCCGGTGTACGAGGGCTATGGAGCCACCGAGACCACCGCGCCATGCGCGTTCAATCCGCTGGGCGTGCCGTTCCGTCAGGGTTCCGTCGGCATCCCGTTCCCCGGGTTCACGCTGCGTATCGCCGAGGACGGCGAGATTCAGATCAGGGGAGCCTCGGTGTTCCCCCGCTATCACAAGAACGATGAGGCCACGAAGGCGTCGTTCACCGAGGATGGCTGGTTCGTCACCGGCGACCTGGGTCGTCTCGACGGCGAGGGATTCCTGTACATCACCGGCCGCAAGAAGGACCTCATCATCACGGCCGGCGGCAAGAACGTTTCCCCCGGTCCGATCGAGGAGGTCATCCAGCGCTGCGAGATTGTGTCGCAGGCGCTGGTGCTCGGTGACAAGCGTCCGTTCATCTCCGCGCTCATCACCTTGGACGAGGAAGCGCTGCGCCCGTGGCTGGAGTCCAAGGGGCTCGATCGCGAGATGTCAATGGAGGACGCCGCCGGCAACGCGGCGGTGCGTGCGGAGATTCAGAAATTCGTCGATCTGGCGAACGAAGACGTCTCCCGTGCCGAGTCGGTGCGAAAGTTCATTGTGCTTCCCGAGGAGTTCACTCAGGAGAACGGTCTCATGACCGCCTCGATGAAGGTCATCCGTCCGAAGGTCATCGCCCGGTATGCCACCCTGCTCAACACGCAGATGTACAGGCCTCGCAAGAAGGCGTGAAAGGCCACGACGACCGACTCTGATGCTGATCGGATAGGACCCCATCCTTTTTCAGGATGGGGTCCTATCCGTATATTCAGACCTCTATTTGGACCTTACCGAGGTCGCAGCCGCACCCGGCTGGTTCAGCGCTCGAAGGGATAGACCTCGCCCCACTGGGCACGCAGGCCGTCCATGACTCCCATGATGCGCAGCGTCTCCTCATGCGGCATCTCACGGCATTCCCGTTCGCCCTCAAGAATGGCCTTGGCGGCGCTGACCACCTGGTATTCGTATCCGGTGATCTGCTCCGGGACCGGAATCGTGTCGACGAGCCGGTGATCGGGATCGAACACCTTGACCGCCTCCGGATTGTTGATGTTCTCCACGATGAGGTAGCCTTTGTCGCCCTGGACGATGCCCTGCCTGCTGCCGACCGCCGTCATGGAGGCGTCGACGACCGCCATCACGCCGTTGTCCAGCCAGAAGGTGGCGCAGAACTGTTCGTCCACTCCCCTGTCGGTGAAGACGCAGCTGCTGGTGACGCGCGTCGGTTCGGCGTCGGGAAACGCCATGGCGACGAAGTTGATCGGGTAGACGCCGACGTCGAGCAACGCGCCACCCGCCATGGCCGGATCCGTCATACGCGCCTTGCCTGAGACGGGATACGACAGATTGGCGTATACCTGCCGTGGCTCTCCGATGACGCCGGAGCGAATGGCATCAAGGATGATGGCGCGGCTCGGCATGTATCGTGTCCAGATCGCCTCCGTGCACAGCAGCTTCGTCTGCCGGGCGACATCCAGCACCTTTTTCGCCTGACCTGTGTTCGCCGTGAACGACTTCTCCACCAGCACGTTCTTTCCGGCGAGCATGCATGCGATGGCATGCTGGGCGTGCAGCGCATGCGGCGTGGCGATGTACACCAGGTCGACCTCCGGGTCGGCGAGCATCGTCTCATAGGCCCCGTATGCCTTGTCGAACCCATACTCGCCGGCGAACTCCACGGCACGGCGTTCGTCGGCGCGGGTGGCCACGGCATACGGACGGACCAGCCCGCGATAGCGTTCGTCACGCGCCATGGACCGCAGCGTCCGGGCCATGTGACGGGCGATCCGGCCGCAGCCGAGTATGGCCACGTTCACCGTTCCCTCGTGCGTTCCGTTGCGCTTGCTCATGATCGGCTCCTTTCTTTCGACGCCGGATATGCGCGGCTCAGAAGCCCAGCCTTTCCAGCTTCTTGGGGTCGGACTGCCATTCCTTGGCGACCTTCACATGCATGTCGAGCTTCGCCTTGCCGCCCACGATGCGGTTGATGGGCGTGCGCAGCTTCTTCCTCACCCGCACCAGATGCTCGGCCTTGCGGCCGATGATGATGGGCTTCTGCGAATCACGTTCCACGTAGACCGACACCAGCACCTGCACCTTGGGCTTTGGACCGTCGTCGGTCTCGTTCCCGGATTCGTCCTCGTCCGGATGGATGATGTCATCCACGACGACGGCGAGGGAGTGAGGCAGCTCATCATCAAGCTCCTCGAGGAACGCGCCGCGCACCAGTTCGGCGATGGCCTCCTCCGGGGGCTCTTCGGTGATCTGATCGTCCGGGTACATCTGGGGGCCTTCCGGCATCGCGTCGATGAACAGGTGACGTACTTCGTCGAGATTGTCGTGCTCCAGTGCGGAGACCGGCACGATGTCGGTGAAGTTCGCGAATTCGTTGATCTCGATGAGCTTGTCGACCAGCTGAGAACGGTTGAGTTCGTCGATCTTGGTGACCACGGCGATCAGCGGCACCTTCCATTCGAACACACCGTCGTCGTTCTTCCTGGCGAACTGGCCGCGCAGGCGACTGAGGATGCGCCTGTCTCCCGGACCGATCTCCTGGTCCGCCGGCAGGAGGAAGGCGATGGCGTCCACTTCGGAGAGCGACTCGTCGACGATGTCGTTCAGCCGCTGGCCGAGCAGCGTACGAGGGCGATGAATGCCGGGGGTGTCGACCAGCACAATCTGGGCGTGGTCCGTCGTCAATACGCCGCGGATGGCCTTACGCGTGGTCTCCGGACGGGATGATGTGATGGCGACGTGGGAGCCGATCAACGCGTTGATCAGTGTTGATTTGCCGACGTTGGGCCGTCCCACGACCGCGATGAATCCTGATTTGTAAGCTTCCTGCATGGAACACCACTGTACCGTGAGGACTATGCAAACCCGGTGGCGGCATGGGCGTTCGCACCATGCCGCCACCGTCAGCCAACGGCGCCCTTATTTCAATCACGTCATTCGGAGTCGGCGTCGCCCTCGTCGGCCGGGGCATCGATGCCGGACGGCGACGCCTTCTCCACCAGGATGGTCGAGACCTTCTTGCGCCGGCCGGCGGAATCGACCGCGGTCAGACGCAAGCCATGGGTGTCGGCGTGCGAACCCACGAGCGGCACCTTGCCCAGGGTCTTGGTCAGCAGGCCATACACCGTGTCGACGTCGTCCTCGTCAAGGTCGATTTCGAAGATCTCCTCGATGTCCGCGATGGATGCACGGGCGGGGAACCGCCATCGTCCCGGCTCGACCTCTTCGGGTTCGGCCTTCTGCGTACGGTCGTGCTCGTCCTCCAGTTCGCCGACGATCTGTTCGATGGCGTCCTCGATGGTGACGAGACCGGCGATTCCGCCGTATTCGTCGACGACGACCGCGACATGCTGGCGCTGGCGCTGCATCTGATGGAACAGGTCGTCGACCGGTTTGGATTCGGGAACCAGCAGAGGGTCACGGCTGATCGAGACGACAGCACGGTCGCTTGCGGCCGGATTGAAGGCGACCGCCCGCACGGCGTCCTTCAGATAGGCCATGCCGATGAGGTCATCCACGGAATCGCCGATGATGGGCACGCGGGAGAACCCGGAGCGGGAGAACATCTTCAGTACGTTGCCGAGCGTCTCGTCCTTGCCGATGCAGATCATGTCGGTGCGCGGCACCATGATCTCGCGGGTGAGGGTCTCCGACAGCGTGAGCACGTTGCGCATCATCTCGGAGATCTCCGGATCGAAGTCGTTGGTCTCCACCAGCCTGTCGATCATGGCGCGGCCCTGTTCGAGGTGGATCTTCTCCAGCTCCTCGTCATCGGACAGCTCGGTCTTGCCGGAGTTGATGCCGTTGACCCGTGCGAACGGCGTGAGCCATACGACGAAGGAGACTACCCCGGAATGACGCAGCATGATCTGGATGGGGCGCGACGCCCCGGTGCTGCGAGGACGGACGAGTATGGACACCACACCGACGACGAGCGCGAACACCAGACCGCATATGAGCGTAAGCCAGATCGGGGCTCCGAGGGCGTCGGCGATGCACGCCACCAGCACGCCGTCGAGGATATTGCACACGATGCGGAAGAACGCACAGGACCCCGACGTGGCGAACCGGTCGGAGACGAGCCTCTGAACCCTGTGGATGCGGCCCAGCTGCTTCATCTTGTTGAACTGGCTGTCGGTTCCCGTCTGCACCTCGAGGATGAGGTTGTTCAGGCTGGATCTGGTGACCCTTGACACGGCCCCCTCGGTGGAGGCCATGAGCAGGGAGAACCACACCAGCAGCAGCGACGCCACCGCCAACGCGGCGATCATCGGTATCACGGGGTCCGTCATCATAGCTGATTCACGCTCTTTCGTGGATTGTGCCGCTTACCGGCCTGTCTTGGAATCGTCCGGACGATGCTCGGCGTCGTACTGCGCCAGAAGGTCCGGCGCGCCTTCGGGCAAGCGGACATCGTCGAGCACGCCGGGGCGCAGGGCCAGGAAGGTCAGCAGCAGCTGACGCTGCAGTCCGAACATCTGGCGTTCCTCCGCCGCCGTGGCGTGGTCGTATCCCAGAAGGTGCAGGGTGCCGTGGATGGTCAGCAGCAGCATCTCCTGGATGGTGGAGTGGCCCGCGGCCCTCGCCTGTTCGCGGGCCACATACGGGCAGATGACGATGTCGCCGAGCACCCCCTCCGGCAGCATCTTGTCGGTACCGGGGCGCAGCTCGTCCATGGGGAAGCTCATGACGTCGGTGGGCCCCTCGAGGTTCATCCATCGTTCGTGCAGACGCGCCATGGACGCGGGGTCGTTGAACATGATGGTCAGGTCGGACTGGGTGCTGACCCTCATCTGGTCGAGCACCCAGACCCCCAGGTCCGAGAAGACCTTGGGGTCGATGGTCCACGGCGTCTCATTCGTGACTTCCACGCTCATGCGTTCTCCTCCTGCTTCTCCTGACGGCGGTCGTCGTGCCGCTCCCGACGTTCGCGGCGCGCATCGTCGAAGCGACCGTATGCCTCGACGATACGTCCGACGAGCTCGTGACGGACCACGTCCGTCGGGTCGAGGTGTACGAACGCGATGTCGTCGATGCCGCCGAGCACTCGTTCGATCGTGGCGAGTCCGGAACGCGGCACCGTCAGATCGACCTGCGTGATGTCTCCGGTGATGATCATGCGCGTGTTGAAGCCCAGTCGCGTAAGGAACATCTTCATCTGCTGCTCCGTGGTGTTCTGCGCCTCGTCGAGAATCACATAGGCATCGTTCAGCGTACGGCCACGCATATAGGCCAGCGGCGCGACCTCGATGGTTCCGTCCGCCAGGTATCTATGCAGCTGGTCGGCGCCGAACATGTCGGAAAGCGCGTCATACAGAGGACGAAGATAGGGATCGACCTTCTCGCTGAGCGTGCCGGGCAGGAAGCCGAGGTTCTCCCCCGCCTCGACGGCGGGCCTCGTGAGTATGATCTTGCGCACCTGTCCGTCCTCGAACGCCCGAACGGCCTTGGCGACGGCAAGATACGTCTTGCCGGTGCCCGCGGGACCGATGGCGAACGTGATGGTGTGCTTCTCGATTGCATTGACGTACCGGATCTGTCCGGCGGTCTTCGGGCGCACCGGCACGCCAAGGGCGAATGTGATCACGCCGGGGACCTGCACGCGCTTGCGGTCGACGGGCGCCGGCACCGCGGTGGGCTGAGACGACGCGGAACGGGGCGCTGCCCGGCGGGAGCCGATGTGTTCGCGGACGCGCGCCTCGATGCCGCCACGGGAATGGGACGTGCTCAGCAGCCTGCGCACGGTATCCGCGTCCATGGGGGCCGTATACGCGGTCTGGATGATCGTGTCGATGATCTCCTGGGCCTGGTTGGCCTGCGCCTCGGTCTGCTTGGACCGGGACATGATCGCCACGCGGTTGCCGCGCACGATGATGGTCAGTTCGGGAAACGCCTTCTCGACCTCGCGGATCACCTGGTCCGCCGGTCCGAGCACCGCGACCGGATCAAGTTCCGAAGGTATGGTGATGGTGCGTGTTGTTGTCGCCACGTTAGGTTGTCGTCTCTTTCCGTTCTTTCCGTTCGGTCGATGGATTGCCGGCATCCGGCCCGCTACTCGTCAAGCACCTCGCCGGTCAGCACGTGGGCATGCACATGGAACACCGTCTGACCGGCGTCCTTGCCCGTGTTGAACACCAGTCGGTATTCGCCGTGGAAGGCGTCGTCGGCGACGGACTGCGCCACCTCCACGATGTGGGCCAGCAGGGACGCATCCTCCCTGGCAAGGACCGCGACGTTGGGGTAATGGCGCTTCGGCACGATGAGCACATGCACCTTGGCCTTCGGGTTGATGTCCTTGAAGGCGTAGACGGCATCGTCCTCATACACCTTCTCGCTGGGGATGTCACCGGCGATGATGCCGCAGAACAGGCAGTTGTCCTGGCTCATATTTCACACTCTCCTTTGTCTGGCGCCCTACCGGCGCCGCCACATCGTCAATGCTATTGCGCGCTTGGGATAAAACCCGTCATCGCCGCGCTCAGCGAAATCACATTCATCGAATGTTCATCTCGGATGGCGGAAGTCACTCGAAACGCCCCAGCACGCGGGCGAGAAGCGCCAACGCCACGGGACCGGCGCTGGAGGCGCGCATGATGTTGCTTCCCAGGACCACCGCCGACGCCCCGGCCTTCACGAACGAAGCGACCTCCTCCTCGCTGATGCCCCCTTCGGGCCCCACCACCACGCTTATGGTGCGCTCCCTGCCATCCTCCAGACAGCGGTCAGCGATGGACGAGACCTTGCGTTCGATGGAGTCCCATGTATCGGTGGCATCCTGATGCAGGACGATGACCATGTCGCCGTGCACGCCGGCACGCAGGCACATCTCCACGATGCTCCTGCTGGTCGCCTTGGGCTGCAGCAGGGGCGTCCACGCACGTCGGGACTGCTCGGTGGCGGCGTCGAGCAGCTGACGCCACTTGTTCGCGGCCTTCGCCTCCTTTGCGCCCTTCCATTGCACTATGGACCGATTGGCCTGCCATGGCACCACGGAATCGACACCAATCTCCGTGGCGGTTTCGATGGCCTGCTCGTCACGGCCGGATTTGGCCAGCGCCTGCACGAGCTGCAGGCGGGTCACCGCGGCCGGCTCGCGGCCCACCTCCTCCACCCTCACCTGCCGGTTCGCCGGGTCGTGCACAGTGGCCAGGATGCGCAGCCCCCTGCCGTCGGAGAGCCACAGCCTGTCGCCCACATCCAATCGCATGGACCGGAACGCATGCCGCGCCACGTTCTCCGGCACGGTGAGCACCCATCCGTCGTGCAGCTCGTCGCCGTTCACCGGAGTCTCGTCCTTGCTGGGGTCAATCAGAAATAGCGGGAAAGTCATGGCTCAAACGTACACGACACGCCGGATAACCCTCGGATTTGACAGACCACCCCGCAGTGATGCTATAGTTCCATCTCGTTGCCAAACACGGCACCTGTCCGGGTGGCGGAATGGTAGACGCGCTAGCTTGAGGTGCTAGTGGTTATTTTATACAACCGTGCGGGTTCAAGTCCCGCTCCGGACACCAGCAAGACCCCTTGGTTCCCAAGGGGTCTTCTTGTATTTACTCCAAGTGTGTTTTCAGGACAGGCTCCAAGGCGGCCGGCCGCAATCCTCCCCGACGCCCGCAAAAGGCCGCTCCTCGCCGAATCGATTCACGATTGACCACGATCGACGTCGACGATACCGAAAAAGCATCGCGACACGCCGGATAACCCTCGGATTTGACAGACCACCCCGCAGTGATGCTATAGTTCCATCTCGTTGCCAAACACGGCACCTGTCCGGGTGGCGGAATGGTAGACGCGCTAGCTTGAGGTGCTAGTGGTTATTTTATACAACCGTGCGGGTTCAAGTCCCGCTCCGGACACCAGCAAGACCCCTTGGTTCCCAAGGGGTCTTCTTGTAT
>NZ_PEBI01000003.1:226305-447828 GCF_002802875.1 Bifidobacterium primatium
TTTTATACAACCGTGCGGGTTCAAGTCCCGCTCCGGACACCAGCAAGACCCCTTGGTTCCCAAGGGGTCTTCTTGTATCTCATGACTGCAATCCATCTACGGAACGGACATCCCATGCGACTGGAACACATCGAATCCATCGACGACGAACGCCTCAGATCGTTCACCCATCTCACCGAGCCGCAGCTGCGCAACAGGCTGGAGCCGTCGATGGGCATGTTCATCGCCGAATCCCCCAAGGTCATCGACAGGGCTCTCGCAGCGCGTGTGGAACCGGTGTCGTTCCTTGTGGAGGAGCCGTGGCTTGAGGGAATGTCCGAGGAATTCGCATTCGTCGACGAGCATTGGGGCAAGGACGTCCCCGTCTACATCGCCACGCCGGAGGAGCTCAGGAAAATCACCGGATACCGGCTGCACCGCGGCGCACTGGCCACGATGCGACGATGGACGCTCCCCTCGGTCGAGGACATCTGTCGCGGCGCCTCCCGCGTTGCCGTCATGGAGAACATCGTCGACCCCACCAACATCGGCGCACTGATGAGGTCCGCCGCCGCGCTGGACGTGGACGCCGTGCTCGTCACGCCATCATGCGGAGACCCGTTGTACCGCCGTGCGGCAAGGGTCTCCATGGGAACCGTCTTCCAGGTGCCATGGACCCGTATCGGCGGCGATGACCGTCGTTACTGGCCGTGGAAGGGCATGGAGGAGCTGCACGCATGCGGGCTCACGACCGCCGCCCTGGCGTTGAGCGACGACTCCATCGGCCTTGACGACCTGGTGGAACGACTGAACAACACGCCCGACACGCCAGGACACATCGAAAAACTCGCGATGATTTTCGGCACCGAGGGTGACGGTCTGAGCCGCCACACCATAGCGCAGGCCGATTTGACCGTGAAAATCCCGATGAGCAACGGAGTGGACAGCCTGAACGTAGCGGCCTCAAGCGCTGTGACCTTCTGGGCGACCCGCCGTCGTTGACCCCGGCACGCCCATCCGTTCCACCTCCGTCCGCTCGCATGACGAGATGTCGCGCAGGCTACGGTTCGGCAAACGATTGATAAAAAACCGCGCAACGCCCCCGCCCTGCTTACGAAAACCGGGTTTGTGTGACAATATAGAGGTATTGTTTCACTCACCGACGAGTAGAAGGCAGGGGATACCTATGAAGAGAAGCCCGAAAGTGCTCTCAATCGTTCTGGCCGGCGGCGAAGGCACGCGTCTGATGCCGCTCACCCGCGACAGGGCGAAGCCGGCGGTCCCGTTTGGCGGCGTGTTCCGTCTTGTGGACTTCCCGTTGAGCAATCTGGTCAATTCCGATTTCCAGCACATCATCGTGCTGACGCAGTACAAGTCGCATTCCCTGGACCGTCACATCTCGCAGGTGTGGCGCTTCTCCTCGCTGCTCGGCAACTACGTCTCCCCCGTCCCGGCACAGCAGCGTCTCGGTAAGCACTGGTATCTCGGCTCGGCCGACGCCATCTACCAGACCATCAACATCATCGAGGACGTCAAGCCCGACATCGTCGTGATCGTCGGCGCGGATCACGTCTATCGCATGGACTTCCAGCAGATGGTGCAGTCGCACATCGATTCCGGCGCCGAGTTCACCGTGGCCGGCATCCGCCAGCCGATTAGCCAGTCCAACCAGTTCGGCGTCATCAACACCGATCCGAACCATCCCGGTGTCATCACGCACTTCGAGGAGAAGCCCGCCACCACGCAGGGCCTTCCCGACGACCCGTCGATGATGCTGGCCTCCATGGGCAACTACGTCGCCAACACCGCCGCCCTGTTCGAGGCCCTGCGCAAGGACGAGAAGGCCAAGGACACAAAGCACGACATGGGCGGAGACATCGCTCCGTACTTCGCCGCACGTGGCGAGGCCGGCGTCTACGACTTCACCACCAACGAGATTCCCGGGTCCACCGAGAAGGACCACGCCTACTGGCGTGACGTGGGTACGATCAAGCAGTTCTACGACGCCCACATGGACTTGATCGCCTATGTGCCGGAATTCAACCTGTACAACACCGAATGGCCTATCTACACCTATTCCGGATCGCTGCCGCCGGCGAAGTTCGTGCACGCCGGTCGCGACCGTCTTGGTCACGCCACCGACTCCATCGTCTCCCCCGGCGTCATCGTCTCCGGCGGCGAGGTGCATCATTCGGTCATCTCGCCGAACGTGCGCATCCACTCGTGGTCACAGATTGTGGATTCGGTGCTGTTCAACAACGTCGTCATCAATCGCCGTGCACGCGTGTACAAGGCGATTCTCGACAAGAACGTCGTACTCACGGAGAACGCGACCGTCGGCATCGACACCGAGCGCGATCTCGAGCGCGGCTTCACGGTGACCCCGGAAGGCATCACCGTGGTTCCGAAGGGCACCATCGTCACCGACTGATGCCTTTCCGCGCCAGACGATGAAGGCTCCCACCACAATGCGGTGGGAGCCTTTTTGCAATAAGTCCCGGTAATAAAAAAGAACGAGCGTCTGCATGATGCAGGCGCTCGTTCGAATTCCAGGCACCGTCCTAGGCACCGTAGGTGGGCAGGTTGTCGAAGTTGAATCCGAGGGCGGCGAGCTGCGCCTGTCCCTCGGGAGTAATCTTCTCGATGCTCCACGGCGGGGTCCATGTCCAGTCGATGCGGAACTCCTCGACGAGTCCGGCGAGCACGCTGGCCGTCTCGTCCTCGATGAGGTCGGTGAGCGGGCATGCGGGGGTGGTCAGCGTCATCGTGATAATGGCGCGGCCGAGTTCGTCGATTTCGATGCCGTAGACCAGACCGAGATCCACGACGTCGATGCCGAGTTCGGGATCGATGACCTGATGCAGGGCCTCCTGCACATCACGTGCGGTGGCTCGACCGATGTCGTCGATGGCCTTCAGCGGGATGTCCGGCTCGCTGTCGGAATCCGCGCATCCGCATGAGCCGTGGTCATTGCCGCAGCCGCAGGTATCGGATGTCTCGTCGGCCTTGCCGACGGAGCCTGCAAGATTGGGGTTCATCATGACTTTTCTGGCGGCCTCTTCATCGCCCAGGGCACGCTGTACGGACTGATAGACCGAATCCTGCGGCTCGGGTACGAGGTTGTCGTCTGCCAATTACGCCTCCTTCTATGGTTGTACGGTATTGTCTACGCTTCCTTGCCGGCGACGTCGCCGGACATATGGGCCAGGGCCTGCGCCATGGAATCCTTGAGCCCTTCCCATCCCAGTAAAGCACACTTGATACGCATCGGGTAACGCGAGACACCCTGGAACGCCACAGCGTCGCCGAGTGTGTCCTCGAGCCGGTCATCATTGAGACCGTTGCCGCGCGACTCCATGAGACTGTGGAACGTGCGGAACAGTTCCATGGCCTCATCCACGGTCTTGCCATCGACGAGATCGACCATGATGGACAGACTCGCCTGGGAGATGGAGCATCCCTGGCCGTCCCAGATCAGCTTCTCGATATGCTGCGGCTTGCCGTCGGAACCGTCGGAGATCTCGACACGCACGGTGACCTCGTCACCGCAGGTGGGGTTGAACTGATGGGATTGTGCCGGCACGCAGTATTCGTGGCTGGCCTGCAACGTGCTCTCCCCCGAGCTCAGGCTGTCGACGCCGATGGTGTTCTCGGTGTTCTCCGCCTCGCCGGAACTGAAGTGGACCTTGCCATGAGGGTCCTTCGAAGCCTCCAGGATGACTTCCTGGTACATCTGTTCGAGTTCTTCGGAACTCATTCCGTAATCTGCCATGCCCTCTAACCTAGCGATGTGCTATGACGTTGGCGGCCCGTCATGCCATGGGCTTATCGACATGACGGGCCGCCAACGTGACATACGTGATATCGACGTCTATTCGGCGCGGAAGAACTCCCGCACCTTGCCCACCGCTTCGATGAGCGCCTTGGCATCGTCCACGGAGTTGTAGATGCCGCTGGAGGCACGGTTCGAGGCGAATAGGCCGAAGTGGCGGTGCACCGGCTGGGCGCAGTGGTGTCCGACGCGGATGGCGATGCCCTGTGCGTCGATGAACTGGCCGACGTCGTGCGGGTGCACGCCCTTGACGTCGAATGCCACGGTGCCGATGCGGTCCACGTTCTCACGCGGTCCGAGGATGCGGATGCCGTCAAGGTCGCCGAGCTTGAGCAGTTCGGCGGCGATGGTCTTCTCATGGGCCTCGAGGTTCTCCATGCCGATGTTCATGAGCCATTCGGCGGCGACCCCCGCGGCCACGACCTGCGCGACCGGCTGCGTGCCGGCCTCGAAGCGTGCCGGCGGAGCCATGTACTGGGCGGGCTTGTCCATCCAGGCGAGCTCGACCATGGATCCGCCGAAGTTGGCGGGAGGCAGCGCCTCAAGCAGCTCACGCTTGCCGTAGAGGAACCCGACGCCGGTGGGCCCGTACATCTTGTGCGCGCTCCATGCGGCGAAGTCCACGTCGAGGGCGTGGAAGTCCACCTTGAGATGCGGCACGGACTGGCAGGCATCGAGGATGAAGACGGCTCCCACCTCGTGCGCACGCCTGATGATCGGCGCGATGTTCGTGATGGCGCCGGTGGTGTTGCCCACGTGCGTGACGGCGACGACCCTGGTGCGTTCGGTGATGACCTCGTCGAGGTTGTCGGTGCGCACTCGGCCATCCTCGGTGAGACCCAGCCACTTGAACGTGGCGCCGGTGCGGGCCGCAAGCTCCTGGAACGGCAATAGCACGGAATGATGCTCCGCCTCGGAGACCACGACCTCGTCGCCGGGTTTCAGGGCAAAGCGCTTGGCGGCCTCTCCCCCGCGTCCGAGCGACGCATTGCCGATGGCGGTGGCGAGCAGGTTGAGCCCTGCGGTGGCACCGCCGGTGACGACGATCTCCTCCTCGCCTTCGGCCGAGTTCGCGCCGACGAGATGCGCGACCTTGGCGCGGGCCTGTTCGAAGGCCTCGGTGCTCAGCGCGGCGAGCTCATGGGCGCCGCGGTGCACTCCGGCGTTGATGGTCCTGTAGAACTCG
This sequence comes from Bifidobacterium primatium, assembly GCF_002802875.1. Classification (GTDB taxonomy): domain Bacteria; phylum Actinomycetota; class Actinomycetes; order Actinomycetales; family Bifidobacteriaceae; genus Galliscardovia; species Galliscardovia primatium. Next base: position 231,303 of record NZ_PEBI01000003.1, read on the forward strand.
GATTCGGCATCGATGACGCACTGCGGCTTCTGCGAGGTCGCCGCGGAATCCAGATAGACGAGCGGATGCCCGTGAATCTCCTGGTCCAGAATCGGGAACTGCTCCCGAATCGCCTCAAAATCCACCATCGTTCCTCCTATGCCAGCGCGGATTCGGAATCGGCGCCTTCCGGCAGGTACTGGTCGTAGCCGTTCTCCTCCAGCTCGTCGGCCAGTTCGGGGCCGCCGGTCTTCACGAAGTGGCCGTCGGCGAACACGTGCACGATGTCGGGCTTGATGTACTTGAGGATGCGCGTGTAGTGCGTGACCATGAGGATGCCGAAGTCGTTGGCGTCCTTGGCGCGGTTCACGCCCTCGGAGACGATGCGCAGCGCGTCGACGTCGAGGCCGGAGTCGGTCTCGTCGAGGATGGCGAACTTGGGCCTGAGCAGTTCGAGCTGCAGCACTTCGGCACGCTTCTTCTCGCCGCCGGAGAAGCCCTCGTTCACGGAGCGGGAGGCGAACTTCGGGTCCATGCGCAGGCGCTTCATGGCCTCGCCGAGCTCCTTGGCCCAGGTGCGGATGGCGGGGGCCTTGCCGTCGACCTCGGTCTTGGCGGTGCGCAGGAAGTTGGTCATGGAGACGCCGGGAACCTCGACCGGGTACTGCATGGCGAGGAACAGACCGGCCTTGGCACGCTCGTCCGGGGTCATCTTGAGGATGTCCTCGCCGTCGAGCAGCACCTGGCCGGAGTCGACCTCGTACTTGGGGTGGCCTGCCAGCGTGTAGGCGAGTGTGGACTTGCCGGAGCCGTTGGGGCCCATGATGGCGTGGGTCTCGCCCGAGTTGACGGTGAGGTTCACGCCCTTGAGGATCTGCTTGCGACCGTCCTTGGTTTCCACCGAGGCGTACAGGTCCTTGATTTCCAATGTTGACATTGTCGTTCTCCTAAAAATCTGTCGTGTTTGTCGACGTTGCTGTCTCGTCGTTACTTTTCTTCAAGGACCTCGGCCATGGCCGCGCTTTCGCCGCGGGCGAGGCGGCGGTCGATGACGCTCATGAGGTGTTCGGAGATGGACGGGATGCCGATCTCCTCGATCAGTTCGGCGAAGAAGCCGCGTACAACGAGCTTGCGGGCCTCGGTTTCGGGGATGCCTCGGGACTGCAGGTAGAACAGTTCCTCGTCGTCGAAGCGGCCGACGGAGCTGGCATGGCCGGCGCCGATGATGTTGCCGTTCTCGATCTCGAGGTTCGGTTCGGAGTCGGCGATGGCGCCCGGCGTGAGCACGAGGTTGCGGTTGAGCTCGTAGGAGTCGGTGCCGGGGGCGGTGGGCTGGATGAGCGCGTTGCCCACCCACGTGGAGTGCGCTCCCTTGCCGTCGAGCGCGCCCTTGTAGACCACGCGGGACTTGCATTCGGGGTGGTTGTGCACCACCATCGTGCGGTTCTCGATGTGCTGGCCGGGGTCGACGAAGTAGATGCCGAGCATGTTGAGCTCGCCCTGTTCGCCGCCGAAGTCCTGATCCATGCGCAGGCGCACGACGTCGCCGCCGAGCGTGACGACGGAATGGCGCAGGGACGCGCCCCTGCCCACATGGATGCGGTGGTTGCCGACGTGCTTGGATTCCGGGTCCCATTCCTGCACGAACGTGGTGGAGATGTGGGAGTCGGTGCCGGTGACGATCTCCACGCCTTCGGCGAGACGGGCCTTGCCCTCGTGTTCGACGATCACGTCGCCGTGGGCCTTGTCGCCGGCCTTGATGACGAGGTGGAACGCGTCGAGATCGAGGCCCGCACCCTTGACCTTCACGAGAACCGGGGACTTCAGCTCGCCGGCGAGTTCCACCACGGTTGCGGTGGTGCCGGACTGCCACTCGACGGCGGCGGCCCGGTCGGTGGGCTTGGAGACCGTGCCGGAGGGCGCCTCGTCGAGCTTGGCCTGATAGACCTTCACATTGTCGGAGGCGAGCTCTGAGCCGTCGATGGCGCCGACCTCGATGGTGGTCTCGCCGCTCGGCTTGAACACATCGAAGAACTCCTCGATGCGTTCGATGGGCGTGTAGCGCCAGTCATCCTGCTTGCGCGTGGGCATGGCGAAGTCATCGGCGTCGAAGGAGCGTGGAGCCTTGTCGGCGCTGGACGGCATGAGAGCCGGCACGGCGTACGGGTCGTTGAGATCGGCCACGGGGATGTTGAGCTCGGCCGCGACCTCGGCCGCGGTGTCCTTGCTCGTGGTTTCGATGTTCGTTGCCTCGGTCATATCAGCCAACCGATCCTTCCATCTGCAGTTCAACGAGTCGGTTCAGCTCGAGCGCGTATTCCATCGGCAGCTCGCGGCTGATCGGCTCCACGAATCCTCGTACGATCATGCCCATGGCCTCCTCTTCCGAAAGACCGCGGCTCATCAGGTAGAAGAGCTGGTCCTCCGAGACCTTCGAGACGGTGGCCTCGTGGGCCATGGAGACGTCGTCCTCGCGCACGTCCACATGCGGATAGGTGTCGGAACGGCTGTAGTTGTCGACGAGCAGGGCGTCGCACACGGTGGAGTTGGAGGAGCCTTCCGCGCCCTTGACGATCTTGACCAGGCCGCGGTAGGCGGAGCGGCCGCCGCCGCGGGAGATGGACTTCGCCACGATGGTGGATGAGGTGTGCGGGGCGAGGTGGATCATCTTCGCGCCGGTGTCCTGGTACTGTCCCTTGCCGGCGAAGCCGAGCGACATGGTGCTGGCCTTGGCGTACGGTTCGGCGAGGATGCAGGCCGGGTACTTCATGGTGGCCTTGGAACCGATGTTGCCGTCGACCCATTCCATGGTGCCGCCCTCGCGCACGTATGCACGCTGGGTGACGAGGTTGTACACGTTGTTCGACCAGTTCTGCACGGTGGTGTAGCGCACGCGGGCGTGCTTCTCCACCACGATCTCCACGATGGCGGCGTGCAGGGAGTCCTCGGACCAGATCGGGGCGGTGCAGCCTTCGACATAGTGCACGTAGGAGCCTTCGTCGGCGATGATCAGCGTGCGTTCGAACTGGCCCATGGCCGGCGTGTTGATGCGGAAGTAGGCCTGCAGCGGGATTTCCACATGTACGCCCTTCGGCACGTAGACGAACGAGCCGCCGGACCACGCCGCGGTGTTGAGGGCGCCGAACTTGTTGTCCTCGGGAGAGACGACGGTGCCGAAGTACTTGCGCACCAGATCGGGGTATTCGCGCACGGCGGTGTCGGTGTCGACGAAGATGACGCCCTGCTTCCTGAGGTCCTCCTGGATGGAGTTGTAGATGACCTCGGACTCGTACTGGGCGGCCACGCCGGAGACCAGACGGTTCTTCTCGGCCTCGGGGATGCCGAGCCGGTCGTACGTGTTGCGGATGTCGTCGGGCAGCTCGTCCCAGGTCTTGGCCTGCTTGTCGATGGGCTTCACATAGTACTTGAAGTCGTCGGCGTTGAAGCCGGAAAGATCCACGCCCCAGTCGGGCATGGGCTTCTCGAGGAACGCCTTGAATCCGCGCAGTCGCATGTCGAGCATCCATTCGGGCTCGTTCTTGTCGGCGGAGATGGCGCGTACGACGTTTTCGTCGATGCCTCGCTTCGCCGCCTCGCCGGCCGCATCGGAGTCATGCCATCCATAGCTGTATTCGCCGAACTGCGAGATGATCTCGTCGTCCTGTTTGATCTTGTCCTCGTTGACGCGGGAACGGTCGGCCACATACTGGCTCATTTCCACGTCGGCCGCCGCGGCCCCCTTCGGGGTCTCCTGCGGCGTCTTCTCATCCGTCACCTTGAGCTGCCTCCATTCGCTCGGCCAGACGGGGCCGAACTCTTGACGAAAGTGCTGTTATCCGTAGCAAAGCTAACAGAATGCCACGAACAACGCTAGTCGCCATTCCGAATATTATCCATGAATGAACGTGAGAAAGATTACATCGTTTCCGATACCGTTTCAGTGAAAATCGAAAAACCCGCCGAACTTCGTTTTCGGCGGGTTCTTCATACTATCTACCGGCTAATCGACCGTGGATGCGGTATCCCGTTCAGCGGCCGGCCTGATGGTCGAGGGCGGCCTTGACCAGTCCGGCGAACAGCGGATGCGGCTTGGTCGGGCGGCTCTTGAACTCCGGGTGGGCCTGGGTGGCCACGTAGAACGGGTGCACGTCCTGCGGCAGCTCGACGAACTCGGTGAGCTCGCCGTCGGGGCTCTGGCCGGAGATGCGCAGGCCGGCCTCACGCAGACGGTCCTTGTAGGCCACGTTGACCTCGTAGCGGTGGCGGTGGCGTTCGGTCACGTGCGTGGTGCCGTACAGCTGGGCGACGAGCGAGCCCTCCTCGAGCTCGGCCGGGTAGCTGCCCAGTCGCATGGTGTGGCCCATGTCGCCGTGACCGGCGACGATGTCCTTCTGCTCCTCCATGGTGGCGATGACCGGGTTCTCGCAGTTGGGTTCGAACTCGGAGGAGTTGGCGTCCTCGAGATTCAGGACGTGACGGGCGTATTCGATGACCATGGACTGCAGGCCCAGGCACAGGCCGAGGGCGGGCAGCTTGTGCTCGCGGGCGTACTTGAGCGCGCCGATCTTGCCGTCGATGCCGCGGATGCCGAAGCCTCCCGGGATGACGATGCCGTCGACGTCGGCCAGGGCCTTGGCGGCGCCTTCCTCGGTCTCGCATTCGTCTGCGGCGATCCACTTGACGTTGACCTTCGCCCAGTTGGCGAAGCCGCCGGCCTTGATGGCCTCGGTGACGGACAGGTAGGCGTCGGGCAGGTCGATGTACTTGCCGACGATGGCGACGTTGACCTCGTGCTTCGGATGGTGCACGCGGTCGAGCAGGTCGGACCATTCGGCCCAGTTGACGTCGTGGAACGGCAGGCCGAGCTCACGGACCACGTAGGCGTCGAGGCCTTCGTTGAACAGGGTCTTCGGCACGTCGTAGATGCTCGGGGCGTCCACGCAGTTGACCACGCCCTCCTCGTCCACGTCGCACATCAGGGAGATCTTGTCCTTGATGGACTGGTTGAGCGGACGGTCGGAACGCAGCACGAGCGCGTCGGGGGCGATGCCGAGCTGGCGCAGCATCATCACGGAATGCTGGGTGGGCTTGGTCTTGAGCTCGTGGGCGGCGGCGATGTACGGCACGAGGGAGACGTGCACGAACATGCAGTTGTCGGAGCCGATGTCGCGACGCACCTCGCGAGCGGCCTCGAGGAACGGCTGGGATTCGATGTCGCCGACGGTGCCGCCGATCTCGGTGATGATCACGTCGACGTCATCGGACGCCTGGGCGCGCATGCGGGACTTGATCTCGTTGGTGATGTGCGGGATGACCTGCACGCACTGGCCGAGGTATTCGCCGGCGCGCTCCTTGCGCAGCACCTCCTGGTACACCTGACCGGTGGTGACGTTGGCCTTCTGGCTGAGGAACACGTCGAGGAAGCGCTCGTAGTGGCCGATGTCGAGATCCGTCTCGGCGCCGTCCTCGGTCACGTAGACCTCGCCGTGCTGGAACGGGTTCATCGTGCCCGGATCGACGTTGATGTAGGGATCGAGCTTCTGCTGCAGGACGTGGATGCCACGGCTGCGAAGAAGACGGCCGAGGGACGAAGCCGTGAGTCCCTTGCCGAGCGAGGACACAACTCCGCCGGTGACGAAAATGTGCTTGGTGATGTGCTCTTGCGCGATGCCATGTTTTCTTCTAACCATGGAATTTCACTTTATCATCCGCATATGACCGCCCCGACATCGCGTGTTCCGCCTCCACCTCTGTCATTCCGAACGGAGGGAGTGGCCCGGAGTCGAGGAATTCTACGGCCTTGGTGCGGCATTCCAAGCGAGCGCATGACCGGCAAACGGCGTGCGGCTCACTCGGTTATGGTTTTGGCCTGTTTGTCTGCAGTGGAGCCGACACCCCAGTAGTCCATGATCTTCTGGAAGGTGCCGTCGTCCATGAGTTTCTGCAATGCCTTCTGCATGGCCTCACGGGTCTTGGCGTCGCCCTTCTTGATTGCGGCGCCGACCTCGACGGTGTCGCGCACGGGTTCGAGCTGTTCGAGCTCGCCGTCGGACTGCTTGATGGCGTAGCTGTTGGCATCGGTGCCGGTGTAGAAGGCCTGCGCCTTGCCGGTCATCACCGACGTGGTCACGTCGGTCTGCTGTTTGAACGAGAGGACGTCGACAGGGTCCTTGCCGGCTGTCTTGCACTGGTCGGACGACTTGTTGACGTCCTCCTCCTGCGTGCTGCCGGTCTGCACGGCGATCTTCTTGCCGCACAGGCTGTCGGGGTCGACCTTGTCTGGGTTGCCCTTCTTCACCACGAACGCGGTGCCGACGGTCTGATAGGTCACGAAGTCCACGGATTTCACGCGTTCGGGGCTGGGGATGAACGAGGAGATGCCGACGTCGTACTTGGATCCGACGGAGGGGATGATGGAGTCGAACACGGCGGTGGTGGGTTCGGTCTTCAGTCCGAAGATGTTGCCCAGCGCCTTGGCCATATCGACCTCGTAGCCGATGGGCGTCTTGCCGTCGGTGCTGATGAATTCGGCCGGCGCATATGACGTGTCCATGCCGACGACGAACTTGCCGTCCCTGGTCACCGATTCGGGCAGCAGCGCGGCGATGGCCGCGTCCTTCTTGACGCCGCTGACGTCATAGCCATCGGTGGGCTTGCCGCTAAGGGAGTGATCGCCGCTTCCGCTCGCATTGGCGTCGCCGGCGTCCGACGTGCCGCAGGCGGCGAACGACAAAGTCGCGGCGACTACGGCAAGGGCGGCGGCTGTTCTGACGATGAGCTTAGAAGGCATGGCAACGGTCCTTTCATTCCCTCTCATACGTCCGCCGACGAACACTGCGGCGGACGACTGCCATGCCCGATGGTAACGAGTTTGGATGGTTCTAGTTCCCGCCATCCAAATACTGGTCAAGGCGGACGAGGCCCAATGCGTACATGACGAACGCGGCTTTGAGGTTGCGGATGGACACCCATTCGTCGATGCCGTGGGCGGAGCCTGTGCCGGGGGTGATGCACTCCGGCGGGTCCATGACGATGCCGTCGACGGCGGGCACGTATTCGGTGTGGAATTCCGGACCGAAATTCAGCGCGCCGGGGATGAACCGTGCGTGGGTGCCGCCGCCCATGGCGACCGGCCGGGCCGGCGGAGTGCTCGGCGCCATGCCGGCGATGACGTCGTTGTACGCGCCGGTCAGGAGTTCCACTCGGAAATCGTCTGCGGGCACATAGTACGGATCATCGTTCAACACGTTGACCAGTCGCCCGCCGAGCGGCTCCACATGCCGTCGAATCGCGGCGAGGATGTCCTCGGACTTCTGGCCTACGGCGTAGCGGATGTCGAGATGCATGACGATGGCATCGGACGGAACGGCATGGTCTTCGGCGTCTGTCCCGAATTCAGGGCCGGGCATGATGATGCCGAGATTGCCGGTCGTCGGGCCGCTTTCCGTATTCTCGAACGCGAAGCCGAGTGCGCCGCCATAGGGATCGCCCGCCCATCCGGCGATGGCGGCCGCCGCCTCGGCGTCGCGGCCGTCGAGCAGGCCGGACTTGGTCAGCACTGACGTAAGCAATGCGATGGCGTTGATGGTGCCGTCGGGTTTGGAAGCGTGGCCGGAGATACCGTGGGCGGTTATCGTCACTCCCCCGTCGTCGGCATCGTCGGACGACGTTATCGTGATGCGGCCGCGCGTATCGTCGTCAAGGCCGGCATGGTCGACGGCCTGACGAACCTCGTCTGCGTCCGTGCCGACAAGGTCGATGGAGGCGACGGCGGGAATGGTGTTGGCCGAGGAGCCGGCATGCCATCCGCGAAGACGCTTGCCGACGGGCAACGCCACGTCGACGTCGAGCAGGCCTTTCTGGATGTTGTTCACGGGAAACGGACCATCGGTGACGATGGCCTGATGCGGTGCGCCGACGTTGTGCACGAACCATTTGATGTCGTTCAACGCCGGCTCCTCGGAGCCGCCGAACAGCACACGGACACGATGGCGGAACCGATGCCCCTGCTCGTTGAAGAATCGCAGCAGACTGTAGTTCACCAACGAAACACCCTTGTCGTCCAATGAGCCGCGACCGATGACGGTGTCGCCGTCGATGACGCGTGGTTCGAAGGCGTCATGCGTCCAGCCGGGGCCGGCGGGAACGACATCGAGATGGCCGACGAACGCGATGTCGTCGCCGGTCTCGACGTCGTCCTGCGGATAGGCGACCTCCAGCACGTGCCCGTCGTAGTCATGCGTCGGGAACCCGTCGCGGCCGGCCTTGCCGATCATATGGTCGAACACACGACGCACTTCGTGACCGTACGGTTCGGCCGGTTTGGGCGACGGGTCGGATTCGTCGGCGACGGAAGGATACCGGATGAGGTCGCACAGCTCATTGACGAAACGTTCATGATTGGCGTCAAACCATGATGCGGCCGAGTCCACAAGACGACGTTCCGAAGCGGTAAGCGGCATTATATGGTCCTTTACGAAAACAACGTGGCCCCACCGATGAGGCGGGGCCACGGACGAGGTGTCAGTCGTTCAGCAGATGGGCGACGGATTCAAGGGCGAGCCTGTAGCCGTAGAATCCCATGCCGGTGATGGTGCCGGTGGCCACGGGCGAGATGACGCTGTAGCGGCGGAAGGCGTCGCGCGAGGCCGGATTGGAAATGTGAACCTCCATGAGCGGCAGGCCGGCGTCGGTGACCATGTGCGCGGCGTCGGACAGGCCGTAGCTGTAGTGCGTGAACGCGGCCGGGTTCATGACGACGGGCGTCTGCTCGTCGACGGCACGGTGCATCCAGCCGATGATCTCGGCCTCGTCGTCGGTCTGACGCACCTCGACCTCGAGGCCGAGCTCCCTGCCCCATTCGGTGCAGTCACGACGCAGGGTTTCGAGGTCCTGATGGCCGTAGACGTCGGGTTCGCGCACGCCGAGGCGGCCGAGGTTCGGTCCGTTGACGACGATGACTTTGGTGGACATGTGATGGCTCCTTACTTCTGGATGCGGCGGAAGGCTTCCTCGACGGCGTCGGCCGGCGGGTTGTCGAGGTGGACGACGTGGCCGGGACGGTCGAGAACGACGAAGCGCAACATCTTGCCGCGGGCCTTCTTGTCCTTGTGCATGAGGGCGAGCACGTCGTCGAAGCTGCCATCGTTCCAGCTGGTCGGCAGACCAAGCGATCTGAGCAGCGAACGATGGTAGTCGACGAGATCGCGGTCGATGTAGCCGAGGATGTTCGCCAGCTCGGCGGCGTACACCATGCCAACGGCGACGCCATTGCCATGACGCCAGCGGAAATGCTCCAGCTTTTCGATGGCGTGGCCCATGGTGTGGCCGTAGTTGAGGAACTCGCGCAGTCCCTTCTCCTTGAGGTCGGCGGAGACGTGATGAGCCTTGACACGCACGGTGCGTTCGATGAGTTCGGCGATGACGGACTCCAGTTCCGGCGTGATGTTCGCCGGGTCGAAGGTGCGCAGCGCCTCGGCGTTCTCCTCAAGGATATGGAGAATCTCCGTGTCCATGATGAAGCCGGATTTGGCGACTTCGCCCAGGCCTTCGACGAAGATGTCGTTCGGCAGGGTGCCCAGCGTGGTCAGGTCGGCGAGTACGCCGGCCGGCGTGTAGAAGCTGCCGACGAGGTTCTTGCCGGCCTCGGTGTTGATGCCGGTCTTGCCGCCGGTGGAGGCGTCGACCATGGCGAGCAGCGACGTGGGACAGTTCACATAACGGATGCCACGCATCCACGTGGCGGCCACGAAGCCGGCCAGGTCGGTCGCGGCGCCGCCGCCGAGTCCCACGACGGCGTCGGAACGGGTGAAGCCCTCCTCGCCGAGACGCTTCCAGATGCCATTGGCGACCTCGATGGTCTTACCTGCTTCGGCGTCGGGAATGGTGATGTCGGACACGTCGTAGCCGGCACGGCGCAGCAGCGTGCGCACGCGGTCGGAGTGGCGCTGCACCGGCGTGGTGTGGATCATCGCGATCTTCACCGGCTTGTCGCCAAGGACGTCGGCGAGATGGTTGACCACGTGGGAGCCGATGCGCACGTCGTATGGTTCGGCGCCATCGACGTGGACGACGCGTTCGTTGGCGGTGTCGGCGATGTTCTGTGCTGCCTGCATAGGAGTCTTTCCTTTCGTATGCACGATGAGATTCGCCAGATGCTCGAACACGGGTTTGCGTTCCGCATACAGTCTGCGCCATTTCTTGGCGGCGCCGTCGGCAAGCAGCGGCCTGTTGCCGGAGCGGGAGGCACGGGCGATGGCTTCGCTGGGGTCGGCGTCGAGATAGGCGACGACGCCGCCCTCGTCGACATAGCGTTCGAGGGCGGCGCAGACGCTGTCGGTCATGGGCGCGCCGCCGCCAAGCGAGAGGACGCCGCCGAATCCGTGCATGAATCCGAGAATCACGTCGCTTTCGATGATGCGGAACGCCTTTTCGCCTCGTTCCTCGAAGATCTGGGGGATTTTCGTCTGCTCACGAGCCTCGATCTCGACGTCGGAATCCTTGAATTCCACGTTCAGCACCGAGGCGACGTCCTGTCCGATGCGGGTCTTGCCGGCTCCGGGCATGCCGATGAGCACGGCCTTGGGGATGGCGTTCGTCATTCGTCGCTCCCCCGTCAGCGCATGTGCTCGGGCCAGGAGGCGAGGTAGTTCTCGGCGTTGCGGCTGGTTTCGGCCACGCTGTCGCCGCCGAACTTCTCGAGCGCGTACTTGGCGAGGGTCAGACGCACCATCGCCTCGGCCACGACGGACGCGGCCGGCACGGCGGTGGAGTCGGAACGCTGGTTGATGGCCTGCGCGGCCTCGCCGTTGGCGACGTCCACGGTCCTGAGGGCACGCGGGATGGACGGGATGGGCTTCATGGCGGCGCGAACGCGGATGGGCTGGCCGTTGGACATACCGCCCTCGATGCCTCCGGCTCGGTTGGTGAGCCTGGTGATGCGGCCGTCCTCGCCGGGAACCATTTCGTCGTGTGCGGCGGAACCGGGACGCACGGCCTCGAGGAAGCCGTCGCCGATCTCCACGCCCTTGATGGCCTGGATGCCCATGACAGCGGAGGCGAGGGCCGCATCGAGGCGACGGTCGGATTCGACGTAGGTGCCGATGCCGGCGGGCACGCCGTAGGCGATGACCTCGATGACGCCGCCAACGGTGTCGGCGTTGGACTTGATCTCGTCGATGCGGCTGATCATGCGCTCCTCGGCGGCCTTGTCGAGCGTACGCACCGGGGAGGCGTCGAGCGCGGCGACGTCGTCGGGGGTCGGCAGCGGGGCGTTGTCGGCGTCCTCGACGCCGGCGCCTCCGATGGAGATGACATGGGAGACGGTGCGGATGCCGAACGTCTGCTCGAGGAACTTTGCGGCCACGGCGCCGAGGGCCACACGGGACGCGGTCTCGCGTGCGCTGGAGCGTTCCAGCACCGGACGGGCGTCGTCGAAGCCGTACTTGCGCATGCCGGTCAGGTCGGCATGGCCCGGGCGGGGACGGCTCAGCGGGGCGTTGCGTCCGGTCTGCGGAAGATCGTGGTCGAGCGGGTCGGCACTCATGACCTCGGTCCACTTCGGCCATTCGGTGTTGGCGATCTCGATGGCAATCGGGCCACCGAGCGTGGAGCCGTGACGCACACCGGTGAGCAGACGCACTTCATCCTGCTCGAATTTCATGCGGGCGCCGCGGCCATATCCCAGACGACGTCGCGCCAACGCGTCCTTGATGTCCTGCGAGGTGACCTGGACGCCTGCGGGCAGTCCTTCGATCATGGCCACCAAAGCCTCGCCATGTGACTCCCCTGCCGTCTGCCAGCGCAACATCGCCCTTCTCCTTTTGTCGTATCGAATCCGGCGGAACAACGTTTCCGCGCAATCGAATCAGTTGTCGTTAACCTCGGTATATCTTACGTTCAATGGCATACCTTTTCCTTATTCCTAGCGCAATCGCCGGAATCATGATTGCTTATACCGATATTCGGACACGACGCGTGCCTCGGCCGATCGTCGCGGCGGGGTCCGTCGTCCAGCTGGCGTGCGTCGTCGCGTGGTGCATGTGGTCGGGATCGTGGACGCCTTTGGCAGGTTCCTTGGGCTTTGCGGTGGCATGTGCGCTGGTTCAGCTGGCACTGGCGCTGGTGAGGCCTGGGGCACTGGGATTCGGCGACGTGACATGCACGCTGCTGATGGGGCTTGCGGTCGGATGCCTCGGCATCGAGACAGTGGCCGTATGGTGGCTGCTCATGGGACTGTCCGGCCTTGCCATGCTGGGCATACAACGAGGCCGGGGCGGGGATTCGATTCCCTTCGCCCCGGCCATCGTTTTCTCCGCATTCGCGGCGATCGCGCTTTCGGCGTTCTGATTCCGGCTGGCCCCAGAAGTTCCGCACGCCTAGTTCTTGGCCTCCCAGGCCTCGTATTCCTTGGCGTACTTCTGGAACTCCGACTGGTTGTCGGTGAACTTGGTCTCGCCGGTGTCGAGGTTCACGGTGACGAAGTACAGCCAGTTGCCCTCGGTGGGGTGCATGGCCGCCGTGATGGCGGTATCGCCGGCCTGACTGATCGGCGTGGGGGGCAGTCCCTTCTGAATGCGTGAATTGTAGGGATTTTTCTTGTCATTGAGCATGGCGTTGGTCAGGGCACGGGGCTCGACGTTATTGCCGTAGGCAACGACGGAGTCCATGCCGAGCGGCATGTTCCTGGCAAGGCGGTTCTCGATGACGCGGGCCACCTTGCCGTAATAGTCGGCCTTGTTCACCTCGCCCTCGATGATCGACGCCTTCTTGAGGATCTCCTCACGCTTGGCCCCGGTGGGCACCTCGAGCTGGTCAAGCTTCTTGATGCGCTTCTGCACCATCTCCTTGAGGATGTCGGAGGCGGAGCTCTTGCCCTTTACGTTGTAGCTGCCGGGCTCGAGCCAGCCTTCGAAGCTGCCGTTCGCTTCGGCGGGCAGGATGCCCTTGCCCTTGTTCTTGACGATCGCCTCGAACTCTGACTTGTCGATTCCCGAAAGCTCCGAGGCCTGCTCGATGACCGCACCGGAACGCTCGCCGGGGTTCACCACGAGGAAGCCCTTGGCCTTCGTGGAGTCGGTGAGCACCTTGGCCACATCGTCGGCCTTCATGCGGTAATGCAGCTCGAACGTACCGGGCTGCAACTGATCCTGAAGCCCGGCATTGGAGATGGCCTGCTGGAACGCCATGCTCGACTTGACGATGCCCTGCTTCTCGAGATTGTCGCCGATGTCGACGCTGGACTGGCCGTTCTCGACGGTGAATTCCACGTTGCCGCTTCCGGGGCCGGGATAATCGGCGGCCTGGGTGCGCTGCACCTGGCTCTGCATCTTCGAACGGGCCGTGGATACGCCCGAGTAGACGAACCACCCGACGACGGCGACGCACACCACGAGAATGACCGTCATGACGATCTTCAGCCACTTGGAGCGCTGACGCTTGCGGCGCTTCTTGCGCATCTCCCTGCGGGAGCGCGGGGGACGCGGCGGTACGGCCGGATTCAGTCCCGGCTCATCGCCGCGTCCGACCCATTGGGCTTTCTCGGCGAAAAAATCCTGCATATCATCGTCGGTCATTAGCCCTCCAAACCAGTGGAACCAATGGACGGGGCCTCGGCTCGCGCCGCGGCGTCCAACGCCGCCTGCAGGAGCACCACAGCGGACTGCTGATCCACGCTGGGCCTGTGCTCGCGCGAACGCAGGCCTGCCTCCGACAATTGCCGGTGTGCGCTTACCGTCGTCATTCGTTCGTCCAACAACTGCACCGTCGCGTGAATGTCCTCGTTCTCAAGTCGACGTTCGAGGTTCTTCGCCCAGCGCCGGGCCTTTTTGGCGCTGGACCCCTCGGTGCCATTGAGCAGCAACGGGTAGCCGACAACCACATGGTCGACGTGGTTGTCCTCAATAACGTCCAATACATCATACAGGGCCTGGAAATAGTCTCCACGCACCTGGATGTTGCCAATCGGATGTGCAAAGGTAAGCTCGGGGTCGGACAATGCGAGTCCGACCCGAGCATTACCGAGATCGATACCTAGCCAATATGACATGAACTGATGCCTGTCGCCAACCCGCCTTCGATCAGCGGCCCGCGACCTGGGCCTTCAGCGATGCCAGGGCCTCGTCGACCTTGGAGGCGTCCTGACCGCCGCCCTGGGCGAAGTCGGGCTTGCCACCGCCGCCACCGCCGAGCACCTTGGATGCGGCGCGGACCAGGTCGCCGGCCTTCACGCCCTTGTCGCGTGCGGCCTCGTTGGTCGCCACGATGATGACGGGGTTGCCGTTCTCCCCCTCGCCGCACAGCGCGACCACGACGGGCTTGCTTTCACCGATACGGCCGCGGACGTCCATCACGGTCTTGCGAAGGGCATCGACGGAGCCGAAACGACCCACGTTCTTCGCGGCCACGGCGATGTCGTCGGCGCTGTTCTTCGCGGCTTCGACGAGCTGCGGAATCTGACCGGCGAGATTGCTTTCGTACATGGAGGCCAGACGACGGTCGGATTCCTTGAGCTTGGCGAGCAGCGCGTTCACACGGTCGGCCAGTTCGTCGGGACGGGCGTTGAGCTTGTCGGAAAGCTGGGAGACAAGGGCATGCTCGCGGGCGTTGTATTCATAGGCGCCCTGTCCGACCACGGCGTCGACTCGGCGGACGCCGGTGCCGACGGAGGCCTCGGACATGATGGAGACCGCACCGATCTTGCCGACGTGGTCCACGTGGGTGCCGCCGCACAGCTCGCGGCTCCAGCCGTCCTCGCCGATGGAGACCACGCGCACGATATCGCCGTACTTCTCACCGAACAGGTGCATGGCACCGAGGGCGATGGCGTCGTCGAACTTCATCTCCTGCGTGGTGACGGCGAGGTTGTCACGCAACCGGTCGTTCACACGGGCCTCGACGGCGCTCATGACGCCCTTGCTCGGGGCCTTGCCCCACTGGAAGTCGAAGCGCAGACGGTTCGGCGCATCCTCGGAGCCACGCTGGGTGGCCTGCGGGCCAAGCTCCTCGCGCAGCGCCTTGTGCACCATATGCGTGGCGGTGTGCGAGCGGGCGATGGCGCCGCGGCGTTCCTGATCGATGGTGGCGGTCACCTTGGCGCCGCGCACCAGCGTGCCTTCGGTCAGTCGGCACTGGTGCACGGTCAGGCCCTTGATGGGATGCTGCACGTCGTCCACCTCAAGCACGGCGCCGTCGTCGGTGAGAATCTCGCCCTGATCGGCGAGCTGTCCGCCGGCCTCGGCGTAGAACGGCGTGCGGTCGAGGACGACCTCGACGGTGGCGGGGGCGGTGACGGCCGGGACCGTGCCCTTGCCCTCCTGGATGATGCCCAGCACGTTGGAACGGCTGGAGAAGTCGGTGTAGCCGAGGAACTCGAGCGGCGCCTCAAGGGTCTTCTTGAAGTCGTCGTATACGGACAGGTCCACGTTGTGGCGCTTCTTCAGTGCGTCGGCGCGGGCGCGGGACTTCTGCTCGTTCATGAGCTCGCGGAACTTGGCCTCGTCGACCTTCACGCCCTGTTCGGCGGCCATCTCGAGCGTCAGCTCGATCGGGAAGCCGTAGGTGTCGTGCAGGGTGAACGCGTCCTTGCCGGAGACGGTCGGATCGGTGCCGGAGTCCTTGGCCTTCTTGACGGCGACGTCGAGGATGGACGTGCCGTTGTCGAGGGTGCGGCGGAAGGCGTCCTCCTCCGCGTATGCGGATTCGGAGACCTCGTGGAACGTCTCGTTGAGCTCCGGGTAGCTCGGGGCCATGGCGTTCTTGGAGACGGGGAACAGGGACGGCAGCACCTCGTCGTGTACGCCCAGCATGCGCATGGAGCGCACGGTGCGGCGCAGCAGGCGACGCAGCACGTAGCCGCGGCCGACGTTGCTCGGACGCACGCCGTCGCTCATGATCATGAGAGCGGAGCGCACGTGGTCGGCGACCACGCGGAAGCGCACATCGGCCTCCTCGTTCTCGCCGTACTTGAGGCCGGAGAGACGCTCGGCCTCTTCGATGACCGGGTAGACCTCGTCGGTCTCGTAGATGTTCTCCTTGCCCTGCATGAGGTATGCGAGACGTTCCAGACCCGCGCCGGTATCGATGTTCTTGTTCTCGAGCTCGCCGACGATGTGCAGGTCGGTCTTGGACTTGACGTTGTCGACCTCGTAGTTCTCGAACACAAGGTCCCAGATCTCGATGAAACGGGTCTCATCGGCTGCGGGGCCGCCGTCCTTGCCGTACTGGGGGCCGCGATCGACGTAGATCTCGGAGCAGGGGCCGCCGGGGCCGGGACCGCCGGTGGTCCAGAAGTTGTCCTCCATGCCGAAGATCTGCATGTGCTCGGGGTCGAAGCCTTCGTTCTTCCAGATGGAACGGGCCTCCTCGTCGTCGGTGTACGTCGTCACCCACAGCTTCTCGGGGTCGAAGCCGTAGCCGCCCTGGTCCTGCGGGGTGGTCAGCAGCTGCCATGCATAATGGATGGCCTCCTCCTTGAAGTAGTCGCCGAAGGAGAAGTTGCCGAGCATCTGGAAGAACGTGCCGTGGCGGGTGGTCTTGCCGACCTCGTCGATGTCGAGCGTGCGCACGCACTTCTGGTTGCTGGCCATGCGCGGATGGGGCGGTGTCTGCTCGCCGAGCAGGTACGGGATGAAGGGGACCATGCCGGCGATGGTGAACAGCGTGGTCGGGTTCGGCGAAATCAGGGATGCCGAAGGAACGACCATATGATCATGCTTCGAGAAGTAATCCAGATATCGCTTGGCGATTTCCGATGTGCGCATGGATGTGCGACTCCTTTATTTCTGTGTGTTGCGCGAGCGCCGACGTGGACGCCCGCAAAAATAAAAATCCTGAATGGCCGATGGGCCGGTGAATGCGTCTGTGATGTCTGTGATGCCCTATCGCTCGGACTTGGCGATGAACTGACGGTTCAGTTCCTCCTCGCGGGCATGGCGGTGCCGCTCGAAGTCGGCGAACAGCGCCTGCACCGTCTGCAGGGTGACCGGGGGCTTCTCCTCGTCGGGGCCGAACACGAAGGTGCGGGCTGGTTCCGGGGTGTGCGCCTTCACGTAGGCCTGGGCCTTGGTGACGGCCATGATTCCGGTGACCACACCCACGCAGATCCAGAACAGTCGTTTGAACATGTCACTCCCCCCTGGCGGCCGTATCGGCGTCGAGGTCGGCGGAGACCGTACCCGCAGCCCGCTTGTTCAGGAAGTCCTGGGCGGTGGCCCTGACGGCCCATGCGGCCGAGGCGGCCTTGATAACGGGCTTGCCGAGGAACGACCCGTACAGGTCGGTGAGTGCGCCGACGTTGGTGGCGGAACGCTGTGCGGCCTCGGAGATGGCGTTCACGTCATCCAGGGATCGGTTGACCTTCTGCACGGTCGTGACTCCCTCGTCCAGGGCGGGGACGGCATGATCGCCCGTCTCCTTGACGGTCTGGGCCACCTGGTCGAACAGTTTGCCCAGACGGATCAGCGGATAGATCATGAATCCCGCCAGTATGGCGAACGCAATGGCCGCGATCAAGCCGGCGATCTGACCGATGTCCATCGATACCTCGTTTCTTCACATCATATGCGTTCCGGACGCAGTACAGGTTTTAGGCTAGCACCTGCGGCGAACAGCGCCCGTCATCGGTTGTAGGAGACGATGGTGATGCCGCCCTCGTCCAGCGGCCTCGACGGGTCGTAGTCGAGCACGGTGACACTGCCGTTGGCAGGCCTTTCGCTCAAGTCGTAGCCTTCCGGGGCGAAGCGGTGCATCAGACTCAGCAGCGTATTGCCATGCGAGATGACCAGCACGTCGTCGCCGTCCTTGATGGCCGGGTTGGCGGCGATCAGCGAGAAGCCACCCTCGACACGCTCCCAGTATTCGGTTTCGCTTTCGGCGTCATGGAATGGGTCGGCCTCCTTGAGGAAGTCCTTGGTCGCGGCGAGACCGAACCTCTCCACGATGGCGTTGTAGGTCTTCACGCCGTGCGGGGCTCCGGCGGCGTACCAGGCCATGGCCATGTCGAGTCCTTCGTAGTATCCGTAGAACTGTTCGCGGAAATGCATGTCGACGGTCAGCTCGGGGCGACGATGCCCGGCCTGTTCGTTGATGTCGAGGATGCTCTTCGCCGTCAGCTCCGCACGCGTGGTGTCGGAGCAGTAGGCCGCCGCGAAGTCGAGGCCTTCGAGCTTCCGGCCCGCTTTCTCCGCATCGGCGACGCCCGCTTCGGTCAGGGGCGAGTTCGACCATCCCTGAAGACGGTTGTATCGGTTGAAATAGGTCTGTCCGTGGCGGACCAGATGCAGGTGGAAGGTCATGGGTTCGTCTCCGTTATGTGTCGTTAGTCGTTATATGGTGCGGATGGTTCGGAAGATCGGAAAGGATTCGGTGATGGGCGTCACATCGCCTATTGCACGAGCGGCTGCCAGCCGGGCATGCGTTCGTTGCGCAGTTCCTGCGGGCCGTTCTCCCAGTCGACGGTTCCCGCGATCTGCGGACCGGTGTTGAACTCCTCAAGCGACCATGCCGGTGAGCTGTCGCTGCGATAATGGGGAACAAGCCGTGACCAGAACGCGTTGCGCATGGATCCCAGACTGTTGAGCCGGTCGGGGTCGATGCCCACCAGCGTCTCCACCGTCGCGACGATCCACGAACCGTGGCTCACCACCACAAGCGTGGTGTCGGTGCCGTCATCGGCATGCCGGGAGACGATGTCGTTCAGCGCCTCCATGCCACGTTGTCCGCACGCGGTACGACTTTCCACCCCGTATTCAAGCTCGCCTCCGGTGTGGGCGCGCCATGACGCGTAGGCGCGGGCGTCCATCCGCTTGATCTGCTCGCGGGTCAGGCCCTCCCATCGTCCGAAACTGCGTTCACGCAGCCGCCGGTCGCATGTCACGGGCAGCCCGAGCAGGTCGGCGAATGCATGTGCGGTCTGCTGTGCACGGAACAAGTCGGAGCTGTACACCTCGAGTCTGCGGCGGGATGCGGGCGCGTCGCGGTATTCGCCGATGTCGCTGGGACATGCGGCGTCGGGACCGGGCTGTGCGAGCAGTTTGGGATGCGAGGCGATGTTTGACACCTTGGCCCAGTAGTAGCGTCGTGCCAGCTCATAACCGGTCTGGTCGGCCTGCCATTGCCCGATGATGTCCAGTGGAACATCGACCTGCCCCTGCAGACGATGGGCCAGGTTGTATGGGGTCCGGCCGTGCCGGACCAGTACCACTTCGGTGATCATCGCGTTCGTCCATTCATTCGTTCGTATACGTCCACCCGTACATATCCTACCCGCAGATGCCTCGGCGAAGGCCATTTCCACCTCGGAGCCTATTGTGGTTGCTAACACGCAATGGCCCTGGGAGGCATCATGAGGATTCTATTGGCTGCGGGCGGCGGAGCCCTGAGAAACGCGGTGCAGGCCGCTCTGGAGTCCGAACGTCATGAGGTCGTGGCCTTTCCCCTCCCGGCGGAGACCGAACGTCCCGACGGATTCGACGCGGACGTCGTCATCGTCGACGACCGTTTCGACGATTCCGCCGATCCCCAGGCATGGACGATGGTTCTTCGCCTCGCCCGACGGGCAGCCACGCTCAAGCTTGTCTCGCCGCGGTTCGCGAAGCCGCCACGGCCGACGGAACCGCTTGCCCTCGCCTGCGATGCCGAACTCGTCAAGCCGTTCTCCGATTCCCAGCTGCTGACGGCCGTCCACATGCTCGGCGACCTGTCGTCGCATGACGGCTCGGCGATCGTCACCCGCGGTGCACTCACATTGAACCTCGCGACCAGACAGGCGTTCTATGGCGACCATCGTACGCCCGTTCCTCTCTCCCCCAGGGAATATGGTGCATTGGAGGCACTGGTCGCTGCCAACGGCGAGTTTCTCACCTTCGATGAGATTCTCGACACCGTTTGCGGACGGGGCTTCTTCGAGCAGCACGACATCATGGAGACCGCGCTCTATACGCTGATGCGGAAGATGCGGCGCGCCGGTCTGTTCATCACCAAGCACGGGGATCGATATCGCATCGCCTGACGCGCCGTGCGGCCTAACGGACCATGACGACGGACGCGCCGAATGGCATAAGCGCCAGCTTCGCCA
The DNA here is from genome assembly GCF_002802875.1 of Bifidobacterium primatium. GTDB lineage: Bacteria > Actinomycetota > Actinomycetes > Actinomycetales > Bifidobacteriaceae > Galliscardovia > Galliscardovia primatium. Next base: position 251,356 of record NZ_PEBI01000003.1, read on the forward strand.
TTTTGAATGACTGCAGCCCGAACGGAATGCCGATGACGGTGACGCATGTGGCGATTCCCGCGATGACGTAGCCGATGGCCATCCACAGGCCGGCCAGCAGCAGCCAGACGATGTTGAGCAGCGTCGAGCCGAGCCCGCCCCCATAGATGATGTCCTTGCCGAACGGGGTCAGCGTGAGCTGGGCCATTTTGAAGGCCTGCAGTCCCAGAGGGATGCCGATGACGGTGACACACAGGATGATGCCGATCACCGCCCAGCCGATGGCCAGCAGCAGTCCACCGAGGATCAGCCAGATGATGTTGCCGAGAAGTCTCATGTCGGTTCCTTTACGATCTTCTGTACATGAAATGATGCCGTTGTCTCGATTATCGCCGGAAAGGCGACTCGGAACCATGCGGGTTTACCCTGATTCTTCCCTGAAACGACAGAACCCTGCGGCCTTGCGGCGCGCAGGGTTCTGTGATCGGAAATCGATCAGCGAGCGTAGAACTCGACCACGTACTGGATGTTCACCTGAACCGGAATCTCCTCCGCAAGCGGCTTGCGGGTCAGGGTGGCCTTCAGCGAGGCGAGGTCGACGTCCAGGTAGCCCGGGACGGCCGGCAGCACGTCGCGGTGCACACCTTCAGCGGCGATCTGGAACGGAACCATCGTCTGGCTCTTCGGACGGACCTGAATGGTCTGGCCGGGCTTGACGTGGTAGCTCGGGCGATCCACCTTGTTGCCGTCGACCATGATGTGGCCGTGGACGACGAACTGGCGGGCCTGGGCGGTGGTGCGGGCGAAGCCGGAGCGCAGCACGAGGGCGTCGAGACGGGACTCGAGGTCCTGCAGCATGGCATTACCGGTCTGGCCGGCCTCGTGGGTGCCCTTCTCGTAGGCGGCACGAAGCTGCTTCTCGGAAATGCCGTACTGGGCGCGCAGACGCTGCTTCTCACGCAGACGAACGGCGTAATCGGACTCAGTGCGACGACGGGTGCGGCCGTGCTCGCCGGGGGCGTACGGGCGCTTCTCGAAGATACGCTGGGCCTTCGGGGTCAGAGCGATGCCGAGGGCGCGGGAAAGACGCACCTGACGGCGGGAGCGCTGAACGTTGGTCATATCAGACTCATCCTTTGTGTTTCTGTCGTTATCTGAACGGAACGTGCGCGGGGCGCACGCTGAGTCGGCCTCTCCAATGCTTCACCGCGTCTTGAACAACACGCGAACGATGCCGCTGCGGCATCGCCGACCCATTGATGGGCTAAGACTCCAGATAGGTACTGCCCGGATGGCAGACACCAAGATGGAAATAATACACTATGCCGCCGATTCGGTCAACCTGCCGGCGTCCATGGTGACGATGCGGTCGGCATACGGCATCGCATCGGCGTCATGGGTGACCATGAGCACGGCGGTGCCGGAGTCGGCCACGGAACGCAGCAGGCGCATGACGACGGCGGTCGATTCGGCATCGAGGTCGCCGGTCGGCTCATCGGCGATAAGCAGCCGGGGACCGTTCATCAGCGCGCGGGCGATGGACGCGCGACGCATCTCTCCTCCGGACAGTTCCCTGGGATAGCTGCCGGCAAGGTCGGCGATGCCGAGGTCGGCAAGCAACGCCATGGCGCGTTTCTCATATTCGTCCGGGGAGGTCTCCGGTCCGATCGGCTCCACACGCATCGGCGCGATGACATCGGGCATGTCGGGGTCGACGATATCCGCCCCCCCGTTATCGGGCACGTCCCCCACGGGACTCGCGTCGTCAATCGAGGCGGCGTTATCCGTCACGTCATCACTGAACGACATGATGTTCAACGGCTCCTCGGGGAACATCATCGCCGGAAGCATCACGTTGTCCGCAATGGTGAGGTTCGGCAGCAATGTCTGGCTTTGCGTGACGAACCCCACGACACGGTTGCGCAGCAGGGAAAGCTCGCGGTCGTCAAGCTCCGCCACGTTCCTTCCGCCGACGAGAACGGTGCCGGAACTGGGCCTGAGCAGACCGCAGATCATGTTCAGCAGCGTGCTCTTGCCATTTCCGGAACGACCGACGATGGCGACGAAATCGCCGTCGTCGATTTGCAGGTTCACATGGTCGACGGCGGCGAACGTCCTGCCCCGACGGATGAATTCACGGGTCAGTTCACGAACATCCAACAACATGTCACTCCCCCTCCCTGAGCGTGAGATACGCCTCAGGACGACCAAGACGGAACGCCGAAACCAACGACGCCAGGGCTCCCGTGACGACGGCGAACGCCAGCGAACCGACGATCAGCAGCAGGCACGGCACGACGCCCACCTGAAGGTACGGCAGCTCAAGCTCCTTGCCAATGGCTCCGCTGAACGGGAACACGACAAGCGATGCCACGGCGATGCCGATGACCCCGCCGATCAGTCCGATTAGCGCGGACTCGCCCAGCACGATTCGGGTGAGCATCCCCCGGGTGGCGCCCATGATGCGCAGGCTGGCAAACTCCTTCTTACGTTCGTTGACCGACGCCGAGAACACGGCGAGCAGCACGATCAGCGCCAGCGCCCAGAATACGATGAGGAACACAGCGACATAGACGAGGATGGTGTTCAGGCTCGTCTTGGTGGTGCTGGTCACGCCGCCCGGATAGACGAAGCCGACGCCCTTGAGGTCGGATTTCGAGATTTCATCGGCCACCTGTTCGGCGGAATATCCCGGCTGCAGCTTCACGAGGACGGAGGACACGGCCCTGTCCGCGTATTCGTCGGGAATGGTGCCGCGGGTCGTCACCTTGTTGGCGTACGAGACCATGTCGGGGACGGTGCCGTCGCTGATGAACACCGAACTGTCGAGTCCGGTGGCGGTGCGGGCGAGCTGCGCCTTGACGGGGAACACGTGGTTGTACAGCTTGATGGTGTTGTCGGCGGAGACGTTGATGCTGCTGCCGACGATGACCTCGCCCTTGCCGAGCGTGCCATCATACTGCGAGGCGATCCAGGGTTCGATGACGAAGTCGGTCTCGGGGTTGAAACCGACGATCTGGACCTTCTCGTCGCAGCATTCGGCGGCCAGGGACGCGATGTACGTCTGTTCGGTGGCCTGCTCGACCCCGTCGAAGCCCTGTACGCGTTCGCCGATGTCGTTGGTGAAGTAGAACGTGTTCGGGTTGCCGTTGGTCAGCAGCGCCTCGGCCTTGCTCTGGCTTCCGGAGGGCACCACCATGAGGTCGGCACCGAGACGCTCCTCCATGCTTTTCAGCCCCTTGTTGAGGTTCAGCGCCAGAATGGATCCGCCGAAGAACGCCATGGCGAGAATCGCGACAACGACGATGAGCGACGTGGTGCGGAACGGTTTGCGCCGAAGGTTCTCCAGCGGAAGCCTTCCGAGGGTGATGTGCGGGACGGCGGCCATGGTCAGGCCCGTTTCGCGGTTCGTGAGTCGAGCAGGACAGCGACGACGGCGAACACGATGGTCAGCACGCCGAGGACGATGAGCGTCGGCCGGGCGACCATGTGGCAGTGCATCATCGCGCCCGGGCACACGCCGATGAGCACGGTGGGAACGGCGATGGCCAGCACGCCGGCCAATATGACGGCGATGCTTAGGCCGACACGGATCTTCGGTTCGACGAACAGGGCGATGAGGCCGAGCACGGCAATCATCGCCCCGACGCCGATTTCCGCCTGTGCGGTCCAATGGCATTTCATCGCCATTTCGGTGACCTTGCACACGTGTGCGAACGTGTGCGGGGCGATGGCGATCAGTACGCCGAACACGATGGACGGAATGGAGGCGAACAGCCTGTTCTTCACAATCTTCTCCTACTGCTTTAATACTGCTGGCAGAACCCGAATGATTGTTCCGAACCCGTTCGGGAAAGTCAAGTCTTGCTTTTCCCGAACGTCACTGCTACATGCTTCGTACGCCGTGCAGCCGTTCCCGCCCACGGCACATCATGCGGCGGATGTCACAGCTTTTCGATGGGGGCCACACGCAGCAGAAGACGCTTGACGCCATCGGAGCCGAAGTCGACGGTGATCACGGAGTTGCGGCCCTTGTCCTCAACGGCGACGATGGTGCCAAGACCATACTGGTCATGGGTCACCTTGTCCCCCTCGTGGAAGTCCGCGACGTTGAGAGCGCCCGACTGTGCGGCGGACTCGCTCTTACGGGCCGCGGCGCTCTTCGCCTTCGACAGCGAATCGAGCAGGTCCTTCTTCATACGGCGTGTGGTGACTCGGCCGGACTTGCCTCCGGACGAGGAGCCGTACGACGAACCATACGAGCCGCCGTACGACGAGCCCGTCCGTGAACCGCCGCTCCGGGAACCGTATTTCGATCCGCGTGAGCCGTATCCGCCGCCATAGGATGACGAGCCATACGACGATGAGCCATACGACGAGCCGGACGTCGCCTTCCTTGCCGCGGAGCCCCAACGGGGACGCGACCCATACGATGAGGACGAGGACGAATAGCCTCCTTCGAAGCCGCCGAATTCATCATCGTCGTCGAAGCCTCCCGATCGCCATCCGCCGCGCAATGCGTCGACGCCGGTCTCACGCCCCTTCCACTCGATGAGGTTTTCGGGGATGTCATCCAGAAACTGGCTCGGCAGCATTTCGGCGGCCTGCCCCCACTGGGCGCGCACGGCCGCACGCGTGACATACAGGATCTGACGTGCACGGGTGATGCCCACGTAAGCGAGCCGTCGCTCCTCCTCCAGCTCGCTCTCGTTCTCCATGGCGCGTGAATGCGGGAACGTGCCCTGCTCCATGCCGGTGAGGAACACCACGGGGTATTCGAGGCCCTTGGCGGTGTGCAATGTCATCAGGGTCACGGCGCCGGTGTCCTCGCCCTCGTCCGGCAGCTGGTCGCTGTCGGCGACGAGTGCGGTGGTCTCGAGGAATCCGTTCAGCGTGGCGTCGGGCGTGTTCTGCTCGTATTCGGCGGCGACGGACTGCAGCTGGGAGAGGTTGTCGACGCGGGTCATGTCCTGCGGGTCGGTGGACTTCTTCAATTCGGCCAGCAGCCCGGTCTTCTCCAGCACTTCGGCCACGATCTCGCTGGGTTTGCCGTCGTTCTGACGGGCGAACGCCCGCAGGCCGGTCATGAGATCGCGGAACTGTCCCAGCAGGTTCGCGGTCCTTGTGGGAACGCCCTCGATGGAGTCGAGTGCCTCCAGGGCGGACCATGCACTGGTGCGATGGTCGGCGGCGAACATGGTGAGCACCGCCTCCGCGCGGGCGCCGAGGCCTCGCTTCGGCACGTTGAGGATACGGCGAAGGTTCACGTCGTCGTCGGGGTTGGCGATCGCCTGCAGGTAGGCCATCGCGTCCTTGACCTCCCTGCGCTCATAGAATTTGGTGCCGCCGACGAGCTGGTAAGGGATGCCGGCGTTGATGAGCGCCTCCTCGAGGGAACGCGACTGCGCGTTGGCGCGGTACATCAGCGCGATGTCGGAGTACCGGTAGCCTTCCTCGCCGGCCAACCGTGCGATTTCGGTGGCGATCCACGCGCCCTCCTGCTGGGCGTTGTCCGCGGCGTACCCGATGATCTTTGATCCGTCGCCGAGAGCGGTCCACAGCTTCTTGGGCTTGCGTCCGGGATTGAGGGCGATCACCGCGTTGGCGGCGTTGAGGATGGTCTGCGTGGAACGGTAGTTCTGCTCCAGCATGATGGTCCTGGCATTCGGGAAGTCCTTTTCGAATGCCAGGATGTTGCGGATGTCCGCACCGCGGAACGCGTAGATGGACTGGTCGGAATCGCCGACGACGGTGATCCACGCCGGACCGCTTCGCCCGGCGCCACGGGCTCCGGGCTCGCGAGCGCCGCCGTCGTCGACGCCGCCGAGCTCGCGCACGAGCACGTACTGGGCGTGGTTGGTGTCCTGATACTCGTCGACGAGAATGTAGCGGAACTTGCGTCGATAGTATTCGGCGGTCATGGGATCGGCGCGCAGCAGTTCCACGGTACGCATGATGAGGTCGTCGAAGTCGACGGCGTTGGCGGCGGCCAGACGGTACTGGTATTCGGCGTACACGCAGGCGTAAAGCACCTCGACGTCGCCGAAGCTGCCGATCTGGGAGCCGCGGACGCCGGGTCTGAACTGCGGGGCGTACTCCTTGAGACGCTCCTGCCAGCCGATCAGACTGTTCTTGTAGTCGGAGATGCGGGCGAGGATCGAACGCGGCGTATAACGCTTGACGTCGATGTTGAGTTCGGTGCAGATGATCTTCACCAGACGCTGCGAATCGGCGGTGTCGTAGATGGAGAATCCGGACTTCAGGCCGATTTTCTCGCCGTCGCGTCGCAGGATGCGCACGCATGCGGAATGGAACGTGGAGACCCACATGCGCTGGGCCACCGGACCGATGAGCGTGGTGAGGCGTTCCTTCATCTCCGCGGCGGCCTTGTTGGTGAAGGTGATGGCGAGAATCTGGCTCGGCCATGCGCCCGTCTGGCTGAGCAGCCATGCGATGCGGCGGGTGAGCACGCGGGTTTTGCCCGAGCCGGCGCCGGCTGCGATGAGCAGGGCGGGACCGTCGTACTGCACGGCCTCGGCCTGCTGCTCGTTCAGCCCGCCCAACAGTTCCTCGGCACTGCGTGCAATGACTTCGGGCTCTTCATTGATCATCGTTCGCGCTCCCCTCGGCCCTTGGCCGTCGTTGCTGTCCTTGTACTCAAAACCGAGTACAAGAATCTACCATCCGGCGCGGTCAAGGGCTTTCCGAGGGGAGGCAACGTCTTCTACTGCCGTACGGCATGCTCCTCGAGCAGCTCGCCGACGTTGGTGTCGTCGTCCATGTAGTGGTCGAACACGTCGGTTATCTGCTTCGACGGCGCCTTCGTGGCAAGCGACACCACGACGATGGCCAGTGCGGAGACGATGAACGCGGGCAGCAGCTCGTAGATGCCGAAGATGCCGCCGAGGGGCTTGACGAACAGGTTCCACACGAACACGGTGACGGCGCCGGAAAGCATGCCGGCGATGGCGCCGTGGGCATTGGTGCGACGCCAGTACAGGCTGAACAGCATGAGCGGGCCGAAGGATGCGCCGAGTCCGGCCCAGGCATAGGAGACGACCTGGAAGATGGAGGAGTTCTGGTCGGCGGCAATGAGGCATCCGAAGACGAACACCACGAGGATGGTGATGCGGGCCACCCACATGACCTGGCGGTCGGACGCGTTGCGCTTGAAAATACCTCGGAAGATGTTCTCGGCCACCGCCGAGCCGGCGATGATCATGTAGCTTGAGGAGGAGCTCATCGACGCCGCGAAGATGCCGGATACGACCACGCCGCATACGAAGCTGGGCAGCAGCATCTGGCTGAGCACGATGAACACGCTTTCGGCGGCGGCCTGCGTGCCGAACCGCGTGGGCAGCATGGCGCGGCCGAACATGCCGATGGCGATGGCGCAGCCCAGCGAGATGACCACCCACACGGTGGCGATGATCCGGGACTGCTTGATCTCCTCGGCGTCGCGCACGGAGAGGAAACGCACCAGCACCTGGGGCATGCCGAAGTAGCCAAGACCCCAGGCCATCAGGGAGACGATGGTGATGATGTCGAAGTCGGTGGGGGCGCCGAACACGGGATTGCCGCCCTGCACCAGCTGCATGCCGGCCGCGTCAAGCGTCGGGGTCGCGGTGTGGTTGGCGCTCAGGTATCCCGGGATGTCGCTGAGGAACGCGGCGACATGGTCGATGCCGCCCGCGCTGACCACAGTGCCCACACAGACCACGGCGAGCGCGAAGAACATGAGCATGCCCTGGATGAAGTCGGTGACGACGACGGAGAGGTATCCGCCGATGACGGTATAGAGGAACACGACGATGGCGCCGAGCACCATCATAAGGTGGTAATCGAAGCCGAAGAGCGTGTCGAACAGCTTGCCGACGGTGACGAAGCAGCTGCCGACGTATACGGCGAAGAACACGATGATGATGACGGCGGAGATGGTGGACAGAATGTTCCTGGTGTCGCCGAATCGCTTGGAGAAGTAGTCGGGGATGGTGATGGCGTTACCGGCGGCCACGGAGTAGCGGCGCAGTCGCTTGGCGACGATCTTCCAGTTGAGGTAGGTGCCGATGGCGAGGCCGGCGGCCGTCCATCCGGCGTCGGCGATGCCGGTGAAGTAGGCGAGGCCGGGAAGGCCCATGAGAAGCCAGCCGGACATGTCGGAGGCTTCGGCGGACAATGCGGTGAGCCACGGGCCGACGCCTCGTCCTCCGGCGAAGTACTGCGAAGCGGATGAGTTGGACCTCTTCGAATAGAAGAATCCGACCGACAGCATGGCCACGAAATACAGCACCATCGCCAGGAACACCCAGATATCACTCGTACGCACGAACCGCTCCCCAATCCTGTTTTCACTCTCGTACATGTCAGTCCGGCACGCACGCCGGCACGGAGACCTTACTATAGCCGCCCCTGCTTTCATCTCCCAACCCGTCTCACATGGTAAAGTCCAAACCCTCGTTTGTACCATGGTCCAATCCGTCGGTCATCTACGCCGCGTAAGCTACATACCATCCCATTCACATCCATGTCGGACCGTCTGTCGTCCGCCTATCGTCCAATGAGGTGATTTATGAAGGAACTCGAGGATCGAATCCGCCGGGAGGGCACCATCAAGCCGGGCAACGTGCTCAAGGTGGATGCATTCCTGAACCATCAGTGCGATGTGGCGCTGTATGACGCGATGGGCAGGGCGTGGGCCGAGCACTTCGCGGGCAAGAACATCACGAAGATCCTCACCATCGAGGCGTCGGGCATCGGCATCGCCTGCGTGGCGGCGAGGCATTTCGGCGATGTGCCCGTGATCTTCGCGAAGAAGGCGCAGTCCATCAATCTCGACGGCGACCAGTATGTCTCCACCGTGTATTCGTTCACCAAGCAGCGCGAGTTCCCGGTCATCGTCTCCCGCAAGTACCTCGGCCCCGACGACCACGTGCTGCTCATCGACGATTTCCTCGCCAACGGCAAGGCCCTGCATGGTCTCATCGACATCTGCGAACATGCCGGGGCGACCGTCGAAGGCATCGGCATCGCCATCGAGAAGGGCTTCCAGGGAGGCGGCGACGAACTGCGTTCGCTCGGATACGACGTCGATTCGCTGGCCGTGGTCGATTCCATGGACCCGCAGAACGGCACCATCGAGTTTCGCGCCTGACCGCCCTTCGGCGCGGCTTCCGCACGCCTTCATGGCGTATGGGAGCATACGAAATACATCAGGGGTAATTGAAGAGAACCAAGGGAACCATTAAGAGAGGAACTTCGTTGAGCACGAAAGAGAAGAGCAAACCCGACATTTCGGTCGAGGCCCTGACCTCGCTGGACGCACCGGTCTCGTTCTGGAAGGGCATACCGTTCGGTCTGCAGCACGTCATGGCGATGTTCGTGGCGAATCTCGCCCCGATCTTCATCGTCGCCAATGCCGCGAAGATGACGCCGGAGCAGTCGGCCGCCGTGATTCAGGCGGGTCTGCTGGTCGCCGGCCTCGGCACCTGCCTGCAGTTGTACGGCGCATGGCGCATCGGCTCCCGTCTGCCGATGGTCACCGGCATCTCCTTCACCTATGTGGCGGCCGCAACGGCGATCTGCGCCGACAAGGGATACGGCGCCGTGGTCGGCGCCGTGTTGGTCGGCGGCCTGCTGGAACTGGTGCTGGGCCTCACCGCGAAATACTGGCGCAGGTTCGTGCCGCCGATCGTTTCGGCCATCGTGGTGACGTCCATTGGCTTCTCCCTGCTGACGGTGGGCGCCACCAGCTTCGGTGGAGGAGACGCCACGTCCGCAGACTTCGGATCGTGGCGCAACCTCACGCTGGGACTTATCTCGCTGGTGGCCTGCCTGGCCTTCCAGTTGCTGATGAAGGGCACCGCCAAGCAGCTTTCCGTGCTGTTCGGTCTGGTGGTCGGCTATGTGGTGGCGATCTGCATGGGCATGGTCGATTTCTCCGGGTTCCAGCACCTCTCCGTGGTGTCCCTCCCCCAGTTCATGCCGTTCAGGCCCGAATTCGACTGGGGTTCGATCATCTCCATCGCCCTGCTGTACGTCGTCTCCTCGGTCGAGGTGCTCGGCGACACCGCCGCACTGACCAAGGTCGGCCTCGACCGTCAACCGACCGAGCGCGAGACCGCAGGCGCCATCGCCGGCGACGGCCTGATCTCCTCGGTCTCCGGCCTGTTCGGATGCCTGCCGCTGACGAGCTTCGCGCAGAACATCGGTCTGGTGGCCATGACGAAGGTGGTCAACCGCAAGGTGATCCTTTCCGGAGGCGTCATCCTGATCCTCGCCAGCTTCGTGCCGGCGATTGCCGAGGTGTTCAACTCGCTTCCGCAGGCGGTGCTCGGCGGATGCACCATCATGATGTTCGGCAACATCATCCTCTCCGGATTCCAGATGATCTCGGAGGCCGGCTATTCGCAGCGCAACATCACCATCGCCGCGCTCAGCCTGACCATCGGTATCGGATTCACGCAGGTGAACCACATCTTCGTGCACTTCCCCGCGCTGTTCCAGCAGATCTTCGCCTCGAACTGCATCGCCGTGGCGTTCGTCGTGGCGGTGATCCTCAACATCGCCCTGCCCGGTGAGGAGCGTTTCCTCGCTGCTGCTGCGGCGAAGTCCGACGTCGATTCCGAATCGAAGGAATAAGACGGCATATCGCGCCAACACGAACGGGGACGGACCGATGAGGCCCGTCCCCGTTTTTTCATGTCTTTCGCGTCAGTGGCCTTCCGATATCCACTGCCGGATGGCCTGTTGGATGGCCTGCGGGTAGATGTCGGCACCGGCCCCTTCCATCGGATGCACGCCGTCGCTGTACAACAGATCGAGATGCTGCGATATGGCCGCATCCCAATCCACATACACGGTGTTGTCCGCATGCGCCTGCGCATAGGAGCGGGTGACGTCGTTGGACTCGGTGATCCAGCTGTCGGGTCCGTGCCCGTTCACGATCACCAGCACGGTATCGGGACCGATCTGTGCGCGAAGCTGATCGAGCTGGTCGGACGTGATGGCCGAGTTCGTGTTCAGTCCGATGACGAGCCACGGGCGCATCCTGGCTTCCGTCTGCAGCTGGCCGACGATGGGTCCGGCCTCCATGATGGACCGGGACACCTTGGCATCGACGAGGATGCCGGGGAAACGCTCCTGCATCTGCGGGGCGGCCATGTCCATCACCGAATCGCCGATGGCCACGATCTGCATGCCGGTCGGGAAGGCATGGGCGGGCTTCTTGGGTCGTGGAACGGGTTTGCGCAGAATCTCCCCGTTGAGTCGGGCGCGCTCCTCCATCATCCGCTGTGTCTTCTCAAGGGCAATCTGCGTGCTCGTCTTCGCCGGGGCGTCGCGCCAGGCACGGAATCCGCCGGTGAAGGCCAGCAGTATGATCAGCATCACCGCGAGGCCACGTGCAGCGGCCTTGGCTCCGACCGGGGGGTCGGGAATGATCGCGCCGATGAAGCCGCCGCGTGCCGAGGGCTTTTCCACCAATACGCTGGAGCAGTACGCCAGCACCGCAGTGACGGCGAGCGCCATGGCTGCGGCGGCCAGTGGCTGCCTGAGACCCAGGGAACGCATCAGTGCCGAGCCGAGCAGCCATAGCGGCCAATGCCATAGGTAGATGCCGTAGGAGTATGTTCCGGTCGCCGACAGCGGGTGTATGGCGAACAGTCCCTGCATCCAGGAGCCGTCGGTGATGGTGCCGGCGATGAGCAGCACGGCCAGCACCGACGCCGCGGCGATGCCGCCGTGGAATGCGACGGTGTCCTGTCTGAGACGCAGCGCGAGCACGACCAGCAGCACCAGCGCGACAAACCCGGTGTATGCGGCGATTCGACGCCAGAATCGCATGGCGAGACGGGTGATGGCCATATGGCGTCGGCCCGTTGCCTCGGCGCCGCGCCATGCGCATATGCACCATGCCAACGCCATGCCGAGCAGGAAGCCGCCGGCGTGGGTGTCCGTCCCCTCGTAGACGCGTGTGGGCGAGGCGGGGTCGTAGAGCCGGGCCATCCATATGAAACTCGCGGCGGAAAGCCCCAGCAGGGTGAGAACCGCCGGCGTGGGATGCCGCAGACTCCAGAGAATCCGGACCAGCATGGGGGCGACGACATAGAACTGGGCGAGTAGCGCGATGAACCACAGGTGCTTGAACATCTGGGGGTTCATGGTGTCGAAGTAGCTGCTTCCGGAGGTGACGGCGTACCAGTTGTAGATGAAGGTCAGCGCCGCCGAGGCCTGCTTGCGGATACCGACAAGGAAGTCGGGCTGAACGGCGTTCGCCAGCGTCATCACCGTCGGCACCATGACGATCAGTGCCGGGTAGAGCCGGCGGAGCCTATGGGTGAAGTAGTCGATCCAGCCGATGCGTCCTCCCGCATGGAGTCGTTTGAGCATGCTGAGCGTGATGAGGAAGCCGCTGATGGTGAGGAACACGTCCACGCCGACGAATCCGCCGGGCATGATCAGGGGGTTGTAGTGGTAGACGATGATGGCCGCCAGGGATAGGCCTTTGATGCCGTCGATGCCTTGGAAACGCCAGTGCGGGGTGGGTTGTTCGGAGGGGGTGTCTTGGGTCACCTGATTATTTGTAGGACGGCTCTCCGACAAATGCCCGTCACCGTTCGTCCTGTGATCGCCGCTGTCTATGCCGTCCCTCATGAATTTTCGATGAACGGAGGTGAAAACCACGTCGTTTCCTTGATTGTCGGGAGGATGATGGTGTCAGGGAGGACGTGCCATGGTTGACGACTACACCGCGAAGATGACCGAGCTCATCGCATTGATGCGACTGATCGGCAACGATACCCAGCAGTGCGAGGTCAAGGAGTGCAAGCGCAAGATATCCTCGACGATCACCGACACGCTTTCCGCGTTCTCGAACGGTTCGGGAGGATGGATCATCCTCGGGCTTTCGGAAAAGAACGGGTTCACGCCCGTCGAGGGGTTCAACGCCCGTTCGATGCAGGAGTCGCTCAGTCAGGCCTGCGAGAAGATGACGCCGGTGGTGCGTCCCACGATCGTGACCTGCCCGTTCGAGGGCAGCAATCTGGTGTTCGCACGGGTCGACGAGATGCTGCCGCGCGACAAGCCCTGCTTCATTTCGGCGATCGGCGCGCATGGGGGCTCGTTCATCCGTACCGGCGACGGGGACCGGCGCATGACCTCGTATGAGGTGGACCGGCTTATCGAGGAGCATCTGCAGCCGACGTACGATCTGGACATCGTGCCGGAGGCGACACGCGATGACTTCGATCCCGTTTTGGTGGATGGGCTGCTCGCCCGTGTTCGAGAGCAGCATCCGCATGTCTTTGCAGACCGGTCGGACACCGAGGCGCTGCTCGACCTTCAGGCGCTGCGTCATGACGATTCGGACGGCCATCGTGTCGGAGGGGTGCTGCGTCCGACCCTGGCGGGACTGTTGGCGTTGGGACGCTACCCGCAGAGGTTCTTTCCGCGATTGAACGTGTCCATCGCGGTTTTCCCCGGCACCAGCCGCGACGATGTGTTCCGTGGGGACGAGCGACTCATCGCCTCGCAGACGGTCGTCGGTTCGATTCCTCTGATGATCGACGACACGGTCGAATCGCTGATGCGGTGGATCGGGGCGCGCCGGCCGGATTATCCGCCGGATGCGGTGCGCGAGGCCGTCGCGAATGCGCTCACGCACCGCGACTACTCCCCCGATGCACGCGGAACGCAGGTGCATGTCAGTGTGTTCACCGACCGCATAGAGATCAGCAATCCGGGAGGCCTCTACGGCACGGTGACGCATGACGTGCTCGCCAATCCCCATCCGGTCGAGGGGACGGCGTTCTCATCGACGCGCAACCAGTTCCTGTTCACGCTGCTGGAGTCCACGCCGTATCCGGGAGGCGGGTTCGTGAACCCCGAGGGCGGCGACGGCTATCAACGCATCGCCGCGAGCCTGAGGGAGGCCGGCATCGAGCCGGCGACCACCCGCAACGACATCAACACGTTTACCATGACCATCACCAAGCATCGCACACTCAAGCACGGTTCGCCGAGCGATGTGTCACGGGAGATCATGACGCTGCTCGAACGGCATTCGGCGATGAGCGTGAAGGAGATCGTGCGTGAACTGCGGCTGACGCCGCTGGCCGCCACGTCGGGATTACGCGAACTGGTGAAGGAGGGCCGGGTCGCCCGGGTGCGATTCCGCGACGACCCGACACAGCGTTATCGTCTGAAGACCAGCTGACGCCCCCGGATTCCAGGATGCGTTCGCGGACTGGATGGCCTGTCAGGGGGCGTCATTTATGGTAAAGGCTCGCCTGTTCGTATTTCGGCTCGCAGCATACGTTGATGCCGAGCCTGCGGTAGAGGGCCTCGTCCGTGGCCGAGATGATGACCGAGAAGAACGCATCGCATCCGCGCAGCTGCTCGAGGCCGTCGATGACGCGTTCGGCGACGGGGTCCGATGCGCTGGTGATCGACAGGGCGATGAGGGTCTCGTCGGAATGCAGACGCGGGTTGACGCTGTTGAGATGTTCGGTCTTGAGTCGGCAGATCGGCTCGATCGCGTCGTCGTGAATGACGCTCAGCGCATCGTCCACGCCGGCGACGGCCTTGAGCACGTTCATGAGCAGTGCACTGGCCGCGCCAAGCAGTTCGCCGGTCTTGCCGGTGACGACGCGGCCGCCGGGAAGGACCATGGCGCCGGCCGGCCCTCCGGTGGCCTGTTCCTTGTCGAGCGCGGCCTTCCTCGCCGGGGAGAGGTTCTCGTCCACGCCGGCCTTCGTCATGATGGAACGCAGCCGTTCGATCTGGTCCTCGCCCTCCCCGGTGCGTTTGAAGTTGACGCATGCCGTGAAGTAGCGCCGCACGATCTCCATGCGTGAGGCCTCCCGACACGCCTCGTCGTCGATGATGGCGTAGCCGGCCATGTTGACGCCCATGTCGGTCGGACTGGCGTAGGGGCTCTTCCCCATGATCGTCTCCATCATGGCCTTGAGCACGGGGAACGCCTCGACGTCGCGATTGTAGTTGACGGTGGTCTCGCCATACGCCTCCAGATGGAACGGGTCGATGATGTTCGCGTCGTCGAGATCGGCCGTGGCGGCTTCGTAGGCGATGTTGACGGGATGGCCCAGCGGCAGGTTCCAGATGGGGAACGTCTCGTATTTGGCGTAGCCGGCCTGCACGCCGCGCTTGTACTCGTGGTAGAGCTGGGAGAGGCAGGTGGCGAGCTTGCCGGAGCCGGGTCCGGGTGCGGTGACGACGACGAGCGGACGGCTGGTCTCGATGTAGTCGTTGCGCCCGTATCCTTCGTCGGAGACGATGCGCTCGATGTCATGCGGATATCCGGCGATGGGATAATGCAGCCTGCAGGTCACGCCAAGCTGGCCGAGACGCTGCCGGTAGGCGTCGGCGGCGGGCTGCCCGGCATACTGGGTGAGGACCACCGAGCCGACGAGGAACCCGTATGAGCGGAAGATGTCGATGAGACGCAGCACATCCTCGTCGTAGGTGATGCCGAGGTCTCCGCGGACCTTGGCCTTCTCGATGTGGTTGGCGTTGACCGCGATGACGATCTCCACGTCGTCGACAAGGCTTTGCAGCATGCGGAACTTGGCGTCGGGTTCGAAACCCGGGAGGACCCGCGACGCGTGATGGTCGTCGAACAGCTTGCCGCCGAATTCCAGATACAGCTTGCCGCCGAACTGCGCGATGCGCTTTCGGATGTTGGCGGCCTGCAATTCGATGTACTTGTCGTTGTCAAATCCCTGTCGCATGTGGCGGGAATCCCTTCTCGAACGGCGTTGTGAATGAAAGCATTATATCGAAAAAGGGCCACGGCGTTATGCCGTGACCCTTCGTGGTCTATGCGTGTCGGTCTTGAACCGGTGTCACTGTGCGGTGACGGCGGTCAGGGCGACGGTGTTGATGATGTCCTCGACGTTGGCGCCGCGGGACAGATCGTTCACCGGCTTGTTCAGACCCTGCAGCACCGGGCCGATGGCCAAGGCGCCGGAGGAGCGCTGAACGGCCTTGTAGCCGATGTTGCCGGCGCACAGGTCCGGGAACACGAACACGTTGACGTGGCCGGCGACGTCGTTGCCCTTGGCCTTGGTGGAAGCCACGACCGGGGACCAGGCGGCGTCGAACTGGATGGAGCCGACGACGGCGAGCTCCGGGGCCTTCTGCTTGACGATGCTGGTGGCCTCTTCGACCAGGTCCACGTCAGGTCCCTTGCCGGAGCCGAGCGTGGAGTAGGACAGCATGCCGACCTTGGGGTCGATGCCGAAGGCCTTGGCGGTCTCGGCGGACTGGATGGCGATCTCGGCGAGCTGCTCGGCGTTCGGGTTCAGGTTGATGGCGCAGTCGGCGAAGACGGCCACGTGGTCCTTGAAGCACATGAGGAACGCACCGGAGACGAGCTTCTGGCCGGGCTTGGTCTTGATGACCTGCAGGGCCGGGCGCACGGTGTTGGCGGTGGAGTTGATGGAGCCGGAGACGAGGCCGTCGGCCTTGCCGAGCACCACAAGCATGGTACCGAAGTAGCTGGCGTCGGTCAGCTGCTTGCGGGCCTGTTCCGGGGTCATGCCCTTCTTGGCGCGCAGCTCGCACAGCTTCTCGGTCATCGGGGCGAGGACTTCCTCGTCGTTCATGGACTGGAAGGTGGCCTTCTCGAGGGAGTTGAGGCCAAGTTCCTTGCCTCGGGCCAGGATCTGGTCCTTCTCGCCGACGATGATGAGGTTGACGATGTCGCGCTCGAGCAGGTAGTCGGCGGCCTTGATGATGCGGTCCTCTTCGCCCTCGGGCAGAACGATGGTCTTCTTTGCGGCCTTGGCCTTGTTCAGCAGATCGGTCTGGAAGGCGTACGGGGTGGTCGGCTGGTCGAAGTCCTGGTTCAGCGCGGCCAGAATCTGGGCGGCGGGGGCGTGGGCCTCGAAGTCGGCGAGGGCGGCCTTGGCCTCCTCCTCGGTGCCGCAGTCATGCGCGGGAACGGTCCACACGGGGGCCGGGAACTCGGCGAGGGCGGCCTTCACGTCGGCGGCCTTGTCATCGGCGCAGCCGGTGAGGAACACACCGGCGACGGTCTGACCGGCGGCCTCGACGCTCTTGGCGCAGGCGGCGACGGTGGCCTTGGCCTGCTCGGCGCTGCGGTTCAGCGCGCACACGGCGAGGAACACGGGAGCCTTGAGATCGGCGGCGACGGCGGCGTTGAAGTCGAATGCGGCGGGGTCGAAGATATCGCTCTTGTCGGTGCCGACGACGACGACGGCTTCCGGATCGGATGCGGCGACGGCGGCGGAGTAGGCGCGGACGATGTCGCCGCGGGCGCCTTCCTTGTCTTCGCGGGCGCTGCATGGGCAGACGCCAACGGCCTGCTCACGGGTCTGGCCTGCGGTTGCCGCGCTCAGCAGGACATCGGTGAAGGTTTCCTTCTTGCATGCGGCCGGACGGAACACGCCTGTCTTGTACTGGCCGGCGAGAGCGGCGACGACGCCGTAGGCGACGACGTTGCGACCATTGGCGGCCTCGGGGCTGGCGATATACACACTGGTAAGACTCACAGTCAAACTCCTTTGCAGTTGTTCAGTCCTCTGTCGGGCTGAGGTGCGGGCAACACTGCTTTGCAACCGCAACCATTGTAAGTATAAAGGCCGACCCGCTATTTTATGTTGTCTTCTGTTGCATTTGCCGATCGACAGGAGGGCGACGGCGGCAAAACGTTGGAAAAACACCTTTCCCGATAATGGAAAAGCTTCCCTCCAGCACACTGGAGGGAAGCTTTTCGCCGTTAGTCGATCAGACTACTGTGAGCAATCTCACTCGTTGTCGCCGGCGGTGGCGGCAGTGGCGGAGACGGCACCCGGCAGGTCGGTCTTGACGCCCGGCCACACCCAGTCGGTGTAGTCCGGGTGATCGTAACCGTTGTCGACGGCGAACTGGAAGGCCTCGAGGCGGAAGTCCTCGAGCTTCTGGATCTCGTCGGCGTACTTGTCGGCGTCGACCATGCGCAGGGCCTCGGCGGTCAGCTCGTAGCGGTCGATGTTGTTCACGCGCACCATGTCGAACGGCGTGGTGGTGGAGCCCTGCTCCTCGTAGCCGTGGACGTTGAAGTTGTCGTGGTTCGGGCGATCGTAGATCAGACCACGCACGTCGTGGGCGTAGGAGTGGTAGGCGAACAGGACCGGCTTGTCGGCGGTGAAGAGATCGGCGAACTCCTCATCGGTCAGGGCCTCGTCGTTCTCCTTGGCGGACTGGAGCTTGACCAGATCCACCACGTTGACGACCTTGAACTTCACGCCGAGCTTGTTCAGCTTGTCGGCGGCGGCCATGAGCTCCTGGGTCGGGACGTCGCCGGCGGAGGCGAGCACGACCTGGACCTCATCGTTGGAGGAGGCGTTGGAAGCCCACTCCCACTCGGCGGCACCCTTCTCGAGCTCGGCACGAGCCTCGTCCAGGGTCTGCCAGGTGGCGGCCGGCTGCTTGCCGGCAATGATCGCGTTGATCATGTTGGTGGACTTGTAGACCTTCTCGCCAACGGCCAGCAGCATGTTGGCATCGGCGGCGAAGTAGATGCCGATCACGTGGTCGTTGTTGTAGCACTTGTTCAGCAGCACGGAGGTCACACCCGGATCCTGGTGCGAGAAGCCGTTGTGATCCTGACGCCACACGTGGGAAGTGACGAGCAGGTTCATGGAGGAGATCGGCTTGCGCCACGGAATCTCGCGGACGGTGGCCTCAAGCCACTTGGCGTGCTGGTTCAGCATGGAGTCGATCACGTGCACGAAGGACTCGTAGGAGCTCCAGATGCCGTGACGGCCGGTGAGCAGGTAGGCCTCGAGGAAGCCTTCCATCTGGTGCTCGGAAAGCTGCTCGACGACCTGGCCGGTGACGTTCATGTGCTCGTCGACCAGATCCGACAGGTAGCCGGCGTCCCACTGCTTGTTGGTGACCTCGTAGGAGGCCTGCAGACGGTTGGAGGCGGTCTCGTCAGGTCCGAAGATGCGGAACGAATCCGGGTTCAGCTTGATGACGTCGCGGGTGTAGACGCCGAGACGACGGGTGGCCTCGAGCTGGCCCCAGCCGTGGCCGAACTCCTTGACTTCCTTGACCTCGTAGTCCTCGAGCTTCGGGAGCTTCAGGTCCTCGCGGATGCGGCCGCCGTTGGCGTTCGGGTTCTCGCCGATGCGCAGCTCGCCCTGCGGCATGAACTTGGTGACCTCGGGGCGGATGGCGCCCTTCTCGTCGAACAGCTCTTCCGGCTTGTAGGACTGCAGCCACTTCTTGAGCACCATGAAGTGCTCCTCGGTGTCGCGGGCGGAGGCCAGCGGCACCTGGTGGGAGCGCCAGGAGCCCTCGGTCTTCTTGCCGTCGATGAACTTCGGGCAGGTCCAGCCCTTCGGCGTGCGGAAGATGATCATCGGGTAGAACGGACGGTGCTTGTCGTCGGTCTGAGCGGCGGCCTTGATGTCGCAGATCTCGTCGAAGACGGTCTCGAACAGCTCGGCGAAGCGGCGGTGGATCGACAGGTGGTCCTCGTCGTCGAAGCCGGCGACGAACTCGTACGGCTCGTAGCCCATGCCGTGGAAGAACTCATGCAGCTCTTCGTCGGAGATGCGGGAGAGGATGGTCGGGTTGGCGATCTTGTAGCCGTTGAGGTGCAGGATCGGCAGCACGATACCATCGGTGCGCGGGTTGACGAGCTTGTTGGACTGCCAGCCGGTGGCCAGCGGGCCGGTCTCGGCCTCGCCGTCGCCGACGATGGCCGGCACGAACAGGCTCGGGTTGTTCATCACGGCGCCGTAGGCGTGGGACAGGGCGTAGCCCAGCTCGCCACCCTCGTGGATCGAGCCCGGGGTCTCCGGAGCGTAGTGGGAGGGGATGCCGCCCGGGTAGGAGAACTGGCGGAAGAACTTCTGCAGGCCGGCTTCGTCCTTGGTGATGTTCGGGAAGTACTCGGTGTAGGTGCCGTCAACGTAGGACTGGGAGGTGCCGGCGGGGCCACCGTGGCCCGGTCCCATGATGATCACGGTGTTCTGCTGGTGATCGGCGATAAGACGGTTGATGTGGCCGATGAGGAAGTTCAGGCCAGGGGTGGTGCCCCAGTGTCCGACCAGGCGGTGCTTCACGTCCTCACGGGTGAAGGGCTCCTTCATCAGCGGGTTGCTGCGGAGGTAGATCTGACCGATGGAAAGGTAGTTGGTGACGCGCCAGTACTTGTCGACGGCCTCGAGGGTTTCGTCGGAGATCGGAGCGTTCAGCTTCTTCCAAGGGGTGCCAATAACAGGACTCGTCATGTGTACTCCTGTACTTCTGCACATAATGTGCGATCGGTTATTTTCTCAGGTTCGCCAGCCCTTGCGCCCGTTGACTTGGAACGTGCAATTGACCGGTTTTCCTAATCGCTATTCATGGTAGGAGAACTCGCGGACTTTCCTTCGGCGACCACGAACACTTTTGTTAAAAAATGTTCAAAAAGTTTTCAACGGGGATAGGAAATTGTGAATCCGGGAAGGACGTCCGACAGCGCCGATGCTATTGGGAAAACAACGATTTTCCGTTGCCTAAGTTTGCCTTGTTTTTCGAAAAGCTACCACTTAGAATTACATTTCCTTTGTTAAATCCCAAGGGCGTGTCGTTATCGCTCACGGCACGCCATGTGAACGATTGCGCCATTCATCCGCCCGTGAGCGCAACGATTCCTCCCATCCTTCGGCTCGTAGGAGTCCGCGTTCGGGCAAGTTGTAATCATTTTGTTATGTCGCAATCACGGGACATAATCGACACATCTGTCAACCCCGCCAATTGCTTGATATAGGAGGCATTCATGGCCAACGGACCGGTTCTGGTCGTAGATTTCGGGGCGCAGTACGCGCAGCTCATCGCACGTCGCGTACGTGAGGCCCACCTGTACTCCGAGCTCGTGCCGCATTCCATGCCCGTGGACGAGATCCTCGCCAAGGATCCCCAGGCTATCATCCTCTCCGGCGGCCCCGCCTCGGTGTTCGAGCCCGGCGCCCCCGGCATCGACGAGAAGATCTTCGACGCCGGCGTCCCGGTGCTCGGCATCTGCTATGGCTTCCAGGTCATGGCCCATGAGCTCGGCGGCGACGTCGACAAGGCCGCGCTCGGCGAGTACGGCAAGACCCCAGCCGTCATCACCGACGCCGAGGGCATCCTCGCGGGCTCCCCCACCGGTCAGGACACGTGGATGAGCCACGGCGTGGCCGTCAACAAGGCCCCCGAGGGATTCAAGGTGCTCGCCCATACCGAGGGAGCCCCCGTCGCCGCCATGGCCGACGAATCACGCAAGCTGTACGGCGTGCAGTGGCATCCCGAGGTCAAGCACACCCCGCTCGGCCAGGACCTCATCGAGAACTTCCTGCACAAGTGCGCCGGCCTTGAGGACAACTGGGACTCCGCCGGCATCATCGAGGATCAGGTCGCGAAGATCCGCGAGAAGGTCGGCGACGCCGAGGTCATCTGCGGCCTGTCCGGCGGCGTGGACTCCGCCGTCGCCGCGGCCCTCGTGCACAAGGCCATCGGCGACCAGCTCACCTGCGTGTTCGTCGACCACGGCCTGCTCAGGAAGGGCGAGGTCGAGCAGGTCAAGCACGACTTCGTCGAGGCCACCGGCATCCGGCTGATCACCGTCGACGCCGCCGACGACTTCCTCGATGCGCTCAAGGGCGTCTCCGAGCCCGAGCGCAAGCGCAAGATCATCGGCGAGAAGTTCATCCGCACCTTCGAGAAGGCGCAGCAGCAGGTGCTCGAAGAGGCCGGCGCACGCGGCAAGGAAGTGAAGTTCCTCGTGCAGGGCACGCTCTACCCCGACGTCGTCGAGTCCGGCGGCGGCGACGGCGCGGCCAACATCAAGAGCCACCACAACGTCGGCGGCCTGCCCAAGGACATCAAGTTCCAGCTCATCGAGCCGCTGCGAACCCTGTTCAAGGACGAGGTGCGCGCCATCGGCACCGAGCTCGGCCTGCCCGACGAGATCGTCTGGCGCCAGCCGTTCCCCGGCCCCGGCCTGGGCATCCGCATCGTCGGCGAGATCACCCGCGAACGCCTCGACGTGCTTCGCGAGGCCGACGCCATCGCCCGCGAGGAACTCACCAAAGCCGGCCTCGACCGCGACATCTGGCAGTGCCCCGTCGTGCTGCTCGCCGACGTCCACTCCGTCGGCGTCCAGGGCGACGAACGCACCTACGGCTCCCCCATCGTACTGCGCCCGGTCAGCTCCGAGGACGCCATGACCGCCGACTGGTCCCGCGTCCCCTACGACGTGCTCGCCGCGATCTCCACGCGCATCACCAACGAATGCCGCCAGATCAACCGCGTCGTGCTGGACTGCACCTCCAAGCCGCCGGCGACCATTGAGTGGGAATAAATTGAAATGACGGAGCGTCTTCTGCGTTACGGGAGGCTCGGCGTACCGTCGTACGCCTTCGTCTCCTGCGCCTTGAAGCCGCACGCGTCATTTCAATTTATCCGCTGATGGAGTATCAGCTGCGTTGCTCCTCGGTCGACGCATCTTCGTACGTCTTTCCTCGGTGCGCCTTGCCACCGCATGCATCGACGAATTTCACGGAGGCCGCATCACAGGCCGAGAAGTCCCGTTGATGTGACATATCTCACAAACCGTTCCGATCGTCGCGATTGGAACGGTTTTTTCATGGAAAACACAGGAATATACGTAGCGAAATGTATCCACCGACGAGTAACCTCGGTCAAGGAAGTGGAGCATGACGCTCCCCAAACACAACAATGGAGGAAGCCCACAATGGCGAAAACCGTCCTTGTCATCAATTCCGGTTCCAGCTCGATCAAGTACCAGCTGGTGGACCTCGAAACCGGCGAAGGCATCGCATCCGGTCTGGTCGAGAAGATCGGCGAGCCGATCGACGGCAACTACAAGCACGAGTACAAGGGTGAGAAGCACAAGCTCACCGAGCCGATCCACGACCACGAGCAGGGTCTGAAGCGCGTCCTCGGCTTCTTCAAGGAGTACGGCCCGGATCTCGAGGAATCCGGCATCATTGCCGTCGGCCACCGCGTGGTGCAGGGCGGCTCCATCTTCCCGAACCCGGCCCTCGTCAACGACAAGACCATCGGCAAGGTCAAGGACCTCGCCGTGCTCGCTCCGCTGCACAACGGCCCCGAGGCCAAGGGCGCCGAGGTCATGCGCTCCCTGCTGCCCGACGTGCCGCAGGTGTTCGTCTTCGACTCCTCCTTCTTCTTCCAGCTGCCGAAGGAAGCCAGCACCTACGCGCTGAACAAGGAGATCGCCGACCGTTACCAGATCCGCCGCTACGGCGCTCACGGCACCTCCCATGAGTTCGTCGGCTCCGTCGTCCCCGAGCTCATCGGCAAGCCGGCCGAAGGCCTCAGGCAGATCGTGCTGCACATCGGCAACGGTGCCTCCGCCTCCGCCCAGATCTCCGGCAAGCCCGTCGACACCTCCATGGGCCTCACCCCGCTCGAGGGTCTGGTCATGGGCGGCCGCACCGGTGACATCGACCCGGCCGTCGTGTTCCACCTGATTCGCAACGCCCACATGAACGTGGACGAACTGGACGCCCTGTTCAACAAGCGCTCCGGCCTGACCGGCATGACCGGCTACGGCGACATGCGCGAGGTCATGCGCCTGGCCGATGAGGGCAACGAGGACGCCAAGCTGGCTCTCGATGTCTACGTGCACCGCATCGTGGCCTACATCGGCAACTACACCGCCCAGATGGGTGGCGTCGACGTGATCACCTTCACCGCCGGTGTTGGCGAGAACGCCTCCCCGATCCGCAAGATGGTCATCGACCGCCTCGCTCCGTTCGGCGTCAAGCTTGACGAGGAGAAGAACAACGTTCACACCTCCGAGCCGCGCGTCATCTCCACGCCGGATTCCTCCGTCATCGTGGCCGTCTACCCGACGAACGAGGAGCTCGCCATCGCCCGCAAGTCCGCGAAGATCGCCGCTGCCGGCAAGGACTCCTACGGCAACGTGTTCGAGCCCGCCGACTATAGCGAGTGACGAGTCCGGTTGTGGGCGACGCGACGACTGACCACGTCGCCCACAACCGCTCATGATTCATAGAAAAGGCTTCTTCGGATTCCAGAAACGAATCCGAAGAAGCCTTTTCTATTGCCATCTCATCTGGGCGGACGTCGTCAGGACGTCAGCCCAGCATAGACGACCACAGGCCCACGAAATCGGGGATGGTCTTGCGCGTGGTCTCCACGTTCACTACATCGATGTCCCTGATGCGCAGGCCCAGCATCGCGGCGAACGTGGCCATGCGATGATCCGCGTACGTCTCCATCACCGCTCCGTGTAGCAACTCCGAGGCCACGGGACGAATGGCGATGCCGTCGGCGAGCTCGTCGGCGTCTCCCCCGACACGGCGAATCTCGGTGACCAATGCCTCGAGACGGTTGGTCTCGTGGCCACGCAGATGCCCGATGCCGGTAAGCGAGGTCGGGGCATCGGCGAACACCAGCAATGCGGCCAGCGACGGGGCGATCTCCCCCGCAGCGGAAAGGTCGAAGTCACCAAGTCCGTGAATCACGCCGTTGGAGGTCACACCCAGGGTCCTTGCGCCGTTGGGCATCTCCTCGATCGTTATCGTGGCTCCCATATGCTCCAGGTATTCCGGCAGCAGGCCGCCGGGCTGGGTCGTATGTTCGGGCCAGTTGGGTACGCGTACGGTACCGCCGGCAATCAATGCGGCCCCCAGGAACGGCGCGGCGTTCGACAGATCGGGTTCGACGACGACCTGCTGCGGCAGCTGTACGTCACCGTGCGCGACGGTCCAGGTGCGGCCGTCCATACGCACGTCGGCACCGGCTGCTCCAAGATCCGCCATGGTCATGCGGATATGCGGAAGGCTCGGCAGATGCTCGCCGGTATGGGTAAGCCTCAGCCCGCCCCTGAGCTTCGGAGCGCCGAGCAGCAATCCGGAGATGAACTGGCTCGACCCCGAGGAATCAATGGACACGGAACCTCCGACGGCCTGTTCCGGCGGAATGAGCGTAAACGGCAGATGCCCCGGCTCCCCCTCGAAATCGATGCGTGCACCGAGCTGACGGAGCCCCTCCAGCAGAGGTCCCATCGGACGCTGGTATGCCTGCTTGTCGCCATCGAAATGCACCGGCCCATCGGCGTACAATGCCAGGGCGGGGACGAAGCGCATCACCGTTCCCGCAAGGCCGCAGAACACCGACGAGTCTCCTCGGAACACCCCGTTCTCCGGCGGGGTGACGACCACGGTGGTCTCGTCGTCCGCATCGGCGACGCAGGAGACGCCCAGCGCCTCCAAGGCTCCCATCATCAGTTCGGTGTCGCGGGAGCGCAGCAAACCAATGAGCGTGACGGGCTTGGTGCCCATCGCGGCGAGGACAAGATACCGGTTCGACAGTGATTTGCTGCCGGGGATGGTTACGGTGGCGTCCAGCGGTTCGGCCGCGAACGGCGCGCGCCACAATGATTCATTCGTTTCGGTCATGACTGCCATAGTATCGCAATCGTCCATTCCCCTCCCGCACGCTTCCAAGAGCCTTCAGAGACATAGCCCGGCATCAATCAAAAAACCGGTCCTCCCATCACGACGAAACGTCGGTGGAAAGACCGGTTTATTCGTCCGGACCGCCGGCAACACCGATTACCAGCCAGTCGGGGTCTGACGGCTCAGTGGCTCAGCGCCTCCTGGAATCCGTCCTGCAGCGCGCTGTCAAGCGCATTGTATTCATCCTGCGGACTGGCCTTGTCCTCCGCCTCGCGAAGGTTCTCAGAGAAGTCCGTGGTGATGTCGGAGGTACTCGACAGGTCGTAGAGCTGATCGACCAGATCGTCGTACTTGTCGTATGCGGCGCTGCCGTATTCGATCTTGGTCGGGTCTCCAAGGGCGGCGAGCTGCTTGACCACGTCGTTGATCTTGGTGGCATGGTCCTTCATGTCGGTGCCGAACTGTGCGATGCTCTTGTCGGGGACCTTGGAGAGCGTGTCGAGCTTGGCGATGCAGTTGCTCAGGTATTCGCTGTACTTCGAGGCGAAGCTTGCGGAATACGTGCTGCTCGACGGCTCGTCGTCGCATACCTGCACGGCGTCGGACATCGGCTTGGCGGATTCGGCGAGGTTGTTGGCATAGGTGCCGTAGGAGTCGACGGCCTTGACGTAAGCGTCGTACTTCTCCTTGACCTTCTCGTCCTTCATGACCTTGTTGTCCTTGAAGGCGCCGACGGTGTCCTTGTAGTCCTTGACCTTCTCCTTGACCTTGGTCACGTCGTCCTCGGTGAAGGTGTTGCCGCCCTTGTAGGTGGCGGAGTACACGTCCGCGATCTTCGTCTGGACGGCGGATTGCTTGGTGGAGAACTTGGAGATCGTCGTCATGGCGGACGTGTAGTCCTCGGCCTTGGGCTTGCCCCCCTGCAGCACAAAGAAGACGATCAGCGCGATGATCACGGCCAGCACGATCACACCACCGCCGATTCCAAGACCGATGAACAGCTTCTTCTTGCTCTTCTTAGGCTGGGCCTGCGGCTGCTGGCCGGGAACCGGTGGCTGTCCATACGGGGCGCCGTAAGGCGGCTGGCCGACCGGGGGCTGACCGGGAATCTGATCGCCCGGAGCCGGAGCATTCGGCGGGACCGGTCCGGGGGCCTGAATGGGCTCACCCTGCGGGAACGCATTTGCCGGAGCGGGCTGCTCCGCAGGATCCTGCCCTTCGGCCGTCGGAATAGCCTGAGTCGCAGCGTATTGCGGCTGGCCGAGCTCGGGCTGCTGCCCTTCGGGGGTATATGGCGGGGCCTGGAAGTTCATCGGATGCTGCGACTGTCCCTGATATTCCGGACCGGGGAACTGCTGCTGGACGGGATTCTGAACGGGGAACGCCTGACCCTGCTGCGGTCCGGTCGGCGCGGCCCACTGGGCCGGAGGCTCGTAATTGGGGACGGCCGGGGCCTCCTGCGACGGAATGCCCTCCGGAACGGCGTTCATCCCCTCTTCCGCCGGTTTGTCGCTCTCGTTCGGTCTGTTGCTGTCGGACATAAAGAAAACTCCTTCGTCTCTTTGCTTGTACTGCAAGTCTATAGCAGAAAGAGGGGTTTCCCAGGGAGATTCTCGGGGCAACACCCTATGTCATCCTTTGATTTACCGTGGATTAACCCGTGTATTACCGATTATGGGGATGGACGATGCGATACTGGATGTATGCAGATCAGACCAGGCTCAATGTATCCGTTGGGAGCCCGCTACGACGGCGCAGGGGTGAATTTCGCGCTGTTCTCGGAAGCGGCCGAAAAAGTGGAGCTCTGTCTCTTCGACGCGGACGACAACGAGACCCGCATCGAAATGACCGAGCAGAACTCGTATGTATGGCATAACTACATACCGGGTCTTCAACCGGGACAGCGGTACGGATATCGCGTGTACGGCCCGTTCGACCCGCCGAGCGGCCATCGATGCAATCCGTCGAAGCTGCTCCTCGATCCGTACGCCCGCGCCATCCAGGGGCACACGGACGGCGATGAAAGCCTATATTCGTACAAGTTCAGCGACCCGGACAACGAATACAATCTCAACACGTTGGATTCCGCGGCGCACACCATGAAGTCGGTGGTCGTCAATCCGTTCTTCGACTGGGGCAACGACAAGCATCCGAACATCCCCTACCACGACTCGGTCATCTACGAGGCCCATGTGCGCGGCATGACCAACCTGCGCAAGGACGTGCCCGCCGAAATCCGCGGCACGTACGCCGGACTCGCCTACCCCACCGTGGTGAACTATCTCAAGGAGCTCGGCGTCACGGCGCTGGAGCTCATGCCCATCCACCAGTTCGTCAACGACTCCTTCCTCACCGAGAAAGGGCTGAGCAACTACTGGGGATACAACACCATCGGCTTCTTCGCCCCGCACAACGCCTACTCCAGCTCCGGCGAATACGGCGAGCAGGTCAACGAATTCAAGTCGATGGTCAAGGCCTATCACGAGGCCGGCATCGAAGTGATTCTCGACGTGGTGTACAACCACACTGCCGAAGGCAACCATCGTGGTCCCACCCTGAGCTTCCGCGGCATCGACAACCGCAACTACTACCGTCTCGTCGGCGGTGACTTCGCCCACTACTTCGACACCACCGGCACCGGCAACTCCCTGCTCATGCGTTCCCCCCATGCGCTGCAGCTCATCACCGATTCGCTGCGCTACTGGGTGACCGAGATGCACGTGGACGGTTTCCGCTTCGATCTGGCGGCCACGCTGGCCCGTCAGTTCCAGGAAGTCGACAAGCTCTCCGCGTTCTTCGACATCGTGGAACAGGACCCCGTGCTCTCGCACATCAAGCTCATCGCCGAACCGTGGGACCTCGGATCCGGCGGCTACCAGGTGGGCGGCTTCCCGTCCAGCTGGTCCGAGTGGAACGGACGCTACCGCGACTGCGTACGCGATTTCTGGCGCTCGCAGCCATCCACGCTGCCCGAGTTCGCCAGCCGTCTGATGGGCAGCTCCGATCTGTATCAGGCCAATGGCCGCCGACCGGTCGCCTCGGTGAACTTCATCACCGCGCACGACGGTTTCACGCTCAACGACCTCGTCACCTATAACGACAAGCACAATGAGGCCAACGGCGAGGACAACCGCGACGGCGAATCACACAACCGTTCATGGAACTGCGGCGTGGAGGGTCCGTCCGACATCCAGGACGTCAACTGCCTGCGTCAGCGCCAGCGTCGCAACTTCATCGCCACGCTCATGGTCAGCCAGGGCATTCCCATGATCTGCGGCGGCGACGAGGTGGGTCGCACGCAGCAGGGCAACAACAACGCCTACTGTCAGGACAACGAGATCTCGTGGACGGATTGGGAGCTCGACCAGGACCGCAGGGACCTGCTGGAGTTCACCAAGAAGCTCATCCATCTCAGGCTCAACCATCCGGTGCTGCACCGTCGCCGCTTCTTCACGGGACGTGCGGCCGGCGACACGTCGGACCGCATCCCGCAGGCGGAATGGTTCGACCATACCGGCGAGATCATGGACCGCGAGGACTGGGGCAACACGCATGCACTATCGGTGATGGTGTTCCTCAACGGCAAGGACATCCCGGAGACCGACTGGTACGGCTCCCCCATGACCGATAACAGCTTCCTGCTCATCTTCAACGCGCATTACGAGCCCATCGTGTTCAAGCTGCCGGATGAGAAGTACGGCTCCACGTGGACGCTCGTGGCCGACACGTTCAGCCCCAAGGGTCCGGAGCTCACCTACGAGGCCGGGTTCGTCATCACCGCCCAGCCGCGCAGCTTCCTGCTGCTCATGAGCGCCAAGCGCTCCCGCCGCATCATGGATTGACGGCCGATAACCGTTGTTCTATAACGGCTTGTCCGATATGTATATGAATGACATATCGGACAAGCCGTTTTTCATTTTCTCCCACTGTCATGATTGACGCGCGGAGCGAGATGCTTCCCCGGAGAGGATTGTGACGATCGCGAGAGTGACAACGATGACCGCGGCGGCGGACACGAAGCTGCCCAGCATCGCAGTCTCATAGGCGTCGGAAGCCACCTGCCGCAGTGCCTCAGCGGAGGTGGAAGCAAGGCCGTCCGCCCATTGGAAGTCCAATGTCACCGAACCGGCGGAGGAATCCGCAGCCAGTCCGGCAGCCAGGGCACCGTCATGGAACCGGGATACGTACAGCCCTCCCTGCACGCTGCCGAAGATACCGACGCCGATAATGGATCCGAATTGGCGGAACACGGTCAGCAGGCTGGACCCCGCGCCGGAGCGACCGTTCGGCACCCGTCCCATGGCCCAGGTGAGCATCGCGGGCTGACCGGCACCGAGTCCGAATCCTGCAAGCAGCTGGCCCGCCGCCACCACTGCCTGCCCGATGATGTCTTCATGCCAGCGCATGGCGATTCCCATCACCGCCATGCCGGTAGCCAGGAATGCCAGAGCCAACAGACTGGTACCGCGCAGACCTATGCGAGAGGCGATGTGGCTGTTCGACAGAGACCCCACGATGGAGGCAACGACCAGCGGCGTCAGCATCAGCCCGCCCACCAATACGCCGTGGCGCAACACGGTCTCCAGATAGGCGGGCATGATGAAGATGATGCCGTACATCGAGAAGTTCAGCATCATCAACGCCGGCGCACATGCCGCAAATGAACGGTCGCGCATCAGACCGAGCTCCATCAGGGGATTACGCGAGACCCGGTCATGGAGCACGAATCCCGCGATCAGCATCAGACCACCGAGCATGGGTGCCCACGACGTCAAGGCGAGGAAACCATGCTGAGCATTGACCAGACCGGCGGAGAACAACGAGAATCCGGCGAACATCATCGCCACCGATGCCCATGGAACCTGCAGTTTCCCACCCCGGCGGGATACGCCCCCACGGGATGTACTCGCCCAGACAAGGATGATCACGACGAGGAACACCACGCCGTCGAAGCCGAAGATGCCGCGCCAGCCGAGCGTTGCGGTGAGCACGCCGCCGACCAGCGGTCCGAACGGCACGCCCAATGTTCCGGCGATGGCCCATGCCGTCATGGCGCCGGACAGTCCCCCACCTTGGAACATGAGGCTGAGCAGCGCCTGCCCCATCGGGATGACGATGCCGGCACCGGCGCCCATCAACGCCCGCGAAGCAAGTAGCATCGGTATGTTTCCGGCAAAGACGCCGATGACCGAGGCCACGACGAACAGCCACAGTCCCGCGATCATGGTTCTTGCGTGACCGATTCGGTCGCCGGCGAATCCGGCCAGCAGCACCACGGCGGCGAAGACCAGGTTGTAGCTGGACACGATCCACTGCTGCGCATCCGTGCCCGCAGCGAACGATTCGGAGATGCTGGGCAGCGCCACGTTGAATGCGGTGGTGTTGATCATCATCACCGTTTCGGCCGCGCACAGGCATATCAGCGAACGACGCAGCCCCCGTTGTTTCTTGTCATCCATGAGTTCCATACGTCTTCCATTAAGATACTTGTTGGTTTCTTAATTTCCTCGTGCAACTATAGTTGACCGAAAATAAGAAACGCCGTGGTATCTTGATAATCGAAATACCACAGACAGCACAGAGTGGGTGCTACGGAAACTACACGCATGGAGGCGAACGGAAAATGACGGGACGCACACGCCGACGAGGAGAAGCCTTGGAATCGGCGATTCTGGACGCCGCGTGGGAACAGCTCTCCAATCACAACGCCGACGAGTTCACCTTCGACAACATCGCCGCCAGAGCGCGCACCAGCAAGCCAGTGCTCTACCGCCGCTGGGCGAACCGCACGGAACTGTTCATCGCGGCCATGAAACGGCATCGGAACCAATTCGCCATCGAACGGCCGAACACCGGCACGCTGCGCGGCGACGTCATCGCCGTGCTGCGGCAGCTCAACGACAAGCAATCCGACGCGGTGATGGCGCTGGCCAAGTTCGGCGTCTACGCCAGCTGGCTCGGAGTCAGCGCCCATGAGCTGTACGAACGCACGACATTGAGCGACCAGCCAAGCATCATGCTGGCCGTCGAGAACGCCCGCGAGCGCGGCGAGATCACCTGCGACTTGCCGGAAACGCTGCTGCGTATGCCGGGCGAGCTCGGCCGGGCCGCCATTCTGCGGGACATGCGGCCGCTATCAGACGAGGACATCGTCTCCGTGGTGGACGAACTCTTCCTGCCGTTGGTCGAGCATTACGAACGGCTCGGAAACGCCGGGCACCCACGTCTATTACATGGATCCGTCACGGCGTCCAACGACGAATCAATCAACGACGGGAATCGGAAGAAGACATGACATGCGGCACGACACACAGAACGACACCCAAGGAACGACACCCAACCTGACGAAACTCAGCAAATTCATGAGCCTGATCCTGCGGCACAAGCCGGAAACCATCGGCATTACGCTGGACCGACATGGGTGGGCCGATGCGAGCGCACTGATTGCCGGCATCGGCAAGGAATATCCGACGATGAGCCGCTCGATGCTGGAGAAAATCGTACGCACCGACAACAAGCAGCGGTACTCCTTCAATGAGGACGGAACGAAAATTCGGGCGAACCAAGGACATTCCATCCCCGTGGATGTGGAGTTGCCCGAAGCGGAGCCGCCCCGGACGCTCTATCACGGCACCGCACAGCGTTTCACCACCTCCATCGATGCGGAGGGACTGCTTCCGCAGAGCCGTCTGTACGTCCACCTCTCCCCTGACGAGCAGACAGCGCGGAAGGTGGGAAGCCGACACGGGGAGCCCGCGGTCTATCTGGTCGACGCTGCGCGAATGCGACGTGACGGCTACGTCTTCTACCGCTCCGTCAACGGCGTATGGCTAATCAAGACTGTCCCCGCTCGGTATCTTCATCGTTTGGAGTGAACGGTCGGGTAATGAATATTAATGAGCCGGTTAGCGCCGGAATTTCGCCGTTTTTGAATTTCGGCTTTCTTGGCTGAGGTGACCGAAATCGACTCATCCGTTTTCAGCGGCATCGGGTTTACCACGCATAGGAATGCTCCCTGAACAGTTGTCGGTATTGCGATCGGTCATCGTCGTCCACGAGAGCGAAGGCATCCATTATCAGACTACGCGGCGCGTCCATTTCGGCTGCCACCCAGAGCAGGTCGAGCATGGCTTCATAGTGCTCGCCGGCCCGCATGGCAGCCTGTTCGGGCTCTCGTTGCCGTAGAGTCAATATCGGATACGCGTACGGTCATAGCTTTGCACACATGGCCTCATACCTTTTCACCAATCCCATAGTCAGGTCCTGCCTGATAATGACTGAGTAACCCCTTGTTCTTTTGAGAGGTCGCTTCGCTGATTATCGTGAGCTTCGTTAAGCTCGGTTTCGTTGCAATGACGCCGTTTTGGTGACGTTCACGAGATTCGTTGATTGCCGTCGATTTCGCTGTTCTCCGCGGCCATTGTGTCCCGGTTGTGTCCACAACGGCACCAGTGTAGTCAAATGAGACGGAACGACTGAGGAGCACTGGAACCGGCGACGAGGCATTCATTCGGACCGCTCATGCGAAACGCAGCCGGTGCGAGGTCCTCCATCGCTGCCCGGTTCGCTCTACGTGTAGCGGGACGCCGAACATCGATTCGAGACGTTCGTCGGTAAGTCCTTCGTCAAGTGGTCCGGTGAACGTGATGGTTCCCGGTGTCGTGTTGCCGTCAAGTGTGGCGTAGATGCGCGGATGCGTGTCGAGGGATGTCATGCACTCGTGTTCCATCATTCGGCCCATCATCGCGATATGGTCGAATCCGGCGGGGATGTCCTCCACCCGATGCGTGACGAGTAGCATCGTGCGCTCGTCCCCTCGCGAGGCCAGCGCCGACAGTTCTCGCAACACCGTTTCACGGCCACCTAGATCAAGGCCGGTGGTCGGTTCATCGAAGATCAGGAGATCCGCCGGCGAGACGAGCGCGCGGGAGATCATCACCCTCGTGCGCTCGCCTTCGGACAGGTTGCGCCACTGTTTGCCGGTCAGATATGCGATGCCGAGTCGGCGCATCATCGCGTACGCCTTCTCGTATGCCTCGTCGGCCGAATCCTTCGTTCCTCGTGGAATCCCCGAGGCGACGACCGTGAGCGGGTTCATTCCCGACCCGATGTTGTGCCCGAACGCCGCAGAGACGATGGCTATGCGGGTGCGACGGCGCTCCGGGTCCGAGCCCGCGACTGTTCGGTCCCCGAAGACGCGCAGTCCGCCGACGTTGGGGTAGGTGCGCATCGCGATCATTTCCAGCAGTGTGGATTTTCCCACTCCGTTCGGTCCGAACAGCACCCATCGTCCGCCGGTGGCAATGGTGAGGTTCACGTCGGCAAGGATTAGCCGCCGATTGCGATAGCAGCCCACCGACCGGGCTAGTACCATTGCGTCGTGGGTTGTTTCGCCGAGCATGGTCATCGCCCCACTTCCGTATTCCGTCCGATGATGATGCCGATGGCGGTCTGTGCGACGGCCAGTATGGCCAGCATGATGAGCACCGTCGCCATCCCGAGGTGATGTCGTAGATCGTTCCGGCCAACATGGGACCGACCGCGGCGAGCAGGTATCCGACGCATTGAGCCATGCCCGACAGTTGCGTCGTCTCCTCGGTGGTCGAGGTCTTCAATCCGATCAATGAGAGCGCCACGACCAGAGAGCATCCCGAGCCGATGCTGGTGACGATGATCCACCGCAGATCAAGCCGCGGCGCGAATGCCAGTCCGAGCGCGCCGATGGCCAATGGCACGCTGGCGACGACAACGGCGGCGACCTGGCTGTCGCCCTTCAGCAGCACGGGGATGAGCAGTCCCATGACGATGCCGACGAGCTGGAAGACCGCCAGATGCCAGCCGGTCCGGTCGGCGGGCACGCCGAAGGAGACCTCGATGGTGGGCAGCCAGGTGACGCACACGTAATAGTTCACGGATTGCAGCCCCATGAACAGGGTGACGGCCCATGCCTCCGGCCTTTTCCACATGGAGACTCGGAGTCGGGTCTCCGATGCCGTACTCCGTCGGCTGCGGGGCTGCGCATCGGCGGCGGTCTTCGCAGCCGGGGTCGTCCTTCGCGCATTCGCCCGTGAACGCCACAGCTACAGCAGCGTGACGATTCCGGCGGGAACGGCCCAGATGCCGAGCGTGCCCCGCCACCCGATTGCATCGGACAGGGGCAATGTCACGGCCGAAGCGAACGCGGCCATGCCGATCATACATGCGGAGTAGATGCCGGTGGCCAGTGATGTGCGACCGGGATAGTCGCGTTTGACTATGGCCGGCACCAGAACGTTGCCCACCGCGATCGAACAGCCGATGACAAGCGTGCCGACCCACAGTCCGGTGGTGCCGCATGCCGAACGGATCACAATGCCGATCGTCAGGAACGCCATCGCGGCCAGCACGGTCCGTTCGATGCCGAGGCGTCCGGCGGCCCGGTGCGCCATCGGGGAGACGGCGGCGAACGCGAGGATAGGCAACGAGCCGAGCAGACCCTACATCGTCGCGTTGAGATGTTCGGACGCCCCTATCCACGGCAGCAGCGGGCCGACGGACGTGAGCGGGGCTCGCAGATTCAGCGCGACGACGAAGACCAGCGCGGTCAGTATCGATGCGGCGAATCGCGATGCCGACGAGGGGATGGGATGACGTTCTGTTATCTGTTCCATGATGATTGATGGGTGATTGATGGGTGTCCGTGTGATGATGCCGTTGATGCGTATGGGTGGGAGGATGGCCGTCATCGCCCGCCGGGAATACGCGCGGCGATGGCGTTGAGGTTTTCGGCGACCGCCGCGATGATCTCGTCGTCGCTTTGTCCGCCCTCCAGCTTGAGCAGTCCGAGCGAGTGGAGCGTCCCGGCGATGGAGAAGACGGCGGCGATGCGCTCGCGCTCGTTCGCTGCTCGGGCGGAGTAACGTTCGACGAGCGTCGATTCGATTTTGCGGAACATGGCTTCGGGGCGGCCTGCGAACAGGACGCGCAGATCGTCGATCTGGCTGTCGATGGCCGGTCTCCAGCCATTGAGGAATGCGGGTGGATCGGACAGGATCTTGTCCTTGTCGGGGTAATGCTCCAGCATCGCGTCGATGGTCTCGTCCTCAAGCTTGTCGTTGAGGTCGTATACGTCGAGGTAATGCTTGTAGAACGTGCTCGGGTTGACGAGCGCAAGGTCGCAGATGTCCTTGACCTTGACCTTCGAGACCGGAACTCCTGATGCCCGTAGGCGCAGGAACGCCTCGCGGATTGCCTTGCGGGTTTTGATGATGCGCAGATCGGTCACCATGCTCCTTTCGTTCTGCCGGTAGCGCCATTCCCACTCCGTCCCATAAGCCGTGGGTTGTTCGACGATTCAGGCGAATCGTCGAATAAGCGAGAAATGTCGCATATCGGTGGTTGTCATCCGTTGCGTTTCGATAATAATTGATGCTCGTTGAATAATCAACAACTATTGTTTATCGGAGTGTTATTGTGAAACTTGGCATCAACAGGAAACAATGGATCATGGTCATCGTGCTGCTCATGGGCACGTTGCTGGCCGTGCTCAACATGTCGGTGGTCACGCCGGCGTTGCCGTCCATCATGAAGGACCTCGGCGTGGACTCCACCACCGTGCAGTGGCTGTCCAGCGGCTATTCGCTGGTCGAGGCGATGGTCATCCCGCTCGCCGCGTTCCTCATGGGGCGCTTCTCCACCCGCAGGCTGTTCATTGGATGCATCTCATTGTTCGCGGCCGGCAGTCTCGTCGCCGCATTCGCGTCGACCTTCCCCCTGCTCATGGTCGGCCGGGTGCTGCAGGCCCTGTGCACCGGCGCGATCATGCCGATGGTCACCGCGGTGATCCTGCTCGTGTTCCCCAAGGAAAGCCGCGGTACGGCAATGGGCATCACAGGACTCGTCGTCGGTTTCGCCCCGGCGCTCGGCCCGTCCGTCTCCGGCGTGATCATCGACTCGTTCGGCTGGCGCACGCTGTTCGTCATCATGGCGGCAGTCTCGCTGATCGTCATCGCGTTGGCCGCCGTCTACCTGCGTAACTTCGACGGCTTCCAACCGGGTGCGTTCGACCTTGTCTCCGTGCTGCTCTCCTCGGTCGGTCTGGCATGCCTGTTGTACGGGCTGTCCACGTTCACGTCCACCGGCAACATGATGCTCACCGTCTCGC
Organism: Bifidobacterium primatium; assembly: GCF_002802875.1. GTDB lineage: Bacteria > Actinomycetota > Actinomycetes > Actinomycetales > Bifidobacteriaceae > Galliscardovia > Galliscardovia primatium. Next base: position 287,944 of record NZ_PEBI01000003.1, read on the forward strand.
TGATCGTCGTCGGCGTGCTGCTCGTGGCCATGTTCGTGCGCCGACAGCTCAAGGCGAAGGAACCGATGCTGCGCGTCGGAATCCTCGCCAACCGCACCTACGCGCATTCGGTGATCATCGTGGCATGCATGCAGGCGGCCCTCATGGGTTGCAACGTCATGGTGCCGATGTTCATCCAGACCGTGCTCGGCGCATCCGCCACCGCCAGCGGGCTCGCCATGCTTCCCGGCGCCCTCATCGGCGCATGCTGCGGCATCGTCTCGGGCCGCATGTTCGACAAATACGGCATCCGCAAGGTCGCCCTGCCCGGCCTGACGGTCATGGCCATCGGCGGCGTGCTCATGGCTCTGCTCGGCGCGGACGCCTCGGTCATCCTCACGGCATGCGCCTACACCGTGCTCTACACGGGACTCATGTTCGCCATGACCCCGGTGAACACCTGGGGCATCAACGCGCTCGACAACGAAAACATCGGACACGCGCAAAGCGTGACCAACACCGTCGGACAGATCGCCTCCTCGATGGGCACAGCCCTCATCGTATCCATCTCCGCGCTGTCCACCACCCTCGCGCCCACCGCCACCGGACACGCGCAATCCATACTCGGCTCGACGCTGGCATTCGCCGCCATCGCGGTCATCCTCGCGGCCGCCCTCATCACGGCGCTTCTGGCGACTCGAACGCACCGAGGCACGACGAAACGGACTCTCGTCGGACAGTGACCGAAACGACAACGCATCAACAGACAACACGGAACCAAAACGAAACGAGACATGATGAACACCACGAACAACTCGCTGACCCACAACATCCGCACCTTCCACCACGGCACCGAACCGCTGGTGGATCCCATCCAAGACACATTCATACGCACCGACAAAGCCGGCAACTCATGGTTCTGGGTCGGTCATTTCGAGACGGGCGGCCACACCCTTGACTTCATGTACCACGTCAGCGTCCTGCAGCTCTCCAAATACCTGCCGGTGCGCATGATCAACAGCGTGCTGTCCATCACCGATGAGACCGGACGCATCTACCGTCACGAAGACCGCTTTTACAAGGTCAGGCGAGGACAGGTCGCAGGCCAGGGACTGCACATCCACACCGACAAGGACGTCATCGAAGGCGACCTCGACAACATGCGCATCGCATCGGCCATGCCGGACGGATCCATCTACCTCGACCTGCACGGCACCGGATACCCACTCTACAGTCTCGGCACCGGCTACTTCCAGATCGCCGGAGTGGCCAACTACCAATACTCGTTCCCGCACATGGCCGCCAAAGGCGTCATCACTCTCGACGGCCAGCGCCACGAGGTGGAGGGGATGGTATGGATGGACCGTCAGTTCGCCGGCATGCCCAAAGGCAGAAGCCTCAAGGACGGCTACAACTGCAAATGGCTGTGGATGAACCTCTGCTTCGACAACGATCCCGACGTGATCAGCCTATGGGGTGTAACCGAACTGGCCACCGGCAGCGAACATTGCTGGGCCAGCGTCCTGCACGAGGACGGCACCCAATCTTCCGCCGGCGTGGATCCGATGGTCGACGACTCCTTCAACGTGTGGGAAAGTCCTGTGACCGGCATGAAATACCCGACCGGATGGACTATCTCCATCCCCGAATGGGAAGCGAAACTCACCGTCACATCCATCATGGACGAACAGGAAATCGCTTCGCCGAACCCCTCAGGACGCAAATACGAAGGCGCAAGCCAAGTGGCCGGCACCTACCGAGGACACTCGGTGACGGGCCACTGCTGCCTCGAACTCGTCGGAGGATGGAACTGACAACACCGGCCCATTTTCCGAAAAACACCGGCATCGGGCTGATTCCGCCAACCCGCCGAAGAAAGCCACAACCCGACGAACCGGTGAACAAGGAATTTGGAATGGGCACTGAATAGCCTTTCGGGGGCTCTCGCACAAGTTAAGCCCGTCTCGCGCACAACACGAGACGGGCTTAACTTCTTGTTTTTATTTAGCTTCGCCGGCTTTGCTGAGCTTGCCGCTGAACGCCTGGTTCACGATTGTGTAGACGGCTTGTGCGACGCCGATGACGCCGGTGAGAACGATGCCCCAGCCGTAGCCGTAGAGGCCGTTGGTGGCGGCGATGGCGATAACACCAAGCAGGATGCTCAGCCGAGAGAAGTCAGCCCCACGTAGTCAGTGGGGATGTACTTCTTAAACTCCTACACGAGTGCAAGCGCTACGAGGGCAACGATGCCGACGGCGAGGGTGGAGCCGCAAAAATGTCCACTCTAACGACAATGAATCAGGTCCTGCGGCCATCGGATAAAATCCGATAAACCACCCCATTCCCGATAAAACAACAAAGCCCTACTCCCCCAAAGCGGGAGTAGGGCTTTCGGTCGGGCCAGCGGGATTTGAACCCACGACATCCTGCTGTATCCGACGTTGTTGGCACTGGTTTGCACTACCATGCGCTACGCTCCTTTTCGTTGATATTTCAACGATTATAGAGCATTCTATGTACACGCTGATGTGCGCTGATTAGCGCTGGTTGCGGTAGCCATGTACCCGATTTGTACCCGATTCAAAGACCTAATTCGAAGCTGTCATCCATGTCTTTCGTCAAAGGTCGAATCGGGAAATGATGCTACTAAAACAAGCATTCAACTTCTTCATGGAGTCAGAGGGAACGTAAAATTCTTCGGATTCATAGCAAAGGCACCTTGCAAGAAGGTACAAAGTCACCTGCATACGTTCATCATCCCGACAAGGATGCTGCTTGGACAAGTCACATATTATATCGAATATGTGCATGAATGTACCATATATTCTTACGTCTCCATTCAATACATTGTTCGCCAGGCTTTCAACCTGTAAAGCTAATTCTTTACGGCCTCGTAGCAGTCCATATTTTTTCGCCCACTGGAAGACCGACGCCATATCACCATACGTTTTGCGGGAAATGGTGCTTTCCGGATTACCCATAAGCCGTGCTTGGGCTTTCAATATGCAAAGCACTTCCTTTTGTCGGTGCCGCAAAGCAGTCACGCGCTCCGCATAAAAAAGGTCTACGGATAATCGAAGCCTTGCCGTTATTTCTTGCTGCTTTTTGTCCTCGGATTCTTCCCCTTGCGTATCATCTTGCCTGTGTTGCTCGGAAAATAACAAGTATCTGCGGAACACATCCTCCTCACACCTCTGTCTCCAAAGCTCATATTCCTGATGCAGGGCATAGGATTGTGATTCCAGTTCTTGTAAATTTTGAAACCCGTCTCTCATGATCCGCAAGCCATCATTCATCCTCTTTGCGGCTTCATTTCCATGAACGTCTTCGACCGGACCGTCGATGAATTGATGCACTTGAATATTGGTCCATCCGAGGGTGGAGAACGGCTCTATCTTCGATAGCTTGTAAGGATTCGCATAGTCCACCAGTAGAGCGCTGAGGGGAATCCCCATCCCCCTTGCGATTAGGCACAATTCCGTCAAAGAGGCGTCCTTCCTCCGTTTATCGCCAGCTTCGAGATTTTTAATAGTGCCTATTTTGAGGGCCTTATCTTCTGGTATTTCGTTATCCGCGAAGTACGCGATTTGTTCTGCTGTCAAATTGATTCTCTTGCGGAGCTCCGCGATTCTCTGTCCAATACTCACGGTGTGAGTGAATCATAATCTGAATTATTTTTTCATTACGACACGCCTATATTTTCAACGATTACTTCCAGAATATGACGAAAAAAGATGTAATTCTGTGCAAAAACGGGCCGTAGGACGCATATAAGGGGCGTCGGATAAAGCATCCGACAGTGCTATCCCGAAAGGAGAATCATGAACGATAACATCGAAAACAACGGCATCCCCGACGCCTTCCGGTCCAAGGTCGAAAAGAACCACAGGCAGAAGGCAGCGAAGGCCGGGACGGAATCCGACGACAAGCCGAAGCCCGCCTCGGCGGGAGACCTGATCCAGCTCGCCCACTCCGGGTGCGACATCCGTCGCCGGGACGATGGCAGGGCGTACGCGGTCGCGAAGGGTCTGGGCGTGTTCCTCGACTCCGACACGTTCAGGGGCTTCCTGAGCAACCTCGCCCGACGCTGCGGGTTCGCGCCCGCCCACAAGTCGACCATGGAGGACGCAATCCTCTGCCTGCAGGACGACGCCAAGGACACCGAGCCCATCCCCGTGCACCTGCGCGTCGCCAGGACCGAAACCGGAGTCTGGATCGACAACATCGGCCAAGATGGCCGGCTGGTCCACATCGCGAACGGCCGCTGGTCCTTGGTGGACAGAGGAGCCGACGCCGGAGCGCCGGTGTTCGAGAGGCCGGACGAGATGCGGCCGTTGCCCGTGCCGTCGGAAGATCACGGCGACCGCCTCGACGCGTTCTGGGAGGTGATCAACTGCGCCGAGCGGGACCGCGGTCTGTTGGCCGGGTGGATGGTCTACGTGCTGACCCACGAGTCCAACCCGTTCCCGCTCCTGTTGCTGGACGCCGAACAGGGCAGCGGCAAGTCCTCCTCCATGAACGCCATCCTCGAGCTGGTCGACCCCAGCGGTATCGAGGCCGGGAAGCTCCAGAAGGACGAGCGGGATACCGCCATCGTGTGCGAACACCTGTGGTGCCTGCGCTACGACAACATCAGCTCGATGGACACCAACAAGCAGGACATGTTCTGCCGGATCAGCACGGGCGGGGGCTACGCCACGCGCTCCTTGTACAGGAACCGCGACCTCGCGACCTTCCGATTCATGCGCCCCGTGGTGATGAACTCCATCTCCCTGCCGGCCCTCCGCCCCGATCTCGCGCAGCGCACGGTCAGGCTGGAGCTGCCCCGAATCCCGGCCGAGAACCGGCAGACCGACGCAGCGTTCAAGGCGAGGAAGGAGCAGCTGAAGCCGATGCTGTTCGGGTGCCTGCTGTCCCTGTGCGCCAAGGTCGAGCAGATGCTCGAAACGGAACCGAACCTCGCGAACCCGCCCCGCATGGCGGACTATGCGGCGACCCTCCACGCCATCGACCAGATCACGGGCTGGAACAGCCTCGACTCCTACCGCGCCCAGCAGCGGCAGCTGTCCGACGAGTCGATCTCCGAGGAGCCGATTGCGCTGGCGCTCGAGAAGATCGCAGAACAGTTCCGCCTCCCATGGGAGGGCACCTCCAAGGAGCTGCTCGAGAAGTTCCCGGAGACGTTGGGCTACGACCTGCCGACGTGGAAGAGCATGCCCCAGTCCGCCGGCGATGTCACGCGCAGCCTCAAGCGTTGCGCACAGTCCATGCGGGCCAAGGGGTGGACCATCGACCGGAGGACCGGAACCGGGCCCACGTCCGGGACGGCCATCTGGCACATCAAGGCTCCCGCGGAGCTGTAGGAGACATCGGTCGGGGGCGGGCGTAGGGAAATCTCTGCGCCCGCCCTTGGCGGACCCTGATAGAACAAAATGCATATGCAAAGCAGGTGCGATACAAAATGGCATGGTATGAAGACAAAAGCCAGTTCCGCTTTAGCGCCGTGAGCACCCTGACCGGGCTGCATGACTATCGTGTTATCCCTCTGGCCAACGGAGACCGTATCTGTCCTACGCGCCAGTATGGCGGCGCCCTTTGGAAGAATGAGCGCAACGACCCCGGCAGGCATCCAGAGCTGTTGCAGCGTATGCTGTTCGGGCTGTATATGGGAAGTACCGACCTTATCTGCTTGGATATCGACCGGCATGAGAACAAAGGCGATGGATTCCTGACCCTGAAAAAGTGGGAAAGCCTGGGTGCCTCTCTGCCCATGACCTTGGCGACGAACTCAAGGCATGGCAGCGGCGTGCACGTGTTTTATCGCGGCAGCGGCAGACTCAATGCCTTGAACAGGGATATCCAGAATCTGAATCTTGGAGACAAGAATCTCACCGGATTGGATGTCATCATCCGGGGATTGGTCACGTTCTGCACCCAGGACCGCCCGCCGCTCATGGAGACACGCGCCAATGGGGAGCCTTTGGCCGTCTGTCCGGAATGGCTGGAATGGCTCATCCACAAACGTCTTACACCGCCGGCAATGCCCGTCAGCGTCCCCGTTCAACGCCACCGTAAGGGATGCCCCGCAAAATGCGTCGAGCCCATCGAGAAAGGTATCCGGAACACGGAGCTCTACCGTTGGGGCTTCGGCATCTCCCATTCATATGACAACTGGGACGAGCACGTCCGGCATCGGGGCCTCGCCAGTGGACTGCCGAGAGGAGAGATCGAGAATATCATCAAAAGCATTAGGCGGGGACGTACGGGCGCCTAAGCTATCAACGCAAGGGGAGATTGGGGAGATTGGGGAGTCCAGAGACGTTCTTTCTCTCTCTTCCCTCTTCCCTTCTCTCCTTCTTACACAAAAGAAAAAACTCGCCCCAAAGCCCCCAAAGCCCCCATCAAGACCCTAACGGCATCATCCTTTCACTGACTGAATGACGCTTTCGGCGAGGGGCACCTCTCCCGTCTCGACCAGTCCCATTACCGTGGCCAGGACCGTGGGCATGGCCCTGAGTTGTTTCGCCTGCCGTCGCGTGAGGTCGATGAGGTTCAGGCCCAGCATGTGACGGTTGATGATCTGTTCATCGTCCTGTTCTGCCCCGATGCCTGCCTCCTTCCGTAGGTGCCGGCTCCATGTGATGGAACGGCGACGGTATACGGCATCGGAATATTCAAGCCATAAGTGGCGCGCTCGTGCCTCCCCCAGACCGTTGATGGTGTCGTCGTCGAGCAGCTCGAAGGGGGCTATCGATCGCCCGCGCCCGCGTTTCGCATCCCCTCGGGCCATCTCCTGCTCGATGCCGTGCGACGGTCTGCCGTCCGGGTCCTTCCCCAGGTATTTCGCCGCCTTATCGGGAGTGTCGGTGATGCCTCGCAGATCCACTCCCCACCGCGGGGACGGTCTCCGCGCACCGGTACGCTCGCACGAAACCGCCCACGATTCGTAAAGCCCGCGTCGCAGTCCGTCCATGGCTGCGTCGTCGAGCGGCCGGTCATGGCACAGGAGCACGTGAAGGTGGGCGTGCCATCCCGATGACGGCCCCCATGTGATTTCCATGGCACGGACGTAGTGGCTGATTCCGTAGGCCTGTTTGATGCGCCGCCAGCGTTGGCTGCCGGCCAGCGCCGACCATGCTCCCGCTATGAGGTCTAGATTGTCCGTCAAAGCGTCCGTTTTTCTATGTCGGGTGGTGAGGGTCGCCATTGACAGACCGTGGGCCGCATCCTGCAGCCAGTAGTCGACGGCCTGCGTCAGGTCCTGTCGGCGGGCGGAGCGGATGATCGGCGTGCAGATGGGGCAGGCCCATGGGCTTGCGCAGTGCTCGAGACCTGCCATGTAGGCGGCGCCGTCCTGGATGCGGATTCCCGCTCTGCCCACCGGCCATCCGCATCTCGCGAGGCGTGGTGGGCAGATGAAACGAGGCACCGGGTCCGCCGTCCTCTCCCGTAGGACGCGTTGGATGAGCCATCTCGAACTCTGGTTGCGCCGCTGCCACTGTCTGGTTCTCCACTGCCTCCGGTTGTCCGCCTGTACTCGTGGATTGACCATTGGCTGCTGTTGTGTCATATCTGCGGCTATGTCCGGTACTGTTCCAGTTGCGTATCGTCGATGAAGGGGACCCTGAAGCGCGTGGCCATGCGCGTATCCCATATCCATCCCGTGCCCGGCCTGTCCAGGGGGATGAGCCATGGGGCGCAGCCCGCCTGCAGGGCATCCTCGCCCATGAGCAAGCGTGATTCCTCTATGGAATTGAGACGTAGGGCGATACGGGAGGGGAAGCGGTCACGTAGTTTGAAGCTTTCCTTTCTGGGGTCCTGACTGGATGCGATGACCATCAGCCCTGCGCTGCGCCCTAGTCGGAGCAACGAATCCAAGGGGGCGAGCAGCTTGCGTGTCGCGGCTTCGGAGTCTCCCCGCAGCTCCGCGGCCTCATCGAGGATTACCAACAGAAGAGGTGTTTCCTGGCCGATGCCGACTTTCCTCCGGTGCTGTTCGATAAGCATACGGTTCCGTTTGGCAAGCTCATTTCGTAGATCCGAAAACATGTCCGACGCCGCGGTCTTTTCGGTGGCAAGACGTCCGATAAGCCGCCCATAGGCGGACATCTCCACACCGTCCTTGAGGTCCACCCCGTAGGTGAGTACTTTTCCTTCGGCGATCGCGTCGGCCATGTTGACGAGCAGATTGGTGATGATCTGGCTTTTGCCGGAACCGGTCAAGCCGCAGATGTAGGTGTGCGTCATGGGCAGGGACACCCAGCGCCGGCGTTCGGTGTCATGGAAGCCCAGCGGAAGCGCACCGGCCGGCCGCTTCCGCTGTTCGCCACGCTTGAATAGGCGTGGCAGGCGTGGCGTCATCGTGTGAGGATCCATGTACGGCGTCGGTGTTTTACCGGCAGGGATTCAGCCCCGCCCATAGACAGCGCGTCCCGTAGTTCGGTGGCCTTCTGATTGGCCTTCTCCATGTCTTTGATGGCGGGGACATCGCGCACGGGCACGGTTATGCGAATGCTGCGGGCCCGTCCCATGGTCCATGGTATGAATTGGGGGAGCCCCCACGGCCCATACCAGATGCGTGGTTTCTTGTCCTCGGCCATTCCCAGCAGGGATTCGACGGTCCTGCTGACGTCCTGCGTGACATAAGCCGCGTAACAGACCACCGATAGGCAGACGAGTCCCACAAGGGCAATGAGGATGATGGGCCAATAGGCGGTGAGAAAATCAAGCATGTATGCCTCCTGATACCGGGGTTGATGGCACCCGCGAACGTTGCCTGCGGGTGCCACCATCGTTATTCCTGATTGAACTCGTCGTCATCCGCGGGGACGGGGATGCTCGCAGGGACGGGGGTGCCGGAGGGTCTGATGGCGTCCGCCCGCATGGTGATTCCGGCGCGTCCGTCAATCGACCACTGGGATGCCGTGAGGTTCTCGATGCTGACTGGCGTCATCTGGGCGATGGCGAGGGGTGTCATGCTGGGCACGTTGACGTCGATGACCTCAGGCTTGCCATTTTCGGGCTGGATGAGAATATGCGTGGTCTGCTCGGGCACGCCGTCACGCAGACGCTGCTTGCCTTCCTGATCGAGTCGCGGTTCGACTGAGACGAACAATGTCGGACCGAGGGCCGGCACGGAAATGGGCATATGCTTCATGGATCACTCCTTGTCTGTCGCTGTATCAGGGCTGAGAATGTCCCCTCATGCAGGGGCTATGCGAGCAGCGAAGCCTTGGTAATAATCGCGGTTAACTCCGTGTGGAATGCAGTCCATGGTGGATGGCAGTCAGTATCGTGGTCGCCAATGTGATATCGGCATCGATGTTGAGGGCCATGATGGCTGCGGTCTCGGCTTCATCCGTCAAGCCCTGCATCCACTGCAGGTAGGCGATGACGGCGAGGCATTGCGCCCGTGCCGGAAGCGCTTGCTGCGCCGCATCCATGATGATGGCGGTCATGTCATCGGCACGGCCGTGCATGATGGCGCGTATCTGCCGAGTGGTGGCGTTGTAGGCTGTGGTCACGATATCGGTCACGATGCGCGCTGTCTTGGCATCGGCCGGTGCTTGGATGATTGCCATGAACTGCCGTTGGCTCAGTGTGGGGTCCATCGCCTTGCACAGGATGGCGTCCCTATGGCAGACCGACATGATGGATTCCCCTATCAGGGTGGTAAGACGCAGACACTGTTGCGGGGTCAGACCGGTCTCCGTCCGGTCCAGAAGCTCCCATAGCTCCCGGTCATGCTGCATGTTGTGTTGTGTCATTGTCCGTCCTTTCGCCTGTTGCTTTTTTGTTTTTGCCGTTTCCGGCTGGCTCCAGGACTGTGGTGGCGTCGCGGACGTCCAGCCGGAACACTCCGTGCCGTGTGTGGGCCGGTTGGACGTCCGCGACGCCACCGCTATCGTGGTGATGCCGGAAACGCCAAAACAGGGCCATCCCGGCCAAGGCCGGGATCCGGGAAAGACATCATCGCCGCCGGCTTGCCACGCCGGCGTCCCTATACGGGTGCGCGCCTGCGCGTTCCTTATTCCCCCGACCACGCGTCGCCAGACTCCGTCGTCTGATGCGGCGGATTCTTCCATGGGCCGCGCTTGCGCGGCCAAGCCCCGACGGGCCGTAGGCCCGGCGGGGCGCCTTGGTAATAATCGCGGTTAACTCCGCATCGATATTTACCTTCGGGAATAGGCCATGGAAAACAAGAACCCCATCCCTCCGATCATGGAGAAGATGGGGCTCTAATGTGTCAGCGTCCTATGGCCGGCTGTCAGCCTTCGATGAGGCTTTGGGTGTCGGTCCAGCCGGCGGCGTGCTTGGCGTAGCGGCGGCGCATGAGGACGCTGCCGGCGCCGGCCACGGCCATGATGGCGGTCAGGCCGAGGATGACGGTGGACTCCGTGCCCGTGTGGGCGAGGCCGTTCTCGGAGACGCCGGCGGTCTTCACGTCGCCGGTGGCGACGGCCGCAGCGCGAGCCTTGGCCTCCTTGGCGGCCTTGGCCTTGGCTTCGGCGGCGGCCTTGGCCTTGCGTGCGGCTTCGGCCTTGGCGGTCTGGGCCTTCTTGGCCTCGTCGGCCTTCTTCTTGGCCTCGGCTTCGGCCTTCTTGGCGGCGGCGAGCTCCTTGTCGCTGGCGGTCTTGTCGGCCTTGGCGGCGTCGTACGCCTTCTTCGCCTTGGCGTAGTTCTCGTCGGCGGTCTTCTTGGCGGCGTTGGCCTCGGCGAGGGCCTTGTCGGCGGCCTCGGCCTTGGCCTTGGCGTCGGCCAGCTCCTGCTCCACGTTGGCGTAGGAGTCGATGACGGCCTGCGCGGCCTTGCCGCGGGCCTCGGCGTCGGACAGGGCCTTGTTCGCGGCCGTCAGGTCCGCGGTCCTCGCGTCGTACGTGGCCTTGGCGGCGTCGACCTTCGCCTGCGCGTCCTTCACGGCGGCGCTGCTGGCGGCGTGCGTGACCTTGGCCGTCTCCAGCGTCTTCTCCGCGGCCTTGAGGGCCGTGTCGGCGTCGGCAACGGCCTTGTCGGCCTTGGCGATGCGGTCCTGTGCGGCCGTGATGGCCTGCTGGGCGGCGGCCTTGTCCTTGACCGCCTGTTCGGCCTTGGCGGCGGCCGCGTCCACGGCCTGCTGCGCCTTCGACTGGGCCTGCTGTGCGGCCGTCAGCGCGTCGGCGGCGTCCGAGGCGGTCTTCGCGGCCGTGTCGGACTCGGTCTTGGCGGTGGCGGTGGCGGCCTTGGCGGTCTCGTAGGCTTCGGTCTTGGCGGTCTGGTCGGCCTTCGCGTCCTTCAGCGCCTGCGCCTTGTCGCCCTGCGCGGCCACGGCCTCGTCGTAGCGCTTCTGCGCCTCCTCGACGGCCTTCGCGGCCGCGGCGGAGTCCTTGGCGGCCTGCTCGGCGGCCTGCTGCGCCTTGGCGGCCTGCTCGGTCGCGGCGACCAAAGCCTTGGCGGCGGCCTCGGAGTCCTTGGCGGCCGTGTCGGCGGCGCTCTGGGCCTTCTGGTAGTCCGCGCCCGCGTTCTTCAGGGCGTCGCGCCATGCGGTCAGGTCGGCGATGTAGTCGTCGACGGTCATGGTGCGGGAGCCCTCGGACTGCCCGTAGAAGTCGCTGGTGCCGAAGCCCATCTGGGAGACGTAGCCGCCGAAGACGTTGCCCTCCGCGCCCGCGCCCACGACGGCAGCGCCGGCCACGTCGTTGTACGTGTTGATGAGGTTCTGGTAGTGGCCGGTCCGGTTGAAGTCCGTCACGCCCTTGTCGTACTGCTCCTTCTCGGCGAACCACCAGCCGCCGAACGGGCCGTCCGTGTTGTCGGTGTCGTTGAGGTTCGGATCGTAGCCCATCGCCAGGTTTTCGGTGCCGACGATGCCGGAGTGGTTGCCGATCATGGAGCCGCGCAGGGCGCTCAGGGCGGAGGTCGCCATGATCATGTCGTTGACCTTGAGGGCGGGCAGACCCTGGGTGGCGCGCAGCTCGTTGGCGCGCTTGATGAGCTTCAGCGCGGCGATGACGTTGTCGATGTTCGTCGGCGAATCCGGATTGTCATAGCCCAGCTTGGCGAGGTCCTTGACAGCCTGGTTGCGGTTGGGGTTTGTGGCGAAGGTGGGGTCGGTAAGCGCCTTGTACGCAGCGACAGCCCCCTTGTCGAGGTAGTATCCGGCCACCCCCTGGCTGAGCTTCTCGTCGGCCGAGTCGGCCTTCGCCTTCGCGGCCTTGGCGGCGTCGGCCTTCGCCTGCGCGTCGGCCTGCTTGGCCTGCGCGTCGGAGGCCTTGTCGCTCTTCGCCTTGTCCGCGTCGGCCTTCGCCTTGTCGGCGGCGCTCTGGGCGGCCTCGGCCTTCGCCTGCGCGTCCTTGGCGGCCTGCAGCTGCTCGGCGAGCTTCGCCAGCCCGTCGTCGCCCGACTCCAGGTCCTTGACCTTCTGGTCGGCCGCGTCCTTCGCGGTCTTGGCGTCGGCCTCGGCCTTCTGGGCCTTGTCGAACGCCTCGAGCTTCGCCTTCGCATCCGCATCGGCGTTCTGCTTGGCCGTGGTCTTCGAGGCCACGTCCTTGTCGGCGGCCGTCTTGTCCTTCGCGGCCTGCTCGCCCTCGCTCTTCGCGTCCGCGGCCTTCTGGTCGGCGGCCTTGTCGGCGGCCTGCGCGTCGGACAGCGCCTTGTTCGCGTTCGACTGCTCGGCCACGGCGTTCTGCTTGGCCGTGGTCTTGGCGTCCACGTCGGCCTGTGCGGCCTTCTCGGCGGCCGCGTCCTTCGCCTCCGTCTGCGCCTTGGCGTCACGGTCGGCGGTCGCGGTGTCGAGCTGGCCCTTGGCGGCCGACTGCGCCTGCTGGGCCTGCGTCACCTGCTGGCTGGCTGCGGCCGCGTCCTTGGCGGCCTGCTGGGCCTGCGCCGTCGCCTCGGCGCGCTTGGTGCCGGCCTCGTCGGCGCGCTGCTGCGCGGTCGCGTAGCCGTTGTGTGCTGCGGTCGCGTTCGACTGGGCCTGCTGCTGGTTGGCCGTGGCCTGCGATTGGGCCTGTGCGGCGGCGTTCAAACCGGCCTGCGCCTTCTCGAGGTTCGCCTGCGCGGCATCCGCCTTCGCCTGCGCCTCCTTGCTGGAGGTCGGAGCCGCCTTCACCGCGGCGTTCGCCTCCGACGCGGCCTGGACGCTGGCCTGCGCCTGCGCGACCGAAGCGGCCGCCTCCTCGTCCTTCAACTGCGGTTGCGCCGTCTCCGCCGCGTTCGCCGCAGCCGGACCCGCCAGCGACGCCACCGCCGCGACCGTGGCGACCGTGGCCTTCAATGCCTTGCTCATGTGTTTCTCCTTCGGTTCCTCCATGGAAACGGGACACCCCCACACCCCGACAACCGACATGCGGAAGCGCTATACATGCGTTTGTATGCCACATATATATGGCATCCACCATATGACGGAGCATGAACAACCCCCGACCCCCACCACTGCATTTAGCCATATAAGAGAGGCTATATACATGTTGCATAGGTTTCAGCATGGATGTCATGCCCAAGACCAGCCCCGCAGACGACGAATGGCGCGAATACGTAAAACGACTGGGGGTCAACCTCCAGCGGGCGCGCCAGCAAAGACGCCTGTCGCAGGAACGCGTCGCCTACGACGCCGGCCTGTCGCGGTATACGTACCAAAAATTCGAGAAGGGCGAGTCCATGCCAGGTACTCCGGCGAATCCCAGTCTCCACAACGTCATGGCCATAGCCCAAGTTCTTGGCGTCGATTTGACCGACCTGCTTCCGGAGCCATGGCCCGACCTACGGGCCAAATAATCAGACTATTGGACCTATAGCAGCACGTCGTCATTTATCGCCCCGGCAATCTCGCTTGCACGATTCGGCCATAAGTCGGCATAGGTATCCAACGTCTCGGCGGCCGAGGCATGGCCCATAACGTTCTGCAACGTTTTCACATCACACCCATTCCGTATGGCGATGGACGCATACGAGTGCCTTAGGGAATGAATGGACAGCCCACGAACGCCGTCCAGCCCGGCTGCTTGCAGAGCATGTCTCCATATACGACTGCGCCAGTTATTTACGATATGACGTCCTCCGCGTGGTGCCCGAAACAGATAGTCGTCGTCCCCTTGTCTCTCGGTAAGGGCCATGAGCATTGGCTTCAGCTTCGTCGGGAAAGGCACCGTACGGGATCTGCCATTCTTCGGAGTGGTCTCAATGGCATGCCCTTCCGCATCCACTGACTGGGTGCGGGTTATGGATATGGTCGCCGCATCGAAATCGACGTCACCGCAGCGTAGGGCCACAGCCTCCCCTATGCGCACGCCTGTGTATGCGAGCAGATAGACCATTGACCTGTCAGGTACGTTCATCTCGGATGCAATGGCGTGAATCTCCTCAGGGGTGAGATACACGCGCGGTACGGAAACCGTCTGCTTCGGGATTTTCACGTCGTTCACGGGGTTGGACTGCATCCACCCTGCTTTGACCGCGTAATCCAGACATCCCTTGAAAACCACCTTGACGATCGATCGGATGGATTTGGGGGCAAGCGGTCTGGGTTCTCCGATTTTCCCGTTTCTGGGAGCGGTTCCCTTGACCAGTTGCGCCACCCATGCCTGTATGGAGGTCGATGTGATTCGCCCCAAGGGAACTCGCCCCCATCGGGGGAGCACCCATATGCGCAGTTCGCGCAGGTAACGCCCCTCCGTCGCACCCTTAACCGTTCCGGTCAGACCGGAAGACCACGAATCCGCAATCTGCTTGAATGTACGTTCCAGATTGTCGGGGTTGATGTACCGGCCGGATCGAATATCGTCCTCAACGGATGCCTTGAACTCTTCGGCCAAGCGGTATTCGGAGAAATTCCTCTTCTTCCTTTTCCCGTCGGCGTTCCAATAGACGGTCCATCTCGCCCCCTTGCCGAATTCCACGGTCCGGAATTCCTCCGGTACCTTCGCCCGCTCGGGGTGCGTCATGTTCTGCGCCAAGGACCGCTTCATTTGAGGAGAGGGCTCGACACGCGTCTTCGACCCATCCCCCAACGTTATTTGTGCCGAGGTAAGCCACCGGTCGTTTATCCATGCTCGTGCCATACCGACCTCTATGCGTCCAGAGACGACCGGTTGCCCCGCATAGCCAGAGGCATGATGACCAAAGATGATAGCGAGGAGAATCTGCTCACCCCGGCGCAGGTGGCGAAGATTCTCGGCATACCGGTAAGCACGTTGTCGCGATGGCGAAGCGAAAGAAGGGAACTGCCGTATGTCAAAATCGGCCGGGTCGTAAGATACCGCCCATGCGACCTGGCGGAATGGCTGGAGACCAAAATCGTCCACCCACGCCCGTAGGAAGGACCTCCATCATCCATGTACCCGATAGGTACCCGATTGTGAAAACAGCGGAATTCCAACACCATAGAAACGTTGAAATTCCGCCACTTCGGTCGGGCCAGCGGGATTTGAACCCACGACATCCTGCTCCCAAAGCAGGCGCGCTACCAAACTGCGCTATGGCCCGTCGCATTCATCATCGTCAGATGACCAATCTGAACACGAGTTATCAGTATAACCCATGAATGGAATGAATATGGCATATCCGCAGAATATTTTGTGTCTTTATCCTGGCATCTATAGTGCAATCTACAGTGGATGTGTATTGCGAACGCATATCATACATCTTCGGACGGGTGCAACGCATCGCGTATAACAGGCAACGGCACGGGTGGAGGAAGTATTGGGAAGGCATCAGCAGGCCGAGACGCTCGGTCTCATCGCGTCACTGGTGTGCGCCGTCGCCTCCGGCGTTGTGGCCGATTTGTATCTTGGTTTTGCTTCGGCGATTTGGCTGGTCTCCGGTCGTCTGTT
This sequence comes from Bifidobacterium primatium, assembly GCF_002802875.1. Taxonomy (GTDB): domain Bacteria; phylum Actinomycetota; class Actinomycetes; order Actinomycetales; family Bifidobacteriaceae; genus Galliscardovia; species Galliscardovia primatium. Next base: position 303,729 of record NZ_PEBI01000003.1, read on the forward strand.
CGCGGTGTGCTCCGGCATGGTCGCCGCATGTGGTGTCGTATCGTTCATTGTGGGGTATTCCCGGCGTTCGCATTCGTGGAGTCTGAAGCGTGGATGGTTCGTTCCCGTCCGACGGGCGTTTGAGACGCTGTCGCTTTCCGTGGTCTATGGCTCCACAATCTTCCTGAGCATGTATGCGCTGTTCGGCGTCATCAACAGCACGATGGGCCTGCGGTCGTTCAGTTCGTACGTTCCCGCCGTGGTCGCCCTGTTCTCCGCCGTGACCGGCTATCTGGTGTTCGTGCAGGCGGATTCGCTCAATTCGAAGACCATCGCCTCGCTGCTGCCGCTGTTCGTGGTGTCGGGTGTCTCCACGGCCGGTCTGACCTCCGACGATCCGAACTGGTGGAAGAACAATTTCTCCCAGCTTGGCGACCGAACCACCTTTGCTGCCCGCATGTTCAACTCCACACTGGTGTTGGCCGGTGTCTGCGTGGTCATTCTGAGTTATTTCGCCGTGTCCGAGCTCATCGCCACGCAACGCATGCGAATGCTGTGGCACGCCACCGCCGAGAAATCGTCCGATGACGGGGAACCCTCCGGTGAGGGCAAGCCCGACGAAGTGGACATCCCCCGTTTCTGGGCGAGAATCATCTGCCTGTCGGTGCTGCTGACGTTGGCGGGCATGTGCTTCGCCGGCGTGGGGCTGTTTCGCTACACGCCACATCCCATACTGCATAACGTATTCGCTCGTGGCCTGAGTCTGCCGATGAGCCTGCTCATGATATTTCTTCCCTGGCTGGCGCCGCAGTTGTCGAAGGCGATGTATGTGGTGTCCGATCTGATCATCGTCGCGATTGCGGTGGCGGGGGTGCGCTGGCTGCAGGGCGGCACCACGCTGACGAATGTGGAGGCGTTGGCCTGCATTCTGTTCATGGGATGGTTCATCGTGTTCTCACGTCAGATCGCCGCAATCGAGGCGGATCGCGTGCATGCGCAGCTTATGACGAGCCGTCCGGTGAGCGTGGTCCCGCGTGATTCCCGCATCTCGCCGAGGAACTGAACGCCCGGACACCGGCCGTCTCGCGAAGCGAATCATCACGCGGCCAACGGTTTCACCGGTCCGTCGTAGAGGATCTCGTCACGGGTCACCGCCGTCGACAGCAGCATGGAGACCGCAAGGTCGGCGATGTATCCGGCCATCGGGGAAAGCTCCCATCCTTTGCGCGTGACGAGGGCGAATGTGTCGTAGATGGGTTTCTCGAATGCCGTGGTATGGATCGACGTGGGGAAATCCTTGTCCATGGTCACGGCGCGAGGCAGGATGGTGTCCCCCAGTCCATGCGCCACGAGGTCGACGGCCGCGCCGACGGTTTCGATTTCGATGATGGGCTCCAGGGTCACGCCCCTCATCTGCGCCTGTTGGGCAAGCTGACGTCGGGACGGGTCATGCCATCCATGATGGGCGTCATACAGGATCAGCGGCTCCTTGGGGATGTCCTCCACACGCATGGGCTTCGCGCAGCGCTCCGGCTTGGAACTGGCCCATACGATCTGCTGACGCATGAGCGGCACGATCTCCAAGCCGTCGGAGGGAACGGGAAGGCAGAGCAGACCGCCTTCGAGCTCGCCGTCGCGCACGGCGTCGGCCACTTCGAACGAGTTCTGCCCGACAAGCCGCAGATGAACGTTGGGGTGGGCCCGGCAGAAGACCGCGGCCAGACCGGAAAGCCCGTAATATCCGGCGTTGCGCAGAATGCCGAAGGAGACCGTGCCGCCTTCTCCGGTAAGCAGGGCGTTCATGGCGGTCTCGGCTCCGAGCATGCCGTCGAGCAGACGTTTCGCCCAAGGCAGCAATGTTCGCCCGGCGGTGGTCGGCACCAGTCTTCTGCCGCCGCGAACGAACAACGGCAGCCCGTATGTCGATTCGATCTTGCGTACAAGCTCCGAAACGGTCGGCTGGGTCATACCGAGATAGTCGGCGGCCGCAGTGAACGATTCCAATGTGGCCGCATAGTAGAACGCCTGCAGCTGTGTTACGGTCATGTTACCTTTTTGACCGCTCTGGGCCGGCGATCGATGGAGATCGACGTCATGGTTTTGCCGTGATTGCAACGTTTTCATGAGTGTCATTCTATATCGCATAGGTTTTCCCTATGTTAATTCAAGGAAGTGGTGCCCTTGTACGATACGAATGCGCTGCGTATGGTCATGAACTGTTGTTGCAGCCACCCAACGGCGGCAATGAAACATCGACAGCACAGACCGATTCGGGTCTGACACGACCGGACCATGAGGGAGAAACACCATGACCGCTGCGATTCTGACACCAGTACACACCACCGCGACCACCGCCGACGCCACGCGGACCGAGCATGACTGCATCGGCGAGCTGCAGGTGCCGGCGAGCGCGTACTGGGGAATCCACACACAGCGTGCCATCGAGAACTTCCCCGTCTCCGGCGTGCCGGTCAGCCGTCACCCGGAGCTCATCCAGGCGTATGCGCTCGTCAAGCAGGCGTGCGCCCGCGCCAACGTGCAGCTCGGCGGCATCACGAAGACGCAGGGCCGTCTCATCGACGCCGCCTGCCGAGACATCTACGACGGAGGATTCAACGACCAGTTCCCCGTCGATGTGCTGCAGGGCGGCGCCGGCACCAGCACTAACATGAACATGAACGAGGTGATTGCCAACCGCGCACTCGAGATCGGCGGTTACGAGAAGGGAGACTATGCGGTCATCCATCCGAATGACACGGTGAACAAGTCTCAGTCCACGAACGACACCTACCCTGCGGCGGTCCGCCTGTCGCTCGTTTTCGCGCTGCGTACGCTGATCCGCAGCTGTGACGCCCTGGCCATGTCGTTCCTCGCGCTCTCCCACCGCACCGAGAACATCGTAAAGCTCGGCCGCACCCAGCTGCAGGACGCCGTCCCCATGACGTTCGGCCAGGAGTTCGGCGCCTTCCACACCGTGCTGGCCGCCGATGCGAAGAAGCTCAACGCCGAAATCGCCAGACTGTCCGTAGTGAATCTGGGAGGCACCGCCATCGGCACGGGCATCTGCGCGGACGCGAGGTTCCGCGGCCTCGTGACCAAGGAGCTGCGCAACGTCTCCGGCGTATCGGTTACCGCCGCCGAGGATGCGATCGCCGCGACCAGCGACATGGCCGACTTCGTGGATACGTCGTCGCAGATCAAACGTCTGGCCGTGCATCTCGGCAAGATCGCGAACGACATTCGCCTGCTGACCAGCGGCCCGCAAGCCGGTCTGGTGGAGATTCACATTCCGGCACGTCAGGCGGGGTCCTCCATCATGCCGGGCAAGATCAACCCGGTAATTCCCGAATGCGTGAACCAGAGCGTATTCACCGTCATGGGCATGGACACCACGGTCAGCTGCGCCGCCGAGGCGGGCCAGTTGCAGCTCAACGCCTTCGAACCGGTCATCGCCCATTCGCTGCTCGATGGCATCGCAATTCTCGCCCACGCCATGGATACCCTGCGCACCAACTGCGTGGAAGGCATCACCGTCAACGAGCAGATCGGCCTGGCGCGCGCCACGAACAGCGCGTCGCTGGCCACGTCGCTCAACGGATACGTCGGCTACGAGGAGGCCGTGCGTCTGGCGAAGAAGGCCCTTGCCGAAGGTCGCAGCGTGCATGACGTCGCCATCGACGAAGGCATGGTGCGCAAGGAGATTCTCGATGACGTGCTTGACCCGTTGAAGCTCACCCGTCTGAACAAGTGAATTTGATTGAATGATGATGCGAGGCCCTTCTCCCGAAAATTCCGGGAGAAGGGCCTCGTCCATCCCGAAAGCGGGATGATTCGAAATCCGGTTATGCCAAGTGCAAAGACCATGGGTCGGTGTTGATCTGCGACAGGGTTATCGGCATGACAACACCGTATGCCTGTTCGATGGCGTCCCGCACATCGCCCACAAGATAATGGAACAGGGAACGCTCGATGGCGGAATGCGGCGTATTGATCAATGCGGGCCGAGGCGTTTCGTCACCGGAACCGATCCGATATCCACGTTCGCGCAGACGGGCCTCGTATCGTGCCTGCTGCCAGGCGTCGGTGGCCGGGTGATGGCGCAGGTCGCTGGTGATGTATACGTCGGCGCCACTGGCACGAACCTCATCGAACAGTGAATCCCCCGAGCCGGGCAGAGTGGCCACGAGTCGCACCGGGGCGTCCAGTTCTCCGGCCACCTGCACGCCCATGTTCGTCTTCGGCAGAAGCTCCACAACGCAACGGGCCAGATCACGAAGGGTCATGGTCTCGGGCAGTGTTCCCACACGACCGAGACCAACGGGAAACTCGCTGCGTTCATCATGAACGGGCACGAGCGGCCGCTGGTCGACCAACCCCAGTCGGTCGGCGAATGCGTGGGCGGTGCCGCGATGGGCCGAATCGGCATTCGTGTGCCCCACCCACAGGGCGCAATGGTTTTCGATGAGCCGGTTGACGATATCGCCGCGGAACCCAAGGCCCGAGACCTCATGTACCGACCGGAAGAACAGCGGATGGTGGGTGATGAGCATGCCGGCGCCGGAAGCGATCGCCTCATCCACGGTCTCGGGTGTCGGGTCGACCGCGCAGTGGATTCTGCGCACCGGCCATGAGGGATCTCCCACGATCAGCCCCGGAGCGTCCCAATCTTCCGCATAACGCAGCGGATACAGTGTCTCCAGAACGTCCACGACCTGCTTCACATCGATGGAATCAACCATGGGAATCCTTCCTTAGGGCCGGTGCGACCGGCTATGGGTTTGCGGGAATCAGTGTGCGGCAAGCTGCCAGTCGTCGCCGATACCAGTGGACACGTCCAGCGGCACGTCCAAATCCACCGCGTGTTCCATGGCGTCGCGAATCAGCGCCGTGACCTGCTCGCTTTCGCCGGGAGCCACCTCCAGCACGAGTTCGTCATGAATCTGCAGGATGATGCGACTGCGCATGTTGTGTTCACGCAGTTCGGCATCCGCCTTGATCATGGCGAGCTTCATGATGTCGGCCGCCGACCCCTGGATGGGAGCGTTGAGGGCTCCGCGTTCAGCCGCGTCGCGGACCCGTCGGTTCGTGGACCGCAGTCCGGGGAAATACCGGCGGCGTCCGAACATCGTCTCCGTGTACCCCTTGTCCTTGGCCTCGGCCACGAGTCCCTCGAGATAGTCATGGACCTTGCCGAACGTGGCGAAGTACTTCTCCTTGAGCACGTCGGCCTCGGCCGGGGAGATCTTCAGCTGCTGGGCCAGTCCATACGTGCTCAGGCCATATGCGAGGCCATAGCTCATCGCCTTGACGTGGGAACGCTGGTCGCCGGTGATCTCATCCATCGGAACCTCGTAGACGAGCGAGGCCACGTACCGGTGGAAGTCGGCTCCCGAACGGAACGCCTCGATCAGCGACTCGTCGCCGGAGCAATGCGCCATGATGCGCAGCTCCACCTGCGAGTAATCGCAGCTCAGCAGGGAGACGAATCCTTCGCCGGGCACGAACGCGCTGCGGATTTCACGACCGGCCGCGTTGCGGTTGGGAATGTTCTGCAGATTCGGGGCGGCGGAGCTCAGACGTCCCGTGGCGGCGACGGTCTGCTCGAACGTGGTGTGGATGCGACCATCATCGTGATTGACCTCGTCAAGCAGGCTCTGCACGATCTGCTTGAGCTTGTTGGTCTCACGATGCCTCAGCAGCGCTACAAGGAATGTGGTCGCCCGTTCGTTGCCGACATTGCGCACGACCATTTCCTGGAGTGCGGCGGCGTCGGTGGTGTATCCACCGGTCTTGGTCTTGCGTGTCCCACGAAGCTGCATGTCGTCGAACAGTACGGCTTGCAGCTGCTTGGGGCTTTGCAGATTGATGCGCCTGCCGGCGGCCTGCCACGCCTGTTCCTGGGCGTCACGCGCCTCCGTGGCGAACCGGTCACGCATGCCGATGAGCCTGCCTTCGTCCACAGCCGCGCCGACGGATTCCATGCCGGCCAGTACCCGTGATACGGGAAGCTCAATCCTGCGCATGATGTCGTCCTGCTTGCGGTCGAGCGTCATCGGCCGCAGATGTCGGACCAGCGCGGCCACGCACGCCGCATGATGCGCCGGGATCTTCGCGGCCGTAGCATCGCCGTCATCGGAGTCATCATCCAGATCGAGCGACAGCTCGCCCTGGGACGAGGTCTCCTCCTCTTCGACATGCAGGTCGAGGAAATGCTCGGCGGCGGCATCCAACGAATCGGGATGGAAATCCGATTCCACGAGGTATCCGGCCAGCTGCGTATCGAACCATGGCAGCGGCACCTCGATGCCGGCCGCCGAAAGAAGATGGGACTGCTCCTTGTACCCGTGCATGGCAAGTCCGTCGGCATGCGCGGATGCCAAGGCAACGACGACGTCCGAGACCAGGGACGGCCAATCGCCTTCCAGTACGACGACATGGTTGTCGGGGGCCAGAAGAGTCAAGGATTTCAGCGTGCTCACACCGTATCGGGTGGTGCCTTCCGCATGCAGCACCCAGAACGCGTCCGCATCCTGCCGATTCGCACCGGTCTCAATGTGTTCGCCGATCCACGAGCGCACGGAGGATTCCACATCGGCCGAACCGTCGAGAATGTCAACAAGCGGATCCTCGAAATCGTCCTCGACCGCATCGTCCATCGCGGCTTTCAGGCTCTCGTCCTCGAATCCGTCGGGAAACGCCTTGAGTACACGGCTTTTCGTACGCGGACCGAATTCGAGCTTCGTGAACAGGTTGTCCAATGCCGTGATGTTCGGCGGCGAAAGCACCAGTTCGCCGATGTCGACTCCAAGGTCGAGATCACGCACTAGGGCGTTGACCCGTCGGTTCAGTTTGACCTGCTCGATGTTTTCCCGAAGGGCCTCGCCCTTCTTGCCCTTGATTTCCTCGGCATGTTCGATGATGCCGTCCAGCGAGCCGTACAGGTTCAGCCATTTGGCCGCGAAGCCGTCGCCCACGCCGGGGACGCCGGGAATGTTGTCCGCGGTCTCGCCGCGCAACGCCGCCAGATCGGGATACTGCTGCGGCGTGACCTTGTACTTGTCCACGACCGACTGTGGCGTCATATGACGCAGGTCCTTGAAATGATGGCCGGGGTACAGCACCGTGATCGAATCGTCGATGAGCTGGAATGCATCCCTGTCGCCGGAAAGCACGAGCGTGCGGAAGCCGGACCTCTCCCCCATGGAGGCCAGTGTGCCGATGACATCGTCGCCTTCGAATCCCGGCTTTTCGATGTAGGTGACGCCCAATGCGCGGAGCATGTCCTGAATGACCGGTATCTGCGGAAGCAGGTCCTCCGGCGCCGCGTCACGTGTGCCCTTGTACTGGGGCAGCAAATCGTTGCGGAATGTGCCGCCCTTGACGTCGAAGGCCACGGCGACATGCGTGGGCTTGTTGTCGAGGATGACACGCGTCAGCATGTTGGCGAAGCCCCATACCGCATTGGTGGCGAAGCCGGAGGATGTGGTGAAGTTTTCGGCGGGGAGGGCGAAATACGCCCGGAAGGCCAGGGAATGGCCGTCCACGACGAGCAGTGTCTTTTCTGCCGTCGCCTCCCCCGCTATCGTGTTTTGCGAAGACAGAACCATGAACCTGCTCTCAGCCCTGCACCTGCTCGATGACGGCGTCCGCGACCTCCTGCATGGTGAGTCGACGGTCCATCGAGGTCTTCTGAATCCAGCGGAACGCCTCGGACTCGGTCAGACCCATGTTCTCCATCAGCAGGCCCTTGGCACGGTCGACCCGCTTGCGGGCTTCGAAACGCGCCTTCATGTCGGAGACCTCGTCACGCAGCGCGTTCATCTGGTCGAAACGGCTGATGGCAACCTCAAGGGCGGGGAACAGCTTTTCGGGAACGAACGGCTTGACCACATAGGCCATGGCACCGGCGTCGGCTGCCTTCTCCACAAGATTCTGCTGGGAGAACGCCGTCAGCATCACGACCGGGGCGAGATTCTCCTCGGCGATCTCCTTCGCTGCGGTGATGCCGTCCTTTCCGGGCATCTTGACGTCCATGACGACCACGTCGGGCACGAGCTCCTTGACGAGGTCCACGGCCTCCTGACCGCTGGCCGCCTCACCGACCACGTCGTATCCGGCGCCACGCAACGACTCCACGATATCCAGACGAATAAGGGCCTCGTCCTCTGCCACGACTACGGTGCGACCCTTGGAATCGTCGACCATTCCATCAACGTCAATGTCTGCCATTTCCGACCCTTTCAACTGCTTGAATGCGGGTGACACTTCACTCCATTGTAAGAAGACACGGCAGAGAGGCATTTCTGTTCGACCCGTCATGGACGGACAGAGGGGACGCCTCCGATATGTCTCCAATTACGGAATTCTAGTTGCCTTTTCCTGTTGCAAGTGTATCAGAATAGCATCCGCCGGCGATTGCACGGAATTCGCGTGTTTCACCACGTCATGGAATACGGAACAGGGCCGGAAACATTGGATTTCCGGCCCTGTCGATACCTGTGCCCCGGGTGGGACTCGAACCCACACTGTACAGATTTTGAGGCTGTCTCCTCTACCAATTGGGATACCGGGGCGGCACCAGATGTACATTACACCATGTTCATGGTTCTGACAAACACAAGAGACCTGCCTGCGTGTCCTTGAGACACGGCAAGCAGGCCTCTTGTCGTCACCGTTCATACGGCGACGATGACATCAAATCCGATGCACGGAATCAGGCCTTGTGGCCGACGGTGTGCACGTAGATGGAGTCGGTGCTGCCCGGCTTGTGATCGCCCTGGGAGCAGCTGAGCACGACGATGTGGTCGCCGTCCTCGACCTTGCCGGCGGCCTTCAGGGTGGCGTCGGTGAGGGCCATGACTTCCTTGCGGGTCATGTCGTGGTAGTCCTTGTCGAGCAGGAACGCCTCGGTGCCCCAGCTCAGAGCCAGCCAGTGGTAGGTGTGCTCGTTGGCGGTCAGGGCGTAAATCGGGGCGGCCGGACGCTCGCGGGAGACGCGGTGCACGGTGTCACCGGTCTGCGTGAAGGCGACGATGGCCTTCGCGTTGAGCTTGTCGGCGAGATCCACGGCGGCGGAGGAAACGGCGCCGGACTTGGACATGTCGAGGTTCTTGAGCTCCGGGATACGGTCGAAGCCGTGCTCGGTGGCGTAGCCGGAGATGCGGGACATGGTGGCCACGGTCTCGGTCGGGTACTGGCCGACGGCGGTCTCGTTGGAGGTCATGGTGGCGTCGGCGCCGTCAAGCACGGCGTTGGCGCAGTCGGAAGCCTCGGCGCGGGACGGAACCGGGGAGTGGACCATGGAGCCCAGGACCTCGGTGGCCACGATGACGGGCTTGGCGTACTGACGGGCCAGCTCGATGATGCGCTTGGTGGCCAGCGGAACCTCTTCCAGCGGGCACTCGACGGCCATGTCGCCACGGGCGGCCATGATGCCGTCGAAGGCCTTGACGATGTCCTCGAGGTTCTCGAGGGCCTGCGGCTTCTCGATCTTGGCGACGATCGGGATGCGACGGCCTTCCTCGTCCATGATCTCGTGGGCGCGGTCGATGTCGGAAGCGAAACGCACGAAGGACATGGCGATGATGTCGGCGCCGGTGCGGATGGCCCAACGCAGGTCGGCCTCGTCCTTCTCGGTCAGGGCGGGCAGGCTCACGGCCACGCCCGGCAGGTTGATGCCCTTGTGAGAGGAGACCGGTCCGGCCACGACGACCTTGGTGTGGACGTTGTTGCCTTCGACCTTGGTGACCTCGAGGCGGACCTTGCCGTCGTCGATCAGGATCGGATCACCGGGGTGGCAGTCGCCCGGCAGGCCCTTGAACGTGGTGGAGGTGATGTGCTCGTCGCCTTCGATGTCGTCGGTGGTGATGACGAACTCCTGGCCTTCCTTGAGGATGACCTTGTCTTCGCCTTCAGCGTTCTTCTTGAACCAGCCGCAACGAATCTTCGGGCCCTGCAGATCAACCAGGGCGGCGACATTGCGACCAACGGTCTTGCCGGCCTCACGGAGGTTGTTGTAGACCCTCAGATGATCCTCGGGCGTGCCATGGGAGCGGTTCAGTCGAGCGACGTCCATGCCCGCTTCGACGAGCTTGGTGATGTTCTCGAGAGACTCGGTGGCGGGTCCGATGGTATCTACGATCTTGGCTTTACGCATATTGCCTGCCTATTCCTTCTAGACGGACGGGGATCAGGGAACGTCCCCGCTGTTGCCATGGATTAGCTTACTAGCTGTTCAAGACCTGATTGATAACCGCGACGGCGTGTTGCATGAACACCTGATGACGCGCAATGGACGCCAAGACGCGGACGGTCGGTCAGGATTGGACACGATAACAATAGCAAAACGCCCCGCCCGCGGGTACCACGGACGGGGCGATGAGCTTGTCTATCGCGAATGGGACCGGACGTCGTCGGATGCTCCGTTCTCGGCCGGAACCGCGGTTCAGTCCTTTTCGGCTTGGGCGTCGATCTTGCGCATCTTGAGCACACTGGCAAGGGCCGCGGTGCCGATGGACACGACGATGACGGCAAGCGAGAGCCAGGTGGGCACCTCGGGCACGGCGTGGATGGGCTGGCCGCCGTTGATGAACGGTAGCGTGTTGGCGTGCAGGGCCTCCATGATGAGCTTCACGCCGATGAAGCCGAGCACCACGGACAGACCCACCGGCAGGTAGACGAGCTTGTCGAGCAGCGCGCCCAGCAGGAAGTACAGCTGCTGCAGGCCCAGGAGTGCGAACACGTTCGAGGTGAACACGATGAACGGGTCCTTGGTCAGACCGAAGATCGCGGGAATGGAGTCGAAGGCGAACATGACGTCGGTGGTGCCGATGGCGAGGAACACGATGAGCATCGGGGTCCAGTACTTCACACCGTTCTTCGTGGTGCGCAGACGCTCGCCATCATATTCGTCGGAGATGCGGATGACCTTGCGCAGCGTCGAGATCAGGGCGTTCTCATGGTATTCCTCGTCGTCGTCCTTGCCGAAGGCGAGTTTGAACGCCGTGACGAGCAGGAAGGCACCGAACAGGAAGAACACCCAGGTGAACCGTGTGATGATCGCGGCGCCGAGCAGGATGAAGATGCCTCGCAGCACCAGCGCAATGGTGATGCCGATGGACAGTACGAACTTCTGCAACTGCTTGGGCACGGCGAAATTGGCCATGATGATGACGAACACGAACAGGTTGTCGATGCTCAGAGAATACTCGGTGAGCCAGCCGGAATAGAACTCGATGGCGGGTTTGGATCCGGCGACACCCCATACGATGCCGCCGAAGATCAATGCCATGACGACGAAGAACGCGATATGCTGCACGCATTCCCTGGTGGACGGCACATGCGGCCGCCGTCCGATGACGAACAGATCGATGATAAAGAACACGGCGAGCACGACAAACGTGCTCACCATAAACCACAGTGGAGTCTCAGCCATGTGACATCACTATACGGAAGGTTTGTGACGGCACAAGAGCCGGTATGGAAACTCTGACGTTTTTTTACAAAGGAATCGGCCTTCGGACGAAAAGCCCATACCACATGGTTCAAGGTGTCATTCGCCGGATTTCCCGGAGTCCGGACGGTCCTGCGCGGTTCCCCTCCCACCCTTGAACGGGTCAAGCAGCGTCGAGGCATCGGATACGCCGAGCATGCTGCGGCCGCCGGTACGTTCCGGATGGAGATTCAGATACAGCGTGGAAAGACCGGCGGGAACCATGACGACAAGCAGTATCAGCGACAGCCACCAGCTGTATCTGACGCCCACGAACACCAGCATCGCCACGGCGAGGACCGTCACCACCGCATATGAGGCGATGCGTCCCGAACGCGAATCGTGGCCTGACTGATTGCCCTTGGTCATCATGACGCTCCTTTGCTCGGTTGCCGTTCACGCCGTAGTATGGTGCGGGCGCGTCCGCACCATACGCGTATCCCGCAATCGATACTACCCCCTCAGTCCTTCACCGGCTATTTCTGCGCTTCGGTCATCTGCCGCAGTTCCTTCTTCAGGTCGCGGATCTCGTCGCGCAGACGGGCCGCCAGTTCGAACTGCAGCTGTTCCGCCGCGGTGTGCATCTGTTCGCTGAGCTGCCGGATGAGGTCGGCGAGGTCCTGCGCGGGAAGCCCGGCCTCGAGAATCTCCCTGTGCCGTCTGTCGGCTTCGTCCGCATTGAACGTCGGTACGCCGAGATGGGAGTTTCCGGCCTTGTTCGCGTTACGGTACCCTCCTTCGAGCAGGGTCTGGGTGTCGACATCCTCCTTGGCGAGCATGTCGTTGACGTCGCTGATCTTTTTGATCAGCGGCTTCGGGTCGATGCCATGCTCCCTGTTGTATTCGATCTGCCTCGTGCGACGACGGTTGGTCTCGTTGATTGCCTTGGTCATGGCATCGGTACGATGGTCGGCGTACATGATGACCGTGCCGGACACGTTGCGGGCGGCGCGGCCGATGGTCTGGATGAGCGAACTGTATGACCGCAGGAACCCCTCCTTGTCGGCGTCGAGGATCGCCACCAACGAGACCTCCGGCAGGTCGAGGCCCTCGCGCAGCAGGTTGATGCCGACGATCACGTCGATCTTGCCCTCCCTCAGTTCGCGCAGGAGCTCCACTCGGCGCAGCGTGTCGACGTCCGAATGCAGATATTCCACCTTGATGTCGCGTTCCAGCAGATAGTCGGTGAGGTCCTCGGCCATCTTCTTGGTCAGTGTGGTGACCAGCACGCGTTCGTTCCTGGCCACCCGGTCCTTGATCTCGCCAAGCAGATCATCGACCTGCCCTTCGACGGGCCGCACGTCGATCTTCGGGTCGACCAGACCCGTCGGCCTGATGATCTGCTCCACCACGCCATCGGAGAGTCCGAGCTCATAGTCGCCCGGCGTGGCGGAGAGGTATACGGTCTGACCGATGCGTTCGAGGAACTCGTCCCATTTGAGCGGCCGGTTGTCCATGGCGCTGGGCAGACGGAAACCGTGCTCGACCAGCGTGCGCTTGCGGGAGGCGTCGCCCTCGTACATGGCGCCTATCTGGGGGATGGTCACATGGGATTCGTCGATGACCAGCAGGAAATCGTCGGGGAAGAAATCCAGCAGGGTGTGCGGCGGCGTGCCGGGGGCACGGCCGTCGAAATGCCGCGAGTAGTTCTCCACGCCTTGGCAGACGCCGATCTGCGTGAGCATCTCCAGATCATAGGTGGTGCGTTGGGTGAGTCGCTGCGCCTCGAGATCCTTGCCCTGCTTCTTCAGCTGTGCCACACGCTCGTCGAGTTCCTCGCGGATGGTCTTGAGCGCGCGTTCCATACGCTCCGGGCCGGCCACATAGTGTGATGCGGGGAAGATGTGCACCTGAGGCTCGTGTGCTATCTCGTCGCCGGTGAGCGGATGCAGCGTCGAGATGCGGTCGATCTCGTCGCCGAAGAATTCGATGCGGATGGCCAGTTCCTCGTAGACGGGGATAATCTCGACGGTGTCGCCGCGGACGCGGAACGTGCCTCGGGTGAAGGCGATGTCGTTACGCTTGTACTGCATGTCGACGAACCGGCGCAGCAGGTCGTCGCGATCGATTTGTTGCCCCTCCTTGAGAAACAGCATGCGACCTGCGTATTCCTCCGGGGTTCCCAGACCGTAGATGCAGCTGACCGTGGCCACCACCACGCAGTCTCGCCGTGTCAGCAGATTGGCGGTGGCGGCGTGGCGCAGGCGCTCCACGTCGTCGTTGATGTTCGAGTCCTTCTCGATGTAGGTGTCGGTCTGCGGGATGTATGCCTCGGGCTGGTAGTAGTCGTAGTAGCTCACGAAGTAGCTGACGGCGTTGTCGGGCATGAGCTCGCGGAACTCCGCGCACAGCTGCGCGGCAAGCGTCTTGTTCGGCTCCAGGATCAGCGTCGGCCGTTGAAGACGCTCGATGAGCCAGGCCGTCGTCGCGGTCTTTCCGGTGCCGGTGGCGCCCATGAGCACCACATCGTTCTCACCGTTCTCGATGCGTCTGGCGAGCTCCTCGATGGCCTGGGGCTGGTCGCCGCTTGGCTTATAGGGGGATTTGACCACGAAGGGTTTGTCGATGCGTTCGATGTTGTATCCCATTGCCCCACCTTGCCCCGTTCCGCGCGGATTCCACGGACGGTCGTTTGCGAATCTAATACGACGGATGCGTCAGTATGCGATACAGCCTATCAACATCCTCGAACATCTGTTCGATGGGCTTTGTGGAATCGATGACATAGTCGCTGATGTCGAAACGCTGCTGTTGCGTCGCCTGGTTCCGGATGCGGGCCTTGGCGGCGGCGCGAGTCATGCCGCGGTTCCTGACCATGCGTCGGATTCGCGTCTCCTCGGGGGCCTCCACGGTGATGATGGCGTCGAAATAGTCCCACCGCGACGTCTCTACCAGCAAGGGGATGTCATGAATGACCAGACGCCGCGTGCCGTCCTTGGGCTCGGGATGCGAGTCGATCCACTGGTACTCCAGCCTGCCGGCCTCGCGGAACACGATGGGATGGACGATGCGGTTCAATTCGTGCAGACGTTCGGGATTCCCGAACACATGGTCGGCCATCCATTGTCTGTTGAGTTCGCCGTCCCTTCCACGGGCGTGGCGCCCGAAGCATGCGATGATCTGCGCGAGCCCTTCGCTGCCCTTCTCCACGGCGGCGCGGGCAAGCCTGTCATAATCGATGACGTAGGCGCCCAGCTCGACGAATCGTGATGCGACCGTGCTTTTCCCCGCGGCTATGCCGCCGGTCAGTCCGACACGTGTGAACATGCATGCTCCCTTCCGGATGCCGGACGACAGAGCATCGTCGCCTTGCCGAACCGCTCCGTTCCTCCCGGCCTACATCTGCCAGTCTACAGAGAAACCCGGTTGCCATGGGTAATGACAACCGGGTTTCTCATTCAGTCAGTCAACGCTGAAGGCTGGCTCACTTCTTCTCGTTGAGCAGCTGCTCGCGCAGGGCGGCAAGCTGATCGGAATCGGCGAGAGTGCCTTCGGACGTGCTCTCGGAAGAGTAGTTGGAGGTCTCCTCCACCTTCTCTTCCTTCGGCTCGCCCTGGCCATCGGCGGCGGCGGAGGCTTCGGCGTTCTCGAGCTCCTTGGCCACGAACTCCTTGTGCTGCTCCCACAGATCGTGGGCGGCGGCGTACTGGGCTTCCCACTCCTCGCGCTGCTTCTCGTAGCCGGCGATCCATTCGTTGGTCTCCGGGTCGAAGCCTTCGGGGTACTTGTAGTTGCCCTGCTCGTCGTACTCGGCCGGCATGCCGTACAGAGCCGGATCGAAGTCCTCGGAGGAGATGTCAACGGAGTCGTTGGCCTGCTTGAGGGACAGGGAGATGCGACGACGATCGAGATCGACGTCGATCACCTTGACGAACACCTCTTCGCCCGGCTTGACGACGGTCTCCGGGTTCTCCACGTGGCGGTTGGCCAGCTCGGAGATGTGCACCAGACCCTCGATGCCGTCGTCCACGGAGATGAACACACCGAACTGGACGATCTTGGTGACCTTGCCCTTGACGATCTGGCCGGGAACGTGGGTGCGGGCGAAGCGCTGCCACGGATCCTCCTGGGTCGCCTTGAGGGACAGGGAGATGCGCTCGCGGTCGAGATCGACGTCGAGCACCTCGACGGTGACCTTGTCGCCGACCTTGACGACCTCGGACGGGTGGTCGATGTGCTTCCAGGAAAGCTCGGAGACGTGGATCAGGCCGTCAACACCACCGAGATCGACGAAGGCGCCGAAGTTGACGATGGAGCTGATGACGCCCTCGCGAATCTGGCCCTTCTTGAGCTGCGAGAGGAAGGTCTCGCGGACTTCGGACTGGGTCTCCTCGAGGTACTGACGACGGGACAGGACCACGTTGTTGCGGTTCTTGTCGAGCTCCAGGATCTTGGCCTGGATCTTCTGGCCGATGTACGGGGCCAGGTCGCGCACGCGGCGCATCTCGACGAGGGAGGCGGGCAGGAAGCCACGCAGGCCGATGTCGACGATAAGACCGCCCTTGACGGCTTCGATGACGGTGCCTTCGACAACGCCATCGGCTTCCTTGATCTTCTCAACATCGCCCCAGGCGCGCTCGTACTGGGCGCGCTTCTTGGACAGAATCAGACGGCCTTCCTTGTCTTCCTTGGTGATGACAAGGGCCTCGACGGTGTCGCCGACCTCGACGACATCGTCAGGATCGACGTCCTTCTTGATGGAAAGCTCGCGGGAGGGAATCACACCCTCGGTCTTGTAGCCGATATCCAGGAGCACCTCGTCGCGATCGATCTTAACGACGGTACCTTCGACCAGATCACCATCATCGAAGTTCTTGATGGTGGAATCGACTGCCTTGATGAAGTCCTCTTCGGTGCCGATGTCGTTGATGGCAACCTTGGTGGCTTCAGTGTTGTTCTCTGCCATGTAGGTATATGGTTTCTCAATAGATGGATGGATAATTACTCGATATTCAGTTATGCACGCATACTCCCGTACACGCAAGTTTTAAGAGTACCGCCAGGCATGGTCAAAAAGGCTATAAGGAATTCGGGCGTGTCGCGATACGACACGCCCTCATACAACTCGCATCACCTCGGCTCCGTCGTGTCGCCTCGGCGTCGCCTACGGACAGTCCACCGGACTGTCCGCTTGACGGCTCCGTGGACGAGTCGCGATACGACACGCCCTCATACGACCCGCATCACCTCGGCTCCATGGTGTCGCCTCAGCGCCACCTACGGACAGCCCACCGGACGGGGCAGCACGGGGACGGGATCAACGCAGCGAACGCTCGGCGATTTCAACGACATTGCGCAGCAACATGGCGCGGGTCATCGGTCCGACTCCGCCGGGGTTCGGCGTATAGGCGCCGCATACCTCGCGGGCGGCGGGATCGACGTCGCCGAGAATCCTCGACCTGCCGGTCTCGGGGTCGGTGACGCGGCTCACCCCGACGTCGACGAGCACGGCGTCCGGTCTGACGTCCTCGGGCTTGACGAAGTGCGCGCTGCCCATGGCGGCCACGATGACGTCGGCCTGCCGCATCAGCTCATGCACGTTCCGGGTACCGGTGTGGCACTGCGTGACCGTGGCGTTGATCTCCTTGCGGCCGATCAGCAGGCCGATGGTGCGGCCGATGGTGATGCCGCGGCCGAGCACGACCACATGCTTGCCGTTCAGATCGATGCCGTTCATGGACAGCAGCTCCACGACGCCGCGTGGGGTGCAGGGAAGCGGGGTGGACAGCTCGCCGCGGGGATGGAGGACCAGCTCGCCGAGGTTGTACGGATGCATGCCGTCCGCATCCTTGGCGGGATCGATGAGGTCGATGATCCTGTTCTCGTCGATTCCTCGCGGCAGGGGCAGCTGCACGATGAATCCGGTGCACGCGGGATTCTCGTTGAGCCTGCGGACCGCCTCGGCGATCTCCTCGTAGCCGGCGTCCTCGGGAAGCTCCTCGGCGATGGATGCGATGCCGACCTCGGCGCAGTCACGATGCTTGCCGGCGACGTACTTCACCGAGCCGGCGTCATGACCGACGAGCAGTGTTCCCAGCCCCGGGACCACGCCCTGCTCCTTGAGCCTCGCCACGCGCTCGGCCAGATCGGCTTTGATAGCCGCGGCGGCCTGCTTGCCATCCAAACGTTGTGCCATATCCGTAAATGTCCTTCCGTGTCGCCGGATTCGATACTCCGCATCATAGGCTATCGTGAAAACAGCCCGATGAACGATATTATGCGAACGCATATTCGGGGATGCGACGAGGATGTCCCCGAACGGTTTCCCGGGCCGGCAGCAGAAGGCGGTGTTGATTGTTATGACGTTGTTCACCATGTGGAATGCCGCGGCGCGCATGAGGGGCGCGGCGGCGGCAGTGGTATGCGCGGCCGTTCTCGCGGCGACGGGGTGCGGCTCGGGAACCCAGTCGACGGAGGAAGGCTCCGGTTCGACCGCGCAGTTCGATCCGATCGCCGTGGTCGCGTCAATCAACCAGTGGGGCATGCTCGCCAAGGAGGTGGGCGGTGACCAGGTACGCGTCACCTCCATCCTCGGCTCCACCAATGTGGACGCCCATGACTTCGAACCGAAGACCAGCGACATCGCGACCGTGTCGAAGGCAAAGGTGTTGGTGGCGAACGGCGCCGGATACGACGAGTGGGCGACGAAGGCCGTCAGCGGCGACACCACGGTCGTGACGGCCGCCACGACCGTGGGAGCCTCGGATGGAGACAATCCCCATCTGTGGTTCTCGAAGGACGCCCGCAAGGCCATGGCCAAGGAACTGAGCGAGGCCTTCTCGAAGATCAAGCCCGACAGCAAGGATTATTTCGCCAAGCGGCTTGCCGCATGGCAGGAGGACGAGGACGAGCTCGAGACCTCCATGGATAAGTTCTCCGAAAAGCACCCCGAAGCGACCTACGCCTCGACCGAATCCGTGGCCTACTATCTGATGAGCGACCTGAACGTCAGGGACGTCACGCCCGAACAGTACGCCCAGACGATGCTCAACGGCGGGGAACCCGCACCCGCCGATGTGCAGGACCTGCAGACGCTGTTGGAGAAGCACAAGGCCGGCATGCTCATCAACAATCCCCAGGAGGCGTCCGACACCACCAATCTCATCACCGGCACCGCCCATAAGTCCGACGTCCCCGTGGTGAACGTCACCGAGCAGGTTCCCGAACGCTACGACAGTCTGGTCGATTGGATGGATTCGCTGGTCACGGAGTTCGACAAGGCCCTGGCTTCCGACGCCACGTCGCCGGAAGCCACACCGAGCCCGTCATCCTCGGCATCGGACGCCGGCTCCAAGTAGTTCCGGACGCACAGCAGACGGTCAGGCAGAGTCATGGCGCCTGTGCCCGCGGCCATATCCGCGGGCACAGGCGCCATGCATTTACACACGCAACACGACGAAGTGGACGAAATCCATGAATATTGATTACTATTCTCATTAGCAATATCCCGTATTCCAAACCTGAACAGAGATGATGCATCATGACCTCCCCCACTGCCCACGACGACGCCGTCGTGCTTCACGATGCCGCCGTACGACGCGGCGGAAGACTCATCTGGTCACATGGAAACTTCGCGATTCCGCGCGGAACCGTAACCGCGGTGGTCGGCACCAACGGAGCCGGAAAGACCACGCTGCTGGACGCCGAGCTCGGCCTGATCCCCACATCCCAAGGCGACATCACGGTACTGGGGCGGCCGGCGGGCCAAAGCAACCAACGCATCGGCTACGTACCACAGACCTACACTTCGGGGCTTGATTCGACGATCACCGCACGGCAGTCGGTAATACTGGGGCTGACGGGCACGAAGTTCGGCATCCACTTCGTCTCCGCGGAGGAGAAACGGCGTGCACAGGAGGTCCTGGAATTCGTCGGGCTCGCCGACAAGGCCGACTACCGGCTCAACGAGCTTTCCGGCGGCCTGCGCCAGCGCGCCGCCATCGCGCAGGCGCTGGCATGCAGCCCCGAACTGCTGCTGCTTGACGAGCCTCTGGCCAATCTCGACATCGCCAGCCAGCGTTCGGTCGTGGAACTGCTCGCCCGTCTGAACCATGAATGGGGCATGACCATCGAGGTCGTGGCCCACGACCTGAACATGCTGCTGCCCATCCTCACCGGAGCCATCTACCTGCTCGACGGGCATCCGCACTACTCCCCCATCCGTTCGGTGCTGGACTCCGATCTGCTCACGCATCTCTACGGCACACGCGTGGAGGTCGTCACCACGCCCCAGGGCGACATGTTCGTGACCCCGAACCGCAAGCTCGAGCCGGAGGAGCGCCTCCAGGACACCCATGACGTACGCGAGGCCGCCCACTTCCACGAGCACGGGGATCCGAAGGACGGAGGAACCCATGCCGATGCACATATCGCAGGCACCAAGGCCAAGGAGATGAATCGATGACCATACAGTTCGCCTTCGACCCCGAATGGATGAGCGTCCTCACGGCACCGTTCATGGTCAATGCCATCGAAGCGGGACTGCTGATCGCCGTCGCCGCGGGAATCATGGGGTATTTCACCATCACGCGGCATTCGACGTTCGCCGCCCACGCGCTGGCGCACATAGGGCTCCCCGGCGCGACCGGCGCCGTATTGCTCGGACTGCCCGTCTCGCTTGGCCTGGGCGCATTCGCGCTGGGCGGGGCGCTGGTCATCGGCGCATTGGGCAAAAAGGTCTCCGAGCGCGAAATCGCCACGGGCACCGTGCTGGCGTTCGCCACGGGTCTGGGACTGTTCTTCGCGAGGCTTTCCTCCAGCGCCTCGCAGCAGATGCAGTCCATTCTTTTCGGGTCCATCCTGACCATCACCGACAATCAGATCGTCGGCTTCGCCATCTTCGACGCGTTGCTGCTGGTGGTGGTGTCGCTTGTGTACCGGCCGCTCCTGTTCAGTTCGCTGGACGAGCAGGTCGCACGGGCCAAGGGCGTGCCCATCGGTGCGATGAACGTGCTGTTCATGGCCATCATGGCCGGGGTCATCACCGTGGCTGTGCCGGCGGTGGGTACATTGCTGATCTTCGCCCTGGTCGTCACACCTGCGGCGACGGCGTCGATCGTCACCCGATCCCCATTCGCGGCCATCATCGTGTCGTGCGTGCTGTGCCTGGCGAGCATCTGGGGCGGACTGGTGCTTTCGGCGATGTTCCCCACCCCGCCCAGCTTCGTCATCGTCACGCTCAGCACGGCGATGTGGGCGATCGCGAAGATCGTCTTCCGCAATCGCTGACCGTGATGGCAGGCCGTTCTCAGCCGCGGACGGCCAATGCCGTGGCGATGGCTGCGACGCCTTCGCCACGACCGGTGAACCCTATGCCGTCCGTGGTCGTCGCCGTGATGCTCACCGGCGCCCCCAAGGCGCCGGACATGGCATGCTGGGCCTCGTCGCGACGACGCCCGATGCGGGGGGCATTGCCGACTATGGATACACCGACGTTCACGATGGTCCAGCCATGCTCCCGCACATGATCGCCTACGGCGCTCAACATGGCGTCGCCATGCATGCCGGAGCCGAGGCTGCGGGGGCCCACGCCGAACAGCGTGCCGATGTCACCGAGACCGCAGGCCGAGAGCACGGCGTCGATGACGGCATGCGCGGCGACGTCGCCATCGGAATCGCCGAGCACCCCTTCGCATCCCCGCCGCTCGTCCTCCTGCCAGCGCAGGCATGCGAGCCACAGCTCGCGCCCCGTGCCGGAGGGGGCGAAACGATGCGCATCGAAACCCTGTCCGATGCGCATATTCGTCACGTCCGCCATCGGCTACTTGGCCGACTTCCTCGTGCTCTTCTTCTTGCCCTTCGCGGCCTTGGCCTCCGCCTCGATGCGGTTCAGCGTCTCGCTGGCCGGTTCCTTGGGGCTCTTCGTATGATGCTTGTCGTCGCCGGGCTCGGGATCGCGGTAGCCGAGGTTGACGTCGAGCAGACGCTGGGTCTCCTCCTCGCTCAGCTTCTCGCTCAGCGAGATCTCGGAGGTGAGGATGTTGCGGGCCTTGGTGAGCATGCGCTTCTCACCGGCGGACAGGCCGTGTTCGTCGTCGTCGCGCTGGGCGAGGTCGCGCACGACCTCGGCGATCTTGTTCACGTCACCGGTGGCGATCTTCTCCACGTTCAGTTTGTAGCGGCGGGACCAGTTGGTCTTCTCCTCGACGATGGGCGTGCGCAGGATCTCGAACACCTTGGAGACGGCCTTGGCGTCCACGACGTCGCGCACACCGACCTTCTTGACGTTCTCCGCCGGAATCTGAATCACCAGACCGTCGGACGACAGCACGGAAAGCTTGAGATACGTGCGCTTGACGCCGTTCATCTCCCGCTCGGTAATCTCTTCGATCTTCGCTGCGCCATGGCGCGGATAGACAACGGTATCGCCAACCTGGTAAGTCATGTATCAAGCCCCTCTATAGATTAAAGAAGACATCTTATGATTGCACGGAGGTTGGACTTATAGTCATGAGCGAGCGAAATTTCAGTATATACGCCCAAGGGGGCGAAATCCAAAAGAGAACGCTCACATGTTGAACGTTCAAAAAATCAACACGTCGTTAAGCGTTTTTCACGAAATCATTTCGTACACTCGTTTGTATGAGCAACACAAACAATGCCATCCCGCAGCCGGTCAGCGTCGACCATGCGATTCTGGATGATGTCAGCAACGGCGTATACTACGACCCGCACACCGTGCTGGGAGCCCATCTCAACGACGAGGCAGGCGGCGAGGGCTACGCCACCGTTCGTGTCCTGCGCCCCTTCGCCAAGCACGTCGTCATCGTGACCGAGGATGGGGAGTACACCGCCGAACATGAGTGGAACGGCGTCTTCACCGCCGTCATCCCCGCAATCGCCTCCACGGACGGCGAAGGCTATGCAACCCCCGACTACCGCATTCGCGTATCCTACGAAGGCGGCGACACCGCACTGGTGGACGACCCCTACCGCTACATGCCCACCGTCGGCGAAATGGACATGTACCTCTTCGGCGAAGGCCGTCATGAGCGCCTCTGGGAGGTGCTCGGCGCGCATGTGCGCACCTACGACGACGTCATGGGAGACCCGGACGGCTCCTCCCCCGACACGGTCACCGGAACCTCGTTCGCGGTATGGGCCCCGAACGCGCACGCCGTACGCGTCGTCGGCGACTTCAACTCCTGGTCCGGCCGCCAGCATGCCATGAGGGAGCTGGGCTCCTCCGGCATCTGGGAGATCTTCATCCCCGACGTCGGCGCCGGCGAGCTGTACAAGTACGAGATCCTCAACGCCAACCATGAATGGAAGCAGAAGGCCGACCCGATGGAGAACCTCCACCAGGTTCCCCCGCTGACGGCATCGGTCGTCGTGGACTCCAAGCACGAGTGGCACGACGAGGAATGGATGGAGCACCGCCGCAACACCGATCCGCACTCCGGCCCCGTCAGCATCTACGAAGTCCACGCCGGCAGCTGGAAGATCGGCATGGACTACAGCAGGCTCGCCGACGAGCTGGTGCCCTACGTGAAGAAAATGGGCTTCACCCATGTGGAGTTCATGCCGCTCGCCGAGCATCCGTTCACCGGCTCCTGGGGCTATCAGGTCACCGGCTACTACGCGCCGCAGTCCCGTCTCGGCAACCCCGACGACCTCAAGAAGCTCATCGACGCCTTCCATCAGGCCGGCATCGGCGTGATCATGGACTGGGTCCCCGCCCACTTCCCCAAGGACGATTTCGCGCTGGCGCGCTTCGACGGCACGCCGTTGTACGAGGACCCGGACCCGCTGCGCGGCGAGCACCCCGACTGGGGCACCTACGTGTTCAACTTCGGACGCAACGAGGTGCGCAACTTCCTCGTGGCCAATGCCTGCTACTGGCTTGACGAGTTCCATGTGGACGGTCTGCGCGTGGACGCCGTCTCCTCGATGCTCTATCTCGACTACAGCCGCGAGAACGGCCAGTGGCGTCCGAACAAGTACGGCGGGCGCGAGAACCTCGAGGCCATCGACTTCCTCAAGGAGGCCACCGCCACCGCATACGGCCGCAACCCCGGCATCATGATGATCGCCGAGGAGTCCACCGCATGGCCGGGCGTGACCGCGCCGACGAGCGAGGGTGGACTCGGATTCGGTCTCAAGTGGAACATGGGATGGATGCACGACACCCTCGAGTACCTGCATGAGACGCCCGTCAACCGCAAGTGGCATCACGGCGAGATCACCTTCTCGATGATGTACGCCTACTCCGAGCACTATGTGCTGCCCATCAGCCACGACGAGGTCGTATACGGCAAGGGCGCGCTGTTCGGCAAGATGCCCGGCGACGACTGGCAGAAGTACGCCGGCGTGAGGGCCCTGTTCGCCTACCAGTGGGCGCATCCGGGCAAGAACCTCACGTTCATGGGCAACGAGATCGCACAGTACGGCGAATGGGACTACAAGAGCTCGGTGGACTGGAACGCGCTGAACTGGCCCGACCATCAGGGCGTACAGAAGCTTGTACGCGACCTGAACGAGCTGTACCGCAAGAGCCCCGAATTCTGGAGTCAGGACTTCGATCCCGCGGGATTCCAGTGGCTCACCAGCGACGACGCCGACCACAACGTCCTGAGCTTCATGCGTCTGGACACCAAGGGCAATCCGATTGTGGTCGTGGTCAACTTCTCCGGCTGCGCCTGGCAGGACTATCAGGTCCCGCTGCCCAGCGGCGGCGAATGGGAGGAGATCCTCAACACCGACGCCGAGGAATACGGCGGCTCGGGGATCAGCAACACCGACATCGTCGCCGAGAAGGGCGAGTACCACTCGCGTCCGTATTCGGTGAAGATCACCGTCCCCGCACTCGGCGCCCTGTTCCTCAAGCCCAAGGCATAGAATCGCCGATGACGGGAGCATCGCTCATCTGATAACGTAAGGCCAGGTTGAAATCCTGGCCTTACGTATGATATACGCTAAGACACATCTGATTGGATATATATCAAGGGATCAAAGGGATTAATGGCGATGAACAGCATTGATACACACACCCAGCAGCGCACGATTCTCGTTGTCGAGGACGAACCCACGCTGGCCACGGCCATCGCCCAGCGTCTGACCGCGGAAGGCTGGAACGCCCGTGTGGCTGGTGACGGCGCGAGCGCGGTGCAGGCGGCGTCCCAGCTGAAGCCCGATCTGGTCATCATGGACATCATGCTGCCGGTGATGGACGGCCTCGAGGCCACCAAACGCATCGTGGCCAGCCGCCCGGTCCCCGTGCTGATTCTCACGGCCCGCGACGACGAGGCCGACAAGGTCATCGGTCTCGGAGCCGGTGCCGACGACTACATGACGAAGCCGTTCTCGATGCGCGAGCTGATCGCCCGCTGCAAGGCGCTGCTGCGCCGTGTCGAGCGGGCGAAGGTCATCGCGAAGAACTCCGAAAACGAGAAGCTGCTCGACTTCGGCACCCTGGTCATCGATCCTGCCCAGCGCATCGTGACCTTCGAGGGCGAGCCCGTACACCTCACCCCGACCGAATTCGATCTGCTCGCCACGCTGGCGCGCCGTCCCAAGTCGGTGCTCACCCGTGAGAAGCTGCTCGAGGAGGTATGGGACTGGGTAGATGCCTCCGGAACCCGAACCGTCGACTCCCATGTGAAGGCGCTGCGCCATAAGCTCGGGCCGGAACTCATCCGCACCGTGCATGGCGTCGGATACGCCTTCGAACCGCCGGAAGCCAAGTGACCATGGCCGAACGCAAGGGGCAGGCCGCCCGTCAGAAGCGACGCGCGCTGCGGGACCGGCCCATAGGCATGCTGTCCTCCCTGAAGGTGGAGCTCAGCGTACTGATCGTCATAGCAACGGCCATAGCGTTCGTGCTGGCCTGGCATTTCCTCAAATGGGGGTGGAGCGGGTGGATTGCCATGCCGCTCACCCTTGTCGTCGCCCTGGGCATCACATACTTCTTCGCGCATGGTCTCACCGCGCCGCTGCGTCAGATGAGGGATGCCGCCGAGGCCATGGCCGAAGGCGACTATTCCGTGCGCGTGGAAGGCGTCACCAATTCCCGCGACGAGGTCGGACAGCTCGCCAGGTCCTTCAATGAAATGGCCGCCGAGCTGCAGCACGCCGATCAGATGCGCAGGGACATGGTCGCCAATGTGAGCCATGAGCTGCGCACTCCCGTGTCGGCGCTTCAGGCGCTGGTGGAGAACATGGCCGATGGCGTGGTGGAACCGACCCCCGCGAACCTCGAGGGTATTCTCAATCAGACGCACAGGCTTTCCGACCTCATCGCCTTCCTGCTCGATATGTCGCGCGTCGAAGCCGGCGCGGCCAGTCTTGAAGTCGAACGCTTCGACTTCGGCGGATTCCTCGACGAGACCATCAAACCTCTGGAGATTGCGGACGGCGGCCACAACCACACCATTCATCTTGAGGTCCCCGACCATCTCATGATGGAGGGCGACCAGGACCGTCTCAGCCAGCTGTTCACCAATATCATCGCCAATGCGTTGAAGCACTCCCCTGACGGCACGTCCGTACTGATCGAAGTGCATGAGGACACCAGTCTCGGCACCATCATCACCAACGTCGTGAACTACGGGTCGCAGATTCCCGAAGAGGCCCGCAATGATATCTTCCGTCGCTACGTCAAGGGGGCGGGCCGTCCGGGCACCGGGTCGGGTGGAACCGGACTCGGCCTGTCCATCGCCCGCTGGGCGGCGGGCCTTCATGGGGGCACCGTCAAGGTGGTGCCCGACAAGCGCGGCGCCAACTTCGAAATCGCACTGCCCAAGAATCACGTCGCGCAATAGGCGACTGCAGCAAGGACCATGGCGGCGACCACCGTCGCGTCATGGTCCCGCAGCGTCTGCGAGCACTGGCGTATGGTGGCGCCCGTGGTCATGATATCGTCCACCAGCAGAATCTGGCCACCACGCAGCGCCTCCGGATTCCGCACGCGGATATGCCCTGACAGTCGTGCCGCACGTTGTCCCACCCGCGACCCCTGTACGGATTTCGTCCGTACGCCGGTAATCGATAGCGCCGGCATGACAACGGCGTCAAGACCGCATGAGGTCAGATGCGCGCATACCGCCTCGGCCAACGGAACGGTATGGCGGCGTCCCCTGCGACGCAGCGATTTCGGCGATGAGGGAACCGGTACGACCATGACACTTCGGTCGACATCCATCAGCCGTTCCACGGCGCCGTTCCGTGCGCGTTCCCGCATCATGGCGGCCAGGTCCGGGGTGATCTCCTCGTCTCCGTGGTCCTTCCATCGCAGGATGGCCCGGCGGACGCCTTCCCTGTACCATCCGCATGCCAGGACACGTCCACCGGAGCACATGGTGGCGGGTACCGTTCGTACGACGCGTCGACGGAATCCCGCGGTGCACCCCGCACAGAGACGCTCATCCGGCATATCGCAGCCGGCACAGCCACGTGGCAGCATGATGTCACGTATCAGCCGCAGCAGTGTTCCTGATTCGTTGTCGTCCATGTTCGAACCATACCCGATGCGAATGCGGATGGTCCAGCCGTGGAGACGATGTTGACGAACGTGCCCCGACGGCCACCGGAGACATGGCGTCGCAATCAGCGGTGGGAAAAGACGTTCAGCAGATTCCGAATGACACGCAGGGTGTCGTCGGGGCCGGAAACATGAATCGCGTACGCCCCGGCGACCGCCGTGGGATAATCGTTGCCATCGGGATCCATGCGGTCCCCCACGAACGCGATGCGGGGGATGTCCACGCCGAGAATGCCGGAAAGCTCACGGATGGCATATGACTTGTCGATGCCGCGGGCGACCACGTCCACGCTGGTCGACCCGCCCGACCGGACGGTGAGCTGCGGCAGATCGGCCGCGACCGCGGCGGCGAGGCGATTCTTCTTCCTACGGTCGGGGTCCCATGCCTCCTTCGCCTCCACCGGCGCGAGCTGGCCGAGCGCGGAGAACGTTATCTGACTGCCGCGGTCCTCGAGTCGGTCTCCCCATATGCGGTCGTCCGGCAGCCACAGCCCCTGTTCCTTGGCATGTCTGGTCAGTGATTCGATGGCGGCATCCCGGTCCCTTTCGCTGAGGTCGTGGGCATATCGGCATTCCCAGTCGTCACCGTTCCACGCATAGTACCGAGTTCCGCTGGTGGGCATGAAATGCAGGTTCCTCCGATCTGCCATGTCGCCGATTCTGGCGATGATCTGTCGGGAGAACAACTCGTATTTGCCTCCGGAGACCACTGCGCAGGGAATATGATGCGTCAGCTCGGAGAATGCCTCGGCCATCTGCGGCGTCATCGGGGTCTTCGACTTCGCCAGCGTGGTGTCGAGATCGAATCCGATGGCCCCGATGTGCGATTCCAGCCATGCATAGTCCACTTCATCCCAGCGATGAATGGTCACGGCACCCATACAGACTCCTATCCCTGACGAAGAAAACCCACGCGCCATCCGGCAGACGGCATACCTAGCATTATCGCATAGACGGCCGCCACAACCCGCGAGAGACGGCGGAACACCGGGCAAAACGTCCGTTCGGCGATTAGGCTGTATGCCATGACC
This sequence comes from Bifidobacterium primatium, assembly GCF_002802875.1. GTDB lineage: Bacteria > Actinomycetota > Actinomycetes > Actinomycetales > Bifidobacteriaceae > Galliscardovia > Galliscardovia primatium. The sequence continues at coordinate 331,708 of NZ_PEBI01000003.1, forward strand.
GAAGAGAAAACGACATCCGCAGGCATGCTGCGCACCGGAGGCACCCCGCTGCCCTGGGAACGCAAAGTCTACCGCAACCGGCATGGCCGGGGCAACCGGCAGGCGACGTTTGGCATCCGTATGCCCCGATACCGCACCAAGGCCGGCATGTTCGACAGCATGGTCGTGGCGCAGCTCAAGAGGCTGAACGCGGCCTGGCCGCAGCTGTTGGACGGCGTGCAATGCGCCGTGGAGGACGTGCCGCCCTCGGCACCCGTCTCATGGGAGACCAGACGTGCGTTCCTTTCCCAGAGCTTCCCCGCCAACCACGGCATTCCCGCCCGTATTGTGCTGTACCGCCGTCCCATCGAACAGCGTGCCGTGGGCAGGGTGGATCTGCAGCTCATCATCCGTGACGAGCTGGTCTCCTGCCTCGCCGACCTCAGCGGGAAGCATCCGGAGGACATCGATCCGGATTGGGGCTTCTAGGCTTGCTCCAAACGTCCTTATTGGGAAGGGCCATCCCATTTGCGGGAATGGCCCTTCTTCGATATCTACTGCACGACGTTCAATGATCTGTTCACACGTACCGAGGCCTGCGTCGGCATGAGGCTGGTCGAGCCGATGTAGGCAATGCCTTTCGCCTTGGCCTTGGAGACCGCGTCGTTGCGGACGACGGCGCCCCATGCGACGGCCTTGCCGGTATCGCTCATCGTCAGGGCGACCGCGTTTCTGGCTACGTCCTTCGGAGCCAGCACCACGGCCTGACGGCCGTTCAGCGTGATCTCCTTGACACCGGCCTGGTCTCCCTGCTGCGAATATGCGGTCAACGTGACCGTCGTCTTGGTGTCGGTCGTGTTGACGACATCGATAAGCGCCTCGATGCCTTCGGGAAGCGCGATGGCGCTGACCTCCTGGACGTCGGCGGCCTGGACCAGAGAGAAATCGGACTGATCGGAGCCATTCTCGACGCACATGGCCGTCGCGTTCATCTTGACGTCGGCGGTGACGCTCACGGCCACGGCATCAGATGGGGCCTTGCCCAGCGACAGCACCGCGACCCTGTTGGCTTCAAGCCTGACCGTCTTGGCCTTGACGGTCCTCGACTTCGTCACCCATGACAACGTGGCATTCCCGGCCTTCTCGGAGAACATCTCGACGGTGACGTCGCTGCCGGATGCCACAGCGGGCAGCATCAGCGATTCGGAGGGAGTCCCGACCGGCGTGGCGAAGTCGGAGCCGCGGGAGACCAGTCCCTCGGCGTGCACGGCACGCACCACGGCGGCGACCGCCGTGGTGGTGCTGTTCAATGTGACGTACAGTCCCTGCTGCGACGGCGCCGCAGCCGACAGATTGACAACGGTCTCGCCATTGGCCGCCACGGTCACCTTGCTGTCGGTGGCAAGGGGAATCGAATCGCCGTTCCTGGTGCCTTGGGCTTCGATGGCGACCGTCGTGGACTTGTCCGAGGGATTGGACAGCACGAGCTGTTGGGTCCAACCGGTCTGTGTACCCGGAAGCAGCAGCGACTGGGTCAGTTGCGGGGTGACGCACCGCGTGGACGAGACGCCCTGCAGATCGCCCTTGGTGGCCCATGACGCCACGGCGGAGGCCGCGCCCGAACCCTTGTCCGTCTCGAGAAGCCGGGTCGTGTGCAACGACGACTTCTTATCGGCGCCGGATTGGTGGATGAAGGCCTTGGCCGAATCCGACATGTCGATGGAGGCGGTCTTCTGCTTGTTGTCGCCGCTGATATCGGTGACGGAGGAATCATAGAGGGAGCCGAATGCCGCGAATCTCGTCTTGCCGGTGATGTCGCCTTCGGAGGACCGGTATTCGGCGTCTCCATACGAACCGGTGTCCGCCAGCTGCATGCGTGCCGGGCACACCGTCTGCAGCGTGGTCTGGCCTACGGCTACGGTATGCGACGACGAACCGCCGTCGCCATGGTCGATGGCCCCACGCACGGGAACGAACACCGTGGCGACGCCGAACAGACCGAGCAACGCCACCAACGTGACGGTGGAGACCGTGGCTTTGGCGACTGTGCCCCATATGGACCGTCGGGGGCGTGCTCCCCCGTGCCTCGATGTCTTGCTCATGCCTTCACCCCATTTCGACGGATGCGGGGGAACGCGACGACGATATACAGTATCGTGACGATTCCCATGCACCATAGCCATGCCCATCTCCAGGGACTGTGCAGCGCCTGGGCCTCACCGGATTCATCGATGCCCTGCGTGGTCGTGTCGTCGACGGTGAGACGAATATACGTGCCTGATTCATTGCTGACGACGGATTGCGTGCCGTCGCTCGCCAGAATGTTGGAGACCAGCGAACGGCTTGCCGAATCGGGCGCGTACGGAATGTATATGCCTCCGAATCCCAGATCGACGATCTTCGCAATGGCGTCGTCGTCGTTATGCTGCAGCAGTGTCGCGGACGATGCGGCGATGGTCTGGGACGTCCGGTCCCATCCCGTGGAAACGTGCGCGGCGGATACCGACGGCGAGTAGTCGATGAGATCGCCCCGTGCGGTCCGCATGGACGAGAACGACACCTCCGTGGAGGAATCGGCGCGCAACGCCAGAATCCTATGCCCATCGCCCGAAGCGAGATAGTCCTGGGCGATCAGTGGAAGTTCATAGCGCTGCGGAACGAGACGCTCCCCCTTGTAGGCCCTGACGCCGCCGATGGCGCCCCACAATGCCACGCATGCCGCGAGCAGCAGCACCAGCAGCGCACGCGCGACGATGACGAGATTGCGTCGCGCATAGTGTCCGCGATCCTTCGAACCGATGGCGCGACTGTGGTCGACCTCGCGCGAGACCAGCGGAGAGAACGGCTTCGCCGCACGACCGGCCACCATGCACACGCATGCGAGCATACCGACCATGACGAAGGCCAGACCGGGCAGCGTGGTTCCCGCGACCGCGCCGGTCTGTGCGGGGGCAACGGCCATGCGTGCGGCAAGCAGCGTCTCGAAGGCGCCGGCCACTACGATGACCCACATCATACGGGAGACACGCAACGCGAAGGGAAGCAGCAACGCACACGCCGCGATGACACACAGCGCCACAAGGCTGAGCATCGTAAGCAGGGCGCCCATGTTCGCCGTGGACGGCAAAGCGCGCAGATCAATGCCCGGTCCGAATCCAAAGGCGTGCAGCGTCAGCGAGAACAGATTCGACGCCGAGACCGTCGATGCATCGCCGGATGCCGGGTTCATATCGGCAAAGAGCTGACGGTACGAACCGTCCCCAAGGTTCAGCACGACGTTGAGCAGCGTGGGGGCAAGCGCAAACGCTCCGGGAACCGGAATAAGCAGCAGCATGATCCTGTGGGAGCGTACGAGCACCATGAAGGCCGCGAACACCACGAGCAGCGGCAGCACCAGCTGCGGTTCGGCCGCGACGACCATCATCATGCACAGCGAGGCCAATGCGGCCGACTGCACCGAAGCCGTGGCGGAGACCACATCCTCGGTGTGGTACATACCCACCGCTCGGAACGCAAACGCCATGGCCGCAGGCAGGAAGACCATCACGGTGAGCATGGGGAGATTGCCTTGCGAATACAGCCCCAGGACCCCTCCGAACACGCACCACAGCAGTCCCATGACAACGCGAATCGGGTTCGAACGGGTGAAGATGCCGGCGAGCGCCCAGAACGACAACGCCGACAACGGGGCGGCGGCGAACACCATCAGTCCGATGGCCACGGTGACGTGCCCGAGGGTAACGGCCGAGGAGGCCAGCAGCACAAGAAGGAACGGGGACGGAGGCGCCGCCACGCCGAGGCCGTCGGCGTAGGTGTAGGCCGACGTGGCCGACTCGAACAGCTGGCGCCATGACGCCGCGGAGGCGACCAGCGTCGAGGAGTGGAAGCTTCCGCCGGTGACCAGGGCCTTCCATGCATCAAGGTTCACCAGCAGGCCGGCGACGAAGGCCAGCACGGCCATGACGGCGGCCCATGCCAGACGACGACGGCGCTGCCTGCGCAGATGGGCCACGGCAAGGGGGCTGAGCAGGGGCACGTTCTTCGAGTCGGCGAACGCGGCGCTTCGTTCACGCCATTGCGCCACCTGGTCGCGACGGGCCACCAGCACGGTCAGCTGTCGCAGCGTGGCGGTCGATTGCCGGGCCACTTTCCTGCGGGAGCCCATCAGTCGGGGCATCGCCAGCAGCAGGCGCCACGGCGCCCCCAGTTCGCACGCCGCCTCATACGGACGCTTGCCCACGAGTTGCCTGATGAACAGCACGATCGAGACCAGCAACCGCCATACCCACATGGGGGCCCACAACGCAAGGCGAATGTCGGTGAACCGGTAGCGTTCCCGCGCGTCGATGAGGTCAGCGGAGACCCTGGCGCTTTCGTGACGGGTCGGTTCGCCGTCATGGGTGCGCAGTCCCTCGAATCGCGCGCGGCGGTGCGCGATAGCGCTCTTGGGCACCACAAGCACGCGGCCGCCGGACAGACAGACACGGCGGCAGAAATCGGCCGATTCCGCGAACTCCCCCATAGCCTGGTCGGTGCCGTCAAGGGTACGCCACACCGGCAGCGACACCAGCGCGCCCGCAAGATCGACCATGTAGACATCCTGTCGGGCGTCATACTGCTCCTGATCGGGCTCGCCGTCCACGACCAGCGAGGCCACGCCATGGTTGGTCGTGGCGTAGCAGCCCACGTCATGCAGGGTTTCTTCCTCATCCCATCCGACTTGCTTGCAGCCGAGCACGGCGGCGGTCGGCGCATTGCGCCATGCCTCGAGCATGGTTTCGAGGCATGAGGCGTCACGAGGCCGCGAATCATCGTGCAACAGCCACAACGACCGCACCGTCGTGGGCAGGTACGCGTTGTCGAGCGCCTTGCGAACCGCCTGGCCGAACGACGAGGCGCCGGCCGCACCGACAAGACGCACCTCCACGTTCTGCATCGAGGAATCCGCGCTTACCGTCGTCTTGGTCGCCGATTGCCCCTCGTCCGTGCAGTCGGCGATGACGATCACGGAAGGAAGCACCGTCTGGTTCAATACGGATCGCAGGGTCCGTGAAAGGAAACGCCGGTCATCCTCCACGGTGATTATGGCGGCCACGGCCGGTTCCACGGATTGTTCGGCGGACACCCGGCATTCGGCGAGGACACCGCCCACTACATCTTGCACGCTTCGCGCCTCATCAATAACAGGATTCATCTTTTCCACTGTAGAACACCGGACGTCGCTTCGTCGGATATGCTAGGCCCGTTCTTTACCATGTTCTTTCTTATACCGCCGGCGCTCGCGTTCGCTCATGCCACCCCAGATGCCGAAACGCTCATCGTGGTCGATCGCCCATTTGAGGCACTGCTCTCGCACCTCGCATTCGGCGCACACCTTCTTCGCGTCGCGGGTGGATCCGCCCTTCTCCGGGAAGAACGCCTCGGGATCGGTCTGCGCGCATAGCGCCTTGTGCTGCCATGACACATCCTCGTCGGGATTGAACAGCCCCCAGAGTTCCAGAAGGGCGTTGCCGTCGGCACCTCGTTCGTGCTGATTCTGGGAATCGTCGAACACCCCCCACATGTCGAAACCTCCCGCAACGCCTGCTCATTTTCACGGACCCGAAACCAAGTCCGTGCTAAATTACACACTTGTCATTCACGTTTTGTCAAGTCTCTTGAGTGTCATTACCGCATTTTGAAATGTTCAGTGATAATGTTCGCCCTTCCGCTCTTTTCATGGCCTCCCCCTCATTCTGTGCCGTTCCTGAGAAGGATTGACGATATTCTTCATCTCCTGCAACGTTTTGCGCAATAGTCATTGCAGCACCATCGCCGTCACCCGAGGAGGAATCAAATATGGGACAGGGGCCTCTTGACAACCAGTCAGGGAGCAATCCTCCGAGCTTCATCCCCTCGGGAGCCCCACGCCGACGCGCCACGACCGCAGCGCCCGCACAGACGCCGCGGTCCTTCAGACCCCAGGAGATTCCCGCCCGCCCTCGCCCGACCGTACGACATCGAGACGAGAACCCTCACGGGAATACGTCCGGACGCGCATCATCGGCCCCGCCAAGCTTCACCCCCTCGACGGGCGGAGATGCAGCCCGCCACACCGAAGCCCCGCGCACATACAAGGCGGCGAACCGGCCGGCAATACCCTCACCGGCCCGTCGCCGCCATCTGCCCGGCCACACCGCGAAGACGGGCCGTGCAGGCGGGACGATGCGCACGGCGGCCATGCGACGCCCCGACGCGAAACGAATCGCGTTGTGCGTCGTCGGCGCGCTGCTGGCGCTCGCTCTCGTCCTTGTGTTCGGCACAGTCGGTTGGATCAACGGCCAGCTGAACCACAGGTCCATGCTCACCGACATGCGCAACACTCCGGCCTCCACCTGGCTGATTCTCGGCAGCGACGAAAGGGACGGCACGGCCGGCACCGGATCCTCGAAGGACGTCAGCGGCTCCCGCACCGACTCCATTCTCGTGCTGACCAAGCCAAGGTCGGGCAACAGCTCGCTGATCTCCATCCCCCGTGATTCCCTGGTCAACGTCAACAACCAGGACATGAAGATCAACGCGGTCTCCACCCTCGCGGGATATCCGTCCTTGGTCTCGGAAGTGGAGAGCATCACCGGCATGAAGATCGACCATGTGGTGCAGATCGGCTTCGGTGGCGTGGAGAAGGTCGTCGACGCCGTCGGCGGCGTGGAGCTGTGCTACGACAGCACCGTGAACGACGCCCGATCGGGACTCAACTGGAAGGCGGGATGCCACACGGCCGACGGGGCCACGGCCCTGGCGTTCTCCCGCATGCGCTATTCCGATCCGACCGGTGACATCGGACGAGCCAAGCGGCAGCGCGAGGTCATCGCCGCCGTGGCGAAGAAGGCCTCATCGCCTTCGGTGCTCGCGAATCCCGTCAAGGTCAAGAAGCTCGCCAAGGCCGGATTGTCCTCCCTGACGGTGGACGAGAAGACCAACGCCTTCTCCCTGGCCTCCATGGCCCTGGCCTTCAAGGCGGCCACCGGGTCCAATGGCATCACCGGCACGCTGTACTATCAGAATCCCAACTACTACCCGTCCTCGGGCATCGGCTCGACGATTCTTCTGGACGGCACCAGAAACACCCAGCTCTTCGACCAGCTGGAGGCGGGCACCCACGACCCCGGCACCGTGGGCGGTATGTAGGGGCATTGCGGAAACCGTTCACGTTCGTCCACATTCCTCTCTTGGCTTGCCCTGACATCACGTCGGACGTCACCATGGAGACATGGGTTTTTCAACAAAGCGCGACACGCGCAATGAATCGGCATTACTGGCCATTTCCATGGTCGCTCCCGTTTTGGGGCAATTCGCGCTGCTTGTGATGATGATCGCGGAGCGACGCTGGATGTTCCTGTGTCTCGTCATACCCGGACTGATCGGCTGTCTGGCGTCCGCCATCGCGGCGATGGCCGCACACCGCCGCCGGACCGTGTCGGAGGCCTCGTCCGACACAGGACAGCCTCCCCCGGACGGCCGGGACGCCATGCGGCCCGATGCCGCCCGATGCGCGACGCTGCGCCCTCGTCTTGAATCGCTGCTGGGCCTCGAACCGTCCCGCCCCGACCACCTCTGGCGCCGCATCGCACGTAACTGGCATGAGGCCTCGGAAGCACAACGAATCCGCAAGCAGACCGTGCTCGACGGCATGCATGCCGTCGCCGTCGGGGAATCTGACAAAGGCCGGACGACGACCCTGAACCTGCCGAAGGCCGGGCCACATGCCCTGGTGGCGGGAACCACGGGGTCCGGCAAATCCGTTCTATTGGAATCCTGGTGCCTGTCGCTGGCATGCCGGTTCCCACCATCGATGCTGAACTTCGTCTTTCTGGACTTCAAGGGCGGTGCGGCGTTTCGTGTGCTCCACCGTCTTCCCCACACGGTCGGATTCGTATCCGATCTGAATCTCGACCATGCGGTCCGCGCCCTGCGAGCCATCGAGACGGAACTGCGCAGACGGGAACGAGTGGTGGCGGAGCATCACGTCGCAGGCACCGATGAGCTGGATGATCCCCCGCCACGGCTCGTGGTCGTCATCGATGAGTTCCATGCGTTGAGGCAACAGCTGCCGGACTATATGACGCAGCTTGTGGCGCTGGCCTCGCTGGGGCGCTCTCTGGGCATGCATCTCATTGCATGCACGCAGAATCCCATGGGACAGATCGGCGGAGACATGAAGGCGAACATCGGATTGAACATCTGTCTGCGCGTACGGGACCCCCTGCAGTCGACGGAGCTGCTCGGCGTCCGGGACGCGGCGTTCATCAGTCCACAGCATCCCGGGCTGGCCTACCTGTTCGATGGCGAACGGCGCATGGCGTTCCGTTGCGCGATGCCCGTATCTGCGACCGCACTCACCCATGGATGCGACCATGCCCGCCGGTTCCTGAATGAGATCGAGGCAACGCCACTGTTTTCGCCGCCGCTGCCGAACATGGTGGAGTGGCCGGGCCTCGACACGGTTTCGAAACGGCCGTTGGACGCCGTCTCGCTGGGATTGCTTGACCTCGGAGTGAGACTCGAAGCGCTGGAATTGCCATTGGACTCCGGCAACATCGCCATCGTCGGCCCTGAAAGACGCGGCAAGACCTCCGTGCTCGGTCTGATCCGCCGACAGCTCGCCGCCCGTCCGGGCCTGGAGATCGTCGATGTCACCGTCAGCGGCACGGGATACGAACGCACAACAACCATGGGGTCGGCGCCGTGGCACGAGGGCCGACGATCTTCCGCGACCCGCGCCGAAGACGCTCCTCCCCCGCCGCCGCGATCGACGAGGATATGGCTGGTGGACGATGCCGACGCCCTGCTCGATCCCCTGTACACGGATGCGTTGCACGACGAGTTCATGCGGACGCTGGCGGATCCGCACACCCCCGTGGTGTTCGCCCTCAGCTCACCACGGCATCTGCGGTTCCCCGACCATTGCACGATACGCGTGCTGTTCCCCACCGGGGACAGGACCTCCGACATGATGGCCGGCATACCGTCGCAGGCCCTGTCGTCGTGCACCGACGACGACTGGCGCACACCGGGCAGGGCCATGCTGCTGATACACGGCCAGGCACGTCTCATCCAGTGTTTTCGCCTTGCCGAGGAATGACATCTCCACATGTTTTGGGTATTTCACTCTTGAAAAATGACCGCATTCGTGGTTTGCTCGTATATAAGAGTTTTGTATTTCAATCGGGATCGAGGGACACAGATGAGCAGTGCATATGATTGGCGCGCCAAGGCGGCCTGTCGAGACAAGGATCCGGAGTTGTTTTTCCCGGTGGGCAATACCGGCGCCGCCTATCAGCAGATCGAGGAGGCCAAGGCCGTGTGCCGCACCTGCAAGGTCATCGACGCCTGCCTGAAGTGCGCGATGGACACGAATCAGGACTATGGCGTATGGGGCGGCCTCAGTGAGGATGAGCGCCGTGCGCTGAAGCGTCGTGCCATGCGTGCCCGCCGTTCGGCGGCGTTGCAGATGCAGGCGTAGCAGTCTGTCTCTCCCCGCATCCGCTATCGTTCATATACGACGGAAAAGGGCTCTTCCGAAGGTTTCCTCTTCGGAAGAGCCCTTTTTGCTATCGCTCATTGCGACGGCACCGAACGAGCCCGTTCACTGGGCCGCACGCAGCTTCATGTCGAGCACGACGCGGGTGCCTCCGTCACGTCGCGGTTCCCAACGGACCGAGCCACCGAAGTCGTTCGTCACGAAGGTGTTGATGATCTGCGTTCCCAGTCCGGAACCGCTGGAGCGCGCCATGCCCTGGTCGGACTCCGAGGTGTATCCGATGCCGTCATCCTCCACGACGACGTTGAGGTTGTTGCCTCCACGACCGACGGAAATCCATACATTGCCCTCGGTGCGCCCCTGGAAGCCGTGCTCCACGGCGTTGGTGACGAGCTCGGTCAGCACCAGCGACAACGGCGTCGCATCCTGCGCCGGCATCATGCCGAACTTGCCGAGATACGAGATGTGGATGTGCTGGTCCTTGCTCGTGGCGAGGTCGACGCTCATGCGCAGCAGATCGGAGATGACCTTGTCGAAGTCGACGATCTCGTCGGCGGTCTGGCTGAGTCCCTCATGCACGACGGCGATGGTCTCCACACGGCGCATGGCCTCCTCCAGCTCCGACTTCACCTCGGGGGACTTCGTGCGGCGCGCCTGCAGGCGCAGAAGGGCCGAAACGGCCTGCAGGTTGTTCTTCACACGATGGTGAATCTCGGCGATGGCGACGTCCTTGGTCTCCAGCTCCTTCTCGCGACGACGCAGCTCGGTGACGTCACGGCACAGCACCACGGCGCCGGTACGTCCGCGGTCGTCGAAGAACGGCAGCGACCGCATCGAGACCGTGGACCGGTTCGCGTTGATCTCGGAATCGACGGCCGCCTTGCCGGAAAGCACCAGCGGCAGGGTCTCGGAAAGCAGGTCGTTCTCATGAATCAGCGAGGTGCCGATCTCGGAGAGATAGCGTCCCTCCATGACCTCGAGCGAACCGAGACGACGGAAGCAGCTGATGGCGTTCGGCGAGGCGTATTCCACGATGCCGTCGACGGACAGCACGATGAAACCATCGGACACGCGGGCGTTGTGCCGCTGGTTGAGGATGGTGTCGTGATACGGGAACGTGCCTGCGGGAATCATCTCGAACAGACGCTTGCCGGCGGCGATGCTCTCCGATTCGAAACGACCGTTGAGCATACGCGTGGCCATGTTCGTCTCGCGGACCACCACGCCGAGCACCTTGCCGTTATGGCGGACCGGCGCGTACACGTCGCATACGGTGGTATTGCCCACTGCGCGATAGTGGTCGAGGCGCGAGATCTTCTGCTCGCTCATGGTCTTGGATATGGCGCGGGCGTCCTCCCCCTCGATGACCTTGCCGACCATGTCCTCGAATCGGATGGACATCACCGTGGAGGGACGGCATTGGCCCGCCACCACAAACTGTCCGGAGGGGGATGGCAGCACCAGCAGCAGGTCGGCGAAGCTCAGGTCGGCGATGACCTGCCAATCCGCCATGAGATGATGCAGCCATTCACGGTCCGATTCGTCGAAATCCGGATTATTCGCTACAAGATGAGAAAAATCAACCATGGCTTTATGCTAACGGTTGACGAGGAAAACGACGACGGGCAACACGGAATCTGACACACGTTCACCGTATATTGACACGAAAGCTACGGCAGCGTAAGTTACGGTAACGTAGGATTGATGCCGGACCCATCAGACGAGGTGAGCTATCCATGACGCAGCTGCAGACCCACGATTCCGGCGAAGGCGCGGACGGCACGGAACAGACCCGCGAGCAGCGGCTCGAACAGACCCGTCAGGCCGTGCGGGCCGCGTTCCTCAAGGACCGGCAGGCCAAGGCCGACGAGGTGCGCGCCCATGCGAAGGCGAAGGCCGAACGCGTGCTCGCCAAAGGCGAGCTCAAGGCCCGTCGCATCGAGAACAAGGCGCTCGGCATCCGTCGAGTCCGTCTCGACGTCCATGGACGTCCCAAGCCCCTGATGCGCGGATGGATCCACGCGTTCGCCACCCCCCTCGCCCTGGCGGCCGGCATCGTGCTCATCTGCCTGTCGAGCACGGCCCCGCTGAAATGGGCCTGCGCCGTGTTCATGACGTGCTCGCTGATCCTCTTCGGCAACTCGGCCTGCTACCATCTGGGAGACTGGTCCCCCAGGGTGACCGACGTGCTGCGCCGCATCGACCACGTCAACATATTCCTGCTGATCGCCGGCACCTACACCCCGGTCTCGTTCGCACTGGAACCGTTCTGGATGGATATCATCCTCATCGGCATATGGTCCTGCACCCTGGTGGCGCTGCTGATCCATGTGGTGTGGATCTCGGCCCCGCGATGGCTGTACACCATCGTGTACATCATCTTCGGCGTCTCCGGCGCGGCATATCTCGGACTGTTCTGGCAGTCCCCGACCGCCGGACCGGTCGTGGTGTGGCTCATCGTGGCCGGAGGCATCTGCTATATCGCCGGCGCGATTGTCTACGGTCTGCGCAGACCCGACCCGTGGCCGAAGGTGTTCGGATTCCATGAGATCTTCCACTGCGGCACCGTCGCCGGCTACGCCTGTCATATGGTCGCCATCTACTTCGTCATCGTCGCATTGATGTAGTGGCAGAATGCAAGGATGGCGGCGGGAGATGAATCTCCCGCCGCCATCCTTCATATTGCGCGGACGTGCCGCACAGTATCGACGAGCGTCATGCCTGCAGCGGCTTGGACTCCTTGATGGTGACCTTGATGTCACGACCATTGGGGGCCTTGTAGCTCACGGTATCACCCTGCTTGGCGCCCATGATGGCCGCGCCGATCGGCGACTCGGGGCTGATGATCTCGTACTTCGTGGCCACGGCGAGGTCACGGGAACCGAGCACATACTGCATCTCGTTGCCCATGACGTCGAGCGTCACCAGCGAACCGTTGCCGACATTGCCAGCCTCGGGGGCCTCGAGAATCTTGGCGGAACGCAGCTTGACCGTAAGCTCGTCGATGCGTCCCTGGTTCTTGCGCTGGGCCTCGCGTGCGGCCTGGTAGCCGCCGTTCTCGCTCAGATCGCCCTCGGCCCTGGCCGCAGCGACCTTGGCGATGATGTCATCGCGGTATTCGCCCTCGCGCCATGCCAGCTCCTCCTTCAGCTTGTCGTATGCCTCCTGGGTGAGCAGCAGCACCTTATCTTCTGCCATAGTGAACTCCTCGTGGATTACCGTCAGCGGGTGGAAATGATGTCGATGACGAACACCAGGGTGTCGTCGCCGCCGATCCCCGCCTGCGGGACGCCACGGGAGCCGTAGCCGTACTCCGGCGGGATGGACACGACGAGTCGGGAGCCGACGTTGTGGCCCGGAACAGTCTGGTCCCAGCCCCTGATGACCTGGCCCACGCCGATGCCGAAACTGGCCGGACTGTGGCGCTCGAAGCTGGAGTCGAACGGGGCCTGCTTGCCCCACACGACGCCGTGGTAGTTCACGGTGACGGTGTCGCCCTTGCGGACCACGGGGCCGTCGCCCTCCACGATCTCCACGCTCTTGAGGCCGGCGGGTGCGGACGGCGTCGGGAACTCGATCTGCGGCGCGGCGCCGAACTCGGCATTGACCTGGGGCATCGTCGATTCGCTCATCATTGCTCCTTGCATGATATTCGTTGGTATGTGTATCGGATTCGGGCGTTCCTTCGCCCAAAAGCTCGCATATAACCGTTAAACGTATACGGTATCGCAGACACTTGCAAGCATGTGATCACCGTTCGGCCTTGCCATGGAGCCTAGCCGAGAGTCGAGTAGAAGCCCCAAAGGAAGAACGCGCCCAGCGCTGACAGCGCCAGCACGACGACGCCCATGGCCACGCACGCCGGAACGCGCCGCGACAGCCTCGGTGCGAATATCGCCGCCAGCAGAAAACCCACCAGGCCGATGATGGCGCAGTTGAAGACGATGGCCCACACGTTGCCTCCGGAGATGGAGGGCAGACCGGCGGGTTCCAGAACGGAATTGATGAACGTCGGGTAGATGAGCCCGCCCCAGATGCCGAACGAGGCCATGCCCACGATGCCGTAGCTCACCGGGGCGAACCTCGCGGGGAAGTTATGGGCGATGTTGTCGGCGAGCCAGAGGAACGCAAATCCGAGGACGGCCATGAACACGACCGCCAGCAGACAGGCCACGGCGGCCCACGGGACAAGGGCGAAGGCCCCCGAGACCATGCTGATGATGACCGGCGCGCAGATGATCTCGCACACGCACATCACCGAGGCGACGACGACGGCCTGGGCGAGCATCAGAGGCACGGGGCCCTCTGCGGCATCCGCCGCCGGCACCGGGGAGGACGTTGAAGTCCGGAGAGAATGGTTCTTGTCAGTCATGCGCTATATCCTGCCATGGATTTCGAACGGACAGGTTACCGCAGTCCATATTGCGACGCGAGATGCAAGCCACAGCGATCGGGCTATCGGATGAGGTGCCCCCGGTGGGACTCGAACCCACAAGCCGAAGCGGCCGATTTTAAGTCGGATGCGTATACCAATTCCGCCACGGGGGCATGCCGGCGAAAGCCGACTTGGCCATTATGCCACGAAACACCGAGAAACGGGGCTCATTCGAGCCCCGTATGTCAGAAGCGGTCAGGAGTTCAGCAGACGGCGCCCCAGATTCAGCACGATGCCGTCGAGCAGGCCGTGCTCGCTGGTCACATATGAGTTCAACTCGCGTCCGGAATCCTCATGCACGGCGTCGCGCACGCGTGCGAGCACGCGGTTCCATACCAGGGCTCCCCCGCCGATCACGTCGATGCGGCCGGGATGGATCACCTGATATTCCGCCCGTTCGGCGCGGGTCATCCGCAGCACCCTGTCGCAGGTGGTACGGGCGTCGTCCACGGTCACGATGGCGCCGTCGACGGCGTCGCGATCGTATTCCCTCAGCCCCATGGCGATGCCGCTCATGGTGGTGACCGTGCCGGAGACACCGATCAGGGTGCCGGTTCTGCCTGCGGGAACCGTGGCGAACGCCTCGTCGATATGGGCGTCGATGTCGGCGATGGCCTCATCGATCTGCTGCCGTGTCGGCGGATCGGACACCAGATGGCGTTCGCTCATACGCACCGATCCGATGTTCATGGAGAACGCCGCGACGGGATGGTCCGCCGGCGCCTCGACGCCGTCGCCGCCGATGACCATTTCCGTGGAGCCTCCGCCCAGGTCGACGACCATATACGGTGCCGGAGGCATGTGCGGACCATCCTGCGACTCGAGCACCGAAGTGGCGCCGAGGAAGCTCAGCGCCGCCTCCTCCGTGCCGGGAATGACGTCCGGTCGCACACCAAGACGCGATTGGACGGCGTCCTCGAACTCGTCGCGGTTCTCGGCGTCGCGGGTGGCGGATGTCGCGACGAATCGCAGCGCATCCACCGGATGCTCCTTCAGCACGGCGGAAAACTCGTCGATGGCGGCGTACGTGCGTGCCAGCGCCTCGTCGTCGAACCGGTGCGTCTTGTCCACGTCCTGACCGAGACGCACCACGCGCATGATGCGAGGCACCTCCACGGTCATGCCGTTCTCGCTCACCGTGGCGATCATCAATCGGATGGAATTGGTGCCGCAGTCGATGCCGCCTACCGTAACCGCCGTCATGCGCGATGCTCCTTCTCCGTTTCGTCGTCGACGATCACCGAGCATCGACAGACGTTCGTATCGAATTCGTCGGTGATGCGGTCCCGGACCGCATCACCAATCGGGTTGACTCCCCGGCCCATGACCAGTGAGTGGCCGAGCAACGCGTGAAGGCATTTGACGCGCACGGGCATGCCGCCCGCACTGATGCCTTCGATGTGCTCCTCGCTGTCGCCGAGGCGTTCGGCCAGTTCATGACGGAATGCGAGATAGAGCCTGTGGGCGCGCTCGTAGGCCAGACGCACGTCGTCGTCCTCCTGCACCTGCCGGGTGTATTCGGTCATGCCGCCGGCGGCCTCGATCTTCGAAACGGCCTTCACCGCCTCGGGACTCGTGAGATAGCAGGTGGTGGGGAACGGAATTCGCCCGTCCACAAGCGGGCGGGTGATGACGGCGAGCGGATTGCCGCAGACGCAGCGTGCACCGACCGCGACCATGCCTCGCGGGAAACGTCCCAGCTGGCGCTGCACCACCGCGATGTCATGCGCACTGGGCTTCACGGCGAGTTTCTCGTCCAGAACGTCCTGGATCAGTCGGGTATCGTCGTTGGTCATTTACCTTCCTTTGACTGTGTGGGCGTTGCATCGGCCTTTTCGAATGAGGAGAACATGTCCTTGTACCAGGGCAGCTTCTGCTCGGTGTCGGAGGACGACTTGCTCGAGGCGTCGGAGTCCGTGGTCTTGCCGGTCACCGCCTCGGGATGCAGTATGCGGATGGAACGCTCTCCGGGGAACACGAAGCCCAGCCGTTCCCTCGCCTGCGCGGTCACGTAGGCGTCATCGCCCCAGCGGTCGATGTCGTTGTCGAGCTGCTCCTTCTGCGCTATCAGCGACGCCTCCTCGTTTTTCAGCGAGTTGAGTTCGGCGAGGTTCAAGGCATAGGTGTGGAATGTGGACAGCAGCTGGATGGCGCCCAATATCACGATGATGATGGTGATGAAGAACGTGATGGGAGCGGAGGACAGCAGCCCCGACGACGCCGACGATTTGCCTCCGTTCGCACGGGTCGCGCCTTTTTTCACGGTCGACGGCCTCCCCTGACGTTTCGATCTGGCGTCCTTGTTGCTCATAGCTATGAAAATACCCGTCGCATTCGACTTGACCCGAATGCGACGGGTATTGTTCACCAGTTGTTCAAAGCGTGGATGTCACGCGATGATTCACTTGGCGATGTACTTCTTGCAGGCCTTGAAGGCGCTGTAGCCGGCGTACTGAGCGGTGGAGCCGAGCTCCTCCTCGATCTCGAGCAGGCGGTTGTACTTGGCGACGCGCTCGCCACGGGCCGGGGCACCGGTCTTGATCTGGCCGGTGTTCTTGGCAACGGCGAGGTCGGAGATGGTGGTGTCCGGGGTCTCGCCGGAACGGTGGGAGACCATGGAGGTGTAGCCGTTCTTGGTGGCGAGCTCGATGGCGTCGAGCGTCTCGGTGACGGTGCCGATCTGGTTGAGCTTGACCAGCAGGGAGTTGGCGGCGCCGAGCTCGATGCCCTTGGCCAGACGGGCCGGGTTGGTCACGAGCAGATCGTCACCGACGAACTGCAGGCGGTCGCCCAGCAGCTTGGTGATGGCGGTCCAGTCGTCCCAGCCTTCTTCCTGGAACGGATCCTCGATGGAGACGATCGGGTACTCCTCGATGAGCTGCTCGTAGAAGTCGAGCATGTACTGGGAGTCACGGTCGTCACCCTCGAAGTGGTACTTGCCGGTCTCCTTGTTGTAGAACTCGGAGGAGGCCACATCGAGGGAGATGCCGATCTGCTTGCCGGGCTCGTAGCCGGCGGCGGAGATGGCGTCCATGATGTAGTTGAGGGAGTCCTTGTTGGACTTCATCTTCGGGGCGAAGCCGCCTTCGTCGCCGAGGCCGGTGTTCAGGCCTTCCTTCTTCAGGACGTTCTTCAGGGTGTGGTACACCTCGACGCCGGCCTGCAGGGCCTCGGAGTAGGTCTTGAAGCCGTACGGGGAGATCATGTACTCCTGGATGTCGGTGGCGAAGTCGGCGTGGGCGCCGCCGTTCATGATGTTCATGTTCGGAACCGGCAGGATGTGGCCGTTGGTGCCGCCGAGGTAGCGATACAGCGGCTGGTCGGCGGATTCGGCCGAAGCGTAGATGGCGGCGAGGGAGACGCCGAGGATGGCGTTGGCGCCCAGCTTGCCCTTGTTCGGGGTGCCGTCGAGCTCGATCATGGTCTCATCGAGAGCGCGCTGATCGGAGGCGTCCATGCCGATGACGGCCGGGGCGATGACCTCGTTGACGGCCTTGACGGCGTCGAGAACACCCTTGCCGCCGTAGACGGACTTGTCGCCGTCACGACGCTCCCAAGCCTCGGCCTCGCCGGTGGAGGCACCGGAGGGGACGAGACCCAGGCCCTGAGCACCGTCTTCGGTGTCGAGGACGACCTCGACGGTCGGGTTACCGCGGGAATCAAGGATCTGGCGCGCGTACACGCTTTCAATTGCTGCCACAACTTCTCCTTAAGACAAATTATGTTGTGCTGACAGACTCTAAGAGTAATGCCTTTTATGGACGTTGCCCAGATTTTCACCGAAGGTGTCGTCAAAGCGCCGGTTTTTCGTCAGATATGGCCGATTTGTCCATGTTCGCGCTCACATGCAAGGCGTCCGTACTCCTGCATAAGCCGCCGGGTAATCGGCCCCGCAGGAATCGCGGTGCCGCCGATGACGGATACCGGACGCACTCCCATCAGCGCGTTGGTGGCGAACACCTCGTCCCACCGACCGAGTTCGAATGCGCCGCCGCCGAGCCCGTCCCCGTCCCGGGAGGCCATGACCGGCATGCGGCTCTCGACCACCGGCCGACGCTCGCATACCCACTGCCGTACCGTGCCGGGCAGCAGCCCGCATTCCTCCGCCGGCGTGCGGATGACGCCGTCACGTACGAAGAACAGGTTGGCATTGGTGGTCTCGCAGATCTCGCCACGCGTGTTCACGAATACGGCTCCGTCGAATCCCGATGCCCTGGCGCGGCGAGTCTCGAGGATGTTGTCCCCCTGGTTGAGGGTTTTGTGGAAGGTCAGCGGCGAGCGCTCGTTGCGCCACGCCCGGCACCATCCGAGCTTCAGTGTTCGGTCGTCCGCCCACCGATCGTAGGGGTTGGCCCGTTGGGTCAGGACCAGCTCGTCGTCGGAGGTGATGACCTTCAGTGCGCAGGACGTCCAGAGCGAGGGGTTCTCCTCGCGCAGCCGACGCAGGTGCCGGTCGATGCGTTCCCTGAGGGATGCGTCATCGGGATCGGGCACGCCCACCGCATGGCAACCGCGGTGGAGGCGTTCGATATGGCGCTCGAGCATGATCGCGCGGCCATGCCTCACCGCGATGGTCTCGAATACGCCGAGCCCGAACTGGTATCCCTCGCCCGGACCGGCCGGACCGAAGCCAGGCGCGACGCAGTGCAGGTCGTCGGTGCTTTCGTCAGTCATGCCATTGGCCTTTCATGTCGCAGCCGAGGGCATCGAGGAGCGCCTCGGCCTTCTGCATAGCCTCGTCGTATTCGAAGTCGGGGTCGGAATCGATGGTGATGCCGCCTCCGGCGCCGATCAGGTATTCGTATTCGCCGCCCTGTCCGTTCATGCCGGCCGAACCGATATGGGTGGCCGAACGAATGAGGATGTTGAGGTCGGCGTCCCCGTCGAATCCGATGTATCCAAGGGAGCCGGTATAGGCGCCTCTGGCCGATCGCTCGTAGCGGTCGATGAGCTGCATGACGCGGCGTTTGGGCGCACCGGTGATGGAGCCGCCCGGCGACATGGCCTCGATGGCGTCCTCGACCGTCCGCCCTTCGGCGAGATCGGCTTCCACGGTGGAGATGAGATGATGCACGTGGGCGAAGCTGTGAACGGCGGCGAACGCCGGCGTGACGACCGTCCCCGGCTTCGCCACCCGGCTCAGGTCATTGCGTTCAAGGTCGGTGACCATGAGCAGTTCGCTGTGGTCCTTGTCGGATCGTTCGAGTTCGATGCGGTTGACGAGGTCCCGGCCGGGGTCGTTCGAACGCGGACGCGTTCCCTTGATGGGTTCGGTGGAGATGTGACGTCTTCTGCATTGCAGGAACCGTTCGGGCGAGGAGCTGACGATCTGCCATCCGCCGCCGTTGACATAGCCGGCGTACGGCGCCGGATTATTGATGGCAAGCCTTTGGAACAGCCGCATGGGCGCCAATGGGCCGGAAACGGAAAACCGCAGCGAGTAATTGGCCACATAGGCGTCGCCGTCGCGCATATGCGCGCGCAGGGACTCGATGCCCTGCACGTATGATGCACGGTCGTGATCGCAGGTCCAGGTCGCACCGGCGAGATCGTCATGAGATCCGGCCGGCTCCGAAGCGGCGGATCGCCATAGGTCCTCGATGCGAGGCGCATCGTCGCGACGATGGTGGGATATCAGCGTCGTTCGGCGGGCGCGATGGTCCTCGACGAGGATGTCGTCGAAATCCCACCATGCGGCGTCGGGCATGGCCGTCGACCGGACGTGGCGGGATACGAGACCATGTCGCCTCAACCCGTCGTCATAGGAGAGAAATCCCATGACACCATGGACGAACGGCGGGTATGCGTCTCGTCTTCCCGATGGCGTCGAAGTCGATGCGTCGTCGTCCGCCCCATCGCCCGTTGCTCCGCCATGGGCTTCCGCGGACCAGCGGCGAATGATGTCCATGACGTCGGAGTCATGATGAACCGTCCGTGCCCACGTACCGGATTCGTATCGCGACTCCCTGACGTCGCCGCCGTACTGCAGCAGCTGCCGGCACGGATTGACGCCGAGTATGGAGTACCGGCCCCCTTCTTGCGAATCGAGGAGGACCATGGGGGCGTCGTCGGAACCGAGGACTGCGGCCATGTCGGCGAGCGCACGGTATGGCCGCAGTTCCTTCATGGTGGTCGCGTTCGTCATGGCCGCTTTTCCGGCGTGTGCTTCCAGGCCAGGTCATCGAGCAGCTGGTCCGTCCAGTCGATCACCGCTTCGGAGTCCATGGGGCCGGATCCCAGCGATCCCTGGAAAGGCGCGGGGATCAGGTACGTATGGGTGACCGGCCGGTATTGGCTGCCCTTGTATATACGGCCGATGCGCATCGACACCGATTCGGGCGGGTCGATCCTGCCTACGCGCACGTTGCGTCCCTGCGCCACGATCTCGCTGATGCCCAGTGATCGTGCCTTCGCACGCAGGCGGGCGACGTCGAACAGGATGTCGAGCTGCCTCGGCGGGTTGCCGTAGCGGTCGGCGAGCTCGTCGCGCAGTTCCCGAAGGTCCTGATCGTCGCGTGCGGCCGCCATCTTCCGATAGGCTTCGAGACGAAGCTTGTCGGAGTCGATGTAGGTTTCGGGGATGGATGCGTCCAGCGGCAGGTCGATGGTGACCGACACCGGTTCGGTGCGCTGCGGCTCCTTGTATTCGGCGACGGCCTCGGAGACCATGCGCACATAGAGGTCGAACCCGACGCCTTCGATGTGTCCGGACTGTTCGCCGCCGAGCAGGTTGCCGGTGCCGCGCAGCTCAAGGTCCTTCATGGCCACGTCGTAGCCGGAGCCGAGCGCCGTGTTCTGGGCGATGGTGGCGAGACGGTCGTGCGCAGTCTGCGTCATCGTCTTGGACGGGTCATAGAGGAAGTACGCGTAGGCGCGTTCGCGGCCTCGGCCGACGCGGCCTCTCAGCTGGTGCAGCTGGGAGAGGCCGAACTTGTCGGCGTGGTCCACGATGAGCGTGTTCGCGTTGGAGATATCCAATCCGGTCTCGATGATGGTAGTGCATAGCAGCACGTCGATGTCCCTATGCCAGAAGTCGCGGATGACGGCGTCGAGCTGCTTCTCCCCCATCTTGCCGTGAGCGATGCCGACGCGGGCCTCGGGCACAAGCTCCTTGAGCCTGGCCGCGGTGCGTTCGATGTCGTTCACGCGGTTGTGCACGTAGAACACCTGACCGCCGCGCAGCAGTTCGCGTCGTATGGCGGCCGTGACCTGTGCGTCCTCATAGGCTCCCACGTAGGTGAGCACAGGGAGCCGGTCCTCGGGCGGCGTGGCGAGTGTGGACATCTCGCGGATGCCGGTGATGGCCATCTCCAGCGTGCGCGGAATCGGCGTGGCCGAAAGGCTCAGCACGTCCACGTTCGTGCGCAGCGCCTTGAGCGTCTCCTTGTGTTCGACGCCGAAGCGCTGTTCCTCGTCGATGATGACGAGCCCCAGGTCCTTGAATCTGATCTTCGGGTTGAGCAGCTTGTGCGTGCCGATGACCACGTCGACGGTTCCTTCGGCCAGGCCCTCGGTCGTCGCCTTGATCTGTGCCGGCGTCTGGAATCGGCTCATGGCGGCCACGTTCACGGGAAATCCCGCGAACCGTTCGGTGAAGGTCTCGTAGTGCTGCTGCACGAGCAGCGTGGTGGGCACCAATACGGCGACCTGTTTGGAGTCCTGCACGGCCTTGAACGCGGCACGCACGGCGATCTCGGTCTTGCCGAAGCCGACGTCGCCGCATATCAGCCGGTCCATGGGCACCGGCTTTTCCATGTCGGCCTTCACGTCGTCGATGGTGGTGAGCTGGTCGGCGGTCTCCTGATAGGGGAACGCGTCCTCCAGCTCCTTCTGCCACGGGGTGTCGGGACTGAACGCGAATCCCCTGGTCTGCTGACGGGCCGAATAGAGCTTCACCAGGTCCTGGGCAATCTGCTTGACGTGCTTGCGAGCCTTCGCCTTGGTGGCCGCCCAGTCGGAACCGCCGAGTTTGTTGAGCTTGGGCGTGTCGGCGCCCACGTACTTGCTGATCTTATCGAGCTGGTCGGTGGGGATGAACAGCTTGTCCGGCGGGGCGCCGCGTTTGGACGGCGCGTATTCGACCACCAGATACTCGCGTTGCGATCTGGTCGCGCCCGAACCGATGGTGCGCTGCCGCATCTCCACGAACCGGCCGATGCCGTGCTGTTCATGGACGATGTAGTCGCCGGCCTTCAGCTCCACGAGGTCGATGCTCTTGCGGCGGCGCTTCGGTGTCTTCGCCTGCGCCGCCACGCCGGATTTACCGGTAAGGTCGCGTTCGGTGAGCAACGCCAGTCCGGCCGCAGAGTCGATGAAGCCGTCCGACGCGCGGGATGGCAGATAATCGACGTCGGCGATGCCCGCCTCGGCCAATGCGCGACGCAGACGCGACAGCGTGCCGCCGGCCGCAGCCGTGATGGTGACGCGCATTCCGGAATCGACAAGTCCCTGGATGCCGGATGCGGCCTTCCGCCCGTCGCCGCGGAACTCCTCGGGGGCCACGGCGCCGAGAAGAATATGGCCGCTGCGTTCGGGATCGACGCCGAAATCGGCAAGGGACCATACCTGACGGTCGGAATGCTCGAGGTCGCGCACGACATCGTCGTAGTCAAGGAAGCTGGCCTCGTCGAAGCTGATGGGGGCGCCGGATCCGTGTCCCGACGCCGCGACGTGCCAGCTGGCCGCCAGGAACTCGTCGGCGGTCTTGTTCAGGTCCTCCCCCGCCCGGCGCAGGCGCTCGGGTTCGTCGAGCATCACGCAGGCGCCGGCCGGCAACAGCGTGGATACCGGGACGAGATCGTCCACCAGGGCCGGCAGCAACGATTCCATGCCTTCCACAGGTATGGCCTGGGATATGGATTCGAGCATGTCGCGTGCGTTGGGGATGCGTTCGGCCAGTTCGCCGGCACGGTGGCGCACCGCTGCGGTGAGCTGCAGTTCACGGCAGGGCGTCGCCCATATCGTCCTGAGCCCATCGCCATAGGTTCGCTGGTCGGAGGCGTGGAATTCGCGGATGGAGTCGATGGTGTCGCCGAAGAACTCGATGCGGACCGGATGCGGCGCGGTCGGGGGAAACACGTCGAGTATGCCGCCGCGCACGGCGAATTCGCCACGGTCCATGACGAGTTCGGTGCGTGTATAGGCGTTTTCCACGAGTCTGGACACGGCCTCGTCCAAGGGTATGTCCTCGTCGATAGTGAACACCAGCGGATCCACGTCGCCGAGGCCGGCGACCACGGGCTGGATGAGCGAACGCACGGGCATGACGAGGATGCGGATCGGACCGAACATGCCGCCCGCAGCACCCGGATGGGCGAGACGGCGGAACACGGCCATACGGCCGGCGACGGTGTCCGAACGGGGCGACAGCCGCTCATGCGGCAGCGTCTCCCACGCCTGGAGCAGGGCGATGTCGCCGGGGTCGCCGCCATACCAGGAACGCAGCGAGGCCACGGTCTCCTCGGCGTCGCGCCCGGAGGGAACGACCATGACCACGGGCCGTTTCGCTGTCGAGGCCACGGCCGCGGCGAGCGCCGGCCGGATGCCGGCGGCCGCGCCGATGGTCAGCACATGTTCGTTCGAACGGACCGTGTCGCGGAAACGACCGTCGGCGTCCAGTCCTTCGAGAATCGGGGACAGCGAGCCGTCCGCGGCCGCTGCGTTCCGGTCAGCGGCCATTGAACCGCTCCTGAGCCCGGCTCAGGCCGTCGATGATGATGGTTTCCGCCGCGTCGGCGCCGTCGGCGAGGAATTCGTCGAGCTGCTTGCGCTGCTGGGGCGAGAATCCGCCGAGCACCCAGTTGACGGTGTTGTCGTGGGCGTTCGGGCCGCGACGGGCGTGGCCGACGCCGAGCCGGACGCGCGAGTACTTGTTGGTTCCCAATGAACGGTCGATGGATTTGATGCCGTTGTGGCCGCCTGCCGAACCGCCTGCCTTGACCTTGATGCGGCCGAAGTCCAAGTCCATGTCGTCGTGGATGACGACGATGTGCTCGGCGGGGATGTCGTAGTATGCGCTGATCGAGGAGACGGCGTTGCCGGACTCGTTCATGTAGGTCAGCGGCTTGGCGAGGAAGAACTTCACGCGCTGCCCGCCCAGGGACATGACGCCCTTGCCGAGCTTGGCCAGACCCTTGTGGTCGGAAAGGCTGACGGACCAGCGTTCGGCCAGCACGTCGGCGCACATGAAGCCCATGTTGTGACGGGTCCCCTCGTATTTGGAACCGGGGTTGCCCAGTCCTGCGATAAGCCAGAAATCGGATGCCATTTAGTTTCCCAACTCCTTGTACCAGTAAGCCACATCGAGTAGTTTGTCGCCGTTGCAGCACGCCTTGGGCAGGTACCCGTAGCGTTCGAATCCGAAGTGATGCATGAGCGCGGTCGAGCCGGTGTTGTCGGCGAAGACCACGCAGACCGCGATGCGGAAGCCGATGCGCTTGGCCGCCTCGACCAGCCATTCGACCAGCATGGTGCCGAGCCCCTGGCGGGAGAACGCCTTGTCGACGTAGTAGCTGAACTCGGTGATGTCGGAGTAGCCGGCACGGGCGTGGTAGCGCGACAGCGACGCGAATCCGGCCACCTTGCCGTCGACCTCGATGACCACCACCGGGTACTGGTCGCGGGGGTTATGGGAATACACCCATTCGCGACGCTGATCGAGATTGCGCGGGGTCAGGTCGGCGGTGCTGCCGCCTACGACGACGGCCATGTTGTAGATGCGGGTGATGTCGTCGAGATCGCTGTCCTCGGCGTCTCGGATCACAATGGTACGGCCGTTGGAATACGTCGTGGAATAGGTTTCGTTCAATAACTGCACGGCAATAGTGTA
Source organism: Bifidobacterium primatium (assembly GCF_002802875.1). Lineage (GTDB taxonomy): Bacteria > Actinomycetota > Actinomycetes > Actinomycetales > Bifidobacteriaceae > Galliscardovia > Galliscardovia primatium. Next base: position 356,473 of record NZ_PEBI01000003.1, read on the forward strand.
TATCGGCACGGGACCGATATGAATCGAGGGGCGCGGCGACGCACGACGTCGGTTCCGTGCGTCACCGCGCCCCTCGATCCGGGACGGCGGGAAGACTCTGCCTACTGCTGGTCGCCGCTGAGCGACATCGCCTTGTTCAGCGCGTCCTGCAGCTGCTTCTGCGCCTTGCCATAGGCGGTCCAGTCGCCGTTCTTCATGGCGGCGTCGGAGTCCTTCATGGCCTGGGATGCGTCCTGCAGCGCCTGCTTCATCTCCGGCGTCATCGCGGTGGCGGAACCGCCGGACTGCTGCGACTGCGACTTGCCGGACGTGGATTCGCCGGTCTTGTCGCTCTTGCCGGACTGCTGCTGGCTCTGTCCCGTCTTCTCGGCGTCGCCGGCCGAGGCGCCGGAATCACCGCCGAACACCTGGTCGAGCGCCTCGTCCAGGGTGTCGGCGAAGCCCACCTGGTCGCCGAAGGCGACGAGCACCTTCTTCAGCAGCGGGTAGCTGGTCGCGCCACTGGACTTGATGTAGACCGGCTGCACGTAGACGAGGCCGCCGCCGATGGGCAGGGTGAGCAGGTTGCCGCGCTCCACCTTCGTGCTGCCGGACTCGAGCAGGTTCAGCTCCTTCGACACGTCGGCGCTTGAGTTGAAGTTGTTCTGCGCCTGTCCGGGGCCGGGGACGTTGGTGTCCTTGGGCAGTTCGAGCAGACGGAGCGTGCCGTAGTTCGGCCCGACCTTGCCCTTCTCGTTGCCGGCGTCGGAATCGACGGACAGGAATCCGGTGAGGATCTCCCTGGTCTGGCCGCCCGCCGGAATATAGGTGGAGGTCAGCGAGAACGTCGGCTCCTTGGTTCCCGGGGTCTGCATGGTCAGGTAGTAGGGCGGCTGCTTGATGTCCTGCTTCTGCTCCTGCTGGGACTCGGTGGGGTCGGTCGGCGTCTGCCAGAAGTCCTCTCCGGAGAAGAACTGGCTGGCGCTGGAGACGTGGTACTTGCTCAGCAGCGAGCGCTGGACCTTGAACAGGCTTTCCGGATAGCGCATGTGGCTCATCAGGTCGCCCGAGATCTCGGAGATGGGCTTGTACTGGTTGGGGAAGATGCTCTCCCACGCCTTGAGCACCGGATCGCTCGGATCCCATGCGTACAGGTCGACCGAGCCGTCGTAGGCGTCGACCGTGGCCTTCACGGAGTTGCGGATGTAGTTCGCCTGCTGGCTGCCCAGCCCCTTGACGGTGTCGGAGCTCACGGTCAGCGAGTCGGTGGTGGCCGATCCGAGGTCGGTCTGCTGCGAATAGGGGTAGGCGTCCGACGTGGTGTAGCCGTCGACGATCCACTTCACCCTGCCGTCCACGACCGCCGGGTAGACGCGGCCGTCGAGGGTCAGGTACGGGGCGACCTTGGCGACGCGGGTCTGCGGGTCGCGGTCGTAGAGGATCTGCGAGGCGGAGGTCACACGGTCGGAGAACAGAATCTGGTCGGAACCGAACCGGATGGCATACAGGATGCGCGAGAACAGGTTGCCCACGCTCGGCCCGCCGTCGGCGTTGAACGTGGTGGTGGCGCCCTTGGAACCGGTCGGGTAGTCGAACTCCCATGCACCGGTGCCCTCGGGCGCGCCGACGATGGAGTAGTCGGGCGAGTTCGGCGAGAAGTAGATGCGCGGCTCGTAGTGCTGCGATTCGGTGAGCTTGCCCTGGGTGGGGATGCCCTGCTCGAAGAATTCGGGCTGTCCGTCGGAGGTCACCTTGTTGCCGTAGGCGGCGACGACGCCGTAGCCGTGCGTGTACACGGTGTGGTCGTTCACCCAGTTGCGGTTGTCGTTGCCCTCGAGGTTGATGTCGCGCACGCCGATGACCGTGTCCTGGCTGACGCCGTCGATCTCGTACTTGTCGACGGCCAGCGTGTCGGAGAAGGTGTAGTACTGCTTGGACTGCTGCAGCTGCCTGAACGTCGGGGACACGACCTGCGGGTCGAGCAGACGGATCTGTGCGGTGGTCTCGGCGTCGGATTCGAGCGCGCCGGATTTGCCGGCGGTCGTGGCGTCGTATTCCTGGGTCTTGACCTTGTCGAGGCCGTAGGCGGCGGTCGTGGCGTCGATGTTGCGCTGGATGTACGTGGACTCGAGCTCCTGGGCGTTCGGATTCACCTTGAAGCGCTGCAGCAGGGCCGGGTACACGATGGTCAGCAGCATGGACGCGATGACGACCACGGCGATCGCCACCACCGGAGTGCGCCATGCCCTGAGCGCCGCGGCGGCGGAGGATGCCGGGGTGTCGTTGCTCAGGCTCTTGGTGGTCATCATCCACACGCCGAGGACCACGCCGAGGACGGCCACCAGCACGGCCATGGCGAACGTCACCGGAATCGTGGCGTGCACGGCGGCGTATGCGGCGCCGGTGATGCGGTCGCCCTGCTCGGTGAGCGTGGAGAACACGCCGAGCGCGATGCGCACGGCCCACACGAGGAAGAACAGGATGAGCCATACGGCGACCTGGCGACGGGCGCGACGGGTCATGTCGAAGATGGAGCGGCCCTTCGTCGGCATGCCCAGACGGATGCCTCCCATGAGCACATGGGTGATGACGGAGAACAGCAGTCCCATGACGAGCATGGTGAACAGCGCCGAGGCCACCAACTTCAGGCCGGGCAGCACGAACACATAGAAACCGTTGTCCAGACCGAACTGGGCGTCCTTCGTGCCGAAGGACTGATTGTGGAACAGCAGCAGGATCTCGGACCAGTTCGCATTGAACTGGAAACCGAACACCAGACCGACGATCAGCGAGATGATGACAGCGATGCGTCGGGCCATCTTCGAGCTGACGCCGGGATCCATCTCCATCACGCCGTTGCGGAAACGAATCTTGGTGCCGTCCTCGAAATCGGGACGTGCACGGATGGCGAGCCACGCCGCGATGTACGCCACCAGGGCGACGACGACGGCATACACCACCCACAGGCCGATGCGTACGCCGTACGTGGTCCAGATCACGCTGGAGAAACCGAGCTGCGAATACCACATGACCTCGGTGATGAAGCGGGAAAGGCCGAATACCAGGCCGAGGAGGATGACCAGCGCGACCACCACGCCGATGAAGATCCTGTTGCCGCGTCCCATCGAAGGCATGCCGGCGGAGCCCGCCTTGGGGATGCGGGGGAAGTTCGGGGGAACGCTGCCTCGTGACGAGCGCGACGAATCGCCGTCGTGACGCTGCTCGCCGTCGGCGGTGACGTCAAGGATCACGGGATCGTCATCGCCTCCGCGCTGGCCCTTGGCGCTTCGTCGGTCACGATTGCCCTGAGGGTCAAAGGGATCGGGGAAACCAAACATATCAAATAACGACATGGTTCAAGACTACAGTAGTCCCGCGAAAGGCCTCGGATCTCCGTCTTTTTCCATGGCCCGACATCCGGACGTCATATGGCCGCCGATAATGGTATGGAAACAGAGAGAAGCCAATCAATAAGGGACACTGGACCAATCATGAGCCATTCGACAGGTACCCCTGACATTCCACGACCGCCGAAGCGGAAGGATTCGCCGGCGGCGAAACGACCGGCATTGCCGCCGAAACCCGCCGCAGGCCCGGCGATTCCCCCACGCCCGTCCGTCCCCGACGCGCCGACGGTCGAGTCGCCCGCACTGCCGCCGAAACCGAGCCTGCCCCTGCCGACGGCGAGGCGTGAGCGGAAGGCGACGTCCCCAAGCGATGACGCCGGCGCCACGATGCTGCGCCGGCGGGGCTCCGCCGTCTCCAGCCGTGCCAAGGTGGCGATGCCTCATACCGTGAAGGGCGTGTTCGACCCGCGGGGCGGCGGCAGCGGCACCATCGGCAGGGACCCCGCCTGCACCATCGTCCTCAGCGACATGCTGGTGTCGCGACGTCACTGCTCGGTGCGCGCGTCCCGCGACGGCATCGAGCTCACCGACCTCGGCAGCGCGAACGGCACCTATGTGAACGGCCGCCGCGTGGGCAAGGTGTGGCTCAAGGAGAACGACGTCGTGACGCTGGGCAACACCGATCTGGTCGTCACCGGTTCGGTGCTGCAGGCCCGCAAGTCGTTCATGAGCACCAAGTGCGTCTCCTGCGAGGGCATCGGCCTCACGGTCGGTCAGGGAGGCAGGGCCAAGCGTCTGCTGGAGGGCATCGACGCCACCTTCAACGTGGGCTCGCTGACCGCGGTCATCGGCCCGTCCGGAGCCGGAAAATCCACATTCGTCAAGATTCTCGCCGGCCTGGAGTCCCCCACCGACGGACATGTGGTCTTCGACGGCCACGACGTGCAGCGGGACATCGCGCTGCTGCGCAGCCGTATCGGCTTCGTGCCGCAGGACGACGTGGTGCACGGCAAGCTGCGCGTGGACGCGGCCCTGCAGTACGCGGCCAAGCTGCGTCTGCCCGGCTCGACCGCCTCGGAACGCACGCAGGTGATCGACAAGGTGCTCGACAACCTCGAGCTCACCGAGCACAGGAACACCCGCATCGACCGTCTTTCCGGAGGTCAGCGCAAACGCGTCTCGACGGCGATCGAGCTGCTCACGGAACCCGAGCTGCTGGTCATGGACGAGCCGACGTCCGGCCTCGATCCGGCGCTGGACCTGCGTGTGATGTCGATGCTGCGCAAGCTCGCCGACGAGGGGCGCGTGGTCGTGGTCGTCACCCACTCGCTCTCGTACATCCACGACCTGTGCGACAACGTACTTATGCTCGCCCCCGGCGGCAGGCCCGCGTTCTACGGGTCCGTCGAACAGATGGATGAGGCGTTCAAGGGCCGTGAATGGTCCGACATCTTCAAGGACGTGGCCGAGCATCCGACGCGCACGTTCAGCACGGCGCCTGCCAACCGGCCCAAGGCCGTGGTGCAGCGGCACGACGGGGAGAAGCCGCCGAAGCCACGACGCTTCCGTCAGTCGCTGACCCTGGTGCATCGACAGCTGCATCTCGTGGTGGCCGATCCGGGACTGCTGGTGTTCCTGCTGCTGTTGCCCCTCATACTGGGCGCGCTTTCGCTGGTGGTGCCGGGGGACCATGGCCTTGGCCTGGCGGACGTGAAGGACTCCCCCACCGAGCCGAACCAGCTTCTCGTGCTGCTGATCCTCGGTGCGAGCTTCATGGGAGCGGCGCTTTCCGTTCGCGACATCGTCTCGGAACGCCCCATCTATTTCCGCGAGCGCGCCGTGGGGCTCTCCCCGACGTCGTATACGCTTTCGAAGTTCGTGGTGCTGTGTCTCGAGACGCTGCTGCAGTCGCTGCTCCTGGTCATGGTCGTCGTCGTGGGCGGCAAGGACATGCCGAAGTACGGCGCCGTGTGGCGCAACGGCAGCACCGTGGAACTGGTGCTGGTGGTTTGGGCGACGGCATGGGTGTGCTCCATGCTTGGTGCCGTGGGCAGCTCCCTGGTGAAGTCCACGGAGCAGACGATGCCGCTGCTGGTCATTGTGGTCATGGCGCAGCTGGTGTTCTCCGGCGGCATGATCCCGGTCACCGACCGTGCCGGACTGGAACAGGTGTCCTATCTGTTCCCGGCACGTTGGGGATTCGCGGCCGCGGCGTCCACGGTCGATCTGAAATGGGCGATGCTCAACGCCGAGGACGATCCGCTGTGGACGCATTCGACGCAGCAGTGGTGCTTCGACATGGCGGTGCTGGGGCTCATGCTGCTGGTGCTCACCGTGGCGCTTCGCATCCGCATGGGCATGAAGCAGTCGCAGCGCGACTGAGATGACGGGGCGGGAACGGTTCGCCTCCCGCCCCGTTCCTGACGGATTCCGTCCGCACGGTTGATATTTCAGCCTATGGTGACCGGGGTATCGACGGGCAGCTGCTCATACAGCCATTTCGCGTCGGCCACCGTCAGTCGCACGCAGCCGTGCGAGGCGGGACGTCCGAGTTTCTCCGCCTCGGAGACGATGTAGCGCCCCTGCCTGTCGGTGGGTACGGAGTGGAACAGGTATTCGCCGTAGTTGGCCCATGACACCCAGTATTTCGCCCCCATGTTCTCGTTGGGATTGAAGAAGTCCTCGCCGCGGTTCTGCACCTTGAATCTTCCGGTCGGGGTGCTGCCCTTCATGCCGGTGGAGCATCGCATGGTGTAGACGACGGTCTTCCCGCTGAGGATGTAGGTCTTCTGCTCGGCGATGGACACACGTACATTCAGGTCACGCACCTTGCGCAGGTCGACGTGGGCGCCGCCGCTGGGCATCTGCCATGACGGGGTGGTCGGTTTCGGTGAGGGCACCGCCTTCGCGCGCTTCACCGAAGCGGTCGGCGTAGTCGTCCTTTTCTCCATGTCGACCTGTTCGACGACGGGAGCCGTGTCATCGAGCAGCGGCTCCGGCCCCTTGGGAATGACCACGGCGAGGGCCACCACGGTGACGATGCCGCAGGCGATGATCAGCGCACGCGTCGGCTTGTCGAACAGCCTGAGGAACGACGCGATCATCGACAATATGGTCCTGCGCGCCGGAGTCCTCTCCTTCGCATCGGAAATTCTGGGAAACACCATACTGCCACCTCTGCCATTCACATCGTCCGCCCTGATGATGCAGACGACGGATTCCTCTCTGTCTCGACCGTCCCCAGCGTATCACTGCAATCGGCTGCGGCGCCCGGGCTTGGCGACGAGCGCAATCCTTGGATTGGGGGCGTGCTATCAAGGGACGTATGACCATCAAGCGTTCCATCCTCTCCGGCCGCGACATGAGCGGCCGCATGCACGGCACTGCAGGGAGGCGTCTTGCTGCGGCGTGCGCGACGATCGGCATGCTGCTGGCCACGGCCGGCTGCTCCATGCCGCTGTTCCCGTCCTCGGAGGCAGCCCCATCGTCTTCGGCCGCAAAGCCGGCGGGCAAAAGCGCCGTTCCGTCTCCCAATGCGACCACATCGTCCCCGCGGGCGACCTCGCAGGATGCCGCCGACCAGGCGCGATCCATGGTGGCCTCCATGAGCGTGGAGGAGAAGGCCGGCCAGTTGCTGATGGTGCCGTTGTTCGCCGGCAATCCCGCCACCGACGTCAAATCCCTGGTGCAGGACAGCCATGTGGGTTCCGTCGTGCTGCTGGGCAACTGGAACGGCGGCACGACGTCGGTCGCGAAGGTCTCGAGCACGCTTCAGGGGTATGCGCCGGACAACGCCAAGCTGCTGATCGGCGTCGACCAGGAGGGCGGACAGGTCCAGCATCTCACCGGCAACGGGTTCAGCGACATGCCCAGCGCCGTGGAGCAGGGACGACTGAGCACCGATGCGCTGCGATCGTCCGCAGCCACATGGGGCAGGGAGCTCAAGTCGGCCGGCGTGAACGTGGACCTCGCCCCGGTGGCGGGGACCGTGTCGACGGCGAGCCGCAGCCAGAACGCGCCGATAGGCGCGCTCGACCGGGATTTCGGTCTTGACGCGGCGGGCAACGGCCAACATGCCGCGGCGTTCATCACCGGCATGAAATCGGCCGGAGTGATGACGACGGTCAAGCATTTCCCCGGACTGGGCGCCGTGACCGGCAACACCGACTTCACCGACCAGGGCATCACCGATACGACCACAAAGCTCGACGGCGGTCAGATCGAGGGATTCAGACAGGCGCTCGCCGCCAGGCCCGACATGGTCATGATGTCGCTGGCGACGTATCAGGCCATCGATTCCTCGCAGCCGGCGGCGTTCTCGAAGACCATCATCGACGACTATCTGCGCGCGAAGCTGGGCTTCCAGGGCGTGGTCACGTCGGATTCCGTATCCGCCGAAGCCGTCAGCTCCATCCCGGCGAGGGATCTCGGCGTCCGGTTCGTGGCGGCCGGGGGCGATCTCATCTGCATCGGCGACTACGAGAACGTGGGGCCGATCATCGACGGCCTGGTCTCCAAGGCGAAATCGGACGCGGCGTTCGCCCAATCGCTCGACCGGTCGGTACAGCGCGTGCTGACCCTGAAAATCAATGCGGGACTGGCGAAATCATCGTGACGAACCGGCCTGCGGGACACCATGGGAAACGAACATTCGCGCCATTCGATATGTTCGTTCCATACGTTACGATGATATGCGAATCATCAAGGACATCAAGAGTAAAGGAAGTGCGATCATGGCTTCTGACAACAACCTGTTTCTCGTGGTGAAGGTCGTCGACAAGGCCACCGGCGCGAAGTCCCTCGTGGGCGTCACCTCGGCTCTCGGCGATGCCGCACTGCTGATCGGCAAGGACCACCCGGACTTCAAGGACGCCAACATCAACTTCGTGGGAGAACGCGAGGAGTTCGGCGCCCTGCGTCAGCTGTTCAACCTGCCGTTCGACGACACCTATCTCATCTACAAGGTCCAGGCCGGCGCCGTGCTCGACCCGCTGCTGACCAAGTAGTCCCGTCGTCCATCCACCAGACGATAGACGACGGCCCGTATCCGGGCTATGAGAGGCGGCCGTTCCGAAAGATCGCGGAACGGCCGCCTCTCATATGCGATCCCCGTCGTACCTCATGTACGCATTCCATATGTGCCGACGTATCATACGCATGTTCCGGCATATGCCGGTCCCATGAATACGCGATGCACGGACGATATGGACTATTATCGAACTATGTTGCCAGCGGAACGAATGAGCGCAGTCGCTTTCGCCGCCACGAACTGCGCGCTCGAATCAATGACGATCAGCCCGCGAACGATGAGGCTCGCCCGATCGTATATGGACGGCAGGATGCCTCTTGACGAGTTCGTGGACAGAACCCCGTCCGACGGCGGGGACGATTTGGCGGACTGCGCGGACGCCGTCTTCGCCCGTACCATCCTATTCGCTGAACGGCCCGCCTCCCCCAGCGGCGACCTTGCCGAACTGCGCGCCATCCACCATACGTTGTTCGAGGGCATCCGCGTCGATGCCGGCATGCTGCGCAGGCGCGACACCGCACAGGGGGCATACAACGTCCGGGCGAACGACATCGCCGCCAATACGCAGGCGTTCTTCCCCGCGGCATTATTGGAGACGGGCGCGGCGAACATCGCCTCCGAACTCCACGAATCACGCAATCTCGCATGCCTGGACCGGGCGGATTTCGCCGAACGACTCGCCCACTTCTACGACGAGCTCGGCTACCTGCATCCCTTCGCCTACGGCAACGCCATGGTGCTGCGCATCTTCGCCTCGCGGCTTGCCCATAGCGCCGGCTGGGACCTCGACTGGCAGTCGGTCACCGGCAACGACTACAGGGATGCCAAACGCCGCGCATACACCGGTGATACGTCCGGTTTCGCGCACATGTTCGGCTCGATCGTCCGGCCGGCGAACCCGACCCGCGTGTTTCTGATCTCGGGATGGGATCAGGGACCTGCCCACTGAACGTTCGGCCGCCCCTGACGTCGTCCCGACGGCACGGTCAGCCTCGCGCCGGACGTTCACCGTCCGTCCGGCGCCTCGGCAGATGAAGCTCGCTGAGCAATATGGCGCAGAAGATGAGCGCGAAGCCGCATACCGTCGACATGGTGAGCCGCTCGCCGTAGAAGATGACGGACATGAGCACGCCGAAGATGCTTTCGGTGCTCAGGATGATGGATGCCTGTGACGTGGGCACGAACTTGATGGCCACGGTCTGGAATATCTGCGCGATGATCGTGGAGCCGATGACGAGGTATGCGAATCCGGCGACGAGGTCCCATCGCGCCCATCCGGGCTGCGGGGCTCCTTCAAGCAATGACGCGCCACCGAGGAACAATGCGGCGGTGAACACGAACTCCATGAACATCAGCGCCACCGGATCGAACTTCCTGGCGAGGATGCCCACGGCCACGAGGTTCGCGGCGAAGAAGAACGCACCGATGATGGTGTAGACGTCACCCGCGCCGATCTCGAGCACCCCCACGGCGGCGCCTCCTCCCAGGGAGACGAATCCGATGCCGACGATGCAGACCACGGCGGCGAGCATGTGCTGCCAGTTGGGCCGACGGCGGGTGATGGCCCAAATAAGGAACGGCACCATGACGCAGTATGTGTCGGTCAGGAACGCGTTGCGCCCCGGGGGAATGGTCTCAAGCCCCTTGAGCTGGAAAAGGAATCCCAGCCAGTAGGTGAGCGCCAGGATGATGCCGGGGACCACGAGCCTCCCCAGCCGGATACGCCGCAGGCGCGGCAGGAAGATGATGCCCATGATCAGGGCTGCGCTGGAAAGGCGGATGGCCATCATCCACTGCGTGGGAACCGTGGCTTGGATGTGCTTGAGGATGGTGTACCCGGATCCCCATACCGCAGCATTGACCAGCAGCATGAGTCGCGCGACATGGGGCGAGACCGCCTTCGGCCTCACGTCGTCCGCACCCGTCTGCATATCCTGCGTTGCCATCGTCGTTTCGTCCCGTCTCGCTCTATCCTCTGGGCCAGAGGCGATTATAGCGAATCGCCGGCCATGCCACGCGGGCGTGCGGCACGCGGCCGAAGCCCGTATCATGCGATATAGATTGGCTGCATGTTCGCCGGAACGACCCAGCGACACCGAACACAAGGGAGGTCCCATGACCGTCTCGAATACCGCATCGGATTCATCGGAGAAGACCGTGCCCCAGCCGCCGTTCGCCACGCATGCGATGCCCGATTGGGTGCGTCATGGCATCTGGTGGCATGTATACCCCCTCGGATTCGTGGGCGCGCAGATCCGCCCCGAAGGCGGACGCCGGTTCCTTGGACGAGGACTGGACGCATTGATTCCATGGCTCGACTACGCCCGTGACCTCGGCGTCTCGGGCCTGCTGCTCGGACCGATCTTCGAATCCTCATCGCACGGCTACGACACGATTGACCACATGCATGTGGATGTGCGCCTCGGCGGGGACGAGGCGTTCGATCGGCTCGTCTCCGCCTGCCATGGCAAAGGACTGCAGATCATCCTCGACGGCGTGTTCAACCATGTGGGCCGCGAGCATCCGGCGGTGAGGGCCGTGCTTGACGGCGACTCGGACGGCCCCTGGGCCGGACTGGTGAAGGCCCGCACCGGCGAGGACGGCAGACCCGTGCTGGACGTATTCGAAGGCCACGACCGCCTGGTCGACCTCAACCACGACTCCCCCGCCACCATACGGTATGTGGCCGAGGTGATGAATCATTGGCTCGACCGCGGCGCCGCCGGCTGGCGTCTTGACGCCGCCTACTCCGTGCCCCCGGGATTCTGGACGAAGACGCTGCCCGCCGTGCGCGAACGCCATCCGCATTCGTGGATCTTCGGCGAGGTGATCCACGGCGACTACGCGCAGATCGTCAGGGATTCCACGATGGATTCGGTCACCGAATACGAACTGTGGAAGGCCGTATGGTCGAGCCTGAAGACCCGGAACTTCTACGAATTGGATTGGACGCTCGGCAGGCACAACGGCTTCCTCGACGCGTTCGTTCCACAGACGTTCGTCGGCAACCATGACGTCACGCGCATCGCCAGCCAGGTCGGCGCGGACAAGGCGGTGCTTGCGCTCGCCGTGCTCATGACGGTGGGCGGCACGCCGAGCGTCTATTACGGCGACGAGCAGGGGTATACGGGCATCAAACGCGAATGCCTCGGCGGCGACGACGACATCCGCCCGATGTTTCCCGCCTCGCCCGACGAATTGTCGGCGCTGGGCGAGCCGATATATCGTGCGCATCAGAATCTCATCGGGCTGCGCCGACGCAATCCGTGGCTGGTCGAGGCCCGCACGCAGACGCTGCGGCTGGAGAACGAACGATACGTCTACCGTTCCGTGAGCGCCGACGGCGCGCAGGGCCTTGTCGTCGACTTCGACATCGCGAACCGACCGTCCGTCACCATCGCCGACGACGCCGGTACGGTGCTGTACCGATACGAGGGGCATGCGGGCGGCGGGACCATATAGCATCCAGCATTTGCGCCGCCCGCGCCCATGCCACCCGACGCCTCGGCTACTTCGCGTACTGTTCGAGATGCGGGTCGACGGAGTGGACCACGTCCACAAGGTCGCCGTTGCTGAGCATGGGCTTCTGGAACTCGCGCCATGGATCGACCTTCACCTCCCAGCGGCCGATTGCCTCGTTGAACACGGGGCGTGCGGTCTGCTCCCAGCGTACGCGCTGCGAGGTGCGGCCGGTGTTGGGGTCGCGCCGCGAATAATGCAGGCACGTGCAGTTGGTGATGGTCCATGCGTCGTCGGAGGTACGACGCAGGAACTCCTCGTCGGAGATGTCCTCCAGGGTGAGCATGAGCGCGAACATGAAATCGCCATGGGAGACGGCGACCACGGACTCCGCCTCGGCGCGGCGGTTGAGCGACGTAAGCAGGTTGTGCACGCGGTCCTCAGCCACGTCGGCGATGGATTCGCCGGCCGGCGGGCGCCAGTACAGGGGATCGGTGTGCTTGAACATCCAGTTGCGCGAATAGTTGGTGCGGAACTCCTCCTGGGTGATGGTGTTGATCTCGCCCCATGAGCGTTCGCGCAGCACGCGCGTCTCCTCCCACCGGGCCTTGGGCAGCGCCATGGTGGCCGCCGTCTCGCGGGTGCGCACGTATGGCGAGACCAGGTAACGGTCGAAGAGCGGCTGCTGCTCGACCAGCCACCGGCCGATGCAGTCGGCCTGCTTGCGGCCGGTGGCCGTGAGCCTCCAGGATCGGTCGGGGACGGTGACGTTGTCCTGCGTGTAGAGCGAATTGTCCCCTTGTTCTCCGGCCTTGACGATGACATTCGCCTCCGACTCGCCATGTCGGATGACGTACAGATCCAATGGCATTCCCATGCCGTATACCTCATTTCACATGTTCACAATGGTTACGTTCGAGGCACCGATGCCTCATCGTGGTATTCACCATAGCCGATGACCCGCATCCGTTCGCTACCGGATGATGGAACCCTTGGTGAAATTCTGGAAAAATCCGGTTGACGGCGACACGCCCGGTCGGGACAATGGGAAGCCGCTATACCGAACGAGGAGAGATGATGGCCAACACCACCGACAACCATGCCGAAACCGCCACCGCCGCATCCGGAAGGACCGCCCGGCTTGGCTCCAGGGCCCGCGTGCTGATGACGTTCACGTTCTTCTCCATGTTCTTCGGCGCCGGCAACCTCATCTTCCCGCCGTTCGTCGGAGCCCAGGCCGGCGCGATGACGCCGATGGCGGCTGCCGGCTTCATCATCTCCGCCGTGGGATTGCCGATTCTCGGCGTGGTGGCGGTCTCGCTCGCCGGCGGGTTCGAGCAGCTGGCGGGCCGAGTGTCCCCGAAATTCGCCTCGCTGCTGGGGCTCGCCATCATCCTGACGATCGGCCCGTGCTTCGCCATCCCCCGAACGGCGACCACGTCGTTCGAGATGGCGATCGTACCGTTCACCGGCTCGATGCCGCAAACGCTCTCATGGCTGCCCCAGCTCCTCTATTCCGCGACGTTCTTCGCCGTCTCGTTCATTCTTTCGGCACACCCGGAAAGGCTGTCCAAAACGCTGGGCCGTTTCATGGGACCGTTGCTGCTGGCACTCATCGCCGTACTGTTCGTGGCCTGCGTCGTCAGGCATTCCAGCGGATTCGCCGCACCGATGGGCGATTACGTCTCCGGTCAGGTGTCGCGTGGTTTCCTCGACGGATACCAGACCATGGACCTGCTGGCGGCACTGTATTTCGGCATCGTGATCTCGGCGAACGTACGTTCGCGGGGCATCGGCGACGAATCGCAGGTGCGCAGGGAGACGGCGCTCGCCGGCGTCGGCACCGGCATGCTGCTCATCATCATCTATGGCGTGCTGGCATATATGGGTGCGGCGTCCGGTTCGATAGCCGCAATCGATCCCGCGCACGATACGGGCGCCACGGTGCTGACGAATCTGACCGCCGCGTTGTTCGGCCCGTTCGGCACGGCGTTCGTGGGATTGGTGTTCGTCATCGCCTGTCTGAATGTGTGCACCGGATTGATCTCGACCTGCGGCACGTATTTCATGAACCGTTTTCCCGTCGTGGCGGGCCATCGCATGAAATACCGTACCTGGGGCGCGATCTTCGCCGTGTTCAGCTTCGTGGTGTCGAACGCCGGCCTGAGCATGATCATCAAGGTGTCGGTGCCGGTGCTTTCGGCCCTGTATCCCATGGCCATCGTGCTGGTGGCGCTGACGCTGACGCATCATGTGTTCGCCGACCGGTTCCCCCGCGTGTACTTCTGGACGGTGCTGCTGGTGGGCGCGGTGGCGGCGCTCGGCTGCATCGCCAGTCTTGTCGCCGTGTTCGGCGGCGCGCTGCCGTGGCTGGATGCGACGCTTGGCCTGCTGCCGTTGTATGACGCCCAGCTGGGCTGGCTTACGCCGGCCGCAGTGGGCGTCGTCATCGGCATGGTCGACAGCGTGATGCGGCGCCGCTGACCGGGCGCGCCGCCGGATCAACGGCGCCGGCAATCGGCGACTCAGCGGTAGTTTCGTTCGATGAGGATGTCGGAGACGGTGAGGTTGGCGTCGTTGACAAGATTGAACAGGATAACCTCCGCCAGCTCGGCAGGGCTCATGAACGAGTGCTGCTTCTCCAATGACACATAGTCGTGGCTGTCGCGGTAGAAGTCGGTGTCGATGCCGCCAGGGTACACGCCCACGACCTTCACGCTGCTGCCCTTGTACGCGGCCTTGAGGCTCTGCGTATAGCCCCTCTCCCCCCATTTGGTGGCGCAGTACACGGATTCGTTCGCATTGCCCCGGGTGGCGGCGGTGCTCATGACGTTCGCGATCTTGAGATCCCGCTCCCCTGTGACGCGCAGCGTCTCGACACTCCACAGAATCATGCCCCTAAGCCCTTTGAGACATTTGTCCACGTCAGCGGCCTCGTATTTCGCCGGTTCCTTGAACGACGGCTGGCCGGCGTTGTTGATGAGCAGGTCGATATGACCGATTCCGGCGATTTCGGCCACGGATTTCTTGACGAACAGTTCGTCGGAGACATCGCCGACGAAGCCATGGTACGAGTCGGCGGGGAATTCCCTGGCCAGTTCGACCTGACGCTCCTCGTTGAAGTCGATGCCGGCCACGAACCAGCCCCTGCCGATCAGCTGTCGGGCGAGCTCATAGCCGAGGCCCATGGCGCTGCCGGTGACGATGGCGAGTTTCTTTCCCGTGTTCGTGCTCATGTTGTTCCTTCCGTGGATGATCCTGATCACCGGATTACCGACCTTGGTCATCGTCCGGCGTCCATGCCGGTCGCGGCGGTTCCGCTTCGATGATAACGCCGAAGTCCACGTTACGGCCGGATATCGTCCGCACCGTTGCCCGACGATTATCATCGGTTGCGTTTCGTACTCATCCGACCGTTATCGAACAGGAGCGTCATGACCATTGCGGGAGTTTCGGCGGTCACCCTGCTGCTGGTGCTGATCGCAGGTTTCGGCACCGGTTTCATAGGGTATGCCACCGGTGCGGCGTCGCTGGTGTCCTATCCGTCGCTGCTGGCCATCGGCGTGCCTCCGGTATTGGCGGACACCACGAACACCGTGGGCATGCTGGGCACCGACATAGGCGGCCTGCTCTCCGCCCGCAAGGAGCTTTCCGGCCATCGCGCGCGAGTCATCATCTATGCGGTCATCGGTGTCATCGGCGGTGTAGCCGGCGCATTGCTGCTGATCGAGCTGCCGCCCGTCGTATTCGAGTATCTCGCCCCGCCGCTCATCCTGTTCAGCGCCATCACCATCGTGGCCGATCCCGGCAAACGCATCGCAAATGCGAATGCAACGGTTCCGGACCGAGACGATCCACGCCGTGATTCGTGGTGGATGTGGCTGGGCGTGGTGTTCGCCTGCGTGTACAACGGGTATTTCGGCGCGGGTGCCGGCACGCTCACCATAGCCGTGCTCGGGCTGGGACGCGTCGGGTCGTTCCATGAGATCAACGCGTTGAAGACCGTCATCGGATTCGGGTCGAACGTCACCGCCGCCGTGTTGTTCATCGCGCGGGGCACGGTGAACTGGCCGTACGCCATCGCCTTGGGCGCCGGCTGCTTCATCGGCGGTGCGCTGGCCCCTCCCGTCACCCGCCATATTCCCGCGAATATCATGCGCATGGTGGCCATGGTCGCCGGTGTCCTTCTCGCTGGGGTTCTGGGATGGAGCACCTATCGCTGACACTGCCGATGATAGAGGACACAAGCAATCGTATGAAACATACGGCAACGGTCCACGTTACGGTCAGACGTTCGACCGACCGGTGGCGAATGGCTATGCTCGCTTGTTGTTCAATTCGTTTTCGATGACGACATGATGTGAGGAAGACCATGACCATTGCCGGAATCTCGGTAGTCACTTTGCTGCTCGTACTGCTCGCCGGCATCGGCGCCGGGTTCGTCGGCTACGCGGTCGGCGCCTCGTCGCTGGTCTCCTATCCCGCCTTGCTGGCCATCGGCGTGCCGCCGGTATTGGCGAACACCACGAACACCGTGGGCGTGGTCGGCACCGGCGTGGGCGGATGCCTTTCCGCCCGCAAGGAGCTGACCGGACATCGCACGCGCGTCATCATCTATGCGACCATAGGCGTGGTCGGCGGTATCGTCGGCGGTCTGCTGCTGCTGGAACTCCCCCCGGCCGTGTTCGAATATCTGGTGCCGCCACTCATCCTGTTCAGCGCGCTCATCATCGCGTTCAACCCGAAAGAACGTGCCCACGCCCGAGACTCCGTCGGCAAGGCGCTGGGTCCGGATTCGGCGCAGGCGCGTGAGGCCGTGGAACGCGAACTGGCCAAACCGAAGGACGACGTGCGCAAGGACCCGTGGTGGATGTGGCTGGGCGTGAGCTTCGTCGGCATCTACAGCGGCTACTTCGGCGCGGGCGCCGGCACGTTCGCGCTCGCCATCCTCGACCTCGGCCATATCGGCAAGTTCCATGAGATCAACGCGCTGAAGACCGTCATCGGATTCGGCGCGAACATCACCGCGGCCATCATGTTCATCGTGCGAGGATCCGTCAACTGGCCGTTCGCCGTCGCCCTGTGCGCCGGATGCTTCCTCGGCAGCTACATCGCGCCGCCCATCACTCGCCGCATCCCCGCCAGAATCATGCGCGCGGCGGCGGTGCTCGCCGGCGTCATCCTGGCGGCCAAGCTCGGATGGAGCACGTATCTGTGACTTGCCTTCGCAATCGTCCGGCGGTCATGAACCGCGCGGTGGATGCGGCTATGCGCCAAGCGATCTGACGGCACTTGCCGACAGTGTCTTCAACACGTCGAACAGCAGGGTGCGGGTCTCGCGGTCGGTACCGCGCGCCGCGTCGAGAATCTTCGGCAGCGCCGTGGACCAGTTCGCGGCCAGCTCGGAAAACCGGTCGTATCCGGCGGCGGCGAAGATCTGGTAGGTTTCGTCGATGACCTTGCGGCGGCGTTCGGGAGGCACGGCCTCCAGCCATGCGTCCACGACCCTGCCGATATAGGCGGCGGGGTCGCCGATGGTTTCGGCCGTGCGGAACCCGCCGGATTCGCCGGAGCGGGCGCCTTCGGCCACCTGCCAGCTGAGCCCCATATGCTGCATGATGCCGGTCTCGTCCGATATGACCACGGTATAGTCATTCACCGTATGCAGCAGCATTCCGATGATCGAGGATTCCGGCACGGTCTTGTGTATGCGTCCGGCGATGGCATGGAATGCCGCCGTGTCGGCCGTCGATTGGGGCAGTCCCGGACCGTCATGGGAGAACACCGCGCCGATTCGTTCGGACCGACCGGTGACGGGGGCCGATGGCGACGGCACCAGGCCAAGGCGACGCGCCCGCTCCCCTATACCGTCAAGATCGGATTGCACGATGCCGGTGGCGGCATACACCGCCATGTTGCCGCCCTTGGAATGTCCGCCGACCATCACAGCCGGAGCATGACCGCCGGGGAAGCCCGCGGACCGGTCGATGATGGATTCGAGATAGGCCATGGCGTTCCGCTGCGCCGGCACCGGGCACCGGAACGCCATGTTGAAGTCCTCCTTCCACCCGACAAGCGTGCCATCGGTGCCGCGGAAGGCCACGTACAGCAGTCCGTTCATCACGGCGTCGCCGACGGCGGAGCCTTTGGGGCTCCTGGCGGGCCGGGCCCTTCCGATTCCCGCGCAGTCGCCGAGGTCGAAGGTCATGGCCGCGAACTGCATCTCCTCGCCGACGTCATATCGTTCGACATATTCCCCCACCCGCAGCCCGCGGAATCGCGGGGACTCGCAGATCGCGCGCAGCAGGTCGGCCCGCGATGCGTTGAGCCGCTCGGACCCCGTATCGAACATGCGGGGGTAGTCCTCGGCCCGCAGCAGCATCGTGATCGGCACGGTGTCCACGGATCTGGCGCGGCCGTATCGGGGCACGACTTGCGGCGCATGCATGTAGGCCAGTTCCGAAAACACCAATGAATCGACCTCGTTGAACTCCAGTTCTGCGAAGTCGCGAAACTCGTTGCGCACGTAATCGACGATGTTGCCCATGCCGGTCCTTCCCCGTTGCCCTCGTTGCCCTTCGATGCGGAAATCAGCTTTCGGATGAGTCGGTCTGGGCCTCGCGTCCGGCGATGGTCCCCTCGCGCCGTGCGATATCCGTTTCGACATCGCGCAGACGGTTGCGCAGAGCGGCCTCCACATCCACTCCGTCGGCCTGGGCCCGACGGATGACGGCGAGTATCTCGTCGGCGAAGGCGTCGGGTCGGGACTCCGCCATGGAATCGGCATCGTCGATTCCGCCGAAGGCACCGAACAGTTCTTCGGCATGCGGTGACTTGGAGACGCGGGAGACGACCTTCGCGGCGCGCAGGAACGCACCCTGCGTGTGCGAGATGCCCTCGAGCACGGACTTGCGATGCTTCTCCTTCTGCTTGACCTTTTCCCACAGGGCAAGCGTATCCTCCGGGGATTCGGAGCCGGAAGACGGTGCTGCAGCGTCGTCGTCAGGCACGAACACGTGAGGATGACGGGTGATGAGCTTGTTCACCAGCCGGTCGGCGACCTCGTCGATGTCGAACGGATCGTCGGGGTCGGCTTCGCATACGCGCGCCTGGAATATGGATTGGAGCAGCACATCGCCGAGCTCCTCGCGCATGTTGTCACGGTCGTCGGTCTCCACGGCGTCGATGTATTCGTAGGTCTCCTCAAGCAGATGCTTGAGCAGCGTGCGATTGGTCTGCTTGCCGTCCCACGGGCAGCCGCCGGGCGAATAGAGGATGTCGACGATGGCCTTCACCCTGTCGAGCGCGGTCTTCGCCTCGACGACGGGCCTGAGCTTCGAGCAATGCTCGAACCCCTCGGGCAATTGATAGGAGGAGTTTTCTCGTACGGTATCGTCTGTCATATGCATTGACCTCCTGCGATGATTGACGTTCTTGCCGGTCGATATGTGTCGAACGCCGTCAGATGATGACGCCGTTGCAGTGGTCGACCTCGTGCTGGATGATCTGAGCGGTGAAGTCCTCGAACCGTGCGGTGCGTTCACGCCAGCGACGGTCGCGGTAGGTGACGGTGATGCGGCGGTAGCGTGTGGTGTTCCTCTCCCCCGTCAGCGACAGGCATCCCTCGCTCGCCGCATACGGTTCTGCCTTGTCGACGATCTCGGGATTGAACATGACCATGTTGCGTCCGATCAGTTCGTCGGCGAACACGATGACACGTCTGGAAACGCCGATCATGTTCGCCGCCATGCCGACGCATTCGTGCGCATGGGCCTCAAGCGTGTCCCTCAGATCGTCGCCCACCGGCAGGTCGTCCTGCGTGGCCGGCTCGGATGCCCTGCGTAGGAACGCCTCGTTCTTCATGATCGGTCGCCGCATGGGTTCGCTCCTTCGTTCATGTTCTCTTATGGCAATGGCACGCTTGCCCCGCCATCCACCCAAATTCAACATCCAATGTAGCAATCGACGACGAAACGGACATTCCCCAGTGTCTACCATATTGCCTATGGATGATGTTTTTGACGGGGCTTTGCGGCGACAGTCGCCGCTTATCGTGGACGGGTCGATGGCGACGGAACTGGAGCGGCAGGGCGTGGACACGGCGAGTGCGTTATGGTCCGCGACGGCACTCGTCGACAGTCCGCGAATCATCCGTGACGTGCATCGGGCCTATTTCGAGGCGGGAGCGAACATCGCCATCACCGATTCGTATCAGGCGAATGTTCCGGCGTTTGAGAAGCTGGGATTATCGGGAAAGCAGTCCAGACGTCTGATCGCCGTCGCCGCGGAGGAGGCCATCGCCGCTCGGGAGGAGTATCGCAGGGCGCACACGGACGACGAGACCGCCGACCGTCCGCTTGTCGTCGCCGGCAGCGTGGGGCCGTATGGCGCGTTTCTGGCGGATGGCAGCGAATACACGGGAGACTATGCGCTGTCCGACGCGGAGTATCGCGATTTCCATCGTCCGCGTATGCAGGCGCTTGCCGATGCCGGCGTGGATCTGTTCGCGTTCGAGACGATGCCGAATATCGGCGAGGTGCGGGCTTTGGTCGGATTATTGAACGATGAATTCGCGGGAACACAGGCATGGGTGTCGTTCAGTCTGCAGGATGCGGGGCATCTGTGCGATGGAACGCCACTCAAGAAGGCCGTGGCCGAGCTTGACGGCAATCCGCAGATTGCGGCGATTGGCGTCAACTGCGTGCCGCCGGAGACGGTCTCCCCTGCTGTCCACATCATTCGTCGCGCAACATCGAAGCCGATTATCGCCTATCCGAACAACGGCGATGTCTACCATCCCGGAACCAAGACGTGGACACCGAATCCCGGAGGTCTGGATATCGCCCGGCTCGCTTCGGAATGGTTTGCCGAGGGAGCCACGATCATCGGCGGATGCTGCCGCACCACGCCGGATGACATCCGTCGCGTGGCCTCGGCTCTACGAGACGTCAGCTATCAAGGCATGGAAACGGGAAGAACGAATCAGCCAAGGTAAATCAGCGCGCTTCCTTGCGTTCGTAGCGCAGAGCGAATGTGGCGAGCAGCAGCACCGCGACCACGGTGAACGGTAGACCCGCCAGTCCGGTGACGTGGTAGTTCATGCCGGAGGCGTTCAACGCCATGCCGCCGACCAGTGAGCCCACGGCGTTGCCGCCGTTGAAGCCGATCTGCACGGCGGCGCCGCCGATGAGCTCGCCGCCGCCCTTGCCGGCGTCGGCCATGAGCAGCATCTGCGGACCGTTGATGAAGAACAGCCCGAACGCGATCCAGAACGTGAGGATGGCACAGGTGACGAGGTTCCCCGGAACGAGGAACACCATAAGCAGGCCTATGGCGGAGATGGCCTGCCCTGCGGAAGCCGTCGCGGCGTGAAGCCACCGGTCGGCCAGATGCGAGCCGGCGAGACCGCCGACGACCATGCCGAATCCGGCGAGCATCATGAGCAATGGCACGAACTGCGAATCGTAGCCGCCGGTCTTCTGCAGCCATGGAGAGACGTAGCTCCACCAGCAGAACACGCCGGAGTTGCCGACGAACACGGCTCCGAGCACCAGCCACGGACCGGGCTTGGCGAGGAAGCGGAACTGCCCGGCGAGGCCGGCGTCCGGCACGGCGGGGATGAGCGGCATCCAAGCCAGCGTGAGCACGATGGTGAGTGCCGAGCCAAGCGCCAAGATCACGAAGGCAAGACGCCAGTCTAGGTATTCGGCGAGCAGGGTCCCGGCGGGCACGCCGAACATGTTGGCGATGGTCTGGCCGGTGACCATAACGGACACGGCCTTGCCCTCATGCCCCTTGTCGGCGAGCGCCTTCGCTATGACTGTGCCGGTGCCGAAGAACGCGCCATGCGGCAGGCCTGCGATGAAACGGGCGATGACGAGAACGATGGCGTTCGGCGCGGCCGCGCTCATGGCGTTGCCGATGAGGGCGAGCGCCATGAACAGGATCACCAGATGCTTGGGACTGGTCTTGCGGCCGAAGACGAGCATGGTCACGCCGACGCATACGCCGATCGCGTATGCGGAGATGAAGTGGCCGGCCGTGGGGATGGAGACGTGTGTGGCCGAGGCGGCCTGGGGCAGGATGCCCATCATCACGAATTCGGCGGCGCCGAGCACGAAGGCTCCGGCGGCGATGGACAGCAGGCTCTTCTTCATGGAGGCTCTCTTTCCTCTCATATGGGAAGTATTCGTATTCGGGACTGATATAGCGTACCGCCAATGGTTACCGCTCACAAAACGTTTGAGCGCAATCGGTCACAAATCGTCGGCAAAGTCGTATGAGCCTTCTGCGGGAGGAACATCATGCCGATTATTCAATCGGTGTTTCCTGCATGGGGTTCTATTCCGAGGATCGTGCGGGACGGGGCCCATACCGGAACGGTCTCCGTCGATCCACCGACGGTTATCGCTCACCAACGCGGTTACAATGACGTTATGCAACAGTATGTGGTCGATGCGTTCACCGACAGGGTTTTCAGGGGGAATCCGGCCGCGGTGTGTCTGCCGCCCTCCTGGCCGTCCGACGAATTGATGGCGGACATTGCGATGGAGAACCGGCTTTCGGAGACCGCATTCATCGTGCGCGAGCCTGAGGGTTACCATCTGCGATGGTTCACACCGGGTGGCGAAATCGATTTGTGCGGCCATGCCACCCTTGCATCCGCCTATGTGGTGCTGCATTTCGTGGAGCCGAAAGCCGACGAGGTGCACTTTCATACGATGAGCGGCGAATTATCCGTGGTACGACGACGAGACGAGTCGGGCCGAGAGATCTTTGTCATGGATTTTCCCGCCTATGACCTTACGTCGGTTCCCGTCACCGATGCGATGGAACAGGCGCTGGGTGCGAGGCCCGTCGAGGCATGGCTGGGCCGTGACCTGCTGTGCGTGATGGACGGCGAAAGGACCGTGCGCGGTCTGACACCGGATATGACGTTGATGGCAAAGCTGGATGGACTGCTGGTCAATGTCACGGCGGCCGGCGAAGCGGGAACGGGCTTCGACTGCGTCTCCCGTTCGTTCGCGCCGAAGCTCGGCATAGTCGAGGACCCGGTCTGCGGCTCGGGCCACTGCCATATCCTCCCCTATTGGAGCCGTCGTTTCGGCAAGTCGAATCTGGTGGCCTGTCAGGCGTCCGAACGCGGAGGAATCATCCACGCATCGGTCGGTGACGGCCGTGTAAGCCTCGGCGGCGAGGCTGCGTTGTTTTCCATGGGCGAGATACTGCCGAATCACTGAGGTTTTCACGTTTTTTGCGAGTGGGGTTCCGTTCCGGACAATCATCGGAACGGAGCCCCACTTGGCATGATTTCGGTTACGCCCCTCCGCTGCTCCTCGCGGGGGCGGAGAATCCACTATTTCCACTATTTCGAGACGTTGAACTTGAACTCGACGATGTCGCCGTCCTGCATGACGTAGTCGCGGCCCTCCTGGCGGAGCTTACCTTCCTCCTTGATCTTCGTCATGGAGCCTTCGGCGGCCACGAAGTCGTCGTAGGAGACGATGTCGGCCTTGATGAAGCCCTTCTCGAAGTCGGTGTGGATGACGCCGGCGGCCTGCGGAGCGGTGTAGCCCTTGTGGATCTGCCAGGCGCGCACCTCCTTCTCGCCGGCGGTGAGGAAGGTGGACAGGCCGAGGATGTCGAAGCCGACGCGGGCCAGCTGGTCGAGGCCGGATTCGGTCAGTCCCGCGTCCTCGAGCATCTCGCGGGCGTCCGCCTCGTCGAGTTCGGTGAGGTCGGCCTCGAACTGGGCGTTGAGGAACACGGCCGGGGCGGGGGCCACGGAGTCGGCGAGCTTCTTCTTCAGGTCGTCGTTCTGCAGCTCGTCGTCGTCCACGTTGAACACGTAGATGAACGGCTTGGCGGTGAGCAGGTGCAGGTCGTAGACATCGGCCTTGTCGATCTTGCCCGCGGCGGCGGCGTGGTCGATGGTCTCGCCGGCCTCGAGAATCTCCTTGGCCTTCTTGACGGCCTCGAAGTACGCGGGCTCAATCTTCTTGCCGCGCAGGTCCTTCTCGAGTTTCGGCAGTGCGTTCTCGATGGTCTGCATGTCGGCGAGGATGAGCTCGGTGTTGATGGTGTCGATGTCGTCGGCGGGGTCGATTTTGCCGTTGACGTGCACGATGTCGTCGTCCTCGAAGGCGCGCACGACCTCGCAGATGGCGTCGGCCTCGCGGATGTTCGCCAGGAACTTGTTGCCCAGGCCCTCGCCCTCGGAGGCGCCCTTGACGATGCCGGCGATGTCGACGAAGGTCACGGTGGCGGGCACGATCTTCTCGGTGTGCACGAGCTCGGCGAGCACGGGCAGGCGTTTGTCGGGCAGCGGCACGATGCCGGTGTTCGGCTCGATGGTGGCGAACGGGTAGTTCTCCGCAAGCACGTTGTTGCGGGTCAGCGCGTTGAACATGGTGGACTTGCCGACGTTCGGCAGACCGACGATTCCAATAGTTAAAGACATGTCTCCCAGTCTAAGGGTTCGGGGGACATCGGCGGGCATGGCGTCCTGCCGCGCATCGGACGCGACGACGGGTCCTTATAAATGCCGTTTATAGGAGGTAATCATGTTTCCTATAACGAAATTCCGGCGACGCAATCACGACACACCAAAGTTTTGTTATGGTGGTTATTGATTTGCTGATAGCACGTCATAAACGATGTTCATAACCATGGGAGGTCCCTTCATGGGCTCGACGCTTTGACGACCGGCGCATGCCCCGTCAAAACACCAATGACCGCAACGTTTCCATAGACAGATGACGACGCTTCGACGTCGTCCGTCAAACGTCTGACGTCATTCTCCCGCAACCGCCACCGGACGGCTCCGCGGCCGATGGCGTTCTTCGGGCGGTCGAAAAACCCGTATGGTATTCACAGACGTTTTTCAAGAGAAAAAGACTCATGCAAAGCAAAGAGATAGAGATAAGAATTCACGGATCGGAGGAGGCTGCACGATGAGCTGGCAAGTCATCCAACAGGCCCTCCCCCTGTTCCGCAAGGCCTTCGTACTGACGCTTGAGCTTTCGGCCATCGGCGTCGTGCTGGCGACCATCCTGGGACTGGTCATCGCGCTGCTGCGTGAATACAAGGTGCCGGTCCTCTCCCAGATCTGCGCCACGTTCGAGGAGCTGCTCCGCAATACCCCGTTGCTGATTCAGCTGTTCTTCCTGTACTACGGCTTCCCGTCGATCGGACTGAAGCTCAGCGCCCAGGCATGCGCCATCATCGGCATCTCGCTGCTCGGCGCAGCCTACATGTCCGGCGCGTTCCGCGGAGGATTCAGCGGCATCCCGACCATCCAGGTGGAATCCGCCAAGGCGCTGGGCCTCTCCCCGCTGCAGATGGTGCGCCACGTGACGCTTCCCCAAGGACTGACGCGCAGCGTGCCGGCCGTGGCCGCCAACGCGATCTTCCTGGTCAAGGAGACGTCGGTGTTCACCGTCATCGCCGTGCCGGAGCTGACCAACACGGCCCGCGACCTCATCGGCATGTACTACCGCACCGACGAGTACCTGCTCATGCTGGTCGTCGCCTACGCCATCATCCTCATCCCGCTGTCCGTCGTGCTGACGCTGCTCGAAAGGAGGGTCCGTCGTGGTACTTTCGGCGATTGATTCCGCAACGACCGTGCTGGCCGCCGACTCCGGCTGGACGATTCTGTTCACGGGCGACAACCTCACCCGCCTGCTCGGCGGCCTGTGGACGTCGGTAAGCGTGGCCGGACTGGCGCTGGTCTTCGGCATTCCGCTGGGCGTCGTGCTCGGCGCGCTGCGCATCATGCACAATCCGGTGCTGCGCGCCGTGCTGCGCCTGTATCTTGAGTTCTTCCGCATCATCCCGACGCTGGTCATCCTGTTCCTCTTCTACTACATCCTGCCTCGTGAGATGGGCGTACAGGTGGACGGCGAGACCATCGCCGTGGTGGCATTCGGCCTGTGGGTCGCCGCCGAGATCAGCGACGTCGTGCGCGGTGCGCTCATCTCCGTGCCCGAGCATCAGGTCGACGCCGGCAAGGCACTGGGCATGAACGGCCTGCAGCTGCTGTGGTACGTGAGGCTCCCCCAGTCGGTGAACCTCATGGTGCCGGCGACCATCAACCTGGCGGCGCGTGTGATCATGACCACCTCGCTGCTGCTGCTCATCAGCGTGATCGACGTCGTCACCGTCGGTCAGCAGATCATGGAGGCGAACCGCATGGCCCACCCGGATTCCGCGTTCTGGGTGTACGGATTCGTGTTCCTGCTGTATTTCATCGTGTGCTGGCCCCTGGCGATGATCGCCCGGGCCCTGGAGAAGCGTGCCAAGGAGCGTAACAATGGCTGATTCGAACAACGACGAGATCCTGCTGTCCGTGCAGCATCTCAAGAAGGCGTACGGCGACCACGAGGTCCTCAAGGACATCAGCTTCGACGTACCGCGCGGCAAGGTGTTCGTGCTGCTCGGACCCTCCGGATCGGGCAAGTCCACGCTCATCCGCTGCCTCAACGGCCTGGAGACCATCCAGGGCGGCACCATCTCGTTCAAGGGCAAGCCCATCGATGGCAGCGAGAAGACCTGGCGCAAGCTGCGCACCGAAATCGGCATGGTGTTCCAGAGCTACGACCTGTTCCCGAACCTCACCGTGGCGCAGAACATCCTGCTCGGCCCCACCAAGGTGCAGAAGCGCCCGAAGGCCGAGGTCGAGCAGCAGATGGACAAGCTCCTCGCCGACGTGCAGCTGAGCGAATACAAGAACGCGTATCCGCGCGAGCTCTCCGGCGGCCAGAAGCAGCGCATCGCCATCGTGCGCGCGCTGACCATGAACCCCGAACTCATGCTGTTCGACGAGGTGACCGCCTCGCTCGACCCGGAGATGGTGCGCGAGGTGCTCGAGCTCATGCTCGGCCTGGCCGAACACCACATGACCATGATCGTGGTGACGCATGAGATGGAGTTCGCCCGTCGCGTGGCCGACACCGTGCTCTTCCTCGAAAACGGCGTCATCCTCGAAAGGCAGTCGGGCCACGATTTCTTCGCCAACCCCGAAACCGACCGCGCCAAGGCGTTCCTTGAGAGCATGGCGCCGATCAGCGACGAGGAGTAGGCGGAGGCGTCAGCCTTTCGGATTTTTCAAGTTTTCTAAAGGGATTCATCACATAGAGAGGACAGTAACGATGAATACACTCAAGAAGGTCATCGCCGGTGTGCTGGCTGGCGTCACCATGATCTCGCTCGCCGCCTGCGGCGGTTCCAGCAGCTCCGATGGCGCGGCTTCCTCCCAGCAGGGCCAGACCGTCGAGCAGATCAAGAAGGCCGGCACCATCCGCATCGCCACCTTCGGCGACCTGCCGCCCTACGGCTACGTGAAGAACGACGGCACCCGCGCCGGCTACGACGTCGCCCTCGGCAACCAGGTGGCCAAGGACCTCGGCGTGAAGGTCGACTGGGTTCAGGTGAACGCCGACGGTCGCGTGGACGCCCTCAAGTCCGACAAGGTCGACCTCGTGCTCGCCAACTTCACCGTGACCGACGAGCGCAAGCAGGTCGTCGACTTCGCCAGCCCGTACATGAAGGTCTCCATCGGCGTGGTCTCCCCCGACAAGGCCAAGATCACCAGCGCCGACCAGCTCAAGGGCAAGACCCTGGCCGTGACCAAGGGCACCACCGCCGAGACGTTCTTCACCCAGAACTACCCCGACGTGAACCTGCAGAAGTTCGATTCCAAGACCCAGCAGTTCCAGGCGTTCAAGGACGGCCGCGCCGACGCGCTCGCCGACGACAACACCTACCTGTACGCGTGGGCCAAGGACAACAAGGGCTACACCGTGGGCATCAAGACCCTCGGCGAGGAATCCACCATCTCCCCGGCCGTGAAGAAGGGCAACAAGAGCCTGCTCGACTGGACCAACAAGGAGATCAAGACCCTCACCGAGCAGGGCTTCTTCGAGAAGGCCTACCAGTCCGAGCTCGCCCCGAGCTTCACCTCCGACATCAAGCCGGAGGACGTCATCATCAAGTGATGACGCTCGTGGCCTGAGGTTCAGGCTCACCGCATGACGATAGCGAAATCGCCTGGGATTCCAGATCATGGAGTCTCAGGCGATTTCTTTGTTTACGGTCATGGAAACGGGCATCATCCCATCCAGCCGGCCGTCGGTCGCCATCCCCTCAAGGGGAAGACAGCGGAGGAGCTATTGCAGGTCGGCGAGGTCGCCGCGGTTCAGGGCCTCCTCGTAAAGCCGCCGGAACACGCGCGTACCGTGATGCACGCCGTCGTGCTCGAACTCGTTGGTCACCCATGCGTGGGAGTTCCCGACACGGGAGAGCGTGTCGAGCTGCATTCCCGAATCCACGTACATGTCGTCGTGGTAGACGGCCGCCTGCAACGGCACGTCGTTACGGGCCAGCCGGTCGGCGTCGTAGATGCGACCGAAACGCGTGTCCTCCATGAGCAGCTCCACCGCCGGTTTGAATGGTCTGAGGGAACTGTCCTCGTCGAACATCCACGGGAACACGGCCTCGCCGGTGAACATGAGCGGCCGCGCGGTCGTCGCGAATTCGGGATGGCGTTCCAGCTCATGCTGTGCAGCCCATCGAATCGGCCGCTCCATCTCGCCGTCCGCGTAGATGAACTCCTGCAACGGCCAGTACAGCGGCCGCTCGTACGATGCCGTACGCGCCAGCACGTTCATGAGGAAGCCCGTGGAAAGGGCCGCCGGCGCCTGGCCAAACGCATGGTCGGCGTGGGTCACGCCCGATTCGTCGTCCTCGGGCAGAATCGCCCCGTCTCCCCCGGTGAACGCCTGGTCGACGAGCCAGTGCAACCGCTCGAAGCTCGGCTTCATGCCGAAGTCGCTGCCCAGCATCTGCAGACGACGCACGGAGAACGGGTCACCGTTCGGCAGGGTGACATCGCCCTGCGCCAGACGGTCGGCGATGGCGGCCACACGGCGCGCATCCTGCGGGTAACGCTCATAATACTGCCGGGTCTTCATGGCCATGCGCGGGAACGTGTGCGCATACACCTCGGCGGCATCCGCCGGCACATGCGGAATGCCGCCCGTGGTGAACGACGCGGCCAATCCATGCGGATACAGCGACAGATACGTGAGCGTAAGGAAGCCGCCGTAGCTTTGGCCGAGGCTCACCCAGCGCGCGCCGTCGAACTCCTTGAGCCTCAGATATTCGAAGTCCCGGACGATGGAGTCGGCGAGGAACAGCTTCAGATAGTCGGCGGCCCGGCGCGCGCCCATGCCCGAAATGACCTGTGCGTCGATACGCGAGGATCGGCCGGTGCCGCGCTGGTCGGGCAGGACCACGCGGAAGTGTTTGATGGCTTCGGCAATCCATCCGTCATCGTCCGGCCCAAGCGGCCGCGGGCACTGCCCGCCGGGACCGCCCTGCAGGAAGACCAGCAGCGGCAGGTCGTCATGCACATGATCGGGCGCGCACAGCACCCGGTAGAACAGGCTCAATGTGGGAGGAAATCCGTCGTCGACGTCCTTCGACGACTTCGGCAGCCCCGAACGCATGACATCGGCGGGATTCGCGCCGTTCCAATCAGTCGGCACGGCGATGGCATGGTCCTCCACATACAGGCCCGGCACATAGTATTTCCCCAGCAATGGCATGATGTTCGCTCCTTGTTCGTAACGTCATCGAACGCCATCATTGTCGCACCGAAGTATGTCGAAATCATCATCCGAGGAGAATCATCATCCTCCGGGAGGATTGCACACGACCGACGAACGATTAGTCTATGGGTGTGATTGCTTTCCGAAACGTCGCGAACACCGTCCGACGATTCATCGACCGTCGTCTCATATCGGACGTCATACTGGCGTTGGCATTGACCGCCCTGCTCAGCCTGACCACCTCGTCGAACGATCTTTGGGGGCTGCAGGACGGGCTGCTGTTCCCCACGTCGGACAGGGCGCTTACAGCATGGACGTGGATATACGCCCTGCCGCTGGCCTTCCGGCGTAAGGCACCGCACGCCTCGGCCGTACTGTTCGTGACGTTGTGCATCATCCAGCTCGTGTTCGGTCCGGCGCTGGTGGTCACCGACTGTTTCGCACTGATGCAGTTGTATGCCGTGATTGCATACGGCCGACGCGAGACCGCACGACCGTTCATCATCATCGCGGTGGGCATGGCCTTCCTGACGACGGGCGTCAACACCGAGGTGATTGCCTTTGGTCCGCTGACCATGACCGGAACCGAACGCTATCAGACGGCACCGTATGAGTGCCTTACGCCGGCGGGCACGATGGACCTCGGATCATGCGACCCCGCCCTACGCACCAACGCCGCCATCATGCTGGGCATGATACTGATTCCGGTCATCGCGGTCATCATCATGGCGTACTGGCAGCGGGCGCGACTCGCCACCGCACGATGGATGCAGGAACGCAACGCGGCATTGGAGGCCCGACGCGAGGAGGAGTCCCACATCGCGGCGCTCGCCGAACGCGCACGCATCGCCCGCGACATGCATGACGTGGTGGCGCACACGCTGTCCATCATCATCGTGCAGGCGGACGGCGGACGGTTCGCCGGCGCCAACGACCGAGAACTCGCCAAATCGACGATGACGACCATCCGCGACGAAAGCGCGAAGGCGCTCGCCGACATGCAGCGTCTGCTCGGCATCTTCGGCGGGCACCATGACGACGGGACCGACGCCATGAAGGAATCACCCACGCATCACGACGAATCGGAGGACGACGACCATCCGAGCTATGCCAACATCGACGGGCTGGTCGCCCAAGCGAGGAACGCCGACTCAGACCTGCGTCTGGAACGCAAAGTGCTCGGCAATCCCCTCCCCGACAAGCTTGGCGCCCCGGCGCAGATCGTCGTCTATCGTATAATGCAGGAATCGTTGACGAACATCCGCAAGTACGCCGGGTCGGACGTGCACGCGGACATCGAGGAGCAATGGGACGAGGATGGACTGCGGCTGCGCATTCTCGACGACGGCAGGGGCGCCGCGTCGATGGCCGACGGTCATACGCAGGGCTATGGGCTCATCGGCATGAGGGAACGGCTGACCTCGCTGGGAGGCTCCGGCACCGCCGGACCCCGAATCGGAGGAGGATTCGAGGTGACGGCGTTCATTCCCTACGCCTCCTCCCCCGATATGCGCGATCCGGTCGATTCGACCGCCGGCGGATGCGGTGAATCCCCGCTTACGGCATCCGTTGCGAACGGCGAACGCAGCGGCACTGCCGGGCGGATATCGACGCGCGTAGCCAGTGGCTTCAAACAGGCCGTAATCGACCATATTCATACGATGGTCAATACCATACGAAATGACCGAGAAGACCGACACGCAGGCAAGGCACCGGAGACCGACGACTTCAACATCATCGAGAAAGTATCCGAATGGACCGAACGCCATTACCTGCTGATGGACCTGCTTGTCGCCGTGGCACTGTTCATGATGTACTACGTCTCGGCGGCGAACGGCATGACGTCGGGATATGCCGCGGTGCGAAACCTCTCCAACATGCTGACGCTGCTGCCGCTGGTATGGCGACGACGGTTCCCGCAGGCCAGCGCCGCGGTGTTCGCCGCGGTCACGATCCTCGAACTGCTGGCATTGCCGTGGAACACCCTGGCGCCATTGGTGTCGGTGTATTCCGTGTATTCGGTGACGCTGTACGGGCCGAGAACCGCGAAACGATGGGTCATCCCCACGATCGCGCTCGGCTCGCTCACGTTCGCCGTCAACTTCACCGCGCAGAACTACCTCGGCATGTCCATGACAACACTGATCGGCAGCATTCCCGCAATCATGGGGGACACCGGAACGACGAAGTCCATCGGGGCGCTGCCCGTGCTGCTGACCTGCACGTTCGCCGCGTGTATAACGCTGTTTGGCGTGATGGCGGCGGGCATGTGGTCGCGGGCCCGAGGCGCGAACATGCTGGTGCTGCAGGCGCGCGAGGAGGCGCTGCGTGACGAGGAGGCCAAGCAGAGAATCCTCGCGGCGAACATGGAACGCGACCGCATCGGCGCGAACATCCGGGCGGACGTTTCCGACACCTTGCTCGGAGTCATGGGCAAGGCCGACGCGGGACTGCGGCTGCTTGATTCGAATGATACCGACACACAGATGATATCCGACGCGTTCGCCGGCATTGCCAAGGAAGGCCGTGCTGCGCTGAAGCGCATGAGACAGTTGCTCGGCGTGCTGCGCGAAACCGGATTCAGCGACGACGCGCAACGTGAGGGAATGAGGCTGGCTCCCGCAAGTCCTTTGGACGAGCAGCTACAGTGGAAGGCCGGAGGACCAACGGGCGGCGCCGTATCGGACGACACCGGCCGATCCCAGTGAACGGCAAGGAAGGGAAGGATTCATGACGGACATGTCGCAGCATTGCATTCGCGTGGTCATCGCGGACGACCAGGAGCTGGTCCGCGCCGGATTCGCCATGGTCATCGGCTCGCAGCCCGACCTCGCCGTGGTCGGCCAGGCGGGCGACGGCGCCGAGGCGGTGGCTACGGTCGAACGGCTGCATCCGGATGTGGTGCTCATGGACGTGCGCATGCCCGGCATGGACGGCATCGAGGCCACGCGACTCATCACCGCGTCGTCGCAGGACGGTGCCGACACCGAGGAGGCGCACACGACGAAGGTCATCATCCTGACGACCTTCGACCTGGACGAATACGTGATGGCCGCCATCAATGCAGGAGCCTCCGGGTTCCTGCTCAAGGACACCGAGCCGGAGGCGCTGCTCGACGCCATCCGCACGGTATATCAGGGCAACGCCATCATCGCGCCCTCGGCCACCAAACGCCTCATCGAGAAGATGAGCGACGGCCGCATCGCGCAACGGTCCGCTCCCCCGGCGGACTACACCGACCCCGAGCTCGAACTGCTCACCGACCGCGAGCGCGAGGTGCTGGTCGAGATCGCGCATGGGCTGAGTAATCAGGAGATCGCCGACAAGCTGTTCGTGAGTCTGCCGACGGTGAAGACGCATGTGGCGCATATTCTCGCGAAGATCAACGCGCGTGACCGCGTGCAGGCGGTGGTGTTCGCCTACGAGAACCATCTGGTGTAGTTTCGCCTGCCGCCGTCGACGAGTCGAATCAGAGCGGTTCGGGCACCCACCATCCACTCCGGAATGGACGATGCCCGCCGTTTCACGTCCGGAGACGTGTCGTGCGGGCATCACTGGGGAATGCGATTCTTCTCTTATCTGTTGTGTTCCGTTATAGGTTTTCCGTCTGGGAGAAACCTTGGTGGTTCATCGATGTTCTCCCTGAAAGCGGCGGGCTAGGCCTCGGCCAGCGCCTCCACGGGCGCGGTGCGTACCGCCCGGCGGGCGGGCGCAACGCTGGCGATGAGTGCCGCCAATGCCGCGACCAGCAGGATGACCGCGTACATGCGCCAGTCGACCGGGTATCGCACGGTGCCGATCGAGGAGAGCGCCACGTTCGAGCCGAGCCAGCCGAATATCGTGCCGACGACGAGACCGACGACGCCGCTGCCGAGCGAGATGAGCAGCGCTTCGACGGCAAGCGAACGGCGCAGCTGGCCGCGGGTCATGCCGATGGCCCGCAGGGTGGCCGATTCGCGGGTGCGTTCGATCACCGACAACGACAGCGTGTTGGCCACACCGACGAGGGCGATGAGCACAGCGACGGCAAGCAGGGCAAAGAGCACCGCCATGACCATGTCGATCTCCTGGTTCCATTGCATGCGTTCGGCGATGGAGCCGGTGACCTGTACGCCGGGTTCGTCGCTGACTGCGTCCTGGACTGCGGCGAACAGGTCGGCCGGCGTGGTGGTGCCATCGGATTTCACCCAGATCTGCGTGGTGACGGGCACGCCGGATGCCTTAATCACCGCGGGGTCGACGAGGGCCACGCCCGCATAGTCGGAGCTGATGCGGAAGTCGGATTTGTATGCCGTCAACGTGGTGGTTCCGGCGGTGTTTCCGGAGTCGTGGGAGGCGTTCATGGCGCTGAAGGAGACGTCGACCTTGCCGCCGTTGGAGATGGGGTTGGTCTTGTCGCCCATCGTCGTCATCATGTCGATGGTGTCGCGTCCGATGGGGTGCGTGGCTTCGGTGGCGTTGAATACCTTGGTTCGCTGGCGTTCGCTAATGCCGACCGCTTCGACGGTGACCTTATCGGAGGAGCCGGGCTGTTTCCATTGGGCTATGGCGGTGGCGACGGGTTCGGCCGCTTCCACGCCATGGACACCGGTGATCTTCTTGACCATGCGCTGGTCGAGGTTCGGCCCGGTGACCTGCAGGTCCACGCTGTAACGGGAGTCGAGCGCTCCCGCGGCGGTGGCTTTGGCACTGGCCGCGCCGGTGCCGATGCATGACACCAGGGTGACGCCGATGAGCAGGGCGGCTCCGGTGGCGGCGATGCGTCGGGGATTCCTGCGGATGTTCGCCGAGGCGATGGCCGCGCTCGGTCCGATATGGCCGACCAGTGAGCCGGCACCGTGCAGGAGCGCCGGCAGCCATCGGATGGCCGACATCAGCAGGCCGAGGAACGCCAGGGCCATGCCGGCCATGAGCGGCAGGAGGATGACGTCGCCGCTGATCATCGTGCTCTGGTGGAGGTCGAGCCTCCGGTTCTGCCAGACGGCGAACGCCATTGCCGCGACGCCGAGGATGAGCATGAGTATGCTGGCGAGCATGCGTACAAGGCCTGTGCGGCGGGTGTCGGCCAGTTCGATGGGCCGCAGCGCCTCCAATGGGGACACCGCCGTGGTGGATCGTGCGGCTCCGAGGGAGGAGAGCATGGTGACGGCCACGCCGAACACGAGCGGCACCCAGAACACCTGCGGCGTGAGGACGAGCGCGAATTCGATGCCCTGCAAACGCAGTCCGGAGACGTGCAGCCCGCCCATGAGTGCCAACGCGGAGGCCACGCCGAGCGTGGACGAGATCAGTCCCAGCAGCGCGGCCTCGCCGAGCACGGAGGCGTACAGCTGCCCCTTGCGTGCGCCGATGGCGCGCAGCAGCGCCAATGTTCGGCGACGACGCGCCACCAGCACCTGAAAGGTGTTGGCGATCACCAGCGCGGCGACGAACATGGCGAGCGCGCCGAAAGCGAGCATGAACGTGGTGATGATGTCGGTGCCGTTGCCGCTGAGCTGCTTCATCTGCTTGTCGGCGTAGTCGTTCACGTCGGTGACGGTGATGCCGGACGGCAGCGCCTTGCGCACCTGGGATATCACCTGCTCCTCGCTGGAGCCGTGCGGAGGCTCGACGAGCAGATACAGTACGCCGGCGGGCAGGTCGTCGAAGCTCTCGCCAACGCCGGACATGATGGCGGTGTCCCGTTCGCTGATGGCCGCCGCTCCCCCGTACGAGGCGAATGCGCCGTTGTCGTCGCTGGTGAGACCGACGATCTTCTCGCGCAGGACATGCGCCGTGTTCGCGCCGGCATAATCGGAGGAGTTGTCGATGGTAATGACGTCGCCGAGCCCCACCCCGAGCCGGTCGGCCGCGTCGGCCGGCAGCGCCATCTCGCCGTCGGCCTTCGGCCATGCGCCCTTGGTGAGGGCGATGGGCATGAGCCGGCTGTTGCCGGCGACGGGGATTACCGGCAGTGTGGAATGCTTGCCTCCGAAGCTGGCCTGCACCTGCGCGCCGACGTTCGGCCGCACGCCGGCGACGCCGTCGATGCGGTCAAGACGGTCGATATGGTAGTCGGCCACGGTGCGCATCGCATTCGCCGGATCGTCGTCGGATGCGGCGACGGCGTAGTTGGCGTCGCCGAACATGGCGGTCATCTGGCGTCGCATCGAATGGTCGAGCGTGTTGCCGAACAGGAAGGTGCTGGAGATGAACAGCGTGCCGATGAGGATGGCGATGCCGGCGGGGATGAGCATCTTCGCGTTGCGGCGCATCAGTCGGATGGTGATGGAGAACATTGGTGGTCTCTTTCCTCTCGTACCGTGGCTCAGCGGACGGTCATGGCGTCGGCGGTGGAGTGTCGGCGCTCTTCCATGAGCAGTTCGTTCATGCGTTCGGCGGTCGGTCGGGTCTCGTCGGCGACGATATGGCCGTCGGCGAAAACGAGGGCGCGGTCGGCGTAGGATGCGGCGACGGCGTCGTGGGTGACCATGATGATGGTCTGCCCGAGTTCGCGTACGGACCGTTTGAGGAATTCCAGCACCTCGGCGCTGGAGACGGAGTCGAGGTTGCCGGTGGGTTCGTCGGCGAAGACGATGCCTGGTTTGGCGATGAGCGCGCGGGCGATGGCCACGCGCTGCTGCTGGCCGCCGGACAGTTCGTTCGGCCGGTGGTCCATGCGTTGTTCGAGTCCGAGCGTGCGTACAAGCGTGCGCAGCCATGCACGGTCGGGTTTGGTCCCGGCGAGGGTCAATGGCATGAGGATGTTCTGTGCGGCCGTGAACATGGGCAGCAGGTTGAAGCTTTGGAAGATGAAGCCGATCCGGCGGCGGCGCAGCAGGGTGAGCTCGCGGTCGTTCATCGTGGTGATGTCACGCCCGTCGAACAGGATATGCCCGGCGGTGGCGGAGTCGAGGCCGGCGAGCGTGTGCATGAGCGTGGACTTGCCGGAGCCGGACGGCCCCATGATCGCGGTGAACCGTCCGCGCTGGAAGCTCACGTCGACGCCGCGCAGCGCATGCACGGCGGTGGCGCCCTCACCGTAGTCCTTGGTCAGTCCGATGGCCTCGATGGCCACCGATGCCGGTGCGGCACCCAAGCGGCCGGGCGGCAGGGGGATGCCGTATGCGGCATCCGCTGAACGTGCCACGTGCCTGGCGACGCCGGACATGCCTCCGGTGGCGAATGTACTGGCTGCCGTATTCGCATGACGACCCATCGTCTTTTTCCTTTCGTTCGGTCTCCGGGCCATGACGGCCCTGCTGGTTACCAAACTACGGAAAAACGGATGCCCGCCATATCATGCGTGGGACGGAAAAACGATGACGGCCCATCATCCCCGAGGATGATGGGCCGTCATAATCAACGTCGTGATCGGGCTAACGACGCCGTGCGCGGATGCGGAAGGCGAAGGCCAACGCCACGAACGCGGCCAGACAGATGAGAATCATGGCGGCGAACGTCCACGCACCGCCGACCGCAGTGGCGTGCGCGAATGCCGGCGTGCCTTCCCCGCCGGCACCGGCCTGGGCGATGGTGAGGATGGTGGAGAACAGCGTGGTGCCGGCGGCTCCACCGAACTGCAGCATGGTGTTGAAGATGGCGTTGCCGTCCGGAGTGAACTGTGCGGGGATGGCGCTCAGGGCACTGGTCATGATGTTGGAGTAGCCGAGCGCATAGCTAAGTCCGAAGATGAAGTAGAATCCGGCGAGCGTCGCCGGGGTCAGGCGCATGGAGAAGACGAGCAGCAGCACCGGTCCGATGATGGCCACGGCAAAGGCCGAAAGAATCGGACGCGTGGGGCCGAATCGGTCGTAGAGCACGCCGCCTACGGGCGCGAAGAACGCGCCGATCAATGCGCCGGGCAATACGAGCGCGCCGGCGAGGAAGGCGCTGGTGCCAAGCGATAGCTGGGCGAGGTTGGTGATCACGTAGCCGAATCCGATGCCCACCACCGGCAGTATCGCATAGGCCAGCAGATGCAGCAGCACCACCGGGTCACGCAGGATGCCGAGTCGGATGAGCGGCGAGAACGACCGTCTGGACGAGTATCCGAAGAACAGCAGCGACAGCACGCCGATTGCAAGGCTTGCGCCGGCAATGCCCGCCGACTGTGCGAACGGGGCACCGTTGACGGCCTCGCTGATGGCCACTCCGGCCTGGTTCAACGCCATGATCAGTCCAGCCAGGCCGAGCACGATGGCGAGGAACTGCAGCGGATTGAGCTGTGCGAACTGGGTGGGCGTCTTCTGCTCGATGCACAGGAGCCCCACGATGAGCGACACCACCATCACCGGCAGGATGAGCACGAAAATCGCACGCCATGGCAGCACGCTGGAGATGGCGCCGCCCACGGTGGGTCCGATGGCCGGGGCCACGGTGATGACGAGGGATCCGACGCCCATGAGCCGACCGATCTTCGTCCGCGGCGACTGCTCGAGGATGATGTTGATCATCAGCGGCGTGGCGACGCCCGAACCCACGCCCTGGATGATGCGGGCCACGATGAGCACCGGGAAGCTGTGGCCGAAGATCATGATGACGCATCCGACTACGGCGAGAACGACCGCGGCCACGAAGATGGCCTTCAACGGGAAACGTCGTTTGAGATACGAGCTGATGGGCATGGTGACGGCCACCGACAGCAGGTATATGGTGGTGATCCACTGCACGGTGGCGGTGCCGACGTTGAGCTCCCGCATGAGTTCGGGGAACAGCACGGTCATCACCGTTTCGGTCAGGATGCCGAAGAACGCCAGCGAGCCGACGGCGAAGATGGCGCCTATCAGCTTGCGCGGTATTCTTTCGTCGGATACGGCTCCCGCCGTTCCGCCGTCCCCCGAGGGGGGCGTCATCGTTTCGTGTTCCACCTTGGGCCGCGGTTCCTTCACGATTCCATCCTTACGTCACATCATCGGAATTTCGAAACGCTCTTCGTTACGCCCATTACGGATCCCATCCCTGAGGGTCCATGTCATCCACTGCGAGCCGGTACAAAAGCATGGAGCAGTGTAGCAGCACGGGCGAGACAAGCGGCACGGCCCGAGGCACTCGGCGTCTATGCCTCGAGGGCCGCCTCCAGTCCGGCGGTCACGTCGACCGGATGGCCGAGCTCGGCGAGCGCCGAGCCGAGCACGCCAAGTGCGGTGACGACCTTCTGCCGGCTGGCGGTGTATCCCATGTGGCCGATGCGGATGAGGCGGCCGGCCTCGTCGCCGAGGCCTCCGGAGATGTGCAGGCCGTATTCGTCGTCCATGATGCCGCGCAGCTTCCGATCGTCGATGCCGTCGGGCACGGTGACGGCGGTGACGGAGTTGGCCATGTTGGCGTCGTCATCCACCCATAGCTCCAATCCCATGGCGCGGACGCCGGCACGGGTGGCCCTGGCCGCGCGTTCGTGACGGGCGATGGACGCATCGATGCCGCCCTCGTCCATGATGATGTCCAATGCGGCCTTCAGCCCGTATATCGACGAAATCGGCGGCGTGTACGGCACATAGTCGCGCTCCACCCACTGCCGCCACGGCAGGAACGACAGATACGAACGTTCGTATCGACCGGTCCGTGCAGTGACGGCCTCGGCACGCTCCCATGCGCGACCGCTCAGGGCGACCAGCGACATGCCGGGCGTCGATCCGAGGCATTTCTGCGTGCCGGTGACGCATACGTCGACCCCCCATTCGTCGAACCGCACATCGGAGCCGCCAACGCCGGAGACGGAATCGACGATGGTGAGCACGCCACGCTCATGGCATTCGCGGCAGATGGCCTCCATCGGGTTCTCGGAGGCGGACGGGGTCTCGGAGTGCACGAAGGCCAGAACCTTCGCGTCGGGATGCCGATCGAGCGCCCCGCGCACCTGGTCGATGGGCACGGACGTGTTGTACGGCACGGCCACGTCGACGACGTCGCCGCCGTAGGCGCGCAGCACCTTGGCGTACCCGGCTCCATAGTAGCCCGACGCCAGGTTGACGCATACGTCGCCGGGCTCGACGAGGTTGTAGGCGGCCATCTCCAGCCCGAGAATCGACTCGCCCTCGATCGGCAGTACGCG
This sequence comes from Bifidobacterium primatium, assembly GCF_002802875.1. GTDB lineage: Bacteria > Actinomycetota > Actinomycetes > Actinomycetales > Bifidobacteriaceae > Galliscardovia > Galliscardovia primatium. The sequence goes on from NZ_PEBI01000003.1 coordinate 395,932, forward strand.
CCCGTTCGTCTTGAACAGCTTCGACAGGTCGGCGCTGACCGACAGCATGAGTTCGACGAAGTTGTCGGTGCGGTGGTGCACCATCTGCTGGCCCATCGCGGCCAGCACCTGCGGATAGACCGAGCAGGGGCCCGACGCCATCATGAGGTCGGGGATGCGGGTGCGGAATTCGGTGGTCATGATGCCTCCTATCATTCGAGACGTTCACTCATCGTCATCGTAGTCGCGGAACATGAACGACGACACTTATCGAAAGGTTGCTCGAAGAAGTGCCGTCAGCCGATACAATGGGCGATGGAAAGGCTTTCGATTGGCAACTGCAACCACTGCGCAGGTCAAGCTGCATAACCGACACCAGGTACTTGACTACATCTACCGTCACCACGGCTCGTCCAAGCAGGACATCATGCGCGACCTCGACATGAGCCTGCCGACCATCACGCAGAACCTGCGCGACCTCGAGGCCGAGGGGCTGATCCAGCGTGGTGGACTGTTCAAATCGACGGGGGGCAGGAAGCCGCAACGATACGTGTTCAACAGCCAGGCGCGATTGTCGATCGGCGTGCGCATGACGGCGAAGCAGATCATCGTATGCGCGGTGAACCTTCGCGGCGCATGCGTCAAGCGCGCCAGCGGACGCCTGCCATACGCGCATTCGGCGGCGTATTACCATCGCATCTGCCAGTTCGTCAACCAGTTCATCGACTCTCTCGGCGTGCCGTCACGGACGATTCTGGGGGTATCGTTCTGCATGCAGGGCATCGTCTCCTCCGACGGGCAGAGCATCACGTTCGGCGAGATCCTCGGCAATACGGGACTGACGACCGATACGTTCAGCCGCGAGATCGACTATCCGTGCACGTTCATCCATGATTCAGACGCATCCGCGATGACCGAGCTGTGGCTCGACCCGAAGATCGACAACGCGCTGTGCGTGTACCTCGAACCGTACATGGGCGGCGCCATCATCATCGACGGGCGCCTGCGTCAGGGCAGCAGCATGCGCAACGGCACCATCGAGCACATGACCCTGGTCAAGGACGGAGCCGTCTGCTACTGCGGACGCAAGGGATGCCTCGACGCATACTGCTCGGCGAGGGTGCTGACGCAAAACCGCGAGGAAAGCCTGGAGGAGTTCTTCAACCAGGTGCGCGACGACGAATACACGCATCGCCGCGTGTTCAACATCTATCTCGACAACCTCGCGCTGGCCATCAAGAACATGCGCACCGTGCTCAACTGCGACGTGATCGTGGGAGGGCAGGCCGGGCAGTACTTCACCAACGACGACATGGCGGACCTCAAGGCCCGCGTGCAGAGGCTCGACTCGTTCCCCGACTGCGAGTTCACCATACGAAAGAGCGCCTGCACGACCGATCAGGACGTGCTGGGCGCGGCGCTGACCTTCGTGGAGCGGTTCATCGACGAGGTCTGCGGGCGGTAGCCGCGGCAGGTCCCATATGGACCGCCGCGAACGGAACCACATATACGTATATATACGTCCAACGCATACGGAAAGAGGCCGAGGATACCGGCGATCGGCGTCCTCGGCCTCTTGTCCGCATGTCCGCCCCTTGCAGGAAAGGCCTACGGCGCGGACATCGAAGGGAGATGTACGTGTCTTCGGACGAAGGCACGATGACAGGGGCCCGACGCCATCCCCCAACAACGCCGGGCCCCGTGCATTTTCAGCCGGGAGTAAGGTTCCCCCATCGTCCTTTCGGACTACTTGGCCAGACCGGACTCACGCACGGCGGCGAAACCGGCCTTGAGGTCATCGAGGATGTCCTCGATGTTCTCGGTGCCGATGGACAGACGGATGGTGCCCTGGTGGATGCCCTGGTCCTCGAGCTCCTCCAGCGTCTCCTGGGAGTGCGTGGTGGAGGCCGGGTGGATGACGAGGGACTTCACGTCGGCCACGTTGGCCAGCAGGCTGAACAGGTGCAGGTTGTTGATGAACACGCGTGCCGCGTCCTTGCCGCCCTTGATGTCGAAGGTGAAGATGGAGCCGGCGCCGTTCGGGAAGTACTTCTTGTACAGCTCGTGGTCGCGACGGCCCTCGATGGACGGGTGGGAGACGGACTCGACCTCGGGCACGGTCTGCAGGTACTCGACGACCTTCAGCGCGTTCTCGACATGACGCTCGACACGCAGCGACAGCGTCTCGGTGCCCTGCAGGAGCAGGAATGCGGCGAACGGGGACAGCGTGGCGCCGGTGTCGCGCAGCAGGATGGCGCGGATGCGGGTCACGAACGCGGCGCCGCCCAGGGCCTCGTAGAAGTTCAGGCCGTGGTAGGACGGATCCGGCTCGGTCAGGGTCGGGAACTTGCCCGGCACCTCGGCCCAGTTGAACTTGCCGCCCTCGACGACGACGCCGCCCAGCGTGGTTCCGTGGCCGCCGATGAACTTGGTGGCGGATTCCACGACCACGTCGGCGCCGTGCTCAAGCGGACGGAACAGGTACGGGGTGGCGAAGGTGTTGTCCACGACGACCGGCAGGTGGTGCTTGTGGGCGATGGCGGAGATGGCCTCGAAGTCCGGCAGGTCGGCGTTCGGGTTGCCGAAGGTCTCGAAGTAGACGAGCTTGGTGTTCTCCTGGATGGCGTCCTCGAAGTTCTGCGGGACCTCCGGATCGACGAAGGTGGTGGTGATGCCGTCGCGCGGCAGCGTGTGCTTGAGCAGGTTGAAGGTGCCGCCGTAGATGTTCTTGGAGGAGACGATGTGGTCGCCGGACTGGGTGATGTTGCGCACGGCGTACTCGACGGCCGCGGCGCCCGAGGCGACCGCGATGCCGGCGGTGCCGCCTTCAAGGGCGGCGATGCGGTCCTCGAACACGCCCTGGGTGGAGTTGGTCAGACGACCGTAGATGTTGCCCGGGTCGGCCAGTCCGAAGCGGGCCTCGGCGTGGTCGAAGTCATGGAAGACGTAGGAGGTGGTGGCGTAGATCGGGACGGCGCGGGAATCGGTCGCCGGATCGGCCTGCTCCTGGCCGACGTGCAGCTGCAGGGTTTCGAAACGGTAGTTCTTGTTCTTCTCAGCCATGATGGTGAGCTCCTTCAAGTTCGTGTCTGGCTTGTTTTTGGTTGATGACTGTGACAATATCCGCTCGAAGCCCCTGTTTTCAAGCCAAAACGGGCTTTTGGCTATCAGGGTTGGTTATAGCCTTTTCCCAGTCGCATGTTCCCCAATGGTTTGTCGACGCCTGGGTGCGGCCGGTTTTCCCGCGGTTTTTTCATGACACGCCGATGGCCTCCCGCGCGCCGGCGGATTGTGGACACGGGGCCGGACCATCCACATGCGGCCGGGCGTACGGGCCGGTCGTCCACATGCGCCGGCCAAGGGTGGCACGGTTTTCCACATGCACCGAAAACCATGCCGCGCCGGCGACGATTGTGATGGACTCGAACCATGAACCGAACATCATCCCTGCAGACGGCGCAAGACGCCAGAGCGCATGCGGCCGCCACGCCGACGCATGCGCCGCAACATCTCATCCAACTCACCATGCAGCTGCACCGGCCGGGGCTCACTCCACGCCAGCTCGGTCGCATAGGCGAGGACTACGCGGCCCTGTGGCTACGGAACCGCGGCTGGACCATCATCGACCGCAACTGGAGATCCCGGTACGGCGAACTCGACATCATCGCCATCGACCGTGTGGGGCAGCTCGCCTTCGTCGAGGTGAAGACCCGGCGCAGCGCGCATTTCGGCGCCCCGCAGGATGCCGTCGACGCGCACAAGCGCATGGCGCTGCGGCGGGCCGGACTGCAATGGCTGCAGGAGCACGGCCGTGACGTGCCGCACATGGGCATGAGGTTCGACGTACTCGCCCTCAGCGTGCTTGCCGGACGCAGGGCCCCGCAGATCCGGCACATACCGGGGGCGTTCTGATGGCCATCGGATCCGTGACCTCCGTGGGCCTCGTCGGGCTGAAGGCCTTCACCATCACCATGCAGGCGTACGTCTCGCCCGGACTGCCGTACTTCTCCATCATCGGCCTGCCCGACACTTCGCTTTCCGAAGCGCGCGAGCGGGTCAGGTCGGCCTGCTCCTCGACCGGGTTCGCATGGCCCCAGACGCGGGTGACGGTGAACCTCTCCCCCGCCTCGCTGCCGAAAAGCGGCGCGAGCCACGACCTGGCCATCGCGGCGAGCGTGCTGTGCGCAGGAGGGGCCATACCCCATGACGTCCTGGAGCATACGCTGGTGATGGGAGAGCTGCGACTCGACGGCTGCGTGCTGCCGATCAACGGGCTGCTGCCGATACTGCTGCACGCGCGGGCCTGCGGAATCCGCCGGGCGTTCATCCCGCAGGGCAACCTCGACGAGGCACGGCTCGTGACCGACATCACGCTCGTGCCCGTCCGCCATGTAGGCGAGCTCATGGAGCATCTGGGCGGCCGTGCGAAATACCGCATACCGGACGACGCCGGAGCCTTCTCCCCTCCCACGTCCATCGAGGACGGACTGCGCGAGAGGGAGGTCCCCGACATGCGTCAGGTCATCGGCCAGGATCATATCAAATGGGCGTTGGAGGTGGCGGCGGCCGGTGGGCATCACATGATCATGGTCGGGCCGCCGGGTGCGGGCAAGACCATGCTGGCCTCCCGTCTTCCCGGCATCATGCCGCCGCTGAACGAACGCCAGCAGCTCGAGGTGGCGTCCATACGCTCCATCTGCGGAACGCTGCCGTCCTATGGCATATGCGACGTTCCCCCGTACGAGGCGCCCCACCACACGGCGAGCGTCGCATCCCTGGTGGGCGGCGGCGCGGGCATCGCCAGCCCCGGCGCCATATCCCGCGCGCATGACGGGGTGCTGTTCATGGACGAGGCGCCCGAGTTCCAGCCCCGTGTGCTGCAGACCATACGCGAGCCGCTGGAGACCGGCTTCGTCTCCATATCACGCGCCAAGGGGACGGCGCACTATCCGGCGAGGTTCCAGCTCGTCATGGCCGCCAACCCCTGCCCGTGCGGCTTCGGCTGGGGCAACGGCGAGCGCTGCGTATGCAGCGTCAAGGAACGCACCCGGTACTGGAACCGGCTGTCCGGCCCGATTCTGGATCGCATCGACATTCAGGTGACGGTGCCGCCGATATCGGATCTCACATCGGAGAGGAACCGTCCGAGCGAGTCCAGCCACGACATCCGTCTGCGCGTCATTGCGGCGCGCCAGGCCGCCGCCGAACGGTACCGCATGCATGGATGGCCCTGCAACGCCAAGGCCAGCGGAGAATGGCTGCGCGCCAACACGTCGCGCAAGGCCATGGCCCCGGTCGCCGCCGCAGTGGAGGACCAGCGCCTGAGCCTGCGCGGCGCGGACCGTGCCCTGCGTCTGGCATGGACGCTCGCGGACGTGTCCGGACGCACGTCGCCGGGCCCCGAGGACGTGGCCTGCGGCATATCCATGCGTACAAGGCTGCAATGAAACGAGAAGGGAAACGACCATGACCGACGCCTCGACCCTGCCGCTGGACGCCGACACCCTGGCGATGGCGGTGCTGACCTTCTGCGGCGACGGACCGGATGCACTGATGTTCGCCGCCCTCAAGGGAGCGGCAAGCCCGCGGCTGCTGCTGACGCTGATAGCACGGACCGAATACGCCGCATGCCCTGCGTGGCTGCTCGGCGATGACGAGAAAGGAACCTCGCGGGCTTCGGACGCCTGCGGAAACCCGACGGATCCGGCGGTCGATTCGCAGCTCGACCGCATATTCGCCACCGGACTCACCCGCTGGGGACGAAGGGCGGACCTCCAGGCCATGAAAAGCTTCCACACCGCCGTGGCCCGTTGGCGGCAACGGCTCGCCCGCATGCGGATCGAATCGTTCGGCAGACTCGCCGACCAGCTCACCTGCGGCGGCGGCCAATGGCTCATCTCGCCATCGTCTCCGCAATGGCCCGGGCAGCTCAACGATCTCGCCATCCGTTCGGACTGGGCACCGCCGTTGTGTCTGTGGGGCATGGGCGACCCGTCTGCCCTGACGAGCTGCGAGGCGCCCGTGGCAGTGGTCGGCTCCCGCGAGGTGACCGACTATGGGCGGTATGTGGCACGGAACGTGGGACTCGAGGCGGCGCGCCACGGCCATCTGGTGGTCTCGGGAGGCGCAATGGGAGCGGATGCGGCGGCCCACTGGGGCGCGATCGCGGCCCAGGACGAGCGTATCGCCGGCGACGACCCCGACCATGCCGGACGCACGGTGGCGGTGTTCGCCGGCGGCCTCGACCACCGCGGTCCCGCGCGCAACATGCCGTTGTTCGACGCCATCGTCGAACATGGCGGCGCGCTCGTCAGCGAAATGCCGCCCGGCACCATACCGGAGGCCCGCAGGTTCCTGCTGCGCAACCGCATCATCGCCGCGATGGCCGGGACCATCGTCATCGCCCAGGCGCGTCACCGGTCCGGGGCGCTCAACACCGCCACATGGGCGGCCGAGATGAGCCGTGACGTGTACGCGGCGCCCGGCGACATCGACGAGCCATACAACACCGGATGCAACCGGCTCGTCCATGACGGCAAGGCCACGCTGCTTGCCTCGGCCACCGACATCGGCGACATATGCCATGCAGGCCATGACCCGCTCATCCGACCCGTCGCCGAGAGGAACGCACCGCCGGAACCCCGCGACGAGGAAGCCGGGGAGACGGGGACGGACGGAACGCTGAACCGCCAGCAGAGGGCCGTGGTCACGGCCATCCGCAGCTGCCGTCGACGGCATGTAGCCGCGACGCCCGACACGATACTCGACTATCTCAGACGCCGGCACCCCTCATGGCGTTGCAGCGCCGCCACGGTGCAGATCACATTGGCGGCCCTGGAAACCGCCCGAATCATCGACATGACCGGACGCGATGGCATCCGGCTCGTCACATCCCGCCAGCCGGACGCGACGGCCTAGCGGATCAGGCCCGCCAAAGACAGCGTTCCAGGTCGACGCGCCAGCCGCCCGCACCGGCGTTCACGCCGTCCGCGGGCGGCACGAACACCACCCCTTCCTCCTCGAGCAGGGTTCTCTGGCGCTCCGGCCCTCCGAACGCGAATCCCGGGGCAAGCGATCCATCGCGGAACACCACGCGATGGCAGGGGATCACGCCGGGCTCGGGGTTGGCGTGCAGCGCGAACCCGACGAACCGCGCGTTGCGCGGGGCGCCGGCAAGCGCCGCCACCTGACCGTATGTGGCGACCGTGCCACGGGGAATGCGCCGCACCACGGCATACACTTTCTGCGAAAACGTCTCCATGAACCCCATTATGGCCGTTACGGCCCGGCCTTGTGCGACAATCGTGGGTATGAGTCCGAAGCAGTTGGAAACACACTATGATGCGGTAATCGTCGGAGCCGGCGCGGCGGGGTTGTCCGCCGCATTGGGATTGCTCCGATCCGAGGCCTACGAGGCCATGCGGGCGGAAGGCAGGGAGCCGGACATCCTCGTCGTCTCCAAGCTCCAGCCGCTGCGTTCGCACACCGGTTCGGCGGAGGGCGGCATCGCCGCGAGCCTGGGCAACATCGAACACGACGACTGGCACTGGCACCTGTACGACACCATCAAGGGCGGCGACTGGCTGGTGGATCAGGACATGGCCGCGATTCTCGCCGAGGAGGCGCCTCGCACCGTCATCGGACTGGAGCATGACGGCGTGGCGTTCTCCCGCAACGAGGACGGCACGATCGCCCAACGCCTGTTCGGCGGGCATACGGCGAGGTTCGGCGAGCAGCCGGTGCACCGCACCGCCTACGCCGCCGACCGTATCGGCCATCAGATCCTGCATTCGCTGTGGCAGCAGTGCGTGAAGGAGAGAGTGCGGTTCGCCGAGGAATGGTATGTCAGCGACCTCGTCGTCACGCGCGGGGATTCCGGCGCCGCCAAGGTGCGGGGCCTTGTGGTGCTCGATACCCATTCCGGCAAGGTGCACGGCATCCACGCCGACAACGTCGTGCTGGCGACGGGCGGCGCCGGCAGGCTGTTCCACACCACGTCGAATTCGTGGGATCTCACGGGCGATGGCATGGCGCTGGCCCTCGAGGCCGGGCTGCAGCTGGAGGACATCGAATTCGTGCAGTTCCATCCCACCGGCCTGGCGCATACCGGCATCCTGCTGTCCGAAGCGGCGAGAGGCGAGGGAGGCCGTCTGCTCAACGCCGACGGCGAGCATTTCATGGACCGCTATGCCCCCGGTCACGGCGACCTTGCCGCCCGCGACGTGGTATCCCGCTCGATCATGGCCGAGGTCGACGCCGGCCGCGGCGTCGCCGACCCGAAGGATCCGGACGGCCCCAAGGATTGCGTGTGGCTCGACCTGCGGGCGTTGGGCCGCGATACGTTGAAGTCGAAGCTGCCCGAGGTGTACGAGACCGTTCGCCAGTACGCGGGCCTCGATCCGGCGGAGGATCTGGTCCCCATCAAGCCGACGGCGCACTACACGATGGGTGGAATCCCCATCGGCGCCGACGGCAATGTGTATGAATTCTCCGATGGCGCCCGCCACGGCGTGGATGGCCTGTTCGCCGCCGGCGAATGCTCCTGCGTGAGCGTGCACGGAGCCAACCGTCTCGGCGCCAACTCCCTGCTGGACGCCTGCCTGTTCGGCACCCGCACCGGCCGGAGCCTGGCCGCACGCATCGCCGAGTCCCGGGACGTCGACGAGGATGCATACCAGACGGTGGACGAGGCCGCGACCCGTCGTGAACATGCCATCAAGGCGCTGCTGGCCGGTGCTCCGCAGGATGCTGCCGACACCGGAGACGCCGATGCCGGCGCGGACAACGCCTATCGCCTGATGGCGGATCTCGGCGCGCTGATGGAGCGGGCCGCCGCAGTGCGCTGCAGCCATGACACGCTCACCGAGGCGCAAGCCGCCATCGAACGCGATCTGCTGCCCCGCGCCGAACGGCTGACGGCGCACAGCGACACCGCGGCGTTCAATCAGGAGGTCACCGCCATCATGGAGGTGCGGCATCTGCTCGTCGTCGCGCAGACCATGCTCTCTGCCGCCGATGCGCGCCATGAGTCCCGCGGCGCGTTGTTCCGCACCGACTATCCCTCACGCGACGATGGGCGTTTCCTTGCGCATTCCATGGTCGGCAAGAGCCAGGAGGTCCTGTGGCAGCCGGTCACCATCACCGACTATCCGCCGAAGGCACGCGCCTACTAGCGGACGCATGACGAGCGCGGCTCATGGGCCCTTCCCGCGCGCCGCGCTCGTGAACACTCATTGATGATTGCGTCGTCCCGGCCCGCCATCGCCGGGACGACGCTAAACTGTGGTGACGGAAAGCAACTGTATTGAGGAGAACCAACGAAATGACCATTGCCGCGGCAGAACGCATGCTCTCAGTGACCCTGCGAGTCGCACGCTTCACCCCGAAACCGGAGCGGCCGGGCCGTCGACGCGGCGGCAGCCCGTTCGGTTCGAAGTCCCCGTTCGGCGGCGACGGCTCCGAGTCCCGTTCGAACCGTGTTCGCGGCAAGCGCTGGTCGCAGGACTACACCGTCCTCGCTCATGCCGACGACTCGGTTCTCGACTGTCTGCTGGCCGTCAAGCGCGACCAGGACCCCTCCCTGGCGTTCCGCTACTCGTGCGGCCATGGCATGTGCGGCTCGGACGCCGTGGCCATCAATGGCACGCCGACCCTGCTGTGCACGGCGAAGGTGCGCGACTGGGCCCGTCCGGACTCCCCCGAGTACGCCAACGAGGACGGATTCCGTCCCACCGGCGAGCCGCTGGACTCCTCCGAGCATGCCATCGATCTCGATGCGCTCGCCCCGGACACGCCCCTGGTCATCGAACTGGCGGCGCTGCCCGGATTCCCCACCCGTCGAGATCTCATCGCCGACATCGATCCGATGCTTGACCAGATCCGCAGACTGAAGCCCTATCTCGAGGCGAAGAACGAGTTGAAGACCACGGCCGAGGGCAAGGTCAATGTGTTCGAGTATCTGCAGCATCCCGATGAGCTGGCGCGATACGAGCTGCTGAGCAACTGCATCGCCTGCGGCGTGTGCGAGGGCAGCTGTCCCGTATATGCGGGCGGCGAGGCGTTCGTCGGTCCGGCCGCCATGATCATGTCGTCGAGATTCCTCAATGATTCGCGTGACGCCGCGTTCCAGGCGCGTCTCACCGCCCTGATGGGTCCGGACGGCTCGGCGGCGTGCCAGTCCGTGCGCGCCTGCTCGATGCATTGCCCGAAGGGCATCGACGTCGGCGAGGAGCTGTGGCAGACCATTCAGAAAGTGGATGCGGCGAAGGCGCAGTTGCAGTAGGTTGGAACGAGACGTGCACAGAAGGACATGCGCACAAAGGACATGGTAGAGAAGCACCGATGAACAGAAAAGATTTCACGAACACCGCCAAGGGCTGGGAATTCATCGAGAACCTTGCGCTCGACAACGAGACGGACTCGCTGCGGCGGCTGCGCCTCGAGGCCGAGGGGGCGGGATTCTCCCAGGGGTCGGCCGCCCAGGCGTGCTTCCTGGCATTCGAGGCGCGGCAGATCGAGGCCCGTTCGGTGATCGTGCTCGGCACCGCAGCGGTGACGGAATGCGTGCACATCATCGAGGCGCTCAACGCCATGCGCCCCGACGTTCCGCGCCAGCTCACCGCCGTCGACTCCTCGGCGCAGGGAACGGCGCTCATCCGCAGGACGTTCAACCGACTGCCGTCCGACGCCCATATCAAACTGCGCGTGGTCAATGCCAAGCTCGATGTGTTCCTCCCCCGCCTCAACGCCGGCGACTACGACCTGGTCATCATAACGGGCGACGAGCAGAACTACGAGGACGCCTTCGACAGGGCGCACCGGCTGCTCCGCGACGGCGGCATACTGGTGCTGTGCGACGTGCTGGCCCTGGACAATGCCGATTCTCGCGGTGGGCTGCTCAACTCCGCGGACCGCGGCGCCAAGGCGACACGCATGCGTCAGCTCATCGACGACGCCGAAGGCGACGAACGCTTCGATTCGACGATCATCCCGACGGGCACCGGTCTGATGCTCAGCGTCAAGGTGCCGGATCAGGCCTGAGCAGGTACGATACACGCTCACACAGTACGCTCAGGCACACAGTACGCTCAAACGACGGGCCGTGGTCCGCGGCGGTAGTATATGCCGCCGCGGACCACGGCCCGTTTCGTCATCGGCGGGATGCCGTCAGCGGTCGATGAAATGAGTGGCGTATTCCACGGCCTCGTCCGGGTCGTCGGTCAGCGTAATCAGTCCGGGATCGATCGACGAGATCATGCCGCGCTCCTGCAACGTCCCCTGGATCCAGTCGAACAGGCCCTGCCAGTACTGCCTGTCGAACAGCACGATGGGCATGGTCGTCACCTTGTGCGTCTGCACCAGCGTCAGTACCTCGAACATCTCGTCGAGGGTGCCGAATCCTCCCGGGCATACGATGACGCCCGACGAGTATTTGACGAACATCGTCTTACGCACGAAGAAATAGCGAAACGTCATGCCCAGGTTCACATAGCTGTTCAGCCCCTGCTCATGAGGCAGCTCGATGCCGAGGCCGATGGATTTGCCGCCGGCGAGCGACGCACCGCGGTTCGCCGCCTCCATGACGCCCGGCCCGCCTCCGGTGATGGTGGCGATGCCGCGTTCGGCCAGCAGCCGCCCCATGCGGCGTGCGGCCTTGTACGAGGGATCGCTGCGCTGGGTGCGCGCCGAGCCGAAGACCGTCACCGCAGGACCCACTTCGGCGAGCGCACCGAATCCATCGACGAATTCGGCCTGGATGCGCAGCACGCGCCATGGGTCCATATGCAGCCAATCCGTGCGGTCGTCCCTGCGCAGCAGATTGCCACTGGTGGTGTCCTTCGGAATCATGGAGCCGCGCATCACCACGGGGCCGCGATAGTAGGTGTCGCCCAGAGGGGAATCCTGTAGACGCGCGATCTGCTCCTCGTCCATTACGGCATCCGAGTCGTCCTGCGATGCAAGCGTCTCGAGATTCTTGCGCTTGGTGTGCTTATCCTTCTTCTTGGCGGCGTCCACGGTGCGGGACTTGCTCTTCTTTTTGCCGCTCTTGCCGGATGATTCCCCGGTCCTGACCATCTTCGCCATTGGCATCAGCTCCTTCACGACTCATGCCAGAGTATCAGGCGTTGATAGGCGCCGCCGCGGCGACACCTCCGACGGCCGGGCAGTTCTCCACCTGTTCAGCGGACATTCACCGCCCGTCGCGTCGGCTGCGATACCGTTCCACCGCATGCGGGCTCAGCTCGGCGGCATCCACACTCACCGTGCCGTCCTCGTTCATGTGCTCCACGACGTCGGCTGCAACATCCGCCATGGAATCCACGCCGTCGACCGCAGCAGACGCCGCAGCGGCACGATACCGTTTCGCCTGTCGGCTCAGCAGCACGCCGGAAATCGCCGCCGACACCAATGAACCGACCAGCACGCCGAACCGTGCCTCACCGGAGAGCTCGGAATCCGCATAGGCCAGCGACGCGATGAGGAATGACACGGTGAAGCCGATGCCGCAGGCGCATGCCGCAGGGAACAGGTCCCGCACACGCAGCCCCTTCGCCAGCCGCAGCCCCGCCACATGCGTGGACAGCCATGCGGTGAGCATGATGCCCACGGGCTTGCCGATCACCAGCGCACAGGCGATGCCAAGCACCACCGGGGACAACAGCATGCGGGGGCTCAACGCCTCGAACCGCACGCCCGTGGCGAACAGGGCGAACAGAGGCAACGCCAGCAGCGCCGAGAACGGCTGCAGCTTGTCACGATAGCGTTCCGCGCGCGGCGTCGCCTCGCCGTGCATCTCACGAGCCGGGGTCAGCAGGCCCACCAGCACGCCGGCGAGTGTGGGATGCACCCCCGCCTCGAACATCATCACCCAGGCCAGCACGCCGACGACACCGACGGCGATCCACGGCACCCGGCGCCGCTTGACCAGCAGGGCCCAGACGAAAGCGCACAGCGCGATGCCCAGGAACCAATACCAGGCGTTGAGCGAGGAGAAGCATACGGCGATGACGATCACGGCCAGCAGGTCGTCCACGGTGGCAAGCGTCATGAGGAACGCACGGATGGCGCCCGGCAGGCCTTTGGCGAACAACGCCAGCACGGCCAGGGAGAACGCGATGTCCGTGGCCATCGGCACGGCCCATCCCTGGGCGATCTCCGCACCGGGAAGCACCGTGCCCGTGGCCACGGTCTCCATGCCCGCGCCGCCAGGACCGAACCGCGAGAACATCGTGGAGACGGCGAGAAAGATCAGCGGAGGCACGGCCATGCCGCCGACCGCGCACGCCATGGGCACGGCGGCGGCCCTGGGGTTGGCCAGCGAACCGGTGGTCAACTCCTGTTTGAGGTCCAGCCCCACCACCAGGAAGAATATGGTGAGCAGCCCATCCTGGGCCCAGTGCCCTATCGGCAGTTCGATGTTCGTGGCGGGGACGCCCACATGCGTCTCCGCCACCATCTCGAACACATGCGCGCTCGCCGGTATGTTGGCGAGCAGCAGGCCGGCCAGGGCGAAACCAAGCATGACCAGACCGGATATGGTGTCGGAGGCGGCGATACGCCGAATCCGAGCCCATACCCCGCTGACGGTTGTTGAGGACACCATGTTTCCTTCCGTTGCGTGAAAAACCACACAATTCTACCAATATGCGGACGTTTGGCCCTCGGTTCGCGTCGGACGCGCACGGCGTCCATCTTAGACGACACGCCGGGTTTTGCATATTCTGATATCAAACGTTATATTAAATGAGTTGTCTGAATGGACGACATGCGCCAGTAGCCCAATGGATTAGAGCATCTGACTACGGATCAGAAGGTTGCAGGTTCGAATCCTGTCTGGCGCACCACTTGGAACCCTTCGCATACGCGAAGGGTTTTTTCGTACCATGACCCCCGATTGCAAACGTTGAGCCTACGGCTCATGCCATTCACAGTGAATCGATTCCATAACAGCACGGCATGAACGATGAACAATGACGATGGGCCCCTCCGAACGCGCCGGAGGGGCCCATCGCATCACAGCTCGCCGTCGTCGCGCCGATGAATGAAGAACTCGTCGGCGTCATCATCGATGGGCAAGCCCCTGCGCATCATTTCAACGCCGGCGACATTACGATAGAACGAGGATTCGGGCGTGTTCAGGTGCCCGTACACCTCGGCAAGCGTATCGTCGTCGATGTTGGACAGCAGGTGATTGACAGCCGCCGTGTTATGCCCGATGTATGCAAGCTCAGCCAAGATATCCAATATGCACCATTCCTCACATGCATGACGTTACCGGTCGGAAGCCATCATAGCCCCCTACCTCCCGCCAATCCATTTCCGGCCGAGTCACAGCCGAAGCGCTGGCTACCAACCTAGTCGAAAATGCGGACTATAAGCCGTGGACTCGCCCATGTGCGACGCGGACGATAGCCCCTATGACTGCGACGGATATCACCGAAGACAAGGGAATCGAACGCCGACGTGCATTCGGACGGGCGGTTGCGGCACTGCGCAGACAGCGTCACCTCAGTCAGGAGCGGCTGGCGCTTGACGCCGGGCTCGACCGCTCCTACATGGGCCGCATCGAACGCGGAGAGCAGTCCATGGGATTGGACAACATGTGGGCGGTCTGCGACGCGATGAACATCTCGATGCTGGACCTGTTCCAGCAGGAATACGTGGAACGCCGCGACCACGGCACGACGGACAGCAGGGATCCACACGCCTAGAGGCGCCCGGCCAGGGCGTGTCTCGCGGACCGGCCCGCCATGACGATGCATGACCGGCCCACGACGTCTCCCGCCCCCCCTACTCCATGACGATCTTCGACATCGGCATGGCCGAGTCGATGGGAAAGTCGGGGCTGCTCGGCTTCACACCGGCCTCGACGAGGTTGACGCCGAGCATGGCGACCATCGCGCCGTTGTCGGTGCACAGGCCGATCTTCGGAATGCGCACCTGCACGCCGTGATCGGCGCCCACCTCAAGAAGCTTCTCACGCAACTGGGAGTTCGCCGAGAAGCCTCCGCCGACGATAAGCGTATCGGAGCCGTTCGCGCGGCATCCCCTGACGGCCTTCCTGGCCAGCACCGTGGCCACCGAGTCGGCCAGCGACGCGCATACGTCGTCGACGGGAACGTCTCTTCCGGCGGCCTGTTGTTCCTCGATCCAGCGTGCCACGGCGGTCTTGACGCCCGAGAAGCTGAAGTCATAGGGATGCTTCGCGGCGGCCTTGCCCTGGGTCAGTCCCTGGGGCACCCGAATGGCGTGGGGATCGCCCGCCTGTGCATGACGGTCGATGTGGGGCCCTCCCGGATAGGGGAATCCGAGCAGACGCGCCACCTTGTCGAAGCACTCCCCCGCCGCATCGTCCAATGTGGTGCCGACCACGTCGACATGCCGTGCCACGTCGCGCACATGCAGCAGCGAGGTGTGGCCACCGGAGACGATAAGGGCCATGGTGTCGTCGGGGAACGGACCGAACTGCAGCTGCGTGACCGCGATATGGCCGATGACATGGTTGATGCCGTATAGGGGCTTGTTCGCCGCATAGGCGAGCGCCTTGGCGCCGGAGACGCCGACGGCCAGGCACCCGGCCAGGCCGGGACCCGCCGAGACGGCGATGGCGTCGACGTCGCCGATGCGAAGACCGGCGTCGGCGAGCGCCTTGGAGACCACCGGCACGAATGCCTCGGCGTGGGCGCGCGAGGCGATCTCCGGTATCACGCCGCCGTAGCGGGCGTGTTCGTTCATGGACGAGGCGACCACGTTGGACCGCAGCGTCCGGCCCTGGACGATGGCGGCGGCGGTTTCGTCGCAGGTGGATTCGATGCCCAGTACGATTGGCTCGCTCATATGTTCCTCTCCCCGTTGTCGCGGCTTGCTCCGGTATGTTCGGCGGCTGCGGTCGCCGGCTGGAATCCGACGACGCGCCGTTTCAGTTCCAACGCCATCACGTAGGCGTCGACGCCTTCGGGCTGGTAGTAGCGTCGGCGCAGTCCTATGCGCCGGAATCCGAGCCTGTGGTACAGGCCGAGTGCGGCGGCGTTGTCGACGCGCACCTCCAACAGCATGCGGTTTGCGCCCTGCTGTTCGGCCTCGTCGACGAGCGCGGTCATCAGCCGCCATGCGATGCCTCGGCGCTGGGCATTGCGTCGCACGCCCACGTCCATGATCTCCGCATCGTCGCCGTCATACCAGAATCCGGCGAAGCCTCGGATGTCCGATGCGGCGAGCGCGTCTCCTGCCGCGCCGTCGGTTTCGGCGGTTTCGAACAGGTAGGTGCGCGCCGGCGCGTCGAGTTCCTGGCGTATGGAGTTCTCGCTCCATGCATGGTTGTCGAACAGTTCGAGTTCGATGTCGCGCAGGGCCCGGACCGCGGTCTCACGGTCCAGTTCCTCCAGACGGTGCAGCATCATGCGGTCCTTTCGGCACCGGCGTGGTTGAGCACATGTTTGAGCGGCGCCGGTATCTGCGCGTCGGGACGACGCAGGTACAGCGGTTCGACCGGTGTCTCGGGATCGCGCTCGTAGGCGAGGAGCGCGTCATGCGCGAAGACGGCAAGACCCTGTTCGCCGCCGTCGAGCACGGATTCGTCGACGATGTCGCCCACGTGTTCGATGGCCGAAAGCGTATCGGCGTATCGGTCGGCGCCGTGGCCGATGACGTCGACGACCGCGTCGTCGCCGTTTCGCTCCCGCCAGGCACGCACCGCATCGTTCACACGTTCGACGATGGATGCCGGATAGTCGATGTCCATGTCGATGATCGGACGCACGGCCGTCCCGTCATGTTCGCCATCGACGGCCGGGGCCTCGCACAGTTCGAAGTACAGTTGCCTGCGACGCGCGTCGTTCACGGCAAGCGTGAGCGTACGTCGCGTCCTCGTATCGTCGGATGCTCCGGCCCCGCCCCGGCGGATGAGGTTCCATCGCGCCTGCGGTTCGAGTACGTTGCGTCCGATGAGCTTCGCACCGGTGGCGAAGGCGAACGCCTTGGCAGTGACGATGCCGGCGCGCAGGCCGGTGAACGGCGCGGGGCCCGTGCCCACGATGACCGTGTCGATGTCCTGCGGCGTGTTGCCGGAACGCTCCACGGCGAGGGCGATGTTGTTTCGCAGCCGTTCGACGTGCGTTCGCGAATCGGTCTCGACTATCGGCTCATGACCCACGATGCCGACCGTCGACCCGTATGAGGTGTCGATAACCAGCGTGCATCCCATATGATTCTCCTTGTTACGACCTGTAAGAGTCTACAACGCGCAGGACACGCGGCCGGCCCATGCGCCGCCCACGGGCACCAGCGTGACGGTGCGGGTCCCGGCGCTGGTCAGCTCGTCGTCCGCGTCCGGCGCACGGCCGGCGTCTAGCGGCCGGTCGATGTGGATCTCCAGGCGTTCCGACGCGAGGGCGGCGACCATCTGCTCGCCCCATTCCATGAGCACGACCGTGTCGTCGCTGGGATCCTCGAGCTGCTCGTCCAGACCGAGGGATTCGAGCTCGTCGAGCAGACGGTCGACGGCGTCCTCGCCGGGGGCGTAGGCCGCTCCACCCAGACGGTAGGCGTCCACATGCACCAGATGGGCCTTGGAGCCGTCGGCGAAACGGCCGTCGAGCTCACGGGCGATGGTGAATGTCGGAGATACGATCGGCTCGTCTATGCCGAGCCCTTTGCCGAAGCCCTGGGCGAACGTGGTCTTCCCCGCTCCGAGCGGCCCGGACAGCAACAGCACGTCGCCGCCACGCACGATGCCGGCGAGGCGTTCGCCGATGCGTCGCATGTCCGATGCCGTGGGAGCCTCGATGGTAACGGTCGGTGCCGCAGTCACTTCAGTGCCGTCCTTTCACGCCGATGGTTTCGATGGTCCGCTCCAAAGCATAGACCGGGTCGCCGCCATTCGTCTTACTCTGCTCGTCCGCCCATGCCAGCATGCCGATGCAGTGCGCGAGCCCTGCGGAGGTCCAGCCGGAAAGCTGACGCTGAGCGTTCTTCAGCACCCATGGATTGGTTTTCGCCTCGGCCTGGCTTATCGTCCCGGCACGTACCGCAGACGCCTTGGCGAGGGTGCGCAGCTTCATGGCCAGGGCACCGATCAGCGCTATGGGATCCGTGCCCTGCCCGATCGCCGACCGCATGGCGACGATCGCGCCGGCGACGTCGCCGGCAAGGGCCTTGTCGGCGACGGTGAACCCGGTGACCTGTGCGTTCGCGGTCAGATACTGGTTCACGCGGTCCATGCCGATGACCTCGTCGTCGAAGTCGAAGCACAGCTGGGCACACATGGCGGCGAGCTCACCGGTTCTATCGCCCAGGACGTTGACGAGCTGCTGGGCGGCCATGGGATCGATGCGACGGCCCTCCCGTTCGAACCGCTGGTAGACGAAGTTGATTTTCGCGTCGGATCGTTTGAGATCGGGCACCGCCACCTTGTCGGCACCGACGCGGGCAAGGGCGTCGACCACGCGCCTGCCTTTGCTGCCGCCTTCATGCTGGCAGATCACCACGCTCACGTTCCCGGGCTGTCTGCGCGTCTGTTTGGCGTAGGCGACGATGGCGTCGCCGAGTTTGTCGTCGGCCTGCTGCAGGTTGGCGACGCGGACCACGGCCACGTCGGAAAGCAGCGAGGGGCTTACCGCCTCGTCGAACGCGTAGGCGTCGCAGTCGGCGGCGTCGAGTTCGATGAGCTCCGCGTCGGGCCGTCGCTCGCATTCGCTGCGGCATAGGTCGCGGACCGTCTGGTCGTTGAGGAACGGGTCTCCCCCGTATACGATATGCACCGCGCTGTTCTTGCCTGCTGCCATAGTCCCTAATCTCTCGTCAGTGCTGGACAACGTCGCCCTGCCGCAAAGGGTGCCGTCAATGCCGTCGCGGTCCGAAGACCATGACGCGGGTGTCGCGCCACCAGACGCCCAGTCGTTCCATGGGAGTCGGAGCATACGATCTACCGCCGTCGGCGGCGGGAGGGCTTTCGCGGCCCCGCCATCGACGCATAAGACGACGTATCAGCATCACGATCAGAACGGCGACGGCCTCCGATGCCGCCATGACAGCGGCGCCTGCGGCACCGTCATGCCATGGCAGCACGCTGAACCGCGTTCGTCCCAGCATCGTGGCGCATCGTTGGAGCAGCAGCGTGCCGGCGCTCGCGACGACGACCAGACCATGACCGAGCGGAGGAACAAGCCAGGAGACTCCCACGGCGGCCAGTCCCAGCAACGTCGTCAGGGAGACGACCGGCGCCACCAGCAGGTTCGCCGGCACCGACAGCAACGGTATCCGCGGGTTCATCATCACCTGTATGGGCAGGGTGGGAATCTGCGCGGCGATGGTTACGGATGTCGCCCGGGCGATCGCATCGGGCATGAGGAAGGCAAGGGCCTGCGATATCGGACGGTCCAATATGACGATGCCGTAGACCGCGGCGCACGACAATGCGAAACCGTAGCTGTGCGCCAGCTCCGGCTCGACCAGCAACGAGGCGATCACCGTCCAGTTCAGGGCCGCGAGCGCCTGGCCTGGACGGCCGATCAGCATGCAGGCCACGCCGAAGCCGCCCATGGCCGCCGCGCGCAGCACCGAATCGGAGGGATAGACCAGTGCCGTGAGCACGATGTATGCGGCCGCCACGCCCACGGCCTTCACCTGACGGGGTATGAGCAGCATGGTCCCCGAACGCCTGACCAGCGCGGCGACCAGCACGAAGTGCCCGCCGGAGACGGCCATGAGATGCATGATGCCGGAGTTCTTGAAATCATCCTCCATCAGCCGCGCGGCCGTCTCGTCTATTTCATCGGCGGTACGGCCGTCCGCCTCGACGTGGGGACGGTAGACGTCCTGTCCCAGCACTCCCAGTGTCAGTCCCGGCACCAGTATGCGTCCCTGACCGGAAAGACGGTCGGTCTGTTCGAGGAATGCCCCGCGCAGACGTTCGACCGCGGCATCCCGCCATGACGGCTCCCGAACGTGGACGACGGCGTTATCGTCGTCGTCCACGACGAGCCAAAGCTCCCTGTTGCCGAAGCGGGCGTGTCTTGCCGTGCCTTCGACGACATACCCGCCGCCCTGACGCCATTCGCAGGCGTCGTCCGACGCGTACACCCGTATGCGTGCGCTCGAAACCGACCGCACGCCGTCGAACAGCACGCCGCGAGCCCGCGCATCGGTCTGGCAGTCCATGCCGCGCAGCGAGGACGCCATGGCCGGACCCGTGACGTCGAGCAGTACGGAGACCCCGGTTTCGGCGTCGGCCGCCGAAACCATCGGGTCGCCGGCTGTCATGAGGTCGTGGAATCCGCCGGAGACGAGCGCGCAACACGCCGCCCCGATGACGACCGCGCCATGCCACAGTCCCTGGCCAAGAGCCGTCGGCACGGACCGCGACGACATTACGACGATGACGGCGGCGATGCCGAGAACGACGGCCGGAGCGACGGAGGCGACGGCAAGCCAGTGCATTCCCACCGTGTCGAACAGCATGTATTCGGCCAGCAGGACCGACCAGACCGCAGCGGCGGCTGGTAGGAGACGGGCGTCGCGGCCGCCGCGTTCGCGCAGTCGATAAGCGTGACGCCGTCTCATGGCCCGACCGTAACATAGGGCCGGATCTTCTCCAGCGTCTTGGCGCCGATGCCCTGCACGTCGAGCAGCTCGTCGACGCTGGTGAATCGGCCGTTCCGTGCGCGGTGCTCGAGTATTCGCCGTGCGGTCACCGGCCCGATGCCGTTGATGGTGTCCAGCTGTTCGGCGGTGGCCGTGTTCAGGTCGATGAGTCCCGAGGCGTTCGATGCGGCAGTGCCCGGCGAGGTCGAGGGGACCGAGGAGGACGGGGACGGGGAAGCCGTAGGAGTGGGAGATGCCTTCTGCGGCTGGGGCTGCACCGTCGAAGCCGATGGCGGGGATGTCTGCGATGAAGCGGAGGACTTCGGAGAGGCGGTCGATGTCTGTTCCGTGGCCCGGCTTCCCCAATCCGCCGAATCCGCAAGATGACTGCTTTGCCGGACCAGCATCGTCAGGCTGGCGCTGAGCATGAACACCAGTATGAGGATGATGACGGCGGACCGTCGTCCGTCGAGCATGAGGCGGGTGGCGTCGCGTGATGAGCTTCTCTCCAGCAGCGAGTCCGCTCCGGCGTCGTCACGATCGACCCCGGCAAGCGCGGACAGCAGCGTGGATGGTGCGGATGATGCGCCGCAGTCGGGGTCATCGCGGCCATCGACCGCCTCCACGCCGAGGTCGGGAGGCAGCGGCACCGACGTGATCGGCAGATACGGCAGAGGCCGCGGCGGTGCGGCTCCCACGGCCGGGCGATGATGATTCGTAGACACGGTTCCACTATGTGTCGGGCCGCATCATCCGGGCAAGCCGTGCGGACGTTGTTGACGAATGACACACCCTCGCGTCATGAATGTGGACGGTTCGACATACCGTCCACATTGCCGTCTCCGACAAAAGACGTCGAACGACGATGCCCCGTGCCGACCGAATCGACACGGGGCATCGGCCCGTAGGGGAATCGCGAAGGAATCGGACTACTTGGCGGGCACCACGGAGACGATCTTCGGGGCCTTGACGATGACCTTGCGCGGAGGCTCGCCGCCGAGACGATCCTGCACGGCGGGCAGCGCCAGGGCGAGCTTCTCGAGCTCCTCGGCCGAGATGTCGGGGCTGACCTCGAGCTTGCCGCGGATCTTGCCCTTCACCTGCACGACGGCGGTGACGGTGTCCTGTCCGACGTAGCGTTCGTCGGCGACCGGCCACGGCGCATGGGCCAGGGACTTCTCGTGGCCGAGTCTGCTCCACAGCTCCTCGCAGATGTGCGGTGCGATCGGCGAGAGCATGAGGATCAGCGGCTCCACGGCGGCGCGCGGCACGGCGGGCAGCGAGGTGAGGTGGTTGTTGAGCACGATGAGCTTGGAGATGGCGGTGTTCGGACGCATGGCCTCCATCTCGACGGTCACGTCGTGGATGGTGTTGTTGAGCAGTTTGAGCGTCTTGTCATCCAGGGAGTCCTCGCTCACATGCACCGCGCCGGTGTTCTCGTCGACGACGTTGCGCCACAGGCGCTGCAGGAAGCGCATGCCGCCGACCACGTTGCGCGTGTTCCACGGACGGGACTCGGACAGCGGGCCCATGCTCATCTCGTACAGACGGAACGTGTCGGCGCCGTAGTTGGCGTACATGTCGTCCGGCGTGATGATGTTCTTCAGGCTCTTGCCCATCTTGCCGAACTCGCGGTTGGCGTGCTGGCCGTGCCAGGTGAACGTCGGTTCGCCGTTCTCGTCGGGCTCGCCCTCGACCACCTCGGCGGCAGGCACGTACTGGCCGCGGTCGTCGGTGTAGGCGTAGGCCTGGATCATGCCCTGGTTGAACAGCTTGTGGAACGGTTCGGAGGAGTCGACATAGCCGAGGTCGAAGAGCACCTTGTGCCAGAAGCGCGAGTACAGCAGATGCAGCACGGCATGCTCCACGCCGCCGATGTACAGGTCCACGCCGCCGGACTTGCCTGCGGTCTTGTTGTGGTTCGGACCCATCCAGTAGTCGAACTCGTCCTTCTCCACCATGTGCTTGGTGTCGGACGGGTCGATGTAGCGCATGTAGTACCAGCAGGAGCCGGCCCAGTTCGGCATGGTGTTGGTGTCGCGGTAGTAGGTCTTCGGGCCGTCGCCGAGGTCGAGCGTGACCTTCACCCAGTCCTCGTTGCGGCTCAGCGGCGCCTCCGGGTTGGATTCGGCGTCCTCCGGGTCGAAGGTGCGCGGGCTGTAGTCCGGCACGTCGGGCAGGTTGATGGGCAGCTGGTCGTCGGGCAGCAGATGCGGGGTGCCGTCCTCGCCGTATACGATCGGGAAGGGCTCGCCCCAATAGCGCTGGCGGCTGAACAGCCAGTCGCGCAGACGGTAGCTGACGGTGCCCTTGCCGACGCCGGCGGACTCGAGCCAGGCGTTCACCTTGGCGATGGCGTCGTCCACGCGCAGGCCGTCGAGGCTCAGTGCATCGCCCCTGACCTTGGTGGCGTCCACGGTGGAGTTGATGACGATGCCGTCGTGGCTGACGAACGGGGCCTTGCCTTCGTAGTTCGCCAGGTCGTCGCCGGACTCCGGCAGCGGCTTGACGGTGTAGATGACCGGCAGGCCGAACTTCACGGCGAAGTCGTAGTCGCGCTGGTCTCCGCCCGGCACGGCCATGATGGCGCCGGTGCCGTAGTCCATAAGCACATAGTCGGCGGTGAACAGCGGCAGCTTCGCGCCGGTGATCGGGTTGACGGCGTACAGGCCGGTGAACAGGCCGCTCTTCTCGCCGGCCTCGTCCACGCGGTCCTTCGCGGTCTTCGACTCGGCGGCCAGACGGTAGGCCTTCACGGCCTCGACCGGGGTGGCGTAGCCGCCCTTCCAGTCCTCGGGAACGTCGGCCGGCCATTCGGCGGGAACGTCCTCGAGCAGATGGTGCTCCGGGGAGACCACCGCGAACGTGGTGCCGAACAGGGTGTCGGGACGCGTGGTGTAGATCTCCATGTCGCGTTCGCCGTTCGGCGTCTCGACGGCGAAGTGCACGGAGGCGCCGTGGGACTCGCCGATCCAGTTGCGCTGCATGAGCTTGACCTTCTCGGGCCAGTCGATGGTGGCGAGATCCTCGATGAGGCGGTGGCCGTAGGCGGTGATGCGCATGGACCACTGGCGCAGCTCGCGCTGGAACACGGGGAAGTTGCCTCGCTCGGACTTGCCTTCGGCGGTGACCTCCTCGTTGGCGAGCACGGTGCCCAGGCCCGGGCACCAGTTCACCGGGGACTTGGAGATGTAGGCGAGACGGAAGTCGTTGAGGATGTCCTGCTGCTCGGCCTCGGTGAGCTCTCCCCAGGCCTTGCCGTCGGATTCGTGGCCGGGGATGGCCTTCTCGCCGGATTCGAACTTGGCGACCAGCTCGCCGATCGGGCGGGCGGAGCCCTTGGAACCGCTCGGGTTGGTGGCGTCCTCGTCGTACCAGGAATCGTAGATGCGTGAGAAGATCCACTGCGTCCAGCGCACGTAGCCGGGGTCGATGGTGGCGAAGGAGCGGCGGTTGTCGAAGCTCAGTCCCATACGGTGCAGCTGGCGGCGCATGTTGGCGATGTTGGCCTCGGTGGTCACGCGCGGATGCTGGCCGGTCTGCACGGCGTACTGCTCCGCGGGCAGGCCGAAGGCGTCGTAGCCCATGGCGTGCAGCACGTTCTCGCCCTTCATGCGATGGTAGCGGCTGACCACGTCGGTGGCGAGATAGCCCAGCGGATGGCCCACGTGCAGGCCCTTGCCCGAGGGGTAGGGGAACATGTCCATGGCGAAGTAGGAGGGGCGCCCCTCCGCGTTGCGGCCTTCGCCGTCCTTGAGATCGCCGTTGACGTTGGCGGCCCAGAACGTGCCTTCATCGTCCCAGCGCTTCTGCCAGTCCTCTTCGATCTTCTGTGCCAGGGTGGCGTTGTAGCGGAATGCGGGCTCCCCGTTTCCGTCGTGCTGTACGCCCTTCACATCGGTAGCGTCCTGCGCCATGATGCTCCTTTGTTGTTCAACAGACTCTGTAACAGGGGCAATTATCGCCAGACATGCGGACACGCCGCATCGTTCGTCCCAGTTAGTGAACGTCGGTTCCGCGCCCGTCATCGTATCCGATGGCTCCCAGGGTCTCGTCGTAGGCGCGGTCCCATGAGCCGTCGGCGTGCATCTGCTCGATGGCCTCACGGATGCGCGCCGTGAGCTGGTCGCTGCCCTTGCGCAGGCCGATGCCGTAACCGCCTTCGGCGAAGTCGAGGCCGAGCAGGCGCATCCGGTCGCCTCCTTCGGCGTCGGCGAGGCCGGCCAGCACGGAACCGGGGGCGGCGACCGCGTCGACCATGCCGGTCAGCAGGGCGGTGGCGCATTGCGTGGCACCGGGCTGGCGCACCAGCCGTATGCCACCATCCAGACGCCGCTGCAAGTCGGCGTCCGTCTCGCTTCCCTCGATGACGCATACCTTGTGTCCCGCGAGGTCGGCGAGCGACACTATGGAGGTGTCGGAGGAATCATCGGATCGGCTGAGCACCATCACATCCTGCCGATCGGCGAGATACGGACCGGCGAAGTCGTAGCCGAGGGTCGCGGAGTCCTTCTCCCCCGCCGTGATGTCGGCGGCGTCCTCGTACATTCCGGTGATCATATCGACGTCGCCGTCGTCGAGCATGGACCTGCGTTCGTCCTCGGGGGCCTGCTCCCACACTATCTGCCAGGAGGCGTAGCCGAGCTTCTCGGCCACGTATTCGGCGACCGCCACGTTGAACCCGTGATACCCGCTGCCTTTGCGAAGTCCCATGGCGGGCTGGTCGAAGGTCACGCCGATGACGATGCGGGGACCGATCACATCGCTGACCGCCAGAGGGTTCTGGCCGCAGCCCGCGAGCGTCAGCGTCATGCATGAGGCGAGCAGCGCGGCGGCGGCCCGCCGCACCGTGCACCGTGCGTTCGCCATGACGTATGCCATGCGCGCCCCTTTCGTCCGTATGCGAACGGCTTCCGTACCGCGACCGGGTCCGAGGTCACTTGAACATGCGCGACCGGGTGAGGAACCAGGTCACGAGCACGGAGACCAGCAACGAGATGACGATGACGATGGCGAAGCCCCATGCATGGCCGGTGAACGGCATGCCCAGCATGCCCTCCTGGAAGTTCATGCCGTACATGGAGAAGATCAGCGTGGGGATGGACAGCGTGATGGAGATGATGGTGAACACGCGCATCACGTTGTTCAGGTTGTTCGAGACGACGGAGGCGAAGGCGTCGGTCATGTTCGCAAGAACGCCGCTGTAGATGTTGGCCATCTCGATGGCCTGCTTGTTCTCGATGATGACGTCGTCGAGCAGGTCCTGGTCGTCGGGGTACTGCCGGATGCGGCTGAGGGTGTTGAGCTTCTCCATCACGATCTCGTTCGATTTGAGCGATGTGGTGAAGTAGACCAACGTCTTGCTCAGTTCGAGTAGCATGAGGATCTCGCGGTTCTGCATGGAATGGCGCAGCTTGAGTTCGAGCTTGTCGCTCTCCCGGTCGATGATGCGCAGGTAGCGCAGGTACATGGTGGCGTTGCGATACAGGATCTGCAGGATGAACCGTGATTTCATGAACGTGTTGAACCCGCGGATCGTGCCTTCCATGAACGGGTGAAGCACCGGGGTGTCCTGCATGCAGACGGTGATGATGATGTCGTCGACGATGATGATCGACAGCGGGATGGTCTCGTACCAGTCGCGGCCGCCGCGCTCCTCCACGGTCGGGATGTCGACGATGATCATCGTGTAGTTGTCCTCGACGTCCACACGCGACCTCTCCTCGTCATCCAGCGGGGCACGCAGGTCGGCGAGGTCGATGTCGCATGCTTCGGAGACGGTGGCGAGCTCCACGTCGGTGGGTTCGCTAAGGCATATCCACGAGCCGGGGGCCGGTTTCTCGATCTGTTCGATCTGACCGCCTACCGTGCTGAACGTTCTCATCATCGCGCATCACCTGCCTTGTGCCCGTCGTGTCTTCCGTCGGCCCGTCATGATGTCCCGCCGTATCATTCGTTCCACGGCGTCCGCATGGGCCGTTCGGCCCGTGTCGCCGCGGACCCCCATCAAGGATAGCCCACGCCACGACTTCGCGAGGCCACACGGCCGCGCGTTCACCCGCCGTTCATGCATGGAGGTCCGACCGGAGACAGGACCCGGATGCATGGGCATGAAAAAGGCCGGAATCCAAAAAGGATTCCGGCCTTAATCTCTGTGGAGCTAGGGGGATTCGAACCCCCGACCCCCTCCATGCCATGGAGATGCGCTACCAGCTGCGCCATAGCCCCGAACATCGGTTGGTCGTTGAAGACCTTGAGTAATATACAACAACACAGTCGACGACGCAACAATCGGCGTGTCCCGCATGATTGCAAGGATTTCATCCGTTTGCTGCGCCGCCGGTCAGGCGATCGTCCCCGCGCAGGGACCGATCCGTCGTCGGTCTACCGGATATCGGTCGAGCCGCTGCCGGTGCTTGAGCTGTTGCCGTTCGAGCCGTTGGCGGAGTCGGAACCGGTCGACGAGCCACCGTTGTTCGCGGATTCGGAGCCGCCGGTCGAACCGGACGAACCGCCGGTCGTGGAGTCGGAACCGGTCGACGAGCCACCGTTGTTCGCGGATTCGGAGCCGCCGGTCGAACCGGACGAACCGGATGTGCCGGACGAGGTGCCGTTCGAGCCGTTGGTGGTGTCCGTGGTGCCGCTGTCGGTCGAGCCGTTCGTCTCGTCGTTATTCGTCTCGCCGGTGCCCTGGTATTCGTCGGTGCCCGAGGTCGAGGTGTCGGTGGGCGTGGGCGTCGCAGTCGGCGCCGTCGTGGTCGCCGTGGGCGACGGTGTGGGCTTCGTGGTCTGCGACGTCTCTGTATGCTTGGTTATCGTGCGACGGACCACGTCGTCGGTGCCCTGGCCTCCGGTGAGGGCGAGGATGATGCCGGCCGTGATGCCGACGGCGGCGATCGCCGCGGCGATGGTGATGGCCAGCGCCTTCCGACGTGTCCGGACATCCGGCTTGGCGCCTCCGGCATGATAGGTGACGGTGGAGCCCGATGCGTGCCCCTTGTCGGCCCCGTCGACGGTGGAGCGCGGTGAGAAGGACGCGGGCTCCGTTCCCGCCAGCGCCGGTTTGCCATCGGTTCTCGGCACGGCGGGCATGACGTGGGTGGAACCATCCGCGGCATCCTCGTTCCCGCCGAGGGCGGGCATCGCGCGGGTGGCGTCGGAGGTCGCGGGAAGCACGGCGGTGCCGTCACCCACAGGTGGCATTACGGACGTTCCGCCATCCGTCACTGCGGCGAGGGTCCGCGTCGCGTCGGCCGACGGGGCCTCCCCCGCGACCGGCGCCATCACCGTGGTGGCCCCGGTGCCGCCGACCGCGACGCGAGGCTCGCGCGGTTCCTTGGTCTCTTCCGACGAATCGTCCGAGGAGGGGTCGCCGCTGACGAGATCGACCTTCTCCTGGATCTTCCTGCCGGATTCCTTCAACAGATTCTGATACAGCTGCGACGACACGGCGGAGACCACCGAGCCGACGGCCACGCCGATCACCGAGCCGCCGATGCCGATCTTCGCCGAAAGCAGGAAGGACGTCACTGCGGCGAGCGCACCGCCGATGATGGGCACAGCCGAAATATTCGCAAAGAACTTCTTGAGCACAACACCCCTTAGCCGATTGCATTGCGTTATCGGTGGGCAGCTTATGCGGATTCGTCGGCCGTCACCGGAAAAACCGCATATTCGTCACAAACCATCACATGGGCCTTACACGCCCGCCACATATGACGACGCCGCACGGCCTTTCGTCCGTGCGGCGGCATGGGTTCATGGCAGCTTCGGCTCGTCCCAGCCGTCGGTCTCGGCCGCGGCGGGGCCATGGTTGAATGCGGCAAGCCGCCATTGCACGGAACCGTCCGGACGATCCATCGGGCGCAGACGACACCAGTGGGCGTTGCGCATGGACATCAGGCTGGAGAAGTCGGGACGCGCCTGGTTCAGTCCGAGCAGCACCTGCAGCGTCTGCGATATCCATGCGCCGTGGGAGAACACGAACAGGTCGGTGTCCCCGCCGAATCGCGTGGCCCAGTCGCGCACCGCGTCGACGCCGCGCTCTCCGACGGCGAGCTTGCTTTCGGCGCCGTGGCGCAGTTCGCCACCGCGGAATCCTATCCAGGAGAAGAAGTCCTCGGTCCAGCGGTCATGGATGTCATGCAGCGTCAGCCCCTCCCATTCGCCGAAGTCGCGTTCCCGCACGCGTACGTCGGCATGGACCTCCAGGCCCAATGGGTCGGCGAATGCGTGGGCGGTCTGCATCGAGCGTTCCAGGTCGGAGCTGACGACGACCTGCCGACGCGTGTCGTCCGCCGGGTCCACGTACAGCCGACGCAATGCGAGACCGGATTGTTCCACCTGCCAGAGCCCGACGTCGTCAAGAGGGATGTCGGACTGGCCCTGAAGACGGCCGACGGCGTTGAACGCCGTACGTCCGTGACGTATCAGGGTGATGGATCTCACATGCCTGCACGGGGCGACGGCGTTGGCGTCCGTCATGCCGGGACCTCGTCGGTCGCCATGGCGGAATGCTCGGGATGGGCGAGCTGCAGGTCGATTGTCGGGCAGTCCTTCCACAGACGTTCGATGTCGTAGAACTCGCGCTTGTCCTCGAGCATGACGTGCACCACGAAGTCGCCGAAATCGAGCAGGATCCACTCCCCCTGCTCGAATCCCTCCCGACTGCGCGCGTCGATGCCGCGGACGATGTGCAACTGCTTCTCGATCTCCTCGGCGATGGCGACCACCTGACGGTCGGACGAACCGGATGCGATGACGAACGCGTCGGTGATGCCGACCGTGTCGCTCACATCGATGGCGACGATGTCCGTCGCCTTGACGGAGTCGGCCGCCTGCGCGGCGATGCGTACGGATTCGATGGAATCTGCTGCTGCGGGCACGGATTCACCTTTCTCTTGTCTATTCCGCGGGCTTCCAGTGCTCCACGACGTGCTGCGTGTTCTCCGAATACACCATCGAGTCGGCGGGTACGTCATGGCGCACCACGGAACCGGCTCCGGTGGTCACGCCGTCTCCCACGGTGACGGGGGCGACGAACATGTTGCCGGCCCCCACGTGCACGCCCGAGCCGATCTCGGTGTGGTGCTTGTTCTTGCCGTCGTAGTTCGCGGTGATGGTGCCGCCGCCGATGTTGGTGTGCTCGCCCACGTGGGCGTCGCCCACGTAGCTGAGGTGCGGGACCTTGGTGCCGTTGTCGATGTGGGCCTTCTTCATCTCCACGAAGGCGCCGGCCTTGGTCTCCTCGCCGAGGTCGTTGCCCGGGCGCAGATAGGTCCAGGGGCCGATGTTCGCGGCGCGGCCGATGTGCGTGCCCTGCACGCGGGAGCGTTCCACGACGGCTTCGGCGTCGATGGTCGCGTCGATGAGCGTGGTGTACGGGCCGACGACGGCCTTGGGCCCCACGACGGAATGTCCCTGCAGGAAGCTTCCGGGAAGCACGGTCACGTCCTGTCCGAGCTCCACGTCATCCTCGATCCACGTGGTCTCGGGGTCGAGGATCGTCACGCCGGCGCGCATCCACGCCTCGCAGATGCGACGGTTGTGTGCCTTGGCCAGCTTGGCGAGCTGCACACGGTCGTTCACGCCCTCCACGGCGAGCGCGTCGGGGGCCGCGTAGGCGCCGACGCCGCCGAACTCCTTGGCCTTCTCCAGAGCGTCGGTGAGGTAGAACTCGCCCTGCGCGTTGTCGTCGTCGAGTCCGGCGATGGCCTGGGAGAGGACGTCCGCGTCGAACACGTAGACGGAGGTGTTCACCTCATGCACGGCGAGCTCGGAGGAGTTGGCGTCCTTCTGCTCGACGATGCGCAGCACCTGTCCCTTGGAGTCACGGATGATGCGGCCGTAGCCGGTCGGGTCGTCGAGGATGGTGGTGAGCACGGTGGCGGAGTTGCCGGACTGCGTGTGGGACTCCATGAGCCGGCGCAGCGTGGACTCGTCCAGCAGCGGCATGTCGGAGGCGGCGATCAGGACCGGGCCATGGAGCGGGCCGTCGGCGGCAAGCTGCGACATGGCGCACTGCACGGCGCGACCGGTGCCGGGAATCTCGTCCTGATGCACGATGGTGACGTTCTCGTCGTAGGACCTGGCGGCCGCGGCCACGCGTTCCGCCTGATAACGGACCACCACGCCCAGCACGTCGGGGTCGAGGGCCCGCACGGAATGCATCACCCGCTGCAGGAACGTCTTGCCGGCCAGGCTGTGCAATACCTTGTGATCGGCCGACTTCATGCGCGTGCCCTCGCCGGCAGCCAGAATGATCGCCGCACTGAATGTCATGTTCATTTCTCCACTTCGCTGTTTGCGACTGATGTCGTCGTATTCGACAGAACCATATATAAGCATATAGCCGGCATCGTCTCACCGGAATCACATCGGAATCGTGATTCCCGCAGGACGCATGCCGGCTATTTTCGAGCTCCCCCACCTGGACTCGAACCAAGACAAAGGGTTCCAAAGACCCGTGTGCTGCCATTACACCATGGGGGAACGGCGGCGAAAACCGCCGAGTCACTATTATGCCACGACCGGACGAAAAAATCGTCATGGGCGGACGGGCGTCACCGTTTTGCCGGTATGCCAACGGTTTTCCGGCGCGCGGCAGCGTGTCCTGCGTGGATGGAGCACCGGCCGCGCACCTGGAAACCGGTCAGGCGAACAGGAAGCCCTGGCCGTGGTGCGTCGGATAGGTGTCGAACAGCTCGGCGACCGAACCGTCGCTGAAGACCTCCTTGATGGCGCTGGCCAGCAGCGGCGCGATGGACAGGACGGTCAGACCGTCCCAGCGCTTGCTTTCCGGAATCGGCACGGTGTCGGTGAGCACCACCTCGCGGGCGCCGCTGTCGCGCAGGCGCTCCACGGCCGGGCCGGAGAGCACGCCGTGCGTGGCGGCGACGGTGATGGATTTGGCGCCGGCCTCCTTGAGCACGTGGCAGGCGCTGGCGATGGTGCCGGCGGTGTCGATGAGGTCGTCGACGAGCACGCAGTCCTTGCCCTTGACCTCGCCGACCACACGGTTGGCGACGGCGTGGTTCGGGCGTGTGATGTCGCGGGTCTTGTGCACGAAGGCCAGCGGGCATCCTCCCAGACGCTGGGCCCACTGCTCGGCCACCTTGATGCGGCCGGCGTCGGGGGAGACCACGGCGATGTTGGAAAGATCGAGACGGTCACGGACGTAGTCGACCAGCACCGGCATGGCGATGAGGTGGTCGACGGGCCCGTCGAAGAAGCCCTGGGACTGCGAGGCGTGCAGGTCCACGCTCATGATGCGGTCGGCCCCTGCAGTGGCCAGCAGATCGAACACCAGTCGGCAGGAGATGGGCTCGCGGCCGAGATGCTTCTTGTCCTGGCGGGAGTAACCGAGCATGGGGCACACGGCGGTGATGGAACGCGCGGATGCACGCTTGAGGGCGTCGATCATGATGAGCTGCTCCATGATCGCCTTGTTCACCGGCGTGGAATGCGGCTGCAGCACGAACACATCGGCGCCACGCACCGATTCGGTGTAGCGCACGTACATCTCGCCGTTGGCGAAGTCATACGCCGTGGTCTCCAGGATGTCGATGCCGAGCTGCTTGGCTACGTCGGCGGCCAGCTTGGGATGCGCCCTGCCGGTAACGAGAATGAGATTTTTGTCCGGTTTTCCCTCGAGGATTGCGCTCACCATATCTCCAAACGTGTACTGGTCTGTGACAGTCCCCAACTATAACCGTCAACTGCGACGAGCGGGGCGCCGGAGCCCCTCCCCTTCACCGGGGACGAGGGGGCTCCGGCAATGGCCGTTCACCGGTACAGGCCGTGCTTCGAGATGTACTGCACCACGCCGTCGGGAACGAGGTACCACACGGGTTCGCCGTCCTCGCTGCGCCGGCGCACATCGGTGGAGGAGATCGCCAGCGCGGGGATCTCCAGCATGTCCACCGCACGGGCGGGGATGTCGAGGTTCTTCAGGTCCGACGAATAGCCGGGACGCGAGACGGCGACGAAATGCGCCAGCGACCACATCTCCTCGGCGTCCTTCCATCGCATGATCTCGGCGATGGCGTCCGCGCCGGTGATGAAGAACAGCTCGGCGTCGGGACGGGCGGCGTGGATGTCGCGCAGCGTATCGATGGTGTAGGTCACCCCGGGACGGTCGATGTCGACGCGCGAGACGGTGAACTTCGGATTGGAGGCCGTGGCGATCACCGTCATCAGATAGCGGTCCTCGGCGTTGGTCACCACCTTGTCGAGCTTGAACACCGGCCGGCCGGTGGGCACGAACACCACCTCGTCGAGGTCATACACCCATGCCACCTCGGACGCGGCCACAAGATGCCCGTTGTGAATCGGGTCGAAGGTGCCGCCCATGATGCCGATACGGGGCACCGAGTGGCGGTTGCCTCGGGTGGAGAGGCCCTGCGCGGACGCCGTGCGGTCGCCTCCGAGCTCGGACATGGTGCGTGCTGGTCTGGCGGTGTCGGTCATGACTGCTCCCCCGCGTCTCGCTGCTCGTTCTCGAGACGGGTCTCCTGCTCGACCTCGCTGGCGCTGCCGCTGGACTGCGGGTCGATCTTGCCCATGTCCTCGTCCCATTCCTCCTGCACGACTCGTCTGATCTCGGCGAAGGTCGGCAGCGGGAAATCGGGCTGGAAGATCTTGCGTATCTCGGCGACGCGCTCGGAGATCCGGATGAGGATGTCGGTCATGTCGTCGATATTGCCTTCGCGCTCGGATTCGCGGAACTTGCCGATGTATTCCTCCATGATCCTCACGTGCGCGACGATCTCCGCCTCCTGCCGTTCATCCACGGCCACGACGTCGGGGGCGTCGGCATCGGGCCAGCCGATGAGCACGGCGTCGGAGTATTCTAGGGCGGAGCGCTGCGCCGCGGTGGGTATGCCGTCCTCTATCTGCACCAGGAACACGTAGCGTACCAGGCTCAGCCGTTCGGCCCCGACCCGCAGCCACAGGTCCGGGCTGGTCGAATGCTCCTCGAGACCGTCGCCGCCGGCACGGACCGCATCGTCATGCGTCTGATTCATGTCGTCCTGTGTCATGTCGTTTTCCCCGTTCATAACTTGTGGGCTATGGGCGCACCTGTCCGGTGCCGTAGCCTATCCATTTCGTGGTGGTGAGCTCCTCAAGGCCCATCGGTCCCCTGGCATGCATCTTCTGGGTGGAGATACCGAGTTCGGCGCCGAGTCCGAACATGCCGCCGTCGGTGAAGCGCGTGGAGGCGTTCACCATCACGACGGCGGAGTCAACCCGTGCGGTGAACTCCTCGATACGCGAATAGTCCTCGGAGATGATGGCCTCGGTATGGCCGGTGGAGTATTCGGCGATGTGCGCTATGGCGTCGTCCATCGAGTCGACCACACGTATGCCGATCTCATAGTCGAGGTATTCGGTCGCCCAATCCTCCTCGGTGGCGGGAACGATGTCGAGGTCGTCGATGCCGGCATGGGTGATGATGTCGAGCGATGCCTCGTCGACGTGCAGGCGCACGCCGTGCTCGGTGAGCGCATTGGCGACCACGGGAAGGAAGTCCTCGGCGACGTCGCTGTGCACCAGCAGCTTCTCGGCGGCGTTGCACACACCGACGCGCTGGGTCTTCGCATTGATGATAATGGGCAGGGCCTTGTCGAGGTCGGCCGTCGAATCGACGTAGATGTGCACGTTGCCCGCGCCGGTCTCGATGACCGGGACCTTGGAGTTGTCGACGACGGCACGGATCAGACCGGCGCCGCCCCGCGGCACGAGCAGGTCGATGTGTCCGCGGGCCATCATCATGGATGTGGCCCCGTCCCTGCCGTAGCGGTCGACGCCGGCGACAAGCGCCGAATCGAATCCGTGGTCGGCGAGCACCTGGCCGATGACGGCCAGCGTCGCCTCGTTGGTGTGCCGGGCGGCATGCCCGCCGCGCAGCAGCACGGCGTTGCCGGACTTGATGCACAGCGAGACGACGTCGACGGTCACATTGGGCCGCGCCTCGTAGATCATGCCGATGACTCCGATGGGCACACGGACCTGATTGAGGCGCATGCCGTTGGGAAGGTTGCGCCCGCGCACCATCTCCCCGACGGGGTCGGGCAGCGCCGCGACTCCCCGGACGCCATCGGCGGTGGCGCCGATGCGTCCGGCGTCGAAGCGCAGTCGGTCGAGCAGACCCTGGCTCATGCCGGAATCCTCGGCCTCGTGCATATCGACGTCGTTGGCGGCCTCGATCATGCCGGCGTTCGTCACGAGCGCGTCGGCGATGTCGAGCAGAACGGCGTTCTTCCGTTCGGTGCTGGCACGTGCCAGGGTCCGTTGGGCGTACGATGCCTCGTCGGCGAGTTCGCACACGGCGGCGAACGCCTCGTTCATGGTTTTCTCACCCATAGAGCTCCCATCCATCTGGTTGAACACCACCATAATGCCACGTCGGCACATCGATGCGGGGGAATATCCGACGGCGCGCCGTGGCGCCGGCACGATATGGAACGGCCCTTCGCCGGGGCCATGTCTCACATGGCTCCAGCGAAGGGCCGTTCGGTCGGGCCGGCTGCGGCCGGCCGGCGTCTTCGGACCGGTCGATTCGAAATCAGTCGATCTGGTCGAGTTCGGGGTAGAGCGGGAAGTCGGCGACGAGCTTGTCGACGCGGGCCTTGAGGGCCTCGACATCGGCGCCCTTGCCTGCGGCGAGCGCGGTGCCGATGATGTCGGCGACCTCCTCGTATTCCTTGGGTCCGAAGCCGCGGGTGGCGAGCGCGCTGGTGCCGATGCGCAGGCCGGAGGCCACGGAGGCCGGACGCGGGTCGAACGGCACGGTGTTGCGGTTGATGGTGATGCCGCACTGGGCGAGCAGGTCCTCGCCCTGCTGGCCGTCGAGTTCGCTGTTGCGCAGGTCGACCATCACCAGGTGCACGTCGGTGCCGCCGGTGAGCACGGAGATGCCGTTGGACTTCACGTCGTCGGCCATGAGGCGGTCGGCGAGGATCTTCGCGCCGTCGAGCGTGCGCTGCATGCGGTCCTTGAACTCGGGGGTTCCGGCCACCTTGAAGCTGACGGCCTTGCCGGCGATCACATGCATGAGCGGGCCGCCCTGCTGGCCGGGGAACACGGCGGAGTTGAGCTTCTTGGCGTACTCCTGCTTGGCGAGGATGAATCCGGAACGCGGACCGCCGAGCGTCTTGTGGGCGGTGGAGGAGACGACGTCGGCGTACGGCACGGGGCTCGGGTGCAGGCCCGCGGCGACGAGTCCGGCGAAGTGGGCCATATCCACCCAGAACTTGGCGCCGACCTCGTCGGCGATCTCCTTCATGGCCTTGAAGTCCTCGATGCGCGGGTAGGCGCTCCAGCCGCCGATGATGAGGGCGGGGTGGGTCTCCAGGGCGCGCTGGCGGATGATCTCCGGATCGATGCGGAAGGTCTCCGGGTTGACCTGGTAGGCCTCGGCATGGTAGAAGCGGCCGGAGAAGTTGATCTTCATGCCGTGGGTGAGGTGGCCGCCGTGGTCGAGGGCGAGGCCGAGCACGGTGTCGCCGGGCTTGACGAGGGCCTGGTAGACGGCGGCGTTGGCCTGAGCGCCGGAGTGGGGCTGCACGTTGGCGTATTCGGCGCCGAACAGCTCCTTGGCGCGGTTGCGGGCGATGGTCTCGAGCTTGTCGACCTGCTCGCAGCCTCCGTAGTAGCGGCGGCCCGGGTAGCCTTCGGCGTACTTGTTGGTGAGCACGGAGCCCTGGGCCTGCAGCACGGCGCGGGGCACGAAGTTTTCGGAGGCGATCATCTCCAGGCCGTCCTGCTGGCGGTGCAGCTCGGCGGTCAGGATCTCGGCGATTTCCGGGTCGGCCTGCGCGATCGGCGCGTTGAAGGTGTCGCCGACATGCTGGGGGTATGACGTCTGGTCGGTCATGGTGCTCCTTTACTTCTGCCTTGGATGACTAGCGTCCCAGTGTAAACAGTTTCGGTTACGAAACAAATCACGGGGCCGGTTCGTCTCATTTTCGCGAGGTCGGCCGCTCCCCGGTCTGCGGCCCCGAATGAGACGGACCGTTCCCTTGCCCAGCGCTGCCAGTAGAATCGGTATGTCCACATCTTGTCGAGCATCCAAGGATTTCGAACGTGACCACTTTCCACAGCACACGTAGCACCACTGATTCGCTCACCTCCAAGCAGGCCATCCGCAAGGGCATCGCCGACGACGGCGGCCTGTTCGTCTCGGATTCCCTCGGCGACGAGCATGTCGACATCGCCTCCCTCGCCGGCAAGTCATACCGGCAGATCGCGCAGGACGTGCTGGCGAAGCTGCTGCCCGACTTCACCGACGAGGAACTGGCCGACTGCATCCGCGAGGCGTACGGCGACCAGTGGTCCGACCCGGCCATCACCCCGCTCAGGCCGCTTGGCGACGACTACATCCTCGAACTGTTCAACGGTCCGACGAGCGCCTTCAAGGATGTGGCGCTGCAGATCCTGCCCCGCTTCATGGCCCGCACGACGCCGGCAGGCGGCGACGAGGACGAGAAGATCATGATTCTCACGGCCACCTCGGGCGACACCGGCAAGGCGGCGCTAGCCGGCTTCGCCGACGCCCCGGGCACGGCCATCACCGTGTTCTAC
The DNA here is from genome assembly GCF_002802875.1 of Bifidobacterium primatium. Classification (GTDB taxonomy): domain Bacteria; phylum Actinomycetota; class Actinomycetes; order Actinomycetales; family Bifidobacteriaceae; genus Galliscardovia; species Galliscardovia primatium. The sequence goes on from NZ_PEBI01000003.1 coordinate 433,075, forward strand.
CCGGAGGGCAAGGTCAGCCAGGTGCAGCAGCTGCAGATGACCACACAGACCGGAGACAACGTGAACGTGTGCGCGGTCAAGGGCAACTTCGACGACGCGCAGTCCGCGGTCAAGCGCATCTTCGGAGACAAGGAGCTCGCCGCCGAGCTCGCCGGCACGTCGCATACGGTGCTCTCCTCCGCCAACTCCATCAACGTGGGCCGTCTGGTGCCGCAGGTCGTGTACTATTTCGCCGCCTACGCGCAGCTGCTCGAACGTCAGGTCATCAACGTGGGCGACGAGGTGGAGTTCACGGTGCCGACCGGCAACTTCGGCGACATCCTCGCCGGCTACTATGCCAAGCTGCTGGGTCTGCCGGTGAAGCATCTGGTCGTCGCCTCCGACAGGAACAACGTGCTGTTCGACTTCCTCACCTCGGGCACGTACAACCGCCAGCGCCCGTTCTACCAGACCATCTCCCCCTCGATGGACATCCTCGTCTCGTCGAACCTGGAGCGCATGCTCTACTACTTCTCCGAGAAGGACACCCGTCTGATCTCCATGCTCATGAACGATCTCAGCCAGTGGGGCGCGTTCGAGGTTCCCGAGCCCATGCTCAAGTCCATCCGCTCGCTGTTCGGCTGCGGCTGGGCCGACGAGGACCAGGTGCGCGAGTCCATCCGCGACTGCTGGGAGAGGAACCGTTACGTCATCGACCCGCATACGGCATGCGGCTACTTCGTGATGCAGCAGATGCCGCGCGACCCGCTGACGCCGCGCGTGCTGCTGAGCACCGCCAGCCCGTACAAGTTCCCGCGCGTGGTCAACGAGTCGCTGGGACTCGACGCCACGGGCACCGACTTCGAGTGCATGGACGTGCTGGCCGAAGCCACCGGCACCACGGCGCCGGCCGCATTGCGCGGTCTGGAGACCGCCGATGTGCGCTTTGACGACGTCGTCGAGATCGACGCCATGGAGGAGTACGTGCGTTCGGCCGCCGAAAAGTAACCGGATTCCATATGAAACCATATGACATATGACGAAGGGCCGGCCACCGTGGCCGGCCCTTCGTCATATCATCGCCGCCCATAGGCCCGCTGCGATATCCCTCGTGCTTCAGACCAGACGAGTGCGGAAGCCTCCGGTCTGAAGCACGGACTTGATGCCGTCGACCGAGCAGGAGACCATGCTGTGCACGGCGGCGTCGGTGTAGAACGCCATATGCTGCGTCATCACCACGTTGGGGAACTGCCTCAGGTACGCGATACCGCGGTTGGTGAGGATGTCGGTGCGCCGGTCGCGATGGATGAGGTCGCCCTCGGTCTCCACGGTGTCGAGTCCCAGGCCGCCGATCTTCTCCGCCTCGATGTTGTCGATCAACGCGTCGAGGTCCATGAGCTCGCCGCGCGCGCAGTTGACGAGCACCACGCCGTCCTTCATCCTCGCGATGGATTCGCGGTTGATGATGTGATATGTGGAGTCCAGCAGCGGCATGTGCAGGGTGATCACGTCGCTGTTCGCATACAGGGTGTCGAGATCGACGTATTCGGCATGTTCGGCCACTTTGGCCTTCGGATGCGGATCGTAGGCGAGGATACGGCATCCGAATCCGGTCAGGCATTCGATCACCGTGGCGCCGATGCGGCCCGTGCCCATCACGCCGACCGTGAGATTGCGCAGCTCGCGTCCCTGCAGTCCCTGGAGCGAGAAGTCGTAGACCTGCCCGCGCCACAGCGCCGGCTTGTAGTTGCGCAGCACGAGCAGGATGAACATCACCGTGTATTCGGCCACGCCATTGGGCGCATAGTCGGCGTTGAGCGCCACGATGCCGAGCCGTTTGGCGGCGTCAAGGTCGATATGGTTGTATCCGATGGTGCGCGTGGCCACCACCTTCACGTCCCGCTGGGCCAGCGCCTCCAGCAATGCGGCGTCCAGATGGCTCTGGCCCAGCGTGCTCACGCCTTCGCACCCGTCGGCCAGATGCGCATTCCCCTCCGTCAGCGGTTCCGCGTGCAGATCGACGTCCACGCCGACCCTTTCGGCCTCCGCGGCGAACGCCTCGCGTTCGTCGTCACGCACCTCGAATGCGGCAATCCTCATATCACAACTCCCATGTCATCGACGTCACGACAATCATCGGACGCGCGGATAATATCCGTCGCGTCCGTCATTCGACTCCATGATAGTGAATCGCCAACCGCTGCTCACAATGTCCGGGGCGCCTCGTCGAAATCATGCATCACACCGTCGGCGGCCTCGCAGATCTGCGGCCAATGCGACCTTGACGACGCGTCATACATGGCCCACGCGGTCATGCCCACCGACTTGACCGCACGGATGCCGACGAGGATGTCCTCGAACACCGTGCAATCACCCGGCTTGACGCCGATGCGTTCGGCCGCATACAGGTACACGTCGGGCCGGTCCTTGGAGACATGGCCGACGTCGTCCACACTGCACAGCGCGTCGAACAGGTCGAATACGCCGAGCCGACGCAGCACCGGCTCGCGGAAGTCCGGCGGCAGGCTCGTGGCCACGGCGAGACGCGCGCCGGTGTTCCTGAGATGCCGAAGGTACTTCCCCGCGTGAGGTTTGAGCGGCACGGTGGTCGAATACGCCTCGAACGCCATGCGGTTCCACTCGTCCATCAGCTCCTCCGGAGTATCCGGCAGGCCGAAACGTTCGATGGTGTAGCGCGCGCACTCGTCGAACGACATGTGGGCGATGGAGTCGGCATAGTCACGCGGCACGTCAAAGCCGCGGGCGTGCAGGAACTCGTTGTCGACGTCCGTCCACACATGCATCGAGTCGAGCAGCGTGCCGTCGAGGTCGAAGATCGCGCCCTTGCCCGCATTCGCCGGTACGACGGCAGGGGATGCCACGGTGGAATCAGGCATTGGCGTCGAAGCCCTCGAGACCGTGGGCGTACAGGTCCCAGAAGTGGTTGGTCGGGCCGTTACCGCGGCCGAGCTCCAGCGAATGCTCAATCGCCATGGTCACGTACTTCTTGGCCCGGCCGATGGCCTCGTGGAACGGATGGCCGAGCGCCAGGTTCGCGGCGATGGCCGAGGAATACGTGCAGCCGGTGCCGTGCGTGTTCTTCGTGTCGATGCGCTTGGCGGAGAACTCGTAGAAGTCCCTGCCGTCGTACAGCACGTCGATGGCGTCGCCCGTGGCATGGCCGCCCTTGACCAGCGCGGACGTGCAGCCCATCTCCTGGATGGCCTTGGCGGCGGCCTTCTGACCGTCGAGGTCATTGATCTTCAGGCCGGAGATGCACTCGGCCTCCGGAATGTTCGGCGTGAGCACGTCGGCGTGCGGAATCACGATATCGATGAGCGAGTCGATGCAGTTGGGATCCATGAGCGGGGCGCCGTTCTTCGCGTACATGACCGGATCGATGACCACGTTCTCGGCCTGGTACTCGACGAGTTTGTCTGCCACGACCCGCATGATGTCGGGATTGTCGAGCATGCCGACCTTGACGGCCTTGGGACGGATGTCCTCGAACACGGCGTCGATCTGGTCGGCGATGATCTTCGGGTCCACGTCGAGTACGGAGATCACGCGGGCCGTGTTCTCGGCGACCACGGATGTGATGACCGACATGGCGAAGCAGCCGTTGGCGCTCATGGTCTTGAGGTCGGCCTGGATGCCGGCGCCGCCGGAGCAGTCGGAACCGGCGATGGTGAGGGTCGGGGTGAGGGTTGTCATGATGGTTTCCTTTCGTCTACAGGGCGGAGGATTCGAGCAGTTCCCTGGCGTGGGTGAGGGAGGTCTTCGACTCGCTGCCGGCGAGCATGCGGGCGATCTCGCGCTCGCGCGCATCGTCGCGGACCTCGGTGACCGTGGTGTTCGCTCCGTCATCGTCGCCGCCGGCCGTCTCGACGGTCTTGGAGACGACGAACTGCGCGTTCGCCCACGACGCCACCTGCGCCAGATGGGTCACGACGATCACCTGGGCATGCTCGGCGAGCTTCGCCAGTCGTCGGCCCAGCTCCACGGCGGTCTTGCCGCCGACGCCGGCATCGACCTCGTCGAACACGAACGTCATGGCGAAATCATCGCCGCCGTTCATGCCCCGTTCGGCGGCCACGAGCTCGAGCGCCAGCATCAGACGGCTGAGCTCGCCGCCTGAGGCGCTTTTGCCCATCGGCAGCTTCGGGGAACCCGGGAACGGGGTGAACAGGAACCGGATGTCATCGCCGCCGCTGGCGTCCAGCGGACCGAAGTCACCGGCGGCGGACGAATCGGGACGCCTGCGCACCTGCACGTCGATATCCAGTGAGGCCCCGGACATCGCCAGCGACGCGAGTTCGTCGCCCACTCGGGAGGACAGCTCGCCTGCGGCGGCCGCACGCGCCTCGTGCAGTGCGTCGGCCGCGGAAAGCGCGGCCTCGTATGCGGCTTCGCGCTCCTTGCGCAGCTGGTCGACCCGTTCGGGGGACGCATCGAGATCCTCCAGATCGTAGCCGGCCCGCTCCCGCCACGCCAGCACATCCTCCAGGGTCGGCCCCCAGCGGCGGGTCAGTTCGCCGAGCTCGTGTATGCGATCGTTGATGCCGTCGAGGTCCTGGGCCTCGTCATCGCCGTCGAGCATGCCGCTGAGGGTGAACACCACGTCGGAAAGCTCCGTGTTCAATGCGTCCAGTCGGTCGGCGGCCTCGGCGTATTCGCCCTGCACACGAATGGAGCGCAGCGACTGCACGGCCTGTTCGATCAGCGAGGTCGCACCCATGGTGTCACCGCCGTCCGCACCCATCTGGGACGAATCCAGGGCGGCCAATGCGCCGCCCACGCCGTGCATGATCTCGGCCGCGTTCTCTATCCGGTCACGCAGCGCCTTGAGCTCGACATCCTCGCCGGCGTGCGGGGCCGCACGGTCGATGCGCTCTATGGATTCGCGCAGGTAGTCCGCTTTCCGCATGGCGTCGGATTCCTGTTCGGTGACGCCGCGCAGCTTGGCATCGACGTCGTTGAGCCGCTGCCACGCCGCATGATAGGCGTCGCGCAACGCATCATCCTGCGCATAGCGGTCCAGGAAATCACGCTGCCGGCCCACGGATGCCATACGCAGCTGGTCGGCCTGTCCGTGGATGGTCACCAGCTCGCCGCTGATGTCGCCCAGTATGGCGCGCGGCACGCTTCTGCCGTTCAGCACGGCGCGCGACCGTCCCTTTGCGGGCAGCGTGCGGGTGAGGAAGATCTCTCCGTCCTCGACTCCGCAGCCGGCGTCGTGCGCGATATCCGTCACCGGCGATCCCTCTCCGACGGCGAAGATGCCCTGCGCCCAGGCCTCGTCCTTCCCGGGCGACACCAGCCGGGGGGCCGCAGCCCCTCCGGAGATCATGCGCAGGGCGTTGAGCAGCATGGACTTTCCGGCACCCGTCTCACCGGTTATCGCCGTCATGCCCCTGGCCGGGCGCAGCACGGCGTGATGGATCGGGCCCAGCGCCCGAATCTCCAGTTCCTCAAGCATCGCTTGGCGCCACTCCCCTATCGCTTGCCGCCGCGGCTCTTGTTCGACTCGCGCCAGCCCACCACCGGCAGGTCGAACTTGCTGACCAGACGGCTGGTGAACGGAACGCCGAGCAGTCGGGCCAGGCGCAGCGAATTCGGCGACTGACGCACCACCAGGCGGGAGCCCCTCGGCAGTCCGCGCTGGCGTCGGCCGTCACAGCAGATCCATCCCTCGCTGGAGGAATCCTCGAGGATGTCGATGGTGAACGTGGACTTCGCCCCGATGACCAACGGCCTGGAGAACAGCGCGTGCGCGGCCAGGGGCACCAGCTGCAGCGCGTCCACGTTCGGCCAGATGATCGGTCCGCCGGCGGAGAACGCGTAGGCCGTGGAGCCCGTCGGGGTGGACACGATGACGCCGTCGCAGCCGAACGAGCTCATCTCCACGTCGTCGACGCGGATGCTGAGCTCCACCATCTTGCCGCGGTCGGCGCGTTCCAGCGTCACATCGTTGAGCGCCCAATCGTGCAGCGGCTCGTCGGCGCCGGGCAGCCATACGTCCACCCATGCGATCACGCGTTCGTCGATCGAGTAGTCGCGCTGGGCGATCTTGGCGATGGCGTCGCGAATCTGGAAGCTTTCGAATTCGGCGAGGAACCCGACGTGTCCCATGTTGATGCCGACGATCGGCACATCGGTGCCCTTGACCAGTTCCGCCGCACGCAGGATGGTCCCATCGCCGCCAAGCACCACGACGATCTCCGTATCCGGGTCGACCGACTGCATCTCGGCCGCGGCGAACGGAGGCGCCTCGAGGTTGTCCACGATCACCACGTCAAAGCCGGCGTATTTGAGCTGTTCGACGACTTCCTTGACCTCGGTGCCGGTGGCGGCCAGCTGACTATGGGTCACCACGACCGCTTTTCTTTGACCTGGCAATACATCCTCCTTGCGCATCCGCCTACGCGAACAATCTATGTCACATTCTTCCACATCGAACCGATATTGTCTGCCCCGTTTCTCGGCCCGGCTCTTTCTCGTCGATTCGCTCATCCCGGTGTGTCGCGCTTGCATTTAATAAATTAACGTTGTTAATATATTCACAACAACGCAAGCCGCTTGCGCCGCAGGACGCCGACACCAGACGTCGGCATCGCGGAACGCATCGGCACCACGCAACGACGTCAAGGAGGACAGGATGATAGCACCCGGCAGCACCCACGCATCGATGGCCGAGCTCAACCGGTCCCGCATCATCCAGCTTCTGCATCGCGACGGCATCTGCTCACGCGCGCACATCGCCCGAGTGCTCGGCCTCACCCCCGCCGCCATCACCAAGATCACCGCCCAGCTCATCGACATGGGCGTGGTCAGCGAGACCGGCAACCTCGACGGCATCAAGAAGCGCCGCTCCATCGGATTGCAGCTCAACGAATCCAAATACCGCGTCATCGGCGTGAAATTCGCCCGCACACTTGTGCGCCTCGGCGTGTTCGACCTCGGCGGCAACATGGAAAGCGAACAGCTGCTGCCGCCCGTCAGTGGCGGACGCATCCGCGAGACCCTCGACGACGTCAAGCGCCGCATCGACGACATCCTCGCCTCGGACGATTCCATCGTCGCCATCGGCATCGCCGTGCCCGGCCCGTATCTTCGCGACGAAGGCCGCATCGCCGTGGTCACCTCGATGATCGAATGGAAGGACGTCAACTTCATCGACGAGTTCGTCGGCGCCTTCCGCGTCCCCGCATTCATCGAACAGGACGCCCGCGCCGGAGCGCTGGCACAGAGCCTGTTCGACTCGGACTCCGACCCGCGCAGCCTCGGCTACTATCTCGTCGGCGAAGGCGTGGGACTCGGCCTCATCGACAACGGCGAGCTGGTCAACGGCAATCTCGGCGCGGCCACGGAAATCGGCCACGTCAGCATCGACATCCACGGCAAACCGTGCGAGTGCGGCAACGTCGGGTGCCTCGAGAACTACTGCTCCGCGGTGGCGCTGCATCAGGCGATCGTCACCGGAGACCTCATCGACGACGCACAGAGCATGACGCACATCGACGCCTGCGCCGCCCTGTTCGAACTCGCCCGCGGCGGTGACGAAACGGCTCTGGGACTCGTACGCGACTTCGCCCGGTACATCGGCTATGGCTGCGTCACCATCATCAACGCGTACAACCCCGCGCAGATCGTACTCGGTGATATCATGGCACAAGCCGGTTCGATACTGCTCGACGAAGTGCAGACCGTGGTCGAACGGCACGCCCTGCCCGCCCTGCGGGACACCACCGCCATAACCATATCCGACCTGCCCGTGGACGCGACGCTCTCCGGAGCCGCCGCCGTGGCCGCCGCGCAGTTCCTCGAACACCCCACCGAATTTGTCGGCCAGCCCAACGACTGACCGGCCACACCGACACCAACCGATCACCAACCCAACAACACAATCTCCACAGGGAAACCCGAGGGAGAGAAGAAAGGAACCATCATGGCAGACAAGAAGCCGATCGTCCTGAGCCTTGGCGAGATCCTGTGGGATATGATCCCCGAAGGCAAGCGCGCAGGCGGCGCCCCCGTCAACTTCATCTACCACGCCACCAAGAACGGCGCCGACGGCTACTCGATCAGCGCCATCGGCGAGGACGAGCTCGGCGACGAGCTGCTGGCCGCAGTGGAGAAGACCGGCATCAAGTCCGTCCTGCAGCGCAACGCCTACCCCACCGGCCGCGCCGACGTGAAGCTCGAGAACGGCATCCCCGAGTGGACCATCGTCAAGGACGTGGCCTGGGACCACATCGCCCTCACCCAGGACCTCATCGACCTGGTGCGCAAGGCCGACGCCATCTGCTACGGCTCCCTCGCCTGCCGCATGCAGGAGTCGCACGACACCATCATGAAGCTGCTCAAGCTGAGCCGCCCCGAGACCCTGCGATACTACGACATCAACATCCGCGGCGACCACTACTCCAAGGAGCTCATCGAGGAACAGCTCTCCGACGCCACCGTGTTCAAGCTCAACGACGACGAACTCGTGCTGCTGCGTCCGATGTTCGGCATCACCGGCACCGACGAAGAGGCCTGCAAGTGGTTCATGGACAACTACGACCTCGACTACGTGATCCTCACCGCCGGCGCCGACTTCAGCACCATCCTGTCCAAGGACGGCGAGGTCTCCACACTGCCGACGCCGCGCGTGGAGGTGTCCGACACCATCGGCGCCGGAGACTCCTTCTCCGGCGCGTTCACCATCAACATCCTGCTCGGCAAGTCGCTCAAGGAGGCCCACCGCGCCGCCGTGAACACCGCCGCGTACGTGTGCACCCAGGCCGGCGCATGGCCGGAGTACCCGGAGGTCATGCCCGACTACATCGCCGAGTACGAGGCCAGGCAGGGCAAGTGACACCGTATGACGGCTCGTCGACGTCCCGTCTCGAACCGTCATCCATATGAGGTTTCGCTGTAGGCTTCATTCCTTGTTGACAGACCGGACATCCCGACGCTATATTGAGATGTCCGGTTTTATCATGCCGGAATGGTCGATGCCCGGAAATCGGGCTTCGGCTTTGATAATTCAATATGGGGTCGATCGGTTTCGACGGTGACCTGTTCGTCGCAGGGAAGCGTGCCGAGAACGCGGGGGTCCGCTCGTTAATGTCCTCCCGCAAAAGAATAAGTGCTAAATCTAACCGCACTGAGTTCGCTCTCGCTGCCTGAGCTTCGCGCCAGATCTAATCCAGCGAGCAGCCGCTCCGTTCACTCTCCCATGTCTTCGGGGAGATGCTGAGCGTCGTTAGAAGACTCGCCCGAAGCGTCGCGTCACAGGATGTTTCGGGGACTTTGACTGTGAATATGCCCGCCGCCAGTTGTCTGCGACATCGGCGGGGGCAGACATATAGCCACCAGGCCAGCAGACTACGCACGTAGAAGACTGAGGGTACGGTTACCGGACGCGGGTTCAATTCCCGCCGGCTCCACAAGGCACTAGCCGCCTAAGCATCGCTTAGGCGGCTTTTTTGTTGGCATTCCAACGGTTTCACAAGGTTTTAGAGAGGTGTGCTTTAATGGGTTTACGGCCGTTTAAGGCGGTTAAAACACGTCGCTAATACGTCGTCTAATACGTCGTTCTGATCGGAGGCAACGATGCCCAGGAAGAAGACCAACCGCAGGTTCGGCACCCTCGAATACCGTCCCAACAAGAAGCACCCCACGCGCGTGGTCGCCTCCTATCCTACTCCGGAGGACGCGTTCGACAGATGGCCGGGCCTGCCTGCCCGCCAATCCAAGAGCTTCCCCATCGAGCAGGAGGACGACGCCGTCGCATGGCTCGGCGCCGCACGCAAACGCATCGACGCCGGCGTATGGGAACCGCCCGAGGCATCCGAACGCAAGGAGAAGGCGAAGCGGATCACATTCGACCAGTACTTCCCCACGTGGCTCGACCAGCGCCGGTACAAGGGCCGGCCGTTGAAGGCTGGCACCAGATACCGGCTCGCCAAGGACTACGAGAACCACATCAGCCCGGTCCTCGGCGCCACTCCCCTCATCCGGATGACGCAGAGCATGGCCGAACGGTTCCGCGACGGACTGCCCGACCAGCCGTCCATGCGCGCCAACGTGATGAAACTATTGCGCGCTATGCTGCGCACCGCCAGCCAGTCCGGCGTCGACGGCGAGGAGCCGCTCATCCCCAAATACCCGTTGGGGGCCGGCGAGCCACGCCCCAGACGCGAGCACGTGGTCACGCCATGCACCCCCGAGGAGATGAAGGCCATCCACGACGCCATGCCGATGCCCTATGCGCTGGCCGTGTACATCGGCTGCTGCATCGAGATGCGCATCGGCGAGGTGTGCGCACTGCAGCGACGCGACATCAACCATCACACGGGGATGCTGCACATCGGACGGACGCGCGTCACCATGGACTCGCAGCGGCTGACCGACCGGCCCAAGACCGACGGCAGTGACCGCGAGGAGCCCATCCCCGCACAGCTCATGCCCCTCATCGACCGGCACCTTGAAACATACGTGGGCGAGGATCCGGAATCATGGCTGTTCCCCTCCGTCCGCGACCACGACAAGCCGTTGCACCCGAACTCGCTGCGCAGCTGGTATTCCACGGCGCGAAAAAAGGCCAAACGCCCCGACCTGCGGTTTCACGACCTGCGGCACACGGGTCTGACGTGGCTGGCCGAGGAGGGCGCCACCACGCGCGAGCTCATGGACGCCGGCGGGCACACGTCGCCGCAGATAGCCATGGTCTACCAGCATTCCGTCGACGGGCGACGCAGGATGCTCGCAGACCGCGTGGGCGAGCGCATCATCATCGATGACGACCCCGACATGCTGCGCCGCCGCATCATCGACCTCGACAAGCAGCTCAAGGTCATTAAGGGGCAGCGAGACGAACTGAAACGACGATTACAGACACTGGAGGAGAAGGGCGACGAGTAGAACGCGAAAACGCCCCGTCCGGCAGCAGACTTTTTCGTCTGCACGCCGGGCGGGGCGGATGATTTTTCGAGATGGTGTGTCACATGGTCAGGCTGTTTTGGCCAGCAGGCCGTGCAGGCTGAGGCCGTCGTCGACCTCGGGGATGCCGGCGATGCTGGTGAGCAGGGAGACGATGGCGGCCAGTGCGGCGACCGAGCCGATGTTGGCCCAGTCGACCTGCAGGAGCCCGACCGCGCCGGTGCCGATGACGCCGAGCGCGGCCTGCGCGGCGGTCTTGACGGCGCGGACGCCGGCCCGCCGAAGCCAGTCGACGGGGCCGGCCGCCTGCTCGGGAGTGGTGGATTCGTCGGTGGAATCGATATCGTTCATTTGCCGCTCCTTAGAATCTGCATTTGTTGAGTGCTTCCTGCATGCGTTTGACCGTCCACGAGGAGGCTCCGAGGAAATGGTCCACGGACGAGCCGTAGTGACGCTGCAGCGCATCGATGGTGTTACGGCCGATGATGCCGTCGGCCTTGACGCCGAGCTTCTGCTGCATACGGCGGATGACGGGGCTGCCGTCGCCGGTGGCGTCGTACTGCCAGCCGGACCCGAACGCCGCCTGCCGGTTGGGCCACCACTGGTGCCAGATCTCCCCGTCGACGGGAGTGCCCAGAACCTTCTGCAGCCTAGCGGTGGTGGCACGGCCCCAGACGCCGTCCACGGCGAGCGCGCCGGACGTGGAGGGAGTCCCGTATGCGGGTCGGAGGATCGCGGCGACGACTCCCCATGCACGGGTGCGTCGGGCGACTCGGCCGTTGTTGGTGTTGCCCTCGATGGTCTGCAGGTAGGAGCCGCGGTTGACTTCGACGAAGCCGATGTGGTCGACCACGCCGCCGTCCCAGTTGAAGATCACGAGGTCTCCGGGGCGTGCGGAACGGATGTTGACGGCGCGGCCGGCGTTGCGTCCCGAAGCGAGGATGTAGGGCACGTATGCGGCCGGCATGCCGGGGAACGACTGGCCCGCCTGCGCGAGCACCCACGACGCGAACATGGCGCAGAACGGGACGCCGTTCGCACCGTAGTAGCTGCCGTGGGACTGGGCGTACCAGCGCCCGTACTTCGTGCCCTGCTGCGGGTCGGTCCAACGCGAGTAGCCGATCTGGCCGGCCGCGATCCTGAGCACATCACTTGCCGTCGCCATAATGCACCTCCTCGGTCTTGGCCACGTCCTTGACCGCGTCCGCCTGGCTGGATGCGGACGCCAGTTCCTCCTGTTTCTCTGCTGTTTCGGCCATCTGGCCCTCCTTCTGTTTTTGTGGATTGTTGGTCGGCCCGTCGGATGGCGGGCACGTTTTCCCGAGTCAGGACATCGCCGTCGCGGCCAGCAGTACGAGCAGCCGCCATGCGATGGCGCCGACGAGGACCGTGACGGCGTACAATGCCGCGGCGCACAATGCGCCCGCCACGACGATCACGGAGAGAATGGCGAGAAACATCCGGAATGGATGGCTCCCCTGTGGGTCCTGCGGGTCATGCATGGGGGTCCTCCGATGCGTGGGCGCGGATGATCTCCGCGTGCAGGTGCGCCGTGGTCCCGTCGTCGGACGTGCCATCGGGATCCAACGCCCGATAGGCATCCCATGCGACGTCGGCGCGGCGTTTGATCTCCACGCTGGCGGGCCTGCCGGCCTCGACCGTCTCGGCGTGCAGTCGCGCGATCTTGTCGAACAGGAGGGCCCGCAGGGCCTCGTCTCGGACATCCTGCTTGGTCATGATGTCCTTCACCCGTTGCCAGAGGATTCCCCCGACCGCGCTGAATGCCGCGAACAGCACGCTGGCCGTGACGCTGATGATGATCTGGTCCATGTCCCTTCCTTCTCTGGGGTGGAATCCCATACGTTTCGTTGCCGTGGAGGAGCCATGGCGCGTGTGGGATTTTGGAGGATGAAAATTGCTGTTGGACGAGTTTTGGATGACGCGATTCCTGCCCTACTGCAAGACGAATCTGCGCGAATGCACGGTCGTCGGATATGAGAGCGCATGGAGGCTGCATGTCGAGCCGGTGTTCGGCCATGTGGATATGGCGGAGATCGGCGTGGAGGAAGTGGACCGGTGGCTGGCGTCGTTTCCCACGGCCGGCGCGGCGCGCAAATCGTGGGCGCTGCTGCGCTCCATGCTGCGCCGCGCCATCCGCTGGGGGCTGCTCGACACCGACATCACCCGACGCGAGATGACACTGCCCGAACGACGCCGCTACGAGCCGGCATTGCTGGACATCCGGCAGCAGCGGCAGCTGATGCGAGGCTTCTACGATGCACCGTTGGAGGCGTGGCTGATATGCGCCTCATGCTGCGGGCTCAGGACCGAGGAGGGATACGGACTAAACTGGTCGGACATCGACCTACGTCGCGGCGTCCTGCACGTGGAACGCGGACTGCAATGGGTCGGCGGACACGAGGCCGTCGTACCGCCGAAAACCGAATTGAGCCGTCGCACGCTGCCGTTGCCGCGGTTCGCGGTCAGACGGCTGCGGGATATCAAAAACGGGGCGAAAGGCCGTCTCATCGGAGACCTGACGCCGCCACAGGCCGCACGAGCCTACCGCGCATACTGCCGACGGTATTCGCTCCCCTATGTGCCGCCTCGCAATCTGCGGCACAGCTGGGCGACCAACGCCCTCACAGCCGGCGCGGACATCGCCGTCGTCTCCAAAATGCTCGGTCACTCTGATATCAAAACCACAGCCATCTACTATTTGCGCCCCGACATCGCCGCGTTGCGCGATGCGCAGCGCCTGTTCGAGCGGCAGCTCATCGGATAAAGGGATTCCCTATCCCACACGGGACCAATCACGTTGATTAACGGCGGCCCTGGAGGCAACAAGGTCGTCACCGGCGTCAAATGGGGCCGGTTCGTGCAGCTCAACGTGAGCATCGGCTCGAAGCTCACGTCAAGCTGGGCGAAGGAGACCATAGGTACCCTGCCTGTCGGGTGGCGTCCGGCCGCTCCCGCACGCTCCTCGTACGGGCGTGATGGCAAGAACCAGATGCAGGTCGTCGTCTACGCGGACGGCAAGGTCGCCGTCGAGAATCAGGGCGGTTCGCAGACCGAGCAGGGCGGATCCCTGACCGTCTGCTATTTCGCCGCCTAGTTTTCCCTATCCCAGACGCGCAGGGACGTGTCGGCGTTGAAGGCCGAGCCGAAGCCGGTATGGCAGAAGCTCAGTATCGGCATTGCGAAGAACGGCATCGGCGGCAACGGTTCTCAGTCGTGGACTCCGAAATGGCCGAAACCGTTCAAGAGCACGCCGATCGTGTCCGCCGTCAGCGTCTACTCATGGTTTATTCTGACGGTGAGTGACGTGACTGCGGTCGGATGCAGCGTCGCCGTCCGTAATATCAACCCCGATATGAGGCCGCTCGCCGGTGTCTGGCAGGACATCTGGGCGTACGGCGAGCTCGCCTAGAGCGTTCTCCTTATGGCGACCCAGTGGACTTGCACGGGCTGTTCGCCGGCGATCCAGTCGTTGTTGATTTCGTTGCGTAGACGGCAGCGGAATCGGCTGGCGGTGGTGTCCCAATGCAATGGGAGGCAGCGTTTGCCCAACGCGTCGGTCATCCGGTTCGGCATCAGCTGGTAGAACACGTCGACGTCGGTGCTGTTGAATGGGTTCGCGATAAGGCAGAAGCCCTCCTTGTCGCATTGGCCGATGTATGTTCCGGCCTTTATCTGATTCGTCAAGGCGCCTATCTGGCTGTCATGCTGACTGGCACGATTTTCCAAACGCGTCACATTGATGTTCGTCTGGGATAGGGAATCCCACACGGCTTTCATGGGCTGCATGATGTTGAACAACGGCACCGGGGTGCCAAGGGTGATGCC
>NZ_PEBI01000004.1:0-373181 GCF_002802875.1 Bifidobacterium primatium
ACGGCACAACCAGCCGGCCCGAAGACCAACCGGAAACGCACAATCCTTCAAAACGACAACCCAACCAACCGGAAAAAACCAACCGGCCGGGCCATCAACTGGCAATCAAAAACAAAAATTCAGTAGTACAAAACACGCTCTTGAGTTCTCAAACCACCACCACACCAACAAACCAGACCCACAACCCAAGGAAGCAGGCCGGCCGTGCCGGGCAGCGAGTAAGAAACTTACACCAACCCACACCACAACGCAAACCCAAACAAAACAACAACCCCAAAACCACTGAAAACAAACGCCACCCACGGCGTGTCGCAAAAAGACGAAAAGCCCCTGCAGCGGGGCTCTCCGTCGCTGAAACCAGCATAAAAACCTCGAACATTACCGGAACATGACCACAAAAACACCACAACGAAAACAACGGAACAACACGATTCCGAAGAGACGCGAGATTCCCACCCCAGCGAGGAACGTCGTACGCATCGTCATTCTCCTGGTATGACAAAACGGCAGACGTTATCGTCTGCCGTTTATGACATCTATCTGCCTCCCTACTCGCAGGCCACACCGTCTCCGTCACGGTCCAGTTTCGTGGAGTATCCGGGCTGTCCCCTGTACAGCGGAGCCTTACCTGCGGCACGGGCCGCGGAACAGTTCGCATAATAGGCGTCACCTGTCGATTGGGCGGAAGCCGTAGGCGCCGATGACGCGGTCGGCGTGGAGGTCGCCGTCGGCGAGGATGCGGCCGAAGCGGTCGGCGAGCTCGTAGCGCTGCCGGTCACGCTCGGCGTGGCCTTTGCCGAAGCAGACGCCGAGAGCCCGTTATCAGCGGGAACGGTCTGGGATGGACATGACGCAAGCACGGATTCCATGGCGTCATGTTCGGCCTGCGTGACCCAGAGCGAGTACTTGTGCTTCACACCTATCTGCCTGGCCACGTATGAGCATCGGTAGCTTTTGTTCGCAGGCAGCCATGTTGCAGCATCGCCGTCGCTTTTCTGCTCGTTCGACGGGCCGTCGACGGCAAGAAGGTTATAGGGGTCGTTGGCAAGGCGCTTGCGGGTATCGGAGTCGAGCTGCTGCGCTCCCTTCTGCCAGGCATCGGACAGGGCGACCACATGGTCGATCTGGACGGCCGTGGAGGTGTTCTGCCCGCGTTGGAACTGAATGGTCTTGCCCGTATACGGGTCGGCAAGCGTCCCGGTTGCGACCACGCAGTTGTGGGTGCCGCTCCGGTAGGTCACATTCGTCATGTCACGATTGAGGATATCGTTGCGCGTGTCGCATCCGTTGCCGTCCACGTCCGCCCATGCGGGGCCGAATTGGGTGCGCGCGTAGCCCGTTTTCGGCGCACGTCCCTTGATCGGCAATGAAGCAAGCACGGTGATGGCCCGGTCCTCATCCCCCGTATTCGTGGAGGAACCGCCGGCAGTGCCCGACGCGGCCGACGTAGAGGACGAGGATGACTGGACGGACCGGAAGGAAGCGGAATCTCCCGCGTCATCGCAGGCCGCCAGAGCGATGATCAACGCCATGCATCCGGCGGCACAGGTTATACGGCGGGCCGTCGTCGCGAAAGAGTGTCCATGTAGGGGCATCATGCCGGATCCTTTCATGCTGAGTTCGATCTCGCGGACCGTTGGTATACGGGTGCGCGGAATCGAATGCGGATATGAAAAAAGCCGAAGCAATGCTTCGGCTTAGTCCGCTCCTGCGGCTGGGCTTGAACCAGCGACCGTCCGATTAACAGTCGGATGCTCTGCCAACTGAGCTACGCAGGAATATCTGATAAGTCGCTTGCGCGGCTCACAAGAAATGAAGGATAGCTGTAAATATGAGTGCATGCAACTTCGGCGTGTCTACCATTCGGCGAACCACCGGCGTGTATGCGATCATGCCTCCCGTTGTCTGCGGCGACGCATCAATCTCGGCTCATCACCATCGTTTACGGTCACGGCGTCGATCACGACCTTGCTGACGTCGTCCATTTCGGGGAGACGGAACATGATGTCCTCGAGTGTGCGTTCGATGATCGCACGCAGCCCCCTGGCGCCGGTTCCGCTGGCAATGGCCTTGGAGGCTATGGCGGTAATGGCCTCATCGGTGAAGACAAGATCGACGTCGTCGGCGATGAACAGCTTCTGATACTGCTTGGTCAGCGCATTCACCGGCTCTCTCAGAATCCTCTCAAGATCCGTTACCGTCAGATCATCCAATACGCTAAGCACGGGAAGACGCCCGATGAATTCGGGCAGCAGGCCGTATTCGACCAGATCGTCCGGCATCACCTGTTTGAGAATCTGGGAATCGGAGAGTTCCTTCTGCCGCCGTGCGGAGCCGAATCCGCTTTCACGACGGCCAAGACGCTGCTCGATGAGGTCCTTGAGCCCGACGAATGCCCCCGCGCAGATGAACAGGATGTTGCGCGTGTCGATCTGAACGGAATCCTGGTCGCGATGCTTTCTCGTCCCTTCCATGGGGACCGTGGCGACGGTGCCTTCGATAATCTTCAGCAGCGCCTGCTGGACACCTTCGCCGGAGACGTCGCGCGTGATGGAGACGTTCTCTCCGCTTTTGCGCGCGATCTTGTCGATCTCGTCGATATAGATGATGCCCCTGCCGGCACGCTCGACGTCGCCGTCGGCCGCCTGTATGAGTCGTTGCAGCACGGTTTCGACGTCATCCCCCACGTAGCCGGCCTCGGTCAGCGTGGTGGCGTCGGTGATCACGAACGGCACGTTCATCACCCGTGCGAGGGTCTGGGCGAGATAAGTCTTGCCTACTCCCGTGGGACCGAGCAGCATGATGTTCGACTTGGCGATCTCCACGTCGTCGAATCGCCCGTGCCTGCTCCCCTGCCTTATGGACAGCCGCTCCGCCTTCTCCTGCAGTTCCATGTTCACGCGTTTGTAGTGGTTGTACACCGCGACGGAGAGAGTGCGTTTCGCGTCGGATTGTCCGACGACGAAACGATTGAGGTAATCGAATATTCGTCGGGGAACGGGCAGTCTCAAGGCATCGGCTTCGGCGTCACGTCGCCGTTCGTCGGAAATGATATCCACGCACAGTTCGATGCATTCGTCACAGATGGATGCTCCGGGGCCGGTGACGAGTTTACGTACCTGATGCTCGTTTTTCCCGCAAAACGTACAGGTTGGCGTCTCTTCGTTGTAGCTGATCACCGTTCCCATAGGCTCTTTCCCTCCGACGCGGGTACTACGTATTCGTCCGTATTCGATTGCAGGTATGTGATAAGGATGAGACCGGGACCCCTTTCGGGGCACTCGGTCTCATCCTTGATGACATGGCATCACTGACGATGTTCCAGCACCTCGTCGACGATGCCGTATTCCTTGGCCTGCTGGGCCGTGAGGAAGGTATCCACTTCGATGTCCTTGCGGATTCGTTCCACATCCTGGCCGGTGTGCTTGACCAGAGTGTTCTCGAGCCACTCGCGCATGCGCAGCATTTCCTTGGCCTGGATCTCGATCTCCGTGGCCTTGCCGAAGCCCTGATCGATGGCGGGCTGGTGGATGAGCACTCGCGCGTTCGGCAGCATCAGTCGCTTGCCCTTCGTGCCGGCGGCAAGGAGAATGGCGGCGGCCGAAGCGGCCTGTCCGAGACAGACGGTCTGCACATCGGGCTTGATGTACTGCATGGTGTCGTAGATGGCGGTCATGGCCGTCATGGAGCCACCGGGGGAATTGATGTACATCATGACGTCACGGTTCGGGTCCTGGCTCTCCAGAACCAGCAGCTGCGCCATGATGTCGTCGGCAGAGGTGTCGTCGACCTGTACGCCCATGAAGATGATGCGGTCCTCGAACAGCTTGGTGTAGGGGTCCTGACGCTTGAACCCGTATGGCGTCTTCTCCTCGAACTGGGGAAGGATATAGCGGTTCTGCGGCATCATGCCGGCCAGGCGCTGGGCGCGCGCCACGTACTGTGCTTCTTCGGAGGCCATGTTACTCACCCTTCTTTTCAGCGGTCATGGTACCGGCGGTCGTTACGATCTTATCGACGAATCCGTATTCCAAGGCTTCCTTGGCGGTGTACCAGTGGTCGTACTCGTTGTCGCGATAGATTTCCTCAAGCGTATGGCCGGTCTGCTGGGCCGTGAGCTCGGCGAGGGTGCGCTTCATGTCCATGATGAGTTCGGCGCTGATACGCACATCGGTGGTGGTGCCGCCGATGCCGCCGGAGGGCTGGTGCATCAGCACACGGGCGTGCGACGTGAGGAAACGCTTGCCGGGGGTGCCGGAGCTGAGCAGGAACTGTCCCATGGAGGCGCACATGCCCAGACCCACGGTGGCCACATCGGGCTCGATGAGCTGCATGGTGTCGTAGATGGCCATGCCGGCGGTGATGGAGCCACCGGGCGAATTGATGTACAGCCAGATGTCCTTCTTCGGATCCTCAGCAGCCAGCATCAGCATCTGGGCGCTGATGCGATTGGCCATATCATCCTTGACTTCTTCGCCGAGCCAGATGATGCGGTCCTTCAGCAGACGATTGAAAATCGGGTCGACGGGACCTGCCGGGGCGTCATCAGCGGCCATCACCGGCGATGGGGTAAGCATGGTAGTCACCTTGTCACCTATCTCCTTGTATGCGTGACGCACTTTTGCATGCACATCACGGTCATTGATTGGTTGCCGAACGTATTCGGCACTAGTAGTAGGCTACCGCCTGATGTCGTCTTCCGTGGTATTTTGCGCTGAATGCGCAAAGAACACGAAGCAGGAGTCGTTCCTCGCAGCCGTCCACGTAACGGGCCGCTCCCCCGATGCTCCCGACGAATACGAGAACGGCGCGGACCATGACTGGTCCGCGCCGTTCATACGTTAACCATCCGATACGGAATCTTCCGATGGACGACCGTGAATACGACTACTCGGCGTCGTTGGCGATCTGGTCGGCGACGGCGGCAGCGGCGGAGGCGGCCTCAACGCTTTCCTGGGCTTCCTCTTCCTCACCGAGGAACTGGCTCAGATCGAGGGCGTTGCCTTCCGGGTCGACGAAGGAGACGGCGCGCATACCGGCCAGCAGGCCCTTGGAGCGGCCGACTTCCTGCACGGCGGAGCCGATCTGACCGTTCTGGATGATGGAGCTGATGAAGCGGTTCGGGTCCATGCCGTACTGCTGGGCGATGGAGGACAGGAACTGCATGACATCGTTCTGGGAGACCTTGACGTCCATCTTCTCGGCGAGGGCGTCGAGCGTGATCTGGTCGCGAAGTTCCTTTTCGGCGGACTCTTCGGCTTCCTTCTTCTGCTCGTCGGTGGCGCTCTCCGGATCCGGGGTCATCGACTTGATGTGCTCGGCGACGAGGTTGGCCTTGATGCCCTTCGGCACCGGAATCTCGACGGATTCCTGCAGCTTGGCGATGAAGGCGTCGCGGGCGTCGTTCGCCTGACGGCCCTCGGCGTCGCGCTCGCACTGCTTGCGCACGTCGGCCTTCAGCTCGTCGAGCGTGTCGAACTCGGAGGCTTCCTGGGCGAAGTCATCGTTGAGCTCGGGGAGCTCTTCCGCCTTGACGGAGTTGACCTTCACCTTGATCTGGGCCTTCTCGCCGGCGTGATCGCCGCCCTCGAGAGTGCTTTCGAACGTGGTCTCCTCGCCGGCGGACAGGCCTTCGAGGGCCTCATCCATGCCTTCGAGCATGGTGCCGGAGCCGAGCTCGTAGCTCACGCCTTCCTGGGAGTCGACGGACTCGCCGTCGATCTGGGCCTCAAGGTCGATGTTGGCGTAGTCGCCCTTGCCGGCGGGACGATCCACACCCACCAGGGTGCCGAAGCGCTGGCGCAGGTTCTCGAGACGCTTCTCGACGTCCTCATCGGACACGGCCGGCTTGGCGACCTCGATGCTCAGGCCGTCGAGCTCGGGCAGGTCGAACTTCGGACGGACCTCGACCTCGGCAGTGAACTTCAGCTTGGTGTCGTCCTTGGCCGACTCCGGAAGCTCCTTGATGTCGAGCTTCGGCTGATCCATCGGACGCAGTTCCTTCTCCTCGGCGGCCTTGGAATACAGCTCCGGAACGGCATTGTTGACGGCTTCTCCGGCGACGGCGCCGAAGCCGACGCGCTGGTCGATGATCTTGCCGGGGACGTGGCCCTTGCGGAAGCCGGGGATGTTCACCTGCTTGGCGATCTCCTTGCGAGCCGCATCGAGGTACGGATCGAACTCCTCAGGATTGACGGTGACCGTCAGACGGACCTTGGTGGGTTCCAGATTCCTCACGGTGATTTTCACTCTGCGCTCCAATTCGTAGAAAACTTCGGTTATAGCCATTCAAGGCAACCGTTACATTGTAACCCTACTCACGGACTCTGCAATGAGCGAAATCTGCCAGTCTCTGGCACCCTGCGCCTTCAGGAAGTCGGGGATGTCCTCGGGACGTGGGTTTTTCCAGCAAAGATTACGCACGATCTGTGGTTTGAGCAGCACCTCGACGGGCGTATGCGTGTCCTCTCCGATCTGCGCGATCACCTGCCGGACCGCCTGCAGCCGCGCGAATCGTTCGGGATGATGGACCCTCCAGTACTTCATGGAGCGGGGCGCATTCGTGATGTCCTCGTTCATCGGCTTCGGCGCGGTGGTCGGCAGCTCGTCCACCGACAGCGCCAAGGCGTCGAGGATGGCCTGCCTCCACACGGAGGGCTTCACTCGGCGCTGCAACGGGGCATACCGCTCGAACATCTTGTCCTGTTCGCTGTCGGTATGCATGCGCACCCGTTCGTTCAGGGAGCGTATGGCCTTGAACTGCCTGGAATTGCGGGGCTTGCGCTCCCCCGCCTCGATCATTGCGGTATCGGACAGCAGCAGCGTGGGAGCGATGTCCAGCTCCCTGGCGTATCTGTCTCTGACGGTCCAGAGGCTGCGTACCACGGCAAGGCCACGCGGGTCATGGTTCAGCGCAGTGATATGCGACACCCGCCTCCATGGTTCAGGATGCGCCGCACGGGGCTCGCCTCCCTTGACGAGCAGATATGAGAACTCCTCGCGCGCCCATTCCAGCTTGCCCTGACCGCGGAGCTCGTCAAGCAGCCTGGCACGCAGCTCGATGAGCACCTCGACATCCAGCGCGGCGTAGTTCCGCCAGTCCCGAGGCAGGGGGCGGTACGACCAATCGGCTGCGGAATGCTCCTTCGACAGCACCAGCCCCAGATACTTCGCCGTCACCGACGCCAGGCCGAAACGCGTGTTGCCGATCAGTCGCGCGGCGACCTCGGTGTCGAACACCGCCGACGGCCTCATGCCCAGCGCAAAGAAGCCCGGCAGGTCCTGCAGGGAGTCGTGGATGATCCAGTCGACGCCTTTCACCGCATCGTTGAAATCCCCCCAGTCGACACCTTCGGCCTCAAGGGCCACGGGATCGAACAGGGCTATGCCGGCCCCGTTTCTTTTGAACTGCACGAGCCAGTCCTCCTGCCCGTACCGGAAACCCGACGCCCTTTCGGCATCGGCCGCCACGGGTCCGTCGGCCTGCGCGAAACGCTCCACCATCGCGTCGAACGCCTCTCTGGTGTCGATGACGTCGGGTACTCCCCCACGGGGTTCTTTCAACAGGTGGGGTTCTACGGAATCAATCAATGTTTGGTTCTTCCAGTTCATCGTTGTCGTCAAGGGTCTGCAGGAATCGCGCCCAGCCATCGATCTGCATCGCGGCATCCGGGCTTCCGTCGGGGCCGAGCACAGGAGTCCATGACACCCGGAGCTCGCAGCCGTGGCTCCGCTCTTGCGTGGAGTATCGTGCCAGGGTCCCGAACGAAGTGTTCTGATTCAGACTTACCGTACCACCAAGGGTTTCCTCCTGGACGCCGGTCATCATCCTTTCCAGCCAGTCCCAGGTCAACGACGCCGTAAGATCGTCGACGCGTCGCTCGTCCGATGTCACCGACGCAAAGGCGACGCAGCGCCAATGCGAATCCCATGCCTCCTGCACACGTTCCCGGTACAGCAGCAGCAGCCAGCCGCCGACCGTGCAATGGGAAACGTCCTCGATGCCCAACTGCACGCCTATGCCGTAATCGGCCATGGAGGCCGGCACTGCTATCTCCCGATATGACACACCCTTGCGAGGCGTCATGGAACGCACCGATTCCACGGCCCGCAACACCACGTCGGGGGCCGGAACGCCACGGTCGCTGTTGTCCGAGGCTGATTGCTGCATATGGGGCGTCATCGCCGACACGCCCGCAGGGAAAGCGTAAATCTCGGCCATAGTCCAACAATAACCCAACGGCAACGGAATCATGCGGATTTACTATCAGGGTCCACCCAAAGCACACCCTTCTTCCGAAAACACGCAGTGCGAAAGCGCCGAGAACGCATATCGTCCCGCTCCCCCATGCGAAGGACCGGGACGATATGCGAAAAGAATCGGATGATGCGTCTAGTACACGGTCAGGCCGTGGTCCTCGAACTGCTTGACGACACGCTGACGCAACTTGGCTGAAGGGCCCTTGGCGTCCTCGAGCGGATACGGGATGCGCAGCTCGTGCCACTTCGGGCGGCCAAGCTGATGGAAGCCGAGCACGTCGACGTGCTCGACGGCGTCGCCGAACGATTCGCAGATCCTGGCGACGTTCTCGACGTTCTCCTCGGAGTCGGTGAGACCGGGGACGAGGACGAAGCGCACCCAGATCTTCACGTTGTGGTCGGCGAGACGACGGCCGAAGTCGATGGTGGGCTGGAGGATGCCGCCGGTGACCTTCTTATAGGTCGCCTCATCGCCGGATTTGACGTCGAGCAGGCACAGGTCGATGTCGTCGAGCTGCTCGTCGGTGTAGTTTGCGCCAAGGAATCCCGAGGTGTCGAGACAGGTGTGCACGCCCATCTCCTTGGTGGCGCGGAACACTCGAGAAACGAACGCCGGCTGCATCATGGATTCGCCGCCGGAGAAGGTGATGCCGCCGCCGGTGGCCTTGAACAGCTCCTTGTAGCGTTCGATCTTCTTGACCATGGCATCGAAGTAGACGGGCTTGCCGTCGCGCATCTTCCAGGTGTCGGGGTTCTGGCAGTACTGGCAGCGCAGCGGGCAGCCGCTCATGAAGACGGTCATGCGGGTGCCCGGGCCGTCGACGGATGTGTTGATGTCCCATGAATGGACGAATCCGATGTCACCTGACTTCAGTGCGCGAATGCGATCGCGGCGATCGAGACCGATGGGCGATTCGAAGCCGGAAAGGCCACCCATCAGGGTCTGGCTCGCATACTCCTTGTTGGTTTTAAGCATATGCGGCTGCGTGGTTTTGAACTGAATGCTCTCAGACATCGGCGTCCTCATTTCTAGAGAAAAGGGGGCGGAGCAACGTGTGCCCCGTCCCCATCATGTTACCGCTTATGCGGCTGTGACTGGTTTAGAAATCAGTCGGTGACGGCTCCCTGGTGGAACGTACGGGAGATGACGTCGAGCTGCTGCTCCTTGGTGAGCTTCACGAAGTTCACAGCGTAGCCGGAGACACGCACGGTCAGGTGCGGGTACTTTTCGGGGTGCTCAACGGCGTCTTCCATGGTCTCCTTGCGCAGAACGTTGATGTTCGCGTGGTAGAGGCCGTGGCCGTTGCCGGCATCGAGGATGCCGACCAGGTTGTTGATGCGCTCGTCCTCGTCGCGGCCAAGACCGTCAGGGGTGATGGTGTTGGTCAGCGAGATGCCGTCGAGAGCATCGTTGTAGTCGATCTTGCCGACGGAGAACATGGACGGCAGCATGCCGTGGGAGTCCATGCCGTTCTCCGGGTTGGCGCCCGGAGCGTACGGGGTGCCCTTCTTGTGGCCGGACGGGAAGGAACCGGTGTTCTTGCCGTACTCCACGTTGGAGGTGATCGTCAGGATGGACTGGGTCGGGACGGCGCCACGGTAGACGGGCAGGCGCTTGACCTGACCCATGACGGTGGACACAACCCACTTGGCGATGTCGTCGGCGCGATCGTCGTCGTTACCGTAGATCGGGAACTCGCCCTCGGTGCGGTAGCCGACCACCAGATCGTCGTCAGCACCCTCGACGTACTCGTACTCGTGGCCTTCGAGGTTCTTGGCGTCCTTGTTGTAGATCGGGTACACCTTGGCGTACTTGATGGCGGCCAGGGAGTCGGCGGCGATGGACAGACCGGACATACCGCAACCAAGGGTACGGTACACTTCCTTGTCGTGCAGAGCCATCTCGATGGACTCGTAGGCGTACTTATCGTGCATGTAGTGGATGATGTTCAGAGCCTGCACGTAGGTCTCGGACAGCCACTCGAGAGCCTTCTCGTAGTTGTCCTTGACCTTGGCGTAATCCAGGGTGCCGTCGGCTTCCGGAGTGATCGGATCGATGACGCCCTTGTCGATGACCTGCATGCCGGTCATCTCGTCGCGGCCGCCGTTGATGGCGTACAGCAGGGCCTTGGCGGAGTTCACACGAGCGGCGAAGAACTGCATCTGCTTGCCGACACGCATCGGGGAGACGCAGCAGGCGATGGCGGCGTCGTCGCCCCAGTGGCCACGAATTTCCTTATCGGACTCGTACTGGATGGCGGAGGTGTCGATGGAGATCTTGGCGCAGAAGCGCTTGTAGCCTTCCGGCAGCTTCGGATCCCAGAAGATGGTGATGTTCGGCTCGGGGCCAGGTCCGAGGTGCTCGAGGGTCAGGGTCGCGAGCAGACGGAACGAGGTCTTGGTGACCATGGCACGGCCGTCGTCGGCGAAGCCGGCGTCGGACCAGGTGGCCCAGTAAGGATCACCGGAGAAGATGTTGTCGTAGTCCTTCGTACGCAGGAAGCGGACGATGCGGAGCTTCATGACGATGTTGTCGATGATCTCCTGGGCGTCGGTCTCGGTGATGAGGCCGGCCTTGAGGTCGCGCTCGAAGTAGCAGTCGAAGAAGGCGGAGTTGCGGCCGAAGGACATGGCGGCGCCGTCCTGGCTCTTGATGGAGGCGAGGTAGCCCATGTAGGTCCACTGCACGGCCTCGTGAGCGTTCTGAGCCGGGCGGGACAGATCCAGACCGTACTCGTTGCCGAGGGTGATCAGCTGCTTGAGGGCCTTGATCTGCTCGTCGTGCTCCTCGCGGAAGCGAATCCAGTGCTCGATTTCGGTCTCGGTGAAGTCGTTGCGGTAAGGAATGGAGTCCTTATCCTTCTTCTTCTGCTCGATGAGGAAGTTCACACCGTACAGAGCGACACGACGGTAGTCGCCGATGATGCGGCCACGGCCGTAGGCGTCCGGAAGACCGGTGAGGATCTTGTTGTGGCGGGCGACCTTGATCTGCTTGGTGTACACGCCGAAGACGCCATCGTTGTGGGTCTTGCGGTACTTGGTGAAGATCTTCTTGATCTCCGGATCCGGCTCCTTGCCGGCTTCCTTGATGGCCTGCTCGACCATACGCCAACCGCCGTTCGGCATCATGGCGCGCTTGCAGGGGACGTCGGTCTGAAGGCCGACGATCACGTTATCGACCTCGGGGCTGTCGATGTAGCCAGCCGGGAAAGCGTCGATGCCTGCAGGGGTGTGGGTGTCAACGTCGTAGACGCGCTGCTTGCGCTCCACAGCGAGGTAGTTGTCATCGAGGTACTTCCACAGGTGCTTGGTCTTGTCCGTGGCGTCGGCCAGGAAGGACTCGTCACCCTCGTACGGCGTGAAGTTCTTCTGGATGAAGTCACGCACGTCGATTTCATTCTGCCAGTTGCCGCCGTTGAAGCCGTCCCAGGCCTTGGCCTGGAGGTCTTCGGCGGAAACCTTAGCGGCATCTACTGCTGTCATATTCGCTCCTTGTTGAGGACTGCATCGGTTGCATCATCGCCCGATGTCAGTGTCCATTCTAGCCAAGGTTTTCTAGGTGCGAGAGCGGTTTTCGCGTGACGTTCCTCACATTTGGAGCACGCTCCCAGGGCCTTTTATGACCCACGTCACACAACCCGTATGACCCAGCTCACATTAGCCGTGCATACGGTGACGGAGACTTCCGGACGGAGGACGACGAGGGCCCGCCGGACGACGTTCGGCGGGCCCGTTCGGCGGTCACCGCCATCCGCGGTCCTGCTCCTCCCATTTGCGGTTGCGCTCCTCGACGATCTTCCAGGCGTTGAGGGCATCCTCCTCGGAGTCATACGGTCCCATGCGCTCCCCTATCGGGGACTTGGGCCCGAGTTCTGCCTGCTCGGTACGCGTGTTGAAATACCACTTCTTCTTGTCATCGACCATCGACGACGCTCCTTTCCATGTTGTGCGTGACGGTTGAGTGCGGCGTCCGGGAACGGTCCGGGCCTATTCGCGGAAACGGCTGGTGATCGGAAGACGGCGATCGCGGCCGAATGCCAGGGATGTGACCTTCGGCCCCAGCGGATACTGGCGCCGCTTCCATTCCGCACGGTCGACCAGCCGCATGACGGTGTCCACGGTCTGCTCGTCGAAGCCGTCCGCGAGCAGGTCGGCCCGTCCATGCGCGTGTTCGATATACGCGGCGAGCACCTTGTCCAGCAGATCGTATTCAGGCAGGGAATCGGAGTCCTTCTGCCCGGGACGCAGCTCCGCGCTCGGAGGCTTGACGATGGAGTTGACGGGGATGATCTCCTCACACGGCACGCCTCGGGAGCCCGACTCGTTGCCCACCACGGCGAGCCCGCCGATGCCGATGCCGCGTCGAGCCGCCTCGTTGCGCCAGCGGGCCAGCTGCCAGACGCGGGTCTTGAGCAGGTCCTTGATGGGCGCGTATCCGCCGACCGCGTCGCCGTAGATGGTCGAGTAGCCGCAGGCGAGCTCGCTTTTGTTGCCGGTGGCCAGAGCCAGCAGCCCCTTGGAGTTGGAATACGCCATGACGATTACGCCGCGGATGCGGGCCTGCAGGTTCTCCGCGGCCACGCCATCGAGTCCGAGCTGGCTCTGGTACGCATTGAACAGCGGTTCGATCGGCTGGATGTCGTAATGGGCGCCGAGGTTGCGGGCGAGGTCGGCCGCGTCGTCCTTGGAGCCGTCGGACGAATACATGCTGGGCATGGAGACGCCCCAGACGTGCCCCCCTCCGCAGGCGTCGGCCGCCATGGCCGCCACCAGCGCGGAATCGATGCCGCCGGAGAGACCCAGAACAACCCCGGTGAAGCCGTTCTTGACCATGTAGTCCTTGAGGCCCAGCACGCAGGCCGTGTAGACCTCCTCATCGGGGTCGAGCTCGTCGGCCAGCGTGGAGACCGTCGCCTCCTGCCCCCTCGCGCCCAGCGTCCAATAGCTGAGGTCCTCCATGAACCTCGGCGAACGCTCCAGCAGCGTCCCGTCCGGCGCGATGACGAAGCTGCCGCCGTCGAACACCAGGTCGTCCTGGCCTCCGACCTGGTTGAGGTAGATGAGCGGGGCATTGACCTCGGCGGCACGGCGCGCACCGAGGTCGACGCGGGTGTCGCCCTTGCCCTCCTCATAGGGAGAGCCGTTGATGGTCAGCAGCACGTCGATGTCCCGGCCGGCGAGCTCGGCGACCGGGCCGCCGTCCTGCCAGATGTCCTCGCAGATGGCCACGCCGATGCGGCGGCCGTTCACCTCCAGCACCACGGAACGCGAACCGGGGCTGAAGATGCGGAACTCGTCGAAGACGCCGTAGTTCGGCAGGAAGTGCTTGTCGTAGCCGGCCCATACCACGCCTTCATGCAGGACCACGAGACGGTTCTGCGGCAGTGAGGAGTCACGCTCGGTGCCCACCGTGCCCACCACGACGTACAGGCCGCCGAGTCCTTCTTCGGCGAGATCCGCCGCCAGACGGTCGGCGGTGTTCCATGCGGCCTTGCGGAAGGTGGCCCGGAAGGCGAGGTCCTCGATGGGGTATCCGGTCAGCGTCATCTCGGGGAACACGACCACATCGGCGTGGTCGCGCGCCGCCCTGCGCGCGTATTCCAGGACCTTGCGCGCATTGCCGTCAAGATCGCCGACGCAGGTGTCGATCTGGGCCAGCGCGAAGCGGATTTCCTCGGTATTCATATTCTTGACTCCTGTTCGATCGGTATGTGTTCATACTATGCCGAACCGGCGCCCGACGACGGCATCGTCGCGGCGGTGTCGGAACCTGTCCGGCGTCGCCTCGCGCCGGTCTGGCATCCATGCGAGACTATGCAGTATGACTACAGCAATCATGCATACCTCGGAAGGCGACATCCGCCTGAACCTGTTCGACGACCAGACCCCGAAGACCGTCGAGAACTTTGTCGGACTCGCCACGGGCGACAAAGAGTGGCTCGACCCGTTCACCGGCCAGTCCTCCCACGAGAAGTTCTACAACGGCCTGTCGTTCCATCGCATCATCAAGGACTTCATGATCCAGGGCGGCTGCCCGCTCGGCACCGGCACCGGCGGCCCCGGCTACACCTTCGACGATGAGATCGACCCGTCCCTGAAGTTCGACCGCCCGTACCTGCTGGCCATGGCCAACGCCGGCCTGCGCCGCGGCGCCGACGGCCTGCCCCACGGCACCAACGGCTCGCAGTTCTTCATCACCACCGTCCCCACCCCCTGGCTGGACGGACACCACACCATCTTCGGCGAGGTCGCCGATGACGAGTCGAAGGCCGTGGTCGACAAGCTCGACGCCGTGCCGACCGACCGCGGCGACAAGCCGCTTGACCCCGTGATCATCGAAACCGTCGAGATTCTGTAAGACGCCATCGGACGCCGGCCCTCGGGAGGGCGTGCATACGCGCACATATCGTGCATGCACGCCCTCCCCTTTTTCATATTCCGTCGTTGAACGCCGCCTATAAATTATTTCGATTATTCCCACGTCGTGTTCCATACGGTTTTCCCTTATAGTGGGGTCCGTTCAAAGGGACGTTATGAAGAGAGGACACGTCATGATCAATCGCAAGGGCATTGTGGGTGCGGCATTGGCCGTCACGACCATCGCGGCGCTGGCGCTCAGCGGATGCGGCAGCTCCACCGGCTCGTCGGGTTCCTCCGACGACAAGACCATCGTGGTGGCCGCCAGCCCGACCCCGCACGCCGAAATCCTCAACAACGCGGTCAAGCCGCTGGTGGAGAAGGACGGCTACAAGCTCGAGGTGAAGGAGTTCACCGACTACGTGCAGCCGAACACCGCGACCGAGGAGGGCGAGGTGGACGCCAACTACTTCCAGCACAAGCCGTACCTCGATGACTTCAACAAGGAGAAGGGCACCCATCTGGTGTCGGTCGCCGCAGTGCATTTCGAGCCGTTCGGCCTGTACCCGGGCAAGACGAAGTCGCTTGACAAGCTGGGCAACGGCGCCACGGTGGCGGTGCCGAACGACGCGACGAACGAGGCCCGCGCCCTCCTGCTGCTGCAGGATGCCGGCCTCATCAAGCTCAAGGATCCGAAGGACATCAACGCCACGCCGAAGGATATCACCAGCAATCCGAAGAACCTGCAGTTCAAGGAGCTCGAGGCCGCCGTGGTCCCGACCGTGCTCCAGGACGTCGACATCGCGGCACTGAACGGCAACTACGCCATCCAGGCGAAGTTCGATCCCGAGAAGGACGCGCTGGTGACCGAGAAGGTCGGGGGCCTTGCCGCCAAGACGTACGCGAACATCCTCGTCGTCAAGGAGGGCAATGAGAACACCGCCAAGACGAAGGAGCTCAAGAAGGCCCTGACGTCCAGCGAGGTCAAGGACTACATCAACAAGAACTACAAGGGCGCCGTCGTCCCCGTGTTCTAATCGACGCCGTCCGATACCATGACACAACGCATGTGGTGATGCCGCCCGACCCCTGACGGGGAGGGCGGCATCATCGTCTTATCCATACTGTTTTTTCGATGCATCGGAACACCATGATTCAATTCGAACATCTTCATAAGAGCTACGGCGAGGGCCGCGAGGCGCACGAGGTGCTGCACGACATCAACCTCGACATCCGCAAGGGCGAGGTCTTCGGCATCCTCGGCTCGTCCGGCGCGGGCAAATCCACCCTCGTACGCTGTATCAACCTGCTGGAACGTCCCACGAAGGGCAAGGTCGTCATCGACGGCAAGGACGTGACCGACGCCTCCGGCGCCCGTCTTGCCGAACTGCGCTCCTCCATCGGCATGATCTTCCAGAACTTCAGCCTGTTCCAGCAGCGCACCGTGCTGCGCAACATCACCTTCCCGCTGGAACTCAACCATGTATCCAGGGCGGAGCGCACGGCACGGGCGGAGAGGCTCCTCGACATGGTGGGGCTCGCTGGCTACGGCGACCGCTACCCCAGCCAGCTTTCGGGCGGCCAGCAGCAGCGTGTGGCCATCGCCCGCGCCCTGGCGAACAACCCCTCCATCATGCTGTGCGACGAGGCGACCAGTGCGCTCGACTCGACGACCACCGTACAGATCCTCGACCTGCTGCGCCGCATCAACCGCGAGATGGACGTGACCATGGTCGTCATCACGCATTCGCTGCCGGTCGCGCGCAGCATCTGCGACCGTGTGGCCATGATCGACGGCGGTCGCATCGTCGAGGAGGGCGAGACGGAGGCGCTGTTCGCCAACCCGCAGAGCGACATCCTCAAGGCTCTTATCGCCAGCGCCAATGCGCAAAACACACGCCGAGCCGATGATGCGATCGAGGCCGATACGACGAACAGCGAGGTGAAGTGACATGACCGCGGTGATTCAGGAGTTCATCAACGAATACGGCGAACTACTGCTGGACGGCACATGGGAGACGCTGGTCATGACCATCGTCTCCACACTGGTCGCCTATGTGATCGGCGTACCGGTCGGCGTGCTGCTGACCATCAGCGGCCCCGGCGCCCTCAGACCGAATCGCGTCCTGCATACCGTGCTGGGCTGGATCGTCAACATCGGCCGTTCCATTCCCTTCATCATTCTGCTGGTCGCGATGATTCCGCTCACGCGACTCATCATGGGCACGTCTCTGGGTGTCGCCGGAGCGATTCCGCCGCTGATTGTCTCCGCGGCGCCGTTCGTCGGCCGCATGGTCGAGCAATCGCTGGCCGAAGTGGACGAAGGACTGATCGAGGCGGCGCAGAGCTTCGGCGCCGGCACCTGGCAGATCGTCACGAAGGTGCTGCTGTTCGAAAGTCTGCCGTCGCTGGTCCGTGGCGCCACCATCACCTTCATCAATCTGTTCGGCTATTCGGCCATGGCCGGAACCGTGGGCGCCGGCGGCCTAGGCGACATCGCCATCCGATATGGATACCAGCGCTACCAGTATGACGTCATGATCGTCTCGGTGGTGCTCTGCGTGATTCTGGTGCAGATCTTCCAAAGCCTCGGCAACGTGCTGGCCCGTCATATCGACCATCACTCGCGCTGATGCAGCGCATATGGCATATCGTGCCATTGCAAAAACGCTCCTGCGGAACACCGTTTCCGCAGGAGCGTTTTTCGTCATCCGGGTCCGATCAGCGCCGTACCAGATTATGCAGAGGCCGGTTCTGCGCATAGTTGGAGACGTTCTCCAATGCAATCTCGATGATGCGCTCGACAGTGACGTCAAGATGGTTGCCGCCGGCCACGTGTGGGGTGATCAGCACGTTCGGCATGCCCCACAGCGGATCGTCCGCCGGCAGCGGCTCGGGTTCGGTGACGTCGAGTCCGATACCGCGCAGGCGAGGGGCCGCATCATGCAGCGCCGATGGATCGATGACGTCGCCGCGCCCCGCATTGAGCACGATGGCTCCGGGCTTGAGCAGGGCGAACCGGTGTGCGTCGAGCAGATGATGGGTCTGCGGGGACGCCGGCACGGTGCTGGCCACCACGTCGGCCTTGGTGAGCAGCACATCGAGCGCATCGAATCCGAACATGGCGTCGATGCCGCCGGCCGGTTTATTCGGGTCGCGTCGCACACCGATGGTGTGGGCGCCCACGCCCTTGACCATCGTGGCGAACGTGGAGCCAATATCGCCGGTGCCGATGACCAGCACCTCGGCGTTGCGGGGTGACATCGCAGGGCCTAGGTCATGCCAGTCGTTCTCACGCTGGTTGTCCCGATAGCCGGGAAGGTTCTTCATCAGCGACCACATCATGGCGAACAGGTGCTCGGCGACGCTCTGCCCATAGGCACCGGTGGCGTTGGTTACCTGCACGGCGGCGCCAAGCACGCCGGGGGCGAGATACTTGTCGACGCCGGCACTCCAGGTCTGCAGCCATTCCAGATTCGGATAGTCGCCCATGTCGGTCGGCGGCACGTTGCCGATGATGGCCGTGGCGGATGCCCTCATGCCTTCGGGCACACCGGCGGGCCACGCCATCTGGCCACGCATGGAGTCGTCGCCGACGAACTCCTGCCGCATGCCGGCGGCGGCCTCTGCGAAACGGCGCCTCTCCCCCGAATCCAGCGGCAGGCAGTTCACTATCATCTTTTCCGACGGCATCGTGCCATTCAACATGACCCCTCCTGTTTCCATATTCCGCGTTTCCATGCGGATTCAACGCAGCCCGTCACAGAACAGCTTCACACGCCGCAGCCCTTCACGAAGAGCGTCGCGTGAGGCCGCGTAGGAAAGCCGCACATGGGTGTCCGCCGTGGCGACCGCGAAGTCGCGTCCCGGCGTCAACGCCACATCATACTCATCGAGCAGACGCTCGCAGAACGTCCAGGAGTCCAGCCCCGTGGAGCTGATGTCGAAGTACACGTAGAACGCGCCGGTCGGCCGCACTTCCAACGGCAAGCCGATATCGGCCAGTCCTTCGACGACCACCTTGCGACGGGCGAGGAACTCACGGCGACGAGCGTCGCATTCCGCATACGACTCCGGGGTGAAGCACTCCACGGCCGCATACTGCACCGGCGTGGGCGCGCACAGCAGGTAGTTCATGGCGAGATTATCGGCCGCCTGCAGCAGGGGCTCGGGCAGTACCATCCAACCGAGTCGCCAGCCGGTCATGCCGAAGTATTTGGAGAAGCTGTTGACGGTGATGGCGTCGGGATCGCAGGCCAGTACGGATCGCACGGTGGTGTTGCCGTCGGCGTCGACATCGGCCAGGTCGAGATAGGTCTCGTCCACGATGCGCCACGCACTATGCTCTCGCGCGTAGTCGCACACCTCGGTCAGCGTGTCGAACGGTATGCAGGTTCCCGTGGGGTTGGACGGGGACGTGATCATCACGGCGGCCACGTCGTCGTCCCATGCCTCGCTTACGCCGGCGAGATCGAGATGGTAGCGCGTCTCGGCGCTGGTCGGCACGTTGACCACAGTGCCGCCGAATGTTTTCACCAGCTCGCGGTTGCACGGATAGGACGGGTCGGCCACAATCACCCGGTCGCCGGGGTTCACGGTGAGCGCGGCGGCGAGCAGCAGTCCCTCGGATCCCCCGCAGGTGATGCAGATGCGGGCCGGATCCACGTCGAGACCGTGACGCTCACGATAGAAGCCGCTGATGGCCTCACGCAACCGGGGGATGCCGAATGTGGCGGTGTAGGGCAGCGGACGGCCGTCCATGAGTTCGGCCATGGCGCGACGTACGGCCTTCGGGGCACCGAAATCAGGCTCCCCCAGTCCCAGCTTGATAACGTCGTGCCCCTGGGCGATGAGCTCGTCCGCCCGGGCGCCGAACGCCATGGCCCTGAACGGCTCGGATCGCTCGGCTCGAATCGACATCTTCGGCGACTGCTGGCTCATGATATGCATTCCTCGGTATGTGTGAACGGATGTGGTGGTCTCGTAGCATCTTAACGCCGAAATACTCCCTCGTTCGGCTCATCGTCAAAATCCCATATCGGCGTTGACCTTACAGGGTTCCCTTTATGTAGGACGTTATCCCGATATTGCTATCCTCAGGATAGTACGGTCCCAAATCATCGCCGTCGCATCGTACGACGGCGTACTGCCATGACAGGGGGAAGCATGCTGCATTTCGACAGCGATTACATGGAGGGCGCCCATCCACGCATCCTTGAGGCATTATGCCGCGACAACGGCAGCCAGCATGTGGGCTACGGCCTCGACGGCATCTGCGGCGAGGCGAAGGACCGCATACGGAAGGCCTGCGGCACGCCTGACGCCGAGGTGTGGTTCCTCGTCGGCGGCACGCAGACCAATCGCACGGTCATCGATTCCACGCTCCGCCCCTACGAGGGTGTGGTCGCCGCGGAAAGCGGGCATATCAGCGTTCATGAGGCCGGAGCCATAGAGTCGAGCGGCCACAAGGTGATCACGCTTCCCCAGCATGACGGCAAGATCGACGCGGCCGAGTTGCGCGACTATCTGGAGACGTTCGAACACGACGAGAACCACGATCATATGGTCAAGCCCGGCATGACGTACATCTCCCATCCCACGGAATTCGGCACGTTGTATTCGGCCGGCGAACTGCGCGAGATCAGCGGCATCTGCCATGACCACGGCATTCCGCTGTATCTCGACGGCGCTCGTCTGGGCTACGGGCTGGCGGCGGACGGCACCGACGTGACGCTGCATACCGTGGCCGAATGCTGCGACGTGTTCTATATCGGCGGCACCAAGGTGGGGGCGTTGTTCGGCGAGGCCGTGGTGATCACGCATCCGCACCTCATCGACGGGTTCTTCCCGCAGATCAAGCTCAACGGCGCGCTGCTGGCGAAGGGATGGCTGCTTGGATTGCAGTTCAACACGTTGTTCACCGATGGATTGTATGAGCGCATCGCACGGAACGCCATCGTTCAGGCCATGCGCATCAAACGTGGATTCGCCGAAAAAGGCTACCGCCAGCTGTTCGACTCCCCCACCAACCAACAGTTCCTCATCCTCGACAATGAGACAATGGATTGCCTGCGAAAGGACGTCTCGTTCAGCTTCTGGGAGAAGTATGACGACGGTCACACCGTCGTACGGTTCGCGACCAGCTGGGCGACGAAACCGGAGGATGTCGACGCATTGCTGCAACTGCTGCAGCATCCATGATCGGCGACGATTCGGCTGGCCGGCCACCGCACGTCGATATGGGTATTGCGTAGACACCCTGCCCATCGGCCGCCGATTGCGTCGGGGCGGAACGAAAAAGGGCTTCCTTTCCGGGAAGCCCTTCGAAGTGGAACGACGTTCAGTCGGTCACTTGGTGTAGTCCATGTTCTTGCTTTCCTTGATGAGCAGCAGCGCGATCAGGGCGACGGCGCTCATGGCGGCCATGTACCAGCCGACTGACATGATGCCGTAGGTGCTCACCAGCCAGGTGGCCAGCGACGGGGCGAACGCACCGCCGAAGATGGCGGCGAGGTTGTAGCTCAGGCCGGCGCCGGAGTAGCGCACGTGCATCGGGAAGAGCTCGGGCAGGTAGGCGCCGGAGGGGCCGAACAGTCCGCCCATGAGCACGAAGCCGAGGCAGAGGAAGAGCATGATGCGGGTGGCGTCGTGCTGGAGCAGTGCCGGGGCGAAGAAGCTGAACACGAGGGTGACGGCCGTGGTAGCGAGCAGCACCTTCTTGCGGCCGCGCTTGTCGGCCTGCAGGCAGCCGACGACGATGAACGCGGCGAAGAAGAACACCGAGACCATCTGCATGGCGAGGTATTCGGGCTGGCTGAAGCCGAGGCCGGAGACGCCGTAGCTCAGGGACCAGGTGCCGAGGATGTAGAACAGCGTGTAGGTGATGCCCATGGCCACGGTGCCGAGGAGCACCTGCCTCCAGTACGGCAGCAGGTCGGTGAGCGGGTGCTTGGAGGTGCGCTTCTCCTCGGAGGCCTTCTGGAAGACCGGGGTCTCGCTCATGCGGGCACGCACGTAGAGGCCGATGATGACGAGGATGGCGGACATGAGGAACGGGATGCGCCAGCCGAAGGCGACCATCTGGGCCTTGCTCAGATGCGTGGTGAGCAGCAGGTTGATGCCGTAGGCGCAGAAGAAACCGATGGGGGCGCCGAGGTTCGGGAAGGAGCCATAGAGGGCGCGCTTGTTGGCCGGCGCGTTCTCCGTGGCGACGAGCGCGGCGCCGGACCATTCACCGGCGAGGCCGACGCCCTGGCATGCACGGCAGAGGCACAGGATGACGACGGACCACACGCCGATCTGCTCGTAGCCGGGCAGCACGCCGACGAGGAAGGTCGAGATGCCCATGGTCATCAGGGCCACGACCAGGGTCTTCTTACGGCCGAGCTTGTCGCCGAAGTGGCCGAACAGCATGGAGCCGAACGGGCGGGCGAGGAAGGAGACGGCGAAGGTGACGAATGCCATCAGCGTGGCGATGGCGGGGTTGGACTTGGCGACGTCGGTGAAGAAGATGAGGCCGAAATAGCTGGCTGCGGCGATGGAATAGCAGTAGTTGTCGTAGAACTCGATGGCGGTGCCGACCATCGATGCCGCGATGATCTCGGCGACGGAATCCTTCTTTACCGCCTTGGTGCCGGCCAGTGTTGCCGTTGTGGTTGACATGATTGGTATGTCTTTCTCTCTACACAGTACGTGCATCGAGACCGGCCGGATGCGTTCGGCGGGTGGCGTTCCGCATCACAAATGCCGGGCGACGATGCGGAGCTTTGTTTCCCCTTCTTGGAGGCTGCAACCATCATGGCCCCTCCGTCGTGACGGCGGTTTTTATTCTCGAATAGTGGACTCGCCCGCCCGAAAATGTGTGATGGTTCACATTGCGTTGCCGCCGGTGATGATGGGCATGCGATACGCAAAGAGGCCCGCCGGGCGAACCCGACGGGCCTCTCCGAAGGAGGGAAATGAGACGTTGCTATTCCTTCTTGAATGCGGTGACCGCACGCTGGAGGACAACGAAGATGAGGATCATCACACCGACCACAATCTGCACGGCCTCGGCGGGGACGCCGAAGTCAGTGGTCAGCGGCTCGAGGATGGAGCGGACCAGCGCGCCGAGCACGGAGCCGAGCACGTAGCCGAAGCCGCCGGTGATGATCGTACCGCCGATGACGACGGAGGCGACGGCGTCGAGCTCCCAGCCCACACCCACCGTGTTCTTGGCGGAACCGATGTTGGCGGTGTAGACGATGGAGGCCAAAGCGGCAAGCGTGGCGGACGTCAGGTAAATGACGTACTGCGTGCGCTTGACGGGCAGACCCATGAGCTCGGCGGAGGAGCGGGAACCGCCGATGGCGTAGATCGTGCGGCCGGTGCGGGTGTGGTGCAGCAGGATGTAGCCGAACACGACCACGACCAGGGCGATGATCACACCGAGGTTGATGCTCAGATCGTTGGCGACCTTCGGGTTGTCGATAATCTTCCAGCCTTCGCCGCCGATCCAGGCGTAACCGTTGTCGGCCGGCATGGTCAGGGAGTCGGTGGAGATGATGGAGGCGATGCCTCGGGCGAGGAACATGGTCGACAGCGTCGCGATGAACGGCTGCATGTTGAATTCCTCGATGAGCACGCCGGCGAGCAGGCCGAACGCCGCGCCGATGAGCAGCATGACGATGAGGACCAGCGGGGCGGGGGTGCCGCCGTTGAGCATCTTCATGCCGACGACCGCGGTGATGGCCACGATGGCGCCGACCGAAAGGTCGATGCCGCCGGTGAGGATCGGCAGGGTCATGGCGACCGCCAGGATGATCAGGTAGGCATGGTCGATGAACAGCGAGGAGATGAAGCCGAGCCTGAAGTAGGTGCCGAACAGCACCTGACCCATGATCAGCATCAGGATGAAGATCACCACGGCGGCAATCGTCGGAATCATCTGGGCGTCGAACTTGCCGCCCTTGGCCTTCTTGGCCTTTGGAGTCACTGCTGCGGAACTCATGCTGCCACCGCCTTCTGAGAATCCTTGAGCGCGCGCTTGCGCTTCAATTCGGCGCTCAAGTTGTGAACCTTCGGAGCCTGCATCACACAGATGATGATGACCACGGCGGCGAAGAAGGCCGGGGTTGCGGCCGAATCGACACCGAGGGTGATGATGGTCTTGCGGATCATCGCGATGATGACGGCGCCGAGGGCGCTGCCCGCGAGGGAGAACTTGCCGCCGAGCAGCGAGGTTCCACCGATGACGACCGCGAGGATTGCGTACATTTCAAGATCCTGGCCGGTCTTGACCACGTCGACTCGCATCACGGATGCGGTGGCGAACAGGCCGGCGATGGCGGCGAGCACGCCGGAGATCGCGTAGACGAGGAAGAGGATCTTGCGGGGGTTGATGCCGGTCATGCGGCTGGCTTCCTGGTTGATGCCGACGGACTCGATCATCATGCCCATGGCGGTCTTACGGGCGACGGCGCCGACCGCAAGGACGATGACGAGGGCGATGACGAAGTTGGCCGGGATGCCGAGGATGAAGCCGTTGGCCATCCAGCGCAGCGGCTCGCCTCCGGCGACCTGGGAGGCGTCGGTGTTCTCGCCGGAGGTGATGACCTTGGCGATGCCTCGACCGGCGAGCATCATGATCAGGGTGGTGATGAACGGCTGAAGACCGAGGATGGAGACCAGCACGCCGTTGATGGAGCCGATGACCAGGCCGATGAGCAGGGCCACGAGGATGGCGACCCACACGTTGGCGCCGTTGGTCAGCAGCTGCATGGCGGTCGCACCGGCGACGGCCATCACGGAACCGACGGACAGATCGATGCCGGCGGTGGAGATGACGAGCGTCATACCGGTGGCGATCATCAGGTATCGCGCGGATTCCTGCAGCATGGTGATGAGCGGGCCCGCGAGACCACCGGTGTTCTTGTTCCACGTGAGGCTGAGGAACTGGTGGTCGACGATGGTGCAGATGATGATCAGCGCGATCAGTGCGACGACCGACCAGGTCAGGTTGTTGCCGAGGAGCTTGGCGACGACGTTGTTCTTGTCGTCCTTCTTCTCTGCTGCTGCCATCTCACGCCTCCTTTCCGGAATTTGCGATCGTCTCGACGATGGTGGCCTGCGAGACGGTGTCGTCGTTTACGATGTCTGCGATCTTCTTGTGGTCCTTGAGCACGGTGATGGTGTCGGAGAGTCGGACTACCTCCTCGAGCTCGGAGGAGATGAAGACCACGCCCATGCCCTCGGCCGCGAGCTCGAGGACCTTCTGCTGAATTTCGGCCTTGGCGCCGATGTCGATGCCTCGGGTCGGCTCATCGAGGA
The DNA here is from genome assembly GCF_002802875.1 of Bifidobacterium primatium. Taxonomy (GTDB): domain Bacteria; phylum Actinomycetota; class Actinomycetes; order Actinomycetales; family Bifidobacteriaceae; genus Galliscardovia; species Galliscardovia primatium. The sequence goes on from NZ_PEBI01000004.1 coordinate 24,925, forward strand.
TGAGCAGCTTCGGATGGATGGCCAGCCAGCGGGCGATCAGCACCTTCTGCTGGTTGCCGCCGGAGAGGTTCTTGATGAGCTTGTTCGGATCCGGCGGGCGGACGTTGAGCTCCTTCATGTACTTGTCGACGATCTCGTCCGCTTCCTTCTTCGGAATCGGGTTGAACATGCCGCGGATGGCCTGCAGGGCGATGAGCATGTTCTGACGGACGGTCAGGTCGGCGACGATGCCCTCGTCTCGACGGTTCTCGGTGGAGTAGGCGATGCCGTTCTTCAGCGCGACGTACGGGCTGTCGATGGTGACCTTCTTGCCGTTGAGCAGGTACTCGCCGTGGTCGGGCTTGTCGGCGCCGAACATCAGGCGGCCGAGTTCCGTACGGCCGGAGCCGAGCAGACCGGCGAAGCCGACGACCTCGCCCGCGTACACGTCCTGGTCGGTGGGCTCGATCTGGCCCTTGCGGCCGAGCTGCTTGATGGTGACGACGGGCTTCTCGCCGGGCTTGATCTCGCGGCGGGCCTTCTTGGCGCCGATCTGGCTCAGCTCGGCCGCAGACTTGCCGATCATCATGCCGATGAGCTCGTCGCGCGGGGTCTCCTTGGTCATGACCTCCTTGATGAACTGGCCGTTGCGCAGGATGGTCAGACGGTCGGTGATCTCGTAGATCTGGTCGAGGAAGTGGGAGACGAAGAGGATGGCGACGCCGGAGTCGCGCACCTTGCGCATGATGGCGAACAGTTCCTGGACCTCGTTGGCGTCCAGGGAGGAGGTCGGCTCGTCGAGGATGAGCACCTTCGCATCGATGACCATGGCTCGGGCGATGGCGACGAGCTGCTGCATGGCGATGGAGATGGAGCTCAGCGGGGCGCGCGGGTCGAGGTGCTCGAGGCCCATCTTCGCGAGGTGCTTGCGGGCCTCGGCGTGGGTCTTCTTCCAGTCGATGCCGAAGGGGCCGCGCTTCTCGTGGCCGAGCATCACGTTCTCGCCGATGGAGAGGTTGGTGCACAGGTTGACTTCCTGGTACACGGTGGCGATGCCCGCGTTCTGGGCGTCGAGAGTGCCGTTGAGCTGCGTGGGCTTGCCATCGACCGTGATGGAGCCGGCGTCGATCTTGTACACACCGGTCAGCGCCTTGATCATCGTGGACTTGCCGGCGCCGTTCTCACCCATGAGAGCGTGGACCTCACCCGGGAAGAGGCGAAGGTTGACACCGTCCAGAGCCTTGACACCAGGGAATTCGATCGTGATGCCCTTCATCACGACGATTGGTTGCTTATCTGTCATGTCTTTGCCTTACGAAAGGGAATGTTATCGTTTTGTGACATTTGGCCCAAACATGGTGAACGGTGTATCGCAGACCATTCTGCTGATACACCGTTCACTTCGTTACTGTTTGGTTGTACTCGTCAGAGTGCGCAATCAGTACTTGCGCTCGCCGGAATCGAGGGCCTTCTTGGCGGCGGCCGCGTCGAAGGTCTTGGACTCGATCTGGATGTCGGCCTCGGGGGTCTTGCCGTCCAGCTTGTCCTTCACGGCCTGGGCGGTCTCCTTGCCGAAGATCGGGTTGTACTCGATGACGTAGTCGAGATCGCCGGCGACGACGGCCTTCAGAGCGGCCTCGGTACCGTCGATGGTCACGATCTTGACCTTGCCCTTGAGGCCTGCGGCGTCGACGGCCTGGGCGGCGCCGATACCCATCTCGTCGTTCTGGGCGAAGATGAACTGCGGGTTCTGGGACTTGTACTTGTCGAGCAGACCGGCGGTCACGGTCTTGGCCTCATCGGTGGACCAGTTGGCGGACTGGGATTCGAGGACCTTGATGTTGGAGGCGACCTTGTTGTCCCAGCCGGTTCCACGATCCTTCACCACGGACAGACCGGCGGGGCCTTCGAGGATGAAGCCGTTGGCACCGTTCGGGAAGTCCTTGGCGATGCGCTCGGCGGCCTGCTCACCGGCCCACTCGTTGGAGGGTCCGATGTGGGAGACGATGGCCTTCTTGGCCTCGGCGTCCTTGACCTCGACGTTACGGTCGACCGTGAAGACCGGAATCTCGGCCTCGGCAGCCTTCTTCAGGGAGTCATCCCAGCCCTTGTCCTCGGTGGAGGACAGGATGATGGCATCCACTTCGTCGTTGACGAACTTGTTGAACGCCTGAATCTGCTTCTGCTGATCGTTGTTCTGCGTCGGAGAGTAGACGAGGTTGAAGCCCGCATCCTTGAACGCCTGCTTGATGTCGTTCTCGTTCGCGGTACGGAAGCCACCCTCGGGACCGACGGCGACGAAGCCGACGGTCTTCTGGCCGCTGTCGCTCTTGCTGTCACCGGCGCTGCCGCCGCATGCGGCGAGGCCGACGAGAGTGGAAGCTGCGACGACTGCCGCCAGACCCGACTTGATTGCTTTCTTCATATAACTCCTCCTTGAGTAAGACAACAGCACATTCTGCCGTCTAACAGATGGTGTTCATCTGTCGATGTCTATAACCATATGCGGAAGTGAGCGCTCACTCAACATCATCCGATAACAAAACGGTAACAGTGTCGTTATGAATGGTTTTCTGCGGTTTTGTTCAAAGAAACCGACTATTCGTCCGATTTTGTTATCTTTTTTGTTGGATATTGTGCCTTTTTGAATGTGAGCGCACGACACACCATGACCCGGCACCATGAATCGGCCCCTGTGACGGATACGTCACAGGGGCCGATGGGAATCTCGCGGAATCATTCGCCGCTCGCCACGGCCGACGTCTGAAGGTCGAGCATGCGCCATGAGGAGGAAAGCGACCCACGCGCATAGCGGACGTTGCCGGAATCGTCCAGGGCGATGAGGCTCTGGGTCTGATTGATCTGCGCGGATGTGACGGCGACGGTGCCGTTGGGCAGCGTCTGCGTCTCCTCCGGCCCCGGTGCCGACTGCTGGTGGCCGCTTGGCGAATCGGTGACGGAATACACGACGGTCGTGTCGTTGTAGAAGGTCACCGCATTGATGCCCGAGACATGCGAGAGCACGACGTATTGGGGACTGAGCCCCACGGCCGTTCCATCCGAGTCCCTTCGCACACCGGCCATGACCAGTTCGGACGAATCCCCGTTCTCGATGGCGGCCACGATCCTCGATCCTTCGGGCGAAATCGCCATGGTGCGGACCCGCTCCCCCGACCACGGCGTGGGCAGTTCGACGACGCGTTCGGTATTGCCCGTATCGCCGACGAACAGGGTCCGTCCGCCGGACGGGACCATCCATACCTCGCGATCGAGTCCGGCGGTCATCCACGCGGCCCCGATGCCGTCGAACATGATGCCGCAGAATCTGACCGAAGAGTCGATGCATTCCACGTCACCGTCGGCGCGCAGCACCGCGCCCCCGCCCCGGGACGAGAAGACAAGCGCACGGGCGTTCACCGCGCTGTTGGTCTCACCGACCTTGACGAGGTTCTGCGAGGTTATGGAGACCAGCGACTTGTTGGCCAGGGTATAGAGGTGTCGGTTCGGCTGTTCGACCGCGAGGTCGACATGGGAGTCGGCGTCGGAAAGATCCAGTCCGGAGTCGTCGACGATATGCAGGTCGTAGTCGTCGTTGCCGTCGCCGAGGGTGAGACGGATCTGCCGCACCAGCATGGAACGGTCCCCCGACGGCAGCGAGGCTGCGGCGTTGGAAAGCTTCACGTCGATCCGGCCTCCGGTGGAGGGGACCGAGTCCATGGAAAGGGACACCTTGCCTGCGGACACCGACCGTACGGCGTTGCCCATCCACGGGGCGGCGCCGTCGAGCAGTTCGCGCACGGCGAGCGTACGCCACTGCCGCCAGCCGAACCATCGGGTGTCGGGCACCAGGGTGTTGCCGGAATTGGACAGCTGATAGAGCTGCACCTGACGGAATACCTGTTGGAAGTCGGATTCGCCGATGAATATGCCGTCGGGCAGCGCGGCTATGCGCCACTGGCCACCGACGTTGCGCACGGTGAAGGCCTCATTGGCGCCGCTGGTCTGCGCCACGGAATAGATGCCGTGCGAGTTCACCTGACCCACATTACTGAACGACATGTTGACCCGCACTGTGGTCTTCGAGGATTCCTCCTGCGCGCTCGAGCCCCCGGTCTGGATGGTCGGCTCGCCGGTATAGATGCTGACCTTGGCGTCCGGCTTCCATTTCGCCGCAGCCTCGGCGGTCAGAAACTGACGCGCGACCTTGAACCCGTCGGTCTGGGGACCGGCAGGCAGGGATGCGATAAAGCCTCGCACTATCTCCTCGGCGGTGGCGTCATCCTGGGGACCCTGGGGGTCGATGAACACGCGATGCTCCCCTTTGGAGACCTGGGTCATGCGCTGCACCGGTCCGCTGGTGGGAAGTCCCAGCGTCAGGGAGCATGCGGACAGGGAAAACGTCATGGCGGCGCCGCACGCCAGGGCCATGGCACGCCGGCCAAGGCGCAGGACCATGGGGCCGGGGAATCCGTTATGCTTCGTCATCGTTCGCCCTCCTCGCGTTCCGCTCCATCCATGACGGTCTCGCCAGGAAGGAAGCGTCCCAGGATGTTCAGGGAGGTCGCGTCGGCGAATCGTACCGGATAGTCGCCCGAATCCACCCTTGCGCCGGAATCGAGCGGGATGTTGAGCAGGAACCATGTACCCTTGCCCGGCATGGAGCGCACCGACAGGTCGCCGTGATGGAGACGGGCGTCCTGAAGAGCGATGGACAGGCCGAGGCCCGTGCCGCCGGTGATGCGGGACCGTGAGGTGTCTGCGCGCCAGAACCGGTCGAAGATGTGTTCGAGATCCATCGCGGCGATGCCGGTGCCGAAGTCGCGCACGCTGACCGTCGCCGCCTTGTCGTTCGCCGCCATATGCACCTCCACCGGCAGGTCTTCGGCGAAGTCGACGGCGTTACCGAGCAGGTTGCGCAGGATGCGTTCGATGCGACGAGCGTCGATATCGGCGAATATCGGCCTCTGAGGCATGCATGTCTCGATGGTCACGCCTTTGGCCTTGGCGATGTCCTCCACGTCGCGGACGGCCTCGCGCACCGGCATGCGGATATCGGACGACACCAGATCGGCCGATGCGGAGCCGGCATCGTAGCGTGAGATCTCCAGCAGGTCGGCGAGCATGGACTGGAACCGTCCCGTCTGGTCGCTGAGTAGTTCCACCGTGCGGGCGGTGGTCGGGTCGAAGCCCGCCTTGCGCGATTCAAGCAGGTCGGCCGCCATGCGGATCGTGGTGACCGGCGTGCGCAGCTCATGGCTGACATCGGAGACGAACCGTCTCTGCATGGAGCTGATGTTCTCCAGCTCCTCGATGGTGTCGTTCAGGGAGTCGGCCATCTCGTTGAACGACCGTTGCAATACGCCGATCTCGTCGTTGCGGTTCACGTCGACTCGGGCGGAACGGTTGCCTTCGGACAGGTATTCGGCGGCGACCGCCACCGATTCCACGGGACGGATGATGCCACGCAGCACGCGCCATATCAGTATGCCGATCGCCACGCTCAGCACCAGCACGGAGCTCAGCAACGTGATCTGGATGCTCATGACCGACCGCTGCTGCGCCTCGTAGGAGTATGCGGCGAACAGGCTTATCTGGTTGCCGTCGGGCATGGTGAGCGACGATCCGAGAATCGCTCCGGGAAGGTCCGAGTCATCGTCCCGGCTATAGCCGACGGGCTGGTAGAAGATGCTGCCCGCATTGGACTGGTTGACCTGGTTGCGCATGGATTCGGAGATCAGCGAAAGATACTGCGGGTCGGTGGAGACGGGAATGATGGAATCCGAATTGCCGGCTTCGCCGACAAGGTACACCCCGAGCAGATTCGAGCTGCCCTCGCTTTGCAGGGTCGATGCCAGATCGGTGACCAGATGCTGGTAGTCACTGCGGGCGGAGACGTCCGAGGAGTCGAGGTTCGTCTGGGCCCGCTGCACCGATTCGGTGAAATCCCGTTGGGCCTGCTCCGACGCCTGATTGAGCAGCGACGAGCGCACGGAGAATATGGATACGGCGGAGAACACGCATGCGACGACAAGGGACAGCAGCACCGTGGATACGATGACGCGGCGCTGCAGCGAGCGCCGGACCGACGAGCGCATTCTGCGGAACAGCCACAGGAACGGGTTGCCTTTCCGGGCCAATGCCTTGATGTCGAATCTCATGCGGGCTCCGACCGTGGGTTCCGTCGGCTATCGTGCCTGCTGGGCCGGGGGGACGAACTTGTATCCGATGCCGCGGACGGTCTGGATGATCTCCGGGCTTTCCGGATTGTCCTCGACCTTCTGGCGCAGTCGCTGGACGTGGACGTTGACGAGTCGGGCGTCGCCGGAGTTCTGGTATCCCCAGACCTTTTCGAGCAGGTCGCTGCGGGAGAGCACGTCGCCGCTGTTGGCCGCGAGCACGAACAGCAGCTCGAATTCCATGGGGGTGAGGTTCAGGTCGGAGCCGGATTTCGTGGCGGTGTGCTCCGCGCGGTTGATGACGATGCCGCCTTCGCTGACGACCTGCGCGTGCTCGTGCGTCTCGTCGCGCGACTGACGCGTCGGTGCCGCCACGCGCAGCCTGGCCTTGATGCGGGCCACGAGCTCGGCGACCTTGAACGGTTTGGCGACATAATCGTCGGCGCCGGCTTCGAGGCCCGATACCACGTCGCGGGTGTCGGATTTCGCGGTGAGCATGATGATGGGCACCTGCGACGTGGTGCGTATCTCCTTGGCCACCTCCACGCCGTCGAGGCCCGGGAGCATGACGTCGAGCAGGATCAGGTCGGGGTCGATGGTGGGGAACATCTCGACGGCGCGCAGCCCATCGTAGCAGACCACGGTGGCGAAGCCTTCCGATTCGAGGACGATGGAGAGCATCTCCCCCAGTGCCTGATCGTCATCCACAATCAATATGGTCGTTTTCGACTCCAATTCGAACCCTCCTTCGGATATGCCACCGCTTCGTAAATCATCAATGATGATACCACCGGCTCGCCGAAGCGGACGATGTTCATCCTGCCTCGCCCGTCCGTTCCGGCCGTTGTTCGTCGTCGCCGTGCAGGATGCGGCGGATGCGGTCGAGGCGCGGGCCGATCTCGTGCTCGTATCCGCGGTCGTTCGGATGGTAGTATTCGCGACCGACGAGTTCGTCGGGCATGTACTGCTGGGTGGCGACGGCTCCGGGGGCGTCATGCGCGTATTGGTATCCCTCGTGGTTGCCCCATTGCTTCATGAGTTTGGTGGGGGCGTTGCGCAGGTGAAGCGGCACCTGGCCGATGAGTCCGGCGTCGACGTCGGCGAGCGCGGCGTTGATGGCGTTGTAGCTGGCGTTGGATTTTGGGGCGGTGGCGACGGCTATGACGGCTTCGGAGAGGATGATGCGTGCTTCGGGCATGCCGATCATGGCGACGGCCTGGGCTGCGGCGACTGTGGTCTGCAGGATCTGGGGGGCGGCCATGCCGACTTCTTCGGCGGAGGCGATCATGATGCGGCGGGCGATGAATCGTGGGTCTTCGCCGGCGCGGAGCATGCGGGCGAGGTAGTGGAGGGCGGCGTCGACGTCGGATCCGCGCATGGATTTGATGAATGCGCTGGCGACGTCGTAGTGGTCGTCGCCGTTTTTGTCGTAGCGGACGGTGGCGGTGTCCATGATCTGGGAGATGACGTCGGGGGTGATGGTGGGTCGGCGGGCGCCTTTTCTGCGGTGTTTGTCGCCGGTGAGGGCGCCGGCTGCGGCTTCGAGGATGGTGAGGGTCTTGCGTGCGTCGCCGCCTGCCATGCGGATGATTTCGTCGATGGCGGCGTCGGTGGCTTTGATTTCGTCGGCGAGGCCTCGTTTGTCGTGCAGGGCTCGGGTGATGAGGGTTTTCAGGTCGTCGGGTTCGAGTGGTTCGAGTTTGACGACGACGGATCGTGACAGCAGTGGCGAGATGACGGAGAAGCTGGGGTTTTCGGTGGTGGCGCCGATGAAGGTGACGTCGCGGTTTTCGACGCTGGGCAGGAGTGCGTCCTGCTGTGATTTGGAGAAGCGGTGGACCTCGTCGATGAAGAGGACGGTTTCCCGTCCTTGGGTGACGAGGTTTTCGTGGGCGCGGCGCAGTACGTCGCGTACGTCTTTGACGCCGGATGTGACGGCGGAGAGTTCTTCGAAGATGCGGCCCGACTGGTGGGCGACGATGGTGGCGATGGTGGTTTTTCCCACGCCGGGTGGTCCGAAGAGGATGATGGAGCTGGGGGCGGTGAGCGATCCGCGGCTGGCTGGTGAGGCGAGGCGTCGCAGGGGTGAGCCTTCGGTGAGGATGTGGCGTTGTCCGACGACGTCGTCGAGGGTGGTGGGGCGCATGCGGACGGCGAGCGGGCGGGTGACTTCCTCGGGGGCGTCGGCGGAGCTGAAGAGATCTTCTGGCATATCGTATAGTGTAGCCCACAGGTTCGAACATGTGTTCGAACCTGTGGGCTTTCGATTGGGGTCTGCGTGGTGGGTCAGTCGAGGTCCTCGACGGGGCCGACGCGGTAGTCGTCGAAGATGACTTCGGCGCTGTCCTGGGTGGCGTCGAGGTCGATGGTTCCGGCGATGGCCCAGTCGTGATCGCCGTCGGAGTCGTCGATGATCTGGCGGACCTTCCATTGGTGTTCGCTGCGTTCGGCGCCGGTGTCGAGGATGAAGTAGTCGAGGGACCGGGCTTCGGCGTCCACGTTGATGTATTCGTGGTCGTCGTAGTAGTCGTCGAGCGTGTCCTCCCAGTCGCGCAGTCCCATGCCCCAGTCGGAGTCGAGGTCGGCGAGGGTTTTGCTGTCCTCGCGGTCCATGAGTTCGATGCGGCGGAAGAGCGCGTTGCGTACGAGCACGGTGAGGCCGCGTCGGTCGTGCACGACCTCGTCGTCCCGGGTCGGCGGGGCCACGGACGAGGCGTCGGCCGGGTCGGTTCCGGCGTTTTCCCATTCGTCCACGAGGCTGGAGTCGATGCCGCGTACGACGACGCGCAGCCAGGCGATGATGTCGTCGAGCCGTTCGTCGCATTTCTCCTCGGGAACGGTGCGCTCGAGCACGCGGTAGGCGTCGGAGAGGTAGCGCAGCAGGGTGCCTTCGGAGCGGGCGATGTTGTATCGGGCGATGTATCCGGTGAAGTCGGATGCCGTTTCGATCATGTCGCGCAGCACGGATTTGGGGCTGAGCCAGTAGTCGTTGGCCCAGGGCACGTCCTTGCGGTATTCGTCGAACGCGGCGTCGAGCATGTCCTCGAGCGGCTTGGGGTAGGTGATGTCCTGCAGCCGGTCCATGCGCTCGTCGTAGTCGATGCCGTCGGCCTTCATGTCGGCGAGCGCCTGGTCGCGTGCCTGGCGTTCCTGGGCGCGCAGTACCTGGCGTGGGTCTTCGAGGGTGGCTTCGACCATGGATATGACGTCGAGGGCGTAGGTATCGGATTCGGGGTCGAGCAGTTCGAGCGCGGCGAGCAGGAATGGGCTGAGGGGCTGGTCGAGGGCGAAGTCGTCGGGCAGGTCGACGGTGGTGAGGTATTCGTCGGTGCCGTCGGGTGCGGTTTCGCGTTCGATGACCCGGGTGTCGATGAGGGTGCCGAAGATCTCGTCGGCGCGTTCGTGCAGTTTCTCCTTCTGCTTGGGGCTTTGCGCGGAGTCGTCGATGAGGTCGTTGACGCGGGCTCGGGCGTCGCCGCCCTGTTCGACTTCTGCGAGCACCATGGAGTGGGTGATGCGCATGTGGGGTGTGAGCGTCTCGGGTGGCTGGTCGATGAGTTTGTCGAGGGTGGCGTTGTTCCAGGTGACGAAGCCTTCCTGGGGTTTCTTGCGTTTGATCTTCTTGAGTTTTTTCGGGTCGTTGCCGGCTTTGGCGAGGGCGCGTGCGTTTTCGATCTCGTATTCGGGGGCCTCGGCGATGACGAGGCCTTCGGTGTCGAATCCGGAGCGGCCGGCCCGGCCGGCGATCTGGTGGAATTCTCGGGCCTTGAGGCGCCTCATGCGGGTGCCGTCGAATTTGGTGAGCTGGGTGAGGATGACGGTGTGGATGGGCACGTTGATGCCGACGCCGAGGGTGTCGGTGCCGCAGATGATGGGCAGGAGTCCCTGCTGGGCGAGTTGCTCGACGAGTCGGCGGTATCGGGGCAGCATGCCGGCGTGGTGGACGCCGATGCCGGTGCGCAGCAGTCGTTGGAGGATCTTGCCGAAGGCGGTGGTGAACTTGGTGCCGGCGATGGCGTCCTTGATGCGGTCGCGCTGCTCCTTGGTGGTGACTCCGGCGCTGGAGAGGGCCTGGGCGGTCTCCAATGCGGCGTCCTGGGAGAAGTGCACGACGTATACGGGGGACTCGCCCTTGCTCATGGTGCGTTCGACGGTGGCGGCCAGCGGGGTGTCGACGTATTCGTAGCCGAGCGGGATGGGCCGTCGGGCGTTGTCGACGATGGCGACGTCCCCTCGGGTGTGCTTTTCGAGGGTGTCGGCGATGCCGGTCACGTCGCCGAGGGTGGCGCTCATGAGCAGGAACTGGGTGTGCGGCAGGGTGAGCAGCGGCACCTGCCACGCCCATCCGCGTTCGGGGTCGCCGTAGTAGTGGAATTCGTCCATGGCGACGCATCCGATGTCGGCATGGGGGCCTTCGCGCAGTGCCTGGTTGGCGAGGATCTCGGCGGTGCAGCAGATCACCGGCGCATCGGTGTTGATGTGGGTGTCGCCGGTGATCATGCCGACGTTGTCGCGGCCGAGCGTGGCGACGAGGTCGAAGAACTTCTCTGATACGAGCGCCTTGATGGGGGCGGTGTAGTAGGAGCGTCGTCCGGTGCACAGGGCGGCGAAGTGCATGCCCAGTGCGACCAGCGACTTTCCGGAGCCCGTCGGGGTGGATAGGATCACGTGGTCGCCGGCGAGCAGCGAGAGGATGGCCTCCTCCTGATGCGGCCATGGTTCGATGCCGCGTGAGGCGACCCAGTCGAAGAAACGGTCGTAGATGTCATCTGCGCTCAGATTGCGGTCGTCGTCGCCGTAGCCCGGAATCAGCGCCTCCAAGGTTCCTTGTTCCACGGGCTTCAAGTGTAGCGTGTGGTGGGGCCGTGCCGGACGGCCCCGTCTGCGTTTGGGGCGGCGTCGTCATGATGCGAGGCGGCGGCGCGCCTCGTCGAAGTCGAATTCGGCCTCGGGCCAGGAGAGCTCCATGCTTTTCAGGGTGACGCGCAGGAGCTCGGAGACGACGGCCCTGGAGTACCAGCGGTTGTCGGCGGGCACGATGTACCAGGGGGCGTAGTCGGTGCTTGTGTTCTCGAACACGTCCTGCCATGCGGCCATGTAGTCGTCCCATCGGTCGCGCGCCTCGAGGTCGGAGACGTCGAACTTCCAGTATTTCGTCGGGTCGTCGAGCCGTTCGAGGAACTGCTTGCGCTGGGCTTCGCGGGAGACGACGAGGAAGATCTTGACGACCGCGCATCCGTCGGCGACGAGTTCCTTCTCGAATCGGCGGATGACGTCGTAGCGACGGCGCCAGGCGTCCTCTTCCATGGACCGGTACACGTTCGGCATGACGACGTCCTCGTAATGGGAGCGGTCGAAGATGGACATCCATCCGTCGGCGGGCAGTTCGCGGCGGATTCGCCAGAGGAAGTCGTGGGAGGCCTCCTCGTCGGTGGGCCGTCCGAAGCCGTGGTAGTGGATGCCCATGGGGTTGACCTGGCGGAACACGTGGCGCACGATGCCGCCCTTGCCGGAGGCGTCCATGCCCTGCAGCACGATGAGCAGCCGACGGTTGCTGCCGTGCGCGCCGTTGGCATAGAGCAGTTCCTGGTAGCGTGCGATCTCGGTGGCGCTCAGGGCGATGAACCGTTCGCCTTCGTCGCGGGTGGCGTGGAATCCAGGTGTGGACGGGCCCTTGACGTCGGCGAGGTCGGTGACGCCCTGTCCGAAGCGCAGTCTGGTGGATGGGTGCTTGCTCCATACCGAGCTGAGTCGTTCGGATGTCTCGCTGGCCAGCTCCAATCGCCTCTGCAGGGATTTGCGGCGTTTGATGGCCTTGTCGAGGCCCCGGCTGGAATCGGATGCGCTTTTCAGCGTGTTGCTGATGTATCGGGTGTCGCCCATGGCTGCCTCCTCCGCGTTGAGTTGGTGGACACCACTGTAGTACCCTTTCAGTCTCCTCCGCGTGATTTCAGGTGGTCGATGAGTGTCTGCGCATATGGCACGTGGGTGTCGGCGTACCCGGTGCCGTCGAGGAACGCCGTGTAGCCGTCTCCTCCGGTGAGCAGGAACGTGTTGCCGGCCACGACGATCCGTTCGCCGTCGGAGACCGGCCGGCCGTCCACGGAAAGATGCTCGACCGTTGGGCCGTCGTCGTCGAACCGCATGTCGTAGCGCACGTTCGACGATATGCCGAGATGGCCGTCGCGCCATGAGCCGTCTCTGCGATGCCATTGCTGGGCGATGGCGTGGCGCAGTTGGGCGCCGGTGAGCGTCGTCACCGCGTTGTCGAACTGCAGGGCCATCATGTCCTTCGCCTCGCGCACGGTGACGAATCCGTCGCCGTCGAGGTCGAGCGCCCGGGTGCGCAGGCTGCCGGGGTTGACGAATCCCACCGAGGCCCTGGCTCCTGTGGTGGTGCGTCTCGCCCCGTCGAGCGCGGCGTCGGCGATCAGCGTCTCCAGATGGTCCCGTCCTTTGGGCGTGGTCTTGTCGTAGGGCTCGTCGACGGATGAGACCACGAGGTCGCCGCTGCGCCGTGCCGCCGCATCCGCCCGCCGGATGATGGCGTCCACGCGCTCAAGCGATGTGTTCGCCGTATGCGAGGCGTTGATGATCCGCGCGGGATCCCCGTCCCCCGCCGACATGCCGACGACCGGCGAGCCGAAGGCGTCGGCCACCGTGACCCTGGCGTCCCGACCGCTTCCCGTGACCAGCAGGTCCTGCACGGCGACCTGACGGCCGAAGCAGCCGGCTTCGATGATGGGCGCTCCCGAACGGGTGTGCCGCCCGGTCTTCACCGCATGGGTGTGGCCGGCGTAGACCAGGTCGACGTTGGCGTCGAGACCTATCGGGGAGCGGGCTATGACGTCGGCATCCTCGTGGATGAGCGCGACGACGGCGTCGGCCTCGCCGTTGCGCTCGTCGCCGTCGGAGAGCCTGTCGGCCACACGGTTGACCTGGTCGATGGCCTTGCCGTCCATGTGCACGTCGTCCATGATGCTACGTGAGAGCACCGATCCGAGGCCGTCCGTCACGGCGCCGACGAAGGCAATGCGCTTGCCGTTGACGATGCGTATCGTGTAGTCATGCAGGCGGTAGAATTCCCCGGTCCTGCGGATGTTCGCCGACAGCCAGTCGATATGGTTCTCAGGCTTCGATATTCGTTCGCCGAAGTCGTTCACGCCCCGGTCGAGCTCGTGGTTGCCCATGGCGGATATGCCCAGTCCCCACGCCCGTGCCATGGCGAGCGTGGGCTCGTCCCTCTGCGAGCCGGACTCGTAGGGCGAGCCGCCCACGAGGTCGCCGGCGGAGACGAGCACGGTGTTGCCGGGATTGTATTCCTCGGCCTTTTCGAACCGTTCGCCGACCCACCGGCCGTTCTCGATGTGGCCGTGGAAGTCGGTGATGGCCGCGATGGTGATCTTGCGTTCGTCCTCCGCCGCGCTGGTGGTCTGTGCGGCCGCGGTTCCGGCGAGAACGGATACGGCGGCGAGGATCGTGACGCTTCTCACCAGCCAGGACAGGATGCTGCTCTCGGTGTTGCTCTCGAATCCCACGCTCGCCACGGTATCGGCGCGAGGTTGACGCCTTTGGTTACGCAATCGGATTCCAGGCTACGGCATGGTGAATTCTTATGTCAGCCGTTTTCGTGGTTGCGGATGGCGTTGCGCAGGGGTAGGACGCTGGTGGGCGAGACGGACAGTTCGTCGAGTCCGATTTCGAGGAACGTGTCGGTCAGTTCCAGGTCCGCGCCCAGCTCGCCGCAGATGCCGCACCAGATGCCGTGACGATGCGCGGCCTCGGTGGCCATGCGGATCATGCGCAGCACGGCGGGCGAGTGCGGGTCGGCGAAGCGTCCGAGATTCGGGTTCTGCCGGTCGCAGGCCAGCGTGTACTGGGTCAGGTCGTTGGTGCCGATGGAGAAGAAATCGACCTCGGCGGCCAGCTCGTCGGCCATGATGACCGAGGCGGGCGTCTCGATCATAATGCCGACCTGGATGTGCCCGTCGAAGTCGATGTGCCCGCCGCGCAGCTCGTCCTTGACTTCGCCGAGGATCTGCTTGGCGTCGCGCACCTCCTGGACCGAGGTGATCATGGGCAGCATGATGGCGATGTTGCCGTACACGGAGGCCCGCAGCAAAGCGCGCAATTGGACCTTGAAGATCTCCGGCCGGGTCAGGCAGATGCGGATGGCACGATAGCCGAGCGCGGGGTTGTCCTCGTGCTCCAGGTTGAAGTAGCCGACCTGCTTGTCCGCGCCGATGTCGAGCGTGCGGATGACGACCAGACGGTCGCCCATCTTTTGCGCGACTTCCTTGTAGGCTTCGAACTGGAATTCCTCGGTCGGGTAGTCCCGGCTCTCCAGGTACAGGAACTCGCTGCGGAACAGGCCGATGCCCTCGGCGTCGTTGGCCAGTACCGCGGTCACGTCCGAGGGGCGGCCGATGTTGGCGTACAGGCGCACCTGCTGGCCGGACTTGGTCTCGGTGGGCTTGCCCTTGAGCTCCTGCAGCAGGCGCAGGTGTTCCTCGTACTGGGCCTTCTTGCCTTGGTATTCGGTCAGCGTGGCCTCGTCCGGGTCAACGAACACCATGCCGCTGGTGCCGTCGATCACGGCGGTGTGGCCGTCGTCAGCCGGGTCAAAGCCGTCGCCGATGCCGATGATGGCGGGCAGGCCCATCGTGCGGGCCAGGATCGCGGTGTGCGAGTTCGCGGAGCCCTTGGCGGTCACGAAGCCCAGCACCTTCGACCGGTCGAGCTGCACGGTCTCGCTGGGGGCCAAGTCCTCGGCGAGGATGATGTGGCTGTCGCCGTCGCCGTCCTGCGCTCCGCCGCCGCGTTTGCCTTCGAGCACGTTGATCACGCGGCGGGAGACGTCCCTGACATCGGCGGCGCGCGCCTGCATGTACGAGTTGTCCATTGCTGCGAACATGGCGGCGAACTGTTCGGCGGTGCTGTTGACCGCGAACTCGGCGTTCACCCTGCTCGACGTAATCAGGTCCTCGATGCTTTCCACGTAGTCCGGATCCTGGAGCATGAGCTGGTGGGTGTCGAACAGCTCGGCCTTGCCTTCGCCGAATTCGGCGGCGGTCCTGTCGCGCAACTGCTTGAGCTGGTCGACGGCCGTATCACGGGCCGCGCGGAAGCGTTCCACCTCGGCCTTCGGGTCGTCGACCACGCGGCGTTCAACGGCGTGGTCGACGGTGTCGAGCACGCGGATCGCGCCGATGGCGATGCCACCGGACACGCCGATGCCTCGTATCGTTTCCATCATGCCCCTCCTCCTACGCCACGGCCCGGCACAGCGACGCGATGCCTCCGGTCAGGGGCCTCGCGGCCACGTCATGCCACCCCGTCTCGTGCAGCATCGTCATGACGCCGCGTCGGCCCGGCCATTGCGAGATGGACGCGTTGAGATACCGGTAGGCGTCGGCGTTCCCGCCGAGCAGGCCGCCCAGAAGCGGCAACGCCACGTTCGCGTAGCGCGTGTAGATCGCATGCCACAGGGGATCGTCCGGCATATCGAAGTCGAGTACGACGATATGGCCGCCGGGACGGCATACGCGCCGCATCTGCGCGAGCGCGACGCCGGGATTCGGCATGTTGCGCAGCCCGTAGGAGACGGCAACGGCGTCGAACTCCCCGTCGGCGAACGGCAGTCGCATGGCGTCGGCGACGACGTAGCGCACTCCCCCGCGTCGGCGGCCACGACGACACGCGTGCGGCCCATCGGCTTCATGCCGTCGGGCCACGTCAAGCATGCCGACGGCGACGTCGCATCCGATGACGTCGGCGCCGCGGTCCGCGAGCGCACGGGAGGATGATCCGGTTCCGCAGGCGACGTCGAGGACGCGCAGGCCGGCGAGGGATCCGCCGTAGGAGGTTTCCAGTGCACGGACCGCGGCGCGTCGCCATAGCCGGTCCTGTCCCATCGAGGCGAGGCCGTTGACGAGGTCGTAGCGTTCGGCGATTGCGGAGAACATGGCGTTCTGCCGCTGTGTGCTCTTATGGGGGTCCGTGTCCATGCGGCCACGATACCGCGTGTCACGGATGTGGCCGGTGCGTGATGCATCCGTCCGTGCGCTGTTGTTGCTTGTGGTCGGATGCGTCGGTCGGATATGAAAGGGCCTCCGCATGGTTTCATGCGGAGGCCTTCATGACCGCCCGTCATTCAACGAACGGCATCGATCGGCGGGTTCGGTCAGATCTTCGTCTTGCCGCCGATGTCGTTGTGCCCCTTGCCGATGTCGTTGCCGTGCTTGAAGGAGGCGGCGCCGAAGCGGTGGTGGTCTCCGGAGAAGCTCTTCTTGGATTCCGGATGGCCGTCCGTCTTCTTTTCGGGCTTGCCGGGCTTCTTCTCGGCGGGTTTCCGGTCGCGGCTGTCGGGATGCGTCTCGTCGTAGCCCTGCTCGTAGCGGGTGCGGCGCCAGTTGTGGATCGACGCGTTCGTGCCGCGGTGGTGCACGTGGTACTTGCGCGGGGTGCCGCCGAGCGGCAGCTCCTTGACCTCCTGGGCCACGGCGATCTGGTTGACGTTGGACGGGTCCATCACGGCGATGGGCGCGACCGGCTCGGTGTCGACGGGTGCGGCGGTCCGCTGCTGCATGTGTTCGGGCAGCCATTCGGCGAGCCTGGACAGCAGCCAGCAGGCGAAGAAGTAGACCACGCCGGCCACGACGAGCGTCTGGAGGATGTTGAAGTACATCGATCCGAGTCGTCGGGACTCCTGCAGCAGGTCGGTGTACATGATGATGGAGCCGAGGGCGGTGTCCTTGAGCACGACGACCAGCTGGGTGACGGCGGCGGGCAGCATGGCGTTGATGGCCTGCGGCACCTCGATCTGCATGAGCGACTCGGTGCGGGTCAGGCCCAGTGCGAGCGCGGCCTCGCGCTGGCCGCCGGGCAGGTTGCCGACGCCGGAGCGTACGAGTTCGGCGACGACGGAGCCGTTGTAGAGCACGAGCGCCAGGACGACGGCCCAGTAGGAGGGCGCGCCCATGCCGGCGAAGGCGAACCAGCGCCAGAAGAAGATCATGAGCAGCAGCACGGGCACGGCTCGGCAGAATTCCACGACGACCGACGAGATGCCGCGCACGATGATGCTGGGCAGCAGTCGGCCGATGCCGAAGAGCAGGCCGAAGAGCACGGAGCCGACGACGGCGAGCACGGACGCCTTGATGGTCATCCACAGGCCGGGCAGGTAGAAGTCGGTCCATGCCTCCTTTTCGAGCGCGGGCTTCCACAGCTCCCAGCTGAGCTGGTTCTCGCCGTCCGGCGGGTTGTGCAGGCGCATGAGGATGAGCGCGAGGATGACGATGAAGCATGCGGCCGCGACCCAGTTGATGACGGCGATGCGGCGGCGGCCCTTGGGACCGGGCTGGTCGAACAGGACCGATGAGGATGTGTTGTTCATTGCCGGGTCACCTTCTTACCGCGAGCTTGTTGGACAGGTATGTGGTCAGCATGCCGATGGGGATGATGAGGATCACGTAGCCGAACGCGAAGATCAGGAAGATCGAGACGATCACGTCGGGGTGGTATTCGATCATCTGGCTCATCAGCGACGAGGTCTCCGTGGCCACGGATGCGGCCGCCGCGACGGTGGAGTTCTTCAGCAGTGCGATGAACGTGTTGCCCAGCGGCGCCACGGAGCCGCGGAAGGCCTGCGGCAGGATGATCTCGGTGGCCGACTGCATGAAGCCCAGGCCCAGCGCGCGCGCCGCCTCGGCCTGGCCGAGCGGCACCGTGTTGATGCCGCTTCGCAGCGACTCGCACACGAACGCGGCCGTGTACAGGCTCAGGCCGGTGACGGCGAGCCAGAAGAAGTTCGTGGCGAACGTGTCGGAGAAGGTGAGCTTGAGCTGGGCGTAGGCGCCGAGCACCATGAACACCATGATGATGGTCAGCGGCATGTTCTTGAAGAACTCCACGTATCCGCCGGCGACGGCGCGCATGGAGCCGATGGGCGAGATGCGCATCATCACGAGGATGACGCCGAGGATGAGCGAGAACAGCGCCGACCACAGGGTCAGCTCGATGTTGACGAGGAACGCGGCGGGGATGTCGTATTCGGAGAACAGGCTGATGAAGCTTTCCATGTCACTCCCCCTCCGTGGGTTTCGGCGGATTGTACTGCGCGTTCGGCTTGTATCCGGTGCCCTTGGTGTTGTCCTCGACGGCGCGCTGCCAGGCGCCGTCCTTGATCATGGATTCGATGGCGGCGTTGATCTTCTTCGCGAACGCCTTGTCGCCCTTCTTGATGCCCACGCCGTAGTATTCCTGCGTGAACGGCTTGCCCACGACCTTGAGCTTGCCGCGGGAGGCCGAGGCGAGGCCGGCGAGGATGATGTCGTCGGTGGTCACGGCGTCGACGATGCCGGAGAACAGCGCGGTGGCGCATTCGGCGTAGCCGGGCTGCTCCATGAGCTGCACCTCGTTGGCGAACTTCTCCTTGACGGTGGTGGCGGAGGTGGAGCCGGTCACCGAGCACAGGCGCTTGCCGTTGAGGTCCTCGGGGCCCTTGATGCTGGTGTCGTCGCGTCGGACGAGCAGGTCCTGGCCGGCCACGAAGTACGGGCCGGCGAACGACACGGCGTTCTTGCGCGCGTCGGTGATGGAGTACGTGGCGAGGATCATGTCGACGTCGCCGTTCTGCAGCATGGCCTCACGCTGCTTGGAAGGAGCCTCCTTCCAGACGATCTCGTCCTCGGAGTATCCCAGCTGCTTGGCCACGTACTTGGCCACGTCCACGTCGAAGCCGACGTAGGTGCCGGACTTCTTGAAGCCGAGGCCCGGCTGGTCGAATTTGATGCCGATGCGGATCTTGCCCGTCTCGTCGCCCGAGCCGCAGGCGGCGACCGAGCATATGCACGCCACGACGCAGACCGCGGCGAGCAGTCTCTTCCACAGCCGTGCGAGGGCTGTCTTCACTCTGTTCATAGATGTTCTTCCGTTTCCTCTGTTCTTCCTGATCCGTCCTGTCCTGTCGGGATGCCGTCGTGCGGCGGCATCAGTGCGTGAGGATCTTGGAGAGGAAGTCCTTGGCGCGCTCGCTCTTCGGATGGTCGAAGAACTCGTCGGGCGAGGCCTCCTCGAGAATCTGCCCGTCGGCCATGAACACGATGCGGTCGGCGGCTCGACGTGCGAAGCCCATCTCATGGGTCACGCAGATCATGGTCATGCCCTCGTGGGCCAGCTCGATCATGACGTCGAGCACCTCGTTGACCATCTCGGGGTCGAGCGCGGAGGTCGGCTCGTCGAAGAGCATGACCTTGGGATGCATGGCGAGGGCGCGGGCGATGGCGACGCGCTGCTGCTGGCCGCCGGAGAGCTGGGCGGGCATCTTGGACGCCTGGGAGTCGACGCCGACGCGGGCGAGCAGCTCCATGGCCTGGTCCTCGGCCTCCTTCTTCGCCATGTGGCGCACGCGGATGGGGGCGAGGGCCACGTTCTCGAGGATGGTCTTGTTGGCGAACAGGTTGAACGACTGGAACACCATGCCGACCTCGGCGCGCAGGCGGGCGAGCTCCTTGCCCTCCTGGGGCAGGGGCTTGCCGTCGATGCGGATATCGCCCGAGTCGATGGTCTCCAGACGGTTGATGGTGCGGCACATCGTGGATTTGCCGGAGCCGGAGGGGCCGACGACGACGAGCACCTCGCCCTTGGCGACCTTGAGATTGATGTCCTTCAGAACGTGGAGGTCGCCGAAGTGCTTCTCCACGTGGGTGAGTTCCACAAGTGGACGGGAGTCGTCCGTACGGTAAATTTTCTCTTCTGACATAGGTGCAGTATAGCCCATGCCTTGGTTTCAAACGTTTTACGCGCTCTCTTCGTGGAATCGCGGACAAGGCGGAGGCGCCCCGCCCGGTGCCGCGGACACGATTTTGGCTGGGTGCCCACCTAGCGGACAAACCCACCAAATTAACGCGGCCGCCGTTATCATGATGCCCGTCCGCGCAAAAGCGCACGACCGCGAGAGAACAGAAGGACATCCATGAACGCAGCAACCCGCAAGTTCCGTTCCGTCGTGGCGGCCACCGCCGCCGTGCTGATCGCCGCCACCACCCTGGCCGGCTGCGGAGGCTCCTCCGCGTCCTCGAAGGACGCCGACGCCGCCGTGTCGATCGGCGTGGAGCCCTGGCTGGGATACGCCCCCTGGTACATCGCCGAGAAGAACGGATACTTCAAGGACCAGAACGTCAAGGCCACGATCACGAACTTCGACACCGATTCCGACATGAACGCCGCCATCGCCGCAGGCAAGATCCAGGCGGGCAACGTCGGCACGCAGAGCGCGCTGCAGATGCTGGAGAACAAGGTGGACGTCTCCGTGGTGATGGTGCTCGACGCCTCCGAGACCGCGGACGCCATCATCTCCGACGGCAGCGTGAGCGGCGTGGCCGACCTCAAGGGCAAGTCCGTGGCCTACGAGGAGGGCAGCACATCCGACGTGCTGCTCAACTACGCCCTCGAGGAGCAGGGACTGGGCGTGGACGACATCAAGAAGGTGCCGATGAGCGCCAGCTCCGCCGGCACCGCGGTGATCGCCGGCAAGGTTCCTGCGGCGGTGACCTACGAGCCGTACATCACCGAGGCGAGGCGGAAGGACCCGAACATCAAGGTGGTGTACACGCCGAGCGCCAAGGAGGGTCTGATCTCCGACGTGCTGGTGGTGCGCAACGACTTCATCAAGAACCACCCCGACCAGCTGACCAGCCTGCTCAAGGCCTGGGACCAGTCCATCGACTTCTATGACAGGAACACCGACGAGGGCCAGGAGATCATCGCCACCGCGATCGGCTCGAAGAAGGAGGACCTCAAGACCGCGTTCGCCGGCGTGAAGTACTTCACCGCCAAGGACAACGCGAGCAAGCTCGACGGTGACTTCAAATCCACGTTCGAGGCGGTGAACAAGGCCTCCATCAAGGCCAAGATCGTCAGCGGCACGCTGAACCCGGACGACTATGTGAACGCCGAGTTCGCGACCAAGGCGGCCAAGTGACGATGGGCGCCACGAAACGTAAGCGTTCGCGTCGTCTGCGCACGCCGCTGACCCGCGGCCGGCGCATCGCCGCACCCGTGGTCACCTTCGCGGTGCTGCTGGCGCTGTGGGCCGCGGTGACCGAGACCGGCGCGGTGGACCCGCTGTTCCTCCCCTCCCCCTCCGCGGTGGCGCGGGCGCTGGCCGATCAGGCCGCGCAGGGCGTGCTGCTGGCCGACGTCGGCACCAGCGTGTACCGCATCACCGTCGGCTATCTCATCGCCGTGGCGATGGCGGTTCCGCTGGGCGTGATGATGGGCGTGAACGAATGGGTGCTCAGCGCCGTCGAGCCGCTGATGGACTTCATCCGGTACATGCCCGTGGTGGCGTTCGTGCCGCTGACGATCATCTGGGCCGGCACCGACGACCTGCAGAAGTTCCTCATCATATGGATGGGCACGTTCTTCCAGCTGGTGCTGCTGGTATGCGACGCGGTGATGCAGGTGCCGCAGAACCTCATCGACTTCGGCGAGACGCTGGGCATGCGGAAGCACGACATCATCATGCGCATCGTGTTCCCCGCGTCGCTGCCGCGCATCTGGGACGCGCTTCGCGTGAGCCTCGGCTGGGCGTGGACATGGCTCGTGGTGGCCGAGCTGGTGGCCGCCACGTCGGGTCTGGGCTACCGGATCACCGTGTCGCAGCGGTATTTCGCCACGGACGTGATCATCGGGTACGTGGTGGTGCTGGGCATCCTCGGTCTGTTCTTCGATCAGGTGATGCGGGCCATCGGCAAGCGCGCGTTCAGGCGCTGGGAGGGAAGATGATGAACGAGAACACCATGCGGAGCACGGAGGCGACGGCCGGGCCGCGTATCAGCGTGCAGGACGTGTCGATGTCGTTCGGCGACCTGAACGTGCTGGAGCACATCGACCTTGACTTCCACGAGAACGAGTTCGTGGCCGTCGTGGGCGCATCGGGCTGCGGCAAGAGCACGCTGCTGTCGATCATCGGCGGACTGCTGGAGCCCACTGCCGGTTCGGTGTCCGCAGGCGGGAAACCGGTGGATGGACCGGGGCGCGACCGCGGCATCGTGTTCCAGCAGCCGGCGCTGCTGCCGTGGCTGAGCTGCCTGGGCAATGTGGAGTTCGCGCTGCGCGGGGAGAAGAACCTGTCGAAGGCCGAACGGACGGAGATTGCCCGGCGCCATCTGGCCGACGTGAAGCTCTCTGGATTCGAGGACGCGTATCCGAACGAGCTGTCGGGCGGCATGAAGCAGCGTCTCGCCCTGGCGCGGTCGTTGTCGTACCGTCCGCAGGTGCTGCTGATGGACGAGCCGTTCGGCGCATTGGATGCGCTGACGCGCCAGGAGATGCAGATCCTGCTCACCCAGGTGTGGGAGGCGAACCGCATGACCGTGATGATGGTGACCCACGACATCGAGGAGGCGGTGTTCACCGCGGACCGCGTGGTGGTGCTTACGCCTCGCCCGGGACGCATCCGCGAGGACATCGCCATCGACCTGCCTCGTCCACGCACGCAGGAGATGATTGCCACCGACCGGTTCCAGTCCTATGTGCAGCGCATCTGGGATCTCATCCATGAAGGCTAGACGAATCGGGCCGCGTGAAAACGCCGGCCGTTCGTCGTCATGAAGCCGGTCGACCACGATGGCCCCGCCTCGGAAATCATTCGAGGCGGGGCCATCGTATTGTGATCTCATCGTGCGGCGAGGCGATGTCAGAAACGTGGTCTGCCGAGCCCGTCGACGAGTTCGACGCCGGGGATGTCGGCGAAGATCGAGCCGTCGACGACGAGTTTGGACGGTCTGATGCCGGAGCCGAGGTAAAGCCTCGGGATGCCGAGGATGCGACGGTCGACGAGCAGCGGCCATGCGGCGGGAAGCCCGATCGGCGACATGCCCCCGGATTCCATGCCCGTGGCCTCGACGGCCGCGTCGATGGGCGCGAACGACACCTTGCTGACGCCGAGCGTGTGCTTGACGAGTCCGTTGAGGTCGGCGCGGGTGTCGGCGGTGACGAACGCGGCGGCGAACTGCGGCGGCGCCTTGCGGGTTTTGTGGGTATGCACGACCACGACGTTGCCGGTGGACTCGAACGGGACGCCGTATTTCGGGCACCACAGGTCGGTGTCGGATTCCTCGTCGGTGTTCTCGGTGACGCCGACGATCTTCTCCTGCGGCACACCGGCGGCGACCAGTGCGTTCAACGCCTCGAACACCGGTTTCGCCAGCAGCCGCCCATCATGCCAGTCCAGTATCTCCAACGTCATGAGCCTCCCCCGTTTCCATGCGCCTTCGGCGACGCATTGATGCCGAGGATAGCGAAAGCGCCACCGGCACATGCCGGTGGCGCTATTCACATTGCCTATGAACCGTTATCGCTTACGCCTCGGTTGTTCCATTGAGTGCCCGTCCGAATCATTTGAGAACGGCTACTCGATGAAGGCTGATTGATGCGTGCGGTAGCAAGGAATGCGGACGAAGGCGTACAACAGTACGTCGAAGTTCGCAATGACGCCGCTAACGCTCCATCAATCAGTCTTCATCAGTCCTCGTCTTCCTCGGGGTCGTAATCGACGCCGGTCTCGGCGCGCTGCTCATCCGAAATCGGGGCGGGGGCGCCGGTGAGCGGATCGCGGCCGCCGCCGGCCTTCGGGAAGGCGATGACGTCGCGGATGGAGTCGGCGCCGGCGAGGATGGAGACGGTACGGTCCCAGCCGAGGGCGATGCCGGCGTGCGGCGGGGCGCCGTACTTGAAGGCCTCGAGCAGGAAGCCGAACTTCTCGTCGGCCTCCTCCTTGGTGATGCCGAGCACGTCGAGCACGCGGTTCTGGATGTCGTCGCGGTGGATACGCACGGAGCCGCCGCCCATCTCCTCGCCGTTGCAGACGATGTCGTAGGAGTCGGACATGGCGTGCTCCGGATCCTTGTCGAACTTGTCGATCCAGTCGGCGCTCGGCATGGTGAAGGGATGGTGCATGGAGGTCCACTTGGAGTGGCCGACGGCGACGTCATCGTCATCGGGATCGTCGGTGGGCTTGAACAGCGGGAAGTCCACGACCCAGGTGAAGGCGAACTGCTTCGGATCGAGCAGGCCCTGTCGACGCGCGATCTCGACGCGCACGGCGCCGAGCAGCAGCTGCGAGGATTCGCGCGATCCCGCGGCGAAGAACACGGCGTCGCCGGGCTCGGCGCCGACGGCCTCGCGAAGGCCTTCGCGCTCGGCGTCGGAGAGGTTCTTGGCGACGGGGCCCTTGAGGGTGCCGTCGGCGGTGAACTGCACGTAGGCGAGGCCCTTGGCGCCGCGCTGACGGGCCCAGTCCTGCCAGGCGTCGAACTTGCGGCGCGGCAGGTCGGCGGCGCCCTTGTAGACGACGGCGCCGACGTACGGGGCCTGGAACACGCGGAACGGGGTGTCCTTGAAGTATTCGGTCAGTTCGACGATCTGGTTGCCGAAGCGCAGGTCGGGCTTGTCGGAACCGTACTTGTCCATGGCGTCCTGCCAGCTGATGCGTGGCAGCGGCAGCTGGACCTCGTAGCCGGCGGACTTCCAGATGGCGGCGATGACCTTCTCGGCCATGGCCATGACGTCCTCCTGGTCGACATAGGCCATCTCCATGTCGAGCTGGGTGAACTCGGGCTGGCGGTCGGCGCGGAAGTCCTCGTCACGGTAGCAGCGGGCGAGCTGGTAGTAGCGTTCGACGCCGGAGACCATGAGCAGCTGCTTGAGCAGCTGCGGGGACTGCGGCAGCGCGTACCAGGAGCCGGGAACGAGACGGGCGGGCACGAGGAAGTCGCGGGCGCCTTCCGGGGTGGACTTGATGAAGGTCGGGGTCTCGACCTCGGTGAAGTCCATGTCCTCGAGGGCGTGGCGGGCGGCCTTGGCCATGTCGGAGCGCAGCTTGAGGTTGTGCTGCATGGAGGGGCGGCGCAGGTCGAGGTAGCGGTACTTGAGGCGCACGTCCTCGCCGGGCAGCTTGTTCTCGGACTCGTTCTCGAGCGCGGTGGACACCTGGAAGGGCAGGGCGTCGGACTTGGCGAGGATCTCGATCCTCTCGGCGACGACCTCGATCTTGCCGGTGGCGAGATGGTCGTTCTCGTTGCCTTCCGGACGCAGGCGGACCTCGCCGACGACCTGGATGACGAACTCGCTCCTCAGGGGGCGGGCCACCTCCTCGTCGTAGATGACGACCTGCACCAGGCCGGTGCTGTCGCGCAGGTCGATGAACGCGACGCCGCCGTGGTCGCGGCGACGGTCCACCCAACCGGCGAGGGTGACCTTCTGGCCGACGAGGGCCTCGGTCACCTCGGTGGCATGCTGTGTTCTGTAAGCCGTCTGGCTCATTGTGCCTCTATTCCTTTTATGGGTTGAAATCTCACGTATTATATCGAATCGCCGTCGTGGGTCGGTAACGAATCGCGAACCGTCACCGCTCGCCGTATTCGACGGTCTGCAGGGCGACCCGCTCGTCCGGCGTCCACGTCTCGGCGTCGGCCTTGGACTGGTCGCCGGAGACGATGTTCTTCACCTCGTCGTCGGCGCCGTCCTGTCCGGGGAACCACACGTAGGGGATGCCCAGCCTATCGGCGTACTTGATCTGCTTGCCGAGCTTGGCGGCGGTGGGGGCCACGTCGGTGGCGATGCCGCGCGAGCGCAGCATGGCGGCGATACGGTTGGCCCGGCTGCGTTCGTCCTCGTTCCACACGGCCACGAGCACGGCGGCCGGCGACTGGCGGCTGGCCTTGGCGCCTGCGGTGTGCAGCATGTAGGAGACGAGTCGGGACAGGCCGATGGACAGACCCACGCCCGGGTACTTCTTCTTGCCCTGGGTGGCGAGGTTGTCGTAGCGGCCGCCGGAGCAGATGGAGCCGAGCGAGGCCGCGCCGTCGAGGAAGGTCTCGTATACGGAGCCGGTGTAGTAGTCGAGTCCGCGGGCGATCTTGAGGTCGGCCACGACGGCGCCCGGACGGATGCGGGCCGCCTCGTCGACAATCATCGCGAGCGTGGCGAGTCCCTCGTTCGCCAGCTGATATGCCTCGGAGGACTCCTCGATGCCGTGCCTGGCGCACAGTTCGCGGAAGCGCTCCCCCAACTCCTCTCCGGTGGCCGCGCTCAGGCCGGCGAGTTCGAGACACGCCGAGGCCTGCGCCTCGCTGGCTCCGCATTCGGAGACGAGCAGCTTGCTCACCTCGTCGGCACCGATCTTGTCGAGCTTGTCGATCTCGCGCAGCACGCCCTCGACGTCGGTGAGGCCGAGACCACGGTAGAAGCCTTCGGAAAGCTTGCGGTTGTTGGCATGGACGGTCGCCTTGGGCAGCCCGAACTCGCGCAGTGCCTCAAGGGCCGAGACCATGACGAGCGGCAGTTCGACCTCATAGTGGGAAGGCAGGTCGCCGTTGCCCACCACGTCGATGTCGGCCTGGATGAACTCGCGGAAGCGGCCCTCCTGCGGGCGCTCGCCGCGCCAGACCTTCTGGATCTGCCAGCGCTTGAACGGGAACACGACGTCGCCCGAATGCTCGACGACATAGCGGCTCAGCGGAACCGTCAGATCGAAGTGAAGACCGAGCCGGTCCTCGACGGGCGTGTCGTTCTCCTGACCGACCTCCTGCAGACGGGACAGCAGGTAGATCTCCTTGCTGGTCTCGCCCTTCTTCAGAAGGCTTGAGCCCTGTTCCACCGCCCTCGTCTCGATGCCGAGGAATCCATTGAGTTCGAAAATCCTGCGGAGCGTGTCGATAGCGCGCTGCTCGACGACCCGTTCTTCGGGGAGCCACTCCGGGAAACCTGATAATGATGCACCTTTTGCCACGAGTCCATATAATAGGTCTAGTTGTGGAAAAACCGTGGCTTTCATGGTTCTTCCCATCTCTCTCACGCATTAACACAAGGAGCTGGCCATGTCGGACGAGACTGCAACCACACCCGAGAACGTATCCGCAGCGGCGGCGAAGCCCGCCGCACACCCCAAGGCGGCGCCGAAACCGCATGCGCCGTCGCCGGCGGCATTCGCCAAGAAGGCCCCCAAGGTCGCGGTGGTGAAGAGCACGTATTCCGACGAGGACATCGCCAAGGCCGAGGCGTTCGGGCGAGTCGCCGACGACGGCACCGTGTTCGTCAGGGAGGGCGATTCCGAGCGCGAGGTCGGCCAGTTCGCCGACGCCGACAAGACGGCCGCGCTGAAGCTGTACGCCACCCGCTTCCTCGACCTCAAAGCGAAGCTCGACTTCCTGGCCACCCGTCTGAACGCGGCGAACATCAAGTCCCACGAGATCGACGAGTCCCTCAAGCTGCTCGAGCAGGAGGTCGACAACCCGCCGGTTGTCGGTGACATCGCCGCGCTGAAGGCCCAGCTGGAGGAGCTCAAGGCCGCCGGCAAGGCCAAGAAGGACGAGCTCGCCGCCGCCCGCAAGGCCGCCGTCGCGAAGGCCGTGGAGGAGCGCACCGCGATCGTGGAGAAGGCCGAGGCCCTGGCCGCCTCGCTGGGCGACAAGACGAACTGGCGTTCCACCGCCGACAAGTTCCGCGCCCTGTTCGACGAGTGGCAGGCCCATCAGCGCAACAGCGTGCGCATCGACAAGCCGCAGGCGGACGCGCTGTGGAAGCGCTTCTCCGCGGCCCGCACCACGTTCAACCAGTCGCGCCGCAAGTGGGCCCAGAACCGCGATGCCGAGCGCGCCCAGGCCAAGAAGGCCAAGGAGGCCATCATCCAGGAGGCCGAGGCCATCAAGGACTCCACCGAATGGGGCGAGACCTCCCGCAAGTTCAACGACCTGATGGACCGCTGGAAGAAGGCCGGCCGCGCCGGGCGCAACGACGACGACGCCCTGTGGGCCAAGTTCCGCGAGGCCGCCGACACGTTCTTCAACGCCCGCCAGGCCGACCGCGACCAAATCAGCTCCAGCGAGAAGGAGAACCTCGCCAAGAAGGAGGAGCTGCTCAAGAAGGCCGAGGCCCTGCTGCCGGTCAAGGACGTGAAGGCCGCCAAGGAGGCACGTCAGGCGCTGAGCAAGATCCAGGACGAATGGGATGAGATCGGCTACGTGCCGCGCGGCGATGTGCATCGCATCGAAAGCCGTCTGGATGACGTGGAGAAGCAGATCAAGGCCGTCGAGGACGCCGAGTGGACGCAGTCCGACCCGGAGACCGACGCCCGCAAGTCCAGCTTCGAGGAGCAGCTCACCGCCCAGCTCGCCGAGCTCGACAAGAAGATTGCCGCCGCGACCGATCCGAAGAAGAAGGCCGCGCTCGAGGCCGAGAAGGCCACCAAGGAGCAGTGGCTCAACGCGGTGAAGTAGTTTTCACCGGAAACTCCGCCAAGGCAGGCGCACAATTGGTGCGTCTGCCTTTTTTCGATGTCACCGTGGCGTATATAAAACGCCAAAGGGAACGATTGCGGACGGAGGGGGTCTGAACGAAATGAACCGTCCAGCCCCCCTCCCATTCAACGGAATCTCGAAATTTTTGCTTTGTCTCGCGAAAAACAAAAACCTTTGTTGTCGTCACATATGTCGCAGCTTGGGTTCGGCGCTGTCCTTGGCACCGGTGATGCGGTAGCAGTCGAACACGCCGTCAATCTTGCGCACGGCGGCCAGCAATGTGTTGAGGTGCTGCGGGTCGGCCATCTCGAAGACGAACTGGCTGGTGGCCACGCGGTCGTCGCCGGTCGCTATGGAACCGGAGATGATGTTCACGCCGTGGTCGGACAGCATGCGGGTGACGTCCGAGAGCAGATGCGGACGGTCGAGTGCCTCCACCTGGATCTTCACGAGGAAGGTGCCGTTGGCGCTGGTCCACGAGACGTCGACGATGCGGTCCGGCTGATGCTTCTTGAGGTCAAGCAGGTTCTGGCAGTCGGCGCGATGCACCGACACGCCCTGCGTGCGGGTGATGAATCCGATGATGGAGTCGCCGGGCACCGGCATGCAGCATTTGGCGAGCTTGACCCAGATGTTGTCCACGCCCTTGACCGACACGCCGGGGGCGGCATCCACGTTGCGCACGCGCTGCAGTGGCAGCGCCTCCTGCTCCACCTCGTCGTCGACCTCGGCCGGTCCGACATCCTTGACCAGTCGGGAGATGACGTTCTGCGTGGAGACCTGGCCCTCACCGATGGCGGCGAAGACGGCGTTCGGATCGGGATAGTTCAGTTCCTCGGCCACGCCTATCAGGGCCTCGGGGGTCAGCAGCGTGGATATGGGCATGTTGCGCTTGCGCATGGCGCGCGTAAGCTCCTCACGCCCCTCCTCGATGGCCTCGCTGCGGCGCTCCTTGCTGAACCACTGACGGATCTTGTTGCGGGCCTTCGGGCTTTTCACGAAGCTCAGCCAGTCGCGTGAGGGGCCGGCCGTGTCGGACTTCGAGGTAAGGATCTCGACGGTGTCGCCGTTGTCGAGCTTGGTGTCGAGCGGCACCAGACGTCCGTTCACGCGCGCGCCCATGGTGCGGTGGCCGACCTCGGTGTGCACGGCATAGGCGAAGTCGACGGGCGTGGCCTCGGCGGGCAGCGAGACGATCTTGCCCTTCGGCGTGAACACATACACCTCGGCCGAACCGAGATCCTGCTTGAGCGAGCCGAGGAACTCGTCGGAGTCCGGCGTCTCGCTCGTCCAGTCGGCGAGCTGCTGTATCCACTTGAGGTTGTCGGCCTCGGAAAGCTCGCGGTACTCCTCGCCGTTCTCGCGCTTGAGGTCGGACTTGTCGGGGGACGACAACGCACGACCAGCCTGACCGTTCTCCTTGTACTTCCAGTGGGCGGCGATGCCGAATTCGGCACGGCGGTGCATGTCCCAGGTTCGGATCTGGATTTCGACGGGTTTGCCGCCCGGCCCCACGACCGTGGTGTGCAGGGACTGGTACATGTTGAGCTTCGGCATGGCGATGTAGTCCTTGAACCGTCCGGGGACGGGGTTCCATCGCGCATGCACGGCGCCGAGCGCGGCATAGCAGTCGCGTATCGAGTCGACGATGATGCGCACGCCTACCAGATCGTAGATGTTCTCGAAATCGTGGCCGCGCACGATCATCTTCTGGTAGATGCTGAAGTAGTCCTTGGGCCGTCCGGTCACATAGGCCTTGACGTTCTGCTTCTTCAGGTCGGCGTTGACCTCTTCGAGGATCTGCTTGAGATACACCTCGCGCTGGCCGGCGCGACGGGCCACCAGCACCACGATCTCGTTGTAGATCTTCGGGTAGAGCACCTTGAAGCTCAGCTCCTCGAGCTCGGTCTTGATGGCGTTCATGCCCAGGCGGTTGGCGAGCGGCGCATAGACGTCGAGGGTCTCACGGGCCTTGCGCTGGGCGCTGGAGGTCTTCACATAACGCCAGGTGCGGGCGTTGTGCACGCGGTCGGCGAGCTTGACGACCAGCACACGCACGTCGCGGCTCATGGCCACGACCATCTTGCGGATGGTCTCGGCCTGCGCGGAGTCGCCGTAGTCCATCTTGGAAAGCTTGGTGACGCCGTCGACGAGACCGGTGACCGTGTCGCCGAATTCCTTGCGGCATTCGTCGAGCGTGTAGTCGGTGTCCTCCACGGTGTCGTGCAGGAGTCCCGCTGCCACCACCAGGGGCCCCATGCCGAGGTCGGCCAGGATCTGCGCCACGGCCAGCGGATGGATGATGTAGGGTTCGCCCGACTTGCGCCGCTGCGGCGCATGCTGCACCACCGCACGGTCATACGCGCGCTGCAGGATGGAAAGGTCCTCGCCGGGATGGTGCATCTCGCACATCTGCCAGATGGGCAGCAGGGGGTTCAGCGGATCGTCGCTGATCTCACACCCCAATTCGTGCGCGGAGACGTCCTTTGGCTTGTCGACGGCATGCTCAGCCATGTTTCGCTCCTCTCCCTACACAAATGGTGCTGACTATTGTAACCGCTCGGTTCACGATTTCACGCCGGTGGAGCCAAAACCGCGCTCGGCGCGATCCGATCCGGGCAGCCTCTCCGCCGGAACGAACCTGGCCTCCACATAGCGCTGGATCACCAGCTGTGCGATGCGGTCCCCCGCCTTGAACGTCACCGTGTGCTCCGGGTCGAGGTTGATGAGCGGCACCTTGATCTCGCCGCGATACCCCGCATCGATGGTCCCGGGCGCGTTGAGCACGGTCACGCCCTGTTTGACCGCGAGCCCGGAGCGCGGATGCACGAGTCCGACGTATCCGCCGGGCAGCGCGATGGCGATTCCGGTGGGCACCAGCGCCCGCTGGAACGGGGCCAGCTCGACGTCCACGGTGGTGATCAGATCGGCGCCGGCGTCCCCGGCATGCGCGTAGTGCAGCGTGGCCGGTCCACCGTCAAGCGATCGGACCAGCACTTCGACGTTTTCCGGCCCGTCGTATGATTCGTCAAATGCCATGTCAGTCAGCGCACTCCTCGCACACCGGCTCGCCGTCGGCGGTGGTATAGGCGAGCTGGCTGCGGTGCTTGACGAGGAAGCACTCGGAGCAGACGAACTCGTCGCCCTGCATGGGGATGACGGTGACCGAGGAATCCTCATTGCTCAGGTCGGCGCCCGGCAGCTCATAGTCCTCGGCGATGGCGTTCTCGTCATCGTCGATGTCGCTCGCCTGGCTCTGACGCGAGCTCTTGCCCAACGCCTCGATGGACTCCTCGTCTTCGTCCTTGCTGCGCGGGGAATCATAATCCTGTGCCATGAGTGAACTCCTTTCCCATAAGAACCTATAGAACCTGATGTCGTGTTCTGCGCCATAGGATACACGATTTCAAATACCCGCAAAATACGACACGTGGGGCACAATAGAAGTAATCAACAAACTTTTCTGGAAGTCGGGTGCTTTTATGTCGAACGAAACGCTCAAAGTGGCGCATTTCGAACGTGTCAGCGAAAACGGCGACCTGGTGTTCTCCGTGGACGGCAACACATTCGCGGTGCGTGTCGACGACCGGCTGGAGCAGGGAATACTCGCCAGCAAGCAGATCAGGCAGGAGCGGGAGGGCTCCCCCGATCCCCAGGCCAGCGCCACGATACCGATCTCCACCATCCAGTCCATGATCCGCGCCGGCTATTCCCCCGAGGAGGTGGCGCGCAACTATTCGGTGGGCGAGGCCCTGGTGCGCAGGTTCGCCCAGCCGGTGGAGACGGAGAAGAAGTACGCCATCAGCCAGTTCTTCTCGGCTCCGGTGCCGGGCATCGCGAAAAACCGCAACGTCTCCGACATGATCGCGTCGTCGCTGCGCGGCGCGCATGTCTCCATGGATTCCGTGCAATGGCGGGCCACCCGCAACGGCAGGGAGCCATGGCGCATCCACGCCTCGTTCGAGACGGCGGGCCGGCCCATCAAGGCCGAATGGTCGTGGGACATGCGCGACAATTCGGTCACGCCCATGAACCCCACAGCGCGCAAGCTGCTGAAGTCCGCGGAGTTCGAGGCGGCGGCGAGCCACGATCTGTTCGACGACGGGCTCGGGCCGATTCCCGTTTCAGCGGGCTCCCCAACCGATGGCGATAATGTCCGCATCGTGGACAACCCATCGGTCTCCCCCGCAGCGCAGACCGCACCGGTCCCTCTGCCGTCCGAGGAGCAGACCGCCGCCCATGACCGCAGGACCACCGTGTCCGCGGATGCCGCGACGGAGCCCGATTCCACGACCGACGACGCGCAGGCCACCGGCTCCTGGCTGTATGGCGATGCCGGCTCCGCACGGCAGCCGGCATCGGATGCCCACGGCTCTCCCAAGGCATCCACGGGGGATGCGCCTCTCCCGCCGCTGGTGCCTTCCGCGCAGGATGGCGAGACCGACGACGCGCGGCAGAAGCGTAAGGGACGCCGCTCGGCCGTGCCCAGCTGGGACGAGATTCTGTTCGGCGAATGATCGACGGTCGGCGAGACCCCGTGCCGCCGACCGTCGCCGGATGAATCAGGCCATGTCCACGAGGAAGGGGATGTCCATCTCCAGGCTGGTCTGCGAACCGTGGACCGACGGCAGCCTCGTCGCCTTATCGGACTGTATGCGGGAGTCGACCACGGTCACATGCTGCGCGGCGCTGACGAGCACGTCGCCGATCATCGGAAGCACCCTCTCGTCGACGTGTCCGTAGACGCCGTCCGCGACGGCCTGCGAGCGCGTTCGCACCAGTGCGAGATCGCCCAGCCGTTCGCGCCATCGGTCGGCGACGTCGTCGGGGCTCTCGTCTTCCTCGACGTAGAGCATGGCGGCTCGGGGTTCGCCGCCGACGGCCGCAACGCCGCGGGCGAGCTGCGGTTCGGCCGCGATGTCGATGCGTTGTTCCGGCGACGAGCTCACCATGCCGTGGTCGGCGGTGATGACGATGAGCGTGCCTTTGGGGGCGTTTCTGCGCAGTGCGCTGAGTTGTGCGTCGATGCGTTCGAATGCGCCGATCCATTTGTCGGAGTTCCATCCGTAGTTGTGGCCTGTCTTGTCGGCGTCGCGGATGTACAGATAGGTGAGTCCGGGTGTGCGGGCGGCGTCGCAGGCTGCCATCACACGGTCCTTGGGCAGTACGTTCGGTATGTAGTCGGCTCCGCGGAACGCCGCCATGGTCAGCGGCGATGATGCGAATTTCGGCAGGCCGGACGAGGTCACGCGCACGTGTTGCGCGGCGAGGCGTTCGAATATGGTGGGCTGGGTCTGCAGGCGTTCGGGGTCGACGGCGTCCTTGAACTGGATGAGCTGGCAGATCTGCCCGGTCTCGGTGTTCATCTGCGTGTAGCCGGTCATGGCCGTCAGGCCGGGGCATGTGCCGGTGCCGAATGTGCTCATGGCGGCCACGGTCGTGCTCGGGTAGCAGGTGGATATGGGCCTCTCTCCGATGGAGTCGCTCATCAGGGAGCGCAGGTAGGGGGCGTGTCCGCGGCGCATGGCGATGTTCCAGTAGCCGAGTCCGTCCACGAGCACGATGATGGCGCTGGCGGCGTCGGGCAGTCCCAATTGTTCGCGCAGCGCATGGGGGTCGGGGTGTATCGGCGTGGGCGTCGGGTGTCCGATGGCGTCGCTGATCGCGGGGAGCACGGCGCCGAGGTGGCGGCCCCCTCCCCTGCCGTCGGCTTCGACGTCGTAGCGCACCGTCGGTCGTAGACGTAACAGGTCGCTGGTATCGGGCACTTCCACACTCATACGTTCCATTGAACCACTGGCACAGGTCAACACGACGTAATATAGATAGTCGATTCACCCACGTAAGGAGTTCACGCGTTGGCCACCAAGCACAGAACCAAGCCTTCCTTCGACCCGCGTTCGGTCAAGGAGAACATCGTCGATACGCCGTTGAACGAGGAGATGAGCAAATCGTTCCTCGAGTATGCGTATTCGGTGATCTACGCGCGTGCGCTGCCCGATGCCCGCGACGGCCTCAAGCCGGTGCAGCGGCGCATCATCTATCAGATGGGCGCGATGAACCTGACTCCGGATCGTGCGTATATGAAGTCGGCGCGTGTGGTGGGCGAGGTCATGGGAAAGCTGCATCCGCACGGCGATTCGGCCATCTACGAGGCCATGGTGCGTCTGGCGCAGCCGTTCGCCATGCGGCTTCCGCTGGTCGACGGCCATGGCAATTTCGGCTCCCTTGACGACGGGCCGGCCGCCTCGCGATACACCGAGGCGCGTCTGGCGCCGGCCGCGCTCGGCATGAACGCGGACATCGACGAGGAGACCGTGGGCTTCCGCCCGAACTACGACAACAAGCTTGAGGAGCCGGAGGTGCTGCCGTCGGCGATTCCGAACCTGCTGGTCAACGGCTCGTCCGGCATCGCGGTGGGCATGGCGACGAACATGATCACGCATAATCTCGGCGAGGTCGTGGCCGCGGCGAAGCATCTGATGCGTCATCCCGAGGCGTCGGTCGACGAGCTGATGCGGTTCGTTCCGGGTCCGGACCTGCCGGGGGGTGGCGTGATCATCGGCCGCGACGGCATCCGCGACGCGTATGAGTCGGGTCGTGGCGCGTTCGTCACGCGGGCGGTGACCCATATCGAGAACATCACGGCCCGCAAGAAGGGCATCGTGGTGACGCAGCTGCCGTTCATGGTCGGCCCGGAGAAGGTGCTCGAGCGTATCTCCGAGGGTGTGAAGAACAAGAAGATCGACGGGGTCACCGGCGCCCTCGATCTGACGGACCGTCATAACGGCACGCGCATCGTGATCGAGGTGAAGACGGGGTTCAATCCCGAGGCCGTGCTGGCGCAGCTGTTCAGGCATACGCCGCTGCAGGATTCGTTCACCATCAACAACGTGGCGCTGGTCGACGGGCGTCCGCATACGATGGGGCTTCGCGAGCTGCTGTCGGTGTGGATAGACCATCGCCGGTCGGTGATCCGTCGGCGCAGCGAATTCCGTCGGCGCAAGGCGCAGGAGCGTCTGCATCTGGTCGAGGGACTGCTGCTGGCACTGCTCGACATCGACGAGGTTATCCAGGTGATCCGCAGTTCCGAGGACGCCGACACCGCGAAGGACCGTCTGATGGCGGTGTTCGACCTCGATGAGATCCAGTCGCAGTACATCCTCGATCTTCGTCTGCGCAGGCTGACGAAGATGAGCCGCATCGAACTCGAGGCCGAACGCGACGACCTGCGCAGGCGCATCGAGGAGCTGACCGAGATCCTCGGCTCCGACGAGAGGCTCGACCGCGTGGTGGTCGACGAGATGGACGCCGCCGTGGCGAAGTGGGGGGATGCCCGCCGCACCGTGCTGCTCGACCGGGACGAGGATGGCGGTCTGCATGCGGTGACGAGCGAGGCCCCGTCGGCGTCTTCCGGCGATGGGACGGCCGCCGACGCCATCATCGCGAGCGCGCAGAACATGGCTCCTGCGTCGAGCGCCGTGCAGCAGACCGCGAAGGCGGCGGCGAATCCGGCGGCGGTGCCGCTGACGATCGCGGACGAACCGTGCGCGGTGCTGCTGAGCGCCACGGGACTGATCGCCCGCATGCCGCAGGGCGCGATGGACGCGTATGCGGCCCGTACCGCCGCCACGCCGCGTGCGCGGCACGATCAGATCGTTTCCATATTCTCGACGACGACCAGGTCGGATTACGGTCTGGTCACGTCGGCCGGACGGTTCGTGCTGGCGCATGTGAGCGACCTGCCGTCGCTGCCGGCCGCGGAGACGTTGAGCGTGGAGGGCGGCGTTCGTGCGGACGAGCTGCTGACGATGACGGAAAGCACCGAGCCGGTCGACGGCGAGCATGTCATCGCGGCGGTGTCTCTGGATGATTCCACGCCGCTGGCCATCGGTACGCGCAACGGTGTGGTCAAGCGTTGGAACCGCGAGTCCCCCACGACCATGGATTCCTGGTCGGTCATCGACCTCAAGGACGGCGATGCGGCGTTGCATGCGGCCCCGGCCGGTGACGACGACCGTATCGTGTTCGTGTCGTCGGATTCCTCCCTGCTGACGTTCGCGGCCGGCAGCGTGCGCGCCCAGGGTCGCAATTCCGCCGGCATGGCCGGAATCCGTCTTGCCGAGGGCCGTCATGTGGCGGCGTTCGCGACGGTGCCGGCAGGCAAGGTGGCGTGGACGTATGAGGAGGGCGCCGACGGCCGGACCTCGCAGTCCGGGGCCGTGGTGCTGACCGTGGCCGGTGATTCGGAGGCGCTGGAGGGCACGGAGAACGGTTCCGCCAAGGTGACGCCGCTGGAGATGTATCCCACGAAGGGCCGTGGCACGGGCGGCGTGCGTTCGCAGCGCTTCCTCAAGGGGCAGGACACGCTGATTCTCGCCCATGTGGGGCCGTGGCCGCTGTTCGCCGCCACGGATTCGGGTGTTCCGGTGGAGCTGCCGAACGTCGACATGCGCCGTGACGGATCGGGTGTGGAGCTGACCGCCCCCATCGGTTGCGTCGCCTGACCGGTTGGCGGCCGCCGGCGATCAGGGGTAGAGTTTCATGCCCTGCGGCGCCGGCGTGAAGCCCGCCGCATGCATCCATGTCCGTATCGGCGTCCGCGCGGTGAGCGGCATGCCGTTGATGTCGGCGAAGAACAGCGTGGATTCGTATCTGCGGCGCAGTGCGTACGCCAGTTCCGTCAGCGCGCGTCTCAGCATCCGTTCATGCGCGTCGTCGATCGACGTCAGGGCGGTGAGATGATGGCTGCGTGGAGCGGCGTACAGGACCGCCGATCCGTCGACGATGACGGTCATGGTTCCTTCTCGCCGTGCGGGTTTCGACGCCGGGCGCGACTCCAGGTCGCCGGGATCGTGGTGTGCGGTCGGCCACGGCAGGATGGCGCCGTAAAGGTTCGCGGGGTCGAGCGTATCCACCGCCGCCACGCTTTGCGGCCGCTCCTCCGCACGCCGGCGCAGGGCGTCCACGGTTCGGCGTTTCGCGAACTGTGATGCGCCGAGGCCTTCGACGAACATGCCGCGCACGAGGTCGCCGCGCTCCTCCATGGCCTTCAGGACGGGGTACAACGCGGTGAGGCCGCCGTCGATGCCGGCCATCTGCACCAGTGACGGCGCGATGATGCCGTAGCGGTCGAGCAGCATGTCCACGGTTGCGACGGCGCGCTGTGCCCCGGCCGTTCCACGGTCCCTGTCGTTTTCCGGGCCATCGCCGGCCGCGATGGCGAGCACGCTCGACCACAGTCCGCCGAATTCGGCGTATGCCGGCGCGTCGGCCACCCGTCGAGATCCCCTAGCCACGGCCGTCCTCCGGCGGCGGACCGACGGGCGCTTCATGGTCGCCGTATGCCGTTTCGACGCCGATGCCTGTCCGATCTGCGCCCGTATGGGGGCGAATGCGCTGCCGGTGATGAGTCCATGCCATATCAGCCGCCGCATATGGCTCTCGAACGATGATGGACCGTCGTCGCCGACGAGTTGACGCGCGTGGAATGCGCCGCCGTCATGCAGGCGTTCGAGTATGGGGTCGGCTTCCGCAGGCTCCGATGACGTGGGCATGATGGCGGAGGCGGCGATGTACCAGGCTATGGAGCCGGTCGCCGACGCGCTGTTTCCGGGATGCGAGCCCACCCACGTCGTTTCCGCGGAGGCGAGCAGTTCGTCGAGCATCGGCTGCCGGTAGTCGCGTACGCGTGCGGGGAACACGGCCGTTTCCCACATCGCCGCCGGCAGCGCCAGCCCCTCCAGTTGCTCGATGACGCGCAGCACGCCGTCGGGGCCTTCGTATCGTTCC
Source organism: Bifidobacterium primatium (assembly GCF_002802875.1). GTDB lineage: Bacteria > Actinomycetota > Actinomycetes > Actinomycetales > Bifidobacteriaceae > Galliscardovia > Galliscardovia primatium. The sequence continues at coordinate 63,176 of NZ_PEBI01000004.1, forward strand.
CCTCCCACGCATCCGACGCCCTGCATGGCGAGCACCATGCTCTGATAGGTCTCCGCATCCACGGGGCGGACCGCCGCCCGCGCCTTGGCCAGCGAACGGGAGCGGAGGATGCGGAACACGTCCGGATGCAGGTACTGGCGCTCTCCCGCATCGTCCGGTCCGTCCATGGCGACGAGTGCGGCTGCGAACGTGCCGGCGAGCAGTCGGCCCTCCTCGGCCAGATAGCGCAGTTCGGCCCGCGTCTGTCCGAGGTGGAGCCCGAAGCGTTCGGCGATGTCCCGCGCGAGGAACGGCCCATGCGTGCGTGCATATCGGAGGATCAGGTCGTCCGGGTCCTCGTCCAGTCGCCGACGGTCTTCGGGCGTGGCCCAGTACCGGTGCGGTCCGATGGGCATGGGGGCCGCGCGCCGGGCCTCATGCAGCGTTTCGAGCATGTCGTTCACCTGCGCGATCGGAGCCGTGTCCGCATCGTTTCCGACGGTTCCGGTGCCGGCACCGGTGTCGATGCGTTGCGCGATCTCCTCCGCGGTCAATGGTCCGAGCGTGCGCAGCAGGTCGGCCACGCCCTCCATGCCGTGCCTGCGCCGCCCGTCGGACAGGCATTGCAGCCCCCGTTCGACATCGGCGGTCACGTCCGCGTCCAATACCTGCGTCAGGTCCTCGTCGCCGTTGCCGAGCAGTTCGGCGAGCACGTCGACGTCCATGGACAGCATGGCGGCGCTGCGTTCGGCCTGCGGCACGTCGTACTGGTACATGTTCGCGCCGGTGTAGCCGAACAGCAGCGTCTGCGCGAACGGCGACGGCGTGTTCACGGTCACGTCCTCGATATCGATGCGCCGTTCGTTCAGCGCGTCCATCAGCGAGCGCAGGGCGGGCATGTCGTAGACGTCCTGGAGGCACTCGCGTGCGGCCTCGAGCATGAGGGGGAAGTTCCTCAGCCCGCTTGCGGCGGATTGCAGTTGGGCGGCTCGCAGCCGCTGCTGCCAGAGTGGGACGCGGCGGCCGGGGTTCATGCGGGGCATGAACAGCGAGCGTGCCGCGCATTCGCGGAATCGTGCGGCGAACAGCGCGGTTCCGGAGATCTCCCCGCGTACGGTGTGCTCCAGATCGTCGGGGTCGAAGACGAACAGGTCGACGCCGGGCATGGGCTGCCCGGTGTCGGGCAGTCGCAGCACGATGCCGTCGTCGTCGGCCACGGTCTGGCCCTCGTATCCGTATCGGTCGCGCAGTCGCGCGTTGATGCCCATAGCCCAGGGCTCATGCACGCGGCGGCCGTATGGCGAATGGAGGAGTACGCGCCAGTCGCCGTCCTCGTCCTGGCAGCGTTCGACGACCAGCGTGCGGTCGTCGGGTATGACGCCGGTCGCGGCCCGTTGTTCGTGGAGCAGTCGTGCGAGGTTGTCCGTGGCGTTGCGGTCGAGGCCGTCGGCGGTCAGGCGCTCGCTTGTCGGTTCGTCGAATCGCGTGCCGTCCAGTCCGTCGGCCAGTTCCCGGGTCATGTCGCCGAGCCTGCGGCCGAATTCCGCGTCGCGGCCGTCGCCGTCGCCGTGCCAGAACGGCAGTCGTGCGGTGCGTCCCGGTGCGGGCAGCACGATGACGCGGTCGTGGGTGATCTGCCGTATCTGCCATGTGGAGGTTCCGAGTGTGATCACGTCGCCCACGCGGGATTCGTAGACCATCTCCTCGTCGAGTTCTCCGACGCGTTTGGGCCCGTTCCCGGCGAGTTCGTCGGGCAGGACGACGCTGTAGGTGCCGCGGTCGGGTATGGTGCCGCCGGAGGTGACGGCGAGCCGTTGCGCGCCGGGTCGTGCGGTTATGGTGCCGGTCTTGCGGTCCCAGAGGAGTATGGGGCGGAATGCGGCGAACGCCTCGGTGGAGTATGCGCCGGACATCATGGCCAGCACCGCGTCGAACATCGTTCGCGGCAGGTCGGCGAAGGGGGCGCCGCGGCGTACGGTGCGATACCAGTCGTCGGCGTCGAGCGGGTCCATGGCGGCTGCGGCGACGGTCTGCTGGGCGAGGACGTCGAGCGGGTTGGCGGGGACGGCGAACGCTTCGATGTCGCCGGAACGCATGGCCTCCACGGCGGCCGTCGTGTCGAGGATCTGCCGGCGGGTGAGCGGGTGGAATCTGGCGTGGGAGACGCCGCCGACGCGGTGGTCGGCGCGGCCGATGCGCTGCAGTCCGCTGGCGACGGAGAACGGCGGCGATATCTGGATGACGAGGTCCACGCTTCCCATGTCGATGCCGAGTTCGAGGCTGCTGGTGGCCACCACGCAGCGCAGACGGCCGGCCTTGAGGTCGTATTCGACCTGTTTGCGCCGGTCCTTGGACACGGAGCCGTGATGGGCCATGGCGATGGTGTCGTCGGGGTCGTGGTCGTTGACGAGCATGGTCGAGGAGCCGACGACGGCCGCATAATGCTGTGATGACCCGTATTCCACCGGCTGCGGCCCGTGACGCCGCTGCGCATAGAGGTCGTTGAGCCGTGCGGTGAGTTTCTCGCACAGTCCTCGCGAGTTGACGAAGACGAGGGTGGTGTGGTGGTCGAGCACCGCGTCGAGCACGCTGCGTTCGACCATGGGCCATATGGAGCCGGTCTTCCGGTCGTCGTCCTCGTCGGTGGAGGAGGAGGCGAGGTCATGCATGTCCCTGACGGGTTCGATGACCTTCAGCTCGTATCGTGGCGTCTGCGATGGGGTGACGATGGTGACGGGGCGGTTGCCGCCGAGGAAACGCGCCGCCTCGTCGGCGGGGCGTACCGTGGCGGACAGCCCGATGCGTTGCGTGGGACTGCCGGTGAGCCGGTCGAGTCGTTCCAGGCTGACGGCGAGGTGGGCGCCGCGCTTGGTGCCGGCGATGGCATGCACCTCGTCGATGATGACGGTGTCGACGCCGCTCAGGATGCGCCGCGCCTTGGAGGTGAGCATCAGGTACAGCGACTCGGGCGTGGTGACGAGGATGTCCGGAGGATGGGATGCGATGCGGCGGCGTTCCTGCGGCGTGGAGTCGCCGCTGCGCATGGCGACGCTGATGTTCGGCCGCTGGCCGCCGTCGTGTTCGAATTCGCAGGCGATGCCGTCCAACGGCCCGGTGAGGTTCCTGGCCACGTCCGCTCCCAGCGCCTTCAGCGGCGAAATATACAGCACGCGCACGCCGGAACGCCGCACGTCGCGTTCGACGCCGCCGGGCGAGGGAACATCGTCGGATGATGGAATGTCGTCAGATGATGCAGCGTCGCAGGCTGTGCGTTCCCGTATCATCCGGTCGATGGCGTAGAGGAACGCCGAGAGCGTCTTGCCCGAGCCTGTGGGGGCGATGACGAGCACGTTGTCGCCGGAGCGGATGGCGGGCCATGCCTCGCGCTGCGCCTCGGTGGGTTCGCCGAACGTCGCCGTGAACCAGCGCCGCGTCTGCTCGGCGAACGACGACATGGCCCCGTCCGCCGCCTTGTCCTCGCTCATTGGTGTCGCTGGTAGGCGATGACGATGAGGCAGATCACGACGACGATGCCGGTCAGGAGCCGTATCCACATCGAGTTCGGCAGCCAGTTCTGCCATTGCGCCACGACGAGGGCGGTGATTACCAGCAGGCTGATGACTATGGGACGTGTGTTCATACGTTTCAACCTAGCCGTGTCCATCGTCCGTCGTCAACATCGTCCGTCCGGCGTCGCCATGATCCGATGTCATTCGATGCCGGTGATATACGTGACGCCGTCGTCCGGCGCGAGTATCGGCGCGGCGAGCAGACCGCATGGCGCCGGCCCGTCCCCCTGCTGCGACGTTCCGGCGTAGTATCGGTTCGCGGCGGACGGCAGGATGTCGAGGACGATTCGGTTCACACCCGCTTCGAGGGCGTGGCCCAGCGGTATCGGGCCGGCCGGCCATGGCGCTTCGGCCGCGCGCCGTCCGTTGACGTGCACGGTGACGGATCCCTTGACCCGCGGGATGATGAGGTTCCATCCCCGTTCCGGCGATTGGTCGATGACGACGTCATGAACGTATCGTCCGGTACCGCAGAACGTGGGATATCCCTGACGCTCCCAGCCGACGGTCGGGTCGATTGACACCGGCATCGTTCCCGTGCCGTCGTATGGCATGAACCGCCAGCCGGACGCCAACGTCATCGATGCGGGAGTCGGCGTCCCATCGGCAACGATCTGCAGCAGCATGACCTGATGGGGGCGCATCCGCAGTTCGATGCGCGGACCGACGCCGCGTCCGCGGACCTCCGCCGGCTCCCCCACCATGCCGTCCGCCGGATTCCATGAGATGAGCCGGGCATGGCTTACGCCGGTTTCGACGACCGCGGTCTTGCTCCGGTCGGAGTCGTTGAACAGCATGATGCGCTGGCAGCCGTGGCGGTCCCGTCCACGTCGCACCCACAGTTGTCCGGATTCCGGCGTCGTGTCGGTCACACGAGGGCACGGCCGGACGGTCTCCATTACGTCGGCCGTCAGCCTGTGCCATTGCGGCAGTCCGTCGCGAATGTGCCGTCCGTCGATCGTCAGACTCCCCAACCGTCCCGGAACGAGGCTTCCGGCAGGCTCCCCCGCCACTGCCTTGGGAAGTCCGCCGGTGGCGAACACCGTACCGCCGGCGTCGACGAACCGTTCGATGACGTCGACGGAGCGTGCGTCGCCAAGCACCTGCACTCCCGGCAGCACGAGCACGGGGAACGTTCTGCCGTCCGGAAGACGCAGGGCGCCGCCCTCCACGGAGCCCCCTGCGAGGTCGCGTTCGTCGATGATGGCGTAGTCGATGCCGTCGCGGGCGAGGTTCTCGCACCACATCGCCATGTGCCGGCCGAACCCGTGCTTCGGCCCGTACGCCCAGTCGGTGGCCAGCGGGTAGAGCACGGCGACCTCGTCCAATGGCTCGCATCCGTCGAGGAACACGGAGACCCTGGCGGATTCGTCGGCGAAACGCCGGTGGAAGCGGAACCATGGTTCGTGGTTGACGCCGGGGGCAAAGTCGAACCGGGGGTTGACGAACATCTCGGCCGAGTCGTCGCCCTGCGGCCCGCCGCCGGCCGGCTCATGGCCATCGGTGAGCCAGAAGGCGTGCATGAGCAGCTGTCTCATGCCGAGTACGTGGTGCCGCATGGTCTGCGAGCGCAGCTGGTCGAGGGTGAGTTCCCACCATCCTGCCGCGAAGTGGGAGCCGGACACGACTCGGCCGAAGTACTGTTCGACGATGCAGCCGCTGCGGCCGTGGCTGCGGGCCACGGAGTCGCCGAATTTGGCGGAGAGCTGCGGGTAGTCGTTACGGGCGTCGACGCCGGTGATGTCGCGCCATGCGTCGATGCCGAAGTAGTCGAGTCCGAAGTTGGTGCGCGGGTCGTCGGCGATGATGGTGCTGGTCGGATCCCATGAGGAGACGTGGCTGAGCACCTCATGGCCGCTGAGTTTGAGTCCGTGGTCGTGGCACCAGGCGCTGATGGTGCCGAAGAACGCGTCGATGCCCTGTCTGGCGTAGCGTTCGTAGAACCATATGCGGTCGTCCACCGTGTCGTCGCCGACGTCCGTGGCCCATGCCAGCAGTATGTGCGGCCATCGCTTCCCCGCCTCGTGGGCGAGTTCGCGGTAGAACCGTTCGTCGTACATGAGCGTGGATGCGGTGGTGCCGTGGTTCTGCGCCCAGTCGAAGAAGCAGGCGTGAGGCTGGTCGAAGAACACGTAGGCGACGGTCGTGCCGAGATGTTCGCCGAACGCCCTCGCGTATGGTTCGTAGCCTACTTCGGTGAACCGGCGGGCGGCGGCGGGGTCGAGGTAGTTGATCATGCGGCTGGTGGCGCAGCGCGCCGCCACGAAGAACGTGACTTTCCGGCGTCCGTAGACGGTGCCGTCCGTGAGGTCGGCCTCGGCGGCGCATCCGTCGGAGTCGGCGGACGTGAGCCGCGCCCGATCCGTCACATCGAGGATGGTCGGGGCCTTGGCTGCATCGTTGTCGTCGACGTCGTAGGCGACGGCGGCGACGAGGCGCCATTGGTTCCATTGCGGCCGGCCGCCCTCGAACACCCAGTCGCGGCCCTGCTGCAGCAGGTAGTCGACGTCGACGGCGTGGATGCCGTCGATGGCGCCTTCGACGTGACCGCGGTCGTCGACGTCGGCGGTCACATGGAACAGGTGCCGTTCGCGCAAATCGTCGTGGCCGCCGGCGACGACGCGGCCGCCGGCGTGGCCGGACAGCCAGTTGTATTCGTCGTATATGCCGATCGTCATGCCGTGGCTGCGGGCGACGTCGGTGGCGTGGCGGCACATGCGCAGGTAGTCGTCGCCGAGATAGTCGGCGAGCGGCATGGACATGCGCGCCTGTATCTGGAAGGAGCGGTATCCGGCTTCGTCCATCCGGCGGATCTGGTCGTCGATCTCGTCTTCGGTGGGGATGCGATGCCAGAACCAGTAGGTGGCCGGTGCGTTCCACACGCCGGGGTGCCGGAAATCATCGAGCTCCCGGCTGTCGTATGCGTTCAACGCGTCCATCGGATGCCGCTCCTTCCTCTGCGCCGGCCGGTCAGTCGGCCGCTGACTGTTCTGCGGCGGTTTCGATTCGGGACCGGTCGGGCCTGGGGCCGAGTTTGAATCCGTAGGTGAGGATGGCGTAGATGACGGTGCCCACGATCATGGCGACGACCACGCCGATGTTGGTCGAGCCGATGACGCCGGCGCGCTGTTCGGGGGTGAGCAGGAAGCCGACGACCCTGGCGATGTTCGGGTCGGCGCTGGTGACCATGCCGAGACCCACCACCGTGGCGACGCCCATGGCCGTCAGTGCGGTCCATCGGCCGGACCTGCCGCCGAGCCCCTTGGGCTGTGCCATGCGCACATCCCATCCGTAGCGCTTCTGGCGGATGAAGTCGATGAGCTGGATGCCGCCCATCGTGCCCATGGGCACGGCGATGAGCGCGAGGAACGCCTGGAAGGTGGCGAGGAACGACGTGGAGATGAACAGCAGGTAGAAGGCGCCGAAGGCGATGATGCAGCCGTTGATGATGGTGATGACCACACGGGAGCCGGGCAGCCCGACTGCCATGAGGGCCAGTCCGGATGAGTAGATGCCGGTCATGGCCGCGGAGACGAGGGAGATGACGATGACGATGCTGAACGGCACGAAGAACCAGGTGGGCAGGAGCACCGTCAGCGCGGCGATCGGGTCGGCGGCCGCGGCCTCGCCGAGCTTGTCGTTGGTGGCGGCGAGCAGGATGCCGAGAATCAGCAATACGGTGACGGGCAGGGAGATGCCGAGGGTGGTCCAGCCGATGACGCCGCGCGCCTTGGTGTCCTTAGGCAGGTAGCGAGCGAAGTCGCCACCGTAGTTGAGCATGCCGAGGCCGACCATGGTCATGGCCATGACGATGCCGCCGACGAACACCATGGGTCCGCCGTTGGGGTGTGCGGCCAGTTTGTCCCAGTGGATGTGCGGCAGGATCATGGCGATGAACACGACGGTGAACACGCCGGTGATCCATGAGATCCACTTCTCGGCCTTCATGATCAGACCGTGGCCGGCGACGGCGAACGCCATGGTGACGACGAGCACGACGATGAACCAGACGAGCACGAGCCATGTGGCGGGCGTGCCGTCGGCCTTGGCGAACATGGCGGGGTTGAGCCGGGCGAAGATGTTGGCGCCGGTGGTGGAGGCCAGCGTGATGATGGTGACCTTCCATCCGATGTTCGACAGGTAGGCGAAGAACGCGATGATGCGGTTGCCCTGGTATCCGAATGCGAAGCGCGTCTGGGTGAGCGTGGGCAGGCCGGTGCGGGGGCCGCCGACGGAGAGCACGCCGACGAGGAACGAGGAGATGGCGTATCCCAGGGTGCCGGCGACGATGGCCTGCCACGGGCTCAGGCCGAGCCCGTAGACGTAGATGCCGTAGCTGATGCCCATGATGGAGACGTTCCATGCGAACCATACGGAGAACAGGTCCCGTGACCTGCCGTGCCGTTCGCCTTCGGGCACGGGTTTGACGCCGTTGGATTCGGGTCCCGCCGAGGGGGCGGCCTTCACCGCCGTCGTGTCGTTGTCGCTCATTGCCGTACTTCCTTGATCGCGGAAAGGCCCGCGAGCCGTCGGGGCGCACGGGCCGGTCGAAACAGGTACAGGGTGAATGTAGCACGCGATCGAGAAGTTATGGTCATTTTGACCATAAGATACGGCGTGTCACCGGACCACGGCGACGCTGCCACGACGGATGAGCTTCGGGGGAATGACGACGCGCCGACCCGCAGGAGCGTCGGAACGTTCGATCCGCCCCCGCATCATCGTCGCCGATTCGCCGGCGAGACGGCCGATTCCCTGACCGATGGTGGTCAGGTCGAATTCGAATCCGAAGCGTTCGGCGATGCCGTCGTATCCCATGACCGACATGTCGTCGGGGACCCGCAGGCCCAGTTGCGAAAGACGCCCCATGAGACCGAGCGCCATGAGGTCGTTGCAGCAGAACACCGCCGTGGCGCCGGACTCGACGACGGCGTCGGCCGCGGCGTATCCGCCGGCATGGCGGTAGTCGCCTTCGATCAGCGCCGACGGCCGCAGACCGACCTCGCCCAGCGCCTCGACGAAGCCGTCACGACGGTCGCCTGCATTGCCGACGCGGGCGTCGCCGTACACGCAGGCGATGCGCCGGTGACCGCATTCCATGAGGTATCCGGCCGCGAGCCGGCCGCCCTCATGGTTGTCGATGCCCACGGCGTCGCACCATTCGCCGGAGGGCATGCGGTCGACGAGCACCACGGGGCATCCGCAGCGGGTCACGTCGAGGCGGAACCCCTCCATGTCCGATCCCGACTCCCCTGCGGATATGAGGAACATGCCGTCCACGCCGCGGGCCGCGAGACGGGTGATGACGTCATGCTCCGTGCCGCGCGAATCGTCGGTGTTGGCGATGATGAGCGAGTATCCCATACGCCGGCATTCGTCCTCGAGGCGTTTGGCCAGGGACGCGAAGAACAGGTTCTGAATGTCGGGCACGACGAGCGCCAGCAGCATGGAGCGTTGCGTCACCAGCGTGCGCGCCACCTGGTTGGGCACGTAGTCCAATGCCTCCGCCGCTTCGAGGATGGCGCGGCGGGTCTCTTCGGAAACCCGCGAGGGGCGGTTGTTGAGCACGAGGGAGACGGCCGTCACGGAGACGCCCGCGGCGGCCGCCACATCCCTGATGGTCGTTCGCTTGGCCATGTGACTCCCGGTCTAGGAGAACAGCTCGCGCACCTGCCGCGTGGTGCCGTACGAGGCCTGGGCGCCCTGTCCGGTGGCGGCGTAGGCGGAGACGTAGGATGCCACCTGCGCGCTGGTCACCAGATCGTGACCGGATGCGAGGCCGGCGAGGATGGTGCCCATGAAGGAGTCGCCGCACCCCGTGGTGTCCACGGCGTCGACCTTCACCGGCGCGATGCGGTGCGCCCGGCCGGAGTCGATGACCACGCTGCCGTCGCCGCCGAGGGTGACCACGGCCTGGTCGAAGCCGAATCCCGCCATCTGCGCGACGATGGCGTCCCAGTCCACGGCGTCCCAGTCGCCGTCCCCGGGCTCGTCGATGCCGAGCAGCTGGCTCATCTCATGCTCGTTGACGAGCAGGATGTCGGCGTTGTCGATGAGGTCCCGCGGCAGTTCGGGGATGAACGGCGAATCGTTGACAAGCACCTTCACTCCGGCCTTGTGGGCGATGCGGGCGCTTTCGATCACCGTCGGCATGGGGCTTTCGAGGCACAGTCCCAGGACCGCGGCGTCGGCGATGAGATCGGCATGGTCGCGTACGTATTCGACGGTGACCTTGCCGTTCGAGCCGGGCGAGTAGACGATGGTGTTCTCGCCGTGCGAGTCGACGGTGATGACGGTGGTGCCGCTCGCGCCGTCCACATGCTTCACGTCGTCGGTGCGCACCCCGGCCTCGGCGAGACGGTCGAGCAGGAACCTGCCGTTGTCGTCGTCGCCCACGGCGCCGAGCATGTGGACGTTCGCCCCGATCTTGGCCGCCGTCGCCGCCTGGTTGCCGGACTTGCCGCCGGGCAGCACGCGCAGGGGACCTCCGTTCACGGTCTCCCCCGGCTGGGGCAGCCGTTCGGTCGTCACCGTGTAGTCGGCGTTCATCGAGCCGACCACAATGAGGGACCTGTCCGTCTGCGCGAAGGAATCAAGATGGCCGAGGGCCTCGTCCCTGCCGATGTTCACCACGTTCATCACCATAACCGTCTCCTTACGGTCAGCCGCCCGGCGCGAAAAACACAACCGCATTGTCACACCGCTCCACGATGGGCGGGATTGCTTTGTCATTCCTTATGGTAAAACGCTAAACCAGATTGTGCAAGCCGCCCTCGGACGGCTCTCCTACGAAAACGGCCGTCCCATGATGACGGGACGGCCGTGAAAACGCCTGGGGACCAGGGTCACGCATCGATGTTGGCGCGGTCGAAGTCGTCGGCGTTGTCGACGATGAACTGCTTGCGCGGCGGGACCTCGCCGCCCATGAGCAGGCTGAAGATCTCCGACGCCTGGGCGGCATCCTCCATGCGGATGCGGCGCAGCATGCGCGTTCGCGGGTCCATGGTGGTGTCGGCCAGCTGGTCGGCGTCCATCTCGCCGAGGCCCTTGTACCGCTGGATGTCGCCGTCGAAGCCGATGTGGTCGCGGTTGAGCTGTGCGGTGCGGCGGGCCAGCTCGTCGTCGGAGTACGTGTAGATGACCTCGCCCTTGCGCTTGCCGGTCAGCGCGATGCGGTGCAGCGGCGGCACGGCCGCATAGACGTGCCCGTGCTCGATGAGCGGCCGCATGTACCGGTAGAACAGGGTGAGCAGCAGGATGCGGATGTGCGCGCCGTCGACATCGGCATCGGTCATCATGATGACCTTGTTGTATCGCGCCTGGGAGATGTCGAAGGTCGCCCCCGAGCCGGCGCCGATGACCTGGATGATCGAGGCGCACTCCTTGTTGGCGAGCATCTGGGAGACGGACGCCTTCTGCACGTTGAGTATCTTGCCTCGAATCGGCAACAGGGCCTGGAACATGGAGTTGCGGGCCGCCTTGGCGGTTCCCAGAGCGGAGTCGCCCTCCACGATGAACAGCTCGGCGATGTCGTCGTTGCCGGGCTGGCAGTCCGAGAGCTTCGACGGCATGGACGCGGATTCGAGCGCGTTCTTGCGACGTGTGACCTCCTTGGTCTTGCGCGCCTGGATTCGGGCGTGCATCTCGCCGACGATCTTCTCGAGCACGCGGCCGGACTGCTCCTTGTATCCGCGCTTGGAGCCGGCGATCATCTCGCCGAACTGCCTGTCGGTGAGCTTGGTGACGATGGGCTTGACCTGCGCGGTGCCGAGCACGTCCTTGGTCTGGCCCTGGAACTGCGGTTCGGCGATGCGCACCGTGACCACCGCCACGAGTCCGGTCATCACGTCGTCGCGTTCGACCTTGGTGGCGGAATCCCTGAGGTTGACCTTGAGTCTGCGGGCGTTGGCCTCCACGTTCCTGCGAACCTGCCGGGTGAGCGCGTTGAGGAAGCCGTCGACGTGCGTGCCGCCGCCCGGGGTCTCCACCACGTTGACGAAGCTGCGGATTGTGGTCTCGTAGTCGTTGGTCCACCGCAGCGCGATGTCGACGCCGCAGGTGCGTTCCACCATCTGCGCATGCAGGTCCCCGCCGGGGCCGACCACCTGGGTCTCCTCCTGGTAGGTGCCCTCGCCGCTCACGTGCCAGATGTCGCACACGGGTTCGCCCTTGGAGAGGAAGTCGACGTAGTCGATGACGCCTCCGGTGTGGAGGAACTCCTCGACGCGGGCGTGCGGGTGCCGCCCCATATGTCGGTCCACGGCCTCCTGCGAAGGCGCGGGCGCCGTCACGGCATCGGCCTTCCCGGCCGCGTCGTCTTCCGTCCCGGCACCCTGCGTCTCCGGCGTCGCGGAGGTTTCGGCGAGCGGCCCGTCCACCTCGCGCACGTCGTCGATGGATTCGTCGCCGGTTTCGGGGATGTTCTCGTCGATCACCGTGATGGACAGGCCCGGCACGAGGAAGCTGGTCTGGCGCACGCGGTCGATGAGCTGCTCATAGCTGAACTTCGCCGTGGAGTTGAAGATCTCCGGGTCGGCCCAGTAGCGGATGCGCGTGCCCGTGGTCTTCTTCGACACCTCGCCCACCTCGCGCAGTTCCGTGGGGGAACGCTTGCGGGTCTTCTTGAACGGCGAGGCCGGCGAGGGATGCTCGGGGTCGGCGTCCGTGTACACGCCGGGATGCCCCTGGCGGAACTCCATGCGGTAGGTCTTGCCGTTGCGGTCGACCTCCACGTCGAGACGCGAGCTCAACGCGTTGACCACCGACGAGCCGACGCCGTGCAGGCCTCCGACGGCGTTGTACGATGCGTTGCCGAACTTGGCGCCGGCGTGCAGCTTGGTGAGCACGACCTCCACGCCGGTCAGACCGGTCTTCGGCTCCTTGTCGACGGGGATGCCGCGGCCGTTGTCGGCCACGGTGATGGACCCGTCGGTGTGCAGCGTCACCACGATCTTCGTGCAGAATCCGGCCAGGGCCTCGTCGACGGAATTGTCGATGATCTCCCACAGGCAGTGCATGAGCCCCTGGGAGTCGGTGGTGCCGATGTACATGCCCGGACGCTTACGCACCGCGTCCAGGCCTTCGAGCACCGCCAGGTCCTTCGCGCCGTAGTCTTCCTTGGTTGCTGCCATATCCCCACTCAATCGTTATCGGATTACATCTGTATTGGAATCATGCATCATCCCATATCACGCGAACGGCGGATGCCCATGCATGGCATCCGCCGAACCGCAGTCGATATGACATGACCGTCGCGCGTCACTGATCGAGGAAGTCTCGCAGCGTCTGCGAGCGCGACGGATGACGCAGCTTCGACATCGTCTTGGATTCGATCTGGCGGATGCGTTCGCGGGTCACGCCGTAGACGCGGCCGATGTCGTCAAGCGTCTTGGGCTGGCCGTCCTCGAGGCCGTAGCGCATCTTGATGACGCCGGCCTCACGCGGCGAAAGCGTCTCGAGCACCTGCTTGAACTGCTCCTGCAGCAGCGAGAACGCCACGGCGTCGGAGGGTGCGATGGCGTCGGTGTCCTCGATGAGGTCGCCGAACTCGGAGTCGCCGTCCTCGCCGAGCGGGGTGTGCAGGGAGATGGGCTCGCGGCCGTACTTCTGCACCTCCTGCACCTTCTCGACCGGCATGTCGAGCTCTCGCGCCAGCTCGTCCGGCGTGGGCTCGCGACCGAGGTCCTGCAGCATCTGGCGCTGCACGCGGGAAAGCTTGTTGATGACCTCCACCATGTGCACGGGCACGCGGATGGTGCGGGCCTGGTCGGCCATGGCTCGTGTGATGGCCTGGCGGATCCACCAGGTGGCGTACGTGGAGAACTTGAAGCCCTTCTTCCAGTCGAACTTCTCGACGGCGCGGATCAGGCCGAGGTTGCCTTCCTGGATGAGGTCGAGGAACAGCATGCCGCGGCCGGTGTAGCGCTTGGCCAGCGAGACGACGAGTCGGAGGTTGGCCTCGAGCAGGTGGTCCTTGGCCTTGCGGCCGTCGTTTGCGGCCCACTTGAGTTCGCGGCGGCGCTTGAAGTCGAGGTCGTCGCCCTGGGTATCGAGCAGATGCTGCGCGTAGAGTCCGGCCTCGATTCGTTCGGAGAGGTCGACCTCCTGCTCGGCGTTCAGCAGGCTGACGCGGCCGATCTGCTTGAGGTAGTCCTTGACCGGGTCGGCCGTGGCGCCGGTGGCGATCACGCGTCGCTTCGGGTTGCCCGACGGCGTGTAGTTGTCGTCGTCGTCGAGGTCGGTGACGACGAACGCACCCTTCTCCTTCGGCTGTTCCGGCGGCTTCGGCTTGGACTCCTCCTCGTCCTCGGAGGATTCGCCGTCCTCGCCGTCGGCCTCGTCCTCGCCGTCGGCGATGCCGCCGTCGACGTCATCGAAATCGCCGTCGAGGTCCGCGTCCTCGTCGACGCCGTCGGCATCGTCGAGCAGTTCGTCGTCGAGTTCGATGTCGTCGTCGCTCTTCTTGCGGGAACGCGACGCGGTCTTCCTGGTCGGCTTCTTCGCGGTTGCCGACTTGGTCCGCCTGGTACCGGAGGACTTGCGTGTCGACTTCGCCGAGGCCCGCTTCTTCGTGCCGGCCGCGGTGGTGGTTTCCTCCGCCTCGTTCTCGCCGGAAGTCGCATCCTTCGCCGCCGCACTACGTGTGGTTCTACGCGTTGCCGTCGTCTTCTCGCCTGCCAACTTGTCCTCCTGGCTTCGTCCTGCCATCGCCTTCTAGCATGAAAGCACACTTATGGCAAGAGCAAATTGTCAACTAATAGAGTGAACCACGTTCCAAGGACGATTATTCCCGGTCCCGCCGCTCCCGCCATGCGGGACGGACCTCGCGGCCTATCGCGCCGGCGACGATGGCCGCCAGCATGCACTGCTCGTCGAGGCTGAGCGCATGCAGGGCGCAGGCGAGCGACTGCTCGTCCCGGCCGACCCACCACAGCACGAACGACAGCACCGCCAGCGGCTGCACGCAGTAGGGCACGGGCACGCGGCAGACCATATGCGCGAGCGCGTCGATGCCCCGCTGGCATCGAACCGGATCCGGTATGGCGGACTCATCCTCGAACCCTGTGGTCAGGGTGTCGTAGACGAGTCCGACACTGTGCGGATCGCGCGGTTTCGCCACCAGCTCAACCAGCCGTCGTTCGTCCACCGGTCCCATCACGGCCAGCAGCACCGCGTCGCGCATGGACAGCGTCTCGCTCATGCCCACGCACAGTCCGACGACCATGTGGGAGTCCAGTTCGTCCGTTTCCCCGGAGAGCCTGCTCGTCCAGGAACCGATGAGCCCGCGGGCCCATTCCCCGTCCGCTTCGGATGGTCCTTCGGCCCGCCGTCGCCGCCGGAACGAGTCGCGGACCCCGTCCATGCGCTCCGGGGCTATTCTCAGCTCGCATAGGTCCTCCTCGCGGGCGTATGGCCCGGTGAGGGGATGCAGTCCCACGTCGTTGATGTCGGTCATGTCGCCGTCGGTCGTGTTTCCATCGACCATGTTGTCGTCGGCCATCGTCGGCTCCTTGTCGTCGTCCTCTCCCCCGTCCTGCCCCATACCTGCCACTATGGCAGATTCCGGCATCTCCCCCGCGGCCCGTCGGACATTGTTGACGGATGTGCGGCATGCGTGGCGGCAGAACGTTTTGCGGATTGTTGACGGCTGCATCGGTTGTCAACACCGATTCGTTACTCTCATAGGTATGACCGTTCCTGACCTGACCAACACGTCCATGCCCCCGGCTCGGGGATTCTCCGACGGCGGGCCCTCCCGGACCCGCGACTGCATCGAGCGGCGCATCGCCGAACTGACGCGGCTGTATTGCTCCGCGCGGGAGACCGGCATGCCCGATGACGTGCTGGGTCCGGCCGTCACCGAGCAGGCCCTGGTCTCCGGGAAGGGAGGCAAGCGGCTTCGGGCGCTGCTGCTGCTCGATGCATTCGGCGCGGCAAACCCCGACGAAACGGATTCCGCCGCCGCGCGCAGTGCCCTCGACATCGCCTGCGGCATCGAGGTGTTCCAGACTGCCGCGCTGATCCACGACGACATCATCGACGAGGCCGACGTCCGCCGCGGCCGTCCCGCCGCCCACAGGGCGCTCGGGGCCTTCGCACTCGGCAGCTTCCGGGATGTCGATGACGCACGGGCGCGGACCCTGGGAAGCGGGCTGGGCATCATGCTCGGCGATCTCATGGCCACGGCGAGCGTGTCGATCATCAACGCAGCCATCGACGCGCTGCCGAACCGGGGACGCATCATGGACCGGTTCCTCGCCATGCACCGCGATGTGGAGGTCGGTCAGGTGCTCGACCTCGCGGCGGAGCATCTGAGCCTCGACGATCCCGCCGCCCTCGCCGAGGGGTCGCTCGCGGTCTTCCGATGGAAGACGGCGAGCTACACCACCATCGCGCCGATCGAGCTGGCGCTGCTCGCCTCGGGGCTGGAGGAGGACGTCTGCCATGACGCCGCGCTGCGCATCGGCACGCCGCTGGGCATCGCCTTCCAGCTCGCCGACGACCTGCTCGACGTCGTCGCGGACACCGCGGCCACCGGCAAGCCGGTCGGTGGAGACATCCGCGAGGGCAAGAGGACCGTGCTGCTCGCCGACGCACTCGCCGGGGCAGACGCCGATGACGCCGCATATCTGCGCGAACGGTTCACCGCACCGCACCGTGGCGACGTCGACGTGCGTCGCATCATCGGCCTGTTCGTATCCACCGGGGCTGTGGAACGCTCCCGAGAGCGCATCATCGGCCTATGGCGCGAGGCGAACGAGGGCATCGCGGCGTACGCCGACGCATTGGGACTGGACGACCGGGACCTTGCCATGCTCGTTTCGGCGTGTTCGCGTTTCATCCCCCCGGACCTGCGCGTGGAGATTTCCACCTCATCGCGTGGCGGGGCCGACGACGGACGACGCTGAATCGTAGGATGATAGGCATGAGCGAAGTGACGGGAGCCCCCATCGGCAAGATCATCGACAATCGTTATCGAATCACGCGCAAGATAGCCGAGGGCGGCATGGCCACCGTCTACCAGGCCACCGACGTCCGCCTTGACCGCTCCGTGGCCATCAAGATCATGCACATCCAGCTGGCGCAGGGCCCCCACAGGGACCAGTTCGTGCAGCGGTTCCATCGGGAGGCACGATCCGCCGCGGCGATCGCGAACCCCCATATCGTGCAGATCTACGACACCGGCGAATACGACGGACTGGACTATCTCGTCATGGAGTACGTGCATGGCGTCAACCTGCGCTACGAGATGAACCGGGTCGGCACGTTCAGCGTGCGCGAGACGATTCGCATCATCGGGGAGATACTCGACGGTCTCGCGGCGGCGCATGGCGTGGGCGTCGTGCATCGTGACATCAAGCCGGAGAACATTTTGCTCAACGACCGCGGCCGCGTGCAGATCACCGACTTCGGCCTCGCCAAGGCGGCGTCACAGGCCACGCTGGCGACCACCGGCATGCTGCTGGGCACGGCCGCGTATCTCGCGCCGGAGATGATCGAGGACAATCTCGCCACCCCGCAGGGAGACCTGTACTCCGTGGGCATCATGGCCTGGGAGATGCTCGCCGGAGAGGTGCCGTTCACCTCGGACAATCCCGTGACCATGGTGTTCAAGCATGTGCATGAGGACGTTCCCGCCCTGGCGGCGCAGCATCCCGGTGTGCCGAGGCCCGTCTCCGAATTCATAGCGCGCCTGACCGGCAGAAGCGTTTCGGACAGGCCGGATGACGCCGCGCAGGCGTTGCGTGAACTGCAGGACTTCTCGCGGTCGCTCACCCCGACCGAGCTCGCCTACCGCATCGGGGACGGCCCGCAGCCGCAGCCGACCAGCGTGCTGCCGGTCTCCGACATCGCCGCACCCGTTCAGGAGGACGATGTCGCGCCGCTTGCCACGGAGGTCATCGGCGACGGGGGGAAGGACGCGGCGACGTCCGGCGCATCCGATGCCGTCGCCGGCAAGCCGCGCAGGCGCCTCGCCATCATTCTCGGCACGATTGCGGCCGTGGCGGCCATCGCCGCGGGCGGATTCGCCTGGTGGCACTATCTCGGTCCCGGAAGCTACTGGACCGTGCCCTCGGCCGATGACGTGGCCTGTACACAGGGCCGGACATGCTCCATCAAGGGAGCGAGGTTCGCCGACTACGAGCGCACGCTGAAGGTGACCGGCATCCCCTATACGACTTCCGAGGAGTTCAGCGACACCGCGAAGAAGGGGACCATCATCTCGGCCAGTCCGTCCAACGTGGGCGATCATGTGAGCAAGCGCAACAACGACGTGATGACGTTCGTCATCTCCAAGGGCGTGCGGCAGCTGACCATTCCCGCCGACATCGCCGACTCCGGCTCCGCCAACGGCAAGGACCCGATCGGGGCCTTAGAGAAGACCGGGTTCACCTCGATCGCGCACGACACGTCGAAGGACGAATACTCCATGGACGTGCCCGAGGGCGCGGTCATCAGCATCGACCCGAAACCGGGCTCGACCGTCGACCACAACCGCACGATCACCGTGGTGCTGTCCAAGGGACCGATGCCGGTGAGCATGCCCGATGTCGTCGGCCGGACGAAGGCCGACGCGCTCTCCATGCTCGGACAGGCCCGTCTGAAGGTGAGCGCGAGCGAGACGTATTCCGACACGGTGGCCTCCGGCAAGGTGATCTCCTCCTCCGTCAAGGCGGGGACGCAGCTGCATTGGGGCGATTCGGTCAGCCTGGTCGTCTCCAAGGGACCGCAGATGGTGACCGTCCCCGATGTGCGCGGCAAAAGCCAGGACGAGGCCACGAAGACGCTGAAGGCCCTGGGTCTGGACGTGAAGATCAGCGCCCCGCTGGGCAACCTCACCCATACGGTGCGTCTGCAGGATCCGGCGCCCGGCAAGCAGGTGCGTGTGCGGGACACGAAGGGCAAGGCCACGACCGTCACGCTCACCGTGGTCTGACGGCCGAACGACATCGGCCCGTACCGCCGAGCAAACGACACAACGACGAAGGGGCCCGACCGAATCCGATTCGGTCGGGCCCCTTCGATGGATCAGCCGGGAATCATGCCTGTCCGGCGAGCTTCTTCTTCATCTTCTGCGCGTATTCGTCCACGTATTCCTGACCGCTGGCCTCGCCGATGACATGCATCATGCGGTCGGTCAGCTCACGCAGCTTGGCGTGCAGTTCGTCACGCGTCATCCGGCTGGTGTCGGTCTTCTGCACGGGAATCGGCTCGCCGAAGATCACGGTGGTGCTGCCCTTGCCCGGCATGACCTGTCCGGGCTTCTGCAGCTCCCTGGTGCCGATGATGGCGGTGGGGATGATGGGGCATCCGGTCTCCAGGGCGAGACGCGCCACACCGGTGTGGCCGCGGTAGAGCCGGCCGTCCGGGCTGCGGGTGCCTTCCGGATGAATGCCGAAAAGATGCCCGTCCTCGAGGATGCCGCGTGCCGTCTCCATGGCGCCCAGGGACTTCGAGCCGCCGGAGCGATCGACGGGGAATACGCCTACCGAGGTGAACCACCACTTCTTGAACTTGCCCTTGATGCCCTTGCCCTCGAAGTATTCGGCCTTGCCCATGAAGTGGATCATGCGCGGGCAGACCAGGGGAAGCAGCCCGTCATCAATCACCGCCAGATGGTTCGCCGCGATGATGGCACCGCCCTTCCGGGGGATGTTGTGAAGCCCCCGGACGGTGGGATTGAACCTCCGACGGGCCAGCGGGCCAAGCAGCTTGACGAAGAACCAGTAAAGCACGATACCTCCAGGCCGGAAAACGGCAGTCTCATGGTTACAGTTATAGATATGACTGGCAACAAGAATAGCAATGCCGATGCATCGTCTTCAAATACAGGGCCAAACGACGGCTCC
Organism: Bifidobacterium primatium; assembly: GCF_002802875.1. Classification (GTDB taxonomy): domain Bacteria; phylum Actinomycetota; class Actinomycetes; order Actinomycetales; family Bifidobacteriaceae; genus Galliscardovia; species Galliscardovia primatium. Next base: position 82,575 of record NZ_PEBI01000004.1, read on the forward strand.
GACATGGATCGGCAGTGGGAGGACTTCCTCGCCTCCCACGAAGGGGATCTGAACGACGTGGCCCGATCGCGCAGCGCGCGGAAATTCGACAAGGCGGCGCGGAAGGCGGAGAAGAAGGCCCAATTCGACGTCAACGACCTGAAGGACGATGCCTTCGCCACGCCGTCGTATGGACGTGGCCCGCGTGATTTCCAGGGACGCAGCTGGCTTGACACCGACGATGTGATGGATGGGGACTCCACGTTCACTCCTCCGAATCCCGATCTCGGCCCGGTGAACCGTGCCGCGGCATTGTTCGTCGGCATGACGACGGTCGGCGTGCTGTGCCTGGTCGCTTCGATACTGGTTCCCTCGGTCTCCGCGCTGCTGGGATCCGTCGGCGGTGTGTTGACGTTGCTTGGCGCGGGTGGCATGTTCCTGCGGCATCGGGGCCATAGCGAGACCAGACGCGACGAGTTCGACGACGGAGCCAGGGTCTAGCGTCGAATACCCCCGTTCCCGGCTGATGTGCGGCCGCACATGCACGGCATATGCGTCGGGCCGGGCCCGCGCCCCGATTTTCATACGGAACGCACGGCCCGGCCCTGACCACCGTTCATGTCACGCACCAGCGTGACACAGTGACTCGAGATGACCTTACGCCTCACGCATCGCCAGATCGGCGGCGCCGATCATGCCGGCGTCGCCACCTGCGGTCGCGGGCAGGATCTTCGCGTGCTCGCGGTAAGCGGCGGCCTGCAGGAAGCGGGTGTAGTTGTAACGCGCCGGCTCCAGAAGGATGTCGCCGACGGAGATGACGCCGCCGCCGATGACGAAGAGGTCCGGATCGATGACCGCGGCGATGGCGGCCATGGTGCGTCCCAGCCACTCGCCGATCTTGCCGAAGGCGTAGAGCGCCAGCTCGTCGCCCTCCTGGGCGGCCTGGGAGACCATCTTGCCTTCCAGCGTGTCCACGTCGCCGCCGCACAGTTCGAGAAGGCGCTTGCCCTTCTGCGGCATGCGGCGGATGCCGGAACGGGCGAAGTGCTCCAACGCGTTGCCGGAGGTGTAACGCTCGGCGCAGCCGCGCAGGCCGCAGCCGCAGAAGTCGCCGTCGGAGACCATGGGCAGGTGGCCCAGCTCGGCGGCCATGCCGAAGGAACCGCGGTACAGTTCGCCGTTGATGATGATGGCGCCGCCGAGGCCGGTGCCCACGGTGAGCATGACCATGTTGCGGCTGCCGCGGCCGGCGCCAAGGATGTATTCGCCCCAGCCGGCGCAGTTGGCGTCGTTCTCCACGACGACCTTGCACTTGTGGTCGGTCAGCTCCTCGATGCGGTCGGCAAGCGGGTAGTCGATCCACTTGGCGATGTTGGCGGAGAAGCTCATGGTGCGGCGATCGGCCTTGACGTTGCCCGCGGCGGAGATGCCCATGGTGGGGATGTCGGAATGCAGCTTCAGCGCCTCGTTGTAGATCTCGAGGATGCAGTCGTTGATTTCGTCGGGTTCGCTTGGCGTGGGGACGCGCCACTGGCTGAGCACCTTGTCGTTTTCGTCGCAGACTGCTCCCGCGATCTTCGTGCCGCCGATATCGATACCCAGTGTGTACATGGTTCCTCCCTATCGCCTTTCCTGCGGATGACGCTCGTCGATGACGCATCGCCCATCAGAAATTAGAACGTTCAACACTGCCCATGATACCAGCGGCGGGAGCGACACGCCGAAAAACTTACCAATCGGTTGGTATTTTATCGGCGTATACATCACACACCTTCATATACGACGGGGTTCCCGCCATTGGGATAATGGTGGGAACCCCGTAACCGGAAACCGACTCTCCGGAAACCCTATTCCATAGTCGTGCGGTCAGGCCTTCTTGGAGACCGCCGTGGAAATCCACTTGTCGAGCAGTTCCGCCGCCTTGCCGGAATCGACCGTCTTCTCGGCGAGTGCATATGCCTCGCGGAAGCGCTCGGCAAGCGTGCCGTCACCGACCAGATGACCGTCCGCCACGATTGCGGAGGCGGCGTTGAGCAGCGCCGTGCTGCGGGAGGGGATGTCCTTGCCGTCGACGAAGTCGCGGAACGCCGTCGCGTTGACCTCGGGTTCGCCGCCCTTCAGATCCCTGACGTCGATCTTGGCGAGGCCGAGTTCCACGGTCGGGTCGAACTCGGTTTCGACGACCTTGCCGTCGCGAATCTCCCATACGGAGACCGGGCCGGTGGGGGCAAGTTCGTCCATGCCCTCGTGCGAGGTGTAGACCATGCCGCTTTGGCCGTTGGCGGCGTACACGGCGGCCATGATCGGGCTGACCTCGCGCCTGGCGCAGCCGATGGCCACGTGGGCGGGCCTGGCCGGGTTGGTCAGGGGTCCCAGCACGTTGAACACGCAGGGGATGCCGAGTGCGGCGCGAATCGGGCCGACGAATCGCATGGCCGGGTGGAAGGTGCGGGCGAACGCGAAGGTGATGCCCACTTCGTCGCCCACCTCACCGACGGCTTCCGGCGTCAGGTCCAACGGCAGTCCGAGCGTCTCGAGCACGTCGGCGGCGCCGCACTTCGAGGAGGCCGCGCGGTTGCCGTGCTTGACGATCTTGACTCCGGCCGCGGCCGCGGCGACGGAGCCCATGGTGGACAGGTTGACCGTGGCGAAGCCGTCGCCACCGGTGCCGACGATGTCGGTGGTCTCTCCGGAGACGTTGAGCGGCACGGCATGCGACACCATGGCCTTGGCCGCGCCGGATACCTCTTCGGGGGTCAGGCCGAGCTGCTGCTGCATGGCCAGGACCGCGCCCACGGCGGCGGCATTGGCCTGGCCCTTCATGAGGTCGTCGACATACCACTCACTTTCCGCGGCGGTCAGGTGCTCCCCCTGCACCAGCTTGTTCAGCACTGATTTCCACGTGAATGGCTCGGCCATGATATTCCTCCTTGGCGAAAGAATCGCCTGCTGTAGATTCGCTGCCATTGTAGCGAGTCGTCATTACGGCGTCCCCGCGCCGGACGAAATATCCCACTATGCGAAAAGGCGTCCTGCGGAATTCTCCGCAGGACGCCTGACGCTATGCTCCGGCCGCGGCCGGGTCACATGCCGTCACTTCTCGTTCTTGCCATGGCACAGCTTGTACTTCTTGCCGGAGCCGCAGGGGCACGGGGCGTTCCTGCCGGTGCCGGGGAAGGTGCGGCCGTCGGCCTCGGGGGCGTGAAGCTCCTCGCTCTTCGGACGCTTGGAGGCGGGGACCTTGCCTTCGGCGTGGCTGATCGGCTTCGGCCCGGTCACGCTGCCCATCTCGGTCTTCACCGGCTCGGCCTCGCCGGATTCGTCCTCGGTGCCGTCTTCGGCCGCCTGGGCCTCGTCGGCGTCCTCGTCCTCGGTGTCGGGGTCCGCGGGGGCGGAGGTCTCGAGTTCGTCGGCGGCCGGCTTATCGCCGTCCTCGGACAGCTGCTGGGTGGCCTCGGCCACCGCCTGGTCCTCGTCGGACTCGGTGCTCAGGTCCTCGGTGCGCGCCACCTGCTGGATGTCCACATGGAACAGCAGCTGGATGGATTCCTCCTTGATGCCCTCCACCATGGAGTTGTACATCTGGTAGCCCTCACGCTGGTATTCGGTGAGCGGATCGCGCTGACCCATGCCACGCAGGCCGATACCGTCCTTGAGGTAGTCCATCTCGTAGAGGTGCTCACGCCACTTGCGGTCGAGCACGGCGAGCACCACGCGGCGCTCGAGCTGACGCATGGCGGCGGAGCCGGCCACGTTCTCGAGTTCGGCGTACTTGGCCTCGGCGTCTTCGACGATGAGCTCGCGCAGCTTGGCAGAGGCCTTCTCCGCCTTGAGGCCTTCGAGCTCCTTCTTCACGTCATCGAGGTCGAGCGAGACCGGATACATCTGGCCGAGGGCCTTCCACAACCCTTCGAGGTCCCACTCGGCGGGCTTGTCGCTGCCCCGGGTGGCTCCCTTGATGTAGGAGGCGACGGTGTCGGACAGGAAGCGCTTGATGTCCTCGTCGATGTTCTCGCCCTTGAGCACGGCCTGACGCTCGGCGTACACCACGGTACGCTGCTTGTTCATCACGTCGTCGTACTTGAGCACGTTCTTGCGAATCTCGAAGTTACGCGATTCCACGGCCTTCTGCGCGTTGCGCACGCCCTTGGAGACGCTCTTGGACTCGATGGGCTCGCCGGTGGGCATGCCCTTGGCCATCACGCGGGCCACAAGCTGCGTGTTGAACAGGCGCATGAGGTTGTCCTCGAGCGACAGGTAGAAGCGGGACTCGCCCGGATCTCCCTGTCGGCCGGAACGTCCGCGCAGCTGGTTGTCGATTCGGCGGGACTCGTGACGCTCGGTGCCCAGCACGTACAGGCCGCCGAGCTTCTTCACCTCCTCATGCTCGTCCTTGACCTGCGCCTTGACCTCGGCAAGGGTCTCGGGCCACAGCCTCTCGTATTCCTCGGGCGTGTCCTCGGAGGAATAGCCCTGGGCCTTGAGCTTCTGGTCGGCGAGAAACTCGACGTTGCCGCCGAGCATGATGTCGGTGCCTCGACCGGCCATGTTGGTGGCCACGGTGACGGCGCCCTTGCGGCCGGCGACGGCCACGACGGCGGCCTCCTTGGCATGCTGCTTGGCATTGAGCACCTGATGCGGGATGCCGGCGACGTCGAGCAGCGAGGAGACGACCTCGGAGGACTCGACGGAGGCGGTGCCGAGCAGCACCGGCTGGCCCTTGGCGTGACGCTTGGCCACGTCCTTGACGATGGCGGTCAGCTTCTCCTTCTTGGTGCGGTAGATGAGATCGTCCTTGTCCTGACGGATCATCGGGCGGTTCGTCGGGATGGGCAGCACACCGAGCTTGTACGTGTTCATGAACTCGGCGGCCTCGGTCTCGGCGGTACCGGTCATACCGGCGAGCTTGTCATACATGCGGAAATAGTTCTGCAGGGTGATCGTGGCGAAGGTCTGGTTCTCGGCCTTGACCTCGACGCCCTCCTTCGCCTCGATGGCCTGGTGCAGGCCCTCGTTGTAGCGGCGGCCGGGCAGCATGCGGCCCGTGTGCTCGTCGACGATGAGCACCTCGCCACCCTGCACCACGTAGTCCTTGTCGCGCAGGAACAGTTCCTTTGCCTTGATGGCGTTGTTCAGATAACCGATCAGCGCGGTGTTGCTCGGTTCGTACAGGTTGTCGATGCCCAGGTAGTCCTCCACCTTGGTGATGCCCGGGTCGAGGATGCCGACGACCTTCTTCTTCTCGTCGACCTCGTAGTCCTCGTCGCGCTTGAGCTTCGGCACCAGCTTGGCGAACTGACGGTACCAGCGCGTCACGTCGCCTTCGGCCGGGCCGGAGATGATGAGCGGGGTTCGGGCCTCGTCGATGAGGATGGAATCGACCTCGTCGACGATGGCGAAATGGTGCTCGCGCTGCACCAGGTCGGACTTCTCCCACGCCATGTTGTCGCGCAGGTAGTCGAAGCCGAACTCGTTGTTGGTGCCGTAGGTGACGTCGGCGGCGTACTGCTTGCGCCGTTCCGCCGGCTTCTGGTCGGTGATGATGCAGCCGGTGGTCATGCCGAGGAAGCGGAACACGCGGCCCATCAGGTCGCTCTGGTAGCTGGCGAGGTAGTCGTTGACGGTGACGACGTGGACGCCCTTGCCCTCGAGCGCGTTGAGGTAGCTCGGCAGGGTGGCGACCAGGGTCTTGCCCTCGCCGGTCTTCATCTCGGCGATGTTGCCCCAATGCAGGGCGGCGCCGCCCATGAGCTGCACGTCGAAGTGACGCATGCCGAGCGTGCGCTTGGACGCCTCACGCACCGTGGCGAACGCCTCGGGCATGATCTTGTCGAGGCTCTCCCCGTTCTCGATACGCTGCTTGAACTTGGCGGTCTGCCCTTTCAAATCCTCGTCGGACAGGGCGGAGATGGTGTCCTCCAAGGCATTGGTCGCCTCCGCCACGGACTGAAGCTTGCGAAGCTGGTGCCCTTCGCCGATACGCAGGACCTTGTCCAGAACGTTTACCACGAGTTATCTCCTCAACTATGACGTTGCCTTCGGCCCGAACGATAACCCTGTTCAGGCACAAACAGTATACATAGTACGCGATTGCGATGAATTTCAATGATTATGCGATGTTTTTGTCGAAAAGACGACGGGGACGCGGGGCCTTCGGCCCCCGTCCCCGCATATGAGGATGCCCTCGGGTTTTCCGAGGGCATCCAGTTCACGCATATGGCGTGCGCGACGATTCGACATCGACCGGATCAGTCCTTCTTGACGTTCTCCGGGGTATCGATCTCGAATACGCCGTAGCTCCAGCCGTGACGGTGGTAGACGACGGACGGGCGTCCGGTCTCCTTGTTCACGAACAAGAAGAAGTCATGTCCGATGAGCTCCATCTCGTACAGGGCCTCGTCGATACTCATCGGCTCGGCGATGTGCAGCTTGCGACGGATGACGATCGGGGTGTCGCCGACCTGGACCTCCACCGATTCGCCGGGGCCGAGGTCTCCGGCGACGGCGTCGGCCGGGCTGTTGCTCGGCTCGTCGACGGCGGGCTCCTCCACGGCCGGCGGCTCGACGACGCCGAGGTCGACCGGCTGCGGGTTCGTGTAGCCGCGACGGTGGTCCTTGCGACGGTCCCTCGAACGGCGCAGACGCAGCGTGAGCTTGTCCAGCGCCAGATCCAGCGCGCTGAACTCGTCGGCGCTGGAGGCCTCCGCACGCACCACGGTACGGCCTGCGATGACCGTGATCTCGACTCGCTTCGCGGTATCCGCCTGACGGGGATTTCCCTCATGCGTCACCACAATCTGAGCACGCTGCGCGTCTGGAGCAATTGCGGTCACACGATTCATCTTGTTTTCGACGACATCACGGAACCGCTGCTTGATCTGAGTGTGACGCCCGGTAACGACGATTTCCATGTGGACCTCCTTTATCAAGCGGTTTGCCACCGCTGTGGACACCAATCGGCAACCTCGCCGAAAAGCTACTTCCGATTCTAGCCGACGTTGTCGTATTTTTGTGGAATTCAGCGATATGAAAACTCGTGTTCACCATAACTGCTATGGTTATCCATCGAGACCCCCAGATGACCGCGGTCCGGCGCATCCGCGCGGACTGAGGAACTTCCGGGCTCCACAGAGCACGATGGCGGATAACGTCCGCCCAGGGCGACCTGAGAGATAGCGCAACAGAGAACAGACCGCCCGGCCCGGCCGGGTAAGGGTGAAACGGCGGTGTAAGAGACCACCGGACGACCGGTAACGGAAGTCGCATGGCAAGCCTCATCGGGAGCAAGGCCAAGCAGAAGGCGTCAAGGGCTGCTCGCCCGTGCCTTCGGGTAGGCTGCTGGAGCCTGACGGCAACGTCAGGTCGAGATGGATGGTCATCCGTATGGTTCCTCCATACGACAGAACCCGGGGTACCGGGGGTCTCGTTTCTTCTTCCCGTTCCTCCCCGTGAATCGCGACGGCGCCGGATTCACGGGGCTCCGAACGACTTCGGCGATTCGCCTTCAGGCGCTGAGACGCCGGTCAGTCCATGCCGTCCGCATCGTCCGCACCCTCCACGAACAGCTCGTCGGCCACCTGACGAATCAGATTGGGACTGTGCCCCTTGCGTCCACCGGCGCCCCATAGGCGCTGCCGACGCTTTCGCATGTCAAGTCCGCGGGTTCTTGCGGCCACTTTGCGGCCCAGCTCATATGCGGACTCCACGAACGCGCCCCGCCCGTCGGCCTCGGACACGGCCCGGATGGCGACCTGCCTGCCCACACCCTTGCGGGAAAGCTCCCGCAAGGTTCCGGAGCGGCCCATCTGGCGTGCGATGCAGTAGCGCACCACGGAGGCCGCATAGGCCTCGTCGTCGATGAGACCGAGCTCGGTGAGCCTGCCGACGACGATGTCGACGACCTCGGCGTCATAGCCTTTCAGGCTGAGACGTTCGGCCAGGGCGGCGGACGACCGCGCGGCATAGTCCAGCAAGGTCAGCGCGGCCTCTCGGCAGGCATCCTCGTCGGCCGGATCCCGTGGACCGTCGGCTCCCGAGGTCCGGCCGCGTGCGCCGAATCCCCCGCGTCGCGGTCTTCTGTCCGCCCGCTGGCCCAAAGCCCCACGACGCGTCGCAGGATATGACGGCGACCCATGAGGGAACTCATGCGAGGCCCCGGCCGACTTGCGGGACGTGGTCTCCGCGGATTCGTCGCACACAGGTGCGCCGTCCGTCGTCCCGCCGCTCCCGGAGGGATGCGGCGGCGTGGGATGGGAGCGAAGAAACGCCTCCGCGGATATCATGCCTTGACGTCCTCCGTCGCATCCGCAGAAGCATCGGCGACTCCCGAGGCGCCGACGGCCTCGTCCGCCTCATCGGGGTCCGGCTTCTCCACACCGAATGCGACCTTGACCTTGTGCTCGATCTCGTCGGTGAGGGCAGGGTTGTCCTTGAGGAACTGGCGGACCTTCTCGCGCCCCTGCCCCAGCTGGTCGCCATCGTAGGTGAACCAGGAGCCGGATTTCCTGACGATGTCGCTCTGCAGGGCCATATCGAGCACCGAGCCCTCACGGGAGATGCCCTCGCCGTACAGCACGTCGAATTCGGCCGTCTTGAACGGCGGCGCCATCTTGTTCTTCACGACCTTGACCTTCGTGCGGTTGCCGACGGCCTCATCGCCGTTCTTCAATGTCTGGATTCGTCGGATGTCGAGACGGACCGATGCATAGAACTTCAGTGCCTTGCCGCCGGTCGTGGTCTCCGGAGATCCGAAGAACACGCCGATCTTCTCACGCAGCTGGTTGATGAAGATGGCGGTGGTGCCGGCCTGTGCGAGCGCACCGGTCATCTTACGCAGCGCCTGGCTCATCAGCCTGGCCTGCAGGCCGACATGGCTGTCGCCCATGTCCCCCTCGATCTCCGCCTTGGGCACCAGCGCCGCGACGGAATCGATGACGATGATGTCGAGCGCGCCCGAACGGATGAGCATGTCGGCGATCTCCAGCGCCTGCTCGCCATTGTCGGGCTGGGAGACGATCAGGGAATCGGTGTCGACGCCGAGCTTGCGGGCATATTCGGGATCGAGCGCATGTTCGGCGTCGATGAACGCCGCCACGCCGCCCTTCTTCTGGGCGTTGGCCACGACATGCAAAGCGAGGGTCGTCTTTCCGGATGATTCGGGACCGTAGACCTCGACGATCCTGCCTTTGGGAAGGCCGCCGATGCCCAGCGCCATGTCAAGCGCCAACGACCCGGTGGGAATGACCTCGACGGTCTGCACGGGCTTGTCGCCCAGTCGCATCGCCGACCCCTTGCCGAAGCTCTTCTCGACCTGCGCAAGCGCGGTGTTCAGCGCCGCCTGCCTTCGTGCGGCGAGCTGTTCGGGGGAATCCTGCTGCTTCTTCTGCTGTGCCATCACTTGCTCCTTGCGTCGGTGTACCCGGACTTCCACGGTAAGCCCGCATGCATGGCGAATGCCAGTCGTGCGGAAAATGTGGAAAAACGTGCCACCCTTAATCGAACATGATCAATGTTGCATTGCGCGCAACATCCCGCTATCTCCGAGAGCAACTATACTCGAACATTTGTTCGAAGAAATGCGACACGCCGAAAATCACCGCCATGACTTCGGCGGCATGGGCGGGGCATTGTGCCCGCTCCCCCATCGACGGGCATCGGGGACATCCATATGGTCGCACAGCACGTTCCATACCACGCGCGGCTCGACACCGGCGCCAAGCGCCTCGACGACGGTCATGGAATCCAACGCATCCAGACTCTGATCACGGGAGAGGCTCCGGCCGTAGGACCGGCCGAACACCTCCTCCAGCAGCTGCCAAAATTCTCGTTCCTGCACAGCAGACGAAACTAGTCGTTGGCCTCAACTTCGCGCACGCGGTCGGCGACCATGACCAGCATGTCGGAAAGCCTCACGCCGAGGGCCTGCGTGATGGATACCAGCAGTTCCGAGCTGGCCTCCTTCTGCCCGCGCTCCACTTCGGAGAGATAGCCGAGCGACACGCCGGCCTTGCCGCTGACCTCGCGAAGGGTCTTGTGGTCCTTGGTGCGCAGCGACCGCAGCACCTCGCCAATCACCTTGCGCAGCGAAATCTGGCCTTCGTCCCCGGAGACCACGCGCGTACGCTCGGCTTCGTTGGCCATGTCGGCGACGCCGTCCTCACGGTCGGCGTTCGCCCACATGCGGCTCAGAGCCGCCTGACGGTCGTCCTTGGCCTTACGGGCCGCCCTCGCACGAAGAATCTGCTGCTGCGCAAACGCCACCGCACGCTTCTGCGCCGGCGTGAGGTTGCGCGCCATGGCCCTGCCGTCGGGCATGGCCACCGCGGCCCGCTCGACCGTCTTCGTCTCGTTGTCGTATCGCGTTGCCGTAGCCGTCATATTCGCTCCTTTGTCCAACCCTAACGTTCCTCGTTTCCCTACATGCTTCAACCGGACCGGCTCCCGTTTATTCCGCTGTGCGATGCAAATGTGACACACTTCACAACAAGAACGGCTCGATGTGCTACACGCACGTGTCGCCGCAGTCGACGCCGTCCAGTCGTTCCAGCAGCGCCGCGACGACCCTGCCGACCGTGGCGCGCCGGACATCCTCGCGCGAGCCCTGAAGACGCAGCTCCCGCGATTCGAGCATGTATCCGCGATGTTCCACGTCCGTCGGCACGCACAGACCGATGTACACCAGGCCGGCGGGCTTGTCGCCGTCCGGCCCTGGGCCGGCCACCCCGGTGGTCGACAGTCCGATCACGCGCCCCCGATATTCGGGGCGCGTGCAATACAGCCTCGCCGTATCCCTCGCCATCTGCCGGGCGACCTCGGGATGCACCGCCCCTTCGGCGTCGAGCAGCCGCTCGTCGACACCCAGCACGCCGGCCTTGGCGTGGATGTCGTACGTCACCGCCGACCCGAGGAACACCCTGGAGGCGCCGGGAACCCTTACGAACGCGTCGGCAAGCAGTCCCCCGGTCAGCGATTCGGCACATGCGATAAACAGCCCCCGCCGCTCGCACAGCGACAGGACCCTGGCGGCGTGATAGTCCCTCGACGCCTCGTTGCCGCGATCGGCCATGGCATCCCCCTTTCTTCCGCGACCCATCCTGCGCCGCAAGACGGCGGATATGCAAATCACCGCGTCATACGACGCGGCGACGATCGTGAACGGACGGTCAGCGACGTCCGAACGTGTTTCTCAGATAGACATAGCCCGAATACAGACACAGCACCAGGGCCACAAGCAGCAGCACATAGGCAAGGCCGTAGTACCACGTCGCCCAGTCGACGCCGGGAGCGATGACGCCGGACAGCGACCACATCGGCACCATGAACATGGACAGCGAGACGGACTGGAACACCGTCTTGAGCTTGCCCGGCCACGCGGCGGCGATGACCTTGCCGCCGGGCCGCTCCATCACGAAGAACCGCATGACGGTGATGCCGATCTCGCGAATCAGGAACAGGATGGTGATCGGCCACGCCCATGCGAATTCGCCGAACGCGGCGAAGATGATCAGGGCCGAGCACATGAGCAGCTTGTCGGCGATCGGGTCCATCAGCTTGCCGAGCTCGGTGACCTCGTTGCGAGAGCGGGCGAGGTAGCCGTCGATCTTATCGGTGCTTGCCGCCACTATGAACAGCACCGCGGCGACCCATCGCAGCGTCAGGTCCGCGTGTCCCTCGGGACCGGCCAGCACCGTCAGCGCGATGTACACCACCACGAGGATGATACGCGCGAAGGTGACGAGATTCGCCGGCGTGTTCCATCCTTCCAGAAGCGAATGCCTCACATTTTCCGAATCATTGCTCTCGGACATCAAATACTCCTTGCCGCACGGATGCGCGGCCGCTTATCCTGAACACCGTTATGCGATTCCCAAGCGTACCGCATGGCCATACCATGCCCTTGCCGGGAAAGCGCCAAGAAGACCCGGGGCCTATTCGGCCCCCGTCCCCGCCTCCGGCGATGCCGGAGCCGACGGCGTCAGCGACGGGGTCTCCCCCTTGATGAACGCCAGCACCTGGGGCAGGTCCTGCGGCTGGACGAGCACCTCCCTGGCCTTCGAGCCCTCGGACGGCCCGACCACGCCACGCGACTCGAGCAGGTCCATGAGACGGCCCGCCTTGGCGAATCCGACGCGCAGCTTCCTTTGCAGCATGGACGTCGATCCGAACTGCGAGGAGACCACAAGCTCCGCGGCCTGCAACAGCACGTCCATGTCGCCGCCGATCTCCTCGTCCGGCTCGACGGCGCTTTTCTCGGCGTCCTTGGCCATCTGCTCGATGTCCTCGCGGTAGTGCGGCTTGCGCTGGGTCTTGACGAAATCGACCGCGTCGCGGATCTCGGATTCGGAAACCCACGACCCCTGTACACGCAGCGGCTTGGCACTGCCCATCGGCAGGAACAGCGCGTCGCCCTGGCCGATGAGGCTTTCGGCGCCCGTGGTGTCGAGGATGACGCGGGAGTCGGTGGCGGACGACGTGGCGAACGCGAGCCTGGAGGGGATGTTCGCCTTGATGAGGCCGGTGACGACGTCCACGGACGGACGCTGCGTGGCGAGCACCAGATGCACGCCCGCCGCTCGCGCAAGCTGGGTGATGCGCTGGATGGAGCTTTCCACGTCGTTCTTGGCGACCATCATGAGGTCGGCCATCTCGTCGACGACCACCAGCAGGTACGGATACGGGGCGACCTTGCGGTTCGACCCCTCGGGCGCATGCACCTTGCCGGCCCGTACGGCCTCGTTGAAGTCCTTGACATGGCGGAATCCGAAGTACTGCAGGTCGTCGTATCGGGCGTCCATCTCCTTGACCACCCATTCGAGTGCCTGCGCGGCCTTCTTCGGATCGGTGATGATGGGCGTGAGCAGATGCGGGATGCCCGCATAGGCGGACAGCTCCACGCGCTTGGGGTCGACCATGATGAGGCGCACCTGCTCGGGCGTGGCGCGCATGATGATGGAGGTCAGCATCGAGTTGATGAAGCTGGACTTGCCGGAACCGGTGGCGCCGGCCACCAGCAGGTGCGGCATCTTGGTGAGGTCGGCGGTGACGAAATGGCCCTCGACGTCCTTGCCCACGCCGGCGAGCATGGGGTTATGGTCCCCTCTCGCCTTGTCGGAGCGCAGCACGTCGCCGAGATGCACGATCTCGCGGTCGATGTTCGGAATCTCGATGCCGATGGCCGATTTGCCGGGTATCGGGGAGAGGATGCGCACGTCGGAGCTCGCCACGGCGTAGGCGATGTTGCGACGCAGGTTGGTGACCTTCTCGACCTTGACTCCGGGGCCGAGCTCCACCTCGTACTGGGTGACGGAGGGACCTCGCAGGAAGCCCACGACCTGGGCGTCGACCTTGAACTGCTCGAAGGTGTCGCGCAGCGCGGCGATGACCTTGTCGTTCGCCGGCGTCCTGGCGGCGTGGGGCTTGCCGTGCTTGAGCAGTTCCAGATCGGGAAGATGGTATTCGCCGCCGTCGGCGGACGGGACGGGCGAGGCGGCGTGCGCGGCCGAAGGCACGGATGCCGATGGCTCCGAAGACACGGGGGCCTTCTGCGATGGCGCGCCCGAAGACGGGGAGGCTCCCCCGTCGCCGGTATTGCCGGAGCGGGAAGCCGCAGGCATGGTCCCGCCGTCCGTGGGCATGAGCGCGGTGGCCCAGGGGTCGGCGGCCACCGCGGGCATGGATGTAGAGGACGTGGTCATCGGCATGGTCGGAGGCACCACGGCCGCGTTCGAGACGACGGCACGGGGCCGGTGCGGAGGCAGGTCGTCGTGCCGGTCGACCAGCGAGGTCTCGGCGGTCTGGCCATGCGTGCTTGCGGCCTTGTCGAAGGCGCGGTCGGCCGCGTACTCGTCGAGTTTGCCGTCCTCGCGCCCGTCACTTCCCCGGTATCCGAAGAACAGGCGGCGCCACCATGGGATGTTCTCGCCGGGTTCCCCATCGGAGCCGTCGTGTGCGGGGACTCCTTCGGCGAAGGCCATGGTGTCGTCGCCGACACGGACCTCGTTGGGGAAGTCGCCGTGTCCGGCGGCGGCGTCCTCGTCCTCGCGCACGCCGGTGAGGCCGGCCACGAGGTCGTTGATGCGCTGGGGTATCTCGGCCACATGGGTGCGGGTTATCAGCAGCACCGATGCAAGGGCCATCAGCACGAACAGGATGATGGCGAACACCTTGGAAAGGCCCCACGACAGGGTGGAGCCGAGAATGAAGCCCAGCAGTCCACCGGCCTTCTGTATCTGCGCCATGCTGAAGCCGTCCACGTCGCCGAGCATGGCGGCGTCGATGATCGAACAGACGGACCACAGCAGCATCGACCATCCGCACACCACGCGGGGGTTGCCGGAGTTGCGGCCTGCGTTGCGCAGCAGCCGCCAGACAATGATGAGCAGCAGCACCGGCAGCACCACGCTCATGACCCCGAACAGCGACGAGGCGAAGGCGTGCAGCACCCGGCCGATGAAGCCGTTGACCCGGAACCACTCGCTGGCGATGAACAACACGGCGAATATGGCGAAGGTGAAGCACAGGCCGTCCCTGCGGTATGCCGGGTCGAATTCGCCGACGCCGGTGAGGGTGCGCACCATCATGCCGAGCCCCCGGGGAATGGCCAGCAGGGCCCGCTGCCACCCGGGTTCGTCGTCGGGCATGGCCGAGGTCGAACTCGTGCGACCGCGGCCCGATGACGCCGTTTTTCGTGAGGTCGACCGTCCGGAGGTCGAGCGTGGGGATGATTTCTGTGCCATAGCAATGACCTACAATACCGCGTTCACACCGCGGGCCGGCAAAGCCGGCCCGATATTCACCAAAGACGTCGATATCATCGACGGCGTCAGGCGATGTCGCCGAGATGATGCTGCACGTAGTCGTCGGCCCGTGCGTCGATGGCATCGTAGTCGCCGGCGTCGGCGTGTTCGACGATGGCGAGCGCGTTGTCGAGCAACGCGGGGTTGAGGGCGTCGAGCCAGTGGATGCGCGGGTCGCGGCCGAACCAGCCCATCTGCTTGCGTGCGAGTCTGCGGGTCTTCTGCGCGATGTCGGCGAACGCCTCATCCTCGTCCATGAGACCGTCGAGCACGTCGATCATCTGCTGGTAGCCGAGGGCCCTGGCCGCAGTCACGCCGAGGTGGTCGCGCAGCCGTTCGGCCTCCTCGAGCAGGCCTTCGTCGCGCATGCGCATGGTGCGTATGCCGATGCGTCGGTCGAGCTCCTCTCGGGGAAGGTCAAGGCCGATCTGCACGCAGGGAAGCACGTACCGGTATCGTGGCAGGCTCGCCGAATACGGCCGGCCGGTGATCTCGATGACCTCCAGCGCGCGTATGGTGCGTCGGGGGTTCCGCGGGTCCATGCGCTCCGCGGCCTGCGGATCCTTGTCCCGGAGCTCTTTGAACAGCGCTCCGGCGCCTTCCTCGCGTTCACGGCGCTCGAGCCGTTCGCGCACTGTCGGGTCGGTTCCGGGGAAGCTGATGTCGTCGATGGCCGCGCGTGCGTAGAGCCCGGACCCGCCGACCAGTATCGGCCGGATGCCCCGCCGTCTCAGGTCGTGGATGCAGTCGCGCGCCATCGTCTGGAAGCGGGCGACCGTCATCGTCTCCGAGGGGTCGATGACGTCGAGCAGATGATGGGGCACGGCCGCCCGCTCCTCGGCGGAGGCCTTGGCGGTGCCGATGTCCATGCCCGAGTACATCTGATAGGCGTCGGCGTTCACGATCTCGGCACGCTGGCCCTTGGCCTGCAAGGCCTTGGCCAATGCGATGGCGAGGCCGGTCTTGCCCGATGCCGTGGGGCCGACGATGGATACCACCCTGGTATGGGGGCCGTTCGCCGCATCAGGTCCGATGACGGGCGCGTTCTCTTCGATATCGTGTTCAGTGACGGACGGCATAGGTCTGCCCCGCTTTCGTGTCCGGATCGGCGATGAGGTAGTGGGCGGCGGCTCGGGTGACGGTCGCGGTGACGAAATCACCCACCTGCGGCTGCGGCCCCCCTTCGGGCACGCCGATGTGCACGAGCACGCCGTTGCGTTCGCGTCCGGTCACTCTGTGTGTCTCCTCGTCACGCTTGCCCTGCGTGGCGGACACCATCACCTCCACGTCGCGTCCTTCGAACTCGCGCAATCCCTCGGCGGTGATGCGCTCCTGCAGGGCGTGGAGCCGGTCGTATCGTTCGCGGACCACCTCATGCGGCACCTGGTCCATCACCGCGGCGGGGGTTCCGGGACGCGGCGAATACTCGAAGGTGAATGCCGAGGAGAACCTGGCCTCCTCGACGACCTGCATCGTGCGTTCGAAGTCCTCGTCGCTCTCACCGGGGAATCCGACGATGATGTCGGTGCTGATCTGCGCGTCCGGCATGGCCTCGCGCACCTTGCGCAGGATATCCATGAACTTCGCCGAACGATAGGAGCGGCGCATGGCGCGCAGGATGCGGTCGGAGCCGGACTGCAGTGGCATATGCAGCTGATGCATCACGTTCGGCGTCTCCGCCATCGCCGCGATCACATCGTCGGTGAACGCAGCCGGATGCGGCGACGTGAACCGCACGCGCTCCAGCCCTTCGATCTCGCCGCAGGCGCGCAGCAGTCTGGAGAACGCCATGCGGTCCCCCATCGAATACCCGTACGAGTTCACGTTCTGGCCGAGCAGGGTGATCTCCTTGGCGCCGTCGTCGACGCAGCGGCGGATCTCATCGAGCACGGCCCCCGGCCGGCGGTCGCGCTCCTTGCCTCGCACGGCAGGGACGATGCAGAACGTGCATGTGTTGTTGCAGCCCACCGAGATGGACACCCACGACGAGATTCTGGAGGCTCGGGCCGTGGGAAGCTGGCTGGGGAAGTACTCGAGGTCCCGGGAGATCTCCACCTGCGCCTTGCCGGACTGTCTGGCCTCGTCAAGCAGCCGAGGCAGCGAGCCGATGTTCTTCGTGCCGAACACGGCATCCACCCATGGCACGCGGTTCGTGATGCGTTCGCGGTCCTTCTGCGCCATGCAGCCGCCGACGGCGATCTGCATGTTCGGGTGACGGTGCTTGTAGCGGGCCCATCGGCCCAGTGTGCCGTACATGCGTTCGGTGGCGTTCTCCCTCACCGCGCAGGTGTTCAGCACGATAAGGTCGTAGTCGCCGTTTTTGGTGTGCTCCTCGTCGGCGGGCACGTACCCGGCGGACTGCAGCACGCCGGAGATGCATTCGGAATCGTGCACGTTCATCTGGCATCCCAGCGTATGTATGGCGAACACGCCCTTGCCCCGTCCGCTTTCCCGCTCCCCGGTCAGGGCGTCCGCCGATATGGGGTTGCGTTCCTCAATCGTCATCATGTCCTCGTTCATATCGCTCCATCCTACTGAACGACACGAACCTCATGGAATTTTCAGGAACTCACGCGCCTCTTCTGCTATCATGCCCTTGGTTTTTCGACGAGGAGGTCCGATTCATGATCCTGGAACGCAAGCAGCGCTTCAACGTACCCGAGATTCGCACGCGTATGGAGCAGGTCTCCGCGGAACTTGGCACCGACACCTTCCGCGGTGCGCAGATCGTGGAGTATGCCGAGCTCGAACAGGTGTATTCGGGCGCGATGCGCGAGATCAGCACCAAGCTGGAGAATCTTGATGACGAGTTCCAGCTGAAGAACGAGCACAATCCCATCCATCACATCGAATGCCGGCTCAAAAGCATCGGTTCGACCATCGGCAAGCTGAAGAAGCGGGGCCTGCCCATCGAGATCGATTCGATTCGGGAGAACCTGTACGATATCGCCGGCATCCGCGTGATCTGCAACTATGTGACCGACGTCTACAATGTGGCGGATACGCTGTCCCAGCAGTCGGACATCGAGGTGATCCGCGTCAAGGACTACATCAGGAATCCCAAGCCCAACGGGTATCGCAGCCTGCATGTCATCTACCAAGTGCCGGTCTTCCTCTCCGACGGCCCGCATCCGACCCCGGTGGAGGTGCAGTTCCGCACCATCGCCATGGACTACTGGGCCAGTCTCGAGCATCGTCTGCGTTACAAGAACAGTATCGAGGACAATGCAAGGGAGCAGCATTTCGAGACGCTGAGGGAATGCGCCTCCCAGCTCGCCGACATCGAGAACCGCATGCAGCAGATCCATCAGGAGATCGGCTGAGGCCATCCCATACGGCCGCTCCCCTCTTTTCGTTCGTTGCGGGCGAAGAATACCAGCGTTTGTTCAGGTAGGCCCTCTAGGGTGAGAGCCATCTATGAACGAAAAGGAGCGATCATGGCATTCGGCAACAGCCGCCAGCCCCAGAACAGACCGTACGGCGACCAGCAGTTCAATCAGCCATATGAGAATCCGCAGTACTTCCAGAACCAGCAGCCCCAGAACTTCCGGCAGGGATACGCCGCGCAGGCTCCCGTGATGGATGCGCAGGCGGTCTATACGCAGGACAGCTACCAGCGTGCGGCCCGCGTCTCGGTCACCAAGGCGTACGCCGAGATGACCGCGGGCCTGCTGGTTACCGCCGTCGCCGCCGTGGTCACGCAGGCGAGCGGCCTGCTGTACGCGTTCCTGATGACCACCGGCATGCTCGGCTGGATCGGCCTGTCCATCGTGCAGGTGGTGATGGCCGTGGCGCTGAGCGCCAAGGTGATGTCGATGAACCCGGCCACCGCACGTGTGGTCTTCTACATCTATGCGGCATTGATGGGCTTCACGCTCAGCTCCATCTTCGCCGTGTACTCGCTGGGCAGCATCGTCATGGTGCTGGCGATGACGGCCGGATTCTTCCTGTGTCTGACCATGCTCGGCCTGACTACGAAGATCGACATGCTGCGGTTCGGCCCGATTCTCATGGTCGCGCTGATCGTGCTCATCGTCGCGGAGATTCTCATGGCCATCTTCCTCCCCGGCCAGACGATGACCATGGTCTGCTCGGCGATCGCCCTGGTGATCTTCGCCGGGCTGACCGCCCATGACGCACAGTTCACACGCGCCATGTTCCAGCAGTATTCCTATGACGGCACGATGATCAGGCGCGTCTCGATCCTGTGCGCGCTGAACCTGTACCTCGACTTCATCAACTTCTTCATCAATCTGCTGCAGCTGTTCGGCTCGCGCGACTAGACGCCGCGGGCATCCGGCTTCAAGGCCGCCCGACACACACATCGTGCCGGGCGGCCTTCTCATATTCGTCGTCATGACCGCATGTGACCGTTGACGCCAAACTCGCGGACGCCATATGCCGCCATATGCGCCGATATCATAATCCGGAACGTCATGCGGACGGTTCACACGGGCGCATTACGGTATTCGCGTGCGGAAAAACGAGTATGGCGGCATGGCCTGCCTGTTGCTTACGGCCATGATCTGGGGCTTCTCCTTCGTCTCGCAGGTGGCGGGCATGGATTCGACGTCCCCGATGTTCTTCAACGCCACGAGGTTCACGCTCGGCGCGGTGTCGCTGCTTCCCATCCTGTTGGTGCTGCATCGCAGGCGGGCGACGGCGGAAGGCGACGCCGACACGGTCCCTCGCATGACTCCGGTCCCATCGGCGAGACGGACCGTTCTGGTCTCGGCCCTGTGCGGTCTGGTGCTGTTCTCGGCGAGCACGCTGCAGCAGTACGGCATCCTCTATGGCAGGTCCGCCGGACGGGCGGGGTTCATCACCGCGTTGTACATCGTCATGGTGCCGCTGCTGGCATGGGCGTTTCTGCGCCGCCGCGTCACGCTGTTCACCGGCGTGGCCGTGGCGCTGGCCGTGGCCGGTTTCTATCTGCTGTGCATGACGGACTCCGGAGGGGCGCTGACATTGGGGGATGCGATGGTGTTCCTGTGCGCCATACTGTTCGCCGTGCATATCCTGGTCATCGACACGTTGGCGTCGGGCATAGACCCCGTGCTGCTGTCGTTCGGCCAGTTCGTCACCACGGCGCTGCTCAGCTGGATGGGATCGCTGCTGGAGGGCTCGGTGAATTGGTCGGGCGCCGCCGACGCATGGCTGCCGATCCTGTACTCCGGCATCGGCTCGGTGGGCATAGCGTATACGCTGCAGGTGGTCGGCCAGCAGTGGGTGCCGCCGACACGCGCATCGCTCATCATGTCGTTGGAGTCGTTCTTCTCCGCCGTCGGCGGCGCGCTGCTGCTGGGCGAAGTGATGACCGCTCGTGGCTATTGGGGCTGCATACTGATTTTCGTCGGCACCGTGCTCGCCCAGCTTCCGCCGCGCCTGCCCCGTTGGCTGTCCGGACGAAAGGGGGAAACCGCCGATACGGCGCATCATTCATGACGGGTCGTATGACATCCCGTATATGACGGATGGCGTTGGCTCGTTCCACGATGAACGGGCCAACGCCATCCGCGTTATGGTCGTGTTCGGGCCTTCGATGAAATCCTCAGGTCCGTCGGGCCGTCACTGACGCTTCACTGCGGCGGCAGCGACCGGGGACTGATGCCTCGGCGTCCTGAACTGGCCGTATACCAAGGCCCTGGTGAAATGCCGTTCGCACAGTCCGCTGGCTTCCGCCGGCTCATCGCATCCCGCGATGGTGCATTGATGCTGCGTCATAGTAAGAACTCCTTCGCTCCTGCTGTTTCGTTGTATCCTCAGGAGCGCCGAATACTGCTGCAGCGCAAGACCCTTCGTTCCCTTCATTCGCAACAGTAGCAGTGTTCTTCATTTTTGTTATGGGATTGATAGCTTTTTCTCAGCAAAAGGCTTTTCGCACGGCGTGTTGTGTTCGTTGACAGTGCGTTTGCATGCTTTTTATCGTGCAAACGCACTGTACTCGAACCCATGCCATATTCATCGGACAAGACATCCGAGACGCCGAGGCGCCGTGTGACCGTCGGCCGAGGTCTGCGGCCGCGCCGTCATCTCAATCGTTGAGGTGCTCGATGGCGTAGTTCGCCTCGTCGGCGGTGAACCGTTCGCCGCTTTCGCTGGTCAACTGGTCGCGAATCGCTTCGGGGGACATGGCCATGTCCTCCTGATAGGTCTTGGCCTTGGCGAGCGCGTTCGCGTTCCAGTCGGCCTTCACGTTGTCGATGGCGTACTGTGCGGCCTCCTTGGAGAACTGGCCGCCGTATTCGCTGGTCAGCTGGTCGTACACGCCCTGCTTCGACATGTGCATGGTGTTCGCGTAGGTGTCGGCCTGGCGCAGCGCGGACGTGTATTCCGTCGGAACGGACGGCTGCTTGCTCTTTTGGGCCGCGGCCCCGTCGGAGGTCTTGGAGTCGCCGGATTGGGCGGACTGCGACTGCGAGGTTCCGGTCGCGACGTTCGTCGACGATGTGTCGTCGCCTGAGCCTCCGGCGCTGGTCGCGATGGCGGCGACGGCCACGACGACGATCAGCCAGAACCACCATTTCTTCCAGAACGGTTTCTTCGGTCTGCCGGCCTTGCCTCCCCTGCGGGAGCCCTGTGACGGCGGCTGGTATACGGTGGTCGGCTGTTGCGGAGCCGGTTGCCCGTTCGGTACGACACCATTGCTGTTGGTCATGATTCCCTCTTTCCTTCCGTGATGTCGGGTACATGATTCAACGTACCGATTTCGCGGTTCCGGCGTCAGTGTACGAACGGCCGTTTCCGTTCGCCCGAACGGGCAATACGGTACGTCGGCGCGGTCAATGGCGTCCGCTCCCCCGTGCGTCTACTCTTGACGGATATGACCGATATGACACAGGCTTCGGATAACGGTCCGGCCATAGGCACGAAACGACGTTGGACCATCGTGATGGTCGTGGTTTCGATGCTCGATGCACTGGTGCAGACCGCGTATGCGGCAAATCATTTCCAGTACACCGGCAATGACCTCGGCTACGTATGGTGCGTGCTCGGTCTGGTGGGCGATCTTGCGGCGCCGTTCCTGCTGCTGCGCCGGGGCACGCGTCCGGTGTTCTGCTGTCTGGCCGCCGCCATGACGACGCTGCTGCTGCCGTTCGGCTCAGCGCTGTCGCTGTTCGCCCTCGCCTCGGTGTATGCGCGTGTGCGGGAACGCCGTGCCATGATTTTGTGCACGACGTTGGTAGCCATATGCTGCGTAAAGGTCGAGGTGCTGGACCTGCTGCGTCCGGACGACTATTCGACCTGGCGCATGATGTTCGCCAAGACCGGCACCGGCGTGGACGGCGTTCCGGCGGTGGTAGACACCGACCTGTCCGCCATCGTTGCCGTGGCCACGATCTGGACCGTCGCCACGTTTGCGGCGGCGATACTGTCCGGCCTGCATATGCGCAATGCCGCGGCGGCGGCGAACGCGAACACGCGGGCGAACAGCGAGCGCGACCGAGCCGACCAGCTGCAGACGAGTCTGAGCATGCAGCGGTTCGCGGATGCCGTGGCCGCGGAGGCCCATGACACGCTGGCGCACAGTCTGTCGCTGATCGCGGTGAACGCGAGCGCGTTGCAGGCGCAGGCCGTGCGTCTTTCCTCGACGCTGCGTCCGACGGATGGAAGCGGTATGCCCTCCGCCGGACCGGCTGCAGACGCCATGGCGTTGGCGAAGCGGGCGGACGAGATTCGCCGTCAGGCTGCGGGCGCATTGGATGAGGCGCATGACATCATCGACATGCTGCGTCATCCGCAGGAGGTGCAGGCGATGCTGCAGCCGGATTCCGACACCGCGCTGACGCGCGAGGCGTTGTATGAGATCATCGATGCCGCGCGTTCGGCCGGCATGATGCTGGATACGTGGATCGACGTTCAGGATCTGAGCTCGTTGGACCCCGATGTCGGCAAGATCTCGTTCCGTGCGGTGCAGGAGGGGCTGACGAACGCCCGGAGACATGCGCCGGGGCAGCGCGTGTCGTTGGAGATTTCAGCGGCGAAGTCTCGCGGCGTGGTCATTCTGTTCACGAACGCCACTACGGCGCCAGTCGCCACCGTGCCGATGAAAGCCCCGACGACATCTGATTCCACGAATTCCGGAGGCAACGGGCTGCCCGGACTGAAATCACGGGTCCAGCAGGCGGGCGGTACCTGCGAATACGGCTACGACCGGCAAAACGTCTTCCATCTTGACGTCAGACTGCCGTTCACCCCATTACGATGAGGGTATGCCTTCATCCGAACCATCCAATGCTCCGGCTTCGCCGATAACGGTGAGCGTCGTCGATGACGATCCGATGATCTGTCAGGCGATGTCGCTGATTCTCAACGACTATTCGCAGGGTCGAATCAGCGTGGTGTCCACGTCGCATAATGGTGCCGATGCCGTGGCCAGGGCGCGTGAGGAGCGTCCGGACGTGGTACTGATGGACATCGCCATGCCCGACGGCGATGGCATCACGGCCACGGCGGGTCTGCGTCGGCTGCCCGCTCCCCCGCATGTGCTGATATTGACGTCGCTGTCGCCCAAAGGCACGGTGGAGCGTGCCGCCGAGGCCGGTGCCGAGGGGTTTGTCTCGAAGACGGATGCCCCGGAGGAGATCATCAGCCGTATCGTCAGTGTCTGCGAGGGCAGGCCGCAGTATAATCCGGCGAGTCAGCGGCAGCTGCTGGCCGATCTGCATGCGCATCGTCCGATGACGCGGCGCGACGAGGCCAGGGCGCTTCTGGACGCACTGACCGAAAGGGAGCGTCAGGCCGTGCTGCTGGCGGCCGAGGGACTTACCAATCAGGAGATCGCCGCGCGGTTGTTCGTCAGCGAGCGGACGGCGAAGGCGCATCTCTCCTCGGCGTCGGAGAAACTGAGCATGAGCCGTGTGCAATTGGCGCAGCTGGTGGGGAGGGCCGATCTTCCCTCCCCGTTGTGCCGGTAGGCCGATGATGCGGGAGGTCAGAAGGCACGTCCGGATTCGATGAGCTCGACTCCGGCGGCGGTCATCTGTTTGCGTGCCTGTTCGCCGAGTTCCGGGCTGACGGGTACGGTCAGGTCGGTGAATACGCGGGTGTGGTAGCCGAGTTTGACCGCATCGAGCGCGGTCTCCTTGACGCAGTGCGATTCGGCGATGCCGACGACGTCCACGTCGGTGACGCCGGCCGTTTTCAGCGCGTTGGCGAGTGTATGGCCTTCCTCGAGGGCGATGCGCACTTCGGCGCGGGACTGCTGACGATCGGAATTGTCCTCGATGCCTTCGAATCCCGAGTAGGCTGCCGAATACTGGCCCTTCTTGAAGTGATGGCCGATGTTCAGCGACTTGATGGCGGGGTGCAGTTCGGCGTTCGGCGTGCCGGCGACGCCGTGCGGCGGCCATGAGTCGACGAAGTCGGGATGTTCGGAGAAGTGCCCGCCCGGCACGATATGCCAGTCCTGCGTGGTGGCGATGTATGCGTAGTCGTCGCGGTGGTCGGTTACGTAGTCGGCGATGCGTTCGGCGACCGTGTTGCCACCGTCCACGCCGAGTTCCCCTCCCTCGCAGAACGTCGGCTGCACGTCGACGATGATCAGTGCTTTCGTGCTCATATGTCCCCTTTCGTTCGTTTTTCATCTTACGACGGGGACCGATGGCAGGCTGATGGGACGTTCGCTCACGGTTTCCGCCGCAAACACGATTGGTCACGGTTTTCCGCCACGAACGTGCCGTCTTATCGGCGTGTCGTGGCGGAAAACCGTGACCAATCGATATTGGAAAAATCCACTGTGGCGGTGTCACCTACCCCTCAGACCGCCTTGAGGCGGCCAGCTCCCCTGACAAGGGGAGCCTGAAGAAAGCCAGGAGCACAAGTATGAACTCTAAATGAGATAACGCGTGCGGCTTTAGTGCGCCGGCAGACGAAGGCGTATTGACATACGTCGAGTCTGCCGGCGTGCCAAAGACACTCCGTTATCTTATTTCCTCATGAGGTTCCTGAGTACGTACTGGAGGATGCCGCCGTTGCGGTAGTAGTCGGCCTCGCCGGGGGTGTCGATGCGGACGACCGCGTCGAACTCGGTGGTGGAGCCGTCCTTGTGCGCGGCGGTGACGTGCACGGTCCTGGGGGTCTCGCCCTCGTTGAGCTTCTCGATGCCGGCGATGTCGTAGGTCTCGGTGCCGTCGAGGCCGAGCGATTCGTAGGATTCGCCTTCGGGGAACTGCAGCGGCAGCACGCCCATGCCGATAAGGTTGGAGCGGTGGATGCGCTCGAAGCTCTGGGTGATGACGGCCTTGACGCCGAGCATGAGGGTTCCCTTGGCTGCCCAGTCGCGCGAGGAGCCGGTGCCGTACTCCTTGCCGGCGAGCACGACGAGCGGGGTGCCCGCGGCCTTGTAGTTGAGCGAGGCGTCGAAGATGGTGGACGGCTTGCCGGTGGTGAAGTCATAGGTGAAGCCGCCGGGGGTGACCTCGTTGCCGGTGGAGGCGAGCAGCTGGTTCCGCAGACGGATGTTGCCGAAGGTGCCGCGGACCATGATCTCGTGGTTGCCTCGACGCGAGCCGTAGGAGTTGAAGTTCTTGGGTTCGACGCCGCGTTCGGTGAGGTACTTGCCTGCGGGGCTGGACGCCTTGAACGCGCCGGCCGGGGAGATGTGGTCGGTGGTCACGGAGTCGCCTAGCAGTGCGAGCACGCGGGCGCCGTGGATGTCCTCGACGGGGTCGGGCGTGGCGTTCATGCCATCGAAGAACGTCTGCCTGCGCACGTAGGTGGACTTGGGATCCCAGGCGAACAGTTCGCCTTCGGGCACGTCGAGTCCCTTCCAGCGGCGGTCGCCTTCGAACACGGAGGCGTAGTCCTTGAGGAACATCTCGCGGTTGACGGTGCCGGATACGACGGCTTCGACCTCCTCGTTGGTGGGCCAGATGTCCTTGAGGTAGACGTCGTTGCCGTCGGCGTCGGTTCCGAGCGGCTGGGTGGCGAAGTCGAAGTCCATGGTGCCGGCGAGCGCGTAGGCGATGACGAGCGGCGGCGAGGCCAGGTAGTTCATCTTGACGTCCGGGCTGATGCGGCCTTCGAAGTTGCGGTTGCCGGACAGCACTGCGGTGACGGTCATGTCGTTGGCGTTGATGGCCTCGCTGATTTCGGGCAGCAGCGGACCGGAGTTGCCGATGCAGGTGGCGCAGCCGAAGCCGACGAGCTGGTAGCCGAGGGCGTCGAGGTCGTCCTGGAGGCCGGCGGCCTTGAGGTAGTCGGCGACGACCTGGGAGCCGGGAGCAAGCGAGGTCTTGACCCATGGCTTGGGGCTCAGTCCCTTGGCATGTGCGTTGCGGGCGATGAGGCCGGCGGCGATCATGACGCTCGGGTTGGAGGTGTTGGTGCAGGAGGTGATGGAGGCAATGGCCACGTCGCCGTTGTTGAGGTCGAAGTCGCCGCGGAAGCTGGTGGACACGGCCACGGGCTCCTTGACGGTCTTCTCGGTCTCGTAGGCGGGCAGCGTCTCCTCGAACACCTGCTTGGCCTCGTTGAGCTTGATGCGGTCCTGCGGACGCTTCGGGCCGGCGATGGACGGCACGACGTCGCCGAGGTCGAGCTCCATGTATTCGGAGTACTCCGGTTCCACGTAGTCGGGGTCCTTGGCGTCGCCCCAGAGCTTGTTGGCCTTGGCGTAGGCTTCGACGAGCGCGACCTGTTCCTCGCTGCGGCCGGTGAGGCGCAGGTAGTCGAGGGTGACGTCGTCGATGGGGAAGATGCCGCAGGTGGAGCCGAATTCGGGGCTCATGTTGCCGATGGTGGCGCGGTTGGCGAGCGGCACGGAGGCGATGCCTTCGCCGTAGAATTCGACGAACTTGCCCACGACTCCGTGCTGGCGGAGCATGTCGGTGATGGTGAGCACCACGTCGGTGGCGGTGACGCCTTCGGGGATGGAGCCGGTGAGCTTGAAGCCGACGACGCGCGGCACGAGCATGGAGATGGGCTGGCCGAGCATGGCGGCCTCGGCCTCGATGCCGCCGACGCCCCAGCCGAGCACGCCGAGTCCGTTTTCGGTGGTGGTGTGCGAGTCGGTGCCGACGCAGGAGTCGAGGTAGGCGAGCGTGCGGCCGTTCTCCTCCGCCTTGCTCATGATGACCTTGGCGAGGTATTCGATGTTGACCTGGTGGATGATGCCGGTCCCCGGAGGCACGACGCGGAAGTTGCGGAACGCCTGCTGGCCCCAGCGCAGGAACTGGTAGCGTTCGCCGTTGCGCTGGTATTCGATGTCCATGTTCTGCTGGACGGCGTCGGCGATGCCATACTTGTCGATCTGCACGGAGTGGTCGATGACCATGTCGGACTGGACCTGCGGGTTGATGACCTCGGGGTCGCCGCCGAGCTTCTTCACGGCGTCGCGCATGGTGGCGAGGTCGACGATGCACGGCACGCCGGTGAAGTCCTGCATGACGACGCGGCTGGGCGTGAACTGGATCTCGTGGCTGGGTTCGGCGTTGGGATCCCAGTCGAGCAGCGCCTTGACGTGCTCGTCGGTGATGTTGGCGCCGTCGATGTTGCGCACGAGGTTTTCGACGAGGACTTTGAGCGAGTACGGCAGATGGTCGATGCCGGGCAGGTCAGCAATGGAATAGTAGTCGAAATCCTTGCCGGCGACGTTCAGTCGGGCAAGTTGATCGTCATGGATGGACATACGACCTCCGTGATGTACGAAATCATTAACACATTAGTTCTAGCGTGTTTTTGTTTCGTGTGGAATAATACGCCCGATTTTTGGAACGACCACGATGCAGACAAGGAAGATGACCGAGGCGATGGCAAGCGCCACGAGGGTGGCGGCGAGCGTGCGGCCGGCGGGGATGATGAGTGCGAAGAAGCTTGCGACGAAGGGGATGAACATGCCGATGACGCCGCATGCGGCGAAGAACGCGACGAGGCCGCCGCGCCAGGAGTTGAGGGGGCTGGCCACGCGCGAGAGGACGAACACGCCCATGAGGAACAGGATGATGGCGCTGGTGGCGCGCAGGGATTCGAGGTCGGCCGGGTTGCCGAGGTTCCATCCCATGACGTGCGGCACGATCCATGCGCACAGCAATACCGACAGTCCCGTGGCAATGCCGCCGGGCAGGGCGAAGGCGACGACGCGCCTGAGGAATCCGGGAATATATCGGCGCGTGTTGGGTGCGAGCGCGAGGATGAACGCCGGCATGCCGATGGTGAGCGCCCCCACGTAGGTGATGTGCCTCGGCAGGTAGGGGTAGGGCATGGCGGTGAGCACGACGCCGAGGGAGATGATGGCGGAGTACACGGTCTTGACGAGGAACAGGCTGGCAACGCGTTCCATGTTGGCCATGACCTGTCGGCCCCGGGCGACGACGTCGGGCAGGTGGGAGAATTTCGAGTCGACGAGCACCACCTGGGCCACGGCCTTGGCGGCGGGCGCGGCGTTGCCCATGGCGATGCCGAGGTCGGCCTCCTTCAACGCCAACGTATCGTTGACGCCGTCGCCGGTCATGGCCACGGTGTGGCCGCGCTGGTGCAATGCCTGCACGATGGCCTTCTTCTGGTCGGGCAGTACGCGGCCGAGCACGTCGACGTGTTCGAGGGTTTCGGCGAGCGCTTCGATGTCGTCGGGCAGCTCGCGTGCGTCCATATAGCGCGGCGTCTTGTCGCCGGTGAGCCGGACCTTGCCGGCGATGGCGGCGACGGTGCGGGGGTTGTCTCCGGAGATGAGACGACATCGCACACCCTGTTCGCGGAACCATGCGAGCGTGCGTTCGGCGTCGGGGCGGATGCGTTCGGAGCAGACCACCAGCGCGACGGGTTCGGCATCGGGGAGAAGCCGCGGATCGTTGGCGAATTCCGTTGGAACGATGTCACCGGCCGCATCACCGGCATCGGCATTGGCAAGCAGCACCACACGGCTGCCTTCACCGGCGATGGCATTGACCCGTTCAAGGATGGCGGCGTGGTCGCCGCGCATGGCCGAAATCAGCACCTCGGGTGCGCCCATGTACCAGATCTCGTCGTTTTCGACCACCGCGCTCCACTTGCGTGCCGATGAGAACGGCACTCGAGCCGCGATCTCGCTTGCGGCGATGCCCCGCTCCCCCAGTCCGTCAAGGACGGCCCTGCCGGTGCCGTTGGGCTGTTCCTCGTTGGCGAGGTCGTACAACGCCTGTTCCGCGGTCCGCCGCAAGCCGTCACCCGCATCGACGCCGAGCATCTCCAGTCGGTCGAAGGCGATGCCGCCGTCGGTGATGGTGCCGGTCTTGTCGAGGTTCAGGGCGTCGACGCGTGCAAGCGTCTCCACGGATTCGAGCTCCTGCACGAGCGTGTGCTGTCGGGCGAGCCGCATGGCGGCGACGGCGAAGTTCAACGAAGTGAGCAGCACGAGGCCTTCGGGAATCATGCCGACCACGCCGGCGACGGCGGAGACCACGGCCTGCCGCCATGCGCCCGACGAGATGGCGGCGTCCCATCCGCCGACGGTGTTCATCTGCGTCCAGATCAGCAGCGCGCACAACGGCACGACGAGGAACGTCATGAACTTCAGTATCGTGTTGATGCCGGCGTTGAGGTCGGAGTGGGTCTTCTTGTATATCTTGGCCTCGGCGGCGAGTCTGGCCGCGTAGCTGTTCTCCCCCACGGCGGTGACGCGTCCCAGCGCCATGCCGGAGACGGCGGTCGATCCCGAATACGCCGGATCGCCGATGTTCTTGCGCACGGTCCGCGATTCGCCGGTCAGCATGGATTCGTCGAGTTCAAGCCCCCAGGTCTTGACGATTTCGACGTCGGCGGGAATCTGGTCGCCGGAGCGGATCCACAGCAAATCGTCTCTGACGATTTCGTCATGCGCGATTTCGACGTCATCGCCGTCGCGGCGGACAAGGTATTTCGAGGCGACGAGGATGGACAGCCGGTCGAGCGTGCGCTTGGCCCTGAGCTCGGTGACGATGCCGATGCCGGTGTTGATGATGATGACGAATCCGAACACGGAGTCGCGCCACTGGCCGGTGAGCAGCACCATGACCATGGCCACGGCGATGATGGCGTTGAACAGGGTGAACACGTTCGCGCGTACGATCTGCGCGATCGACCGTGACGACTTGTCCTTGGTGATGTTGATTTCACCTTGGGCGATGCGGTGCTTGACCTGTTCGCTGGTAAGCCCCGTCTCCCCGACCTCGGGCATTGCTGCGCGCCCCGTCCTGGTCGTCGGAGCCGCCGTTGTCGTCGCCATCGCATCGTTCATCCGTGCACCCCCGTCAGCATCACGTTCATGTCCTTGGCATGCGGCTTGTCGTCGATGATGTCCATCAGCGCGTCGCCGATGCCGTCGGCGCCGCCCTTGGGCGTCGTCCCCTGTTCGACGACGTGGAATCGCGCCGCATACAGCGTCCGATTGTCCGGCCTGATGGAGCTTTCCATGAGAACGACGGGGATGCCGGCCCGCCGCGCCTTGCCAAGCGCCTCGTCCCATCCGGTCGGACTGTCGGCGCATAGGACGATGATCTTCACGTTGCGTCGCACGAATCCCTCGACGCCCTTCTGCTGACTGCCGGCGTCCCCGTTCGCGGCGGCGTACATCGGCTGCATGCCCTCCTGGCGCAGTGCGCGGACCATGTCCGAGTCGCGGTCGGCATTGACGGGCTTGGCGCTGCCGACCACG
Organism: Bifidobacterium primatium; assembly: GCF_002802875.1. Lineage (GTDB taxonomy): Bacteria > Actinomycetota > Actinomycetes > Actinomycetales > Bifidobacteriaceae > Galliscardovia > Galliscardovia primatium. Next base: position 112,959 of record NZ_PEBI01000004.1, read on the forward strand.
CCGACGCCCACGTCGTTGCGGTCCACGCCGTCATGCGCGATGGCCTCCGGAGTCTCGTGCGTATCTCCCACCGCCCTGTCCTGCGGCATGCATCCGGCCAACGGCAGCAGCATGGTCGCCGCCATCAGTCCGGCCAACGTCCTTATGACCCGTCGCATCGTCATTCGCCGGTTCATCGCACGAAAAGGGCGATGGTTTCGACGTGGTGGGTGTTGGGGTAGATGTCGTGGCCCTTGATGTACCTGAGCTCGTAGCCGAGGTCGGTGAGCGTGGCCGTGTCGCGGGCGAGGCTCGTCGGGTCGCAGGCCACGTAGACGACGGACCGTGCGCCGGATTCGGCGATCTGCTCGCATACGCGCTTCTTGGCGCCGGCGCGCGGCGGGTCGAGCACGACCACGTCGGGATGGGCGAGGTCGTTCGGGATGTTGCGCAGCGTCTTCGACACGTCGCCGGTGCGCGGGTCCACGTTGTCGAGTCCGATGGCGCGCAGGTTGCGCTGCGCGTTGCGCACGGCGATCTTCGCGCCCTCGACGCTGAGCATCCGGGTGCGTGGCGCGGTGGCGGAGGCGAGTGGCAGCGTGAACAGTCCGGAACCGGAGTACAGATCCCATATCGTAGCGGATTCGGCGCCGTCGAGCTGCTGTCTGACCAGGTCGATGACCTCGTTGGCGAGGACGATCGGCGCCTGACGATGCACCTGCCAGAAGCCGCCGGCGTCGACGGTGTACGTGTATTCGTGGCCATCGGCAAGAGTCATGGTCTCGGTGAGATGCTGGCTGCCGGCACGGAGTCCGCCATCGACAAGCAGGGCGTAGTCGTCGCCGGTCGTTTCCCCGTCACGTGGCTCGGGGACGGCGAGGCGAATCTGGGAGCCGGGCTCGAAGCCGCCCTCCCATACGCGCTCGGCTTCGGCGACGGCGTTCACGGCGTCGGTGGCGAGCGGCATGGCGTCCAGGGGCACACGCACGTGGGATTCGCGACGGCGCATGGAGGGTCGTCCCTCGTCGTCGGCGATCATCTCGATGCGGGTGCGCCATCCGAGACCGCGACGCTCGACGTCGTCTTCCACACCCGCGACCGGCACGTCGACGTCCACATGGCCGAGGCGCCGCATCTGCTCGGCGATGGTGGCGGACTTCCACTTGAGCTGTCCGGGGATGGAGACGTGCACCATGTCGGCGCCGCCGACTCCCCCGCCCCAGGCGAGCGGTCCGGCGAGCGGCCACACGGGGTCCACACGCTCGTCGCTGGGTTCGAGCACTTCGGTGACCTCGCCCGTCCAGAACCGGTCGTCGCGGTCGTGCGGCTCGTCGAGCCTGATGTTCACGAGTTCGCCGGGCAGGGCGAAGCGGACGAACACGACGCGCCCGTCGATGTGGGCGACGCAGCGTCCCTGGTCGGCGTAGCGTTCGATGCGGACTTGTGAGGTCATGAGTTCCTTTCCTCGGCGATGCGGTGACGATGCAGCGGCGTGGCGATGATGAGCCACGAGATCCAGATGGCGGCGGCGAACATGGGCACGCCCATGATGAGCCGCGCGGTGCCGAGCCAGCCGACGTGGTTGGTCAGGTACATGGGCACCTGCACGCCGAGCCGCAGCGCGAACACGGCGATCCATATGCCGGTGACCATCATATACGCCTTGAGCAGCGGTCCGTCATCGCGCCATGCGCGCAGCCAGTCGCCCAAATGGTCGGTCGCGGGGTTGCGCACGAATTCGACGAGTACGCCGATGCCGGGGACCCGGGCGATCAGCGAGACGCCCAACACGACTATCCAGAACGTGTTGACGAGGAAGCCGGGCAGGTAGTAGTTGCGTGCGTCGTGGCTGAACCACGCCCATACGAGGCAGATGGCCACGGCCATCACACCGGTGAGCGCGCCAAACACGGACTGCCGCTGAATCAGACGCACGATCACCTGCACGGCGGCGACGGCCGCGGAGACCATCACCGTCATATGCAGGTCGCGTGTGGCGACGAACAGCACGACGAACACGACGCCCGGCAGAATCGATTCGACGACGCCTCGGGGGCCTCCGATGGCGTCGATGACGGAGAAGTCCTCGTCCGCCAGCGACGCCAGTCCGCTGCGTTTTCTCGCCCCGTTCGCCCCGTTGCCGTTCGTTGCGGATCGGGGGCCGTCATGACGTTCGCTCATGGCCGTCCGACGCCTATCGGACTTCGGAGAACAGCGGACCACGGCGCAGCGTGGTCTGGGTCTGCGTTTCAAGGGTCTTGCTCAGCGGGCCCTTCGGCTTGCCGGGGATGTCCTTCCCGGTGGACTGCTCGTCGTCCTTGGATTCGGCCTCGGCCTGCTTGGCGCGTTCGGCGGGACCGACCGGCGCGTGCATCGGAATCATGTCGCGCGGGGCGAGCGGCTCCTCGCCGCGGTCGACCACGAGGTCGGAGAAGTACTTGTCGAGCGTGGTCTTCTCCTCGTCGTCGCCGTCGGGCCGGGCCGCCGGGCCGGTGAAGATGCCTCGAAGCATCCAGCGCGGGCCGTCGATGCCGACGATGCGGGTGTCGAGGGTCTTGTCCTTGACCTTCACCGGCAGGATGAGCTCGGTGCCGAACACGCCCTCGACCTCGCGGGATCCTTCGTTGGCGGCGAGCAGGTCGGCGCGCACGTCGTCCCACAGGCCGTATGACTTCGGTGCGGCGAACGCCTCCATCTCGAGACTGGAGTTGCCGAGCGTGATGGTGGCGCCCATCACCGTGCCGGTCTTGCGGGCGCCCTTGAGGCGCAGCTCGATGCCCTGGAGGAACGGCAGGTAGAGCGAGCCGATGTCGAGGTAGTCGTCGTAGTCGGGAATGTTCTCGTCGTCGACGTCCCACGGGCCGTGGTCGACGCCGCGTTCGCCCTCGCCGAATCCGCCGTCCTTCGCGGTATCGGCGGTGTTTTCCGCGGCCTCGTCGGCTTCCGTCTCCTCGACGGTCTCGACGGCGTCGTCGACGTCGACGGCCTTGGATTCCTCTTCGGCTTCATGGTGCTTCTTGCCGAATCCGAACAGTCCCATTGTTCCTCGTTTCGTCACATGCGTGGGTTTTTACCGTTTATAGCTTAATGGTGCGTGGGGTCAATTCGGTGAAGGCTCACACAATCCCCCGATCGCCGCGTCGGGCGTCAGTTGACGCCGACGATGTTGTGGGCGATGCCGTAGCCGAGGCGGATGAGCCCGCGGCCGAGCGGCCCGCGCACGGTGAGCAGTCGTCCGATGACGGTGCGGCGCACGTCCTCGTCGGCCTCGGGCGCGTGCTCGGCGAGGTACGCCCACAGCTCGTCCTTGCGGCGGTAGTTCTCCTTGTCCTTGGACAGCACCATGAACACCGAGTCGATGGCCATGTTGATGGTCAGGTAGTGGATCAGGTACCGGTAGAGGCCGGCGGGCACGGCGTCGCGTTCGGGCGTCGTGTCGATCATGGTGCGCACCACGCGGATGAGCTGGTCGATGCGTCGGATCATCGTCTCCTCCTCGACCGACTGTCCCTCGCGGCCGATGAAGTATCGGTAGAGGTCCTCGTCGAGGTACATGAGCGTGCGCACCTGCGGCAGCGGCGAGTACGCGTAGATGTTGTCGACGTAGAACGTGTGCTCCGGCAGTTCGAGCCGGGCCTTCTCGCGCAGGACCTTGGTGCGGTAGATGAGCGAATGCATGAGCAGGTTCTGGTCGGGGCGGAAACGCTTCACCTCGTTCCATCCGAGGATGGTGTTCGGCTTCATCACGCTGCCGTATCGCACGGTCTTCTTGATGCGCTTGCCCTGCTTCTCGTACGTGTAGTTCGTGACGACCAGGTCGACGGGCGCCGCGGCCTGCGCCTGCGTGCGCAGTTCGGCGAGCACGTTGCGCAGGGCGACCATGTCGAGCCAGTCGTCGGCGTCGACGACCTTCACGTACATGCCGCGCGCGTCGGCCACGCCCGTATTGACGGCGCCGCCATGTCCCTTGTTCTGCTGGTCGATCACGCGGATGACGTTCGGATACCGGCTTTCGTATTCGCGGGCGAGCGCGAGCGTGCCGTCCCTGGATCCGTCGTTGACGATGAGGATCTCCGTGTCGCTCAGGTCCTGTTCGATCAGCAGTGAGGAGAGGCATCGGCCGAGATAGTCCTCCACGTTGTAGGAGGGGACCACGAAGGTCAGTACGATCCGGCTGCCGTCTGTCGGCCGCGCCTGGTCGGGCGCGCCGTCGACGATGTGATTTTCGCTGTTCTGCACCCTACTGTTAAACCATAGAATCGGTGTTTTTCCAAATGGAGGGAGCGATGATGGGATTCGAGAGCGCGGCCGACGCCTTCCTGAGGTATCTGTCCGTCAACCGCGGTCTGAGCGCCAACACGGTGCGTTCGTATGCCTCCGATCTGAAGGAGTGCTTCGCCTCGCTCAGGTCGCATGGCGTCGATGCCCCGGGCGATGTGACGGTGGACGCTCTTCGTCTGTGGATGGCGTCGTCGTCACGCGATCATGCACGCTCGTCGATGGCGAGAAAGGTCGTGTCGGTGCGTGCGTTCTTCGCCTATGCATACGAGCATGGCGTGACGGACTCGGATCCCGCAGCCGGGCTGAAGACGCCGAAGATTCCTTCGACGCTGCCGACGGTGCTGAGCGAGGCTCAGGCGGAACGGATGATGGACCGGGCCGACGCCGGCGCCGGCGAGGGCGGGAGCGGCTCACGGCCGGTTCCGACGGAGGCGGCGAAGCGGCATGGCGACGGGGAGAAGGCCCGGGCGATCGGGATGCGGGACGCGGCCATCGTGGAGCTGTTGTATGCCACGGGCATCCGCATCTCCGAGCTCGTCGGCATCGACGTGGGCGACGTCGATTTCTCCGCCCGCACCGTGCGCGTGCTGGGCAAGGGCGGCAAGCAGCGGGTGGTTCCGTTCGGCGCGCCGGCTGCCAGGGCGCTGGGCCAGTGGATGGAACGGGGACGACGCGTGGTGCTGCGTTCCGCGACGAACGGCGGTGACGGACAGGCGGTGTTCCTCGGTTCGCGCGGAGGCCGGCTCGATCCGCGTCAGGCGCGCCGGGTGGTGCATCGTGCCGCCGCCGCTGCGGGGGTCCCCGACATCGGCCCGCACTCCCTGCGTCATTCCGCGGCCACGCATATGCTCGACGGCGGGGCCGATCTGCGCGAGGTGCAGGAGATGCTCGGGCATTCCTCGCTGCAGACCACGCAGCGCTATACCCATGTGTCCATCGAACAGCTGACGAAACGGTACGAGCAGGCGTTCCCTCGGGCGTGAGGGACGGACGTGGGTAGACTGCTGTTCATGATTTCCATTACGACTTCGAACATGAACGGCATCCGGGCGGCGGCCCGTAAGAACGTCGGAGCCTGGGTGGACGCGCACACGCCCGATGTGTGGTGTATGCAGGAGGTGCGTGCCCCGCAGGATGCGCTCGACCCGATATTCGACGATTTCGCGAATCGGTATGCGGCCGCCGGTGCCGTCGAAAGGCCGGACGTCCTCCGGCGGGTGAACGAGGTGTGTCGGGTCAAGGGCCGTGCCGGCGTGGGGCTTCTCTCGTCGCTGCCCGTGGTCGAGACGCGTCATGGTCTGCCCGGGCTGGACGAGGACGTCGATTCCGGCCGCTGGATAGAGGCCGACGTACGGACCCCGGAGGGCTATGTGATCACCGTCGCCTGCGTGTATGTGCATGCCGGCAGCGCGGAGGACGAGACGAAGATGGCGCAGAAGTACCGGTTCCTCGACCGTATGCTCGTGCGTCTGGGCCAACTGCAGGAGGAGGCCGCGTCGGGCGGCCGGCAGGCGGTGCTGTGCGGCGATTTCAACATCGCGCATACGCCGCTCGACATCAAGAACGCCAAGGGCAATGTGAAGCATGCGGGTTTTCTGCCCGAGGAGCGCGCCTATGTGGACCGCTGGCTGGGCGAATACGAGTTCGTCGACGTGATGCGCGACCTTGCCGGCGACATCCAGGGGCCGTACACATGGTGGAGCCAGCGCGGCCGCGCGTTCGACAACAACGTGGGCTGGCGGCTCGACTACCAGTTCGCCACGCCGGAGCTGGCGGAGAGCGCCTGCGGGTTCGTCATCGACAAGGCGCCGACCTATGAGGCGCGATGGTCGGATCATGCGCCGCTGACCATCAGCTACGCCGTATGATGCGGCGGGGCGGCGAGGCCGGCTCCGCCGCCCCGGTTCTCAGTCTTTGATGGACAGCAGATGGTCGCGTAGGAGCTCGACGCTGCGGTCGGCCATGTAGCGATAGCCGAACCTGCCGGGATGGAAGTGGTCGGAGGCGTAGAACTGCGCGTCGTCGGCCTTCACGTCCTCATGCGTCATGTCGAGGTAGGTGACGCCGCGCTCGGCGCAGATGCGGCGGCTGGCCTCGGTCTGCTCGTCGATGCGGCCTTCGAGGTATCGTCGCAGCGTGGCGCCGAGCGAGGGGCTGTTGTACAGCTGTCCGCAGCTGTAGACGACGATGTCGTCGGCCAGGGCCTTGGCCTCGTCGAGCGTTGCGGAGAGGTCCTCGGACCATTCCCCGACGCTGCGCCGGGCCATGATGTCGTTCGAGCCTGCGCACAGCACCAGCAGGTCCGGTTTCTCATCGACCTCGGGCAGCAGACGGTAGCGCACGCGTCGCATGGTGGCGCCGAGCCTGCCGTGCGTGCTCCAATGCACCGGCCGTTCCAGCACGTCGGCGATGCCGCGCGCCAGATCGGGGATCAGGCCATCGGACTGGTCGTCGACGCCGCAGCCGGCGACCATGGAGTCGCCCACGGCCACGAGCGTGAACGGGCGGGCGGAGCCGTCTGCGGCGTATCGTTCGCCGACCAGTCCGGCGCGCTCGCCTTCCGGTTCCGGCGCGAGATGCACATGATGCTTCGCCCACCATGCCTCGAGCATCGCCACCGTCTTGTGCATGACGTTCATGTCTCTTCCCTTCCCCGTTCGTGGGCAGGCGTCCGCCTGGCGCGCATCGCCTGAGATTCGTCCGCCGCCTGCCCGTGGTTCATTCGGGACCACTATATGCTGCCCGGCGAACCTGCGGTCATGACTTCAAACGACCGATGATGCCGTCGTAGATGTACATGTCCTCGTCGAACCGTTTGCCGGCGAGTGTATAGGAGGCGTGACGCTCGCATCGGCGGGTGAGCCCCCGGTGGTCGTAGAACCCGAAATCGCAGGTGGTGTCGGTGTAGAGGAAGAAATCCCCGATGCCGGCGTCGTCCATGTGCTCGAGCGCCGCGTCGAACAGCCTGCGTCCGACGCCATGGCCGCGGTACCTGTCGTTGACGATGAACAGCACGATCTCGCCGTCGTAGCTCATGCCCTGGGTTCTGGCGTCCCGGCTCAGCTCGCGGTCGGTCCGCATGTATTCGTGGAACATGGCCAGTCCCTCCCTGCCGTCGCGGCTGGTGGCGAGCGCAGCATATGAGGCGATCTGGCGGAAGGTCAGGCGAAGGTCCCGGCGGGGGTTGCGTCGGTCGTTGACGACGATGAGCCCGGCGACGTCGCCGTCGATGTCGGCCACGCGCATGAACGTGCGTCGGGAGAGGCAGTTGCATGCGTCGATGCGGGCGAGCAGTTCGGCGGTGCGAGGCGACACCAGGCCGTCGTAGTTCCAGGTGCGTCTTACGATGTCCTCGATCTTCGGCATGTCCTCGGTTCGCATGGCCCTGAGCACGGCTTGCGATGTCATTGGCAGTCCTTCCTGTTTCGTCGGGCTTCCCCCACCCTAGCCGACGGCCCCGCCGCACGCCAGTCCGGAACGGAATGACGACATTCAGGCGACGTGCGGCGTATCTTCAGGTTTTTTCCCCGGATCGAGAGACAATGGTGTGGCAGCCGGCGATGGTGAAAGGCACCGGACGGGCCGGCGGGAAAGCTGGGTAACGATGATGTCGATGCTGTTCGATGACGACGCCGAGCTGGAGGACGAGTTCAGGTCCGTGGCGTTCGCGTCCGATGACGTGCGCGCGATGGAACGGCCCCTGTTGGAGGATGGCGTGCCGCTGATGCGCATGGCCGCCTCGGCGACTGCGATGACCGCGCGCGTGATGATGGCCCGCGCCCATGTCTCCCCCGATACCGCGCGCATCACCCTGCTCGCCGGAGGCGGCGACAATGGAGGCGACGGGCTGTTCGCGGCGGCCGAACTTGCCGCCGACGGCGTGGATGTGACCGTCGTGGCCGTGGGGCGTTCGTTGCATGAGGAGGGTTTTGCCGCGTTCCGCGCCGTGGGCGGCGAGGTCATCGTGCTGGATTCCGATGCGGAGATTCCCGGTGTGGACGGACCCCAGGATGCGCAGGAGGCCTCCGATCTGTTCGAGGAGGCCGTTTCGGCGGCGGAGAGCTCGCATCTGGTCATCGATGCGATGACGGGTATCGGGCTGCATGGCGCGCTTCGCGGCATTCCCGCGCAGGTCGCGGCGGCGCTCGGCGAGCATGGGCAGCTGCCCGATGTCATCGCCACGCCGTGCGGTGCGGGGCATGATGGATTCCCGCTCGTGCTGGCCGTCGACGCACCATCCGGCGTGGGCATCGATGACGGCACGCTTCCCGGACCGTATATTCCGGCGGATGCGACCATTACGTTCGGTGCGCTCAAGCCGTGCGACCTGCTGCCGCCGGCGACGTATGTGTGCGGCCAGCAGGTGCTGGTGGACTTCGGGTTCGACACCGAGCCGTTCCTGCCGGCGGTGGAGAACGTGACCCAGCGTACGGCGGCGCAGTCGATTCGTCTGCCGCATGTGAACGATTCGAAGTATTCGCGTGGCGTGGTGGGGTTGGTCACCGGTTCGGACGAGTATCCGGGGGCGGCCGTGCTGTCGTCGCGTGCGGCCGCGCTGTCGAATGTGGGCATGATTCGCTATGTCGGCCCGCGGATCGCACAGGATATGGTGCTGTCCCGTGTGCCGGAGGCCGTGATGGGCAAGGGGCATGTGCAGTCGTGGGTGGTCGGCTCCGGCGTTCCGTCCGGTCCCGATGAGGGTGATATGGATGCGCAGCGTAGGCGCATCGCCGCGTTGCTGGCGCATTATTCGTCCGAGGAGGACGGCAGCGAGGATCTGCCGCCGGTGGTCGTGGATGCGGGCGCGCTCGACCTGCTGCCGGAGAGTTGCGTGCCGCAGGTTCTCATCACCCCGCATGCCGGCGAGCTCGCCCGGCTGCTCAGCGAACGCGACGAGGATGTGAGCGTGCAGGACGTGCTCGCCGAGCCGCTGAACTGGGCGACGCGCGCATGGGAGCTCACCGGTGCGACGGTGCTGCTCAAGGGAGCGGTCACCGTGGTGGTCGGCGACGACGGCGACGGCAATCCGCATGTGTTCGTTTCGGGGTCTGGGCCGGCATGGCTGGCCACTGCCGGCGCCGGCGACGTGCTGGCCGGCGTCATCGGCGCCGTGCTGGCGCAGAACGCGGAGACGCTGGTCAGGCTGCCGGACCAGATGGCCGTGTTCGCCGCGGTCGGCTCCTACATCCATGGCCTCGCCGCCGGCATGGCGTCCGAGTCGTTCCAGCGCGGGTCGTGCCCGCCGGTGGTGTATGACGGCGCAAGCCCGTTGGAGTTCTTCCATGCCATGCAGCCGCGGCGTATCGAACCCGGAAGCGTACTGGACGGCACACTGGGCCATCCGATCGTGGCGGGCGAGGTCGCCGATTGCATTCCCGGTGTCTTCGGCACGCTCATCGGCATGTATGACGACAACGACGGAGACGACGATGACGATAACGTCACCGACGGCACCACGTCCGACGATGACGGCGACGACGCGGAATCCCCCGTCTTCTCAAGCGGATCGGGCACGGACGAAGCCGTGACGGCCGACGACGGGGACGATGCGGACGTCGTGCTTGATGTGGACCGAGACTACACGGACGAGGAACTCGACGCCCTCGCCGACGCGCTCTTCGCCAAATACGAGGAGGAGGAACGTCGTTAGGACGTCATAGGCCATATGTATCTGATGCATGGCGGGGCCGCCGGATTCGTCACGATCATCCGGCGGCCCCGCCATGTCATCGACCGATATGCGACCGGGCGATTATTCGGCGGCCTTGTCGATGCAGCTCAGGGCGTTGAGCGTGCGCGGGTAGCCGATGTAGGGCATGGTCTGGGAGACGACGGCGATGAGGAACGCCTTCTCGTTGCCCACGTTCATGTTCCCCTTCGCATGGGCGACGAGCTGGGACTCACATCCTCCCTGCGCGGCCAGGAAGCACAGCGTGATTATCTCGCGTCGGCGCGCGTCGAGACCGCCGCGCGTGTAGTAGTCGCCGAAGCAGTTGCCGACGAGCCAGCGATGGATGTGGCGGGTCTCCTCCGGACCGGCGTCGGCGAATCCGCGCATGTGTTCGCCGAAGATTTCGATCTGTGCGCGTTCGCCGGCCTCCATGCGGGTGCCGGGGCCGGTGGTGCCCTGCTGCTCGACCGGCAGGGGTATCTTTTCCTCGAGGAACACGTCGTTGGTGGCGTTGAGGAAGCCCATGACTCGTCCGATGCCGAGGTAGGCGGTCGCCTGGTAGACGATCTCCTTGATTTCGACCGGGGTGACGCCGGCCTTCAGCGCGGCGGGGAGCATAAGCCGGTATTCGTCGAGTCCCTGGCAACCGAGCAGCGCGGCGAGGATGGCCATGGAGCGGGTGCGGTCGTCGAGGTCGGGATGTGCCGCGCCTGGATCGTTCACCACTTCGTCGTAGGCGAACCGGCTGAACATCTCCACGAATTCGGGGTCGGTCTCGCCGAGCGGCTGCTTGTCGTTCATGAGCTGGTCGTATTTCTTCCTGAATGATTCGAATGCCATGGTTCAACACTTACCACGGAATCACGGACCATACGAATGTTCGTTGTGCATGGTCGTCCATGCGCGGACCGTATGAGCGTCGTCATGCGGCGGGCGCGCGTCGGTCAGTCATTGGCTCCGTCAGTCATTGGCTCCGTTGGCGAGGGTGCGGCCGATGACGTCGAGGAACGCCCGGGCCCCGTCTGCGCGGCCGCCGTTCTGGCCTGCGGCGTCGCGGGTCTCGTCGTTGAACACGTAGACGTCGAATGTGGGCAGTTCCACGCCGGTCACGGGCAGGGTTGCGAGACGGTCGTCGTTCCCGACGGCGACGGAGGCCATGAGGCCGACGGCAAGACCGGAGGCGATGATGGCCTTCATGGTGTTGACGTCGGCGACTTCGATGAGCTGGGTGACGTCGATGCGCGAGCGGAGGAACTCCGCGACCGCCTTGGAATGCACGAAGTCGTCGCCGAGAGTGACGAACCGCAGGCCCCGGAACAGCGTCTCGTCGGCGAAGTCGAAGTCGTGACGTCCTTTGAGCGCGTCGGGCGGGTTGGCGGTCGAATGGACGAGTTCGAAGGGGAAGGACGCGATCTTGAACGATTGGATGCCGCCGATGTCGGGACGGTCGTCGATGGTGGCCACGGCGCCGAAGTCCACGTCGTGGCGTTCGATCTGCTCCATGAGCCGTTTGGAGCCGACCGACTGCACGGATATGCGGCCGTGCAGCCGGTCGGCAAGCATGTCGATGGAGGCGTCGCCGAGCAGATAGGCGGAGATGATGGGCGGCAGCCCCACGGTGTAGACGTCGGGCGCGTGCGCGGCGTCGAGGTCGTCGGCGAGCGCGTCGAGCTCGCCGAGTATGGCGGCGGTATGGCGGACGACGATAAGGCCTTCGGCGGTGAGGCTGAGGCCTCCGCCGGCGCCGAAACGCTGACGTTGCAGCAGGGTGGCGCCGAGTCGGGATTCGAGGCGTTTGACCGCCTGTGAGACGGTGGGCTGGGAGACTCCGGCCGCGGAGGCGGCGTCGGTGAAGCTGCCGAGTTCGGCGACGAGCTGGAACAGTTCGAGGTCGCGTATGTTCTCTATCGACGCCACATTGCCTCCCCCGCGTACGACGACATTGGTGTGTGTCATTGTACGCGGGGTGTTCGAGGAACCGACCTCAGTCCTCGGGGTGCCAGGTGGCGGCGTCGACGGCGGCGGGCACATCGGGCACGGGTTCGCGGTTGAGACCTTCGGCGATGGCCTGTTCGGCCACGGCGGTGGCGACCCTTCGGGAGATCTCGGTGAGGCGGCTGACCGGCGGCAGTACGGCGGCGCCCGGCTGGTCCACGTCGATCATGTCGGAGATGGCGTGGGCGCCGGCGAGCAGCATGCGGTCGCTGATGAGGCGCGCCTTGCCGACGATGGCGCCGAAGCACAGGCCCGGGTACATGAGCGCGTTGTTGCCCTGGCCGATGTGGTAGGTGACGCCGTTGTATTCCACGGGGGCGGATGGCGTGCCGGTGATGACGAACGCCTTGCCGTCGGTCCAGCGAATCACGTCGGCGGCCTTGGCCTCGGCGAGTTCGGTCGGGTTGGAGATCGGGCAGATGAGCGGGCGCTCCACGTGGCTGGCCATGGCGGTGACGACGCGTTCGTCGAAGGCGCCGGGGCGGGTGGAGGTGCCGATGAGCACGGACGGCCTGAACGCGTCGACGACCTGGGCGAGGTCGGTGGTGTCGGCCACGTCGGCGAATTCGGCCGGGTCGTGCGCGTACTTGCGCTGGCCTTCGGTGAGATTCTCCTGGCCTTCGAGCACGAGGCCGTAGCGGTCGACGAGGGCGACCTGCGCCATGGCCTGGGCGCGGTCCATGCCGCCGTTCATGACCATGTCGTCGACGAGCTGGTCGGCGATGCCGACGCCGGCGGTGCCCGCGCCGAACACGAGGATGCGCGTGTCCTCGTAGCCGGTGCCGGCGATCCTGCGGGCGGCGACGAGTGCGGCGAGCACGGTCACGCCGGTGCCCTGGATGTCGTCGTTGAGGGTGAGTACGTCACGACGGTAGCGTTCGAGGATCGGCGCGGCGGTGGGGCGGCCGAAGTCCTCCCAGTGCAGCAGGGCGTCCGGGTAGAGTTCGAGGCTGTCGTGCACGAACGCGTCGATGAACGCGTCGTAGCGTTCGCCTCGCACGCGGGGGAACCGGTTGCCCACGTAGTCGGGGTTCTCGAGCAGTTCCTTGCGGTTGGTGCCCACGTCGATCATGACGGGCAGCACGCGCGAGGGGTCGATGCCGGCGGCGGCCGTGTAGACGGCGAGCTTGCCGGTGAGGATCTCCGCGCCCTGCGCACCCCAGTCGCCGATGCCGAGGATGCCTTCGCCGTCGGTGGCCACGATGAGGTCGATGTCGCGGCCCTGGGCGTACTGGCGCAGCGCGTCCTTGATGCGTTCGGGATGCTCGATGGACACGTAGGCCACGTCGCTGCCGAGATAGTACCTGTCGTACTGCTGGATGGACTGGGCGACGGTCGGCGCGTATACGATCGGCATGTATTCGGTCAGGTGACGGGCCATGCCGTGGTAGAACAGCGCACGGTTTTCGCGGGCCACGCCCATCAGGTACAGCCGCTTGTTGAGGTCGCCGTCGATGGCGGAGAAGCGGGCGTGCATCACCTTTTCCTGTGCGTCGAGCGTGCGCACGGCGGCGGGCAGCAGACCGTCCACGTCGTTGGCGATGCGCTCCGCGGCGGTGAAGGCGGCGCCCTTGTTGGCGAAGGGGTTCCTCAGCGTTTCCATTCCGGTCATGATTACCGTCCTTAGTCTCGACTTCCCGCCGGCTTCCGCCGACGTCCGGGCCTCGCTGCCCGGCTGATGTCTACCAACCTAGGAAGACGGCGCGCACCCTACAAATAAACAACGCTTATATGTACGACACGCCTGAAATATCAACGTTCATAGCCATGACCAACGGCGAGTCCACCCCATATAGACGATGCTTATTTGTGAACCACGTCACAGTTTCCCTACGCTCGATTGCATCACATTGGATCCGCACGATGACGACGACGCCATCCGCGGTCCCACCCAAACGCAACGCCGCACGAAGGAGCATCATGACGCAGACAACCAGGCAACGAACCAGCCAGCTCATCAAGGCCGCGGTCTGCGTGGCCGTCACCGTCGCCATCTATATGGTGCCGCCGCCCGGCGGCCTCGAGCCCAGGGCCATGCACATGCTCGCCATCTTCCTCGGCACCATCCTCGGCCTCATCCTCCAGCCATTGCCCACATCGGCAGTCGCCATCATCGGCCTGACCATCGCCATGCTCACCGGCGCCATGGACCCGAAGACCGAGGCGTTCGCCGGGCTCGGCAGCGCATCCATCTGGCTCATCGTCGCCGCGTTCTTCATCGCCCAGGGCTTCGTCAAGACCGGACTCGGTCGCCGCATCGCCCTGGTGTTCATCAGCCTGCTCGGCAAGTCCACGCTCGGCATATCCTACGGCCTGTCCGCCGCCGACCTGCTGCTCGCCCCCGCCACCCCGTCGAACACGGCGCGCCTCGGCGGCATCCTCTTCCCCATCATCACGTCCATCAGCGACGTGCAGAAGTCCACGCCGGAATCCGACGAATCCCGTCGCCGCATCGGCGCCTACCTCGCCATCACCGCCAACAACGTCAACGCCATCACCTCCGCCATGTTCATCACCGCCATGGCCGCCGGCCCCGTCGTCGCCCAGCTCGCCGCCGACTCGGACGTCACCATCGGATGGGGCACGTGGGCGCTCGCCGGCATCGTCCCCGGCGTGCTGTGCCTGCTCATCATCCCGGCGCTGGTCTACAAGGTGTATCCGCCGACCATCAAGCATGTGCCGTCCGCGCAGAGCGACGCCCGCAAGGAGCTCAAGGAGCTGGGACGCCTGAGCGTCAAGGAGTGGATCATGGCCGCCACGTTCGTCGTCATGCTGGTGCTGTGGGCCACCGGTTCGATGACCGGCATCAGCGCCACCACCGTCGCGTTCCTCGGCGTGGCCGTGCTGCTCGTCTCCGGCATCATCACGTGGAAGGACATGGCGGCCAACACCTCCGCCTGGTCCACGCTCATCTTCTTCGGCGTGCTGGTCGGCATGGCCACCCCGATCAATAAGCTCGGCGTGGCCGAATGGGCCGGCGAGATCATCGCGCAGGCCACGGACGGCCTGCCGTGGATGGCGGTGCTGGCGCTGCTCACGGTCTGCTACTTCCTCATGCATTACCTGTTCGCCGCCGAACTCGCCCAGGCGGTGGCCCTGTACACGCTGTTCCTCGGCGTGGCCGTCGCCGCCGGCGCTCCCCCGGCCGCCTCCGCACTCATGCTCGGCTGCACCACCGGCCTGATCGGCGCGATGACGCACTACGCCTCCGGCCCGGCCGCCCTGATCTACGGCGCCGGCTACGTGAAGACGCCCGAGTTCCTGAAGATCGGTTTCCTGTGCGGCATCGTCTCGGTGGCCGTCTGGCTCACGGTCGGCATGGGTTGGTGGAAGATCATCGGCATCTGGTGATCGGAACGACGTCCGGATCATAGACGCGGAATCATTCGCGCCCCGGCCTCTTCCCGGCGTCATCGCCGGCGAAGAGGCCCTTCGTCGTTCTTGGTTCCTCATACGCGTATCGCGGTATCGAGGGCAGTGAGCTTCCCGCCACCTCTCACGCTACCCTTGTTTGTCCCGACACACCTCTACCACCCCAAAGGCAAACGTTAAATGTGATGCAAATCACAGGAATGGAAGAATCCGACCCGAGACGTCAGCCATAGACTCGGGGCATGACCATTGTCCATATTCCAGTCGGGGCCCGGCTCGTGGTCCGTACGACGGCAGGAACGAACGAAGAGGGACGCGAGCAGTACCGCGATTTCGTCGGCCATGTGACGGCATGGGACGGGGTGACGCTGAGCCTGCTGCGCGACGAATCCGCGAACGGGCGCCGTCCGGCCCAGCTGGTCGACATCAAGGCGGCCGACATCGTTCGGTTCAAGCCGGTCCCCGAACGCCCGACGAACATCGAACGACTGCGCGCCGGACACCGAGCCTGATTCCTTATTTGCACAACGTGTTGATGCTGTAAGATGTTGCCGACGGGACAATCATCGCGACGCCCATCGGCAAGGAGACGACATGGCACAGCGCAGGAATACGCGGACCGAGGCGGCGGTCAAGCAGGCGTTCATCACCCTGACCCGGAAGAAGGGATTCGACGCCACCACGGTGAGCGACATCGCCCGCGAGGCGCAGATCAACCGCGGCACGTTCTACACGCATTACACCGACAAGTTCGATTTGCTACAGCAGCTCATGGCCAACGCCGTGGGCGATCTGGCCGACATCATCCTCAGATCGCAGCGTCAGCCGGGGCAGGAGTTCATCCCGTATGAGGCCATTCTCGGCGGACTGCGCTATATCAAGGGGGATTTCGATTTCTTCGACGCCATATCGCACAGCGGCTCCGACATGGAGCTCTACACCAAGACGAAGGAGCTGATCGCCGACCTGCTGGTGGTCGAAACGGAGAAATCGGGGATACGGCTGGAGGCGGACGGCATCCCCGTCATGTACGGCAAGGAGATGATGGCCTCGGCCCTGACCTCGGCCATCTGGATGTGGCTGCGACGCGGCTGCGACGAATCGCCGGAGGACATGGCCATGCTCATCGAACGGGCGAAGAAGATCGCATCCGACAGACCGCTCGACGCGGCGCTGTCGGATGACGTCTCCCGGTAGGTCCCGCCCTGATTCCGAAGCGGAGAGGGACGGCTACAGCGCCGTGCGCACCTGCGCCACGAAGCCGTGACGGCCGGCGAGGCGGATGATGTGCTCGCCCCGCTTCGCGGATTCCAGCAGGTCGGCGCGCCAATTGCCGGCATCGATCGACAGCGATACCTCGTCGTAGTCGACGTCACCGGAACGCTGCCAGGCTTTGAATTCCCGGTAGGGCTGCGCGACGGAGAAGAACCCGCGGATGGATTCACGACTGGATTCGGCCGTCGCGTCGCTCGCCGCGGTGGCCTCACTCTCAAGCAGGTCGGCCATGCCGGCGAGACGTCGGCTCATATGGCGCAGCAGTTCGGCCACGTTCGCGGCGTCCTCCTCCACCATGGCGCGGGTGCGGTCGGGATCGGTGAGCGCCACGCGCGTCATGTCGCGCCAGCAGCCGGCGGCGAGCGCCTGCGCGATGTTGCGTTCGGGCATGGCGGTCAGTTCGTTGGCGAGCGCGGTGGCGACCACGTGCGGCATGTGCGAGATCATGGCGGCCGCGCGGTCGTGGGTGTCGTCGTCCAGCACGATGATGCGGTTGCCGACGCCGTTGCAGATCATGTCGGCGACGATGAGGAAGCGGTCGTAGTCGGTGTGGCCGTCCACGGTGACGGCCCAGAGCGCGTCGTCGTAGAGGTCGGGGCTGGAGGCGCCGTATCCAGAGAACTCGCTGCCGGCCATGGGGTGGGCGCCGACGTAGCGGTCGGCCAGTCCGGCGGCCTTGACCTCGTCGCGCACCTGTCCCTTGACGCTGCCGACATCGGTGAGCGTCGTATGGGGGCCGAGCACCGGAGCGAGACTCGCCAAGGCCTGCGGCATGGCCTTCAGCGGGGTGCACAGCACGAGGACGTCCGGCTTGGCGAGGGCGAGGTCCTCGATGCGGTCCATGCATTCGATGCCGGCGGCCCGCGCCTGCTCGTACGGGTGCGGACGATGGTTCCATGCCACGACGCGGCGCCCGTCGGCGACGAGGCGGCGTGCCAGGGAGCCACCGATCAGGCCGAGTCCGGCGATGGCGATGGTGGCGGCCTGCGGCAGTCCGCCGTTTTCGTTCATGTCGTTCATTTCCACAGCAGTTCCCTATCGGTCTCGGGGCCGTTGTTCCGGCCGGTCGTCGTGTCGTCGAGATGGATGCCGCCCTGCGGGAGCATCCACGCGCTGACGGGCGGACTGGGCCTCTCCCTCCGGGGATAGACGGCCAGGGTCTTGACCCAGTCGCCGTGGGCGAGCACCTGTCCGAGCGCGGCCTTGAACTGCGGCTGCCATGGGGCGGCGTCGAACGTGGCGATGAAGCTGTAGGTGCCGTCGTTGCCCTTGATGGGCCTCGAGATGAAGCTGGTCATGTTGAGACCGGCGTATCGCAATATGTCGAGCAGGTTGGCGAGTACGCCGGGGCCGGTGTTGAGCAGGATGAACGCCACGATGGATTCGAAGTCCCGATCGTCGGATCGTATGGATGCGAGCTGGCGCCTCACCTCGTCGCGGGGCGCGAGAACGAGGAACTCGGTGCGTCCGCCGTCGAAGTCCTGCACGGCATGAGACAGCACGTCGAGGCCGTAGATGTCGGCGCAGACGGACGGCGCGAGCGCGATCTGGTCATCGGCGATGTCACGGCATGCCGCGGCGTTGGACGCCGTCGGCCGGACCGCGAGCCCCTGTTCGGCGATGAATCCCGCGCATTGCGCCAGCCCATGCGGATGCGCGCATATGGTGGTGAGTTCCGTATGGTTCGGTCTGACGAGGGCGTCGAAGGCGATGCCCATCCCCACGCGTGCGAATCCGGCGATGTCGTCCGCGTCGATGAGCGCATCGAGGTTCGGCACGACGTAGCCTTCGACGTTGTTCTCCCAGGCGATGACGCCCCAGCCCTCATGGTTGCGCACGGCGTCGAAGATGGCGGCGACGTTCGGTTCGGCGACGCACTCCCCCGCGCCGTCGATGAGCCGGGACGCCTCCATGGCGGCCTGATGGGTGAACGACCCTCTTGGGCCGAGATAATGCAGCGTTGTGGCCATGCCGGTCCTTTCCCGAATCGATGAGCGTCGCCGCGGAGACGATGGGTGTCTATCCACCATAGGCGGGAGCGCGGCGAGACGAGAGGCTCGTTTCAGTGCGTGGACTCATGCGGGTAGCGTTCGCGCGGTGGCACATGGCACCATTGCCGGGGCATGACCAGCACGAGCACCTGCACGGCGACCATGCCGAGCAGCCAGATGATGCCGGCCTTCTGCATGATCGGGGAATAGGCGTCGGACGTGTATCCGAAGATGATGAGCGCCCTGGAGTTCGATGCATGGGAGGCGATGAGCATGGCCGCCGCGCCGGAGGCGATGAGATGGAAGCCCACGCCGAGACCGTCGCAGCGTGCTCGCGCCGACCACGCGGATATGCCGACCAGCAGCAGCGAGAGCACAAGACCGTAGGGGATGTTCCACGGCACGCCCATGCGATGGGCCGCCGAACCGACGAGGCCGACGATGAAGCCGGAGAGGACGCAGACGAACAGGCGCGCCCACATGGGCAAACGAAAACTCCACGGCATCCGTCGCATGGTGTCGTCGGATCGCTGCCGTGGAGTTCGTTTCATCGTTCGCTGAGCCATACGTTCCAGTATGGCGCGATGTTGCGACCGCCGACGCCCCGCCAAGGCCGTCGACGGTCGTCGGAACAACTACTTGTTGTTGTTCTGCTGAACCGTCAAGCGGGGAGCCCATCAGGGCTCCCCGTAGGTGAAGGGAGGCGGCCGCCAAGGCCGTCGACGGTCGTCAGAACAACTACTTGTTGTTGTTCTGACGACGCTGCTTGGCACGCCACTTGTACCATTCGTCGCGGCTGAGGATGATCTTGCGCACGCGGATGGATTCGGGGGTGACCTCGACGCACTCGTCCTCGTTGGCGAAGTCCAGGGACTCCTCGAGGCTCATCTTGATCGGCGGGGTGAGGGTCTCGAGCACGTCGGCGGTGGCGGAGCGCATGTTGGTCATGTGCTTGGCCAGCGTGATGTTCACGTCGAGCTCATCGGGCTTGTTGTTGATGCCGACGACCTGGCCCTCATACACCGGGGACTGCGGTTCGACGAAGAAGTTGCCGCGGGCCTGCAGACGCTGCATGGCATACGGGGTGGCGACGCCCTGACGGTCGGAGACCATGGAGCCGTTCTGGCGGATGGTGATCTCGCCGGCCCACGGGGCATATCCGGCGGAGATGGAGGATGCGATGCCGGTGCCGCGGGTGGCGCTCAGCAGCGCGGTGCGGAATCCGATGAGGCCGCGGGACGGCACGGTGAACTGCAGACGCACCCAGCCGGAGCCGTGGTTGGTCATGTTGTCCATGCGGCCCTTGCGGTCGGCCATGAGCTGGGTGACGGCGCCCATGTATTCCTCGGGCACGTCGATGGTGGTGTTCTCCATCGGCTCGTTGACCTTGCCGTCGATGGTCTTGGTGACCACCTGCGGACGGCCGACGGTCAGCTCGTAGCCTTCGCGGCGCATCTGCTCGGCGAGCACGGCCAGCGCCAGCTCGCCACGACCCTGGACCTCCCAGGCGTCCGGACGCTCGGTGGGCAGCACCTTGATGGACACGTTGCCGATGAGCTCGCGGTCGAGGCGGTCCTTGATCATGCGGGCGGTGAGCTTGTGGTCCTTGCCTTCGGTGCCGGCCAGCGGCGAGTCGTTGACGCCGAAGGTCATGGAGATGGCCGGGTCGTCCACGTGGATGAGCGGCAGCGGCTTCGGGTCGTTGGGGTCGACGATGGTCTCGCCGATCATGATGTCGTTCACGCCGGCGACGGCCACGATGTCGCCGGGGCCCGCCTCCTCGACCGGCTGGCGGTCGAGGCCCTGGGTGCGCAGCAGCTCGGAGACGCGGAAGTTCTCGATGGAGCCGTCCACACGGGACAGGCCGTAGGTGGCGCCCTTCTTCAGGGTGCCGTTGTAGATGCGGACCAGACCGAGTCGGCCGAGGAAGTCGGAGGAGTCGATGTTGGCCACATGCGCCTGCAGCGGGGCGCCTTCCTCGTATTCGGGGGCGGGGATGTTGGAGATGATGGCTTCGAACAGCGGCTCGAGGTTGTCGTTGTCGGGCAGACCGCCGTCGGCGGGCTGGTCGGTGGAGGCGTAGCCGGCCTTGGCGGCGCAGTAGATCACCGGCATTTCGAGCAGCTGGTCGAGATCGAGGTCGATACCCTCGTGCTGCACGTCGTCGGCGAGGCCGAGCAGCAGGTCGGAGGTCTCGCCGACGACCTCTTCGATACGGGCGTCGGGGCGGTCCACCTTGTTCACGCACAGGATGACCGGCAGCTTGGCCTCGAGGGCCTTGCGCAGCACGAAGCGGGTCTGCGGCAGCGGGCCCTCGGAGGCGTCCACGAGCAGGACGACGCCGTCGACCATGGAGATGCCGCGCTCCACCTCGCCGCCGAAGTCGGCGTGGCCGGGGGTGTCGATGATGTTGAGGGTGATGCCTTCGGGATGGCCGTACTTGGCGGCCAGCGGGCCGGTGTACTCCACGGCCGTGTTCTTGGCGAGAATGGTGATGCCCTTCTCGCGTTCCAGATCGTTGGAGTCCATCACGCGATCCGGGACTTCCTCGCGTTCGTTGAACACGTGGGACTGCTGGAGCATTGCGTTCACCAGTGTGGTCTTGCCGTGGTCGACGTGAGCCACAATCGCCACATTACGGATATCACCGCGTACCGCCATCGAAAACCTCTCTTAGTTGACTGTCTATTTGCGTCTCGAATGGATTATTTCGGAAAAACTGGTTCTGTCTTTATCCCTGAAATACACAAACCGCACCAATGATAGCCGTATTCCTTGACAGCGGACCTGCCGGAAGATGCGGCGGGGCACGTCGGGGAACGGGACGGATTCGGCTACTGCGCCGCCTCGTCGGCCGAGCCGGGGAGGAACGGCGCCAATGAGGGCAGCTCGTCGAGGCTGCGCAGTCCCATGTGTTCGAGGAACAGGTCGCTGGTGACCAGCAGCGCCGCATGGGTCTCGTCGTCCACGCCGCGTTCGGCGATGAGCTCCCTCATGGCGAGGGACCGGATGACGCCGTCGGAGTTCACGCCGCGGATCGCGGCCACCTGCGCGCGCGTGACCGGCTGCTGGTAGGCGACGATGGCCAGCGTCTCCAGCGCGGCCTGCGAGAGTCTCGCCGTCTGTCCTCCGCCGAGGTAGGCCGTCACCACCGGCTCGAATTCCCTTCGGCTGGCGAACTGCCAGCCTCGTGCGGTGTGGCGGAGTTCGAAGCCGTGCGGGGTCGTTTCGTCGTCGTAGCGGTCCTGCAGGGACTTCAGGGCGTGTTCGATGGATTCCACATCCGCGGCGAGCACCCGGGCCAGTTCGTCGGCGCCGCATGGATGGTCGGCCACCATGAGGATCGCCTCCAGGCATGCGCCCAGTCCGCCGGGGAATCCGGCGGGGTCGAGTCGTTCGGTGTGGTGTTCTGCGGTATTGGCCATCAGGCGAAATCCCCCTCGTCGATCAATGCGATGTCGTCGATCGCGGCATCGTGCCGCGACCCGTCGTGGTCGGCCCAGCGCAGGTGCAGTGCGGCATACGGCTCGTCCTGTCGGAACTGTACGACGCCGTGTTTGAAGAACGCCAGCAGCGCGAGGAACCTCGCCGCGATCTGCAGACGGGTCTCGGCATCGGCGGTGAGTTCGGCAAAGGTGAGCGATTCGCCGACGGGCAGCGAGCGGAGACGGGTGCGCACGATCGCCGCCTGCTGTCGCAGGTCGACCAGCGGCACATGCAGCTGATGCAGCGACACCTCGCTTGCGGGCGCATTGGCCAGGGCATGCGCCGCCAGTCCTGCGAGCTGTTCGGGCGTGACGGTCCAGACGAGTTCCGGCGGTTCGGCGACGACGTCGGCGGCGCCGCCCGGATGGGGCATGCGGCCGGCGTTGTCGGCGAAACGCCGGCGGAAGTCCTCGCCGGCCTGCTTGAACGCGCGATACTGCAGCAGTCTGGCGAACAGCAGGTCGCGTTCACGCAGCGCATCCATGCCGTGACCGTCCGGCTCGCCGTCATCGTCCGACGGCAGCAGCGCCGCACTTTTCGCCTCGATGAGCACCGAGGCCACGTCGATGAATGCGCTGGCCTCGTCCATGTTGCGCTCGAAGTCCAGGGCATCGAGATGATGCAGGAACTCCTCGGTGATGGCGGAGAGCGACACCTCGGTCAGTTCGAGGCGCTTGTTGGCCAGGAGGCCGAGGAGGACGT
Source organism: Bifidobacterium primatium (assembly GCF_002802875.1). Lineage (GTDB taxonomy): Bacteria > Actinomycetota > Actinomycetes > Actinomycetales > Bifidobacteriaceae > Galliscardovia > Galliscardovia primatium. Next base: position 135,711 of record NZ_PEBI01000004.1, read on the forward strand.
CGAACGGGCCCTGATACGCCTCGAGCTCGACGGTGAACCCGCCCGGCGACGCCTCGACGGCGGTCTCGGAATCCGGGACGGGCATGCGCTCAGGCGACGACACCACGGGCGACGAGCTCGCGGGCCACCTCGCGATATTCCTTGGCGGTCTTGTGCTGCGGCGCGTACATGGTGATGGGCGCGGCGGCGATGGTGGCGTCGGGCAGTTTGATGGAACGGGTGATGACCGTGTGGAACACCTTGTCCTGGAAGGCCTCGTAGATGCGGTCGAGTACCTCTTCGGAATGCAGGGTGCGCGTGTACATGGTCACCAATACGCCGTAGACCTCGAGCCCGGGGTTGATGCGGCTCTTGACCTTCTCGATGGACTGCATGAGCAGCGCCACGCCGCGCAGCGCGAAGAACTCGGCGGCGACGGGGATGATGACGCCGTCCGCGGCGGTCAGCGCGTTCACGGTGAGCAGGCCCAGGGAGGGCTGGCAGTCGATGATGATGACGTCGTATTCGTCGCGCAGCGGACGCAGCACGCCGGCGAGCACCTGTTCGCGACCGACCTCGGTGACGAGCTGCACCTCCGCGGCGGACAGGTCGATGTTGGCGGGGATGATGTCGAGGTCGGGGAACCGCGTGTGGTGGATAACGGCATGGGGGTCCATCGACATGTTGAACATCGCCGTGTAGATGGTGTTGTCCACGGAGTTCGCGTTGATGCCGAGCCCGACGGAGGATGCGCCCTGCGGGTCGAAGTCCACGATGAGCACCTTGCGGCCGAAGTTCGTCAGCGCGCCGGCGATGTTGATGGATGAGGTGGTCTTGCCTACGCCGCCCTTCTGGTTGCACATGGCGATGATGGTCGCAGGTCCGTGATGGTCCAAAGCTTCTGGCGCGGGAAAGGTCTCGTAGTCGCGCCCCAACAGATCAGTAGGCATAGGCACCATGCTAACAACAGCCGTGCATCAATCATGCATTACTCGACAACATGTGGTTCGGTTACGCGACGACGCCCGGCGCGCCTTCATCGCGCCCTCGGATGCGAGGTGAGGTACGTCTCGATGAGCGTCTGGGGGCTCACATGCGTGTAGATCTGCGTGGTGGTCACCGAGGCGTGGCCGAGCAGCTCCTGCACGCTGCGTACGTCGGCGCCTCCCTGGATCAGGTGCGTGGCGTATGAATGCCGCAGGGTGTGCGGATGCAGCGGACGGGTGATGCCGGCGCGTCTTCCGGCGAGCTTGACGATCTCCCATACGGATTGCCTTGACAATCGCCGCCCCCGCTTGTTGAGGAACACCGCCCGCAGCTCCGGTCCCTGTTTCGCCCGTTCCATCAATGAGGTGCGGCCGCCGGCGAGATAGTCGCGCAGGGCGGCGCACGCATAGGATCCGATGGGCACGAGCCGCTGCTTGGATCCCTTGCCCATGAGCCGGGCGACGCGCGCCTCGAGGTCGAGGTCGGCGAGGTCGGCGCCGACGGCCTCGGAGACGCGGCATCCGGTGGCGTACATGAATTCGAGCAGCGCCTTGTCGCGAAGTCCCACGGCGTCGTCGGGCCCCTTCGGCGAGGCGGCGTCGAGAAGCGCCTTCACCTCGTCGATGGTGAGCACGTCGGGCAGGGTGTCGAGGCTTTTCGGCGCCTTGACGCCTTCGGAGACGTCGGCCGGCGCCTTGCCCTCGGCCACGATGAACCGGTGCAGCTCGTGCACGGCCGCGAGGCGGCGTGCACGGCTTCGCGCGCTTTCGTCGGCGAGGGATGCGATGAATCCCTCGACGTGGCCGCGGGTGATGGCGGCGGGCGCGCCTACGCCGTTCTTCGCCAGCCAGGCCGTGTATCGTCCGAGGTCGGAGCGGTATGCGGCGATGGTGGACTTCGCCAGTCCCCGTTCCACGTCGATGTAGGCCAGGAACCGTTCGACGAGCTCATCCATATCGTTCACATCAGGCAATCGTACCCGACTCCCCCTCGTCGTCGCGTTTTCGATGCGCGAATGAGAAAGGCCGTGGTCCGTACGGATGGTACGGACCACGGCCTTTTCGAAAAGGTTCGCTATCAGGCGTTGGCCGGAGCGTTCACGTCCTCGGGGAGGGCGGCCTTGGCGGCCTCCACGATGGTCTTGAACGTGTCGGGATCGGAGACGGCGATCTCGGCGAGGGCGCGACGGTCCAGGTCGATGTCGGCGAGGCGCAGGCCCTGGATGAAGCGGTTGTAGGTGATGCCTTCGGCGCGGACGGCGGCGTTGATGCGCTGGATCCACAGCTTGCGGAAGTCACCCTTGCGAGCCTTGCGGTCGCGGAAGTTGTAGTTGAAGGAGTGCAGCAGCTGCTCCTTGGCCTTGCGGTACAGGCGGGAGCGCTGGCCGCGGTAGCCCGAAGCCCTTTCGAGAACGACGCGACGCTTCTTGTGGGCGTTGACTGCGCGCTTTACACGTGCCATATGGTATTCCTCAGCTTTCTAATACGTCTTGTATGCGTTCAGACCACGGATCAGTGGTTGAGCATGTTCTTCAGGTTCGCGGTCTGGGCCTTGGCGAGGGCCTTGTCGGCCTTCAGGGCGCGGCGCACGCGAGCGGACTTGTGCTCGAGGTTGTGGCGCATGGAGCTGCCAGCGTGCATCAGCTTGCCCGTGCCGGTGACGCGGACGCGCTTGGATGCAGCGGAGTTACTTTTCATCTTCGGCATTGCTGCCCTCCTTATGAGTGGTGTTCTTCGGGGAAGAGTTCTTCAGCTCGGCGCTGGCTTCGGCTGCGGCCTCGGCCTGTGCCTCCTTCTTGGCGGCCAGGCGTGCGGCCTGGCGGGCCTGACGCTCGGCGCGGGCGGAGGCGCCACGACGACGCTGCTCGGACTGGGTGTGCACCTTCTTGCCCTTCGGGGCCAGCACCATGATGATGTTGCGGCCGTCCTGACGGGGCTGGGATTCGATGGTGCCCAGCTCGGAGACCTCGTCGGCAAGGCGACGCAGCAGTTCGACGCCGCCGATGGGGCGGGACTGCTCGCGGCCACGCAGCATGATGGTGACCTTCACCTTGTCGCCGCCGGAGAGGAAGCGCTCCACATGACCCTTCTTGACGTCGAAGTCATGGTCGTCGATCTTCAGGCGGAAACGAATCTCCTTGATCTCGGCGGTGCTCTGGTTACGACGGGCCTCGCGCGCCTTGATCTTCTCGTTGTACTTGTACTTGCCGTAGTCAATAAGCTTGGCCACCGGCGGCTTGGCGTTCGGCGCCACCTCGACGAGGTCGAGGCTGGCCTCACGCGCCAGATTCAGCGCGACCGAGGTTGCGATGACGCCCACCTGCTCGCCCTTCGGGCCGATCAGGCGTACTTGCGGTACGCGAATCTCTTCGTTGATACGTGGTTCGGCGCTAATGATGACTCCATTCCCTATTGCCCGGCGAAATCCTATCTGCGTCCGAAACTACAGCGCGCATGCAAAACATGCCTGGGGAATGTCGAAGGCCACGAGGAGCCGTCAAACGAATTCCATGGGAGCTTCCGCTCCCTCATACGAGATGCGTCTCGTAAGGCTGTATGCCTTGGACCCGAGGCCATGAAAGGCTTCCAGGTGGGATTTCTCCACTTTCTTGATTACTCAAGCCTTGAAGATAATACCACAGTTTTTCCGGCGCGCAACCGGCGTGGCGCGCCGGTATGGCGCACCTGCAGACGCGGCATGGCCTCATGACATGTGTCGAACCGGCACGACGTCGGCGGCTACCGCACGGCCTTGAGCAGTCCCCGGATGCCCTGCTCCCTGAGGATCGTGCGGTATGGGCCGGCCTGTTCGGCGATGAGCTGGTCGATGGCCTTCATGCCGAGCAGTTCGACGGGCGCATGGTCGTCGGTGAGGATGAGCGACTGGTCGCCGGAACCGGGCGAGGGGTCGCGTACGGCCTTCATCCGGCCTGCGACCTCGCCCATGTATGCGGCGAGGTCCTGGTCGCCGGTGCGTCGCAGCGTCGTCTCGACCAGCGATTCGGCCGTCGTGTCGCGCAGCATCGTGCTGGTCACCGGCTCGCCGACCGTGTCGATGCCGCCGGTCCGGCGCCACGAGTCGTCGCATGGCGTCACCGGATCGGCGAGCCTCTTCGACTCCTTCCCGGTGGGCGCCTTGGCGAACAGCTCGCGGTTCGTGGTGCCGGGCACGTCGGCGGTATACGTGGTGCCCACGCGGCACGCTCCGTTGAACACGTTGGCGATCGTCGTCTGCAACGCCTCGTTGATGGAGCCCTGACCGTCGGAGATCATGTTCATGTTGACGACCATCACGCCGCCGGGGTTGAGATGCCTGCGCACCATGGAGAAGAACTCGTCGGAGCTCATCTGGAACGGGATGGTGATGTCCTGGTACGCGTCGACCATGATGACGTCATACTTGTCCCGGCTGGCGGCGAGCCATGCGCGGCCGTCGTAGGTGCTTACGGGAATGTCGGACGGCTCGTCGAAGTACTCCCCCGCCAATCGGGTGATCCCGCCGTCGATCTCCACGCCCTGTATGCGCATCTTCGGGTAATAGCGTTTGAGCTGGCGGGCATAGGTGCCGGTGCCCATGCCGAGGATCAGCGCCGAGTCCGCGTGGTCGGCGAGCGCGGGGGCCGCGAGCGCGGTGTCGTAGTACATGCCGGTGAGCCCGTCGGATTTCATGGTGACGGACTGCACGCCGAACAATACGTTGGTGGAGAGTATGGTCCGGTCGGCGAGGTTCTTGACCTGCAGGTAGTTGTAGATGGATTCCCCCTCGTAGGCGAGGGTGGCCTTGTTCTCCCAGAACGCGAATCCGGTGAGCGGCGAGACGATGGCGCTGCCGACGAACACGACGACGGAGACGGCCGAGGCGACGAGCCGCGTCCGTGCGCTGATGAAGTAGACCAGGGGCAGCACGAGCAGCATGCCGGCGAAGATGAGGAAGGTCACGAACGTGCCGGCTGCGGGGATGGTGACGAACGTGGGCAGGAACGTGCCGAGTATGGAGCCGACGGTGTTGCAGGCGGAGAGCCGGCCGACCACGGACGCGTTGTCGTCGAGCGAGTCGGTGGCGAATTTGTTGAGTCCGGGCGTGACGGTGCCGAGCAGGAACAGCGGCGGCACGAAGATGAGCATGCAGCTGATGAACGCGGCGATGATCAGGAAGTTCGTGGAGACGGTGACGATGAGCAGTCCGGAGACCAGCAGGATGATGTATTTTCCGGCCAGCGGGATGAGCGATATCCATACGGCGGCGATCAGGATGCGCCGGTACAGGCGGTCGGGGTCGGGGTTGCGGTCGGCCCATCGTCCGCCGAACACGGCGCCCAGTGCGAGGGCGATCATGATGGTGCCGATGATGATGGTCCATACGATCTGGGAGCTGGAGAAGTACGGCGCGAGCAGACGTGATGCGCCGAGCTCGGCCGCCATGACAGCCATGCCGGAGAAGAACTCCGTGATGTAGAGGAACACCTTGGACCGCAGTATCGGTCGTTCCCTGGCTTCCGTCTTTCTCATGCCGCCGCCTTTCATCCGTATCGCCGTCTGTGTTCCGTCCGGGTTCGTCTTCGCCCATTATGCCGCCGGCGTGCGGATCCGTCATGCGTTTCGCCCCTAGAATGAGATGTGAGTGTTCCATCGACGACGAAGGAGAACCATCATGATCGACCATCTGACCATCAAGGCGAAGGATTTCGAGAAGGAGGCGGCGTTCTACGAGGCCGCATTGGCGCCGCTCGGCTATGAGAAGGGCGTGGAGTTCCCCGGCGCCGTGCAGTTCGCCGCCGCGGATGGGTCGAGCGTGTGGGTGAGCCGGGCGGACGGCGATGTGACGCCCGTGCATGTGGCGTTCACCGGCGACGAGGATGCGATCGCCGCGTTCCACAGGGCCGGTCTCGAGGCCGGCGGCACCGACAACGGCGCGCCGGGGCCGCGCCCGAACTATGGTCCGACGTATTACGCGGCGTTCGTGCATGACCCCGAAGGCAACAACATCGAGGCCTGCAGGCACTGATGCCGTCGATGGACGATGCATCGGGCCGTCTCCGCGGCCGGTGCGGCATGAACGCATGATAGATATGGGCGGCTCCCCGTTTCCGAGGGGAGCCGCCCATGTCGTTTACGGCATGGGCGTCACAGCACGTCGAAGTGCCTGAGGGCCTTGAGGATGCCGTCGTCGTCCACGGAGGCGGTGATGTAGTCGGCGGCGGCCTTCGCCTTGTCGCCGCCGGAGCCCATGGCCACGCCTATGCCGGCGTAGGCGAGCATGTCGGCGTCGTTGCCTCCGTCGCCGAACGCCATGGTCTCCTCGCGAGAGAATCCGTAGAGTTCCATGAACGCCTTGATGCCGGCGGGCTTGCCGCCGTCGGCGGGGATGAAGTCGCAGAACGAGGGGTGCCAGCGCACCGACCGGCATCCGGGAAGCATGGCGACGATCCGCTCCTCTTCGCTCTCATCCACGAATGCGGAGAACTGGAAGGTGGGGTGCTCGAGCGTGCGCGCGGGGTCGTCGATGACCAGCGAGGGCGCGGTGGCGCCGAGTCCGGCGTACTGTTCGCGGATCTTCGGCGTGATCTGGTTGAAATACACGTAGTCCGATTCGGCGAAGTTCGCGCCGACCTCGGGATGGGCGGCCAGGTAGTCGAGGAAGATGCGCAGGTCGGTCTTGTCGATGTCGTGGGTCTTGAGGAAGCCGTTGTCGTCGAAGCAGTACTGGCCGGTCATGGTCATGTAGCCGTCGAAGTCGATGCCGAGCCGCGCGGTGACGATGCCCATCTGCGTGGGCGAGCGTCCGGTGGCGATGAACACCTTGATGTCCTTCGCCTTCAGCGCCTCGATGGCGTCCTTGGTGGACTGCGGCACCTCGTGGGTGGTGAAACTGGTCAGGGTGCCGTCGATGTCGAAGAACACGGCTTTGATCTGCTGCGCCATGGGCGTCTCCTCCGTTGGTCGTATCGCCATCAGCTTACCAACGGCCGGCGATGCGCGGCCGTGTCGTCGGCTGCTACGCTATGTATGACGACGGGAGGGTGATGACGATGACGGGGAACGGCATCGCGGATCTGCCGGAAGACGCCACGATGGACGGCGCACGCCGTTGGCATAGTCTGCCGGCCGCGGTGAAACGCGTGTGGCTGCTGCGGGCCCTGTCGCGCGACGGCGTCGGCCTGGCCGGCTGCGCGGCGGCGGCGATAATCTGCCGCGTCGTGGGCTGGTGGTCGGTCTGGCACTGCCTCGTGTTGGCGGCGGCTGCGGCGCTGTTGCTGCTGGACCTCGTCACCCAGCCGTTGCGTACGACATACTCCTACGCGTTCAGCCGGTATTCCATCGGCGAGCATGACGTGATGCTGCACCGGGGCTGGCTGCTGCGCGACACCACGACCATCCCCTACAACCGTGTGCAGCATGTGGAGACCAGGCAGGGGCCGCTGCTAAGACGCTTCGGACTGACGGCCGTCGAAGTGCATACCGCCGTGGGCGAGCATGAGATTCCGGCACTGGAGAACGCGGACGCGACGGCGATCGTCGGGCAGATCAGCGCACGCGTGCTCGCCTCGAAGGACGACGTATGACCGGCGAGCAAACGGACCCGCGCACGCCTCATGCCTCCGGCGCATGGCATCGGACGCATCCTCTGGCGCTGGTCATCGACGTCTACAACTGGGGCAAGGCGATCATCGGATTCGTGTTCTCCATGCTGGTGATACTGCCCCGATTGCACATGACGTTCCGCACCGTCTGCATGCTCGCGGCGGGAATCATCCTCATGGGAGTCGTCTGGCTCATCGCCGAATGGGCGTCCCGACGATACCGGCTGGAACGCGATGCGCTGACCCTGCGAACGGGCCTGTTCACCGACACACGCAAGACCATCCCCTACGACCACATCCACGCGGTCGATGTCTCCGCCCCGTTCTTCTTCCGCCCGTTCGCGCTGGTGACGCTGACCGTGGATTCCGGCGGGGTCTCGGACGGCTCCACGATAACGCTGACCGCCGTTCCGGCGACGCTGTCCACGACGTTGGAACGGCTGCGTCGACAGGCCTGCGGCCCCGCCCCGCACGACCCTGCCGCGCATGCCCGGCAGGTGACGGCCGCGACGGACCTCCGGCCGGCCGTCACATCGGACACGGACACCGTGTCGGATACGCGAGAACGGCTCGTATTCCGCGCATCCATACGCGACACCCTGCTGTTCGCGGTCACCGACCTGGGATTCCTGGCGGCGCTCGCGGTCATCACCGGCTTCCTGCAGAACCTCCGCGACATCATTCCGCGGGACGTCTACGATTCCACCCAGGATTCCGTCATCAGATTCTCCACCCATGGCGCGCTGCACATCGTCGTGATGGTCATCATCGTGGTGGCGGCGATGCTGACGGTCAGCATCGTGAAATCACTGGCCCAGTATCATCGGTTCGAGGTGTGGAGGCGTGGCGACGACCTTGTCGTCGTGCGGGGTCTGTTCACCCGCCGATCGGCCACGGTTCCGGTCCGGCGCGTGCAGTCCATCATCATACGACGGTCCCTGTTGCGCCGTCTGCTGCATCTGAGCTCGGTGCAGGTGGGGCTCACCACGCCGGGAACCGGCGACAGCGGCGACGATGTGCGCGGCGCGATCCTTCCCGTCATCGCCGATGCACGGCTGTACGGCGTATTGCGCGCCATGCTGCCCGAATGGCATCCCGCCCCGCCACGTGTCCGTCGTACGGCACGGGGACTGGGACGGTACCTGATGCTCGCTCCCCTGATGGGAACGCTGGCCGGCATGGGCGCCGTCGCCGCCGCGGCGATGATTGCGGCCGGCATGCGTGCATCGCGAGAGGCAACGGGCATCCTGACGGCGACGTTCGACGCGGGATGGGGACCTCTCGATGGATTCCGTGTCATATGGCTGCTGTGGCTCGTCCTGATACCCGCCGTCGGAGGCGGCATCATATGCGTCCGACGCCTGCTGCAATGGCGCACGGAAGGGTACGCACTGCTGCCGGGCAACCGGATCGTCGTCACCGGGGCCCGTGGCCTCGGTCTCGTCACCATGATCACCCGTCGGTCACGTATCCAGTATGTACGGCGGCGGATGCTTCCATGGCGCATGCGGGCCGGCGTGGAATCCATGGTCATGCCGCTGTTCGTGATGAACGGCCACTCGTGTCTGCGTCTCGCCGCGATCCGCTCCGCCGAGGCGCAGCGCCTGCACGACTGGGCGGTCGGCTGCAGGTAAACGAAAACGGAGGGGAACCGGAGATATGCATCCGGTTCCCCTCCGTTGCAATCGCACGTCCGGAGGATGAGTCCTCGTCAATCGGACGCCGACGTCGGTCAGTCCTTGACGATGGTCTTGCCGGCGTTCGGGCCGGAGGCGAGGTCCTCGATCTCGGTGATCTCGAGCACAGGGATGACGGCGGGCTTCTTGGTGCCCTTCTCCTCGGCGACCTTCACCTGCTCCTCGTAGATGGCGTCGTCGGAGTGCAGCACGACGTTGCCGCGGAAGCGGTAGCCCTTCTTCTCGGCGAGGTTGGCGAAGGCGATGACGAGCTTGCCGTTGGCCTGCAGGTTCTTGTAGGCCTGGCCGGCGGTGCGCTCGTGGTAGGCGATGTGGTTGTCGTCGAGCACGAACAGCGACATCTTCGGACCGAGGTCGAGCGTGCCGTCCTCGTTCTGGGTGGCGATCCAGCCCAGGTTGTTCTCGATGAAAGTCTTCATCTCAGCGGTGAGCGTTGCCATAATGCAATCCTTTCAGCAGTCGTTCGGTATCCGATTCAAGGGTACTCGCCGGCGCGGTGACACGCACGATGCACGCCTGTGAGAAACATCACGCGAAACGCCGCGCCAGGGGACGGACGTCATTCGGGGCTCTTCAGCGCGCCGACCATGTCGATGCGGTCGAGCATCCGGTTGGTGACGAACGTGACGACCACGGCGAAGCCCAGCGCCAGGACGGCGGATATCGCATAGCTGGCCCAGTGCACGTGCACGGCGAAGTAGATGCCGGGCATGCGCAGCACCATGGTGAACCCCTCGCTCACCAGACGGCCGAGCGGCAGTCCCAACGCCACGCCGATCAGGGTGAGCAGCAGCATCTCCTTGTTCACGTAGTGCCTCACCTCGCCCCGGCGGAATCCGAGCACCTTGATGGTGGCGAGTTCGCGCTCGCGCTCGGAGATGTTGGTGGTCGACAGCGTGAACAGCACCACGAAGGCGAGCACGCCGGCCAGGACGAGCAGCACGTAGACCACGGTGTTGATGAGCGTGAAGTTCTTCTCGAACTCGTGTCTCAGTTCCGCCACGCTCGTCACCGATAGATACGCGTCGTCGCGTTTGAGCGCGTCGGCGAAGGACATCTGCGCCGCATCGTCGCCGTTGAGGTGCACGAGCATGCCGTTGGCCCGGTACGTCTTGCCGAACAGCCGCTCGTAGAGCTTCTGCGTCATGACGATGCTGTTGCCCATGTAGTTCTCCGCGACGTCCCGTATGACGACGTCGACGCCGCTGAACGTCGAATCCTTGAAATGCGCGGAGTCGCCCGGCTGCAGGCCCAGCATCTGCATGGCGTTCTTGGTCATGATGGCGCCGGTGTCCGTCGGCGTCAGACGCCTCCCCCCGCCGAGGGCTGCGCTCCAGTCGCTTTGCGCGGACCGCAGATGCTGGTAGTCGTCGAACCGTTGCTCCTCCCCGGAGGGTATGACGATGAGCTGCACGTTCTCCTCGCGTCCGCCGTCTACGGCGGAGACCGTGCCCGAGTCGACGCGCACGCCGAGCACGTCCTTCACCTCGTCGGAGGCCCTCAGCCGCCGCAGCGCGTCGGCGTTGTCGTCGTCGCCGGTCACCGCCATGAGATCGTAGGCCACGACGCCGCCGTATTGGTTGGGGCGCAGCTGCACCACGGAATCCCTGATGGCGAACCCGCACATCATGAGCATGGTGCATCCCATGATGCCGGCGATGGTCATGATCGCGCGGCTCTTATAGCGGAAGAGGTTGCGGGCCGTCACCTTGTTGAGGAACGACATGCGGCGCCATAGGGGGCCGAAGCGCTCCAGCAGTATGCGTCTGCCCGCGCGTGGCGCCTTGGGCCGCAGCAGCGCGGCCGGGTCGAGCCGCAGTTCGCTGCGGCACGCCCATATGGCGCTGCCGACCACCGCCACGATGAACAGCGCCGCGAAGACGAGCCCGTACGCCGTGTCGAAATACAGGTGGTATGCGGGCAGCTGGTACATGGTGGCGAATATGGAGAACAGGATCTTCGGCATGACGATGAATCCGACCGCGTCGCCGAGCAAGCCGCCGAGCACGCAGGCGAGCAGCGCGTAGACGACGTACTTGGCGAGGATCTCGCGTTTGCGGTAGCCCAGCGCCTTGTATACGCCGATGAGGCCGCGCTCCTCCTCGACCATGCGGGTGATGGCCGTGAGGCTGATGAGCACGGCGACGAGCAGGAACAGCACGGGGAACACGGTGCCGATGGCCTCGATGGATTTGGAGTCGCTGTCGATGCTGGAATAGCCGCTCAGCGCCGTGCGGTCGCGCACATACCATTGTGCCTCGTCGGTCTTCTCCACCTCGGCCCTTGCATCGGCGAATTCGGTCTCGGCCTTGGACCTCTGCTCGTTCAACGTGTTCCGCTGTTCATCCAACCGCCGTTGCGCCGCGTCGATCTGCGTGGTATCCATGCCCAGCATGACAAGGTATGCGCGCTGTTGCCCCAGCTGCCGACCGGCGTCGTCAAGACGTGTCTCGGCGTCGTCGAGGTCCTTGTCGGTCTTGGCCTTCTCCTTGTCGATCGTCGCATTGGCCTCGGCCTTGACGGCATCGGTGCGCGCCTTCTCCCTCTTTTCACTGATGTCGTCGATACGGGTTCTGACCACGTCGACGTCCGTCTTGTACGAGTCGGAGAACGATTGCCCGTCCGCCGCGCCGTCAACGGTGAGGATCACGGAGGTATAGACGTCCCTGGCGTCGTCGTTCACGGCGTCACCGGTGACGAAGAACGTGTGGTCGGGTACGGTGGAGCTTTTGCGGAACGCCGTGGACGATCCCTCTCCCCCGCCCACATCGGTGGCGTCGATCACCGTGCCGACGATGGTGTATTCGTGTTGTTTGAAGATCTCCGTGGCGGCGTCCGACGATTCGGAGCCCTTCCCCGTCGACGATGCCGTATCGTCCGCGGAGAATGTCACCTTGCCGCCGATTCGCAGACCGCTTGCCATCAGAAACCCCTGGGTCACGGCGACTTCGTCGCCGTCGGCCGGCAGCCGACCGTCGACGACATACGGTTCGTCCATGACTTTGGAATCCGCGGCGTCCGTCCCGGCGGCGGGCAGCGCATTCACCGTCACCTTCGTCCGGCTGCCGTCGAGGTCGACGATGGCGGTCTCGCCGTAGCGCCCCTCGACCGCCTTCACCCCGTCGACGTCGCCCAGTGCCCGCACGTCGTCGTCGGTCAGTCCGAGCGTGGAGACGATGGCGATGTCGTGGAGATGCCGGCCGTCGAAGAACGCGTCGGCCGTGCGTTTGAGGTCGGTGCATGCCGCCTGCAGTCCCGTCGCCACGGTGACGCCCAATGCGGTGATGACGAGGATGGAGAGGAACCTGCCGATGTGATGCGTCATCGTACGCCGGACGTCCTTGGCGAACGCGGACCCGATGACGCCCGAACGCCTGTTTCGGCGCCTTGCCGCGCCGTCTAATCTGGTATGCGCCATCGCCCGTACCCCTTCCGCCGTCATCGTGCGGACATGAATCACTGCACATCGTGTTGTGTTATACAATCACAGTATCGCCGAATCGCACGGCCATCAATAGACATCGACGCCGGCCCATGTTGAGCGATGTGGCACGGGCCACACCCGTCACGCCGGCACCGACGCCATGCATGAGGATTGGAGCAGACGATGAAGAAACAGCCCCAGGTGACGGAACGGACCAAGGCCAACCTATGCAAGGCGTTCTGGAAGCTGTACCGGACCCGTCCGATGGACAAGATCACGGTGCGGGAGATCACCGAGATCGCCGGATACAACCGAGGCACGTTCTACCTGTACTATCGCGACGTTCACGACATGTTCTCCCAGATCGAGGAGAGCCTGCTCAACATCGTGGAGGATCTCATCGAGGACATGCTGGCACAGGAGGGGCGCATCGACATCAGTTCGAACATGGGCACGATACTGACCATGGCGAAGACGCATTCGGCGTACATGTCGGTGCTGCTCAGCGACCACGGCGACCCGACGTTCGTGACCAGGCTCAAGGAGCTGCTGTGGCCGCTGGTGGACCGCTATCTCGGCATCACGCAGTCGGTGGAGATGACTCGCGATGAACGCGAACTGCTCAAGCAGTTCTATCTCTCAGGACTCATCGCCGTGATCGGAGCATGGCTGAACTCCGGCAACCGCATGCCGCTCGACCGGTTCATCGCATTCGCGCTGACCACCATGTTCCCGAACCAGTCCGAGAACATCCGATAGCGGCCGACGGCAGGAACGACACAGGAGGTATCATGAGCATCGACGTCTGCTTCATCTTCGGCGCCGGCGAATACTACGGCGGGGAGCCGCAGATTCCCGCGGAGGCGTATGTGATCGCCGCGGACGGCGGCATCGACCATGCGGAATCGTTCGGGGTCGTCCCCGACGCCGTCATCGGCGACTTCGATTCCGCAGCCGACGACTTCGCCGAATACTCGCGGTATCCGAACGTCATGCGCTTGCCCAGCGAGAAGGACGACACCGACATGTTCGCCGCGGTGAAGCTCGGCTGGTCGAAGGGCGTGCGTCGGTTCCACATCCTCGGAGGTCTTGGAGGCCGTCTCGACCATACGCTGGCGAACATGCAGATGCTGGCGCAGATATCCCGTCACGGCGGCATCGGGTTCCTGCACGGCGACGGCACGGTGGCCACGGCGGTCACCGATGCGACGCTGTCGTTCCCCGCATGGGGTCCGGAGCCGGGAGACGGACGCATGATATCGGTGTTCGCCCATAGCGACGTCGCCCGGCACGTCTCCATACGGGGGCTGAAATACGAGGTCGACGACGCGACGCTGCGCAATACGCGGGCGCTGGGGGTGAGCAACGAGTTCCGGGACGGCGACGCCGCATCGGTATCGGTGGGGGACGGCACGCTCGCCGTCGTCTATCCGGCCGCCGCGCCGACACCGCAATGGCGCACCGACCGCCCCGAGGAGGGGCCGGATGCGCTCGGCGTCATCAACACCCACGTATCCTCGCTGCTTGCGACGCGGGACCGTCCGGCAGACGGCGGCTCGGACGAACGTTGACCGCATCGCGGCGCAGAAACCGATGCAAGACCATCGATCATCAGGAAAGGAAACCGAATCATGAACAAGGCGCTGTTCCTCTGCTACGCACGCTGTTCCACATGCGCCAAGGCCCGCAAGTGGCTGGATGGGCATGGAATCGCATATGCGGAACGCGACATCAAGGGCGACAATCCGAACGCCGACGAGCTTGCCGCATGGCATCGGGCCAGCGGACTGCCGATACGGCGGTTCTTCAATACGTCCGGTCAGCTGTACCGTGCGATGGGGCTCAAGGACCGCCTGCCGTCGATGAGCGACGAGGAGGCCGTCGAGCTGCTTGCCACCGACGGCATGCTCGTCAAACGGCCGCTGCTCATCGTGCCGTCCGCCGACGGCGGCGAACCGACCGTGCTCGTCGGCTTCCGCGAGCCGCAGTGGGAGCAGGCGTTGGCATGACAGCCGGCTTTGCCGGCTGATGGAGGATACCCCCGAAAGGCGGCGAACGCGCAATGACAAGAAGCGCAATAACGGAGAAAGGTCCTGTCCCGGCGAACCGGGGCAGGACCTTTCGCTATGCTACGAGACTACTGTCGTATCGCTGGTCTCACTCGGAGATCTCGGCGAAGTACAGCAGGGTGCGGATCATGTTGGAGGTGAAGCCGTACTCGTTGTCGTAGAAGGTGACCGTGCGGGCCAGGGTCACGCCGTCAACGGTGTTGACGTCGGTCTGGGTCGGGTCGAAGACGCCACCGTGGGTGTCGCCGATGATGTCGGAGGAGACGATGCCGTCACCGTTGTAGCCGAAGTACTCGGTGTCGGAGAAGGCGGCCTTGAAGGCCTCGTTGATCTCGTCGGCGGTGGCCGGCTTGTCGAGGACGGAGGTCAGCTCGGTGACGGAGCCGTCCGGGACCTGGATACGCTGGGCGTGGCCCTGCAGCTTGCCGTTGACCTCGGGCACGACCTTGCCGATGGCCTTGGCGGCGCCGGTGGAGTGCTCGATGGTGTTGATGGCGGCGGCGCGGTTGTTGCGCGGCTTGGAGCCACGGGGGCCGTCGAGGATCATCTGGGTGCCGGTGTAGGCGTGGATGGTGGTCATGAAGCCGGCCTTGATGCCCCACTTCTCCTGGAGCAGCTTGACCATGGCGGCCATGGAGTTGGTGGTGCAGGAGCCGGCGGAGACGATGACGTCGGTCGGCTTGAGGATCTCGTGGTTCACGCCGAACACGACGGTCGGGGTGGTGTCGTCCTTGGCCGGGGCGGAGATCAGGACCTTCTTGGCGCCGGCGTTGATGTGGGCCTGGGACTTCTCGGCGGAGGTGTAGAAGCCGGTGCACTCGAGCACGTACTCGACACCGTCGTTCTTGACCCACGGAATGTTGTTAGCATCCTTCTCGGCGTACACGGTGTATTCCTTGCCGTCCACCACGATGGCGGTGTCGGTGGCGGAGACCTCGACCGGGGTGCCGTCGTCGTGACGGAAGGTGCCGTGCGTGCTGTCGTACTTCAGCAGGTAGGCGAGCATCGAAGGCGTGGTCAGATCGTTGATGGCGGCGACTTCAATATCGCCGGCCTGGCCACCGCGAGCCTGCAGCTCGAAGATGCGGCGGAAGGCGAGACGACCGATGCGGCCAAAGCCGTTGATACCAATCTTTACTGTCATTTATGTATCTCCTGAATGGAAGTGGCCCAAACGTGGGAACGGCGCTGAGCGTACGCTCACATACTTGTGCCAGCTGTTGCCAACGACTCTCATCCTACTGGGTATTCTGTACTTTTTCGGCGTTTACGCTGAAAGTTTGTTCATTGTTTATTCCACGTGTCGAGAAAACGACGCTTTTGCCCGCATCGTCGACGTCACGACCGTCCACGGACGGGAACGCACAGGGCCATGATGCGGACGGAGGCATTTCATTCTTTCGGATGATGTGGCGTCATCCGACGGCGGACTATCGTGTTTCCCCGGTCGCCGGCCGGAATTCGGCCGGCATGTGCATCGGGAGGTCCGTATGCGGGCGCAATGGTTGAGATGGATGCTGGGGCTGCGCATCGATTCGGGATGGATTCCGGCGACGCTGGCCGTCGTGACGTGCGTCGCCGTCGTGGGTCTTGCGGCGGCACGCATCGCCGACCGGCGGCGGATTCGAGCCGTCGGCGCGCCTTGCGTCGGCGCGGCGGGAGGATTCGCCCTCGGGTTCGCCGTCACATGGCTGCTGGACCGCTTCACGGTGTTCGGCGTCTCGCTGGGCATGAAGGTGGTCTGGGCCGCCGCGGCGGGGACGGCCCTCGTCGGGGCCCTCGTCGCGACGTCGATCGCGTCCTCGGGCGTTGTCAGAACGATCGCCGCGGTCATGGTCCCCGTCGGCATATTGTCCTGCGCGGCGAACATCAACGTCGTGTACGGGGAGTATCCGACGCTGGGCAGCGCGCTCGGCGTCTCGGCGTTCTCCGACCTGGACGTCGCCGCCCTGCGCCCGGCGACGATGACGGTCGGGCAATGGCGGCGCATGGCGCGGGACGGCGGCCTGCCGAGGGTTCCCGGGCATGGCAGGGTCGGCTCGGTCGACATCCCCGCCACGGCATCGGGGTTCCGCGCCCGCGAGGCGGTGGTGTACCTGCCGCCGGCCGCGTTGTCGGACCGGCCGCCGAGGCTGCCGGTGATGCTCATGCTCTCCGGGCAGCCCGGAAGCCCCGACCGCACGTTCCTGGCGGGAGGCCTGTCGGACGTCCTCGATTCCTACGCCGCCGCGCACCACGGTCTGGCGCCCATCGTGATATCCGCCGACCAGCTGGGCAATCCCCTGCACAACACGCTGTGCGTGGATTCGGCCAAATACGGCAACGTGGAAACCTATCTGACCCGCGACGTGACCGATTGGGCGAAGAGCCGCCTGCCCGTCTCGCATGACGCCCGGCAATGGGCCATCGGCGGGTTCTCGCAAGGCGGAACCTGCACCGTGCAACTGGGGCCGAGCCATCCGGACCTCTACGGCTCGATGCTTACCGTGGGATCCGAACTCGGGCCGCATAACGGCAGCGAACGCTCGATGATCCGAGAGTTCTTCGACGGCGATGCGGCGGCATACCGCCGGCACGTGCCCATCGACATCATGCGCGCCCGCAGCCGTTCCGACCAGATGCTCATCATGGCGTCCGGGGCGATGGATGCCGAGTCCATCAGGAACATCGGCGCCATCGCGCCCGTGGCAAAATCCATCGGCATGGATGTCACCGCGTTCACGGTGGCGGACACCGGGCACGACTGGCATGCCGTGCGGCGGGCGTTCGAGGCCGGTCTCGGCAGGCTCGGCGCGCGCATGGGACTGGCGGATGAAGCCGAAGGACAAATCGTCCCGTCGCCGCATATTCACATGATGGCCGTCACGACCGACTCGCACGATATGACATACGATATGAAAGGAAAGCACTGATGACACGTTGGAAGCCGATTATGCAGGATGCCTCGGCATGGGCGAGAACGCATCCGCTGACCATCGTGTTCACGGCGCTCGTCCTGCTGGTGAACGTCGCCCTTGCCGCATGGTGCGCACTGACGGGCGGTGCGTTCCCACCGTCGTTCGGACGCGTCAGCTACAGCCGTCTCGCTGCGGGCATGCTCTACGTCGTGCCGTCCGCACTGGTGCTGGTCGCCCATCCGCTGCGGCTGCTCATCGACGTGCCGGCGCTGCTGGCCGCAGGCTCGGTCCCCGAATCGCGGTTCGGCGTGGCCAAGACCATATGGATCGCACTGCTGTGTTCGATCGGCGGCATCGCCGCCGGCATGGGGGTCAGCGTCATGGTCAACGGCCACTCCCCCGCATGGGGTTCGCTGGTCCGGTTCGGCTATGTGCTGGGGCCGCTGACGCTGGCCGTGGGACCGCTTATGGCGGCGAGCGCATTCTCCTCCCTGATGTGGCGGCGGCGCATCCGCGTGGTCACGTATGCCATCGTGGCGGTGTTCGTGCTGTATCGTGGGGAGCCGGGAGACTATTGCATCGCCTTCGCCGCCGTGTTCGGCCATCTGCTCGGCTACCTCATGGCGCCCGCCGCCGTGCAGGAGGCCTTTCCGGGCGACGGCGCCTCCCAAAATGAGGATTCCCCGGACATGAGTTCCCTGGATGCCGGCGGAGCGCGTCCGCGCATCACCGCATTGGAGGCGCGCAAGATGGTGGGCGTGCTCAGCGCCGTCTGCGCCCTTGGGCCGCTGGTCGCGCTGGCGTCCCCGATGCATCACGGCCCGCTTTCCACGCTCGGCCTGCTGCTGGGCCCGAACCGCCTTGATTACTCTCGTCTGCATGAATGCCTTACGGATGCGGGGCATGCGGACTGTTTCCTGCAGTATCGCGTGCAGCGGGTCTCCATGCCCGGCGGCGTCATCGTGTCGGTGCTGCCGCTGCTGCTTATGCTCGTCGTGGCCTATGGCCTATACCGTGGACGTCGCACGGCCGCCGCACTCAGCGTGCTGCTCAACTCCTGCACGGTGGTTATGGCTTTGGTGTATTGCTTCATGCTGCCCATCGCCCAGTCCCCCGACGGTCTTCGCGCGCTGATCGCCCATGGCGCGGTGCGTGCCGCGTTCGCCACGGCCATGCTTCCACTGGCATGCGCCATACTGGTGTGCCTGTTCCGTCGATGCTTCCCGCTTCGCACCAGGCGCGGCCGGCTCATCGAATCCGCCGGTCTGGTCGGCGTCACGTCTCTCGTATTGTGCGGCGCCTATCTCGCAGTCGGCATCACCCGGCCCCATGAGTTCACCATCGAGCCGACCTTTGCCATGCTGCTCGCGGACCTGCCGCAGCGGTTCCTGCCCATCGGCTTCCTCAACGGCATCCAACCGTATTTCCTGCCGGCCTCGGCGTTCACGTCGGTCGTCTATCAGGGCATCGGTCCGGTGTTCTGGTCCGTGCTGACCGTGGCCGCGCTCTGGTGCTTCACCGACGCCGCCATGGAGGGGCGCGAGGAGCGTCGCCACGCCTCCGAGCTGGTGGAGCACGGCGGCGAGTCGATGTCGTTCATGGGCACATGGGGAGGCAACCGCTACTGGTTCTCGTCGTCCGGACGCTCGGCGATCGCCTACCGCGTGGTCCACGGCATCGCCCTGACCGTGACCGGACCGTTCGGCGAACGCGGCGAATGGTCGCGCGACCTGCGCGAATTCGCCATGTTCTGCGCCGAGCATTCATGGACGCCCGTGTTCTACAGCGTGCATGAGGGGCAACGCGATGAGCTTGCGGCCATGGGGTTCTCCTCGCTCGACATCGGCACGGAGATGGTGGTGCATCCCGCCGAATGGCAGACGCGTGGCAAGAAGTGGCAGGATGTGCGCACCGCCATCAACAAGGCGAAGCGCGTGGGCATCACCGACGTGATGTGCACGTTCGATGATTCGCCGCTGAACGTGCAGACGCAGATCGTCGACATCTCCGAACAATGGGCGGAGGAGAAGTCGCTTCCGGAGATGAAGTTCACGCTCGGCGGCGTGGACGAACTCATGGACCCGCGCGTGCGGCTGCTGTATGCCGTGGATACGGACGGCGTCGTGCAGGCCGTGACCAGCTGGCTGCCCACCTGGCGCGACGGCGAGGTCGTCGGCTGGACGCTCGACTTCATGAGGCACCGGGACGACAGCCCCAACGGGGTGATGGAGTTCCTCATCGCCCGCATGGCCGAACGGCTGCGTTACGAGGGCGCCGAATTCATGAGCCTTTCCGCGGCGCCTCTGGCCGGCATATCGGTGATGACGATGGACGGGGAGCCGTCCGGCGTCGCATTCCTCCAGCACGTGCTCATGGCCGTGGCCGACATCATCGAGCCGGTGTACGGATTCCACTCGCTGTTCCGGTTCAAGAGGAAGTTCCAGCCGCATGAGGAGAGCGTGTACGTCGCCTATCCGGATTCGGCGAAGCTGCCGCAGATCGCGCTCGCCGTGGTGCAGAGCTATCTGCCCGACATGAAGCCGGCCGATGCGGCACGCTTCGTGCGCGCCCTCGGCAGATAGGACGGCATGGCCGGCCGTCAAGGTTCGAGGTCGCGAGTATTACTGATGGTCATGGGCAAAAAGAAGCATGACAAGGGCAAGGGCTCCACACCGGCCACGCTGCAACTGGAGCGTGCGGGCGTGGAGTTCCGTCTGTATGAGTACGAGCATTCGAACGACCACATGGATGACGGCTACGGCATCGAGGCGGCGGAGAAGCTCGGCTTCGACCGGCATCAGGTGTACAAGACGCTGCTGGCCGATACGGGTGACGAGCTCGTGACGGGCGTGGTGCCGGTGAGCGGGCACCTCGACATGAAGGCGCTGGCCGCGGCCGTGGGCGCGAAGAAGGCCGCGATGGCCGACCCGAAGAAGGCCATGCGCCAGACCGGCTACGTGGTCGGCGGCATATCGCCGCTCGGGCAGAAGACCCGGCATCGCACCGTACTTGACGAGGGAGCGCTCGAATTCGATGAGATTCTGGTCTCGGGCGGCAAGCGCGGTCTGAGCATCGGTGTGGATCCGCATGATCTCATCGCCGTGCTCGACGCCGTCACCGCTCCCATCGCCACATGGTGAAGGGCGGTTTCTCGTCTCCGCGCGGGCCGCGGTCCCTATTCCCTATTGCAGGTCCACGACGAGGCAGTGCTCGCCGTCGTTGAGTCCCTTGGCGGTGCACCATGAGTCGCCGGCGTCGGTGGTGGCGAACCGTTCGCCCGAAAGCGTGACGTACCACTGGCTCGGACCGTTCTTCGTGTAGGTGGGGTAATCGTTCGACCAGATGAGGATGGAGTTCGGATACTTGGTGCGGAATGAGACGAATTCGTTCCAGATGTCCTGATACGTCCACGTTTTGCCGTCGGCCTTGAGACCGAGCCTCTTGCTGGAAAGCTGCGTGGTGTACGTGGTGTAGAAGCCCGATGCGGTGGACTTGTCCTGCTTGATGCGCTGTTCGAGGGCGGCGTGGGCCACGTTCTCGCGGGCATCGCCGTCCAATGCGTCGGAGCCGGCCATGGCTCCGGACTGCAATTCGGATGCGGCGCCGCTCCCCTTGGCTCCGGACTGCACGGATACGGTGAGCGCGCTGGGGCTGATCTGGTCGGCGAGCTGCCAGAACTGCCCCGATGAGAATCCGAGTCGGGCGCTGGGCGCCGATGCCGTCAGGTCGACGGGGTCGGCGGAGAAGTCGAATACGGCCGCCGCCACGGTGTTGCCATCCGCGTCGGTGACGGTAACCTTCGTACCGGAATCGTTGAGCGTGTCCTTGTCGGCGGATTGGCATGCGGACGAGAACTCGACATCGAGCAGGAGTCCTCCGTTCACGTCATCCACCGAGGTGACCGTGGCCTTGGGCGCGGTATCGCAAACCGTGGAGGAACCGGAACCCGAGGGGCCGTTCGTCGAGTCCGATTGCGTCTGTGTCGTCGAATCGCCACCGACATCACGCACGCCCGAGTTCCATGCCCTGGCGAAGACGAATGCGCCGATGACCGCCACGAGCGCGATCGCGACGATGGCGGCGATGACCATGATGAATCGTTTGTCGGTCTTCGAACCGGCAGAAGCCGCTACCGGTTCTGTCGGCGGCTGCGCTCCCGTCTGTTTCGCGGGGAGGGGAACCGGAGTCTCGGCACGGCCCGGCATGGCGATCGGCGGCAGGTCGCCTTCGCCGGCGACGCCGGACGCGGTCTGCATCACGTCGATCCTGCCTCCGCATTGGGTGCAGAACATATTGCCGGCCTCCACGGTGGCGCCGCATCGCGGGCACACCTGACCGCCGAGCACGGAATCACGCAGGACGGTCTCGTCAGCTGCGGACGAGGATGCGACCGGCCGACCGCACTGCGGGCAGAAACCATCCTCGGGCTCCAGTGCATTACCGCATCCGACGCATGTCATGTCCGCTCCCGTCCTCGCCTCTCCGCTCTCTCTATAGGGCGTTCTCCCCCACATTGTAGTGCCGCCGGACGGCGGCCCGGTGCGACGGTCCGCGACTGCGGGACTTGTGGGACTATCTGGCCTTGCGCAGTTCGGCGGGCAGCACGAAATGCATCTTCTCCCTGGTGGTGGTCACGTAGGAGACCTTGTCGTAGCCGAGCGGCCCAAGGGCGTCCACGACCCCGGAGACCAGATCTTCGGGAACGGAGGCGCCCGAGGTGATGCCCACCGTGCCCACGCCGTCGAACCATGACGGGTCGAGTTCGCCGGCATCGTCCACCCTATGGGCGTGGCCGCGACCGGCGAGCGCCTGTTCCGCGACCTCCATGAGGCGCACCGAGTTCGAGGAGTTCGCCGAGCCGACGACCACGACGCAGTCGGACTGCTCGGCCACGGATTTGACGGCGGTCTGCCGGTTCTGCGTGGCGTAGCAGATGTCGGAGCTCGGCGGCTCGATGATCCACGGGAACCGTGCCTTGAGCGCCTCGATGACCGCATGGGTCTCGTCGATGGACAGCGTGGTCTGCGAAAGGTAGATGAGCTTTACATCCGGTGGGAAGTCCAGGGATTCCACGTCGCTGGCGTGTTCGACAAGGTGCACGTGCTCGGGCGACTCCCCCACCACGCCGACGGCCTCGTCGTGGCCTCGATGACCGATGTAGACGATCTCGTAGCCTTCGCGCACGTAGCGCAGCACCTCGCGATGCACCTTGCTCACCAGCGGGCATGTGGCGTCCACCACGTGCATGCCGCGGCGCCGTGCCTCCTGCTGGATGGCCGGCGATACGCCGTGGGCGGAGAACACGACGGGCACGCCGTGTTCGACGGCCTCGTCGGGAATCTCGTCGAGCTCCTCGACGAACACGGCGCCCTGCGCGGCGAGGTCCCCCACCACGTGCCGGTTGTGCACGATCTGCCGACGCACGTAGACGGGGGGCACGCCGTCGGGCCGCGCCGTGCCGTCGGCCGCGGAGAGGATGGTCTCCACCGTCTGGATGGCCCGGTCCACGCCCGCGCAGAACCCCCTCGGGTCCGCCAACACGATTCGTCCGCCCATATCGCCGCCTTCCTGTGCATCCACCATAACGAACTCATAACATAGTAGGGCATGGGGAGTCGCCGAGGGTAGACTTGGGCGGTGACGATACCATTCGTTCATACACACGATTCACTATGGGAGTGATGGATTATGGCAAAGAACCTGCCTCCGCGCACCGGTCAGCAGTATTCGATTTCCTACGGCGACTACAAGGCCGTGATCACCGAGCTCGGCGCCACCATGCGCAAGGTTACCTACAAGGGCAAGAACGTGATCGTGCCGCTGGGCGCGGACGATCCGATCACCTGCTGCCATGGCCAGCTGCTCGTCCCGTTCCCGAACCGCATCGAGGCCGGCACCTACACGTTCGAGGGCAAGACCTACGTGCTGCCGATCGACGAGCATGAGCGCAACACCGCCATCCACGGCTACGGCTACCGCTCCTACTGGAAGCTCGAGGAGCTCACCGAATCGTCCGTCACGCAGTCGTGGCGCGTGCCGAACATGAACGGCTACCCGTTCGACGTGATCGTCACCGCGAAGCACGAGCTCGCCGAGGACGGTCTGCACATCACGGTGAGCGCCTACAACAACGGCGGCGAGGACGCCCCGTGGGCCCTGGCCATCCACCCGTGGCTCGACAACGGCTTCAACGGCTACGGCGACGAGATCGACGGCCATAACGCCCAGTGCCATCTGACCGTTCCGGCCGACACGCACGTGACCGTGGACGAGAACCTCATCCCCACGGGCACCGAACCGGTGGACGGCACGAAGTACGACATGCGCGACAATCCGCTGCTGGTCAACCAGCCGTTCGATGACGCCTGGACCGACCTGTACCGCGAGGAGGACGGCAGCGTGCACGCGACGTTCACCCGCCCCGACGGCCTGCAGATCAAGGTCGGCGGCGACGAGACCGTCACCTCCTTCCAGGTGTGCACCGGCACCGGCTTCCCGGCGTTCCAGCATCCGGCAGGCACCGCCGTCGAGCCGCAGACCGCCTATGCCAACGC
Source organism: Bifidobacterium primatium (assembly GCF_002802875.1). Taxonomy (GTDB): domain Bacteria; phylum Actinomycetota; class Actinomycetes; order Actinomycetales; family Bifidobacteriaceae; genus Galliscardovia; species Galliscardovia primatium. Next base: position 159,898 of record NZ_PEBI01000004.1, read on the forward strand.
CTTCAACACCGGCGACGACCTCATCGTCATCAAGCCGGGCGAGACGAGCGAGACGAAGCTGTTCATCAGCGCCGCCGAGGTCTGATCGCATCGTTTCCGGCCCATGACGCGCGACCGCGTGATTCCGTGTTTTCCGGTGCGAGTTGTAAACTCGCGCGATGTGTGAGATAATCCACAAGGCTTATCTATCAAAGTAAAGGAGTCCAACATGGGCAAGCGCGGACGTCTGCGTCGTGACCGCCGTAAGAAGGCTGCAAACCACGGCAAGAGGCCGAACGCCTGATTTCATTCAGGCTTCGATGAAGCTCAAAAGGCTCCACGGGAAACCGTGGAGCCTTTTTCGTACGTTTCCGCCCTTTCGGGGCTGCACATGCCGTCGGATGCTATCGCTGCTCGCGGGCGGCGTCCTGCGCAGCCGACCGGATGCATCGATGGAGCCGGTCTATCAGGCAGTCCGGGGCGTTCACCGGCCTAAGGTAGGCGCGCAGCGCCTCGATCATGGCCTTCTCGCGCGCATCGCAGCAGCTGTCGATGTCGAAGCAGTCTCCCATGCCGTCGGATGCCGGCAACGACGTCGTCGCGGCATCACCGCCGTCGACCCTGATGACCGTCTCCTCCACCATGGTGCGTCGTACGACGCCGGAAGCGTCGCCGGTGACGCTCACGCTGGTATGGCGTTCCACATGCCCGTTCATAGTCGCTTCCCTTCCGTGTCCGCGCCGCGTTTCACGGCGCTTCCTCCATTATCGCCCGAATGCCCGGCCTTGCCGTTCGCGGTTGGTGAAACCCGTCCGCGCCGTCCGCCGCCGGTCCGGTATCCGCGTTCCTTCGCATATGCGGCGAGCTCCTGCTTGAGCTGGGCGCGGGCGCGGTTGAGACGGCTCATCACCGTGCCGATCTTCACGCCCTGCTCGTCGGCGACCTGCTGGTACGACTTGCCGTCGATGGCCGCGTCGATGAACACCTGCCGGCGTTCGGGACTGAGCTTGTCCAGCGCCGCCATGATCTCCTCGGGCGCGAACGCGTCCTGATATGTCTCCTCGGCGGATTTGAGCCCCTCCGAACTGTGTTCGGACGCGGAATAGATGTCCCAGTCGTCGTATTCGCCGGTCGAGTCGTTGGCGCGCTGCGGGCGGCGCTTGGCCTTCTGGTACTGGTTGAAGTAGAGGTTGCGTTCGATGGTGGTCATCCATGCGGCGAAGTTCGTGCCCTGCCTGAACGATCCGTAATGCTTGTAGGCGCGCTCGAACGTGTCCTGCACGAGGTCCTGCGCGTCGTCGGGGTTGTTGGTGAGTTTCATGGCCTGCCGGTACAGGCCGTCGACGACGGGCATGGCCAGCGCCTCGAATTCGGCGCGCCTCGCCTCGCCATCGGTTTCCGGTGTATTCGTCTCAGCCACCCCTCCATTGTGCCACGCCGTCCGCGGCGCCCCTGCTGAACGGGCCGGCGATTCACGGCCGTGATTTGTCGGGCAACATCGCGACAATACATGGCATGACCGAATTGCTTCAGGCCCTTGACTCCATTGCCGCCCAATCCGAGGACACGACGCTGGCGGACACCCGCATCCTGGGATTCGACACCGAGACCACCGGCACACGGGCCGGCAGCGACGCCATCTGCTCGGCGACGCTGGTGCTGCGTGACCCGGCCAAAGGACACGACGGCGACGTCGTCGGCGAATGGCTGATGAACCCGCACCGCCCCGTCTCCCCCGGCGCCTCGCGCGTCAACGGCTTCACCGACGAGTTCCTGCAGGCCAACGGCGGCGAGCCGGTCGAGCTGCTCGAAGCCATCGCCTCCGTCATCGCCGAGGCGCAGAACCGTCGCGTCCCCCTGCTCGCCTACAACGCGCCGTTCGACGTGCATATGCTGGAGGGCGATCTGGCCCGGTGGGATCTCAAGCCGCTGCATGAGCGTCTGAACGACGGCCTGCTCGTCATCGATCCTCTGGTCATCGACCGCAAGGTCTCCCACCGCAAGGGCAAGCGCACGCTCACCGACACCACCTTCTACTACGGCGTGGAGCCCCACGGGGACTTCCACGACGCCACCGCCGACACCATCGCCGCCGTGGACCTGGTCGCGCCAATCGCACGGCTGCATCCGGACGCCGCCGCCCTGAGGCTCGATGAACTCATGGACTGGCAGCGCGCGGCCCACGCCGAATGGAAGGAGTCGTTCAACCGCTGGCTCGAGGCGAGGGGACGACGTCCCATCCGCGAGGACTGGTTCGGGAAGGACCAGGACTAGCGGAGGCCGCCCCGTGCTTCCTCACCAAATCGGTACACGCTCGACATATCCCGCGAGCGCGCGGGATGTAGACTGGCAGTTGGCTTTCACGGCCGCATACGGTCATGGAAGCCGACGATGCACAACCATCGGCGCATGAAAGAACTATGGAGAACATGACCCTTACACTCGCTTCGGCCGTAGACCTGCTCAAAGAACATCATCTGCTTCGTGAAATCATCACCCCGTCCATGTGGACCCTCGATCCGAGCCGTCTGCCCGAGACCGAGTTCACCGCGGTCTCCTATGATTCTCGTGCCATAAACGACGGCACGCTGCTGTTCTGCAAGGGACGGTTCAAGGCCGAGTATCTGGCGGGAGCCGACGCCGCCAAGCTGCCGTGCTACGTGGCCGAGACGGACTACTCCGACGTGACCGGCGCCACGGGCCTGATCGTCGACGACGTGCGCAAGGCCATGAGCCTGCTGTCGTCGGCGTTCTACGGCCGTCCGCAGGATTCGCTCACGGTGGTCGGCGTGACCGGCACCAAGGGCAAGACGACCACGGCGTACTTCACGCAGGCCATCCTCAATGCCGCCTCGCACGGCAAGGCCGCGCTGTTCTCCTCCGTCGACAACTGCCTCGACGGCGAGCATTACGAGGAGTCGGACCTGACCACGCCGGAGTCCATGGACGCGTTCCGCATGATGCGAACCGCCGTCGACAACGGCATGAGGTATCTGGTCATGGAGGTCTCGTCGCAGGCGTACAAGGTGGACCGCGTCTACGGTCTGACGTTCGACGTCGGCGCGTTCCTCAACATCTCCCCCGACCACATCAGCCCCATCGAGCATCCGACGTTCGAGGACTACTTCCACTGCAAGCGCCAGCTGGTCGCCAACAGCCGCCGTCTGGTGCTCAACGTCGACGCCGCGCACGCCGACCTGCTGCGCGAGGACGCGGCGGCGCACGGCATCGACGTCGACACGTTCGCATTGCACACCGCAGGCTCCTCCACCCCGGCCGACACGGTGGCGAGCCCCGCCGACGCCGATCACGTCGACTTCGACATCACGTGCAAGGGCGAGGACCTCGGCAGGTTCCATCTGGCGATCGACGGCGACTTCAACTACGCCAACGCCGCTGCGGCCATCACCATCGCGAGGGCGGCGGGGGTGCCGTCCGACGACGTCGAGGCGCTGCATGCGCTCGAATCGGTCCGCATCGCCGGCCGTATGGAGCAGTTCACCGACACGCAGAGCGATACGCTGGCCATCGTGGACTACGCCCACAACTACGCCAGCGTCACGGCGCTGCTGGACTTCGTGGACGAACGCTATGGCGCCCGCTCCCCGCACATCACGCTGATCACCGGCTCGGCCGGCAACAAGGCGTACGACCGCCGCGAGGAGATCGTCAGGGCCGCGCAGGACCGCATCGGCAACTTCGTGTTCACCGCGGAAGACACCGATACCGAGCCGTTCATCGACATCTGCATGCAGATGCAGGGCTACATCACGAACAAGGACGTCGCCTCCACGGTCATCTCCGATCGTCCGACCGCCATCACCAGCGCCGTGTACGACGCCCGTGCGCATCAGGACCGTTTCGATGTGATCCTGATCATCGGCAAGGGCGACGAGCGCTGGATCAAGGAGCACAACAAGCATGTGCCGTTCGAGGGCGACGACCGCATCATCGAACGGCTGTTCGGCCTGGGCGGCAACGCCTGACGACCGGCTCGGCAATGCCTGAAGCGGCGGTCCGAATCGTGGCCGCCGATCTGTTGACTTACGCAAATGAAAGACCCGAGTGGAGGTTTCATGATTTCCGTTGAGAAGACGTCGTTCGAGGAATGCGAGCGTCTGGCCGGCGAGGCCGGCGTCACGCTGCCGATCGAGCAGACCGAGGTGTGGGCGAGGTTCCAGAAGGACATCCCCGGCCGCGAACCGTGGGGCACGCTCGTCGCGAAGCGCGACGGCGAGCCGGTGGCCGTGCTGCTGCTCATCGACATGGAGACGCACGGCTATCATTACCTGCGTTCCATGCACGGCCCGGTGTGGCTGTCCGGCAAGCCGGAGCAGGAACTGGAGCGCGACGTGGTGAGGGCCGTCGTCGATTTCGTGCACGGCGAGGACAAGCGCCAGGCGTTCCTGCGTCTTGACGTGTGGTTCGGCGAGGACTACGACACCGTGCTGTCCACCGTGCCGTATGACCAGACCGTGGTCATCGACGTGACCGGCGGCGACGAGGAGATCCTCAAGCGCATGAAGCGCCGCGGACGCCGCGACGTGCGCAAGGCGCTGCGCGAATGCCCGGCCGACAGCGCCGACGAGACCCGGCAGGCGCTCAAGGACTTCACCGAGTATTACGACGTGATGGTGGAGACCGGCAAGCGCGACGGCTTCACCCCGGCCCCCATCACCGACTATTCCGACATGATCGGCGCGCTCGGCCCCGACCACTGCCGTGTGTTCGCCGCCCGCATCGACGGCCGTGTGGTCGCCTGGTCCATCGTCACCGTGAACGGCACGCATGCGGTGCGCTACTACGCCGGCATGCGCAACGAGGTCATGCGCCTGCACGTGACCGACAAGCTGCTGTACAACGAGTGCTGCATGCTGGGCGCCCAGGGCATCACCGAATACGACCTCATGGGCATCGGCTCCGACTTCGCACCGAGCCTCAAGGGCCTTAACGAGTTCAAGTGCAAGTTCACCGACGAGATCACGCCTGTGGCCGCCGGCCACGACATGCCGATCAAGAAGGCGTTCTACCGCTCCCTCAAGGTCGCCAAGTCCGTCAAGAACGCGCTGAAGAAGTAGGCGGCAGGTCAGGCGGATTCCTGTCCTCACCGCCTGCCACACGCAAAAAGGGTCGTTGTCCGGTTCATCCCGGACGACGGCCCTTTCTTTGTCGCATTCGCCGACATGGTGTCACCGTCGGCGACGGCATCCGCTATGCGATTGCGGAACGCACGGCGGTAACGATCTCGCCGGCCCTGTCGAGACCGACCTCGGTGGGCAGGCTCACCGCTCCTTCGACCAATCGACCGGTGACCTGCACCGTCGAACGGTCGAGCGTGTCAAGACCGTAGGCGTGCCCGTCGACGACCCCGGGGAACAGTTCGGGACGATACCAGCGTTCGGCGTAGCCGCCCACGGCCCTCACGGAAGCGATGATGCGTTCGGCCTGCGGCGTGTCCTGGGCGAACAGGGGGAATCGCAGCAGCGGCTGGGCCTCGCCGTCGAGGATGCGGCCGGGGATGTGCACGGCTTCGAGATCGTGCAGCCCGTCGCGGTATATCGCCGTCACCCGGCGGCGGCCGGTCTCGTTGGCGTCGAGGGCGTCGATGCCGGCCGTGGCGCGGCGTGCCATCCATGGGGTCATGCCCATGGGTCCGTAGGCAAGCCGGCCGCGACGCTCGGATTCGGCGATCGGCGGCTCATACAGGCCGATGTTCGTCAGCAGCGAGCGCAGCGCGCCGCCCGAGCCTCCGGGGAGTCTGCTCAATACACGGTTCTCGTTCACATACAGTCTGGTGACCATGCCGATGCGTTTCGTGGGACGCGGCAGACGTCCGAGATGGCGACGCAGGTCCGCGTCCAGCTGGGGGTCGGTCGCGGCGAGTCTCGGATTGATCCAGATGGCGCCGCCGAAACGCGTGGGCAGAATCTTCTCCACGCCGAAGGAGTGCACGGATATGTCGGCCAATGGCGTTTCCCCGCCGTCGCGGGCCATGCGCGTCACGCAGTGGGCACAGTCCTCGATGACCAGGGCCTTGCGTTCGCGGGCGAAGGAAGCCAGTCGCCGGGACGATGCGTCGTCGATCAGGCCGAACGTGTGCTGCAGCATGACTGCGCGAAGATCGTCGACGGCGGCGAGGCGGTTCGCCGAGTCCACGTCGATGGACAGCGTATCGGCGTCCACATCGGCGTACTGCGGCGCGAACCCGGTGCATACGATGGGGTCGACCGCCGTGCAGCAGGTGAACAGCTGGGTCATCACGGCTCCCCTGCCGCGCCTGCCCTTGATGGCATCGAACGCCACCTGCATGCCGTAGCGCGCCTTGAACACCGGGAACCAGTCCCGGGCGTCCGTTCCCGTGCGTGCGGCCAGGGCGTCGCACAGCCCCGAGACCCGCTGACGGGCCGAAAGTCGATCGTTCATGAAACCTCTTTCCTCGACGGTGATGACACCACGATATCGCGGCACGACCGATGATGCGGCATGCCGACACCGTGTCCGACGGCCGAATCGCGCCACGCCATCATACGTGATTGTAGAATGACAGAAGCCTTGGAACGGCCATCCCGCGGGGATGGCCGAGCATACGACAATGGTATTGATAAGGACGTAATACGATATGGCATCTTTTCAGCCGATCATCCTCGGCGGCGACCTCGGCGCCTATGCGCTGGCCCGCGAACTCAATGACGCCTATGGCGTCAAGCCGATTATGGTGACCGCCTATAACCCCAACGCGATCCGTGATTCGGCGATCATCACGCGCCACGAATTCGCCGAGGCCAACGAGGAAGGCCCCCTGGTCGAGGAGCTGCTCCGACTGGGCAAGGACCTCAGGACCCGCAATCCGAAGCGCAGACTGCTGCTGCTGGCCAACACCGACTGGCGCATCCATGTGCTGGCGTCGCACCGCGAGGAGCTGGAACGCTACTACGTGGTGCCGATCCCGCCGTTGGACGTCATCGAGCAGGTGAGCGACAAGCAGGGCTTCGAGCGACTGGCGACCGCGCAGGGCATGCCCGTGCCGAAGTCGTTCTACGAGGACTTCTCCGGCGCCGACACGAACGGATGGCAGCCGCAGCCCACGCCGGCCGACCTCGCGTTCCCCGTGGTGGCCAAGCCGGCCGACAGCTCCGAATACGAGAACCTGATGTTCGAGGGACGTCAGAAGGTCTACCGCATCGACACGAACGAGCAGCTGACCGCCCTGTGGCACAGGCTGGCCGACGCCGGGTTCCGCGGCACGTTCGTCGCACAGGAGCTCGTCGAGGGCGACGACACCGAGATGTATTCGGTCACCGCATACGTGGACTCCACGGGAACGGTGTCGCTGCTGTGCTCGGCACGCGTGCTGCTGGAGGAGCATCATCCCGCCACGCTGGGCAACCCGTGCTCCATGATCACCGAACCGATCGACGAGATCCTCCAGCCGGCGAAGCGGTTCCTCGAATCGCTCCCCTACCGCGGTTTCGCCAACTTCGACGTCAAACGCGACCCGAACACCGGGAAATTCTATTTCCTCGAGGTCAATCCACGTATCGGCCGCAACAGCTTCTACGTGTACGGCGCCGGCATCAACCCGATGGAGGTGCTCGTCTCCGACGTCATCGACGGGCATCCGATGGCGCCCCGCGTGGCCGACGGCGAAGTACTGTACTCGATCATCCCCGACCGTCTGCTGCTGCGCTATGTGGTCGACCCCGATCTCAAGGCACAGGTGAGGCGACTGCAGAAGGCCGGCCGCATCAATCCGCAGCGCAACCCGAAGGACGGCGGATTCAAGCGCTGGCTGCACTTGACCGAATCGGAGCTCAACCAGTACCGCAAGTTCGGCAAGTACTATCCGAAGCCCACTGACACCGGCTTCTAGGAACGTTCCCCACGGAAAACGTAAGGGCGGGGCGGGATGGATTCCCAGGAATCCTCCCGTCCCGCCCTGTATTCGCACAGACGCTAGTCGCCCGCGGCAATCCGCTCCAAGGAATGCTCCAACCGCTGCGAGACCACAGCGGTCACGCCGTCCGCACGCATGGTGACCCCATACAGCGCATCGGCGACTCCCATGGTGCGCTGCTGATGCGTGATGACGATGAGCTGCGCATGCTCCCGCAGCTCATCGAGCGCATTGAGCAGACGCGTGAGATTCACATCATCGAGAGCGGCCTCCACCTCATCCATCACATAGAACGGGCTGGGACGCGCCTCGAAGATGGCGAGCAGGAACGCCAGCGCGGTCAGCGAGCGCTCGCCGCCGGAAAGCAGGCTCAGCTGACGCACCCGCTTGCCGGCGGGTCTGGCCCGCACCAGCACGCCCGTGGACAGCAGGTCATCGGGGTTCTCCAACACGAGCGAGCCATGTCCGCCGGGGAACAACACGGAGAACATCCGCTCGAATGCCTCGGCGGTGTCGTCGAAGGCCTTGCGGAACACATCGATCATCGTCCGGTCGAGCTCATCGACCAGCGTCATCAGATCGTCACGCGACTTGACGACGTCGTTGCGCTGCTCGTTGAGATACCTGTTGCGCGCCTGCAACGCCTCGAACTCCTCCGTGGCCAGAGGATTGATTCGCCCAAGCCTGGCCAGGTCGCGGCGCGCCTGCTCCAGCCTGCGCTCCTGCTCCTCGCGCACATACGGCGTCCCGCCGGACACCTCCCCGTCGGAGTCGACGACCGGCACGGGCTGATCGGGACCATATTGCGCGATTACCTCGTCGAACGTCATGCCCAGCACATCGGATATCCGTTCGGCGAGTTCGTCGTGCCGCGTCGTCAGGCGCTCGCGGTCCACGTCCAGCGCATGCTCGCTGCGCTGCAGCTCGGATACCTGCGGATCGAGTTCGTCACGACGGGTCCTGAGTCCAGCAAGTTCGTCGTCGTACGCCGAGGATTCCCTCTGAAGCTTCTCACGGCGCGCCTCCACCGTCGCGATTCTCGTGGAGAGGCTTTCGGCGGCTGCGGCGGCCATTGCGGCGATGCCGGCGGCCTGCTCGGCCTGCTCGCGTCGACGTCGGTTCGATGCCTCGAGTTCCGTCCGACGACGACGGCTGCGTTCGGCATTGTCCCGCAGCAGCGTCTCCTGACGACGGTATGAGGCGGCCTCGCGTCCGGCGTCCTTCCAACGCATGGTGACGGCAAGCTCGGTTTCCCGAACGGACGCGAGCGAGGCCGCAAGCTCCCGCTCGCGTCCGGCGAGCGCGTCGAGGTCCGTGTCGGCGTCCTCGGTGTTCTCCAACGCCTGCAGTGCGTCATGGAGGTCCTGTACCGTTGCCAGATGGGTTTTTCGTTCTTCGGCGAGCTGTGCGATCTTCCGCTCCGCCGCCTCCATGGCGCAGGTCAGCGATTCGACGTCATGCCGTGCCGCCCGTACCGCGGCGGCGGCCTGCTGCGCATGCATCCTGCGTTCGGTGAGCGCGTCCTGTTCCTGCTGCACGCGCTGTGCGGCGGCGGAGACGGACCTCTGCGCCTCGTCGAGGCTGCGAACGATGCGTTCGCGTTCGGCCCGCAGTTCGGCCGCCCGTGCGATGGCCTTGTCACGGCGTGCGGCCAGGTTCAGATCGCTGTGGGATGACGCCGTGCCGCCCGTGGCGGCCACGCCCCGCTGGAAGACCTCGCCCTGGATCGTCACCGCACGGTGACGGCCGTGGGCCACGGCGTCCAGCGCCTCCTGCCGGGTATGCACGAACGCCACGTCGTCAAGCAGCGTGACCACCGCATGCACGACCGCGCGCGCGACACGCTCGTCCGTGGCATGGGGGTTGGCGTCGATCAGCGTCGCCGGCGAGATCGCATCGGCATCGGTCCCATCATGCGAATGACCATCATCATAACGGGCGACGTCCATGCCCGGTCGCACTATCGAGGCCTTGCCCATACGGTCGTCTACGGCCTGCCGCAATGCGGCGAGCATGCTGTCGTCGTCGGGAACGATCATGGCGCCGGCGAGGTCGCCGAGCGCGCGGGAGACGGCGTCCTCCCAGCCTTCGGTCACGCGGATGAAGTCCACGAGCCGTCCCAGCGTCGGCAATGAGCGGTTCCTCTCCCAGACCGTCGAGGAGCTACGGTTCGCCAACGTGTCGGCGAGTGCCTCGGCCTTGGCCTGCAATGAGGCGATGTCCGTGTCCAGGCTGCGCAGATGGTTCTCGATGTCTCCGGTGGCGGCGTTCGCCTGTGCGAGATCGCGCCGGGCCTTGGTCAGAGAGGTCTCGTCGTCGCCGGATTCCGTGGCCGAGGCCTGTGCCGTGCGCAACGTGTCCGTTGCGGCGGCGAGGTCGGCGGCCGATGCCTCGCGCTGGGCGACGGCGTCGTCGTGACGCATGGCGACGGCCTGCGCCATCGTCTCCTCGCGGGCGATGCGTTCGCGCAGGGACGACCGCTGAGACTCGCGCTGCCGGGTGGCCGTGCGCAGTTCCTCGCTGGTCTGCTGCAGCGATGCGAGACGCCGTTCGATGTCGGAACGATGTTCGATGGTGCCGTCGAGTTCCCGACGCAGGTCGTCGGCTTCGCGTTCGCGTTGCCGTGCCTGACCGGCGAGCTCGTTCGCGCGGTTGTCGAGCAGTTGTGGGTCGTCGCCGAAATCGGTGACGATCTGGTCTTCGAACGAGCGTCGCCTTTCCTCGGCGAGCGAGCCCAGCGAGCGCAGACGCTCCTGAATCTGGCCCATCTCATGCCATATGCCGGTGAGCCTCGATATTTCGGGGCTGGCCGCACGGGAGGCGTTCTCGGCCTGTTCGATGCGCAGTTTTATACCCGCCATCTCCCGCTGCAGTCCGGCGAGTTCGCCACGGACCTTCGTAAGCCGGCCGCGCACGTCGTCGCGCTGGCCGACGATGTGGGACGCGTCGTCGGCCAGCAGTCTCGCCTGGGCGTCGCGCATGGCGATCTGTATGGCGTCGGCGCGTCGCGAGACTCGGGCCTGGCGTCCGAGCGGCCCCATCTGCCGGCGGATCTCGCCGAGCAGGTCGTCGAGACGGGAGAGGTTCGTCTGCGTGGCGGCGAGCTTGCGCAGCGCGCGCTCCTTGCGCTTGCGGTGCTTGAGGATGCCGGCGGCCTCCTCGATGAAGGCGCGGTGGCCGGAGGGGTCGGCGCGCAGGATCTGGTCGAGGCGCCCCTGACCCACGATCACATGCATGTGCGAGCCGAGACCGGTGTCGCTGAGCAGCTCCTGGATGTCGAGCAGTCGGCATGGGGAACCGTTGATGGCGTATTCCGAGCCGCCGCTGCGGAAGATCGTGCGGGTGATGGTGACTTCCGTGTAGTCGATGTCGAGCGTACGGTCGGTGTTGTCGATGGTGAGGCTCACCTGCGCGCGGCCCAGCGGCGGCCTGGAGGACGTGCCTGCGAAGATCACGTCCTCCATGGAGGTGCCGCGAAGGTTCCTGGCCCCCTGTTCGCCCATGACCCAGGTCAGGGCGTCGACGATATTGGATTTGCCGGACCCATTGGGGCCGACCACGGCGGTGATTCCCGGCTCGAACCGCAGCGTGGTGGCCGATGCGAAGGATTTGAACCCCTTGAGCGTGAGTTCCTTGAGATACATATGGTGATGCCTATATGGTGATCTGGGCGCCGCGCGCGGCGGCGCCGTGGTGCGTGTGGGGAACCGCCTCGTTCAGTCCTGCTCGGAATCGACGCGCTCGGACTTCGGCTTCTTCAGGTCCTCGTTCATCTGCTCCTTGAGCAGATGACGGGCGTCGCCGGCGGTGACGAAGCTGCCGCAGACGAGCACGCCGTGGCCGTAGCCGACGCCCGTCTCGTCGGCGGCGTCGACGAGGTCGACAGCCGTCTGGATGGCGTCGGGCAGGAAGTCCTTGCGGATCACGCGATCCTCTCCGAACACGTCGACGGCGATCTTCTCAAGATCCTCGGCCGACATGACGCGGCCCTTCCACGAGTTCTCGGTGACGACGATGGTGTCGAGCATGGGCTCGAGCACGCCGAGCACATCCTCCACGTCCTTGTCGGCCATCATGGAGACCACGCCGACGAGCTGCTGGAAGTCGAAGTTCTCCTCGATGGCGTCGCGCAGCGCATTGACGGCGTTGAGGTTGTGTCCGCCGTCCACGATGATGGTCGGCGAGGTGCGGACCACCTCGATGCGGCCCGGCACCCTGACGGAGCTCAGCGATTCGGCGACGACGTCGCCGTCGAGCGGGCCGTTGACCGGCACGACCACCTCGGCCGCGGCGAGGGCGCTCAGCGCGTTGTGCGCCTGGTGCTCGCCGAACATGGAGACGGGAACGTCCTCGTACAGGCCGTTGGGGGTGCGCAGCGTGACGAGCTGGCCGCCGACGGCGGGCTTGCGGGAGACGACCTCCATCTCCTCGCCGTCGCGCACCAGTCCCTGCGCGTGCTTTTCGCGCACGGTGCCTTCGATGATCGGCATGACCTGCTCGGCATGAGGCTGTGGACCGACGATCACGGTGGAGTTCGGCTTGATGATGCCGGCCTTCTGCTCGGCGATCTGTTCGACGGTGTCGCCCAGCCACTGCATGTGGTCCATGTCGACGGGGCCGATGATGGACGCGTCGCCGTCAAGCACGTTGGTCGCATCCCATAGGCCACCCATGCCGACCTCGACAACGGCCACGTCGACCGGGGCGTCGGCGAACGCCCAGAACGCCATGGTGGTGAGCACCTCGAAGAAGCTCATCTTCGGGTCGCCGAGCTTGGCGGACTTGGCGTCGAGCATGTCGATGAAGCCCTTGACTTGGTCCCAGATGTCGATGAACTCGTCGTCGGAGAGCTGCTGGCCGTCGATGCGGATGCGTTCGGTCACCTTCTCCACGTGCGGCGACGTATACAGGCCGGTGCGCAGTCCGTAGTGGCGGCACAGGGATTCGACCATGCGGGCCGTGGATCCCTTGCCGTTGGTGCCGGTGATGTGCACCACGCGGAACGACTGCTGGGGGTTGCCCAACATGTCCATGATCTCGGCCATGCGGTCGATCTTCGGATCGAAGTCATGCTCCGGGGCACGCCCCATGATCGTACGGTACACTTCGTCGAGGGTCTTGCCCTCCCTGTTGGGATGTTCGAACGACATACTCCGCCTTCATTGCCCGATCAGGGCGTCGAATCACTTACTTTTTCGCTCGATGTATTCTAGGCAATCGCCGTGACCGGGCTCACCCGCTACGGTGTGGGCGAACATCCGCCGCGTTCTCCCCAAGGATCGAGCCTTTCCACATGAGCACGATGCCACGGAACATTCATCACCGTCGATGTCCCATTCCGTGACGCGACTCTCTTGGCACGGAGTGCCGAAGTTCCTCATCCCGCCATTCCCCGCCACAATTCCTTGGCATGGAAGAACGAGACTTCCTATTTCATCGTTCCCTGACAGGATTCCCCGCACCTTTCCAATACGAAACCGCATGATTTCAACGTTCGCGTCCGACCGGTATGCGATGGTTCCGTCACGGAATCCGAATCCATCTGCCATTGACGTTCCCTGCCACGATTTCCCGGCACGGAATCATCGAGTGGCGTGTCCACTCATTCCATGTCACCGCAATAAGGCCGAATGGTCTTCCACCCAACGGACACTTGGCCAAAACGTTTACGAAGAGGCGGAAAACGACGTCTTTGTGAACGGATGGACCAGCTTACGGGCCCTACAATGAGCAGAGGTTATTGACTGTTCTCATGAAAGGAGCGGATGGTGTCGGCAGATGACGAGGCGCGCAGGGCGCAGGCGGCGAAACGATACGAGGCGGATGAGGAGGAGCTGACCGCGCAGGCGGTCGGCGAGCGCGTGACGAACCGCACGCTCTCCCCGAAGTCGGAGTCGTTCAAGGCGTTCATGACCGAGGGCTGGGGCGCGGTCGATCCCGGCGTCAAGCCGCTGGAGTCCAGCAAGTACATTCCGGCCCGTCTCGAGGCCCTGGGCCGCCGGTTCCCCGACAGCCGCATCGTGCTGCCGGCCGGCCAGCCGAAGGCCCGCAACAACGACTGCGACTATGCGTTCCGCGCCGACACCTCGTTCGCCTACTACACGGGCCTTGGCGAGGACTATGAGGCGGGCGCCGTGCTGGTGCTCGACCCGGTGGCGCCGGACTCCCCCGAGGCGAAGGCGGGCAGGACCCATACGGCCACGCTGTTCCTCAAGCCCCGCGCCGACCAGACCACCGAGGACTACTATCGTTCCGGCTACGGTGAGTACTGGGTGGGCGCACGCCCGGGTCTGGAGGAGTTCACCACGATGACCGGGCTCGAAACCCGTGACATCTCCCAGCTCGATGATGCGCTGAGCAAGGACGTCGGCCCCGAGGCCGGCGCCGTGCAGCTGCGCGTAATCCGCGAGGCCGATCCGCAGATCACCGGCGAGGTGGAGCGCATCCGCGAACAGAACGGCTGGGACGATCCGGACCGCAACCGTGCGGCCGACGACCGTCTGCACGAGTTCGCCGCCGAGGCGCGCATGGTCAAGGACGAGTACGAGGTGGGCGAGCTGCGCAAGGCCGTGGCCGCCACCCATCGCGGCTTCGACCGTATGCTCGCCGCCCTGCCGCGCGCGCTCGGCAAGCCGCGCAGCGAGCGCATCCTCGAGGGCGCGTTCAATGCGAACGCCCGCGAGGAGGGCAACGACGAAGGCTATGAGACCATAGTGGCGTCCGGCCCGCATGCGGCCACGCTGCACTGGGTGCGCAACACGGGCAGCATCGGCTCCGGCGAGCTGCTGCTCATCGACGCGGGTGTGGAGGTCAACAGCCTGTACACGGCCGACATCACGCGAACCTTCCCGACGAACGGCAAGTTCACTCCGTTCCAGCGTCGTCTCTATGAGGCCGTGCTGAAGGCGCAGCAGGCCGGTTTCGACGCCGCCAAGCCGGGCGTGACCTACCACCACATCCATGATGCGGTGATGCGTTCGATCGCCGAATCCCTGCATGAGTTCGGCATCCTGCCGGTGAGCGTGGAGGAGTCGCTCTCCCCCGAGGGCCAGCAGCACCGCCGTTGGCTCGCCTGCGGCGTGGCGCATCATCTCGGCCTCGACGTGCACGACTGCGCGCAGGCGCGTTTCGAGTCGTATCAGGAGCGTCCCATCACGCCGGGCATCACGTTCACCATCGAGCCGGGACTCTACTTCAAGGAGAACGACCTGCTGGTGCCGCCCGAGTACCGTGGCATCGGCATCCGCATCGAGGACGACGTGCTCATGACCGAGAACGGCCCCGAATGGATCAGCAAGGCCATTCCGAAGCAGCCCGACGACGTGGAGGCGTGGATGGCCGCGCAGGCGGCGAAGGCAAAGGCCGGTTCCGCCGATGGAGAGGCCGACTGACATGGCGACCCCCGAGTTCATTCTCGAGCTGCGCAGGAAGATCGGCCATGACCCGCTGTGGCTCAGTGGCGTCTCCGCCTACGTGGAGGACGGCGAGGGCCGCGTGCTGCTCGGCCGTCGCGCCGACACGGGCGAATGGGCCCTGGTCTATGGCATCAACGAGCCGGGCGAGGAGCCTGCCGTCACGGTGATGCGCGAGGTGAAGGAGGAGACCGGCGTGGACTGCGTGCCCACGGAACTGGTCTCGGTCAAGTCCTCCACCGTCATGCTCACGTATGCGAACGGCGACCAGGCCATGTACATGGACCATCTGTTCCTGTGCTCGCTGAAGCCGGGCGGCAATGCGGAGCCGTTCGTCGGCGACGACGAGAGCCTCACCGTCGGCTGGTTCTCCCCCGACGACCTGCCGCAGCCGCTGGCGAAGACCACGGTGGAGCGCATGGGCTACGTTCGCGAGTTCCGTCGTCGCGGCGACCATCGCGCGCTGTTTTCCGCCGAATAGCGGCGTTTTCAGGAAACGAGCGGCCGGGTTCCGCGAAGCGAATCGTTCACCGATTCGTCTGCGGAGCCCGGCCGCTCGTCATATTTTCCGTATATTCCCTTCGAATGCCGGCGCATTGCGGTGGATATGACGGCCGGTTGCGCTTGTGGTCGAATCGGTGAGCGATGATGGTGACCATGTTCTATGCACTGATTACCATACTGACCATCGCCGCGTTCCTCATCGGCATGCTGATGGCGTCGCTGCCGCGTTCGGCCCGCATGATGAGCCGCGCACAGCTCATCGTCATGCTGCTGCTGACCATACTGCTCATCGGCGTGCTGGCGGCCACCTATATGTTCCACAGCGAGCCGGCGTCGTGGGCGATCATCATCGCCGCATTCGCGGGCAACATCATCGGCCGTCTGCGTCCGGTCAACGAGTTCATCGTCGACCACGATCCGTGGGATCTGTTCGCGCTTCGGTAATGCCAGTCACCGGGCCGGCAGTCGGTGTTCCATGACGGTCCGGCTATCCGGATGCCGGACCGTCAGATACGTCAGATATCCAGGTAGCCCACGGGACGGTCGATGAACCTGCGCATGCCGAGGCAGGCCGCGCCGTATAGCGCCGGCCGCTCCACCGTCTTGCAGTCGAGCACACGCACATCCATGGCGTACCGGGCGAGCAGCTGCGGCACGATGCGGATACGCAGCTTCGACGCCAGGTCCTCCTCGAACCCCGACCAGAACCCGCCGAGCACGATGGTGCTCACATCCACCATGTTGATGACGGACACCGCCGCCGAAGCCATGGCGTCCAACGCCTGTTCGATGGCCATGACGGTCCTGACATCGCCGCCTTTCCAACGACGGTACAGTTCGTCGATGTGCGAGGCGGCGGCCGCATCGGCGCCATCGGCGATGCCGGCGGCCCGTACCAGTTCGCGGCGCCCCGCATACATTTCGAGGCAGCCGCGACGGCCGCACCGGCATTTCGGCCCGTTCATGTCGACGGACATGTGGCCGAGTTCGCCGCCGAAGCCGTGGTCGCCACGCATGACGCCGCCCGATCGCACGATGGCGCCGCCGACGCCGATGTCGGTGGAGATGTACAGGAACGAATCGTCGGGTTCGAGCCCGGTTTCGTCGGCCGCACGGTGCACCGCATAGCCGGGAATCTGCGCGATGGCCGCAAGGTTCGCCTCGTTGTCGACATCGGCGTCCAGGCGCCTCACCACGGCGAAGCGTTCGAGTTCGAGGTTCGCCCATCCCAGATTCGGGGCCATGATCAGATGCCGGTCGTCCGCGATCAGTCCCGGCAAGGCTAGCCCCGTGCCGACGAGGCGGTAGCGACGGCGCTTCAGCCTGACCTCGACGGGCCGGACCAGATCGTCAAGGGCCTCGAAGACGTCGTCGGGCGTGCTTTGCGTCATATCGCGGTCGACCCACTGCGTCATGACGACCCTGCCGGCGATGTCGAGCACGGTGTATCCGTAGCCGTCGGTATTGACCTGCATGCCCATGCCCGCCCAACGGCCGGCATGGAATCCGAGAGGCGTGCTCGGTCGGCCGTTCGTGGACTCCTGCAGGGGGGCCAGCTGCTCGACGACGTCGTTGCCGAGCAGAATCTCCGAAAGCAGCGACATCGTCGCCTTCGTCAGGCCCGTCTGCTTGGCGAGCTGCGCTCGGCTGAGTGGTGTGCGCGACTGCAGCAGCGTCTTGAGCACGACCGAGAGATTATGGTTGCGCAGGTCGTCCTGATTGATGCTTCGGGAACGCGGCATATCGCTTGACCAGCCTTTAGGAATCGTAATGAACTAATTGTAGCCACTTAAGAATACAGCATTTTTCACACCGCGAGGCATCCGCACGGCCTGTCGTGTGGATTGAATATCGCCATTTAGTTTTTTCGTCTAATTAACTTGGTATACTGGCGAACACGATAGATTCATATCGCACATCCATATCTCAATCGATGAGGAGCAGTCATGGCAGACAGCATTCTGGTCGCCGGCGTGGATACATCCACGCAGTCCTGCAAGGTCCGGGTCACCGACGCCGCCACCGGCGAACTCGTCCGGTTCGGTCAGGCGAAGCATCCGGACGGCACCAGCGTGGACCCCGAGGCCTGGTGGAACGCCTTCCTCGAGGCAGCCGAAAAGGCGGGTGGTCTCGATGACGTGGCCGCCATCGCCGTGGGTGGCCAGCAGCACGGCATGGTGCTGCTTGACGAGCAGGGCCGTGTGATTCGCGACGCGCTGCTGTGGAACGACACTCGCAGCGCTCCCCAGGCCGAGCGGCTCATCGGCATGCTCGGCGAGGCGCCGGCGGCCGAGGGCGAAAGCGATGACCCGCATGAGCGCGGCGTGCAGCGCTGGGTCAAGGCCGTGGGCTCCTCCCCCGTCGCCTCGTACACGCTCACCAAGATCATGTGGGTGGCCCAGAACGAGCCGGAGAACGCCGCACGCATCGCCGCCGTCTGCCTGCCGCACGACTGGCTCAGCTGGCGCATCGCCGGATTCGGCCCGGTCGGCCCCGACGAGGACGCGCATCTCGACGTCCTGTTCACCGACCGATCCGACGCCTCCGGCACCAGCTACTATGACGCCGCCCACGACACGTACCGCCCGGACCTCATCGACATGGCCCTAGGCCGTCACGACATCATCCTGCCCGCGGTGCTCGGCCCCAACGCCGCGGCCCCGGCGAAGGCCGATCCCGCCATCGCCGGCAAGGACGTGCCCGGCGGCTGCCTCATCGGCCCCGGCGGCGGAGACAATGCCATGGCCTCCTTCGGTCTGGGCATGGCCGTCGGCGACGTGTCGGTGTCGCTGGGCACCTCGGGCGTGGCGGCGGCGATCGCCGAGAACCCGGTGTACGACATGACGGGCGCGATCAGCGGCTTCGCCGACTGCACCGGGCACTTCCTGCCGCTGGCCTGCACCATCAACGGCTCGCGCATCCTCGACGCCGGCCGTCACGCCCTCGGTGTCGGCTACGACGAGCTGGCCGAGCTGGCATTCGCGGCCGAGCCGGGCGCCGGCGGCATCACGCTCATCCCGTATTTCGACGGCGAGCGCACGCCGAACCGTCCGGACGACAAGGCCCGTTTCGAGGGACTGACGCTGGCGAACACCACACGCGAGAATCTGGCCCGTGCATTCGTGGAGTCGCTGCTGTGCTCGCAGCGTGACTGCATCGAACTGGTCCGCGCGCTCGGCGCCAGCATCGACCGCATCCTGCTCATCGGCGGCGGCGCCAAGTCCCGGGCGATTCGCGAGCTCGCGCCCGCGGTCTTCGGCATGGACGTGACCCTGCCGGCGACTGACGAATACGTGGCCATCGGCGCCGCGCGTCAGGCGGCATGGGTACTGGCGTCGAAGGATAATTCCGACGCACAGCCACCGACATGGGGAATCTCCATCGACGGCACCGAGTCCGCGACACCGACCCCCGAGGTCTATGAGGCCTACGCCAGGTGGCGCGGCTGACGGGCGGGAAGTCCCGAGATAACGCAAGTCCGGTCATACACAACGGTTCGTATGACCGGACTTCGTATATCGCCGGAATCGCCAATCAGGCAAAAGGAACGAAAAGGGGGCATCCGGCGAACCGGATGCCCCTTCATTCCCTTGGCAAAGCGGCGACTCACATCGCCGAAATCCATGTCATGCCTCGGCGAGCGCCTCGATCATGTAGTTGTTGAGGGTCACCTTGACGCATTCGAGGTGATCGGACCTTGTGGCGGCGATCAGCTCGGACTGCGGCTTGTCGAGGATGTACTCCTCCAGGGTGGCCAGCGTGGCGGTGCCGTTCTCGATGGTGGCGCCGATGCCGGAGTCGTAGGAGCTGTAGCGGTCGGCGGTCAGGTTCTCGATGACCTTGTCCTCGTGCAGCTTGGCGGCGACGAGCAGACCGGCGGCGTAGGTGTCCATGCCGGCGATGTGCGAGCGGAACAGGTCCTCGGCATAGAAGGAGGAACGACGCGGCTTGGCGTCGAAGTTGAGTCCGCCATGGGGGCCGATCTGCCCTTCGTCGAGCACCTCCCACATCACGGAGACGGTCTCCATGAGGTCGGTCGGGAACTCGTCGAGGTCCCAGCCGAGCAGCTTGTCGCCCTGGTTGGCGTCGAGGGATCCGAGCACGCCGGCGTCGCGGGCGGTGCGGATCTCATGCTGGTAGGTGTGGCCGGCGAGATTGGCGTGGTTGCCTTCCAGATTGAGCTTCATGATGTCGATGAGGTCGTAGCCGCGCAGGAACGCGATGGCGGTGGCGGCGTCGAAGTCGTACTGGTGGGTGGTGGGCTCCTTGGCCTTCGGCTCGATGAGGAACTGGGCGTCGAGGCCGATCTCCTTGGCGTAGTCGTGGCACATATGGAAGAACCTGGCCATATGCTCCTGCTCGCGCTTCATCTGCGTGTTCCACAGGTTCTCGTAGCCTTCGCGGCCGCCCCAGAACACGTAGTTCTCGGCGCCGAGACGCTTGGCGATCTCCAGCGAGTGCTTGAGCTGGCCGGCGGAGTAGGCGTAGATGTCGGCGTACGGCGAGGTGGAGGCGCCGGCGACGAAGCGCGGGTTGGTGAACAGCGAGGAGGTGTTCCACAGCAGCTTGACGCCGGTGGACTTCATGTTCTCCTCGATCCTGTCGACGACCTTGTCGAGGTTGGCGTTGGTCTCGCGCAGGGTGTCGCCTTCGGGGGCGATGTCGCGGTCGTGGAAGCAGAAGTATTCGGCGCCGAGCTTGGTGAAGAACTCGAAGGCGTAGTCCACCTTGGCGAGGGCCTCGTCCATCGGATCGGAGTACTTGCCCTGCCACGGACGCTGCGCGGTGCCCACGCCGAACGGGTCGACGAGCTCCTGATCGAAGGTGTGCCACCAGGCGACGCCGAAGCGCAGCCAGTCCTTCATCTTCTTGCCGGCGACCACGCGGTCGGCGTCGTAGTAGTGGAAGCCGAGGCCCTGCTGCAGCCCCTTCTCCTTGCCGACGAACGGAATCTTGTCGATGTCCCACAATGCCATGAGAACTCCTTCGGTCCTAAGCGCGTCGCTGCCGCGCCATGATGCGTACTGCTTCCCCGCGATGCGCCGGACGCTCCGGCCTCGCGCTGACACCCATATAGTAAATCGCTTGAACTAAGTTTGTCAAATGATAAAACCAACTATGGCGTGTCATTTCGCCGCGCCGGCAGAGCCGGCGAATCTATCGAAGCCGTCGGCGCCCGGCGAACGCGGCCCTTCGACGACTATCCGGCGATTCCCGCGTAGCGGAATCGCAGCGACGAGTCGAGGACCACCCCCGAGACGCCGGAGCGCGCCACGGCGATCTGCGGCACCTCGAGCAGCGGTATCGCCGGCACGTCCTTCGTGGCCTGTCGCTGCACCTGCCGCAGCAGCTCCGCACGGCGGCTTTCGTCACGTTCCGACTGCTGCCTCGCGATCAGACCGTTCACCACGTCGCTGCGGTAGCCGTTGCCGAGATAGTTGCCGAGATAGTTGCCGAGTCCGACGTCGCGCAGCAGCGGCGAGAGATAGTCGTCCGAATCGGGAAAGTCGGGCCCCCAGCCGAGTTGGTAGGCCGGGTAGGCGCCGTCGGAATCCTCGGTGGCCACACGCTCCTTGTTGTATTGCGTCCATTCGGTCGACCGCACGTCCACGCGGAACAGACCGCCGGACTCCAGCTGGGATTTGATGGCCGCGTACTCCTCGGCGGAGCTCTGGCCGTAATGGTCGGTGTTGTACTGGATGCTCAGCGTCACCGGCGTCTCCACGCCGGCTTCGGCGAGCACACGGCGGGCGGCGGCGAGGCTCGCTCCTCCCCTGCCGTCGCCGTACGACGACCTGAACGTATCCTCATGACCGAGGTAGTCGTCGGGAAGATACGAATATGTAGGCAGATATGTTTTGAAATACACGCTGTTGCTCAACGCCTTGCGGTCGATGAGATCGGCGACGGCACGACGCACGGCGAGTGCCTTCTTCGCGTCGGCGCCGGGCTGTTTCGTCCCGTATGGCTGGGTGCGCAGATTGAACGTCAAATACCGTTGCGAGCCTGCCGCGCCGGTGATGACCTTCAGCCCGTCATGCCGCCGCAGGTCGTTGACGTCGGTCGGGGTCATCGAACGGTAGGCCACATCGACCTGCCCCTGCTGCACGGCGAGCTTCAGATTCGCCGAGTCGGCGAAGTACCTCACCTGCACGATGTCGTTCTTCGCCGGCGTGAGTCCACGATAGTTCGGATTGCGACGGTATTCGAACAGTTCGTCGCGTTTCATCGACGTCAGGGAATACGGTCCTCCGAACGCGTCCGCCGCGATGATGGCCTGACCGTCGGCCAGCCTGTCCGCGGGGAAGACCTCGTCGTCGACGATGGCGGCGGCCGGGGAGCCAAGCACCTGCTTCAGCGTGACGTCGTACGGCAGCTTGTCGTCAATCACGATGGTCGTGGCGTCCGTCACGGAGATGTTCGAGATGTTGGCGAGCAGCGAAGCCGGTCCATTGGCGTCGTCGATGGCACGCATGCGGTCGAGCGAGAACTTCACGTCGTGCGCGTCCAATGCGTGCCCGTTCGCCCACTTGAGACCGGGTTTGATATGGACGGTGAAGCGTGTGCCATCGCCGTTCCATGCGCCGTCGTCGGCGGCGAGGTCGCGGCTCATGGTCGTCCTGCCGTAGTTCTGGGCGTAGAGGAACGGGTATATCTGGATTTTCACGGTCGACGATCCGATGTCGTACGATCCCGCCGGGTCGATGGTCGAGACCTTGTCGGTCGTGCCGATGGTGATGGTTCGCGCGGAGTCCACGGCCTCGCCGGCGGAATCCACGCGTGTTCCGCATCCCGACAGCGCGGCCAATGTCATGACCGCTGCCATGATGCCGGCAAACGCCCTCAACGTTTTCGTCATGTGTCGTCAGCTCCCCCGTCAATTGCATATACGCATATAGCCGCGTCCCATTATGGTGCAAACGCCGCGGACGAAAGTCGGAGACGGCATAGGAAAAATCTATAGCCCTACGTTGCGATGCATCGCGTGATATCCGCTCGGCGATGTCAGTCTTTGGTGATGGGCGCGTAGCGGAAACGGAACGAGGCGTCCAGCGTCACGCCATGCACGTTCCGTCCGACGACGGCGACCTGCGACCCCTGCAGCAACGGCAGCGTCGAAAGGTCCGCGGTCTCCAGCTCCTGGACCTGTCCGAGCAGTTCGGCGCGGCGCCGGCGGTCCTGTTCGCCGGCCTGACGGATGAGCAGTTCGTTGATGCGTTCGTTGCGGTATCCGTTGGCGGGATAGTTGTCGTCGCGGAAGAACGGGGACAGGTAGTTGTCCGGATCCGAATAGTCGGGCAGCCAGCCGAGCTGGTATACGGGATAGTTCCCGTCCGACGTCCCGGTGACCACCCGGTCCTTGGTGTATTGCGTCCATTCGGTCTGCTGCAGGTCCACGAAGAACAGTCCGCCGTTCTCCAGTTGGGCCTTCACGGCGGCGTACTCGTCGGCGGAGGTCGGACCGTAGTGGTCGGTGTTGTATTGGATGGCGAGCCGGACCGGGGTCTTCACGCCCGCCTCGTGCAGGGTCTTCCCGGCCTTGCTCAGGCTTGGACCTCCCCTGCCGTCGCCGTATGCGGTTTTGAGCGTGTCCTCGTGACCGGCGAGACCGTTCGGGATGAACGAGTACAACGGCTCGTAGGTGCCTTTGTAGACATCTCGTGCCAATGCCGGGCGGTCCACGAGGTCGGCCATCGCCTTGCGCACCGCCAGCGCCTTGGCCGGGTCGGCGTCGGCCCTCGACGAACCGTACGGCATGAGCCTCATGTTGAACACGAGGTACCGTTCCTCGCCGCCCGGACCGGCGACGACCCGGACGTTGCCGGCACCGCCTCTGAGGTCTTCGATGTCGGTGGGGGTGAGCGTCCGGTAGGCCACGTCGACCTGTCCCTGCTGCACGGCGAGCTTCAGATTCGCCGAGTCCGCGAAGTACTTCACCTGCACGATGTCGTTGCGCGCCTGGGCGAGGCCCCGGTATGCGGGGTTGCGCTCGTAGGTGGCGGAATCGTTGAGCTTGAAGGCGGAGAGACGGTATGGGCCGGCGAAGGCGTCGGCGTTCACGATGGCGGCGTCCTGCGTGAGCCGGTCGGCGTCGAACGACTGCTCGTCGACGATCGGACCGGCCGGGGAGCCCAGCACCTGCTTCAACGTGACGTCGTTTCTCACGGAGTCCCTGAACACCACGGTCGTGGGGTCGGGAGCCGCGACCGACTCGATGTTCGCGAGCAGCGGCAGCGGACCGTTCGCGCTGTCGATGCGCTTCATGCGGTCGAATGAGAACTTCACGTCGGAGGCGGTCAGGTCATGGCCGTTGGCGAACCTGAGGCCGCCCTTGAGCTTGGCGGTGAACTCGGTGCCGTCCTTGCTCCACGTACCGTTGTCGGCCGCGATGTCGGGGCTCATGTCCGCGCTGCCGTAGTTCTGGGAGTAGAGGAACGGGTATATCTGCACGAACACGGCGAACGATCCCATCTCGTAGGTGCCTGCGGGATCGAGCATGTTGACCTTGTCCGTGGTTCCGATGGCGATGGCATCGCCGGCCGTGGTCCCGCCGACCGCCTTCACTCCCCCGCAGGCCGCGAGTGTCATCATCAGCATGGCGATGAGCGTTGCCGCGACGCGTCGTATGACGAAATTATGCATGATTCCCCTCCATGACCGTCATCCCCGGTTCATGCTGTTCCCCGATAGATTGCCGGGACCGCGGCCAAATCATCATTATCGACCTTCGGCCCATTGCCGCGACGCGCTTTGTTATAGGGAAAACTTAGAACCCTGGCCATCGAACACGAACGAACGCGAAAAGGCCCGCTCTCCGTATTGGGGAGCGGGCCTGAACGATACGGCCGCGTGACCAATCTCACGTTCATGCAGTGGTCGGCGTATCAGCCTTTGGTCACCGAGGCATAGCGGAATCGGAACGAGGCGTCGAGCTTGACGCCCGAGATGTTCGTGCGCGTCACCGCGACCTGGGCGCCCTGCAGCAGCGGCAGTGTGGAGAGGTCGTCGGTTTCGAGCTTCTGAATCTGCTTGAGCAGTTCCTCGCGCTTGGCCTTGTCCTGCTCGCCGGCCTGCTGCACGATCAGGTCGTTGACCTCCTTGTTTGCATAGCCGTTGTTCACGAAGTTGCCGTCGCGGAAGAACGGGGACAGGTAGTTGTCCGGATCCGAATAGTCGGGGAACCATCCGAGCTGGTAGGCGGGATAGGCGCCGTCGGAGCTTTCCGTGACCACACGCTCCTTCTGGTACTGCGTCCACTCGGTCTGCTGCAGATCGACCTTGAACAGGCCGCCCGTCTCCAGCTGCGACTTGATGGCCGAGTACTCGTCGGCGGAGGAGGCGCCGTAATGTTCGGCGTTGTACTGGAGCTTCAGTTCCACGGGGGTCTTCACGCCGGCGTCGGCGAGCACCTTCTTGGCCTTCTCGAGGCTGGGCTTGCCGTTGTCCCCGTAAACGGCCTTCAACGTATCGTCATGGCCGGCCAGTCCGTCGGGGATGAACGAGTACAGCGGGGTGTAGGTTCCCTTGTACACGTCGGTCGCCAGCGCCTCGCGGTCGATGAGGTTGGCGGCGGCCTGACGCACGGCCTTGGCCTTGTTCGCGTCGGCGTCCTTCTGGGCGGTGCCGTACGGCTGGATCTTCATGTTGAAGGTGATGAAGCGCTCCTCGCCGCCGGGGCCGTTGACGACCTTGACGTTCTTGTCCTTTTGCAGGTCGGAGATGTCGGTCGGGGTCAGCTGGCGGTAGGCCACGTCGACCTGTCCCTGCTGGATGGCGAGCTTGAGGTTCGAGGCGTCGGCGAAGTACTTGACCTGCACGGCGTCGTTCTTCGCGGGGGTGAGGCCCTTGTAGCTGGGGTTCTTCTCGTAGCTCAACGCCTCGTTGAGCTTGAACGAGGTGAGCTTGTAGGGGCCGGCGAAGGCGTCGCCCTTGACGATGGTGTCGGCGTCGGTGACCTTGCTGCCGGAGAACACCTGCTCGTCCACGATCGGGCCTGCCGGGGAGCCGAGCACCTGCTTCAACGTGACGTCGTTCTTCACGGAGTCCTTGATGACGACGGTCGTGTCGTCCGGCGCCTCGACGGACGAGATGTTGGCGAGCAGCGATGCCGGGCCGTTCTCGTCGTTGATCTTCTTGATGCGGTCGAGGGAGAACTTCACGTCGGAGGCGGTCAGGTCATGGCCGTTGGCGAACTTGAGGCCGCTCTTGAGCTTGACGGTGAACTCGGTGCCGTCCTTGCTCCACGTGCCGTTGTCGGCCGCGATGTCCGGGCTCATTTCGGAGCTGCCGTAGTCCTGCGCGTACAGGAACGGGAACACCTGGATCTGCACGGCGTAGGAGCCGTTGTCGTAGGATGCCGCCGGGTCGAGACTGACGATCTTGTCGGTCGTGCCGATGGTGATGGCGTTGCCGTCCGATGCGGCGTCGCCGCCCTTCACGCCGCATGCCGCGAGCGAGGCTATGGCCGCGAGCGATGCCACCGCCGCTCCGATCTTCTTGATGTTCATGTACTTCCGTCCTCCTTGCCCATCTGAAAACCATGGGACTAGGGAGTACTATCCGGCGACGGTGTTGCCTTGCGATTTCGCGCAGATTATGCGGAAACGATAATGACGTACGGAATTTTCCTGCGCGAAATAAACGAAGGGCGCGCATCTCAACGATGCGCGCCCTTCGTTTTCCGTATCGCGACGAAGATCCGTCGATTATTCGGCGGCGAGCAGCTCGTGCAGGTGGGCACGGTGCTTCTGCTGTTCGCGCGGATCGGGGATCGGCAGCGAGGCGAGCAGCTTCTTCGTGTACGGGTTCTTCGGGTCGCCGAGGATCTGGTCGGCCTCGCCGTGTTCGACGATCTCGCCCTGGTGCATCACCATGATGCGGTCGGCGAGCATGTCGACGACGGCGAGGTCATGGGTGATGAACAGGCAGGCGAATCCGATCTCGACCTGCAGGCGCTTGAACAGTTCGAGCACCTTGGCCTGCACCGACACGTCGAGTGCGGAGGTCGGCTCGTCGGCGATGAGCAGCGACGGCTTGAGGGCGAGGGCGCGGGCCAGGGAGGCACGCTGACGCTGGCCACCGGAGAGCTCGTGCGGGAAGCGGTCCATGTACGCCTTGGGCAGCTGCACCATTTCGAGCAGCTCCTCCACGTACTTGCGGGCGGCGGCAAGCGAATCGTAGCGCTTGTGCACGAGCAGCGGCTCGGCCACGTTCTGCGCGATGGTCATCAGCGGGTTGAACGAGCTGCCCGGGTCCTGGAACACGAAGCCGATGTCGGCGCGCTTGGACTTGAACTCACGCTCCTTGAAGCCGTTCATCTCCATGCCGAGCACGTTGAGCGAACCACCGGAGATGCGCTGCAGGCCGGCGATGGCGCGGCCCGTGGTGGACTTGCCGGAGCCGGACTCGCCCACGAGGCCGAGGACCTCGGAACGGTGGATCTCGAAGTCGATGCCCTTGACGGCCTTGAAGTCGGGCTGCATGAGGTGGCCGGGGTAGGTGATCTCCAGGCCCTTGGCCTTGACGGCGATGGGCTGGGTGCGCCAGTCCTGCTTGCGCTCGACGATCTTGCCGTCGTCGCCGCGCACGACGAGCTTCTGGCCGATGCGCGGCACGGCGGAGAGCAAACGCTTGGTGTAGGCGTGCTGCGGGGAGTAGAAGATCTGCTCCACGCTTCCCTGCTCGACCACGTGGCCGCGATACATGACGATGACGTTGTCGGCGACATCGGCGATCACACCCATGTTGTGGGTGATGATGAGCACGGAGGCGTCGAACTCGTCGCGGGCCATGCGCAGCAGGTCGAGGATCTCGGCCTGCACGGTCACGTCCAGTGCGGTGGTCGGCTCGTCGGCCAGGATCAGGCCGGCGTTGAGCACGAGGGCCATGGCGATGACGATGCGCTGCTTCTGGCCGCCCGAGAACTGGTGCGGGTAGTAGTCGATGCGGGTCTCGGCGTCGGGGATGCCGACCTTCTTGAGGATGTCGATGGACTTGACGCGCTGCTCGTGCTTGTCGGTGATGCCGTGGGCGCGCAGGCCCTCGGCGATCTGCCAGCCGATGGTGTACACCGGGTTGAGCACGGAGTTCGGCTCCTGGAACACCATGGCCGCCTCTTCGCCGCGCATCTGACGCAGCTCCTCGCCGGAGAGCGAGAGCACGTCCAGCTCCTTGGAGCCGTCGCGGCTCTTGAGGTAGATGGCGCCTGCGGTCGAGGCGGTGGCCGGCAGCAGCTTGAGGATGGAGCGCGCGGTGACCGACTTTCCGGAGCCGGATTCGCCGACGATGCCGACGATGGACTTCTTCGGAATGGTGAGGTTCACCTTGTCGACGGCCTTGATGGGGCCGGCGTCGGTGACGAACGAGACGCTCAGGTCCTTGATGGCGGCAAGGTCGCCGTCGCTGACGGCGTCCTGCGTGGTCTTCACGGAATCACTCATGATTCTTCTCCCTTGCTTGCCTTGGCGTCGGGCGTCTGCTCGCCGGGGAGCACGACCTCGGCGGCGGACTTCTGGGTGGAGGGATCGACGGACGTGTCCTCGATGCTGCCGATGACCTCGCCTGCGGACTTGCGGGCGCGCAGGCGCGGATCGGCCAGATCGTTGAGCGATTCGCCGACGAGCGTGATGCCGAGCACGATGAGCACGATGGCGACACCGGGGAACACGGCGGTCCACCAGATGCCGGCGGTCACGTCGGAGACGGAGCGGTTGAGGTCGTAGCCCCATTCGGCGGCGGCGGTCGGTTCGATGCCGAAGCCGAGGAAGCCCAGGCCGGCGAGGGTCAGGATGGCTTCGGAGGAGTTCAGCGTGAGGATGACCGGCAGGGTTCGCGTCGAGTTCTTCAGCAGGTGCTTGGTGAGGATTCGCCACGTCGGCGCGCCGATGACGCGGGCCGACTCGATGAACGCGGATTCCTTCATGCGCACGACCTCGGCACGGATGGTGCGGAAGTACTGCGGGATGTACACCACGGTGATCGACAGGCCGGAGGCGAGGATGCCGCCCCACAGGCTGGACTGGCCGCCGGAGATCATGATGGCCATGAGGATGGCGAGCAGCAGCGACGGGAAGGAGTAAACGGCGTCGGCGATGACCACGAGCACGCGGTCGATCCAGCCGCCGAAGTAGCCGGAGACGAGGCCGAGGAGCACGCCGATGAAGATGGAGCACAGCACGGCGATGATGATGGCGATGACGGCGGTGCGGGCGCCCCAGACGGTGCGGCTGAACACGTCGAAGCCGCCGACCGTGGTGCCCCAGATGTGCTCGGCGCTCGGCGCGGCCTGCGTGTCGAAGGCCTTGCCGGAGGCGTCCTTGATCTGGGAGAAGCCGTAGGGGGCGATGAGCGGCGCGAAGATGGCGACCAGCAGGAAGAAGGCGCACAGCACCAGACCGGTGATGAGCATGCCCTTCTGCCAGCCAACGGCGATCTTCAGCTGCTTGACGATCGGCAGCTTGGAGAAGAAGGTCTCACGGCTCTTGGCCTTGAGCTCGGCGAGACGGTCGTCGCCGGGAACGGTGGGAGTGGAATTCGCTGCACTCATGTCAGTACCTCACTCTCGGGTCGATAAGGGCGCTGACGACATCCACGATGAAGTTCACCACCGAAACGATGATTGCGATAAGGATCACGATGCCCTGCACGGCCACGAAGTCTCGGGCCTTGAGGTACGTGGAGAGCATGAATCCGAGACCCTTCCATTCGAAGGTGGTCTCGGTGAGCACGGCGCCGGCGAGCATCAGGGCGATCTGCATGCCCATGACGGTGATGATCGGGATGAGGGCCGGCTTCCAGGCGTGCTTGCTCAGCAGGCGCTTCTCGGAGACGCCGCGGGAGCGGGCGGCCTCGACGTAGCCGGAGGTGTAGGTGCTGATCACGTTGGTGCGCACAAGGCGGATGAATACGCCGGCGGTCAGCAGGCCGAGGGCCAGGGCCGGCAGGATGGCGTGCTGGAGCACGTCGAGCAGCACCGCGGGGTCACCGAGCTGCAAGGCGTCGATGACGTAGAAGCCGGTCGGCGAGACAAGACGCGAGAACTGCATCTCGGAGGCCAGCGAGGAGCGTCCGGAGCTGGGCAGCCAGCCGAGCCAGACGGAGAAGATGAGCTTGAGCAGCAGGCCGAGGAAGAACACCGGGGTGGCGTAGCACAGGATGGCGAACGTGCGGATGCCGGCGTCGACGGCCTGGTCGCGGCGGCGGGCGGCGATGCGGCCGAGCCCGATGCCGACGATGAGCGCGATGATCAGCGCGAGCAGCGCCAGCTCGAACGTGGCGGCGCCGTAGCGGGTCAGCACGGTGATGACCGGCTGGTTGTCGGTGAGGGTGGTGCCCAGGTCGCCGTGCAGCAGACCGCCGAGGTAGTCGATGTACTGCGACAGCAGCGGCCGATCATAGCCGGCTGCGTGGATTCTGGCCTGCAGCTCCTGCGGGGTGAGTCGTCCGCCGAGTGCTGCGGTGATGGGGTCGCCGGTGGCGCGCATCACGAAGAACACGATGGTGACCAGAATGAAGATGGTGGGGATGATCAGCAGGAAGCGGACGATGACGAATCGGAAGAACCCGCCCGATATCCTGTTCTTTTTCGGTTTGTTCTCAGGAGTGTCAACCGCCTTGTTCTGCGGCTGCTCGGTCTGAGCTTGGGCTTTCGACGCCACTCGTTTCTCCTTGGATTGATGAAATTACTGTTTAAGGGGGATGTCAGGGGCCGTGTCGGTCATCCGAAGACGACCGCATGGCCTCTGGCATCCCCCAAATGGCTAAGCGCCGAGCGTAGTTCCCCAATGTTTCGCGAAAATCATCGCGCCGTCATCGGGGAACCCGTTTTCAGGACTTGGTGACGGACGCGTAGCGGAAGCGGAACGAAGCGTCCAGCGTCACGCCCGAGATGTTGGTGCCGGTGACGGCGACCTGGGCGCCCTGCAGCAGCGGCAGGGTCGAGATGTCCTCGGTCTCCAGCTCCTGGATCTGCTTGAGCAGGGCGACGCGCTTGGCCTTGTCCTGCTCGCCGGCCTGCTGCACGATCAGGTCGTTGATCTTCTTGTTGGCGTAGCCGTTGTTCACGAAGTTGCCGTCGCGGAAGAACGGGGACAGGTAGTTGTCCGGATCGGAGTAGTCCGGGTACCAGCCGAGCTGGTATGCCGGGTACACGCCGTCGGAGGAGTCGGTGACGACGCGCTCCTTCTGGTACTGCGTCCACTCGGTCTGCTGCAGATCGACCTTGAACAGGCCGCCCTGCTCGAGCTGGGACTTGATGGCGGAGTACTCGTCGGCGGAGCTGGAGCCGTAGTGCTCGGCGTTGTACTGCAGCTTGAGGTCGACCGGGGTCTTCACGCCGGCGTCGGCGAGGACCTTCTTGGCCTTCTCGAGGCTCGGCTTGCCGTTCTCGCCGTACTTCTCCTTGAAGGTGTTCACCTGGCCGGTGATGCCGGACGGGATGTAGGAGTACATCGGGGTGTAGGTGCCCTTGTACACGGTCTGGGCCAGCTCCTCGCGGTCGATGAGGTTGGCGACGGCCTGTCGGACGGCCTTGGCCTTGTTGGCGTCGGCGTCCTTCTGCTTGGTGCCGTACGGCATGATGTTCATGTTGAACGTGATGAAGCGCTCCTCGCCGCCGGGGCCGGTGACGACCTTGACCTTGTCGTTCTTCTTGAGGTCGGAGATGTCGGTCGGGGTCAGCGTGCGGTAGGCGACGTCCACCTGGTTCTGCTCGATGGCCATCTTCAGGTTGGAGGCGTCGGCGAAGTACTTCACCTGCACGGCGTTGTTCTTGGCCGGGGTCAGGCCCTTGTAGCCGTCGTACTTCTCGTAGCTGACGGCTTCGTTGAGCTTGAACGAGGTGAGCTTGTACGGGCCGCCGAAGGCGTTGGCCTTGATGATGTCGTCGGCGGAGGTGAGCTTGTCGGCGCTGAAGACCTCGTCGTCGACGATCGGGCCGGCCGGGGAGCCGAGGACCTGCTTGAGGGTCACGTCGTTCTTCACGGAGTCCTTGAACACCACGGTGGTGGCGTCCGGGGTCTCGATGTCGGTGATGTTGGCGAGCAGCGAGGCGGGGCCGTTCTCGTCGTTGATCTTCTTCACGCGGTCGAAGGAGAACTTGACGTCCTTGGAGTCGAGCGTGTGGCCGTTGGCCCACTTCAGGCCCGGCTTGATCTTGACGGTGAACTCGGTGCCATCGGCGTTCCAGCTGCCGTCATCGGCGGCGATGTCGGGGCTCATCTCGGACTCGTTGTAGTTCTGGGAGAACAGGAACGGGAACACGTTGATGATCACGGCGAAGGAGCCGTTGTCGTACTGGCCGGCCGGATCGAGGCTGACGATCTTGTCGGTCGTACCGATGGTGATGGCGTTGGCATCGGAGGCGGTGCCGCCGTCCTTGACGCCGCCGCAGGCCGCGAGCGACGCGATCGCGGCGATGGAAGCGACTGCCGCGAGAATCTTTTTACTCTGCACGAGTACCTCTCTTCATATCAATCGTCCCTGCGGCCGGGGCCGCCGGGCCCGGATTTCTGCGACATGTCCGGCGGGCAACGAATATGTTGCCGTGGCATGAAGCCGAAACAAACCCGGGGTACGGAAGTACAACTTAGAGTTATATCCGAAACCCCGGATTTTTTCCTGATATTTCCACGGTTTTTCCCACAATGCCCATAGAATGGGACGGATATGGCATACCGCGAACGATGGAATGGTTCCGGTGGCCGTCGGTGACGGCCATGCATGTATGCCTGTTTATGCTTATGGCGAAATCAGGGAAAGGATGGGGCCATGCAGTATGTCTTCGTGGCGGTGATCGCCGTGGCGTGCGCCGTCATCGGCTGTGTCTTCGCGGTGCTGCCCCGCCGCACGACCGATATGGACGCGCTGCAGCGCAAGGTCTCCCAGGCGCTGGGCGTCGTATTCTGTCTGCTGTTCTTCGTCTTCATGATCGCCGGACGCGACCTGGAATCGTGGGGCATCATCGGAGGCGGGCTCGTCGGCTTCGTGATCGGCTCCATTCCGCCGGTGAAGCGCGGGCTTCAGGAGCGTTTTGTGCTTTTCGCTCCCCCGGTCAAGCCCAAGAAGGACGAACCCGCGAAGGGCTCGTCCCCGAAATCCCCGAAGAAGGGCTCGAAGCGCAAGTAACGTCCCCTTCGGGAACGTCGTCGTCTATTCGAAGTACTGCGTGCGGTAGCTTTGCGACGTCGACGAGACGATCTCGCTGATCACCTTGTCGTTCCTGAAGTCGTAGAGCGTGGCGAGCACCTTGTTGGAGGCCATGCCCCATCCGATGAAGTACCGGTCCGCGGAGATCTGCTGCACGCTGCCGCAGTACATGGAGAAGTGGTCGCCGAGGTCGAAGTTCCTGAACGCCGTCACCTTGTGGCCCTTCTCGTCGAGGGTGTAGCGCTTGATGGTCGTGTGCCCGGACGAGACGCCGTTGTCGAACAGCAGCAGGTTGTGGTCGTCGTCGAAGTAGGCGTAGTGCTGGCGCGAGAACCTCTGGTCCTTGGGCAGGGAGAACTGGTCGTTCTTGCCGCCGAGCGTCCATACGATGGCGCCGGTATGGTGGTCTATCTTCATGACGGCGTCCTGGTTGCGCGCCGAAAGGACGAAATTGCCGTCCTTCGGGTCGAGGACGAGACTGTTGGAGTGCATGTAGTCCTCGTTGTTGTCCATGAGCTCCTGGTAGCTGTCGTCGAGTTCGTGATGCTCGCTGCTGAGCCATTCGAACGTGACCTTGCCGCCATCGAGCTCCTGGATGTACGTGGAGCGCATCTCGTTGGTGTTGCCCTTGCCGTCCTTGATGGGCGAGTACACCTCCCCCATGAGGATGTAGTGCGTGGGCGAGAGGAAGATGTAGTCGTGGTTCTCCGCGTACCCTCCCTGCGGCAGTTTCCTCGTGGGGGTCAGACGGATGCGTCTGATCTGCCGGTACTGGTCGTCGAGCAGTACGATCTGTCCGAATTTCAGGCTGAAGTCCTCGATCTGGTTGTATTCGGGCACCGCCTCGAAGAACGAGTAGTAGGTCTTGCCGCCGAACGTGTATTTCTTGAGGTTGTCGATATCCTGTCCGCGGCGGTAGTAGAGGATGCGGCCGTCGGGGGTCATGCGATAGACGTAGGTGCTGGCGCCGGTGCCGACGTTGCCGTAGTAGTCGCCTTTGGGCGTGGTGAAGTTCTGGCCGGACACCTCCAGGTTCGGGAAGTCGCCGGGCAGGGCCGGGATGGTGATCGTACGCTGCTCGCCCGTCGTGCGGCTGATCTTGATGACGGTGTTGTGGCTGACCTCACGCGACAGCCGGTCGAACCGGAGGTTCACGGTCCCCGTGTATCGGCGGCCGTTGACCGTGACGACGCTGTTGACGGGGACGTCGAGGGTCAGACGGTTGTCGATGCCGACCGCCAGCGACTTGGCGTTGACCCTCGGATTGACGACGTTGAGCTTCACCGGCGTGGGAATGCCATTGATCTTGAGCCGAGGTCGACGCCGCTGAGCGAATCGTCGATACGCGAGGACTGGCTGTCGGACTGGTCCTGGATGGTTTCGTCGAGTTCCTTGACGTTGGATGCCGTCGTCTGCGCGTTGGCGTCGAGCCGTTCGATGGCCTGGTAGCCGAGGAATCCCCCGACGCCGACAAGACCGGCGAGAATGACGAGGACCGCCCCCACGACGGCCGCGATAATCTTATCCCTCATACCGCCATTATTCCGCCGTGCACTCCGCGCGACGGAAGGTGTGGGAGTCTCTTCATGGAGATGTAACCTGCGGCACACCTCGCTCCCGCCGTCGACGGCGACGCCGGTGACGCTCGTCGAGCGTCGCTATCGGCGGGTGATCCACAACAGGTATTCGACGTTGCCGTGGGTGCCGGTGATCGGCGAGGGGGATGTGGCCCTTACATCGAAACCGTGATTCTTCGCGCAGGCGACGACACGGTCGAAGGCCTGTCGCCGCGCGTCGTCGTCCGTCACGATGCCGCCCCTGCCGAGATGCTCGCGACCGACTTCGAACTGCGGCTTGACCAGCAGTACCACGTCGGCTCCGGCCGGCGCTATGCGTTCGATGACGGGTATCACATAGGTGAGCGAGATGAAGGAGACGTCGGAGACGATGAGCCGCGGAGTGAACGGCAGGTCGTCGGCCTGCACGTCACGGATGTTCGTGCCGCTCATGTCGATGACCCTCGGATCGTCGGCGACGCGCGGATGCAGCTGTCCGTGGCCGACGTCGAGGGCCAGCACACGCGCTGCGCCCCTGCGCAGCAGCACCTCGGTGAAGCCGCCCGTGGAGGCGCCGATGTCAAGGCAGTCCAGCCCCTCGGGCGAAAGCAGTCCCATCGGGCCGAAGTGCTCATAGGCGCCGATGAGCTTGTAGGCGCCGCGGGAGACGTAGTCGTCGCCATTGTCGGCGACGATGTCGTCGGCGGTGTACACCTTGGCGGCGGGCTTGGTCACGACCGTGCCGTTGACGACCACCGCACCATCCCTGATGAGCCGTTGCGCGCGCGATCGGGAGTCGACCAGTCCTCGGGAGACGAGTTCGGCGTCGAGACGCGATGATGCCATGTGCCGCCTTTCAGTTCTTGAGCCGATCAAGTTCGTCGCCGAGAGTGCGCAGGATGTCGCGGTAGGCCACGATCTGGGCGTCATAGTCGGCGGCGTCGATCTCGCCGAGAACGGGAAAACGATCGGCGAGATCGGCGCCGGTATCAATGCTGTCGTTCATGGATCGCATCGTCCGTCAGATGTCGAAATCGGGAAGGACGATGGCGCCGGTGTCGATGCCGCGGTCGGCGGCCTGCCACATCGTGCAGCAGGCGGCGCGCAGCGCGTCGAGCGCCGACGGCGCCTCGACGTCGCCCTGCGACGCCACATGCAGTTCGCCGCCGTCGATCCATGCGCTGGCCCGGCCGCAGGCGTATCCTCCCTCGGGAAGCGGCGCCGGAGCCGGATGCGCCTCGTTGAGACCGCGCAGGTCCTTGGCGATGTACGTGGGGCGCAGGATCGGCTCGGCGAGCATGATGCCCCTGGGGTCGGCGACGCCGGTGAGCACGACGAGCGAATCATAGCCGCCGCGGTTGCCCGCCTCGATGTCGGTGTCGAGACGGTCGCCGATCGCGAGGCACTGCTCCTTGGCCACGGGTTCGGCGGCCTTGCCCTGCGCGCTCTGCGCGTCGGCCACGAGCTGCCGGGCCTCGTCGTACATGGCGGATTCGGGCTTGCCGGCCGAGCCGAGGGGCTGACGGCCCACGGCCTCAATGACGGCGTTCACCAGCGATCCGCAGCCGGGGGCGATGCCCAGTTCGCGCGGAATCGTCAGGTCGCGGTTGGTCACGAAGAACCTGGCTCCCCGCTGTGCGGCGTATGCCACGGCGGCGAGCTCGTTCCACGTGATCTCGGGATACCAGCCCTGGATGACGGCCTCCGGCCCATCCTCCACGCTATCCACCAGGGTGAGGCCGGCCTTGGCGACCTCCTCGCGCAGATGCGGGGCGCCGGCCGCCAGCACCTTGGTGCCGGCGGGAACGTGATGGGCGACCATGCGGGCGGCCACCACGGACGAGGTGATGACCTGCCAGGGTTCGACGTTCAGTCCGAAGCCGCGCAGCTGTTCGGCGACGACGGACTGGAATCGCGAGGAGTTGTTCGTCGTGTACTCCATCGCCATGCCGGATGATTCGGCTTGGGCGATGGAGTCGGCGGCATGCTCCACCGGGTTCTTGCCGCGGTAGACCACGCCGTCAAGGTCGAGTAGCGCCAGACGGTACGCCTGGCTCAGGGGCCGGTCGGAGCCTTTGAGGTATGCGCCGGTCATTACTCGGCCTGCTCCTCGGCTTCGACGGAATCATCGGCTTCATCGGAATCGTCGGACTTCGCATCCTCAGCGGGTTCGGTACCCTCCTCGGCCGGCTCGCCGTCCGTGGATTCGGCTTCGGACTCGGCCTCAGCTTCGGTCTCGGGTTCCTCGGAACCGTCGGAATCGGCAGGCGCCGCCTCTTCGGCGTCCCCGGCCTCCTCGGTCTGCTCGCCTTCGGTCTCCGCGGCGCCTTCCTCGGAGTCCTCGGACTCTTCGGCGTCGGCATCCTCGGATTCGGCTTCATCGTCGTCGTCGGGGACGGACAGGTCGATGCCGAGACCTTCGAGCAGCTCGTCGTCGATGTCCTCGAGATCGTTGTCGATGATGGTGTCGTCATCCTCGTCATCGACTTCGGCGTACTCGTCCTCAAGACGGTCGACCAGACCGTCCAGGGCCAGGGACTCGTCGGTACGGCCGGCCTGCTCGAGGAAGTTCTGCTCGGCCTGCACGGCACGCATGCGGTATTCGCCGGAAATGCCCTTGGAACGGCCGACGGTGTGCACGAGCTCGATGGCCTTGTCCCAGTTGCCGAGGTCGCCGTAGGCGCCGGCCACGACGAGGAACATCTCGGCCTTGGCCTCGCCGCGCAGAGCCCTGGCCTCATCGGAGGCGGCGAGCTCGATGGCCTTCTTCGGATTGCCCACGCCACGCTCGCAGTCGGCGATGAACGGTAGGTAGTCGAGGAAGCCGTTCATGCGGTAGGCGGTGCGGAACTCGCGCAGCGCGAGCTTGTAATCGCCCTGACGGTATGCGATCAGCGCCAGCACCTCACGGGTCATGTCGA
The DNA here is from genome assembly GCF_002802875.1 of Bifidobacterium primatium. GTDB lineage: Bacteria > Actinomycetota > Actinomycetes > Actinomycetales > Bifidobacteriaceae > Galliscardovia > Galliscardovia primatium. The sequence goes on from NZ_PEBI01000004.1 coordinate 197,309, forward strand.
TGCGGGAGGCCTGTCGGGCGATCCACTTCGCGTGTTCGAGCGCCTCTTCGGGATGCTCCTCCTCCAGCGTGTAGGCCGCGAGCATGTGCAGACCGATGTTCTCGGCGTGCTCCTTGCTCAGACCGCGCAGACGCTCACGTTCATCGGTCGACAGCATCGACCATTCCAGGCCCTTCGGCATCTTCGGCTCATCGGGGCGGCGGTGCGTGTACGGGTTCTGCGACGGGTAGCTCACCGTGCCGTCGGAATTGCGACGGCCGTCCTGATAGAAGCCATGCGATCCCTTGCCGCTGCGCTCATAGCGATTGTTGCGGCGGTCGTCGCGATGGAAGTCGCGACGGTTCTCGCGAATCTCTCCCTGACCGTCGAAACGATGCTCCTGATGCTCGCCGTCACGCTCGTAACGCGGATTGCGTGGCTTGTCGTCGAAGGAGCGGCGCGGCTTGCGATCGAAGTCACGACCGCCACGACGGTCGTCACGATCGAACCTGCGTCCGCCCTTGTCGTAGCCGCCGTCATTGCCGCGGCGATCGCCACGACGGTCGTCGAAGCGGCGCTTGCCGCCACGGTCATCGAAACGACGGTTGTCGCGACGATCATCACGACGCCCCTCGAAACGACGTTCGCCATCGCGACGCTCGCCGTCCTTGTGGAAGTCCCTGCGCTCTCCGTCGCGGTTGTCGCGGCGGTCGTCACGACGGAAGCCGCGTCGATCGCCGTCGCGGTGGAACCTGCCGCCGTTGCCGCGGAAGCCCTGACGGTCGCCTCGGCGGAAGCCGCCGTGCTGGCCGTTTTCGCGACGCTGTCCCTCACCGTGCTCGCCGTCGCGGCGCGGGGCGTCGCCGTCCCTACGGAAGTCGCGGTCCTTGTGGAACTCGCCGTCGCGGTGGAAGCGCCTGCCCCCGTTGCCGCCGCCGCGGTGGCCGAAGCCGCCGCGTCCCTGGCCGCCGCGGCGTGGACCGTAGGACTTGCCGCCGCGGTTGCCGTTGCCATAGCCGCCGGAACGTCCCGAACGGTTTCCTGAACGATTGCCGGAATTCTCAGCGCTCATCGAGTCTCCTCCAATGCTGCCAGCGACTTCTTGCCGCGGCGGATCAATACGAATCGGTCATGCAGAAAATCTTCTGCGGTAAGGGTCTGTTCCTGGTCCTCCACACGCGCATTGTTCACGTACACGCCGCCGGACTTGATGGCGCGACGCGCCTCCGAAGCGAACTTGAACAGTCCGGCCGCCGCGGCCGCGTCGATGATGCGGTCGCCGGCCTTGGCCCGGGCGAACGTGCCGTCGGCCTGCTTGAGGCCCCCGAGCGCGGATTCGAGCGTGTCCTCGTCGATGGAGCCGAGGTCGCCGCCACGGCCGAACAGGGCGGCGGCCGCGTCGATGGCCTGCTGCGTGGCCTGCTCGCCATGCACGTAGCTGGTGACCTCCCAGGCGAGGGTCCTCTGCGCCTCGCGACGGCCCGGGTTCTCCTCCACCTCGGCGGCGAGACGCTCGATCTCGCTCTTCGGCAGGAAGGTGAACGCCTTGAGCAGCTTCACCACCTGGTCGTCGGGCTGGTTGAACCAGAACTGGTAGAACTTGTACGGGCTGAGCATGGTCGGGTCGAGCCACATGGCGTTGCCCTCCGACTTGCCGAACTTCTTGCCCTGGCTGTCGGTGATGATCGGGCTGGTGAACACGTTCACGCTCTCGCCGCGCACCTTGCGAATCAGGTCGAGACCGGAGGTGAGGTTGCCCCACTGGTCGGAGCCGCCGAGCTCCAGCACGCAGTGGTATTCGTCGAACAGGTGCAGGAAGTCGTTGCCCTGCAGCACCTGGTAGCTGAACTCGGTGAAGGAGATGCCCTCCTCGGAGTTCAGACGGCGGGCGACGGTGTCCTTGGCCAGCATGGTGCCCATGCGGAAGTTCTTGCCGACGTCGCGCAGGAAGTCGATGACCGACATCTGCGCGGTCCAGTCGTAGTTGCTCACGAAGCGCACCGGGTTGTCGCCGTCGGCCTCAAGGAACCGGCTGATCTGCACGCGCAGCTTCTCGGCCCACTGGGCCACGGTCTCCTTGGGGTTGAGCGTGCGCTCGCCCGACTGGCGAGGGTCGCCGATCAGACCGGTGGCGCCACCGACCAGGGCGATGGGATGGTGTCCGGCTGCCTGCAGGTGCCTCATGTTGATGAGCTGCACGAGGTTGCCGATGTGCAGGGAGGCCGCCGTGGGGTCGAAGCCGCAGTAATAGGTGATGGGATCGCCGTCCAGCGCTTCGGCAAGCTGCTCTTTGTCAGTGGACTGATTGACCAGACCGCGCCATTCGAGCTCTTCGAGAAGAGAATCGAACCCCGCTTCCTTGTAACTTCTGACCTGAGACATGTGTTCCCTGTCACTCCCTGTTGAATTGGTGAAAATGCGCATATTCGCATCCATCAGTTTGACAGTAGAGTATGACAAGCACGGGCGGGCCGGCATCTGTCGGAGCGGCTACTCTTCGCGGTCGGCGAGATAGCGTTCGTAGGCCTCGAAGCCGCCGGTGAGGTTGACGGCATCGTATCCGCGGTCGGCGAGGATCTCGGCGACCTCCTCGCTCCAGCTGCCCTCGCGGCAGTACACCACGACCGGCTTGTCCTTGGGCACGTTGCGCAGTACGTGCGGCAGCGGGTCGAACGGCACGTTCAATGCGCCGGGAATGCCGTGTGCCGCCACCTCGTGCGGCTCGCGCAGATCGAGCAGCGTGACCGAGGAATAGTCGAGCCCGGCGAATTCCTCGGGCGTCATCTGCCTCACTTCGATCTCGTCGTCATCGAACATGGTGTTCCCCTTTTCCCTTCTTCTTCATGAATCGTCTCCTCGCCGTATCGTCGTCCGCGCTCCGGCTGCGTCCGGCCGTGCCGGTCAGACCGCGCACGCCGGCTGGATGTAGTTGTCCGGCTCGAGCGCGGTGATCGTGGGATGCTCGCCGCATACCGGGCAGTCGGGCTCATGCCTGGGCAGCGGCACGGTGCGGATGTTCATGGTGAGCAGGTCCACGGTGAGCATGCGCGCCGTCAGGAGGTCTCCGGCGCCGGTGATCATCTTCACCGCCTCCACGGCCTGCAGACTGCCGACGACGCCGACCGCCGCGCCGAGCACGCCGGCCTCACGGCAGGTGGGCACCTCGCCGGCCGCGGGCATCTCGCGGAAGATGCAGCGGTAGCAGGGGCCCTCGCCGGGCACATAGGTCATGAGCTGGCCGGCGAAACGCACCACGCCGCCGTGGATGAACGGCTTGCCGGCGAGCACGCAGGCGTCGTTGATGAGGAATTTCGCGGCGAAGTTGTCGGTGGCGTCGATCACGAGATCGTAGCCGTCGATGATGTCCGCGGCATTGTCGGCGGTGAACAGCGTCCCATGCACGTTCACCTTCACGTCGGGGTTGAGCCGATTGATGCTCAGCTTCGCGGATTCGGCCTTCGGCATGCCGACGCGGTCGTCGTCGTGGATGATCTGGCGTTGCAGGTTGCTGACGTCCACCACGTCGTCGTCCACGATGCCGATCGTGCCGACGCCGGCCGCGGCGAGATACAGCGCGACCGGCGATCCGAGACCTCCCGCGCCGATGATGAGCACCTTCGCCGCAAGCAGACGCTTCTGCCCACGCACGCCGACGCCCTTGAGAATCAGATGCCGGGCATAGCGTTCGAGCTGGTCGTCCGAAAGCGTGATGCGGGGCTTCGGCGAGCCCGTCTGCTGCGATTCGGTCATTGGTGCCGTCCTTTCTGGCCAATTCGATTGTTCATCATCTTGGGTTCAAGGCTGGACGGCGAATCGGAGACCCGCCCCCTTGCGGCTACGCCCTGGCCAGCTGCACGGCGGTGCCGGATGCGGTGACCATGAGCATGTTGCCGCCCTCGCCAAGCACCTCGTAGTCGATGTCGACGCCGACCACGGCGTGTGCGCCCAGGGCCGCGGCACGCTCCTGCATTTCGGCGAGCGCACCCTCGCGCGCCTTGACGAGCTCGTCCTCGTAGCCCTGGCTGCGGCCGCCGAACACGTTGCGCAGTCCGGCGCCGATGTCCTTGAGGAAGTTGACTCCGGAGACGACCTCGCCGAATACGATGCCGTAGTAGCCGGTGATGGCGTATCCCTCGACGGTGGGTGTGGTGGTGACGATCATGATGCTTCCCCTCCTTGGGATCTCGGCACGAACCCGTTTTCGCGGCCGATGTGGTTCCATCTTCGCATACGGGTGTCGTGCACGCGCCCCGCGAAACGCGAAACACCGGTCTGGGTGGACAGGTACGCTGAATATGACCGGAGATAACGGATTATCGACGATAACCGAATACAGAATGATTGGGTTCATGAAGGGGCGCACCACCACGGGTACGGCTTGCTTTCGTGCGCCCTTTTTTCATACTGTGCGTCTTTCATATTTGGAGTCTCATAATCGGAGGATATATGCAGGTCAATGGCGAACAGGTCACGTTGGAGAAGCCGCTGAGCGTGTCCGACTATCTTGCCGAGCACGGATATCGTGCCGAGCGTGTTGCGGTGGAGCTCAACGGAGCCATCGTGCCGCGCGGCAAGCGAGAGGAGGCCATGCTCGACGATCGGTCCGTGATGGAGATCGTCCAGTTCGTTCAGGGCGGCTGAGCCGTCAGGCAAATCGTCGTCAAGCAATCAAGGAGCAATCATGATTCCCAATCCCGTAACCGAAGAGTCCGTAGCCAACACCCCTCTGCCGCCGCAGCCGGAGGTCACGAATCCGGTGGGCACGGCCGCGCCGGTGACGCCCGTCGTCGACAAGCCGCTGAATCTCGGCGGCCATGAGTTCGAGTCCCGGTTCATTCTGGGGTCCGGCCGCTACGATCTCAATCTCATCAAGGCCACGGTGGAGCATGCCGGCACGCAGATCGTGACGATGGCGCTGCGTCGCGCGCAGACCACGGAGAACAGCGTGCTCGACTACATTCCCGAGGGCATCACGCTGCTGCCGAACACGTCGGGCGCGCGCAACGCCGAGGAGGCGGTGCGCATCGCACGTCTGGCCCGCGAGGTGTGCCAGACCGATTTCGTGAAGGTCGAGATCGAGCATGAGACCAAGTATCTGCTGCCCGACAACGCGGAGACGATCCGTGCGACGGAGATGCTGGCGAAGGAGGGATTCGTGGTCATGCCGTACATGTTTCCCGATCCCATCGCAGCCCGTCAGCTCGAGGAGGCGGGCGCTGCGGCGGTAATGCCGCTCGGCTCGCTGATTGGCTCGAACATGGGACTGCGCATGCGCGACTTCATCCAGATCATCATCGCGAACGCGAACGTGCCGGTCATCATCGACGCGGGCATCGGCCGGCCGAGCCAGGCGTGCGAGGCGATGGAGATGGGCGCGGACGCGGTGATGGCGTACACCGCCGTGGCCAGCGCCGGCAACATCCCGCTGATGGCGAAGGCGTTCAAGGACGCGATCGCCGCCGGCCGTGCGGCCTATCTTTCGGGTCTTGGCAAGGTGACGGAGGGCCATGCCGTCCCCTCCAGCCCGACGACCGGCTATCTGCACTGATAACGGAATCGGCGATAATAAGGGAGACGGCACGCCGTAAGGCGTGACGGAGGAAGAGACCTGAGCCGAAGGATCCTTGTGATGGTCACGGGGACCTTCGGCTTTGTCATTCCATGGCTCCGCCAGGGATGACAATGCACCCTACTTGCGCACCAGCTTCTCGCGGAGCTTCTTGATGAGGTCGCCGTATTCGTCGGACGTCATACGCGGGAAGGAGCTCAGCATTCGGCGCTGCTGGAAGTTCAGGGCCCCGAGCAGCTTGCCATACAGCTTGGCCACGGGAACGGAGGGCACGGACGGCTTCGGCATGTTCTCCGTGAGGTTTTCGGAAAGCTCACGCACCTTGCCGGTGGCGGCGTCGCGATACGTCTGAAGACGACCGGCGGCCGCGTCGGTGTACTGCTGCAGCGCCTCGCTCACGTCAAGCAGACTGACGCCGTCGAACAGGTTGACGCCGTCGGCCATCCTCTCCCTGCCCCGCTCGAGCACACGCGCGAATTCGGCGAGACGACGGTGGAATCCGCTGACGCCGACGACGGTGACGATGAAGTCGACGAGACACGCCACGAAGAGCACCGAGACCAGGATGTGGAACGCCGTCGTGGGTATCATGTCGGTCCAATGTTCGACCCATGGCTGGGTGACGTCGACGATGATGATGCCGAATACGCCGAAGACGATGGCTCCGATGAGACATACACGACCGTTGATGTTGAATCGGAAATGCGAATAATCCCACCATCTGGCATGGAATATCCTCTCCATGGCCCACGAGGTCACGTATTCCAGTACGGATGCGCCCAACGCGCCGAGCATGAACATCACGGCCGGTGCGGCGGGGACGTCCTTGAGCGGGGTGAGCACGACGATGGCGAGCGCCGCCCCGGCACCGTATATGGGGCAGAGCGGCCCGTTGAGGAATCCTCGGTTGACGGGTCGGCGCTCCTGCACGGAGACGAGGATGGATTCGTACACCCAGCCGAGGAAGCTGTAGAACACCGCCCAGAGGAAGAGCCGTTCGAGGTACTGGATGCTGTCGAGGTACTGGATGTTATCAAGCAGTTCCGAGGCCATCACGCGGCTTTCTTCGTGCTGTCGGTGATGACGAGGCGTTCGGGCACGGGCGCGAGTGCGGGCTTGGAGAAGCGTGCCATGGAGAAGGTCTCGCGGGTGGCGCTGATCTTGTCGGCCATGGTGACGAGGTAGCCTTCGATGTAGCGCGGCGGTATGGGGGTGAGCGGGAACATGTGCCGCAGGATGGAATTGCGCTCCACAGGGTTGAGGTCGAAGTCCTCGAGCGCGTTGGTCAGGGCGCGGCGCGGGTGGGTGAATCCGTGGAGTTTGTGCGTGCCGTCGCCGTCGTAGTGCCAGTCGTAGAGGAAGTAGTCGTGCAGGAGCGCGGCGCGGACGAGCGATCGCAGGTCGATGAAGCGCCATAGGTGCAGTCGGTCGGCGAAGTAGACGGCGAGGCAGGCGACGCGTACGGAATGCTCGAACGTGGTGACGGCGCCATGCTGGTAGCAGTGCTTTTCGATGCGCATGCGCTCGTGTTCGAGCACATCGTGGCCGTATTCGTGTACGAGTTCGTGGATTCTCTGGCGTGCCAGCACGATAAAGCCCCTCCCCGGGTCTGCAATCGGAATGACGATGGTATTTCGACATTCCGATTGTAGACGATGGGTTTTGCTGGCGTATTCATCCCCGCGGATGATTCGATGCGGGATGATTCATATCATGCGGTTTCGCGGGGACGGTACCGTCACGCCGCTTCGCAGGCGGCGACGAGCTGTTCGAGGCTCTGGCTGCCGAAGAGGATGTCGCCGCCGTTGATGGTGGTGGCGGGCACGCTCATGATCTTGCGTTCCTTGCGAATCTCGGGGAAGAGCCCGAGGTCGATCATTTCGGCGGTGACGTTGGGGTTCATCGCGGCCATATGCTGGCAGGCGGCGACCACGTCGGGGCAGAAGTGGCAGGTGAGCGAGACGCCGATCTCGATGTGCGTTTCGGGCAGGGCCTTGATGCGTTCGGCGAGCTGCGGGTCCACGGCCTGACCGGGACCGGCGATGTTGTAGACGCCGAGCACGAGCGAGTTGACCTCGTGGCCGGTGGGGATGCCGCTGTACTTGACGCCGGTGTATTCGCCGTCCTTGTCGAGAAGCACGAAGACCGGGTAGCGTACGATGGCGGCCTTGTCGATGATGGCCTTGCCTTCCGCCGAGTCGGCGGCGACGCTGCGATAATGCAGGTGCGCGTGCATGGAGGCGAATTCCTTGGCGAAGCTGGCGAGCTCGATGCTTGGCTGGCCGCCGTCGTCGACCTGCAGGAGGGTGACGTCCTCGGTGAGACGGTTGAAGATGCCTGCGAGCTGCTGCTTCATTTCGGCGCTGAACCATACGCCCTTGTGCTGGGGCACGGACGGGGTGTCTGCGATGGCGCTGGTCTGGCCGACGGTGGCGGAGCCCTGCGGCTTGGCGGAGGACTTCGACGCGGACTTCGCGGCCGTTTTGCCTTCGTCGGTCGCAGCGGCCTTGGCCTTAGTCTGCTTGGGCACGACGGGGATGCCGAGGCGCTTCTTCTCGGCGGTCACGTATTCCTCGGCGCCGGTGGCGGCGGTGGCGCCGTCGGCCGCGGCGGTGACGATCTGGCGCAGCGGCTTGGAGACGACGTCGCCGGCGGCGAACACGCCGGGGATGTTGGTGCGCTGCCAGGAGTCCACGGTGATGTAGCCGCGCTCATCCTTGGCGAGCGCGTCGAGGCCGGTGGTTTCGGGCGTGGTGCCCACGTAGATGAACATGCCGAACACGTTGTCGCCGTCCTCGACGTGGTAGTGGGTCTTCTCGCCGGTCTTGTTGTTCACGAACGTGGCGTCGGTGAGGTAGTCGTCGCCGGCGAGCGACTCGACCTCGGTGTTGTAGAGCACTTCGACCTTGGGGTTGTCGAGCGCGCGGGCGGCGGTGAGCGGTGGGCAGCTGAACTGCGAGCCGCGCACGAGCACGGTGACCTTGCGGGCGTAGCGGGTGAGGTAGTCGGCCTCCTCGGCCGCAGCGAATCCGCCACCGACGACGAACACCTGCAGTCCGCTGAACAGTTCGCCGTCGCAGGTGGAGCAGTAGGCCACTCCCCTGCCGCGCAGCTCCTGCTCGCCGGGGATGCCGAGCTGCCGCGGCTGCGCGCCGGATGCGATGATGACGGCACGCGCCCTGTAGTCGCCCTTGTTGCCGTGCAGCACCTTGACGTCGCCGTCGAGTTCGTAGGAGGTGACGTCGTCGTGGGCGATCTCGACGCCGAAGCCTTCGGCCTGCTGCTTCATGAGGTTCATGAGGGCGGTGCCCTCGATCTCCTTGACGGCCGGATAGTTGACGACGACGGATGTGGTGGTGACCTGGCCGCCGACCTGGTCCTTCTCGATGATCAGGGTGTCCATGGTGGCGCGGCCTGCGTAGATGCCGGCCGAGAGTCCGGCCGGGCCGCCGCCGACGATGATGACGTCGTAGATGTGTTCGTTGGTCATGGTTTGCTTTTGCCTTTGCTGATGAAACGGCTGATGGGAGAAATGACTGGAATTGTCAAAAAGGCGCTCGAATACGATTCGGGCGCCTTGAGGAAACTATCGATTATCTACAATCAAGCGATCATCGAAAAATCAGATCTTGCCGACGAGGTCGAGGCTCGGGGCGATGGTGTCCTCGCCCGGGTGCCAGTTGGCCGGGCACACCTTGTCACCGTGCTCGCGGACGAACTTGGCGGCCTCAAGCGTGCGGAGGATCTCCTCGGCGTTGCGGCCGATGCCGTTGTCGTTAATGGTGTAGGACTTGATCTTGCCGTCAGGGTCGATGATGAACACGCCGCGGAAGGCCAGGCCGGCCTCCTCGTCGAGCACGCCGAAGAAGCGGGCGAGCTTGCCGGCCGGGTCGGCGAGCATCGGGTACTTGACCTTGGCGATGGTGTCGGTGGCCTCGGCCCAGGCCTTGTGCACGAATTCGGTGTCTTCGGAGACGGAGTAGACCTCGGCGTCGGCATCCTTGAATTCGGCGTAGTGGTCGGCCAGGTCGCCCAGCTCGGTCGGGCAGACGAAGGTGAAGTCGGCCGGGTAGAAGAAGACGACGGACCAGTGGCCCAGCAGGTCCTGCTTGGAGACGGTCTCGATTTCGCCGTCGTGGTAGGCGTTGACGGTGAAGTCCTCGAGTTCGGTGTTGATGAAGTTGCCCATGCGATGTCCTTTCTGCGCAACTACGCGGCCGCGATTCCGCAGCCCTGTGCTATCCGCCTTCCAGTGTATCCGCCGGGGATTCACCCTCGGCGCAACAACACCGGGACACGCGGCGAATCATGAGCAACATCACATTAGCCGGCGGACGCATAAAAAGGCCCACACTCCCCTGTTTGCGTTCGGGGATGCGGGCCTTCATGGTCTTCCCGGTCTTCTCGGAATCCTTCGAATCCTATGAAGCGACTAGCGCAGCAGCTCGCTCGGGGCCTTGTATGCGGTGCCGTCGGAACGGGAGTCGGCGAACAGCTTGAGCGGTTCGATGGTGGCCTTGGCGTCGACGATCTGCTCGCGCACGCAGCCGTAGGCGGTGCCGCCCTTGCCGTTGCGGGAGTTGACGGAGCCGCGGCTGGAGAGCACCTCGCGCACGCCGGGGGCCTTCTCCTCGGGCAGGAATTCGGCGAATGTCTCGGCGAAGTCCTTGTCGGTGAGGTCCCACAGCTCCTGGCCGCGGTTTTCGGCGATCTTCACGCAGGCGCCGGAGAGCTCGTGCGCGTGGCGGAACGGCACGCCGTTCTTGACGAGCCATTCGGCGATGTCGGTGGCGAGGGCGAAGCCGGTGGGGGCCTCTGCCTCGAGACGCTTGTCGTCGAAGCGCATGGTGGCGACCATGCCGGTGAAGGCGGGCAGCAGCACCTCGAGCGTGTCGACCTGGTCGAACACGGCTTCCTTGTCCTCCTGCAGGTCGCGGGCGTATGCGGTGGGCAGGCCCTTGAGCGTGGCAAGCAGGCCGGTCAGGTCGCCGATGAGGCGGCCGGACTTGCCGCGGGCGAGCTCGGCGATGTCGGGGTTCTTCTTCTGCGGCATGATGGAGGAACCGGTGGAGTAGGCGTCGTCGAGCTTGACGAACGCGAACTCCTGCGTGTTCCAGATGATAATCTCCTCGGAAAGGCGGGAGATGTCGACGCCGGTCATGGCGGCGATGAACGCGAACTCCGCCACGCAGTCGCGGGCGGCGGTGCCGTCGATGGAGTTGTCGGTCACGCGGGAGAAGCCGAGCTCGCGGGCCACGGCCTGCGGGTCGAGACCGAGTGTGTTGCCGGCGAGCGCGCCGGAGCCGTACGGGCTGGCGTCGATGCGCTTGTCCCAGTCGATGAAGCGCTGGATGTCGCGGATGAGCGGCCAGGCGTGGGCCATGAGCTGGTGGGCGAGCAGCACCGGCTGGGCGTGCTGCATGTGGGTGCGGCCGGGCATGACGGTGTGGCCGGCGGCCTCGGACTGCTTGATGATGGCGCTGACGAGCTTGATGAGCTCGCCGACGATCACGCGGGAGTGGCGGCGCAGCCACATGCGGATGAGGCAGGCGATCTGGTCGTTGCGGGAGCGGCCGGCGCGCAGCTTGCCGCCGAGTTCGTCGCCGGCGATTTCGATGAGTCCGCGCTCAAGGGCCGTGGCCTCGTCCTCGTCGTCTTCGATGGGGGCGAATTCGCCGGAGTCGACGCGGCGCTGCAGTTCGTCGAGGGCATCCTCCATGCGCTTGAGCTCGTCGTCGGTGAGCAGGCCGGCACGACCGAGGGCGCGGGCGTGGGCACGCGAACCGGCGATGTCGTCGTCGGCCAGTCGCCAGTCGAACTGCGTGGACTTGCTCAGTCGGGCCAGTTCGGGCGAGGGACCGGAGGTGAAGCGGCCGCCCCACAGGGCGAGGTGTTCGGACTGTTCGGTCATGGATGCTCTCCTTCTGTCATCGTGGACATGCGTGTACGCGCGTGCGTATGCGTAGATGCGAACGCACGCGCGTGTACGAAGCTGTTTGCAAGGCTATCAGCGTATGGCTACATAGGGTCGGTTTGCGGCGGAATGCGAGACGCGTTCGATGCAGCCGTTCCACGGCCAGGTCCCACGGCACGGAACGTGACAATTCCCCGTATCGTCGTTTCGTGGCATGGTTCCTTATCACGGAGCGAAAGAATCCCCGGCATCGTCGTCCCATGGCACGACTTCTTGTCATGGAACGGCATAACATGCGTTCCTTGTTCCTCCCTGCCACCGATATCCGTCACGGAACGTGGCGATTCCTGAAATCGTCGCTCCCTGCCATCATCCTCTGTCACGGAACGACAATCCCCTCACCATCGCCACTCCCTGCCACAAATCAGCGGCGCGGAACACCAGTTTCGCCCAAATCATCCTTCCCTGCCACAATCCACGCAAGTCAGGCAGCCATCATCGTTGAAATTTCAACGATTCTACCGGTAACAACAAGCTGAAACCTGGCACGGAATCCTCAACCAACGTGATATCGAATTCCGTGTCATGTTCTTCGTCCACTTTGAAGCCTCGTCATTTTTTCAGTCGGTCTTCGGCTTCTTGCGCGGCCGACCCCCACCAACGCCACGCCCGGGACGAGCGGCATTCCACGCGTCGATGGTTTCTTCTTTCCAGCCTCGGGTACGTCCTATCATGACGTCCGGTTCAGGAAGCTTATAGGCACTGACGGCAGACGTGGCTATGCCAAGCTTATTGGCGACATCGGTGACGCCGAGATAATGAATGGTCATCTTTCCTCCTTCATATAAGCAATTATGACGTATCAATTTACCGAAAAATATTCTGTCCTCAACGAATCTCTAGAGATAAGAATCCAGAGATTATTCCTTGACTGGGCATCCGTCGCGGTCGCATTCTCCTCAATGAAGCTCTAGAGATGGGGTGGGTCAGGTCGTGGCATTTCGTCCCGCCGAATCTTCAATGAAGCTCTGGAGCTAAGACCCTAAAGATTACGCCGGTGGTGTCGACCTGGGTGATGAGCGGCTCTCCTCAATGAAGCAAGCTCGAGAGATCGTCTTGGGCGCGATTGGCGCGGCCTGAATGTCCTGTCCTCAATAAAGCTCCAAAGCTAAAGCTCTAGAGAGCATTGCCGGCATCGACGACCAATGGCACGTGTTCGATTCTCAATGAAGCTCTAAAGCTAAGACTCTAGAGATCAGCAGTCGGCATCGAGTTCGGCGAGCTTGGCGAGCTCTCCTCAATGAAGCTCTAGAGCCAAGGCTCCAGAGATGGCCGAGCGCACACCGGTAACGTTCCTCGCAAGTGCTTCCTCAATGAAGCTCTAGAACTAAGGCTCTAGAGATGTCGGTGACCTTGCAGCGGAGTCCACCCTCGACGCGTCCTCAATGAAGCTCCAGGGCTAAGGCTCTAGAGATATTGGTTCTCCTCGGGAGGTCCGTGACACATGAACACTCCTCAATGAAGCTCTAGAGATGGGCTGGATGGTCAGCTGGTATTCGACCTTCTGTCCAGGTCCTCAATGAAGCCCTAGAACTAAGGCTCTAGAGATAAGGCTCAGGCCGCTTCCATGGGCCTCGAAAAGCATCCTCAATGAAGCCCTAGAGCTAAGGCTCCAGAGATTGTTCGCGGGTTCGGTGCCCTCGCTGCTGGTGAGCTCTCCTCAATGAAGCTCTAGAGCTAAGGCTCCAGAAATCATGGAACGAGGGCGCGTATTCGTGTTTCATCCGCCATCCTCAATGAAGCTCTAGAGCTAAGGCTCTAGAGATATCCCGCCGGTCTTGAGGGCATACACGTCGTCCTTTCCTCAATGAAGCCTTAGAGCCAAGGCTCTAGAGATCGTTGTTCGTGGGTTGGGTGAGAACAAAGATCCCCGTTCCTCAATAAAGCTCTAGAGCTAAGGCCCTAGAAATCAGGTAGATGCCGAACTCCACGTTCTGGCCCGCGTCTCCTCAATGGAGCTCTAGAGTCAAGACTCTAGCGATCTGCCCCCACAGAATCTTCTCGCCCTTGTACCGGCCCAGTCCTCAATGAAGCTCTAGAGCCGAGGCTCCAGAGATGGATGCCCTGCGCGCCGGACAGATCAGTGACGAACGTTCCTCAATGAAGCTCTAGAGCTGAGGCTCCAGAGATGTCGAGAAGATCACGCAGATTGGACGATTCGTCGGATCCTCAATGCATCTCTAGAGCCGAGGCTCTAGAGATGCGTTGCTCGTGTATCGGACGTTGAGAACGCCCTCTCCTCAATGAAGCTCCAGAGATCCCATCTTGCGGTAGGACGGGTTGCCTGCGTTTTCTCCCCTCAATGAAGCTCTAGAGCTGAGGCTCTAGAGATGCCGCCGAGTATTGGCGGCTTTCCGCGCCGGTCGTTCCTCAATGAAGCTCTAAAGCCGAGGCTCTAGAGATGTCGAGGTCAAGGTCGCCTTCCTTGCCGAGCAGGGGTCCTCAATGAAGCTCTAGAGATCCGACCTGCTCAGTCTGTGGACCGCCCTGATTCTCTTCTCAACGAAGCTCTAGAGATGAGGTCGTCGAGGCGGTTCCAGTATTCGTCCCCGATTCCTCAATGAAGGTCTAGAGCCGAGGATCTAGAGATACGAAACCGGCCGAGGGCTGACATGGCGCGAGCCGCTCCTCAATGAAGCTAGAGCTAAGACTCTAGAAATCGTCCTTGGGGCCCTTGAGGTTGAGCTTCTTCACTCCTCAATGAAGCTCTAGAGCTAACAGCTTGGACAGCGCGGCGGCGATGCCCTGAGCGCCTCATCAATGAAGCTCTAGAGCTGAGGCTCTAGAGTTGCGAGTTCGGCGGGCAGCTTGGGCTGGGTGGTCAGCTGTCCTCAATGAAGCTCTAGAGTTAGTTCGTACGGGTCGAAGCGGGCGACGCCCGAGAATCCTCAATGAAGCTCTAGAGCTGAGACTCTAGAGTTCCTGCATGAATCCCTGCTGCATGGTTTCGTCGGATACTCCTCAATGAAGCTCTAGAGCTGAGGCTCTAGAGTTCGCATTCACCGCGAATCGTCGGCGACCGGCCGCGATGTCCTCAATGAAGCTCTAGAGCTGAGGCTCTAGAGTTGATGTCTGCAAGCGATGGAGGGTCATGCTTGGCCGCATCCTCAATGAAGCTCTAGAGCTGAGGCTCTAGAGTTAAGGCAACCTCATCGACGACGTCGTATTCACCAAGGCTCCTCAATGAAGCTCTAGAGCTGAGGCTCTAGAGTTCGTGCAAAGGCTGACCGTATGAGCGAGGACCTGTTGTCCTCAATGAAGCTCTAGAGCTGAGGCTCTAGAGCTTTCGAGGAGCTTCTGCGACGTGTCGGAGGGGATGATTCCTCAATGAAGCGCTAGAGCTGAGGCTCTAGAGTTGCTGTCGCATATCAGTGACCCGGATGCCATCAAGCTCCTCAATGAAGCTCTAGAGCTGAGGCTCTAGAGTTAACCTGACGGCCACGGATGGCGGCACCGTCACCCTTCCTCAATGAAGCTCTAGAGCTGAGGCTCTAGAGTTCTGAGCCTTCAGCGTGGCGTCGTTAAGGCTGATGCCTCCTCAATGAAGCTCTAGAGCTGAGGCTCTAGAGTTGAGTTATTCAGTTTGAAATGGTAGGTGATGTTGCTCTCCTCAATGAAGCTCTAGAGCTGAGGCTCTAGAGTTCGGCAGCAAGCGCGTACCCTACGCCGGCGTCATCAATCCTCAATGAAGCTCTAGAGCTGAGGCTCTAGAGTTTTCGGGGTTGGGCATGAGTGCGGCCGCGATCTCGTCTCCTCAATGAAGCTCTAGAGCTGAGGCTCTAGAGTTGGCGAAGCTGGGGTTGCCGTCCTTGCTGAGGCTTTTTCCTCAATGAAGCTCTAGAGCTGAGGCTCTAGAGTTCGTGTCGGCCACGTCGATCATGCCGTTCGACCGCGTTCCTCAATGAAGCTCTAGAGCTGAGGCTCTAGAGTTCGCAATTGAGGCAGTAGCGTGGCGCGGGATTACGGGTTCCTCAATGAAGCTCTAGAGCTGAGGCTCTAGAGTTCCGAGTTGTTTATGGAGGGGGTGCCGTAGTTGATGCCTCCTCAATGAAGCTCTAGAGCTGAGGCTCTAGAGTTAATCTGCGCGTCGGAGCTGCTGATGGCGAACCCGTATCCTCAATGAAGCTCTAGAGCTGAGGCTCTAGAGTTCCGGTCGTCGCTCATTCACACTGCGCGATTTGTGTCGGTCCTCAATGAAGCTCTAGAGCTGAGGCTCTAGAGTTATTTATTGGCGTGATCCTGGGCATCAGTACTGTTCATCCTCAATGAAGCTCTAGAGCTGAGGCTCTAGAGTTCGCTTATATACGCGGTAGACAGGTCCTCTATACGCGCTCCTCAATGAAGCTCTAGAGCTGAGGCTCTAGAGTTAATCACGCGCTAACATGGGCCCATGGGTAGAAACGGATCCTCAATGAAGCTCTAGAGCTGAGGCTCTAGAGTTCGTGGACAGTAAATAGCCTAGCACTATAGTCGTTTTTAGGAACGTTGCGAGAGGCTTCGAAAAACAAGGAAATCCAAAAGGGGGCTCCTGCTCCTGCCAAACGATATGCAGGGAATACCAGCCGCGAGAGCTGACTTGCAAAAGCCAAAGTGATTCAGCATTCGCAATATAGTTCATAGACGAAATGAATACTCTTTGAAGTTATCAACCATCTTCCACACATGGCCAATCCCAAGATGAACGGCCTAAATAATTGTAGGAATTACCGTGTCTCGGTACCCTCGTTTGCCAAGAAACAGCATGGACTGTTCCGCCTGTTCGCTAAGTCCGAAATCGCAAATCAGTATCGAATCCGTAGCAGAGTCAAGTTCTTCCTCTATGGACGCCTGAACCTCCAACATCTTCGATGGACGTATCCGCAGCAGAAACACGCTGTACTGCAATCTCTCGCCATGACCCTGCAAAATTCGGGCAATGTGCGCTCTTCTTACGTCATCATTGACGTCGTATGCCACTAGGTAGCTCCTTTGTACCGCAGTCATGGCTTACCTCACTCTGATTCCACGATACGAGGATTGCGTTCCGTCAAGGTACCCGAGAATCATTCTCGCCTGTATTTCGATGATACGTCTCCATGAGGCTTTGTACCCGAAAATCGGATGGGTCAGTTCGGTACTCATTCGACGTTCGTAGGCTCCGATTAATGCTTTTCTGGTTTCGTTTTTCATTCTTACTGAGCCAAGAGCGTGAACGAACCCATCAGAACGAACTTCTCCGTTATTCACTACCGTCTGCACAACAGAGTCAGCCACAGGGGCACGGAATTCTTCCATGAGGTCCAACGCCAAAGCCGGCTTATTGCGTTTACTACTATGCAGAAAACCTGCGTGAGGATCCAGACCACAGGAAATCAATGCACGTATGCAATCCGAAAGAAGAAGCGCATATGTATAGTCCAGTAAAGAATTCAATTCATCAAGCGCCGGTCTGCGGGTGCGGCCGTTCCATGGCCAGCAATTACGACGGCCCGGTTTAATCAGAATACCGAATTGGGAAAAATACAGAGAGGCGGCCTCTCCTTCCAAACCCAATACATCCTGCCAACGATTGGCATTGCCAATGGTCTTTTCAATATCCCGCAATTGTTCCACTATCGGATTGTCTTTATCGGAGCGACGTAGCAAAACCGACTGATTATGCACTTTTGCGATGATAAATTCTCTGGCCAGTCCCAGTCTCCCCTCCTGAGAAGCCACATGCTGTTCCACACGTTGTAATCCATTGGGACCGTAAGTGGACATGGCCCAACCGTATAAGCGACCAGTGCCACTACACCATAGAATCGGAACATTCCGCCACATTAATTCACGAATCAGCCCACTAGAAAGATCAGTGTTTCCATGTACCTGCAGCCCTTGAATGGTGTCAATTGGTATAGAGGCCAGTTCCTGACCGTCCTTGAAAACAAGCATCCGACCGGACCGGCTGAATGCCTTGGCACCCGGAGTGACAAGATGCGTCACTTGATTATCCGGCGAAGAGACCATGACACGTCGATTGACGGGTTTTAGACGACGTTCCTCGGGAAGACAGATTCCCACATGAGAACATTTCATGCACCGAGGACTATCTTCCAACGGTTCAGGCGCAGTATCGGAACTAATCAACCGCTTGGTCTCTTCAACCGCCGAACGAGCCTTGGAATAATCTTCAACCGTCAATTCCACCTCTACATTTCGGTGATGGGTGGTAAAGAAAATCTCAGTGCGCGCGACGCGATATCCCATATCTTCCAAACATGCCGCCTGCAACGCAAGCTGCGTACGCATTGCATCCGTAACGATCATCTCTCGTTTGACCGGCGTAGCTTTGTATTCTCGTATAATCACCCCGTCGTCCGTCAACTTCGCCGCATCAAGCCTCCCAGAAACTCCCCACCCCTCATGTCGAATGTTGATGGACTGGTAATCTCCACCATCTTCGGCGGAAGAATTCCTATTGCGATCAACCTTGCGATGATCGTAGAGGCCCTGCGACATCTGAGCGGAATCCACTTGCTCGCCAACCGATTCCAGCCATGCCCGTCTAGGACAGAACATGTAGTTGGCTACCAAGCTAATGGGAATGGGGTCATCGTTCATGAGACGCTCCTTTGCTTCACCGTATCTTCCAGAAAAACAGGATGTCCCTTCAACAGCCAACGTTCGGGAACCTTATTGTCCGACGCATATTGCGAGAACAGCATGCAGTACTCCACTCCCTTCTTTTTCAGCCATTGACGGCTCTGTCCCACCGTTACCGTCGTGATGCCGGAGCGAACACGGAGGTCTTGCTCAGACTCGTTTGAGACTGGTCCCAGAACCTCATCCAGGCCAACCGTCAGCAATGCGCGGCTACGCACGACGGCACGGTATCGGTCAAGAGTCCATGGATTCAGCCATATTGGTAGCACCGCGAATGGATTCCGTCCGCTGATTTGGGCAAATGCCGCCGTACTACCGCGTCTGGGAGCCGTTGACTTCATAACCGGAAAGGCAGAAACGCCGAACAGCGCACACCATGCCCTTGCATTGTCCGTGACTGAGGGACTTCTCAAACCGGTGGGAGTACGACTGTCGTCCTTGTTCTTTCCGGTCTCATCGACGACTTTCGTTCCCTGCAATCCGTCCCTGATCTGCGACAGACTACGCGAAGACACCGTTCCGGCCAAAGGACGCAGACGCCCGGTGATGAACTCCTGTCCCCGGTTTCGTGCCACCATCTCCCATCGGGAAGCACCCCGATCGGGGTTGTATCCATTCGCATATACATCGCCGGACCAATACGACGGTTCGCCCAAGGCCCCAACGTACCGACGATCCAAATCCGTCTGCAACGCGTCAATGGCCCGCGCACGATTCCGCTCCAGCAGCCGCCATTTATCCAGCGAGCCGGGAGTACCGAGTCGAGGACTCAATGTCGCACGCTCCGCCGGGACCGCATTGCCCGTTTTCTTCGCACCCTTCTTGACCTCTGCATACACATCACTGGCGTTAAGCCACGATGAATCCCTCCAACGGCTGGCATGCGCCTGAACGATCGCGGAACAATCGTCCCAGGACAGATCGTCGCTGGTACGGAGCAGCGCCTTTCCGCGTCCCTTCCACCAAATCATGCAAGCGCGATGATCATCGGCGTCTTCAAGAATGGAGGCGAGACCCACCAAAAACAGGTGGGAGAACGCATCGTCATATCGTCCGTTGATTTCCAAATCCATCGCTCACCGTCCTTCTGCGGAGATTGTGATGTCGGCGGAACGTAGAATCGCTTCGAGATAGGCAATTCCCCAGTACCCATATCTCATATTTGTTCGGGAGATGATTCGCTCCCATACACCATCATCGAACAGTTCCTCGGCGGCGGCACGAATCTCATCAAGATTCGATGCCAAGTCGAGATCACGATGGTCCAACACGTACTTTGGAATCAGGGCCGCCGCGTCGTCTCGGAAACATGAACGACCATGACCGTGGGATGTACCAGCCAGACGCGTCACCAACTCGACGTCGTTTGCACCGATACCAGTACGGTTCGCCCAGCATTCAGCGGCGGACCGTTGTTCATGCCGCCAGCCACGCAAATTCAGCTCCCGTCGAATGCTGGCCTCATATATGAGCGCGCGAGGGCGGCTCTTGGCAAGATACTGTCCATCATGGTTTTCGGAGCTCTCCCCCCGCAGCAGCCGTTGGAATCGTGAATCCTTTTTTCCGTCATCATGATGGCGGGCCGCAACCATGACGTCCCGGCATATCTCATCGGACAGGCCAAGCGTACGCAGGAAACGTCCAGCCCGGCGTTCCACAGAACGCTGATGTCCGTCGTCCGTATCCAAATATACGGGGACATCTTTCCGCCCAGAAACCGTTTTTCGAATTTCCTGTTGGGCAACATCATCCAGGGAATCCTCGGCTCGTTGGATGAACAACCAGGAAGGCCCCTCCTCTCCGACGTCAATCGCGGGGAACGTGAACCAGCTCGTCAGCACGTTTTCATAGTTTTCAACGAACCCATTCGGAATATCGGAAACGGCGTCATATTCGCGGGGACTTATCTCCCTAAGCATCCACTTCCGAATCGCATGTCGAAGAATCTCTCGATCACGCTCATCGACAAGCACATTCCGCAATAACTGAGAGTTCATATTCTCTCTATTCCCCGCGTCCGTCTTCAAAGAACCATCAGCGGTATCCGCGGAAATATCCTGCAACCGAATCAAGGAGAATATTCTCTTAAGGTCGCTGCCATCGTCGTCGTTGCCAGACCCCGTCGAGAGTATAATGCCTCGGTCTTGACACAGGTCGTACACATCGGCTTCGCATGCCCCTCCTGTCGGCTTGAGCATATGAAGATTCGCATCGAACAGCGGAGCGGATGCGTCCACGACCAGCGTATCGCCGGAATGCAGACAATCAATCAAAGAGCCCGACCGGTCATCCCATAGGGTCACCGTATCCTCATCCGTTTCCCTGGCACGCACGATGAAGATACGAAACGCTTTGCGGAAGTCGAACTGTTTCTCAATCTCCGCGAGCTGGCTACGGTTGCGAACGGGAAAAGCCTCGTCCGCCGTCGGAGCGGCAACCTCGAGCAAGCCCAATGCATCTGTATCATTTTCCGGCAGAGACCGTACGACCACGCCGATATTGGGAGTGTCTTCGGACGACAAGTCATCGCGTAGCCACAGGTTGACGTCGAACGAGCTCTGCGACGGCAGAGCCATTCCGGCCGCCAGTTCCTCATCCGTGTGGGAGAGATTCTCCACATCCCATGTCTCCAGCCGTTGCAGCGCGACGCGCGGCAATTCGGCAGACCGTGGAGGATTCTGTGCACAAGCCCAAGCGGAAAGGCCGGAATCGGTTTCCTCGAAGGTCTCCAACCACTGCGCGGCATACTGCAACTCATCAGACGTATACACACTGTTCTTGACTTTGGACAAATCCGGTTCCCGGAACACGATGACATGGCCGGAATCCCTTTGTCCACGACGATTCACTCGACCGGCGCGTTGTACCAACGCACTGGCCGAAGGCAATTCGGTAATCAGAGTGCAGAAATCGGCGTCAATGCCCACTTCCAAGGTCTGCGTGGCAATGA
The DNA here is from genome assembly GCF_002802875.1 of Bifidobacterium primatium. Lineage (GTDB taxonomy): Bacteria > Actinomycetota > Actinomycetes > Actinomycetales > Bifidobacteriaceae > Galliscardovia > Galliscardovia primatium. The sequence continues at coordinate 218,405 of NZ_PEBI01000004.1, forward strand.
CATAGTGCAGGTTTGTAGATTCAACGGCCTGTTCATCGCCTTTCATGGCCTGGAACAGGGCACTGCCGGTGAGCTGTTTCTTGTCGTATCGTCGCATCGGTCCCACGAAGGAGCGAATTTCCCCTTGGAATGGCTTTCCGGCCTTTTTCCATTCCTTTTGGATGGCTTTCATGGCCTTCATCACATTCTCGGCCATTTTCACGGAATTGACAATGCATCCCACGACGGCCGTCCCATCGTATTCGGCAACGCATCGTTCAGCCATGGCCCTTGCCAGACTCTTTTGTTCGGTAGTGACGATTTCGACGGTTTTGGGTTTGGTCAAACGATCACGCAGTTCGATATCCGTATCGAAATCGGGTTCTTCGACGGCGACATTCAGATCATCGTCACCGATTGTCTGCGTCGCCGTGGTAGACATCACCTGCAACGGCGACACTCCACGCAGCACGGAACTTTCTCCGGATTGCTCCAACCGCCGTATGGATTTTGCGGTCTCGACCAGCTGCCGGCTGAGATGAGCCTCATCGGCGACCAGCACCGTATCGTAGGCGAGCAGACCGGCTTCAATCGGGCGCGCCTGCGGCGTCGTGCCATATCCACTGAACAGCAGGCGGCTACCGAACATGTCAGGTGTCGCGCAGATTACCTGGCATGCGGTTGGCCGATATCTCCATTCCCTGACTGCACGGTCGACAGGCTCGCCGCCGCGCAATCTGGTGACTCGGAATGAGTCGTATGAATCGGCTTCATCCCCGTCTCGGACAATGGTGCCTTCACGTACATTCAATCCCTGCCGAATCAAGGAAAGAACATGACGTCCTCGCTCCTGTTCGCCGACTCCACCATCATCATCGGTCGTCCGGATGAGGTTTCGCAGTTCGACTGCCTCATCATATTGATCGTCCACCAAGGAACGTCGGTTCACAGTCATGACCAGACGACGAGGAAGTTCCTCCAAGTGCAGGCCTCGTATTGCATCAACCAATTCGGGGTCGAAGGATTCGTCATTCGATCGGGACAGACCGGCAAGGGCATTGAGGAACACATGCACATCAATGACCATGGTCTTGCCCGAACCGGTGGGGGCCGACAACCGGTCCGGCCAGCGCCCCGCATCAATAATAGTGCGGACCAAACGCTTCTGCCATTGGTATGGCCGGCGACCGTCATGCACTGCGGCGATAAACCGCTCGAACCGATCCTCGATAACCATTGCAATCGTATCGTCAATCATCGTATCCACTTCGGCTTCCCTGTATCATCGAGCAGTTGCTTGGGAACATCCATCGGAACGAGCAGTCCTCCACCCAGGTGCCGACTCTGCCCAATCGCCAGTGCGGTTCTGTCCAGACCGCACTGCGTATCGAAGGACAGCAATGCGGACAATCCAACCAATAGGTTTCCCGGCTGCGTCTTATGCACGTAATCACTCATATGAGTACGGATCACCGTATGTGCGTCATGGATTCCAACGGGACTGCTCTCGTCAAGGCACCAATCGGACTGTCGCCAATATTGCATCTCCCTGTCAGGATTTTCATACTCGCCGTCATCAACCGATTGGTTGAGATAATCACGCCATATGTGAGCCACCGCAAGTGCGATGCTCTCCCTCGCGCCCCATTTGCGAGTACCTGTCGGATCGGGGATGTTCCTCGTCTCCCTCATGCATAGCGGATAAGGCACCCACAATCGCGTGTGTCCCTGCTCGACCGGTTGCCATAGCCTGTCGAGGTCAACCGTCGTGTCAGCAAAACCCAATTCCAACGTCTGGGAATGTCTGGAATAAAACAGCTTCCGGCCTTGCATACGGTCGCACACATTCGCCAGCATTCCTATTTCTTCCACCGGCATGTCACGGGGAATCATCAATAGGAATCCCGGAAGTTCAAGGTTGAGTTCCGGACTGACCGGCATGTCCGACGTCAGTATCTGTATGGCCACGTTATTCGCAGGCCGTTCCACGGCATCGATATTCCCGTATTTTCCGGTAAGCATGGGAGAGGCTCCGTAGCCCCACTCGCGAATCAGCATACGGTGCATGGCGACAGCCCATGCGACCAACGTCGATTCCTTGGGCTCCCATTCCTCGTATCGGTCGGAAACGGAGCGAGTGCTCCCCTTATCAGCAATGACACGAGCGGGAATGAAGAATCCTTGAGTCCACGGATGTAACGATTCGTATTCATCATTAGCCGTGGGACGTATATACCCGATATGACGCACGCATGAGATCAGAGTATTAGGCAGTGCCTGCTTCTCCTCCTCGCCACCGTTGCCTCGTATTGCGGAAGGCTTCCGCGGATACACACTGGCATGCCCTTTTTGCAGTTCCTGGAGATGACCTTCCCAAGGCATGGGGAATTCCAGCATTGACGACATACCGCCAAAGGACAGGTCGTCATCACTGATTTGCAACGAATGCTCCTCATCGATCGGGAAGCTTCCGGCATCGATCACCGCTGCAGTGACTCTGACAGGAGTGCACGCCTCTCCGAGATACGGAATCTCCCAGCACATGCGGGCAAGCAGATCGGCGGTTTCGTGGTCAGGCTCCTGTTCCCACTGCCAGAGCAATGAATCCTCCTCGGTATCACCATACGCAACCGAAGACATGGCATTTGCGCTCTTGACCTTTTTCCTGCTATAAGACCCGCGATTGCGATACACAATCACCGATGAGCGCCTGTTGTCTCGCATATGCATCGGTAGCCGAATCCAATCGGGAGGATTGGACTCAAGCCAGTGGAATACCGACTCCAGCTGGGCATCGGTTATCCCGCTCTCACGCTGACCATAGTCGGAATGAAATCCGAACACCCCGTAGGCAACCGAAACCAATGCCCTATACAGGCGTTCAGGTGATGGGTAGCATTCGGCGCTGCCGGTATCGTCCGCTCCTTGATAGGTGTGCATTAGAAATCCAGCGGAAATGGCGAAAGGCATAAGCTATCGCCCTCCCCTACTCGTTGTCTTCGTCATCGCTGCCAGACTTCATCACCAGCGGATTGCCTTCGACTTCCAGAACCTGACCATGCCAATCGACACCCGCCTTGGCATGCGCCTGCTCATAAGCCTGTTCGAAAAGTACATCGGCGTCATCAAGCGTAATCATCGACAGCTCCTCGCTCTCCCCAAAACGCTTGTCGAGAATGGTCGTCGGCCTCTCGGATTCACGCAAAAGGCAATTCGCGCGCAAGTTGAGCTCGGCGTTACTGCCAGCCATGGCATTAATGATCATTGCGGCGACGAGAACCCTGACGGACTCGTCTCCTTCCCGCCCCTTGCCAAATCGCAATGCACGCAACGTGGAAAAACTCAGCACATGCGTGCGAATGATATCGCTGACCGCGATGCCATCATAGTTTGTCTCCTCACTGGACGGCGGTATGGCGCCAAGACCGATAGCGGAACCTTTACCCTCTTTTTCAAACTTGTCCTTTAGGTTCTTGCTGACCTCCGGTTCGACAATCTTGCCGATTTTCTTGGCATCGCTCGTGCTGAACTTGATGCTCGCGGCAACGGGATCCACACGCGCACCGGCACGGAACACAGGGCGACCGTCATCCTGATTGGCCAATACACCGATGATCTCCCCGTTGAAGGACGAGGCGATACGCAGCTGGTTCTTCTTCCGGGTGGAATCCCAGCCTCCGAACGCCACGGTGACCGGGGAGAGCTCAAACAGCGGCATCATGTCATCCGCAGTCGAATTTCGTGCCTGGACATATTCAGGAAACTCCGATGCCGGAATTCCATTCACCGTTCCAATTCGGAAATGCGCATCAAACGCACGATGCGGAAGCTGAATATCAAGATAGGAACGCTCAATCATATTTCCCAGCTCATCGGCAGCCTTATACGTCACCTTGATACGAGGCATCCGAGAAAAAACGGGATGACCATCTTTAATGGCCTGCATGATATATTCCTCGAGCCTGTTGCTCTGCGATGTACGCGAATCAATCAGAACCGTGTGAACCGCTTTGCCATCAATATATCGATCCTCGAAAATATAGGTGGCGGCTCTCCCCGCCGTGTATTTGGCCGGTGCGACGACCCCTTCCTTACCCGCCGCCGGTTCAAGAAGCGTTTTTTCCGACAAAGTACTCGGGCCACCAAGACGAGCGGCTTCGTTCAAATCCTCAAGAGTCAATTTGCGTACCATTACGCACCCCTTCCATCAATATCAAATCTTCAAAGAAACTTCGTAGTTTCCATGAGAAGCATGCCCTGCCTCTTTGCTCTCCAACTCTACCTGAAAAGCAGAGTACATCCATGGAATGGCGCCTCAGACAGCGAAACGGTCTTTCAAAACACCCAAAAATTTGATGCCGCTCCGGAAACCCCGGAGCGGCATCTCCAATGAAGGCCTCCACACCAGTAGAGGCTGTGTTCGCTTCAGCTCCATCAAGATAAGTCAGTTAACCTACCCTCAATGAATAAAACCAAGAGTGGAGTCAAAGCGATTTTTAAGCCCCTGTCCTTTTGCCAAGGTATCCTTGGCAAAAGGGAGAGACTTTGGTTAGCTCGTCACAGTAGCATCAGCAGAACAACGATAACTACTACGAGCTTTAATTCGGCCATAGACGAAAACCTCCTTTCCCAACTTCCGACTGCATTATTGGCGCTTTACAGGCAGTCGGACTTACTTTATATTACTAGGTCAATTGACTTATGAGCCATATCATACACCTATACTTCTGCTCAAAACGCAAAAAAGCCCACACTCCCTATCAGGAATGCGGGCCTCGGTTAGGCTAAAAAGCGTTCAGCGGACTACTCCACGGCGTTTTCCGGGACGTCGATGCCGTTACCGAACTTGACGTCGCGGGCGGCGGCCACGCGGCTCGGCAGGCCGTAGATGTCGATGAAGCCGTTGGAGGACTTCGAGTCGAAGCTGTCGCCGGAATCGTAGGTGGCCAGGTTGTAGTCGTACAGCGAGCTGTCGGAGCGACGGCCGGTGACGACGGCGCGGCCGCCATGCAGGGTCATGCGGATCTCGCCGGAGACGTACTTCTGCGTGTCTTCGATGAAGGCGTTAAGCGACTGGGTGGCAGGGCTGAACCACTGGGCGTCGTACACGAGCTCGCCCCAACGCTTGTCGATGTCACGCTTGATGCGGTGCTGCTCGCGCTCGAGGCAGCAGTTCTCGAGCTCCTGGTGGGCGGTGATGAGGGCCACGGCACCCGGGGCTTCATACAGCTCGCGGGACTTGATGCCGACGAGACGGTCCTCGATGAGGTCAATGCGGCCGATGCCCTGGGCGCCGGCGCGGCGGTTCATCTCCTCGATGGCCTGCAGCGGGGTGACGTCGCGGCCGTCGATTTTCACGGGAACGCCCTGCTTGAACTCGATGACGACCTCGTCCTCGACCGGCGGGAACGCCGGATCGTCGGTGTAGGAGTAGCAGTCCTTGGTCGGTCCGTTCCACGGATCCTCGAGGAAGCCGGTCTCGATGGCACGGCCCCACACGTTCTGGTCGATGGAGTACGGGCTCTTCTCGGTCTGGGTGATCGGCAGCTTGTGCTCCTTGGCGAACGCGATCTCCACGTCGCGGGTCAGGGCGAGGTCGCGGATCGGGCTGATGGCCTTGAGCGTCGGGTCGATGGAGGCGATGGACACCTCGAAGCGCACCTGGTCGTTGCCCTTTCCGGTGCAGCCGTGGGAGATGGTGTCGGCGCCGAACTGGTGGGCGGCGCGTACGAGGTGCTTGGAGATGAGCGGGCGGGAGATGGCGGAGACCAGCGGGTACACGCCTTCGTACATGGCGTTGGCCTTGAGGGCCTTCATGCAGTATTCCTCGGCGAACTCGTTGCGGGCGTCGACCACGTAGGCTTCGACGGCGCCGCAGGCGAGGGCGCGCTGCTTGATGGTCTCGAGGCTTTCGCCGCCCTGGCCGACGTCGAGCGAGACGGCGACGACGTCCTTGCCGGTGCGCTCCTTGAGGTACGGAATGGCGACGGAGGTGTCAAGACCACCGGAATACGCCAGAACGAGGCGCTTGTTATCTGCCATGAGAGTGGCTACCTTTCTTAACGGTTATCGAACACTGGGATGTATTATATACATAATCCCGTATATTTATGCAATCGGTGCGTCGCGCTATGCCCGATCGGCCTTGTCCCGGCCTTGCGAGGCGAGAGACAGCAGCCATTCGGCGCTGGTGCGCGCGGTATCGTCATCCGTGCAGATCATCATCACCGTATCATCCCCGGCGATGGTGCCCAAAATATCGGTCATGGGTTGCTTGTCGATCACGCTGGCGACATATTGCGCGGCACCTGACGGCGTGTGCACGACGACGAGGTTGCGGGCCGCCGCCACGGAGGTGACCAGGCCGGAAAGCACACGGGTCATCTGCTGCTCGCCCTTGGCGCGGTTCGCGTCGGACGATGAATGCGACGATGCGGAATGCTTCGGCATTGGTTCGATGGCATAGGCCATCGAACCGCTTGCCGTACGCACCTTGACGGCGTTCATCTCGTCGAGATCGCGGCTGAGCGTGGCCTGGGTGACCTCGATCCCCTGATTCGACAGAATCTCGGAAAGCTGCGACTGCGAGGTGACGACGTGGGTGAGCAGGGCCTGCTCGATGGCGCTCAGTCGCGCCGCCCGCGTCGTCGGACGCTGCAAAGACGGAGTATCGCCGGACATATTCCCCTCTTGTGAGATGCGGTCAGTCGAGGTCGCCAAGCAGGGACGGGTCCTCGCGCTGCCATGCGATCAGCCAGGTCATCAGCGCCTTCTGCGCGTGCAGACGGTTCTCCGCCTCGTCCCAGACGACGGACTGCGGGCCGTCGATCACGCTGGCGGTGACCTCCTTGCCGCGGTAGGCGGGCAGGCAATGCTGGAAGAGCGCATCGGGCTTGGCGAGCTTCATGAGCTCGGGGTTCACCTGATAATCCCAGAACGGCTTGGAGCGGATGGCGTACTCGGCCTCCTCGCCCATGGAGACCCACGTGTCGGTGAACACGCAGTCGGCGTCGGCGACGGCGGCCTGCGAATCGGTGGTGACGGTGATGGAGCCGCCGGTCTTCTCGGCGATGGCCTTGGCGTCGGCGACGATCTGCGGGTCGGGCAGGTAGCCTTCGGGGCCGGCCACACGCACGTGCATGCCGGCGACGGCACCGCCGAGCAGGTAGGAGTTCGACATGTTGTTGGCCGCATCGCCGAGGTAGGCGATGGTCTGGCCGGCCAGAGCGTCCACTCCCCCGCGGAACTGCGCCATGGTGAGGAAGTCGGCGAGGATCTGGCAGGGATGGAACTGGTCGGTCAGCGCGTTGATGACCGGGCAGGTCGCGTACTTGGCCATGGTCTCCACGCGGTCCTGGCCGAACGTGCGCCACACGATGCCGTAGGCCATGCGGGTGAGCACTCGGGCGGTGTCCTCGACCGGCTCGCCACGGCCCAGCTGGGAGCTGGACTTGTCGATGACCAGCGGGTATCCGCCGAGCTCGGCCACGCCGATGGAGAAGCTGGAGCGCGTTCGGGTGCTGGGCTTGTCGAACAGCACGGCGACGGCCTGCGGGCCTTCGAACGGGCGGGCGTAGAAGCGGTTCTCGCGGAATTTCATGCCGAGCTTGAGGATCTGCTTCTGCTCCTCGTGGTTGATGTCGTCGTCGCGCAGCATGTGGCGCAGTTCGTGGGTCATCGTGGACTCCTTACTTGGAAAAGGTGCGGGAGTGGCCTTCTTCGATGTGTGAAGACCACTCCCCTTTGCTTGATTGGCGATGTCGTCCGGGACTCAGTCGTTGGGCAGGTCGGCTGGCACGCCGGAGAGGATGGACAGGCATTCGTCGACGTCCTGCTCGCTGACAATCAGCGGCGGGGCGAAGCGCAGGGCGTTCGGCGCCACGGCGTTGACGATGAGGCCGCGTTCGAGGGCCCAGTCGGCGACGGCGTGAGCGCACGGATGTGCAAGTTCGACGGCGTCGAGCAGGCCACGGCCACGGACTTCGCCGAACAGCGGGTTGTCGAGACCGGCGAGGCCTTCACGCAGCTGCCTGCCGCGCTTCTCGGCGTTCTCGACCAGGCCCTCGTCCTCGATCACGCCGAGCGTGGCGAGACCGGCGGCCGCGCCGAGCGGGTTGCCGGCGAAGGTGGAGCCGTGGGAGCCGGGGGTGAACAGCGCGGAGAGCTTCTCGCCGAAGGCGATGAGGCCGCCCATGGGGAAGCCGCCGGCCACGCCCTTGGCGAAGGTGATGGCGTCGGGGGTCACGCCGCCGGAAAGGTCCTCGCGCTGGAAGGCGAACCATTCGCCGGTGCGGCCGACGCCGGTCTGCACCTCGTCCACGATGAGCAGGGCGTTGTTCCTGTCGCACAGTTCGCGGGCGGCCTTGACGAAGTCCGCGCCGATCGGCACCACGCCGGCCTCGCCCTGGATGAGCTCCATGATCACGGCGGCGACGGGCCCCTTGCCGTAGCGGCCGACGCCGGTCTCGTTGAAGGCTCGCTGCAGCGATTCGATGTTGCCGGCCTCGGCGAATTCGATGGCCGGGACCAGCGGTTCGAACGGCTTGCGGATGGCGGGCTTCCAGGTGGCGCTCAGTGCACCCAGCGTGCGGCCGTGGAATCCGTGGGTCATCGAGATGATGCGGGCGGGCTTGCCGCCGATGTCGGGCAGGGCGCCCGGCAGCGTGCGACCGTAGAGCTTGGCCAGCTTGATGGCCGCCTCGTTGCCTTCGGCGCCGGAATTGCCGAAGTACACGTGGGAGCCTTCGGGTGCGCCGGCGAGCTCGATGAGCTTGGCGGCGAGCTCAATCTGCGGCTCGGTGGCGAAGTAGTTGCTGGTGTGGGCCACCTTGGCGGCCTGCTCGGCCACGGCCTTGACCCACTTGGGGTGGGCGTAGCCGAGGGAGTTCACGGCGATGCCACCGAGGAAGTCGAGGTACTTGTTGCCGTCGACGTCCCAGATGTGCGCGCCTTCACCGTGGTCCATGACGCGCAGCGGGGTGCCGAACACGTTCATGTGGACGTTCCTGTACTCGCCCAGCCACTTGTTGTCGTTGATGCCTGCTGTTTCAAGACCTGACATAGGAGCTCCTCATTTCAATGCCGTCCTCGGGGATGACCATGGTGCCGATGCCCTGGGAGGTGAATATCTCGTTCAGAATCGAATGCGGCTTGCGCCCGTCGATGATGTGGGCCTCCTCGACGCCGCCGTCGAGCGCGCGCACGCACGCTTCCATTTTCGGCCTCATGCCGGACTCGAGATCGGGAAGCATGTCGCGCAGGTTCTCCACGCCGATGCGGCCGATCAGCGAATCCTTGTCGGGCCAGTCGGCGTACAGACCGTCCACGTCGGTGAGGATCACCAGCTTGCGGGCGCCGAGCGCGGCGGCCAGTGCGGCGGCGGCCGAATCGGCGTTCACGTTGAGCACTTCGGTGGGGTCGTCCTCGTTCGGCGCGACGGACGAGACCACGGGGATGCGGCCGGCGGAGATGAGGTCCTCCACGGCGGATGCATCGACGGAGACCACGTCGCCGACGAGGCCGATGTCGGTCGGCTTGCCGTCGATGATGGGCTTGCGCTGCATGGCGGAGAACAGTCCGCCGTCCTCGCCGGAAAGACCGACGGCGAGCGGACCGTGCGAGTTGATGAGGCCGACCAGTTCGCGGGAGACCTTGCCGGTGAGCACCATGCGCACCACGTCCATGGCCTCGGGCGTGGTGACGCGCAGGCCGCCCTTGAACTCCGACTTGATGCCCAATGCCTTGAGCATGGAGGAGATCTGCGGACCGCCGCCATGCACCACGACCGGGTGGAGGCCGACCTGGCGCAGGAACACCATGTCCTCAGCGAAGTTCTGCTTGAGCTTTTCGTCGACCATGGCGTTGCCACCGTACTTGATGACGATGCGCTGGCCGTAGAACTCCTCAAGCCACGGCAGTGCCTCGATGAGCACCTCCGCCTTCTGATCGGCACGGAGGTCGGTATGCACGTCGAAGTGGAATCCCGGTCCGATTACGTTCTTTGTCTCTGCTTTAACCATGCTTGCTCCTATGGCCGCCGGGCCGGTCCTGCCCGGCGGCTCCTTGTTTCGTCACGACTCGTAGTCGGCGTTGATGTGCACGTACTCGTGCGTCAGGTCATCGGTCCATACGGTGGCCTCGGCGTCGCCCTCGCCCAGGTCGATGTCGAAGTGCACCTCGCGCGGCGTCATGTCGACCTCGGCGCGGGGACGGCCCGGACGGCCGCCGTCGCATACGCGCACGCCGTTGACGTCGACGGTCACGTTGTTCGGATCGTAGGGGGCCACGTCCTGCGGCACGGTGCCGAGGGAGGAGACCACACGACCCCAGTTCGGGTCGTTGCCGGCCACGGCGCACTTGAGCAGGTTGGATGCGGCGACCGCACGGGCGCAGGCCAGGGCCGCGTCCTCGCTGGTGGCGCCGGTGACCTTCACGCGGATGTCGTGGGATGCGCCTTCGCCGTCGCCGATGATCTGGCGGGACAGCGACGCGCACGCATCGGCGACCAGCTTGTTGAACTCGGCCGCGTCGGGCTCCACGCCGGAGGCGCCGGAGGCGAGCAGCAGCACGGTGTCGTTGGTCGACATGCAGCCGTCCACGTCGATGCGGTTGAACGAGGTCTCCACTCCAGCGGACAGCGCGGCCCTGGCCTGTTCGGCGGTGACCTTGGCGTCGGTGGTGATCACGCACAGCATGGTGGCCAGCTGCGGGGCGATCATGCCGGAGCCCTTCACCATGCCGCCGATGCGGTAGCCGGCGCCTTCGAGCGCGACGGTCTTCTTCTTCGTGTCGGTGGTGAGGATGGCCTCGGCGGCGAGCTCGCCGGCCTCGGCGGAGTCGGAGACTTCGCCGTAGGCCTTCTCCACGCCGGAAAGCACGTTGTCGAGCGGCAGCAGATCACCGATCATACCGGTGGAGCATACGGCGATGGACTCGGCCGGCACACCGGCGAGCTCGCCGAGCCTGGCGGCGGTGTCGGCGGACTGCTGGAAGCCCTCCTTGCCGGTGCATGCGTTGGCGCAGCCGGAGTTGAGCACCACGGCCTTGATGTGGCCGTCGGCCACGGCCTTGCGCGACCACTGCACGGGCGCTGCGCAGAATCGGTTGGCGGTGAACACGCCTGCGGCCACGTCAAGAGGACCGTTGTTCACCACTACGGCGAGGTCCTTCTTGCCTTCGACGGCCGAGACCCCAGCCGCCACTCCACTTGCGGAAAATCCCTGTGCGAACGTTACACTCACGGTGCCACTCCAATCGTCGTCAATCCTGTGCTTTCGTCAAGTCCCAATGCGATGTTCAGCGACTGCACCGCCTGTCCGGCGGTTCCCCTGTTGAGGTTGTCGATGGCGCTGAACGCCAGAAGCCTGCCGGCCTTGCGGTCCACGGCCACCTGGATGTGGGCGGCGTTCGAGCCGATGATGTTCGCGGTGGCAGGCAGCACGCCCTCGGGCAGCAGGTTCATGAAGTGCTCGCCGGCATAGGCGTTCTCCCAGACGGCGCGAATCTCGGCGTCGCTCATCGCCAGGGCCTTGTCGGTAAGCTTGGCGGATACGGTGGCAAGGATGCCGCGCGACATCGGAGCCAGGATCGGGGTGAAGCCGAGGGTGAACTCGCCGGCCTTGTCGGCGCTCAGGCCGGCGGCGTGCGCGAAGTTCTGCAGAATCTCGGGAATGTGGCGGTGGGTGCCGCCGACGCCGTAGGGGACGGCCGAACCGAATGCCTCGGCGGCCAGCAGGTTGATGCGCTTGAGGTTCTTGCCGGCACCGGAGTACCCGACCACCAGGTCGGCGACCAGATCGTCCTGCTGCACAAGGCCTTCGGCGATGCCCGGCTGCATGGCCAGCGTGGTGGCGGTCACGTTGCAGCCCGGGCCGGCGATGCGCTTGACGCCCTTGAGCGCCTCGCGCTGGCGGGCATAGGAGCCGTCGGCCTCACGTCCGACGATGAGCTCCGGCATGCCGTACGTCCAGTGTTCGTAGAAGTCGCCGCCGTAGTATTCATCCCAGGCCGAACGCTCCTCAAGTCGGTGGTCGGCGCCGAGGTCCACGACGACGCTGTTCGGGTCGAGCTGTGCGGCCAGTGCGCCCGAGGCGCCGTGCGGCAGCGCCAGCACGATGACATCATGCCCGTTGAGTACGTCGGCGGTGGTGTCCTCCACCGTCAGGTCCGCGAGCTGCGGAATGTGCGGCATATGCTTGCCCAGCTTGTCTCCGACCGAGGAATGGCCGGCAACGCAGGTGACCTCCATATCGGGGTGCGCGGCGAGAATTCGCAGGGCCTCGCCACCCGCGTATCCGGTGGCTCCGGCGACCGCGACCGTGTATTTCGGCATAGGTCTCTCTTTTCGAGTTCGTTAGAAAACTACAACAGCGCCGATTATACACACTATGCAGACTTATGCATAACTATGCAGTTCGCGTTTCTCGCGATGACATCAAGCCGTAACATACGGCCGCGCAACCGGAAACACACGGCTCAGACCGAAGTCTCCCCCGAGCCCGACGAGCCGCCCATGTCGATGCCGTACAGCTGATATATCAGCTGGTAGGGGTCGACTCCCGTCGCCATCACATAGATGTCGAAGGCGGTGGTCAGCAGTCCGATGATCACGGCGGCGACGGCCAGCGCCCTGCCCTTCATACGGAAGAGCCCGGAACGGTATATGGCGAAGGCGCCGAGCAGCACGGGCAGGACGGGAACTCCGATCAGCGCCGAGATGAAGGCGATGATGGCGGCCGGGTCCCAGCGCCCGTACAACGGGTTCTGCGCGGGATCGTCGAGATCGATGCCGTTGCGGTAATTGTCGCCGGCATTGCCCGGACCGCCCGGCACCTTCGGATTCCGACGCTCATCGTCCGCATCGCCCTTGTCGCTCGGCTCAGGTTCGGGGGCTCCATATACATAGGGGTTCCAGCCTGGATATCGGCTGGCCATCTCGCCGTATTCCGGCTCCTTGTACTGGCCGTATTGCGGCTGGTCCTGCCGTGGTGCGCCACCGTAGGCGGGCTGCTGCGGAGCGGGTCCGTCGCTCTGGCTGTTCCATACGATGCGGTTCATAGTTCCCTTGATAGCAGTAACTGCGGGGAAATCACAGGATTTCGCCCGCAGTGTAAGAGTGGAAGACGGCCTACCGGCCGTCGTGGCTTCCTCCGTCACGCCCTATGGGCGGCGGAGGAAGCCACGGGATGCGGTTCGGCTCGATGCCCGGCCGCATCCCATCGAATCAGGCGCGCAGCTGCGCGCCGAGCTCGGCAGCCTTCTCCACGATCGCCTTGCGGATGGCCTCGCTGTCGGAGGATTCGAGCGTCTTGTCCGGGGAACGGAACGTGACGGCGAATGCCAGCGACTTCGCGCCCTCGCCCACCTGATCGCCGGTGAAGACGTCGAACAGCTCGATGGACTCGAGGCTGTCGCCGGCGGCCGCGCGAATCGCATCGCTGAGCTGCTGGGCGGTGACCTCGGCCGGCACCGTGAACGCCAGGTCCTGACGGACCGGCGGGAAGGTGGAGATCGGCCTGGCCTGCACCGGCTTGTCGTTCAGGGCCGGCAGCAGGGCGGAGAGGTTCAGCTCGAACGCGGCGGAGTGCTCCGGGAAGCCCAGGGCCTCGTTGACGTGCGGATGGAATTCGCCGACCGTGCCGACCTTCGTACCATCGGGCAGCACGACCTCGGCGAAGCGTCCGGGGTGCCAGGTGGCCGGAACGTCCTCGGCGGCGGGCTGCTTGAGCTGCAGCTTGGCGCCGAGACGGTCGGAAACGCGCATGACGGCCTCGACGGCGTCGGACCAGTCGACGTCACGCGTCTCGCCCAGCCAGCCGGAGTTCTCGGCCTTGCCGGTGAGGATGGCGGCGACGTGCTGCGGCTGCTCGGGCAGGCCGGCGTCGAGCGCGGCGAGCTGCTCGTCGGTCGGCTTGACGCCGCCGGGCAGCGCCGGGATGGCCGGGGCCTCGGGATCCCACAGGAACACATGGCCGATCTCGTACAGGCTCACGTCCATCAGGCCGCGGCGGATGTTGCGCTGCACGGTGCGGGCGAGCGTGGGCAGCAGCGAACGGCGCAGGAACGGACGGTCGCCGGCCAGCGGGTTGGCGATCTCGACGCTGACGGGCTTGATGGCCTCGGCGTCGATGGCGAACGCCTTGTAGTCGGCATCGCCGACGAACGGGTAGCTCAGCGTCTCCACGAGACCGTACTGGGCGAGCGTGTTGGCGATCCAGCGCTGACGCTGCTGTTCGAGCGTCAGACCGGTGACGCCGGTGACCGGGACCGCAGGCACGGTGACGGGGATCTCGTCGTAGCCGACCAGTCGGGCGACCTCCTCGACCAGGTCGCACGGCTCGGTGAGGTCCGGGCGCCACGTGGGCGGGGCCACGGAGAACTCGCCATTGCCGCCGCCTCCGACGTTGCAGCCGATGTCGGTGAGGATGTCGGAGATGGTGTTGGTGTCGGTGTCGAGACCGGCGACGCGGGCGACCTCGCTCACCTTGAAGCGGATGTCGGCCGGGCGCTTAGTGTTGTTCACGTCCACCGGGGTGCGCGAGCCTTCGCCGGCGCCGTAGCGGGTGAGCAGCTCGACGGCCTTCTCCACGGCCGCGGGCTGCAGCTGCGTGTCGACGCCGCGTTCGAAGCGGCGGGACGCCTCGGACGGGGTCTTGTGACGGCGGGCGGAGCGGGCGATGGACACCTGGTCGAAGTGCGCGGCCTCGATGAACAGGTCGGTGGTCTCCGAGGTGACCTCGCCGTACAGGCCGCCCATCACGCCGGCAAGCCCGAGGATGCGCGAGCCGTGCTCGCCGTTCGGCGAATCGGTGATGAGCAGGTCCTCGGGGCTGAGCTTGTGGTTCTTCTCGTCGAGGGTGGTGAGCTCCTCGCCCTCGTTGGCACGACGGACCACGACCGGACCTTCGATCTTGTTCAGGTCGTAGGCGTGCAGCGGCTGACCGAGGTCGAGCATCACGTAGTTGGTCACGTCCACGGCAAGCGAGATGGAGCGCATGCCGGCGCGGATCAGGCGGCGGCGCATCCAGTTCGGCGTCGGGGCGGCGGGGTTGAACCCGCGCACGATGCGGCCGTAGTAGCGGTCGCAGCCGACGACGCCGTGAATCGGGTTGTTGTCCTCGATGAGCACGTCCATGTCGTGCTCGGTCTGGCCGTCGATGCCCTTCGGCTCGGCGGGGGCCTTCTCGTTCAGACCGATCACCGGATCGATGTACTTGGCGCCGGTGGAGTGATGGTATTCGCGGGCCACACCGCGGTAGGAGAACGCATAGCCGCGGTCCGGCGTGATGTTGATCTCCAGCACGGGGTTGTTCATGTGCAGCAGCTCCATGGCGTCGTCACCCGGCTTGAGCGCCTCGTACTCCTCCTTGGAGAAGCCGTATTCGCGCAGCAGGATGATGCCGTTGTGGCTGTCGCCGAGGCCGAGCTCGCGCTCGGAGGCGCACATGCCGTCGGAGATGTGGCCGTAGGTCTTGCGAGGCTCGATGCGGAAGTCGCCCGGCAGCACGGCGCCCGGCAGGGTCACGACGACCTTCTCGCCGGCGGCCATGTTGGGCGCGCCGCACACGATGCCGCGCGGCACCTTGTTGCCGTTCTCGTCGACGTCGTTGTATTCGTCGCCGACGTCCACGTGGCACCAGTTGATGGTCTTGCCGTTCTTCTGCGGCTCCGGGGTGGCATCCACCACGTAGCCGACCACGATGGGTCCGGTCACCTGGGACTGGTGGATCTCCTCCTCCTCAAGGCCGACCCTCACCAGGTCCTTGGCGAGCTGTTCGTACGTCAGGCCTTCGGGGACTTCGACATGGTCCTTGAGCCAGTCAATATCAATCATTGGCATGTGGATTCACTCCCCCATAACAAACTGTTCGCTGAAACGCACGTCGCCCTCGACCAGATCGTGCATGTCGTTGATGTCGTGGCGCAGCAGCAGCGTGCGCTCCATGCCCACGCCGAACGCGAAGCCGGTGTAGACGTCCGGGTCGATGCCGGCGGACTTGAGCACGTTCGGGTTCACCATGCCGCAGCCGCCCCATTCGAGCCAGCCGGCGCCGCCCTTCTTGTCGGGGAACCACAGGTCGAGCTCGGCGCTCGGCTCGGTGAACGGGAAGTAGCTCGGACGCAGTCGGGTCTTGGCCTCGGGGCCGAACATGGCGACGGCGAGCTTGTCGAGCACGCCCTTGAGGTTCGCCATGGTCAGGTGCTTGTCGACGGCGAGCGCCTCGCACTGGTGGAAGACCGGGGTGTGCGTGGCGTCGAGCTCGTCGGTACGGAACACGCGGCCGGGGCTGGCGATGTACAGCGGCACGCCGCGGGTGAGCAGGGCGCGGACCTGGTCGGAGGAGGTCTGCGTGCGCATGACCATGTTGGAGCCGACGAATCCGGCGGCGTCCTTGGCCTGGTTGCCCTTGACGTAGAAGGTATCCTGCATCTGGCGGGCCGGGTGGTCGGGGCCGAAGTTCAGGGCGTCGAAGTCGTACCATTCGGTCTCCACCTCGGGACCGTCGGCGATCTGCCAGCCCATGGAGACGAAGAAGTCCTCGACGTCCTCGAGCAGCTTGGGCAGCGGGTGGCGGGCGCCGAGCGGGTGGCGGCGCACGGGCTGGGTCATGTCGACCGTCTCGGCGACGAGCCTGGCCTTTTCCGCGGCCTGCTTGACCTCGGCCTCCTTGGCGCCGAACGCGCGGCCGAAATCGGCACGCAGCTTGCCCATGAGCTTGCCCGCGTCCTTCTTCTGGTCCTTCGGCAGACCGCCGATGGCCTTGCTGGCCTTGGTCATCGCCGAATCAGCCCCGGCGTAGCGGGACTTCAAAGCCTTCAATTCCTCCAGTGTGGAGGCGTTCTGGATCTTTTCGATACCCTCGGCGACGTCTGCCGTCACCGCCTGGGCGTCGAAGGTTGCAATATCTGCCACAGGGACACCTTTCCGTTGGCAAAATTTCGCTTACACAACTGCATATCGCGTGGCATACACGCGAAACACCAATCTCACATTTTCCCCACATGACTAGACATAGCGAGGGAATACAGCAGCACCGCCGCACTGGTGGCGAGGTTCAGCGATTCGGCCTTGCCGTATATGGGGATGGAGACGATGCCGTCGCATCTCTCGAGGATGTCGTCGTCCAATCCGCGGGCCTCGTTTCCGAACAGGATCGAACGCGACGTGTGCGCATCGTCCTTCGGTTCGGCGGCGAGCAGCTCGGGCAGCGGCACCGGCTTCAGGTCTCCCGTGCCGCGCACGTCGGCCGCGAGCACGGATGCGTTGTGGTCGGCGTTCCACGCGAACAGTTCGTCGACGCTCGCGCGCAGCACGGGGATATGGAACAGCGAGCCGGCGGTGGAGCGCACGACCTTGGGGCCGAGCGGGTCGACGCAGTCGTCCACGAACACCACGGCGTCGGCGCCCGCCGCGTCGGCGGTGCGGATGACCGTGCCGGCGTTGCCGGGGTCGCGCACCTGCCAGAATGCGGCGATGGTCAACGGGCCGCGCCGGCCGTCGACGTCGTTATCGCCTCCGGCGGCGAAGTCGGCGAGGCGGCCGGCCATGCCCTTCGTGGACGCCACCGCGGCGATGCCCTGGGCGTCGCCGCTGATGGCGTCCATCACGCGCTGCGTGACGTAGTGCACATAGATGCCCCCGCATTCGTCCTTGTGGCCCATGATGTATGCGGCGATCTCGGCGGCCCTCGCGCTGACGGTGTTGCCGTCCTCGTCGATGGCGATGTAGACGTCCTCGACGCGTTCCGGATGGAACGTCACGGCCTCGCGCACGGCCTGGGGCGCCTCCACCAGCATCCTGCCCACCTTGCGGCGGGTCTTGGCGCGCGTCAGCTCGGCGATGCGGCGGACGCGGTCGGCATTGGGATTGGTCATCGTTCCTTGAGTCAATGGCATGGGTCAACTGTAACTCACGGGCGTGGGACCGTGCGGAGCGGATTCATCAACAATTCATATTGCCGTCAGATTGGCGGGGGCATGCATACGCAAACGACCGCTATTGTCGGTTCTGGTATTTCAATCCGCTCTCAATCCGCATGTTCGGGACACGAAAGGGGACGACGTGGGCGTTCCGGTCGATATTCGGCAGCGCATCAGCAACATCTATTCCGCGCTTCGTCCCGCGGAGAAGTCCGTGGCCTCGTACATCCGGGACCATTATGACGAGATAGCCTCGCTCACCGTCTCCGAGCTGGCCGACGCGGCGTCGGTGAGCCAGCCGACGGTCATCCGCTTCGCCCGAAAGCTCGGGTTCAATGGCTACCGGGAGATGCGCTATGTGCTCCGGCATCCGACGGACAACGCGCAGTCGTTCGATCCGCTCGAAGGATTCGACCTGCATCCGTGGGACAGCATCGACGACGTTCCGGCGCGTGCCGCGGCCGGGGCGAAATCCATGCTGGACGACATGCTCGATTCGTTGTCGCTCAAGGAATTCCACAAGGCGGTCAACGCCCTGGGCAAGGCGCGCGTCATCGATATCTACGGCGTGGAGAACTCCATGGTCCCGGCCAACGACCTGCTGACGAAGCTCACGTATCTCGGCCTGCAGTGCCGCATGCACACCGACGCCTACATGCAGCAGATCTCCGCCGGACATCTCACCGACGAAGACGCGGCGGTGGCGTTCTCGTACTCCGGCAGCTCCGACGATACCGTCAAGGCGCTGCGTCTGGCACGCAACCAGGGGGCGAAGACCATCGCCGTGACCAATTCGTCGGGCACGCCGCTCGCCAACTGGGCGGACATCTGTCTGTGCGCCGGGCATGGCGAGCGCACGATCTACGGCAACGCCATCTTCTCCAGGGTCTCGCACGTCGCGATCGTCGACATGCTGTACATGGGGCTCATATTGAGCAACTACACCAGGTACTCGTCCGCGCTGGACGACTCCGGACGCTACATCCGCGACCGCGTGTTCCACGGCTGAACGGTTTTCATATCAAGGCCTCGGGTTCCTTGCGAATCCGAGGCCTTTTCATATGTAATCCATTTACATAGTCAATCGAAAAACACAAGAAACTACATGCTCGACGCGTAAGTTCGTTTGCTGTTCACCTTGGTTTCCTCAAAGCTTCAGCGCAGGCCTCCCATCGCCGCCGATTTCGATGCCAGAATCGTAGAGGAAGTCGGGGAAACACCTGATCTCCATACAAATGAACATGTGTAAGTCACGAATTTTGCAGTAAAGACATACAGACCATCACACCGTGCGGAACCGGTCAATGCTCCGTGAAAGGCAACATCATGTTGGAACTCAAGGACATCACCAAGTCGTTTGGTGACACCCATGTGCTCAACGGCATCTCACTGGCCATTGGGGACGGCCAGATCATGTCGATTCTCGGTCCTTCCGGCGGCGGCAAGACCACGCTGCTGAACATCATCCTCGGCATCTCGCAGCCGACCAGCGGACAGATTGTCTACAACGGCGAGGACCTGACGAACGTGCCGATGGAGAAGCGCGGATTCAACATCGTGTTCCAGGACTACGCGCTGTTCCCGAACCTCAACGCCTACGAGAACATCACGTACGGTCTGAAGAACAACCCCGGCATCTCCACCGAGAAGGAGATCAAGGAGATGATCTCGCTGCTCGGTCTCGAGGAGCATCTGACCAAGAAGATCGACGAGCTCTCCGGCGGCCAGAAGCAGCGCGTGGCCCTCGCCCGCACGCTGGTGATGAAGCCGAAGCTGCTGCTCGACGAACCGCTCTCCGCACTGGACGGCGTCATCAAGGAGTCCATCAAGTCGAAGATCAAGCAGATCGTCAACCAGTACAACCTCACCACGATCATGGTCACCCACGACCCCGAGGAGGCCTGCACGATGAGCGACAAGGTGCTGATCCTCAACCAGGGCAGGATCGCCCAGTTCGCCTCGCCTGACGACATCATCCACCATCCGGCCAGCGAGTTCGTGCGCAAGTTCATCCTCCACCAGCTGGAGGTCAAGCGCAACAACATCTACACGCTGTTCAACGAGGACGGCTCCCCCGCCGCCAAGCAGCCCGCCCTCGCCGGACAGGAGGCCTGAGCATGAGCGTCGAATCCATTCAGGCCGGCAAGCAATTGCCGAACATCGCGCCTGAGATCAAGAACCACGAACCCCGCCCGATGAAGCCGCGGCAGCCCGAGCTGACCGCCCTGCTCGTCGCCGTCACCGTCATCTTCGCCATCTTCCTGGTGGTGCCGATGATCCTCGTGCTCGCCAAGTCGTTCCAGACCGGAAGCGGCGCGGCCACCATGGAGAACTACGCGGCCATCCTCGCACGGCCCGAGTTCCTCACCTCCGTGTTCAACAGCCTCAAGGTCGCCGCGGCCGCCGCCCTCGTGGCCATGCTGCTGGCGTTCCTGCTGGCCTACGCCGTCAACTGCACGAACCTGCCGCCGAAGTTCAAGAAGGCCATCGCCCTGCTCACGCAGGTGCCGATGCTGCTGCCGACCATCACGTACGGCTTCGCCATCATCTACTCGTTCGGCAAGGAGGGCCTGATCACCAAGCTGTTCGGCCACCAGCTGTTCGACATCTACGGGTTCAACGGCCTGCTCATCGGCTACGTCATCTACACGCTGCCGACCTGCTTCCTGCTCATCAACAACTCGTTCCAGTTCGTCGACAAGAAGTTCATCATCGTCTCCCACATCATGGGCGACAGCCACGTCAAGACGTTCTTCATGACGACCGTGCGTCCGCTCATCGGCACGATGTGCGTGGCGTTCATCCAGAGCTTCTTCCTGAGCTTCACCGACTACGGTATTCCTACATCCGTGGGCGGCACCTACGACGTGCTGGCCATGACGCTGTTCAACCAGATGCTCGGCTCCATCCCGAACTTCAACCGCGGCGCCGTCATCGCCGTGTTCATGCTCATCCCGTCGATCATCTCCATCATCCTGATGACGATCCTCGAGAAGTACTCGATCCGCTACTCCAAGGTCTCGCAGATCGACCTGCCGGAGGGCAGGAAGCGCGACACGTTCTGCGCCGTCGCCTCCGCGGTCGTGCTCGTGTGCGTGCTGAGCGTGTTCGCCGTGATCCTGCTCATCCCGTTCGTCGAGATGTGGCCGTTCAAGCTGAACTTCACGCTCAGCCACATCACCGGCATCTTCGCCGACTCCGAGCTGACGGCCGTGTTCACCAACTCGGTGTACGTGGCCGTGATGACCGCCATCCTCGGCTGCGTGTTCGCCTACGCCGCCGCCCTGGTGACGTCGCGCTCGAAGCTGCCGGCCGCCGCCAAGCGGTTCGTGGACTCCATCAGCTCCATCATCAACACCGTGCCGGGCATGGTGCTCGGCATCGCGTTCCTGTTCGCGTTCAGCGGCACGCCGATGCAGAACACCTTCTGGATCCTCATCATCGCGAACATGATCCACTACTTCGCCACCCCGTACCAGATGATGAAGGACTCGCTGTCGAAGATGAACGCCTCGTGGGAGACCACGGCCAAGCTCATGGGCGACAGCTGGTTCAAGACCATCGTGCGCGTGGTCACGCCGAACGCGTGGCCCACCGTGCTGCAGGTGTTCGGCTACTACTTCGTGAACGCCATGGTCACCATCTCCGCGGTGGTGTTCCTCACCGGCGCCAAGACGCAGGTCATCACCACGAAGATCTCCGCGCTCCAGCACCTCGCCAAGTTCGACGACATCTTCGCCCTGTCGCTGCTCATCCTCGTGACGAACCTCGTGGTCAAGGGCGTCATCGCCTTCGCCACCCGCAAGAAGCCGGTGAAGGTCAAGGCCACCGAGGCCGCGGCCGCCACCGTGAAGCAGGGCGCCCGCAGGACGGCCGAGCAGGTCGCCGCCGGCAGCTTCGCGCTGCCTCCCATCAACCCGCGCTCGCGTAACCGCAACGTGGTGACGGGCATCGCCTCCGGCGTGGCCGCCGCGATCCTCGTGGCCTTCGGCTTCGGAGCCTTCTCCGGCACCGCCGCCGCCAGCCAGCAGGTCGTCATCTACACGAACGCTGATGACGAGGCCGTGGCCGCGTTCGAGCACGCGCTCGACAACAACGGCTACAAGGGCAAGTACATCATGCAGGGCTTCGGCACCTCCGAACTCGGCGGCAAGATGCTGGCCGAGGGCAGGAGCCTCGAGGCCGACATGATCACCATGAGCTCCTACTACGTGGACTCCGCCCAGGAGCGCAACCACATGTTCCAGCCGCTCACCGACGTGAAGTCGAAGCTGCTGAACACGAACGTGAACACCAAGGCGCCGGACTACCGCCGCCCGACCACCGCCCAGGAGGGCGCGATCTTCTACAACACCGAGGCCATCAAGCAGGCGGGCGTGCCCGTGCCGACGAGCTTCAAGGACCTCGCCGACCCGAAGTACAAGGGCCTGATCTCCGTGCCCGACATGGAGGGCTCCTCCACCGGCTGGCTCATGGTGCAGGCCATCGTGGGCGCCTACGGCACCGGCGACGAGGGCAAGCAGATCCTGACCGACATCTACAGGAACGCCGGCCCGCATCTGGAACAGTCCGGCTCCGGCCCGCTCAAGTCCGTGCGTTCGGGCGAGGTGGCCGTCGGATTCGGTCTGAGGCATCAGGCCGCGGCCGACAAGAAGAAGGGTCTGCCCATCGACTACGTGGACCCGACCGAGGGCAACTACTCGCTGACCGAATCGGTGGCGGTGCTCGACAAGGGCTCCAAGACCAATCCGCTGGCGCAGAAGATGGCCGGGGTGATCATCGATCAGGGCCGCAAGGAACTGCTCGAGACGTATCCGACGCCGCTCTACCAGGGCGAGAAGGAACCGGCCAACGGCTCGAAGTATCCGAAGACCTTCGACAAGCCGCTGACGGTGGACCTGCTGCAACAGCACCAGGACTTCTCCGAGGCCTGCAAGCGCGCCGCCAAGGAGGGCTGACCCTTCGAAGGCAGCCCTCCCGCACAGCCCAACCTTTCATCCCATAATTCAACCAACCAATAGAGAAGGAACAACAATGACCAACGAATACAAGCTGCTCACCCCCGGACCGCTGACCACGACCCGAACGGTCAAGGAGGAGATGCTCTTCGACCACTGCACGTGGGACGAGGACTACCAGCAGATCACGCAGAAGATCCGTCGCCAGCTGCTCGAGCTCGCGCACTGCGATCCGCAGGAGTACACCGTCGTGGTCATGCAGGGCTCCGGCACGTTCGGCGTGGAGAGCGTGCTGACCTCGGTGGTCAGCAAGGATGAGAAGGTGCTGCTGTGCACGAACGGCGCCTACGGCGACCGTCAGGTGAAGATCTGCGAGCACGCGGGCATCGCGTACACGCAGTACGCCGAGCCGTACGACCGTATTCCGAGCGCCGAGAAGGTGGCCGAGTATCTTGACGCCGACCCGTCGATCACGCACGTGTCGATGATCCACTCCGAGACCACGTCCGGCCTGCTCAACGACATCCAGGCCGTGGCGAAGGTGGCCAAGGCGCACGGCAAGACGTTCATGGTGGACGCGATGAGCTCGTTCGGCGGCGTGGACATCCCGGTTGCCGACTGGGGCATCGACTTCATCGTCTCCTCCGCCAACAAGTGCATCCAGGGCGTGCCCGGCTTCAGCTTCATCATCTGCAACAAGGCGAAGCTCGAAGCTTCCAAGGGCAAGGCCCGCAGCCTGTCTCTGGACCTGTGGGACCAGTGGAACACGCTGGAGAAGGCCAACGGCAAGTGGCGCTACACCTCCCCCACCCACGTGGTGCTCGCCTTCTCGAAGGCGCTTGACGAGATGTTTGAGGAGGGCGGCATCCCGGTGCGTTCGGCCCGCTACCAGCTGAACAACGACCTGCTGATCGCCCGCATGAAGGCGCTGGGCTTCTCCACGTTCCTCGCCGACCACCAGGGCCCGATCATCACGACGTTCCTCTACCCGAAGGGCACGAGCTTCGACTTCCACGACATGTACGAGTTCATCAAGGAACGCGGCTACGCCATCTACCCGGGCAAGCTGACGAACGAGGACACGTTCCGTCTGGGCAACATCGGCGAGATCTACGCCGACGACATCGAGAAGGTCACCGAGCTGCTGGCCATGTACATGGGCGAGCGCGGCCTGCTTGAGGCCGCCACCGGCTCGGCCTCCGTGCCGGCCGCCATCGCCGCCATGGACAAGGCCGGCGAGCCCATCAAGGCCGCCGCCCCCATGGGTGTCAAGCTCGCCGCCTGACCCTCCCGCTCCCCGGCCCGCTCAAAACAGGCCGGGCATCAACGTGAAATCCTCTGGAGAGATTGGCACCCTTGTTCGACCGTAAGCAGCGAAGTCGTTTGCTACGCTTTGCGAGCAAACGACGGAGCGAGGCCGAACGGCCTTGAGTGTGTCGAACAAGGGTGCCAATCTCGACTCCGGCCTACCGCGCGTTACATGACATCATCAACAAACCAGCAAAAAGGAAACATCACTATGACCAACCGTTTTGAGGCCGTCATCTTCGATTGGGCCGGCACCACCGTCGACTACGGCTGCTTCGCCCCCGTCCGCGCCTTCCAGGAGGCGTTCCGCGAGTTCGGCATCGATCCGACGATGGCGGAGACCCGCAAGCCGATGGGCATGCTCAAGCACGACCACATCAACACGATGCTGCACATGGAGCGCATCGCCCGCGCATGGGAGGACGAGCACGGCCACGCCCCCACCGACAAGGACGTGGATGACGTGTACGCGCATTTCGAGCCGAAGCTGCTGTCGATTCTGGACGGCTACGCCGGCCCGAAGCCGGGTGTGCTCGATGCGGTGGCCGCATTGCGCGAGGCCGGTCTGAAGATCGGTTCGACCACGGGCTACACCGACAAGATGATGGACATCGTGGTGCCGAAGGCCAAGGAGAACGGCTACGATCCGGACTTCTGGATCAGCCCGGACGGCACGAACGGTTTCGGCCGTCCCTACCCGTACATGATCTTCAGGAACCTTGAGAAGCTGGGTGTCTCCTCCGTGCATGCCGCCGCCAAGGTGGGCGATACGCTGTCCGACATCCGCGAGGGCAAGAACGCCGGCGTGTTCACGATCGGCGTGGTCGAGGGCAGCTCGCAGCTGGCGCTGAGCCAGGAGGAGTTCGAGGCGCTGTCCGAGACCGGGAAGGCGGAGGCCCGCGCAAAGGCCAAGGCCGCATTCACCGAGGCCGGCGCCGACGCCGTCATCAACACGATGGCCGAGCTGCCGACCCTGATCGCCCAGATCGCCTGACGCTCCGTGACCGGACGGCCGGTCCGTCCGCCCCGATCCGGTTACTCGCCAAATCCACCGCAAAGCCGGTCACTCACCGTTTTCCGCCACGTACGAGCCGCCCCTTCGGCGTGTCGCGTCCGGAAACAGTGAGTGACCGGCTTTGCGTCCATATTGGTGAGTAATCGCGAACCGTATCGGCCACACATTCCTACTCGCCGCGTTTCGCCCGCTCGACCGCTTCGTGAATCCGGTCGATCTCGCCCTGAAGTTGCGCAATCCGCGCCGTGATCGCCCCGGCATCGACGTCAGGCTCCTGCAGCCTGTCCCGCAGCTCCCCTATCTCATCCTTGAGTCCGTCGATGCGAAGCAACTGCATCTGCAGCTTCCGCCGTGTCTCCAAATCCATATCCGAATCTCCTTCCGTGGCCCGGCTCCCACAATAATCGAAAACACACAACGAATATTCCATGGTCGGCTATTGCGTGGCGTGACGGTTTTCGGTATCGTCTGTGGGACGGACTGACGGGGGTGCCTTCATGGCTGAGATGGGCGGAACGCCGCCCGAACCCGTTGACCTGAACAGGATAATGCCTGCGTAGGGATGTCACGCCGCATCATGCCGGCCCATGCACGCCGGTCTCGTGTGCCCACACATGCGAGGAAAGGCACCGGTCTTCTCGGCCTCTTGGCACCCCAATTGAAACGCACGCAGCGCAAGCGACAAACACAATGCGTCGCGATGCGTGACGCCGCGCGGGCCCGAAAACCGAGAGGAAGAGACTCCATGACTCAGCAATCACTGAGCCCCAAACTCACCCCGAAGAACATGCTGCTGGGCTTCCAGCACGTGCTCGTCTCCAACGTCTGGCTCGATCCGGTGTTCGTCGCGGCGGCCATCGGCCTGCCTCTGGCGCTGTCGTCGAACATGGTCAACGCCATCTTCATCATCTCCGGCCTGGTCACGCTCGTGCAGGCCACGAGGCTCGTCCGCCTGCCGATCGTGCAGGGCCCGTCGGCCGCGTTCGACGCGCTGATGATCGCCGCCGGCACCGCGGGCTCGCTCGCCGCGGCCGGCACGTCCATCTTCATCGCCTCGCTGATCTTCCTGGTGCTGTGCCTGACGCGCGTCATCGAGAACCTGCGGTTCCTGTTCGCGCCCATCGTCTCCGGCGTCATCATCTTCCTCGTGGGCGTTTCGCTCTCCGGCTTCACGCTCAGCGAGTTCCTCGGCGGAGCGCCCGGCGACAAGGGCTTCGCCGACCCGAAGGTGCTGGCCGTCTCCATCCTCACCACCGTGCTCGTGGTGGTGCTCTCGCAGTTCGGCAAGGGTCTGTGGCGTTCGCTCTCGTATCTGATCGCACTCGTGGCCGGCACCGCCCTGGCCATCGCCTTCGGCCTGTCCGACTTCTCCGGTGTGGCCTCCAAGCCGTGGATCGGCCTGCCCACGTTCATGCCGTACGGCGGCTTCACGTTCGATGCCGCTATCTTCGTGCCGTTCTTCATCGCCTACATGGTGGCCGTCATGGAAGCGCTGGGCGTCTACCAGGCCGCCACGGAGATCCAGGGCACGAAGCTGGAGAACAAGCAGGTGCGTTACGGTCTGGCCGGCGAGGCGGCCGGTTCGGCGCTCTCGTCGCTGATCGGCGGCTTCACCACCACCGCCTACCCGCAGAACGTGGCGCTGCTCAAGGTGACGGACGAGGGCAAGACCCGCACCCGCGTGCCGGTGATCATCGCCGGCGTGATCTTCGTGGTGCTGGGCTTCATCCCCAAGGCCGGCGCCGTGCTTTCGCTCATCCCCTCGCCGGTCATCGGCGGCATCTTCCTGCCGGCCGCGGCCAGCCTCATCTCCACCGGCTTCAACACGCTGCGCAAGGTGGAGTCCACCGAACGCAACCAGGTGGTCATCGGTCTGTCGCTGCTGCTGGGCATCGCCCTGCCGAGCGCGCTGAGCGGCCTCGAGGGCGGCGCACACGTGTTCTTCTCGAACAGCATCCTCGTCGGTGCGTTCGCCGTGGTCATCCTCAAGCTGCTGCTCATCGACCTGCCGAATCTCGTCGCCAGGAAGACCGGCAAGACCACTGCCAAGGCGGCTGCCGAAACGACTGATGCCGGCGACGGCGCGTCCGAGACCAAGTAGTCTCACCATTTAGAATCGGTATCAGACGATAGCCGATATCCCATGCCACAAGGCATATGGAACAGGCGCGGACGGAAGCATCGTTCGCGCCTGTTCCATATGTCCGTATAGCAGGCCCGGCAGCCCCAAGGAAAGGACCCATCATGCCCATACAGCCAGCCGTCTCCCCCGCCCGCGAAACCGTGAAGCAGGCGGTGCTGGACTTCATCGACCGTTACGGCTGCGAGCAGGCCCCGGACGAGGAATTCGACAGGCTCGCCCGCCTGATCTTCGCCTTCCAGTTCGCCAACAACGTGCCGTACCGCGCCTACTGCACGTCGAAGCGCGTGACGCCGCCGACGCTCGACAGCTGGTCGTCGATTCCGCCGATGCCGGTGGACGGCTTCAAGATGCTTACGCTCACGTCCACACCGGAGGCCGACTGCGAGGCCGTGTTCACGACGAGCGGCACCACGCGCCCCGGTCAGAAGGGCCGCAATTTCCATCCCGACCTCGAGGTCTGGGATGCGTCGATGATCGGCCCGTTCCGTCATTTCATCCTGCCCGACCGCGAGCGCATCCGTATCGGCGTGATCTCGCCGGCGTGGGATATGAACGAGCATTCGTCGCTGTCGCGGTATCTGACGCGCGCGCTTGAGCAGTGCGGTGCCGAGGGCAGTGACTACTTCTTCCATGAGCAGGGGCTGGAGTTCGATCGCATCGAACGATTCCTTGAGCAGGCGGTGACGGACGATGTGCCGGTGATGCTGATGGGCGCGTCGTCGGCGTACTGGTATCTGCTGGAGCATCTGCGCGAGTCGGGCCGCACGTTCGTTCTGCCGGACGATTCCCGCCTGTTCGATACGGGTGGTTTCAAGAGCACGAAGACGGGCATCACCGTGGATGACATGTATGCGATGTTCGCCGACGTGTTCGGCGTGGACCGCACGCACTGCGTGAACATGTACGGCATGACGGAGCTGAGCTCGCAGATCTACGATCAGAATCTGCTGTCGTACTACACGGATGGTTCGGTCAATACGCTGAAGGCCACGCCGGCGTGGGTGCGTTCGGTCATGCTGGATCCGCAGACGCTGACGCCTGTGGCCGACGGCGAGACCGGTGTGATCGCGCATTACGATCTTGCGAACTGGAATTCGTGTCTGGCGATTCTCACCGAGGATCTGGGTGTGCGCTCGGCGGATGGCTATCGTCTGCTGGGTCGTGCGAAGGGCGCGGAGGCGCGTGGCTGCTCCATCACGGTGGACGAGGTCATGGCGGCGAACGCATGAGCGGCGACGGCGTCTCCGTTGGCGGCAATGTCGTCGATAACGCCGATATCGTCGATGTCTTCCATGCTCCGGCCGGTTTTTCGTTTACTGCGTTCGATACACGCGAAATCACGACGCCCGATGGACCTGTGTCGCTGCGGTATCCGCGTCTTGACGCCGATGTGATTCATGCGTTGTGCGATGACGTTCGGAAGAACCGCAATGATTGTCTTGCTTCCATGCCCGTGAACGACATCATCGACGTGTTGGCGAAGGCCGTGGAACTGTGGACGGACCCCGATTATCCGCTGCGTCGTCTTGCCGAACGGCTGGTCCCGGCGATCACCGGATACGACGCGGATATGACGCGGATCGAGCTCAAACGCTATATGCGCATGTTCCGTCGTCGCGAGCTGCTGAGGTTCGTGGACGACGACCTGCCGTGTCCGCAGATGCTGGACGAGTACCGTCCGAACAGGTCCGGCGGCTATACGCGACTGTATGGTCCGGACCTCTCGTTCCACGTGTTTTCAAGCAACGTGCCGGGCATTCCGGTGTGGAGCATGACGATGGGCCTGCTGGTCAAAAGCGGTATCGTCGGCAAGTCGTCGTTCGACGAGCCGCTGATGCCGGTGCTGTTCGCGAAGTCGATTCGCGAGGTCGACCCCGAACTGGCGGATGCGATCGCCGTGGTGCCGTGGAAGGGCGGGACGGAGCCGTTGGAGAACGCCGCCATCGGGGAGGCGAACGCGGTCATCGTCTATGGTTCCTCGCATACGACGGAGCTGCTGCGCCCGAAGGTGGCGGAGAGCAAGCCGTTCCTCAGCTATGGGGCGCGCATCGGATTCTCGCTTGTCGGCCGGGAGTCGCTGCGTGCGGATTGCTACGAGTCCACGATTCATCACATGGCGGTGGATGTGGCCACGTACGACCAGCAAAGCTGTCTGGCCGCACAGACGGTGTTCGTGGAGCGTGGCGGCGTGCTGGCTCCGCATGAGACGGCCGAGCTGCTGGCCCATGAATTGGAGTCCCAGCAGCGCAAGTACCCGCGGTCCACGCCCACGCAGGAGGAGTCGCTGGCCATCCGGCGCATGCGCTCCTCCGTGGAGATGATGTCGCTGTTCGCCGGCGGCTCCGGCACGGGCATGGCCGACGACGGTTCCGGACCGTTCGTCATCGCGTCGCCGCATGGCACCGACTGGACGGTGCTGTACTACCCAGATGCGGCGTCATTGCCCACGCCGGCCTCCCCGTTGAACCGCACCATCACCGTGGTGGCGGTCAATGATCTCGCCGACGCCCTGCCGGTGATGACACCGTACCGCCAATGGCTCCAGTCGTGTGGCGTGGCCGTGGACAGCACGCGGCTGTTCCCGCTGGCGCAGCGGGTGGGAGAACTGGGCATCGACCGCATATGCCCGGTCGGCGAAATGAACCGCGCCAAGTCGGGATGGCATCATGACGGCGGATTCAACCTGCTCGACCTGGTGCGTGCGGTGGACGTGGAACGCGGCACCGACCGGTTCGCCGACTCCTTCGACGACGACTTCGAATAACAACGATACATTTCGGGAGCATCATCATGACAACAGCATCATCCCCGACCCTGCCCCTCGCCGGCAAGGCGGCGATCGTCACCGGCGCAAGCCGTGGCATCGGCGCGGCCATCGCCAGACGGTTCGCCGAGCTCGGCGCGGCCGTGGTCATCGACTATCTGAGCAACGACGAGCGCGCCCTCGCCACGGCCACGGCCATCGAACGGGAGACCGGCGCCGAAGGCCGCGTGGCCGTGTTCAGGGCGGATGTGCGCGACGAGGAGCAGGTCCGTGCGCTGGCGGCGTTCACCGAGGAGACGTTCGGCGGCGTGGACATCCTCGTCAACAACGCGCTGAGCCATTATTCGTTCGACCCGCGCCAGCGCCGCACGTTCGACGGCATTTCGTGGGACGACTACCGCGAGCAGATCGACGGCTGCCTGCGCGGCGCCTACAACACATGCGCCGCCTGCCTGCCGCGGATGCGCAGGCAGGCCGGCGGCGCGATAGTCAACGTGTCGAGCAACCTCGTCGACGCGCCGATCGTGCCATACCACGATTACACGGCGGCAAAGGGGTCGCTCGTGGGATTCACCCGTTCGCTCGCCCAGGAGCTGGGCAAGTGGGGCATCCGCGTGAACGCCGTGGCGGCGGGGCTCACCGTCGGCACGGATTCGAGCCGCGCCACCACGGAGGACGTGCGCGAGCGCATCGTGGCGATGACGCCGCTGGGACGTCTCGCCACCGCCGACGACATCGCCGGGGCCGTGGTGATGCTGGCCGGCGACGACGCCGCGTTCATCACCGGCCAGACCCTGCACGCCGACGGCGGCCTGGTGATGCGGTAGCGGCACGGTTGGAGCGGCTCCGGCGGGGTGTGTCACACTCCCCTCAGTCCGCTGACGCGGACACCTCCCCTCGATCTCCGAGGGGAGCCAATAAGAAAACCGTCTCCGCTCCGACTCCCCTCGTTTTCCGAAAGGAGCCAAACCATCTCCGCTTTGCCTGACTGAGGGGAGTTGACAGAGACCCGCGCTCCCCTACTTCGCGAGCTTGGCGAGGATGAGCGCCTCGGCGAGGATGTTCTTCCTCAGGCTCGGCAGGTCGATGGACTCGTTGGGGCTGTGCGCATTGGCCTTCGGGTCCTCGGGGCCGGTGACGAGCACCTGGGCGCCGGGGAAGATGCGCTGCAGTTCGGGGATGAACGGGATGGATCCGCCCTCGCCCTTGTTGGCCGGCTCGGTCTCGAACGCCTCGGCGAGCGCCTCCTCGGCGTCCTTCACGACGGTGCTGTCCGGATCCATGGCCCAGCCCTGGCCGTTCTCCAATGGCTCGACGCTCACTTCGGCGCCGAACGGCGCGTGGGCGACGAGGAAGTCGGCGAGCGCCTGCTGCGCCTCGGCCGGCTTCTGGTTGGGCGAGGTGCGCATGGAGAGGCGGAACCGTGCGGAGTCGGCGATCACGTTGAAGGAGCCGTCGACCGGGTGGGCGTCGAAGCCGATGACGGTGACGGAGGGCTTGGTCCACAGTCGGGAGGCGAGCGAGTCGGTGCCGGCGAGACGGTAGCCGTCCACGATGGCGGCGTCGGCGCGCAGCGAGGCCTCGTCGAGATCGCGCTGCAGGCCGCCGATGGGCTCCTCGGAGGCGACGCCGGGCACCACGAGGCTGCCGTTCTCGTCGTACATGGAGGCGATGAGCATGGAGGCGAGCGTGTTGGCGTCGAGGATCGGGCCGCCGAACTGGCCGGAGTGCACGGGATGGCCGAGCACGCGCACGGTCACGTCCACGCAGGTGTTGCCGCGCAGCGACGTGGTGAGCGAGGGGATTTCGGCGGACCAGTTGCCCGAATCGGCCACGATGATCACGTCGGAGTCGAATTCGTCCCTGTGGGCCTCGATGAACGGGATGAAGCTGGGCGAGCCCATCTCCTCCTCGCCTTCGATGAACACCTTGATGTTCACGCCGAGGTCGTCGCCGAGCGCGTGCAGGGCGCCGGAGTGGATGGCGATGCCGCCGCCGTCGTCGGCTGCGCCGCGGCCGTAGAGTCGGCCGTCGTCCTTGGTGGTGGCGACGAACGGTTCGGTCTCCCATTCGGCCGGGTCGGGTACGGGCTGCACGTCGTGGTGGGCGTACAGCAGCACGGTCGGGGCTTCGGGGTTCACGATGCGGGAGCCGACGACCTCCCATGCGCCGGGTGTGCCGTCGGGGTTCGTGGACTGCACGACGCGGGCGTCGACGCCCTCCTTGCGCAGCAGGTCGGCCACGAATTCGGCGGAGCGCTTCATGTGCTCGCCGGTGATGCCCTTGGCGGAGACCGATCCGAGCGCGATCTTGTCGCTCAGCGCGGCCACCACGCGCTTCCAGTCGTCGTCGATGCGCGCGCGGAGCTCCTCCACGGTGATGTCCGTCATTGCAACCTCCTTCGATAGGTGTTCGGCATTGGCAATCAAGCCGAATGAGTCTAGGCGTCACCGTAACCTGTTCGCATGACATGGAACCCCTTCAAACGTTCAGAAGACAAGGAAAAGAGCGAGGAATCCCCCGCCGCGGCCGAGACGAAGCCGAATAACGGCAAGAAGAACCGTCCGACCCCGAAGATGAAGGACGCGCAGGCGGCGAAGATCCGTCCGCTGGTGCCGAAGGACCGCAAGGCCAGCAACAAGGTCGCCAAGGCAAAGCTGCGTGAGAAGCAGGATTCGGAGTACGCCGCCATGAAGAGCGGCGACCTGGCCCATATGCCGAAGTCGGAGCGCATCGACTACCGCATCTACATCCGCGATTATGTTGACGCCCGCTGGAACCTGGCCGAGTTCATGATGCCGTTCGTCATCATCATGCTGGTCGCCTCGATGTTCATCACGTCGACGAACCCGCAGATCACGTGGCTGCTCATGCTGGTGATGTACGCCTACTTCTTCGCGGCGATCATCGACATCGCCATCATGTGGCATGGCCTGAAGAAGAAGCTCATCGCCAAGTACGGCGAGAAGTCCGTGGCCAAGGGCACGCGTTCGGCCAGCTACGCCTGGTCGCGTTCCATGCAGATGCGTCGCTGGCGCCTGCCCCGCCCGCGCAACCAGAAGCGCGGCGTGTGGCCGGAATGATGAGACGGAGCGTATGAGCGAGAACGCCGATGCCCGGCGAATTATGCTGGGTATCGGCGTTTTTTCATGACCGGACGCCATCAGGCGTCATTCGTTCACGACCATATCAATACATATACATTCGAATAAGGGGGTCCCATCATGACGGGCATCACTGCCGAGGAGAACGCGATGGATTACGACGTCGTCATCGTGGGCGCGGGTCCCGGCGGATATTCCGCCGCCCTGCGCGCCGCCGAACTGGGATTGAAGGTCGCGCTCGTCGAAAGGGACGAGAGGCCGGGCGGCACCTGCCTGAATCGCGGGTGCATTCCCACGAAGGCGCTCATCACCGCTGCGCGCAGCGTCGAGACCGGCCGCCATGCCTCGCGCTACGGCATCGACATGTCGGTCAACGGCATCGATTTCGGCGCGCTGCGCGACTACCGCCGGGGCACGGTGCACACCGTCGTCGAGGGGCTTTCCGGCCTGCTTCGCTTCCGCGGCGTCGAGATGATCCATGGCGAGGTGCGCGGCGTCGCCCGCGCGAACGGCGGGGAAGATGATGCCGCCGCATACGCCGTCGACGTCGCATTGCGGTCCGGCGGGGAAGGCGGATCCCGGACCCTGCTCGCCCGTCACGTGGTCGTGGCCACCGGCTCGCGGCCCCGTCCGCTGCCCGGCATCCCCTTCTCCCAGAGCGTCATCAACTCCGACGCCGCATTGGAGCTCAACGAGTTCCCGAACGACGTCATCATCATCGGATCGGGGGCCATCGCCCTGGAGTTCGCCTCGCTGTGGAACGCCGCCGGCAGCCACGTCACATTGCTGGCCCGCAAAAACGGCGTGCTGTCGAACTGGGACCGCCGCACCAGCGCCACGATGACTCGCGAGCTCAAGCGCCGCGGCATCGACGTGGTCACCAAGGCCTCGGTGACCGGCATCGACACCGGCGTGAACCTCGGCGCCGCGGTGCATTACCGGGTCGACGCCGGCAGGACGGACGAGGAAAGGACCGCGGCCGCGCAGATCGTGCTGGTCGCGATAGGCCGCGACCCCAACACGGACGCCCCATGGTTCGATTCCCTTGGCCTGGCCCGCGATGATTCGGGCTACGTTCGCGTGGACGGGCTCGGCCGCACGAACCTGGCAGATATATGGGCGGTCGGCGACATCACCGGCGGCTATCAGCTCGCCCACCGTGCATTCGAACAGGGCATCGTCGTGGCGGAGGCCATCGCGGGCCTCGACCCCGAACCCGTGCGCGAGGAGACGATTCCGCGCGTGGTGTTCTCCTCCCCCGAGGCCGCGGCCGTGGGCCTGACCCGCACGCAGGCCCAGGCTGACGACCGCTATGACGACGTGACCGAGACCATATATCCGATGATGGGCAACGCCCGCACGCTGATGACCGGCGAGAACGGATCGGTCACGGTGATCGGCGCGGTGCCGGCCGACGAGCCCGAGTCGCGCCGCGTCATCGTCGGCGTGCACATGGTCGGACCGGAGGTCAACGAGCTGGCGGGCGAGGCCGAGCAGCTCGTCGGCAACGCGGTGCCTCTCAGCCGTGCGGCACGCCTGATCCATCCGCATCCCACGTTCGGCGAGGCATTGGGAGAGGCGCTGCTCAAGGCGGACGGCCGGCCGCTGCATATGCGCTGACCGGGGCCGGCACCAAGGCCGAAGGCGCCATTTGGCAGAAAACCAAGTACACTGGTTGTCCAGCAATTGTCTCAACGACCCCGACAACGCTCTATATAAAAGGACATCATGGCAGAGAAGAAAGAACAGAAGCCGAAGAAGCAAGGCACCATCAGCCAGATCATCCAGATCTACAAGTTCACCGCCCAGGACGACAAGCAGCTGCCGTTCCTCATCGCCGGTGCCATCGTGATCCCGATCGTCGCCGCCGTCATCGTCGCGGTCCTCTGGTTCTCCTGGATCACCGACATCTTCACCATCATCCTCGGCGTCATGGTGGGCCTGCTGTTCGGCACGCTGGTGCTCACCCGCCGCGCCGACAAGGTCGGCTTCCGTCAGATGGACGGACGCCCCGGCGCCACCGGAGCCATCCTGAACAACATCACCAAGGGCGGATTCTCGTTCCCGCAGGAGCCCGTGTGGGTCGATGCCAAGACCAAGGACGCCATCTGGCGCGGCACCGGCCGCACCGGCGTCTACCTGGTGGGCGAAGGCGAGTACGGTCGCGTGATGAAGGCCATCGACAAGGAGGAGGCCAAGGTCAAGCGCATCACCCGCGGCTCCGACATCCCCGTCATCAAGATCTGCGTCGGCCACGGCGAGAAGCAGGTTCCACTGGACAAGCTGCAGAAGACCGTGATGAAGCAGAAGGTCAAGCTCACCAAATACGAGCTCGACGAACTGAACTCCCGTCTGAAGACCCTACAGGCCAAGAACACGATGGGCATGCCCAAGGGCATGGACCCGAGCAGGATGCACGTCAGCCGCCGCGCGATGCGAGGCAGGTGACCCGCCCCTTCCGCGGTTCGGTCTCGCATCGCGGAAGATTCATTTCATAGGAATGTCGGTAATGCACGAAATGTGACATTACCGACATTTTTCGTATTCGGCCCTCCAGACGGCATCATCACCGTCGGAACGCATCTTTCGGAACCGGCATCGAACGCTTTATCCGGCGATCACGTCACATGGCGCGACATCACGGGGAACCTCTCAAACGATTGTCAAGGTCATATCAAATACTGACACACACTTTTTCCCTGTTTTTCTCTTCGCGAAACATTCTCGTAACCCAACGGCACCCTGTGGGAAATATCCGAGAGTACATTCTTCATACGTAAGTTCTCACGAATAAAGGAGCGATTGTGGCAGAGAATAAGATTTTCGCCCACACGCCTGAAGAAGTCGAAGCGCTGATCAACAAGGAAGGCATCGAGTATGTCTCCGTCCGCTTCACCGACCTCATCGGCGTCCAGCAGCATTTCACCGTGCCTGCCAGCGAGTTCACCGACAACGCCTTCACCGACGGCATGCCGTTCGATGGCTCTTCGGTGCAGGGCTTCCAGGCCATCAACGAGTCCGATATGAAGCTGGTTCCCGATGTGACCACCGCTTACGTCGACCCGTTCCGCAAGCACAAGACCCTCAACGTGGCCTTCTCCATCGTCGACCCGCTGACCGACGAGCCGTACTCGCGCGATCCGCGTCAGGTCGCCGCCAAGGCCGAGGCCTACCTGAAGTCCACCGGCATCGCCGACACCGCCTCCTTCGCTCCTGAGGCCGAGTTCTTCATCTTCGACAAGGTGCGCTTCGAGAACAACATGCAGCGCTCCTTCTACGAGGTGGACTCCATCGAGGCTCCGTGGAACTCCGGCGTCGACACCGAAGAGGACGGCACCCCGAACATCGGCTTCAAGAACCGTGTGAAGCGCGGCTACTTCCCGGTCCCGCCGATCGACCACTACCAGGACCTGCGCGACGACATGGTCGCCAACCTGCAGAAGGTCGGCCTGCAGCTCGAGCGCTCCCACCACGAGGTCGGCGGCGCTGGCCAGCAGGAGATCAACTACCGCTTCAACACCCTGCAGCACGCCGGCGACGACCTGATGAAGTACAAGTACGTCGTTCACGAGACCGCCTTCCTCAACGGCAAGTCCGTGACCTTCATGCCGAAGCCGATCGCAGGCGACAACGGCACCGGCATGCACTGCCACCAGTCCCTGTGGAAGGACGGCAAGCCGCTGTTCTACGACGAGAAGGGCTACGGCGGGCTCTCCGACCTCGCTCGCTGGTACATCGGCGGCCTGATCAAGCACTCCTCCTCCGTGCTTGCCTTCACCAACCCGTCGCTGAACTCGTACCACCGTCTGGTTCCGGGCTTCGAGGCTCCTGTCAACCTGGTGTACTCCGCCCGTAACCGCTCCGCCGCCATCCGTATTCCGCTGGCCGGCACCTCCCCGGCTTCGAAGCGCATCGAGTTCCGCGCTCCGGATCCGTCCTGCAACCCGTTCCTCGCCTTCTCCGCCCAGCTCATGGCCGGTCTCGACGGTATTCTCAACCACATCGAGCCCCCGGAGCCGGTCGACAAGGACCTCTACGAGCTTCCTCCGGAAGAGCACGCCGGCATCAAGCAGGTTCCGAGCTCTCTGGCCGAGGCCATGGACGCCCTCGAAGAGGATCACGACTTCCTCTCCGCCGGCGACGTCTTCACCGAGGATCTCATCGAGACGTGGATCGACCTCAAGCGCGGCGAAATCGACCAGGCCCGTCTGGCCCCGACCCCGCTCGAGTACGAGCTCTACTACCACATCTGATCGATCACCCTCGGAATCGTTGCAGTTGCGGCGATTCCGTCATTAGGGGCAGCCAGTAGGTAGTCAATAGGCCGTTCATTCGCAATGCCGGATGAACGGCCTATTCGTTTTCCACGACCGTCTCCCTCGATATTTCATCAACCACCAAGGAAACCCCATCATGGTTCTCATCCTCATGCTCGCGTTCATCGCGTTCTGCATCTTCATGGCCGTCAAGATGACGAAGCGAAAGAACGAACGCAAGCCAGCCGACCAGTCGACAGGCCAAGGCACCACCCGCACCATTCCAGACAGCGTCCTGATGAACAGCCCGATCATCCCGTACGCCCCCGGCCGCGATCTTCGCAACGCACCGCCGAACACCGTCGTGATGGCCCCCAAGGAATCCAGGTATGCAGGATGGATCAAACAGCACACCTGGTTCGCCTTCAACGAGCAGGGCATCATCGACACCTGCTGCGTCTGCCACAAATACGTTCACAAGGACGACCGCTTCTACGTACGCTGCGTGGACTGCAAGAAGGTGGCTTGCAAGGACTGCCACTACCTGTGCCCGTACTGCTTCGTCGCACGCTGCGATGACTGCGTGCGTCTCGGAGGCCTTCACGGCAACGACATCATGTGCCCCAACGTCTCCTGGCACGGCCCCATGCAGCGCGAACTATAGGCCGCCCGCCATACCGATTTGCACGACGGCAGGCAAAGGTATTATGCTTGCCGTCGAATGTTTCACGGGTTCCCGATATGCCGGGGAATCCATATGAAGGAGTTTTCTCGAATTGATTTCCCGATAGACAGCGGACAATGCGGAATGTGACGGCCGACTGCGCCGTCGCGCCCCGTCATGCTGGCTATCGCGGCATACCCCGTCGTTTTCGATCACGGCCACGGCATTGCCTTGAATCCTTCGATTTCCCGAATCACCGACGTCGTCGAAAGACGCCGGCATTCATGCATGACGTTTCGCATTCTCCGCCATACATCGTCGTATGCAGTCGAAACGAATCGAAAAGGAGAACCGTCATGCCCCTATCAACACTCACGCTTGCGCACATCACCTACACCCCGCCGGAGGCGACGGAACCGCTGTTCGAGAACGTGTCGGCAACGTTTCCGCGAGGGTGGACGGCGGTCCTCGGCGACAACGGCATCGGCAAGACCACGCTGCTGCGTATCGCCATGGGTTGGCTCCGACCGGATACCGGTACGGTAAGCCCCTCCCCCGGCACGCCGATCGTCGGATACTGTCCGCAGAACACCGACGAGCGGCCGGACGACCTCGACGATTTCGCCGCGGATTGGTCACCGGAGACGATGCGTGTCCGACGCGATCTCGGCATCGGCGACGACTGGCCATGGCGGTACGACGAACTTTCCGGTGGTGAGGCCAAACGATTGCAGATCGCCTGTGCACTGGCGAAACGCCCCGATGTGCTGATGCTCGACGAACCCACGAATCATGTGGATGAGGCCGTCATCACGCGCATCGTTTCGGCGTTGCAAGATTTCCGCGGCATCGGCATCGTCGTCTCCCATGACGTCGACTTCATCGACCGACTGGCCACACGATGCGTGTTCTTCGAACGCGACCATGTGCACGGCCGTAACGTCACCGTGGTGAGGACCCGACCGGGAAACTACAGCCAGGCCAACGCGACGGCGGAAAACGACCGGCGCTCGGCGGACGCGGCGCTGCAGCGGTCCCGGCACGAGGCGTCACGATTGGCCGACGTGGCCGCGCAGCGCAGGCATGAGGCGGCGTTGGCGGCCACAAGGGCGCGCGCCGTGGGCGCCGGCGTAAACCGGAGGGACCATGACGCACGCAATCTGCTGAAGCTGCACAAATCGCTGAGCACCGACGGCAGCGCCGGCGCGGCGAGTGCGCGAATCGCATCCCGAACGGATGCGGCGCGAAGGCGCACGGAGGCCGTGGCGACCGCGGCGAAACGCTATGACGGCGACATCTGGATGGAT
The DNA here is from genome assembly GCF_002802875.1 of Bifidobacterium primatium. Lineage (GTDB taxonomy): Bacteria > Actinomycetota > Actinomycetes > Actinomycetales > Bifidobacteriaceae > Galliscardovia > Galliscardovia primatium. The sequence goes on from NZ_PEBI01000004.1 coordinate 257,822, forward strand.
GCCGAGGCAAGTCATCGACCGCAGTTGGTGAGGCTGGAGGAGGGACTGATTCGATACGGCGGCGACACCGTGGAACCCCGTATCGGCGCGGACGGCCGCATGGACGGCAATGACAGGGCTTCCGGCCACGGCGGCCGCTTCCTCGCCGAGGATCCGGTCCCCGGTCTGGCCATTCCCGCGCTCAGTGTGGGGCCACACGACCACATCGGCATCGTCGGCGTGAACGGCAGCGGAAAGTCGACGCTGTGCCGAACGCTGTTACGGCGGCTTCACGATGTCCTTCCGCCGGTTCCGACGTTGTCGATATCACAGAACACCACGGCCGCCGACGCACAGGATGCGCTGCGGCGATTGAATGACCTTGACGACGCCGGACGCTCGCTCACGCTCGGTGCCTATGCCCAGCTGAATGCCGACCCCGATCGTCTGCTGGCCGGCGGCGTCCCCTCCCCAGGCGAACTGCGCAAGCTGCTGCTGTGTCTGGGAACGAGAAGCCATCCGCATCTTATCATGCTGGACGAGCCGACGAACCATCTGGACCTGCATTCGCAACAGGCCCTGGCAAAGGCTCTGGCCACGTTCCCCGGCGCCGTCATCGTCGTCTCGCATAATCGTGCGTTCCTGCGGGACGCCGGCATCCGCACGCTCTGGCGATGCGAAGCCCGCAACGGCAACGGCAACGGCAACGGCTCGATTCTGCGCCGGTAGCCCCGTTCCCGGCAATTTACGGTGTTCTTCGGTCGTTTTCGGTGCATGCAACGACCGGAAAACACCGTAGATTCCGGATTTCGGGATTGTCGACCATGTCGTGCGGGGATTCATGCCCAAAACGCTCCATCAGTTCCCACGGACGACCTACGTACAACACAATGAACAACACGCGACACGCCGATGATTTGCATATCGACGCTCCATATGTATTATTTATGTCTTGTGCACAGCACAAAGCTTGCACAGGAAATATTCCTGCGTAGCTCAGTTGGCAGAGCATCCGACTGTTAATCGGACGGTCGCTGGTTCAAGCCCAGCCGCAGGAGCCAATGAAAAACCCGAGGCCATAAAGCCTCGGGTTTTTCATATTTTTTCTTTTCTTTTTCGAAAAGCGGGTCTGCGGCATACACGGGGACACCGAAAACCATGTCCTCCTGTATGCCGCAGACCCACAAATCCGACTTATCGCGTCCGGTCAGCCACGGCGTCGTGCGGAGACGAGGCGCTTCACGCCGTAGACCGCATAGCACAGCGCAACGATGACGGCCATATAAATGAGCGACTGCCGCATGGATTCATACACGCCCGACAGAATGATCGTCCCCACACTGAGCACCAGCGCCACGATCGGCACGACGGGCCAGGCCGGCGTATGGAACGACAGCTCATCCACGCCCCTGCCCTCCCGACGCATCTCGAGGCGGAACCGGATCTCGCACACCGCCAGCACGACCCATACGATGACGATGGCGAGACCGGCGCTGGAGACCAATGCCAGATAGATGACCGATGCGGCGGTGACCGAGGAGAGCAGCGCCATAAGGCCGCCGACCATCGCCGTGCACAGGGCGATCAGCGGCACGCCGTGCTTCGTGGTACGCGCGAACACCCTCGGGATCATATGCTCGTTCGACAGCGACCACAGCATGCGCGTGGAGGCGTACAGACCCGAATTGGCGGCGGAGAGGATCGCAGTGAGCACGACGAAGTTCATGATGTCGCCGGCGAACGGCAGGCCGATGGCGTCGAACACCAGCACGAACGGGCTCTTGTCGACTCCGGCGTCCTGCCATGGGATAAGCGCCGACATCACCACGATGGACCCGATGAAGAAGATGGCCAGACGCCAGAACGTCGTATGGATGGCCTTGGGGATGTTCTTGCCGGGATCCTTGGTCTCCCCCGCCGTGACGCCCAGCAGCTCGGTGCCGGAGAACGCGAACGCCACCGTCGACATGGTGGAGAACACCGGCGCGAACCCGTTGGGGAACACGCCGTCCTTGACCAGATTGGTCAGTCCCGGCGCATGCGAGTACCCGGCGATGGGGATGACGCCGATGATGGCGAGCGCGCCGATGGCGATGAACACGATGATGGCGACCACCTTGATGCCGGCGAACCAGAACTCCGCTTCGGCGAATGAGCGCACGGACAATGCGTTCAGCGTGAAGATGAACGCGATGAACAGGGCGCTCCATGCCCATGCCGGCGAGCCGGGGAACCATTTCTGCATGATGAGGCCGGAGGCGGTGAATTCCGAGCCGAGGGCGCCCATCCATGCCAGGAAATAGATGATGGCGACGGTGAATCCGGTGCCGGGGCCGATGAACCGGCCGGCGTACACATGGAAGGAGCCGGTCTGCGGCATGGCGGTGGCGAGCTCGCCGAGGCACAGCATGACCATGTATACGTTGAGCGCGCCGACGGCGTAGGCGAGTATGGTGCCGAGCGGCCCCGCCTGGTGGATGGTGTATCCGGAGCTCAGAAACAGTCCCGTGCCGATGACGCCGCCCAGGGAGATCATCATGAGGTGGCGCGTCTCCATCTTGCGCTGGAGTCCGGTGTGGCCGTTCGCCGTGCCGTTCGCCGCTCCTGCCGCGCCGCCGGCCGCCGCGTCGTGCGTCGCCGGCTCCGCCGTCCTGCTGTCCGTTGTGGTTGTTGTGGCCGAAGCCATGGTTCGTCGTCCCTTCGTTCTGTGTTTCGCCGATCCGGCGTCCGCACCTGCGGCCCCTTCCCCCGGTCGGCCCGATCCGTATCACTGTATGCCGAAGCGGCGCACCCCCACCACGCCTTTGCCAAGGAATATGCCATCGGGGCTATAGCAATAGCCTATGGCCGGCTATTATTCCGCAGCGCACAACGGCTGCGGCCATACGGTGACGCCATTGCGAATGTCGCTCGGCCGACCGCGATATTATCGATGTCATCATTGAATTCGCTTTGAAACCACGACGATGGGAGCGAGGCGCCCGGTTGTGCGCCTCGGGAAAGGATGATGCGGCATGGTCACGCTCAAGGACGTCGCCAAGGAGGCCGGGGTGACCGCGACCACCGCGTCACGGGCCCTGCGCGGCATGGACATGGTCACGCCGAAGACCACGCAGAAGGTGCTGGCCGCCGCGGAGAAGCTCGGCTATCGCATGAACATCTCCGCACAATCGTTGCGCACGGGCAAAAGCGGCACCGTCACGTTCCTCACCGCCGGCATCGACGGCGCCTACTTCTCCAGCCTGGCCATGCGGTTCGCCGCGGAGCTGAACAAACAGGGCATGCACATGCTCATCGAATCGTCGCAGTATCTGGTGGACGAGCATGGCAACGAGAAGGACATGTCGTACCTGTTCTCCGACGGCATCATCGGCATCAACGCCAAGCATGCGTCAAAGGCGCTGGCCTCGCACCCCTCCGTCCTTCTGGAGGATTACACGATCGACAGCCCGTACGATCAGGTGAACGCACCGAGCCAGGCCGGCACCCGCGCGGCGATTCGCCACCTGTATGAGAAGGGATGCCGTCGCATCGGCCTGGTGGGCCATGACATTCCGCCGGAGTCGAACCCCGGCGCCTCGCAGCAGGTGCGCATGCTGGCCGCCAAGCACGAATGCCAGGAGCTCGGCCTCGAATTCGACGAGCATTCGCTGATCAGCGTGCCGTGGTCGCGGGCCGGCGGCGTGGAGGCCGGTCATCGCTGGGCGGACGAGCGGCTCGGGTTCGACGGCCTGTTCTGCCCGAGCGACGGCCTGGCGCTGGGCGTGCTGCGCGGATTGGCCGACCGCGGCGTAAACGTGCCGAAGGATGTGGCGGTCATCGGGTTCGACGGCATCACCGACGGCGAGTACAGCGTGCCGACGCTGAGCACCATCGCCGTGGATTTCACCAGCATGACGCAGGCGGCGGTCTCGCTGCTGACGCATCGCATCAATCATCCGGAGGAGGAACGCTATCCGCAGACGGTGACGGTCGGCTATCGCCTCATCGAACGCGAGTCGACGAGGCGATAGCCGACCGACGGATGATCCCGATGGGAAACGGCAGACATGCCTACGCGAATCGAACCGTGTAGGTGCGCTTGGTGACGCCGTTTTCGGCCGTGAGCTCCACGAGGACCGCGTCACCGCCCGTAACGGGCGGTACGACGGTGACCGCGGCGTTGTCGCCGGCCGGCCTCGGCTCGATGTTCGGCACATGGCCGTCATCGTCGCCGCGCGCTACCGTATATGATTCGACGTCCGGAGAGAAGCCCGGCACGTCGACGCCGTCGACGGCGAGGCCGGCGAGCGCGCAGCTCTCGTTGACGACGGCGACCTGCGCGTCGCCGCGAATCTCGGTGATGGCCACGCATTCGCCCTCGTTCGCGGTGAATTCGATGCGGATGCGCGAGGTCTTCACCATGTCGAACGTGTAGGTGCGTTCGAGACCATGGTCGATCTTCTCCGACTTGGTCTTGTCGCCGAAGGAGCCGTAGATCCAGCCCGCGCTGCCCTGCTGCTCGACCGGCTTGTCGTGGGTCCTGAGGTTCGTCACCGGTTTCCACTCGCCGTCGTCTCCCGTGCCGCCGTCCCATGCCAGCACGCGCACGTCCTGCGGCAATGCCACGTCCTTGCCTTCCAGGCAGTAGTAGATGGTGAAGGAGTTCAGCATGAACGGGGTCTCGGTGCCGTAGCCGAACCGGTATTCGAGCCATGCCTCGCGGCTGGGGTCGCCGTAGGTGGACCAGCGGTTCTTGAGGTTGTATCCGGCGCGGGCGGTGTACGACACGGTGCCGTCCATGAGGTTGGAGACGTCCTCCATCATCTTGGGGTCGGGGTTGGTGTAGGAGGCCTCGACCGTGGGGTATACGTCGTTGCGGAACGAGAACAGGTCGCGGTTCTTCGTGTATTCGTCGGTCACGCGCACGGTGGCTTCGGCCTTGGCGTCGATGCCGTCGACGTCGCCGGCCATGGTGAAGGATCCGGGCCGGCCGTAGTCCTCCGGCAGCGCGTCATGCCAGACGACGGGCCTTTCCTCGGCGAGGCCGTCGCTCCACCATACGCGCACGGTCGGCGTCGTTTCGGCCAGATCGGGGACGATGCCCGTCACCGTGGCCGCGGAGGTCTTCTGCACGGCGATGACGTCAACTACGCCGACCGTCGCCTTGGCGACGACATCGGCGGCATCGAATCCGCCCGGTCCAGTGATCGTTCCGGTGATGTCGTGCTCGCCGACGGTCTGCCACAGGTCGCCGTCGGCGCTCCATGTGACGGGCATGGTGGCGTCGAGGCCATGGTCGAACCGTACGGTCACGAGGCTCGGCAGGTCGGGCCACTCCCCCACTTCGCAGCGTACGCGCACGGGTTCCGCGGCGACGGGCCGCTTCTCGTATGCGGCCTTGCCGACGGTGACCGGCAGCGGCGACGAGATGACGGTCGCGCCGGCGTATGCGGCGTGGACGGTCAGCTCGGTCTCGCCGGCGAGCGTGCCGGCGACGGCGAGACCGGCGGCGTTGCCGTCGGCATCGTTGCCGCCGACGACGGCAAGCACCGACGGGTCGTCGATGTCGATGTGCAGGTCGAGATCGGCGACGTCGATCGGACGGCCCAGTACGTCGCGGGCCTCGATGGCCAATGCCGCGGACCGGTCCTCGATGAGGCCGGCGACGTCGGCGAGGTGCGCGGAGATGGAGTCGATGGGTGCCGGCTGCGTGACGACGGTGACGTCGATGGTCGCGCCGCGACTGTGGTCCTCGGACGTGATTTCGATGAGGTATCTGCCGTTGGCCGGGTCGACGGGCGGGATGACGGCCGCTGCGGCGTTGTCGCGCGCGATCGGCTCGAATGCGGGGGCCCCGGCGTCGTATGGCAACGACAGTGTGTAATGACGCCTGTCGGGGGCGAAGCCGTCGATGGTCGCGCCGTTGACGTGCAGGTCGTCGAGCAGCACGGACGATGATGCGTCCTCGCCGGCGTCGAGCACACGGATGGCGGCCTCCGTGGCGAGTCCGCCGTCGACGGCGCCATCCGGATCGGCGACGGCGCCCCGAACGGTCACCAGGCCGACGCCGGACCAGTCGTGGTCGTCGGGCATCTGCCAGGTGACGTGTCCGGAACGCTTGCCGCCGTCGTCGTAGACGACCGTTGCGTTGTCGGGCAGGGACGGGACGGTGCCTGCGGCGACGGCGGCGGTATGGGGGACGACGGCGAACGGGCGGCGCACGCGCGGCCGTTTTCCGTCGTGGGACGCGGCGTCCTCGGCCGCGACGGTTTCGCGGGCCGCGGAGGCCGGCACGGATTCGACGGCGGAGGCGGCCTTGACGTCGATGACGGTCTCGCCGGCGTCGATGCCGTTGGCCTTCGCACGCACTATGATGGGCCTGCCGGAGCCGTCGGAGGCGACGATGGCGAGCGCCTTGCCCCGGTAGGCCTTGCGCACGGGCAGCTGGAACGCCTCGGTGCTGGCCTGGTAGCCGTTGTCGGTGCCGAGGATGACGCCGTTCTCGACGGTGAAGGTCAGCCGGTCGTCGGCGTCGGGGCAGATGGTGCCGTCGGCGTCGACGATGTCTGCGGTGACGAAGCTCATGTCGCGGTCGTTGGCGCTGGTCTCGCCCGAATGCAGCACGGCGCGGTCGGGGGTCAGGCGCACGGCGGCCGGCGACCCGGCGGTGTGCAGCACGTCCTGGGCGACCTCGTCGCCGTCGGCGTCGTAGGCCACGGCCTTGAGCTCGCCGGGTTCGAACGCCACGTCCCAGTGCAGGTAGATGGAGTCGCGCGGGTCGCCCTTGGCGAACCGGTATTCGAACGGCTTGTCGGGGTGGGCGGTGTCGATGTGGAATCCGGTGGCGTGCGGCTCGAATTCGCGCACGCCGAGCGAACGGCCGTTGAGGAACAGTTCGACCTTGGCGGCGTTGGAGTACGCCCACACCTGCACGGGTTCGCCCTGGCGCCAGTTCCAGTGCGGCAGCAGGTGCACCATGGGCGCGTCGTCGGGGTCGGTCCACAGGCTTCGGTAGAGCCACCATTCGTCCTTGGGGAATCCGGCGGAGTCGACGATGCCGTAGTAGGCGGTCTTCGGCGCGAGCACGGTGCCGTCGGATTCGGTCTGCGACTGGTCGTTCCAGTAGAAGTTGCCGATGTAGGGCGCCGGCTCGCCGATGTAGTCGAAGCCGGTCCAGGTGAACTCGCCCATGTGGAAGTCGAGGTTCATGGAGCGCATGAAGTCCTTGCGGATGGGCGTGCCGCGGTTGGCGGTGATGTCGTAGGAGGTGATCTCGTACGTGTCGTCGTCCCACGGCTGACGGCCGGGTTCGAACGGGAACTCGGTGCCGCGCACGCCGTCGGGCACGTCGGTCGGATACACGTAGTATCCGCGCGAGCCGAGGCTGCATCCGCTTTCGGAGTTGATGATGAGGTCGTTCGGATGCTTGGCGTGGATGGCGACGAGGTGGTCCTCGGAGGCGTAGGAGTAGCCGCGCACGTCCATGCGCTTGTGGATCTCGTTGCCGATGCCGTCGATGCCCTTGCTCAGGTACGAGGAGTCGTTGATGCACACCGGGCGGGTCGGGTCGGCGGCGTGGGCGACGGCCACGAGCCTCTCGGCCAGGGGCAGTTCGCTCTCCTGCCAGGCGACCTCGTTGCCGAGGCTCCACATGAACACGCTGGGTTCGTTGCGGTCGCGGCCGATCATGGCCTCGAGGTCGGTGGCCGAGGCGGCGAGGAAGTAGTTGCTGTAGTCGTTGCGGTCCTTGGGCGCGGTCCACATGTCGGCGAGCTCCTCGAGCACGAGCAGGCCCATGCGGCTGGCCTCCTCCACCTGGATCTTCGAGCCGATGTTGTGGGAGGTGCGGATGGCGTTGACACCGGCCTCCTTGAGGATCTCGAGCTGGCGGACCACGGCGCGGCGGTATACGGCGGCGCCGAGGGAGCCGAGGTCGTGGTGCATGCACATGCCGGCGATCTTCATGCGCACTCCGTTCAGCGACAGTCCCGTCTCGCTCGACATGCCCACCCAGCGCAGGCCGAATCGCGTGTCGACACGGTCGACGACCTTGCCGCCGACTACGACGTCGGTGCGCAACGTGTACTGGTAGGGGTCGTCGGTGCTCCACAGGTGCGGTTTCGAGACCATGATGAGCTGGCTGACGGGCATGTGGCTTTCCACGTCGGCGGAGGTGCCCGGATTCAGCGTGAAGGAGCTTTCGCTGGAGGATGCCGGCGCGCCGTCGGCGTCGAGTACCGTGCTGTGCAGGGTCACGTCGACGGGCGAGGACGTCTCGTTGACCAGCCAGGTCTCCGCATGCACCTTGGCCACGTCGAGCTTCACGTCGTCCTCGAGCGTCGGCGTGGCGATGCGCACGCCCCAGTCGCGCACGTGCACGCGGTCGGTGACGACGAGTTCGACGCCACGGTAGAGGCCGGCGCCGGGGTACCAGCGGGAGCACGGCTCGGGCGTGTTGGTGTGTATGGCCAGCACGTTCGGCGCATCGAAGCGCAGGGCGTCGGTGACGTCCACGAAGAACGGGGCGTAGCCGTTGTGGTGTTCGGCGAGCTTCTCGCCGTTGACCCAGATCTCGGCCAGCTCCATCACGCCGTCGAACGAGAGCGACACGCGGCGGCCCCGCCAGGCCTCGGGAGCCTCGAACGTCTTGCGGTACCAGCCTTCGCCGGTGCGCAGGAATCCGACGGTCGAGCGGGCGAGTTTGGAGAACGCGCCCTCGACGCCGAAGTCGTGCGGCAGGCGCACGTCCCTCCATGACGTGTCGTCGAACGACTCCTGCTGCGCGCCCGACGACACGCCGCGATGGAATTTCCATCCGTCATTGAAGTCCGACACGCGCGGAATATCCGTGCCGCCGTGGTTGATGTCCGTTGCCATGACCAACGCTCCTTTGCTGTCGATTCGTGACCGACGTCTACGCGGCTTCGCGGGTTCTTCGGTCAGAAAACTATGGATTCTTGCAATCGGCGAACGTTGCCGACTGCCTGTTCTTGCCACGATTATTCGTGGTCGATGATTGAAGTGTATCACTGATTTTTACATCGATAAAATTCGTGTTATAGTACCAATCAACAAGCTAAACAACCTCTCGATTTCAGCTTGACGTTATATCGATAACGTTATGGATTCGTTATGAATAAGCGTCCATGAAGGTCATTTATTCATAGCCCCACGGCAACAGCCGCCAGTGTTCCGCCGGCAGAGTTGCAACCGGCGTCGATATAACTAAAGTCAGTTGGGTCCCCAGCGGTCCCTCTATCTCGATGAAGAGAAAGGACGACAATAATGTCGGGCAATAACACCATGAGCTACGACCTGCAGGGCAAGGTCCCCCTGCTCGCCAAATTCGGCTTCGCCATGATTCCGCTTTCCTGGGTCATGCAGACCATGGTCATCACATGGCAGATGTTCTACTTCACCACGTTCGTCAAGATGTCGGTGATGCTAGTCACCCTCATGCTCACCGTCGGCAAGGTCGTCGGCGCCATCGCGACCCCGTTCTGGGGCTACCTCTCCGACCGCCTCTACCGCACCGCCTTCGGCCGCAGGTTCGGCCGCCGCCGCGCCGTGCTGCTGCTCGCCACCCCGCTGAACTTCGTCTTCTACATGGGCCTGTGGGTCATGGGCCTGCCCACCTGGGCCTACTTCGCCGTGAACATCCTCTACTGGGCCTCCTGGGCCGGCATCACCACCGTGCAGTACGCGCTGCCGGCCGAGATGACCGAAAACACCACCCAGCGCGCCCAGATCGTCGGCATCAACCAGATCGCCGGCGCCATCGGCGGCACCGCCCTGTCCATGCTCAACATCTGGCTGTTCACCGTCTGGGGCAAGGACGATTGGGACTCCTACTTCAAGATCGCCCTGCTGTGGGGCATCGTCGGCACCGTGGTGCTGTTCATCGGCTTCCTGACCGTGCAGGAGCGCCCGTACGACGAGTCCACCGACGTGGCCGAGGCCGATTCCGACAGCAAGGCCGCGGGCTTCCTCAGCGTGTTCTGGAACTTCATCTCCGCCATGCGCGTCAAGTCCTACCGCGTCTACCTGGGCATGTACATCTGCGAGCAGACCTTCCGCGCCATCCGAGGCACCATCAACACCTACTTCGTGATGTTCGTGCTGCTGCTTGACCCGCAGACCGTCTCCCTCGGCACCGGCGTCGGCTTCATCTTCGGCATGGCGTTCGTGGCCATGTGGATCTGGCTGACCGCCAAGCTCGACGGCATGCGCACCTTCCGCCTCGGCGGCTACGCCTGCATCCTCGCCTTCGCCTGCATGCTGGGCCTCGGCATCTTCCACGCCAGCGTCTCCAGCGGCCTGCGCGCCACCCTGTTCGTCGTGTTCCTCATCCTCATGAACTTCGGCATCTCCGGCGTCGTGAACGCCACCCAGTTCGTGTTCACCCTGGTTCCGGACGTCGACGAGATCGTGACCTCCAAGCGCCGCGAAGGCCAGTACGCCGGCATCAACTCCACGCTTGACGTCATCTTCACCGCCGTCGAGACCCTGATCATCGGCATGGTGCTGAGCTGGACCGGCTTCGTCGAGGGCGCCACCACGCAGCCCGCCGCCACGGTCGACTGGATCATGATTCTCTACACCGTCGTCCCGGTCGTGCTCGTCATCCTCGGCAACATCGTCTCCCGCCTGCTCAAGATGACCAGCGCCAACCACAAGAAGGTCCTCGCCGAGGTCACCCGTCTGCGCAACGGCGGCGACATGAAGGACGTCGACGACGAGACCAAGGCCGTCATCGAGGAGCTCTCCGGCTTCAAGTACGAGCAGTGCTGGGGCCACAACAACGTGATCAACGCCGCCCACAAGGAAAAGGAGGGTGCCACTGCCTGATCTGTAACTCCTGTTTTCGGTTTTCTTTCTCGAATCCCCTGCCGTAGGAACCCTTCCCCTACGGCAGGGGATTTTTCGCGTCTGCCGGTCCGGCCGATGCCGACGAACGGCCGTCGGCATCGATGATCGGCTCCGCGGGAGGTCGGCGACCATGGCGAGGAACGCAACCATCTCTCCATAAGAACGTTCCCGCCATCATCCGTGGCACGGAACCCGATAACATCCGTTTTTTACGCCGCCCGTCGCAGTCGACTGGCACGCAGACCGATTCTGACCGATTTCGATATTCCCCGTCAGGATTTCACGGCACGGAGTACCGAATCCGCCCCGATGACGATTCCCTGCCAGGCGACACCATGCGAACCAGCTCCGCATCATTGCAATTGCAACGATTGGGCTGCCTACCATCATTCAGGATGCGGCAGCGAATTCGATTTTCGACGTTTTCGGCGCCGCCTGCCAGGATCTCATGGCACGGAATACGGAACCAATGGATTTTTGCATCGCCTGCCACATTGCATCGTCATGCAATCCAAAATCCTTCCATCCCGCCATTCCCTGCCGCAGCGCATGGCACAGAACGATGACACCACCCCATATTTCGCTCCATGCCGTCGCATACAACCTCCATACGGGCCATGACGCCTCTTCGCCCTCCAACGTCACTGGATGAGCGAGCTGTTGGAGACCTCCTGCTCGATGCGGTCGTACGCCTGAGAGAGCAGCATGTTGCCGGGGACCGTGGTGAGCAGGAACGCCAGAGCCGCGGCGATGGCGGCGGCCAGCAGACCGGAAAGCAGGCGTACGACGATCTTGAAGACGACGTAGGCCACGATGGCGCCGACGACTACGGTGACCAACGTCCGTGCCGTGTCCGGCAGCTGGCCGTACCACAGGATGATGTCGTTGATGGACGATTGCATATGCGCTCCTTGCGGGATTCCTCGATAGTTACCGACGCGATGATACGCACCGTTCCTGTGGAGCGCCTGAACGGCATGAAAAATCCTCCCCGCAACCCAACGCGGGGAGGATTCATATTGGCTTGGAATATCGAGAGGCAGGAAGGATTGGCAACGGTTGTCAGCACAGCGATACTTCCAAACCAAATCTTTAAGGATTCGACGGTCTGGCAGACGGGTCGGAGGCCTCGTCCGGCCCATAGCCGTCGAATCACATGCGGGGCATGGCTGCGACCTACTGCTGCTTGGGCAGGGCGCGCACCCATTCGGCGGCGAGATGCGGCCAGCATTCGGCGAGCGGCTGGTTGTAGGCGTCCTCGCCGACGGTGGTGGTCTCGTCGTTGGCCAGGGCCAGTCCGTGAGGACCGTACGGGAAGATGTGCATCTCGAAGTGCACGCCGGCGCGACGCAGCGCGGCGGCGAACAGCAGGCTGTTCTCGACGGGCACGAGCTGGTCCTCGAACGTGTGCCACAGGAACGTGGGCACGGTGTCGGCGCTCACGCGCTTCTCCAGCGACAGCCGCTCGACGAGCTCGGGGTCGTCGGTGCCGACGAGGTTGTCGAACGAGCCGCGGTGGGCGAACTCGCCGGACGTGATCACCGGATAGCCGAGGATCATGCCGTTGGGCTTGAATCGGTTGGCCGGCATGCCGGTCTTGTCGACGAGCCACGATTCGTTCCACATGGTGCCGAGGCTGGCGCACAGATGGCCGCCTGCGGAGAAGCCGCACAGGATGATGCGGTCGGGGTCGATGTTGAACTCCTCGGCGTGGAAGCGCAGATAGGCGACCGCGCTGACGAGCTCGAGCAGCGACTGCGGGAAACGCGCCGGCGCCACGCTGTAGTTGAGCACGCAGGCCTGGAAGCCTTCGGCCACCATGCGCAGGGCGATGGGCTCGGCCTCGCGCTCGGAGCAGAAGTGGTAGCCGCCGCCGGGCACCACAAGCACCACGGGACGCTTGCGCTTGGGGTCGATGGTCTCCCAGTTCTCGAGGAAGAACGTGCTGAGTGTGGCGGAGGAACCGGCCACGGATAGCGAGACTTTTTCATTGATCATGATTGACGCCTGATTTCATATGGTTGACGGACGAATCAATATATGGGCCGAAATGGGCCGATGCGGTCACTCGCCGCCCAGCGCCGTCCTGAGCGCCTTGGTGATGACGGGTGCGTAGTACTTGTCGATGGCCGCGAAGTTCGGGTGGGTGCCGGAGGGATGCACGTCCGGGTCGGGGTAGGTGGCGGTCTCGGGGGTGCCGGGCAGGCCGTCGGTGCCGAGCATGTCGAAGGAGTACTTCACGCGCATCTCCTCGTCGCGGGCGTCGAGGTCGGTTTCGCCGAACACGTCGGCCACGGTGACGCCCCACTTCCTGCAGGCGGCGAGCTGCACCTGGCGCAGGTAGTTCTGCACGGCCCAGTCGCGGCCGATCTTGGCGACGGCGAGGTAGACGATCGGAGTGTCCGGCCAGTGGCGGCGGAACGCGAGGATGGTGGCCTCGAAGCAGCCGGCGTAGGTGGTGAGGTCCAGCTCGGCCGGATCCTTCGCCTCGCCCACGGCGCCCAGATAGGCGGGGATGGTTTCGGGCCAGGCGTCGTTGGCGCCGCCGTTGAAGATGATGACGTCGGGCTTGGGCTGGTCGATGCCGACGAATTCGGCCTGCTGGAGGATCTGCCCCTCAAGGCCGTTTTTGATGGTGCTGAAGCGGATGGTGGCGCCGTTGCGTGCACGCTTGACGAGGGTCATGCCCTCGTTGTCGGCCACGACGTTCACGCAGGAACGCCTGGTGTAGTAGTGGCCGTCGATGATGCTGTCGCCGAACGCATACAGCACCTTGCCGTTGAGAATGGATTCGCTCATGGAAAAGCTCCTTTGCTTATGGCTTGCAGGCTCGGTTCAGTCTTCGATTATGGCGCAGATGTCGTCGGAGGCGGGAATCGTGACCTTGATTTGCCTTGATTCGGCGGCCACGGCGTCACGCCATGCGGTGACCTTGTATACCACGTGGCGGCTCTGGCCGGGCAGCGGAAGGTCGTGGAACCCGGGCTTGACGATCACCTCGCGCGAGTAGAGGCGGCCTTCGGCGTTGGACTTCTCCACCACATAGTAGTTCGCGTGCGGGGATGCGTCCCAGGTGAGGTCGACCTCGGCGCCGATGAGTCCGGTGACGCCTGCGGCGGTGAGGTTCGCGACCGGTTCGGGCGCGCCCTCCTCCTCGTCGTGGAAGGTGAATTCCGGATACAGTCTCGCAAGCTGGCCGGCGACGAGGCGCGCATAGGCCTTGGCCCCGGTGAAGCCGATGTGCACGATGTCCTGGATGCCGTCGAGGTGGCGCGGGTACTGCAGCGCGGAGGCGCGCAGGAAGACGGCGTCCACGTTCTCGGCCGGCAGGCTTGCGAGGTACTCCCCCGCCAGGCGTCGCAGATCGATGAGCGGCACGTCGTGTTCCGCGGCGTACCTGCGGGTGACCTCGGCGTACGGGTCGAGCGCCTCGCCCACTGCCACGCCGGCGCCCTGCGGATACTGCGGGATGGCGGTGACCAATACCGGACGCGCGCCGCGGTCGGCGACGCTGACCACGTAACGGTCGAGCCAGGAGGCGTATTCGTCGAGCGGGATGTAGCGCATCGGGCGGGTCTTCGACTCGTCGTTGATGCCGAACTGGATGAGCACCACGTCGTTCGGGGCGAGCGAGCCGAGCAGCTTGTGGAAGCGATGCTCGTTGAGGTAGCTGCGCAGGCCGCGGCCGCCGAGCGCCCGGTTGTGGATCGTGGGGCCGTCGCCGCGGAACACGCGGGCCTGCGGCACCGTGGAGGCGGCGTCGTGCTCGTACGTGCCGGCGTGGCCACGGTAGAGGAACCAGTAGAGGTATTCGCCCCAGCCGGCCTGCGGAGCCTCCTCGTCGAAGTAGGTCTGCACGGTGGAGTCGGCGGCGATGAAGATGTTCGGGCTGCTGGCGCGCCGTGCGGCGAGCTCCTCGTAGGAGAGCGAGGCAAGCGTGAGCGCACCCCGGCCGGTGGTCGCGTCGTCGTCGCCCTCGACGGGCACGAACGTCAGCTCGATGTCGCGCTTGGTGAGCTGCACGTCGAAGCCGATTTCGCGGCGCTGGCCGGGCAGCAGCGTGAACTGGGCGACGTCCTGGCCGTTGACGATGGCGCGGAAGGTGCGCCCGATCTCGTCGGAGCCGAGCACGTCGGCGACGAGATGGTAGCCCTTGGACGGCGCCGGCACGGTGACGGCGGTGCCGATGAAGTAGGAGGTGCGGGCGATGGTGTTGGGATCGCCGTTCAGCGCCTCGGATTCCTCGGAGAGACGACGCGTGGTGAATCGCAGTCCGTCGGGGCCGTAGGCGTCGGCGGGCACGTCGGCGACGGTCGCGACGCGGCGCTCGTAGGCGCCGTCGACCCAGCCGGCCGCCTCGTCCGGATAGTCGCGCACGAATGCATGCTCGTATGGTTCGGTGAAGGTGATGGTGGTCATTGAAGCTTCCTTACAATCCGTCGGGAGGGAAATCACGACTTGCGCTGGGTGTCGTAGCCGAGGCCTTCGGTGAGCTCGTCGGCTTCGGCGAGGGTCTTCGGGGCGTCGTCGCGGATGAAGTCGAGCGTGACGATGGCGTTGAGGCACCACTGGGCCACGAAGTTGGTCTTGACCCACGGGTTCTCCCACGGGATCTCCTCGAGTTCGGCGTGGTTGCCGACGTCGTGCAGGGTCACGGTGTCGAATCCGGTGTGGTCGGCGGAGTCCATGAGCGCGTGGATGAGGTACTTCCACACCTTGCGCGCGATGTCCTTGTCGCCGTAGTATTCGGCGGCGTATGCGCCGATGGCGGAGGCGAAGAACGGGAACGGGTAGGCGCGGTCGGCCAGCGCGCCGTTCGACTCCTTGACGACCTGCTCGTGGGGCAGGAAGTAGAAGCGTCCGAAGTCGGCGACCATCTTCGGCCAGTCGGGGTCGTCGACGAGGTCCTTCATCTCGATCCACACCTCGGGGGCGCCCTGGCAGATGGCGAGGTGCACGCCGCCGGTGGATTCGTTGTTGATGAACCGCAGGTGGCAGGTGGCGGGGTCGAATTCCATGTCGACGCCGGAGTTGAGCTGCAGGTCCATGGCCTTGATGTCGTCGATGCCGGTCTGGATCTTGTTCAGGAACTTCGGCGAGTTGGTGCGTTCGAGCTGGGTCATCCAGTCGGAGCACAGGCTCGACCAGTCGGGGCCGGAGCGGGCGTGCGCCGGGTAGACCATGGAGTCCTTGTCGTACCAGTCGCCGAGCGGGTCCTTCTCGAAGAACGTCTGCTCCACGTCGCCGAGCTCGTCGAAGAGGTCCTCGAAACGGCGGTCGCCGGTGAGGAAGTAGTAGACGCGGTGGTGGCCGGCCATGGAGATGCGGGCCTCCTTGCAGGGGCAGCCCCAGTGGCGCACGTTGTGGCGCGAGCCGAGTCCCTTGTAGCGGCCGAGGTGGTAGACGTCCACTTCCGAGACGTGGCGGCACAGCTTGCTCGCCATGTCGAAGATGTCCTCGCGGCCGGAGCGCAGGAACGCGTACCACATCCAGTAGGTGGGCACGAGCTCGGCGTTGTCCCAGGCGAAGCCGCCCATGTCGTAGCGCCACTGGTGGCGGGCGGAGTCGTAGGAGTGCATGATGTCGCCGTAGTCGAACATGCCGTACCAGTTGCGCAGGTCGATCTCCTTCTCGTAGAAGGCGATGGCGCGGTCGAGCTGGTCCTCGATCCAGTTCTCCATCTCGGTGCCGCGCTCGGGCAGCGACCAGCGGCCGAAGGCGCCCATGTCGTGGTAGAACCCGGGGTCGGCGAGGTACTGTTCGGGCTTGTCGACGGCGGTGGAGAACGCGAGCAGCGTTTCGTCGTCGGGGATGGGCGTGGGACCGGCGGCGACGGAGAACTCGTTGGTGCAGGCGATGCCGACGGGGTCGGCGCCCTTGTAGTCGTAGCCCTCGTAGTAGGCCCACTGGTAGCCGTCCTGCGCGTAGTGGCGGAAGTCCATGGCCTGCGCGTCGGGGCTCCACAGCCATACGGTGGCGGTGGCGGTGTCCGTCGTCAGTCCGGTGAAGGTGTAGCCGGTGGGGTACTTCTGCCAGAAGTCCTTGACGGCGAACATCACGGAGCCGGCCTCGGAGCCGAAGGAAGCGCCGCCGCGCGTGCGCCTGCCGTGCAGCGTGGTCAGGCGGCACACCTGCTCGTCGGCGGTCTTCTTGGTGATGGCGAAGTGGCTCGGGGAATCCTGCACCATGTGGTATTCGTCCCACCACGGCATGTCCTTGAGCACCGTCTCGACCTTCTCGTTGTCGGAATCGGAGTTGGCGGTCTGGTTGAGCACGCCGGAGGCGTCGATGGTCTCGCCGGTCTCGTCGCTGGGGTGGATGAGCCTGCCGGCCTGCTGGTCCTCGTACAGGTGGCTGGGGATGACGGGCTTCCAGGTGAGCAGCTGGGCGAGGCATTCGTGGATGGTGCCGTGGTCTCCTTCGAACCGCACGTGGCGGTTGTAGGGCTTGCCGGCCATCGGGGACTCGAACCGCACGCCGAGGCCCTTGAGGAAGTCGTGGTTCTCGTCGCCGTCGTAGATGAACGTGTGCTGGAAGTCGAGACGGTCGGCGTCGTGGCCGATGGTCATGCGGATGATGAACGGCAGTCGTTCGGTGCCGTCGGCGGCCACGTGGGTGCCGGTGAACCTGACGACGGTGACGAGCGGGCCGCGCTCCTCGAGTTCGACGTCGTCGATGCGGCCGGTGTACGAGGTGCGGCGCACGACGTCGCCCTCATGTTCGCCGGCGTTCGGGTCCTCGAGGTCGAGCACCTCGACGGCGTCGGAGACGATGCGGCGGCCGTCGAAGTCGAAGGATTCCACGAGACGGTTGGCGCCGCGGCGGATGACGACCCTGGACCTGCCGCCGGTCACGGTGATGGTCGTGCCGTCGTCCTCGACGGTCTGGGATTCGGCGGCGGCGACGGGGTTGGCGCCGTCGGTCATGGTCACGTCGATCTCGTCGCCGAGCCTGGCGGCGTCGGCGGTGTGGGCCATCCACTTGACCGTGCCGTCGGGCCAGTAGGCGGTGATGCGCGACTGCGCCGGCACCTCGGCGCCGTCGGCCGTCGTGATTTTGAAGGAATTGGCGCGGGCGGCGTCGGCGGAACATTCGCCGCGCTTCCACATGCTGCCGAAGGTGACGTATCCGCCACTGCCGTTCTTTCGCATCGCATGAAGTTTCATCTGCGTTCATCTCCTTACGACCGCCCCATCGTCCTACGCCGTTGTGGTGGGAACGGTTGTCGCTGTGCAACATCGTCGTTTGTCGGGCGGTCCGCCGCATTCGCGGCGGGCTGCCTCTTGCTGAACAATCTATCAGCGTTGCCATCGTTTTACAGGTCAAAAAATATCAAATCGTGATAGATAGATATCTTTTTTTGATTCTGTAATTTTATCGATAACATTAATGATAGCAAAGGGTTTACCCATGATGAATACGCATATCTCCCTATCGATATCACCACAAGGTCATATCGATGCATCCGGCGGCCGGCGCTCACGCCCGAGGACTCTCACCAGGACCGGTCAGAGACGCCCCCAAAGCACCCTCGCGTGTTTCGACCTCAATGCCGTCGACGATTATCGAAGGATCGACACGACGCACCACGATGGTGTTCCATCCGGCGCGGGCCCTGACACGAAATTCCAACGGCTCCACCCCGCGCAGCATGTTCACGACCCATGGATTGCCCATGTCCGCCACGGTGAAGCTGTTGCCTTTCTGGGCGATCCACGAACGATTGCCCCGCAGCAATTGCGCGCCGCCGCCGTTCACCTCCACGGCGAGGGCGCACGAACGCTCGGATCCGTCGTCCTCGACCCCCTCGCTCAGCGTGGGCAGACGCTTGACGATGCCGCGATAGTCGCCGGCCCGGTCGAAATACGCATCGAACAGCATCGCCGCCCCGCGACCGACAGCCGACCGTCCGGTCTGCGGATACGCCTTCATCACGCCGCCATGCGGCCCTTCATCGGCGACATACCGCCATTCGCTGCCGTCCGCCCCCACGACGACCTTTGAGCTATGCTCCGCCCGCATCACCACCCGGCCGTTGGCCTCCACGAAACCATGTCCACCGACGGCGGCATCAGGCCATGCGGCGTCGGCCTCCACATGGAACACGGCCGCCACGTCGCCGGGTTCCCCGGCCTCCCCGTCCTCGCCGAGCGCCGCGTTGCGAACGACGACGTCCGCATGCGCGCCGGCGGCGGCGACCGCATTCCAGTCGATGCCCACGATGATGCGCCGCTCGGTGTCGGTGACGCCCGAACGGGACGATAGAACCACCCATTGCGGCGCGTCGATGACCCACGCAGCCGGCCCGTCCGCACGGGAGAACACGTCGAGGAACAGATGCCGTCGGGGTTCGCGGACGCTGAACCGCAGGACGTCCGTCTCCCCTTCGGCGACGGCGCCCACACCCGTCCCCGGCTCGTCAAGATACGGATACTGGTCACGCTGGATGATGTCGGCGCCCCAGGTTTCGACGTCTATCGGATTGGTGCACATAATGCCCTGCCAGCCCATGTATCCCACCCACTTGCCGTGAGTGCACCCGCCGAAGTCCTGCACACGCGCCCTGATGCGATCGGCGGCGGCGATCGATGCACGCTCGTGAACACGGGCGCTGCCGAAGCGCCCCTGTTTCACCGCCCTCCGGCACTTCCACCAGTTGACATACTCGTCCAGCACGTCGAACATGGACAGCGCGTGGTAGCGGATCTGCTCATAGAAGGCGTCGGCGGCGTCCCCGTCAAGACGGGCCGCCACCCGATCAAGGCGCTCCACCACATCGCGGGCGCGATCGAGCATGCGCTGCGCCTCATCCCCCTCGTCGGTGACGCTCAGGTCGAAATCGTGATAGAACGTGGTGTAGAACTCGGCTCGCTTGACACCGATCAGCCGATGATAGTCGGACACGGCCTCGGCCACCGCGGCGGCGTCCGGACCGTCGAGCCGATAGTCGCGCCGGGCCTGTCCCACCAGATATTCACGGATCCGGTCGGCGCTCCACATATCGGGATCCCATGAGAGCCGGGAGAAATATTCCGTGACCAGATCACCCGGCTTGACATCGCCAACATTGAGGATCCACACAGCGCGCATGCCCGTGTCGTAGGCACGGCGCAACTGCTCGCCCATCAGAGCCGGCTGGATGCTGTTGAGCCACAGCCACGAACCGGGCGAACCAAGATACGAACTGTGGTAGTATACGCCGGAACCGCCGGAACGGGCCGCTTCGCGTCCGGTGGGATACTGCCGCAGATACCCGTAGTTGTCTTCGGCCCACATGAGCATGACATCGTCGAATTCGGACGTCATGACGTCGCGCAGGCCGGCATTGTAGACGTCGGCGATCTCCTTGTACACGATAAGCACCTGCGGCACGCTGCGGGAGGCGCCCTCGCCATACACCTCGTCGATGAGCGCACGCTGCGTACGAATCACGTCGGTCATGAACGCCACCTGACGCTCCTGAACGGTGGCGCCCTCATAGCATTCGTCGAGCCCGCTCGCATTGAATCCGCCGTCGTGAATGCCTCGGATGCCGAGTGTGAGTATGCTTTCGAAACCCTTGTTCGCCTCCAGTCGTTCACGCCAATACTGAATCACCGCGTCACGATTGGTCGTGAAATCGAACGCGCGGTCGGCCTCCAAGGAGACGCCGGTGAACCGGGCGCGCTGGGCACCCGTGTAATCGGCATGCTCGACGCCATTGCTCGTCATGGCGTATTCGCTCTTGTGCGCACGGTACCACGGCTCCCATTCGCCCGGATTGGATCGCAGCATGTTTTCGCAGTGCGAAGTACCGATGACGATGCCGTATCGGGATGCCTCCCTGGCGTTGATCGGCACGCCGGCATCGTCTTCGGCCATGTTGAACGCCGTGGATACGGGATGCATGGCCGGCCATAACGTGTTCAGCCCCAGTCGCAGCATCATCTCGAACAGGTGCCGGTAGTAGTTCACGTCGGGAGTGCCATGACCGACCGGGAACTTGCGGGCCGCCCAATTGGTGACGGACAGATCCTCATCGTTGATGAACAATCCGCGGAACCGCACCGCCGGCGCATGCACAACGAGGGCTTCGGTGAAATCGACGTCGATATGGGGGCGCACGACGACCGGAACATCGCTGTACCAGTAGAACGGGGAGACGCCAATGCGTTCCGACACCGCGTAGGTGCCGTAGATCGTCCCCCTGGCGTCCGAGCCGGCGACGACCAGCGCATGACCGATACCGGGCAGCGGATCGTCTATGGACTTGATCGCATAGGACTCGCGCTCGCCGGCGATGGTCCGCGCTTCGTCGAACCCGCCGTTGGCCACGATGGCACGCAGCAGTGCGCTTGACGCCATGGATCCGATGATGATCGCATTCGAACCGGCGACCAGGGCGGGGTCCGTCTCCAGCGCCGGGACCTTGTTCCCGTCCGCAGCGGCAAGTCGGGCATCACGGGCGACGGCGTCGTCGACCATGGCGTCACGCACGACGTGATAGCGAATCGCCCCCGTGACCATGGCGATGTCCTGGCGTAGGTCGCCGACCGCCCGTAGGACCTGCGCGTAGCTGCGCGGCGCAAACGGATCGGATGCGTTGGGCTCGTAGGCGGCGTCAGTCAGTATCGGGGCAGTACGTACGCCGTCGTAGATCATGGTGGAGGTCATGAGTACTCCTTACAGACCACTTTGTCATCGATTACATTCCCACGGTACCGACTATTCCGGCAGTGCACTCGCGGCGCATCCGTTTTTGCAATTTTGCAATGGGCATCGTCTATGATGGCCGGCATGGTCAAACCAACGATGGAGGACATCGCCAGAGCGGCGCACGTATCGGTGTCCACGGTGAGCCGCGCATTGGCCGACCACGGCGGCACCGCGGCCGGCACCAAGAGACTCGTACATCAGGTCGCCGTGCAATTGGGATACACCCCGGGCGACAAGGGACGCGCCAAGACCTGGCATTCCGGCATGGTCGGACTCATCACCACCGATCTTGAGGGCCGACCGTCGCTGCCGGTGCTCATCGGGGCCGAAGACGCGCTGGGCCCGATGAAGCATTCCATCCTGCTGGCCAATTCGCGCGGCGACGCCAGATTGGAGACCAGTCGCATAGAGCAGCTTATGTCCCGCAACATTGACGGACTGCTCGTCGTCAACAAGTCCGTGGATCCGCGTTCCCCCATCCCCCGTAGCCTGATCGGGGACACCCCGGTGGTATACGTCTATGGCCCGTCACGCGATCCCGACGATTGTTCCGTGACGGCGGATTCCCGGCAAGGGGCCGAGTTGGCGATCAGCCATCTGATCGACCGCGGTCGAAGACGCATCGCGGTGATCGGAGGACCCGAGCATGCACGCGCCACATCCGAACGCATGATCGGCGTGAAACACGCGTTCGCCATGCATGGGCTTCGCCCGGTGGCCCCGCCAAGATTCGGCAGCTGGGATGTCTCTTGGGGACGCAAGGCCACCGAACTGCTGCTGCAGGACGACATGCCGTTTGACGGACTGTACTGCCTCAACGATCGCATCGCCCGTGGGGCACTGGAGACATTGATGGGACACGGCCTGCATGTGCCCGACGACGTGGCGGTGATCGGACACGACAACTGGGAACGGCAGATCGTCGATGCCGCCGTGCCGCTCACCACCGTGGACAGCGACTGCGAACGCATCGGCCGGGTGGCGGCGATGGCGCTGCTCGACGCCATCCAAGGCAACCCCCATC
Organism: Bifidobacterium primatium; assembly: GCF_002802875.1. Lineage (GTDB taxonomy): Bacteria > Actinomycetota > Actinomycetes > Actinomycetales > Bifidobacteriaceae > Galliscardovia > Galliscardovia primatium. The sequence goes on from NZ_PEBI01000004.1 coordinate 280,371, forward strand.
ACGGCATGATCACGGTTTCGGGCAACCTGATCCAGCGCGCCTCCACGTCATCAACCGCTCTCCCGAAGAAGCGACATCCCCGAAGGCGGTCCACACGATGGGCCGATGGGGAACGTTGACCGGGCGACCTCAGAACGCCACGAACCGCAGCAGCTCCGCGGCGACGCGCCGAGCCAACCGATCATACCCGGCGATGCTGTAATGCAGTCCATCCGGCAGATACGCCGGTTGATGCTCCGGCGTCAATGCCGACATCCCGGATTCGTTGAACATGTCGATGACGGGAACGCCATACCATGCGCACACCCGCTTCATGGCATCGGCATAGTCGGCCTGCTGCAGACCGGCGGCGTTATGGTCGAAAAACGCAGGAAAATGCCCATGATCCACCCCTCCGGTCTTCGCCGATGTCATGAACACGATGTCGGCATCCGGATACCGGTGGACGAGCCCGCGAATCAGCGTATCGACCGCGCCGAAAAAGCATCGCACATCGGTATCGCCCATACCGCCAAGCGGCAATCCATAGTTGAAGTCATTGACTCCGCCAAACACCAGGACGATGTCGGCGTCCGGGTCCATATCCCCATAGCGCTCGATGAAACTGTCGGTGCGGTCGGGGTGTTTGGCCACGCTGCATCCCTTGATGCCGTAGTTGCGCACCGTCCCGGCCCCAAGCAGCCGTTGCAGATGGGCCGGCCAGGAGATCGTCGGACCGCCGCCGCGCGTGCCGTCGTCACCCCATGTGGTGGAATCGCCGAGACAGTTGATGGAGACCCGTGAGAAATCACGCATCATCATGATTCCCTTCTTGGACCGATGACAGTCCGAAATCGAACAGCGTGTCGATGACGAGGAAGTCGTCACCGTTCGCCTCGGGGAAATGATTGAAATGCGAGGCGGGGTCGACGTCCAGCCACCGCCGAATCTCCTCGGACGGCCGGTCGACGCCGCTGATGTTCCGCCGGCCGCGGTCACGGGGCCGTTCGAAGTAGCTGAACAGCACATTGTCGTGGATGGAGATGAACTGGTAGCGGTCGCCGACGAGCAGACCCTCGCGCACGATGGCCTGATGATGGCATACGTAGTCCATGAGCTTGTCCGGGTAGAGCACGGCGATGCGTCCGCACCGGGCGTCCGGCCTCGGACGGCGCGTGTAATAGTCCGCGCTTTTCGGCTCGTCGAACCAGAACACCGGATGCATGGCCGCCCATTCGACCTCTTCGACGTCACGGCCGTTCATGGACGGGAACGGCCTGAGCAGACCATGCAGCCAGCCCCAGTCGTCGGGCGCGCGGCGGACGGCGTCCGAACCGGAACGGCAATCGCCTTCGTACATGTGCTCGGCGTACAGGAACAGCTGGTCGCCGTGCCGGTACATGCCGACCGTAAGCAGCGCTCCGTCGTCGACGAGGCGCTTCGCCTGCGCGGCGGCGTCCCGGACCGCGGCCTCCAGGGATTCGGTGCCGTCGGCCCCGGGCCTCAGCACCGCCCGATACGACGCCCGTTCAACATTCGCCATGATCATCACTCCTTCAGGTCCGTACTTCGCCTCATCACCGTTCGCGCAGGTTCACGCTCACGCGTTCGGACGATTCGGTCTCGACGAGCGGGAACGCGCGGAACTCGCCCTCGCGCCGCACCGTACCGGAAACGCGGATATCGCGCCCATGCCGCACGTACAGGGCGGGGATCTCGTGCTCGTAGACGCCGTGCACGCTTGGCTGCTCGTCGAAGAGGGCCGGCCTCTGCGTGCCCTGCACGCGCTGGGTGAGCGAAAGGTCCGCGATGTCGACGTTCTCGATGACCGCGTCTTCCTCGCCGGCGATGAACACGCCCGATTCGCAGGTCATCCAGATGTGGTCGAACGTCACGTCGCGGATCACGCCCGGCAGCGGCGACGACGGCCTGACGCGCGGCGTCGCGGAGATGAAGACGGGCTCGCCCTTGCCCCACCAGCGCGGCGCGAACTCACGCTGCGGGCAGTCGGCGAAGTGACGGGTGTTGCCGGAGACGTGATGCACGTGGATGTCCTCGATGGTCGCGCCGTCGCGCGCCCAGATGCCGACACCGCGCGAGCAGTCGCGGAACACGCAGTCGGAGAGCACCACATGCCGGATGGCGTTCGCCGTCTCGGTGCCGATCTTCAATGCGGAGTCATGCGAGTACAGCACGCAGTTGGAGATGACGATGTTCTCGCAGGCGCCGTATTTGGCGGCCATGGGCGGGGTGTTCTTCACGACGATGGCGTCGTCGCCGGCCTTGACGATGCAGTTGGTGATGACGACGTCCTGGCAGGTGTCGGGGTCGATGCCGTCGTTGTTGGCGCCGCGCTGGTCGTTGAGGATGCGCACGCCGTCGACGAGCACGTGACGGCAGCCGGCCATGTGCAGGGTCCAGAACGCGGCGTCGCGGAAGGTGACGTCGCGCACGGTGAGGTTCTCCACGTCCTCGAAGAACGTGGTGCGCGGGCGTTCCCACGCGGGGGTGCGTACGTTCTTGGGACATTCGTGCAGCCCATTGTCGGCGTTGTCGTCGTAGAACACCGTGTCGCCCTGGCCGTGGATGGTGCCGTGGCCTTCGATGGTGATGTTCTCGGCGTGGCGGGCGAAGAGGAAGCAGCCGCCGGTCCAGCCGGCGTTCTCGGTGTCGTCGTCGAATTCGGCGGCGAAGTCGATGCCGTCGGCGAGGTCCAGGCTGCCGATGAGCCATGCGCCGGTCCCGAGATGCAACGTCACGTTGCTTTTCAATACCAGTGCTCCGGTGAGGAACCGGCCGGTCGGCACGACGACGCGACCGCCGCCGGCCTCGTTGGCGGCGTCGATGGCCTGTTGGATGGCCTTGCGGTTGTTGGTCACGCCGTCGGCGACGGCGCCGTATGCGGTGATGAGGTAATCCATGGGTGGTTCTCCGTTGAATAAAAAATGACATCGATAACATCGATGAATAACAACGAGTCTACACCAACGGAAACGGTTCCGCCAAGACGCGTTTCGGCCCCTCTGGCCGGCCTACCGACGACTCCCGCCACCCCGGCATCGCACGAAGTCGACGACGAGCATCTCACCGCCTTGGCTCCCCTCTCCAAGGGGAGCTGTCGACGCAGTCGACTGAGGGGAGCCACCGCATCTCAGCCATTCAGCACCGAATCCGCCCTCACTGCCCCAGCATCGCGCGGACGATGTTGTTCGCCATCATGGCGGCACCGAGGTCGTTGGGATGCAGGCCGTCGGCGAGGAACACATCGTCATGGCCGACCAGCGCGAGGCCGTCGACCACGTCGAACCGCCGGCGCATCGCCTGGTTAGCGATCGTCGCACGCACACGGTCCAGCAGCGCACGGTCCTCGTCGGTGGAGCATCCGGCGGAACGCCACAGCGGCGTGACCACCCTGACGGACGTCCCCTCGCCGACGGCGAGACGCAGCGTCGTCATATATTCCGCGACCGTGGCCTCGAACCGTTCGAACGTCATCTCCCCCTCGCGGATCTTCGTGTAGTCGTTGGTGCCATAGGCCACCACGATCGCGGCGGCGCCGACGCCGGCCACGTCGCCGAGCGTACGCGCGTCGAACACATAGGAGCCCACGCCCCAGTTGAGCGGCCGGAACCCCAGCGTGCGGGCGAGCAGGTACGCGTATCCCTGCGAGGGGCGCAGCGAGGTCATGCCCTGGGTGATGGAGTCGCCGAGGAACAGCATGAGCGGCCGGTCGTCGTCCGCGGCGTTCACCGGCCGCGCGTCGGCGCCGAAGTCGCAGTGGGAGATGCGCACGTCGGTCGTATACGGCAGCACGAAGGTCAGCCGCGCGGCGCCGGGATTGCGCTTGGCATACGCCACCGTGCCACACGGCGATTCGTCGGGTTCGCGGATCGTGGCCATGAACACGTCGTTCTCGTAGACGTCGAACGTGACGAACGGACGGCAGAACCGGCCCGTGGCGTAGTCGAACCGCACCGTGTCGGCCGACGTGACGAAATCCATGGTGATGCCGGCGGTCGAATTGGCGCGGATGTCGGTCATCTCGCCGCGTTCGCGGTAGAGGTCGAGCAGCCGGTCGGGGAACCTCACCGGACGCAGCCCGTCCGGTTCGGTCTTCACGCCTACGCAGTTATGGAATACATCCTCGATGTTCATTCATGCTCCTTACGCGGAATCACGGCGTCAACGCCGCCTCACATCGACGCCGCCTCACGGGACCAGCGTATACGAGGCCGGACCGCGGCGACGACGCCTTGCCGGTCGTTGCCGGAATACAAAAAATCCCGCCGAATCGGCGAGATCACAAGTCCATGATCATCAAATCCAAAGGTCATGCATTTCAGGCATTCTCCCATCGGGGATATGTCGATGGCTGGTACGGACGCCATTGGCCGTATCGCAATCCCGGTCGATTTCGGGTCGCGTCAGCGATCGTTCTCGACCTCGCGGGCCACCTCGTAGGCCGTGTGTACCATCTCGTCAGACATGAAGGACATGCCGGCGAAACCGGCGAGGGCCATGCCACGCATCAGGTTCTTCTTGAATCCCATCGTTCGTTCACCTCCTTTTTTCATCGTTTTTCGTTGACAGTTAGTAATATATGCGGTTTTCCCGGCAATACGGCGCAATAAATATCAAATGATGTTCGTTATCTATCGTTCGTTGACATCGCTGATATCAGGCCGGCAACACAGCCAAAACGACGATGGCGGCATGACCCCGTACGGGAATCATGCCGCCATCATGGCCACACGGCCCATGCCGATCCACCCGTCGGACGTCGGCACGGGCGGGCGGTCATACCATCCGCGGAAACGGCCGGCGGACGTCGGCGATCCGACGGGGCATCAGGCCTTGGCGCCCTCGGCCTCGAGCTTGGCGCGGTCCTCGGCGAGGATGCGTTCGGTCTCGGCGATCTCCTTCTTGCCGAGCGGGTACCAGAACGCGAGGATCAGCGCGGCGATGCCGAGGCAGACGACGGGCAGCAGCGTGGTGAGCGCGTATACGCCCTCGACGGTGCCGGCGGACTGCGTCACGGCGTGGCCGGCGGCGGACCGGTAGCCGATGAATCCGAGCAGCAGGCCGCTGATGCCGTTCGATGCGGCCTGGCCCATCTTGCGGGCCCACGAGTTAAGGCCGTAGATGGTGCCGTCCTCGCGGATCTTGGTGATGGCCTGGTGGTGGTCGATGACGTCGGTGATGAACGCCCAAACCATGAGGTTGAAGTAGCCCGCGCCGATGGCGCCGAAGAACATGAGCACGAGGTATACGCGCCAGTCGGTCAGGTGCGCGAAGTACATGATGCCGTAGATGACCACGGCGAAGGCGAGCGTGACCACGGAGGTCTCGCGCTTGCCGAAGCGGCGGGCGATGCCGGTGGCGAACGGGGCGAGCACGAGCACGGTGATGAAGTTGAACATCACGGCGATGGCCATGCCGGTCTTGCTGTGGAAGTACGTGTCGAACAGGAAGGTCTGGTTGATGGACGCGAGCTGCTGGTTGATGACGACGAAGAAGTCGGCGACGATCAGGGCGAGCAGGGCGCGGTCCTGGAACATGGAGGTGACCATCTTCTTCGCGTCGAGCTTGCGGCCGGTCTGCACGTTGGTGCGTTCGGTGGTCAGACGCACGGTGATCTCGTAGGAGAGGTATGCGAGCGCGCCGCAGACGATGGCGATGAGGAAGAAGTGGGTTGCGGAGACGGCGAGGTTGCCGTTCGCGTCGGTCTCGTACATGAACATCGGGATCATGTAGCCGGTGGCGACGTTGGCGATGGCCGATCCGGTGGAACGGTAGGTGGACAGCGACGCGCGCTCGTCGGACCTGGCGCTCAGCGCGGAGGCGAGGGCGCCGTACGGGATGTTCACGGTCGAGAGGAACACGTTGAACAGCACGTAGGTGACGGCGATGTACGCCACCTTGGCGGGCAGCGCCCACGAGGCCACCATCGGCAGGAACAGCAGGATGGAGACGAGGATGAACGGGTAGCGGAAGCGGCGGATCCACGGACGGAAGCGGCCTTCGCCGGGCTTGGCGTGGCTTTCGTCGGCCTTGTTGCCCACGTAGACGTCGACGAATGCGTCGAATACCTTGGTGAGCATCATGGTCACGCCGACGATGGCGGCGGGGATGCCGAGGCCGTCGGTGTAGAACTTCAGCACGAAGCCGTTGACCAGGCTCAGGATGAAGCAGTTGCCGACGTCGCCGAACATGTAGCCGATCTTGTCCCTGATGCCGAACGGCGCGGCCTTTACGGACGGCCCGCCATCGTGGTTCCGTGCGGACGGTGTGCGCGACACCACCCTTGGTGCTGTTGCCGAAGCCATGTCTTTCCCCTTTCGTCCCACGGCCGGAGTCTCCATAGACGTTCGGCCTGGAACATTAAATGATTGATTCTGTTCGCTTTTGTTTGAATTGCGAATACGATTACGTAATGTAATCGATATCAATTCGGTAAACATCGGCAAGAAATATCAAAAGACGCCGAGCAACTATGCAAAATTGCCATCTTCTCCCAAACAACGTTTTTCGACAACATGACATAGTCTTCATCAGGGAACCTATCGCCAATCGCACGACTTTGTTCAATTTTCCATAGTTCACAGTCAAAAACTGCAATTATTTCAACGGATGTCACAGAACCAAACACCATACGATGGAGGCATCCACCCAACCCGCATCAACGGCGATGACAGAAAAGAGGAACGCCACAGCAATGACCACCAACGACAAGACCACCGACGATCGGCCGAGCCGCGAACTCATCCAAAGCAAGATCGACCTCATGATCGAGAACCTCACCACGATCGACGACCCCGAAGGCAAGTTCCTCCTGCACTTCGGCGACATCGTGGTCGACGACAAGAGCTGGAAGGTCTGGAACTGGCCGCAGGGCGTCGGACTCTACGGCATCTACAAGAACTACAAGCTCACCGGCAACAAGAAGGCCCTCAAGGTCGTCACCGACTGGTTCGACAACGCGCTCGCCGAAGGCTCCCCCTCCAAGAACGTCAACTCCATGGCGCCGCTGCTCGCCATGGCCTGCCTCTACGAGGACACCGGCGACACCCGCTTCCACCCCTACCTCGACCAGTGGGCCAAGTGGGCCATGGAGGACATGCCCCGCACCACCGGCGGCGGCATGGCGCACGCCACCATCCAGGACCCGCATCTCGAACAGCTGTGGGACGACACCCTCATGATGACGGTCATGCCGCTCACCAAGATCGGCCGCCTGCTCGACCACCCCGACTACGTGGAGGAGGCCAAGTACCAGTTCCTCATCCACGCCGAATACCTCATGAACCGCACCAACGGCCTGTGGTACCACGGCTGGAACTTCAACCGCCGCGACCACTACGCCGGAGCCCTGTGGGCGCGAGGCAACTGCTGGATCACCATCGGCATCCCCGAGTTCATCGAGACCGCCGGACTCAAGAAGGGCGACCTCGTGCGCGAATGGCTCATCACCCTGCTCAACCGGCAGGTCGAGACGCTCGCCGAACTCCAGGACGAGTCCGGCATGTGGCACACCCTGCTCGACGACCCGAACTCCTACGTGGAGTCCTCGGCCACCGCCGGCATCGCCTACGGCATCCTCAAGGCCGTGCACCGCCGCTACATCGACCCCAAGTACGCCGCCGTCGCCGAAAAGGCCATCAAGGCGCTGCTCGGCCAGATCGACGACAAGGGCGAAGTGCAGAACGTCTCCGTCGGCACCGGCCTCGAAGACAGCCTCGACTACTACCGCAACATCGACCGCACGGCCATGCCCTACGGTCAGTCGCTCACCGTGCTCGCCTTCACCGAGTATCTCGTCTCGTTCTGCTGAACGCGACGACGGCGCGCATTCGGCGCAGGACGCGACTATAGCTATAGACAGAACGCAACCAACCATCACCAATCCAACCCAACCGACAGAAAGAAGGAATCATGGCAGACGAATTCTCCATGGACAGCTTCTCCCTCAAAGGCAAGCTCGCCCTCGTGACCGGCGCCACCTACGGCATCGGCTTCGCCATCGCCTCGGCGTTCGCCCAGGCCGGCGCCAAGATCGTGTTCAACGACCGTGACCAGGCCAAGATCGACCAGGCCGAAAAGGACTACGCCGCCCTCGGCTACGAGGCCCACGGCTACAAGTGCGACGTCACCGACGAGGACGCCGTGCAGGCCATGGTCAAGGACATCAACGAGAAGTACGGCGTCATCGACATCCTCGTCAACAACGCCGGCATCATCAAGCGCATCCCCATGACCGAGATGAGCGCCGCCGACTTCCGTCAGGTCGTCGACATCGACCTCAACGGACCGTTCATCGTCTCCAAGGCCGTCATCCCCGGCATGATCGAGAAGGGCCACGGCAAGATCATCAACATCTGCTCCATGATGAGCGAACTCGGCCGCGAAACCGTCTCCGCCTACGCAGCCGCCAAGGGCGGACTCAAGATGCTCACCCGCAACATCTGCTCCGAATACGGCGAGGCCAACATCCAGTGCAACGGCATCGGCCCCGGCTACATCGCCACCCCGCAGACCGCGCCGCTGCGCGAACGCCAGGCCGACGGATCGCGCCACCCCTTCGACCAGTTCATCATCGCCAAGACCCCGGCCGCCCGCTGGGGCACCCCCGACGACCTCAAGGGTCCCGCCGTGTTCCTCGCGTCCGACGCCAGCAACTTCGTCAACGGACACGTGCTGTATGTTGACGGCGGCATCCTCGCCTACATCGGCAAGCAGCCGTGAAAATGACGGCGGGGCGTTTTCGCCCTTACGGCGGGCTCGACGTACCATTCGTACGCCTTCGCCCGGCGACGGCCGAAACCACACACGCCGGCATTTTCACTTCATAGCTGCCTGATGCATCCGCGTGCTTCGTCGCCCACGCCTTGAAGTCGCACGCATCAGGCAACAATCACCCTCAGGAGGTGGTTTCGGTCTTCGCCCGGCGACGGCCGAAACCACACGCCGCCGTTTTACCCATACATGCACCAGACATTCGACGGCTCCCCTCTTGGAAAGAGCTGCCAACGGAGCTGACTGGAGGGGAGGCAGGCACCGCCCCTCCAGTCATCCCACACCTCACGAAAGGAAAACACCAATGCGTATCGCACTCATCAACGAGAACTCGCAGGCCGCCAAGAACGGTCTCATCTACGGCGCCCTGAAGAAGGTCGCCGACGAGAAGGGCTTCGACGTCGACAACTACGGCATGTACGCCGCCGATGACGCCGCCCAGCTCACCTACGTGCAGAACGGCATCCTCGCCGCCGCCCTGCTCAACACCGGCGCCGCCGACTTCGTCGTCACCGGCTGCGGCACCGGCGAGGGCGCCATGCTGGCCCTCAACTCCTTCCCCGGCGTCATCTGCGGCCACGTCGAGGATCCGCTCGACGCCTACACCTTCGCCCAGATCAACGACGGCAACGCCATGGCCATCCCGTTCGCGCTGAAGAACGGCTGGGGTCAGGAACTGCAGCTCAAGTATATCTTCGAGCAGATGTGGCTTGAGGAGCCGGGCTCCGGATACCCGAAGGACCGCGTCGTCCCCGAACAGCGCAACAAGAAGATCCTCGACGGCGTGCGCGCCGCCGCCTACAAGCCGCTGGTCGACATCTACAAGGCCCTCGACCCCGAACTCGTCAAGGGCGCCTTCGCCGGCGAACACTTCAAGGAGCTCTTCACCGCCAACGCTAAGGACGGCGAAATCAAGGACTACGTCCTGAGCCTCATCGACTAGCTCCGTCGCCGCAGGACTCCCGCCATCATCGCGGGTTTCCTGCGGCTTCGACTGGCGAACGCCGGCACCGGCTGTTGAACCGGTCACCGACCGCGGCACCGGTTCAACGGTATCCGCCAGTCTCGCGCGATCCGTGGCCGTCGGATAGGCGAATCTCCTCCTCGCGCCCGACCCCGACGGTTATAGGATCATCCCTTTCCTTCTCCTCGGTTATTTTCCGCTCGCCGGTTCCTCCCCGGCGAGCGTTTTTCATACTTACACGTTCACTCTTTTTCAAGCGCCGCAAAGAGTGAACTTGGATTTGTTTACATGGACATATTTTCCAAAGAAAAAGAACCAAAAACCGTATTTTCATGTTTACAAAAGTGCATTTCCAATTCACTCTTTTACAACTGGCGAAAAGAGTGAATTGAATTCCGATTACAGCACGGTGGAAAGATTCAGCAAAGCGGCTTGACGATGCATCATCGCACGAATCGTCTGCACAATCAGAAATCGCGTCCGCTCAGTACGCATATCATCAGCAGTGACGAACACAATCTCCCAGCCAAGTGCACGAAGCTGGTTCCACCGAGCGGCATCCATTCTCATCTGCGCGGGATTGGCATGATATGCTCCCTGATACTCAATGGCGAGTTTCAAGTCAGGATAGGCAAGGTCCGCCAAACGATATCCACCATCCGGCAACTCAATCCTGAAGTTCGCCACGGGACGCCCCAGCCCTTCTCTCATAATCAATACGGCCAGAATGGACTCTGGAGGGGAATCGGAATTCTCAATCAAGAACGGCAATACCGCCTTGCACTTACTGCGACCATAAAACCCAGGATTATCACGCACATACCGTTCCAAGTCATCAAGAGACGCAACCTTACGTACGGGGTCACGGCAAGTCAGGGCACCGGCAATCACGATCAGACCTTCCTCACCAACATGGTTCGCCATCTGCGCCCAGGTCATCGCCGGATCGGTTATGAAGAATGATCCTGCATTACAAGCCAATACTCGGAATTCGCCACTCCAGTAATGGGTGTACATGCCCTTGCACCATCGTCGCGCCTTTCGCTGCGCAAAAGCAATATGCAGAGAATCAGCAGGAAAATTACAGTCGTCAGGAACCTGAACCCCAAAACACTGCAATGCCGTAACATGCGAGAACGTAGGAATGAACCCCATACGTTCTGCAGCATCGGCGCAGGTCATTCGCTGCTGAATACTCCTCAGACCGGCTTCTCTGCCCATATCACTCATCATGAAACCGACGCTAGCGGACATTGGCATCCGAGCGCATTGTTTCGCGGAAATGTTGACGAACGGACCACCCTCAATCCGATGGTTGGATTCACTCTTTTTCGACATCCCAAAAGAGTGAGTCCAAACCGCAATTTTTTAAACGTCAATGAGGTTAAAATGTCCGGAAACGACATTCAAAGAGAACAACAGGGCACTTTCCCGATTCACTCTTCATACACTCCGGAAAAGAGTGAACCCGAAGTCCCCTCACAGGCTGCCATAGCGGCGCACGGTGCGGGCGATGGCCTCGTCGCGGGTCTCCTCGAGAATCACGGGAATGTACGGGCGGGCCGCGGAGACGGCCTCGAGGATGCCACGCACATCCATCACGCCCTCGTCCACGTTGCAGCGATGCAGCCCGCCGCCGTTCGGGTCCACGGTGAAGTCGTCGATATGCACGGCCACGATGCGGTCGCCGAACGTCTCGAGCGCCTTGCGGGTGACCTCCACCTGGTCGCCGTCGTGCACGGTCCGGCCGTTCGGCGCGGTGTACGCGGTCGGATCGAACACGATGCCGAGATACGGCGAGTCCACGTCGGCAAGCAGCCGTTCGGTGGTGGCGATGTCGTAGATCGGATGGTTCGCGCCGGGCTCCACGCCCACAATGGTGCCGAACCGCTCCCCCACGGCCGCGAGCCGTCGCACTGACGCCAGCGAGCGTTGGTACATCTCCTCGGTGAAGTTCTCCTCGGTGAACCGGCCGGGATCGGCGTCGACGGAGCCTGTCTCGCTGGCGACCACGGGCGCGCCGAAGAACCGCGCGTTCGCCAGGTATGCCTCGAACCGCCGCAACAGCGCCTCGCGCACGGCGTCGTCGGGATGGGTCATGTTGATGTAGCAGCCGAGCACGGCGATGCCGACGCCGCACTCCCCCAGCACGCGGCGGAAGTATGAGCCCATGCCGGGGTTGATCCTCTTCGCGTCGGCGAGGTCGGGGAACTGGCGGGGCAACGCCAGCTGCACGTTGTGAACGCCGTATTCGGCGAGTCCGCGGGCGAGTTTCTCCGGTGTATCGGCGTCGGTCACGTCGTGTCCGCGCGCTCCGAAATTGATCATGGCACCTCCATTGTGTCCGTCTATCACTTGTTGAGTGTAGAGACCGCCAGCCGACCGAATATATGAATGAGTGCGTATGTTTTGCTGAATTACTATCCATCCTTGATTCCACGGGTACCATGAAATCAACAATGGATATATACGGCGGCCCCGCCGCAACAGCCGTCATCCCACCCCTCTCGTCGCGGGATGGCGGACACAGACACAGGAGCATATGCAATGACGCATCAGGATCAGCCGCGCGCGGTCATCGTGAATTCCATGATCTCCGACCGTTTCGAGATCTATCATGTCGATTCGCAGGTCGTGGAGCACGCCCAGCTGCATTACCACGACTTCCATGAGATCAACTGCGTGCTGCAGGGCACGGGCGTCTTCCATCTCGGCGGCAAGGAGTACACGACCGGGCCGGGCACGGTCACGTTCGCGCACAGCAACGACCTGCACAACATCGTGCGGCAGTCGAGCGACTACTACGAGCGCGCGTACATCTACGTGCGTGACGATTTCCTCGCCTCGCGTTCGACCTCGAACACGAATCTCACCGCCTGCTTCTCCAACAACGGCAAGCCGGCGAGCCGTGTGATCACCATGGATCCGGATGCGCTGCGCCGCGAGTTCGCCACGCTCGACGAAAAGCCGGGCGACGGCTACGGCGAGGACCTGGAGTACGAACAGCGGTTCCTGAACTTCATGGTGACGCTGAACAAGGCGGTCGCCGATTCAAGCACCGATGTGGCGCCGGTGAACAAGCCGGTCTCCTCGCTCATCACGAACGTGATGGAGTATGTGAGCGAGAATCTTGACGGCGACTGCTCGCTGGATCATATCGCAAGCCGGTTCTTCATCAACAAGTACTATCTTTCGCGACAGTTCAAGAAGAGCACGGGATTGAATCTGCATGAGTTCATCCTCAAGCGCCGTCTGCTGCGGTCGAAGGAGCTGCTGCGCGAATACGGCAGCGCGCAGAACGTGTACCGGCAGTGCGGCTTCGCCTCGTACACGCATTTCCTGCGCTGCTTCAAGCAGGAGTTCCATATGACGACGAAGGAGTTCCTGAGTCGCAACGACAGCACGGACGTCGTGTATTTCACCGCGCACGAATAACCGGCCGGGATCGAGATGCGGACGCGTCGCCGTGGACCTTCCTCGGCCTGCGGCGGCATCGCCTGCCGCAACTTCGGCAAGCCCGAAGTCAATTCCCGATATGTTTCGCATGCCATATGCCGTCGGCACGCTGCCTACGATGCGTATGAATGATTACGCGCAGTCCAAAGGAGGACCGATGACCCGCAAGACGTTCAAGATGCATCTCTATCCCGGCATGGTGGAGGAGTACGCCAGACGCCACAACGAGCTGTGGCCTGAGATGAAGGCGATGATCCACGAATACGGCGGCCACAACTACACGATTTCGTTCGATGCCGAGACGAACACGCTGTTCGGTTACATCGAGGTGGAGGACGAGGCGCGCTGGGCCGAGTCGGCCGATACGCCCATCAACCGCAAATGGTGGGATTTCATGGCGCCGGTGATGGAGACGAATCCCGACAACTCCCCCGTGTGCGAGGACCTGCGTGAGGTGTTCCATCTGGACTGATTCGGACCGATCCGCGCCAATCCAAGCTACCGCCAGCACCGCTCGTAGGGCACGCCTGTGAGTTTTTCGACCGTCTTTCGCACCTCCGGTTCGACGTCTTCCTTCGAACCGCCGGACCTGAGACGGTCGATTTCGTGCAGCAGCATGAGGTCGCCACGCTGGTCGAGCGCGAAACGACGCGAGATGACGAACGCCACCAGGAATCCGATGGCGGACCATCCGAGGCAGACAAAGGCGATGCCCATCTGGGCGCCGGTGCTCTGCCCGCCGGCGTGATTCGGTTCGAAGCCGGTGGTCGCGAGGAACGCGCCGCAGGCTATGGATGCCACGCCGGTGCAGATGAACCGCAGGAACGTGGTGATACCCGAGAAGATCGACGCGCGGTTGCGTTTGGTCACGATCATGTCGACGTCGGGGATGAACGGAAAGATGAGCCACGGCAGCGTGCCGGAGAGCGAGCGGAACACGCACCAGACAAGGAACGCGGCGACGGCGAGCGCGGTCCATGCCGCGCCGGAGAGCACGCCGGCCGTGCGCCATGCGAGGAACAGCAGCGCCAGTCCGGTGAGCGCGCCCGTATAGCATACGGCGTACAGGTTCCTCGGTCCGATATGGATGAACAGCCAGCCCCACAGCGGCTTGAACACCTCGGCGATGATGGCGAGCGAAAGCAGCAGCGAGGCGAAGGCGGCCGTCCTGTTCCAGTCGTAGAGCACGAAGAACACGAACGTCTGGGTGAACATGTCCTGCAACGTGAGGCAGATAAGATACAGCGTGATGTGGATGCGGAACGTGGCGATGCGGAACGTGGACGCGTATTCGCTCACCACGCGCCCGGCCGCGGCGAGCATCTCGCGCGGGGTCCTCCGATGCGCCGCGGCGCGGCGCCGGGCGAGTTCGGCCTCGCCGAATCCCGCCTCCTCGGGCGTGAGCTCCCAGGTGAGCCGGGAGCTGGCGAACGTGACGCAGGCGAACACCACGGTGACCACGGTGGCGAACAGCTGGTACGAGTAGGCGTTGGTCTCGCCGAGATGAGAGAGCACCCAGCTGGCGAACATGGGGATGACCGCCGTGGATATGCCGCTGAGCAGCAGCCGCACCGTGGAGAGCATGGATCGTCCGGCGAAATCGGTGGTCATCTCGCCGGGCAGGGCCGCATAGCAGACGCCGAACATCTGCAATAGCACGATGTAGAGCACGTAGAGCGCGAAATACAACGGCTGCGGCAGCCCCGGCACCCACATGAGCAATGTGACCAGCACGAGCGGCGAACACAGCATGATGAAGAAGCGTCGCCGGCCGAACCGGCGTCCCAGACGGTACAGGTAGAACCGTTCGGACAATAGGCCGAACAGGATGGCGCAAACGGCGCTGACGACGGCCGCGCCGCCGATGATGCCCTGGGCGGTGGAGATGTCGAATCCGCAGAAGTGCGTCCAGAACACGGCGAGGTAGGTTCCGGCGAGCGTCGGTCCGCCGCCGCCGTAGACGTCGCCCATGGCATAGCTCAACGCGTTGCCTATGGTGATCTTGCCGTGTCGTCTGGATTGCGGCTTGCCCTGCTGCGGTTCTGACTGCGTCTGGGTCGTCAATGCCCGTCCTCTTCTCATGGTCACGTCGGGATTGCAGCGTCCGGACTACTCCCAGCCGGGTATCAACCCCCTGATGCCAGCGTATGCGATTTAGTACGGCTGGTTGCCGTGGATGATGATGCCGCGCTCGTGCTTGAGGAAGTTGCGGGCGGATTCGCGGTCGATGTCGTGGCCGCGCTCGAGGCTGCGGTAGACGACGATGGTCTGCGCGCCGGGCGTGAGCTCCTTGAACGCCTTGTGGGAGTCCCATCCGTCCTGCGCGACACCGAGCGTCGGCTCCTGCACATAGCCGTAGCCGGCAGCGTTGGCGTAGCCGTTGAACGGCAGCCCCCAGGCGTGGTGCTCGTCGAGCAGGGCACCGTAGGCGTCGGCAATCGGGAAGTCGGCGTCCTGCGCGCCGGCCCTGCGTGCGAGGTCGTCGGCGGTGGCGCGGTCGTATCCGGAGTCCTCCGGCGGTGTGGGCAGCGGCATGTCAGTCCCCTATCATGGTCGGTTCAAACGTTTTTCCAACCATCATGTTTACACCCACTACCGGTCAACGGAAAACCGGCGAACGATACGGGTCACACGGCAAGCGGGGCGGTGCTTTCGCGCACGACCAGACGCGTCGGCGTGCTCTGCACGGACGTGTCCGCACCTCCCGAGGAGAACCGCTGGAGCAGCGTCTGCGCGGCCTGCGCGCCCACCAGTCTGGTCGACCGGTGGATGGTGGTCAGCGGCGGCACGGCGAGCCTGCCGGCCATATCGTCGTCGATGCCGATGACGGAGAAGTCGCGCGGGCATTCGTAGCCGCTCTGGCGCATCGCGCTGAGGAAACCCACGGCCATCAGGTCGTTGTAGGCAATCACGGCGCCCGTGGGGTTCTTCAGATACTCCTTCGCCGCCTGGAAGCCGCCCTCGACCGTCGGTACGCCCGGCCACTGGCGCTTGATCTTCATGCCCTCCTCGCCGCAGGCGCGCGTCAGCGCGTTCCAGCACATGCCGGCCGACCATGAATGCGCCGGGCCATCGAGATACGTGACCCTGCCGAATCCAAGCTCCTTGAGATGACGCACGGCCTGCCGCATGCCCGGCGCCACGTCGGTGATGACGCATGGCACGCCGCGGATGATGCGGTTGGTGACCACGACCGGCTTGACCTGCGCGCATTTGCGGATCATGGAATCGGGCATGCGGCTGGAGGCGAGCACGACGCCGTCGGCATAGTAGACGGCCCGGTCGAACGCCACGCGTTCCATGGACGCCGACTCGCGCGATTCGCTCACCAGCAGGCCGACGCCATGGTTGGCGCATTCGCGCTGCACGCTGCGGATGATGTCGGTGAAGAACTGGTTGGTCATGTCGGGGACGATGATGGCGACCAGCCCCTTGTATCCCACGCTCGGACGTGATTCGATGGGCACGCCGTGGTAGCCGAGTTCGTCGGCCACCTGGAAGATACGTTTCGTGGTCTCCGGACTGACCCTGCCGGGCATGGAAAACGCCCTGGAAACGGTCGAGGGAGACACCCCTGCGGCTTTCGCAACATCGCGAATCGTCACCTTGCTCATTACTTCTCCATCAAAACAAGACTTCTTCTCTTGTCGAGTTTACGCAACGGATGCCAAAAACGGCTTATTTTCGTGCAATATATCGTTTTTCTCCGTCGCCCGCGACGCGTGGCGACGACTTCAATGGACATGTAAGCGTTCACATGTCGATATGGACGCGCATACGAGAATGTCCCGAAGACGACGTGACGTCTTCGGGACATTGACAAACCGATCACAGGAAAGAAGAGATGGAAACGAAGGCCGCTCCTTTATTGGGTATAGATATGCGAATAGGCGACTTCCCCTCGTTTTCGGAGAAGAGGCATCGGCCAGGCCGTCCGAGGGGATTCCGTCTGCAGACGGCAGGGACGCCTGCAGACGGAATACGGGCCGAAGGGCGGTTCCGACCAGACGATGTCGGACGCCGGACCCCGACTACTCGGTGATGCCGTCCTTGAAGATGGCGATCTCGTGCATGCCGTACTCCTCGTTGCGCGTGCTGCGCTCGCCGTTGACGGTGGCCATCACGCTGGCGATGAAGTCGGGCAGCACGTCCTCCATGTGCTCGCTGAGCAGACGGCCGGCGTTGAAGTCGATCCAGCGCGAATGCTTGGTGGCGAGCGGCACGTTCGTGGCGACCTTGTACGTGGGCACGTAGGTGCCGTACGGGTTGCCGCGGCCGGTGGTGAACAGCACGATGTTGCAGCCGGCGCTGGCCAGCGCGGAAGAGGAGACCAGGTCGTTGCCGGGAGCCTGCAGCAGGGTCAGACCCGGTTCGGAGGCCTGATGGCCGTAGGCGATCACGTCGGTGACCTCGCACTTGCCGCCCTTGCGGATGCAGCCGAGCGACTTGTCCTCGAGCGTGGTGATGCCGCCGGCCTTGTTGCCCGGCGACGGGTTCTCGCCGATCGGCTGGTTGTACTTGCGGAAGTAGTCCTTGAAGTTCTTGATCAGGTGGACGATGTCCTCGAAGGTCTCCTCGTCCTTGGCCTGGCTCATGAGCACCTGCTCGGCGCCGAACATCTCGGGCACCTCGGTGAGCACGACCTTGCCGCCCTGCGAGGCCAGCCATTCGGCGAACTTGCCGACGAGCGGGTTGGCGGTCACGCCGGAGAGGCCGTCGGAGCCGCCGCACTTGACGCCCACGGTCAGCTCGCTGATCGGGATGGGCTCGCGATGGTCGTTCAGCGCCTCGGTGTTGAGCTCCTCGAGCAGCTTGGCGGCGGTCTCGTACTCGTCGTCCTCAAGCTGGCAGATCATGAACTTCACGCGATGCGGGTCGTAGACGAGGCCTTCCTGAAGGTCCTTGACCACGGCGTCGCTCGGCTCGGCGTCCGTGCCGCAGCAGCCCATGAGCGGGGTCATCTCCGACTTGAACTGCGGGATCTGGTTGTTCTCGCAGCCGAGGCCCACGACGAGCACGCCGCCGGCGTTCGGATGCATGGCGATGTCCTGCAGGATGCGCTTGGTCATCTCATGGTCGCCGCCCAGCTGGGAGCAGCCGTACGGATGATGCGCGATGATGATGGAGTCGAAGGCGCCGCGGTCGGGATGCAGGGCCTCGAACTGCTTGGCGATGTTGTCGCACAGCGAGTTGATGCAGCCGACGGCCGGCACGATGTACAGGTCGTTGCGGATGCCGACCTTGCCGGTGGAGCGGCGGTAGCCCTGGAACGTCAGGTCGCTGGGCTTGCTGCCCGGCTTGACGACGTCCGGCACCGGATCGTACGTGTACTGCAGGTCCGGGCCGAGGTTCGACTTCGTGTTGTGCGTGTGCACCCACGAGCCCTTGGCGATGTCGCACTTCGCATGGCCGATGGAATAGCCGTACTTGATGATCTGCTCGCCTTCGGGGATGTCCTCGATGGCGATCTTGTGGCCGCGGCCGACGTCCTCAAGCGCGACGACCGGTTCGGCGAGCCCCTCGACCTTGACGGCCTCGCCCTTCTTCAGGTCGCGTGCGGCGACGGCGACCTTGTCATGCGGATCGAGATGAATCGTATCCATGATGAAAGCCCTTCCTATAAAACGTGCATGCATGGGATGGCTCCCCTCGGTCATGCCAGGCATGACGGCTCCCCCTCCGTCGGGAGGGGAGCCGAACCAGTGGAATCGGACCGGGGGAGCTGTTCGCTCCCATGGGCGAATGAATCAGGCGAGCGCCTTGATGAGCGGACGCATGCCCTCGGCCTTGATGGCCTCGAGGTTGGCGGCCACGGCGTCGACCAGGCCCTCGACCTCGGTGAGGTCCTGTCCCCACACGGAGGCGTCGGCGAGGATGGTCGCCGCGTAGTTCTCGCTCTTGGCGGCCTCCTCGAACTTGGCGACGACGGCCGGGTCATCGGAGATGTTGACCTTGCCCTCGGCCAGACCGCCGTAGGTGTAGATGAGACCGGAGAGGGCCAGCACCAGGCGCTTGGGCAGACCGTGGCC
Organism: Bifidobacterium primatium; assembly: GCF_002802875.1. Lineage (GTDB taxonomy): Bacteria > Actinomycetota > Actinomycetes > Actinomycetales > Bifidobacteriaceae > Galliscardovia > Galliscardovia primatium. Next base: position 299,592 of record NZ_PEBI01000004.1, read on the forward strand.
CTCCTTCACGTTGTTGAGCAGCACCGGCAGGCAGCGGGTGACGTACTTGGCGGCGGAGTTCAGGCCGATGGCGTCGAGCGCGTGCTTGACGAACGGGTTGGCGTAGCGCTCCAGCACGGCCTCGGCGAACTTGTTGAGCTCGTCCTCGGGCAGGGACAGCACCGGGATGATCTCCTCGTGCATCTCCTTCTCGATGAACGGACGCACGTCGGCGTCGTTCATGGCCTCGCCCACGGTGGCGACGCCGGCCAGACGGGCCACGGAGGCGAGCGTGGTGTGCGGGCAGTTCAGCAGGAACACCTTGCGCTCGCGGTACGGCTTGACGGACTCGGGGGTGACCAGGTCGATGCCGAGCTTCTTGGCCGGCAGGGCCTCGTCGATGGCCTCGGCGTCGCCGGAGACGACCCACAGCAGGAACGGCTCGGCCTTGACCATGTTGTTGTCGACGTAGCCGAGCTCGTTCCACAGCTCCTCAGCGCGGTCGCGCGGGTAGCCGGGGACGATGCGGTCGACGAGCGTGTTGAAGAACTTGTTGTCGTTCTCGAGCCAGGCCTTGAAGTCCTCGCCGTAGCCGAACTTGTCGGCCAGCTCGAGCAGGTACTTCTTGAGGGTGTCGCCGTTGTCAGCGATCAGCTCGCAGGGGATGATGAGGAAGCCGGGCAGGCCGTTGTCGAAGCGGCGCTTGAGCAGGTGGACGAGCTTGGCCGGGTAGCTCTTCGGCGGCACGGTCTCGGCGGTGTCGGAGTCGTCGAGGGCGATGCCGGCCTCGGTGGTGTTGGAGATGATGATCTTGGCTTCCGGCTCGTCGGCCAGGGCAAGGAACTCCTCCCAGTCGCCGACGGCGGAGAGGGACTTGCCGATGGAGTCGATGAGCTCGCGGGACTGCACCTGCTCGCCGTTCTTGAGACCTTCGAGGACGACGGTGTAGAGGTTGTCCTGGGCGGCGAGCTCCTTGGCGCGGCCCTGGGAGATCGGCTGCACGATGGCGACGTTGCCGCCGAACAGGTCGTTGTTGTTGAGCTGCTGGATGGTCCAGTCGACGAATGCGCGCAGGAAGTTGCCCTCGCCGAACTGGATGACCTTGATGGGACGCTTGGCGGCATCCGCAGTGGTCAGACCCTTCTCGATGGCGACCTCGGCATTGAGAACCGGAAGATTGTTGTCTGTCATTTTTCCCTGCTTTCTGCTCGGTGAAATGCGATGATCCAGCTTGGCGAAACGCCGTTACAGCTTCGTATTCCAGCACTTCGTTTGGCTGATTTCAGCGTATGTGCTTGCGGCTTTTCGCAGGGAAATTGTTGCCAATCGTTGCCTTGTTTTGACCATATTCCGATGTCAAGTCTTGACATCGCCGCGATATGGGCGTACATGGGGCCGGAATGCGTCGCAGAGGCGGGAAGATGCGGCACGGAAATACATAATGCCGCGCATTCGCCGTTCCGTGGCGAAGAACCGTGACACGGGATACGTGACGTCGCGTATTTGCGACTCCGTGCCAAGAGCGCTTGGCAGAGGACGCGATTCCCGGCATTCCGCGACTCCGTGCCAGGCAATCGTTCAACAGCCCCACCCGCCGTGATAATCTGCGACAGTTGGCAGTTGCTGGGCGGCGGGGAGCATGATGATGGACGACAACGACATCTGGCGGCGATTACGGTTCCGTGGCGAGTTCCGCGACTACCAGCGGCGCGTGCTCGACGCCGCCGGCACTCATGCCGCCGACGGTCATGTTCATATCGTGGCGCCTCCCGGCAGCGGCAAGACCATCCTTGGCCTCGAGCTCATCCGCCGGCATGGGAGTCGACACGGCGGCAATGCGCTGGTGCTCTCCCCCACCGTCGCCATCGCCGATCAATGGACGAATCGGTTCGTCGAGAATTTTGAACCGAACGACGAGACCGGCAATGGCGAGCCCGGCGACGCTTACACCGATACCGGCGACAACCGGATCAATCCCGATGGCAACGGCCTCGATACCACCGACGACAACGCCTCCCTTCTGCGTTCCATGGTGTCCGACGACCTTCACCATCCCAAAGCCCTGACCTCGGTGACGTATCAGGCGCTGCACGCGGCGGTCAGCGAGCGCGATGCCGTCAACATCGACGACGCTACCGACACAACCAGCACCACCACCGAATCCCCGAAGGACCGCGAGCGCCGTCTGCTTGCCGCATTGGTCGACCGTCTTGTCGACGCCGGCGTGCGAATCATCTGTCTTGACGAGGCGCATCATCTGCGTCGCGAGTGGCAGCGAATCCTCGAGGCGTTCGTCGCGGCGTTGCGTGCCAATCCGCGCGTCAACAACGACATCCTCGTCATCGCCCTGACGGCCACGCCACCATATGATGCGAACGCCAACGAATGGAAACGATATATTGCATTGTGCGGCGATATCGATGAGGAGATCTTCACTCCGGAACTGGTCAAAAGCGGTGACCTGTGCCCGCATCAGGATTTCGTGATGTTCGGTTATCCGACGCCGGCCGAGACGGCGGAGATCCGCCGGTTCCGCATCAAGGCCGGCGATGCCGTGCGGCGGATCGTGGACGGCGATCTGTTTGCGAAGGCCGTCGCCGTGGCCGGTATCGCGGCCGACGGCAGGCAGCAGCATGTGCCGCCGTCGTTGTACAGCCATCCCGACGATTATCTTGCGCTGTTGGTGCTGATGGACCGTCGTGACGGCATGGTTCCGCCGAAGCGGCTGATTCGTCTGGTCACAACGAAACGCATGCTGCCGCGGTATCGTATGGCGTACGCGCAGCGGGCGTTCCGATTCATCGTCGGCACGCCGGAACTGTTCGGCAAGTCGTTGTCGGACCGTCTCAAACACGAGCTGACCCGCCTCGGTATGACCGACCGTGGCCGCGTCTGCCTGTTGGACAATGACGGGCTGACCCGGCGGCTGGTGTCGTCGGCCGGAAAACTCGAGTCCATAGGCCGCATCGTCCGCCATGAGAGCACGTCGATGGGCGGACGGCTGCGGATGTTGGTGCTGACCGACTACATTCGCGCCGACGAGAAGCGCCGCATCGGCGACGACGGGCCGATCACCTCGATGGGACTGGTGCCGATTTTCGAGACGATTCGCCGGACGGTGGATGCGACGGCGGCGAGTGCCGTCTCAGGGGCAACGGCCTTGAACACTGCGGCTCCGCACATGGCCAGCTCGGATATGGCAATCGCGGATGCAAAGGCCGATCCGGCCGATCCGGCGAACGATTTCATACCGATGGTCGGCGCCGTCTCCGGCAGTCTGACCATCATGCCGGCGAGCCTGACCGACGATATCGACCGGCTGGCGTCCTTGCGCGGCGTAATGCCCGCATATCGTCCGCTGCCGGACGAACGGTATTGCGAGGTCGACCTGGGTTCGTCGAATGGCGTGAAGACCGCCGTCGTTACCGAACTGGTCGAGACGGGGCTGCTGCATGTGCTGGTCGGCACGAAGTCGCTGCTGGGTGAGGGCTGGGATTCGCCGAGCGTCAACACGCTGGTGCTGGCCAGCACGGTCGGTTCGTTCATGCTGACCAATCAGATGCGAGGCCGCGCGATTCGCGCTCTGGCCGCCGACCCGGGCAAGGTGGCGAACATCTGGCATCTGGCGGCCGTGGAGCCCGAACATCTGACGTTCAGTGACGTCGGCGAGCAGACGATGCGATGGCTTGACCCGCCGGATGATTCGACCATTCACGGCGATGATTTCGCGATGCTGCGTCGTCGGTTCGACTGTTTTCTCGGACCGTCGTATGTGTCGCGCAGTGTGGAAAGCGGCATCGACCGGCTGGGCGTGTTCACGCCGCCATACGACCATGATGGCATCGCGCGCATCAATGCGGTGATGCTGCGACGAAGCGCGAATCGTGCACGGACCGCCGAACTATGGCGGAACGCGGTAGACGATACGGACGGCCGGGTTTCGCAGGCCGTGCAATCGGTCCGGCCGATTGCGCCGCCACGGGCGCTGCTGTTGCTGCCGTTGGGCGAGATTCTTGTGTATGCCATGTTGTCGCAGGTTGTGGGGTTGATGGTGAACGTCGCGACGGGCATGGCGCGTTCCTCGGCCCGTTCCGGCGCGAATTTCGGATTCTGGCCTACGATGCTCATATGCGGTGCGATGGCGCTGGTACCGATAGGACGGGCGGTCATGCGTTGGCGGGCCGTCATGGTGCCGAGGCAATCGTTGTTCGCGCTGTCGTGTGCGGTGCTCGATGCGCTGCGTGGCGTCGGCGCGATATCGTCCGATGTGTCGACCGGAATTTTGCCCGGTATTACGGCCGATGGAGAACGGACCGGCATCGGCGACCGGATGTTCGTGACGATCGAGGATGTGCCGGCTCCCGGTTTGGATGACGAGCGGACAGCGTTGCGATGCATGGCCGTCGGCGGCACGCGGCGCGAGCAGGTCGTCTTCGCCGAAACCATGGCGGAACTTCTCTCCCCTATCGATAATCCGAGGTATGTGATCGTCGGGCGGGAGTGGGGCGTGCGCGAGTATGGCGTGAGTCTGCCATGTCCGGCCATATTCGCCCGACGCAGGCGGGACGTCGAAGTGTTGCGGAGAAGTCTGCAACGGCGTTGGGCCGGCTGCACGATCATCGACACGCACACCGAGGAAGGTCGGCGAATCCTGCTGCGCTGCCGGCTACGGTCGTTCCTCAATCGCGGCGGCAGGACGCCGAACACCGTGACGACGATGATTCGCTGATGTCGTTCTCTCACACCTCGATGGCCCAGAACAGCACCGCGTTGGCGGGGTCGAGACTTGGCATGCGCAGTCCATACGATGCGAGCTGTGCGCCGGAGAGCGTGATGCCGTCGGCGTTCCACCAGCCGAGCGGCGTCTGGCCGTTGGATATCGCCGAGATGTCGACGTTCACCGGCACGGGCTGGAGCAGGTAGTTCTTCGCGGGGTCGAGGCCGGGCACGTGCATCGGCGCGACGGGATAGGTGGCCGACGTGGTCAGCTGCGTGAACCGGTAGATGGCGGCGGAACGGTCGGGCTTGACCACGCCGTCGAGCCGCACGGACGGGTCGGCGCTGTCGGCGTGCACCATGGTGTCGATGGCGAACCATTCGCGATGCTTCTTGAATTCGGCTATCCATTCGGCCAGCAGGTCGAGGTCCTGCTGCGGCTGATCGAGCAGGTTCCATTCGACGCCGAGGTGGCCGAGGAACGCCATGGCCATGCGCATGGTCTGCGTCGTGGCGCGGCCGGTGGAGTGCGCGGGGCTGGCGCCCACGTGCGCGCCGATCATCTCGGGCGGTACGAGCAGCGATGTGTAGCGCTGGATGTCGGCGCGTTCGACGGGGTCCACGCAGTCGGACGCCCAGATGCGGTCCGCGTATTCGAGGATGCCGAGGTCCACGCGTCCGCCGCCCGACGAGCAGCTTTCGATCTCGAGTCCGGGATGGCGTTCCTTGAGCGTGCGCCAGATATCGTATACGGCCATGGTCTGCGCATGCACGGCGGGACGGTAGCCATGAACCGGGCTTGCGGCCTCGGTGACGAGCTTGTTGTGGTCCCATTTGATGTAGTCGATGCCGAGGTCGTTCACCAGCGCATCGATGCTGCCGAGAATATAGGCGGACGCATCCGGATTGGTCAGGTCGAGCACCTGCTGGCTGCGTCCTTCCATCGGCACCCGGTTCGGCGTGGGCGCAAGCATCCAGTCGGGGTGTTCGCGGGCGACGTCGGAATCGGGGTTGACCATCTCCGGCTCGAACCACAGGCCGAATTCCATGCCGAGGCCGTGCACGTGGTCGGCGAGCGCCTTGAGGCTTTTCTCGCCGTCGGGCCAGACCGATTTCGCGATCTGCCAGTCGCCGAGGCCGGATGTGTCGTCGCGTCGGGAGCCGAACCAGCCGTCGTCGACGACGAATCGTTCCACGCCGATTTCCGCGGCCTTGTCGGCGAGCGCGGCCAAGGTGTCGTAGTTCTGCCCGAAGTACACGGCCTCCCAGGTGTTGAGGATGACGGGCCGTGGCTTGGCGCTGAGGTTCGGATGCAGTGCGCGCAGATGATGGTGGAATCGTGCGGCGATCTCGTTGAGTCCGTCGCCGTATGAGCCGTAGACCCATGGGGTCGTGTAGTTTTCGCCGGCATCGAGGGTGATTTCGCCGCCGGAGAGGAGTTCACCGCCGCCGATGATGCCGGTGGTGTAGGGCAGGCGTTCGGCGGAGAGGGTGGAGTTGCCGCTCCACCCGACGTGCACGGCGTACGCTTCGCCGTGTTCGAAGCCGAATCCGGGTGTGCCGGCGGTGAGCAGCAGGGAGGCGTCGAAGTCGGGGCGGCCGGCGAGCGAGTTCTTTTCGAACCGGCCGATGGTCAGCGGCTGGCGTTGCGGCGAGCGTTCGCGCAGGTGGTGGCCGGTGGCGGTGAGGATTTCGGAGGCGGTTTCGGGGATGGGGAATCCGAGTTCGATGCCGCCGACCTCCAGCGGTGATGCGCAAGCGGTTCCGTCGGTGGTATTCCCGGCAGGGAGATTGCGCATCTCGGCACGCTGCCGGACGAGTCCACTGGGTTCGAGTTCGGCCCGCCAGACGACCTGCACGCCCTGTTCGGCGTCCCGCATGGCGACGTCCACCGCCGCGGTGTCGCCGTCGACGGCCGCCGCCACACCGGTGACGGCGAATCGGCAGAAGAGTTCCACGCCGTCTCGTCGGACGACGATTCGCGGTTTGCCCAGCCATGATTCGGCCTGCGTGGGCAGGATGCTCGGCCACGGCGTCTCGCTCAGCGCGCCGGAGACACGCTGCGGTTTCAATGCGTCGTAGGCGCCGAGCAGCACGACCTTGCGTCCGACGCCCGGCAACGGCCGCCCCCAGTGCACAATGCGCGGCGGTTCCATGCCCTCCGCGACATCACCGGCTTCACCGACGATGCCGCCACCCATGCCGCCGGCATCGTCGCGACCGGCATCGTCATGCAGATGATCGGGGAACACCAGCGCGAACGCCACGTCCGCCGTCGTCTGTTCCATGTAGACGACATGCACCCGCGTGCCGTCCGAGGACGTGCCGTCGTATCGTTCGATGATGGGATGGGCCGGAAGTGGCGTGAACTGCGGCATCGTTACCTCGTTTTCGTGTCGCTGCAAACGGATTCACGCCCATCATATTTCGTTTTCCATGTCCGGTTTCTCTGGCACGCCGGACGACTTCACGGTACAGTGTCAATGACACGAATAGACGGATACGACCTGCAACGATTGCGACCCACGACGATTGGCGATCGGGATTGGCGTTCGGCGTACGAAAGGACGATATGGCGGCTGCGAACCAGGTGGGAATGACCGATGTGATCGAGCGGAACGTGCATGACCGGCTGAGCCGCGTCATCGACCCGGAGCTGGGCAAGTCCATCACCGACCTCGGCATGATCGTCGGCATCGAGGCGGTGCCGCGCGACGTCATCGATTCGGGCCGTTCCATCGTGGACGTGACGGTGAAGGTGGAACTCACCGTGGAGGGCTGCCCACTGACGCAGACCATCATCGACAAGATCAACGAGGCGGTGACGTCGTATCCGGCGGCGAAGCTGGTGCCGCACATCGACGTGGCGTCGATGAGCCAGTCGAAGCTGACCGGCCTGGTCAACGACCTCAAGGCGGAACGCAAGCAGAACCCGTTCACCAAGCCGGGCACGAAGACCCGCATCTTCGCCATCGCCTCCGGCAAGGGCGGCGTGGGCAAGTCGTCGGTGACGGCGAACCTCGCCGCCACGTTCGCGGCGCTCGGCTACGACACCGCCGCGATCGACGCGGACATCTACGGCTTCTCGCTGCCCGCGCTGTTCGGCACGCACGACCATCCGACGAATCTCAACGGCATGCTCATGCCGGTGACGTCGTGGGGCGTCAAGCTCATCTCCATCGGCATGTTCGCCGGCGCCGACCGCGCGATCCTGTGGCGCGGGCCGAGGCTCCAGCGTTCGCTCGAACAGTTCCTCTCCGACGTGTGGTGGGGCGAGCCGGACGTGCTGCTGCTCGACCTGGCGCCCGGCACCGGCGACATGGCGATCTCGGTGGCGCAGGCGCTGCCGAACGCGGAGCTCGTGGTGGTGACCACGCCGCAGCCGAGCGCCTCCGACGTGGCGGTGCGCGCCGGCCTCGTGGCCCTGCAGGTGCCGATGAAGGTGCGCGGCGTCATCGAGAACATGAGCTACTACGAGCACAACGGCGAGAAGCTGCGCATCTTCGGCGAGGGCGGCGGCCGGCGCGTCTCCGAACAGCTCACCAAGGACCTCAAGCACGACGTGCCGCTGCTGGGCACGCTGCCGCTCGAACCCGAGGTGCGCATCGACGGCGAGGCCGGCCGCCCCGTAGTGCTGAACGACGACGGCACGCTCGCCGACACCCCGCTCGCCGCCGAATTCAAGTCCATCGCCGAACAGCTGATGAAGTAGCCGCTACTCGGACTCCGTCCTCTCCCCCAGTTCGCCGGTCTCCAGCAGCCGGGCGAACTGGGTCTCGTCAAGCATGGGGATGCCCAGCGTCTCGGCCTTGGCGGCCTTGGAGCCGGCGTTGGCGCCGACCACCACGTACGTGGTCTTCTTGCTCACCGAACCCGCCGCCTTGCCACCATGCGCGATGATGGCCTCCTTCGCGGAGTCCCGGCTGAAGCCCTCCAACGAGCCGGTGACGACGACGGTCATGCCGTCGAGCGTCTGCGGCGTATCGTTCGTTTCGGCCACCATGCCCACGCCGGCGGCCTTCCATGCGTCGAGGATCCTTCCACGCCAGTCGTCTGGCCGGCGGGCGGCCGTGAACCACTGCACGATGGATTCGGCGATCTCCGGCCCGATGCCGTCGATTTCGGAAAGCTCCTCCGCGCTCGCCGCCTCGATGGCGTCCAACGAGCCGAACTGGTTGGCGATGAGGCGCGCGGTGGGCGGGCCGAGACGGCGGATGGACAACGCCACGAGCACGCGCCACAGGTCCGTGTGCTTGGCCTTCTCGATCTCCTCGAGCATCTTGCGCGTGTTCTCGCCGGGGCGCACATACACCGGCTGTTCGACCATGCCGCCGCCACGAACCTTGCGGGTCCTATGGTCCACGATCACCGCGTCGGCGGGCACGGCGTAGTCCGGATAGTCGGCACGGATCTCCTCGGCCGGGGTCCTGTCGTTGGCCTTCTTCGCGTCGGTGGGGGCTGTCCAGAACGCCGGCGTGCGATACCACAGACCGGAACCGCCGAGACGCTTGCGCTTCTTGGTCGGCTTGCCGGTCTTCGCGCTCACGCCCTCGCGCACCTCGATGATGGGAATCTCACGCCACACGTACACGTCGCGCAGCGCATCGACGGCGAGGTCGAACACGCCGGCCTCGCTGGTCAACACCGGTTGCTGGCGTTCGGGCAGATGCAATCCCGCCGGCGGCTCGTACGGCTTGGGTTCCTCCCCCGGTCCGACGAGGATCTCGTGACGACTCGGGTCGTAGGTGTCCACCGTGTCGGGTCGGTTCTCCTCGGGGTTGGTCAGAGCGATGGCGCTCTGGTCGCCGAGATGCTCGATGTCGAACGCCTTGCGCGAGGCGAGGTTGATGATGCGTTCGGTCAGCTGCGCCGGGCATGCCATGTTGAGGCAGCGGATGTCCTTGTCGCCCTCCTTGGCGGGGGCGAGCCTCGAGCCGCAGCTGGGGCAGTGCTCGGGCATCACGAACTCGCGCAGCTCGTGTTCCCGACCCTTGCGGCGTTCCAGCACGGGGCCGACGAGCTCGGGGATTACGTCGCCGGCCTTGCGCACGATCACGGTGTCGCCGATGAGCACGCCCTTGCGCTTGACCTCGAACGGGTTGTGCAACGTGGTGCGGGCCACGGTGGAGCCGGCCACGTACACGGGCTTCAATACGGCCACGGGGGTCACGCGGCCGGTGCGGCCCACCTGCACGGTGATGTCGAGCAGTTCGGTGTTGACCTCCTCGGGCGGGTATTTGTAGGCGATGGCCCAGCGCGGCGCACGCGAGGTTGCGCCGAGGCGCCGCTGCAGCGCCAGGTCGTCGACCTTCACGACGATGCCGTCGAGCGCGTGCTCGATGTCGTCGCGGTGCTCGCCGTAGTAGTCGATCATGTCGAGGATCTCGTCGAACGACGTGACCTCGCGGTTGTGCGGCGAGACGGGCACGCCCCATTTCGTATACAGTTCGTACGCCTCGGACTGGTTGTGCACCACGTCGTGGGTGCCGCGCGGATGGTCGGCGCCCCAGTCGAGCGTGCCGATGCCGTGCGCGTAGAACGTGAGCCGCCTCGTGGCGGTGATGCGCGGGTCCTTCTGGCGCAGCGAGCCGGCGGCGGCGTTGCGCGGGTTGGCGAACGGCGGCCGCCCCGCCTCCTCCTGGCGTTCGTTGAGCGCCTTGAAGTCGTCGAAGCGCATGAACACCTCGCCGCGCACCTCCACCATGTCGGGGATGTCGTCGGCGGGGCCGCCGAGGTTCTGCGGGATGTTGGCGATGGTGCGCGCGTTCATGGTGATGTCCTCGCCGGTCACGCCGTCGCCTCGCGTCAGGCCCTGTTCGAGCACGCCGTTGCGGTAGATGATGTTCAATGCGAGGCCGTCGATCTTGACCTCGCAGGTCATGGGCAGCGGCCTGCCCTCCGGCCAGTCGAGGTCGCGGATCACGGAATCGTACCAGTCGCGCAGTTCCTCGATGCTGAACACGTCGTCGAGGCTCATCATGCGCGAGGGATGCCGCACCGACGCGAAGTCGTTGGAGAACGTGCCGCCGACGCGATGGGTGGGCGACTGCGGCGAGTCGAGCGTGGGGAACGCGGCCTCGAGCCGCTGCAGGCAGCGCAGACGCGCGTCGTAGGCGGCGTCCGACGAGGTGGGCGCGTCGTCGATGTAGTAGGCGATCTGGTCGGACTCCACCCAAGCGGCCACCTTGGTCCACAGGCGTGCGGCGTCGTCGGAACGCATGGCGGCGACGTCGAGTCCGTCGAGCCGCAGGGCGTCGGCGTCGGTGGCGCCCAATGCGGCCACCCACTGCGCGGAGCCGGGCTCGTATGAGGCGAGCGTCGTGTCTTCGGTGACGTCGCCCGTGCCGTCGAAGTCCCAGGCGAGCTGGTCGGCGGAGTCGGTGGTCTTGTGTGCGCTCATGATCTCGATGTTTCCCTGTTTTCTCTCGGTTGTTCGGCAGACTCGGTTGTTCGGCGAACTCGGTCGCCAACCGGCTCGGTGTTCGGCGAACTCCGAACTCAGTTGTTCAGCGAACGGAGGAACTGAATCTGTATGGCGTCAAGCCCGTCGTGCTCGTCCATGCGGGCCGCGGCCATCGACAATGTACGCGCGGGCACGAACAGCGCGTTGTCCACGCACATGCGGGCCGCGTCGCGCACGATCGACAGCGTTTCCGGAGCCGGCCACACGGGCAGGTCGTGCTCGGCCAGCACCCGCTTGGCGTCGTCCACGTTCTGCGGCACGGGGATGCACTGCGAGCGCGCGCGGGCCATGAGCTCGTTGAATTCGCCTTCCAGCGCGGGCACGGCACCGGAGCTGATGTAGTCGCTCATCAGGTAGGCGGCGGCCGCCACGTCGAATTCGTCGCGCATCCATTCCGCATAGGCGAGGCGGTAGTAGGCGAATGCGGCGTCGTCCCGGTCGAGCGCCACGCGCAGCGCGTTGAGGCATGCGGCGCGTGCCGAATCCCAGTCCTGCGCCCGGGCGAGCTGGATGGAGAGCCGCAGGTGCGAGAGCGGGTAGGCCGGCGCGTACGACACCATGGCGTTGAGATGCGGCAGCGCCTTCTCCGGCCCCTCGAGCTGGGCGCGCACGTCGGCGAGTTCCATATGCGCGTAGAACAGGTTGTCGGGGATGAGCAGCGTGCGTTCGTCGGGCGTGGCGAACAGCCGGTTGTAGACCACGCGTTCGGCATACGAGTTGAAGTAGCGTGGCACGCCGCCGGAGCCGGCGAACAGCGAGTCCAGGTCGGCGACGGCGGACTCGGCCACCTCCACGGCCTTCTGCGGCTGCCCGCCGAACAGCAGGTCGCGGGCCTTCACGCGTTCGGCGTCCAGTCTGTCGGTGAGCGTGAACTTGGCGTCCGGGGTGTCCCTGCCGTCGATCAGCGCGCTGGTCACGTCGGAGGCGATGTCGAACAGTTCGGGGTCGGCGATGCGCTGGATCACCTCCATCGCACGCCTCGCCTTGTCGACCGAGGAGCCCGTATCGTCGGCGAGTCGATGGAATTCGTTGACGGCGTGCTGCAGCACGTCGGCCCTTTGGATGGAGAGGCCGAGCGCGTCCTTGGCCCCCAGCACGGTCGACAGCGGCCGGCTGAAGTGCTGGTCGCTCAGCTCGGGCTCCTCCTGGGAGCCGAGCGGCGAGTACTTGTTGTCGCGGATGTCGAATTCCGCGTTGATGGGCTGCAGCGCGCCGGCGCCGTCGATGTCCATCACGGCGTGGAAGTCGCGGTACACCTTGCGCGGCTCGCCCAGTCCGAGCGAGCGCACATGGTCGAGGAACATGTCACGGTCGAACGTCACGGTGACGAGGTTGCGCACGGTGGGGTTGCGCCGCAATGCGGCGATGGGGTCGTCCTGCGCCACGTCGCCGTCGGCGGCCATGGCGTCGCCGGCCGCCTCGCCGTCGTAATCGTCGCCGTAGTCGCCGGCGAAGCCGTCACCGTATCCGTCGGGGAAGCCGCCGCCGTTTTCGCCGTCCATATCGTCCGGCGACAGCGAGAACGCCATTTCGTCGAGGTCCATGCCCTGCATGAGGTCTTCGAAGGCCCGGTCGACGGACTCGCCGTCGGCGGCGTCCGTCGTTCCTTCGGGATTCGACGACGTCTCGGAGACGCCCGACGTTCCGGAGACGCCCGACGATTCCACGGCCGACGGATCGATGCCGGATGACGGGTCGGCGGCCGTCGGAGTCTCCCCCATGGACGACGGCTCCGTGTGGGACGGCGCATCCGTGGTGGCTATCGTCTCCGCGGCGGCCGGCATCTGGGCCGAGGGATTGCCGTGGAAGTCGCCGTCCTTGGGGTCGGCCTTCGTGCCGCCGCCCATGCTTCCGGTACGCATGCGTTCGAACGTGGTCAGGGCCTCGTTCATCATGGCCGAGATGGCGGAGTTCTGCTCGGCGACCGCCTCCTCGAGTCCGATGGAGTCGATGTGCAGCGACACGTGGCTCACATGCGAGTCCACGCCGAAGGCGAGCGCGGCGAGCATGAGGCCGACGCGCAGGTTGTAGTCCACGCCGAACGAGGCGCGTTCGGCGTCGGTGAGCCTGACCCATTCGCGGCGGTTCTCGTCGTAGCGGGTCGACGGCATCATCGAGGTGCCGGCGGTGGTGAATCCGATGGCGACGTTGCCTTCCGCGAGGTTGGAGCGGAACTCCACGTCGAAGCGGTATGGCAGGCGGAGCTTCCTCACCAGTGAAGCGAACGTCTGGCGGTACACCCATTCGGAGCCGTTGGCGTCGCGCGATCCCCGTCCCATGGCGGTTTCCCGCGCGGCCTCGCGGGCGGCGTCCACCATGGCCATGAGCGCGGACGTGCCGTCGCCGTGCACGGGGTCGAACGAGTCGCCGGGCTCCTCCTCCAACGGCAGTGCGGTGAGGGCGGGGTTGAGCAGGAGCGCGCGGTCGAGCTGGGCGGCCTGCGCGCGCGTCACGGTGTCTTCCGTGGGGTATACGCCGATGCGCGCGTTGCGTTCGAGCCACATGCTCACGGCGGCGAAGCGGTTGAGGTTGCCTTCGATGCGCAGCGACGCCAGCGCGGGCCTGAATTCGAGGCTGGAGTCCCAGCCGAAGAAGTAGGCCCCGGAGTAGGGCGACGAGTAGAGGTGCAGCGGTTCGGCGCCGTGCACGGCCTCGAGCCCTTCGATGGTGTCGAGCGCGCCGGCCTCGTTCATCAGGTCGGCGAAGTGGTCCTCGAGTCCGGAGGCGCGCATGCCGTGGGCCCGCGCCTGCAAGGTGTCCTTGATGCTGCGGCGGATGGCGCCTACGGGGGCCTCGCGGCGAAGGCGGCGGAAGATGTTGCCCGCGCCGAATCCGACGACGAAGCCGTCGAGCGTGGGCAGCAGGTATGCGGCGAAGAACGCGATGGCGATGGCGTCGCGGAATTCGAGGTCGGCGCGCAGCGACACCGGCAGGTCGGCGCGCATCTGTTCGAGCGTGTATCGGTTGTCGGCCTTGAGCCAGGAGGCGAGCCACGTCATCTCGCCGGTTTCGTCGCGTCCGACGATGCCGCCCTGCAGGGCGTGGAAGAGTTCGCCGTCGTCCTCGTCCGAGCCCATCGGCCCCTGGCCGTCGAGGCGGCTGCGCGGCACTTCGATCTCGCTTTCCTTGGCGAAGAGGAACACCGGTTCGGCACGCTGCACGTCGGGACGGATCTGCGTGCCGGCGAATACGCGGCCCTGACGGTCGACGAAGGCGATGGGCGCGCAATGGTTGCGGTCGGTGAACACGGCGAGCGAGTAGCCGTCGCCGCCGGTTTCGGGGAACTGCACCCAGCCGACGGAAAGATGCGGGGGAAGCCCCGGCAGTTTCGGCAGCACATGGCGTCGTACGAGCGGCTTCAACGTGACCTTGTGATCGAGGAACGCGTCGAACGCCGCGCGTCCCGCCGGCGTTCGGACCGACGTCCGCTTCGACGCCGGCGTTCGTTTCGCCGCCGCATCGGGGCCGGCGGCACGGGCCGCGGCCGCCGTCCTGTCGGCGTCGGCGCGGCCATCGCCGCCATGGCCGGCGGCACGATCGGATTCGATATGGCCGAATCCGGCGGCATCCTTGATCCTCCCTGTCGTACGGTCGACGAAGGAACGCAGCAGACGCGCATAACGGGAGCGTTTGCGGTCATGACGATGGGAGGAGGATGACATAGACATACCGCCCATTGTCACAATCAATCACGACATGCCCCACCGTTTTCATGCCACAAGAGAACATGCGGCGGAACGCCCGGAGGGACGCCCGCCGGGTCGTCCGCGCAGCCGTCGTTCCCCGTGGGCCGGGCAGGGCGCGGGCCCCGTCCGCACCGGTGCCCTTACAATAAGGTAACGTGAATGCCCGAATCGCTTCCGTGCGGCCTTGGCTGCGCTCCTTGTTCTCCAACCACCGATATGGTTGCGTGGCGGCGGCCGTCATCCTGATTCTTGAAGTCGTCTGCTTCAATCTGCCGTTCTGGACCGCCATCAGCGCCCCCGCCCCGGTGACGTCGCCGCATATGACGCTGGGCGAGGGACTGGCCCGCAGCGGCGCCGGCGTGCTGCGCGTCGACGACCCGACCAAGGCGTACATCGAGGTCGGCGGACTGGCCGATTCCGCAGGGGCCGCCGGCGAGACCGTGCGATACATCCGTTTCGACCCGGGCTCCGCCACGAACAGGGACGCCGCGCTGCATGACGACCGTCATCCGTTCGACTGGGCGCTGCATGTGCGCGTCGACGCGCGCACGACCGACGGCGTATGGCATACCGGCACCGATGATTCGTTCCACCGCCATGTGAGGCCCAGCACCTATCTGCGCAACCGCGCAAGCGACGGGCCTGTCGAGGCCGTGCGCGTGTGGGTCCAGGAGACGCAGGGCGCGCAGTTCGCGTTCGACACCCTGGAGGTCAACGCGCATCCGCCGCTGCGCATCAGCCCGGTTCGTATTCTGGCCATGAGCGCCGTGGCCATCGTGTTCGCGATGCTCCGGCCCCGGTCGAGGCTCTACCGCATCGCGTTGAATACGCATAGCCGCAGGCAGCGCATCGCCTTCGCGGCGATCATCGTGCCGTTCGCCGCGATGTTCGCCTTCACGGTGTGTAACGCGATATGGTCCGCCTCCTCCGAGACGTTCCACCAGCCGTATTCATATGTGTATGACTTCAACCAGTATGCGCAGGTCGCCGATTCGCTGCTGCACGGCCGGCCGTGGCTCGACCTTCCCGTGCCGCAGGCGCTGCTCGACGCCGCCAACCCGTATGATGTGGCCACGCGCGACCGGCTGCTCTCCCAGGGCGTGGGCGACATCTACTGGGATCATGTGTTCTTCAATGGCCATTGGTACACGTATTTCGGCGTGGTGCCGTCGGTGCTGCTGTTCCTGCCATATCGGGCCGTCACGTCGTTGTGGATCGAGGGCGGCGCATGGCTGCCGACGTCGGTGGCCACAGCCGTATTCCTGTTCGGGTTCCTCATCTTCAGCCTGCTGCTGGTGATCCGCATCATCGACCGGTTCTTCCCCACCATCAGCGTCGGCGTGGTCATCCTGCTGCTGGTCGTGTTCGCCTGCGGGTCGAACGCGTGGTTCCTGTGGCTGCGCCCCACGTTCTACGAGCTGGCGCCGTCCTCGGCCCTGATGTTCACCGCCCTGGGATTGTGGCTTTGGCTGAGCGCCCGCCGCGTCCGCATGCCCGGCGGCGACGACGACGGCGACAGCAATGGCGATAACAACGACAGGCCGCGTTGGCGCACCTGGACCATCAACGACCCGGCCCTGACCGCCGACCGCGAGGCCGATGGGATCCGCATCGACCTTCGGCGTGTGGCGTTCGGGTCGCTGTGCATCGCGCTGACGCTGGGCTGCCGCGCCACGTTCATCTTCTCGGCGCTGCTGTTCCTGCCGATCTTCGCCGACGAGATCCGCGCCGGCCGCATGCTGCGCTTCCTCGGCGCGCTGCTCCCCCGCCGCATGCGCCTGCTGCCGTGGCCCCGCCGTGGCCTGTGGGCCACATGGCGGGCCGACCTTGCGGCGATGCTGCCGGCTGCGGCCGTGTTCGCCGCGTTGTTCGCCTACAATCTCTGGCGTTTCGGCTCGCCGTTGGATTTCGGCAACGACTACCAGCTCACCGTCACCGACCTGACGCGCTACCGCGAGCCGCTTTCCGTGCTGCCGCAGATATTGGGCTATTACCTGTTCCAGCCGCCGCGGCTCATCGACTCGTTCCCGTGGCTGGACGTGCCCTTCACGCATGTGGAGCCGTGGCAGTACACGGAACGCATGATATGCGGCTTCCTGTGGTTCATGCCCGCCTGCCTGCTGATCGCCGCCCTGCCCGCGATGCGTCGGACGCTGATGCGCCACCGCATCTGGGGCCTGGCCTGCTCGCTGCTGGCGCTGGGCGTGCTGGAGCTGGTGTTCGTCGCCTACAAGGGAGGCCTCGACTGGCGGTATGTGAGCGATTTCGGCTGGCTGTTCTCGCTGGTCGCGGCGATGACGATTCCGGCG
Source organism: Bifidobacterium primatium (assembly GCF_002802875.1). Taxonomy (GTDB): domain Bacteria; phylum Actinomycetota; class Actinomycetes; order Actinomycetales; family Bifidobacteriaceae; genus Galliscardovia; species Galliscardovia primatium. The sequence goes on from NZ_PEBI01000004.1 coordinate 316,745, forward strand.
ATATTCGAATGGTCGGCGAACCGCCGGTTCCTGTTCTCCACCAGTCAGGCGCGGCTCGCGCGCATCGCGGTGTGCGTGGTGGTGGCGCTGGTGTTCGCCACGATGCTCATGACCATCGCCGGCACGTTCGTGCCGAGCAAGGTCAGCCCCCTGATACGAACGAACCCCACGGCGTATTACGCCGTGAGGTCCTGGTTCGTGTGGTAGCGGACGCCGCTTCCCCGGCGGCTTCCGCTACTTGCCCATCTGGGTGCTGGCGAAGTAGGCGGCGCCCACGATGCCGGCGGCGTTGAGCAGCGTGGCCGGCACCATCGGGGTTTCGACCTCGATGTAGGGGAAGAACTTCTCGTGCTTCTTGCTCACGCCGCCGCCGACGACGAAGATGTCGGGGCTGAAGTAGTGCTCGAGCAGACGGTAGTACTTGGTGAGGCGGGCGCCCCACTTCTTCCACGAGAGCTCCTTGCGCGAACGCGCGGAGTCGGCGGCATACTTCTCGGCGTCCTTGCCGTCGAGGATGAGGTGGCCGAGCTCGGTGTTCGGCACGAGCACGCCGTTCATGATGAGCGCGGTGCCGATGCCGGTGCCGAGCGTGGTGGCGATGACGAGGCCCTTGTTGCCCTTGGCGGCGCCGTACTGGGCTTCGGCGAGGCCGGCGGCGTCGGCGTCGTTGACCACATGCACCTCGCGGCCGGTCTTCTCGCTGAGCAGCCTGTTGATGTCGACGCCCACCCAGGACTGGTCGAGGTTGGCCATGAAGTTCAGCGGGCGGCCGGGCTTGACGGGAGCGGGGAACGCCACGCCGATGGGAGTGCCGTCCTCGACCTCGTAGTGGTCGAGGATCTCCTTGACAATCGCCGCCACGGCGTCCGGTGTGGAGACCTCGGGCGTGGGGATGCGCAGGCGTTCCGCCGCGAACTTGCCCTCCTTGAGGTCGACGGGCGCGCCCTTGATGCCGGAACCGCCGATGTCGATGCCGAAGGCCTGTGCGGTTTCAATCATGGTTTTCCTCCTCGGTCTGAATGTCGACGCCGACGGGTTCGCGGGCGTCCGGCTGCTGCCATAGCAGCCGTTCCGTTATCATTCCGTTCCAACACTACCGCGTTTTTTCGCCGTCGCCGGCAGCTTCCGGCTGTTTTTCGCTCTGGTGAGCGTGCACACGGCGAAGATTCTCATGCATGAGCACCATGAGCACGAGGATCACGCCGAGGTAGACGGGGAACAGGCCGATGGAGACGTGGTTGGCGATGAGACCGAACAGCGGCGGCGCGGAGAGGCTGCCGAGATAGGCGGTGGCCATCTGCACGCCGATGATGGCCTGCGACTTGTCGGCGCCGAAATACGCGGGCGTGGAATGAATCATGCACGGGTAGGTGGGCGCGCATCCGAGGCCGATGAGGACGAGGCCGACGAGCGGCGTCATGGTGCCGCCGAACGGCAGGGCAATGACGACGACGCCGACGGCGATGATCGCCTGGCCGATGCGGATCATGGTCGGATCGTCGAACCGCATGGTCATGAAGCCGCTGATGGCGCGACCGGCGGTGATGCCCAGATAGAACAGGCTCGCCCATGCGGCGGCCTGGTCGGCGCCGACGCCGCGGTCAAGCACCATGTAGCTCGCCGCCCAGAGCCCTGCGGTCAGTTCGAGGCCGCAGTAGCAGAAGAACATGATGAGGATGGATTTCGCGCCGGGAATGGAGAGCACGCCGAACAGGCCGAGCGGCCTGCGTCCGGCATCGGCGGCGCCGGCCTCGCCGGTCCCGTCATCGGCGCCGACATCGGCGCCATCACCACCGCCGGCCGAGACCCCCGAACGCGCCTTCCACAGCGGCAGGCTGAGCACGATCAGCGCGGTGAGCACGATCTGCAGGATGGAGATCCACCGGTAGCCGTTGTTCCACCCGAAGTCTCGGGTGAGGGCGAATCCCATGATGTACGGGCCGGCGGTGGCGCCGAGGCCCCACATGCAGTGCAGCCAGCTCATGTGACGGCTCGCGTAGTGCAGGGCCACGTAGTTGTTGAGCGCGGCGTCCACGCCGCCGGCGCCGAGACCGTAGGGTATGGCCCACAGGCACAGCATCCAGAACTGCGAGGAGAACGAGAATCCGCCGAGCGAGACGGCCGTCATGGCCACGCTGATGGCGGTGATCCTGCCGGCGCCGAGCTTCAGGGTGAGCCGGTCGCTCATCAGCGACGACACGATGGTGCCGGCGCTGATGATCATGGACACGACGCCGGCGTATGAGACCGGCACGGCGAACTGGTGGTACATGACCGGCCATGCCGAGCCGAGCACGGCGTCGGGCAGGCCGAGACTGATGAAGGCCACGTAGATGACGGCGAGCAGCAGATTGCCCATGGGCGTTTCTCCTCAGGTCGCGATAATGAATATGTACGTATGTACACATCATGGTGCCACAAGGATTAGACCGTTCTATTCCGCGTTCTCGCCGGTCCCGTCATCCCACGTCGCCCCCTCCATGTCATGAACGATCCTGGTGAGTCTCTCGACCTCCTTCTCCAATCGCGCGATGCGACGCCCGTTGATGATGATCATCATCTCGGAGAGCACGCTGTCGGATTCGCTGCGCGGCATGTCGTCCAGAAACTTCAGGAAGTCGGTGACGTCCGCGCCGCCGGCCCCCTCGGAGCCGTCCGCGTCATCGCCCCACACGGGCTTTCCCCCTCTGGCCAGGATGGCATCGGCGGTGTCGCGCCACCGCCGGGTGCACCGCTCGATGCGCTTGTGTCCGATGACCTCGGGACCGAGGCCGACGGAACGGAATATCACGGTCGGCGACTCGCCGCGTCTGTCACGCAGCAGGAACTCCCTGCGGAACGCGTCGGTGTATTGGATGCGCGTGGCGTTGACCTTGCGGACCACGGGAAGCTGCTGCAGCATCGCAATCTGCATCGGCGTGAATTCTTGTGTCATGGTTATGCCTCCTTTGCAGGGCAGTTCCGCCGGCCCCGCCACCAGCGCGCGCCGCCGATGGCCAGCAGCGTGGCCGCGGCCGCGATGCCGCCGAACCGGAACCAGGTGTCGGGCGAGGTGGGCGAGAACGACACGACGGGCTCCTTCCTCTGGCTGGGATGGTAGGCGGTGCGCTCGCCGGTGACGAGCAGACGGTGCGTGTTGATGCCGTAGGGCGTGCAGGTGACGAGCGTGACGAGGTCGCGCCCCTTGATGGCGCGAATCGAAGAGAGTTCGTCGGGCTTCACCACCCGGATGTCCACGACCTTATAGGCGTGGGTCTCGTCGAGCACGCCGATGAGGAAGACGTCGCCCTTCTTCAGCTCGTCGAGCCGGGTGAACAGTTCCGCGTCGGGCAGCCCGCGATGCCCGGTGAGCACGCTGCGGTTGCCTTTGCCGCCGATGGGCAGTGCGGTCTGCCGCATGTGGCCGATGCCTTTGGCGAGGGTCTCGTCGTCGGTGCCGTGGTAGATGGGCAGGTTGAGTTTGAGTTTGGGGATGCTGATGGTGCCCATCACGCCGTCGCCGTTGATGTTGAGCACGTCGGTGTAGTTCTGCGGCAACGCGTAGCCGCTGCCGGGCACGAACGGATCGTGCAGCGGCTCGCCGGAAAGATTGTCGTTGTATTCGCGCGCCAGCTTGAGCTGCTTCGCTTTTTCGGCGGCCGACATGGTGGAGGCCGTGCCACTGTAGTCGGCGATGACCTGGTCATGCTGCCGCGTGGAGAGCAGGTCGGCGAGGATCGGGTAGGAGAACACGCCGATGCCGGCGAGGATGAGCAGCATCGCCGCCACGGTGATGAGGCGGTCGGACGCCCTGCTTCGGGACGTCTTGTGTTTCGCCATGTCCTCCGACTCCTTGGTTGTTCGAATATGTGGTTGCCCGGGCATGTGGTTGCCCAGGTATTGGGTTGCCCGAGTATGTGATTTGGATAGCGTAAATCCCCGCAGAATGCGTATCGCCATTCCGCGGGGATCGTCATGGGGCGCCGCCGATGCAATGGACGGCCGGCCGAAGCCTGAGATGCCGGACGACGGCCGGCCGGTCATCGCATCGAGGCGGATGCGTCAGGCGCGGCGCCTGCGCAGCACGGTCACGCCGCCCGCGATGAGCAGCACGCCGGCCACGGTCATCAGCACCATGCCGACGCTACCGGTCTGCGGCAGCATGCCCTTGGTGTTCTTGACCTCGGTGGAGACGAAGCCGATCTCGTCGGTCGGGGCCGACACCGCGCCGGTGTATTCGCCGGAGGCGTCGTCCTTCACCGGGGTGATGGTGACGTCCTGCTTGCCTTCGAGCTTGACGTAGCCGGCCGGGGCCTTGGTCTCCTCGAGCTGGTACTTGCCGTCGTCAAGGCCGGTGACCTTCAGGTAGCCGTCCTTGACCGGCAGGCTGGTCACGGTGCCGGTCTCGCCGGCCTTGGCCAGACGGTATTCGCCGTCTGCGGTCTTGACGAACTGCAGCGGGGTGGAGGCGCCGTCCTTGTAGACGGCGAACTCGGCGCCTTCGGGGAGGTTGTCGGTCTTCTCCACGCCGTTCTCGATGAACACCTTGTGGACCTTGATGCCGAAGGTGTAGACCTTGACCTCGTCCGGCACCGTGCGGTGCGAGTCCTGCTCGTACGGGTTGTTGGTGTACTGGAGCTTCACGCTGTTCTTGATGGGCGAGGCGACGACGGCGTGCTCGTTCACCGTGGCGGTGTATTCCACGTGGATCTTGCTGTACTGGCGGATCTTCTCGTAGTCGAACTTCAGCACCCAGGTGGCGGCCTTGCCGTCGAGGTCCTTGGCATCGGTGGTGGTCAGCGTGTAGTACTCGTTGCTTGCGCCTTCGCCGAGCGGGGTTTCCTTGCCGTTGGAGTCGACGCCGTAGACCTTGAACTTGTGGCTGCCGGAGTTCGTGTAGTTCGGGGTGAGGGCCTTGTCCATCGTATCGGCGATGACGTAGTTCTTCTCGATGGCGTCCTTCGGGAAGACGGGCACATCGGAGCGCACGTTGTAGGTCACGACGCTGCCGATGCCGACGGTGTCGGAGCCGGTGTTCTTCTCGCCCTCGCCGGTCTTGTGGCCGGAGGTGTCTTCGTTGACGGACTTGTCGATGGTGGCCTTGTCGCGCTTGGAGTCGATCTCGGCGTTGGCGATGGTCCAGGGGCCGGTTCCCTCCTGGCTGAAACCGATGGTCACGACGACCGGACGGTATGAATAGTCGGCGACGGTTCCGACGCCTTCGGTGTTGCCGCTCGTGTTCGTGATCTTCACCAGGTAGCCGCCGACTTCCAGGCCGTCGAGCGTGACCGTGGTCGCGTCCGCGGTGCCGCCGACCGTGACCGCCTTCGACGAGGTCAGCCTGACCTCGCCCCTGCCGACTGCGGCGGACAGCTTGTCGTAGAACTTCGCGATCTTGGAGGAGTACGAGCCGTCCGCCTTCGGCGCGCCGCTGGTGTCGCTCGGCAGTGCCGCGTACTGGTCGGTGACGGCGTTGTTGTCGCCGATGTAGTCGACGCCGTTTTCGGTGTCATAGTCCTTGACCCACTGGACGACGGCGGCATTCCACTCGTACTGCGGCGTGGTGGGCACGTAGGACGGATTGTCGGCGGTGCCCAGGTTCTTGTAGTTGACGTCGATGACCTTGTATGCGGTGACGGTTGCGCCGCCCTGCACGTTCTTGACGGTGATGGAGCCCTGGTTCGTCTCGGCGCCGTTCGGCGTCGCGTCCGCGGCCATGGCCGGGGCGGCGAGGCCGAGGGAGCCGAGCGTCGCGACGGCTGCCGCGACGGCGACGGCCCTCAGGCCGCCTTTCTTGAGATGGAACATGATTCTTCCTTTCTTTTCTCGGAAATGCTGATTTCGGATTAATGGATGGCCAAGCCCATGACGCTTCGCGGCGCCGTGGGCGCGACCATCCGAAAACTGGTTGCCGCCGGCTTGACTGTCGCCGACTACCGGTCAGGCGGTTACGGCGCGCGCCTTCCTGCGACGCGAGTCGATGAGCACCACCGTTGCGCCGGCGAGCAGCAGTCCGCCGCCGAGCGAGGCGAACAGCACGAGGCCGCGTCCACCGGTGGAGGGCACGTTCAACGGCTTGTAGTTGTAGAGCTCGAGTCCGCCGCCTGTCGGGGTTCCGAAGCCGGCGGGCTCGTTGCCTTCCTTGTCGGCGATGGCTTCCGGCATGGAGACCACGCCGTTCTTGACGGTGACCTTCCACTGGCCGCTCGGAAGGGTGAACCCGTTCGGGGCCTTGGTTTCCACGAGTCGGTATTCGCCGTCGTCGAGGCTGGAGAACCTCACCCTGCCGTCCGCGTCGCTGGTCTGCGCGCCGAATTCGGACCATGCCTTGTCGGCGCCGATGTTGGACCTGCCCTGCCAGTCGACCAGCTCGCGGACGTCGCACGGCTTGTCGGCGGCGTTGCAGCGGTACAGCGTGAACCCGGCACCCTGCAGGTGCTGCGCGTGGTCGCTGCCGTTGGCCTTGGTGAATTCGAACGACGGCTTGAGCACGTTCGTGAACTCGACGCCCGAATTGGTGATGTGCAGGTCGATGGCGTCCTTGCCACTTGTCGCGGACCCCTTCGACGTGCCGTCGACGAACACCTCCGTCTTCAGTCCGGCATTGCCGTTGTTGTCGGCAGGCGAGACGTTCGACACGTCGATGCGCACGGGAATCTTGGCATCGCTGTACGTGATGTTCTTGTCGTCGCCCTTCTGTTCCGTGGCGGTGAAGTTGAACGAGGCGACGCCCGAGGCGTTCTTCGTGGCCTTCTCATAGATGTCGGAGGTAATCTGCGGAAGCGTCCACGTGGCCTTGCCGTCCGCGCCCACCTTGGCGGTAAGCGTGCTCTTGGAAAGCAGCTGCGCGTTGTCGTTCTGCTTCGGCGTCAGGTCGAACGCGAACCTGCCGGCCGTGATCTGCTGGTCCTTGCCGTTCGACGTGAAGTGCTTCCGCGCCTGCAGGGTGACGTTCACCGGCTGCGGCTTCGCGGACTTCTTGTTGGTGATGGTCGTCTGCACGGTAACCGGAATGGCCTTGTGGTACACCTTCACGCCGGTGTCCACAGCGATGAGCGCGTTCGACGCATCCAGCTTGTTATTGGCAATCAGATCGTTCACCTTGGTCTGCGCGGCGGCGAGGTCGGCGACGTTCTCCGAGGAGGACGCCTTGTCCATGTCGGTGGTGGTCACCTTCACCGTGTCGGAGGAGGAGCCCAGCAGCGTCGTGGATTTGGGGGCGGTCGCATTGGTGAAGGTGACGCTCTTGCCCTCGCCACCATTGCTGTCATCGTTCTTCACAAACACGCCACTACCGGCGATGTCCTTCCCCTGCTGGTCCTTCAGCAAAGCGGATGTTTCCTCGGTGCCGGCGGTGACACGCACGTTGTTGAGGGAAGTAGATGCCCAAGTAGTAGCTCCCGCGAATTGATCGGCAACGGCGGTAACCGTCTCCCCATCCTTGGCCACCGTGGCGCTCTCGCCCACGCCACCGGACACCTTCGCGGCATTGGTTCCTTCGCCGGAGACCAGCACCTCGATGGGTCGAGGATTTGATTCGGTCTGATACCCCTCCGGAGCCTTAACCTCCTTGAGGTAGTACGTTCCTGGCAGCAGATTATCGAGAACGATGATGCCGTCCTTGCCGTCCTTGGTTTCGGATGTATACGTGCCGGTGTCCGTCATCTTCAAGGACGATTTGCCGTCCTTGGTCTCGAACTGCGGTTTACCGGCAGCGGTCAGCTTGGCCTGCTGGGCACGGTGCTTGAAATCCTTGTCCGTATAGAGTTCGAACTCGGCACCATTCAGTCCCTTCGATGAATCGTTTTCATCGACCTTCTGCACGCGAGCACCGGAAATCACCACCTGTGAGCCGACCAGCGTCACACGGTTCAAGTAATCAGCACTCGTACGATAGTAGTAGTCGGGAGAATTCCTCTGCCTTGCAGCATTCGCGAAGTACCAATACATCTCGTTGAAAATGAGCTGCGACCAATAAGCCCTGCTCTGTTTAACATCGTTAGGAATCGATACGGAAAGACGATTTCCCGAAGCCGTATACCCGCCGCTGGTCGACGTATCCGCACAAATCTTATATTGGAAGGGATCACAACCAAAATCATCGTTTTGCATCATGCTCACATCAGTTGGATGTATTACACCGTTTTTCGCTGCGATAGATGCGGCATCGGCTGCGGGCGTTAAATCCACCGAGGAACCACCACGCCCAGTTAATGCCGTGTCAATGACTACTGGAGTGGTCTTGGCACCGCCCGGTTTACGCAGAATCGGTATCAACAGACTGATGTAATTCGTGCTCTGGAAATTATGCAAGTTAACGCCGATAGTTCTAGAAAGGTTCCATGTATACGGGTTCTTGGGAAACTCAGTAATAGCAATTTTCTTTACAATGACCGCCGGCCCCATTGGGTCGCTTTCTTTGGGATGAATTTCATCCTTGGCCGGTTCATAGGCATCTTCTATAAAGTCCAATCCTCTATGAGAGCCAACGTCCTCTACATACAGACTGGACACATACCGTAGCTGGCCGATGCCGGTCAGTACCGCGTTATCCTCCAAACGCTTGGTAAGCGTAATCGACGTATTTCGGGAACCGAAATCACCATTGGAATCATACGCACCATAAGTCCTAATCACTGCTTCCGCATCGCGCAGCGTCTGATTGTATTTGTCGTTGTAGTAATAATCCTTGCGCGAGAAGTCCTGCCCCGACTTGCAGATCGCGTCGTATACAGCATCGGCGAACACCTTGGAGCCGGTGAAGTTCTTGTCGATGTAGTCGCGCACCTCGGCCCACGTCACCGACGTGCCGTCCCTTTTGACCGGCAGCGTGGTGGTGGAACATGCCGGGTCGTCGTCCGCCGCGTATGCGGCGTTCATCGGCAGCGCCATCGTCGCCAGCGTCACCACCGCCAGCAGCGCGCCCAGCATCGCGCGCCATATGTATGTCACTCCTCTTGCCGTCTGGTGCTTTCCGGTTCCGCCCATGGCTTTGCTCCTTCTCCTTTAATGGCACCCACCCCAGGGCGGCTCTTCACCGCCCATAGGGGGCCATTACGAGGCATGCCGACAGCGGATACCACAAGCTACGTCCCATCAGTGTCAAGTAGAAAAGACCTGTATGTCCCAACACCGGCACACCTTCTGTTGACCCTCGTCAACATATACCCCCCCCCGTTGACTTACGGGGACAGCCAGCCACTCCACCCCACGCAAAAAGCCGGAATCAAGCCCTCGTTCCAGCCGATTCACGACGCCAGGCAATATACCCGTCTTATGAGTCGTATCTTGCCGCCCGGCACACATCACAACTACAATCGTGAGAAAATCTTTATTGCGAAGGATTTATGAAAGGAGGAACCGATGAAATCATTGGATGTGGCGAATTATTTCATTGCCAATTACGGCGATAAAGAGGAATTGACGAATCTGAAGTTGAATAAGCTGGTGTATTTCGCACAGGCCCTTCATCTGAAGCGATTCGGTTCTCCCCTTTTCGACGATGAGATTCAGGCTTGGGACTACGGCCCCGTCGAGCCTCTTGTATATAGGACGTTCCGAACATTCGGCAGCGCCCGAATCTTCCGGGCAAGCGGCGATTTTCAGACATCCGAGCAGCTGGCCTCAGTAGCGAAGGATGTAATGGGTTCTTTCGGCAGACTGACCGCGTTCGACCTCGTCCGGCGCACCCATCGCAAGGGCAGCGCTTGGGATTCGGCCTACGTCGCCCACGAAAACAATGCCATCACGAATCAGATGATCCTGGATTCCAAGGACTGGCAAACGGACGGAATCCTGTCCAACACCCTGGCCGAAGGCATCGAGCGAGTCAATCGTTCCTGGCCGAACGCCCTCCGCATGCTCGAGAACTCATGATGGAAGGCGAACACATCGATTGGAGGAGCGTCGCTCCTCCAATCGTCTTTGAATCACAGGCCGTGATGGAAGCCTTTGCCGAAATGGTGTATGACATCCACACCAAGACCGTGCAACATGCCGGATTCGACCTGTCCCCTACCGATGAAGACCGGTATAAGCAAGAGAAACTTGAGCAAATCGAATCCGTACTTTATCCCATATTCAGCATTATCTACGGACAGCCGCCGTCCGAACGCTATGCCGATATCTTCGAGCAGATAGGCCGACTGGCGGAACATCTGGCGGGCGACCACATCTTTCCCGATGGGAACAAAAGAACCACGATGCAGATTTCACTTGGTCTTCTAAACCTTGCCGACATTCGTCTCGTAGGCATCCCGGATACGGACGACACGTAGTCCAATGGAATGTATCGATGGATTCAGGACGTGGTAACCAAAAATCGCAGGCAAAGCGAACTGGCGGATTTTCTCCGCAGCCATGCTCAAATAGCCTGAATACCCACACGAAATCAGCGCCTTATGGGGTTGCACATCGTCATTGATGCGATTCCCCATAAGGCGCTGTCAGTTCGCCAACAGGCCGTTATTCCCTACAGCCCTCCCCTGCCGTTTTTCCAGGGGCTGTGGAGCTTGCGGTCGATGCCGCGCACACGCCACAGGCGGTTCTTGGTATCGACGTCGCTGAGCAGATATCCGGCCACGAACGGCTTGCGGAACTGCTCGAACTCGAGGCCGGTGTCCATCTCATGGTAGGCGCGCATGCAGGCCACGGTGGCGAACTCCTCGGCGAGCAGCTCGTCGCGGCGGTCGGCGCTCAGCGAGTCGTCGCATTCGATGAGCCACTGGCGTATGGAGAACATGCCGCGGATGCGCCGTTCGTCGATGAGCTTCATCATCGATTCGATGATGCGCAGCCTGTTCGCCCAGATCATGTCGCGCAATACGTCGGCGTCGAATCCCACGTACGTGTTGCCGGAGGCGTCGGCGGCGTCCTCGAGCTCGATGGCGGCCTGCTCCTCGAGCCATTGGAAGCCCACGGTGCGGTAGGCGGCGAGCGCCAGTGCGGCGCGCCAGGCCATGGCGTCGGGATGGTTCTGCGCCACCTTGGTGGCGGTCATGCGATGCGGCGCCTCGAGCGTGGAGTCGGTGAACTCCTCCACGGTGCGCTTGCCCGGCCGGTAGATGGTGTGCGCGCTGCGGCGCAGCCTCACCACGCTCGCCTCGGCGGCCAGTTGGCAGATCTCGGCGAATTTGGCGGGGTCGAGGCTGGCGCCGCCGACGAGGAACCCGTCGACGCCGTAGCGGCGGATAATCTCCGCCGCGTTGCCGGGGTTGACGGATCCTCCGTAGAGGATGCGCACCTTGGCGGCCACGTCGGCGCCGAATGTGGCGTTGATGAAGTCGCGGATGTCGGCGAGCGCGGATTCGATGACGGACGGGTCGGGCGTCTTGCCGGTGCCGATGCTCCATACGGGCTCGTAGGCCACGATGACGCGGCTCATGTCCTCGCCGGAGAGCAGGCGCACGGCGGAGACGAGCTGGTTGAGCGCGTAGTCGATGCCGATGCCGTCCTCGCGTCCGAGCTTGGTCTCTCCGATGCAGACGATGGGCGTCATGCCGCGGTCGAGCACGACGCGCATCTTCCGGTCGATCTTGTCGTCGTCCTCGGGGTGGTAGCGGCGCTGTTCGGAGTGGCCGAGCAGCACGTAGCGGCAGCCGAGGGCGGCGAGCATCTGGGCGCTGATGTCGCCGGTGTAGGCGCCGGCGTCGAGCTCGCTCACGTTCTGCGCGCCGAAGAAGAGCTCGGGGTCGAGCGTGGTGTCGCGGGCCATGTCGCGGATGGCCAGCAGGCTGGTGAATGAGGGCAGCACGCCGATCTCGACGTGGTTGACCACCACGTCGGCGTCTTCCATGCGATGCTGCCATGCGGTGTTCGAGCTTGCGTATTCGAGCAGCCACTGCCTCGCCTGCACGTGGTCGAGGTTCATCTTCCAGTTGCCGATGACCATCGGACGGCGCTTGACGGTGTCGTTGTACTTCATTGACGTTTCCTTACTTCCGTGTCGCGCTGCGGATTACGCGGGGCGGCTACGCGCCCCAGTGTTCGATGACCGGCTGGCCCTTGTGGTCGCCCAGCACGATGTATCGCGCCGTGCCGAGTTCGAACTTGCGGCCTTCGACGGGCGGCAGGTCCACCCAGGCCATGGCCACGAGCCGCAGGATGTGGGAGTGGGCCACGAGGAGCACGTCCTTGCCTTCTTCGGAGTAGGCGCGCACCTTCTCGACCACGCGGCGGGCGCGGGCGAACGCCTCGTCGAGGGTTTCGCCTTCGGTCAGGTGCACCTGCACCTGCTGGCCGTCGGGCAGGGTCTCCACGCGTTCGGCGCCGAGGGCTTCGGGAACGGCCTGCGGGCCGTCGAGCCAGAGGTTCCATGCGCGGCCGAGGGCCTCGCCGATCTGGCCGCGGGTGCGGCCTTCCGCGCGGCCGTAGTCCCATTCCATGAGGTCGTCGCACGGCTTGGCGTCGAATCCGGCGAGCTTCGCGGTTTCGCTGGCTCGGATGAGCGGCGAGCACCAGACGGCCGCGAAGGCTTCGGGATGGGCCTCGCGCACGCGCTCCCCCGCCGCCACGGCCTGCTGCTTGCCGACCTCGGTCAGCGGCACATCGGTCCTGCCGGTGTGCTGGCCGGACATGGCCCAGTAGGTCTGGCCATGACGGAGAAGATAGACGTTGCCTGGTTTCATTCGTATTACGCTTTCCGTACCACTGTGTACTGTGTGTTGCTTCGTTGCGGTGAATTGTGATTGTTTGGCGATTTTGCGTCCGGGCGTGTCGTCGCGCGGTCGCCGCCCGACCGGATGGAATCCGATGCGGGAAAATCCGGAGGTCCGCCCGCCGATGCCGCACGCCCGGTTTTCGGGCGTGTCGTCGGCGTCGGCTCGGGCGGAATCATATCGGCGTGTCGGATGGGCTGCGCTACGCGAGCACCGGTTCGAGCACCGACTTGTAGTCGACGGCCTTGGCGTGGCCGGCGCTGCCGAGCAGTTCGGCCACCTGCACGACCTTGGCGGTCATGGCCTTGCGGCCGGCGGCGTTCCACTTGCGCGGGTCGAAGAACTTCTTGCCCACGCGGTGTGAGCGCTGCTTGCCGTCGGCGGCGACGAAGAACGCGTCGATGCCGTTGGTGAACTCGTACTGGGTGTCGGTGTCGACGTTCATCTTCACGACGCCGTCCCTGACGGCCGCCTTCACGTCCTCGTCGGAGGAGCCGGAGCCGCCGTGGAACACGTACATGTTGCGCACGCCGGTCTTCTCGGCGATCTCGCTGAGCAGTTCGGGCTTGAGGTCGGGGATGACGGCGGTGCCGTGCGCGTTGCCGAAGGCGACGGCGAGCAGGTAGTCGTCCTCGTCGAGTCCGGCGTCGGTGAACGTCTTCTGGATCACGGCCACGTCCTCGGGCGTGGAGTAGACGGCCTGGTCGGCGACGCCGTCCTCCATGCCGCCCCACTTGCCGCCGGCCTCGACCTCGAGCACGCCGTCGACGGCCTGCACGAGCGGCAGCAGCTCCTTGATGGTGGCGGCGTTGTCGTGGATCTCGTCATGGGAGCCGTCGAACATGAACGAGTCGAAGATCTTCTCCTCGCCGGCGTCCTTGAGCCTCTTGAGCTCGACGAGCAGCGGCTTGAGCCAGGTGTCCACGTAGTCGGCGTGGCAATGGTCGGTGTGCAGCATGATGGGCACGTGATGGCTCTTGCGCAGGTCGCGCATCATGCGGCCGATGATGATGGAGCCCTCGACGGGGTCGCCCACCGGGCTGGCCTGCTTGGCGCCGCCGATGCTCACCTGCACGAAGCCGGCGCTGTTCGCCTGCTCGAGGCCCTCCATGGCGGCGATGGCGGTGTCGAGATTGCTGATGTTGATGGCGGGGTAGGCGAATCCCCCGTCGTGCGCCTCGTCAAGCAGCTGCTTCACTTCGGCGGAGGTCATTGCAAAGGTGCTTTTGGTTTCGCTCATATCCTCGCTCATATCCGTCCCCTTTGGAACATCCGGTGTGCGGCGGGGCGTCCGTTTGCCTCGCCACAACCAATGGTCGCACTTCCGATGTTCGATTTGCAAGCACCGGCGCGTGCAATCTGTGGCAACGCGGAAAGGTCACATAATCAGCACGCAAGAGCGCACAAAAGCGTTCACTGCGGTCGGTTTGAACGGTGCAAAACAACAGAAGAGACAACAAAAGCGCACGACACGCGAACAAGAACGAATTTTCATGTTCGGTGTCGTGCGCCCTGGCAAGAAAACGCACATCAAAACGCAACATTCGTCAGTTGCGCTCCGACGGAGCCGGCCGTCAGGCGCGGCGTTCGCGGGCGACGGCCGGCTTGGCGGCCTTACCCGCCTTGAGGTCGCGCACCTCGACGTCCGGCACCTTCTCGGCGCGGGTCAGGCCGCTGAGCGACGTGATGCGCAGCGCGGCCACGAATCCGACAACGGCCAACGCCACAGCGAACGCGAAGCCGAAGCGGGAGCCGGTGACGAACGCCTGCGCATGGCCGGCGCCCGCACGCACGGCGGAGGACTGGCCGACGCCGAGCAGCACGGTGGCCACGGCGGTGGCGATGGCGCCCCACACCTGCTGCATCGTGTTGAGGATGGTGCTGCCGTCGGTCGCCAGCTGCGGCGGCAGGGCGGCGAGCGCGGTGGACTGGGCGGGGCTCATGGCGAGCGGCACGCCGATCATGAGCACCACGTGCGCGGCGATGATGTAGGGCACGGAGCTGGTGGTACCAGCGGCCATGAGCAGCCCCAGGCCGACGACGGAGACGACGAGGCCGGAGCGCACGAGGATCTTCGGGCCGATGACGTCGTACAGGCGGCCCGAAAGCAGCGACACCACGGCGTTGATGACGCCGCCGGGCAGCATGACGAGGCCGGCCATGGCGGCGGGGATGCCCATGCCGTCCTGGATCTCCTGCGGCATGAGGTACATGGCGCACAGGGTGATGCCGAAGTTCATCATGACCACGATGGCGCCGGTGGTGAACTGCGGGATGGCAAAGGCTCGCAGGTTGATGACCGGCACGTCCATCTTCAGCTGGCGGCGGCCATAGAGCGCCACGGCGACGACGCCGACCACGAGGATGGCCACGACCGCCGGGGAGAGGCCGAATTCGCTGATGAGGCTCACGCCGAGCACGAGGCCGCCGAAGCCGACGACGGACGTCACGCAGCTGAACGCATCGATGCGCGGGCGGGTGAGCTCATACGGGTTGACCATGAACGCGATGGCGCACAGCAGGGCCACGGCCGCCACGATGGCGAAGAAGTGGAAGATCCAGCGCCAGCTGAGCACGCCGATGAAGAAGCCGGACAGGGTCGGGCCTACGGCCGGCGCGAACATGATGATGAGCGTGGTCAGGCCCATGGCGGCGCCGATCTTGTTCTTGGGGAACACCTCGAGCAGCACGGAGAACATCATCGGCAGCACCAGGCCGGTGGAGATGCCCTGGATCATGCGGCCGGCGAGCAGCAGCGCGAACGTGGGCGCGAAGCCCGACATCAGCGAGCCGACGAGGAACGCGCCCAACGCCACGATGAGCAGGGTCTTGGCGCGGAACCACTTGAGCAGAAGTCCGACGAACGGCAGCACCACGCCGATGACGAGCATGTAGCCGACGACCAGCCACTGCGCGGTGCCGGCGCTCACGCCGAACGCCTCCATGAGGCTGGGCAGCGCGATGTTCATCGACGTTTCGCTGAGCATGCCCAGGAACGCGCCCAGGTACAGTCCGAGCATCACCAGCGCGGGGTGCCTCACGTCCACGCGGGCCTTCATGCGGTTCATATCATCATGCCGGGTTTCGGCCATAATCCGTTTCTTCCTTCTGATCGCACCGCCTTCCGGGCATGGCTTCGCCCGCGTACGGGAACCTTTTGCGCCTGGGACATGGGAGTCCAAGGCATGCGCCCTCACGCGGCAGTCATGTTCGGGATTGTGCGGTTATCGTCCGCAGGCCTTGCCGACCGCGGCTTTCACTGCGTCGATGGTGGCGATCATGGAATCGATGTCCTCCTCGCTCACGGTTGCCATGAGCTCGGTCTCGACGCGCTGGCGCACGCCGACGACGTATCGGCGTATGTATTCCCCGCCGGTCGGCGTGGCGCGGATGAGCACCACGCGACGGTCGGACGGGTCGGCCGTCTTGTCGAGCAGACCGAGGTCGGTCATCTCGCGCACGGCGCGCGTGACGTTGGGCATGCGCATGTCGAGCGCGTCGCCGATGTCGGAGACGCGGGCACATCCGTCGTCGCCGCGGGTGCGGCTGAGCGCGTCGAGCACGCGCAGATGCACCGGCCGGACGCCTTTGGGCAGTTCGGGGACCAGCGTCCGTACGGAGCCGGCCTCTTCCATGGCGTGCAGAATCCTGTCGAGCAGGTTGATATCCATGCCTTCCACCATATACGACTTATTTATTTATGATAGATATTTATATCTGATAACTATCTGCGATAAATATTCTACGACAGCATTGGACCATGCGACACGCGGAAGGAAAAACGATGCGTCGCTATTCGCCGAGCATCTCGCCTATGGCGGCGAGCACGGCGCGGATCCCCGCCTCGAACACGTCGGGCTCGGGCAGCAGCGACACCGCCAGATACCCGTTGGAGGTCATGTCGAAGAAGAACCCCGGCTGCGCGGTGGCCCGATGATCGCGAATCAGCGAGAGCACGAGCTCGCTTTCGTCGATGCTCGAGGGGAAGCGCAGCAGCACGTTCCAGCCGCCTTCGGCGCGCAGCACGCTCGTCACGCCCAACGGGTCGGTGGCGAGCAGGTCGTGCAGTCGCGCGAGGTTGCCGCGAGTACGCTCGCGCACGCGGGCGGTCTGTCCGGGCGCGGCGGCGAGCAGGTCGGGGATGCGTTCGGCGATGATGTCGCTCATCGGCAGGAAGTCGTCGGCGATCACGTCGAGCCGCGCCTGCGCTTCGGCCACGTCGGCCTCCGGGCCGGAGACCTCTATCCATCCGACCTTGGCGTGCGGGGCGGCGAGCATCTTCGAGAACCCGTCGAGCGCGAACGTGAGCACGCCGGACTCCCCCGCGAGCCGCGCGTTGCCGGCGAACGGCTCCAAATCGTAGCCGAAGAACACCTCGTCGGCGATGATGGCCACCTCGTGTTCGCGGCACATCGCCACCAGCCGACGGCGCTCCTCCGGCTTCACGTATGAGCCGGTCGGATTGTTCGGGTTGATGAGCACCATGGCGCGGATCCGCGAGCCCTCGTCGGAGTCGAGGATCTCCTCGATGCGCGGCAGGTCGAAGAACCACGAGCCGTCGAACATCAGCGAGTATTCGATGGTCTCCACGTTCTCGAGCCGTGCGATGGATTCGATGAGCGGGTATCCGGGCTTGGGTGCGAGCACGGCGTCGCCGGGATCGCACAGCAGCTTCATCAGCCACGAATACGCCTCCGACGTGGAGCTGAGCAGGTACAGCCGATCCGGGTCGACGCCGCTGCACTCGTCATGAGCCTCGGCGGGGATTCCGCCGGCATTCTCTCCGGCACCCTTGTCGGCGCCACCGGCCGCAAGGAATTCGGCGAGCGCCCGTCGGGCGGCGAGCGGTCCGCGCGGATTCGCCTCGTACACGCCCGGCACCAACGCCGGCGCCAGTCCGTGACGGGTCGGGTTCGAGTCGTTGAGCTTCGTCAGTGCGACACCGTCGCGCCGGCACCGCGCCTCCGCCAAGGAAATCGCATTTGGCCGGGACCCATCCACCCTAGAGGAAAAATGCACAGACATATATTGCATTGTGGCACTTGGCGGCGAAAAACGTTGGAGGCCGATGCCCCGATAGCGGGCCATACAATCCTCGTATAGCGAAGAACGGCCGTTTTCGGCATGATTCCGCGCCGTGGGGGCATCCGCCGTGATACAGTCGGAAACGCAAGTTTCAGGGCAGGGTGCAATTCCCTACTGGCGGTGATGGCACACGGCGGTTCGCGCCGGCCACAGCCCGCGACCCGCGAAAGCGGCTGATCCGGTGGAATTCCGGAGCCAACGGTATAGTCCGGATGAAAGAAACGAGGGGCTCTCATGAGCATTTCTTCATCTTCCGCATCGTCCAATCGGGCATCGTCCAATCGGGCATCGTCCAATCGTTCCCATGCCACCGGCGTCTCCGATTCCGGACGCTGGTCCACCAAACGCATCGCCATCTACGCGCTGTTCGTGGCGCTGACCATGGTGACGAGCTTCATCGAACTGCCCATCTTCCCTGCGGCCCCGTGGCTCAAGTACGATCCGTCCGGCATCGTGTGCCTGATTGCCGGCTTCGCGTTCGGCCCGTCGGCCGCGGCGATCGTAAGCGTGCTGGGCTTCGCGCCGCACCTGTTCGGCGACCCGTGGGGCACGCTGATGGCCGTCGGCGTGGCATTGGCGCTGAGCGTGCCGGCCTCGCTGGTGTATCGCCGTTGGCGCTCACGCAAGGGTGCCGTGGCCGGCATCCTGCTGGGCGCCGTGCTGGCGCTGGCCGTGGCCATCGGCGGCAACCTGGTGGTCACGCCCATCTACGCGCATATGACGGTGGCACAGGTGGCGGCCATGATCGTGCCGATCCTGCTGCCGTTCAATCTGCTGAAGTTCGCCATCCACGGCGTGGTGACGTTCCTCGTCTACAAGCCCATCGCCAACCTGCTGCGCAAGTAGAATCAGCAAGTAGAATCAACGGTATCGCGATACCTGACGATCTGTTGGAATGATGTTCGTCGGAACATTCCGGATCCCCGGATGTTCCGACGAATTTTGTATGTATCGATATACCGATATAAGAAAGGCCCCGATTCTCCCGTGAATGACACCGACTCCCCCATCGTCGCGCTCGACGACGTCCGATTCAGCTATGACGACGGCGCCTCCTGGGCGGTCGACGGCGTCGGTCTGACGATTCGCGCCGGCGAGCGCATCGCCGTCGTCGGCGCCAACGGTTCGGGAAAGTCGACGTTGGGCCGCATCATCGCCGCGCTTGCCGCGCCGGATTCCGGCACCGTGACCCTGTTCGGCCGTGTCGTGTTCGATGGCGAGGCGCATGCCGACCGGTATCGCGAGGCCCGGCATGACATCGGCGCGGTGTTCCAGAATCCGGAGGATCAGATCGTCACGACGATAGTCGACGACGACGTGGCGTTCGGACCGGAGAATCTCGGCGTGCCGCATGAGCGTATCGGCGAGCGCGTCGATACGGCGTTGCGTCAGGTCGATATGGATGGTTTCGGTGTCGCCGATCCGACGCGGATGTCCGGCGGCCAGCAGCAGCGCGTGGCCATCGCCGGCATGCTGGCCATGCGGCCGCGCATGCTGGTATTGGACGAACCGACCGCGATGCTTGACGAATCGGGCCGCGCGGAGATCATGACCGTACTGGATGATCTGCATGCGCAGGGCACGACGATCGTGCATATCACACATTCGGCCGCCGAGGCGGTCGCCGCCGACCGCGTGATCGTGATGCGCGACGGCCGAATCGCAGAGGATGCAAAAAACGATGATGAGAACGGACATGCTTCGGGGACGAACCCCCTCAGTCGGCTGTCGCCGACAGCTCCCCCTGATACCAGGGGGAGCCAAGAAAATGACATCGTCTCCTCTTCCTTCGACTCTCCCTGGCGCGGTTTCGCGGAGGATGCACGCCCCTCTTCCCCTGGCTCCCCCTGGCGCGGTTTCGCGACCGCTGCCGGCATATTTCCTTCCCTTGGCTCCCCCTGGCAGGGGGAGCTGTCCGGCGAAAGCCGGACTGAGGGGGTCGACACCCCACACACCGATGTCGCCCCAGCCATTCGCGACACCGCAACCCCCTCCCCCATCGTCACGATGTCGCATGTCTCGTTCGCCTATGACCATGATCATCCGGTACTGCGCGACGTGAACCTTACGATAGACGCCGGCGAGACCGTGGCCATCATGGGGCGCAACGGCGGCGGCAAGTCCACGCTCACCCGCCTCCTGTGCGCGTTGGAGACACCATCCGGCGGCGACATCACCGTGGATGGCATCGCCGTGGCCAGGAGCCCAGGCAGGCGGTGCAAGCCGCCGAGCAAGCGCGACCGTCGTCGGCTGCGAGGCGTCGTCGGCTATGTGATGCAGCATCCCGAACGTCAGCTGTTCGCCGAGACCGTGGCCGAGGATGTGGCGTACGGACCGGGCAATCTCGGTCTTTCCGGCGATGAGCTTGACGCACGGGTGCGGCAAACGCTCGACGCCCTGCATATCGGTCATCTTGCCGACCGTTCGCCGTTCGGTCTTTCCGGCGGCCAGCAGCGCATGGTGGCCATCGCCGGCATTCTGGCCTGCCGGCCGAGGATTCTCATCATGGATGAGCCGACGAGCAGTCTTGACGTGGATGCGGCGGCCCGCATCCATCGGCTGCTTGCCGATCTGAAAGCGCAGGGCGTGACGGTGATCATCGTCACGCATGACGAGGCGGAGGCCGCGTTGGCCGACCGCGTGGTCGAACTGCGCGACGGCGAGATTACCAATCGAAACGCGCAATCGGAGACGAACCCCCTCAGTCGGCTCACGCCGACAGCTCCCCCTGAACCTAGGGGGAGCCAGAGGAATAACACAGTCTCCTCTTTCTCTGGCTCCCCCTGGCAGGGGGAGCTGTCCGACGAACGTCGGACTGAGGGGGTCGAACCACCGGACGCCGGCAGCCGCAGCGACAACGCATCCTTCGTCGCACGCCTTGACCCGCGCGTGAAGATGGTGCTGACGCTGGTGCTGATGTTCACCGCGTTCGCCATCGGGACGCCGGTTCAGTTGGGTGTCGCCGCTGTTGCGGTCGGTGCCATATTGGCGGCGTCCCGGCTTAATCCGGTTGCCGTATTGCATTCGGTGCGGCTGTTTCTGGCGTTGTTCGTCGTCATGAGCGCATTGAATGTCTTCTTCGTACGTACGGGCACGCCGCTGGTGCATCTCGGCCCTGTTCCCATCACCGACGACGGCGTCTGGACGGCGGTCGTCTATGCGGGGCGTCTCGCGCTGGTGGTGGTGCTGGGAGCCGTGCTGCTGCTCACGACCACGCCGACTCGGCTGACCGATGCGTTCGAGGCGCTGCTGCGTCCATTGCGTCGTCTCGGCGTGCATACCGGCGAGATCGCACTGGTCATGAGTCTGGCGTTGCGGTTCATTCCCACGTTGACGGGCGAGACGAAGGCCATCATCGATGCGCAGTCGGCCCGCGGCGGCAGCATCGAATCCGGCACGCCGCTGCAGCGGCTTCGCGCGCTGACGGCCATCATTGTGCCGGTGTTCGCCGGCGCGCTGCGTCATGCCGAGAATCTTGGACTGGCGCTTGACGCCCGCTGCTATGAGGGCGGCGCCAACCGCACGTATTACCGGCTGCTGCGGATTTCATGGCGGGACGGCGTCTTCGCCGTGTTCTGCGTGCTGTATCTTGTAGTGCTGTTCGCGGTACCGCTGGTATAGCGTTAGCGTTCCCCTATACAGAACAGAAAAAGCTCCCTCTGACGAGGGAGCTTATTTGTTTTTGTCTCGAGGTCTTACTCTTCGGCCGGCTTGTCGCCTTCGGCTGCAGCGGCCACCGGCTCCGGTTCGGCCGCGGTATCGGCCTTGTCGGCGTCGTCATCGTCCTTGGCCGGTGTGGCGTCGAGGATCGGCTTGCCGGTGAAGGTGAACTCGCCCAGCAGGCCTTCGCCCTGGGAATCCACTTCCACGGCCTCGTTGTCGCCGAGTTCGCCGAGCAGGATCTTCTCGGAGATGGCGTCCTCGATGTCGCGCTGGATGACGCGGCGCAGCGGACGTGCGCCGAGCAGCGGGTCGAAGCCCTTCTCGGCGAGCAGGTCCTTGGCCTTGTCGGTCAGCTCGATGGACATGTGGCGCTCGAACAGACGGTCGTTGAGGCGCTTGATGTCGAGGTCGACGATCTGACGCACCTGCGGCTCGGTGAGCTGCTTGAACACGATGATGTCGTCCAGACGGTTGAGGAACTCGGGGCGGAACTGCTGCTTGAGTTCGGAGCTCACCTGGTCCTTCATGCGCTGGTAGCTGGTCTCGGTGTTGCCGCCCACGTTGAAGCCGGTGTTGGCGGCCTTGGCGATGTCGCGGGTGCCGAGGTTGGTGGTCAGGATGATGATGGTGTTCTTGAAGTCCACCTTGCGTCCCTGACCGTCGGTCAGATGGCCGTCGTCCAGCACCTGCAGCAGCGTGTTGAAGATGTCGGGGTGGGCCTTTTCGATCTCGTCGAACAGCACCACGGAGAACGGCTTGCGACGCACCTTCTCGGTGAGTTCGCCGCCCTCCTCGTAGCCGACGTATCCCGGAGGCGCACCGAAGAGTCGCGAGGCCGCGTACTTCTCGGAGAACTCCGACATGTCGACGCGAATGAGCGCGTCCTCGTCGTCGAACAGGAACTCGGCGAGCGTCTTGGCCAGCTCGGTCTTGCCCACGCCGGTGGGACCGGCGAAGATGAACGAGCCCGCAGGACGCTTCGGGTCCTTGAGCCCCACACGGGCGCGACGAATCGAGCGGGACAGCGCGGTGACCGCGTCGTCCTGGCCGATGATGCGCTTGTGCAGCTCCTTCTCCATGTTGAGCAGCTTCTTGGATTCGGCCTGCGTGAGCTTGAACACGGGGATGCCGGTGGTGGAGGAGATCACCTGGGCGATCACGTCCTCGTCCACGGTCATCGACACGTCGGACTCGCCTTCGCGCCAGGCCTTCTCCTTCTCCTTGCGCTCGGACTCGAGCTTCTCCTGACGGTCGCGCAGTTCGGCGGCCTTCTCGAAGTCCTGGTCCTTGATGGCCTTGTCCTTCTCGGCGCTGACCTTCGCCACCTTGGCGTCGATCTCCTTGAGCTCGGGCGGCGCGGTGAGACGCTTGATGCGCAGACGGGCGCCGGCCTCGTCGATAAGGTCGATGGCCTTGTCGGGCAGATGACGGTCCTGGATATAACGGGACGACAGCTCGGCGGCGGACTGCAGCGCACCGTCGGTGATGGTCACGTGGTGATGGTTCTCGTAGCGCTCGCGCAGACCCTTAAGGATCTCGATGGTCTCGGCGATCGTCGGCTCATGCACCTGGATGGGCTGGAATCGACGTTCGAGGGCCGCGTCCTTCTCGATGTACTTGCGGTACTCCTCGGTGGTGGTGGCGCCGATGGTCTGGAGCTCGCCGCGGGCCAGCATGGGCTTGAGCATGTCGGAGGCGCCGAGCGCGCCGTCGGCGGAACCGGCGCCGACGATGGTGTGGATCTCATCGATGAACAGCACGATGTCGCCGCGGGTCTTGATCTCCTTGAGCACCTTCTTGAGGCGTTCCTCGAAGTCGCCGCGGTAGCGGGAGCCCGCCACCATGGAACCGAGGTCGAGCGAGTAGATCTGCTTGCCCTTGAGCGTCTCCGGCACGTCGCCGGCGTTGATCTTCTGGGCCAGTCCCTCGACGACGGCGGTCTTGCCGACGCCGGGCTCGCCGATCAGCACCGGGTTGTTCTTGGTGCGACGGGAGAGCACGACCATCACGCGCTCGATCTCGCCCGAACGACCGATGACCGGGTCGAGCTTGCCTTCGGCGGCCTCGACGGTCAGGTTGCGGCCGAACTGGTCGAGGATGGCGGAACCGGTCTGGCTGCTCTTGTTCTGCACGCCTCCGGCGTTGGCGAGGTCTCCCTTGCCGCCGTCAGCGCCCTCGTGGTTGCCGCGGATGAGGTCGATGGTGGCGGTGCGCAGCTCGCCCAGGTCGACATCCATCTTGATGAGCACCTGGGTGCCCACGCCCTCGCCCTCGCGGATCAGGCCGAGCAGGATGTGCTCGGTGCCGATGTAGCTATGGCCCAGCTGCAGCGCCTCGCGCAGGCTGAGCTCCAGCACCTGCTTGGCGTGCGGCGTGAACGGAATGTGCCCGTTCGGAGCGGCGTTGCCTTTGCCGATCATCTCTTCGACCTGCTTGCGCGTGGCGTCGAGTTCGACTCCCTTGGAGGCCAGCGCCTTGGCGGCGTTGCCTTCGCCTTCGCGAATCAGGCCGAGCAGCAGGTGTTCAGTACCGATGTAGTTGTGCTGCAGCGCGCGTGCCTCTTCCTGAGCGAGCACGATGACGCGACGAGCACGGTCGGTAAACCGTTCGAACATGCTTGTCCTCCCTAATAAAACTCTGTATCACTCTACCGATTTGCTGTGACGAACATTCCTCGGCGCCCATATATTGCGCTGTGAACGGAAATTGATATACCCCACATTCCCGTTGCGGTCGGCTATGCTGGAATCGTTACGACCATCAGGAGGTGTGTCATGACCGCTGAACACATTCATGCCAAC
Source organism: Bifidobacterium primatium (assembly GCF_002802875.1). Lineage (GTDB taxonomy): Bacteria > Actinomycetota > Actinomycetes > Actinomycetales > Bifidobacteriaceae > Galliscardovia > Galliscardovia primatium. Next base: position 340,929 of record NZ_PEBI01000004.1, read on the forward strand.
GAGGGCGTGGTGCAGGCCGGCGATGCCGCGGACGGCCGGTTGAAGGACATCGTCGTCGGCGTCGACGGCTCCGAGGAATCGTTCGCCGCGCTCAAGTGGGCGCTTATCGAGGCCGGCAAGACCGGTCAGCACGTGAACGCCGTATTCGGCTGGACCCATTCATGGGACGTCGGCTCGGAGCCCGACAGCGACGAGGCCTGGAAGACGGTCCGCAAGCAGATCACAGAAACGCTGCGCTCGTGGGTCGACAAGGCCTCGGAGGGCATCGACTTCAATCCGGAGAACCTCAAGCTCACGTCGGTGAAGGCGTCCGGCTCCGCGGCGCTGCTGCAGATCGGCTCGTACGCCGAGCAGATCGTGGTCGGGCGTCGGTCCCTAGGCCGGGTGGCCCGATGGTTCCTCGGATCCATGTCGTCCTCGCTGGCCGAGGAGGCCAAGGTGCCGGTGACCGTCGTGCGAGCCGGGGCCAGGGATTCCGAGACCTCGATGCAGGATGCCATCGCCCGCACGCTGAATCCCGACGCCGTCGACGACACCTCCAGGGGACCGGAACGTCATCTGCCGGTCGTCGTCGGCATCGACGGCTCCAAGGGAGCGCAGCGCGCTCTGCGGTTCGCCGTGCATGCGGCGGCGATCGACGGCCGTCCGCTGCATGTGCTGTTCTGCTGGCAGATGAAGGATCTTGGCAGGATTCCCGGTTTCGAGACGACGGTGCCGTCGGTGGCCGAAGGCCAGGAGCGCGCCGAGAAGATTCTGCGCAGGACGCTCGCCGAGGCGGATATCCCCGAATCCATCGACGTGCGTCCCAGCGCCTTCCACATCTCGGCCGGCAAGGGCCTGGTGAGCGCCTCCCGATACGCGCATCAGATCGTCGTCGGCACGCGAGGCCTTTCCGGCCTTGACGCTCACTTCCTCGGGTCGGTGTCCTCGCAGGTGCTCAACGACGCCGAATGCACCGTCACCGTGGTGCACTGACACGGTCATGCATGATGTACTGACGATGCACTGACGATAGACGATATGAATCGGCCGGCGGCCATGGATTCGATTCCATGGCCGCCGGCCGATTCTCGTATGGCGATCGACTGCGTCCGCCTTACGCCTGTTCGCGTTCGGGCATCTGGGAATGGAACAGCACGACGTCTCCCGCCTTGACGCCGAGATAATGGCCGGCGGCGTCGAATCGGGGCTTCTCGGCCGATTCCATGGCCTCCACGTCGCCGCGTTCCTCGCGCGGCGCCTGCCGCACGATGTCGATGTGCATGTCGTCGAACGCCGGCTTGGACTGGATCCACAGACTGCTCGGCTCCGGCGGCTCGATCTCCGAATGCTCGCCGCAACCATGGTCGCGCGAGACCACGCGGCCGTCGTCAGGACTCCACTTGTTCGCACAGACGCCGAACATCAGGTTCAGCTCACCGGTGAGCGGTACGAAGAATCCGCAGGTCTGGCAGGCCAGGCCGTCGGCGGTCTTGGTGGAGAGGGACTTGGGCCCGTGCGGCCCGGAGTACCAGCGCTGCGCCGCCTGGGCACGACCCAGCGGCGTGAGCACGCGACGGCGGGAGAGCTCGAACTCCTTGGCGATGGCCGCCGTCTGCGCCAGTTCGTCCTTCACGGCCGACTTCGCGGCGCCGGTGTCGTCGGCGGCGTCGGCCGTTTCAGCGTCTTCCGCGTTCGCGGCGGCCCCGGCATCGCCGTTGTCGGCGGCTGCGGCGTCGTCATTGCCGGAGTCGCCGACAACGGCAGAGGCATCGGAGCCGTCGGACTCCCCTGCCTCGTCGTCGTTCCGCGTCTCCGCAGGCTTCACGCCGTTTTCCTCGATGCTCTTCTCGACGGTCTTCAGCGACTCCCCGCCGTCTTCGAGACGCGGGTCGTCGGGCTCGGTGCCCAAAGCGTCGGTCACCGCCAGATCGGTCGGCAGCAGACGGTCCTTCCAGGGAATCCACTTCGGCGGCATGAGCGAGTCGTCGCCGGGGACCAGCGAGGATTCGTTCACCGTCCACGCGTCCCGCTCGACGTCGTGGTACAGCGTGACCGACCACTGCCAGCCTTCGTATCCGACGATGTTGGACGCGAACCTGAAGTCGCTGACGCCGTCACCGAGCTCCGTGGCGCCCAGGAAATCGCCGACGTGCGACGTCTCGTCCGCCACCTCGCAGGCCACGGCCCTAGCGAGGGAACGGGGATCTTCAGCGGTTGCGTTCATCGCAGCACCTTCATTCACGTTATCGGTCACGGCTGGTCATCAATCCTGTACGTCGAAGTTGTCGGCCACGGCGCGCAGCAGCGTGGCGAGCTTCTTCGATTCGGCGGGCGAGGGATAGCGGTGGCGGCGCAGGCCGTTGCCGGCGGCGTCCAGCAGCTTGATGAGGTCCTCGACGATGGCGGCCATGTCGTCCGGCTTGGGACGGGCGGCCTTGACCATCGACGGCATGGGGCCGACCAGGGTCACGCCCATGGCCTGCGGCCCCTTGCGGCCGTCGACGACCGAGAACTCCACCTTGGCGCCCTTACGCAGGTTGGCGGTGCCGGCGGGAAGGGCCGAGGACGGCAGGAACACGTCCTTGCCGTCGTCGGCGGTGATGAAACCGTAGCCTTTTTTCGCGTCGAACCAACGAATCTTTCCGCTGGGCATATCTACTCACACCTCACTGATACAAACAAACTTCTCTACCCGTATATTCGGGGCGGCGGCGTATCCGTCCCGCAATGCCAAAGGATTATTATATCCTACGCCTTCGCCGGCGCTACGCCGTCGGATGACGGGGACGCCTGCGGCGCCTCCTCGGGCATGGGGATGATCACGGTGAAGGTGAGGCCGCCGTTGAACGTCTCCGAGGCGCAGATCAGACCGTGATGGGCCTTGACGGCGGACTGCGCGATAGCCATGCCGAGTCCGGTGCCGCCCTTTTCGCGGGCGCGCGAGGGGTCGGCGGTGTAGAAGCGCTCGAAGATCTTCTGCCTGGCCTTGCCCGGCATGCCGGGACCGTGGTCGATGACCTGCAGCACGGCATACCTGCGGCCGGAACCGGTGGACGCCGCCACCTGCGCCGCCTGGATGAACTGGTCCAGCGACACGTCGGTGGATGGCATCTTGCCCAGGTCGACCAGATGCAGTGACGCCGGCACCACGGAGATGCCCATCTCCACGGGCGAATCAGCCGGCGTGTAGCGATGGATGTTGCCCACGATGTTCGTGATGACCTGGCGCAGACGGGCCGGGTCGCCCTGCAGCGTGACGTTCTCGACCTTGCCGGGCACGAACGCCAGATGCGCGGGCATGGGCTGCGTCCCGTCGCCGGAGACCAGCGGCGCGTCCCCGCCGGCGACGGTGATGCCGCCGAGCCGGATGGAGCGGCCCGGATCGAGCGCGTGGAGGTCCTCGGCGGATTCCGCCACGATCTCGTGGAGCTTCGCCTTCTGGTTGATGTTCACGCCGCGGCCTTCGTCCATGCGCGCCAGCGAGAGCAGATCCTCCACGAGGCTCGCCATGCGGGTGCTCGACTTCTCGATGTGGTCGATGGCCTGGTCGGCGCGTTCGAGCGCACCCGGGTATTCGCGCTGCATCTTGTACAGCTCGGCGTAGCCGTGGATGGCGGCGAGCGGCGTCCTGAGCTCGTGGCTGGCATCGGAGACGAACCGCTTCATCTTCTCGGTGGTCTCCTGCTGCTCATGGAAGCTGTGCTCGATGCGCGAGAGCATCTGGTTGAGCGACGAGGAGAGCGAGCCGACCTCCGTGTTCTCGGGGGCGGGCGGCACACGCTGCGACAGGTCGCCGTTGGCGATCTTCGCGGCTGTCTTTTCGATGCGTTTGAGCGGCAGCAGCGTCCGGTCTATCGCGAGCGTGGCCATGACGGTGGCGAACACCATGATGGCGATGCCCACGACGAGGAAGTACTTGGTGATGATGGCGAGCGTGTCCTGCATGTCGTGCAGCGACAACGCGATGAACGCCACGCCCGTGGTGGCAGGCGTGGTGCCGTTGCCGTTCATCTTCCATTTGACGGCTATCACGCGCCACGGCGCCGAGGCCATCTGCAGGGACGTGCGGCTCACGTCGCCGCCCGAAGACATCTGCACGCGCGCCGCTGTGGTGTACGGCTTGTTGAACTCGACGCCGCCGCTGCTTCCCGAGACCGGCAGCACCGGTTCGGAGATGACGTTGTCGGAGAGCTTGGGCACGACCGGCGTGGAGGTGATGTTGAAGTCGGAGTCGCGAATCTGCACATAGTAGTCGATGAGGCCCAACGTGCCGAAGTTGTCGGACTGCTGCAGCTCGCTGATGCTGTTGAGCACCAGAGTCGACTGTCGGGAAAGCTGCGTGTCGGTCTTGTCGATGATGTAGGCGCTCACCAGCTGCCGCACAGCGAACGCGATGATGCCCCCGCTGACCAGCAGCAGCACGAGGATGATGGAGATCAGCTTCGTGGAGAGGGAGACGGCGTCCAGACGATGCGTCAGCCAATTGCCCTTCTTCACCTGCTGCGGGTGTGCCGCCACCGGCCTCGTACCGGCGCACCCGGACCCGCCGGCACCCGGATGGGCTGGGGTGCCGGACTGCGCCATACCGCCCACGAGGGTCACGCCCCCGGAGCCGACTTCGGCGAACGAATCATATAGCCGATGCCGCGTTTGGTCTGGATGAGCGGGTCGACCTTGCGGGTCTCGCCGTTCTCGTCGGTGTAGGTGATGCCGTCGACCTTCTTACGCAGATAGGAGATGTAGGATTCCACGATCGCGGCGTCCCCGCCCCAATCGTACTGCCACACGTGGTCGAGGATCTGCGCCTTGGAGAGCACCCTGCCCTCGTTGTCCATGAGGTATCGCAGCAGCTTGTATTCGGTGGGGCTCAGCTCGATGACCTGGCCGGCACGGGTGACGTCGTGCGAGTCCTCGTTGATCTCGAGGTCGGCCACGCGGATGATCGGATCGTCCTCGACCTGTTCGCGCGTGCGGCGCAGGATCGCGCGGATTCGGGCGACGACCTCCTCCAGGCTGAACGGCTTGGTCACGTAGTCGTCGCCGCCGACGGTCAGGCCCATGACCTTGTCCTGGGTGTCGTCGCGGGCGGTCAGGAACAGCACCGGCGCATCGATGCCCTCCTGGCGGATGCGTCGGGTGACGGTGAATCCGTCGATGTCCGGCAGCATGACGTCAAGCACGATAAGGTCCGGCTCGGTCTTCTCGATGACCTCGATGGCCTCGGAACCGGAAGCGGCGGTATGCACTTCAAAACCGGAGAAATGAAGCGAAGCCACCAGCAGCTCACGGATGGACGGCTCGTCGTCGACAACAACAATGGATGCTTCAATGGATTTGCTCATGGTCTAAGCATGGACCTCGGTACTGGATGTTTCCTGAATGTCCGCTGAATCGTTCGTTGAATCATCGGGCGAACCGACACTTGACGAACCATCGGCCGAACCGTCGGTGGAATCATTCGCCGAGCCCGCATTGCGGCGCGCGCGCCGGCGTTCGCGTCGGGCGAGCTGCCTGTTGATCCTCGCCTTGCGACGGCGGTGGATGACGACGAAGGCGGTGGCGGCGGCGGCCAGGACCACGAGTGCGATCACGAAGACGACGATGCCCACCGTGCTGAAGCGCGACGACGAGGACGACTTCTTCAACGCGGATATCTGCGTGGCCAGGGCGATCGCGGAACCGGACCAGTCGGGGGTCTGCTCGTTCAGCGGCGCCCATGCGGCCTTCGACAGCGAGTCGACCGCCTCCTTGCTGCTCAGCCAGTCATCGGAGTTCGCGGAGACCGCCACGACGAGGTTGCCGTCCTCGGAAGCGACGGCCAGCAGCACCGTGTTCGGCGCGGGATTCGTGGCCTTGAGCACCTCCTTGGCCCATTCGTTCGGATCCTTGCCTTCGACGAACTTCGGCAGGAACATGAGCTTGACGGTGACGCCGTCCTCCTTCTTCACCCGGTCGAGGGCGTCGGAGACCTTGCCGAGGTTGTCGCCGAGCAGGTTCTCGGTATCGGTGATGTTGTCGGTGACGGTCACCGCATCACCCGAATCCGAGGACGAGGAGGAGCCGGACGCCGTGGCGGAGGCCGACGGCGTGGACGTCGCATCGGCGGCGTGGACGGCCGGGGCCGCGGCCCCGCCGACCATGGCCGCGATGATGAGCGACGCCACGAGCATCCACACCCGCGCGGCACGGGCCGCGTTCATCCACATTTTCCCCGCGAGGGTGCCCCGTCCGTCAACATTCCCCATAACACTTGGCTCCATCTGATTGCTTTCCATACCCTCAACTGTAACGGCTCCGCGATAGCGCGGAAACCGTGGACCACGACATCACCCTACCAGCGAAAGGAACGCCCATGCCGCAATACCAAGTGGATTCCGAACAGATACAGTCGTCAAGCGCCGCCGTCTCCGCCTCCGTCAGCCAGATACGCGAGGCGGTGAACGGCATGTACGCCAATCTCAACCAGCTTCAAAGCGTGTGGACGGGAGGCGCCTCCGCGCAGTTCGCGTCGGTGGCCGCGCAGTGGCGCGGTGCCCAGCAGCAGATGGAGGCTTCATTGGAATCCATCCAGAACGCCCTGGCCCAGGCGTCCATGGTCTATTCCGACGCCGAGGCACAGGCGGCGAGATTGTTCGCCGGCTGACCGCGGCCCGGCGATCGAAGCCCGCATCCGAGGTCCATGTGAAACCATGACCATGTGATATGCGGTGACATGCGAAAAGGGCTCCGACCCATATGGGTCGGAGCCCTTCACCGGTTCGGAACCGGTCATTGCATATCAATGCGATTGCACATCAATGCGCATCAGCGCATTCGAGCACTATCGACGATACCCCGGGCGGGGTTCATCCGCCGATCAGTAGCCCATGTCGGCACCGGCGGCCGGAGCGGCGGCCGGCGGTTCCGGCTTGTTGGCCACGACGGCTTCGGTAGTCAGGAACAGGCCGGCGATGGAGGCGGCGTTCTGCAGAGCGGAACGGGTCACCTTGACCGGGTCGGCGACGCCGGCGGCCAGCAGGTCCTCGTAGGTGTTGGTCGCGGCGTTCAGGCCCTGGCCGTCAGGCAGCGAGCGCACCTTGTCGATCACCACGTCGCCGGACAGGCCGGAGTTCTCGGCGATCTGCTTGATCGGGGCCTCGATGGCACGGAAGACGATGGAGGCACCGGTGGCCTCGTCGCCTTCGAGCTTGACATCGCCCTCGGCCTTGGCGGCGGCCTGGATCAGGGCCACGCCACCACCGGGCAGCAGGCCTTCCTCAATGGCGGCCTTGGCGTTGCGCACGGCATCCTCGATGCGGTGCTTGCGCTCCTTGGCCTCCACCTCGGTGGCGGCGCCGACCTTGATGACGGCGACGCCGCCGGCGAGCTTGGCGAGACGCTCCTGCAGCTTCTCACGATCGTAGTCGGAGTCGGTGGCCTCGATCTCGGCACGGATCTGGGCGACGCGGGCGGCCACGTCCTCCTTGGAGCCGGCGCCGGAGACGATGGTGGTCTCGTCCTTGGAGACGATGACCTTGGCGGCGGAGCCGAGCACGGTGGCGTCGATGGAGTCGAGCTTGAGGCCCAGCTCCTCGGAAACGACCTGGGCGCCGGTCAGGATGGCCATATCCTGCAGCATGGCCTTGCGGCGGTCGCCGAAGCCAGGGGCCTTGACGGCGCAGGAGTTGAAGGTGCCACGGATCTTGTTCAGGATCAGGGTCGGCAGGGCCTCGCCGTCAACGTCCTCGGCGATAATCAGCAGCGGCTTGCCGGACTTCATCACCAGATCGGCGATGTGGATGACGTCCTGCTGGCTGGAGACCTTACCGGAGGTGAGCAGGATGTACGGGTTCTCGAGAACGGCGGTCTGCTCGTCGGCGTTGGTCACGAAGTACGGGGCGATGTAGCCCTTGTCGAAGCGCATGCCCTCGGTGAACTCGAGGTCCAGGCCGAAGCGGTTGTTGTCCTCGACGGTCACGACGCCGTCCTGACCGACCTTGTCCAGGGCCTCGGCGATCTTCTCGCCGACCTCGGGATCGGCGGCGGAGATCGTGGCGGTGGCGGCGATCTGGTCCTTGGTCTCGACATCCTTGGCGGCGGCGACGAGCTCCTTGACGATGGCGTCGGTGGCCTTCTCGATGCCGCGACGCAGGGCGATCGGGTTGGAGCCGGCGGCCACGTTCTTCAGGCCTTCGTGCACCACGGACTGGGCGAGCACGGTGGCGGTGGTGGTGCCGTCGCCGGCGACGTCGTCGGTCTTCTTGGCGACTTCCTTGACCAGCTCGGCGCCGATGCGCTCGAACGGATCGTCAAGTTCGATTTCCTTGGCGATGGAGACACCGTCGTTGGTGATGGTCGGGGCACCGTAGGTCTTGTCGAGCACAACGTTGCGGCCCTTCGGGCCCAGCGTAACCTTGACGGTGTTGGCCAGCTTGTCGAGGCCGGCGAGCATTCCCTGGCGAGCTTCCTCGTCGTAAGAGATGATCTTTGCCATGGTTGTCATTTCCTCCAAATGGCTTGTGTTACGTATTCACCGTCCACGGATCGCGAGGAACCCGGCCGTCAGCTGCCGCGTTATCACTCTCACGCTTCGAGTGCTAAAAGCGAGATTAGCACTCTCGGCGGCAGAGTGCCAACTGTTCGCCGAGCGAATACGCGCGCAATACGCGAAAAGGGCATGAAAAAGCCCCGACGCGCCTCACACCACACCGCGCATCGGGGCCATCACATCATGGAACCGTTCAGATTTTGGTCACTTTGGTGGCCTGCATCCCCTTCGGTCCCTTCTCCGCTTCGTATTCGACCTTGTCCCCCTCATCCAGGGTTCGATACCCTTGAGCGTTGATTGCCGAATAATGAACGAAAACGTCTTCTCCGCCGTCCTCGGGAGTGATGAAACCATACCCCTTGGTCGCGTTGAAGAACTTTACCGTACCCGTTGCCATAACAACTTCCCTTATAGTAGCTGTACCAACACCGCCCCACGCATGACAAAACCGCACATCATGGAGTTCGACGGTCGCGCACTTCGCCGCGCGCTAGCTACCTATTCTAGGCCGTTATCGTCCGTATCCGATAATCGCAAAGGTTAATTTCGTTACATAATCGCCGACAAACCGCACAAACATGGCGGTCAGAACGGGTCCGGCGCCCCCTTCGTCACTGCATGAGGACGACGGCGACCCCGGTGCCGAGGCCGTCGACCCGGGTCACCTGGGCGATGCCGAGCTGGGATGCGATGTCGCGGGCGGTGGCCTCGTCCTCGGAGGAGGAGTACCACACGGTGCTCGTCGACGGCAACGTATTGCGGTTGCTGGGGTTCCTTGCCGAGACGGATGCGTAGCCGGCGTTGCGCAGCGTCGTCGCGCTCGAGGCCGCCAGACCGGAGCGACGGGTGCCGTTGTATACGGTGACGGACGTGGACTTGTTCACGGTCGCCGTGGGGGTCGGGGTCGTCGTGCTCGGCGTCGACGTGGGAGTGGCCGTTTCCGTGGCGGTCGGCGTCTGGCTCGCCGTGGTCGCCGCCTTGGTGGCGGATTTCGTGGCCGTCTTCGTGGATGCCGACTTGGATGACTTGGACGACGTCGCGGAGGAGACGGACGTCGACGCGCTTTGCGACGCCTCCGACGACGAGCCGGCGTTGGCGTGGGAGAGCCATGCGAAGACGCCGAACGCCAGCGCCGCGGCGACCAGCAGCACGATCACGTACGGCAGCGCACGGGACGCAAGACTGCGGGGCCCGCGATGAAGACCGACCGGCCCCTGCGAGGGATTGTCGAACTCATCGGCCGGATAGACACCGTGTTGCTTATCGGACATGCGAACTCCTCTTGCATCTGCGACAACCGCTCGTTTCAACAACCACAGTGTACCAGCGCCGTGGTCGAATCCCCCGTCGGATGTACGTCTGTCCTCATCGTAGTTCAAGGGACGGCCGATATCGGCGGGCATGTCCTACAGTGGGGTCCATGACGATCAAGAATCTCGACGAGCTCGTCGAAACCGGCTGGGCCCATGCGCTTGCCGACGTGGAGCCGCAGGTCCACGCCATGGGGGATTTCCTGCGCGGCGAGCTGGCGCAGGGACGCCGGTATCTGCCGGCGAGCCATAACATCCTGCGCGCGTTCACCATTCCCTTCGATTCCATCAAGGTGCTCATCGTGGGCCAGGACCCCTACCCCACCCCGGGCCATCCCGTGGGGCTGAGCTTTTCGGTCGATCCCAAGGTCGATCCGATTCCGGGAAGCCTGCGCAACATCTACACGGAACTGATGGACGACGTCCATGTGCCCCGGCCGGCGAACGGCGACCTGACACCCTGGACGCAGCGCGGCGTCATGCTGCTCAACAGATGCCTCACCGTGCAGGTCGGCAAGCCCGCCAGCCACCGCGGCAAGGGCTGGGAGCAGGTCACCGACGCCGCCATCCGGGCACTGGACTCCCGCACCGACGACGAAGGCAATCCCCGGCCGCTGGTCGCGATCCTGTGGGGACGGCAGGCGCAGACGCTCGAGCCGCTGCTCAAACACGCCGTCATCATCAAGTCGCCGCATCCGAGCCCGCTGTCGGCACGATACGGGTTCTTCGGGTCCAGGCCGTTCTCCCGGGCCAACGAGGCACTGGCATCCATGGGGGCCGAGCCCGTGGACTGGTCGCTGCCCGCAGCCGAGGCGTAGAGCCTCTCCAACGGAATACGGAGGAACACGAATCGGCCCCGCCCCTGTCGCGGCGGACCCCGACGGGGGCGGGGCCGGGGTTCGCCGCACGCTTATGCGGCGTGAAAAGTCATGCGGCACGTTACAGTGGACTGCATGGCTTTATTCCCACCCCGACCTTCACAGCAACCGGCCGACCTGCCGATGACCCCGATCGCGACCCCGGGCAACGGCACGGTGTCGCGTGACGACCTGCAGCGCGTGCAGGACCTGACCAACCGCATTCGCCAGCACTTCGCCCAGGGCCTGGTGGCTCAGGAGACGCTGCGCGAATCCCTGATCGTCACCCTGGTCGCCGGCGGGCACATGCTCATCGAATCCGTCCCCGGTCTGGCGAAGACCACGGCCGCGCAGATTCTGGCGACATCCGTCTCGGGCACGTTCAAGCGCATCCAGTGCACGCCCGACCTCATGCCCTCCGATCTGGTGGGTACGCAGATCTTCGACTTCTCCACCCAGAAGATGAGCACGCAGATCGGCCCCATCCACGCCAACCTCGTGCTGCTCGACGAGATCAACCGCTCCTCGGCGAAGACCCAGTCGGCCATGCTCGAGGCCATGGCCGAGGGCGCCACCACCATCGGCGGCGAGCGCATCCTGCTGCCGAGGCCGTTCATGGTCATCGCCACGCAGAACCCCATCGAGGAGGAGGGCACCTACAACCTTCCCGAGGCGCAGATGGACCGCTTCTACATGAAGACGGTGCTGACCTACCCCACCGAGGACGATGAGATCGCCATGCTGGACCTGCTCACCCGACGCGGCACCGATCAGCAGGACGCCATGGTCGATCCCGCCGCGATCTCCATCGCCGACGTGGAGTTCCTGCGTACGAGCGCCCGCAGGGTCCATGTGTCCCAGCCGATCATGAAGTACGCCGTCGAGCTTGCGCAGACCAGCCGCGGCGGGGGGCCCCGCCCCATCAAGGGACTGTCGAGCCTGGTCCGTCTCGGCGCCAGCCCCCGTGCGTCCATCGCCCTGGTGCGCATCGGCCAGGCTCATGCCCTGATGGCGGGCCGCGACTATGTGGTGCCCGAGGACATCAAGGCGTTCGCCCACGAGGTGTTCCGCCACCGCATCCTGCTGACGTTCGAGGCGCTGGCCGAGGGCGTGAACGCCGATCAGGTCATCGATTCGATGCTTGAGGCGGTTCCCGTACCATGATCGAGGCGCCCAGGTCAGGCGACCCGATTCGTCGCAAGATCGAATCGCTGGGGACCCGGCTCAGCCTGCCCACCGTCATCAAGGCCCTGGGCGTGCTGGAGGGCGAGCATCCCGCGTCCCGGCGGGGAACCGGCTATGACTATCTCGACATCCGCCCGTACGAGCCCGGCGAGGAGGCCCGTCTCATCGACTGGAAGGCGAGCGCCCGCGCGGGACGCCCGATGATCATCGACAAGGAGCGGGAGAGCAACGGCAACGTATGGCTGCTGCTCGACATCGGCCGAGAGATGACCGGCGCCTGCCCGAGCGGCGAACGCGCCATCGACGTGGCCGCCAACGCACTGCGCATGTTCGCGATGCTGTCGCTGCGACGCAGCGACGACCTGTCCATCGTGCTTGGCGACGACTCGCATATCACGCGCGTGCCGTTCAACGGCGGTTTCGCCAAGTTCGAGCATGTGTTCGACAACCTGCTCGACCGCGATTTCGTCCGTCCCCGCAACTTCGACGCGCTCATCGACTATGCGGGCCGGATTCGCAACCGCAGGTCGCTGGTGGTGCTGGCCACCGACGAGGCCGTGTGGACGGGCGAGCGCGCCCGTCGGCTGCGGACGCTGGCGCAGACGCATCCCATCATCACGGTGAATGTGTCGACCATCAACCCGTTCGCCTTCACCGACCGGTTCGACCATGTCGTCGACGCGCGCGACGGCCGCCGCGTCCCCGCGTTCATGAGGACGGAGAAGGTCGCCTCCAGCGTGGACGTCCATCGAGAGTTCCAGGCCGCTGCGGCCGCGCGCGAGGTCGTGAAAAACGGTTCGACGATGATACGCGGCGCCTCGAGCGACGCCATGTTCAATGAGTTCGTGTCCCTCGTCTCCACGACGCTGGCGAGGGGCGGATTCCGTCAGTCGCCGCCTGCGGGCGCCGGCGACGTGACGGCCATGGATGCGTCAGGGGGATCGGACACGTCAGGAGGATTGTCGTGATGTCTCGACTTGGTTCGTTGACGCTCTCGGCGCAGAGGTTCGCACCGGTGAGTCAGACGGACGTCAGGCCGTTCGTCGCCGCCGCCGTGGCGTTGGCGGTTGCGGCGGTGCTGCTGTGCGTCATCGTGATGGCGCTTGGACGGCCGCGTCGCGTCGTGCCCGCGCCGGGCGGCGTGCACCGCCGGTCGACGGGAAATGACGAGTGGCTGCGTCAGATCGACGATGTTCGAGAACGGTTCCATGCCGGCGAGATCGATGAGGACGATGCGTTCAGCGAGCTTGCGGGCATCGCACGCCGGTTCGCGTCGTCGCGTCTGGGTAGGGACGTCACCAGCCATACGCTCGCGGAGCTGCGCACGTTGCCGCGCTCCCGTGGCAACGGCCGTGGCCTCGATCTGCTGCGTCAGACCATCTCGGCGCTGTATCCGCCGGAATTCGCCGGCCCGTTCACCCACGCCCATGCGGACGCGTCGGTCGACGACGCCGCCGGCTGGGTCGCAAGGCTTGTGGAAAGGTGGCGCGCATGACGTCATCATGGATAACGTTCCAGTGGCCGTGGGCCCTGATCGGCCTCGTCATCGTTGCGGCGGGCGCGCTGCTCCTGTGGGGGTTTGCCCGTCGCGACGCCCCGCAACGTGACGGCGGCGATGCCGACGCGCGGGTATGGAATCTCGACGACGACATGGAGACCGAATACGTCGCCGCGCAGTGGCGTCGGTGGCGGCTGCTCAACCGCGTCGCCGTGGCCTTGCTGACGCTGGGCCTGGTCGCCGCCGTGACGCTGGCGGCGAGGCCGTCGCACATCGATTCGGAGTCCAGCAGCAATTCCACCCGCGACATCATCCTGTGCCTTGACGTCTCCGGCTCCACCCTGCCGTACGACCGCGAGGTCATCGCCACGTATCTCGACCTCATCCAGCATTTCCAGGGCGAGCGCATCGGCCTGAGCATCTTCAACTCGACGTCGCGCACGGTGTTCCCGCTGACCGACGACTACGACCTCGTCGAGAAGCAGCTGTCCTACGCGAACACGATTCTCAAGGGCGTCGTCAATCAGGAAAGCATCGACAAGATGAGCGACGAGCAGTACCAGCAGGTCTCCGATTGGCTCGAAGGCACGCAGAACCGCAAGAACGTCACCTCGCTCATCGGCGACGGACTGGTCAGCTGCGCCGCCATGCTGCCGGAGTTCACCGCCGCGGGCGGTTCGGCGAACACGAACCGCAACGCGTCCATCGTGCTGGCGACCGACAACGTGCTCTCCGGCACGCCGACATACCAGCTGGGCAAGGCGCTCGACCTGACGAGGCGTTCGGGAATCGTGGTGGACGGCCTGTATTCCGGACCGGTTTCGACGAACGGCGAGCAGACCACGCTGGAGATGAAGAGCCAGATCGAGTCGCATGGGGGCACGTTCCTCACCCAGGGCGGCGATTCGTCGGTGTCGGCCCTGGTGCGGACCATCGAGAACCAACGCCATGCCGACGACGAGAAGCGGAACCAATCGAATCTCGTGGACGCCCCGCAGTACTGGATTCCCGTCATCGTGGTGCTGTTCCTGGGATTCCTGCTGACGGCGGGGAGGCTGCAACGATGAATCTGAACGGACTGACCCTCTCCCCCGTGTTCGGGTGGATCATCTCGCCGCTGCTGGCGGCACTCGTCATCGCGGCCGCCATCGGCCATGTGATGTGGATGACGAGCCGCCGACATGTGGACGCCACGAAGGCGACGTATGTCCGCCGCATACTCGCGGCGGTCACGATCGCCGTCATGCTGGTCACGCCGGGCACGGTGCGGGTCACGCAGAGCAAGGCCGTCAACACGACCGACGTGTTCATCGCCGTGGACATCACCGGATCCATGGCGGTCGCCGATGCGCACTACGGATCGTCGGCGACGATCACGCGCATCGAGGCGGCGCGCAAGGCCGTCGCCGACATCACCGCGCTGTATCCCGACGCGAGCTTCGCCGCCGTCGGCTTCGGCACCTCCGGAACGCTCGACGTCCCGCTGACGCCGGACGCGCAGGCCATCACGAACTGGGCCGAGGCGCTGACGCTGGAGCCGACGTCGTCCTCGGCGGGATCGAACCTGGACAAGGCGATAGACCCGCTGCTCACGACGATGAAAAGCGCCCACGACCAGCACCCCGACGACACGATGCTGGTCTACTACATCTCCGACGGGGAGCAGACCAGCACGAAAACCCGACGGACGTTCTCCTCGCTGCGTGCCTATGCCGACGACGCCGTCGCGGTGGGCGTGGGCTCGACCAAGGGCGGCAGGATACCGCAGATCGACAGCACCGGCGCCATCCGGTCCGACAAATTCGTCACCGACCCGACGACCAAGCAGCCGG
The DNA here is from genome assembly GCF_002802875.1 of Bifidobacterium primatium. Classification (GTDB taxonomy): domain Bacteria; phylum Actinomycetota; class Actinomycetes; order Actinomycetales; family Bifidobacteriaceae; genus Galliscardovia; species Galliscardovia primatium. The sequence continues at coordinate 356,120 of NZ_PEBI01000004.1, forward strand.
GGGTGTCGATGCTCGACGAGAAGAGCCTCAAGACCATCGCCGACGAGATGAGCGGCTCATACGTGCATGCGGACGCCGATCGGACGCTCGGCTCGCAGGACGCGAAGACGACGTCGAAGGACTACCGCATGGCGAACACGCATCAGGACCGCGAGCGGGTCGTTCCCCTGGTGTGGCCGTTCGCGATACTGCTGACGCTGCTGCTCGCATGGGAGGCCGTGGACTGGGCCCGAACCTCAAGGAGGCTGCTGTGAACCGGAGCTCCAAGAACACGAAGAGCACGAGGGGTGCCGCACGCGCCGCAGCCGGCACCGCACGAGCGCCGTTGGCGGTGCGCGTGGCACTGGGAATCCTGGCTGCGCTGATGCTGGTCGGCGCTGCGGTGGCGGCGCTCAACCTCAGCTCGCTGTCCACCAACAACACGGCGGTGTCCGGCCTCAACGCCGCCATCGCCGCCTATGCCAAGGACTCGCCAGACCTCAACGCGCTGCGGAAGGCCCAGCAGCAGAACGACGCGCAGTTCGCCGATGCGCAAAGCCTTTCGGCTGTGCAGCTGCCGCAGGTGAAGAGGACCATCGCCGACAACGCCGCGCAATCCGCGCGACTGACCCGGCAAATCGAGTCCGACCTCAACAGACAGAAGAGCCGGAAGAACACGACGTCGAACGGCACGGCCACGGGCGGGAAGACCGCTCAGGGCAAGTCGGGCAAGGCTTCGTCGCAGGACAGCGCCGACGCCGAGAAGATCGATCGTCTGCTCAGGCAGAACTCGCAAGGCTCGAAGGCCAACGTGAGCAATACGCCAAGCGACTCCACCAAGACGGAGGGCGACACCAACCGCAACGCCAAACCCTGGTGACGCGGACCGTCCTCCGGCGCAACGGGCATCGGCCCGGCGCGCCGAGCGAATCATCGGACCGATGTTGACGAACGGCCCATCCATCCACATTTTCGTCGCATGGGTGGGCCGTTCGTCAACATTGCCGGAGGAGGTTCCCACGCGCGGGATGCCCATGGTTCAATCGCGGTATGACGCAGAACACCCCAACACCATCGTTCGGACAGGCCTCCTTCGGCCAGGCGCCGTCGGGCAGTCCGCTCGCACAGGCGATCCGCGCCTCCTCCGGCCAGACGCCGGCCGCGCAATGCGGCTGCGCCGCAGTGCTTGAGGACTCACGCGCGCAGGCCCTCACCCTGGCCGCATCGTCGGCGGTCATCGCCCAGCAGGCGGCCGACGCATTGGCCTCCGCGGCGACGCTCACCTGGCAGGGCGAGGCCGGAGAACGCTTCCACGCCACGGTGCGCAAGGCCTCCGTATTAGCGCAGGACCTCGAATCGGGATCGCGGGGCACCGCAGGGTTCCTCGACAGCGCGGAGGCCGTATTATGAGCGCGCATGTGAAATCCCGCGTATACGGCGGAACGGGAACGACGACGAGCGCCGACCTCGACCGTTTCGGCGAGGTCGCGAAGGCCCTGGAATCGGCCGCGTTGGCGGCGGAACGCATAGACGGCCACTGGCAGTCGCTGCCCATACAGCTGCGGCACCGGCGTTCCGCCGCCCCGTTCTGCCCGAAACTCGGCGGGACGGCCGCATCCGGTTCCGTCATGGCCGACGGCTCGTGCGTGGTCGGGGGAACGGGCGGAGCGCATGTGTCGTTGGACTATGCCGCGGTGACAAGCCACGCGAACGCGCGGGCGGCCGAGGCGGCGAAGCTCTCGTCGACGCTGCAGGACCTGTCCGACCGCATCATCCGCGCGTATTCGCTGTATTCCAATGCCGAACATGCCGCGGCCCGGATCGTGGGCGAGATGCTGCAGCTCGGCGCGCTTACGGAGCCGGGGTATGCCGCGGGCATATTCGCGGCGCTGGCCGGGGCGAGCGTGCTGAAGGGTTCTCTGGAGGAGGGCCGGTTCAACCCGATATATGCGGTGACCGATTCGTGGTGGGCGCAGGAGGGCCTGCTCGCGGCGCTGGGAACGGGCATCACCAACGGCACGGGCGGCAAGGCGAAGCTGCACGGTGCCGTATCCACGAACGAGGTCAACGAGGCCGCGGGAAAGATATCGGAGTATCTCGCTCCCCTGAACAACGCCGCGTTCGGCGACAGGCTGATGGTGACCCGGATACGTCCGCTGCATGGCATCGGCGAGACGCGGACCATCGCGGATTCCCTGACGAACGTGCATGACATGAGGCTCAACAAGGTGGATTACGGTTCCATCGCCATCCAGCGCTATCTGCGCGACGACGGCACGACCGCGTGGATGGTCACGGTGCCCGGCACCGACGGACATTTCGATTCGCCGTTCAGCTGGCAGACGAACGTGGAGCTGATGAGCTCCGACGCCGAACAGCGCAAGGCCGCCGACAGCGCGCGCATGGTCGACGAGGCCATGAGCCGAGCCGGCATCGGACCCGACGATCCGGTGGCCATCGTCGGCCATTCGCAGGGCGGCATTGTGGCGGCGACGATGGCCGCAGACTTCTCCGACAAGTACAACATCCAGCACATCGTCACCGCCGGGTCGCCCGTCGCGAACCATCCGATCGGCCCGAACACGTGGGTCACGAGCATCGAGGTGAACGACGAGCTGGTGTCGAACCTCGACGGCGCCCAGAACCCGATGTCGCCCACATGGCTCACCGTGCGCGGCATGAGCCAGCCGCTCGGCGTCGAACGGGGAACCGCCGTGGAGAACACCGGGGACGGCAAGTCCATCACGCACGACATGAACTACATGAAGGCGACGTGGCGCGACGCCGAGAAGCTCGGCTCCACCGCGCTGCAGGGCCATGAGCGGCATTTCCGGGAGGTCATCGGCGGCGAGCTGAAGGAGACCACATACTGGCGCGGCCGCATATCCAAGTAGGGTACGGCTTCACGTATTGTGTTGTGCATGAAGTTGACTGACATCTCCCCCGCAATCGCACTGAGCCCGCTGGATGGGCGCTACCACAAGCAGACCGCCGAACTGACCGAGTACATGAGCGAGCCGGCGCTCAACCGCGAGCGCCTGCACGTGGAGGTCGAGTGGATGATCCTGCTGGCCAACGGCATGGGCGACGGCCCGATCGTCGGCGGCGTGAAGCCGTTCACCGACGCCGAGATCGCGTACCTGCGCGCCATCCCGGAGAACTTCGGCGCCGAGGGCATCGCCCAGATGGCCGCGCACGAGGCCATCACCCACCACGACGTGAAGGCCGTGGAGTACTACATCGACGACCAGCTCGACAAGGCCCCCGAGGCGCTGGGCTCCGACACGCAGCTGCCGCACATCAAGCAGCTGGTGCACTTCGCCTGCACCTCCGAGGACATCAACAACCTCTCCTACGCGCTGTGCATCAAGCAGGCCGTCGAGAACGTGTGGACCCCGGCCGCCGAGAAGATCGTCGACCATCTCGCCGGCAAGGCCGAGGAGTTCAAGGACAAGGCCATGCTGAGCCTGACGCACGGCCAGCCGGCCACGCCCACCACGCTGGGCAAGGAGCTGGCGGTGTACGTGTACCGTCTGCGCCGCCAGATGAGGAAGATCGCCGACCAGGAGTACCTGGGCAAGATCAACGGCGCCACGGGCACGTTCGGCGCGCATCTGGCCGCCTATCCGGACGTGGACTGGGTCGCCGTCTCCCGCGAGTTCGTCACCAACCGCATGGGTCTGACCTGGAACCCGCTGACCACGCAGATCGAAAGCCACGACTGGCAGGCCGAGCTCTACTCCACGATCAGCCACGTGAACCGCATCCTGCACAACCTGTGCGTGGACGTATGGATGTACATCTCCCGCGGCGTGTTCGCCCAGGTCCCGGTCAAGGGCGCCACCGGATCCTCCACCATGCCGCACAAGGTGAACCCGATCCGCTTCGAGAACGCCGAGGCGAACTTCGAGATCTCCTGCTCGCTGCTGGAGACCCTCGCCGCCACGCTGGTCGAGAGCCGCTGGCAGCGCGACCTGACCGATTCGACCACGCAGCGCAACGTGGGCGTGGGCCTCGGCTACTCGCTGCTCGCCCTGAACAACCTGCTGGGCGGCCTGAACTCCATCCACCCGAACGACATCGTCATCGAACGCGAGCTCGACGAGAACTGGGAGGTGCTCGGCGAGCCGATCCAGACCGCCATGCGCGCCGCCGCCCTCGAGGGCCGCGAAGGCATGGACAAGCCGTACGAGAAGGTCAAGGAGCTCATGCGCGGCCACTCCATCTCCAAGCAGGATGTGGAGAGCTTCATCGCCACGCTCGACTTCGACGAAGAGACCGCGAAGCGTCTGAGCGCGCTGACCCCGGCCACCTACACCGGTATCGCCGACAAGCTCGTCGATTTCGACTGATGTCCGTTCGCGACGATTCAACCGATATTTCCGAAGACGTCGTTCCCTCCGCCAACGCATCCGCCGAGGCAGCAGGGGACGACGTCTCCATTTGCGACGTCCCTCCCACCAGGGTCCATGATTTCTCCGATCTGGTGAGCGCCGCCGGCGCCGTCGCCATCGCCGTGCTGGTGATGCTGGCCTCCGTGTATCTCACCGGCATATCCAGCGGCGTGGAGTCCGACGTGCATCATGCCGGCACCGCGGTGGGCTGGCTGGTCGAGCTGCCGCTATCGCTGCTGCAGCAGGTCGTCACCGTGCTGGTGGTGGGCTCCGTGCTCGTGCAGCTGCTCATCGCCAGGGAATGGGTGCAGGCCATCGTCTCCATCGTCTCGATGTTCCTCGGCTACGGGCTGGCGGGCGGGCTCAGCCTCGTCATCGACCTGTTCGGCTCCGACCAGCTGGTGACCGCATTGGACTCCACCGGTGTGCTGGGACATGGTCCGCTGCTGCCCGACATGTTCGCCGGCCTCGCCGCGTTCCTTACCGCAGCAGGCCCGCATCGGCTGCGCGGTACGGTGAAATGGGGATGGAACAGCCTGTTCTCATTGGCCATACTGCTGGTGGTCATCTCCATCGATCCCATCGCCGGCGTGGCCGTGGCCCTGGCCAGCGGTCGGCTCATCGGCCTGCTGGTGCGGTTCGCCATGGGCACGCAGAACAAGGGCGCGTGGGGCATGCAGATCGTTCAGTCGATGTCGTCCATAGGACTGGACGTGTCGGAACTGATCCGGCAGGAGGGCATCCACGGCCCGGCCGGGGCAAAACGCCCGTCGCTGGTCGACGATCTGGCGCCGTTGTCGCGCATCTACAAGGCGAAGACCCGTGACGGCGACACCTATATCGTGTCCGTCCGCGACGAACAGACGCGCACCGTGGGCTATCTCTCCCAGCTGTGGCAGTGGCTGCGCCTGGCCAGCGGCGTCGACCTGCGCACCGACCGGTCGATGAGCGCGACCACGCATCATCACGTCGACCTGCTGCTGACCCTGCGCAACATCGGTCTGGAGACGCCGGAGGTGTATGGCCGCGCCGAGGTGGGCGAATCGTCCATCGTCGTCTTCGCCGGCACGCACCCCTGTTCGCCCGTCGACTGGAACGAGGTCGACGACGATGACCTGACGTCGGTGATGGAGTATCTCGGCACGGCGAACGCGCGCGGCATCACGCATCGCGCGATCACGCCCATGTCGTTCGCCCGGTCCGCTTCCGGCCGTCTGGTGCTTGCCGGGTGGCAGAACGGCGACGACGCCAGTTCCGCGGCGAACGTCGCCATCGACCGCATCCAGCTGCTGACGGCGTTGAGCTGCCGTACCAGCATAGCCCGCGTCATCGCGTGCGCGGAGCGTTGCTGGGGCAGGCAGGCGCTGGTGGCGCTGGTGCCGTTCGTGCAGAACGTGGCGATTCCCCAGGAGACGAAGGCCGATGAGTTCTGGTCGCGCCAGACCATGCGCGAGCTGCGCGGCGGTCTGAGCGCGCTGGCACCGGCCGAGGAGGCCGAGGCTCTCCCCCAGGTCACGCTCTCCCGCTTCAACGCCCGTTCGGTCATCATGATCGCCCTGATCATCGTGGCGGTGGTCGTGGTGTTCACCCAGCTCAACATGCACGAGGTCATCACGGCGGTCTCCCGTGCGAACCCGTGGATGGCGGCGCTCGGCTATCTCTTCGGCCTGCTGTCGTGGGTCGGTTCCGCCGTGGCGCTGTACGTGTATGTCGATAGGGACCGCTGCCATCCCTCCGGCGTGCTCGCCGTGCAGGCGGCCTCCGGTTTCACCACCATATCGATGCCCGCCGGCGTCGGCCCCGCGTTCGTCATGCTGCAGTATCTGCGCAAGAGCGGCTACCGCAATTCGGCGGCGACGGCGATTACCAGCGCCATCATCGTGATCCAGGCGATCGCCATCACGTCGCTGCTGCTGGTCATCGGCGTCTTCACCGGCCGCAATTCGCTTTCGGGCATGATTCCCACCAATACGCTGGTCACGGTGATCGGTCTGGCTGCCGCGGTGGTTTCGCTGGTCATGATCATCCCGTTCACCAGAAGGCTCGTCCTCGACAAGGTGATGCCGGTGGTGCTCTCCTACGCCCGTCAGCTCGTCGACCTGCTGTCCCAACCGCGCAGGCTGGCGATCGCCACGCTGGGCTGGCTGTTCCAGACCTCCATGCTGGGCATGAGCTTCTGGGCGTCGCTCATGGCGTTCGGCCAGTACACGAATCCGCTGGAGACCGTGTTCATCTACGTGCTGACCAACACGCTGGCCTCGGCCGTTCCGACGCCGGGCGGCCTCGGCGCCATCGAGGCGGCGCTGACCCTGGGCTTCACCTCGGTCGGCATCCCCTCGGCGGTGGCTCTGTCGTCCACGATGCTGTTCCGTCTGCTCACGTACTGGCTGCGCATCCCCATCGGCGGCATGGCCATGAAATGGATGAATTCCCATGATTTGCTATGAGTCGCAGACGTATCGGGCACAGAATCTTCACGCAAACGCCAAAAGGGCGGGTTTTTCGCGAAGAATGCGTAAATTGCCCCAGCGATACGTTACAATCGGTTGTGTTCCAAGGGTTTTCCCGATTTAGAGGGTTGACCCACTGACAGAAGGAAATTGTGCATTATGGCATACAACAAGTCTGACCTGGTGTCCAAGATCGCTCAGAAGTCCAACCTGACCAAGGCCCAGTCCGAGGCAGCTGTGAACGCCTTCCAGGAAGTGCTCGTCGAGTCCCTGAAGTCCGGCGAAGGCCTGAAGCTCACCGGCGTCTTCTCCGCCGAGCGTGTGAAGCGCGCCGCCCGCACCGGTCGTAACCCGCGCACGGGCGAGACCATCAAGATTCCGGCCGGCTACGGTGTGAAGCTCTCCGCCGGCTCCCTGCTGAAGAAGGCCGTCGCCGAGTAAGCATAAGCCGCCAGCAACGCGAAAAGACTTGTAGAAGAGCCCCGCAGCCATCATGGCTGCGGGGCTCTTTTTTGCGTGCATCCCGTCCCGACCGCAAACGACAACGACGATGCGTCACAGGGAACGCAACGTGTCGAGAACGGCGTCGTAGGCGTCGTCGGGCCTGGGATCGAACGGGTCGAGCATCTCGGCCTCGAGTTTCACCGGACCGATCAGCGACACATGCGTCCAGTCGCATGACCAGTGCGCATCGGTGCGCAGCGCCTCGCGCACGAACCGTCCGCGCAGGGCGGCACGGGTGTCGGCCGGCGGCTGCTCGACGGCCTGTTCGATGTGCGCCTCGTCGACCATGGTGCGGATGAAGCCGCCGCGTTCGAGCCGGGGGAAGATCGTGCCGTTGACGATGTCGTGGTAATCGAAGTCGATCTGCCTGATACGGGCGTCCGACAGATTCGGGTCGCGTCGTCTCATCGCCTGGATGAGCTGGAGCTTGGCCGCCCAGTCCACCCAGGAGGCCAGCCGCCGCCAGTCACCGGACTCGATGGCGTCCAGAGCCTGGCTCCATAATGCCATCGCCTGTTCGTAATCCGGCAGGATGGCGGCCATCGCGTCGGCGTGGCGGTCGATGAATCCGCTGACGATGTCGTGGTAGCGTCGCTGCATGGCGAGCGCATTGGTGGTCGAGCCGTCGGCGAGCGTCACCGGCGCCGTGCCGGTACGGTCGCGGCTGACCGCGCGGATGGCCTCGCTCGGGTCGGCGAGCGTCATCGACGCGCATTCGCTGACGGCGTCCTTTCGCCAGGCTTCCTCGATGACGCACAGCACCAGGTGGGTGATGGCCATCTTCATCCATGTCGCCGTCTGGGAGCGGTTCGAATCGCCGACGATCACATGCAGCCGGCGGAACAGGTCGGAGTCGGCGTGCGGTTCGTCGCGGGTGTTCACCATCGGTCGTGAACGTGTGGTGGAGCTGGAGACCGCATCGTCGAGGAATTCCGCACGTTGGGAGATCTCGAACCCGTCCTCGACGGTCGGATCGGCGGTGAACCGTCCGGCGCCGGTGAACAGCTGACGGGTGACGAGGAACGGCACCAGCTCGTGTTCGATGGCGCTGAGCGGCACCTGTCGACGCAGCAGGTAGTTCTCATGGCATCCGAAGGAGTGGCCGGCGGAGTCCACGTTGTTCTTGAACAGGTGGATGCGGGCACGCTGCCCATAGCCTTCGTGCAGGCTCTCCTGCGCCTGCAGGGCGAGACGGCGCATCACCCGTTCGCCGGCGAGGTCCTGGGCCAGCGCGTCCATCGGACGGACGGCCTCGGCCGTGGCGTATTCGGGGTGGCTGCCCACATCGAGGTAGAGACGCGAGCCGTTCACCAGATACGTGTTGGTGGAGCGGGAGCGGGAGACCACGGGGCGGAACATCGTCATCGCCACCTGTCCGGGGTCCACGGGCCTGTCCGATTCGGTCACGGCGACGCCGTATTCGGTCTCCACGCCGAATATGCGGGCGAAATCGTGGGCGTGCTCCGCGCCGGCGTGGCCATGTTCGGCGCCGGTGTCACGGCTGTCGCGTAGCTGCGGCACTCACTCGCCGCCTTTCTGCACGAAGCTGGACACGTACTCCTCGGCGTTGGTCTCCAGCGTGGATTCGATGTCGTCGAGCAGGGAATCCAGGCTCGACGCCTGCTCGGCGAAGTCGCCCTCCTGACGGGTGACGTCCTGCTGGTCCGTTTCCTGCTGGGTGAGGTCGGACGACTGTGCCGACCGCTGTTCCTGTGGCATGATGCGACGCTCCTTTGTCTGGTCTGGTATCCGGTCCTGCATCCGGTTTATTCGATGCTTCGATTGCACGATAGCGCATCACCGCAGGTATGGGCGCAGTTCGTCCATGATGGGTCCGTTCGACGCCACGACGTCGTTCGACGCGCCCCACATGATGTCGCTGCCGTCCCAGCGTTCGAGACGCCCCTGGGCCTCGCGCAGGATGACTGCGCCGGCCGATACCCCCGGCACGTCCCACGAATGCAGCGAGGGCTCGAAGTAGGCGTCGTAGGTGCCGTCGGCGACCTTGCACAGGTCCATGGAGACCGGTCCGACGCGCTTGATGTCGGCGGGCTTGCCGGCGAGCGCGGCGGCGGTGTTGAGCGCGCGCTTGGATTCGTCGGGGAAGTACGACATGCCGAAGCTCACCACGGACTCCTTGAGCGTCGCCGTGGTGGAGGGCATGATCTTCTCGCGCTTCTCCCCCAGCGCCGTGGAACGGATGCGGATGGCGCCGTAGCCTTTCGCCGCCATGTAGGTCAGTCCCTGGACCGGCGCGTGCACCACGCCGAGGATGGGCACGTTGGTACCGTCCTCGTCCACTTCGAACAGGGACACGGTGACCGTCCACTCCGGCATGTTCCTCATGTAGTTGATGGCGCCGTCGATGCGGCCGATGCACCAGTACCGTTCACCGGGTTTGCGGTCGGAGCCGGCCTCCTCCCAGCATTCGTAGGGGTGGATGGCATTGATGCGTTCGTGGCAGAACCGCACCAGGCGATCGTCCACGGTGGTGTACTGGCGCTTGCGGGAACGGTCCTCGCGCGCGTCCTCTATGAAATCATGGGGCTTCATCTGGTCCTGGTAGGCAAGGGTTCCGGCCTCGCTCACCACCGCGGAGACCTTCACCGCGAGTTCGCGCAAATCCATGCAGTATGCTCCTCGTTCGTATCGTCGGTTTCGTTCGTTCGTATCCGTGTCCGCGTATCGTGTTCCGTCTCCATGGTACGGGCCGCCGGCCTCATTCCAAACCGGCGATCAGGTCGTCCACGCTGCGCGCGGATTCGAGCGCGACGCGATATCGGCCGGCCGCATGCCCGCACGGGTCGGCGATGTCGATGTCGTGCAGCGTGCCGTCGGCCGTACGCACGGTGACGCTTTTCCATGCGGCGGCGACCACGTCGTCGGGGAAGCGGTCGATGAGCGCGGCGCGGAACCATGCTCGCGTCTGTTCCGGCGGCGTGACGCCGGCCGACCGCACCGTCTCGTCGTCCGACAGGCTGCATGCGTGCGACCGCACGGCTTCGAAGACCGAGGCCCCGGGTTCCAGCGCGGCCCATGCGATGTCCATGGCGGCGAGCCGCGGATCGTCCCAATCCGTGCCGCGCTTGACGCGCAGGCGTTCCATCAGCTGCCATTTGAGCAGCCATTCCAGACGGCTGGCGGCCGAGGCCATGCCCAGGCGTTCGGCATCGTCCGCATGGGCCACGCGGATCACGTCCTCCAGTGCGGTGCCCCACATGGCCATGATGCGCCTGGTGGGATCGTCGGGCCACAGCGGCTCGCCCTCGATGTCGGTGCCGTAGGCCGCGGCCGCCGCCTCGTATACGGCGGAGCGCAGCATCACCTGCATCTGCCATGCCGTTATGGAGCCGCCGTCCTCGAGCGCCAGTGGGGCGCGCAGCGTCAAATCGTGGGATACGGTGTGGATGGCGTCGACGGGGTCGGCGAGCGCGAGGCGTTTCAGCAGGCCGTCCAGGTCGTAGCCGACGGCCGGGGCCTGTTCGGCCAGCCACGCCAGCATGCTGGTCGTGCCGAGTTTGAGCGCGTCGGGCACGTCCATGCGGTTGGCGTCGCCGACGATCACATGCAGACGGCGGTATTCGTCGGTGCTGTGCGATTCGTCGCGGGTGTTGACGATCGGCCGGTCGAACGTGGTCTGCAGTCCCACTCTGGCGTGCATGTAGTCGGCGCGCTGGCTGAGCTGGAATCCCGCGGTCTCGCTGCGTTCTCCCAGTCCCACTCTGCCGGAGCCGCAGTAAATCTGCCGGGTGACAAAGTGCGCCGTCATCAGCGCCGAGAGGGTGTCGAACGGCACGGCCCGTGAGATCTGGTAGCTTTCGTGCGATCCCCAGCTGGCGCCCTTGCCGTCCACGTTGTTGCGGTACAGCATGATGCGTTTGCCGGTGGTGGCGCTGGCCTTGCGGGCCGCCTGCGCCATGAGCAGGTCGCCGGCGTGGTCGTAGCGCACGGCTTCGAACGGATCGCAGGTCTCGGGAGACGAGTATTCGGGGTGCGCGTGGTCGACGTAGATGCGGCCGCCGTTCGGAGCGATGGTGTTGGTGATCTGCAGCTGCGGCGCGTCGGTGAGCATGTCGGGACGCGCGGCGGCGCGTTCGAGCCGGTATCCGCGCGCGTCGTTGACGGGGTCCTCGGGACGGTAGTCCCAGCGGATGTGCCGCGTCCGCTCGTCGGCGGCGTCGGCCACGACGTCGAACGACAACTGCACCGGGTTGGCGCGGGGGTCGGCCCTGTCGACGACGGCGTATTCGGTTTCGGTGCCCATTGGTCGAAGAACGCTCATATAGTCAAACCTCTTTAGTCGAAAGCATTTCGTCGGTCTTGTCGGCGCGATGCCGGGCCGCCGGCCTACCGGCGTCGGGCCGGCACCACGGCGGTGGCTCGGTTCACGTCGATGCCGTTGAGCATGGTCCACTGCCTCGGATTCGCTCCGGTGATGGAGTCCATGGATTCGCGGCATTCCTCGTCGACGGCGCGGCCGAGCGCCGTCGCGTCGAGTTCGGCCTCGCGACCGGAGACCAGCGACGACTTGACCGCGGCGGTCTTCGCCCGGTCGACGATGTTCTTCAGCATCGCGCCGGAGATCAGGTCGCCGAAGTACACGCCCGTCCATTCGCCGTGGTCGTCCTCGACGTCGCATACGTGCCGGCTGTCGTCACGGCGGAAGATGTCGCCCACCATCACGGCGATCAGATCGTCGGCGGTCGTGCCCGCGGCCAGCGGCAGGTCGTCGGTCAGGTAGTGCCGCAGGATCGACGCGGCCTGTGTTCGGCCCGGACGGTCGATGCGAATCTTCACGTCGAGCCTTCCCGGCCGCAGCACGGCGGGATCGATCATGTCGACGCGGTTGGATGCGCCGATGACCATCACGTTGTGCAGGGTCTCGATGCCGTCGAGTTCGGCGAGGAACTGCGGCACTATCGTCGTCTCCACGTCGGAGGAGACGCCCGAGCCTCGCGTGCGCAGCAGTGAGTCCATCTCGTCGATGAACACGATGACCGGCACGCCGCTTGCGGCGCGTTTGCGCGCCCGGTCGAAGATGGAGCGGATGATGCGTTCGGATTCGCCGACGAACTTGCTGAGGATCTCCGGTCCCTTGACCGAAAGGAACACGCCGGCCTCAGAACCGCTGCCCCGGGCGAGGGAATTCGCCACGGCCTTGGCGATCAGCGTCTTACCGTTGCCGGGAGGACCATACAGCAGCACGCCCCGCGGCGGGTTCAGATCGTAGCGTTCGAACAGGTCGCGATGCAGGAACGGCAGTTCCACGGCGTCGCGGATCTGGTCGATCTGCGCGTCGAGTCCGCCGATGTCGGCGAAGGAGACATCCGGCACCTCCTCGAGCACGAGGTCGCGTTCGTCCTGCCTGGGCAGCGATTCGACGGCTATGGTGCCGGAGGGGTCGGTCAGCAGACGGTCACCACGCTCCAGGTCGGCGTTCGTCAATGCTCCGGCCCGTATGACCACGCTGGCCTGGCCGTTCTGGTCGCACACCACGAGACGGCCTGACGGCAGGATCTCCGTCAGCGTGCGCACGGTGCCGGCGAGGGCCACATCACGTGTGGCGACGATCACCATGTTCTCGTTGAGCAGCACCGTCTGCCCGCAGGAGAGCCGATCGACGTTCACCAGGCCGGAGACCGGCACGACCATGCGGCGCGAGCCCATCACCACCTCTGCGGCGGCGTGCCGCACGCCGTCGTCGTCGACACGGCTGGAGTCGACGCGGACGAACACGGCGAAGTTCTCGGGCGGCTGGGCGAGGCTCACCAGCTGGGATTTCGCCTGCCTCAGCTCCTTGCCGGCGCGGTTCAGCGCCTGGGCGAGCGCATGGTTCTTCGCCTGCAGCACGTCGGCATGCTCGGCCATCCGCCGGTACCGCTGTTCCAGTCCTTCGTCGTCGTGCTCCCCCGCCGACGTCCGCTCCGCCGTTGCGTCAGTCATCTGTCGCCGCCTTTCCGCGCGTTTCCTATCAGATTATGCACCCATCGCACCAGCAGCGCCACCACGACGAGCGCCGCCACGACGACGACCACGTCCTCGAACACGCCGAGCGCCCCGAGCATGGAGCACCAGTTCTCGCCCAGCAGGTATCCGGAGCCGATGAGTATGGTGTTCCACACCGACGAGCCCAGCAGCGTCCAGCCTGTGAACCGCGCGAAGTTCATGGCGTTGAATCCTGCGGGGATGGAGATCAGCGAGCGCACCACGGGGATCACACGGCCGATGAGCACCGACCAGGAGCCGAATCTGGCGAACCAGCGGTCGGCCTTCTCGATGTCGGCGCGTGAGACGCCGGGGATGCGGTCGGCGATCGCCAGCAGTCGTTCGAGACCTATCCATCGTGAGACCCCGTACAACACCCATGCGCCGGCCAGCGAGCCGATGGTCGCCCAGATGATGGCCTCCAGCAGCGACAGCCGACCGGTGGATGCGGTGAATCCGGCCAACGGCAGGATGATCTCGCTGGGAATCGGGGGAAACACGGATTCCAATGCGATGGCCAGTCCGACGCCGGGGCCGCCGAGCACGGACATCAGGGAGACCAGCCAGTCCGTCATGGCGCCGACGAGACCGGGCTGGGCGGAGGGGCACACCGGGGCCGCTGCGGCCGCGGTGACGGTATTCGCGAATGTCATGGTTCATGATTCTTCCAGCATCGGCGCGCCATGGCCGGCTTCGGTGTCCGCCGCACACACAATCTTTCAATCTTCCCGCCGGCTTCCCCGGTTCCCCCGTCGTCCCCACGCCGGCCGTCCCCACGTCGCCTTTGTCCAACGCCGACCGACAATAAGAAGAATGTGCGCACAAGTTTTCTCTCATTCTGACGTCTCCGCCGAACAGGACCGTCGACTCGTCGTCATGGACGTGGACTCCACGCTGATCGACGAGGAGGTCATCGACATGCTCGGCGAGGAGGCCGGCATCGGCGAGCGCGTGGCCGCCATCACCGAACGTGCCATGCGCGGCGAACTGGACTTCGACGCGGCGCTGCACGAACGCGTGGCCCTGCTCGAGGGCATGGATGCGTCGGTGCTGGACACGGTCTACGACCGCTGCCATTTCACCCGCGGCGCGCTCGACCTCGTCCGCACCTGCCATGAACGCGGCTGGAAGGTCGGCGTGGTCTCCGGCGGCTTCCATGAGATCGCCGACCGGCTCGTCGCCGACGCCGGCATCGACTTCTGCACCGCGAACAGCCTGGAGATCCACGACGGCGTGCTGACCGGACGTCTGGTCGGCGACATCGTCACCAAGCAGACCAAGCTCCACTCCCTGCGTCTGTGGGCCGAACGCATGGGCATCGACATGGCGCACACCGTCGCCATCGGCGACGGCGCCAACGACATCCCCATGATCCAGGCCGCCGGCGTCGGCATCGCGTTCTGCGCCAAGCCGAAGACGCAGCAGGCCGCCCCCCATGTGCTCAACGAGCGCGACCTGATGCGCGTCTTCGACATCGTCGACGAGCAGTAGTCCTCCCGGCCTCCCATGGCCTCTGCGACGACGGTCGGCGTTGTCGCAGAGGCGAGATAGCGTATCGACGTGCATAACGACGGACTCCGGCTGTTCGGCGGTGGCTCGCGCAATTCGCAGGATTCCTCCCCGACGGCCCTGAACAAGGCGCTCATCGAGAAGGTGGCATCGCATCCGGGACGCCTGTCGCTCGCATATTTTATCGTGCTAATCCTTCTGGCCACATTCCTGCTGGCCATGCCGGTCTCGTCGCGCAGCGGCGAGTTCACCGATTTCAACACCGCGTTCTTCACTGCGGTCTCGGCGTTGTCGACGTGCGGCATCGCCATCGTCAACACCGCCGCCTATTGGACGTATTTCGGCCAGGCGGTCATCCTCATCGCCATCCAGCTGGGCGGCCTCGGCGTCATGACCTTCGCCTCCCTGATCACCATGACCATCAGCCGCCGCATCCGCGTATCGCAGAAGCTGCTGACGGCCGATGAACTGGGGGCTTCGAAACTCAGCGAGGTGCAGTCGGTCATCGCCGTGGTGCTGGTGTGCACGTTCAGCGTGGAGACGGTGGCGTTCCTCATGCTGCTGCCGGGTCTGCTGCACATCAACTCGGGCAGTCTGGGCAATTCGCTGTGGGAGGCCCTGTTCTTCGCCGTGGCATCATACAACAACGCCGGATTCACCCCCGATTCCGCCGGCCTCTACGTCAACAGCTGGTCTGTGGGCCTGCCGATCCTGCTCAGCGCCTTCGTCGGCACGCTCGGCTTCCCGGTGATCCTCAACATCTTCCGCTGCACGAAACGCCTTGAAGGCCCGAGGCGCTGGAACCTGCACACCAAGCTCACCATGGTGACCACGCTGTCGATGGTCACCATGTCGCTCGTCTGGTTCCTCCTGGTGGAATGGAACAACCAGACGCTGTTCTGGAACTCCGACATCTCGTCGAAGCTGTGGCATTCCCTCGTCGCCGCGGTCATGCCCAGGTCGGCCGGATTCGACATCTCGTGGATGCCACATGTGAGCGAGCAGACGAAGCTGTTCATGTCGATGGTCACGTTCGTCGGCGGCGGCAGCGCCTCGACGGCCGGCGGCATCCGCGTCACCACGCTCGCCGTGCTGGTGTTGGTGTGCCGCGCCGCCATCCTGCGGCGCAAGGACGACGCCGTGTTCGGCAAGCGCCTGCACACCCAGACGGTCATCATGTCCATCGCCATCACCGCCACCTGCGGCGCGATGGTGTACATCGCATCGTTGATCCTGCTGACGATCACCCAGCGGTCCCTGACCGACATCCTCTTCGAGGTGTGTTCGGCGTTCGGTCTGGGCGGCTATACGCTCGGCGTGGCCGATCCCGCCAATCCCGGCACATTGTACGTGCTGGCCATACTGATGTTCGTCGGACGTCTGGGCCCGATGACCGTCGCATACGCGATCTCGAAGCCGCAGCCGCCGCAGGCGGTTCGATACCCGGCGGAAAGCATCATCGTCGGATGACCGGGACGGATGGTTCACTATGATGTCACTGTTACAGGATTTGTTCACTCGCCCGAGGAGGAATGAGCAGATGGGTTCGAGCAATGAGAACCGGTCGGTTCTGGTCGTGGGGCTGGGACGTTTCGGCACGGCCGCCGCGCGCACGCTGGGCGAGCTCGGCGAGGACGTGCTCGCCGTCGACAAGGATCCGATGATCATCGCCCGCTGGGCGGGCAAGGTGCCGGTCATGGAGGCCGATCTTTCCGACCCGCTGGCCGTGGAGCAGATCAACGCCTCGAATTTCGACGCCGCGCTGGTCGCCATCGGCGACAGCGTCGAGGCGTCGATCCTCACCACCGGCAATCTGCTTGACGCCGGCATCCCCGACGTGTGGGCGAAGTCGATCTCGCATCAGCACACGCGCATCCTGCAGCGCATCGGCGCCAGCCACGTGTTCCGCCCGGAGACCGACGGCGGCAAGCGCGTCGGTCATCTGCTGGCCAGCCGCTACCTCGACTACATCGAGATCGAGGGCCCGTATTCCGTGGTGAAGGTGCTGACGCCGCCGGCGGTGTGCGGCCAGACCATCGCCGAGGCCGACGTGCACGGCCGCTATGGCGTGAGCGTCATCGGCGTGAAGAACCCCGGCGAGGAGTTCCAATACGGTTCGAACGACATCGTGATGCGTCACAACGGCGAGATCATCATCCTCGGATCGCAGAAGCAGATCGACAAGTTCATCGAATCCTGAGAATCCCGACGGCGGCGGCCATACCGCGTCATGACGGCGAC
>NZ_PEBI01000004.1:373278-383418 GCF_002802875.1 Bifidobacterium primatium
GGATCGCAGAAGCAGATCGACAAGTTCATCGAATCCTGAGAATCCCGACGGCGGCGGCCATACCGCGTCATGACGGCGAGGGGCGGGCCCGGAAATATCCGGCCCGCCCCTCGCCGTCCCGTCGGCGCATCATTCGACTCGATACGATGCGACTTACCTCGTGCGTCGAATCAGGCTGATGAACATCTGGTCCGTGTCGTGCAGATGCTCGAACAGCTGCACGTCGCCGGGACGCGACGGCAGCGGGATGCCGGCGTCGATGCCGCGCAGCACCTCGACGGCGTCGATGCGTTCGGCGTCGTCGCGCGCATCCAGCACGGCGTCGACGATGTCGCGAGTCTCCGCCAGTGCCGGCGAGCAGGTGACGTAGGCTACGACGCCGCCGGGCAGCAACGCGTCCAATGCGGATGCCAGCAGTCCCCGCTGCACTTCGGCCAGCTCGGTCAGGTCCTCCGGCCGCTTGCGCCACCGGGCCTCGGGACGCCGACGGAGCGACCCCAGGCCGGAGCATGGCGCGTCGACCAGAATGCGCTCGTAGTGCTGCGGCGTCCGCGATCCGATCACGCGGCCGTCGAGCTCGCTCACCTCGCGCATGGTGCCTTCGGGCAGTGCCGCGACGTTCTCGCGCACCAGTCCGGCACGATGCGGGCTCGGCTCGTTGGCGGTCAGCTGTGCGCCGCGCCGGGCCGCAAGGGCGCCAAGCAGAGCGGTCTTGCCGCCCGGTCCCGCGCACATGTCGAGCCATTGGGCGGGGCCTTCGACGGCTTCGATGTCGCCGAGCGGGGCTTCGGCCAGGACGAGGGCCGCCAGCTGGCTGCCTTCGTCCTCCACGCCGGCCCGTCCCTCCTGCACGGCGTCGATGTGTTCGGGGTTCACTCCGTGCACGCGCAGCGCATAGGGGCTCCATCGTCCGTTCTCGGCGCGCGCCCGCTCGGGCAGGGACGCGATCAGCTCGTCCCTGTCCGTCAGTCCGGGACGGGCGACCAGGGTGACGTCCGGAGCCTCGTTGTCGCGGGCGAGCATGGCGGCCACGGCGTCATCGCTCGTTTCGAAGCCGGCCGTTCCGTCGTAACCGGCGGCCAGCCAGGCCTTCGTCAGTTCGTCGACCACCCACGCGGGATGCGAGAACCGTATGGCCAGCCGCTCCCCCGCCTGTTCGCGGGGGATGCGCGAGACCACGATGGATTCCCATTCCTGCCGGGAACGGGCCGCGATCCGACGCATGACGGCATTGGCGAATCCCGCGGCATGCGAGCCGACGCGGCGCCGCACCAGGTCGACGGTCTGCGACACGGCGGCATGGTCGGCGACCGCCATGAACAGCGCCTGGAACGCGCCGATACGCAGCGCGTCGAGCAGTCTGCCGTCGATGGCCGTACACGGGCGTTTCGCGGCCGCCGCGATGATGGCGTCAAGCAGACCACGCCAACGCTGCGTGCCATATACGAGTTCGGTGGCGAAGGCGGCGCCGCGGGAGTCCGTTCCGCTGGCCGCAAGCATCTTCGGCAGCACCAGGTTGGCGAAGCTGTCGGCCTCGCTGATGCGGCGGGTCGCGTCATAGGCGATCAGCCTCGGATCGGAGGCGGGCTTGTTGCCGGGTCTGCGCGAGCCACCGGAGCCCGGTTGCGAGCGCTTGGGCCGGCGGGAGTCCCGGCTGCGTTCCGGACGGGAGGAGCCGTAACCGTCAGGCACAGTACGCCCCCGTTTCCAGATGCGCGCCGCGCGCCCAGTCGGCAGCACGCATGGCCTTCTTGCCCTGCGCCTTGACCTCGAGCAGCTCCAGCGGCCCCGTGGCGGTGCCGACCCACACGTTCTTCTTGCCGGCGGTCAGCACACCCGGCTGCAGGTCGCCGGGGACGTTCGGGCGGCTGGTGTCGGCGGGTCGGGCGGCGAGGATGTGCAGGGTGATCGCCTCGGCGTCGGCGCTGTGCGAGAAGCGGCACCAGGCGCCGGGGTCGGGCGTGCATGCGCGGATCTGCCGGTCGGCCTGTTCCACGGGCACGTCGAAGGACACATGGGCGTCCTCGGTGCGGATCTTGTCGGCGATGGTCACGCCTTCCGCCGGCTGCTCCCTGGGTTCCGCGGTGCCGTCGGCCACCGAGCGCATGGCCTGGACGAGCAGTCCGGAGCCGCTTTCCGCCATGGCGGCAAGCAGTTCTCCGGAGGTCTCATGACCGCCGATCTCGGTGTGGTTCTGCAGCAGGATGGGGCCTTCGTCCATGCCGAGGGTGATGCGGAACACGGTGGCTCCGGTGCCGGGCTGGCCGGACCAGATGGCCCGCTGCGCCGGTGCGGCGCCCCGCCACTGCGGCAACAGGGAGAAGTGGAGGTTGTACCAGCCCTTGGGCAGGGCATCGAGCGCCGACTGCGGCAGGATGCGTCCGTAGGCGACCACTGCGGCGGCCTCGACGTCCCATCGGGCGAGCTCGTCCACGAATCCGGGGTCGCGGGGGTTGGCGTCAATGACGGGGATGCCGAGTTCGAGCGCCGCCTGCTTGACGGGACTGGGCGTGAGCCTGCGGCCACGGCCCTTGGGCGCGTCGGGGCGGGTGAGCACGCAGGCGACCTCCAGCCCTTCGGCCTCGGCCAATGCGCGCAGCGACGGTACGGCGACGTCAGGGGTGCCGCAGAACAGAATCCTCAACAGTGTGTTCCTTCCTTGGTTTCTCGCTGGTGGTTCGATTGACGGCCGCGAATCGTATATGACGCAACCGTATTATGTCGGTCTATCGCACGGACTGCACGGCGGGGATGTCCACGCCGTTGGCGATGAGCAGTTCGCGCAGTTTCTGCGGGTCGGAGAAGCGCACTCCCCTGATGCCCGCCTCGTTGGCGCCGACCACGTTCATCGCCTTGTCGTCGACGAACACGCTGCCTTCGGCGTCGATGCCGAAGTCCTGCAACGCGCGCTCGTAGATCTCCTTGTGCGGCTTGCGCAGCTTCACGAAGCCGGATACGAGCTTGCCGTCCAGCTGCTGGATGATGTCGCACTGCTCCTCGGCGATGTGGAACAGCGACGCCTCCCAGTTCGACAGTCCCCATACTCCGATGCCGGCCGCCTTGAGGTCGTTGATGAGCACGCGGGCGCCGGGCACGACGCCGATGAGGGAGTCACGGAAGTTATCGAGATAGTAGCGCAGCATGTCGGCCCACTTGTCGCCGTGGGTCTCGCGCAGCCATGCGATGCCCTCCTCGGTGGTGGCGCCGGCGTCCATGCGGTCGTTGGCGTCGTAGAAGCCCGAGATGTCGTTGTCGAGGAACCGGTCGATGGTCTCCTTGTCGTATCGGGGCAGCAGCGCCGCCTCCGGGTTCCAGTAGATGAGCACGTTGCCGAAGTCGAAGATGACGTTCCTGATGGGCTTGCCCATCGCGTCGGCGGCGTTGCCCTCGCCGACCAGCACGTCATAGTCCATCTGGGGTTCCCCCGGCCAACCTTTCATGGCATGTCCTTTCCTGCAGACCGCTGTCCGCGCCCGTCGGAGCGTGATGCGCGAACGACTTTCCGCTTATTAGATTACTTCCTTGGGACTGACGGCGAAACGCAGCTCCCCGCGTTCGCGCGACGCCGCGTGTTTGGCGGCGGCGGCATGCAGGCGTTTCGCGAGCTCGCCCAGTTGCTCCCGTGGAACCCTGATCAGCGCGCGGACGCGGTCCTCGGTGCCGTCGAGCTGCCGGCTCACGGTCGGCTCGGGAGCCATGGACACGGGGCCGAGCACCGCCGGCCAGTCGGTGCCGTCGGCGTGGATGACCGCCAGGTCGCCATACAGCGCCCCCACGCGTTCCAGCAGACCCATCACCGGTCCCCGCTGCCCCCATACGGCGGCGGCGCCCACGGTGGGCGGCAGTACGGTCTGGCCGCGCTCGTCAAGCTCCCGAGAGGCAAGCGTCCGGGGATTCCAGGTGATGAGCGACTGCGCCAGCGCGGAATCGGTCTCGCCGACGAGCAGCACCTGTCCTCCCTGTGTTCGCGGCACGCATAACGCCGCCGCACGCATCCACGCGGTGAGCGTGTCGATACGGGCGTCGAGTCCCGCCGCATACAGGCTGGTCCATGCGTCCAGTATGACGACCGCCTGATAGCCGCGTATGGCGCGTTCGCCGAACGGCATGACCCTTGGCTCGGCTCCGGGCGTGGCGATGACCAGCTGGGGCTTGCCCGCCACGTCCTCGATGATGCCTCTGGGCTGGCCGGGGGTGGAGATCATGATGGGCACGCCGCGTACGAGCCCCTGCAGCTCCCTCATGGTGTCCTCGGCGCTGATGCGCACGCCGCGCATCCGGGGGCATGAGCATGCGGGACACTGCCAGTGGACCGCCGCCGCGCCACACCATCGGCATTGGGGCGCCGCGGACGGCATGCGCTGCAGCGGGCCGGAGCATCTGCGGCAACGCGCCTGCCGGTGGCAGTGCGCACAGGCCAGCACGGTTCCCGCTCCCCGATGCGGCACGGACAGCAGCACTGGGCCGGAACGCAGCGCCCGCTGCATCACCGACACCGCCACATGCGGCACGCGTGCGCCGATGGCGGGATCCTCCAGACGGTTGAGTTCGTCGCGGTTCAGCCACCGGATCCATGGCGTGCATTCCTTGCCGGCCGAGGGCATGGCGTGCACGTCCACGACCGAGGGGTCGTGGTCCGACTCCCATTGGCTTATGGGGCTTCGCGCATGCCCCGCGGCGATGAACGTCCCGCCGTGGGCCCGTGCCCTCAACTGCAGCACGTCCCTCGCCTGTGCGTAGGGCATGAGCCCGTCGGCGTTCTGATAGGCCACATCGTCCACGATGGCGAACATCGCCGCCCCCTCGACCGGCGCATACATCGCGGCGCGCAGGCCGATGACGCACCGCACCGCGCCGGTGGCCACGGCCATGTAGGAGCGATAGCGCAGTTCGGGAGCCATGGAGGAGCCCAGTATCGCCACGTCGCCGCCCCACACGCCGTTCGCGGCCGGCTCGAACCGTCGCAGGCCGTAGGCGGTCAGGCATCGGAGCATATCGGCCACATGACGCATGTCGGGCAGCACGATGACGACGGACCGTCCGCGCATCAGCGTCAGCGCGGCCGCCCAGGCAAGATCCTTGGCCCATAGCCTCGGACCGGGCAGATCGTCCCAGACGACATGCCCGTATCCCCTGCCGCCGAGCGCCTCGCGCAGCCTATCGGCGTTGGCGTATGTCGAGGATATTCGGGAGAAGCCCTTGACCACCGGCTCGTCGAGCATCGTGGCCAGTTCCTCGCCGCGGGAGGCCGTCGCCCTGGCCCCCGGCTTGTATTCCCTGTCCACCTTGGCGCTGCGCGGGGGGACGGCCACGCGCAGGATGTTGGCGCGTGTGCCGCCGAACGCCTCGGCGATGCGGGTGATGTCCTCGCGCATCTGCTCCGACAGAATGATTCGCGGCGACACGACGCGCTCGAGGAACCGCAGCGACGACGTGGGCGTATCGCTGCCGTCCGCTCGCTGCCAGATGAACCCGTCGAGCAGCTTGCCGCCGAATCGCACGCGCACGCGCACGCCCGGCTGCGCCGCCTCCGACTGCTTCTCCTCCACGAGGTAGTCGAAGGTGCGGCCGAGATGCGCAGCCTGCACGTCGATGACGACGCGGGCGATGGGATGCTCGGCCGCCGGGGTCTTCTCCGCCGGCGCGCGCTTGCGCCGACGCCGCGGCGCCAGGCCGTCAAGCGTCAGCTGCTCCGCATGCGTCCCGCTCATGCCATCACCCTATCATTCCCCGAGTTTCCGTCGTTCCAAGGTCGGTACCGGTCCGAAAGTCGCAAAGGCCGGCGTGCCATCCGACCATCCGAATGGCATGCCGGCCCTATTTGCGACGATATGCGGTTTTATTCCGCGATCGCGGCCTTGAGTTCGTCGACCTTGTCGGTCCGCTCCCACGGGAATTCGACGTCGGTGCGGCCGAAGTGGCCGTAGGCGGCGGTCTTCGCGTAGATCGGACGCTTGAGGTCGAGTTCGTCGATGATGGCGGCGGGGCGTAGGTCGAAGACCTTGCGCACGGCCTGCTGGATCTGCTCGCGGGTCACGCCGTCGATCTCGGTGCCGAACGTCTCGACGTTGATGGACACGGGGTCGGCCACGCCGATGGCGTACGCCACCTGGACCTCGACGCGATGCGCGAGGCCTGCGGCCACGATGTTCTTGGCGACCCAGCGCATCGCATACGCGGCGGAACGATCCACCTTCGACGGGTCCTTGCCGCTGAACGCGCCGCCGCCATGGTGGGCCGCGCCGCCGTAGGTGTCGACGATGATCTTGCGGCCGGTGAGTCCGGCGTCGGCGGCCGGGCCGCCGAGCACGAACGAGCCGGTCGGATTGACGAGCTGACGGTAGTCGTCGTGCCTGAGCGAATCGCCCAGCACCTCGTCGAGAACGGGGTCGATGACGTGCTCCTTCAGCTGGGCCTCGAGCCATTCGTGCGTGGCCTCGGGATCATGCTGCGTGGAGATCAGCACGGTGTCGACGCGCAGCGGGTTGTTGTCCTCGTCGTATTCGATGGTGACCTGCGTCTTGCCGTCCGGACGCAGATGCGGCACCTCGCCGCTCTTGCGCACCTCGGCGAGACGGTAGGCGAGACGGTGCGCCAGATGGACGGGCAGCGGCATGAGCACGTCGGTCTCGTCGGTGGCGTAGCCGAACATCACGCCCTGGTCGCCGGCGCCCTGGGCCTCGTATCGCTCCTCACGGCTGGCGGCGGATTCCGCCTCGCCGGTCAGACGGGCCACACCCTGGTTGATTTCGGAGCTCTGTTCGGTGATGGCGACGATCACGCCGCAGGAGTCGGCGTCAAGGCCGACCTCGGAGGACGTGTAGCCGATGCGGCGCAGCGTTTCGCGCACCTTGGACTGCACATCGACATAGCCCTTGGACGTCACCTCGCCGAAGACGAGGAACACGCCCGTGGCGGCGGAGGTTTCGACGGCGACGTGCGACTGCGGATCCTGCCTCAGCAGGTCGTCGAGGATCTCATCGGAAATCTGGTCGCATACCTTGTCCGGATGACCCTCGGTCACGGATTCGGCGGAGATGAGCTTGCGCTCCTGATTGGTCATATCATCCCTCTTTCGGACTTATCGCCCCGCCTGACGGCGAAGCACAATGATACGGTTGTTTCTTCTGTTATGGGAGTCGAGCGTGGCCGTCGGAATATCGAATCTGCTGGGGGCTACGAGTATACGTAGGCTATGAAAAAGGCTCGTGCCTGGCCATGGACATGGCCGGCGCGAGCCTCAGTGCGTTCGCTCCTGACGTTCAGTTCTACTCGACATGCGCACGGTCGGCAAGCGTGTCGCCGATTTTCGCAGACGGCCGAGAGCATCAGCCGAACGTCAATCGTTTATCGGGCGCCCGTTTATCAGACGTCCATCGAGACGAATCAGTTGCCTTCGTTGACGTCGTCCTCGCCGAGGGTCTCCTCGAGCAGGCCGTCGTTGATCTCGCGGAACGCGATGGACAGCGGCTTCTCCTGGTTCTGGTACTCGACCAGCGGGCCGACGTTCTGCAGCAGGCCCTCGTTCAGCTGCGTGAAGTAGGAATTGATCTGGCGGGCACGCTTGGCGGCGAAGATCGCCAGGGCGTACTTCGAATCAGCGTGCTGCATAAGATCATCGATGGGCGGATCCACAAGGCCCTGAGGTTCCGGGCTGGTGCCGAGTGTCATGAGAGCTCTCCAAACTTGAAAATTTACCGTACGTACTTTCCTAGGCGAGTGGATTTTACCCCATATCGGCCGTTTTGTGAAGACCTAATGTGAAAATCCTTCCATATATCGACACTAGCATGAGCGCGCGCCCATCCCCAATGGTTGAATGGTAGGCATGACAGAAATGCGATCTGCAAAACTAATGAATGGACGTGTATTCGCGGGCGCTCGCGCCCTCTACCGCGCCGCTGGTGTCGACGGTAAGGATATGGGCAAGAAGCCCATCATCGCCATCGCCAACTCCTTCGATGAGTTCCTCCCGGGCCATGTGCACCTGAACAAGGTCGGACGCATCGTCTCCGAAGCCATCAAGGAGGCCGGCGGCATCCCGCGCGAGTTCAACACCATGGCCGTCGACGACGGCATCGCCATGGGCCACACCGGCATGCTGTACTCGCTGCCCTCCCGCGACATCATCGCCGACACCGTCGAATACCAGGTGAACGCGCACTGCGCCGACGCCCTGATCTGCATCCCGAACTGCGACAAGGTCGTCCCCGGCATGCTCATGGCCGCGCTGCGACTCAACATCCCGACCGTGTTCGTCTCCGGCGGCCCGATGGAGGCCGGCACCACGGTGCTCGCCGACGGCACCGTGAAGAAGAACACCGACCTCATCTCCGTGATGTACGCCTCCGCCGACGACAACGTCTCCGAGGAGGACCTGCTCAACTACGAGAAGACCGTGTGCCCGACGTGCGGCTCCTGCGCCGGCATGTTCACCGCCAACTCGATGAACTGCCTCACCGAGGCCATCGGTCTGGCCCTGCCGGGCAACGGCACGATCCTCGCCTCGCACAAGTACCGCAAGGACCTGTTCAAGCGCGCCGCGCAGCAGGTCGTGAAGATCGCGAACCAGTACTACCACGATGACGACGATTCCGTGCTGCCGCGCTCCATCGCCACGAAGCACGCGTTCGAGAACGCCATGACCATGGACGTGGCCATGGGCGGCTCCACGAACACCGTGCTGCACATCCTCGCCATGGCGCAGTCCGCCGACGTGGACTTCACGCTGGACGACATCGAGCGCATCTCGCACACCGTGCCCTGCATCTGCAAGGCCTCGCCGTCCGGCAAGTGGGAGATCTCCGATGTGCATCGCGCCGGTGGCATCACCGGCATCCTCGGCGAACTCGACCGCGCCGGCAAGCTGCATCAGGACGTTCATTCCATCGACTACCCGTCGCTGGAGGCCAAGCTCGACGCCTGGGACATCATGCGTCCCACCTGCACCGAGGAGGCCAAGAAGATGTACAAGGCCGCTCCGGGCCACATCATCTCCCCCGAGCCGTGGACGCATGAGACCACGTTCGACTCGCTCGACACCGATCGCGAGCACGGCGCCATCCACGACATCGACCATCCGGAGATCCACGAGGGCGGTCTCGCCGTGCTGCGCGGCAACCTTGCCCCCGACGGCTGCGTGGTGAAGACCGCCGGCGTGCCGCAGGAGATCTGGAAGTTCCGTGGACCGGCTCTGGTGGTCGAGTCCCAGGAGCAGGCCATCGAGGTCATCCTCAACGACACCCTGAAGCCGGGCATGGCGCTGGTGATCCGTTACGAGGGTCCGAAGGGCGGCCCGGGCATGCAGGAGATGCTGTACCCGACGTCGTTCGTCAAGGGCAAGGGCATCGGCAAGCAGGTGGCCATGCTCACCGACGGCCGCTACTCCGGCGGCTCCTCCGGTCTGGCCATCGGCCACATGGCTCCCGAGGCGGCGAACAAGGGACCGGTGGCGCTCATCAAGAACGGCGACATCATCAACATCGATATCGAGGCCCGCACGGTGAACGTGGAGCTGACCGACGAGCAGCTCGCCGAGCGTCGTCGCGAGCTCGAAGCCGGTGACGGCTACGTGGCCCATCGTGACCGCAAGGTGTCGCAGGCCCTCAAGGCCTACGCCGCCTTCGCGCGTTCCGCCGACAAGGGCGCCACGCGCGACCCGGAGCTCATCAACAAGCTCTCCGGCCTCGCCTGATAGGCATTTAAGCCGCTAATAATTAGGGCTTGTATGCGTTTCGAAACGCATACAGGCCCTTAATTTATTTCTTTCTTCTATGAATCCGTCTCCTCCCCTTTTTCTCTTCCGTCATGGTGCGTTTTCTTCTACCATGATCCGCATCGTTCACACGCATATTATGCCCGTGTATTCATGCATTCATATACTCATGTCCAGGATTCATCGCTTCCAGACTTTGCAGTTCATCCATACGTTGTGCTTTACAAACGCAGTTCAAAGGATGATGGGGAGAGGGGGCTGAAAAAAGGAAGGATGATGAAGGGGAAGGATGATGAAGGGGAAGGATGATGAAGGGGAAGGATGATGAAAGGGAAGGGCATATGGAAGAAGGCCCCCTGGATGCTTCCAGGGGGCCTTCGTGAAGTTTGGTTGCGGCGGCGTGCTACTCTCCCACACCCTGTCGG
>NZ_PEBI01000005.1 GCF_002802875.1 Bifidobacterium primatium
CTGGCAATCAAAAACAAAAATTCAGTAGTACAAAACACGCTCTTGAGTTCTCAAACCACCACCACACACGACCGACGGCACTCACCAGGAGAACCCGTCGCTGTCGGGCAGCAAGATGAAAACTTACATGAGAACGGAGAATCATGCAAACCGGCATGCAAAAGTGCGCCGAGAAACGTTGCAAACAAAGGCTTCTCTCGGCGTGTCGTTTTTAGGCCGCAGCTTCGCTTAGCTATCGCCATCGTAAACCTCGCGCATTGCCGGGGCGTAACTTCCGTCCAACATGCAGGCAAACTCCGGGCGGCGAATGGTTCACCTGCCGTATACGGTCGCCCTTGTATACGGACGCCGATTCGGCGCCGCAACGACTCATGGGCAATATGCCGGTACGGTCGCGGACCGGCCGACGGGCCGGCGGGGTCTACACTGAACGCATATTCCGTGAAGGCACAGGCCGCAATCCTGTACATAGGCGAGGAGGCATCATGATTCGACGTGCGACAGTCAACGACATTCCCGATCTCGACCGTCTGCTCTATCAGGTGGCGGAGGTCCATCACCAGGGCCGACCCGATCTGTTCAAGCCGGACGCTAAGAAGTACACCGACGAGGAGCTCGAGGCAATCATCGCTGACGACGAGCGACCCATCTTCGTCTACGTGGACGAGACGGCGAACGACGGCGACGGTACCGTCCGAGGCACCGGCGTGACGGGATACGCGTTCTGCGTGTTCCAGCGGCATTCGGGAAGCCATGCGCTCACCGACATCACCACGCTGTACATCGACGACCTGTGCGTGGACGAGACCGCGCGCGGCGGACACATCGGCAGCAAGCTGTACCGCCATGTGCTCGACTTCGCGCGCGAGCACGGCTGCTACAACGTCACACTGAACGTATGGTCATGCAATCCGTCGGCGTTGGCGTTCTATGAGCATTGCGGCCTGAAGCCGCAGAAGATCGGCATGGAAACGATTCTGTAGAAAGCGGCGGGAGCCGACGGACGCGGGCTCCGCTAATCCCAGCGGCCGGCGATGGCGGTGCCGCAGTCGGGGCATCGGCCGTCGGCGGTGATGCGATTCGTGCGAATCTCGTACCAGTCGCGTTGGATGAGCAACGCCCGGCAATCCGGGTTCGGGCAGGTCGTGGCGTCGCCTTCGGGATTGTGCACGTTGCCGGTGTAGACGTATCGCAGCCCCTCCTCCATCGCGATGTTCCGCGCGCGGACGAGCGTGGCCAGCGGCGTGCGCGGAATGTCGGCCATCTTGTAGGCGGGGTGGAACGCGGAAAAGTGCAGGGGCACGTCGCGCCCGCAATGTTCGCGGATCCAGGCGCATTCGGCATGCAGCTGCGCGTCGTCGTCATTGAGTCCGGGGATGAGCAGCGTGGTCAGCTCGACCCATACATGATCGCCATCGGGCGTTCGCGCCTCATTGACCGCAAACGCTATGGTTTCCAGCACATCTTGCAAATGTGTGCCGGTCACTTTCCAATAGAAATCCTCGGTGAATCCCTTCAAATCGATGTTGGCGGCGTCCATCGCGCCATAGAATTCCGGCCGGGCGACGGCGCTCATGTAGCCGGCGGTGACGGCGATGGGATGGATGCCGAGTTCGCGGCAGGCGGCGGCCGTGTCGATGGCGTATTCGGCGAAGATGATGGGATCGTTGTAGGTGAACGCCACGGATTCGGCGCGGTATTGCCGGGCGACGTCGGCGATTTTCTCCGGGCTCGCCTCCACGCCGAGCCGGTCCCAGTCACGGGCCTTGGAGATGTCCCAGTTCTGGCAGAACCGGCAGCCGGAATTGCAGCCGGCGGTGCCGAAACTCAATACGGACGAGCCGGGATGGAAATGGTCGAGCGGTTTCTTCTCCACGGGGTCCATGGCGAAGCCGGAGCTGCGACCGTATGTGTCGCAGACGATGACGCCGTCGTGGTTGCTGCGCACGAAACAGAAGCCCCGCTGACCGGGCTTGAGTTTGCACGCGCGCGGGCACAGGTCGCATTGCACTCGGGCGTCGGCCGAGGCTGCACCCGCCGAGCCCGTTTCGCACGGTTCGGCCGGCAGCCTATGCTGCCAACGGCCGACGGCGCGGGGATCATATGACGTCGATGTTCCGCTCTGCATGATGTTCCGCTAATCCTCGTAGGCCGTCACGGTGTAGCGGCTGCAGCGAATGCGGCCGTCCGTCCAGTCCAGATCGCCAGGCAGGCCGGCCTTGGCGAGCAGATGGGCGACGAAATCATATGGCTGCGGCAGCTCGTCCCATACCTGCGGCAAGAAGGTGGCACGGCGGTTGCTGCGCGAATCCTCAAGAATCAAGCCGTCGATATGAGGCCGCAATTCGGTTTCGAGCTCGTCGCGGCTGGCGGCGGCCATGGGCTCGGGCTTCGACAGCACCGACACCTCCACGTTCAGCAGCGGGTATTCCGCCGGGATCACCGGCATGAAACGCGGATCTCGGCTGGCAGCGTCGATTGCATGTTCGGCGACATCCCGGCCAAGCGGCCGGTACGCCTCGAGCGTGCCGATGCAGCCGCGCAACCGACCGCCCTCGGTAAGCGTGACGAAGCTGGCACCGGGGTCGCGCAGCCACGGATGGGCGGCGGCAAGCCGGTCTACGACGGTGTCCATGGACTCAGCAGCACCGGTGATCTCGGCGACGTCCATGGACTCGGAGGCATCGTCATCGTTCTCGTTGTCGTCGATACCGAGATATCGACGAATCGCCGTACGGGCAAGACCAAGCAGCACCGGCCCCTTGTCACTGCCTTTTTCGGTCTCCTGCCGACGAGGGATGTGGCACGCCTCAAGGCGTGACGGAGGGAGAGACGACTTGTCTTCAGCATCATCTTGGGATTCCTCTGCGGAACCGCGAAGATCGTCATCCGCGTGTTCCCACATGGCGAATGAAGCGTAGCCGACCACGGCCTCGTCCGGGTCGGGCATCGCCGGCCGGGAGGCACTGGCCGGCCGGAAGTCGGATTCCGACTGTGACTCATCCGTCGCGGCGGAATCATCGACCAAATCATCGGAAAGTGCGACGCGTCCGTCGTCTCCCGAGGTGCAGCATCCAAGGAATCGCAGGTCGAATTCGCCGGCATGCAGAGTGTTACGGCAGACGTCGAGCAGACCATTGACCGGATAGGCGCCGCATGCGCGATTCGGATGTATCGGCAGGTCGAGCGCGGCGATGCGGGCGATGGTGTCATCGTCAAGCGCCCGCGCGTAGGCGTGCGGATGGTAGTGCGACAGGTCGGAACTGATGACGATCACCGTTTCGGGACCGCCCCACAATGCCCGCAGCACGTCGCCGACTTCACTGGGCGTGGCCGCGCCGGCGTTGAGCGGCACGATCTCCACGTCATTGCCGAGCACGGTCTGCAGGAACGGAATCTGCACCTCGACGGCGTGCTCGCGTGCGTGGGTCGGGTCGTTGAGCAGCAACGCGGGAGCCGGTGCGTCGGGGGCGACGTCGCTGGCGTACGTGTCGTTGGGAAGGCGGAGAAAATCGTCGTATCCGCCGAGTGCATCGGCAATCAGGTTGGCCGATGTATCGATGGCGTCAGCGGCATCGATGGCATCAGTGGTATCGGCGGCGTCAGTGACGCCGGTGGTATCGGCGGTATCGATGCCGTTGGAATCGGGGCCGGCATCGTCGCCGATGTCGTTATCATGCGCATGATGCGCATGCGGGCGGAATCCGAATGCCGCGGCCTCCCCCGCTACGTCGATCGGCGTGATGCCGAGCGGGGTGGCGAACGCGGTTGCACGACTCATGGCCACGCCGCGGACGGCCACGCGATGCGTCGGTCCTACGATCACCGCGCGACGGATCGTACCGCGCCCGCGTTCCAACAGTGCATAGGCGAGCGCGGCGGTCGTGCCGGAGTAGACGTATCCGGCGTGGGGCACGATCACGGCCTTGGGCGCGCCTTCGGGCAGGTGGGCGAGCACGTCGGGAGTAAGCAGACCGCGCGCATAGTCGAGTTGGTCGTCGATCATACGCTGCAGCATGCGCGAATCGGCCGGATAGAACGCGCCGGCCACGGCTGCGGGACGAATGCGTGTGATGGATGTCGCAGATGTCGTATCGGACGACTTGGTATCGAATGATTCCGTATCGGATGCTTCGCTGAATCTCATGGCAATCACCGCCTCACTACCCCATCGTAGTCAGACGGCATACGGGCCGAAATCCCCGTTTCCAGCAATTGATGACGTTTTCTGGTCGTCTTCACGACGAAAAACGACCAAAAAACACCATCAATTCGGATTTTCGGGAATTTCGGCCCGTACCTACTGTCAGCGACCTAGCGCAGCACGCCTTCGATGAGCGTGGTGATGAGGTCGGAGTAGGCGATGCCGGTGGCTTCCCACGCCTTGGGGTACATGGAGATGGACGTGAAGCCGGGCATGGTGTTGATCTCGTTGACCATCACCTCGCCGTCGGCGGTCACGAACGTGTCGACGCGGCTGAGGCCGGCGCCGTCCACGGCGACGAACGCCTTGGCGGCCGTCTCGCGCACCTTGGCCAGCAGCTCGTCGGGCAGATTGGCGGGCACTTCCACGTGGGAGGCGCTGGAATCCATGTACTTGCTGTCGAAATCGTAGAAGGAGTCGGCGTCGGTGCTGCGCGAGTCGAGCACGATCTCGCCGGGCCAGCTCACCTGCGGCTTGTCGCCGGCCTTCGGGCAGAGCACGGCGCATTCGATCTCGCGGGCGTTGATGCCCTGTTCGATAAGGATGCGCCAGTCATGCTTGGAGGCTTCGAACACGGCGGCGGCGAGCGCGTCGGCGTCCTCGGCGTTCTCCACCTTGGTCACGCCGAAGCTGGAGCCGGCTCGCGAAGGCTTGACGAACAGCGGGTATTCAAGGCCGGCGGCCTTCACCTGGTCGAGCAGGGCGGGACCATTGGCGGCGAATTCGGAGGCGGCGTCGAAGTCACGGGCGTCGATGGTGATGCCGGGGGCCACGGGAATGCCGGCCGCGGCGAGCAGCACCTTGGTGTAGTGCTTGTCCATGCAGGCGGCGGAGGCGAGCACGCCGCAGCCGACGTACGGCACGTTCATCATCTCGAGGAGGCCCTGCACGGTGCCGTCCTCGCCGTAGGGGCCGTGCAGCACGGGGAACACGGCGTCGACGTGGCCGAGCGATTCGAGCTCGTTGCCGTTCTGGGCGAAGAAGCCGTCCTGGCCGAGGGCGACGTCGAGCACGACCATCTTCGCGCCTTCGGTGATGGTCACCTCGGGGAGCACGCCGCTGTCGAGGTTCCAGCCGCGCGGGTCCTCGCCGTTCACGATCCACTTGCCGTCCTTGGTGATGCCCACGGGAATCGGCTCGAAGCGGTCGGTGTCGATGGCGTTGAGCACGCTGGCCGCCGAAATGCAGGAGATCGGATGCTCGTCGGCCCGGCCGCCATACAACACCACGATGCGCTTCTTACTCATAATTCACAACCCTCCGGTCGTTCAACGGCCGCCGTTTGCGGCGTCGCCATTCACGAATATTCATCAATATCGATAGCAAGACTACCCCGCCGGTCTGAAAAATAAAATTTGGTATATCCGATTATTACAGGCCGATTTTCGAGCCCTTCATGATCGGATATGCCAAATTACGAAAGCGGTCCGGAGGTGGTTCCGGCCCTACTCGTTGGTGATTTCGGTGCCGAACAGTTCGGAGAGCATCTGCGCGCAGGAGATGCCGTCCTCGAGCACGTGGGTCATGGCGGCGGCAAGCGGTGTGGGAACGCCGAGCTTGTCGCCGAGCGCGACCACGGTGGCGGTGGTGGGCACGCCTTCGGCCACGCCGTCGCTGGCCTTGGTGGCCTCCTCCACGCTCATGCCCTTGCCGAGGTTCGCGCCGAACGTGTAGTTGCGGGAGAGCGGGGAGCCGCAGGTGGCGATGAGGTCGCCCACGCCAGCCAGACCGGAGAACGTCTTCGGGTCGGCGCCGCACGCCTTGCCCAACGAGGTGAGTTCGGCCAGGCCGCGCGTCTCGATCATGGCGGCGGTGTTCTCGCCGTAGCCGGCGCCGCGGGCCATGCCGACGGCGAGCGCGACCACGTTCTTCAGCGAACCGCACAGTTCGAGGCCGATGACGTCGGTGGAAGTGAACGGGTGGAAGTACGAGGTGGAGCAGGCCTGGGCCACACGGGCGGCGGCGTACGGGTTCACGGAGGCAACCACGGTGGCGCTGGGCTCGCGCCTGGCGATCTCCTTGCTCAGGTTCGGACCGGAGACGGCGGCAAAGCGGTTCTCGGGCAGGCCGAGGGCCTCGCGCACGACCTCGTCCATGCGCTTGCCGGTGTTACGTTCGATGCCCTTCATGAGCGAGACGACGATGGCGTCGTGCGGGATCAGCCCCCTGAACTCCTCCAGCGCCACGCGCGCGAACTGGGCGGCGATGGCCACGATGATGATTTCGGCGTGCGCCACGGCCTCGGCGCGGTCGCCGGTGGCGGTCATGTTGTCGGGCAGCTTTTCGACGACCGGCAGACGGTACGAGTTGCGGTGGTTGTCACGGATGTCGGCGACGATCTCCGGTTCGATGGCCCACATCGTCACGTCGTTGCCCGCATCGGCGAGAATCTGTCCGAATGTGGTGCCCCATGCTCCCGAACCCAGTACCGTTACGTTGGTCATCGTGTCTCCTTCGCAAGTCGCCGTGTATTCCCACCCGTCCGTCGGGCCGACGTCATAATCGCGACCATATCGTCGTCGTTATGCGCACATACGAAAGACCATAGTAAACGCCGGCGTTGTCATCTGAAAGTCGTCCGCAAAACGCAAAAGACCTCATCCGAAGATGAGGTCTTGTCTGTGCCCCCTCAGGGATTCGAACCCTGGACACGCGGATTAAGAGTCCGCTGCTCTAACCAACTGAGCTAAAGGGGCAGTTCCTTGCTGCGGTGTTCGCCGCAACGAGAGATAACTATACTCACAAACGAGATATACGCAAATTCGACGGTCGTTTACGGCGTGTCGCAAGTATTTTCAACGGTTTTGATTCGTATGTCGACGACCGCAGCGGCATAAAGCCACGGAGGCGCCATTCTTCAGAGGACCCCTGCCTCATCCTCGCGCATTGCCGCACTCAGGTCATTGCGTGACCAGGTCATTGCGTGACATGGAATATATTTCCGTTCCATATGAACGTTCCTCGGCACGGTTCATGCCACGGAATACATGATCGACGTCATATTGCCTTCCGTACCATATTTTCGTGGCACGGAAGGTGCAATCTCCCGTATACGACGTTCCCTGACAGGATGAACCGACTTTTCATTACCAAAATCATTGCAATTCCAACGATTCGTCTACGAACGGACGGCGGCATCATGGCAGGGAATATCCAAACAAGCGTTGTATCCGCTCCCTGTCATGTTTCCGTGGCAGGGAATAGGCGAATACGAGCCTGCGACGTTCTGTGCCACGGGATGCAATCGCAGACTGCCACGCAAATAACGTATTTCCATAGATGATGCTCCGCGGCACGACCGCCCCGACTCTTCGCCCTAATCGAAATCCGCCGCCCATTTCCGCATCCGACGCCGTAATGTTTGCGGCCGTGCTTTCTCGTCCGCAATGTTCCGACGCCGTAATGTTCTCGTCATTGGGGCGGGGTATGGAAATCCGTATGAACGAAACGACCATGAATCAGAACGCCGCACTGACGGCGAACCAGCTGGGCGAGTACTCCGCCCTGTTCAACGCCGATCGCGCGAACATCGTGGCGGCAAGCGCGGCCACCAGCAGCGGCGTGCTCAAGGCGGCGACCGACTATCGCGGACTGCGCGCCCTGCCCCGCGAATTCTCCATCGAGCTCAAGCAGGGGTCCGTCACCTCGCAGCGTCATTCGGGACGCTGCTGGATGTTCGCAAGCCTCAACGTGCTTCGTCAGGACGTAATCCGCCGTTGGGAACTCGACGACTTCGAGTTCTCGGAGACGTATCTGTTCTTCTACGACAAACTGGAGAAGTCGAATTACTATCTCGAACAGGTATTGGCGACGTTGGACGAGCCGACCGATTCGCGACTGTTCCAAGCCGTCAACGGCTATCCGGCCGACGACGGCGGATGGTGGGCGATGTTCGCCGCGTTGGCCGCCAAGTACGGCCTGGTACCGAAGTCGGCGTATCCGGAGAATGCGAACTCGCGCGATTCCGACGCCCTGACGCAGTATCTCAACGCGAAGCTGCGCGAGTTCGCACTCGAGCTGCGCACCGCATATGCGAACGGCACGAGCGTGGACGAGCTGCGTGGCCGCAAGAGCGCGATGATGAACGACGTGTACCGCATCGTGGCCGTGTCGTTGGGCGAGCCGCCGCGGTCGTTCGACTGGGTCGTGCGCGGCAAGGACGATGACGAGGACGACAAGGGCAAGAAGAACAACAAGGGCGAAGCCGTCAAGGCCGATGGAGCCGATGATTCCGCAAAGGACGGCGCCAAGAACGACGCCGAAGCGGCGAAAGACGCCAAGAAGCCCGACGACGGCTTCGTGAAGGGCAAGGTCATCGCCGAATACGGCATCACGCCCAAGGAGTTCTACGACAAGTACGTGAAGCAGGATCTCGACCGGTACGTCGGCCTGGTGAACGCGCCGATGAAGCGCACACCGTTCGGCAGACTGTATCGTCTCGCCCACGAAGGCAACGTGGTCGGCGGTCAGCCCATCGAGTTCGCGAACGTGACGCTCGACGTGTTCAAGAAGGCCATCATCGACCAGCTGCGCGGCGGCAGGCCGGTCTGGTTCGCCTGCGACTGCGACCAGTTCGCATTGCGCGGCGAGGGCGTGTTCGACCGGGCGAGCGTGCGTGTGGAGGACCTGTTCGGCATCGAATACACGATGGGCAAGGGCGACCGGCTGGAATACGGCGTCAGCCCGTCGAACCATGCGATGACGCTGATCGGCGTGAATCTCGACGCCAGCGGCAGGCCGAACCGTTGGAAGATCGAGAACAGCTGGGGCAAGGATGCGGGCCGTGACGGCTACTTCACCGCGACCGATGCCTGGTTCGACGATTATGTGAACGAGGTAGCGATCCATGACGACGTGCTCGACGACGAGACGAAAGCCATCTTCGGCACCGAGCCGGTGATGGTGCAGCCGTGGGAGCCGATTTCGCGTGCCACGCGCTGCGAGTGAAATCACAGGAAGAGATTTTTGGAGATTTTGCTCTACGCCCTGTCACGGAATCGTGGATTCATGCGGATCGTCGTTCCGTGACAGGCGGCGTGGTACGGAACGACAGCCTGCATCGGATTACGCGTTCCGTACCAAAATATCGTGGCATGGAACGCAAGAAATTGCCCTATCGTCGTTCCGTGCCGCAACAGATCACATCGATGATTTTCGAATCATTGCAATATCAACGATGTCGATGACGACGACCGCGTTGATATTGGCAGGGGAATAGATAATGCCCGCTTTTTGCATTCCCTGACACAAGAAAACGGCACGGAATGCGAAAACTCGGGTTTTCGACATTCCGTGCCGGGAACCATGTCTTCATGTCATTCTGAACGGAGGGCGCAAGCCCAGGGTCGAAGAATCCTGACCCGCGGGAATAAGATTCTTCGACTCACTTCGTTCGCTCAGGATGACAGTGGGAGACAATCACATGGCGATCATCACACGATCTTGGGCATGGGGGTGGTGAGGGACTTCGTGAGGTTCACCTGCACGACGCCGGAGCCGGCGCGCACCTCCACCTTCTTCAGCGTGACCGTGCGCTCCTCGGCGGGAGCGGTGTCGTCGTCGGTCATGGTGGCCGGGGACTTCACGGCGCATACGGCGAAGTCGTTGAGGTCGCGACCGAGGTTGGCGACGAGCTCGCGGGCGTCGGCCAGCGACTCCTCGAAGCCGGGCTTGAACACCACGCGCTCGGCGGGCACGCCATAGGCGTTCTCGGCGATCCAGCGCACGGTGTCGACGACGTCCTCGCCCTTGTGGCTGGCCGGCTGCGACGGCGCATCCACGGCGTTGAGCGCGGTGATGAAACCGTCGAGCTGGTCGAGCAGGCCGTCGCCGCCGTCACGGAACAGGTTGCCGATGATCGGCGCGCGGAAGCCGAGCTCGGCGGCGGTCTCCTTGAGGGCCGGAATCTGGTCGTCCTCGCCCTCCCAGAGGTTGACGAGCGGGAAGGTCGGGATGCCGAGCTTCTCGAGACGGTTCACGTGGAACGGGTAGCGCCACTGACGGTCGGGATCGTCGCGCCAGGTGGTGGCGCGGGTCACGACGAGCGCGGCGGACGGCCACTGGGCGCCGTATTCGCGTGAGGCGATGTCGAGCCACTTCTGCGCGCCGGCGTCGGCGCCGTAGCCGGCCTCGACGATTACGACGTCATGCAGGGCGCAGGCCATCTCCACGGAGACCAGGGTCGGGATGCCGACGGACACGTTGGCGAACGGGCCGCCGTGCACGTACACCGGGGAGCCGTTCACGGTCTCGGTCAGGGCCGGCTTGACGGCGTCGGTGAGGATGTTGGTGATGCGCCACATGTCGGTCAGCTCGGCGAACGTCACCGGCTCGCCGTCGATCGTGCCGGCGATCATCTTGCCCACGCGCTCTGCGATCTCGTCCATCGAACGGGAGAACACGACGATCTGCATGAGCTCGCAGGTCGGGGTGAGCACCATCTTCTCGGCCACGTTGTTCTTGTTCTTGCCGTAGTCCACGGCGATGGAACGCAGGGAGCGGCTCGGCACCTCGGAGACGCGCGGCACGAGCACGGTGTCGAGCTTGCCTTCGTCCACGGCCTTCTCGGCGAAGGAGACGAGCAGGTTCTGGGCCGCCTCGATGGCGCCCATCTCGCCGCACAGACCCCAGTCGATGATCTCGGGGTGGGTCAGGGAGGCCTTGCCGCCGCCGGATGCGCCGCCCTTGGAACCGGCGGCGGTGATGCCCATGCTCGGCTGGCGCAGCACGGCGGTGGCGTCGATGCCGTGGTGGCGAAGCGCGTCGATGAGCGCGATGGTGGTGGTGGTCTTGCCTTCGCCGCGGCTCGCCTTGAGCGGGGTGTCGGCGGTGACGAGAACGACCTTGCCGTGCTTGCGCGGGGCGTCGGGGTTCTTCTTCAGGTAGTCGAGATAGCCGAAGGCGTCGATCTTCTTGACGATGCCGTACTGGCTGGTGAAATCATCGATAGTGGTCATGACTCTCCTCTGGGATTGGCGAGGTTATGCGGTTCGGTTCACGGCCCGAGCCGGCCGATTCGCGACGGCTCGGACCGCTTGATTCGCAACGTTCCTAGCGTACAACACCGGTCGGTGCGTGAGAATTACGCGTCCGGGTGCCGGTATCGTGTGCCGGTACGACGGCCGAATTTTCAGTTGTCGGACAGGTGGAAGTCGTTGCGCATGTTCATGCTGGCGGCGTACAGCACGTCGGAGAGCAGCGCGTCGGTCTCGGCCTTGAGCTGGTCGGCCATGGTCTGGTTGGCGGCGGCGAGCACCTCACGCACCTCGGGGTTGCGCACGGCGGCGACGATGGCGTCGGCGTCGCGCTTCCCTTCCACGGCCTCCTCCTCATCGGCCAGGTCATCGAGGTCGACCGGGTTCTCGTCGAGTCGAGACACCTGCTCGTCGGCGGCGGCCAGCATGCGATGGCCGAGTCCGCCGGTCTTCTCGCAGTATCGGTCGATCAGCGGCGACGTGGCGGCGAAGTTCGCGTCGGCGAGCGCGGCGATGAGCCTGTTCGCCCAGTAGAAGTTGTCGGAGTCGACGTGGTCGGTGGTGTCGGCGAGATAGGCGGGGGTGGCGTCGACGTTCGCGTAGAACGGCACGAGCGTGTTGAACGCGTTGGATCCGTAGGCCATCCACTGGATGGAACGGCAGGATTCGGGACGGTAGGGTCGGATCTGCATGACGGCGAGCTGGCTCTGGCGGTTGATGCCGATGGGGCGCAGGCTGCCGCGCGTGTGCTCGTCGCCGAGCGTGCCGTATGGATCGTACGGGGTGCCCTGGTAGTGCGAGCTGAGCACGTATTTCACGTCTTCGATGGTGATCTTGCGTTCCGGCTGGCGCGCCCACGGGATGTCGTCGCTGTCGGGGCGGTGGGCGGCGTCGGGGCCGTCCCACACCTCGTCGTACGGGTTGAGGAAGCGCTGCATGTACCAGGCGCGCGGCGTGTTGTACACGTGGTCGCGGTCGGAGTGCGAACCGAACGCGTCGCGCGGGTTGAACGGCGAGACGCCTTCGACGGCGAGGTCGAGATGGTTCGTTTCGATGAATTCGCCCAGGTCGGCGGAGCACATGTGCTCCTCCTGGTCGCCGAGCGCGTCGTCGAGGTCGAATTCGTCGATGCCCAGCTGGTTGGGCATGGTCACGTAGGCGTCGTCGGGCACGCGCTTGGCGATCCAATGATGGCCGCCGACCGTCTCGAGCCACCAGATCTCGTTGACGTCGGAGAAGGCGATGCCGTTCATTTCGTACGTGCCGTACTGCTCGAGCAGCGCGCCGAGGCGTTCGACGCCTTCGCGCGCGGAACGGATGTACGGCAGCACGATGGTGAGCAGGTCCTCCTCGCCGATGCCGCCGGGGACTTCCGGCTCGTAGCCGTCCTCGCCTTCCACGCCGCGGGCGGGCACGAGCTCGACCAGCGGGTCGGCGCCGAGCACGCGTTCGTTGGTGGTGAGGGTTTCGGTGGCGCTCATGGCCACGTTGGCCTCGTTGACGCCGGCCTCGCCCCAGATGCCCTGCTTGTTGACGGCATCGGGCACCGACGTGTACTGCATCGGATCGTCGGGCAGGTCGATTTCGACGTGGCTGATGACGGAACGGTACTTGCGCGGCTGTTCCTCGGGCTTGACGACGATGAACTTCTTCGACGTGAACTCGCCCTGCTGCGAATCCTCATTGCGGGCGATGATGGTGGAACCGTCGTAGCTGGCGTTCCTGCCGACCAGAATCGTGGTGCACGACATGACTGTGGTGTTGCTCCTTTGATTGATGTTGTTCGATGACGATGGTAAACGGAATCAGGCCTTGCCGGTGAGGAAGATGGCGTCCTGATCGGGCACGTCACCGGCGGCGTTGGCGTCGCGCAGCGCGTGGACGAGCTCGTTCATCCAGAATCCGCCGTTCAGCCCCTTGAGCGGATGCCTCGTGGCGTAGACGTGCAGATAGTAGTCGTGGTCCTTGTCCGGCGGCTGCGGTCCGTTGTATCGCATGGTCGCGGCCGGGTCGGTGCCGCCGACGAACGGCGACGCCTGCGAGGTGCGGCCCTGCAGGGCCTCGGGAATCATGGCGACCATCTGACGGGAGAAGTCCGGCGGAATCTGCAGCGCATGGGAGTCGTTGAAGTCGTACATCAGCGCGGCGATCGGCAGGTTCGCGACCGTCCAGTGGATCCATTCGAATCCGCAGACGGGGATGGAGTCGGGGTCGGTGAACGTCCAATGCAGGTACTGGGCCTCGGGGGCGACGTCATCGACGTAGAACGGGAAGGAGACGACGGGGACGCCGGCGGCCTGGTATTCAGGCTCGGCCTGCTTGGCGAACACGTCTGGGATCGTGGTGAAATCGGCGGAAATCTTCATAAACCAAGCATAGACCACAAGATGTTGCCCGACGCGAACAACCCGCGCCGCGAATCATCGTGCGGCCGGGCCGACGCTTCCGCGGACGAGCAGCGACGTCGGCAACGCGATGACGTCGCCGTCGCCGGCCGGCGCGCAGCCGTCCGGCAGACGCAGCGCCGCCATGTCGGCGTCGCCGAAGGAATCCAACGCGTACAGTCCCGTTTCGCTCATGCGCAGCAGGGCGCGGACTCCGACCGCGCCGATCTGCGCGCGAGGAATCGTGACGGTCGTCAGTTGGGGACGGACGACCGTGGATATCGGCGAATCGTCGAACGCGATGACCGACACGTCGTCGGGCACGCGGACGCCGTTCTGCGAGAGCCACGCCATCATTCCGGCGGCTATCGCATCGTTGTAGGCGATGACGCCGGTCGGCCGGCCGGCGAACGCGGCGACGTCGGCGGGACCGGCGCCGGCGATCCCACGGCCGAACAGCGTGCGGGCGGCCTGTTCGCCGCCCTGCGCCGACGAATCCACCGGCCCGATATGATGCACCGTCAGGCCCATGGACTGACCGAGGGCACGTACGGCATGCAGGCGCGAACGGTCGGCCCACGAGTCGGGGCCGGAGACATACGCCACCTCGGAATGACGGTTCGAAGCGAGCAATGACAACGCCTGACGGGTGCCGACGGCGACGTTCGGCACGATGCTGGAGACCGACTCCGACGGCCGGTTGAGCACCACCATGGGCACGCGGCGGGCGAGGTGGGCGATGCGGTCGGCGTCCATGCGGTCGGAGGCGATGAGGATGCCCTTCGATGTTTCGGCGATCTCCTCGACGAACGAGACCTCCCATTGGCTGCCGCGATTCGATTCGATGACGCTGATGGCAAGGCCGGAGGCGTAGGCCTCGTTCTGCGCGCCGCGCAGCAGGGCCGATGATTCGGCCGCGTCCTTGACCACAAGGCTGATGATGCCCGAGTTCTTCATCGGGCGTTTGCGATACGGCCGGTAGACGTATCCGAGACGATCGGCGGCCTGACGAATCTGCGCCACGGTGGCGGGATTCACCCGATCGGGGTTCTTGAAGGCGCGCGACACCGTGGATGGCGAGACGCCGGCAGCAGTGGCCACGTCCACCAGCCGCACCGGCTGGGAGGACCGAGATGCGGACGGGGAGGCGGACGCCATATCCGTATCGTCATCGGCCATACCGACCATGTCGTCTCCTCCCCCGGCGTCATACGCCGTGCCGCCGCGCTGCCTGAATCACCTCACATCTTAGCGGGCTGCAGCAGGATCTCGTGGCGACCGGAGGCGAGATGTTCGGCGGCGACCGTGCCCTGCGGGGTCAGCACCGTGGCCTCGGCGTGGTCGGGCACGTCGACGGTTACGCGGACGGCGCCGGCGTCTGAGGCCGAATCCTCGTCGGTCACGCGCTCGGCGCGCACGGTGATGGGCCCGCGCACGGTCGGCACGGTCGCGGCGGCCGAATCCACGGCGCCGCGTTCGCCGGGCTCGCCCAGCTGCGGCCGTACCTCGAACTCGGCGTAGCCGGGCGCGGTCGGCCGGATGCCGAGCAGTCCCTCGGGCAGCAGGTATGCGGGCGATGCGGCCCACGGATGCGAATACGTGGTGTTCGGCTTGTTCTCCACGTCCCATGCCTCCATGGTGGCGCCGGCGCCCTTGTCTATCATGTTCATCCACGTGCGCAGGCCGTCGTGCGCGGCGATCAGCGCCGTGGCGTCGGAGCCGAATCCGGCGGCGTACAG
Organism: Bifidobacterium primatium; assembly: GCF_002802875.1. Lineage (GTDB taxonomy): Bacteria > Actinomycetota > Actinomycetes > Actinomycetales > Bifidobacteriaceae > Galliscardovia > Galliscardovia primatium. Next base: position 15,302 of record NZ_PEBI01000005.1, read on the forward strand.
GCCGGCGAGATACACGCTGGCGGCATATACGCTGCATGCCATGCCCTTGCCGCGCAGGAACGCGCCGACCGGTTCGCGCTGCGATTCGGGAAGTTCGGCGAAGGCGAGCGCGAAGGCCGAGGCGTGCAGGGAATGGTGGTCGATGCGCGCGCCGTCTGCACCGTCCGTCAGGCCGTCCACGTAGGCGCCGGCTTCGGCGTCGTAAAGGCGTTCGTGCATGGCGGCGCGCATGCGCTTGGCGATGCCGGCGAATCGCGTGGCGTCATCGTCTCGTCCAAGCGCGGCGGCGATGTCGGCCATGTCGGCGAAGGTCCGGGACGACAGCGCGTTGATGACGGTGTTCACGCGACCGAACCGGAATCCGTCGCGTTCCACGGGCGGCCAGTCGATGAGGTCGCCGTCGGTGTGGCTGGATTCGCCCGGGTCCTTGACGATCAGCCCTGAATCCTCGTCGAGATGCTTCGTCGGCAGCAGTGCGACGAGATCGTCGTAATGATCGGCGATCTGACGGGTGGAGCCGGTGCGCATCCATGCGTCGTGCGCGGCGAGGATGAGATACAGCGGCCATTCGGTGGGCCAGGTGCGGTTGGCGATCAGCCAGTCGACGGAGTATTCGGCGAGCGCGGGGGCGTCGTCGACGGCGAGGTGCGCGTGCTGCTGGAGCCATGCGTCGCCTTCGTAGGGCGCGCGTTCGCGCGTCCACGAATCGGCGTAGATGTTGCCGTTGGTCGATTCCATGGTGTTGCGGCAGAAGTTCCAGACGGTGTCCAGCGTGGCGTTCGACGACGTGAACGACGCTGCGGAACGGTCGAACGGGTAGACGAGCGCGGCGGCCTCGACGCGGTCGCCGGCCGTGCCGTCGCCGTCGGCGCCGATGCCGGCCGCGAGATGGCGCAGCGCCTCAGACGAATCAACGGACGGGATGATCTCCACGTAGCGGAATACGCGCAGACCCCATGTTTCCATGGTCGTCGGCCTGCCGCCGTCGCCGAGATGCCACGTGTCCTCGTAGTTGTTGAAGGCGCTGAGATGCCATTTGACGGAGCCGTCGGGGTTCAGCACCTCGCCGTAGCGAATCTTGAAATCGGCGGGACCGTAGCCGGCGGCGCGTGTGATGCGGACGCCGCCCTCCCATGTGCGGCCGAAGTCGAGGACGAGATGGCCGTCGTCAGTCAGTCGGGACGATGCCGGCGCGTGATACCGCACGGTCGGCTTGTCGGTGGGCGTGGGCAGCAGTGTTGCGAAGTCGCCGCGAATGGCGGCCGGCGTCCAGTCGGCGTCGTCGAAGTCGGGGTCCGCGAATCCGAACGGATAGTTCGCCGCCTGCACGTTCTCTGCCGGGGCTTCGAAATACTGCGTGCCGACGGATGCGGAGTCGGGGTAGATGGTGGCGCCGGGCAGGGTGCGCCAGTCGGGGCCGGTGCCGTAGTGGGCGGTCTCGCCGTCGGCGAAGTGCACGTCGAGCTGGGCGATGAACCGCTGGTCCTCGACGGTGTAGGCGAGCGCGCCGATGGCGTTGGCCTTGCCGGCGTCGAGGAGGTCGGTCACGTCGTAGCCGTCGTAGCGGGCCTCGTCGCCGACGGGGAAGGTCGGGCCGTAGCCGACGAACGTGCCGTTGACCCATGCGCGGTATACGAACTGTCGGGCGGCGCGCGTACTGGATGCGGTCACGTTGAGCGTGGCCCAGACGACGGGCTTGTCGGGCAGGCAGATCGTGCCGCGCAGGAACGCCCAGCCGCGGGAGTTGTGTTCGTCGGCGGCCTTCCTGTCGCCGACGAAGAACGAGTCGTCGGTGGCCACGTCGGTTTCCTCGGGCAGGTCGAATTCGGCCGATTCGTCGATCCGGCCGGGAGCGGCGGCATCGGCGGGCACCCAGATGGGCGTGGCCTGCCAATGTTCGCCGGCGCCGGTGCCGAACGTCGCCGGATGCGACCATGCGGAGACGCGGCCGTCGGCGTCCCATACGCGCACGGCCAGCCAGTAGCGTGTGGAGGCGGGCATGGCGAGGCCGTCGAGCGGGATGTTGACGTCGCCGTCGTAGTCGCGGCGACCGGAATCCCAGACCGTGTTGCCGGAGAGCGGATGGTCGGTGACGATGATCTGGTACGAGCGCCAGTCGGAGGTGGTATTGACGTCGGCGTCGAACCACCAGCGTGCGACGACCGTCGATTCCGGCGCCAGGTCGACCGGCTCGACGCGGTCGTTGATGCGGATGTGCGCGGGGACGCCCGTCAGTTCGGCGGCGCCTGATGCCGCGTCAAGCTCGGCGGCATTGGATTCGTTGGAGTTCACGGTGTGCTCTTTTCTCAACATCATTGTTTGCGGATTTGTCAATGATGATAGAAACGCGAGTCCGCAATCCTACGTTTTGCGCCCCGTTTGCATCTTTTGCCGTTTTTGCCAACGAATAGGACCGAGCAATCACGCAATCAATGCGCAGAACAGCGCTTCGAACACGAGCAGCGGATTGCCGTTGCCGGCGAGACGTCGCCGGGCCGTGGCGATGGATTCCAGCCGTCCGATCGCGGCCTCGCGCGTCAGCCGCGAGGCGAGGTTCGCAATCGCCGTGCGGTTCTCCTTGTTTATCAATCCGACCGCGTCTTCGGCATTGTTCTGCAATACGGCCACGTCGCGGTACACACTGGCGATGGAGTTCAATGCACGGTCGAGTACGTCACGGCTGCGGCGCGTGGTCCGGCGCTTGATGTCCTCCTTCTTGCCGAGGGCGTTGTATGCGCCGCGAATCTTCGGCGGGATACGGTCCTTCTCCCCCAGTCCGTTGACGCGGCGGAAGTCGGCCTGCGCGCGGGCGACCTGGCCCTCGATCTCCTCGGCGGCCTGCGCGTTGGCGTCGGAGATGAGATGGTCGGCGAGCAGCACGGCGTCCGAGGCCTTGGCGAGATTCAATACGCCGACGACGAGCGTATCGCGGTCGGTCATCACGCGTTCGTTGGTCGCATACAGTTTCGCGATGCCGATGTGGCCTTCGGCGAGTCTCGCGGCCCGGGATGCCACATGTTCGGTGAAGCGACGGTCCTCGGGCAGCGACGGGTTCACCGTGTCCATCAGGAACGCGGCGACGGCCTTCGTCGACGGCACGGCGAGGTTGACCACGCGTGTGCGCGAACGGATGGTGGGCAGCACATCCTGCGCGCTTGGCGCGCACAACAGCCATATCGTATGCTCGGCCGGCTCCTCGATCTCCTTGAGCAGCACGTTCGTGGTGCGTTCGAGCATGCGGTCCACATCCTCGATGATGATGATTCGCCATGGCGCGGTGGCCGGCATCTGTTCGGATGTCTCGATGAGTCCTCGTACGGCGTCGATGCCGATGGTCACCTTGTCGGTGGCGAGCACGGTGACGTCGGGATGCGTGTTCGCAAGCACGTGGCGGCAGGTCGTGCATTCGCCGCAGCCATGATTCGGGCATTCGAGCGCGGCGGCGAACGCGCGCGCCATGTTCGATCGGCCCGAACCGGCCGGACCGCAGATCAGCCATGACTGCGCGATGTCGGCGGGTGCACCGGCCACGCGCGACAGCAGTTCGACGGTCGGTTTCTGGCCGACGATGGCATCCCACACGCTCATCGCGAATCCTCCCCATAGCCGAGCAGGTCGTCGATGTCGACCCGGATCTGCGTCCACACGGTTTCGATGGGCTGGGCGGCGTCGATCACGCGGAATCGTTCCGGTTCGGCCTCGGCCAGGTCGAGGAACGCCCGGCGCGTGCGGTTCTGGAAGTCGTCGCCGGCCGATTCCATACGGTCCTCGTCGTGCTGGAGCCGGGCGTGGGATGCGGCCGGGTCCATGTCGAGCAGATACGTGCGTACGGGCAGCAGGTTGTTCGTGGCCCACAGGCTCAGATCGCGAATCTCTTTGGCCGTGAGTTCACGACCGCCGGCCTGATATGCCAATGACGAGTCGAGATAGCGGTCGGTGATGACGACCTCGTCGCGTTCGAGGGCCGGACGGATGGTTTCGGCCACGTGCTGGGCGCGGTCGGCCGCGAAGATGAGCGCTTCGGCGCGCGGCGCGATGTCGGCGGCGTCATCGGCCACGTTCCCAAGCAGCAGACGCCGTAACGTGGCGCCGAGCGGCGTACCGCCGGGTTCGCGCGTGACCAGCACCGTGCGGTCGCGCGATTCGAGATACTGCCGAAGTCGTTCCACCTGCGTGGTCTTGCCGACGCCGTCGACGCCCTCAAACGAAATAAACAATCCAGCCATGGACTCTACCGTATCGGCGAACCGCGATTTTTGCGTCCCGCATATCGAGGCGCAGTTCATACATCGGCGATGGCCCGGCACTGATTGACGCCGGGCCAGTGGACTACCTGGACTTCTTCTTGGCGGCGGGCGCCTTGGCCACGACGGCCGGGCGTTCGTAGCCTTCGTTCGCGGCGAGCCATTCGATGTCCGACTTCACCGTGGAGGCGGTGGAGCCGATCTTCTCGGCGATGCGCGTGTTGGCCCAGCCCTTGCTGGCGTACTTCTTCACCTCGGCGCGGCGTTCGGCGCGCTTGGCCTCCACGGCGCTGACCTTCGGCGTGGCCTTGGCGGCGGACTTGGCACCCGACTTGCCCTTGGCACCGCCGCGGCCACGACCACGACCACGCGTGGAGGGACCGGCGGCACGCTTCTCGGCGAGCAGGCGGAACGCGTCGGCCGGGTCGATGGATTCGGGCGAATACTGCCTCGGCAGCGTGCGGTTGGTCTCGCCGTCGGTGATGTAGGCGCCGAAGCGGCCGTCCTTGATGGTCACGGGCTTGCCGGTCTCCGGGTCGTTGCCGAGCTCGCGCAGCGGCGGCTTGGCGGCACCGCGTCCACGGCCGCGACCGTACTTGGGCTGGTCGAACAGTTCCTTGGCCTTGGCGATGTCGACGGTGAAGATCTCGTCCTCCGAGCCGAGCGAACGCGTCTCGGACTTGCCGTCGGCGCCGGTCTTGGTGAGGTACGGGCCGTAACGGCCGTTGTTGGCCAGCACCACGGCCTGCGTGACCTCGCCGGTTTCGGTGTTGGTCTGCGGCAGCGTACCGACCTCGCGCGGCAGCGACAGCAGCTTCAACGCGTCGTCGAGCGAAAGCGCGTCGGGGTTCATGGTCTTGAACAGCGACGCCATCTTTGGCCTGGATGCGGCGTCGGCGCCCTTGCGACGGGACGGACGCTTCTTCGGTGCGGCCTTGCCTTCCTTCGCAGCCTCTTCCTCGGCTGCCTTGGCTGCGGCGCGTTCGGCCTCGGCCTGTGCCTGCTGTTCCGGCGTGATGAGCGCCACGTACGGGCCGAAGCGGCCCTTGCGCAGTTCCACGGTGCCGCCGGTCTTCGGGTCGGTGCCGAGCACGCGCGGCCCGCCGGAGTTCGTGGCGATGAGCTCATGGCCGACCTCGGGCGTCAGCTCGTCGGGCGCCAGCGTATCGGGCAGGGAGGCGTGCTTCGGGTTGCCGTCGGCGTCGAGGTTCTTCGTGTCCTCAAGATACGGGCCGTAACGGCCGACGCGCACATGCAGCCCGTCGCCGATGTCGATGGTGTTGATCTCGCGCGCATCGATGTCGCCGAGCTGCGCGACCTGCTGCTGCAGTCCCTTGTGCGCCTCCTCGGCGGAGCCGACCGTGCCCGAGCCGGTGCCGAAGTAGAAGTGCGTCAGCCAGTCCTTGCCGGTCTCCTTGCCGCGGGCGATCTGGTCGAGGCCGTTCTCCATCTGCGCGGTGAACTGGTAGTCCACATACTGCGGGAAGTTCGTCTCCAAAAGCTTGATGACGGAGAACGCCAGCCACGACGGAATCAGCGCGCGGCCCTTCTCGTACACGTATCCGCGGTCGATGATCGTGGAGATGATGCTCGCATACGTCGACGGTCGGCCGATCTCCTTGGCCTCGAGCGTCTTGACAAGCGTGGCCTCGGTGTATCGGGCCGGCGGCTGGGTCTCATGCCCGGCGGGTTCGACCTCGGTGGCGGCCAGCCGGTCGCCGACCTTCATCGGCGGCAACGACGCGTTCTCCGTACGGTCGGCCTTCTTGTCGTTTTTCTTGGCGGAGTCGGCCCCGCCATTGCCATTGCCATTGCCATTGCCATTGCCGCGACCGAACACCCGCAGGAATCCGGGGAACTCGATGACCGTGCCGGACGCCTGGAACAACGCCTCGCCACGGGAGCCCGCTTCGGCGCCAAGCCGCACGGTGGCGGTCGAACCGGTGGCGTCGGCCATCTGCGAGGCCAACGTGCGCTGCCAGATGAGCGTATAGAGCCGCAGCTGGTCCGGCGGCACGCGCGTGGCCAGCTCGTCGGGCGAACGGAACGTGGAGCCGGCGGGGCGGATGCATTCGTGGGCCTCCTGCGCACCGGCCGTCTTGGTCACATACTGCTTCGGACTGTCGGAAAGGTATTCCTTGCCGTAGATCGAGCCGACCGCGCTGCGGGCGGCGGCGATGGCCTCCTGCGACAGCGTAACGGAATCGGTTCGCATATACGTGATGTAGCCGTTCTCGTACAGGCCCTGCGCCGCGCGCATCGTGGCGCGAGAGCTCATGCCGAGACGATTGCCGGCGGTCTGCTGCAGCGTGGACGTGGTGAACGGCGGCTGGGGACGACGACGATACGGCTTCGTTTCAAGCGAACGCACCGTGAACGGCTGTTCGCGCACGGCCGCAGCCACTTCGTTGGCCAGCGATTCGTCCATGACGACCGGGGATTCCTTGACAGCCGCCGCAGTCAGATTACCGTCGGCGCCGAAGTCCTTGGAACCGGCGAGACGACTGCCGCCCAACGCCACGAGCCGGGCGTCGAACCCGGCGTCGACGTCACCGGCCGCCGCACCTTCCGTGGCGACCAGTGTGGCGATGACGTCCCAGTACGCGGTGCGCACGAACGCCATGCGCTCGCGCTCGCGCTCGACGATCAGACGCGTGGCGACGGACTGCACGCGGCCGGCGGAAAGTCCCGGACCGACCTTGCGCCACAGGACGGGGGAAAGCTCGTAGCCATAGAGTCGGTCGAGCACACGACGGGTCTCCTGCGCGTCGACCATGTTGTCGTCGACGTCGCGCGTGGCGGTCAGCGATTTTTTGATGGCCTCGGGCGTGATCTCATGGAAGACCATGCGCTTGACCGGCACCTTCGGCTTGAGCGTCTGCACGAGATGCCATGCGATGGCCTCGCCCTCGCGATCCTCATCGGTTGCGAGGTAGAGCTCGTCGGCGCTCTTCAACGCGGACTTGAGTTCGGCGACGGTCGACTTCTTGTTGTCGTTGACGATGTAGTACGGCTCGAATCCGTCGTTCACGTCGACGCCGAACTTGCCGAACTTCTCCTTGCGGCTCGGCGGCACCTGCGAAGGCTGGGCGAGGTCGCGGATGTGACCGACCGACGCCATGACCTCGTAGCCCTTGCCCAGGTAGCCGCCGATCTTCTTCGCCTTGGTGGGCGACTCGACGATGACGAGCTTGGTACCGGTAGTCATGGGCCTCTCCTTCGTTGTTCAGCCTGTAAGCCTGTCAGCTACAGAGCATCATAACCATGATGGCGGTCAGCGTCGTTTCGGCGGGGCCGGCGGCGCGCCGACGAGGCCGGCCTTCGACAGCGGCGCCGCAGTGATGTGACGCATGGCGAGCGTCAGGCCGAACATCAGCGAAACGACGGCGAAAACAAGGACCGCGCCGGAGATGTGCGCAGCGCCGCTCGCCCATTTGGCGCTGTACTGCAGGCCGGGGGCGAGCTGCCAGACAAGATAGAGACCGTAGGCGCCGGCCATGAGCCCACCGACGATCATGACGGTTCCGGCGATCTGCACGCTGGCGGAGGAGACGCGGGTGCCCGGCTCGTCCATGCCGGACGTGCGGGTGAAAGCGAGCGCAAGCAGGGCGAGGCCTCCGACGAGGAACATGGCCACGACGATGTCGGTCGGGCGATGCCATCCGCCGGCGATGACGGACAGGCCGACGAACGCCGTGTACAGCGCGCCGAGTACGGCGACGAGGGCGCGCAGCGCACGCGGCACCACGCACAGCAGGGCGATCGCGGCGACGGCCGCCATGGCGGCGTGGCCGGACGGCGACGTGTTGCCGGCGTCGTTCAGGCTGGAAAGATTGAGTATGGGCCGGGGCAGCATGTGCTTGAGCAGTTCGGCGAGCGCGAAGGCGACGACGGCGAACACGGCCATCTGCACGAGTGCGCGCCAGCGTTTGCGTGCCGTGCCGACGGCGACGGCGACGACGCCGAGCACCACGTCGATGACGGCGGCGACGGAGACCGACAGGCCGCCGAGCGAGAACGATTTCGCGAGGATGCCGGCCAATGCGGCCATCCATCCGGGCAGGGCGCCCGAGAAGCCGTCGTAGGCGAGGTTGTCGTATTCCTGACCGCCCATCGACTGCACGGCCACCCACCATACGATGAACGCGGCGGCGAGCGCGACGATGCCGAACACGATGCACAGCATGATGCTGCCGGTGTGCGGGCGGGCGAGCAGCGGGTCGACGGAGGAGCCCGTCTTGGAGGCGGAGGCCTTGCCGTCGGCGATATCGGCGATATCGGTATCGCCGGCACCATCGGCATCGTCGGAAACGGCATCGAGTCCGGCCGGTGCGTGCATGTCGGTCGCGCGCATGCCGTCGGCGGGGACGCGCAGCGGCTCGAACGACGGCGGCATCGCCGCGCCGGATGACGGCGCGCCCACGGGCGCCGCGTCCGCCGGCACGACCGGCGATCCGGCATCCGTCGGCTGCTTCGGCACGGCGTCGCCATCCAAAGGTTCGAGATACAGTTTCGTCCGCTTCTTGTCACTCATAGTCACGACTTTACGGCCGGAAATCACAGAAGCGAGCGAACTCGGCGAACCATCTCGCTTTGTTCACCAGACCCGCGAATTTTGACGGCCGGAACCGACGTCGGCGAAGCCGAAGGACACGGAAACAAAGAATGGGAAAAATGGAACGGTCCGGAAGCCGAAAAAGAAGGGCCGGAAAATTGGAAAGGCCCCGGACACTAATGTTTCCGAGGCCTCTAGTGCGCCAGACAGGATTCGAACCTGCAACCTTCTGATCCGTAGTCAGATGCTCTAATCCATTGGGCTACTGGCGCATGTTCCGCATTGGAACCGTGTTCCAACCGAACGACTTGAATACAATAAGCCACTGATGAATTCTGTGCAAATTCGATGTTACATACGGCGTGTCGCCAATGATTGCAAGGATAATCAACGGCCGGCCCACGCGATGGAGACGCTCATCACGCGAGCCGGCCACATTTCCCTCACATCTGTTGCCGAACCGTTATCGGATGTGGACCGGCGACGGCCCGCCCACGCGGACCGTCAGCCGATCGCCTTGATGGCGTCGATGATGAGGTTCCAGAACCTGTCGAAGTCGAGCTTGACGGCCACCTGCGTATGGCATTCCTCGGCGCTTGGTTCGGGGCCGCGCAGGTCGGCGACGGTCATGCCGAGCGCCGGGCCGTCGTGGGTCTCCACGTCGAGCGGGCAACGGCGCGTGGTCATCACGTCGGGGTCGATGAGGTAGGCCACGGTGCACGGGTCGTGCACGGGCGGGTCGATGAAGTCCTGGTTGTTCCGGTAGGCCTTGCGGAAGAAGTCCATGAGTCCGCTGGCGAAATGCGCCAGATCGGTGCCGATGGCGTCGATGCGGCCCTGCACCTCGGGCGTGCACAGCGCCTGATGGGTCAGGTCGAGGCCGACCATGGTCAGAGGCCACTTCTCGTTGAACACGATGCGCGCGGCCTCGGGGTCGGTGGCCACGTTGAATTCGGCCACGGCGCTGCAGTTGCCCACATGGTAGCCGCCGCCCATGAGCACGACCTCCTTGACGCGGTCGACGATCCTCGGTTCGAGACGCACGGCCATGGCGATGTTGGTGAGCGGGCCGGTCGGCACGAGGGTGATGGTGCCCGGCTCGTTGCTCATGATGGTGTCGATGATCCAGTTGACGGCATGGCCCTCGTCGAGCGGACGGCTCGGCTCCGGCAGTTCCACGCCGTCGAGGCCGCTTTCGCCGTGCACGGCGGCGGCGACCTTCAGCGGACGCAGAATCGGACGGTCGCAGCCGGCACGCACCGGCACGTCCGTGGCGCCCGCAGCCTCGAGCGTGGCGCGCGCGTTGTACGTGACCTTGTCGAGGCTCTGGTTGCCGCCGACGGTCGTGACGCCGATGAGGTCGATCTTCGGGTTGCCGATGGCGAGCAGAATCGCCATCGCATCGTCGTGGCCGGGGTCGCAGTCCAGGATGATCTTCGTCGCATCCGCCGTATTCGTCATATTCGCTCCTTTACGAACCGATTGCATGAATCCAATCAAAAACAGGTGATAAAACGCTACACCATCGTTCTAGGCAATCATTGTAGACCACGAAAGGGAACGCCTCGGCGGGCATCGCACCGGGAGGACGGGAATCACCGCCGTATCGCACGAAATTGAACGGATGCCCTTGCACGATGCCGGAACGCATGAACACATGTCAAGGATGTCGGGATATGTGAAGACCTAAGTATAGAAGGCCTGGGTATATGCATCCGTGTGCACGAATACGCCCACGCGAAGGGAACCGACGACCGGAAATCGAAATTCGAAAAAAATCGAGACGGAAAAAGAAAAATATAAAAATATAGGAAGAGGAAAAGACCCCTACGCACCCGTCAGAGACCACTTACCCTTGCTGCATTCCTGCCCTGGGGGGTTTGGGCGGCATAACGCCGCGTAGGAGCCGGTTAGCCACTATACAGCATCGGTCACGACAACACAACCAAACCGTGCCATGTACCATGGAAAGGCAACCGAACCATGTGAGAAAAGTCGAGGAAATCCATGGAATTCAATCCGAACAACACCGATCTCGTGATCGTCGGCGCGGGCCTGTTCGGCCTGACCGTCGCGCAGCAGGCGGTCGAGCATGCCGGAGCCCGCGTGCACATCATCGACGTGCGCGACCACATCGGCGGCAACGCCTACTCGTATTTCGACGACGAGACCGGCATCGAAATCCACAAGTACGGCGCCCATCTGTTCCACACATCGAACCGTCGCGTGTGGGAGTACGTCAACCGCTTCACCGAATTCACCGACTACGTGCACCGCGTGTACACGACGCACAACGGCGAGGTGTTCCCGCTGCCCATCAACCTGGGCACCATCAACCAGTTCTTCCACGCGTCGTACACGCCGGCCGAGGCGAAGAGGCTCATCGAGGAGCAGGCAGGCGAATACGCCGACATCACGCCGAAGAACCTTGACGAACAGGGCAAGAAGCTCATCGGCAAGCCGCTGTACGAGGCGTTCATCAAGAACTACACGGGCAAGCAGTGGCAGACCGATCCGGCCGAGCTGCCGGCGAGCATCATCCGCCGACTGCCCATGCGCTACAACTACAACAACCGCTACTTCAAGGACACGTGGGAGGGCCTGCCGAAGGACGGCTACACCGCATGGTTCGAGAAGATGATCGCCGACCCGCGCATCGAGGTGTCGCTCGGCGTCGACTTCTTCGACGAGTCGCAGCCGCTGAACAGGAAGGCCATCCAGGCCGCCGGCATCACCGTCGTCTACACCGGCCCCATCGACCGATACTTCGACTACGACCTGGGCGAGCTCAAGTGGCGCACGGTCGACTTCAAGGAGCGCCGCTACGACGAGGACGACCACTTCGGCTGCCCGGTGATGAACTACGCCGACGCCGACGTGCCGTACACCCGCGCCATCGAGTTCAAGAACTTCAACCCCGAGCGCGCCGAGTCGTACAAGCCGGGCAGGACGGTGGTGTGGGAGGAGTACTCGCGCTTCGCCCGTCGCGGCGACGAGCCCTACTACCCCATCAACACCGAGGACGACAAGAACATCTACGCGCAGTACCAGGCGAAGGCCGCACTGGAGCCGAACACCGTGTTCGGCGGCCGCCTCGGCACCTACAAGTACTACGACATGCATCAGGTGATCGACACGGCGCTGACCGCCTACGACGAGCAGGTCGCCCCGCTGCTGCGCAAGTAGCGGACCGAAGGCAGGCGCCTTTCCCTCGTTCGGCCGTTCCCCACGCCGTCGATAATTGGCCGTCACATTGGCGTTGCGGCATGTCTGTCGATGGCACGGGATGGCCGAACGAGGGATTTTCGCTAGTTCTCCTTCTTGGCGACCGGCGACTTGGCGGCGGCAGACGACGACTTCGAGGACGGCTTGGCGGAGGCTTCCACGGGCTCCGCGGGCTGCGGCACCTGGGCGGCGTTCTTCGTGCCCTCGGTGATGTCGAGCTCCTCTTCCTCCTTGAGCTGCTGCTCCTCGGCGTCCTCCGGCATCGTCATGAAGGAGGTGTCGCGCAGATAGCCCTTGCCGGCGGTGATGTCGTACTGGATGAGCTTGTAGTCGGCGAGCAGACGCTGCGTCTCCTTGTCGGCCTTCGTCACGTCGAAGCGGTTGCCGTTCTTGTCGAGGAACAGCGCCTGCCCCTCGGGGATGCGCGACCAGCTCTGGATCTTGTTCACCACCGGCGGCTCCATGGCCGGCACCTTGCCGTGCAGTTCGGTGAGGAACGCCAGATACGGGCTCACCTTCGCGTTCATGTGCTCGGCGGTCTGCGCCATGAAGTAGTTCGGCGACGTGATCTCGCTGGAACTCGCCGGCAGTTTCGTGCCACGCGACTCCGAGGCCTTGTTCGACCAGATGAAGTAGTCGGTCTCGTGCAGCGCCACCGAATTGTCGGCGTCGGCGGAGGCCGAGGCGTAGATGCCCGGCAGATGGTCGCCGTAGAAGATCACCGTGATCGGCTTGTTGATGTTGTTGAGCTGGTCGAGGAAGCTCTTCGTGGCCTGATCGGTGTATTCCACGCCCTTCGCATACGTCTGGATCTGCGTGGTCTCGTCGAGGCCCAACGGCTGGCTCGAGTCCTTGCTCGCGGCCTTGAACTCGTTGTTGAGATACCAGTTGTCGTAGTTCATGTGGTTCTGCATCGTGAGCACCGAAAGGAACTGGCTCTTGTCGGTGTCAATCTTCTCAAGCAGACTCTGGTACGCCGAGGAGTCCTTGACGTACGGGGAGTTGTCGATGCGGTCCTGATGCGCGATGACGTCGGGCTCGTTGAGCGTCCAGAAGTGCGCGAACCCGAACTTCCTGTAGTTCTCGCGGCGCGAGTACATCGACGACTCGTACGGATGGAACGCCTGCGAATCCTTGCCGCCGTTCCATATCTGGTTGAACGTGGGCGTCCAGTCGAGCTTCGAGATGAGCTGCTGATACGGCGAGGTAAGCGAGGCGTCGAAATTCGCCATCGACAGGCCGGTCATGGCCATGAACTCCATGTTGGCCGTGCCACCGCCGTATCCGGCCGACAGCATCCGTCCCGACGTGGTCTGCGCCTTGACATTCCGGATGTTCGGCATCGGATCCTTGTTGAGCGACAGTCCGGGCACGCGCGTCGGGTCGGAGAACGATTCCGAAAGCACCATGATCACCGTGCTGTCGGTGAGATTGGAGGCGCGGTCCTTGTTGATCTCGCGGGCCTCCTTGGCGTAGCGTCGGGCGATCTTCTTCATCGTGGCCTTGGAGTAGTTCGCCGGCTCGTCCATGACCTTCGGGTTGACGAACCTCGCGAAGCCCATGAGCGTGCCGTTCGCCTGCGCATCCTCGACGGAATCCCACAGCTTCGGCGAATCGCCGAACGACTGCGCGAAATTGTAGGACCATGCGCTCGTCGTGCCGAGGCCCGCCGTGAACAGACCGAGGAACAGGGCCGGCAGCACGAACAGCAGCAGCCTCGCGGTGATGGTGAGGTTGCGGTTCTCGAAGCGGATGAAGCTGCGACGGCCGTCGCGATGCTTCAGCGAATAGCAGATGACGATCATCGCCAGGAAGAATATGGCCGCCGACATGAATATTCGCGAGGCGCCGGTCGGTATGAACTCCGCCATATTGCCGGTGTCGCTTTTGAGGAAGCTCAGATCCGAGGGTTTGACGGTCTCGTAGCGCGCACCCACCTTGAACCGTTCCACGACCGCGCAGAATCCGACGATCGACAGGAACACGGGCGTCGCCACCCAGAACCGGTTGATAAGCACGAGCACGAGCAGGTATATCAGGCCGAGCAGCAGCAGATTCAGCAGGAACTGGAACTGCTGGCCGGTCCACATCTTCGAGATGAAGCCGCCGAAGCCTCGCAGCGGCTCGACGGTCCATACGCTCCATTGCAGCAGTCCGACGGCGACGATGTCGACCGCGAGGAACGCGATGAGATACGCCCACCACGGGAACGGACGATGCTGCGCGGTGCCGGCGTTGAGCGGCAGTCCGATGCCCGAACGGTCGACGTCGTCGGAATCGATGACGGCGTCGGCGACCGCGTCATCGACGGCCACGCCGGCGGCCGCCATGTCGGCGCCGCCCTCGCCGTCGATCGGCGACGACGAATCATCGGTCACGTTCTTGCGTTCCTCGGTCACGCGCAGCACTCCTTCGCATCGTGATGGCAAGCAGGCGTCATCGACGGGGTCGAACCGCCCTGCGGGTAAACTTGCGGCAAACGGCCGGCAAATCAACCTCACTGTAGTCCGCACATGCGGCGGCGTGAAGCAATATAGTGGAAAAACCTGAGAATATACACCTTTATCTTGTGGATTCCTTGCAAAAACACCGTGTTTTCGTACGGAAAGTATGAACGTTTCCCCACCGGCCGAATGATTTCAAAGCTTGCGGGAGTAGCCTGAGGGGCATGGCTTCTCAGACTCGTCGATCCATCAGATCAGCTAGCGGACGATCGGTGTCGTCGTCGGCACCGGCCTCGTTCCCGGCCTCGGGCCCCGCTCCGCAGACGACCGCGGTAAAACCGTCGCGCCGCAACCGATCGCACAAACCGCCGAAGAAGAACAAGAAGAAGCATCGCATTCTCAAGTGGATTCTCGGCTTCATCGCGCTGTGCCTTGCGGCCGGCATCGGCCTGTTCGCCTACCTCTACATCACCACGGAGGTGCCGAACCCCGAGAACATCGCGCTGGCCGAGAAAACCACCGTCTACTACAACGACGGCAAAAGCGAGATCGGCAGCTTCGCCGAGCAGAACCGCGAGATCATCGACTGCTCCGTGCTGCCGGATTACGTGGGCAACGCCATCGTGGCCTCGGAGAACCGCACGTTCTGGTCCGACAGCGGCATCGACCTCAAGGGCATCGGCCGCGCGCTCGTGAACAACGTGACCAAGGGCACGAGGCAGGGCGGCTCGACGATCACCCAGCAGTACGCGGAACGCTATTATCTCGGCGAGACCACGACGTACAAGGGCAAGATCAAGGAGGCGTTCCTCGCCCTGAAGATCGCGCAGACGCAGGACAAGGACACCGTGCTGTGCAACTACATGAACACCATCTACCTCGGCCGTAACGCCTACGGCATCCAGGCCGCGGCGAAGTCGTACTTCAACAAGGACGCGAAGGACCTGACGCTTTCCGAGGCGGCGATGCTGGCCGGCATCATCCCCTCGCCGAACAACTGGGATCCGGCCGTCAGCAAGGTCTCGGCGCAGAAGCGCTTCAACCGCGTGCTCAACATCATGCGCGAGGACGGCTACATCTCGGCCAAGGACAAGAGCTCGGCCAAGCTGCCCGACACCGTCAAGCAGAAGACCGACAACATCTACCAGGGCACCAAGGGCTATCTGCTCATGATGGTGCGCAACGAACTCGTGAACTCGAAGGCGTTCACCACGACCGACATCGACACCGGCGGCTACAAGATCATCACCACGATCGACAAGGCCAAGCAGGACCTGATGTACAAGACCGCCACGCCCACCGACACCTCGAAGGGCATCCCGGACGGCGTGCAGGTCGGCGGCATCTCGGTGAACCCGAAGACCGGCGCCATCATCTCGATATACGGCGGCGAGGACTACCTCAAGCACCAGCTCAACAACGCCACGCAGGCGACGTACGAGATCGGCTCGACCATGAAGCCGTTCGTGCTGCTCTCCACGGTGCAGAAGGGCGTGAGTCTCAACACCGTGTTCAACGGCAATTCGCCGCGCTCGTTCCCCGGCATCACCACGCCGATGACCAACTCGGGCGGCGTGAGCTACGGCTACATCAACCTGTATCAGGCGACGGCCAACTCGGTGAACACCGTGTACATGGACCTGGCGCAGCATCTCGGCTCGCAGACCATCATCGACACGGCTCACACGGCCGGCATCAAGGGCACGATCGCGAACGACGCCTACACGGCGCTCGGCAACTCCGGCCTGAGCGTGCTCGACGTCTCGCGCGGCTTCGCCACCATCGCCAACGGCGGCAAGAAGCCGACCGTGCACATCGTGGGCAAGGTGACCAACTCGCAGAACAAGGACCTCTACACCGGCCCGACGTCGAGCGAGCGCGTGTTCGACTCGAACGACGTGGCGCTGGTGACGAAGGCCATGGAAGGCGTCATCCAGTACGGCACCGGTTCCGAGGCGAGCTCCATCGGCAAGACGATGGCCGGCAAGTCCGGTACGGCAAACGACGCGAAGGCCGTGAGCTTCGTGGGCTTCACGCCCTCGACGCTGACCATCTTCGCCATGTGGAACCCCGGCAAGGACGGCTCCGCACAGGAGATGCCGACGTTCAGTGGATACCAGTACGGCATGGGCTTCCCCGCGCATCTGTTCACGCTGTATATGTCGCAGGCGCTTGAGGGCGTGGAGGACGAGCAGTTCCCCGAGGCCACCGACGATGGCACCGTGGGCGGCACGGACGGCACCTGGGGCACCGGCAGCGGCTCCTCGTACTCGGGCGGCTCGAGCTCCGGCAACAGCTACCAGAACGGCGAGGAGGAGTCGAACGGTGAATCCGAAAGCGGCTCCGGCACCGAGAGCGGCAACGGTTCGAGTACCACGCCGTCGCCCTCACAGAGCGAAAGCACACAGACGCAGGAGCAGCAGAGCCAAGAGAATCAGCAGCAACAGGAGCAGCAGCAGGAGCAAAACCAGCAACAACAGCAGGGACAGCAACAACAGGGGCAGCAGAGCCAGCAGCAAAGCACCCAGAGCAACTCCCAGTAGTGTCCGCAACGGGTTCACATGGGTTTGTGGGTCTGTCGCATACATGAGAAGCCGGTTTTCGGTGTCCTCGTGTATGCGGCAGACCCACAACGTTATTGATGAACTGTTCGGGCCCGCGAACCAGGCCCATGCACAAACCGGCCGGCTTATATGACGAGAGGGGCCGGACCATTCTCCAGGGAATGGTCCGGCCCCTCCTGTCTATCGATCTTCCATCGACCGCCTATCGGTCCGTCCGATCCACTGAGCCAACGGACTCAACGGGCTGGTCGCAAGGCGGCCTTGTCCAACCGACGTCCGGCTCAGCGCTCGGAACGGTTGATGGCGGAGATGATGGCCTTCAGCGAGCTCGTCGTGATGGACGAATCGATGCCGACGCCCCAGATCACCTGGGATTCGGGCGCGTCGCCGATCTCGCACTCCACGTAGGAGGCGGCCATGGCGTCGGTGCCGGCGGTCATGGCGTGCTCCACGTAATCCATCACGGAAACGTTGATGCCCAGCGCGCCGATGGCGTTGAGGAACGCGGCGATCGGGCCGTTGCCCACGCCGGACAGCTGACGCTCCACCGGTTCGGCGCTCTTATCGGCGCCGCGGTCGAGGATCGTGGCCTTGAGCACGGTGTCGGAGCCGTCCTCGCCGGAGGAGACGGAGACCTTGAGGAGCTTGAGACGGCCCCACTGCTTCAGCGTCTCGTCGGTGGTGTCGCCCACGACGTGGCCGGCCGCGGTCTTGCCGCCGGACTCGACCGGGAGGTACTCGTCCTTGAAGAGGCGCCAGATGTCCTCGTCCTTGACTTCCTTCTTCGTATCGTCGGCGTACTTCTGCACGATCTTGTCGAACTCCACCTGCAGGCGCTTCGGCAGGTCGAGGTTGTGGTTCGTCTTGAGCAGGTAGGCCATGCCGCCCTTGCCGGACTGCGAGTTCACACGGATGATGGCCTCGTACGAACGGCCGATGTCCTTCGGATCGATGGGCAGGTACGGCACCAGCCACACGAAGTTCTTCAGGTCGGCACCGGCACGGTCGGCTGCCATCTGACGGGCCTCGAGACCCTTCTTGATGGCGTCCTGGTGCGAGCCGGAGAACGCGGTGAACACGAAGTTGCCCGCGTACGGGTGGCGCTCGGAGATCTTGATCTGGTTGCAGTACTCGACCGTCTTGCGAATCTCCGGCACGTTGGAGAAGTCGATCTGCGGGTCCACACCCTGCGTGAGCAGGTTCAGGCCCAGCGTGACGAGGTCGACGTTGCCGGTGCGCTCGCCGTTGCCCAGCAGGCAGCCCTCGACGCGGTCGGCGCCGGCGAGCACGCCCAGCTCGGTGGCGGCCACGCCCATGCCCTCGTCGTTGTGCGGATGCAGGGAGAGCACGATGGCGTCGCGGTTCTTCAGGTGGGTGGAGACATACTCCACCTCGTCGGCGAACACGTTAGGCGTGGTCATCTCGACCGTGGCCGGCAGGTTGATGATCATCGGATGCTCGGGCGTCGGCTTGATGACGTCGATGACGGCGTTGCACACCTCGACGGCATACTCCGGCTCGGTGCCGGTGAACGATTCCGGCGAGTACTCGTAGTAGAGGTCGATGCCCTCGGCCTCGCCCTCGAGATCCTTGCACAGTTCGGCGGCGTCGGTGGCGAGCTTCTTGATCTCCGCGCGGTTCTTGCGGAACACGACCTCGCGCTGCAGCACGGAGACGGAGTTGTAGAAGTGCACGATGGCGCGCTTGGCGCCCTTGAGCGCCTCGTAGGTGCGGCGGATCAGGTGCTCGCGGCACTGGGTGAGCACCACGATGGTCACGTCGTCGGGGATGAGCTCGCGCTCGATGAGCATGCGGATGAAGTCGAAGTCGGTCTCCGAAGCGGACGGGAAGCCGACCTCGATCTCCTTGTAGCCCATGGAGACGAGGAGGTTCCAGAAGCGCAGCTTGCGCTCGGAGTCCATCGGGTTGACGAGCGCCTGGTTGCCGTCGCGAAGATCGACGGAGCACCAGCGCGGCGCACGCTTGAAGGTCTTGTTCGGCCAGGTGCGCTCGGGGAAGCTGAACGGCACCTGGAGTTCGTAGGACGCGTACTTGTTGTACGGCATCTTGCTCGGCTTCTGCGGGGAGCCGATGAATCGTGCGGGAGGCAGCAGCGGGTCGTTGTTCCCTCCGTTGGATGCCGCCGCAGCAGCCGCAAGATCGAATACCGAATCGACATCAGGGTTATGATCCTGGCCCATAACTTCCTCCTTTTCCGTGTAATGCAGCGCCGGTTGCGCTGTAGTCCCATGTTCGGCGGGTCGGGTGACGTGCGACGCATGACGCATGCGTGCATGCGCGGCGTCCGACGACCGCCAACTTTCCCAGTCTACAAGCCGGCGACAACAGAAACACCGAGCGGGAGGAAACACCGCGTCCGCCGGCCATGCCCGTCTTCGTTCAACCACCGACCGACTCCGACGAAGACGACAGCCGATCACACGATGCGGCGATGCGCCGCCCAACGGGCGAGCTCGCCGCGGTTGGACAGCTGGAGCTTGCGCAGCACCTTGGAGACGTGGGTCTCGACCGTCTTGATGGAGATGAACAGTTCGGCGGCGACCTCCTTGTAGGAGTAGCCGCGGGCGATGAGCCGCATGACCTCCTGCTCGCGCGGGCTGAGCACATCGATGTCGATGTCGTCGTCCATATCGCCGTCGAGGTCGGGGGCGGCGCCCGGCGTCGCGACGGCCGAGGCCGCCGACGCCGACGAGGCGGCCGACGCGCCGGCAGACGCCGGTTGCGCCGGACCGAGCGCGTTGAGCACGAATCCCGCCAGTTTCGGGCTGAACACGGCGTATCCTTCCGCCACCTGCCGGATGGAGGCGATGAGATCCTCGGCGGTGATGGTCTTGGTCACGTAGCCGCGGGCGCCGGCGCGAATCACGGCGCCGACGTCGACCGGCGCATCGGAGACCGACAGCGCCAGATACAAGGTGCGCGGAGCATAAGGCACGCTGCGCAGGATGATCTCCGACCCGCCGCCGCCCTCGCCGCCGGGGACATGCACGTCGAGCAGCACCACGTCCGGCTTGGTCTCGGCGATCATCCGCACCGAACCTTCGACGTCGCCGGCCTGACCGACGATCTCCAGATCGTCGGCGGCCGCGGCGATCGCCGAAATCACGCCGGCCCGAAACAGATCGTGGTCGTCGACCACACCGATGCGTATCTTCCTACCCACCGTCATCGCTTCCTTCTCTTCTGCTGCCATCCTCTGCTCCCTATTATGGTTATGCCCACAACATGAGTTGTGAGGCTTCGTTGTGGCAAAACGACGGTTCGGCACCCCGAAAACGTTGCAATTTCGTGGAGACGAATAGCCGGCACGAAAAACCAAACCTCACAACTCGCCGTTTCAGCCCTGCATCGGCTGGGCGAGCCGCACCTCGGTGCCCCATCCGGGTCGGGAGACGATTTCCGCAGTGCCGCCGGCGCGTTTCATCCGGCCGAGAATCGACTCCTTGACACCCAAATGGCCGACCGGCAGCCGTCCCGCATCGAATCCCTCGCCGTGGTCGCGTACGAACAGCTGCACCCTGTCGCCGCCGACCTCCATATATACGGAGATCGGCGCGGCGCCGTGCTTGGCTGCGTTGGTCATGGCCTCGGATGCAGCGTAGAGCAATGATTCCAATTCCGGCGTATACGCGCACTCCCCCACCACGACCACATCGATGGGCTTCTCCTGCGCGTCCTCCACGCCGGCGGCGACGCGTTTGACCACGCGGGAGAACGGCTCCGGGGACGATGACGGCCCGGGGACCGGGATGCCGACGATGGGCGCGCCCGACGGCGGGCGCATCCGCCGCAACGCATCCGCGGAGACACGACCCATGGTTTCGCCCCCGCTGCCGGCAACATTGCCGACGCCACCGACGCCGACCGACGAGGCCGCCGCCTCCGGATCGCCATACAGCCATTCGCGCAGCTCGCGCTCCTGCGCACGGGCGAGCGCCGCCACCTTCGCGGAATCGCCGGACTGCATCTGGATCAGCGCGAGCGTCTGCAGTACGGAGTCGTGCAGTCGGGAGGCGATGTCGGCGCGCAGCTCCTCGCGGGCGGTCCGGGCCCGCTGCATGCCCAGGTCGGAGACCAGACTGATCCACCACGGTGCGACGATCACGCCCAATGCGGCGATCATCACCAGTCCGGCGACCGCCCCCTGAAACAGCGGGATCAGACGGATGACGGTGCTGAACATCACCAGCACGCCGATGATGGCGGCCGCCATGCCGGCGACCATGACGACGATGGTGAGACGGCTCGTATGCGTCTCGGGATGCAGACGGTCGTCCATGACGAAGCTCATCTGGGTCCATCCGACGGTCACGCCGATGAACACCAGGGCCAGGCCGACCACCACGCGCACGGGCAATCCGGCGACGACGCCCAATACCGCCAGCCCGACGGACAATACGCCGACCAGCGCGGTGATGGCGCCGACGGTCGCCGGCCGCACGTTGCGCTGCGACTCCTGCATACGGCTCGCCGCGTCGACGAGCGAGCTCAGCGTGGTGCGGCGCAACGGCGAATCATAGGAGGCGGATGCGGGATCGGGGCCCTTGGCCCGGCGTTGAGACGTCGAACCGTTCGAGTCATGCGACCGCAGGTCGTTGTCGTTCATATCCCCGCTCCTTCGTGCCCGTATCATCGTCCTTCCGCAGTGCCTGCGGCGGCCCGCCGAGCGGCATCAGGCCATCAGACCGTTGTGCCGTCGGGTGCGACCGCAGGAAATAGCGACGTCCGTTCCGCCCCCAACTCTAACAACCCTCGCGCCTGCCGATCACGGGATTTCGGGGTTCCCGCCCGCGAATCAGGGAACGTTCAGGGTGTTCCCCCATAGCGGCCGGCGCGCTTTCGAGGTGGAATGGAATCAACATCGGAACAGGTCTGACGACTGATGGCCGGAGCACGAAGCCGGCATCATCGAGCAACCCCGGAAAGACAGATCCGAAAAATGCAAGCCCAGAGAGATTGGATGTGAGAGCAATGACCTCCCCACAGCATAACAATCAGAGTCCTTTCGGCGGACAGACCCCGCCGCCGTATCAGCCACCGCAGTCCCAGCCCCAACAGCCGGGCATGGGGCAGCCCGGCCCCCAACCGACCGGCCCCGGACAGGCCATGCCGAACCGGATGCCGAACCAGCCGCTGGGCAGCCGGCTCTTCAACTGGCTTCGCACGCTCGGACTCAACCGCAGCACCAACCGCTGGCTGGGCGGCGTCTCCGGCGCAATCGCCAACCGTCTCGGCTGGGACCCCATCATCATCCGCATCATCTGGTTCGCGTTCTTCTGCGCGGCCGGATTCGGCGCGCTGCTCTACGGCGTGATGTGGCTGCTGCTGCCCGATGAGCGTGACGGTTCGATCCTCGCCGAGGAGGCCGTCGTGAGCGCGAGATTCCCGTCGTCGTTCTGGATCGCCGTCGTCATGATCATCATCGGCTGCCCCGGCAGCGTGTTCGTGGTGCCGTTCGTCTCGATCCCCGTGTTCGTGGTGCTCATCATCGTGGCCGCGGTGATGGCCAATCGCAATGCGAACGCGCAGGGCGGCAGTCCCGCAACCGGCAACGGCGGCGGGTTCGGCGGCAACGGCCCGTTCGTGCCGCAGTCCGGTCCGCGTCCGGCGGCCGGCGCAGCCATGCCGAACGCCGCAGCGGGCGCAACCGGTCCGACGCCGCAGCAACCGTTCGCCGCACAGCAGCCCGGACCGGCAGCCCCCGGCGCCGCGCCACGATTCCGGACCGTTCCTCCGACGGCTCCGGTCGCAGCGCCGATGCCACCGGTCGTGTACCGCCGCAAGCCGGCCGGCCCGGTCGTGGTCGGCATCACCTCCGGCCTGCTCATCCTCTCGCTGGCCGCGCTGATGTGGTTCCTGTTCTTCGGCGGTTTCGCCGACATGCCGTCGCCGGTTATGATGATCTGCCTGTGGATTCTCGGCGCCACGTTCGTGCTCGGCATCATCACCATCATCGTCGGCTTCACCGGCCGCAAATCGGGCGGTCTGATTCCCATCACGATTCTCGCGCTGATCTGTTCGTTGGGCGCGTATGCGGCGATGCCGACGTACACGGCCGTGGCGAATCATATCAGCGGGCAGTATGGCGAATCGGCGATCCGCGCGACCGCGAACTACACGTCGTCGGACTTCTACCAGCTGCGCAGCCATGGACTGCAGGCGGTGTCGTCGGAGGTGACCGTCGATCTGTCGGATTGGCGTACCGTCTACCCCGATTCGTCGGACTGCCCGACCGGCGACTTCCCCATCGACGCGATGTCGAGCACGGTGCATGTGATCGTGCCGAACGGATGCTGGGCCCGTTCGAACATGAATCTGATGTTCGGCACCGCCAGCACATACGATGTGTCGGGCGCATCGGACGTCAGCAACAATCTGGTGCTGGTCGGCGATGCCGCGTTCTCCAGCGTCAGCGTCACCAATTCGAAATCGGACTCGTCCGGTTCCTATACCGATCCGTACGACTACTGATTCCCCGCGATCGGCGGTTTCCCCTTCCGACATTCCCGCAATCACCCGCAAATCCGTTTTATGAATCATCAGACGAATCATCAAGCAGAATCGAGACCATCATGACCACGAAGAGTTTTCTCCATGGGTTTTCCAACGAACCGACGATGATCATCGCGCAGGCCGACGGTGGCGCAAGCCCCGCCGACGACGCGGCCGCATCCGCCAACGACGCGGCAACGCAGACGTTCCCCGCCACGGCCGACCGTCAGGCCGCGTCGGAGGCCCCGACGCAGGCACTCGACGTCGGTCGAATCCGCTCGCAGTCCGCGGAGACGGAGACGCTGCCGGCGATTGCGGACGCCGTCGATAATACAGAACGCATCGACGACGCCACGCTTGATGCGACGACGAATCTTGACGCTACGACCGACTTCGACGCGACGCAGCCGATTGCAACGGCCGACGCGTCACAGCCGGTATCGGAGCCGACGTCGATCATCGATACGACAGTCAACGAACGCATCGGACTGACGACGCCGCTGGAGGCGCAGCTCGCCGGCGTGGCCGAATCCCCGGTCGAAGCCGACGCCTCGGCCTCGGCACACGAACGAACCGAGGAGGCCGCAGACGATGACGGCATTCCCACGCAGCCGATGATCGGCAAACCGGCGGTGAATCTCGCCGGCACGGAACCGGTCGGCGCTGCCGCCGCCGGCCCGCAGGCGGCGTGGCAGCAGCAGGCGGCCGCGGCACAGGGCTACGCGGACGAGGCGCAACGTCACGGATACCCCGGTTCGGGCGAGACGGCACAGGCCACGGCCGGACCACAGTACGGCAATTATCCGGGCTGGAACCAGTACACCGGCAATCCGAGCGCGCCCTACACGCCGCGTGTGGAATACAAGAAGGGTCCGAGTGCGGGGACCATCGTATGGGGCACGCTGCTGGCGCTGTTCGCGTTCGGCGGGCTGGCCAGCACGTGGCTGTTCGGCTTCGCGATGTCGCCGACCGTATGGACGATGCTCGCCATCGCCGCACTGGTGGTGATCGGTCTGGCGCTGGTCATCGGCGGCGTCGCATCGGCCGTCCGTCGCAGGAAGACGGCGGACGCCGCATCGGCAACCGCCGGCGGCGGCAGTGCATCGCCGCGCCAGGCGTAGGCCGCCACTGTGATTTGTGCACGGCCTTGGACCGTGCACAAATCGCGATATATGAGCGTATCTGCCGATTCGTGAGCGCCAATCCGCGCATGCATTCATGCGCATTCGGGAGGTGACGGAAATCGAAGCTGATAAGCGATTACAGACGATGAGCGATAAACGGTCACTGGTAGTGGAACAGGGAGACGCCGAGACGGGCCATGCAGAACGCGTTGCCCAGCCACGTGTGCCTGCTCGTCGGCCATACGGAGCCGAGGCGAGGCGCGTTCTGGCTCAGCCAGATGCTGGGCACACGGCCATCGTTGCTGCGCGAACCGAGCAGATTGAAACCGTTCTTGTGCACCAGCCAGTCGGGATGCTGGGTGGCGATGGCGAGCCCCTCTTCAAGCGTGAGCGGCAGACGGCCATCGGATTCCACGAGCTTGCGCGCGATGTCGGGCTCGCGATTCGTGTATTTGGTGCCGGTGTGTGGGTCCACGACGATGTAGAACGGGCCTTCCGGCGGCTCGAAACCGTCCTGCGGCATGAAGCTGGCGATGTCGCGCGGCGGCATGGTGGTGAAACCGGCCATGCGATTGATGCTGGTTCGCGCGATCAACGATTCCGGCGAGACCAGCTCGCGCGTAGGCACCAGCAGGATGTTGGAACCAAGGTCGCTTTTCGACAGCGCGTTGATGATCGGCGTGGCCAGCGAACGGAACGCGGCCGCCGTCATGTCGGCCACATCGGGGTAGCCAAGGGCCACGATGCGATCAAGCTGCTTTTGCGCTTCGACAGATGCTTCAGACATGTCTACCAGTATCCCCAGCGATAGTGACATATGGGGAGTGATTTCCGACTTCCCCTCGGTGAAATCATACGAAAGGATCTCCACTCGGCATATGTGAGGCAGGAGAACGACCGCCATGCAACGGTCTGAGAAGGAGCACCGGATTCGACGGAAGTACGTCATATGGGAGATAGAAGAAAAAAGCTCCCCTGCAAAGCAGGGGAAGCCGACCGCCGTAAGACGGGCCGAGGGGTTCGTCTCAGTACGCCCCCTCAGTCAGGCTTGCGCCTGACAGCTCCCCCACCGTTCGTGGGGGAGCCAAGGAATTGCAGCCTAAACGACTGATTGGCACTGCGCCGATTCGGCAAGCCTCGCGCTCGATAAATCGCGCTCGCATCGCCTACGCGCAGTCCACTGGACTACGCGCTTAACGGCTCAGCAGATCAGAGCTGATCCGCACAGTGTTAATCATTCGCAGATCAGAGCTGATCTGCACAGTGCTTATCGTTCGCAGATCAGAGCTGATCTGCGAAGTGCTTCTTCGCGACGACCTCGGCGAGCTCGATGGCGTTGAGGGCGGCGCCCTTGCGCAGGTTGTCGTTGGTGATGAACATCGACAGGCCCTTCTTGCCGTCGACGGCCTGGTCCTGACGGATGCGGCCGACGAAGCTCGGGTCCTTGCCTGCGGCGAGCTGCGGGGTGGGGATGTCGTCGAGTACGACGCCCGGGGCCTTGGCGAGCACCTCGCGGGCTTCGTCCGGGGTGACGTCCTTCTCGAACTCGGCGTTGATGCTCATGCCGTGGGAGGTGAACACGCCGATGCGCACGCAGGTGCAGCTGGCCTTGAGATCGGGCAGGTGCAGGATCTTGCGGCTTTCGTTGCGCAGCTTCTGCTCCTCGTCGGTCTCCTCGCTGCCGTCGTCCACGATGGAGCCGATGAACGGCACGGCGTTGAAGGCGATGGTGCGCACGACCTTGGTCGGTTCGGGGAAGTCGATGGCGGAACCGTCGAACACGAGCTTGTCGGCACCCTGCTCGATGGCGGCCTTGGCCTCGTTCATGAGCTGCAGCACGCCGGCGCGACCCGCACCGGAGACGGCCTGGTAGGAGCTGACGATCAGTCGCTTGAGACCGAACGCGTCGGAAAGGGCCTTCATGGCCGGCATGCAGGCCATGGTGGTGCAGTTCGGGTTGGCGATGATGCGGTCCGGAACGTCGTCCAGATCCTCGGGGTTGACCTCGGCGACGACCAGCGGCACGTTGTCGTGCATACGCCACTGGGAGGAGTTGTCGATCACGTAGGCGCCGGCCTCGGCGAACTTCGGGGCCCACACCTTGGAGGTGCCGCCGCCTGCGGAGAAGATGGCGATGTCGATGCCGGAGAGATTGGCCTTGGCGACGTCCTCCACCACGATGTCGTGGCCGCGCCAGTTGAGCACGGTGCCGGCGGAGTGGGCGGACGCCATGAAGCGCAGGTCCTTCACGGGGAAGTCGCGCTCGTCGAGGATGCGACGCATCACCATACCGACCTGGCCGGTGGCGCCGAGCACCGCTACGTTTACACCTTTGTCATTGATCTGAACCATGGTTCGTTCCCTTCTGCCCTGCTGGTTCCTAAACGATTCCTATGCGGCGTATCGCTGCTTCAGCGGCCGGTGCCGCCGTACACCACGGCCTCCACCTGATCGGAGTCGAGGTTGAACTTGGTGTGGATGGCGCGCACGGCGTCCTCGAGGTCCTCGAGCGGCACCATGGCGGAGATGCGGATTTCGGAGGTGGAGATCATCAGCACGTTGATGTTCTTCTCGCTCAGCGCGCGGAAGAACGTAGCGGCGATGCCCGAGTGGGTCTTCATGCCGACGCCCACGAGCGCGACCTTGCCGACCTCCTTGTTGATGTCGACGGACTCGTACTTGAGCTCCTCGCGCTTGTCGGCCAGCACCTGCTCGATCTGGCGAAGCTGGGCCTCGGACGCGGTGAAGGAGATGTCGGCGGTGCCGGTGGACGCGGCGGCCTGCACGATCATATCGACGTTCACGCCGGCCTCGGCCAGGCTGGTGAACACGGAGGCGCTCACGCCGGGGACATCGGGGATGCGACGCAGCGTGACCTGCACCTCGCTCTTGTCGTGCGCGATGCCGGAGACGACCGGGTCTTCGGGGCCGAGGTCGGGGAACAGGTCGCCCATGGACTGGTTATCGTTGGTCATGATTACTACTTTCGCGATGTTGTACGGATTGGTTGCTTGTTGATGCTCTTGCTGATGTCCTGAATGCTTGCCGAGGTCCGGCGAGGAACGGCCTAATTCAGGTTCGGGATGCTGCGCGGATCGGCGCCCTCGGGCAGGACCAGCGTGCCGGGGCGGTGCGAGAACGAGCTGCGCACGTGCAGCGGCATCTTGAAACGCTCCGCGTATTCGACGCAGCGCAGGGCCAGCACCTTGGAGCCGCAGGCGGCCATCTCGAGGATCGCCTCGTAGGAGATCGCGGGGATGCGTCGGGCGGTCGGCACAATACGGGGATCGGCGGTGAACACGCCGTCGACGTCGGTGTAGATCTCGCACACGTCGGCACCCAGCGCCACGGCCAGCGCCACTGCGGAGGTGTCGGAGCCGCCACGGCCGAGCGTGGTGGGATCGCCCTTGGTGTTGATGCCCTGGAAGCCGGCGACGATGGCCACATCGCCCTGTTCGAGCACTTCGGCCACACGCTTCGGCTTCACGGAGCGGATATGCGCGGCGCCGTAGCGGGCGTCGGTGAGGAAGCCGGCCTGCTGGCCGGTGAACGAGTGGGCGCGCACACCCTGCGCGTGAATGGCCATGGCCAGCAGACTCATGGAGATGCGCTCGCCGGCGGTCATGAGCATGTCCATCTCGCGCTCCGGCGGCTTGGAGTCGATGTCGAGGGCCTGGTCGATCAGATCGTCGGTGGTGTCGCCCATGGCCGAGACCACCACGGCCACGTCGTTGCCCTTCTTCTTGGTATCGATGATGCGCTTGGCCACACGCTTGATCGAGTCGGTGTCGGCTACCGACGAGCCGCCATACTTCTGAACGATAAGTGCCACTTCAGTCCCATCTCGTGATTACTGCGCATATTGACGTTTGCCATGCGCACAAGTAAGTCAATACTGTACGCAAACGGCAAGATTATAGGGCTCTCGAAGATTACGGCGCGAACACCGCTCCACAATGTGAGCGCGGCCCATCCACGGGTCGGAGCACCGGCCGATGTCAATCGATTGACCACGCCACGGAACAGCCGCTCGCACGGCTTCCGTACGGGCCTACGCCCGGGTCACGCCTCGCGGCGGCCGACGAGCGCACGGCCGAGCGTGACCTCGTCGGCGTATTCGAGGTCGGCGCCGACGGGCAGGCCGCTCGCCAGCCGTGTGACCTTGACCTCGAGCGGACCGAGCAGCCGGGAGATGTAGGTGGTGGTGGCCTCGCCCTCGATGTTGGGGTTGAGGGCCATGATGACCTCGCTCACCTCGCCGGAGCCGAGGCGTTCCAGCAGCTGGGGGATGCGCAGGTCGGCCGGCCCGACGTTGGCCATGGGGTTGATGGCGCCGCCGAGCACATGGTAGAGGCCGCGGAATTCGCGGGTGCGCTCGATGCTCATCACGTCCTTGGGCTCCTGGACCACGCAGATGACAGTGCGGTCGCGACGTGGGTCGACGCAGATCGGGCACGGGCTCGTCTCGCACACGTTGCCGCAGATCTCGCAGAACCTCACCTTGGCCTTGACCTCCTGAATGGCGTCGGCGAGCGCCTGGGCCTCCTGATCGTCGGCGCCCAGCAGGTAGAAGGCGATGCGCTGCGCGCCCTTCGGCCCGATGCCGGGAAGTTTGGCGAACGCATCGATGAGATTCTGGATCGCGCCATCGTAGGCCAGTGCCATGCATCGCTCCTTATACGGTCATGCGGCTATACGGCTTTGCCGTCCTGTTCGGGTATTTCGGGCATCCGGCCGGCGTGCGGCCGGATGCCATCATCGCGGGGTTATTCGCCGTCGTCATTCTTGCGCTTGGCGACGATATTGCGCGGGTTGCGCGGGTCGTCGGGCTCGAGGACCTCCACGTTCTTGACTTCGAAGAACTTCTTCAGTTCCTCGAGGTCCATGGCGCCGGCCGCGCCCAATGACTCGTCCGACATGGAGTATTCGTCATCGTCGGGGTCGACGGCGGGCGGCTGCGGGCCGGCGGGAGCCGCAGGGCCTGCGGCCGGCCCGCCGAACCCGGACGACGACGGCCACGCGGCCCCGTCGCCCGGCGCGGACGCGGCCTGGACGTTCTGCCGGGCGTGCGGATTGAAATGACGGACCTGCACCGGCGGCTGGGACTGCTGCGCCACGGCCGGAGCGGGGTCGGCATGGGGCTGCACCGGCTGGCTCGACTGTCCGGCCGGTTGGGCCCACGGATCGGCGCCGATTGACGGATCGGCCTCCGACGACGGATTCGGAGCCGGCTGCGCAGCCGGGGACGGAGTCGGAGTCGCCCACGGATCGTTGTCGTCGCTCAGGTCCGGCACGGCCACATGCTTGGCGTGCGGCTCGGCATGCGGCTTCTCCCGATGGGAAAGGTCCTCGTACGGCCGGGCGGAGCCGGTCTGCGCGGTCGACTGGGCCCAGGGATCGTCTGCGGGGTCGGCCGCGGCCGGAGCCGACTGTGCCGACGAGGCATGGGCAGATGGCGCGGGCATCGCCCATGGATCGTCCTCCGGAAGCGGGGGCCGCCCCGGGCCGCTGTTCGGAAGGCCGCTGTTCGGACCGTGATCTGCGGCCCGATGAACGTCGGAATCGTTCTGCGCCTCGGCGTTGTCGGCCGGAGCCGTCTCATGATCGTGCGACTGCCTCGACGCCGCGGCGGCCGTACCGACGCCGGCCGGCATGGACGACGACAGGCTGGCCTGCAGCAGTTCCGCCTTGATGCGCTGCTGCTCCTGCGGCGGCAGCTGGCTCCATGGCGGCGCCATCTGGCCGTCGGCCATCTTCTTGGTCGGGGCGAGCGCCACATCGGGGCCGAACGCCTTGCGGGTCTCGGCGCGAAGGATGTCGGTCACCTTGTTGGTGCCGTCCACTTCCTCCCTGGCGACGGCGAGCGCGAACGCATACTTGCTCAGCGGCACGTCGAACTTGATCCATAGCCGCATCTGGCCGGTCTTCGGATGGGGCGCGAGATTGATGCGCGGCACCTTGTCGCGGTTCACATATCTGCGCACGTCCTCGGGCAGCGCGGCGACGATCGCATCCCACTTCTCATCCGGCGTGCGGTTGTCCGATGCGGGATCGCCCGATGCGGAATCCTGCGATGCGTGACCGCCGGCCTGCGACGCGGACGTCTGCCCGTCCTGCTGGCCGGAAGCCGACGATTGCGGAACAGAGGCCGCAGAGGAGCGGCCGTCGTCGGATGCCGACGCGGATACGGTCGCATCGGCGGACGCCACGGATGCGGCTCCATCCGCCGCCTGCGACGATGAAGGAACCTGCGGCTGCGACGACGTGGATGATGATGACGCCGACGACGATGGCTGCTGCTGACGACGACGGCCAATGAAGCCGCCGCGCGCCGCGCCGGACGACTGCGGCGACGATGCCGCCGCGTTCCCGGCGGCATCGGCCGAGGCCGTGCCCGACGACGAAGCCGCCGTCGCCGCGGCCGGCGCGGCGGCGACCGTTGCGGGCACCAGCAGTCGTGCGGCCAGCAGTTCAAGCCGCATACGCGGCGAAATCGCGCCGGTCATCGAACCCAACGTATCGTTGATGACATCGGCGATGGCCGTCAGTCGCTGCAATCCCAAGGCCTCGGCCTGACGCCGCAGGTCGTCGACGCCCTCCGCCTCGGCATCATCGCTGAGCACGGATTCCGCACGCTCGCCGGCGATGGTGAGAACCAGCAGGTCACGCACACGCGACAGCAGATCCTCGACGAAGCGCCGCGGGTCGAAGCCACCGACCACGACCTTCTGCACCACGCCATACAGCTTCTCGCCGTCCTTGTCGATGACGGCGTCGATGGCCTCGGCGATGAGCGCATCCGGCGTGAAGCCGAGCAACGCGACGGCGGAGTCATGGGCGATCACGCCGTCGACGGCACCGACCATGAGCTGGTCAAGCACCGAAAGCGTGTCTCGCATGGAGCCACCGCCGGCACGCATGGCCAGCTTGAGCACGCCGGGCTCCGGCTTGATGCCCTCCTTGCCGCAGATATCCTCCAGATACGGCCCCATGACCTCGGGCGGCACCAGACGGAACGGATAATGATGGGTGCGCGAACGAATCGTGCCGATGACCTTCTCCGGCTCCGTCGTCGCGAAGATGAACATCACATGCTCCGGCGGCTCCTCCACGATCTTCAGCAGCGCGTTGAAGCCCTGCTGCGTGACCATATGGGCCTCGTCGAGGATGAAGATCTTATAGCGGTCGCGGGCGGGCGCGAAGCCGGCGCGTTCGCGAAGCTCGCGGGCATCGTCCACGCCGTTATGGCTGGCCGCGTCAATCTCCACCACATCGATGGAGCCGGGGCCGCCGGTGGCGAGATCCCTGCAGGATTCGCATTCACCGCACGGATGCGAGGTCGGGCCCTTCGCGCAGTTGACGCAGCGGGCCAGAATACGGGCTGAACTGGTCTTGCCGCAGCCGCGCGGGCCGGAGAACAGGTACGCATGCGTGAGCTTGCCCTCGTCAAGGGCGCGGGAGAGGGGAATGGTGACTTGGTCCTGACCCACGATGCCGTCGAAGGTATCGGGGCGGTAACGCCTATACAATGCCAAAGCCATAATGCAAACCCATTCTTTCCAAATCCGTACGACCATCCCGGTGAGCCAAGTCACCATACTACTTTGTGGGGTCCTCGCCTACGAGGCATGGCCCGCCAAGCATCATCGCGAGACGGAGGTCAAGCCCTAGGCCGAGGCAAGGCCCCGGTCCAGAAGCTCACGCATCGCTTCCGACTGCGAGAGATGATGCCGCCTCGCATATTCGTTCAACAGGCGAAAACGATTCTCATCCAAGCGAACCTGCACCTTATGTCGCGCCGGAGTCAGGCCGATTTCCAAAGGACGGCCGCGTCGGCGCGATTCAAGAAACCCGAGGGGATACCCACGCTCCGCCTCTTCGGCGTCCGCATTCAGCACGGCATTCTCCTCATCGGAGAAATCCGCATCACTGACGATGATGTAATCTCGATCATCACCCATCATCCATCCTCCCAATATGTCGTATCCACTGTCCCCTGCAACAACAGCGGCCAGTACTTTTTGCGAAGCTTCATTGCGTAAATCAGCAGCCAACCACGATGGGTTCTTTTGATCACCACCTCCAAGGCGGCGGCATTGTCGTCAAACCCCACGCACAACAGTTTCAGCTGGTCCTCATCCAGAACACTTGTCCCCAAAGGATGACGCGCCACCGTCAACGCATCGGATGGATCGATGCCACGCTTCAACGCCGATTCACGAACAAATACGGGACGGCCTGCCGGCAACCCCTCGCCTTTATTATTGTAGTACATAATTCCATATCCTTATCGGCCCTTCCTGCAAATGGTGGGAACGGATGCTGCGGCGTCAACCGTATGCGCGAATATGGTGTGCGGTTCATCGAAGACTCCAGAGAAGGGATCTCACCATGCCGCACAACGGCAACCCGGCAACCGACGCCGGCAACACACCGACCATCAAGACGACGCCGTCGATCCTCACCCCGCAGGTCAACATCAACGCGCTCACCCCCGCCGAAACCGAGGAGGCCGTGGAGAAGGCCGGCATCGGCAAGACCCAGCTCAGCGGCGGCAAGGCATTCGTCTCCGCCATGTTCGCCGGCGCGTTCATCGGCTTCGGCGCGCTGTTCTTCCTCATCGTCACCAGCGATCCGGCCATGACCTGGGGCCCGAAACGATTCGTCGGCGGCCTCGCCTTCTGCATGGGACTCGTGCTCGTGCTCTGCTGCGGCGCCGAACTGTTCACCGGCAACTCGCTCATGGCCTCCGACATCGCCGCCCGCAAGATCAGCTGGGGCGCGCTCGCCAAGAACTGGATCATCGTCTGGTTCGGCAACCTCGCCGGAGCCCTGCTGCTCGTCACGCTCATCGCCTTCGCCGGCACCATGGGCCTCAACGACGGCGCCGTGGGCGACACCGCCGTGGCGACCGCCGCCTCGAAGATCACCCCGGACTGGATAACGCTGTTCTTCCGCGGCATCCTGTGCAACATCCTCGTCTGCCTGGCCGTGCGCATCGGATTCTCCGCCCGCTCCGTCGGCGACAAGGTGCTCGGCATCCTGCTGCCCATCGCCGGATTCGTCGCCATGGGCTTCGAACACTGCGTGGCCAACATGTTCTTCCTCCCCGTGGGACTCGTCTCCAAGACGCTCGGATTCGGCGCGCAGGCCGCCGGCGCCGAAGCGGTCACCGTGCAGGGTATTCTCTACAACCTCTCCGCCGCCACTCTGGGCAACATCGTCGGCGGAGCCATCTTCGTGGCACTCGCCTACTGGTTCGTCAACGCCCGCAAGGATTCCGCCAAGTCCGACGCCAAGTGACCGATTGCGGTCATCAACCGACCGGATTCCGTCGGCCGATGACCGCAATCAAGGCCGCAATCGGACGGTTCGCCATCGAAGGACCGCCGGCATCATCGCCGCTACCGGCAGTCCTTCGGACCGGCCTTCGCCCGCATCGTCACCTCACCGACAAACGGCACCCTCGTGGTCACCGAAGCGCCGACCACCACGTCCTCGCCCATAATCGAGCATTCGGCAAGCCTCGCCCGATTCGAGGAGGCCACGCCTCCCGCTTTCGCACACGGATCGCCCAGGGATTCGTAATGGGCCGTCGCCGCAGCAAGCGCGGCGTGATCGGCCGCCGTCTGCGCCACGGACTTGCAGTACAGCACATTGCCCACGGCCAGTATGGCCGACAGCAGCACGGCCGCTGCCGTCACCAATCCCACGCCGATCACCGTTCCCGACCCGCGGTCGCTTTGCCTCAGCGGGTTGCCCTCGAGGCCATCGCATCGTGGGTTTACGCCGCATCGCCGGCCTTCACCACGTCGCCGGTTTCCTCCACGTCGCCGACTTCCGTTCCGTCGTCCGTTCATGCCTCACCGCCTATTCATGAAGCATGCCCACGGCCCTGCCTTCCAAGGCCATCGGCAGTACGCCCAACGGACCGGGCATCAGCGGGCATCGTGTGGTCACCGTCACCTGTCCGCCGCCCGTCGCGGTCGAGACCGTCGCGCCGGGGCCGGCGATGCGCGCCACCACGCCGGCCGGATCGGCATCGCCGGATTCCCCGGCGACCACCAGTTCCCGCGCCGCGGCACGCGCCGCCTCCTGACAGTTCATATTGACGATCACGGCCCTCGCCGACGAAAACAACAACAGCGACACCACCATCACCGCCGGCAGCACCACCGCGAATTCCGCGGTCACCGTGCCTGCATCCGTTCCGCCGATGCCCGATCCGCCAAGACCGCCGAGGTTTCCGAGCATCCGGCGCAGGACCTTGATTCGGCCCGTGATCGCCTTTCGGCCCGACACCACGACTCCGCCGATCACACGCTGAGCGCCTGTTTGACCAGATTGGTCAGCAGCGTCTTCACCGCGCCCGATTTGAGGATGGCCACCAGGAGTCCGGCGAAGCCGGTCGCGGCTATCATGACCACCGCATACTCCGCCGTCGCCAGTCCCTTCTCCGGTTCCGCCGTGATGGTGCGCATGCGGGCGTCAAGCATGCATATCCTCGTGTTCGCCGCCTTCGCCATCGCCCGCATACGGCCACGTATTCCCGGACCGTACAGGTCCTGATCGTGAAGCGGCGTTCCCTCCGACCGTGTCATCGTAGTGTCCTTTCTCTTCGCCGGCCATCCGCAGTCGACGGTGGCCGCCATCACCGGTCTGGTGATGGGACTTTTTGATTCGGTTGTGTTCGTGTCGCCGGCGTATCGCCGATCATGGTCCCGCTTCGAAGCTGATTCCAGTCTGCCGTATTCCGCCTTGTCACCGCATGGTTTTCCGACAATGTTGACGAACGTGGTCGAGCCTTACTCTCCATTGAAAAATCCGACTGTGGAATGCCGACGAAACCGCGCACAACGTCAACGCGGATATCATCGTCCGGCGAAAGCCGCGATGGAGGGGATGACGCCGATGAGGATGAACGCCGGAAGGAAGCACAATCCCATCGGCACGAGGATGCGAACCGACAGCCTGGCGGCGGACTCCTCGATGGACCGTCGTTCGTCGAGATCGATTTGTTCGATGGTCGTCTCGATGCGCAACAGCGGCGAGACGCCATGCTTCCACGACGGTTCCAACGCGGATTTCATCAGACGCATTGCCTCGTCATAACGGCCGTCCGGCGCGGGCGCGGCCCATGCACCGTCCCATTCCGCGCCGCGGTTCAATGCCGCGGCGACACGCAGCATCCGACTGCCCAGACCGTCCGATTCGGCATCGTCCGACGCGGCCGCATCCGGCATGGCATCGCCCTCCCGCTCTACGAGCACACCGCCGATAACCGACATCGCCCGCGGAATCGACGCTCCCTGACGTATGGCGACGGCCAGCATCTCCAGCAGCAATGTCATCGGCGGCTCGGCTCCGTCGCCGGCCCCACGACGGAGCCGAGCCGACGCATGACCGGCCGGTCCGTTGGTCCGCCCGCTGTATATCATCACGGCGAGTACCGTCATCATCGCCGCCAGCAGCTGCCACATGTCACCGGCCATGCCCAGCCTCCGATCGTCGTGTATCGAACCGTGCCGAACGAAGCTGACTCATCAGCGTCTCCATCCATATCAGTCCGACGACGTAGCAGACCGCTCCCGCCAACAGACATATCAGACCGCCGACCGATCCGAACAGAAACGACAGCGGCCGTACGCCAAGCGCCTCGCCCAATGCGATGGTCACCAGCGGCAGGGCGGACAGCAGTTTCACCGTGGACTTCGGCATAGCCAGCGACTTCGCCTCCAGATCCTCCAGCAGTCGCCGGCGCGAATGCGCGGCCGACACTGCTGCCAGGCAACGCACGGTCTCGCATCCCAGCAGTTCGCTGATGCGGAACGCCATGGCCACGTCCTCGGCCACACGCATCGCCTGCTCGACCGGTTCGTCATGCCGTCGTCTCGCCTCGAACGCCGCGGCAACGCGGGCTGGGGTCGCAACGGTTCCGGCGAAACACCGGCCTGCAAGCTCCTCCACTGCGGCGATGGCGGTGCCTCCGTTGCGAATGAACGCGCTCAGCGACGACAACGCCGCCGCCACGCCCATACGAGGCACCGGGCGATTCCCCTCCTCGCGAATCACAGCATGGAGCCTATCGGTGCGGTACCGGCTCGCGCCCGAACACAGCCACACCGTCATTCCCACCATGAGCGCGACCATGAACGGCATCATGATGCACCGGCTCAGGGTCTCGGCGGCAGCTGTGGCCTGCCGCCGTCCACGCCGGGAATCAGTGGGATGCCCCACCATCCGGCGAAGCGTGGCCATATCGGATGATGGACCGGCATGCCCGTGCCGTCCCATTCACACACAGGGCGGCCAATCAGTCTCCCGTCGTCATCGGTCTCCAGCAATCCCACCTGGGCTATACGGCGCCGACCGTCTACACGTTCCAGATGCAGCACCACATCGAACGCCCCTTCCGCCAGCATGGCAAGAGCCGCCGGATCCAGTCCGGCGAGCAATCCCAGCGTGGAGAGCCTGGCCGGCACCCGGTCCACGCCGTCGGCGTGCAACGTGGCCATACCACCGTGATGCCCGGAGTTCAACGCACGCAGCAGGTCGGCAATCTCCTCGCCGCGGCATTCGCCCAGCACCACACGGTCGGGGCGCATGCGCAGCGTGGCCTTCACCAGTTCCGGCAGACCTATGCCGCCGGCGCCTTCCACGTTCGGCTCGCGGGCCACCAAGGCCACATGGTTGTCGTGGTCGATGCCCCCGAGTTCACGAATCTCCTCCACGCTGACGATGCGCTCGCTGTCGGCGCATTCGCCCAGCAGCGCCTTGAGCAATGTGGTCTTGCCGGTGCCCGTACCGCCGGTGATCAGTACGGTGGCACGCCGCTCGACCAGTCTGCGCAGCATCGTCAGCCAGGCGTACGGGAACAGTCCGGCCGCGCCCAATGCCGGCAGATTCGCCATGGCATGGTCCGGAAAACGAATGGACAGCGCGGCCCCCTGCGCCACCAATGGCGCGATGACCGCATGCACACGGATGCCGTCCACAGTGGCGGCGTCGGCGATCGGGTGCGAGTCGTCGAGCCTGTGCCCGAGCTGCGCGCATAGTTGCACGGCGTATTCGCGCACGATCTGCGGCGTACGGAATCCCACGGCCACGGTCCGTTCCTCCATGCCGTCACCGGAATCGACCCATATGCGCCCGTCGCAGGTCACCGCCACATCGGTCACGCCTCCTTCGCGCACCAGTTCGTCGAGCGGGCCGAACATCACGCGTCGTCCTCGACGGTCTGACCGCCTATCGATTGCGACGCCGGTCATGGCGGCATGCCTCTTCGATGCGGTCGCATAGCTCGTTCATGAGCTTGCGGTATTTTCTCGGTATCCTGGCGATGCCGAGACCGGACAATATGGATTTGCCCAGCGAGGCGTCCCGTTTCATCACGCCGATCATCGACGTCTTCAGATAGTCCTCGGCCTCACGCCTGCTCACGGCTCCGGCGCGAGAAGAGACGGGCGGCCTGATGCCCACCAAGATGGTTGCCGTTCCTTCGGCGTCCACGGACTCGCGCATCATGTCGTCATCGAGACCGCTCGTGACGGCATCGACTCCCCCGCCACGCAGCCATCGCAGCATGCCCCGGGCGCGTGCAAGCCCCAGCACGCTGAGCTCCACCAGCATCACATGCACAGCGACCGGCATGTCCTTCCACGCCGCGGCATGCCCGGCGTCGAACACCAGCACATCACGGTTTTCCGCGAGCGCCGACAGCGCGGCCTCGACCTCCCACCAATCCGGTTCGCCGCCGTTCCAGGGGTCGGCGGCCAGCACGACGACATCGTCCCATTTCGGCAGCTCGTTGATCAACGCCTCCGGTTCTATGCGCCCCAGCGGCGCACTGATGCCACTCCATCGAAGCCCCTCCTCGGCCTCCTGCCCGAGCAGCACATCCAATCCGCCGGCTGCCAGGTCAAGATCGACGAGCGCACAACTGCGATCACGCTGCGTCAGCGACCACGAGCACATGGCCGCCAGCACGCTCACGCCGGCACCGCCCGTCGGTGAGAAGAACAGCACCGCGCCGCCTCGGGCGTTCGCCGAGGCCAGTCCCGCGCCGATCTGCTGAGCCATGTCAACCGGTCCGCTTCTCCGCAGTCGGTCCATCGCACGGCTTTTACCGTCATGGTCGCCATTGGTCTTGCGGCTACCGCCATCAGCCCTACGACCACCGCCACCCCCACCATCGCCGCCGGCACGTGTGTAGAACCGTCTCGGCCTGGGCAACGGCAGCGAACGCACGCCGTCCGGCAGCGGCATCGGCGACACCGACGGGTCTAAGCCCGCACCGGCACCGCCGCCCACGCCTACCCCGCCGGCATTCGCGCCCACGCCGCCGCCCACGCCGCCGACAACCAGCACCGTGTTCTTCGTCTTCATTCGCATATCGTCCATATTTCGAATTCTTCCAAGAACGGGCGTTGAATCCCAAGGCAGCGGAACAATGTTGACGAACGGTCCACCCTCACCCCGAGTTATCCACATTTCGCACAGATATGGCCAGAATCTCCCAAACACCGCACAGATACTCCACGTCCGGCAAACATAAACAGACCAAAACCGAACGCTTGCGGCTCGTCCGAGACAACGCCGACGACCAGCCCGAAAACAC
This sequence comes from Bifidobacterium primatium, assembly GCF_002802875.1. GTDB lineage: Bacteria > Actinomycetota > Actinomycetes > Actinomycetales > Bifidobacteriaceae > Galliscardovia > Galliscardovia primatium. Next base: position 54,588 of record NZ_PEBI01000005.1, read on the forward strand.
CCCCGTCCATCGGAAAAATCCCGTATCAGTATTCGGGAAAAATCCCCCTGCCGGCTTGCATTTTCGCCTCGTCCGGAAATAATTGGAAGTACAAGCAAAACTCAAGAGCGGAGCCCACAAGAGTAGATGATCACCAAGGTCAATGATGTTGGGCGGATACCAGACTTTTACCGCCACGACGACGATGTTGTGTAGAGATTCCGCATTGTGTAGCGCTTGTACATAGAACCGGCCCCCGAATGGGGGCCGGTTTTTGTTTACCCGAAATCGTGCAGGTCCTCCGATGCCCGGCACATTCGCCACCCAACATCCCCACCGCCCACCGCACCTGTCACCCAGCTCATCCGTCACCCACCGCACCCGCCGCTCCGCGCACCAGCATCCAACGCATCCGCACCCAACACCCAACGCATCCGCGCATCTCACGGCCCTCCACCATGCGTCCACAACGACCCATTACCCTTGAAAGGGTGAAACCGGAAACCGTCAAGCGCACCGAACGCCACATCCCCGGCAGCCGGCATACGGCGGCGATCGCCCCGGACCAGCCGACAGCACCGACCAAAGAGCCGGCCTCGCCGAAAGCATCGGCCATGCCGGCATTTCTCCATGCGTCGCGCATCATGAACTGGGTGCTGCCCATCCTCATGGCCGTGTTCGGCGGCCTGCTGCGGTTCATCCGACTCGGTTCGCCCCGCGCCGTGGTCTTCGACGAAACGTATTACGTCAAGGACGCGTGGACGATGATCATGACCGGAGAGCCACGCAACTGGCCCGAGACCATCAACGGCGTCGACATCGACAACCTCTTCGCCCAAGGCATGTATCTCAACGCCTGGGATTCCAGCGCGGAATACGTGGTCCATCCGCCGTTCGGCAAATGGTGCATCGCACTCGGCATGCAGCTGTTCGGCGGCGCCGCGAACACGTTCGCCTGGCGCGCTGCCACGGCCGTCGCCGGCACCGTGGCCATACTCATCCTGTGCCGCATCATCCTGCGGCTGTTCCATTCGCTGCCGATGGCGATGATCGGCGGATTCCTCATGTCCATCGACGGCATGGGTATCACGCTCAGCCGCACCGGACTACTCGACAACTTCATCATGGTATTCGCGCTCGGTGCGTTCGCATGCATGCTCGGCCACCGCGACTGGGCGCGCGATCGACTGCACCGGGCCTACGCCCGCGAATCCGTCCAGCGTGGCGTCCGATGGCTGCCGCCATCCGGCAATGATCCGGCCGCGCCGCTGCGGCTCGACTCCGCCGGCCCGTTCATCGCGTTCTCATGGTGGCGCCTTTCGGCCGCCATACTGCTCGGTCTGACCACCGGCGTGAAATGGTCGGGAGCCTACCTCTTCGCCGTGTTCTGCGTCATCAGCGTGCTGTGGGACGCATGGGAGCGCCATGTCGCCGGCTTCCGCAGCTGGCTGATCACCGGTCTCTGGAAGGACGGCCTGCTCGCCGCCGCATACATGGTGCCCGTCTACATCGCGACGTATCTGGCCACATGGATCGGCTGGTTCACCCACCCCGACTCGTACATGCACGACTGGGCCGAGAAGAACCCCGGCGCCGGCATCACATGGCTGCCGCAGTCATGGCGTTCGTTCGTCGAATATCACGTGCAGATGTGGCAGTTCCACACCACCCTCGACGCCCCGCACGACTACAAGGCCAACCCGCTCACCTGGCCCATCCAATGGCGGCCGACCAGTTTCTACTGGCAGGAGCTCGACGGGCATCCCGGACTGTGCTCGCTCAGCCCCGACTCCAAATGCGTGGCCGCGATCACCTCGCTCGGCAATCCGCTGATCTGGTGGCTGGGTTCGGCATGCGTCATCGCCGCCATCATCATCGCCGTCGCCGTCAGACGCGGCGACTGGCGAATCTGGGCCGTGCTCGCCGGGTTCCTCGGCGGCTGGCTGCCGTGGGCGCAGTATCTCAACCGCACCACGTTCACGTTCTACGCCATCGTCATCCTGCCGTGGATCATCCTCGGATTCGTCTACGTGGCCGACTGGCTGCGCAGCCGTCTCGACGCCTTCACGTTCTGGTGGATCATGGGCGGCGTGCTCGTCATCATCGCCCTGGTGTCCGTGTTCTTCTACCCCATCTGGACGGCCATCCCCGTACCGTACGAGTTCTGGCTGTCGCACATGTGGCTTGAAAGCTGGATATAAATTGAACGATCAGGGACTTTCAAGCCACGTGTGCGACCGTCACGCTCGATGCATCGCGCTCCCCTCGCCTACGGGGAACCCACCGGGTTCCCCGCTTCACGGCTCGGCTCATGTGGCTTGAAAGCTGGATATAGGAAATTCTTTCGGGAAGGAATGCCATGGGATTGGGAAACGTTTCGGAACGCAGATCGCAGCCGCCGCAGATCGGCGTCTCCGTGGTGATCCTCGCCTTGGGCGGCGATGAGGATTCGACCGGGACGACCGTCGATTCCTCCGACGCCGCGACCGCCACGGCCGCAGTCCCGACGACCACGCCAAAACCGGCCTCCGGCGGGCGGAGCCGACTGTGGCTGCCGCTCGTCCGTCGCGTGCGCCAGCCGTTCAAAGGCATGTGGGCGCTGCCCGGCGGCGGCCTGCGCGCCGACCGCTCGCTCGAACAGGCGGCCTACGCGGCGCTGGAATCCACGACCGATCTGCATCCGCGGTATCTCGAGCAGCTGCATACGTTCGGCGATCCCGCGCGATCGCACGGCGGCCTGCCCATGGTCTCCATCGTGTACTGGGCGCTGGTCGGCCGGGCGGAGACGAAGGACTTCGCCGACGCCGACAACGTGCGGTGGTTCCCCGAACACGACCTGCCCGAGCTGGCGTTCGACCACCGGCAGATCATCGACCATGCACTGTGGCGGCTACGCAACCGCATCGAATACCCGGAGGTGGCCACGCGACTGGTCGGCGACACGTTCACCCTCGCGCAGCTGCACGACGTATACGAGGCGATCGCCGGCGAACCGATAGACCTGGCGAATTTCCGCCGCAAGATGCTCGCCTCCAAACAGTTGGAGGCGACGGGCGAGAAACGCCGCGAGGGACGGCACCGTCCGGCGGCCGTGTATCGCTACGCCGACGCCGCGACGCCCGACGGCACGGACGGCAACATGGCCGTCGGCGACGGGCCCCGATGGCCGGGGCGCGCGGCCGGCGCCGTCGGCGCGCCGGCCGATAGCACGGACCCAGCCGAAGTCCGCGACCCTTCGGACGACGCCATCGCCGCGCTCATCCCCTCGCGCGAGTAGGTATCCCGTACCCCGGTAGGACTCGAACCCATCGGAAGACCCATCCCCTCGCGCGCTGATTTGTAAGGATTTCGACGGCAGTTCAAGCGGGCCATGGCTCGTACATGACGGAATGCTAGGGTGGTTGACGGTTACAGACTCCGTTCGATATACCATCAAGTACTTGTCTGAAGGATCTATCAAGGATTTTCATGCGTTTCGTCAATTTCATTCTTGAACTGCTCAAGGACCCGCGCGCCGCGATCGCCGGGTGGATTGCCATGGGACCGGGCGTGGCATGCGGCTTCATCTTCCTCATCGTGTTCATCGAGACGGGCGTGGTGTTCTTCCCGTTCCTGCCCGGCGACTCGCTGCTGTTCGCCGCCGGCGTGTTCGCGGCCCCCGATGCCGTGACCGGCCAGTCCGCGCTGCCGCTGCACATCCTGCTGCCCGTGGTGTGGACCGCCCCGATCATCGGCGACCAGTGCAACTACTTCATCGGCCACTTCTTCGGCCGCCGCATCATCAAATCGGGCAAGGTCAAGGCCATGACGCCCGAGCGCATCGAGAAGACCGAGAAGATGATCGACAAGTGGGGGCCGCTCGCCGTGTTCCTCGGCCGCTTCTTCCCCTTCATCCGCACGTTCATGCCGTTCATCTCCGGCATCTCCGGCATGCGCTGGAGCCGTTTCACGCCGTTCTCGGTGCTTGGCGGCCTCACCTGGTCGTCGCTGTTCACGTTCCTCGGCTTCTTCTTCGGCAACATCCCCGCCGTGCAGAAGCACTTCGAGCTGGTGATCGTGCTGATTCTCGCCGTCTCGCTGCTGCCGACCATCATCGGCCTGCTCAAGGCGAAGTTCGGCAAGAAGAAGGCTGCGGCCGACGAAGGCCTCGAAGGAGGCGAGATTGCCGGCGGCGCAGTTACCGCGACCGTCGACGCCACCGGTTTCAGCGATTCCACCCCGCGTCACGCCGCCTGAGAGAAGTCGTTTCGCATTTCGTCCGGTCGGTTCTCCGCCGGCCTGAAAGCATAACCCGTCCGGAACCCTTCGCCGGACGGGTTTTCATATCCAAAACCCGAGTTGTGGGTGCTTCATTTCCGGGACGGGTCGCCTTCGCTACGCGATTCCGCCATTCTCCGGCACCGCACACGGCATTCCCTGCAATACGAATACCCACAACTCGACATTTCGCGGTGAAAACGGAGCATACGGACCCTCGAAACCCGTCGAAACCCGAGTTGTGAGGCTTCTTTGACGAAACCACGCCTCCCTGCCCCATAAATTCCGCCATTTTCCAACATTGTTTTCTGCGGTCTTGCCCCGGCAAGCCTCACAACTCGAGTTTTTGCGGCAACGGAAGCCGTTTGCGTCTATGAGGCCCGAACAACAGCGTCCAAATGCCCGCAATGTGGAAGAATCGTGGACCTGACGCCGACACGAATTGCACGAATCGCGTTCGCGTATTAAAGTAATGCAAGTTGTCGCGTTAAGCACAGCACCCTTGGGGCTATAGCTCAGTTGGTAGAGCGCTTCGTTCGCATCGAAGAGGTCGGGGTTTCGACTACCCTTAGCTCCACGAAGGCCTTCTGCATTCATTCCACCGCGGAAGGCCTTTTTCATATCTGCATGACTTTCACCCGAGTGAATCCTCCGGTCCGCGACCGATTAATCCCAGCCTTTCTCATCTTCTTGCCGGATTGCGTCGTCGAACAAACCCCATAATGAACAGATTGACCCACGGTTAATGAATATGCCAGACCCACTAATCCTCGCCGCGAACCGACAGACCCACAAACCTAATCCACCAGACCCACAAAACCGATTGAGTAGACCCATAAATTCGACCACTTGGGCCTGCACTACCGTCCATATAGGTACACAAACCGATAGACCCACGAAACCGTCCCGCGACGGCCGCGAACCGACAGCCCCACGAAACCGCCATGGTTTCTTCAGGGAAATTTAAGGGTTTCGCATCGTTATGCCAAGACTCGTGGGGTTATATAGGAAATGTCAACGGAAACGCCAAGCGGCAACGCAGGACGCGACCGGCGATGAGGCTCCTACTCCTCGGGAACCTGATAATTGAACCTTTCTTCTTCTCCTCTCTTCCTCTTGCCCCGGTGCCCAACCCACCGGGGTTTTTCTTATCCATTTCCTATCCATCGAGCTTTCTGCCGAAACCTGGCCGATACGTTCGTCAGCGACCGCATTCCGGCCTCGTCATAATCGATTTGGCCAAATTCGCGCCTCGTGCCGCTCGCACTACTGGCCGTCCGCCTGCGTCACATGCGCGTGGCGGTGGAGCGCAGAATCAGCGAGGCCTGCAGCATGGAATGCGGGTCGGCAAGAGTTTCGCCGCGCATGAGCGTCACGAGTTTTTCGGCGGCCATACGGCCCATCAGCTGCGGGTCCTGATGCAGCGTGGTCAGCTCGGCCATGGAGGAAAGTGCGTTGTCGTCGAAGCCGATGACGGCGAGGTCCTCGGGCACGCGCAGCCCGACCTTGCGCACCGCGTACATGAGCGCGATGGCGAAGTCGTCGGTCTCCACGCATACGGCGGTGGGACGGTCGCGCTTGGAGATGATGCGGTTCGCCGCTTCGGAGACGGCGTCCTGGAAGCTGTGGAACTTGCCGAAATCGCGCCCCTCGAACAGGCTCAGCTCGTCCTCCCCGTATCCCATGGATCGCGCCACATCGAGGAATGCGCCCGAACGCAGCTTGGCGCTGAACTGGAAATCGGGGTTGTCGGGCATCTCGACGAATCCGATGCGCTTGTGACCGAGCGAGTTGAGCAGTTGCACGGCCTGTCGCATGGCGTTCATGTCGTCGACGCGCACGGTGGCGCTGTAGCCGCCGATGGCACGCGCGTCCAGCCCGACCGAGGGAATCGTCAAGTCCTCGAGGATGCCGACCTGCTGCTGGTCGAGCATGATGGAGACGACAATCATGCCGTCGGCGTTGCGGTTGCCGGGCAGCTGTTCGAAGAATCGGCGAAGATCGGCCTGCGTGCGCACGATGAGCGGCACGAGATCGTAGCCGGCGTCGGCGAGGACCTCGTATGCACCCTGCATGGCGGCCGAGTTGAACCAGGTGTTGAGCGAGTCGGTGAACACCATGGTCACGCGCATGGTCTTGCCGCTGGCCAATGACGATGCGCTGCGAGACAGGGTGAAATGCAGACGGTCGGCGACCTCCTGCACGCGTGCGCGGGTCTTTTCGCTTACCCGGCCGGTGCCTCGCAATGCCCTCGACACCGTGGATTCGGATACGCCTGCAGCCGCCGCCACATCCTTCAGACTTGCCACGCCGTTCTCCTTCATCGCTCGTTCAAGGCCTGCACACCATGCATATGCGTCGGGAATCGAACCGTCCACATGCCTCGCCCGCCAATCGACGTCATATCGACGCCGCATCGGCCCTTCTCTGCGCAAGACTTGCGCAACCACTGTTCTTTTTACCGCAAGCATGGGGCAATACGCAAATAACGGGAATATGCCAAGCGTTTGCCCATTTTCGCGGGCGCCGCGCACGCGCCGCGCGATGTTCGCGCAGGCCGTGCGCCGTCGCCGCGGCACCATCAGACGATGGCCGCACCATCAGGCGATCGTCGCATCGTCGGACACAACGAACCATTGCCGAACGGTCGTTGTCATCGTTGATATTAACGTTTGCATCAATATATCATCTGATATTCATGACAACTTGCGCAGCAATTGCGCAAGCGCTAGCATAAATATCGTATCCCCAACGATAAGATGAGAGTGTTCACCAATCTGAACCCGGCGACGAAGGAGTCCGCACATGGTAGATACATCCCTGTTTTCAATGAAAACGCTGAACGCGCATCCGGCCACGAATCCCGCGACCGTGCTCAGCGGCGACCATTGGCGCATCAGCCTGCTCACCGATGCGCTCGTGCGCTTCGAGTGGTCCGATTCAGGCCGGTTCGTCGATACGCCGACGCAGATGGCGTTCAACCGTGACTTCACAGCGGCCTATGGCGACGACGTCCCGCAGTTCACGGCAGTCGAACGCGACGGCTGGCTGGAGATCGATACGCCGAGCCTGCATATCTCGTACAACAAGCGTCCGTTCACCAAGGAGGGCTTGTACGCCACGGTCAAAGGGGTCGCCAGCACCGACAACACCTGGCATTACGGCGACGACCAGCTGCATAATCTCGGCGGCACGTATCGCACGCTCGACTGGGCGAACGGCCGCATCCCCGTGGACGACGGCGTGAACAGCACCGACGGCTGGGCAGTGATCGACGATTCCGAATCCAACATCATCATCAAGGCCGATGAGGTCGGCGGCCACGCCAATCCGTTCGGCACATGGGTCGTGCCGAAGCCGGAGCCGACGACCGACCTGTATCTGTTCGGCTACGGCCATCGCTACCGCGAGGCCGTGCATGATTTCTACAAGCTCACCGGCCCGACGCCGCTGCTGCCGCGATTCGTGCTGGGCAACTGGTGGAGCCGCTACCATCGCTACACCGAAGCCGAATACCAGGAGCTGGTCACGCGCTTCGAGGCCGAGGGACTGCCGTTCACGACGGCCGTCATCGACATGGACTGGCATCTGGTGGACGACGTCGACCCGAAGTACGGCTCGGGCTGGACGGGTTACACGTGGAACAGGGACTTCTTCCCCGACCCGCAGCGATTCCTGCATTGGCTGCACGACCATGGCATGAAGACCACGCTGAACGTGCATCCTCGTGACGGCGTGCGCGCGTTCGAGGACGCCTACGCCGACATGGCCAAGGCGACGGGCGTGGACCCGAAGACCGGCGAGGCCGTGCAGTTCGACCTGACCGACCCGACGTTCATGGCCGCATACTTCGACAAGCTGCATCATCCGATGGAGGACGAGGGCGTCGACTTCTGGTGGCTCGACTGGCAGCAGGGCGGCGTGACCCGCCAGCGCGGCCTCGACCCGCTGTGGATGCTCAACCATCTGCATTACCTGGATTCCGCGCGCGGCGACGCCCGTCGCGAAGGCGAGGATACCGATCCGGCGCAGAGGATGGACGCCCGCCCGCTCACGTTCTCGCGCTACGCCGGTCCGGGCTCGCACCGCTACCCCATCGGCTTCTCCGGCGACACCGTGGTGACGTGGGAGTCGCTGAAGTTCCAGCCCGAGTTCACGGCCACGGCCTCGAACATCGGCTACGGCTGGTGGAGCCACGACATCGGCGGCCACATGTTCGGATACCGCGACGAGGAGCTGGAGGCGCGCTGGTACCAGCTGGGCACGTTCAGCCCCATCAACCGCCTGCATTCCACCGATTCGCCGTTCAACGGCAAGGAGCCATGGAACTTCCACACCGAGGTGCGCGACGCGATGGATGCCACGCTGCGCTTGCGCCACGCGCTGATCCCGTACCTGTACACGATGAACTGGCGCGCCGCCCGCGAGGCCGAGCCGCTGGTGCAGCCGTTGTACTGGGACTACCCGGAGATCCGCGACGCCTACAAGCTCACCGATGAGTTCCTCTTCGGTACGGAACTGCTGGTATCGCCGATCGTCACTCCGATCGACCGCGACGTGCAGATGGCGAAGGCCGACGTGTGGCTGCCGCAGGGCACGTGGTTCGACTTCTTCGACGGCCGTCACTATGTGTCGCGACCTGCCGACGGACGTCGTCTCGAGGCGTGGCGCGGACTCGACCGGACGCCGGTGTTCGCCAGGGCCGGCGCCATCGTACCGCTGCAGGAGCTGCCGGAGAACGGCGCGGCGGCCGCAGGCGATGGCGGCACGCTGAACTCCGTCGCCAACCCCAAGGCCCTGCGCGTGCTGGTCTTCCCCGGTGCGAACGGCGAGTTCACCATGATCGAGGACGATGGCGCGGTGGAATCCGAAGTGCGTAAAACGACCACATGTTTCACGTGGAACATTGGCGGCGAGGTCGGCTCCGGCAATGCGTCGTTCGTCATCAATGCGGCCGAGGGCGCGACCGACGTCATCCCCGAGGAGCGCTCGTGGACGGTGGTGTTCCGCGGCGTGAAGGACTCGGCGGTCACGGTGTCGGCGGCCGGCAGCGCGGCGGTCGAGGCCCGGACGTCCTACGACGAGGAGACGCTCAGCCTCATCGTCGAGATTCCCGCCACCGCAGTCAGCGAAACCATCACGCTCACGCTGACCGACGGCGCGACGGTCGCCGAGAACCCGACGTCCGACGACGTGTTCCGCGTGCTCAAGGACGCGCAGATGTACTACCTCACCAAGGAGAAGGCCAAGTCCCTCATCGACGACCTCGGCGTCGCCGCCCTGCCGGGACTCGCCACCCTCGAGGACCTGCACGGCGTGGACGAGAGCCGCTACAACGACTCCCACATGCCGCAGTCGGTGGTCCAGGCGCTCGCCGAGGTGCTCACGCGCGCGTAGCCGCATGGGCATCGCATAGGCACATAGCCGCGTAGACACGTCCACATAGCACATGGGACATACGCGCGAACAGACACCGATGGGGCTGCACGGCGAAGCGTCGTGCAGCCCCATCGTCATATTTGCGATATCCATTGCGCCATTGCGATATCACCGCCGAAACGTCATCGTCACTTCTTCGGACGGAAGAACTCCTCGATCTCCTCGAGACGCTTGCCCTTGGTCTCGGGGACCAGGAACCTGACGCCGAGGAAGCCGATGATGTCGAGCGCCGCGAAGAACAGGAACATGCCCTGGCCGCCCCAGCCGGAGAACATCATCGGGGTGAACTGGCCGACCAGCCACGCGGTGCCCCAGATGAACACGCCGCACAGGCCGGAGGCGCGGCCTCGCAGATGCGTGGGGAACAGTTCGGGAATCATCACCCAGGTGACCGGGCCCATGGAGAACGCGAACGCGGCGATGAATCCGCAGGCGAACACCACGACCAGCACCCCCGACGCATTGAACATGAAGGTCAGCGCCATGGCGATGGCGAACGCGGCCATCAGCGCCGTGCCCCACAGCATCAGCGGCTTGCGTCCCGCGCGGTCGATGAGCACCATGCCCACGACGGTGAACACCAGCTCGACGCCGCCCACCATGGTGGACGCCAGGAATTCCGAGTTGCCGCCGAAGCCGGCGTTGCGGAAGATGGTCGGTCCGTAGAAGGAGATGGTGTTCTGGCCGACCGCCTGATTGAACACGGCCAGGAAGATGCCCACCATCATCGCCTTGCGCAGACCGGGACCGAACAGTTCGGCGAAGCTGCCGCTCTGGTCGAGCTTGATGGACGCCTCGATGGCCTTGGCCTCCTCGCGCGCGCCTTCCGTGCCGTTGATGCGTTCGAGGATCCTGAAGCCCTGCTCCTGCTTGCCGGACTGCATGAGGAATCGCGGGCTTTCCGGCGCGAGCAGCATGAACACGAACAGCACCAGCGCGGGCGCGGCGCCGATGCCGAGCACCCAGCGCCAGCCGGTGCTCACGCCCCATGCATGCGAGCCGGACTGGGCGATGCAGAAGTTGATGATGTTGGTGAGGAAGATGCCGATGATGCACAGGAACTGGTACATGGAAGACAACGTGCCTCGCCATTTCGCCGGCGCGCATTCGGTGACGTACGTGATGGATATCGACGACGACAGGCCGATGCCGAGGCCACCGATGATTCGCGCGGCGATCAGCTGTTCGGGTGACTGGGTGAACGCGGCGAACAGGCCGGCGATGAAGAAGAACAGGGCGCCGAACATCATGACCTTGCGTCGGCCGATGCGGTCGCTGAGGAAGCCGGATGCGCCGACGCCGACCACGCCGCCGATGAAGATGCTGGAGACGATGAGGCCCTCATGGGCCGGGGTGAGGTCGTAGAGCTCCTGCAGGAAGCCGATGGCTCCGGAGATGCTCACGGCGTCGTAGCCGTAGAGCAGGCCTGCCATGCCGGCGCTGAGTGCCAGGATGATGACGTATTTCATGGATCCTTGCGAGACCGGCGTGGTCGACGGTCGGACGGCGTCGTCTTCGTTGACGACCTTGTGCGTGGAGGACATGATGATTCCTTACTGTGATGACTGCGATATTGAGATGGTTACGGCTTCGTTGCCGATATGAAAAACGGGACGTCCTGGAGGAGGAGAGATCAGGACGCCCCGTCTATGGAAGAAGGAGGGGAACCGGCCGCCGATATGGTCGGAGGAGTCGAACGTGTCGGCGGCCGGTATGAGGGGGATCAGGCGTCGAGCGCGCCGAGCAGGTGCAGCTCGAACCTGGCCTTGAGGTTGTCGGGGTTGAGCTTCAGGCTCTCCTCGAACAGCTCGCGGGCGCCGGCCTTGTCGTTGAAGAACAGGCGGCTGTAGGCGAGCGCGCGGACCGTTTCGGCCTTGTGCTCGGTCACGCCGTCGGGCACGAACGACAGGTGCAGCGAGGTGACGATGGGCTTGCGGTCGAGGTCGTTCTTCACGTCCTCCTCCCACTTGACCACGGAGGCGCTCATGTCCTTGCGGGAGATGATGTTGTCGCCGAGCAGGCGTTCGGCGAGCGCCACGTAGTAGTCGGTCTCCGGTCCCATGTAGGGGCTGTAGTTGCTGTGGATGAAGGGCAGCAGGCGGGATGCGGCCTTGCGGGCCTCGTCCTCGCGGCCGAGCTTCTGCAGCGCGGCGGCCTCGAACCAGCGGGCGTAGTACAGCTGCTGGGTGTCCCACCATCCGGCGCGGAAGTTCGCGGGGATGATCTGCGCGTTGCGGTAGCATTCGAGCGCCTCTTCGACCTTGCCGTCGCGTTCGAGCAGTCGGCCCTTGCAGCACAGCGCGAAGGTGTACGACTCGGTGAGGTAGGTCTCCTGGCATTCGGCGGCCACGAACTCGTGGTGCTTGAGCACGTCGAGCGCCTTGTCGAATTCGAACACGTTGCTGTAGGCGTCGGCCAGGTCCCAGGAGAGGGTGTCGGAGGGCTTGTCGGGCAGGTTGGCGAGCAGCCAGTCGAGGCGTTCGCGTCCGTCGACGCCGAGCTTGGCGGCCACGTAGTTGGTCTCGCGCACGAGCGTGTCGTCCTTCGGCTTGACCTCCACGGCCTTCTTCATGAGTTCCAGTGCCTCCTCGCGGCGGTCGAACTTGCTGAAGTAGGCGATGGCGAGGTTGCGCCATGCGATGTAGAAGCCGGGCTTCAGTTCGGTGACCTTCTTCCACTGGTCCGCGGCGGCCTTGTACTGCAGCTTGTTGTACAGGATGCAGCCGTACAGGTAGGCGGCGGTGTAGTCGGTCGGGTCGGCTTCGACGGCGGCCTTGAGCACGGGCAGCTCCTCGAGGCGGTACGGGAACACGTCCACGATCGGGCTGTCGGACACGGCCTTGCGGTTGGAGGCGGCGGATTCGGTCTTGCCGAGCGCGTCGTAGACGAAGGCGAGCGTGTAGTGGGTCATCGGCGTGGACTGTCCGGCGAGCTTGGCGCCTTCGAGCAGGGCGACGGCCTCGTCCTTCAGTCCGGCGAGCAGCAGGTCGAACGTGACGTCGAGGATGGTCTGCGCGGGGTTGCTCAGCAGGATCGAGTAGAACTCGCCGAGGTCCTTGCCGGAGTAGTAGAGGTGCGCGAAGCGTGCCAGGTGGTCGAGGCGGTCGCGGGCGATGATGCCTTCGAGCTCGGCCAGGCCGGTCTCCTTGTCGCCGAGCTTGATTTCGGCGATGGCCTTGTAGGTGCCGCAGATGGCGTGGTCGGCTTCCTTCTTGAGCGCCTGCTCGGCGTGCTCCTTCATCTTGGCCCAGTCGCCGCGCTGTCCGTCGATGCCGGCGATGTAGGTCATGGCCGGGGAGATGACGTTGTTGCTCCACGCGGCCTTGAAGAAGGTCTCGTAGGCGGCGTCGACCTCGCCCTTGCCGTACTCGCACAGCGCCTTGAGGTAGCTGTAGGTGCCGTCGTACGGGTTGTGGTTGAACCGGTTGAGCACCTTGTCGGCGCGGCGCAGGTATTCGAGCGCCTCGTCGTACAGGGCGTTGTTGTAGCGGTCCTCGGCCATGGCGAGCAGCGACGGCAGGTGCTCGGGGTCGCGTTCGAGCGCCACGAGGTAGTAGTCGCGCCCCTTGAACGACGGGTCGCGGTACTGGTCGATGTGCTGGCCGGCCACGTAGATCTCCTGCGCGGTGGTGAGCTCGTGCGGGGTGGGGATGCCGGGGTTGTCCTCGGGGATGCGCAGCACGTCGGGCTTGTCCTCGGTGTAGTTCATGAGCACGGTGCCGTCGGCGGCGGTCAGGCGCAACGTGTAGACGTCGGCCGGCAGCGCCACGTCGAACTCGCGGTAGTCGCCCGGGTCGAGCGTGATGCTTTCGCGCAGCACCGTGTTCTCGCCATCGGACACTTCGAGCACGGCGTCGGCCACGCTCTTGGTGACGGCGATGCGCACCTCGCTGTTGGCCTTGTCGAGGTTGACCACGCCGTGGATGTTGGCGAAGGTCGGGGCCTTGGTGCCGTGGATCGGGAACCAGAACTGCGACCAGGTCTTCACCTCGTAGGGGGCGATGTACGTGAAGTCGGGCTGGTCGTCGGAGTAGGCGCCGGCCATGAGCTCGGCGTGCTCGCCGTCGTTGTCGGTGAGGTTGCCGTTCCATGCGTCGCCGAGGTCCTCGAGCGCCCACATGAACTGCTTCTTGCCGGGGACCATGTGGTGGTCGGCCACGTGCACGGTGCCGCAGTCGCGGTCGTGGTCGTAGCCGCCGAAGAAGTCGTACTTCGAGGGGGCGGCGAAGTAGGAGTTGCCCTTCAGCGTGTTCTTGTGGATGCTGATGTCAGTTTCCTCTTCGTGGTTCTCCACCGCGTACCAGCCCTTGGTGATCGGGAAGGTGGCGTGGTGGCGGTCGTAGTGGTGGTGCACGTAGCCGACGTCCTGCGGGAAGAACAGCTGGTAGTTGGCGTTGACGTGGATGCCGGCGTTCTCGTACCAGAGGAACGGATGCTTGACGGGCGTGCGGTTGTCGATCTTCACCACGGTCTCGTAGTAGGAGACGTCCGGGCGCAGCTTGACGCCCCACGTGCCCTTGAGACGGTACTGGCCCGGCGAGGGAGCGGCCTCGGAGCACCAGACGATCACGGTGCCGTCGTCGAGCTTCTCGATGCTGTAGTCGACGGCCATGTAGGTGCCGGGACGGTGGTGGAACGGGAAGTTGAACTCCATGCCGCCGGAGATCCAGTTGCCGTAGGAGCCGACGATGACGGGCTTGATGCGGTGGTGACGGTAGAGGAAGTTGTAGTCGTTGACCTTGTCGTAGCCTTCGAGGATGCGGCCGCCGAGCTCGGGCAGGATCAGCAGGCGGATGTAGTCGTTTTCGAGGCGGACGACGGTGTACTCATGGTCGGTGAGCTTGTCGCGTTCCACGCCGAGCGTCACACGGTTCGGGTAGGCGTAGCCGGTGGAGCCCTGGTGCTGGCGGAACTCCGAGTACATGGGCATTTCGTCGGGGGCGGGCGGTTCGTAGGTCGGGATGATCATCTTCTCGACGCCGGTGACCACGGGATTGTGAGGCATGGGAAACTCCTTCATTTCGTATGCGTTCGTTGGGTTTTGCAATGTTCTTGACTGCGCTGTCACCATCAAAGTTACGCCCGAAACCAAGGGGTCGATTTATAAAAAATGCTTTCCGATATTTAAAAAACATCCAAGGAACCGAACATCGATAATGTTCGGATAAGGGCGTCGTTTTCCGACCGGCCGACGATGTCGAAGGCACCGGCCGGCCAAAAAACGACGCCGACGCTATCCCCGCACCGACCGTCGGTACTCCAACGGCGTCATGCCCTCCGCGTTGCGGAACGCCAGACAGAACGCGCTCGGCGACGAAAACCCGCATTTTGCGCAGATCCGTTTCAACGAATCGTCGGTCCTGGCAAGCAGCCGCTTCGCCGCGTCCATGCGCGCCTTGACGAGGAACGCGTGCGGCGTCAGTCCCGTCGCCCTGCGGAACTCCTTGATGAAATAGCCGCGGCTCATGCACGCCATATTCGCCAGCTCGTCGTTCGTCAACGGTTGGGCGAGATTCGCCACGATGAAATCCTGCACATCCTCCATGGCGTACTGATGGGCGGACTCCCCCTCGGGCGCATCGTCGCCGGAACCGGCGCATTCGGTGAGAATGTCGGTCAGATACCGCGACATCAACGGTTCCGACATCCGCGTGCCCTCACGGAAGCCCTCGCCGATGCGTCGCAGACGATTCACCGCGAACTGCGAGTTGGCGGTGGAGAACACGTTGCCAGCGCGCTCGCTGATGAAGTCGTAGTACATGCGCGCGGAGATGCCGTTGAAGTGGATCCACAGCACCTCGCTGTCCGCCAACGCCTCATATGACTGCGGTTCGTAGCAGTCGATGAGCACGAAGTCGCCGGCATGCGCGACGATGCGGTCGCGTCCGGGGATGTCGATGCCGAATCTGCCCGATCGGATGAAGAACAGCAGGAAATTGTCGAGCGGGCCACGGTTGAGCCTGTAGCCGGCCACATACCGGTACGATCCCAGCCACTCGGGGTAGAGGAACACCTTCGCGCCCGAGTTGGTCGGCTGGTACCGATAATGCTCGGATTGCTCGTTGACCACGTTCCGTTCCGCCGGTTTCATGACGCACTCTCCTTCGAGTCGTTTGTCGGCCGTCCGCATCGTCGCGTCGGCATCGCTGCGCACTTTTCGATAACGTTACAGCACTTTTCATATAGTATGCCGCACGGCCATCGACGTAGCCTGACCTCATGGCACACCTTCAGGAAACGCCCGCGCCGACATTCGACGACGATATCCGCGCGGTTGATATTGCAGGCCCGGACGGCATGGCCGCCCGTCTGACGAACCATGGCGCACGACTCATGTCATTGACCGTGCCCGACCGCGACGGACGTATGACCGACGTGACGCTCGGCAAGGACGATCCGCACGACTACCTCACGGATGATACATTGATGGGCGCGATCGTCGGGCGCAACGCCAACCGCATCCAAAACGCGCGGCTCATGCTCGGCGGACGTCAATACCGGCTGACGGCGAACGAGGGACGGAACAACAATCACAGCCAGCCGAACGGATACGAGCATCGCAATTGGACGATTCTCGACGTCGGCGACTCGTTCGTCGAGTTTGCGTTGGACAGTCCCGACATGGACCAGGGATTCCCCGGACGGTTCCGCTTGCAGGTGCGGTATGCGCTGGTCGGCGGCGGATTGACGCTGACCGTGCGCGGCGGCTGCGACGAGACGACCGTCGCCAATCTGACCACGCATACGTATTGGAATCTCAATGGCGAGGGAAGCGGCGACGTGCTCGGGCATCGACTGCATATACCGTCGGAACGGTTCCATCCGACCGACGAACGGTTCATTCCCCTACCGGAGCCGGCGGCCTCCGTCGCCGGCACGCCCATGGATTTTCGCGATACGGCCGTCATCGGCGAACGACTGCACGAAGGAGAACGACGTGGCGACCGGCAGATCGCGCTCGCCCGCGGATACAATCACGCGTTCCCGATCGAGGGAACTGGTCTGCGTCTTATGGCCGAAGCCGCCGGCGAGCGCAGCGGCATCCATATGGCGATGTATGCGAACGCCCCGACCGTGCTGCTGTACACGGCCGGATTCCTCGATGGCGTCTCCGGCAGACACGGCCATCGGTATGGCCCTTCCGCGGGACTATGTCTGGAGCCGGGATTCGTGCCGGATGCGGTGCATCGCACGGATTGCGCCAGGCCGGTTCTGCCCGCCGGCACCGGGTACCGGCTCGACGTGCTGTATCGGTTCGGATGAGAGGCAGCGTGTCACGCTGGTCGGACGCGGGGCCGATTCGCGGGCATGAGCCGCCTAACCCACATAACGCAAACGGTCCATTCCATGCAGCCGAAAGCCCGGCCCGGTCACTCCCCCGCCCGACTACGCAGCCAGGCGCTGCTTCACGAAGTCGCCGAGCAGCTGCGGGGTCACGCCGTCCCAGGTTTCGACGCAGGCGAACTGCGGTCCGTTCTTCGACGGCGGGTTGTCGGAGCGGATGTAGCCGGTCAGCGCAATGGTGGTGGCGCCGGCGCGGACCGCGGATTCCAAGCCCACGGCGGAATCCTCAAGCGCCACGCATTCGCGGATCTGATCGCCCTCGATGCCGAGCTTGGCCGCGGCCGCGAGGAACGGCGCGGGATTCGGCTTCTTCTCCTTCACGTCGTCGGCGCATACGTATGCGTCGAACACGCCCGCCGGGGCCTGTGCAATCGCCGACTCGGCCATGGCGCGCGGCGACGCCGTGACGAGCACATTCGGCACGCCGGCCTCATGCAGGGCCGACACCACGTCGAGCACGCCGGGAATCCACGGCATATGCTCCATCTCTCGCTTGGCCACGAAGGCGATGATGCCTTCGGTCAGCTCCTCCACGCCGAGCCTGATGCCGCGGTCGATCATCATCTGCGCCACCTGGGGCACGGGGGTGCCGGTGACCTTCCAGCCCATCTCCTCGCTCCAGTCGCCGCCGTGATGCTCGGCGAACCACAGCTCGGCCTCGTGCCAGATCGGTTCGGAGTTGATGAGCGTGCCGTCCATGTCCCAGAACGCCGCGCGTGGCAGCGTGCCGTCATACGTCGTCTTGTTCGTCGTTGTATTCGCCATGATTTCACTCTAAAAAACGACCCCAACAAACGCGCGCCCGCGCACCGGCCACCATGCCGCCCGTGACGTACACTGGAACCACAGTGAACGAAGGGGTCATCATGGGATTGTTCGGCGGCAAAGGCAACGACGGCGACCACGACGCCAACGGCAGTACCGACGACTACATTTCACCGTTCGACAACCAATCGAACTACGTCAATATCGACGACTCCTCATACACCGGACCGGCCACGGGCTCACCGCAAACGCCCACGGTCGCGCCGTCCGGCCCACAGTCCGCATATACCGCGCCCGCATCCGTGCCGTCATCCGACCGCCGGCGGAAGGCCGGGCCGTCAAGCGCCGACGCGGCGCTGCGCAACAACACCCGATACCGCGACGCCCAATACAACAACACCCGCCATGGCAATGCCGACACCGTCGTCGACACCGCAGCCTCCGCCGACACCGGTTCATCGGGCCGAAAATCGCAATCCACGTGGTGGAGCCGCCTCGTCACCATCGTCATCATCCTCTGCCTGCTGCCCAGCTTCTCCAACATCATCGGCGGACTGTTCGGATGGCATCGCGGCTCATCGCGAACGACCGGCGGCTACTCCACGACGACGCCCACGTCGAAGCCGGTGAAATACGAGGTGCTCGACCGCACCGGCAAGCTCATGTATCTTACGCAGTCCGACAAGACGCTCAGCGCCGAATTCACCGTCGTCTCCGCACAACGCGGCCCGAAAAGCTGCAGCGCGCAGAACACGGTTCTGGTGAAATACCGGGCGAAGAACACGTCGAAGACCGACATCGACATGCAGTCATATCTGTCGTTCGACGTCTATGATTCCGGCATCGGCCTGCGTCAGATCGGATGCTTCGCCGGCGGCAATCCGGACGGCTATGATTTCTCCGACACGATACGCAAGATCGCGCCCGGCGCATCGCTGGAGTTCATGAAGGCGTATGAGCTGCGCAACAACAACGACACGTTGTTCGATGTGCGCATCGGCAATTATGCGCGCAACCTGCCGAAGTCCGTCGGCGCCTCGTTCACGCTGCCCAAGGATTCCTCGGTCACCGACGTGACCGAGCCCGGCAAGGTCGTCAAACCCGATATGCCGCAAGGCTTCACGCTGGGTATGACGCGGTTGAACGGCGCCTCCTACCGACATGACGACGTATTCGACGACAAGCGGGCCGTCGACGTCAAGGCCACGGGCGTGACCCGTGGCCCGAAGACCTACAACGGCAAGAACACGGTGATCGTGACGTATCAGTGGGTCAATCGCACGCCGATTCCGTTGACGTTCACCAATGCCGTGGCCACGACCGCGTACCAGGACGGCGTCGAGCTCAAGCAGACGGTGCTTTCCCAGCCGTTCGCCGGATATTCGGTGGCGACGCGCGACGTGCCGGTGATGGAGGACGTGCCGATGACCACGACGATGGCATATGAGCTGCGCAGCGATTCGACACCGGTGACGACGTCCGTCAAGGGGTATGCCGGACTTGACGGCAGGACCGTGAAGAAGGAGTTTCCGCTGGGGTAAGCGCCTTGCCGCGTTCACTCTTTTTGGGGAATCCAAAAAGAGTGAATCGGCCCCTTGCGCTAGCTCCGCTTTTTCGGCCGGTTCTTGCGGAAGATGTCGATGACGATCCATACCGACAGCAGGAACGCGACCACATATCCCATGAATCCGATGACGGGGATGCCGAAGATCACCGGCTTCATGCCCGCGTAGTACACGATCGACGAGCCGACGAACAGGCCGACGACGATCAGCGCCATCGTGAGCCTGTCGACCATGTAGCTCAGCTGGCGGATGGGCTCCTCGGAGCCGACCATCTCCACGTTGGCCTTGAGCTGGCCGCGGGTGAGCATGCGTGCGGCGGTGCGGGCCTCGGCGAGCGCGCCTAGGGTGCCGTGCAGCGCCTTCTGCCCCTCGATGCCCAGCGTCTTCATCTCCTCCTTGGCGGCGGATCTGAGGCCGCGCGTGGAGGCGATATGCGCGGTGATGATGGCGATCATGTCGGTGTCGGGAAGGAATTCGTCGAGCACTCCTTCGAGCGTGACGAGGCCACGCGCCACGGTGGTGACGATGCCGGGCAGTTCCACATGGTGCTTGCGCGAAAGCTGGATGAGCGCGGTGACGAACGCGCCGATGTCGAGGTCCTGCAGGCTTACGGTGCCGAAGTCCTGCACGATGGCGTCGAGATCGGACAGCAGGCCGGGATAGTTGACCTCCGCGGTGTCGGAGGGACCGGCGAACCGGAGGAACGCCTCGGCGAGCGCGGGCGAGTCCTGCTTGCCGACGGCGAAGATGATGTCCTGGAGGATGGATCGCGTGCGTGCGGAGAGCCGGCCGGTCATGCCGAGGTCGATCATCACGATCTTGCCGTCGTGGATGATGATGTTGCCGGGGTGGGGATCGGCGTGGAAGAAGCCTTCGTCGAGCACCTGAGCGGCGTAGTTGTCGACGAGCTTGGTGCCGATCTCGTTGAGCGAGTAGCCGGCTTCGACGAGCTGGTCGGGATGCGAGACGGAGATGCCCTCGACGTAGTCCATCACGACGATGTGCTCGGTGCACAGCGTGATGTACGGCTTGGGGCAGTCCATGTACTTGTAGTCCTTGGCGAATTCGCGGAAGTCCACGAGGTTGCGGGCTTCGATGAGGAAGTTCGTTTCGGACTGGAAGCTGTCCCAGAGCTCCTCGATCACGCCGTTGAGGTCGATGATCTGCGCGGATTTGATGTATTTCGTGGCACGGCGGGAGATGGAGCGCATGATGTCGATGTCCTGCGCCATGGTCTCGCGCACGCCGGGCCGCTGCACCTTGACGGCGACGTCCTCGCCGGTGACGAGCCTGGCGCGATGCACCTGCGCAAGCGATGCCGAGCCGAGCGGCGTGCGGTCGATGGAGGCGAAGATCTGGTCGACCGGCCGGCCGTATTCGCGGGCGATTGTGTCGAGCACGGTCTCGTAGGGCATGGGGTCGGCGTCGGCGCGGAGCTTGGCGAGTTCGTCGCAGAATTCCTGCGGCAGGATCTCGCTTCGCATGGAGAGGGTCTGCCCGACCTTGACGAACGTGGGGCCGAGCGCCTCGAACATGAGCCTCATCTTCACCGGCGTCAGGCCGTGGAAGATGTCGAACTGGCGGGCGATGGCGAAGATCTCGCGCAGACGGTGCAGCCGGCCCTTGCGGGTGAGATGGTACTGTTCGGCGAACGTGGGCTCCCGGCTGCCGAACAGGCCGATGGTGCGTTCGGAGTCGGCGAGATGTCCCTCCTCCTCGCTGACGGGCGTGCCGGAGATGGCGTCGAGCACCTGCTCGTCGGTGAGCAAGGGGTCGTTCGACGCATCGGTGACGGGCGGGTCCGTGGCGGTCCCGCAGCCATTGTCCGTCATCCTGCCTGCCGTCTCGTCATCGGCCGCGGCGTCACCGGCCGTTTTGCCCGCCGTCGTATGCGACGCCGTCTTGTGCGTCTCCAATGTCATAGTTCACCCATGGTAGTCAGGCGATGCACATCTTCTGTGAACCCCCTCAGACCGCCTTCGGCGGCCAGCTCCCCTTACGCTGTAGGGGGAGCCAAGCGAACGACATCGTGCTCGGGCTCCCCTCATGATTGAGGGGAGCTGTCGGCGAAGCCGACTGAGGGGAGTTGACCCGGAACGGGTCTTACGCCAATACGTATCTGCGGATTTATTCGGCCTGCTCGCCGGCGGGGGCGTCGGCCGGCGTCTCGGCGTCCGTGGATTTCGCAGGACCCTCGTCGTCCGGGGCAGCCGGGGCGTCCGGCGCGGCCTCGGCCTTCGCCGCCTTCGCGGCCTTTTCGGCGTTGATGGTTTCGGCGAGCTGTGCGACCTTGGCCACGTAGGCAGCGCGCTCCTCGTCGCTCATCACCGACAGCCGGGCCTTGAGCGCGGCCTCCTTCACGTCGTCGACGGTCTCGCGGGCCTTGGCGGCGGCGTCCTGCGCGCCGGTGAAGGCGTCCTTGGCGGCACCCTGGGCCTTGCGCGTCAGTTCGGAGTTCAGCACCTTGCCCTGGTCGACGGTCAGTTCGCCCTTCTTCACGAGGTCGTCGACGATCTGCTGGCCTTTTTCGGCTCCGGTCGCGACGGCGCCCACGCCGGCCAGGAAGATCGTACGCAGTCCCTCGCCCAAGTCGTTGAAGTTGAAATCAGCCATGATATCGCTCCTTCACGTCGTGTTCGTCGGCGTTCGGCGATGCCCCGCGCGGCGTTGCGCGCGGCGGGCATGCGCCGCCGCCATCGCCTCCAACTTTACCGCAGCGGCAAGGCGCGGCGGATGAACAGCTCGCCCCGATATGTCGGCGCACCGCTCCCCCGCCGGCCATACGGCAACGGCGGGCGGCCCGTGTGACGGGCGACGACCGTCCAACCCGACGACGCCGGCCGCCGGTTATCGCGGACGGCTGGCGGCCACGCGGCGGCGACGGCCGGCGCGTCACCGAAACGACGCCGGCTCCGTCCCCTACCGCGGCCGGGATGCGGCCACGCGACGCGCCTCTACGGCGAAATGCTCCAGACGGTCGAGCTCGGCTTTTGCCGTGTCGGTCACCTGCGGCTCGAACGCGCCGTAGCGGCGTTCGGCCGCCTTGGCGATCAGGAAGTCCGAGATCTTCGGGTTCTTCGGCAGCAGCGAGCCGTGCATGTACGTGCCGATGACGTTGTTCACGCGCGCGCCCTCGGTGTGGTCCTCGCCGTTGTTGCCGCGTCCTTCGGCGTTCACGTGGCCGAGCGGCGCCACGCCTTCGCGCAGGAACGTCTGGCCGGAATGGTTCTCGTAGCCGATCACGTCGCCGAAATCGTTGGAATGCTCCACGAGGTTGCCTATCATGCGCACGTCCTGACCGACCGTGTACGCGCCGATCACGCCGATGCCGTCGAGCCGCTTGCCTTCGGACGTTTCGAAGTATTCGCCGAACAGCTGGTACATGCCGCAGATCATGAGCATCGGCACGCCGTCGGCGGCGAGTTCGCGCAGCAGGTCTGCGCGCGTGAAGAAGTCGTCGATGATCTTGCTTTGGCCGCTGTCCTGGCCGCCGCCGCCGAGGATCATGTCGACGTGCTCGGGCCAGTCGTCACCCTGGTTGTAGTGGTGGATCACCGGCTCGTAGCCGTATAGCGCAAGCCGCCTACGGATGGTGAGCACGTTGCCCGAATCGCCGTAGATGTTCATGTCGTTCGGGTACAGGGACACGACGTCGATCACGCGACGTTCCGTCGTTTCGTTCGTCATCATCAGCTCCTTTACTCCCGCCCCACGCCGGCGTCGGCGACGTCGGCGATGCGGCCGAGATGCGCGCGGACCTTCAGCATGGACGTGTACGTGCAGTAGATGCGCTTGGGACGACCGGCGTCCTTGGCGAGGAACGCGTCGACGGCGGCGTCGATGTCGGGGTTCACGTCGTCGACCGCGACATCGTCGTAGCCGAGGCGCAGGGCCATGTCCCACGCGCGCACACCGGAGACCATGCCGACGCCGGTGCCGCGCAGACCGGTGAAGTCGACGTCCCACAGCCAGCTCATGTCGCGGCCGTCGGCGTATTCGTCGTTGATGACGATCATCGTGTCGTGGCCGGCCGGGTCGAACGACGTGAGCGCCAGCCGGAAGCCCATCGGGTTCTTGACGAGCAGGAGTTCGACGTTCGTGCCGTTGACGTCGATGGATTCGCCGCGGCCGAACGCGGGCGTGACCTCGGCGACGGCGGCGATGAGGTCGTCGTCGGTCGGATGGATGTTCGGCATCGCGTCGGCGGCGTCGGCGACGACCGCGCGGACGACGGCGAGCGCGGCGGCCGCGTTGAACAGGTTGTAGACGCCTTCGAGGTGCACGTCGGTGGAGAACGTCGCACCGTCCATGAGGAAGTCGGCGTGATGGTCGCCGACCCTGGTGAGCGCCACGTCGGCGGGGAGGGCATTGCCGGCCTTCCTCTCCCCTGTCGGCTGGCCGCCGTCGACGACGTCCGTCCTGTGCATGTCGTCGTCGGTGGGGAAGAACGAACGCAGGTCGTCGGAGAGTCCGAAATAGTAGACGCCGGTGCCGTCGGGCACGACGCCGGCGAGGCGCGCGATGCGCGGGTCCTCGCGGTTGAGCACGACGGTGCCGGTCGTGGTCTCGGCCACGTGGCTAAGCAATCGTGCGGTGTTGTCGATCTCGCCGAAGCGGTCGAGCTGGTCGCGCATCACGTTGAGCAGCAGCGCATAGCGCGGCCTGACCTGACGGACGAAGTGCACGGCGTAGGCCTCGTCGAGTTCGAGCACGGCGATGTCGGCGTCGAGACGGCCTCCCATCGTGACCTCGGTGAGCAGTGCGGAGACGACGCCGCGTGTGAAGTTCGAGCCGGTGGGGTTGGTGAACACCTTGAGTCCGAGACTGCGCAGCATGGAGGCGACCATGCGGGTGGTGGTGGTCTTGCCGTTGGTGCCGGAGACCAGTACCACGCCGAGCGGCAGCTGCGCGAGCGTGCGCGCGAGGAAGCCGGGGTCCACCTGTTCCACGATCCTGCCGGGGAATGCGCTGCCGCCATGCTTGAGCAGCCTCGACAACGCGCGCACGCCCTTGCCTATCGCGGGCGTGGCGAACGCGTTCCACGCCTTGCGCGGCGCGGCGGTATGCCGCACGTCGACGTCGTTGGCCGAAAGCCCGGCCTGGCCATTGCTTTTCACCATCTCATGCCTTTCCGATTCGCCCACCACCATAGCAAGCCGAGGTCACACGCCCTGCTGGAAGTCCTGCGGCATGTCCTTGAACTTGGAGTTCGCGCCGAGGAACGCCAGGTTGAACGTTTCGGTGGGGCCGTTACGATGCTTCGCCATGATGATGTCGGCCTCGCCGGGACGGTCCTCCTTGTCGTAGAAGTCCGGCCTGTGCACGAGGAACACCACGTCGGCGTCCTGCTCGATGGAACCGGATTCTCGCAGGTCGGAAAGCTGCGGCTTCTTGTCGTTGCGCATCTCGGGGCCACGGTTCAGCTGCGAAAGCGCCACGACCGGCACCTCGAGCTCCTTGGCGAGCAGCTTCAATGCTCGCGAGAATTCGGAGACCTCCTGCTGGCGGCTTTCGACGGCCTTGCCGGAGCTCATGAGCTGCAGGTAGTCGATGACGACGAGCTTCAGGTCGTTGGTCTGCTTGAGCCGGCGGCATTTCGCACGGATCTCCATGAGGCTCATGTTCGGCGAATCGTCGATGAACAGCGGGGCGTCGTTGAGCTTGCCCCAGAAGTTGTTCAGCGTGTTCCAGCGTTCCGGCGTGATCTCGTCGGCGCGGCGCAGCGCGCCCAGCGGAATGTTCGTCTCGGCGGCGATGATGCGCTGCGCGAGTTCGTTCTTGCTCATCTCCAGGGAGAACACGACGGTGGTCATATGCTCGTGCAATGCCGCATGGCGCGCGAAGTCGATGCCCAGCGTGGACTTGCCCATGGCGGGTCGGCCGGCGACCACGATCATCTGGCCGGGCTGCAGGCCCTGCGTCACGTCGTCGATGTCGCGGAATCCGGTGGGGACGCCCTTTTGGATCAGGCCGTTCTGCAGGGCGTCGAGCTGGTTGAGCGTGTCCTCAACGACCGGTCCGATGGCCTCGTAGTCCTGTCGCACCTTGCCCACGCTCATCTCGTAGACCTCGGCCTGCGCGAGGTTCACGATGTCCTCGGCCTGCGAGCCCTCGGCCGAATAGCCCATCTGCGCGATCTTCGTGCCGGCGGCGATCACGTTGCGCAGGATGGCGCGCTGGTGCACGATGTCGGCGTAGTAGGTGGCGTTCGCGGCGGTCGGCACCGATGCGACGAGGCTATGCAGGTAGTCCGCGCCGCCGACCTTGTCGAGGTTGCCCTCCTTGAGCAGCTCGTTGGCCACGATCACCGCGTCGACCGGCTGCGAGGCGGAGAACAACGTGATGATGGCGTCGTACACCGTCTGGTGCTTCGGCTGGTAGAAGTCGGTGACGTCGATCATCTGACTGACCTCGCCGATGGCGTCCTTGCTCATGAGCATGCCGCCGAGCACGGCCATCTCCGCGTTGTCGTCGTGCGGCGGCACGCGGTCGAAGATCGGGTCGCGGTCGCCGTCCGCCCTCGAACCGTTTCCGGCGCGGTCATTCCTCTCAAACGTCTGTTCTGCCATGGTCCCGATTCTAGGAAGGCCATGGCGGCGATTGCGGGATGTACGCGCATCGCGTGCGGAATCATTGCATTACGCGCGCGTCCGGCGCATGGCCCCCAGGTCGACCCGGCAGGGGTTCCCAGAATTCTTAAGAAGAAAAGGCCAAAAGTTCTAAAAATTCTTCAGAAGGTCCGATATGCGTATATAGAAGAGTTCACACTGTAGACGGTGTTTCGTGGGGTGAACGGCGGATGATGTTGTGTTTACCCTGTCGTAACCCGACGATGGGGAAATCCCCAATGATTCACGCTGTTATCCACATGATGTGGATAAAAATAGTGAGTTATCCACATTTCAGGCGTGTCACCGTGGATAACAGCCAAGGTTTTCCACACAATGGGGATAACCGTGTGGAAAACTTGGGGATAACCACGTGCATGTGAACAACCGAATTGACAACGCCGCCGCTGCATTGTATTGCACATCAATCGAAAAACCTCACATCGTTCATGTTCGATTTTCCGTTTCGCGGTCACTAGCCATGGGTGCTGATAAACCGTTAGAGGCGAAACGGAGGGAAAGGCATGACGACGCAACACAACGACATCACGGCGGACGGTACGCGAGGCTCCACGGCGCGCAGACTCGCGGCGCTGGCGATTCCCACGTTCGGCCAGCTCATCGCCGAACCGACGTTCATCCTCATCGACACCGCCATCGTGGGCCATATCGGCGATGCTGCACTGGCGGGCCTCTCCATCGGGTCGACCATCATCCTCACGGCCGTGGGACTATGCATCTTTCTTGCGTATTCGACCACCGCGCAGGTGGCGCATCTGCTCGGCGCGGGCAAGCGCCGCGAGGGACTGCAGGCCGGCATCGACGGACTGTGGCTGGCGCTGCTCATCGGCGTGGTGCTGGGCATCGGCCTGTTCGCCGGAGCGGAGCCGCTGTGCCGTGCGCTCGGCGGGCAGGGCGCGGTGCTCTACCAGGCCGTGCGCTACACGAGGGCCGTGGTGCTCGGCGCCCCCGGCATGCTGCTCGTGTATGCGGCGAACGGCATCTTCCGAGGACTGCAGAAGGTACGCATCACGCTGGTGGCGGCGGTCGCCGGCGCCGTGGTGAACACGGTGCTCGAACTGCTGTTCGTGCTCGTGTTCGACTGGGGCATCACCGGTTCGGGCGCGGCCACGCTCATCGCGCAATGGTTCATGGGACTGTTCCTGGTGGTGCCGGCGGTGCTGTGGTCGCGCGCCGACGGGGTGAGCCTGCGCCCGCAGTTGGCCGGCATCGTGGCGGCAGGCGGCGACGGATTGCCGCTGTTCATCCGCACGCTGGCGATCCGCGCGGCCATGGTCATGACGGTGGCGAGCGCCGCCCGCATGGGCACGCATGTGCTCGCCGGCTTCCAGGCCGTGAACTCCTCGTGGAATTTCGCGATGAACGTGCTTGATTCGGTGGGCATCGCCGGTCAGACGCTGGTGGGCGCGGCGCTCGGCGCACGCGACTGGCGACGGGCCCGCTCGCTCACGCGGGCGACGGGCCTCGCCGGACTGGCCGTCGGCACGGCGCTTGGCCTGGCGTTCGCGCTCGTCGGCCTGTTCGCCGGGCACTTCTTCTCCCCCAGTCCGGCGATCCAGCTGCTTACGGCCGTCGGCATGGTGACGATGGGACTGTTCTTCCCGCTGCAGGGCTGGATGATGGCACTTGACGGCATCCTCATCGGCGCACGTGATTTCCGCTATCTTGCGGCCACATGCACGGCCACGGCGGTCGTCTACATCGCCGCGTTGTTCGCGATCGTGCGTCTCGTCGTGCCGATGCTGCCGAACGACCCGGCGCGCACGGCGGTATTGTGGCTGGCGTTCAATGTCGTGCTGATGGGCGGGCGCGGCCTGGCCAACGGCCTGCGCGCCCGGGGTGACGCGTGGATGAGATAACGAAAAGACGGCCGACGAGGCACTCCCCTCAGTCACGGCCTTCGACCGCGACAGCTCCCCTCCGTCGGGAGGGGAGCCTTAGGCAGACTGCCCCGTCTTTTCTGGCTCCCCCTTTCAGGGGGAGCTGTCAGGCAGAGCCTGACTGAGGGGGTGACGCCACCTACTGCGCGTCTGTTCGGGTACGCCGGGCGCGCACGGCGTCGGCCCTTGCGGCGCCGTACATCGCGCCGACGAGCGACGCACGCCATTTCGACCACCCGTATTTCTTGGTGATCTGCTCGCCGGCGGTCGCGCCCAATGACGAGCCGTCGGCCCGCGTGAGGTCGAACAGCATGTCGAGCATGAGCGGGTCGTTGCCGAGGCGCGCGGCGAGTTCCGTGGTCGCCTGCTCGTCGTCGGGGCTCTTCGTGGAGGCGAACTCCGAAAGCGTCAGATGCTCGCGCACCAGCGTCGTCACCATATCGATGGCCTTCTCGTCGAACTTCATGCGCTTCATGATCGCCGGCACATGACGTGCGCCCTCGGCGGCATGGTCGGCGATGCGCGGACGCTTGCCGATGTCGTGCAGGATGCCGGCCATGAGCAGCACGGTGTAGTGCTCGTCGTCATAGCGTTCGCCGGTCGGTGCGGTGCGGCCGAGGCGGGACACCACTTCGACCATATGCCGGTCGATGGTGTAGCGGTGTGCGGCCGATGCAGACGGACGGTTGCGAATGCCCAGCCATTCGGGGATCAGACGGCCGGGGATGTCGACGAAGTCGAGCTCCTCCCAGGTGCGCAGCAGCGCCGGACCGGTGGCGAGAAGCCGCACGAAGCGGTCGCGTGATTCGGGCGTCCACGCGGTGTCGCGCAGGGCGCAGCGCTTGATGTTCGTCAGCGTACCCGGCGCGATGGGCAGGTTGTTTTCGGCTGCGGCCACGGCCACGCGCAGGGCGAGCGTGCGGTCTCTGGTCGGGTCGGCGCCGGGCGCGAGCACGGCCTCGCCCTCGTGCCTGGCCACGCCCTCGGCGATGATGTCGAATCGCGGCGCCTCGCGTCGGCCGCCTCCACGCGGCTGGAAGATCTGGAAGAACGAGAATCGCGGCTGCTCGTGCGTGAGCGAATGCGCGGCGCGCGAGGCCGTGGAGTCGAGGGCGAACGCGATGCGCCGGCCGTAGCGGGCGAGCACGGTCTGCATGTTCTCGATGGATTCGCCGTCGCGCTGGTCCGGGTCGGGAATGGTCGGATCGCTCAGGCCCATCATCTTCGCCACCTTCACCTGGTAGGCGGGCAGCAGCATGTTGGTGTCCTTGTTCGCGGCCAGGTGGATGCAGTCGCGCGCGTCGAGCAGGTGCTCGACGGCGTCGTCGTAGCTGCCGTGCGGGCGGTCGGCCAGCCACGAGGTCGCCAGTGCGGAGACGAGCACGGTGTCGCGCAGTCCGCCTCGTGCCTCCTTGATGTCCGGCTGGTTGAGGTACGGCAGCTGGCCGAAGCGGTCGAAACGTTCCTTCGCGGAGTCGGTGAGCTCGGGCAGGCGCTTGCGGGCGGCCTTGCGCCAGCGGGAGAGAATCGAATCGGACGTCGACTGGATGAGATCGGTGTCGCCGGCGACGGGCAGCACGTCGAGCCAGCCCATGGCGGCCGGCAAATCGGAATCGGTCACGGCCTCGCACTGCTGCTTGGTGCGGACGGAATGGTCGAGGTCGAGACCGGAATCCCAGAGCGGATACCAGAGCTTGTCGGCCAGCTTGGTCACGTTCGCGTCGGAGATCGCATGCGCATCGTAGATGAGCACGAGATCGAGGTCGGAGCATGGGCCGATCTGACGGCGGGCCAGCGAGCCGACGGCGGCGAGTCCGACGCCGTGGTCCGGAGCGTCGGCGCCCATCGATGCGATGGCGTCCGCCCACAGCTGTCGCAATGATTCGAGTACGATGTCGACGCGTTTGGCGCGCTTCGCGGCGCCGTCGCGATACACGCCGTCATCGTCCGGCTGGCTGACGGCGACCAGCCTTGCTTTGAGACCATCCACTGCAGAGGCCATTATCCTGTCCGTTTCTCCTAGAGTTGCATCGTTGCTGCATCAATCGGCTCCCCTCAGTCACGGCCTTCGGCCATGACAGCTCCCCTCCGTCGGGAGGGGAGCCTATGAAAGTCCATCAACCCATTGGCTTCCCCTGGCGCCAGGGGGAGCTGTCCGCCACAGGCGGACTGAGGGGGTGCCTCCGTTCACCTATCGCTGTACGTTCACATACGACGAAGTCCCCGTGACGGCGAACCGTCGCGGGGACCTCTTTCATCAATCAGAACGGTCAGAGCGGTACTCGACCGGTCTGACAATCAGATTGCGGCGGAACCGGTCTCACCGGTGCGGACTCGCGTGACGGAGTCCAGCGGGGCGACCCAGATCTTGCCGTCACCGATGGTGCCGGTGCCGGCCGCCTTGGAGATGACGTCGACAAGGGTTTCGGCGTCGGCGTCGTCCGACAGCACCTCGACGCGAATCTTCGGGATGAGGTCGACCGTGTATTCGGCACCGCGGTAGATTTCGGTGTGGCCGCGCTGACGGCCGTAGCCGTTGGCCTCGGAGACCGTCAGACCGTGAACGCCGGCGGCTGCGAGAGCTTCCTTGACTTCGTCGAGCTTATGCGGCTGAATGATTGCGGTGATGAGTTTCATCTCACTTCACTCCCTTCAGGATGGAGCTGGCAGTACCAGCGAAATCGTAAGCACGCTCGCCCTGATCCGCCAAGTCGATGCCGCCGACTTCCTGGGCCTCGGTGACGCGCCAGCCGACGGTCTTCTCGAGGGCGAAGGAGATGATGGCGGTGATGACGCCGGAGTAGAGGATGGCGACGAGGGCGATGACGACCTGGACCAGCAGCTGCTTGTAGTCGCCGCCGGCGAACAGACCGGTGCCTTCGCCGAAGAAGCCGATGAGGACGGTACCGGTGAGACCACCGACGCCGTGCACGCCGACCACATCAAGGGAATCGTCGTAGCCGAGCTTGAACTTCACGCCGACGGCGAAGCAGCACAGGATACCGGCGATGAAGCCGAGGACCATGGCCCACAGCGGGGAGACCACATCGGCGGCCGGGGTGATGGCGACCAGGCCGGCGACCATACCGGAGGCGGCGCCCATGGCGGTGTAGTGGCCGGAGCGGATCTTCTCGGTGAACAGCCAGCCGAGCGTCGCGGCGGAGGTGGCGGCGGTGGTGGACATCCAGGCGTAGCCGGCGGTGCCGTTGGCGCCGAAGGCGGAACCGGCGTTGAAGCCGAACCAGCCGAACCACAGCAGGAAGGCACCGAGCATCACGAACGGCACGTTGTGAGGACGGAACGGCTCCTTCGGGAAGCCCTTGCGACGGCCGATGATAAGAACGGTGACCAGCGCGGCGACTGCGGCGTTGATGTGGACGACGGTACCACCTGCGAAATCATGGGCGGCGGCGCCGAGGGCCGTGGAGATCGGGCCGTCGGGAGACAGCAGGCCGTGGTTCCACACCATGTGGGCCATCGGGGCGTAGTCGAACGTGATCCACAGGGCCACGAAGATCATCCAGGTGCTGAACTTCACACGTTCGGCGAGCGCACCGGTGATCAGGGCGACGGTGATCATGGCGAACGTGACCTGGAAGCTCACGTCGATGCTGTGCGGGTAGGCCGCATCCTTCACATCGACCGAGCCGAAGACGCCGTCCGTGGCGACCATCGTGTCCTTGAGCAGGAATCCCGAGGCGGGATCGCCGAAGATTCCGGCGACGTCAGTGCCGGCGTAGGCGATCGACCAGCCCCACAAAGTC
Source organism: Bifidobacterium primatium (assembly GCF_002802875.1). Classification (GTDB taxonomy): domain Bacteria; phylum Actinomycetota; class Actinomycetes; order Actinomycetales; family Bifidobacteriaceae; genus Galliscardovia; species Galliscardovia primatium. Next base: position 86,210 of record NZ_PEBI01000005.1, read on the forward strand.
CAGATGACACCCGTGACGGCGAGTGCCGCGGTGGAAAGCATAAGCATGTTCAGGATGGCCTTGGCTCGAACCATGCCACCGTAGAAGAACGCCACACCCGGCGTCATGAGGAAAACCAGGGACGCTGACGTCAACATCCATGCTGCATTACCGGTGTCCATGAATACCTCCCTCTCTCTTGTACAACTCCCGATCTCTTCGGTCGGGTCTTACTGTCCGTTTCGTTGTTTCGGTCCCGCCCATGGCGAGAACCATCGTCTGTATGAAACGACGCTCGGATTTCCCCAGCAATTACGCCGTGTTACGGAGGTGTTAACCGAAACGGGATTCGTTACATTGCCCAAGTCGCGTTTTCATGGCCGTCGGACGGCCGAAAACGTTGGAATTCGTATGCAGGGAGATAATATTCGGCCCCGCCGCGGCGATGACGCCGCATGCGGGGCCGATGATGGATATGGGTTCGCATTATGGCATCGGAATGATGTCCATAATGCGAAATCAGGCGTTTGCTCAGCCGAGGATGCCGTCGACGAAGCCTTCGGGATCGAACGGGGCGAGGTCGTCGGGACCTTCGCCGAGGCCGATGAGCTTGACGGGCACGCCGAGTTCCTTCTGCACGCTGATGACGATGCCGCCCTTGGCGGAGCCGTCGAGCTTGGTGAGCACGATGCCGGTGATGCCGATGGCCTCGGCGAACACCTTGGCCTGCGCCATGCCGTTCTGGCCGGTGGTGGCGTCGAGCACGAGCAGCACCTCCTCGACCGGCAGCGTCTTTTCGGTGACGCGGCGGATCTTGCCGAGCTCGTCCATGAGGTTCGCCTTGTTCTGCAGTCGGCCGGCGGTGTCGATGATGAGCACGTCGGCGTTCTGCTCCTTGGCGGCCTTGGCGGCCTCGAAGGCCACGGACGCGGGGTCGGCGCCGTCCTTCTCGCTGCGCACGACGGGCACGTTCACGCGGCGGCCCCAGGTTTCGAGCTGGTCGGCGGCGGCGGCACGGAAGGTGTCGGCCGCACCCATGACGACCTTCTTGTCCTCGGCGACGAACAGTCGGGCGAGCTTGCCGGCGGTGGTGGTCTTGCCGGTGCCGTTGACGCCGACCATCATGATGACCGACGGGCCGGCGTCGGCCGGACGCGGGCGGCTGGCGTTGAGCGAGCGGTCCATGTCGCGGCCGACGAGGTCGAGCAGGCGGTCGCGCAGCATGCCACGCACGGCCGCGGGGGTCTTCTCGTCGTTGACGCGGGCGTCCTTGCGAAGCTCCTCGACGAGCTGTTCGCTCGCGTCGGCGCCGACGTCGGCGAGCAGCAGCGTGTCCTCGACGTCCTCCCAGTCGGCCTCGGAGAGGTTGTCCTTGGTGAGGATGGCGAACAGGGCCTTGCCGAACGGGTTGGCGCTGTTGGCGAGACGGGACTTGAGTCGGGTCAGGCGGCTGGCGGCGGGCTCGGGCTTGACGACCTCGGCCTTGGGTGCGGGAGCGGGCTTCTCCTCGGCTTCCGCAGGTTCGGGCTCGGCGGCGGGCTCTTCCTCCGACTCCGGTTCGGCGGCGGGCTCGGATTCCGGTTCCTCCGCTTTGGCCCCGGCCGGTTTCCCGGTTTCGGCCAGCTGTTCCTCGGTCTCGGCCTTCTCGGCTTCTTCGGCCTTCTTCCCAGCCTCCTCAGCCTCTGCTTTCTTCAGGGCCGGTTCAACGACCGTGGCGAACAGGTCCGGACCTTTATCCACCTGCTGAGACTCGGTCTCCGGCGGCGGCACGGCGGCGCCGCTCTGCTTTTTGCGATTGGCCACAACGGCGACGATCGCGATAATCGCCACCACGGCAACAATGCCGATAATCAATAACGTCATGCTATCCATACCCCCAACCCTATGTGTCGGAGAGGATAATCACGGCGAAAACCCAGGTTGCGGGCGTTCGGTTCCGTTCAGGCAGGCGCCGGCAACCCGTCATTCGTTGCTACTTGGCGGACCTGTCCTCGGATTCGACCCCGTCACCGGCTGCGGCCGCGGCCCCGTTTTCCTCGCCTTCGACGGCGGAACCGTCGCGCAGACCATGGACCTCCAACACGGAGGAGTGGTTCACGTAGACCGGCGTCTCATCGGTGGCGTCCGGTTCGCGACCGGCCGCGTCGGAACGCGAACCGGATGGGGTGAAGGCGATGCGTGTGCTCACCACGCGTGGCTTGCGCGGCCCCGACTCCTCGGGATGCTGCATCGTGTAGAGAAAATCACTGCCATGCGAATCGCGACGTGCCTGACGCAGGACGAACACGATCATCAATACGACTATGGCAATCCATAGGACAATCACAATAAGCATCGGCATACGGTATATTGTGGCAGTTTTTCACGATTCCTCCAGCGGAACGCGCCAATCATCGCCGCTTGTTTACAAGAGGGCACACAAAACCGCGTCCGCAATGACAACCGCTCGTGGACAATGGAACATATGAGCGGTACTTCCAGAATGACGGCATGGCAGCGGCGCGAGCAACTCATCGCGGTGGGGCGCTCGCTGTTCGCCGCCAAGGGCTTCGAAGCGGTGAGCGTGGAGGAGATCGCCGCCACCGCCAAGGTGAGCAAGCCCATCGTGTACGAGCATTTCGGCGGCAAGGAGGGACTGTACGCCGTGGTCGTCGACCGTGAGATGCAGACGCTCACCGAATCGGTGATGGAGACGCTCTCCCGCCCAGCGCAGGGGTCGCGGCAGATCGTGGAGAACGCGGCTATGGCGTTCCTCACCTATATAGAGGAGCACACCGACGGTTTCCAGGTGCTGGTGCGCGACCGCCCGACCACCGACCCCTCCGGATCGTTCAATTCATTGCTCGGCGACGTGAGCATCCGTGTGGAGGATCTGCTCGTCACCGCGTTCAAACGCCATAAGATCCCGGCGAAGGGCGTGCCGTACTATGCGCAGATGCTCGTCGGCATGATGGTGTTCACCGGCCAGTACTGGGCCACGCATCGCAAGCTGAGCAAGGAGCAGCTCGCCGCATACATCGTGAACCTGGCGTGGAACGGCCTTTCGCAACTCGAACCCAAGCCGGAGCTGCGTTACGTCGGCGACAAAGGCGACAGGAAGGCCGCCAAGGCCGATGCCCATGATTCCAAGACCGATGCCCGTGATTCCGAGACCGACGACGCGACGGACCCCTCCTCCACCAGCGCCGACTCCAACGTCACGCCCACCGCATCCGATGCCGACTGATCCTCCCCAGCGAACGGATTCCCACGTGTGACAGCCTCCTGCGCTAGGCTCGGTCGTATGGAGTTGCAGTTGATTGACGAGCACGATTACGCCAGGACGATGACCGAGACCGTGCTGCCGGCATTGGCGGCCTGCCGCAGCGAAGGATGGATGGAGCCTTCGCACGACGCCGACCTCGCGCCGTTGGATTCACTGCAAACGGCCCCGACCCCGAGGCAGCCGAAGCGCGGCACGCCCGGCAATCCAATCTTCGGCGAGCATGGGGAGCTGGCCGAGGTCATCAACAACGCCAAGGAGGATATCAAGGCCGACGTCAAGGCCAATACCATTCGTCTCCGTAAGCCCAACGTCAACGACAGTCCGACCAACGCCCGGTTCGCCGAGGACGCCAACGTCGGCGCCGGCAACACCGACCGCCCTGCGGTCACGAACGCCGACCATACCGGCCAGCTGCATTACGTCTGCTACGACGCCGCGAAATTCGACGCCGTCCGCGAGCATGGCGCGACGGCCACGTTCCGCGGCGCCGTCGTGATCTCGCATGGCTTCACCGAATTCGCGGAACGGTTCGCCGAACTCGCGTGGTATCTGCTGCTCGACGGCTTCAGCGTCTGCATTCTCGAACATCGCGGCCACGGCTATTCGCCGCGCGATGTGGCCGACGAAAGCCTCGTCTGGATCGACGACTGGCATCGGTACGTCGACGACCTCGCGAAGTTCTGCTCCACCATCGGCCAGGATTATGCCCTCGGCTCGCCGCTGTACCTGTATGGCCATTCGATGGGCGGCGGCATCGCGGCGGCGATGCTGGAACGCTATCCCACGATCATCGACAAGGCGGTGCTGTCCGCGCCGATGATCGCACCGAAGACCGGCATGCCGCTGTGGCTTTCGCCGTGGATCGTGGAACTGGCCTGCGCCGTGGGGCTGAGCAAGCATATCGCGCCCACGCAGCAGTATTTCAGCGAGGATTTCGACGAGCAGTTCTATCGTGGACTGAGTCTGCCGCGCGCCCGCTGGGTGCATGACCTGCGAGTGAAGCATCCCGAATACCATACGAACGCGGCGACGTTCGGCTGGGTGCGCGAGGGACTGCGCATGTACCGGTCGGTGCTGCGGCCGGCCGCGTGCGCCGAGGTGGAGGCGCCGCTGCTGGTGTTCCAGGCCGACAACGACTCGTATGTGCTGCCGCAGCCGCAGAACCGCTTCGTATCGTTGGTGCGTGCCGGCGGATGCCCGGCACAGCTGGTGCATCTCAGGGGCTCGCGTCACGAGATGACGACCGAACGCAACGAGATCATGCGGCAGTACGTCGGCCGCATCCTCGAGTTCCTGCACACCCCGCTGGCCGAGGAGTAGGAACGCCCCTCTGTCAGCCTGAGCGGACACTCCTCTGTCATCCTGAGCGAAGCCCGAAGGGCGAAGTCGAAGGATCTTCGCACGCCACAAGATCCTTCGACTCGCTACGCTCGCTCAGGATGACATGAGGTAATGTAGCGCCTCGCTCAGGATGACGAAAAGATACTCTTCTGACATCGCATGGCTCCCGCCTCTGGTTCCCCTCAAGATTGAGGGGAGCTGTCGGCTGCAAGCCGACTGAGGGGAGTTGACTGCACAGCACACCAACCACCCCCAGCCTGCCTTCGGCGGCCAGCCCCCGCCGGCGGGGGCCAAATCTCCTCTCTCAGCCTACATGATGCCGCTGGTGATGTTGTTGTCGAGCAGCCACTGGCGGGTGTCATCGAACTCGGTCAGGCTCACGGCATGATCGAGCTTCGGATACTCCTTGAGCTTGAGGTACGTGTTCTCCTCCAGCCATGCACTCAGGGCGTTGTGCTGGTTGCGCGGCACGACCTGGTCCTTGTCGCCGAACGCGAAGAACACCGGGATGTCAAGCGACGCCAATGCGTCGTCGTAGGGCGCGGTGCCGGCGACGATGCCCGGCGCCATGAAGCCGGAAAGGCATACGACCGCGCGATACCGCTTCGGGTTCGTGCGCAGCAGATGCACGGCCACGAGTCCGCCCTGCGAGAATCCGAGCGGTACGATCTCGCGGTCGTCGGGAACGTTGGCGGCCACCCAGTCGTTCACGGCCTTCGCGGCGGCGTAGGCGTCGTAGTCGAGGTCTTCGCCGGTGGGCACGGAATCATGCAGCCAGGTGTAGCCTTCGGGCGCGTATTTGGCGAACTGCGGCGGCATCGACATGGGCGCGCGCAGCGACGCATAGTCGTTGTAGGGGGCGATGTATCCCATGAGGTCGGCGATCTCCTGCTCGTTCGACCCCCAGCCGTGCATGATGAGGAACATCGGCTTGGCCGGATTCGCCTTGCCGTCGCCGCGAGACCATAGCGCATGCGTCACCGCAAGCGGTTCTCCGAAATGGCCGGGCACTACGTCGGACTCGCGTCCAATCAGATTCGTCTTCTCGTCGTTAGTCATACAACCACTATATGTGCCAGCAATCACGGCGACATTCCACAATATGTGCCGTTGGTCACAGTTGTGGCGTCGACCGTCGTCTACATCAGCCTGGTGCTTTCGAGATTGCGGATGATCCAGTCGTTCAGTCTGATCACCGGCTTGCGCAGCACGAGGCCGAGCAGCAGCGACGGAATGATGAACAATGCCAGCATGCCGAGCTCACGCCAGTATTCCATGCCATACGACCCGGCCATCGCCGCATGCATGGCGGCGATGCCGTGGGGGAACGGCAGGAACGGATACAGCGCCTGGAAGAACGGCGGCAGCGTCTCTATCGGGAATGTGCCGCCGGAGCCGGCCACCTGCATGACGAGCAGCACCACGGCGACGGCCTTGCCGATGTCGCCGAACGACAGCGCCAACGTGTAGGTGATGTTCGAGAACACCAGTCCCGAGACGATGCACACCAGCAGGTACTTCATCGGGTCGATGGACTGCACGCCCAGATAATAGAGGTCGCCGCACGCCACCAGCGCGCTTTGCAATGCCGCCATCACCACGAACGTGATGTAGCGGCCGAAATACTCCTCGTGCAGACGGAGTATCGGAATGCCTTTATGCACACGCTGCTCGCGCAGGTTGCGCGGCAGCATGGCCGTCACCTCCCTGCGGCCGCGGTCCGACATCGCCACCTTCATCATGGCGACGAGGATGATGGACCCGACCCAGATGGACAGGATCGTGTAGAACGGTGCCATCGCCGAACCGTAGTTCGCGATGTGGTAGACAGCCACGCGGTCGAGCTTCACCGGCGACGACAGCAGCGTGGCGAGTGTGTCGGCGTCGACGTCGGCCAGGCTGCCGAGTTTCGCGGGATCGCCGTTGTTGTAGAACGCCACGAGCTGGTTGCTCAGGGTCTGCAAGCGGTCGGACGCGGCGGAAAGCCGTTTCGACGAACGGTCGAGCAGCGTGCGGATGGAGGCGATGGACGTCGAGGCGTCGCCGGAGACGCCCTTCAATCCGTCGACCGTGTCGGCAAGATCGTCGGCCACGGCGCGCGTCTGCGTGTTGAGGTCGCCGATCGACGACGCCAACGCGTCGAGTTTCGGCTTCAGATCGGTGGTATACGAGTCCTTCACCGTCGTGATGGACTTCTTCGCCGACGCCACCTGCTGTTTGAGCGTCCTGCGCTGCGCGGCCGCGTCGTCGACGCCGGCCGCCAGCGAGGCCTTGGCCTTGCGCAGGCCTGCGGCGAGGTCCTTCTGCGACTGTTGCGCGTTCTTCGCGGCGTCGAGTACGGCGGCCAGCGCCTTGCCGGCGGCATCATCGCCGGCGCCGTTCTTCTGCAGGTCCTCGAGCGCGGCGATCAGATCGTCGTAGCCGGCGGCGGACGTGTCGACGCGTTTGGCGAGCGCCTCCAGCTGCGTCTGCGCGGCGTCGGATTGTTTGCCGATGGCGTCGAATGACGCGTCGAGCTGCTTGTCGACGGCGTCGTAGCCGGCGGCGCTCTGCTTCAGCGACGTGTTGAGCACGTCGGCCGTGCCGCCGAGCGCATCGTCCAACGACCTGACGCCCTGCACGGCCTGGTTCAGTCCCTTTTTCGCACCGTCGACCGACGAGCCGGACGATGCGATCAGGCTGTTCGTGGAGGCGATGATGTCCTCCGACGCCTTGAGCAGCTTCGAATACGACGCCACCTGGGCCGACGCGCCGCCGAGCTGGCGGCCCATGGATTCGATATGCCCGGTGGCCGTGTTCACGTAGTTCTTCATCTCGTCGCTGTTCGAATATCTGAGCAGCGTCGACATGAGGTCGATGCCGACCTCGCCGATGGTCTTCGAGAACGTGCTGTCGATCTGGCTGACGATGGTGGTCGCGCCCTGGTCGGTGATATGCGGCGCGATGGCGTTCGCCTTCTCGTTGAGATAGTACTTGAGCTGCGTGTGCCTGACCTCGGGCGAGAACAGCGTCATCATGTCGGCGCTGAAGCTTTTCGGAATCACGATCGCCGCATAGTAGTCGCCGGACCGCACGCCGTCGACGGCCGCCGACGAGTCGGTGAACACCCAGTCGAGCTGCTTGTTGGCGCGCAGCGTCGAAATGACCGTCTCCCCCACGTTGATCTTCACGGGGATGAGGTCGGAGCGGTATCCGGCGTCGTCGCTGGCGACGGCCACCTTGAGGTCCTTCGTATTGCCGTACGGGTCCCAGCTGGCCGCGATGTTGAACCACGCGTACAGCGACGGCACGATGACCAGTCCCATCGTCACGATGATGCCGATGACGTTGCCGGTGGCGTTGCGCACGTCGCGCAGGAAGATGTGCCAGATGTTGCGCATCAGTCGTCACCGTCCTTTCGTGCGGTTTTTCCTTCCGCGCCGTGCCGCGCGTATGCGTGCGAATGCGGGTTGAGTCGGCGGATGACCGTTCTGCGGAACTCGTCGCCCTCCATCACGCTCATGTCGATCTGGCGGGCGAAGCTCTCGTACATGTATTCGACCACGATGAGATAGATGTCGATGAGGATGATGGACGTGATCCACGCCACGAGCATCACGATCTTCGACTCCACGCTGAACATGAGCACGAGGAACACGAGCGGCAGCACGCAGATCATGATCAGGCCGGCGCGGATGAGATACGGATACAGCTTGAAGAACCGGTGCGCACGGCTGCGAATCTGCTCGCGGTACTCCTTGACGCCCATCAGGAGCTTGATGATGGCGACGAGACGGAACCGGTCGTTGGTCATGGTGTTCTTCTCGGCGACCATGAGGTCGGTGGCCCACAGGCGACGGTCGAACAGGGCGTTGAGGTTGAGCATGTACGGGCGTCCGACGATGCCGAGGAACAACGCGGCGGCGAGGAACCATACGAGCGAGCCGAGATCATGCCAATAGTCGCTGCCGTAGGCGCCGCCGATGGTCTCGCGCATGGCGTTGATGCCGTAGGTGAACGGCAGGAACGGATTGAGCCGCTGGAAGAAGCCGGGCATCATCTCTATCGGATACATACCCGACGAGCCCGGGATCTGCACGATGACGAGAATCACCGCCACGGCCTTGCCGATGTGTTTGAGCGAGACGGCCAGCGCATAGATGATGTTGATGTAGACGAACGAGATGACGACGCCGGCGAACACGAAGGCGGCCGGATTCGTGCATTGCACGCCGATGACGAGGTCGCCGACGGTGACGATGAGCGCCTGCAGTACGCCGACGGTGACGAGCAGCAGCCAACGGCCGAAATAGGCCTGGGTGGCGTGGAACTTGCCGAGACCCTCGCGGTCGACCTCCAGCTTGTAGATGGCGATGAGCACGAAGCCGCCCACCCACAGCGCAAGGTTCGTATAGAACGGCGTGACGGCCGAACCGTAGTTGGCCACCGGATAGAGCGTCTGCGTGACGAGCTTGACCGGCGAGCCCATGAAATCGCCGATCTCGTCGCCGTCGAGATCGAAGTGCCTGGCGATGGACTGCCACGTGGCGGAGCTGGTGAGCGCGTTGACGTCGGTGCGCGTGGTGATGAGCCCCTCGGTCACGGAGTCGAGTGACTTCGATGTGTCGGCAAGCGTGCTTTTCGTTTCGTCGAGCGTGGACTGCAACTGTTTGACCAGCGACTGCGTCTGGCCGACGGTGGAGTTCAGGCCGGCGAGCGTGCCGGAGAACGTGCCGGTCATGGCGGAGAACGAGTCCATGCCGGCGAGCAGCGATGGCGTGATGGTGGTGTTCAATCCATTGCGGGCGGTGTTGAGCCCGTTGATGCCGTTGGTGGCGGCGGTGCCGACCGCGGAGGCCAGCCCCTTCGTGGCGTCGATGCCGGAGCCGGTGATCGTGGCGCTGCCGGATGAGATGGAGTCGAGCAGCGTCTGCTGGTCGTCGAGCTTGGTGCTGACGGCATCGAGTTGGGAGAGCAGCCTGGTCTTCTGCGCTTCGGTGAGCACGTCGGAATCCTGTATCTGCCTGCGCATGGAGGCGACCGTGGTCTTGCCGTTGGCTATGGCGGCATTCGGCCCGGCCACGGCCTTGTCGATGTCGTTCTGCGTGGCGGTGAATCCGCTGACGAGCCCGCCGGCCGCCGTGTTCGTGGAGATTTGGATGCCACCCAGGTCGCCGGTGCCCTTGAGCATGGCGGCGTCGAGTGTGTTGGAGAATTGCAGCGACTGCTTGCGGGCTTCGCCGAGCGTATCGTTCGCGTTCTTCAACGCGGTGTTCGCTGCGGAGATCTGGCGTTTCAGGGAGGCCAGCGACGTGTTGGCCGAGTCGAGCGTGGCATCGGCCTTGCCGAGCGTGCCGGTCAGGGAGTCCATGGCGTTCTGCGCGGCGGCGACGTCGTCGATGCCCTGGCCGAGCTGCTTGTCGATGTCGGCCGTGCCCTTGTCGACCTTGGATTGCAGGTCGCCGCCGGCCTGACGGATCATCGAGACGACCGTCGACGTGACGGTGGATATGAACGTCTGGTTGATCTGCCGGTCGATGGTGTTCGCCCCCGTGTCGGTGATCTTCGGCGCGGTGGCGTTCTTCTTTTCGTTGACGTAGTAGGTGATGGTCGGACGGGTGGATTTCGATGCCGACGTGGATTTTGCCGACGTAGACTTCGAGGAGGCGGACTTCACGTCGACCGTACCCAGCAGGTCCTTGCTGAAATCCCGCGGAATCACGATCGCCGCATAGTATTTTCCGGATGCGACGCCGTCGCGCGCCTCGCTTTCGCCGACGAACCGCCATCCGAGCTGATGATTGTTCTTCAGCTGTTCGACGACCTGCGCGCCGGCGTTGAGCTTGCCGGCGAGCGCGCTGCTGGCGCCTGCGTCATCGTTCGCCACGGCCACCTGGATGTTGCCGGTGTTCGAATACGGGTCCCAGTTTGCGATGATGTTGAACCACGCGTATAGCGAGGGGATGAGCGCGACGCCGAGCGTGATGACCACGGCGACCGGATTTCTCAGCAGACGAAGAAGGTCACGCCGAAAAATCCGCAAAATCATCCGCATGTCATCCGCCTCCGCCACGTATTCCTCCGCACAGTATAGGCAATACTCCGGTCGGCGCGGACCGAACGCGCTGCCGGTCATCGGAATCGTGCGGATTTTTGATGGACTGCGGCGATTTATCGGTGAAATGTAACGGAATCCATCAAAGTCAGGGCATTTTGATGGACTGTGGCATATTTTGGGCAAAATGCGACGCAGTCCATCGCGAATCATGAATCGGAAAATCAAGAACGTTGCAATTTCAACGATTCGTAATTGCGATCACGCAATCGCCGATGGATTGCGTTGCATATTCGCGAAATTGCAGCGCAATCCATCGAAACCACCACGAATCCGATGGACCACGCTGCATTTTCGCTCAAATGCAGCGTCGTCCATCGCACCAGACAGACTGCACCTGCCATGTGGCGGAATCGAGCAATAGTATGTCGGCCGCGAAGCCGGGGGCGAGCAGGCCGACGGGAGAGCCGGTGACGTCGTTGGGCCGGTCGAATCCGAACGCCTTGGCGGGGGTCAGCGTGGCGGCCTCGACCGCGTCGACCGGAGAGATGCCCAGCTCGAGCACGGCTCGGCTGACCGCGCGTTCCAAAACGAGTGTCGATCCGGCGATGGCGTTGTTAGAGACGAGCCGTGCATGACCGTCGACCACGTTGACGTCAAGGGCGCCGAGTCGATAATGACCGTCCGGGCAGTCGGTGGCGGCCATGGCGTCGGTGACGAACGCCGTGCGATGCGGCGCGAATCCGAAGGCCAGCGAAACCATGGGATTCTGCACGTGGAATCCGTCGTTGATGAGTTCGACGGTGACGCGCGGGTCTTCCACGGCGGCGGGAATCGGGCCGGGTTCGCGGTGGTGCAGACCGTTCATGGCGTTGAACATGTGGGTCATGATGGTCGCGCCGGCGTTGAACGCGCGGACGGCGGTCTCGTAGTCGGCGCTGCAATGGCCGACGGCGGGAACGACGCCGGCGGCGGCGAACCGACGTATGGCATCGATGCCGTGGTCGAGTTCAGGCGCGATGGTGATCTGCCGCAGGCATCCGTCGGCGGCGTCGAGCAGACGGTCGACCAGTTCGGGAACGGGGTCACGCAGGCAGTCGGGATCGTGCGCGCCCTTGCGGGCGAGCGCGAGGAACGGTCCTTCGAGATGCGCGCCGAGAATATCCGGCCGGCTCGGCATGAGCCGACGGACGGTCTCGAGGTTGGCGCACATCGTGTCGATGGGGTTGGTGATGAGGCTGAGCACCTGCCGCGTGGTGCCGTGGGTCATGTGTCCGGCGCGGGCGAGCGCGATGGCGTCGGGGCCGTCGTCGAAGGCCGTGCCCCATGCGCCATGGGCGTGGATGTCGATGTAGCCGGGGGTCATGATGCGACCGGCGGCATCGATGACCGGCAGATTCGAGAAGTCGGCGGGGATGCCGTCGGATTCGAGGGCGGTGGCGGTCGCAGCTGCGGCGGTGTCATCAGTGCCGATGGCGACGATGATGCCGTTTCGCACCGCGATCCAGCAATGGTCCTGCACGCCGCGCGCGTCGATCTTACGCGCGTCGCGAATCACGAACGATTCCGGCGGTCGACTCAACGCCTCGCCGATGGCGTTTGCCCGACGGCGACGCGACGACTCCTCGCGTTCGGACTCCCCATGTTCCGCCTGCATCCGTTCCGATTGTGTTTGCTCCGGCTGTGCTTCGCAGTCCATTCCCATACGACTTCGCGCTCCTTGCATTCGGTATATCGACGTCATCGAATCGGAGGATTCGACTCAGATGCCCTGCCAGGCCGGCTTGTGCGCGTAGGCCCAGCGGTAGTAGTCCTTGTTGCGCAGGCGCGAGGCGGCGGCCTCGTCCACGATGACCGTGGCATGCGGGTGCAGCTGCAGGGCCGACGCGGGGCAGAGCGCGGAGACGCCGCCTTCGACGGTCTCGGCCACGGCTTCGGCCTTGCCGTCGCCGAACGCCATGAGCACCAGATGACGCGCCTTCATGATGGTGCCGATGCCCTGCGTGATGCAATGCGTGGGCACCTGGTCGATGTCGCCGTCGAAGAACCGGGCGTTGTCGATGCGGGTCTGCTCGGTGAGCGTCTTGATGCGGGTGCCCGAGGCGAGCGAGGACCCCGGCTCGTTGAAGCCGATATGGCCGTCGGTGCCGATGCCGAGAATCTGCAGGTCGACTCCGCCGGCGGCGGCGATGGCCTCATCGTATTCATGGCCCGCCTCCCGGATGGTGTCGAGATTGCCGTTCGGCACATGGACCTGATCGGGATTGAGACCGAGCGGCTCCACCACGGTGCGGGTGATGACGCTGCGATACGATTCGGGATGGTTCGGGTCAAGACCTGCGTATTCGTCGAGCGCAAAGCCACGCACTCCCGACACGTCGATGCCCTCGTCCTTGATGAGCTGCGCCAGATGACGGTATCCGGCCAGCGGGCTGGAACCCGTGGCCAGTCCGAGCACGCAGTCCGGCTTGGCCTTGATGAGATCGGCCACGCACCGCGCATAGATCTCGCCGGCCTCGTCCTCGTTCTTCACGATGATGACTTCCGCCATGATTCCTTCTTTCTGTTGGAGTGGTGTTGAGAAGTACAATTAGCTGTGCATCGGTATTGCCGCGCAAGCGGCTCCGATTGCGCCTATGGGCTTGCCGTCAGGCACCAGAACGACTCGCTCCGGCAGGTGCAGCGAATCGATGAAAGCGCTGCCCGACTCGCGACGACGCAACTCCGCACGAATCTCGTCCAGCAACGGTTTACCGGTTTTCACCGTTCCCCCGCCAAGAATGATGATGCGAGGATCCACGGTGACGGCGAGAATGTCTATGGCGCTCGCAATTGCACGAACAATGGTATTGAGTGTGCGCACGGCCGCCGTATGACGAGGGCTGGTTTCGTCGTATGCCTTGGCGATGATATCCGGCAACGGAGGGTTGGCCTCAGGCCATTGACGCATGATCGCGGCACCACCACACGCCGTCTCCAGGCATCCGTACTGCCCGCATGCGCATTTCCAGCAATGCGGTTCTACCGGAATATGACCGATTTCACCGACCACACCACTACTGCCATGGTCCAGTACTCCATTACGGAGAATACCGGCGGCCACGCCGGTTCCAAGATTCAGGAAGGCGACCACATCTTCGTTGCGTTCATGGTCGCCGCCCATTACCGCGTGGGCGCCGAGAGCGGCGGTATTGACGTCATTCTCCACATATACCGCCAGTCCGGTCGCCGCACCTATCTCCTTCGCAAACTCAAGACGGGAAACATCAAGATTGGCGATATGCTCCACCACTCCCGCAGCGCTGTCCACTCGTCCGGGAGTTCCGATACCGACGCTCGAGACGGAGGAACCGTCATTACGTTCCGACACCCTGTCGCACAGCATCCGGATCACGGAAAGCACATCCTCCATCACCCGCCGCTCTCCACGGCGGGCGGGAATACGCACGTCATCGATGACCTGCGGAATCCCATGACCGTCCAAGCCGATAAGCACGCCCTCGATCTTCGTGCCTCCCACATCCACGCCGATATGCAACGTGGTATGACCGTCGGCATCATTATCATCGGAAACGGGGCTCACACCACCGTCAAAGGCTCTATCAAGTTCAATCAGCCGATCACTCGTCAGTTGGCTCATGATGTGGCCGACCTCCTTTCTGACTATGCGCGGTCTGCTGCGATGCAGACTGCTGGTCGGAACCGCCCGATGAATCGGCAACGGCATCGTTATGGATACGGTCGATTAGCAGTCGCACTACAGCCACTGCCTGACCGCGCAAAATCAGGTCATCCCCCTGCTGGCACCGATGCAGCAACGGGGTCTGGCGATAATCGGCGGAAATCTCCGATTCGAGTTCCTCACGCATGGCACCGATGAACGCCTCGCCCACGATTTCCGGAGGACCGAACACCGAGATATCGCTGAGGTCAAGCAGGCTTACCGACATCGACAACGCGCTGCCCAGCCGCTGACCGGCCTCGGCCAAGATTGCGGTCCTGGTTTCCGGCTCTGCCTCGATGCGCTTGCGCAACCGCGGCGCGGACAGCAGGGCTTCCAAGCAGCCGCGCTTGCCGCATACGCATTTCGGCCCCTTGGGATCTACCACCACATGACCGATTTCACCTGCGGCGCAGCTTCTTCCCATGACGATTTCGCCATTGACGCATACAGCAGCGCCAACGCCTTCATCCACACTCATGAACATGGAATTCGCCGAGCACTGACCGAATGTGCATTCCCCCAACAGGGCCATGTTGGTGTCGTTGCAGACGACGGCGGGAATATGGAATCGTTCCTCCAAACGCTCCTTGAGCGGCACATTGGTCCAACCAAGATTGACGGCCCTGATCACCATGCCGTCATCGTCCACGATTCCAGGCACAGCAACACCCACGCCAAGTATCGGCTTGTCGGTTTTGGCCAGCAGTCGTTCGCACAGGTCGCATACGGTTTCCGGAAGGACATCACCGACGCTGTCACAGGGAATTTCCGTTCTATCGACGATGCGGCCGCACAAATCGGTCAACGCACCTCGAATCACAAATCGCCTCGTCAGGTCGATGGACACAATGCGCCATCCCTCCGAATCGACGGCCAACATCACCGAGCGCTTGCCGCGACCGGATCGGCGGTCCATGCCCATTTCACGCAGCAGATGGCTCCCCACCATCTCCGCCACCACTTCGCTGATGGCCATGCGGGAAAGCCCCACCTGGCGCCCCAATTCGGCGCGAGACATCTGGCCGGAAGGAAACAGCAAACGAAATACAGCCCGAATATTACTGGCACGGACATCGGAAGGATTTGATTTCAGGGTCTTGGACGGCATAGACGTTCTCCTTTGCATGGATTCACCCATTTTCCGCTGAGGCACCCCCAAATTCGTCACCATCATTGCGTTTTTAGATGCCAAAATCGCATGCAATGACGATGAACGCTGCTGAGATATGTCCTCGCCGCCCATTGTCAGCCTTTCCATCGAATATTCATCATCAATTGATGACAATCAATGTTTTTATGTCAACAATCTTTACTTTATATCATTTATGAATCGACACGCCACAATAATCCACAAATTACAATCCCCTCAAGGTGTTACATTGCCTATAATTTCAACGAAGTTGGAGAAAAATAATTTATGTAATTTTTATTGACATTAATATCGCGATATCGCGGTTCCGTCAGCCGGATCCCCGTGAAGAGACATAGGCAAGCGGCCCTGCAACCGGCATACAGCGCCGGCCACAGGGCCGCTATGGGAAAAATGACGATTGTTATTGAAGAATCGCCTGAATATTGCCGTACTGGTCGTCGGTAAGCTGCACGGCGGGTTCACGCACGAGCGTCGAGATGGGCAGTCCCTTGGCCTTGACGGCGCCCTTGATGGCGGAGATGAACAGGTCGGCCTGGTCATAGATGGCCATGAGGTGGCTGATGCGTTCGGCGGCCGCGATGGCGGTGGCGTAGTCGCCGTCGTCGTACGCCTTGTTGAGCCTGGCGAAGGTCTCGGGCTCCACGTTGGTCAGTCCACAGATCACGCCCGAGCCGCCGGAGACGCGGTTGACGAGATAGTACTCGTCGAAGCCCGAGAACACGGCGAAATTCGGCTTGACCTCATGCACCGCCCGGACGACCTTCCTCGTGTGGCTGATGGTGTCGACCGTGTCCTTGATGCCCACAATCGTCGGGTATTCGGCGGCGAGCCCGGCAACGAGCCCGGGCGTCAGGTCGCTGCCGGTGCGAGGCGGGAAGTTGTAGAGGATCACCGGCAGGTCGGTCGCGGATGCGACCGCGCCGAAGTATGCCTTCGCCGCCCCCGGCGTGGGGCCGAAGTAGTACGGGGAGACGACCACCAGCGCATCCACGCCGCTCTTTTCGGCCGACTTGGCGAAGTCGACGACCTTGGCGAGGTTCGTGTCGCCCACGCCGGCGAACACCTTGATGCGCCCGGCCACGTGCTTGACGACGAAGTCGACCGCCTGCTTCTTGGTTTCAAGCGGGAAGGCGTAGAACTCGCCGATGCTGCCGAACACGAGCACGCCGTCGATGCCCGCCTCGATGAGGTGGTCGAGATGCCTGCCCCACAGTTCGTAGTCGATGTTGCCGTCGTCGTCGGTGATGGTGATTGACGGGCAGATCACACCGGAGAACACGGTTGCGCTCTTGGTCATTGCATGTCCTTTCCTAAAGTGATGCCGTAGGCGCGTACGGCGTTGTTCATGAAGAAGTCCTCGTCCTCGCCGAACGTGTCGAGCATGAGCTGGAAGTGCGTGGCGAACGTGGAGTTGAGTTCCACCACCGGCCAGTTAGAGCTGTAGAGCACCTTCTTCGGCCCGAACGTGTCGCGGACGTACTTCACGATGTCGGGGTCGACGGGGTTGTCGCCGGAGACCTTGATGTACGAGTTCGGCAGGGCCGCCATGTCGGCGAGCGCCTTCTTCGTGGTCTCGTCGAGTCCCGGCGCGTTGCCGAGGTGGTCCATGATGACGGTGACCTCGGGCACCTGGGCGAACGCCTTGGCCATGTCGGGCAGTTCCTCGCCGCGGTTGCACAGTTCGAACGGCATGCCCTTGGCGGCCATGGCCCTGAGTCCTTCGATGAACGAGGGTTCGAGGCATCGGCCGCGGGGCTCGGAGTCGACGTGCAGGGGCTCGCGGATGCCGTCGGCGTTGATGGGCACGCGCATGGTGGGGCTGAGCTTCACGCGCAGCATGCGCTTGAGGATCTTCGGGGACTTGTTCTCGTACAGTAGGCGGTCCTCCTGTTCGTGGTCGGCCGCGTCGACCTCCACATATACGCCGCCGAGGAAGTTCACGCCGAACCTGGCGTATTCGGCCTCGAGGTCCCCGATGGTGTACGTGTTCTGCAGCTTCGGCAGTCCGGCCAGCCAGGGCAGGTCCTGCACCTGAGGGTTCCAGATATGGAAGTGGGAGTCAATGACCCGCAACGTCATATGCCGTCACCTACCGTTCCGGAGTCCAGACGTCATCGCCGAGTACGCATCCCTTACGGATAAGCAGGTTGGCGTACTGTGCCGATTCACTGGTGGCGATGACGCAATGGGCCCGTTTGGCGGCTTCGTAGAAGGCGAATCGCTCCAGGGTCTTGAACGCCTTCTCCCCTCGCGCGTCATAACGGCGGACGGCGTCATGGTACTGCTGCCAAATCGGCGTTTCCACAGGATCGCCCGGCACTACCTCCATCAGCGTGATGGGCTCGTCGTCGTAGGTGTCGATGGGCAATACCGCGAGCACGGCTTCGAGCACCTCCAAAGCACCGTGGCCGTCGCATCGTATGACCGTATGGCCTTCGGAGGAACCGATTGATTCCGCCGGAAAATTGCCATCGGCGATGACGAGTTCATCGCCATGCCCCATTTCATCAAGTGCCTTCAACAGTTCCGGAGACAGCAGCGGCGGAATTCCCTTCAGCATGGCATCTCCTCAGCTCAGGGCGCGGTCGAGGTGCACGTAGCCGCCGTCGGGGAATATCCACTGGCCGGTGGTATGCGACGAACGGTCGGAAAGGAGGAACGCCGCGGCGGCTCCGATCTCCTCCGTAGTCGTCATGCGATGCCCAAGTGGAATCTTGTCGGTGATGACGCTGAGACGGGCCTTCTGAGCGTCCTCGTCTCCGAATGTCTTGATCCAATTAGCATACAGCGGTGTCCAGCATTCCGCCACGACGATGGCGTTCACACGCACCTCGTCGGGAGCCAGCGCCGCCGCCCATTCACGGGTCAGGCCCAGTATGGCGCCCTTGGCCGCAGCGTAGGCGCTGGTCTTGCCTTGACCGGTCAATGCGGTCTTGGACGAGATGTTCACCACCGAGCCCTTACTCTCTTTGAGATAGCCGACTGCGGCATGGACCAGTTCATAGTAGTGGGTCAGATTGCCGTGGATGGACTCCTCGAACTCACGCCATGATGTGGATTCGAGGTCCTTGTTGTCATTCCGGCCGGCATTGTTCACGATGCCATCGATATGCCCGTATTTGGCATAGACGTCCTCGACTATCGGGGCGATCTTGTCGGTGTCGTTGAGGTCCAGCAGATATACGGAGTAGTCCTTCGTATACTGTTCGATCTCCGCCTTGAACTCTTCGGTTTTGTCGTCGTCGCGATTCAGGATGACGGGGATGGCCCCTTCATGGACGAGTTCCATGACGATGCCCTTGCCGATGCCTTTGAATCCGCCGGTGACGATGATGACCTTTCCCTGAAGATGCAAATCCATGAGAGCTCCTTTACTCTTGTCGTTATTGCCTATACACGTGAAACATAGCCGCGGTCTAGCCTTTGTAGAGGTATTTCTCGGCGGTTTCGAGGGTCATCTCGGTGCCGTTGCCGGGCGCGGTCGGGGCCATGTAGCTGCCGTTGCGGATCACGGTGGGGTGCACGAAGTGCTCGTGCTGGTTGTCCACGTACTCGATCATGCGGCCCTCGGTCGTGCCGGACACGGCCACGTAGTCGAACATCGCGAAGTGGCACACCGCCTCGCACAGGCCCACGCCGCCCGCGTGCGGGCACACCGGCTTGTTGAACTTCCTGGCCAGCAGGTACTCCAGCACGATCTCCTGGGGGCCCGCCACACGGGTCGCGTCGATCTGCATGATGCCGAACGCGTTGGCCTGCAGGTACTGCTTGAACATGATGCGGCTCTGCATCTGCTCGCCCGTGGCCACCGGGATCGGGTTGATCGCCCGGGCGATGGTCGCGTGCCCGATCACGTCGTCCGGGCTGGTGGGCTCCTCCACCCACGCCAGGTCGAACTCGTGGAACCGGTTGATCCACTCGATCGCCGTGGGCACGTCCCACACCTGGTTCGCGTCCACCGCCAGACGCACGTCCGGGCCGATCGCCTCGCGCGCCAGGGCCAGGCGGCGCAGGTCGTCGTCCACGTTCTGGCCGACCTTGAGCTTGATCTGCCTGAAGCCCTTGACCCGGCTCTCCTCCCTGGCCAAGGCGACCATCTTCTCGTCGGAGTAACCCAGCCAGCCTGCCGCGGTCGAATAGCCCGGGTAGCCGGTCTCGAGCAGATGCTCGATGCGCTCGGCCTTGCCCCTCTGCCCGGCCCTGAGGATCTCGACGGCCTCCTCGGGGGTCAGCGCGTCGGTCATGTACCGGAAGTCCAGCGTGGAGACCAGCTCCTCGGGCTCCATCTCCGCCAGCAGCCTCCACAGCGGCTTGCCGGCGCGCTTCGCCTTGATGTCCCACAGGGCGGAGAGCACCGCGCCGATGGCCATGTGCTCCACGCCCTTCTCCGGACCCAGCCAACGCAGCTGGGAGTCATGGACGAACAGGTCCCACGCCCTCTTCATGTCGTCCAGCAGCGGCTCGACCTCCATGCCGACCAGACGCTCGCCCATCGACTCGATCGCCTTGCACACCACGTCGTTGCCGCGCCCGATCGTGAACACGAAGCCCACGCCCCTGACGCCATCGTCCGCATCCGTATGCAACTCCACATACGCCGACGAATAATCCGGATCTGGGTTCATCGCATCCGAACCCGACAACGTGTTCGACGTCGGAAAACGAAAATCGAACGTTTTCACTGCGGTAAAACGACTCATGATAGGCTCCTTCGCCTTGCAATAGGTTCTTACAGTAAAGGATAATGTACGGTAAGGAAATTTTCAATATTGTTTTAGAATTTTTCCATTCATGAGCGAGGCGGCCGCGCCGGCCGGAAATGCGCCGACCGGACTGCGACCGCCTTTATGGATAAGGGCCGATTAGTGTCGAGCAAAACGCACGACCTGAGGGCCGGCGACATCCGTCGCGGGAATCTCCGCGGTCAGCATATCGCCGTCCGCCTCCACGACAACGTTGCCACCGCCAAGAATGGTTGCGGAATCCACATCGACCGCACCCGCATCGATGCGCAGCGGAACCCTGCCCGCAGCATCGACGACGGCATAGATGCTCTTGCCGTCTCCGGTCCAACGAACCCACGGCTCGCCGTCCCCCTCTCCGGAAGGCGAGGCTTCCGGCACCGGTTCGACATCATGAATGCTCGGCGCGTTCACGGCCATCCAGTCCGCCATGCCCTCGAGGCACTTCCGCTGCAGTTCGGGGATGCGACCGGCCGCATCGGGGCCGATGTCGAGCAGCAGGTTGCCGCCCATCGACACGACGTCGGCGAGTAGCTTCACCGCCTCCGGACCGGTCATGTAGGAGTCGGCATCCTCCATCTGGTTGTAGCCGAAGGAGTATCCGATGCCGCGGGTCATCTCCCACATGCCCTTGCCCATGAGCTCCTTGCCCTGCTCGTATTCGACGGTACGGAAGTCCCAATGGGTCAGGCCCCAACGGTCGTTGACCACGCCATCCGGCACCACATCGTAGTAGTGCTCGAACAATCGCGCCACGCTGAAATCGTTGTCCTCTTCCGAGATCTTCGGCACGTCGATATCTCCCCACAGGATGGACGGCTGGTACTTGTCGATGAGGTCCATCACATGCGAGTACATATAGCGGGCGTAGCTCTCGCTCTGCGGCACGTATTCCGCGGCGTCACCGAGAATCGGCATGTTGGGCTCTTTGTGCCAGTCCAGTCCGGAAGAATAGTAGACGCCGAACTTCAGTCCCTTGTCACGCATGGCATCCGCGAATTCCTTGACCAGGTCACGATGCGGGCCGCGGTCGACGGTGTTCCATCCGTCGTTGTCGGGGGCCTTCCACAGGGTGATGCCCTCGTGATGCTTCGTAGTCGGCACGAAGTAGCGGGCGCCGGCACGAGCGAACAGATCGGCCATGTCGTCGGGGTCGAACGCCTCGGCCTTCCACATGTCGATGAAGTCCTCATATGGCATGTCGCCATAGACTTCCTTCTGATGTTCGGCGGCCGGGGAGCCCTCGATGCTCATCGTGTTCCAGTACCACTCCGCATACGGGTTATGGGTGTTCCAGTACAGCGGATCGTCGAAGGTACCGAGCGCGCCGATGGGCTGCGCCCATGCCGGCACCGAATACGAGCCCCAATGGGCGAAGATGCCGAGGCCGGCGCCCTTGAACCACTCGGGCGTATCATGCACAAACTTCTCGTACATCTTGGGACGCTGCGGATTTACCATGAACAACACCATGTCGAAACTCCTTTGTTTTGCTTGTTGTCCGATTGTTTTCTGATTGTTGCGGCCGAATCGGCCGTGATCACACCGTGAGCTTCTTGTCCAGCTTGAGGGTAATCAGTTCGATGACCACCATCACGAAGTACAGCGCACCACCGACGATGATGGCGAATCCGGCCGAGGAATTGCCGAAGATACTCGCCGTCATGGCGAAGAAGTACGGGGAGATCAGGTAGCCGATGTTGATGCCGATGATCACGATGGACGTGGTCAGATTCATCGAATGGGCCGGCGAATAGTCCACGAATCGTGCCGTCAGCGCGGGATTGATGATGCCCCATGCGAAACCGGCGATGAGCACCAGCGCGAACATCAACGGCACGTTCTTCGTCATCGCGGTGGCGATGAAGCAGATGCCGATGACCACTTCGGAGATGGTCACCGTCAGGCGCTTGGTGACCTTGGCGACCTTGTCGAAGACCACGCCGGAAAGGATGGTGGCGACGATGAGGAAGCTGAAGATCAACGTGGCGAGCGAGGCCGATCCGATGCCCTCGTCGACCACATAGCTGGCGAGTTTGATGGACATGACGTTGTAGATCATGGAAACCACCAGGAAGATGAACGCCAACCACAGCACCTGCCAATTCGTCGTCTGCTTCTGGGATGCGCTCTTGTCCACGACATGGCCTTCATCATCGACGACGGCGCTGCGAATACTGAAGTTATCGAACTCTTTCGGAATGAACATGCCGACGAGCACCATCGGTATGAACAGCAGGAAGAAGATAAGATACGTGGACTGCCAGCTGATGGTGATGAGCAGACTGGCGATGAACAGCAGAACGGCATCGCCAAGATTGCCGACGGCCTGACGCCAGCCAAGCAGTTTGCGTTGCATATCGCCGTCGTAGAGGTCGGTGATGTAGGAGACGCTGAGCGTGACGAACAGCGCCGAACCGAAGCCGAAGAACATACGCGATATGAGAATCGGCCAATAGTACGGGAAGAACGCCGGAATCACACCGGTGACGGCCGATATGAAGAACCCAGCCATTGCGATTTTCTTACGTCCGATGGCATTGGCGAATATACCCGTCAAGGCCGTACCCACCATGGTGCCGATCGTCGGCACTGTGGTCAGCAGCTCGACGTTCGCCGTGGAATAGTCGGAGAACGCCTCCTTCATTGCCGGAATGGTGCCGCTGATTGCATTGCTTGCCGACATCAGCAGCGACATCGACAGGACACCGACAACCAGGGTCTTGGATTTCAACGCTTTGGCAACGTCTAACGCCATTGTTTCTGGCCCCCTTTTTTCTTTCGATATGCCGAAAGACAACGTCGTCTTTCGAAATGCGGCCGCATGATCATCGTCGATTATGCGGAAGAGGAAATTCGCTCCTTACAGGCTTGACTGGGACATTGATGCGGGACAAGGACCATGCCACATGGTTTTGCCGGTGGCGGAAGCAAACGATGCTCGTCGACGGTGGCGGGCCTCATCGCTTCGGTTCTTTATGTAATGAAGATTGACAGTATCGTAACACTGGAATCAGAAATATGTAAACCCGTGTTGGAAATTTTTCCAATCCTTTTCGTCGATATTTTCCATTTCCCATGACTCGAACCGGTAGTATGAAAACGACGATGGAGAAGGAGCGACCGATGAGCACCAACCGAAAGCCGAAGATCAGCGAAATCGCGGAGCTTGCCAACGTGTCGCCCTCGACCGTCTCCAAGGTCATCAATGGGCGGGCCGGCATATCGGAACAGACCAGGTCCCAGGTGGAGGAAGCGCTCGCCAAACTCGGCTATTCCAAGCCGCTGGTCAGCACCAAGGTCTCCCAAACCATCGAGATCATCACCGAGTACATCGAAAACAACGGCACCATCGAACTCATTCGTCATGCCGCGATCTGGGGCAAGCGACATCAGCTCGGCATCACGGTGAATCAAAAGGACCCCGATGAATCACTGGGCGACTGCCTACGGCAGATCATCAATCGCAACCCCTCCGGCGTAATCATCCAACAGTTCTCCAAGCTCTCCGAAGACGATCAGGCGCTACTGGACTCCCGCGACATTCCATGGGTGATCATCGATCCCGTTGACGTACCGGACGATAATGTCAACAGTGTATCGGTCGATAATTGGACCGGTGGCTACCAGGCCACGCAATACCTCGTTCAACAAGGCCATACCCGTATCGGAGTCATCAGCGGACTCAAGCAGACGCAATCGGCCATCGCCCGTTTCAGCGGCTATCTGGCGGCATTGCGTCAGGCGGGAATCGAATACGATTCCTCAATTACTCGGGAAAGTGATTACCGCTCGGAAAGCGGCTACCAGGCCGCATGCTCATTGTTGGATATGCCCAATCCCCCGACGGCGATATTCGCCTGCAACGACCTCACCGCAGTCAATGTCTACAAGGCGGCGAACGAGCGGGGATTGGAACTGCCGCGGCAGCTTTCCGTAGTCGGCTTCGACGACGTATATCCGGCCGCATATCTCAGCCCTCCGCTGACCACGGTCGAGCAGCCGTTCGGTGCCATCGCGAATGCCGCAGTGCAGATGATTATGAATATCCGTGCGCACAAAACAGTCGAGCGGCACATTACGTTACCGACCCATCTCATCGTGCGAGATAGCGTGACGGCACCGCTCGAACATCATGACGCCGGATCGGCGAATGCCTGACGGGTGAGACAGCTTCCGCCACCATGTTTATTATGGCCCATCTTCGATGACTTCCATGCCGTCACGGCATGGGAATCCCATGCAACACGCGAACCGCTTCACGAACGATGCGCTCGTCGGTGCGTTCGATCATGGCGTCGACGCCGCCCCCTCCGGGTCCGCCGGCCGACTTGACGACATGCTTGGCGGAAAGATGCAGGGCATCAACGCCCGTGGCCGACACCGCAGAAAAATCCTGAGGCCGAAGACCGCCTCCGGCCATGATCTCAATGCGGCCCGCCGCCCAATCCGTCAATTCGGCGAGTGCATTCACGCCTTCGGGAGCACTAGGAGCCCCGCCCGAAGTCAGGATTCTTGTATACCCGAGCGAAATCAATGTTTCCAAAGCTTTCCGCCGGTCATTCACCACATCGAACGCACGATGGAACGTCATATCAATATCGGAGCGCCCCAAACGCTCCGCTTCCTCATGTGCGGTTTCAATAAGCAGCCGGGCGAACCTGATGTCGACGGATCCGTTGGCATCAAGCCCCCCGACGACCAAGCCTGAAGCACCCGCCTCCAATGCGGGGCGCACATCGGCCAATTGCATGGCCTTGTCATCGTCGTCATAAACGAAATCCCCACCACGAGAGCGAATCAGAACCTGCACGCCAAGCTGGGGAGCCGCTTCGGCACACAGGCGAATTGCACCGAAACTCGGCGTAAGTCCTCCGGTAGGGCCGAGGGCCGAGCACAATTCGATGCGGTCGGCCCCCGCCTGCTGTGCGATACGTGCACCCTTCACATCCTGCACGGCGATTTCCAACACAGGACGGACGGAATCAGAATGATGAAGAGCATCGGCGTATCGCATGTCATCACCCCTTACTTGAGCGAGATCTCCACGACCTCATAGCCATCGATCTTCGGAATGGAAAGCGTGAGGTAACCGTCGGCGACCTCATACCGGGACGGATCGATGATTTCGCCGGAGCGAACGGCGGTGACCGACGCAACCTGAGCGTCGCCCACCTTCACCCGCACCTGCTGATCGTACAGCGGCACCTTCTCATCAATGGTGTAGAGATTCACGGCCTGCTTCTTGCACGGATAGTACAGGCAGTGCAGCAGCAGGGAATTCCGCTCCTCGGACTTGCGCAGCTGCAGCTCGAGAGAACTGACCTGACGGTCACCGACCTTCTCCACCAAGCGGTCCGGCAGCAGCAGATCGAGTGCATCGGCGAAGATGTCCTTGACCCACAGCGGCGCATAGTCACGGTAGATGCGGAACAGCGGGTGGGAGAAGTACACGACATCGCCATGTCGTACGGCTGCCGGGAATCCGGTCACGCCGGTGGACGGGGCGTGCTGGTGCGAGCAGAAGGTCTTGCCCTCACGGTTGAAATACGGTTGCACGGAATCGAGCAGCACTTCGGCGTCCACCGGCTGCACACGGGCGCCACGCTCGTACATCACCAGCTCTTCCTTGGGGAAGGCCTTGCCGATGACATCATTCGGCATGATGAAGTCACGATCCCAGTAGGATTCGCCCAGCATGGACGTGCCGTAGAGCTCGTTGACGGCGTCACCACCGTTGTCCATCGACATATAGGTGCCGATGACCTTGCCGCCGGCCTTGACATAGGCGTCCAGCTTGGTCTTGAGCTCCTCCGTCGCGACGATTTCGTCAGGCAGGACGATGAGACGATAGCGTCCGAAATCCATGTCGGGATCGATGATGTCGAACTGGCAGCCGAGTTCGGTGAGCATGCGGTTGGCACCGATCAGCGATTCGGAAAGATGGGATTCCATGTTCCATTCGCGTTCCGGGGTCATCACGGCGATGTCGACCATGTCTTCGGTGCCCTGCGTCACCGGCTCGAGTGCCTCGACCTGACCGTACACCTTGCCGATCAGGTCATAGGCGGCATCGGACAGCTTGCCGCTGGGGTGCAGCTGGTCGCCGATGGAGCATCCGGCGCCCATGGTGAGCATCTGGAAGCATTCGTATTCAAGGGCGTTGATGTTCTTCAGCGAGTGGAAGTCTCCCCAGTAGGTGTGGAACTTGCCGGTCATGCCGATGACGTGCTTGCCGAGGTTGCGCACATACTTCATCACGATCGGGAAGTTGTCGTATCCCCAAGTGCCGCCGGGCAGGCTCTCGATTTCGAGATGCGAGTAGGTATCCAACGAGGCCTTGTTCGACGGTCCGATATGCGAGCCGTTGAAGAAGATGGTGGCGCCGGGCACACGGCGGGCGAGAAGATCGCGGGTCTCACGCTTGAACTCATCAAGAAGCACGGCGCAGTAGGCCTCACGCTGACGAATGTCGGTGTGGTCGAATCCGTGGCGCTTCATCTGTACCTGGCAACGCGGGCAATCACATGGCACGAGGAAGAAGATGTCGAGGAACAGGCCGTCGATGCGATCGGGGCCGAGCGTATCGATGATGTCGTTGATGTGATCGAGCAGATATTCGCGGTAATTGCTGTTCAGGCAGAGCGAATCGTAGAAGTTCGGCTTGGGAACCATCGGCTGGCCGCTGATCGGGTTGCCGTCGGGATCGAGCGCGAGCCATTCGGGATGGTTCAGCGCGCTGTATTCGTCCCATTCCACGGTGGTGTATACCGGCACGCGGATGCCGCGCTTATGGCAGGCGTCAATCTGCTCGATAAGCAGGTTGTGGTCCTTGAGATGGGGATGAATCAGTTCAGGATGGCGCTTGGACGGGTAGAACAGATAGCCGTGGTGGTCGCGGGCGAAGCAGGTGATCGAGTTGATATGCGCCTTCTCGAGCCGGTCGGCGAAGGCCTCGGCGTCGAAATCGGCGGCCACATTGTCGATGTACGGGCTGGTGTGGAAGTCCAGATGAATCTGACGGTCATGAGGCTTTTGGATTGTCGTCATTGGTAACTCCTTTGTTTATTGACGAATGCATTGAGAAATCACGGGTATCTATCTATAAGAAAGGCCGGCCGGCATGACGCCCGACCGGCCCGAGGGTGCATCAGATGGTCAGCTGCTTGTCGGCCTTGACGGTGACAAGGTCGATGGCCGCAACGACCAGATACAGCACGCCACCGATGATGATGGCGAGCGCCGGCGAGTCATTGCCGAACAGGTGCGCGAACATCGCGAAGAAGTACGGCGAGATGAGGAAGCCGATGTTGATGGTGATGACGATGATGGACGTGCTGAGGTTCATGGAGTTTGCCGGGGAGACGTCGACCAGGCGGGAGGTCAGGGCCGGGTTGATGATGCCCCATGCGAAGCCGGCGAGCAGAACAAGGGCCATGAGCACGGGCACGTTGTGCACGAAGGCGACGGCGACGTAGCACACGCCGATAACGATTTCGAAGATGAAGACAGTGAGACGCTTGGTGATCTTCGAGATCTTCTCGAACAGGATGCCGGAGAAGATGGCGGCGAGCACGAGGAAGCTGAAGATCCAGGTGGCGGTGGCCGCGGTGCCGATGCCCGTGGTGACGACGTAGCTGGCGAACTTCAGAGCGATGACGTTGTAGAACATCGAGATGAGCATGAAGATGACGGCCAGGAAGATGACCTTCCAGTTGGTGGACGGACGGGCCGAGGTCTCGGCGGCGTGGATGTGGCCTTCCTCGTCGACGGAGCTGCTCTTGATGTTGAAGTTATCGAATTCCTTAGGCACGAACAGCGTGATGAGCACAACCGGGACAAGCAGCACCAGGAAGACGAGATATGTGGTGTTCCAGCTGAAGGTGATGAGCAGGCCGGCGATGAAGAGCATGATGGTATCGCCAAGGTTGCTGGCCGCCTGACGATAGCCGAGCAGACTACGCTGACGGTCGCCTTCATACAGATCGGTGATGTAGGAGACGCTCAGCGGGTTGAAGATACCCATGCCGACGCCGAACATGAAGCGGGAGATGAGGATGGGCCAATATTCGGGGAAGAAGGTGGGGAAGATACCGGCGATGCAGGCGATAAGCAGGCCGGACAGCACGGACTTCTTCTTGCCGAGATAGTTCGAGAAGACACCGGTGAGCACGGTGCCCACCATCACGCCGGCCGTCGGGATGGTGGTCAGCAGCTCGACGTTGGCCTTGGAGACGTTGGAGAAGGCCTCCTCCATGGCGGGAATGGTGCCGCTGATGGCATTACTGGCCGAAAGCAGGAACGACATCGATAGGACGCCGACCATCAACCTCTTGGATTTCAGTGTTTTCTCGATATCCATGATCATCCTTTCTCGATATCGATGGCATCTTCACCAGTCAAATCATCATTGATTGGATCAAGGCTTTAATTGTCAATTATCCTAACATAAAAATATCCACAACACGACATTTACCTAAAATAAATGCCTTCGCCCCTATCCAACCAGTAACCAACCGGTCGAACAATCCTTTGATTTCACCAGAAAATAAAGGATTACCGATAACACCTCTTTCATCTTTCACCAAGGAAATCTTTTTGTAAACTTCCCTGCTAATAAATGTACACTTCATTGTTACCGAGACTTTTCCACCCGATTACGGCCCCTGCTTCCCGAAGTGGGACAGCGCCCAGACTATACGAAAAGGACCATTGCCGTCGGCACCGACTCATTTTGGAGTGTTCCGGCAACCAGCACGACATCGATGCCGGCACCCCCATTCCCCTCCCCGCCGAGGCTATACTGGCTTCATGAACGATTGCTTTATCACTCGCGATTTCGTCAATGACGACGCATCCGCAACCATCACCGATTACGGCGCACACGTGCTCGACTGGACGCCCGCCGGACAGCCGAAGGTCCTCTGGCATCCCCGCGCCATCACGCTGTCGAACGGGGTCGCCATCCGCGGCGGCATTCCGCTCGTGTTCCCGTGGTTCAATTCCGGCTTCGAGAACGGCCATGTGGCCGACAAGCAGCCCAAGCACGGGTTCGCCCGCATCTCGTTCTGGCATTTCGACGAGGAGGCGTCATCGAACGCCGTCGCACGATACACGTTGACGTCGGACGACGTTCCCGACGACCTGCTGCGCACGATGGGTGGCGGCGAAAAGGCCTCGTTCCACGCGACGTACGAGGTCCGTTGCGGCAAGGAGTTCCAGGCATCGTTCACCGTGACCAACGACGGCGAGCATCCGTTCTCCTATGACGAGGCGCTGCACACGTACCTGCATGTGGGCGATGTGCGCCGCATCAGTGTCACCGGCCTGGAAGGCGCGACGTATTTCGACACGACGATCGAGGGGCATCCGACGCGTGTGCAGCCGGATGAGCCCATCACGTTCGACGGCACGATGACCGACAGCATCTATCAGGCCGCCAGCGACGGAGAGAACGCCGTCGTGCGTGTGCATGACGAGACGCTCGGCCGCACGATTGTGGTGGAGAAGAGCGGTTCGAGCAACACCGTGGTGTGGAATCCGGGCGAGCAGGGCGCCGCCGGCATCGGCGACATCGCGAACGACGAATGGCCCGGATTCGTCTGCGTGGAGGCGGCCAACAACCATGGCACGCCGGTCACACTCGCGCCGGGCGAATCCCATACGCTGTCGCAGACGCTGCGCGTGGAGTGACGACGGAGCAGACGTGAAATGACCGTGGAATAGGAACGGCGCACCATAGGAGATGATGCCCGATCACCGTCCCGCATGGAATGCCGTAAAGACCATATGACATAGCTGGGCCGGTGCCGCACAGGATGGCGGCACCGGCCCAGCTTGTTGGTTTCCTGTCCGGCCCCGGCGATGGACGCCGGGGCATCGGGCGTCAGTACCTCCGCAGGCGGGAGATGTGGATGGCACCGCCGGCCACGCCGAGAACGATCAGCGCGACGACGATCAGCATCGTCGGGTCGGAGCCGGTCCTGGCCAGTCCGTTGTTGCCGGACTGCGCGGCGGAGGCCGAAGCCGGCTTCTGCGCCGACGCGGCCGCGGCCTCGCCGACCGTCACCGGCAGTTCGGCCTTGAGAGCCTTGCCGTCGATGGTGGCGGTGATGGTGATCGTGGCCTTGCCGTCCTTGTGGGCGAGCAGGGTCTGCTCGTTGAACGCCACGGCGTTGGCGGCGGCGCTCTTCGGCTTGTTCTGCGCGGACTTCGGGGCGAAGCTCACGGTCTGCGGGTCGGAGGACTTCCAGTACACCGGCTTGCCTTCGACGCTCTTGCCTTCGGCCACGGCCCACAGCTTCTGGGACGCGCCCTTCTTGAGCTTGAGCGACGTGATCTTCTTGCCGTTGGTGTCGGTGAAGTAGAGCGCGGGCTTGACCACCTTGCCGTCACGGACGGCGACCGGCAGTTCGGCCTTCAGCTCCTTGCCATTGACGGTGGCGGTAACGGTGATGACCACGATGCCGTCCTTGTGGGCGAGCAGGGTCTGCTCGTCGTAGCCGACGGAGGCGGCGCGGCTCTTGCCGTTCTGCGCGGACTGGTCGCCGGCCTTCGGCTTGAAGCTCACGACGCTGGGGTCGGAGGACTTCCAGTAGACCGGCGTGCCTTCGACGTTCTCGCCCTTGACGTAGGCGCGCACGACCTTTTCGTCGTTCGGCTTCAGGGTGAGGGACTTCAGGGCGTTGCCGTCCTTGTCGGCGAGCGCGATGGCCGGCTCGGTCGGCTGCGGCTGGTCGGCTGCGGCCACGGTGAGCGGCAGGGTCACGGTGGTGCCGTCGGTGGCGCCGGTGATGGTGAGCGTGGCGGCGCCGGCCTGGGCGTCGGCGGGCACGGTCACGGTCAGGGCTGCGGTGTCGCCGTCCTTGACGTCGGCGGAACCGACCTCGGCGTCGCCGATCTTCGCGGTGAGCTTGGTCTCGGCGGGCACGCCCAGCGAGGTGAGCGTGAGCTTGGAGAAGTTCAGCGTGAAGGATTCACCGGCCTTCACCTTGCCGTCGGTCGGCAGTCCGGTGACGGCCACGGCGCGGCGGTCGTAGCGGGGCTTGAGCGGCGAGTTCTTGGAGATGTAGTCGATCCAGGCGTCACGGTCGACGAGGCCCGTGTCCTTGGTGTTCGTGCCCTGGGCGAAGGCGCGGAAGTTGTCGCCGCCCTGCAGCAGGAAGCTGAACGAGCCGATGCGGTATTCGGCCGTCGGGTCGAGCGGCTTGCCGTTGATGGTCACGGACGTGATGTGCTCGCCCTGCTTGGCGTTCGGGTCGTAGGTGTAGGAGACGTTGTGCGACAGGCCGAGCTGCAGGTACGGACGCGAGGGCGTGGTGCCGTCGGTCGTGGTCTGCCACTGCTGCTCGAGGGCCTCCTTGAACTGGGCGCCGGTGAGCGTGGTGGTCCACAGGTTGTTGAGGAACGGCAGCACGGCGTTGGCCTGGGCGTAGGTCACGGAGCCGTCGGTGGCGAGCGTGCAGGAGGCGTTGTCGCCGGTCTTGCACAGTTCGGCGCGCAGGCCGCCGGGGTTGACGACGCCGATCTGGGCGCCGCCGCGGTCGGCGGAGGAGAGCGAGTCGAGCAGGGAGTCGGCCACGAGGTTGCCAAGCGTGGACTCGGAACCGCGGTCGTCGCGCTTGCCGTCGGCGAAGGCGGTGGTGATGTCGGAAGCCACGGAGCCGACCTTCTTGTTGCCTTCCTCGGTGCCGGTCTTCACGGCGGCATCCACGATGCTCTTGACCTCGGCGGTCACGCCGGTCTTGTCGGCGTCCGCGAGCTGCTGGTCGAAGTCGGCCTTGCTCGTGCCGCTCGGCACGCTCGGGGCGGCCACGTTGCCGAACTTCTCATAGCTCACGGCGCCGCTCTTCTTGTTGTAGTCGAGCACGACCTGGCCGACGTTCGCGGCGTAGTTGCCGGTCTGGATGACCGGACGGTTGTTGTGCTTGGCGTCGGTGTAGGAGTAGGCCATGTGCGTGTGGCCGTTGAAGATGGCGTTGACGGCCGGGTCGGTGTCGTCGACGATGTGCTTGAACACGGGGCTTGCGGCCTCCTGCTCGTCGATCGTGGGCTTGCCGGTCTCGACGTTCTCGGACTCGGGCGCGCCCTCGTGGTATTCGGCCACGAGCACGTCGGCCTCGCCGTTGGATTCGTCGCCGTCGGTGAGCTGCTTGGCCACGCGGTTCACGGCCTCGACCGGGTCGCCGAAGTCAAGGTCCTTCACGCCGCCGGGGGAGACGAGCGTCGGGGTCTCCTGCGTCACGGCGCCGATCACACCGACCTTCACGCCGTCGACGTCCTGGATGCTGTATTCCTTGAGCGCCGGGGTCGTGGTGCCCTTCTTGTATACGTTGGCGCCGAGGTAGTCCCACTTGGCGTTGCGTGCGCCGTCGGCGCCGATCACGCGGTTGGTGAGGTCGTCAAAGCCCTGGTCGAACTCGTGGTTGCCGACCGACGAGGCCTTGAGGTCCAGGGCGTTGAGCACGTCGATGGTCGGCTGGTCCTTCTGGACCGACGAGTTGAACAGCGAGGCGCCGATGAGGTCGCCGGCGCCAAGGAACAGCGACGAGTTCGGGTATTCGGCCTTGAGCTGCTGCACGGTCGATGCGAACGGCACGGTCAGGCCTGTGTCGATGCGGCCGTGGAAATCGTTGACGTTCAGCAGATTGATGGTGGCGGTGTCGCCGTCGGCGGCCGGCTGGGCCTCGGCGGCCGACGCGGCCTGCGCGGGGACGACCACCGCGGCGAACAGCATCGCGGTCGCCAGCAGTCCTCCCTGCAAACGTTTCATGATTCTCATTGTTCTTCCCCTGTCTGTAGTCCCGCCATGAATCGAATAACCCACGCGAACGTACACATAGACATGATTCACGCTAGGACCGCTACGACAACGCGATACGGCGGGAAGGCAACGGACGGGGCAACACCATATGAACAACAGAAGCCGACTACGTAGTCGCAGTCGGCTTCCATCACGTATGCCGCCGCTTGTCGGCGACGGCATACGTTGTTGCGTTCAGTGCAACACGTCGCACATCAGTGACGGCGACGATGGGCCATACGCATGGACGCGAATCCGATGCCGAGGATGACAACCACGGCGAGCACGATGCCGCCGATCGCCGCACCGGTCTTCGACAGCGCGCCGCTCGATGCGACCGGGCCGTTGACACCGGACCGTCCGTTGGCACCGGCATTCACATTCGTGCCGGCGTTGGAACCGGCGTTGCCATTGCCATTGCCGGAAACACCGCCCTGGCCTGGCTTGTTCGGCTTGTTCGGCTGCTGTCCGCCGGGCTGTTCGCCGCCGTTGCCTCCGGGCTGCTGCGAGGCCGTGGCCTCGATGTAGCCCATGCGCAGAGAGTGACCGTCGGTCACGGAGTCGTCGGCCCAGAACACCGGCTTGTAGGTCTTGCCGTCCTTGCCGCCGGCGACCTTGGCGGCTTCGGCATCGGGCGTGATGGCGAAGCCTTCGGTGTTGCCTGCGGCCACAGCGGCCGGCTCCTCGTTCAGCTTGGTGAGCTGGAGCGTGCCGTCCTTGCCGAACTCGTAGGTGGCGAGCATGGCCTTGGTGGGCTTCTCGTCGGCGCCGATGGTGTTGTCGCCCTGAGCGAGCAGCTGCTCGTGCTCGGCGTCCCAGGTCAGGTCGCGCGGTCCGGAGTAGCCGGCGTTGGCGGCGGCCTCGGGCAGCGGGATCTGTGCGACCGGGAAGGCGTTGTCGTGGCCGTCCTTGGTGGCCTGGAGGGCGAACGCGTAGATGGCGTTGGTCTTCTCCAGTGCCACGAGGAACAGCCCGCCGTAGCTGTTGCCGAAGCCGTTCGGATCGTAGTCGTGCACGTTCTTCGGATCCACGTTCACCTTGAACTTCCTGGCGGTGAGCACGGAGTCCGGGATGAACGCCACGCCTTCGACGCCGAGGTTGGCGTCGTCGCCGTCGGCGAGCTGCACGCCGAACTGGCTCAGGCCGCCGACGAGATTCCACTCGTGCGTGGCGGTGAGGTCCTGCGCGCCGTCGCCGTTGGCGTCGGTGGTCTTGGCGGTCACGTCGTAGCTGAGGATGGACGGGCGCGGCTTGTTCTTGTCGGTGTTGTCGCGTTCCGCACCGATGAACACGCCCTTGTTCGGGTCGCCGCCGATAAGCGTGATGCCTTCGGAATCGACTCCGCCCTTGCCGTCCTTGAAGTGCAGCTGCTTGCCGCCCTTGGCGATGCCGTCCTTCGTGAAGCCCCAGCCGTCGTTCGTATCCTGCTTCCAGGATCCGGACTTGGCGTCGTAGACGAACTTGTTGATGGAGCCGGCGCCCTTCGGTCCGGTGATGCCGAGCGTGGGGTTGAGGTCGTTGTCGGCGGCCCACAGCGTGCCGGGCTTGCCGTTGGCGCCGGGCTGGTAGGCCAGTCCGGAGAGGTTGCCGTCGGTGTGCTCGCCGGTGGCCTTGCCGGCACCGAATTCGTCGACGCCGTCGATGGCCTTCACCGTGTCGAGGCCGGGCCAGGCGTCCACGACCATCTTGTCGCCGGACGGCTGGTCGGTGCCTCCGCCCTGGCCCTGCTTGACCATGGCGTCGGCGTCGGTGTTGGCCACGTAGATGGCCTTGCCGTCATCGCCCTTCCAGGTGAATTGGAGGATCTGCTTGCCGGACTTGTCGAACACACGTACCTGGTCGGACTTGCCGAGGCCGATGCCGGCGAGCTTGTCGAGGTTGAACTCGACTTCGCCGCCCGCCTTGAGCACGGTGCCGTCCGGCACGGTGTAGATGTGGTCGGCGGAGTCCTTGTCGTCACGGATTGTCCAGCCGGAGAGGTCGACGTCCTTGGTGTTCTTGGAGCCGAGCGTGACGGTGTCGGTGCCGACGTCGATCTTCTTGAGGTAGACGGCGGTGCCTTCATCCTTGATGGTGTCCTTGAACTCCGGCGGAACGGGGGTCTCGCCAGTGGTCTTGAGGCCGACGACGACCGGATCGTGGTCGGAGGCGCGGAACTGGTCGGCGACATACAGGTTCTTCGCGTTGTAGTTGTAGCGCGAGTATTCCAGGGCCACGGATTCCACGGAGTTGATGTTCCAGATGTCGGCGCCGGTGACGTCCTTGAGCGCGGCCGCGTTGGCGAAGATGTGGTCGAGCGAGCCGACGCCGCCGTTCGTGTTGCCCTTGTCGTCGGTGACGGTGTAGGCGTACGTGTACTTGCCGGTCTTCTCGCTCACCTGTTCGCTCAGGTCGGTGTATCCGGCATCCACGATCTTCTGGATGGGCTTCTCGGCGTAGTAGGCGTTGAAGTCACCCACGAGGAACACCTTCTCAAGACCGAGCTCGGACTTGACCGAATCGGTGAACTTGAGCAGCGCGTCGGCCTGGGCCTGACGCGTGTAGTCGGCGTTGCCGGAACCGTCGCCGGGGTCCTGGTTCTGCTCGTTGCTGGCCGAGCCCTTCGACTTGAAGTGGTTGGCCACGACGAGGAACGCGTTCGAGTCCGCAGCGCCCGCGGCCTTGAACGCCTGCGCGTCGGGCTGGCGGCCGTGTTCGTAGCCGTTCTTGCCGTTGAAGGCGTCGGAGTCGGTGAGGATGTGCGTCTCGCCCACGGTCGCGACCTTGGCGGGCTTGTAGATGAACGCAGTGCGGATCACGTCCTCGGCGTCGAGGGCGGGCAGCGTCTTCGGGCTGGGCACGTAGGCCCACGTGCCGGCGCCGGCCTCGGCGTTCAGCGCGTCGACCAGCGTGGAGAGCGCGTAGTCGCGGCGGTTGCCCTTGAAGTCGTTCGGCACCACGCTGGCGGCCTTGGCGGAGTTCTCGATCTCCTCAAGCGAGACGACGTCCGCGCCGAGCTTGTTGATGGCCTTGACGATCTTCGCGCGCTGACGTTCCATGTTCGCCTTGTCCCAGGCGCCGCGCACGTCGCAGTTCTTCGCGGTCACGGGGTTGCCGGCGCGGTCCACGTAGGCGTTCTTCGTGGCGCAGCCGGTCTCGTCGGCCGTGGTGGAGAAGTAGTTGAGCACGTTGAACGTGCCGAGCTTCACGTCGCCGCCGACGGTCTTGAGGTCCGGGGTGTCGGTGCGGGTGTTGGAGAACGTCACCGGCTGCACGTCCTTCGCGTTGTCGCCGGTCAGGCGGGTCGTCGGCTGGAACCTCCACGAGTTGTTGCGGTAGTCGAACACGACCGGCTTGGTGAACGTCACCTTCTCACCCACACGCACCGGCTGGTCGTTGCTCAGGTACGGCAGCGGCGTATTGGCGTTGTCCGGGTACTTCGTGTCGAGGAAGTTGCGGCTGGAGCCGTCGTCGAGAGTGACGCTCTCGGATTCCAGACGGTCGACCTCGGCCTGGTATGCGGCGCCGGTCTTGGCGTCGCCCTTGAGTCCCTTGACGGTCGGGTTGAGGAACGGCGTCTTGGCGGCGGCCAGTCCGACCTCGCCGTACTTGTTCGTGTTGTACACGTCGGAGACCGTGTAGTCGCCCTGCGGGGCCACGAGCATGCTTTCGAGGCTTTCGCGCTGGGCATCGGCCTTCGGGTACGCGACCTTCGCCGGCGTGGGGTCGGCGACCTTGTCGTTCAGCTTGGTGGCGGTGGTGGCGTTGAGTTCGGTCAGGCCGTAGTATTCGCTGACCTTGCCGGAGACCTCCACGTAGTCGCCGGTCTTGAGGTTTCCGACGTTCTTCGTGTCGTAGACGAACAGGCCGTCGGACGCCTTGTGCGTGGCGAGGTTCACGTCGCCGCCGGTCGCCGGCGTCTGGATGGTGTAGCCGTTGAAGCCGCCGTCCGGGTAGGTGGCGGTGACCACGCCCTTGGTGGTCACGGTCTTGTCGACGTACGGGCTGGTGTCGCCGTCGCCCTGGATTTCGGCGATGGTCTTCTCATCGGCCGGCTGGGTGCCCGGGTCGGGATTCGGCTGCGAACCGCCATCGGTGACGTTGGCCTTGCCGGGCGTGATCGTGGCGCTGAGCGTGAAGTCCTTGCTGTTGTCGTTCGTGTCGGCGCCGTTCGTGCGGTCAAGCGACTTGACGTCGGTGTTGGACGTCGGCGCCGTGGCTGCGACCTTCTCGAACGTGTTCGTCGCGCCATATCCGAGCGCGTCGACGATCTGCGTGTTCGCCGTGGTGTCGCCGGTCGCGGGGCTGAGCTTGTCGGTCGTGGCGGCGAGGAACAGCGTGCCCTTGGTGCCGCTGGCGTTCAGGCCGGTAGCGTCGACGTCGGCCGCCGGCAGATCGGCGCCGTTGTCGCCGTTCGATCCGGCCTTGACGAGGTAGTATCCCTTGGATTTGATGGTGCCGGTGAGGTCGGCGCTGGAGTTCGCCGCGCCGGTGCCCGCAGACGAACGGTACTGCAGCGACGAACCGGCCAGGTTGATGTCCTTGTCGGTCGTGTTGTACAGTTCGACGAACTTGTTCTTGTATGCGGCTCCCTTGCTGCCGCCCGAAAGATACGCCTCGTTGATGACGACGCCGGCGTACGGCGACGCCGCGCCGGCGGACGGCTGCGAGCCGCCCTCATCGGCGGCCGCCGTCTGCACGGGGATGACCGCCACGGCGAGCAGCATCGACGCCGCCAGCAGTCCTCCCTGAATACGTTTGATGAATCGATCCATGTTCTTCCCCTATTGATTCCGTAGGCGGATATCCGCCATACGAATCCACGCTATCGTTGCAACGGCAACGGAACGCGGAGGGAAGATGAATCACGCAACGCCTTTGGATGAACAGCGAAAGTCGGTTACGTAGTCAGACGACAGGATTGGAAACATCGGTGCCGACGGCGGCACCGGTGTCGCGACGGGCATCGGCGTGACCATGGCCACGGGCTTCGAGGGCGTTGAGTCGCTGCTCCACCGAATGCAGGCTCCTTCGGATCTTTTCGAGCAGGAGCACCTGCTGCCGCATCAGCATTTCGATTTCGGCGAGGTGACGACCATCATCGGTGGTTTCGGCCGAGATGTCGGCCTCCGTCTGCGGGATGGCGGCGAAGTCGGACGGTTTGGCGACGGGTTCCGCGTTCGCGCTGATGTCGACGCCGAGCTCCGCCGCGCGGTCGTGCCAGCGGGCGATGCAGCGTTCGATGCGCTTGCGTCCGATGATCGAGGGGCCGAGGCCCGCTTCGCGGAAGATGCGCGTGGGAGAGTCGCCGGCGGCGTACCGCTGCACTACGTAACGCTTGAACGTCTCGCTGTAGTAGATTCTGTCGCTCATCACCGATTCGACCGCAGGCAGCGATTCCAGATAGGATTTCATCTCCGAATCGATTTCCTTGTTGGCCATGGCGGCGCTCCTTTGCATGAAATTGGTGAGATTGCACGAAGGCGATGTACAGATGCCAGTGGCCAGGAATCCATTGGACTCCCGGCCACTGATGATTCATGATTCGCGGCCGATCAGGCCGGCTGCGGAATCATGCGATCAGGCGTTCAGCATGCGGCTGGCCTTGCGGGACTTGGCGAACACGGTGGCCGCGGCGCCGGCGAGCAGCACGCCGAGGGCTGCGAACAGGGCGATGCCGGCGGCACCGGTCTTCGGCAGCTCGGTGATGTTGCGCACGTTCTTCACGGCGTAGGTGTCATCGTCGGTCTTGCCGCTCAGGCTCGGGGCAAGACCCCAGGCGTCGGCGCCCTCGAAGTCCGTGGCCTCTCCGCCGGAGATGGTCACGTAGAACTTGGCCATGAAGTTGGCAAAGCCGCTCGGGGCCTGGGTCTCGGTGACGAGGTAACGGCCGTCGGCGAGGCCCTTGAACTCCACCTTGCCGTTCGCGTCGGCTTCGGCGGCGGCGTTGGTCGGGGTGACGGGCACGACGTCGTCGGTATCGTCATCGTCGGCGGCCTCGATCGTGAACTTGGCACCGTCGAGAGCGTTGCCCTGGGCGTCGGTCTTGACGAAGTCGAACTTGCCGAGGGTGAGGTTGGTGTGGTCCTTGACCTCGGTGCCGTTGTTGTTCACCGAGACGTCGTTGGTGACGGGGTCGGTGTCGGCGGTCACCTTGGCGGTGTAGGTCACGACGACGGTCTTGCCGTAGTAGGGCTTGGTGTTGTATTCGGCGTTGGCGAGCAGCTTGGCGAAGTCGATGGTGAAGGACTTGGCGCCATCGGCGGTGAACTTGGCGGCATCGGTCGTGTCGTCGTAGGTCAGTTCGTAGTCGGTGCCTTCGGTGACCTCGGTGCCGTCGACGGTGACCTTGACGTCCTTGTTCACGTCCTGGCCGACGCCGGGCGTATCGACGATCTTGAAGGTGTAGTTGGCGAAGCCGGTGGTGATAGGCAGCTGGGTGGTGACGGTGTACTTCACGTCCTGGCCGGTTGAGACGGTGTTGTCCTTGTCATCGGTGGTCTTGGCCACGGTGGTGATGTGGTTCTTGAGGTTCACCTCGGCGGCGGTCGTCGGGTCGGTGATGACCTTGTCGGTCTTGTCGAGCGTGCCGGAGGAGACGACCATGGCGGCGGACTGCGCGGTCAGAACCTTGGCATCGTTGTCCGTCGAGGAGGCGGCGGTGTCGAGGAACAGGTACACGCCGGCGGGCAGGCTGACGGTCTTGGCGTTGTCGGCGGCATCGGTCAGCGTGGCGACGGTCAGGTCAGTGGCGACCAGGGCATTCTTCAGCGCGTCGGCGAACTTGCGGGTCGTGCCTTCGTTCCACGGCTTGGCGGCGGACTGGTCGAGGCCGCCGGTTTCGAGGCCCATGGCGTAGGCCATCGGATCGACGCCGGTCGGAACGGTGATGCCGGCGGTCTTCAGCGCGGCCTCGATGGCGGCGTCGTGGCCGTTCACCGTCTGCACGCCGTAGGCGGAGGCGGTGGCATCGGCGGTGTTGGAGTCGTACTGCACGTAGTCGGCGAGCTTGTAGTAGCTCAGCGAGCGGTTGCTCCACTGGGCGGCGTTCTCCACCGTGAACTTGAACGTGGCGTTGCTGGTCACCACGCCGGTGTTGGCGTCGGCGTCGACCGCGTTCGCGGTGGCGCCGCCGAGGGCAAGACCGCCGAGCAGCGTGGCTGCAGCGGCGATTCCTGCGAAGAGCTTCCTCATCTTCATGAGTTCTCCCTTTCTGT
The DNA here is from genome assembly GCF_002802875.1 of Bifidobacterium primatium. Classification (GTDB taxonomy): domain Bacteria; phylum Actinomycetota; class Actinomycetes; order Actinomycetales; family Bifidobacteriaceae; genus Galliscardovia; species Galliscardovia primatium. The sequence goes on from NZ_PEBI01000005.1 coordinate 126,446, forward strand.
CTTCCTGTTTGGTTGTTGCTGTTCTGCAATCGCGGAGGGCTCCGGCCCGTTCAGGAGCCTTCCCCGATCCGCAAATCCTGTTTGGTTATGACGAGCGGCTGTGACCGCTCACGCACCCACCCTTTTATTCTAGGAGCCTTAACCCCCCGAAGAGTGTTCAACCCCCTTAGAGGCTGATGGTCTGGTGGCGTCGCCTCCACTCGCGGTAGATACCGCCGGACAGCAGGCCCATCATTGCGAGCGCCGCGCCGAGCAGCAGCCAGTTCATGGCGGTGGTGCCACCGGTGAATGGCAGCGCCGCGGTCTCGGCGTTCGTGTTCACGAACATCGGCGGCACATCGTCGCCGGCCAGTGCGGTGTCGTCGGCGGCCGTGTATGCCACGGCGGCCTTCAGCGAGCCGTCGTCCTGCAGCGTCACGGTCACCTTGGCCTTGTACTGGCTGGAGTCGTAGAAGAGCTTGTTCGTGGCGTTGTAGTGCCGGCCGTTCACGCAGTCGCTGGCGGCGTCGCCGGTCAGCTCGCACAGCGTATAGGTGAACGTCCTGGACTCGGCACCCTCGAGGTCGGTGGTCGTGTACGTGATGTCGCCGAAGTCGGAGGTCACGTGCTGGTACGAGTCGGAGCCTTCGAGCCCGTTGCCCGTCGTCTTGTCGACGGTCACGGTGGCGTTCTTCGGCGCGGGCACGTTCGCATCCTGCGAGGCCTTGACGGTGAAGCTGTCGCCATCGGCGGCGCTCTTCCAATCGCGGCCCTTGATGGCCTTGCGGAACTCGAACTTCGCGACCGTCTTGTTCGGCTGGTCGGCGATGCGGGCCATGACGGATCCGGTGACGAGCGCGCTGAGCCGCTTCTCGCCCAGATCGACGCGGCCGACGCCGGGCGCGCCTTCCGCGGCATCCTGCGTGGTGGTCGGCATCAGATAGTCGGTGTCGGTCACGTACACGAGGTTGCCGCCGCTGGTGCGCGGCTCGTACTGGAGCACGGTGGCGGACGAGCTGCCGTACTTCACACGGATCGTGGTGTCGGCATCGGCTTCATCGTTGTCCACGACCTTGCCGTTCACCACCTTCGCGGTCTTCACGCTCTTGCCGGTGGTGCCGCCGAACGGAATCGAGGAGTTCTCGTCCTCCGCGCTGGAATACAGGCCCGCCTTCATCTTCAGCCAGGTGAGTGTGCCGTCCACGGAACCGGAGGCGCCGTAGGTCGCCATGGTCTTCACGAGGTTGCCCACGCCGCGGACCACGGTCACGCCGTCGTCCTTCTGGCCGGCGTCGGCGAACACGCCGTAGTCGTTGATGACGACCTTCACTGGCCTGGTGTTGAGCTGGTAGCCCTTCGGCTGCTTCGTTTCCACGATGTAGTAGGTGGAGTCGTTGCTCAGCATCACGCCGTCGTGGTTCGGGAACGTGCCGTTGCCGTTGAATCTCGGCACCACGAGGCCGGCGCCGTTGGTGCTTGTCGACCTGTGGTCGGCCGTGGTCAGCGTGTCGACCGGCCTGCCGCAGGTCTGCTGCACCTTTTCGGCGGTCGTGGCGTCGCAGTCGGCGTTGCCGGTGGCCTTGTACAGCGCGAATTCGGCGCCGTTGAGCGGGTTGCCCTTCTCGTCGGTCTTCTGCACGGAGACGGCGTTGCGGATGTTCGTCACGTAGAGCTTCACGGCGAAGGTGCGGGTGAACGACGCCTTGCCCTCGTCGGCCAGCAGATGCGTGTTCTCGGCGGTGACGCTCTTGGAATCGCCGGCCGAGGACCAGTAGTAGCCCACGGAATACTTGGCGGCGCCGCCGTCGCCGCTCCAGTAGTAGTAGTCGCGGATGTCGCCCGGCATGTCGCTGAGCAGCACGTCGTAGGATCCGCTGGACGACATGCTGAACTTGTGCGGGCTCTTCCTGAACGCCTGCATCACGGCGGGCATGTCCGCCTCGCCGCCCTGGTTCTCCGAATCGGTGACGTTCCAGCCATCGATCTGGTTGCCGTAGATGCCACGCCACTTACCGTCGTTGTCCTTCTGGAACACCACGGCGAACAGCGTGCCGTTCTTGAGATCGTCTTCGTCAAGCGAATGCCTGGTGCCGTTCTCGGTGTAGTACATGTTCTCCGCGTCGGGAGCGGACACCTGCACCTGGGCCATGGCCAGGGAGCCGGTGTCCCATGCGTTGCCGTCCGCGCTGGATGTGCTCGGATCGCTGACGAGCACGCCGGTGTCGATGCTCGTTCCCGCGCCGGTGGATTTGTTCTTCTCGTATTTGAGATGCATATCGCCCGACTGCCGGTAGCCGTCCGGTACCTTCGTCTCCCGGAGGATGAAGTGGTCGGTGCCGTAGTCCTTGACGACATCGTCCATGAAGATCGGGGCGCCGGTGGCCTGGTCGACGAGGTCCAGATCGCCGTTCTCGTCGGTCTTTCCCGAGGCGACGGCCGCCCTCGTGTCGCGATACGAGGCATCGGTGGTGTACAGGGTGAATTCGGCGCCGGGCACGGCCTTGCCGGCCTGGTCCACCTTGACGATATTGCTCTCCGGAGCGGTGACGAGGTTGAACTTCAGGGCCATGTCGGAATCGAGATGACCACGCTCCATGTAGAAGAACTTCAGCGTGTGGTACGTATCGTCGGCGAAGGTGTCGCCGCGCCAGTTGGCGGCGTTGCCCGTCTTGCCGGCGGCCGCGTACAGGTCCTTGAGCGTCGTGGTCTCGACGGAACCCACCACCTGGTTGTTCTTGTTCACGGTGGCACGGCTGACCGTGCCGTCGTGGAAGTTGATGTTCAGCGAGGAACGGTCGTGGACACCGCCGAGGTCGCCCACGAGCACGTCGTCGATATACACCCACACGTCGTCGTCACCGGAGAATTCGTAGGTGACGTCCTTGTTGGTGCCGTCGACGGTGCGTCCGTCGTTCTTCTGCACGAATCGGCTGCTCATGCTCAGACCCATGTAGTGGTTGAGCGCGGGACCGGCCGACTTGACGCTGTCGTTCATCACCAGGTTGCCGGAGGAGTCCGTCACCGGCTTGCCGTTGGACGTCTTGAACACGTCGGCGGCCGTATTGAACGGGAAGAACTGGCCGGGGGAGGTGTTGGAGCTCGTGTTCACGGCCTTGCCCTTGTACAGGCGGAACGAGTTCGAGGACTTGTCGTAGGAGGCGAAGTTCTGCTGGCTGTCGTACGTGTAGTAGCCGTCCTTGAGCTGGAACAGGCCCTTCACGTTCGTGTACGATCGCTTGCCGTTCTGCGCCGATGTGTTGAACAGGTACGCCAGCGATTCATCCCGCAGAAGGCCCGTGGTGGTCGGTCCGGCCTGAAGCTTCGGGAAGCCGTCATCCAGCGTGTTGTAGACCATGCCGGAAAGGTAGTGGCCGTTCGCCAGAGGGGCCTTGTTCCTGGTGGAGTTGTACTTCTTGTACATGTCCATGTCGCCGCTGTAGTCCGGATTGGTCTTGTTCCATTCGGCGTCCGACCAGCTGGCGGCGTCGCGGTTGAACTGGAGCTGATGGCCCTTGTTGATGCCGGTCTTCCAGTACATGCGCGGGTAGTACTGCGCATCGGCGGCGTTCTCCGAATACCACCAGTAGTCGAACAGGTTCGTGGTGGTGCCGGCCGGGTTGCGCACGTCGTCGGTCTCGATGTAATCGTCGAAGATGCTGTTGTCCACGCCGGTCGTCGGGCGCTTGCAGTTCGGCTTCGAGTTGAATTCCGTGTTGGGATTGAAGTCGTCGCCCGTGTACGCCTTGCAGTCGACCAGTTCGGAGTCGGAATGCTCGGCATCGTCGGCGGCCGTGGCCTCGGCGGCCTTGGACGCTTTGGCCGATGCCGCGGTGCCGGCCGCGTCGGAATTCTCGGCATCGTTCGTCGTCGTGCCGGTTGATTTCGTATCGTCCGACTTCGCGGCGGCCTTGTCGTCCGTCTTGGTGGAATCGCCGGTCTTCGTATCGGACGGCGTCGCGGCTTCCGTAGGAGTCGCGGAGGCATCGGACTTCATGGAATTCGTGGCGTCATCGGTGGTCGACGGCGTCGTGCTCTGCCGGGCGTCCGCCGTCTGCCGGCTCGTCGTCTGCTCGGACACCGTCTGCTGCGATTCGGATGCGGACGTACTCGCCGCGGCCACGCCGGTGACCGCAAGGGAGCCGAGCGTGCAGACAGCCACCGTCGAGGCGACCAGCGAACGCCACGAGCCCTTGGGCTTCAGCGAACGCCAGAAACGCATACCCCCCCCCCGAGAGGATGTACTCTTCGGAAACTTCATACCGACCTCTTCCGTCTTCTCTCTGCAGAAACCTCTGCACACCTATTTGCAAGGGCGACCCCATCGACGCCGGGTATCATCGCGCCGGGTCACCCCTCGCACAAAGACCGAGTATACCCACCCCACCCGATTGTCGGGGGGAAATCCCGTGTTGCGGACATCGCATTATTCCATACGACAGAAGAGCTTTTAATTATATGAAATATCATCACCTACCCCCTATCAGGCAAACTCCCACACCTGACTCCCCTTGACCCATTGCGACGCCGAGCCCGCCCCGACATCGGATAGATGCCGCTTATCCCTGTATTTACAAGGAAATCCATCGCCATTGATGGACTTTCATCAAGCAACAGCCGCAGTGCACACCACCCCGTATCCACCCTTATGCGCCTTATGCCGAATATGTCAGGGCCTTACGCACGACACACCCGCATCGGCCCGCGACGCGCCACACGTCAGCATCGGACCACAATGCGGACATCAGATACAAATAATGCCCGAACCGCAGAACGGTTCGGGCACGAAACGGCGATCAAATCACCGCCTGAATCACCGATATATCAACCGATACATCGATACATATGACGATCAGTACACACGACGCGGCTGGAAGCCGGCCTCACGCAGGGCGGCGAGGATCTCGTCGATATGATCGGGGCCGTTGGTCTCCACGGTCACGCCGAGTGCCACGGCGTTCGTGTAGTGGTTCGACGCCTTGAACTGGTCGTGGTCCAGCGCGATGACGTTCGCACGATGCTCGGCGAGAAGCGTGGCCACCTTCACCAGCTGACCCGGCGTATCGGGCAGGTCGACCTCGAAGTTCATGATGCGGCCGCGGGCGATCATGCCCTTCTGGATCACGGCGCCCATGGTGACGGTGTCGATGTTGCCGCCGGAGACGATCGGCACGACCACATGCGGGCCGGGGGCCGCGGCGAACTTGCGCGAACGCAGGTTCAGGTGCTCGAGCGCGGCGAGCGAGACGGCGCCGGCGCCCTCCACCACGAGCTTGTGCTTCTCCAGCATGAGCAGGATCATCTCGTTGATGTCACGCTCGGTCACGGTGACGAGATCGTCGAGGAACTCGTTGAGCAGCGCGAACGTCAGGTCGCCCGGATGCTTCACGGCCACGCCTTCGGCGGAGGTCATCACCTGGTCGGCCTCGACCACACGGCCGGCGCGGAACGAATTGAGGAACGCGGGGCTGCCTTCGGGGATGGCGCCGATCACGCGCACCTCCGGACGGAACGTCTTGATGGCGAGCGCCACGCCGGCACCGAGGCCGCCGCCGCCGAGCGGCACGACCACGTCGGTCACGTCCGGCACATCGTCGAGGATCTCGAGGCCGATGGTTCCCTGGCCGCACAGCACCTCGTAGTCGTCGAACGGCGGCACGTAGATCATGCCTTCCTGCTCGCTCAGTTCGCGGGCCTTGGCGGCGGCCTCATCGAACACGTCGCCGTAGAGCACCACGTCGGCGCCGTACGCCTTGGTGGCGTCGACCTTGAGCGGCGGGGTGATCTGCGGCATGCAGATGGTGGCCTTGGCGCCGCGCTCACGGGCGGCGTAGGCGACGCCCTGCGCGTGGTTGCCGGCGGACGCGGTCACGATGCCGCAGGCCAGCTCCTCTTCGGAAAGCGATGCGATCTTGTTGTAGGCGCCACGGATCTTGAACGAGCCGGTGACCTGCAGGTTCTCCGGCTTGAGCAGAATCTTATGGCCGGTCATGGCCGACAGCGCGGGGGATTCGATGATGCGGGTATGCCGCGCGGTGCCCTTGAGTCGCTTCGCTGCGAGCTTGAGCTCCTCGGCGTGGTCGCGCTGCAGATTCTTGAGTACGTCTTTCTGATCCATGGGGTTCATCTTAAGGCGCTGCACCAACAACAGGCGCGGTTTCATGCGGTTTTGCCCGCAATTCGGGCATCATCGGGCACGGGCGCAGACGTGCCGGCAGACGTTTCGGATGCATGGCCTCGGCAGGCCGTCGCGTCATGGGCGGCAATCCTCCTGTGACGGTATCCGGTCCGCATGGCCTCTCGACCGGCCGCAACGGCCGCCCCTCACCGCAACGAAGGATGCCGCCCCTTGGCGAACTCGTGCAGCGAACGCCAAAGAACGGCAAGAATCAATATGGTCATCGCAGATCACTTCACCGTAAGGACCGCTTCACCATGGCAATCACTTCACCATGGAACCGGCGGCCACCGAGGATTCCTCGGCGACGTCGTCGGCCGGCATGGTGACGGTGACGTGAATCGTACGTGGCGAAGGAGCCGCGGCCGACACATGTTTCGCAGCCGGCGAAGCCACGGCGTGCATCATGGATTTCGCAGGCATGGATTTCACAGATGCGAATTTTGCAGACGTCACGGTTTTCGCCGACTTCGCAGGCACGGCGGCGAAGAACCTGTCCGCCACGAACCGGAAGATATCGATCCGGCTGACCATCATCTCGTCCATCGCGCTCATCTCCCCTCATATCTGAGTCGCGCAACGTCGGCCAGAGAATCTCCGACTGCGAATCGCAAAATCACGAATCGCGAATTACAGCCCATCGTCGGATTCATGTCCGCCGTTGTGATTCACAACCTACGAGGGAAAACCACAGTTCCCATTGCCCCTCGGTTTCGCCGGTGTTACCAATATCGGCCCGTTCGGCGGCACATTCATCGCTTCCCGGCGAAGAAATCGGTGAGCAGCGCACGGCATTCGGATTCGCGCACATCGCCCACCACCTCGGGCATCGAGCCCACATGCGGGTCGCGCAGCACATCCCACACCGAACCGCACGCCCCCAGCTTCGCGTCCCACGCGCCGAACACCACACGACCCACATGCGCCGTCAGCACCGCGCCGGCACACATCGGGCACGGCTCCAACGTCACCACCAGCGTGCAATCGCTCAGATTCCAACTCCCCCGCGCCAACGCGGCCTCGCGCATCGCCTCCACCTCGGCATGCGCCAGCGGGTCGCCGCCCTCCTCGCGACGATTCCGTCCACGGCCGATGACCGCGCCGGACGCATCCACCACCACGGCACCCACCGGCACGTCGCCGTGTTCGGCCGCCTCGGCCGCCAACGCCAACGCCTCGTCCATCATCCGCCGATCACTGATTCGCCGATATTCGCCACACATGCGCCCAACTCTACCCAACACGGCTCACTCGGCCAGTCTCCCCCAATCGGTTTCCCGATACGGCGGTCCCGATATATCGGTCCCGATACGGCAGTTTCCCGATACGCCAGTTTTGCGGTCTGCAAACATCCCCACCGTCGATTCCAGCCCCAAACCGGCTCCATCACGACGAATATCAGCGGGCAAAACCACAAAACTCGCATCCCGACCGCACAAGGCAGCGTGTACGCACCATCCCACCCACTAAGCTGGGCAGTATGACTATGGAACTGCATGTTGTCTCCCACCCGCTGGTGGATCATAAGCTCACCGTGCTGCGCGACAAGAACACGCCGTCCAGCACCTTCCGCGAACTCGTCACCGAGATCGTCATGCTCGAAGCCTACGAGGCCACGCGCGACATTCTCGTTGAAGACAAGCCCATCGAAACGCCCGTCGCCCCCATGGTCGGCAAGCAGCTCGCCAACCCGCGCCCCATCATCGTTCCGATTCTGCGCGCCGGACTCGGCATGCTCGACGGCATGGCAAAGATGATCCCCACCGCCGAAGTCGGCTTCCTCGGCATGAAGCGCGATGAGGAAACCCTCCAGATCATCACCTACGCCAACCGTCTGCCCGACGACCTCACCGGCCGCCACGTCTTCCTCGTCGACCCCATGCTCGCCACCGGCGGCACCATGATCGACGCCATCCACTACCTCGCCGAGCGCGGCGCCCGCGAAATCACCTGCATCGACGTGCTCGCCGCCCCCGAAGGCCTCAAGCGCCTCGAGCAGGAAGTCGACCCCGCCATCAACTTCAAGGTCGTCGTCGCAGCAGTCGACGATCACCTCAACGACAAGGCGTATATCGTGCCGGGTCTCGGCGACGCCGGCGACCGCCTTTATGGCGTCGTCGATTAATGGAGCGTCTTTCGCGTTGCAGAGGGTTCGACGTACCTTATGTACGCCTTCACCCTCTGCACCTTGAAGACGCACACATTAATCGACGCCGCCCCCAGTAGGTGGCACGCCTTCAGCCGGGTGGGTGGCGGCTGCGCCGTCGCAGCGGATTAATGCGTGCGGCCTCTAGGCGCGGACGGTGAAGGCGTACAAGAGTACGCCGAACCTTCTGCGGCGACGAGGACGCTCTATTAATCCACTACACTTGGGCCCTATGCGAATCGACATCATCGGCGTGGGTAAGATCAAGGAACGTTATCTGCGCGACGGCATCGCGGAATATGCCAAGCGTCTCGGCCGCTACTGCAAATTCAACATCATCGAGGTGGCCGACGAGAAAACACCCGAACACGCCAGCGACGGCGTCGAACGGCTCATCAAATCCAAGGAAGGCGAACGCATCGCCAAGCACCTGCGCGACGACGCCTACGTCATCGCCCTCGCCATCAACGGCAAACAGCTCTCATCCGAACAGTTCGCCGCACACATCAACGACCTCGGCCTGCATGGCACCAGTCATATCCAGTTCGTCATCGGCGGCTCCATCGGCCTCGACGACGCGATTCTCAAACGCGCGAACTATCTGCTCAGCTTCTCGAAGATGACGTTCCCGCATCAGCTTATGCGCATGGTCCTGGCGGAGCAGATCTACCGCGCCTACAAAATCAACGCCGGCGAGCCCTACCACAAGTAACATCGGGCGATATCGCCAACGCAGGAAACGATCTGCCCCGCGGTTCCACATTCCTTCGGCTCACAACGGTCCCGCATTCCCGCTGCTCACGAATCACCAGATACGCGTCCATTTCATGATTCGAATTTTCACGAATGGTGGGATGCATTCATATTTGACGATTCATCGGATGTTTTCGTCTACACGAATCGCCCAATACCGACCTATCGTGGGATTCGCGCAGAAACGAATCGGCAGATATCGCGATATCTGTCGATTCATGCAATGCCCTTCACAAGACAAACCTTCAAATACCAAGATATCTGACGATTCGTGCACATGCTGAATGCACTTATATCCGCTTATCTGCCGATTCGTGCACAAATGGGGTACTCGAGAACGCGAAGCCCGCTAGACCCCCGGGACGAAGGCCTCGAAGATCATGTAGTCGAAGTACGCGTCGGAACGTTGGAATTCCAACGAGCTGCGCACCGTCCACGACACGGTCTTCGCGCCGAGCTTGCGGGCGAAGCGCACCTGCGGCAGGTCGCCGCCATGCCAGTCGTACGCCACGAAGTCGGGACGCCCCAGCCAGTTGAACGCCAGCAGCCCGCACAGCCATTCACGCCAGTCGCCCTTGCCGAACGCGACGTTTTCGGCAAGCTGGCCGCGGTTCACCGACGGCCGATGCTTGCGATACCAGTTCACCGCGCCCGGATGGAACGATTCGACCACGTACGCGCCGGGATACGCCTGCAGCAGTTCGTCGCCCTTCTCCATCAGTTCCTCGGCGGCGTCATCCCAGCCGTAATCGTCGAACTTGTATTCCACGATCAGCGGCACGCGCCCGCCGACGACGTCCAACACGTCGGAGAACAGCGGCACATGCTGGTAGTAGCCTTCCGGCCGCTCGTCCCACCTGCCGTCGCCGCGCGCCACGGCCGCGGCGTCGCCCGACTTCGCCGGCGCGGGGAACAGCGGGATGTTCTTCAGCTCCTCATACGTCAGATCCTTGATCTTCCTCGGATCGCCGGCGACGCGCTTCAGGTCGGCGTCGTGCACGACCACGACCTGCCCGTCGCGGGTGAGCTGCAAATCGAGTTCGATGCCATAGCCGGCCACGCATGCCGCGGCGAACGACGCGAGCGAATTCTCCGGCGCCACCGGTCCCTCGAACGATTCATCGGCGTATCCCGCCTTGATGGCGCAGCGACGCGCCAGGTCGACGTAGGCGCAACGCTCGTTCACGGTGCCGACGTCGAGGCCCGAACCGGCGTCGTGCAGGCCGCGATGCGCGTACTTCACATGCGGGATGGCCGGCACCTTGTTCTGCCGGAAGTCGATGAGCGAACGCGGCGCCAGTGCCCACGCACCGATGCCGGCCGCCACGCCGCCGGTGATCGCCACGCCGGTGATCGCGGTTCCGATTCCACGCCTTCTGACCAGTCGTTTTCCAGCCACTGCGCTCTCCTTTGCACCTCGTGTTTCGCGTCCTGTCTCGCACCATGCGTCGCAATGCCGCGATGCCATGCCCGCCGTACTCCGATGTCGGTATCGACGACATCACTCCACGGCATGCGTCGTAACCCAACCGAACGGTTTTCCCGATACAGTGTGCGGCTAGAACTCAGTCTAGTTCGGATTCCGGTGGTTTCGTCGGCACCGAATCAGACAAAACAGGCGCATATGACGATTGCAGGAATATTGCAGGAATGCCGTTGGGCAAGGGAGGCGTTGATGCTCAGCACATTGGATATGTTCTCCGTCGGTATCGGACCGTCGTCGTCGCATACCGTCGGCCCGATGCGGGCCGCCTGCGCCTTCGTCTCGTCGCTCGTCGAGCGCGACCTGCTGGCGAAAACCGCCCGCGTGCATGTGACGCTGTACGGCTCGCTCGCGCAGACCGGCCTTGGGCACGGCACCGACCGCGCCGCCCTCGCCGGTCTCGAGGGCAAGCAGCCCGAGACCGTCGACCCCGACGACGTGCTCCACGATCTGGACCGCTGCTCGGATTCCGGCCGTTTGCTGCTCGCCGGCACGAAGGAGATTCCGTTCGACCGTTCCGACATCGAATTCGACACCTGGCATGCGCCGCGCCTGCATCCGAACCGCATGCTGTTCCGCGCGCTCGACGCCGACGGCCATCTGATCGTCGAGGACGTCATCTATTCGATCGGCGGCGGATTCATCGCCTATGAGGACGAGCTGCAGAGCAAGGTCCGGGGCAAGGGACGCGGCGGCAGCGGCAATGCCGGAGCCGGGCACAACGACGACAACGCCGATGACAACGGCGTGACCGTGCCGTTCCCCTTCTCCTCCGCCGCCGAGCTCATCGCCATCTGCGAGCGCGAACGGCTGTCGATCGCCGACGTGGTGTGGCGCAACGAGGCCGCGTTCCGCCCGGAGGAGGAGACGCGCGTGAAGCTGTATTCCGTGTGGAAGACGATGCGCGACTGCGTGCGCAACGGCTGCACGAGCACGGAGCGCACACTGCCGGGCGGGCTGCATGTGCCGCGGCGCGCGGCGACGGTGTATCAGCGGCTGAAGCCGCGCAGCGCCGATATCTTCGACGGTCACACCGACCGCAATATGCTGCTGTCGCGCGCGTCGGACGCCGAATGGGTCGATTTGTTCGCGCTGGCCGTGAGCGAGGAGAACGCCGGCGGCGGTCGTATCGTCACGGCGCCGACGAATGGGTCGGCGGGCATCATTCCGGCGGTGCTGCATTATTACTGGTGGCTGGTCGACGGCGCGAATCCCACGGGGGTCGTTGATTTCCTGCTTACGGCGGCCGCGGTCGGGTATCTGTTCAAGCGCAATGCGTCGATTTCCGGCGCCGAGGTGGGGTGCCAGGGAGAGGTGGGGTCGGCCTGTTCGATGGCGGCGGCGGGATTGTGCGCCGTATTGGGCGGCACGCCGAAGCAGGTGGAGAACGCGGCCGAGATCGGCATCGAACATAATCTTGGCCTGACGTGTGACCCCATCGGCGGCCTGGTGCAGATTCCGTGCATCGAACGCAATGCGATGGCGAGCAACACGGCCATCAATGCGGCTCGCATGGCGTTGCTGGGCAACGGTTCGCATATCGTGTCGCTGGATTCCGCGATTCGTACGATGAAGGAGACCGGCCTCGATATGAAGAGCAAGTACAAGGAGACATCGCGCGGCGGCCTTGCCGTCAACGTCACCGAATGCTGATTCTCATACGGTCGGGCGCGAAAACCATTTTCCACCATGGGAGCATCACGGCTCCGACACACCGCATGCATCGTCGCCGCACGAATACCCCCTCCCTCGTCATTTTCGCCCACGCCAGCGGAAACACGGGAAAATCAAGGAAAAGCTGTAAGGAACGGACACCGCCGAAGAGAAGACAACCCCTTTCGTTTACAATGACGATGAACGAAACTTGAGAAAGCATGGGAATGACTGCAGTAGAACCACCTCATTCTGGCACGCGCAAGACCACTTTGGCCGAAGTTGCGGCTGCGGCCGGGGTTTCGCTGGCCACGGCCTCGAAGGCTCTGAACAATCAGCCGCGCGTAAGCGATGCCACACGACGACGGGTTCAGGAAGCTGCGGAAAAGCTGTCATACATTCCCAATGCGCAGGCGCAGTCGTTGATTTCCGGACGTACGAATTCGATTGGCGTCATCACATCCGATCTGACCGGCCGCTTCTGCACGCCGATCCTGCTGGGCGCCGAGGACGAGTTCGGCGTCACCTCGAACACGGTGCTGCTGTGCAATGCGCGCGGCGATGCGCTGCTCGAACGCAATCATCTGTCGTTCCTGCTGTCCCGCAACGTCGATGGCCTGCTGATCGTGGGCGACGAAACCGACCCGCGTCCGCATCTCGACGTGCCGGACAACGTGCCGGTGGTCTACGTGTACGCGCCGTCGGACAACGCGGACGATTGCTCCGTCGTATGCGACAACGTCGAGGCCGGCGAGATGGCGGTGAATCATCTGCTGTCGTGCGGCAAGCGCAAGATCGCCATCATCGGCGGCAGCGATACGACGCCGAACGCGCATAATCTGCTGCTGGGATCGCCGAGTTCGGCGCAGGCCCGTCTCAACGGCTCGCTGAAGGCGTTGCATGAGGCCGGATTGGAGCCGGCGGGCCCGGTTCGTTTCTCGCAGTGGACGGAATCGTGGGGTCGCGCGGCCACACGACTGCTGCTGGACCAGAACGTGGATTTCGACGCCGTGGTCTGCCAGTGCGACGGCATCGCCCGCGGCTGCATGGACGTGCTCAAGGAACGCGGCATCAGCATCCCCTCGCAGGTGGCGGTCATCGGCCACGACAACCGCGATATGCTGGCGCCGGACGCCGACCCGCCGCTCACGAGCATCGACAACTGCCCGGAGGAACTGGGGCATGTGGCGGCGCGTGCGCTGATCGACGCCATCAACGGGCGGCCCCATCACGGCGTGGAAAGCATTTCGTGCCGTCTGGTCCAGCGCGAATCCACCCTGCCGATGTAAAAATCACGCTCCAACCGCACTCGGATTACAGACGCAAAAGGCCGAGATATATGATGCTCGACCGTAAGCTTGGGGAAGCGAAGCTTCCCCGGCCGAACTACCCTTCAATCCGGCACTGACCCAAGAAACGGAGGAGGGGATATGCGTTGCTCGACCGTAGGCTTGGCCGAACGGCCTTGAGTGTGTCGAGTAATGCATATCCCCTCCGACCCCTGACGCAGGTCAGACGGTCCTCTGCCATACGCGCATCTGGCCCTCGCCGCGGTTGGCCCATGCGTAGTACGGGATGAACTTCACCGTCGCGGCCTCGGTCTTCTGGGAGCCGGCGGGCAGGTAGAGGTCGTCGGATTCGTCCTGGATCTCGCGCACGCCCTGTTCGGTGATGGTGCCGACGCCACCGAGGAGTTCGGGCTTGAATTCGTAGGTGCCGGAGCCGGGCTTGATGGCGTAGAGCCACAGGTCGCCGTCGTTGTCGGCGGATTCGGCGGTGTAGACGAGCGGGCCGCGGGTGACGGCCACGCGGCCGGCATCCTCTGCCACGCGGGTGTTGGCACGCAGCTCCTTGACGGTCATGTCGAGATCGAGGGCGATGTCGGTCTTCTCGCTGGCGATGGGCAAGTACACGAAGCCGTCTTCGGGCTCCACGCTGGTCTCCTCGCCGTTGACCGCGAGCGTGAATGCGCCCTTGGACCATGCGGGGATGCGGATGCCGAAGCGGAATTCGGCGCCTTCGGGGTTGTCGATGGTGAATTCGACGTGGCCCTCCCACGGGAAGTTGCTGCGCTGCTCGATCACCACGCCGCCCTGGAACGTGGCCTTGTTGGCGATGAACTGGTCGGCGAGGATGGTGCCGTCGTCCTGCACCGCGTAGATGTAGCGATCCACGGAGGCGATGAGTCGCGAGAGGTTGGCCGGGCAGCAGGCGCAGGCGAACCAGCCGGCGCGTTCGGCGAGCACGTGGCGGAAGTCGGGGTTGCCCTTGAGCTTGCGCGGGTCCACCTCGAGCGGGTTGACGTAGTAGAAGTGGCGGCCGTCGAGCGCCATGCCGGCGATGGAGCCGTTAAACAGCTCCTTTTCGAGCACGTCGCCATATTCGCCCTTGGGCTCGAGCTCGAGCATGCGGCGGGCGAAGAAGCTCATGCCCACGGAGGCGCAGGTCTCGCCATATTCGGCGTCGTTCGGCAGGTCGTAGTCGTAGGTGAACGACTCGCCTTCCTTGGTGGTGCCGATCTGGCCGGTGACGAACATGCGCTTGTGCACGACGCTCTCCCAGAACGTGTGGCAGGCCTTGAGCAGGCTGTCGTCGCCGGTGAGGCGGGCGATGTGCGCCATGCCGGTGCACAGGTACATCACGCGCACGGCGTGGCCCTCGGCGTCCTGCTGCTTGGTCACGGGCTCGGCGGCCTGGTAGTAGGTGCGGGGCAGGTACTTGATCTGTTCGAAGAAGTCGCGGTCCCAGCCGTCGGCCTTGTTCTGCTTGTCGTAGAACTCCGGGTCCTTGCCGCGCACATGGAGGAACCAGCGGCCGAGTTCGGCGTACTTGCTTTCGCCGGTGACCTCGGCGAGGCGGGCGAGCGCGAGCTCGATCTCGGGGTGGCCGTCGGCTCCGTGCACCTTGCCGGCCTCGTCGCCGAAGTGCTCGCCGATGCAGGCGGCGATCTTCCTGGCGATGTCGAGGGCCTTTTCGTTGCCGGTGGCCTCGTAGTAGGCGACGCCGGCCTCGATGTAGTGGCCCATGGTGTAGAGCTCGTGGGACTGCTGGATGCGGGCGAACTTGCGGTCGGGCCACTTGATCTGGAAGAAGGTGTCGATGTAGCCGTCGGGCTGCTGGGCGGCGGCGATGAGATCCACCACGCCGTCGGCGATCTCCTTGAGGTCGGCGTCGTCGTGGTCCTGCAGCGCGTAGGCGGCGGATTCGAGCCACTTGTAGACGTCGGAATCCTGGAACGGCATGCCGTGGAACTTGCCTTCGGCCTGGTCGGCGGCGATCCTGAGGTTTTCGACGGCGTAGCTGAGGGTGTCGCCGGTGGTGGGGTTGCCGCCGGGGTCGAGCGGGAGGTCGACCTCGATCTGGTTGGTGATGACCTGCCACTGGTAGGGCAGGACCTTCTTGGCGACGAGGTCGCGGTAGTTCTTCCAGAATGCGGAGGTGACCTCGACCTTGGGTGCTGAATACGTCATGGATGTTCCTTAAATATCTGCCTTACTTGGCGGCGGCTTCGGCCTTGGCGTGACGCTCGGCGAGCTCGGCCTTGATCTGCGGCTCCATCTTCTCGAACTTGCGGTAGAAGCACATGATCACGCCGACGATGATGTACACGATCACCGGCAGCCAGATGAAGCAGAAGCTGATGGCGGACTGCGCACTGGCGGACTGCACTTCGAGATTGGCGTCGTAGCCGGCGGCGCCCATGATCTCGAGCGGGAGGAAGGCGCCGAAGCCGGAGCCGACCTGGATGCAGAAGGCGGAGCCGACGGCGGTCAGGAAGCCTGCGGCGTGGACGCCGGTCTTCCATTCGCCGTAGTCGACGGTGTCGGCGAGCATGCCGAACGGCATGCCGATGGCGATGGCGGCGCCGAGCACGCCGACGGTCCAGAAGATGACCAGCAGCGGCACGTTGTGGCCGGCGAGCGGCATGAGGGCCTGGCCGAGTCCGCCGATGATGAGGCCGATCTGCATGGTGAGGGTCTTGTTCTTCAGCTTGTTGGCGAGGATCGGCATGGCGATGGTGCCGACGAGGCCGAGCACCTGCACGCCGTTGAAGATGGAGGTCAGGTCGCGGTTGTTGAGCACGTACTGGGCGTAGTAGGTGGAGACGCCGTTACGGGTGGACTGGGCGACCCAGTAGATGACGAAGGCGACGACGAGGATGATCCACGGCCAGTTGCCCTTGGCGGCCTTGAGGGAGTCCTTGAGCGGAATCGGCTTGTTGAGTTCCGGACGGTAGTTGTGCTCGGTGAGGTTCTTGAAGGAGAAGAGCAGCAGGATGATGGCGACGATGCCCCAGATCGCGGTGACGATCATGAAGCCGGTCTTGTCGCCGCCGCCGAACTTCACGCCGAAGAAGCCGACAAGCGGGATGGTGAAGGACGAGGTGATGAAGGAGCCGATCTGACCACCGGCCATACGGAAGGAGTTGGCGTTGTTGCGCTCAACCGGGTCGTCGGTGAGGTTCGGCAGGATGGCGGTGATGGGCGTCTGGATGCCGGTGTACACGGCGCCGGCGGCGAGGATGTACGTGATCAGCGCGTACCAGAACTTCGGGGCGCCTTCCGGCAGGCTCGGGGCGGTGAAGGCGATGAACACGGTGACGGCGAACGGAATGCACAGCCACAGGAACCACGGACGGCTCTGGCCCCACTTGGTGTTGGTGTGGTCCACGATCGATCCCCAGACGACCGCGGAGATGGCGTCGGCGAAGCGCGCCACCAGCAGGATGGTGCCCGCACCCAGGGCGCCTGCGGCCGGGATGTGGAACACGTTGGTGTAGAAGTACATGATGTACGACGAGATCGTCACGTACAGCAGGTTGCCTGCCATATCAGTGAAGGAGTATGCGATTTTCTCCCTCACAGAAAGTTTCACTGAGGAGCTAACGTTGCTGCTCATAGTTTTCTCGCTTTCGTTGCGAACGTTTGTCGAAAATCATATTAATTATTTTCGCGTTTGCGAAAAGCCTTTTCCTTTTGCTATCATGACAAAGTCTTTTGAGATATGACACTGCCCGACGCCGCGCATCACGCCTTATGATAGACCGCGCATGCACCGGCGGACAACGCGGAAACCGCCGGAACCTTGCCGCTCAGGTGCGCAACCGCGTGCGCAACGGTGGATTCGACGGAATCATCCGACGATGCGGCACCGACCGGCGGCAGCGTCATCTCCGGCAGCGACCCGACCGTTCGAAGGAGCACCTATGAACAGCGAATTCATATCGATATCGTGCATTCCGTCGCCGACCTTCATCGAAGGCGACTACGCGGTGTTCCAGCCGGGCGACCGGCACCCCGACCGCAGCACGCTGCCGTATTTCATCTTCATCGTCGTCACGCACGGCCGGCTGTTCATCGCCGAGGACGGCAACAACATGACCGTCGACGCCGGCGAAAGCGTCGTTCTGCTGCCGAATCATCATCATTATTCATGGAAGTCGACCGCGGAGACCACGGAATACTACTGGCTGCACTTCGCCGCCACCAGCGCATGGGACGTCGGGCCGCAACCGACGCCCATGCGCTCGTCGATCGACGTGCCGATCCTGCATTATCACACGCCGCAGCCGACGATGTATCTGCTCAGACAGCGGCGAATCGAGGAGCCGCAGCCGTTGTATTCGCTGTTCAACCGCCTGTTCTCCGCCAGCACGAGCGCGATGCGGAACAATTTCTGGCCGACGCAGCAGCTGTTTCTCGACGTATTGCAGACCGTGCAGATCATGGGCGAGGAGGAGTCGACCACGTTCCAGCTGGCCGAAAAGGTACGTCGCCATCTCGATGACCATTTCAGCGAGAACGTGACCTCGGCCACGCTTTCCGAGGCGTTCCATCTGCACTCGAGCTACATCATCCGGTCGTTCAAGGCCGCGATGGGCATGACGCCGAACGAATACCTCATCGCCTACCGCATGGAGCACGCGTACAAGGCGCTGTCGAACACCGACATCCCCGTGCAACGCGTGGCCGAAATGATCGGCTATCCGAACGCCAGCTACTTCTCCACGCTGTTCCGCAAGCACTACGGCATGCCACCCAGCACGGTGCGGTCGCTCAACCTCGTCCACACCGGCGCCCAGCCGCACCCGGTGGACGTCTGATCACGTCGCGCCCTGCCGCACAATGAAAAAACGCCGGTCGTCGCGGAACGACCGGCGTTGAGAACCACGCGAAAACGCGCGCGGACAAGCAGATAGGAGCGTATGCCGATAATCGGCGGCGGATCATCGTGCGGTGATCTGCAGGATGGTGCGTCGGTACGGCGACGGCTCGCGCACGCGGCGCACGCGCTGCACCTCGATGACCTCGCCGTCGGCACCCGCCTCGAACACGACGTTGCCCTCCATACGGCGACGCAGCTGGCGGTTCTGCCGTTTGAGCTGGCGGTTCTCCTCCATCAGCTGGAGAATCCTCGTGATGCCGGCGAGATTGATGGACTCCTCCTGGCTCATGCGCTGAGCCTGGGAAAGCCTGTCGATGTCACGCAGCGAATAACGTCGGGCCCCGCCCGGCGTACGCTGCGGCACGATCAGCCCAAGACGGTCGTACTGCCGCAGCGTCTGCGGATGGATGTCGGCCAGTTCGCCGGCCTGTCCGACGCTGAAGATCGGAAAATCGACGTTCAGACCGAGCTCCTCGGCGGCGTCAAGACTGACGCGCTCGGCCACGAGGGCCTGGGCGCACATCGTGTACGCCTTGCGAAGCTTCGGTGCGATCCTTGCCATAATCGATCACCGCGTCTTATTCGCCAAGACGTTCGGACGCGACGCGATCGGCGAAATCGCTGCTGGCGGCGTCGAATTCCTTCAGCGTCTTCTTCTGCTTGAAGCCCAGGCCCTCGGGCACCTGAATCATCACGCGGCCGACCAGGTCGCCGTTGCCGCGCGGGCTGGCCACGCCCTTGCCCTTGAGACGGACCTCGGCGCCGCTGGACGAACCGGCGGGCACCTTGAACGTGACGACGTTGCCGTCGATGTCCTTGGCGGAGACCTTGCCGCCCAGCGCCGCCTCGGCGACGGTGACGGGCAGGTCCATGACGATGTCGCGGCCCGACATGCTGAACTTCGGGTCGGACTTCACATGCACGGCCAGGTACAGGTCGCCATGCGCGCCGCCATACTGGCCCGCGTGGCCCTTGCCGGCCAGACGAATCTTCTGGCCGTCCTTCACGCCGGCGGGGATATGCGTCTTGAACTTGCCGCCATCCACGCTCAGCGAGACCGTGGCGCCCTTGACCGCCTGACGCAGCGTCAGGTTAATCTTGGAGTTGCGGTCCTTGCCACGCACCGGCTCCTGCGGTTCGCGATAGCTGCTGCGGCCGCCGCCGAATCCGGCGCCCGGACCGCCCGCGCCGGCCGCGCCGCCGAACGCCTGGAAGATGTCGTTGAGATCGGGGCCGCCCTGGCCGCCCGTGGAGAAGCGGATGCGCGAGGAGCCCTGCGGGCCGCCCGCACCGCCGCCGAACATCGAACCGAAGATGTCGGAGAAGCCGCTGGCGTCGAAGCCGCCCTGGCCGGAGCCGCCGGCGAAGCGCGCGCCGCCCATGCCGAACTGGCGGATGGCGTCGTACTTCTGACGCTGCTCCTTGTTGTTCAGCACATCGTAGGCCTCGGAGATGTCCTTGAACTTCTCCTCGGCCTCCTTGGTCTTGTTGAGATCGGGATGGTACTTGCGGGCCAGCTTGCGGTAGGCCTTGGTGATCTCCTCTTCGGAAGCGTCCTTGGAGACACCGAGGACCTTATAGAAATCCTTGTTCAGCCATTCATTCTCAGCCATCTCCATGTCTCCTTTCTAAAACTGATAGTGATTATTGGAAATACGCCTTGAAAAAGTTACGGATATAAGACCGTGTGGGGCAGGGGCAGGCATATCGCGACACGCTCCGGGCCGCTCAGGCCGAGTCTTTACGGTCTCGACATGCCAGCCCCTGCCCCACACTCGTGGCGTTTATCATCGCGCAATGCATGCCGTCCTCCCTCTTGGGTACAGCCGTATTCGCTGCGATGTTCCTTTGCTGGCAGCCCGTATTGATTGGGGTTGCCGGCAAAGGACTTCTATAACGCCTCTTGGGAGGGAAGGTCAGTTCTGCGGGGAGGCGACGACGACGCGGGCGGCGCGGATCACGCGGTCGCCGATGCGGTAGCCGGCCTCGACCACGGTGTCCACGGTCTCCTTTTCAGCGTCCGGATCCGGCTTGTGCAGGATGGCGTCGTGCTTCGTCGGGTCGAAGTCCTCGCCCTTCTCGCCGAACTTCTCCACGCCGAACTTCTCGAAGGCCTTGTCGATCTTCGCGGCCACGGCCTTGAAGGAGTCGTCCATCTCGCTGTGCTCGCGGATGCGGTCGATGTCGTCGAGTGCGGGCAGCAGCGCGGTCAGCACGTCGATGATGCCGTGCTGGCGGAAGACGTCCTTCTCCTTGGCGCTGCGGTTGCGGAAGTTGATGAACTCCGCACGCTCGCGCTGCAGGGCCTCGAGGTAGTCGGCGGCCTCCTTCTTGGCCTTGCCAAGCGGGGTGAGCTCGTCGGCGTCGTCGGCCTTGGCATCGGCGGAACCGGCCTTGGCGTCAGCGGCATCGGCGCCCTTCGAGGCGTCGGCGGCGGTCTTGTCACCCTTGTCGGCGGGGGCTTCCGAAGAGGAAGCGGCGGCAGAGCCGGCGGATGCCGGGTCGTTCTTCAGCGACTCGGCATCCTCCATGTCGTTCAGGTAATCGTCCTTGTTGAACTCAGACATGATTACTTGTTGTCCTTGTCGTCATCGTCGTCCACGACCTCGGCGTCCACCACGTCGTCGTCACCACCGTTGGAGGCGGAGCCGGCGGCACCGGCGCCAGCGGCACCCGCAGCGCCGGCCGCACCTGCGGCACCCTGCTGCGAGTACAGCGCCTCGCCGATCTTCTGGGCGGAGGTCATGAGCTCGGTCTGGGCGGACTTGATCTTCTCGATGTCGTCGCCCTTGAGGGCTTCCTTCAGGGCGTTCACCTTGTCGGTGACCTCCTTGGCGACCTCGTCGGAGACCTTGTCCTTGTTGTCGTTCACGAGCTTCTCGGTCTGGTAGGCGAAGGACTCGGCCTGGTTGCGGGTCTCGGCGTCCTCCTTGCGCTTCTTGTCCTCGGCCTCGTGGGCTTCGGCTTCCTTGACCATGCGGTCGATCTCGTCCTTCGGCAGGCCGGAACCACCGGTGATGGTCATGGACTGCTCCTTGCCGGTGCCCTTGTCCTTGGCGGAGACGTGCACGATGCCGTTGGCGTCGATGTCGAAGGTGACCTCGATCTGCGGGACGCCACGCGGGGCCGGAGCGATGCCGGTCAGCTCGAAGGTGCCCAGCGGCTTGTTGTCGCGGGCGAACTCACGCTCACCCTGGTAGACCTGGATCAGCACGGACGGCTGGTTGTCCTCGGCGGTGGAGAACACCTCGGAACGCTTGGTCGGGATGGCGGTGTTGCGGTCGATGAGCTTGGTCATGATGCCGCCCTTGGTCTCGATGCCCAGCGAAAGCGGGGTCACGTCGATGAGCAGCACGTCCTTGCGGTCGCCCTTGATGACACCGGACTGCACGGCTGCGCCGACGGCCACGACCTCATCCGGGTTCACGGACTGGTTGGCTTCCTTGCCGCCGGTGAGCTCCTTGACGAGCTCCTTGACGGCGGGCATACGGGTGGAGCCACCGACGAGCACGACGTGGTCAATCTGGCTCACGGAGATGCCGGCGTCGGAAAGCACGTTGTTGAACGGGGTGCGGCAGCGGCCCAGCAGGTCGGAGGTCATTTCCTCGAAGTGGGCACGGGTCAGGGTCTCATCCAGGTGCACCGGGGTGCCGTCGGGCGTCATGGCCAGGTACTGCATCGAGATGCTGGTGGAGGTCGAGGAGCTCAGCTCCTTCTTGGCCTGCTCGGCGGCTTCCTTCAGACGCTGCAGGGCGATCTTGTCCTTGCTCAGGTCGACGCCGTACTTGTTCTTCACTTCGCCGACGAGCCAGTCGATGATCTTCTGATCCCAGTCGTCGCCGCCGAGGCGGTTGTCGCCGTTCGTGGCCTGCACCTGAATGGTGGAGAAGCCGTCGTCGTCCTTGCCGATCTCCAGCAGGGACACATCGAAGGTGCCGCCACCGAGGTCGAAGACCAGGATGCGCTCGTCCTCCTTGCCCTTCTCAAGGCCGTAGGCCAGGGCGGCCGCGGTCGGCTCGTTGATGATACGCAGCACGTTCAGGCCTGCGATCTTGCCGGCGTCCTTGGTGGCCTGACGCTGGGCGTCGTTGAAGTATGCAGGGCAGGTGATGACGGCGTCGGTCACGGGCTCGCCAAGGTAGGCCTCGGCGTCCCTCTTGAGCTTCATCAGCACCTGGGCGGAGATCTCCTGCGGCGTCCACTTCTTGCCGTCGATCTCGACCGTCCAGTCGGTGCCCATGTGGCGCTTGACCGAGCTGATCGTACGGTCGACGTTCGTCACGGCCTGGCGCTTGGCGACCTCGCCGACCAGAATCTCGCCGGACTTGCTGAAAGCCACGACCGACGGCGTGGTGCGAGCGCCCTCGGCGTTCACGATAACGGTGGGCTGGCCACCTTCAAGAGTGGCGATGCAGGAATTCGTGGTTCCCAAATCAATACCAACTGCGCGTCCCATAATGTCCTCCTATGGTCTAGGTTCGTTCTACGTTTATCGCTCAAGCTTCCGGCCTCGGCGACCTCCGCGACCGACTGCGTCGATCGTCGAAGCCCGGTAGGCTTTTTCGCTTTCCAAAACTTGAGCCTACACCACTCAACTTTGGAAGTCCAATTGTTATTCCCAATCTTCGGAAATTTTTTTGCAGGCTCGCTGGGAATCGTCGGAGAAGACGGGCCCAAAACGCCGAAATCCGCGAATCATGGCGCCTTTCGGTTGTTTTTTCGATGAAAAACAACCGTTTTGCACCACCAATTGCGGATTTCGGGATTTTCAGCAGGTGATGACGGCCAGTGAATCAGCAACCAGCCAATCAATCAATTGGCCGGCCGTTCACCGGTCGATCAGTTGCGGGAGCGGGCGAACTTGACGGCCATGCCGCCGGCCACCAGGGCCAGGGCGAACAGCAGCACGCCGAGCACGGTGGCGCCGGTCTTGCCGAGCGGGCCGTTCTGGCTGGCCTCGTTCACCTTGCCGGAGGCCGGCTTGCTGTTGTTGCCGGCGTTCGGGGTCACCTGGGCGCTGCCGCTGCCCTCGGTGCCGTTCGGACCGTTGAAGGACTTGATCTCCACGCTCTTACCGGACTGCTGGCCGGTGACGGTCAGGCTGTACTGGGCATCGGAGGTGATGAACTTGCTCAGATCGAGCACGGTGGTGCCGGCGGTCTGCACGCGCAGGCCGGAAAGCGGCGTGGAGGCGTCGGATGCGGAGACGACCTTGCCGTCCTTGTCCTTGAGCTCGTAACGCAGCACGGCGTCGCCGTTGAATCCGGTGATGTCGAACACCTGGTTCTTGTTGTCCTGCGCCTTCACCTCGGCGCCCTTGGAGAGCTCGTTCTGGCCGGCCTTGTCGGTGGCGAGGCCGAGCGCGTGGCCGATGGTGTAGAAGTTGTCGGTCTGGTCGGTGAGGCCGTCCACACGGGAGGCGCCGGGGCCGGAGGCCGCGATGCGCAGCTGGGTGCCGGTGTGGCTCATGTTGCCCTGGGCCTTGCTCGGATCGGCCTTGCCCTCGACGTCGCCGCTGGTATCGGAACCATTGCCGTACAGGTCCTCCTCGGAGGTGCCGTAGGAGATGGTGGTCTTGGAGCCGTCACGGTTCTTCAGCACGGTGCTCAGCGCGTAGATCGGCTGGGATTCCACGATCTGGGAGGTGTGGGCGTGGTCGGCGGTCACGATCACGAGGGTGTTGCTCAGGTCGACCTTGCTCAGCGCGGCGGAGATGGCCTTGTCGAGGTCGTCGGTCTCGCCAATCTGTCCGCAGGCGTTGGCGTTGTGGTCCTGCTTGTCGATGGAGGCGCCCTCGACCTGCAGGAAGTAGCCGTTGTCCTTGCCGTTCTTGTTGTTCCGCAGCAGGTCGATGGCCTTGCCGGTGAAGTCGGCCAGGGAGGCGCCCTGCTTGCCGAGCCACTTGTCGTTCACGCTGCACTCGGTGGGGTTGGCGTCCTTGGCGGGATCCTGCTTGGTGGCCACGGACGGGTTGAACTGCGTGGGGAGGTTGCCGTCGCCGAGCAGGGCGAGGACCGGCTTGTTCTGGTCGGCTGCGGCGAGCTTCTTGAAGCCGTCGACGTCACCGGACTTCACGGTCTGGAAGCCACGGTCGGACGCATCCTGCCACAGGGTCTTGCCGGACTGGTCGAGCTGGTTGAAGTACTTGGCGCCGCCGCCGATGGTCACGTCGGCACGGGTGTCGAGCAGCTGCTCGGAGATGGAGCCGATGCCGCCGTTGGCCTTGAGCTGGTTGGCGAGGCAGCTGCCGATGCCGGCGGCCTTGGCGTCCTCGAGGTCGACCTTGCCGTCGCCGTTCTTGTCGGTGCCGTCCCACTTGCCCTGCGGGCCGTAGCAGGCGCGCTCGGAGGAGTGGGATTCCAGAACGGCCGGGGTGGCGTCCTGAATCTCGGCGGTGGTCACGTTGCCGGTGGCCTTGCCGGCCGCCTTGGCGAGCTCGATGAGGTTGAGCTGCGGATTGCCCTCGACATCCACGTCAACGGCGTTGTTGTAGGTCTTGGTGCCGGTGGCCCAGCCGGAGCCGGAGGCGGAGGAGTCGGTCACGGGGGTGATCACGCCGGCGGTCTTGCTGCCGGTGAGCTGGCCGTTCTTGTCCTTGGCCATCAGCGAATCGTTGGAGTTGTTGCCCAGCGAGAACGTGGTGTACTGGCCGGTGCCGGTCTCCACGCCCTTGTTCAGGTTCGGCTGGCCGATCTTGTCGAGACCGTCGAAGCTGCCGTTCACGCCGTGCAGGTAGTTGCGGGCCACGGTGATCTCGGAGTCGCCCATGCCGTCGCCGATGAACAGGATGACGTTCTTGGCCGTGGTGTTGCCGTAGATGCCGGCGATGCGCTGTGCGGCGCCGTGTTCCTTGAGCTCCGCAGCACTCTGGCCTTCGGTCGCATTGGCCAGACCGGCGAAGCCGAACAGCGTGGCCGACGCGACCAGCGCGGCGACCGTCCCCTTCAAAGCTTTGCGAGTGTTCACTTCATACCTCATTTCCGTCTCATACGGCGAAGTGAACGTTCGGAGCACGACGGCCGAAACCACCGGACGCTGCTGGATTCCGACTCGCGCACCGCGTCGAGGGAGCGTCGCTCCCTAATCCTGCACGCTAACCGGTCAAAGCGTCCGCAACACGGCTTGGGAGCGACGGAAAGATGAACCCCGCGAACAGTGCATGAACATTCGGGGAATACCGGGCGCATAGACCCGAAATCCGACTACTCGCACCGCCAGATGCAGAACGAACGCGCCGGAATGGCGATCTGCCGCTCATGGCCGCGCGAATAGCTCTCCCAGTTCGCCTCGCCGCACACCTCGGACCCGCGCGAGCTGAACACGCACTGCCATGCCGAGTCGTCGAGCGGCGCGAACTGCCCCCAGTCGTTCACGGCCCGCAGCGCCGAGACGTTCTGCCATGCCATCTGCTTCGTGGGGTTGACCGTCACGCAGTCGCCGCCCACGCGGAACACGACCACGGAGTCGTCGCGCTGCGGCACGATGCGCGGCCCACCGAACACCGACGGATTCCGCCGCCGCCATCGAATCAGCGCGGCGTAGTAGTCGACCAAGCCGGCGAGTCGGCGGGCGCGACGCCAGTCCAGCCAGTTCAGCGCGGCCGACTGGTTGTATGAGTTGTCGCAGCCGTGCTTGGTGCGTGCGAATTCCTCGCCGGAGAGCATGAACGGCACGCCGGCCGACATCAGAACGATGCCGGCGGCCATGCGGTTGGCCTCCATGATGTCGCCGCTCAGACTGGGGTCGGCGTCGTATTCGGCGTCGGTCGGGCCGGATTCGGCCGACCAGACGCCGCTGCCGAAATCGGCGCCCGCACCGCCGCCGAACTCCCCCACATGGCCGAACGCGACCGAACGCATGGCCATGCAGAGTTTGTCCCATAACGTCAGGTCGTCGTGGGAGGAGACGTATTGCACGAACTGGCCGACGCTGGCCGTTTCGACCTCGGTGCCACGCCATGCGTCGACGGCGTGGCGGACGGCCGGCGCGAATTCGCGCGCCGCGCCAGAGACGTAGCCGGGCTTGTGATGGTGGAAAATGTTGCCGCGGATGGAGTCGCGCGAATCGTCGCTGAAGAATCCGATGCGCGGGTCGAGCCGCGCGAGGCCGCGTTTGCCGGCGAGCACGATGTCGGGCGGGACGGCGGTCATGTCGGCGGCCCACGGCTCGCCGTACATGACGATGCCGGCGCCGCCGGGCAGCGCGTCCAATCGGGTGCGTATCGCGTTCATGGTGTCGACGTCCATCAATCCCATCAGGTCGAATCGGAAGCCGTCGATATGGTATTCGCGCGCCCAATATTCCACGGAATCGACGATGTATTTGCGCATCATCGGCCGTTCGGAGGCCATGTCGTTGCCGCAGCCGGAACCGTTGGAGAGCGCGCCGCCGGCGTATCGGCGGCAGAAATAGCCCGGCACCATGCGCTCCAGCCAGTTGTCGACGGAATACATGTGGTTGTAGACCACGTCCATGATGGCCTTGAAGCCGTTGCGATGCAATGCCTGGATCATCCGCTTGCATTCGCGGATGCGCACGGCGCCGTCGAACGGGTCGGTGCTGTAGGAGCCTTCGGGAACGTTGTAGTTGACCGGATCGTAACCCCAGTTGAAGGGTTTGCGCGCGGGGTCGGCGTCCGGCTTGGAGGCTTCGCGCGCGGCGGCCTCGTCCACCGAGCCGAAGTCGAATATCGGCATCAGCTGCACGGCGGTGACGCCGAGACGCCGCAGATACGCCATGCATGTGGGGAATTCGCTGGTGTCGTCCACCCTCGTCTCGTCGTGGGTGAACGCCAGGTAGGTGCCGCGATGCTCGGCGGGGATGCCGCTGTGCGGGTCGTTGCTGAAGTCGCCGACGTGCGTCTCCCATACGACG
Source organism: Bifidobacterium primatium (assembly GCF_002802875.1). Classification (GTDB taxonomy): domain Bacteria; phylum Actinomycetota; class Actinomycetes; order Actinomycetales; family Bifidobacteriaceae; genus Galliscardovia; species Galliscardovia primatium. Next base: position 153,674 of record NZ_PEBI01000005.1, read on the forward strand.
AGTTCGCTCAGCGGGATGTTCGGGGCCTTGTCGTCGGCCCAGCCTTCGGGGTCGGTCCGCCGCAGGTCGACGACCATGCTGCGCCGGCCGTTCGCACCGGCGGCCCGCGCCCATGGATCGGCCGTGCGGGACACGTGACCGTCGGGGAAATACGCCACGTAGTCGTAGAACGTGCCGTGGCCGGCGCCGTCGATATGCGCGACCCAGGTGCCGTCGGGCCGGCCGTCGGCGCCCATGCCGGGTGTCATCGCATAGGTGGCGTACGGCTGGCGGGAGACGTCCTCGTCGCCTTCCTCGCCGGTACTGGTGCTCGGCGGCAGGGTCGGTTCGCGATGCGAGGCCGCCATGCTGGCGCCGCCATAACAATCCCCGCCGTCGTGGAACAGGCGCAATTCCACACGGCTGGCGGTCGGCGCCCACACGCGGAACGTGGTGCCGTCGCGATCGGCACCTTCCGCTTCCCGGTCCCGGCCGCCTTCGTCCGCCGCCCGTTCGCTGTCGGGAATCGCCCCCAGATCGTCGCCCTCGTACGGCTGCAGATCGTCAATCGCCGGAACACCTGAAACACTCATCTCGCACCCCCGTTGGCACATCGCTTCCACACAGCAATCTACCAGCCGAGAATCCGAAACCGCGAGTTGTGGGTGTTTGCTTTTCGAGATACCGGCAAACCCGAAAACCACAACCGCGAATTCGCAACGTTTCTCAGAGAAGGCACCCGCCAGAAGACCGTAATGCGCGCAAACAAGCACCCACAACTCGAGTTTTCGGCGTAAAGAACTACTTCGACACCTTGTACCGGTAGCCGCGGTGGTTCGGGTTGAGGTAGTCGCCCTTGCCGAAGAGCTTGTTGCGCAGCGTGCCGGGCGTGTATTCGGTCTGGTAGACGCCACGCTCCTGCAGGATCGGCACCACGTAGTCGATGATGTCCTCGAACGTGCCGGGGTTGGTCACGTAGGCAAGGTTGAAGCCGTCCACGTCGGTGAGTTCGGCGATGCGCTGCAGTTCGTCGGCCACCTGCTCGCCGGAGCCGACGATGACCGGGCTGTTGCCGCCGATGGCGCGGCGCACGGCGATGTCGCGCACCGTCCAGCGCCTGCCGTCGTCGCCGGTCACCTTCTGCATGTTGGCGGCCGTGGACTGGATGGCGTTGGAGTCGATGTCGTCAAGCGGCTGGTCGAGGTCGTACTTCGAAAGGTCGGTGCCAATCCAGCCGGAGTAGAGCGTGAGCGCGCCTTCGGTGGAGGCGTAGCGCTCGTAGTCGTGGTACTTGTCCCACGCCTCCTGCTCGGTGTTCGCGGTGATGGCGGTAAGCATCATGAAGATGCGGGCGTCGTAGCGGCCACGGCCGGCGGCCTCCAATGCGTCGCGCACCTTCTTCACCTGCGGGGCGATGAGTTCGGGCGTCGGGCCGGTGACGAAGATGGCCTCGGCGTTCTCGGCCGCGAACTTGATGCCGCGCGGCGAGGTGCCGGCCTGGAAGATCACGGGCGTGCGCTGCGGCGACGGCTCGCACAGGTGGATGCCCGGCACGTCGAAGTATTCGCCGTGGTGGTTGATCTCATGCACCTTCGTGGGGTCAGCGTACACGTCGTTCGCCTTGTCCTTCACGACGGCGTCGTCTTCCCACGAGCCCTCCCAGAGCTTGTAGAGCACCTCGAGGTATTCGTCGGCGTAGTCGTAGCGCTTGTCATGCGGGATGTCCTGCTGGCCCATGTTGCGCAGCGCGGACGGCAGGTAGCCGGTCACGACGTTCCATCCCACACGGCCGTTCGTCAGATGGTCGAGCGAGCTCATGCGGCGGGCGAACGTGTACGGATGCTCGTAGAACACGCCGGCCGTCACGCCGAAGCCGAGGTTCTCGGTGGCCACCGACATGGCCGAGACCAGCGTGGTCGGGTCGTTGATGGGCAGCTGCGAGGCGGTGCGCAGTGCGGAGTCCACGTTGCCGCCGTACACGTCGAAGTATCCGACGAGGTCGGCGATGAACATCGAATCGAACTTGCCGCGTTCGAACAGTTTCGCCAGTTCGACCCAGTGGTTGATGTCGGTGTAGTCGGCGGAACGGTCGCCGGGGTAGCGCCACATGCCGGACGACTGATGGCCCACGCAGTCCTTGACGAATCCGTTGAAGTGAATCTGTCGTTTGGCTGCGTTCGATTCGGTGCTGGCGGCGTTGTTCCCCACTGCGGCGTCCTTTCATGGCGGCATCCCCACGGCATCGTTCACCGGGGATGCGTTTGACGATTTCGGCGCGCACCTCCCCCGGCGCGCGTCATGGCTATCGCCATTATGACGCCCGCGCACGGGTCGAAACCGCCAAAATCGCCAACCGCCGTATAGACGTTGCTTATCAGCGCTTATCAAGCCGCGGAATTCAGCGCCGGCCTTCCACGGAACCGTTGACGGGGTCTTCGGAGTCGTCGATGGGACGGACGGCAATGCGGCGGGAATGCAGCGCTTCGACGATGTCGTGATGATGGGTGGAGACGAGGATGGTCTTGCCGGCGGCGACGAATTGGTTGAGCACACGCACGACGAGGGCGGTGTTGCGTTCGTCGAGTCCGTCGGTGGGTTCGTCGAGCACGAGCAGGTCGGGATTGAGCGACATGCAGCAGGCGATGGCGACGCGTTTCTTCTCGCCGCCGCTCAGCCGGTACGGCGCGCGGTCGGCGAAGCGTTCGAGCTCGAACAGGCGCAGCACGTCGCGGGTCCGTCGCCGGATCTCATCGTCCGGCAATCCCATCTGCGCGGGACCGAACGCTATCTCCTCCTCCACCGAGGGGCAGAACAACTGGGTTTCGGAGTTCTGGAACACGAAGCCGATGCGCTGGTGCAGCCGCTTGGCGAACGCCTTGTCGGCAAGCGCGGCTTTGGTGATGGTCTCGCCGTCGAATCGGTATTCGCCGGAGTCGAGGAATTCCAGACCGTTGAGAATACGCATGATGGTGGTCTTGCCGCTGCCGTTGGGACCGAGCAATGCCACGGACTCACTGCGGCCTATGGTCATATCGAAGTCGCGCAGCACTTCACGCGGAGGGTCGCCTTCCACGCCCGGATAGGCGAAACATGCCCCACGCAGCTCCACCAGGGGCCGTTCCGCCTCGCGCACCGTGCTCACCATTGCTCCTTACATCTCGAAAAGCTCGAATCCGGCTTCGACCATGCCAATCGCCGGTCTCGTCTCCGGCATTGTCACCGGCAGGTCGGCTACCCGAAATATACCGCCATCGCAATCATCACAGCAATCATGACCGCATAGACTGCGTTCGCCGCAGTCAGCCAACGTTGCTTCGGTATGCGGTATTCGCCTTCGAATCCTCGGCAGAGCATGGATTCGCCCATCTCCCTGGCGCGCCGATTCGCCAGCAGGAACACGGCGCCGAGCACATGACCGGCCGAGGCCATTTTGCGCCGGTCGCGTCCGACGCTGCGCAGACTCAGCGAGTCGAGTAGCATCAGCATCGACCGGCCGAGGATGTCGATGAACTGGATGGTCACATCACAGACATACACCACCGAGTTCGGCACATGCAGGCCGCGAAGTCCTGCGATCAGACGGTTCCACGGCACTGTTCTCGCCAATCCGACGGTCAGCGACACGGTGATGAACGCCCTGATGAACAGCCGCATCGGAGAACCGTACTGCCCGAGGAATATCGCCGGCAGGGCGACCAGCGCGCTCAGCACGGCGACCCCCAGACCGGCGAATACCACGGTCCGCATCAGCCGGACCGGTCTCACGGCCAGCACCGCCAACACCACGGCCAATACCATGTAGTCGAATGTCATATTGCGGGTCATATTGACGCAGACGATGGCGGCCATCAATCCCAACAACCGCAACGACGCGGAGACGTTTCCGAGCGCCCTGTCAATCGGACCGTCCACGAGTCCGGGCTGGCCGCCATCGGCAACGGCGGCCAGCGCCCTGCCGAATGCGCCAAGGTTCTTCTCCACGAACGTCGATCGATCATCGGCCGGTTCATAGGATTCGGAGACGCCCAGCCAATCGGGGAACGACGTCGATTCCCCATCCACTCCGGTCACGCCGTCTTCTTACCGTTCGCGCCGCCGACCGCAGCACCCAGCAGACGGAACACAATGGTCATCACGGCGATGCCGATGACGGCGCAGAGTATATAGCCGGCCCAGGCGGGCAGCCCCTGCATGGAGTAGTCCGGCAGCAGGGCGTTCCACGAGAACCCGTTGGCAATCTGGTCGGGCACATACGTCAACCCCGTTGCGGCCTTGAATTCCTCGGCTCCCCATTCGCCGTACGCGGTGCCGGTGGCCAGCAGTCCGATGGGAGAGATGACGGCCAGTGCTCCCAGGCCAATCCACACCGGCGTCTTCAGACCGCTTGCGCCACGAGCCGCATCGGCTTCGCCGTCGACTTTCCCAAGCCCCGCACCGGCATCGGCCACGATCTCCGGAGCCGCATGACGCACGAATTCCACGACCGCCACGGTCACGATTCCCTCGACGATGCTCGCCATGAGCAGGTGCGGAATCAGCATGGCCGGCACCGCAATCGCCATCGGATACGGGAAGTACAGCGCCTGACCGGCGGCATCATGGAACAGCACCGGCTGCATGCCGAGCTCCAGCGCCACCATCAGCGCAGCCGCCGTAAGGCCGACGTATGCGCCGGCGAACACCGCCACGCGGTTCTTCCATCCGTTATCAAGTATCTTTTGCAATAACACATATACACCGTAAGCCACGAACGGCAGTACGAACGCCATGTTGAAGCAGTTCGCGCCATAGGTGATCAGTCCGCCGTCACCGAACAGCAGCGCCTGCAGCAGCAACGCCACCGAAACGGCGACCGTCGCGTACTGCGGTCCGAGCAGGATGGCGATGAGCGATCCGCCGACCGCATGCGCCGTGGTGCCGCCGGGGCACGGCACGTTGAACATCATGACAAGGAACGAGAACGCCGCGCCCGCGCCGAGATACGCCATCTTCTCGTGGTTCGCGTGCGTCATCACGTATTTCAGGCACAATGCCCAAACCGGAATCATGATGAGGAAGAACACCAGCCCCGTCGACGGCGACAGATAATTATCGGGAATGTGCATCGCCAGCGTGGCGGTGTTGTCGAACGTGGTCATTTGCGGCCCTTTCCTTCAGGATTTCGGGCCCAAAGACCCGAGAAATATGGTAGACAAGCCGATTTCACGTGTGTAAACACCACATATCCAATGCATCGTTTCGTTGAAATCCCAACGAAAATCAGGCATATCGGCATATGGGACACGCCGACGGGGCAACGGTCGCCATCGGTGATTTTCCCGTTACATAAGCGGTTTTTTTCGGCATTATTCTTGGCGGCAGATTTTCATGGCGACGCTTGCGAAAGGAATTCATATGATAGCTGACCACATCAGCGGCAACATCATCGAGAACCCGCCCAAGGACGGCAAGCTGAGCGTGCCCATCACGTTCGACTGGTTCGAGACCGACAAGAAGCGCATGGCCAAGGTGGCCGAGGACGGCACCGAGTTCGGCGTGATGGTCGGCCGGACCATCAAGGACGGCGACGTGCTCGCCGAAACCGACGACAAGCGCTACTACGCGAAGATCAACACCGCGCAGCTCATCGAAATCCCCGTCTCGTCGATGAAGGAGATGGGCCGTCTGTGCTTCGAGCTCGGCAACCGCCACCTGAGCCTGAAGGTGGAGGACGACCGCGTGCTCGTGCCGTACGACCATCCGACGATGGAATACACGAAGAAGATCGGCTTCGAGCCGCACATCATCGAAGGTGGATTCGACGGATTCCTCATCGTCAAGGCGCATGCCGGTTCGGGCACCATCATCCCCGGCACGAACAAGACCACGGGCGATGTGGCCGAGGAGGAGCAGGAGGCCGCAGCCGACGAGGCGTGGAAGAGCGAGCACGCCGACGGCCACGAGCACGGCGGACATCATCATGGTCACGCCGAACACGAGCATGCGGTCGGCGAATACGAGGTCAACGGCGTGCTGCATCGCCCCGACGGCACGCACAGCCACGACGGCGGCCACACCTGGCACAAGCACTGATTCCATCCACGAAGGAAGCCCTCATGCCACGAGTCGCATCACACGCATCCGTCACCGCAACGCCGCCCATGAGCGACGACGAGATTGAATCGCGCCATCTCGCCATGCTGCAGGTGTGCGACAGCGTGTTCCCCATCGGCGCGTTCGCCTTGTCGAACGGCATGGAGACGTTCGTGCAGCGCGACTTCCTTCGCAAGGGTCCTGATTTCGAGCAGTATCTCAAGAACTATCTCGAGGTGGCGCCGTACAAGGAGATCGGCCAGATGGTCATCGCCGGCAAGTACGCGCAGGATGCGCGGCTTTCCGCGAAAGGCCTGGAACGCAGGCTCACCGAACTGGACGAGCTGGCGTCGGCGCTGCAATCCGCGCGCGAGATTCGCGAGGGCAGCGAGCGCATGTGCGCCCGCCTCATCAAGCTCGTCGACAAGATGGATGCGGGGCAGAGCGCGGGTAACGCCGGCAACGTCAGATCGGACGCGGCCGGCCGGAACACGCACCCCGACGATGCCGGCATCGAATCTCGCAGTCCGCATCTGTCGACGTATCGCTCGCTCATCGCCGCCGGTCGTTGCCGCGGTCTGCATTCCATCGCGATGGGCCTGTACGCGGCCGATCATGCGGCGAGTCTGCGCAGTGCAGCGGTCACCTATGGCTATTCGCTCATCAGCGCGCTCACCATGTGCGCGGCGAAGGCGATTCCGCTTAGCCAGTTCGCCGGCCAGGTGGCGCTGCACGACTCGTTCCCGAATCTCGTGCATGCGGTCGATGTGGCGTTCACGCTCAAACCCGACGACCTCGGTATTTCCGGTGCCTATCTCGACATCGCCGCCATGCAGCACGAAACCCTGTATTCAAGGCTCTACATGAGCTGACCGCACACGCTGCACCACACCAAACAACCAAAGGAGAATCCCATGTCATACGTACGCATCGGCGTCGCCGGCCCGGTCGGTTCCGGCAAGACCGCCCTCATCGAGCGCCTGACCCGCAAGATGGCCGACGAATACAGCATCTGCGTGGTCACGAACGACATCTACACCAAGGAGGACGCCGAGTTCCTCATCGCGAATTCCCGCCTGCCCGAGGACCGCATCGTCGGCGTGGAGACGGGCGGATGCCCGCACACCGCCATCCGTGAGGACTGCTCGATGAATCTTGAGGCGTGCGAGGCCATGGCCGAGGCGCATCCGGACGTCGACATCATCTTCGTGGAATCGGGCGGCGACAATCTTTCCGCCACGTTCAGCCCCGACCTCGCCGACGCCACGATCTACGTGATCGCCACGGACGAGGGCGACAAGATCCCGCGCAAGGGCGGCCCGGGCGTCACCCGCTCCGACCTGCTGGTCATCAACAAGGCCGATCTGGCGCCGCTCGTGCACGCCGACCTCGACGTGATGGCCCGCGACAGCAAGAAGATGCGTGGCAATCGCCCGTACATCTTCACCGATCTGATGGGCGGCGCCGGCGTGGACGACGTCATCAACTGGATTAAGAAGGACGTCCTCTTCGAAGGCAAATAATCCGTTCATTCCACGCCATAGCCCATGCCTTAGATTTCGAGGATCACCATGCCCAGCAGCACCTTCCGTCTTGCCACCGCGTTCCGCAACGGCCGGACCAAAATCGACGACGTGTATTTCGAGGCGCCGTTCAAGCTCATGACGCCGTTCGTGAACGGACGTCATGCCGACTTCATCGTGATGCTCGCCTCGCCTGGTTTTCTCAAGGGCGATGACGCGCATATCGTATGTGATTTCGGCCCCGGCACCGATTCCACGTTGAAGACGCAAAGCTACGAGAAGGTACTGGACACGGCCGACGGCGAGGCGAACCGCACGATCGACCTGACCGCGCGCGGCGACGCGAAGGCCGTGTTCCTGCCGTTCCCAGTGATTCCGTTCCATAACAGCACGTTTACGAATGTAACCCAAGCACATATCAGTCCCGAGTCGACGTTCGTGTATGCGGACGTGGTGACGTGCGGGCGCGTGGGCATGGGCGAGCGCTGGCGGATGCGCCGCTTCACGAACCGGCTGAGGGTGACGGTCGATGAGTCGTTGGCGTCGGACGACTATCGGAGGGCCTTGGGCGAGACTCCGGAAGAGCGGCCGAAGCGTGGCCGACCGCGTAAGCCGGAGCATCGTTCGCGGCTCGTGTTCGCGGACCGGCTGCTGCTCGAACCCGAGCATTTCGACTACGAGGAGATGGGCATGTGGCGCGAGTACACGCACTGCGGCGTGCTGTATGCCCACATTCCCGAAACCGACCCCGGCTATGACCCCGATGCGCTGGCCGACGCCGAGCATTCGCCGTATGCCGCGTCGTCGGGTGCGGCGACCGGTTCCAAGGACCCGAGGCTGATTCCCGATGTACGGCAGCGCATCGCCGCAGCACGTACGGCCGCCGAGGATGCGCAGATCGACCGCATCCGTGCGTTCGCGGAGGAAACGGGCTTCGAAGGCGAATTCGGCGCAAGCCGCGTCACGAACGGCATCTGCGTACGCATTCTCACCAAACGCGGCGACGACGCCTTCGACTTCATCAAGTCGGCCGCCGACATCATCTCCGCATAAGACGATATTCCTCTTTCCCGGTTTCCCGGTCTGGGGCTGGCTCAGTCAATCTCAGCCAGCCCCAACCGGCACCAGCCGGTCTCAGAACAGGAAGTAGCGCTGCGTAAGCGGCAGCTCGTTCGCCGGATCGGAGTGAATGAGCTCGCCGTCGACCGTCACCTGGAACGTTTCGGGGTTCACCTGGATGTCGGCCAACGTGTCGTTGAACTTGAGGTCCTTCTTGCCCACCGTGCGGCAGCCGTGCACCGGCAGCACCTGACGCTGCAGACCGAGCTTGCCCTTGATGTCGTCGTCGATGGCGGCCTGCGACACGAACGTCGCGCAGGAGCTGCCCAACGCACGGCCCAGAGCGCCGAACATGTCGCGGTAGTACACGGGTTCCGGCGTCGGGATGGAGGCGTTGGCGTCGCCCATGCGCGAGTAGGCGATGGATCCGCCCTTGATGACCATTTCGGGCTTGGCGCCGAACATGGCCGGCTGCCACAGCACGAGGTCCGCCATCTTGCCGACCTCCACGGAGCCGACGTAGTCGGCGATGCCGTGCGTGATGGCCGGGTTGATGGTGAACTTCGAGACGTAGCGCTTCACGCGGAAGTTGTCGTTGCGGTTGTTGTCGTGCTCGTCTTCGGGGAGCGGGCCGCGCTGCTTCTTCATCTTGTCGGCGGTCTGGATGGTGCGGGTGATGACCTCGCCCACGCGACCCATGGCCTGCGAGTCGGAGCTCATCATGGAGATGATGCCCATGTCGTGCAGCACGTCCTCCGCGCCGATGGTCTCGGGGCGGATTCGCGAGTCGGCGAACGAGATGTCCTCGGGAACGTTGCGGTCGAGATGATGGCAGACCATCATCATGTCGAGATGCTCGTCGACGGTGTTGCGCGTGAACGGCATGGTCGGGTTCGTGGAGCTCGGCAGCACGTTGGGGAAGCCGGCCGCACGGATGATGTCGGGCGCGTGGCCGCCGCCCGCGCCCTCGGTGTGGTACGTGTGGATGGCGCGTCCCTTGAACGCGGCGATGGTGTCTTCCACGCAGCCGCCCTCGTTCAGGGTGTCGGTGTGGATGGCCACCTGCACGTCCATTTCGTCGGCGACGCCGAGGCAGGTGTCGATGACAGCGGGCGTGGAACCCCAGTCCTCATGAATCTTCAGGCCCGCGGCGCCGGCGCGAATCTGCTCGCGCAGCGGTTCGGGCGAGGAGTCGTTGCCCTTGCCGAGGTACGCGATGTTGACGGGCAACGCTTCCGCCGCCTCGATCATGCGGGCCAGGTGGAAGGCGCCGGGGTTGCAGGTGGTTGCATTGGTGCCGTCGGCCGGGCCGGTGCCGCCGCCGACCATGGTGGTCACGCCGCCGGCGAGCGCGGTGCGCACCTGCTGCGGCGAGATGAAGTGGATGTGGGTGTCGAGTCCGCCGGCCGTTACAATCATGCCTTCGCCGGCGAGCGCCTCGGTGCCGGAGCCGACGGCCAGGCCGGGCGTGACGCCGTCCATGGTCTGCGGATTGCCGGCCTTGCCGATGGCCGAAATCTTGCCGTTCTTGATGCCGATGTCGGCCTTGTAGATGCCGGTGTAGTCGACGATGAGGGCGTTGGTGATGACGGTGTCGGGCGATTCGGCGTCGAGCTGCACGGAGCTTTGGCCCATGCCGTCGCGGAATGATTTGCCGCCGCCGAACTTGAGTTCGTCGCCGTAGTTCGTGTAGTCCTTTTCGACTTCGATAATGAGGTCGGTGTCGCCGAGGCGTACGCGGTCGCCCGTCGTCGGGCCGAACATGCCGGCGTAGTCGCTGCGTGTAATCGTCTTGCTCATGATTTCAAGTCCTTACCGTTGTTGTCGGCTCCCCTCCCCGAGGGGAGCTGTCGGCCGTCAGGCTGACTGAGGGGAGCCCACGGATGCGGGCGAGAGAACGGCGAAGCCGTCTCCACCCAACTCACATCCCCAAAAATCCTTGTTCCTTGGCCTTGGCGAATGCGGCTTCGCGTACGGTCGGGTCGTCGAGCTTGCCGTCGACGAGGGCGCTGAAGCCGTGCACTTCGCGTGTGCCGGCGATGTCGATGAGCTGCACGCGATGCGATTCGCCCGGTTCGAAGCGCACGGCGGTGCCGGCGGGGATGTCGAGCCGCTTGCCGTAGGCGGCTTTGCGGTCGAACTTGAGGTATTTGTTGACTTCGAAGAAGTGGAAGTGCGAGCCGATCTGGATCGGACGGTCGGCGGTGTTGACCACGTCGAGTTCGATGCTTTCACGGCCGGCGTTGATGGTGAGGTCGCCGTCGGCGAAGAAGTATTCGCCCGGCTTGAGCTTTTCGGTGGTTTCGATGGGGTTGTGCACGGAGACGAGCTTGGTGCCGTCGGGGAACGTGGCCTCGACCTCCACGACGTCGATCATCTCGGCCACGCCGTCCATCACGTCTTCGGGCTTGAGGAGCGTGCGGCCGTACTGCATGAGTTCGGCGACGGTCGCGCCCTCGCGCGCGCGTTCCACGCATTCGGAGCTGATGAGCGCCACAGCCTCCGGATAGTTGAGCTTCACGCCGCGGTTTTTCCGTTCCTTGGCAAGCTCGCCCGCCTGATGCAGCAGCAGCTTGTCGATCTCCCTAGGAGTAAGTCTCATCGGACCCCCATCGCCGTTGGTTGAAATTACCAGCAACTTTAAGCCTTCAATAAAAACATCACGTTTCTATAGCTCATGCGCCACGCATATGCACTTACCGTGCACTCACATCGCAGAATCTACACAGCGTTGCTTTCTGCAGAAACCTCTCACTCAAAGGGAAGGCAATAATAATCGCAATGTTTTACCCAATTCAGTCAACAATGAATTATTACCCCCTCCCTTGATAACTCTCGCTAAATACATCTGCTGAACCGCAGCTTGCTGGTTCGCTGGCACAGATTCCGTTTCATCAAGATTAAACTCTTCCCGCGCTATTCGCTGCCAACATTCTTTTGCATCATGAGGATCAGAAGGCAAATGCTGATTGCAAATGCGAAGTAACAGGTAATCCGGATTATCGCTACTTGGCAGAAAGGCAACATGATTACAAATCCATGCCAGAGTTTCTCTCATCGCCTGAAGGTCAAGCTCAGAGCTGTTATCATTCCCACCGTTGCGCAATATATATTTTTTTGATATTCCAATTTTCCCCAGTTCCGATTCAAGTTCATTATCAGGGACATCTTCAGGCTTCCGCAATGTCGTCTCAGGTTTCATATCCCCATCCAAAAGCACAAAGGACGAAGAGTGCGTCTGAGCAGAGACTGGAATGACACGTGTTTTGATGGTTCCCGCTCCACCAGGTACTGGGACTACCTTGATGGATTGTTGGTAATCTTTACTAATTAATTTTGCTGCCGTATTAACCAACATAGCGGCTAACTCATCCTCTACGAGAAAAGTCCTCTCTGGATAATTCATCCCCAATCGATTGAAAGCTTCTAGCGGAGACGCTTCCTGCGAGAGAACTGCAACCTTATGACTAATCGGATCAATGTCCAGCATTTTAATGGCCTCTGGCGGAAGCTCTTCAATAAGGGTGGGAGCATGAGTCGACATCACTACTTGATGACCATCAGTTTTACACTTTTTTGCCAAAAAACGCAGCAATTCTCTCTGTGCACTCGGATGCAGCGACGTCTCCGGCTCATCTAATAAGATGAGACTCCTGCTTTGCGTAGTGCAAAGCTGATGGACCAGCATAATTGCCGCGAATTCACCACTTCCTGCGTATGCTTCTGAATAGTCGCGATTTTCTGTGACGAGTTTAGCTGTATAACCCTCCACTCCGAAGAAATCATGTTTCACTAAGCTTATTTTTCTATATTCTCTTCCGAGAATCTTAGATACCGATGTACGTTCCACAGCGTCAAGTTCAACAGGAGGTTCAAGGATGCGATTAGCTCCATATAAGCGCTGCTCAGTCTCTAAAGTTTCTAGAGCTTTCTTGACATGGGGCGATGCTCTACGAACATTACGCTTCTTATCCTTAAGCTTATTTCTCTGATTTCGCCAATTAAAGCTGGTATAGATATCATATGCAGGCAGTTCCTGACGAAAGTCAAGATATAATACATGCTTCTCGACCGGACGCCAACGAGTTTGGCTACGGTACTGTGCGTCTTCTTTACGATAAGGAGGCATGGCCGCCATGCCATCCCTCTTACGTGGCTCGTCTGTTTCGAAGTAATCAGGATCATCTCGCCGCGCATTATTCACGCGCGTAAGCATCACCTCTGCATGCACATCCCGTCGAGGAATATAGCCATAGTAGTATCGTTGCTTACCGTTGTCTGCTTCCTCAATCGGATCCAAAGCTGTTTCAAACCAGTATCGGCCAATGTTATACCCATTAGGCGCCCCTTGAAGTGCTCTAAGGATGGAGCTCTTATTCACACCATTAGGCCCTACAATGGCCGTAATTGGATATGTGAAATTAATACGAGCACCAATCGATAAGTTTTTGAAGTGAGGAAAACATACGTACGATATAAAAGGAAAGAAATCTTCTTGATTCTTCCTCTTCAGAATGTCGAAATCATCCATGTCTTTCCGCTCTTTCTATATTGCGAAGGATACGCTGAGCAATCGCCTTCCCCAGGGGAATAGGAACAGCATTACCGATTTGTCTCGCTATAGAAACCTTGGACCCGACAAAACGGTGACTTTCCGGAAACCCTTGCAACAGCGACGCCTCATACAAAGTAAGCGCACGATCTTCATCAGGATGAAGATAACGTCCTTTTTCTGGTTTGAAAAACTCAGTCCTAATCGTCACCGATGGGGCATCCCAACGTAGGCGTCCCATGACATCTGTAGCACCTTTGGTATAGCCCTTCCAGCAAGGTGCTAACAGTCTCTCCGGAATATCAAAACGATTACCCCCAACAGGTATGAAACTAAATCGCGCAAGAGATAAATCAGAATATCTCCGTGTTAAATGTAATTCATGCGGAGCAAAGGCACCGGGGTAGGACTTCCCATTAAACTCAAAAAACCTTCCAGAGGGCAACTCAATTTGCGTTACATGGCTTTGTACATGCGACAAAGCATCTCTCACTGTCAACGGTTTTCCATCATTCGTCGGAACAGGGAAACCGGGATTGTCGCAGTCTCGACGATAGCCAATGACAACAGCTCTCTTGCGCAGTTGAGGAACTCCGTAATCTGCAGCATTAAGAATCTTAACCGTTAACAAATAATCAGAGAGAATCCCGTTCTTCCCCGTGCTCGCCAACAAAGCCTCATACTGCTTAGATTTCAAAAATGCCGGCACATTTTCCATAACAAAATATCGAGGCTTCGTTCTATTAATAGTTTCTGCATATTGTTGCCACAACATGTTGCGCTTATCTTCTTGATCGCGCTTGCCCAATGTTGAAAATCCTTGGCAGGGGGGGCCGCCAATAACGACATCAATATTTTGTGGCACATCACTTTCGACCAGCCATTCCTGAATAGGCACAGCATGCACAATGCCTTTCCCAAAGGAGGCTTCATATGAAGCAGCAGCAGATTGATCCATCTCCACTGCAGCCACGACGCAATAGCGTTCCGAGGCCTGATGAAAACCTTCGGATAGTCCACCAGCCCCGCAAAAGAGGTCTAAAATACAAATTTTACCTTCCCGACCAGCCATATCCATTTATATTACGTTACAATTTCTCGTCACTTCGACCAATAGACGAACAGCGTTCTTATTTTCACAATAAGATTTCCACTTTAGATTCATAGAGGGAGTTTTTGTCATCATAATGACATATATTCTTCCCTATGAGTAGCCTGATTCCCGAAAACGCCATTGATGATGCCGACGAGCTTATCTCCAAGTTGCGCGAGAGTATGACCCGACGCCAGCTGGCCGAGTCGCTCGGCCTGTCCACATCCACCGTGGAGCGCTGGGAGTCGGGCAAGGTCCAGTGCAAGCCCGCCTACGTCCCCGCGTTGCAGGAGCTGTACTACGGCACCACGCACGAGACCGGCACGGACTTCCGGACCATCGATCTGTTTGCCGGCATCGGCGGCATCCGCCGCGGCTTCGCGACCGCCGGCGGCCACGCCGTGTTCTCGTCCGAGTGGAACGAGTTCTCCACGCGCACCTACCGCACCAACTACGGGTTCGCCGAGACCATGGCCGGCGACATCACACAGGTGGACGCGAACGACATCCCGGACTGTGACGTGGTGCTCGCTGGCTTCCCGTGCCAGCCGTTCAGTCTGGCCGGCGTCTCGAAGAAGCGCAGCCTCGGACGGGAGACCGGCTTCCGCGACAAGACGCAGGGCACCCTGTTCTTCGACGTGGCGCGCATCATCGCGGCCAAGCGTCCCGCCGCGTTCCTCCTGGAGAACGTGAAGAACCTCACCAGCCATGACCGTGGTCGCACGTTCAAGGTCATCCTCGACGCACTGCAGAACGAGCTCGGCTACGAGGTGCACTGGAAGGTCGTCGACGGCCAGCACTTCGTGCCCCAGCACAGGGAGCGCATCTACATCGTCGGCTTCCGCTCTAGGACCGACTTCACATGGGACGATCTCAAGTTCCCGGACCATCAGCCGGTGCTCGCCGACATCCTCCACAAAACCGACGGCACCGAGCCCTATCTGCCGTGGGACGGCGACAAGTACTTCGACTTCGAGCACAAGAAGGTGCAGGACAAGTACACGCTCACCCCGCGTCTGTGGCAGTACCTTCAGGACTACAGGAAGAAGCACGAGGCTCTGGGCCACGGGTTCGGCTACGGGCTCGTCACCCCGGACATGGTGTCGCGCACCCTGTCCGCCCGCTACCACAAGGATGGCAGCGAGATTCTTATCTCCCAAGGCGACGAGCGCCCCCGCCGTCTGACGCCGCGCGAGTGCGCCCGTCTCATGGGCTACCCGGACGACTTCCGCATCCCCGTTTCGGACACGCAGGCCTACCGCCAGTTCGGCAACAGCGTGGTCGTGCCCGCCATCGCCGAGGTCGCGCGCATCATGCGCCCCCACATCCTCAAGGTCATGGCAGAGGGCGACCAAGGACTGATTCTGGACGATGCGGAAAGATCCGTGGACGAAATCCAGAAGGCCCGGGAGCTTGCCGTCGCCGGAGCCAGCGAGAACTAACCCTAAATGGCCGGTGTCGAGCCGGCCATTGTCTGTTGTTCGTGGGTATCGTGGTTGCATGTGCGATACCCACGTCAATGAAGCCCGCCAATGGTACGACACGGCCGACATCAGCCAGGTCAACGAACTGCTCGCCAACGCCGGTGCAAGCAGCATCTGGGTCAAAAGACTCGTCGCGAACAACAACTCCAAGCAGCAGATATGGCTGGCCAATGATCCATCGGATCTATCCTTCTTCCCGCTGGGGAAGCCGTCATATACTCCGGCAAAATCGCAGAAGAAAAAGGCCGGCAACCCGGTCATCCAGATTCCTGTGACGTGGCAATGGGTCACGCCGAATGGTCGGTTTGATGCCCCCGACGCGAAGCTCTGCTACTACCCGCAATATCCCGAGGTTCGTTTTTCCGGGTTTCTACGCGGCTGCAAGGAGGCCCCGTCCGAGCTGCTGAGTGAAACGAAACGCGGCCATGAAGTAAACCGCTGCCTGTTCCTAGGCCCGGTGAAGAATGCTTCCGGCGAAGTCGTTCGGATAGTGGCACTTGTGGTCGGGGCCGAATCCCCGGCGGCGCGGTACGTGCTCGGCATGGAGACCTTCGAGGCGGGGCACTTATGCCCGATCGTCTACCAGTCACAGCGTCAGCAGGACGAGTTCTCCACTCTCGAACGGGCCTTGGAGAACATCGTCGGCCGCAAAATCATTCCGTGGCGGCTTAACAATGACGGCACCATCGTCCAACCGTACGCTGCCCCCAATGCCCCCGGTCTCACGCTGGAGGCGGAGCTGGGCGTGGGGGAGAACGCCATTCCCGGACCGGACTTCGACATCTGGGAGCTTAAGGCCATCAAGCAGAAGTCTTTGGAACGCCGATACAACCACAAGGTCACGCTCTTCACCCCGCAGCCCGACCGCCCCGAAACAGGACGCCTGTCCACGGTCGACTTCGTACTCAAGTACGGGCATGTACACACCACTGACGAGGACGGCAACCCGACCAGTTACTATTTCACCTCCGGCGACATCCAGCGCGAAGGCGAGGACAAGCCGGGCGCGAAGCTCGAACTCGTTCTGGAAGGCTTCACCGACGCTAGGCACTTCGACCCCAACGGCATGATTGCCCTCTACGAGAAGGGCACGAGAAACCTCGCCGCCGGATGGTCGTACCTGAAGCTGCTCGGACACTGGCAGCGCAAGCACAACCGCGCCGCATACGTGCCTTACCTGAGCGAGAAGAACGACGGCGTCGCCACGGTCGAGTTCGGTCCGCTCATCACCCTCGGCATCTCCACCAGCTTCGGCCTGTTCCTCCAGGCGTTCAAGGACGGCAAGGCAGTCTACGACCCTGGCGACAAGGCAACCCTCGTGAACGGCAAATGGAAGCCGAAAGCCCGCAGCCAGTTCCGCATCAACCTCAACGACATCGCCGCCATCTACGGAGAAGTACGAGAAGTCGATATGCGAAATCATAAAACATACTAATGCTAAAGGCGATGTCATGGAAGCAGAACAAAAAAAGACAGACCGCACCAAGCTGATACCCAGAAATACGGATGCTTTTTTCTGGCCTTTCGCACGACAAGCCTCTCTACGTCAGCATCCTTAACCATCACACTTTTCCAACACAGCTTCGGTGCCTCTCTACTCCCCAACGCAGAACGCCGCATACAGCGGCACGCTGCGGACGCCGTTGTCGACCCCGAAATTCTTGGTCGAAAGACGCAGCGCCTCATCAGGTTCATACTTGCCTCGGTACACCGACAGGCTGCGCGATCTGGTGTTATCGGACGACTTCACCTCCACCGGCACACCGGCGGCGCTGTCGTTCATCTGCATGACGAAATCCACCTCGGCGGTGGCGCCGCTGGTCCAATACCGCAACGGAACACCATTGGCGCACATGCTCTGCGCAACATAGTTTTCCACGACACCGCCCAAGTCGACCCGTCGGCGGCGCTCCACATCCATCACCATGTCCTGACGCAATTCCGAACGGGCCGACAGCAAGCCGGTGTCTCCCATGTAGATTTTGAATGCCGCCGCATCCTCGTGCATGGCAAGCGGAAGCTGCCCACTGGAAACACGCACGCATCGCTCGACCAAACCGGCAGACAACAACCACGAAATCGCCGGAGCATATACCGACGCCCTTCCACCGGAACGCACAAGTTTGTACTGGAATTTATGATTTTCCTTTGCCAATTGCGCCGGAATACTGTTCCAGGTATCCCGTATGCGAGCGGTTTCCACCGGTGATGCATATTTGGCCATGTCGGCTGAGTACAAATCCAAAATATCCATCTGTAAAGCTCGGACCGCATCAAAACTGCCGCTACGGGCATATTCGGAAACGGCCTCAGGCATGCCGCCCACCAGAAGATATTGCCAAAATCGAGACATCATCTCGTCGTGCAGATAAAACGACTCACCGCTATGATAGCTTTCCCGAATCTCCGCGACCAACGCCCCTTCTCCGAGAGCATCCAAAAACTCGGCAAAATTCATCGGCCTTAAGGTCAGTGTCTGCACTTTCCCAACCGGGGCAGTAAATCCTTGCTGATTAACAGCGACCCCCAGCAGGCTTCCAGCAGCGACCACAGCAAGCTGCGGCATATCCTCCTGAAAATACTTCAAAGACGCCAACGCACGGTTGGAAGCCTGAATCTCATCCAAGAACAGCAGCGTATGCTCCGGGGCGATACGCATGCCGGAAATCTGCGACAGTCGACGAATCAACGTCCTGGGCTCAAGATCCTGTTCAAAAGCCTGACGAGCACGACCATCCCTCTCCAAGTCAAAGCGCACATAATCATTCGCAAATTCCGTCTTTGCGAACTCATTCAACAAGTAGGTCTTTCCTGTCTGACGAGCGCCATATACAAGCAGCGGCTTGTGGCTGGGAGCATTCTTCCATTCGGCAAGACGCTTCATCATATTCCTATGCATAGGTCATCAGCCCCTATCGCACCCATCGTCGCCAATACGCTTATATCTGAGTTATCTTCGGAAAAATGTCGCAAATGACATTTTTTGGTTGATAAAAATGTATTCTACTACTTTTTTTTGAAGATAACTTGCCGACACCGAAAAGTCACCGGAAAGGAAAACGACTCAGCAACGGTATGCGGCCGCCGCAAACGCCGACCGCGAACCCACCCTTTTATATCTTTTTATAAGTTTTATATCTTTTATAAGTTGGAAGACACAAAACCGGAGAAACGTTGATATTCCAACATTTTTGTCGCAACGGCACCAATCCCCGTTGCGACCCCTAAATGGACCCTTTAACTACCCTTTTCCTCAGATCACCGAGTTGCCTCAGCCAAGCGTCGGTAGATATCCGACGGCAGGTGACAGTTTCCGAAGCCTCGCACTCGGATGCCGGAGTCCGTGCGCTGATACACGATGCACATGTCGGCGAGGATGCCCCGGAACCGGCGATGCTGAAAATGGCAGGACCGCGAAAACACCCTTATTGACGAATCGTCATAGACCCTACTGATGAATCATCGGCATTCCTATTGATGAATTTGCATGAATCCTACTGATGAAATTACATAAACCCTACTGATGAATTTGCAGAACAAAACTAACAAATTCCACAAAACCGAACAACACATATGAACAACGCAGAAAAAGGCGGGGCGGTCGCTGCCACGGACAGTTACAGCAACGGCCGTCCCGCCGGAACAAACCTTCCCCGACGGGCTTCGATGCCGGCGTCGAGGAAGGAGTATTGAGAGGCGCCGCACAAGATGCAGCGCATCACACGGGTCCGAGGGCATCATGCGGGACGAACAGACCGTATGAACAGACCGTATGACACACGCATCCCGCAAGCCATGCAACGCCTACACGCGCATGGCTTCCTTTGCGGTCTCGACCTGGTCGGCGCCGCCCTTGCCGGAGGCGATGAACCGACCGGATGCGAGCACATGGTACGTGTCGCAGCGTTCGACGGCGAACTGCACCTTCTGTTCGACCAGCACGACGCCGATGCCGCGGTCCTCGACCATCGAACGGATCGAACGCTGGATGTCGGCCACGATGTTCGGCTGGATGCCTTCGGTCGGCTCGTCGAGAATCATGAGCTTCGGCCGCGTGATCAACGCCCTCGCGATCGAAAGCTGCTGCCGCTGGCCTCCGGACAGCAGACCGGCACGTCGACCGGCGAACTCCTTCAGCACGGGGAACGCCTCCACGGCCTCGTCATAGCGGGCCTGCGCCTCGGAACCATAGCGGTCGGCGACCACGTGCAGGTTCTCGTCGACGGTCATGGTGCCGAACGACTGCTGTCCCTGCGGCACGAACGCCATGCCCGCGCGGATGCGCTGGTTCGGCGCCGCCTTGGTCACGTCCTTGCCGTCGAATTTCACCGTGCCGCCGGTGGTGGGCAGCAGGCCGAGAATCGCCTTGAGCAGCGAGGTCTTGCCGGCGCCGTTGTTGCCGATGATGCTGACCCATTTGCCTTCGGGCACGTCGAAGCTGATGTCGTTGACCACGGTCACCTTGCCGTAGCCGGTGCTCAGCCCATTCACTTCCAACATTGCCATTAGTTTTCGCCTCCGCCCAGGTAAATACTTACGACTTCGTCGTTATTCTGAATTTCTTCAACCGAACCCTCGGCGAGGATCTCGCCCTGGTTGAGCACGGTGACGGAGTCGGCGAACTTGCGCATGAATTCCATGTCGTGTTCGACGATGATGACCGTGCGGTTGCGGCTGCATCGCTTGAGCAGCTCGCCGGTCTGCTGCCTCTCCTCCGGCGTCATGCCGGCGACGGGTTCGTCGAGCAGCAGCAGATGGGCGTCCTGCACGAGCAGCATGCCGATCTCGAGCCATTGCTTCTTGCCGTGCGGCAGGATGCCGGCCGGCTTGTAGGCGTCGGCGGTCAGGCCGGTGACGTCCATCATGTACTGGATGTTCTGCGAGACGCCCCTGACCGGTCGGAACAGGTCGCGCGTCTTCTTGCGGAAGCCTTCGGCCAGCTGCAGGTTCTCCAGCACCGACAGCTCCTCCACGACCGACGCGGTCTGGAAGGTGCGTCCGACGCCGAGTTTGACGATGTCGTTGGGCTTCCTGCCGAGCAGCTGCTCGCCGCGGAATTTGGCGGAGCCGGTCGCCGGCGTCAGGCCGGTGATCGCGTCGATGATGGTGGTCTTGCCGGCGCCGTTCGGGCCGATGAGGAATCGCAGATCGCCATGCTGCACCGTAAGGTTCAAGTCCTTGACGGCGACGAATCCGTCGAATTCCACGTGCAGGCCCTGGATTTCGAGATAGTCGCTCCACTGGCCGCCGCGGTCGTCGAGCACGGAGAGCTCGTCCTTCAGGTCCTGCATGCGCTTGCGTTCGGAGACGATCTCGTCCTTCATGCGGCTGACTTCGTCTCGCATCTGCCGGGCCTCGTCGCGCAGCTGCTGCGCCTCGGCGCGAAGCTGCGCGGCATCGGAAATATCGTTCTTTTCGGCCGTGTTCTTTTCGGCCGTGTTCTTTTCGGTCACGTCGCTCACCTCTTTCCTGCTGGTCCCGCTCATGCTTCCACCGCCTTGGCTCCCACGACGGCACCGGCTGCGGCCACGTCACCGGCCGTCGAGCCGGCCCCGCCACCGAATTTCTCCTTCAGCCACGGCCACAGATCCTTGGCCTGGCCGAGTCCGTATGGCGCGAACGCGATGACGAGGATGAAGATGAGGCCTTCGATGTACGTCCAGGCGGACGGATAGGCGTCCGACAGCTGCGTTTCGGCGAAGCGGATGAGCAGCGTGCCGACGACCGGGCCGAGCAGCGTGGTTCGTCCGCCGATCACCACGCCGGCGAGCATCAGGATCGACGGCGTCACGCCGATGTCGGACGGCGAGATGATGCCGACGACGGGCACGAACATCGCGCCGCCGATGCCGGCGAACATGGCCGCCAGCGAGAACGCGAACACCTTGATGGACGCGGGGTTGTAGCCGAGGAACTTCATGCGGTTCTCCTGGTCGCGCACGCCGATGATGAGCTCGCCCATGAACGACTTGCGGATCCAGCGCACGATAAGCACCATGGCCAGCACGAGGAACGCGCAGATGTAGTAGATCATCTGCTTGTTGGCCGGGTCGGTGAGGTCGTAGCCGAAGAATCCGGAGAAATCACTGAGGCCGTTGGCGCCGCCGGTGGTCTTGGACTGTCCGACGAGCAGCACGGAGAACGCCGCGACCAACGCCTGCGAAAGGATCGCGAAGTAGGCGCCGCGCACGCCGCGTCCGAACACGAGGATGCCGAGCACGGCGGCGATCGCGCCGGGAACGACGGCCACGCCGATCACGGCGACGACGGGATTGCGGAACAGGTCCCAGAATCCCGGCAGGTCGGTGATGCCGTACTGCGCCATGAAGTCGGGCACCTGGCCGGGACCGAGCTCCTCGAGTTTCAGATGAATGGCCATGACATATGCGCCGAGGCCAAAGAACAGGCCCTGTCCCAGCGTCAGCATGCCGCCCTGGCCCCAGGCCAGTCCGATGCCGACGGCCACCATCGCATAGCACAGATACTTCGACAGCAGACCGAGGCTGTAGCCGCTCAATACGGCCGGCATGAGGAAAATCAACGCCACGGTGACGACGATGCCCACCCATACACGATATTTTTCGAATACGGCGCCGGCCGACTTGTCGCTGCCGATGCCCTGAACGATGCCGTTGCTCATTGCAATCCCCTTCCCTTACGCCAGATTCCTGGAACGGATGGCCACAAGGCCCTGCGGGCGGAACTGCAGGAAGATGACCACGATGAGGAACACCGACATCTGCGCGATGGACGACGACGTGGGCAGTTCGACGGCCGACTGGCACAGGCCGAGCACGAACGACGCGATCACGGCGCCCTTGAGCTGGCCGACGCCGCCGGCGACGACCACGAGGAACGCCTGCACGATGAACGAGGTTCCGAAGTTGTAGCTGATGGAGTTCAGCAGGCTCAGGGCCACGCCGGCCACGCCGGCGATGCCCGAGCCGATGAAGAACGTCACATGGTCGACGGCCTTGGTGGAGATGCCCGAGACCTCGGCGAGGTCGCGGTTCTCGGAGGTCGCGCGAATCTGGCGGCCCAGCGGCGTGAGCTTCAGCACCGCGTACAGCGCGGCCACGCATACGATCGCCAGAATGAAGATGAACAGTCGTGCGGCCGGGAAGCTGTAGCCGAAGATGGTCACCGGCTTGGTCAGCGCCTCGGGGGCCTGCGCGTACACGCCGGTCGAGCCGAAGATGTCACGCGCGATCTGCTGCAATACCAGCGAGACGCCGAACGTCACGAGCAGCGTATCCAACGGCCTGGTGCGCATGCGTTCGAGCAGCAGCACGTCGAGCAGCAGGCCCAGCAGGCCGGCCACCACGAATCCGACGACCAGTGCGAGCGCCAGCGACGCCGCGTTGCCGCCGATGAGCGAGCTCATCACATAGGCCGTGTAGGCGCCGGCCATCATGAACTCGCCGTGGGCGTTGTTGATGACGCCCATCTGGCCGAAGGTCAGCGACAAGCCGAGCGCGGCCAGCAGCAGAATCGATCCGTTCGACAATCCCGCGACTATCTGCGGAAACAACATATTCATAGCGGTTCCTCTCCTTGGCTCCCGATCACTCGCCGGACCCGTCCGAACCGGACGTGCTGGCGCTGAGGCTCTTCGCCCAGTCATAGGTCTTCAGATACGGGTCGGGCGCGATGGGCCCGTCGGACTTCCATACGGTGTGGATCAGCTTGTCGGAGCCGATCTTGCCGATATACGACGTCTTGTAGATGTGGTGGTTCTTGCCGTCGACCTTCACCTGGCCTTCGGGGGCGTCGAACGTGACGCCGTCGGCCGCGGCCTTGACCTTGTCCACGTCGAACGACCTGGCCTTCTCGACCATCTTCTTCCACAGGTACACGGACGTGTACGCGGATTCCATCGGGTCGGAGGTCGGCCGGCTTTCGCCGTACTTGGCCTTGAAGTTCTTCACGAACTCCTTGTTCTCGGGGTTGTCGAGCGTCTGATAGTAGTTCCAAGCGGTCAGCTGGTCCTTGACGTTGTCGACGCCGATCGAGGCGACCTCCTCTTCGGCGATGGACATAGAGATGACCGGCACCTTGTCGGCGGAAAGGCCGGAGGCCTTGTATTCCTTGAAGAACGCGACGTTGGAGTCGCCGTTCAGCGTGTTCACGACGGCGTCGGCACCGGAGAACTTGAGCTTGTTGACGATGGTGGTGAAGTCTGTCGATCCCATCGGGGTGTATTCCTCGCCGACGACCTCCATGCCGTTGCCTTCGGCGTAGGCCTTGACCACGCGGTTGGCAGTCTGCGGGAACACGTAGTCGGATCCGACGAGGAACAGCTTCTTATGGCCCTGCTCCTTGAGGTAGTCGAGCGCGGGAACGATCTGCTGGTTCGGGGCGGCGCCGGAGTAGAAGATGTTCGGCGAGGATTCCATGCCCTCGTATTGCAGCGGATAGAACAGCAGCGCGTTGTCCTCCTCGAAGACCGGCAGCATGGCCTTGCGCGAGCTGGACGTCCAGCCGCCGAACACGGCGGCGACGCACTGCTTCTCGATGAGCGTGCGGGCCTTTTCGGCGAACGTGGCGGGTTCGGACTTGCCGTCCTGCTGTTCGATCTGGATCTGCTTGCCGAGCACGCCGCCGTCCGCGTTGATCTCGTCGACGGCCATGTGCAGCGAATCGCTGACAGTCTTTTCGGAGATGGCCATCGTTCCGGAAAGCGAGTTCACGAAGCCGACCTTGATGGTGTTGCCCGACGTATCCACGCATGACGTGGCCGAGGCGTTCGACGCCGAGTTCTTGTCGAGGGCCTCTTTCTCGGCGACGGTGCGTCCCCATCCGCAGCCGCTGAGGCCCATGATCGCGGCGACCGCGAGGGCCGCCGCTCCGGCACGCAACGCTAGTGATGTTCTGCCCATGCGTTCCTCTCCCCTTTACCCTATGAATGCAACAGGGAACAGCATGGCAACGTTCGGCATCGAACGTGTTGCCCGATTATTTCGATTCCGTCTCGAAGATGACGGGCAGGTTACAGAGGAGCGGCGCATCCGCCGGATGACGCGGCTTCTTCGGCGGAGGGCACGGGACTTTCGCGGGCCCGAACGTGACGAATCGCACAACGCCCCACATAGCTCCATATATATGGATATGTGACGTCCATATATACGCAATCCATATATACGCAAAACGTCCCGCCGGACCGTCGGGTCCGAACGGGACGTTTTGCGTCGATGATTATCGCGGATGATTATTCGGCGTTTTTGGACGAGCCGGCCCTGGACGGCAGACGCACGCCGCACAGGTCCTCGCCCTGGCCGGCGAGCACCGCGCCCGGCGTGAGTTCGAGCGGATTCGACGACGTGGACGCGAACACGTTCGCGGCGGACGTGGATGCGGTGAATACGTTCGCGGATTCGGCACCGGCGCCAAGCGCGGTGGCACCTCGGGAGGCCTCGATCGCATCCTCCTCGGTCTCCACGAACTCCTTGCGCTGGTAATAGAGGTCCTCGTCCAGCTGCTTCTCGCTTGCCGCCACGACCACGGCCGTGTTGGCGGCGCCGGCCACGTTGAGCGCGGTACGGCCCATGTCCACGATCTGCGAGATGGGCTGCGTGATGGCGATGAACGGCACCGGAAGGCCGGCTGCGGCGAACAGCGAGGTGGCGGTGATGGTGGCGGTGCCGGGAACGCCCACCGTGCCGATGGACACGAGCAGCGCCAGCACCACGAGGAAGCCGTACTGCGCGGGCGAGTAATCCAGGCCCTGCGCGTTCACGGCGAACACGGCGAGCAGCACGGGCCACACGCCGGCGCAGCCGGGCATGCCGAGGTTGGCGCCGATGCCGGCCACGAACGACGCGATGTCGCCGGGCACGCCCGCACTGCGCAGCTGGCGCACGGTCACCGGAATCGTGCCGATGCTGCTTTCGGAGGTGAACGCCACCACGCCGGCGGTCCAGAACGTCCTGAAGAAGTACACCGGGTTGAGCCGGGTCACACCGGCCAGCACCAGCGGCTGCACCACGAACAGCTGCAGCACCATGGCGATGTACGCCACCAGCAGCACCACGAGCAACGGCAGCAGGGCCGCCACGTCGCTGCCGCTCACGGCCGCTGCGATGAGCGAGAGCACGGCATAGGGCGTGAAGCCGACCACGATCTGCGTGGCACGCGAGAGCACCACGTTGCCGGCGTCGATGAACGCCTTGAACGGCACGATGGCGGCACGCGCCTTGTCGGTGGCGCCGGCGGCGTTATAGGCCACGGCCACCAGGATGGCGAAGATCACCACGGGCACCACCTGGTTCTCGGACCAGTTCGCGGCCAGGTTCGTGGGGAACAGGTTCACGATGGTGTCGAGCACGGCCGGCACCTCGCGCTGCTGGTAATCGGTGGGCAGCGTGTACTGGAATCCCTTGCCGATGCCGAACGCGAGCGACAGGGCGAGCGTGATCGCCGCCGCCGTGAACGTGTTGAGCAGCAGCAGGAACACGGTCTTGATGCCGATGTTCTTCAGGCGGATGGATTCCCCGAGGTTGGTGATGCTGGCAATGATGCTGAACAGCAGCAGCGGCACCACGATGGCGGAGATCACGTTGGACCACACGGTGCCGAACGCCGCCACGTAGTCGGTGTGCCCCTTGAACGCCACGCCCATGCCGATGCCCAGCACGGTGGCGAGCAGCACGCGTGCGGTGAATCCGGCCTTCTTCTTCACGCTCAGCAGTCCGAGTCCCGCGAACAGGACGACGGTGACGCCGAGCGCCACCCAGTTGAGTGCGATGTCTGACATTGCCTCGATATTCCCCTCAATATATTCTGCGAAAAATTACAATTCAGCGATTCGGACAAAATACCATATCGTCTCCCGATATCGCCGCCGGCTATAAACCGTCCATCTTGCGAGGTACTGTTAGAACGTTCAAATCGACATGACGAATATGCGTTCCATTATCGCGACCAACACTTGCGACACCGACGTCAGTATTGGATTGCGCGACGAACACACGAATCGATGATGAAAGGGGACGTCAATGACGGCGAACAACGAACATGCCGACTGGTGGAAGCAGGCGGTGGTCTATCAGGTCTACCCCCGCAGTTTCAAAGACATGAACGGCGACGGCCTCGGCGACATCGCCGGCGTGACCGACCGTATGGACTATCTCAAGAATCTCGGCGTCGATGCCATCTGGCTTTCGCCGTTCTATCCCTCCGAACTGCACGACGGCGGCTACGACGTCATCGACTATCGCAACGTCGACCCGCGGCTTGGCACGATGGATGATTTCGACGCAATGGTCGACGCCGCGCATACAGCCGGCATCAAGGTCGTCGTCGACATCGTGCCGAATCACACGGCCGACAAGCACGTCTGGTTCCAGGAGGCGCTGGCCGCCGGACGCGGCTCGGCCGCCCGCGAGCGCTACATCTTCCGCGAGGGCCGCGGCGAGCACGGCGAGATTCCGCCGAACGACTGGGAGTCGATTTTCGGCGGCCCGGCGTGGGAGCGCGTGGATGATGGGCAGTGGTACCTGCATCTGTTCGCCAAGCAGCAGCCGGACCTCAATTGGAAGAATCCCGAAGTGCATGAGGAGTTCCTCAAGACGCTGCGCTTCTGGTCGGACCATGGCACGGACGGCTTCCGTGTGGACGTGGCGCATGGCATGGCGAAGGACCTGGAGTCGAAGCCGCTGGAAGAGCTTGGGCATTGGTCGACGCTGGACCAGTTCAATCCGAACGGCGACAATCCGCTGTTCGACCGCGCCGAGGTGCACGACATCTATCGCGAGTGGCGCAAGGTGTTCAACGAGTACGATCCGCCGCGCTTTGCGGTCGCCGAGGCGTGGATCGCGCCGGAGCATCAGGCGCTGTACGCTTCGCCGGACGAATTGGGCCAGGTGTTCAATTTCGAGTTCGCGAAGGCGGATTGGGATTGCACGGCGATGCGCACGGCCATCGAGGAGGGCCTGGCTTCGGCCGACCGTTCCGGTTCGACGACCACGTGGGTGATGAACAATCATGATGTGCCGCGTTCGGCGAGCCGCTACGCGCTGCCGCAGGTGAAGACGCATGTGTATCACCAGATGGCGCAGGCATGGCTGCTGCGCAACGGCGATCTGTTCGACGAGAACCGCGAGCTGGGCACGCGTCGTGCGCGTGCGGCGGCGCTGATGGAGCTGGGACTGCCGGGTGCGGCCTACATCTATCAGGGCGAGGAGCTGGGCCTGTTCGAGGTGGCGAATATTCCGTGGGACCGTCTGGAGGACCCGTATTCGCGCACGAGCCGTCATCAGTTCGCGGTGAAGGGCCGTGACGGCTGCCGTGTGCCGCTGCCGTGGACGGCTTCGGACGAGCCGACGCTGGCCGCGTGGAGCGACGAGAAGATCGGCAGCAGCGACGACAGCAACGCGGACGGCCGCAACGCCAGCCTGTGGAAGTTCGGTGACGGCAGGACCGGTTCGTTCGGATTCTCGCCGGCCGGGTCGGGCGCGGAACCGCATCTGCCGCAGCCGCTGTGGTTCAAGGATTTCGCGGCCGACGCCGAGGACGCCGACGACGATTCCATGCTGAACCTGTATCGTGCGGCGCTGGCGTTGCGCCAGGAGCTGCTCACGCCGACTGGCGACATCGGCCTCACGTGGCTGGATGACGAGGTTGGCACTGCGTCTGTGGACACACGCACGGCGGTCGCCTATTCGCGTCCGACCACGGACGGCCGCCGCTTCGCCAGCGTCACCAACTTCGCCGCCGAACCGCTGGCCCTGCCGGCCGGCGAGGTGAAGCTCGCGTCCGCGCCGCTGGTGGATGGACGCCTGCCGCAGGACGCCACCGCCTGGCTCCTGCTGGAGTAGCCCGCCGATCTTGGCTCCCCTCAAGATTGAGGGGAGCTGTCGGCAAAGCCGACTGAGGGGAGTTGACATCACACCTCTACCCTCAGCCTCCCCACTCCAGCATCTCCCGCCTACGGGGAGCATCCATAACTTTTCCCTATAGCCGCACGGCTCCTCGTCCAACGCTCAAATGTTATAGTGGGGCTCGCTTGGACGAGGAGCTTGCATGACACACGTATTTCGGGTCGGTACCCGCAAAAGCCGGTTGGCGCTGCGCCAGACCGAGCTCATCATCGACGCCCTGCGCGAGCGTCATCCCGATTGCGAGTTCGTCGTCACACCGATCGTCACTCAGGGCGACCGCGACCTGAATTCCAGTCTGCAGAAAATCGGCGGCAAGGGCGTGTTCGTCAAGGAGATCGAACGCGAACTGCTCGACGGCACCATCGACTTCGCCGCGCACAGCCTCAAGGACGTGCAGCCCGTACTGCCGGAATCGTTGACGCTTGGCTGTTTCCCCAAGCGTGACTCCCCGTTCGACTGTCTGATTTCCGCGCAGCCGTTCGCCGGCATCGACGATCTGCCGCAGGGTGCCCGCATCGGCACGAACAGTCTGCGACGTCAGGCGCAGATTCTGCGGCTGCGGCCCGATATCGTCATCGTGCCGATTCGTGGCAATGTGGAGACCCGGCTGCACAAAATCGAGACCGAGCGTCTTGACGGCGTGATTCTCGCCGAAGCCGGATTGAACCGGCTCCGCCCCGATTTGGGCGGCTATCACCGCCTGTCGCTGCGCGATGCGATTCTACCGGCGGCCGGCCAGGGCGCGATGACCGTGGAATGCCGTGCCGACGACGCCGATACGCTGGCGATGCTCGCCACCATCGACGATGACGCCACCCGCGCCGCCGTGCATGTCGAACGCGAGTTCATGACCGCGCTCGGCGGCAGCTGCACGTTCCCAATCGGTGCATACGCACGTTACGAAAGTAATCTACTTACATTTGATGGCCTGGTGGCGTCCGCCGATGGCCGCCACTGCTTCACCCGCCATCTCACGGGAACGGCGGCCGACCGACTTGGTTCGCAAGCCGCCGAATCGTTGATCGCCGCCGGCGCCCTCACCTATTTGCGGTAAGCCATTTCACCCCGGCTCCCCTCAAGATTGAGGGGAGCTGTCGGCAAAGCCGACTGAGGGGATTTTGCCGTCAAGCAAACGGCGGAGGCGTTTGCAGGCAAAATGCGAGCCGACAGGCGAGCCAGTACACCCATTTGTCCCTTGGCTCCCCTCAAGACTGAGGGGAGCTGTCGGCGAAGCCGGCTGAGGGGAGTTGACACGAACCGCAACCTCACATCTCCCCCACCCACTCACGCAAACGCCGCTTAAGGCGTCGCGCGCGGGCGGGGTCACGCCCCTTGGTGGAGACGGTGAGCAGGCAATCGTCGGTTTCCACCGTCGCGACGTTATAGAAATCCGACTGCCCGGGGTCGCCGACGTTGTTGACCAACGGAACGCCGGCAGCATGTGCATCGCTCACGACCTGTGCGTTCACGTCGGTGTTATCGGTGCATGCCAGCACGACGAACGGCACGGCGGGCGACGGACCGCCAGCCACCGCGCCATCGGCGTCCATCGACCCGGTGGCCGCCGCACCGACCGCGAAGATATCCCCAGACTTATAGGACTTTTCCCGCCAATCCACACGGGACGCGTCAATGCGCGAGCCCAATGCCGGACTGATGACGACAACCTTTGCGCCGCAATGCAGCAGCGTACCGACCTTGCGCGCGGCCACTGCCCCGCCGCCGACCACGACGGCGAGACGGCCGCGCATGTCGATGTTCACGGGGTAGGGATGCTCGGGAAGCCCCGATGCCACGCCGCTCACGACCGTCCCGACCCGGCCGAGTCCGATGACGAGGCCGCGTCGCCACCGTCATCTCCATCCTCCAGCAGCGAGGCCACGCCGCCGACCACGATCAGCGCCGGCGCACCCAGTCCGGCGGCCTCAACCGCCGTCTCGATTCCCCGCAAATCGGACTTCACGGCGCGCTGGTTCTCGCGGGTGGCCCACTGGATCACGGCGATCGGCGTATCGGCCGGCTTGCCGTTGGCCAGCAGCTCGCCGACGATGCGCCCCAACGACTCCATGCCCATGAGGAACACGAGCGTGCCTTCCATGTGCGCGATGTTGTCCCAATCGAGCTCATGCCCCGCGCGCTTGCGATGACCGGCGATCACATGGAAGCTCGACGCATAGTCGCGATGAGTCACCGGAATGCCCACCGACGCCGGTCCGGCGATGGCGCTGGTGATGCCCGGCACCACCTCCACCTGCACGCCGAGACCGCGCAGATACCGCTGCTCCTCGCCACCGCGACCGAACACGAACGGATCGCCGGACTTCAGCCGCACCACACGCTTGCCGTCGAGCGCGAGCCGCGCCAGCAGATCGTTGATCTCCTGCTGCTTGACGGGATGATGATGCGCGGATTTGCCCACGTCGATGCGTTCGGCGTCGGCGCGCGCGAATTCCAGCAGTTCCGGATTCACCAGCCGGTCGTATACGACGGCGTCGGCCTCCTCCAGTCGGCGCTTGCCGCGCAGCGTCAGCAGTTCCGGATCGCCCGGCCCGGCTCCCACCAACGACACGAGACCCTGCCGTTCACTCATGACATCTCCCTTCCGCACTGCGACTCAACGTATCTCAACCATCTATTGTCAGCCATGCAGACGCGGCGGCCGCACACGCGCGACGCACCGCAACACCGCAAATCCGGCGATGTATCGCCCGTCATAACTAACCGATATAGGCTATACCCTTCCCCGCCCAGCGAAGCCACCGCCGACCGCATATTCTTGAAAGTCGGAAACGTCAGGGGGACTCATCATGTCATTGGTTTTCGACCGTCATCGTCGGCTGCGCACCAGCGCGGCGATACGCGGTCTGGTACGCGAGACGACCGTCACGAAGAACGACCTCATCATGCCGGTGTTCGTCGATGCGACGATCGACGGCGTCGCGCCGATTCCGTCGATGCCCGGCATCAACCGCTACGGCCTTGATGCGCTGCCTGACGAGATCAGGGCCATCGCCGACCTGGGCATCACATCGGTCATCGTGTTCGGCATTCCAGACCATAAGGACGACGTCGGGTCCGACGCATGGAACGACGACGGCATCGTACAATGCGGCATCCGCGTCATCAAGGCCACCTGCCCCGACCTGGTGGTGATCGCCGACGACTGCATGTGCGAATACACGTCCACCGGCCATTGCGGCATCGTGCGTGACGGCGAGGTCGTCAACGACGAATCGTTGGAATACATCGTTCGTATCGCCGTCAGTCAGGCGAAGGCGGGGGCCGATATCATCGCCCCGTCAAATGCCATGGACGGTTATGTCGCGTCGATTCGCCAAGGCCTTGACAAAGCCGGATACATCAACGTTCCAATCATGTCGTATTCGGTTAAATATGCATCGAGTTTCTACGGACCATTCCGCGACGCCGCCGATGGGGCGCCGCAGTTCGGCGACCGCAGCGGCTACCAGATGGATCCCGCGAACCGGTTTGAGGCCCTGCGCGAGGCGGCCAGCGACGAGCGCGAGGGCGCCGATTTCCTGATGGTCAAGCCGGCGATGGCATTCCTCGACATCGTGCGCGACATCCGCAACGCCAGCAATCTGCCGTTGGTCGCCTACAACGTCTCGGGCGAATACGCCATGGTCAAGGCGGCCGCGGCGAACGGCTGGATCGACGAGGCGCGCATCGTGAAGGAGACGCTGACCGGCATCAAACGCGCCGGCGCCGACCTCATTATCACGTACTTCGCCAAGGACGTGGCCGCACGCATCGACCGCGGCGAATGGTGACGCCGACGACACATACGGCAACGCACGACATACGGCAATGAGAGAATTGCCACCGGCAAGGAGGATGACATGACCGTGCTGATCACGTATCCGCAGGACCACATCGACGAGGCGCTGCGTCGGCGGCTCGACGATGCCGCTCGCCCTGCCGGAGGCGTCGTGTACTGCCCGCTGCGCAAGCTGCACGCCACCGTGCCGAACGAATCCGACCTGCGCACGATCGCGAGCAGCGATTATCTGATCATCACGAGCAATTTCGCGCTTGCGCTGTATCTGGAGCATTACCGGCATCTCAACTGGCTGGCCACGGTGGTGGTGCTGAGCCGCAAGATGGCGACGCAGGCCGAACGATACGGCCTGCCGCATGTATTGACGCCCGACGAGGAGAACCAGCGGGGGCTGGCGCGTCTGCTGGTTACGCTGCCGCGCGCCCGCATGGCGATGCTCGGCGGCGACCTGCGCGTGCCGCACGACCATATCCCCGAGGAAATCCCGCGGATTCGCATCTACGAGAATATGTGGAACGATGAGTTGGAGCAGTCGGCGGTCGCGACGATTGCTGCCGGCGCCGGCGCGGACCGTCCCATCGACCGCATTCTGGTGACGAGCCCGTCGTCGTATCGACGGCTGCGGGCGATCATCGAAAAAAAACCCGATTCCTTTGCACCGACCCCTACGTATTACGCGTTGGGCCCGAGTACGGCGGATATCATCCGCGAAGACGGCGGCAGCGTTATCGTGCCCGAATCGAATGATGTGCTGAGGCGGGCGATAGAGCTTATTATGCGGTAGCCCCTTGTGCACGAATCGTCAGATACCGGCCGCGAAAACCTTTTTTCGCGTGGCATCTGACGATTCGTGCACAGGGAGAAACGGAATTTACAGCATTCCCCACGAACGCGCGTATTCCACGCGCACGGCGAAATCATTATCGGTGAATCCCGCGTCGTACAGCTGCTGTTCGAGCTGCTCGAACGCGGCGCCGTCGCGTTCCGCACGCAGGCCCTTCCACGAGAGCGCCAGCTGCCAGTCGCCATCCTCGTCGGCGGGGCTCAGTTCGCGCAATTTCGCCAATACGCGCTGCGCGATCTTCGCACGGTCGATACGCTCCTGCAAGTCGTTCGTCGCGTCGTCAATGCTCAGTCCCGTGCTGCGAAACGGCCTGCCGGTAAACGGAATATCGACGATGACGTGCCAGACGACCGGTAGATTCATGGGATTCTCCTTAATAAAAAATATCAAGCCTCACAACTCGGGTTTTTGATGCGATATGAGCGTTCACACCGCGATACAAACCCGAGTTGTGAGGCCGGCAAAATCAGGCGACCGGAATATTGGCCCAGAAGCCGGGCAGCAGCACGGCCGAGAGCACGAATCCGAGGATGATGTTGACGACGGCGCCGATGCTGAATGCGGCGATGGGCTTCCATCCGAGCGACGACAGCTGCTTGAATCGAGTCGTCAGGCCGATGGAGAGGAACGTGAACGTGAAGGCCCACGTACGCAGCTCCTTGACCGGCGTGATCAGGTCGCTGGTGATGCCCGCCGAGGCCGAGGCGCCGGCGGTGGCAATCACGATGGTCAGGAAGATCGACGCCACGAAGAATCCGATGACGAACTTCGGGAAGCGGTGCCAGATCTGCGCCACATCGAGCTTCTGCTTCGGCAGCTTGGAAATGTCCTTGCCGGCGGCCTTGGCCTCGGCCACGCGGTCCTGACGATCCCAGTAGGTGATGGCCACGAACGCGAGGATGAGGCACCACACGCCGATGAAGATGTCGCGGCCGACGACCTTCATGAGGGTGAACGCCGCGATGCCCTGATCGCCGAAGCTGGCGGCGGCGGTGATGCCGGCCGCGTCGGCGAATTCGGAGGTGCCGACCCAGGCGCCGGCCACGCCGTCCGCCAGACCGAGAGCCTTGCCGAGGCCCGTGAGCAGGAAGATGGAGATGATGGCCCACACCACCACGATGGAGATCACCGCGGAGACGTGCTCCTTGCGGGTCTTGACGGCGCTGCCCACGGCGATGCCTGCGGAGACGCCGCAGATGGAGCCGCCGGCGCCGAGCGTCGCGGCGAAACGCTTGTCGAGACCGAACAGACGGGTGGCGGCGAAGTAGATCACGAGGAACGTGGAGACGGCGATGAACGTGGCCTGCAGGAACGCGACCGGACCGGCCGAGATGATGGTGGTGAACGGCAGCGTGGCGCCGAGCAGCACGATGCCGACCTTCACGTAGAGTTCCGTGCGCAGGCTGCCGCCGAAGAATCCTTCGAGGTTGAAGATGTTGCCGAGCAGCAGGCCCACGACGAGTGCGACCAGCGGCGCCTCAAGATTGTAGGAGTTGGCGAACTTCGAGGTGCTGAACACGTTGACGGCGAAGCTCAGCACGAACAGCGCCACGAATCCGCCGAGGAACGCCGGCACCTTGAGCCTGAGGAAGCGCGCGGCCACGCCGAACACGACGGCGAACAGCGCGAACAACGCCAGGATGTTCGGCCAGCGCTGGGCGAGGCCGGCCGCGTGCGTGGTCGCGCCGTTCTTCACGACGTCGCCGCCCTCGAACAGGAACGACCACGACCCCCAGCTGGGAATCTTCGCGGCGAAGATGTTCAGCGAGCTGCCGGCCGCCCACAGCACGAACGCCAGCACGACGATGCCGAGGCCGATGAACACGGCCCACCAGTCCTCGCTGCCGAGGATCTTGTTGCCTTCGGCGGCCGCCGGAACGGTCTCCTTGGCCTTGGTCTTGGCCTTCGCCGCCGCGGCGGCGGAAGGCGTAATGGATGTAGTCACGATGCTCTCTCCCCTTGTTGGTCTGACGCCGATCCCGGCGTCGGTTCGATGTTTTCCCTTGATTCGAATCCCGCCGAACGACGATCGACATCCCCCGATATCGGGCCGTCATCCGGTGTTCGTCTTCGATGCTAACGGCGCGAATCGGCCGCACGCAAGCTTGGAATTAGTGGAAAAAACAGCGTGCCGCTATCGAAAAATCCGATAGCGGCACTTTGTTATATGCGGCGATAAATTCGCATTATTACGTAGTTTTTACGCCTACTCCTGCGCGAAGAACTCCTGGTAGATCGAATCCTTGGCGCGGTTGAACCTTTCGCCGACACGCGTGCGCGGCGTTCCCAGGTCGACGTGTTCCACACGCCTGATCTCGCCGGGATGCGGCTTCATCACCACGACGGTCTCTCCCAGATACACGGCCTCATCGATGTCGTGCGTCACAATCACCATCGTGATGCCTTCGGACTGCCAGATGCGCAGCAGCTGGTCCTGCAACTTGATTTTGGTGATGGCGTCGAGCGCGCCGAACGGCTCGTCGAGCAGCAGGATCTTCGGACGGTTGGCGAGCGCGCGGGCGATGGCCACGCGCTGCGACATGCCGCCGGAGAGCTGCTTGGGCAGCGCGTCCTCGAATCCGGTCAGACCCACGAGATCGATGTTCTCCTGAATCAGGTCGTCGTTGTGTTTTTCCGAATCGGGCAGCGCGAACCGGATGTTCTCGCGCACGGAGAACCATGGCAGCAGGCGGTGGTCCTGGAAGACGAAGCCCTTGTCGCGGCCAGGGCCGGGAATCGGCCGGCCGTCCATCAGGGCCTCGCCGTCGTATTCGGTGTCGAGGCCGCCGATGATGCGCAGGAGCGTGGATTTTCCGCAGCCGGATGGTCCGATGATGGAGGTGAATCCGCCGCGCGGCAGCGAAATCGAAACATCGTGCAATGCCTCGACTGGCCCGTGTTCCGAGGTGAACACCTTGGTCAGGTGCCGGATGTCGATGATGTTGTCGGCGCTGCCGCCGTCGATGTTGTTGTCGCTCATGCCACGCTTCCAGTCGTTTTCGATTCAGTGCCGTAAGTCGGCGCCTTGCCTGCCATCCAGCGTTACACCGCGCGGCTCACAGCCAGTTGACGATGCGGCGGCGCTGCCATTCGACGACGTCGTCCATGAGCTTGCCGACGATGCCGATGATGAGCATGGCGAGGATCACCACGTCGGGGCGGGACATCGAACGGCCGTCGGAAAGCATGAAGCCGACGCCGCTGGTCGCGCCGATCATTTCGGCGGCAACCACGCAGATCCATGCGCCGGAGAGGCCGAGGCGGATGCCGGTGAGCATCTGCGGCAGCGCGGCCGGCACGACGACCTGGCGGATGAACCGCCACTTGGGAATCTCATAGACGCGGCCGAGTTCGAAGTAGCGCTTGTCGATGCCCTTGATGCCGTCGACGAAGTTGACGAACATGGGGAAGAACGCGCCGATGAAGATGATGTAGACCTTGGAGTTCTCGCCGACGCCGAACCACAGGATGGCCAGCGGAATCCATGCGATGCCGGGGATGGGCCGCAGCACCTGCATGACCAGGTCGATGAAGCGTTCGAATCGTCGCGAGACGCCGGCGGCGACGCCGAGCACGGCGGCCGCGACGAACGCGACGAGGAATCCTTCGAGCACGCGTGCGATGCTGACGGCGATGTTGAGCCACAGTTCGCCGCTGCCCGCGTATTCGATGGTGGCCGAGACGATCTGCTGCGGCGTGGCCATGGCGTAGGAGGCGCTGCGTGCGCCGACGAACGCCCATACGGCCACGAGGATGACGGGCAGCGCGAGGTACAGCGCCCATTTGCCGACCTTGCCGGCGATTCCGCCGGCGGCGACGTTCCTGGCCGCCGTCTTGCGAACGGCGGTGGGTTTCTTCGCCGCCTTCGACGCCGCGACGGTAAACGATGAGATTCCTGTCAGCACCTTTTCCACCATGTGCGATCATTGCCCCTTCGTAGTCGTATCGTTCGTATTCGTGGTTTTCGAGTTGACGTTTGCGGTCAGGTAACTGGTGTCGATGAGTTCGTCGACATCCACCTGGGATTTGAGGATGCCGTTCTTCCATGCGAAGTCGGCGACCTCACGGATGGCGGTGATGTCGTCGGGCTTGAGCTCGGTGGTGAACGTGAAGTGCTTCCATATCTTCTTGAGCAGGTCGGCGCTGACGCCGAAGTCCTTGGCCACGGCGTTCGCGGCCTTGTCCGGATTGCTGTTGATCTCGTCGGCGCCTCGCTGCACGGCGCGGTTGTATGCGCGCACGATGTCGGGATGCGCCTTGGCGTAGCTGGTCGTGAAGTAGGAGACCATATTGCCGCGCTTGACGCCCGTGCCGTCGGCCAGCACGCGGGCCGTGCCCTCGGTTTCGAGCTTGGTGACGTACTGCTCCCAGATGACGATGGCGTCGACGTTATGCGCCTGGATGGCGGCCACCTGGTCCTCGGCGGAGAGGTTGGCGGTGTCCACGTCGCCCAGGGTCATGCCCTCCTTGGCGAGCAGCAGCGCGAGCAGGTGCTGCGCGTACGAACCCGTGGCGTAGCCGACCTTCCTGCCGCGCAGGTCGGCGACGGAATGAATCGGAGAGTCCTTGGGGACCATGATGGCGAGCGCCTTCTCGCCGTAGGCCACGTTGGAGACGATGGTGACGTCCTGGCCGGTGGATTTCGCGATGACGGCGGGCAGGTCGGCGGCGTATCCGACGTCGTCGTTGCCGGCGGCCATGGCCTCGTTCACCAGCGGGCCGCTTTTGAACGAATCCCAGGTGTAGGAGGCGTGTTCCTTGGCGAGCTCCTCCTTGAGGTAGCCGAATTCGTGGGCCACCCAGACGTCGGAGTAGAGCGGATAGGGTTGGGCGGCGATGCGCAGGGTCGTGGTGCTGCCGTCGGAGCCGGCGTTACGAATCGCCTTGCTGCCGGCGTCGGCGATGTATTCGCTGGGCCATGCGCAGCCGGCCAGTATGACCGCCGTGATGCGTGTGATCGCCGATGCAAACCCTGTGCGTTTCATATTCCCCTTGGATTCCCGATTTTTCGTGTGGAGCTTCCCCGCTGTCGTCGGCTTCCGATGGGCGATACGCCTCGATGGAAAGCCGTGCCTTTCGGCTTGATTTCAATTATTCCCACGCAATATGTCGCCGACCACGAAAATCGACATATTGGGGTAGTCCAAAAATCTTGAGCGGTTTATTAACCGTTGGAATTGCAGCATTTCCAATCGTTTCGCGTCGGCACGCGAAAGAGCCCGGCGGGCGGGGACTGCCCGTCGGGCCGTGCGGGACGACTCCGACGACGTCGGCGACGGCGGCCTTCCCGGGAGACCGTCAACGCCCGGGGATGGCGTCGAGGAGCTTTTTGGTGTAGGCGTTGCGCGGATGACCGAAGACGTCCTCCACGCTGCCGTGTTCCACGATGCTGCCGTGCTCGAGTACGGCGATGTCGTCGGCGAGGCCGGCGACGACGGCGAGATCATGGGAGACGAACACGTAGGTGACGCCCAGCGACTCCTGCAGGTCCTTGAGCAGATCGAGGATCTGCGATTGCACGGAGACGTCGAGCGCGGAGACCGGTTCGTCGAGGAACAGGATCTTCGGGCTGATGGCGAGCGCCCTGGCGATGGCCACGCGCTGGCATTGGCCGCCGGAGAGTTCGGAGCCTTTGGCGTCGAGCAGCCGTGCTGGCAACGAGACACGGTCGAGCAGTTCGGCGATGCGTTGGCTGCGGCGACGGCGGTTGCCGTAGCCGAACGACCGCAGCGGCTCGTCGATGACCTTGCGCACGGTGTAGTTCGGGTCGAGCGAGTCGAACGGGTTCTGCTGGACGAGCTGGAAGTTGCGGCGTTCCGCACGCAGGGCCCGCCCATGCAGTTCGTGGATATTGCGGCCGTCGACGAGCACGGTGCCGGAGGTCGGCGCGGAGAGAGCGAGCGCCAGCCGCAGCAGCGTGGACTTGCCGGATCCGGATTCGCCGACGATGGCCAGCGTCCGGCCGGTGCGCGCGGTGAGCGATACGTGGTCGAGCGCGTTGAACGCCTCGCCGCGGCCGCCGCGCTCGTGATACACCTTGGAGACGTCGTTCCAGTTCACGGCGATGCCGTCGTCGGAAGGTTCGACGGATTCGGCACGGTTCTCGTGGCCGTCATGTTCGCCGCGTTCGTCGTCAAGCACGTTGTCGCGCACCTGGAATGCCGGCGCGCAGGCGAGCAGATGCCGTGTGTACGATTCCTTGGGATGATCAAGCACCTGACGCGTGTCGCCCTGTTCGACGAGCCGCCCGTTGTGGATGACGAGCAGCCGTCGGGTGCGGTCGGAGGCGACCGCCAGGTCGTGGGTGATCATCACCAGGGTGATGCCGCGTTTGCGTACCAGTGATTCAAGCACGTCGAGGATGCGCTTCTGCACGGTGACGTCCAGCGCGCTGGTCGGCTCGTCGGCCACGATGATCTCCGGTTCGCTGGCGAGCGCCTGCGCGATGAGCACGCGCTGCTGCAGGCCGCCGGAGAGTTCGTGCGGATACTGCCGGTAGCGCAGTTCGGGTCGGTCGATGCCGACTTCGGTGAACAGTTCGACGACGCGTTCGCGCGCCTCCTGCCGTGACCGTTCGGGATGCCGCAGCCGTACGATCTGTTCGGTCTGCCGGCCGACGGTCATGGTCGGGTCGAGGTTGGTGCGTGGGTCCTGCGGGACGAATCCGAGGATTCGTCCGCGGACCCGCCGCCATTCATGTTCCGC
Source organism: Bifidobacterium primatium (assembly GCF_002802875.1). GTDB lineage: Bacteria > Actinomycetota > Actinomycetes > Actinomycetales > Bifidobacteriaceae > Galliscardovia > Galliscardovia primatium. The sequence goes on from NZ_PEBI01000005.1 coordinate 193,662, forward strand.
GGCGTGGGTGAAGTCCTCGCCGAACAGGGAGAACGAGCCGGTTATGTCGGCGTTCTGGGGCAGGATGCCGAGGAACGTGTCGACGAGCGTGGATTTTCCGGAGCCGGATTCGCCCACGATGCCGACGGTGTCGCCGCGTCGGACGGTGAATGTCACGTCGTCGACGGCGGTGACGTCGCGCCGCGCCGAATGGTAGGTCACGCTCAGATGCGAGACCTCGATGACCGGCTCGCCGCCGATGGTGGCGCCGCTATTGTTGCCGTTGCCGATGGCGTTGTTGCCGCCAATGATGTCGTTGTCGATGCCGCTCATCGTTCCCCTCGTTTCAGATTGTTCGCCAGCACGGTGGCGGAAAGCACGGTCAGGACCACCACGAATCCGGGGATCAGCGAGATCCACAGGCTGGTGATGAGGTAGTTGCGGCCGTCGTTGATGAGCGAGCCCCATTCCGCGGCCGGCGGCTTGGCGCCGAAGCCGAGGAAGCTCAATGTGGCCACCGACATGATGACCGCACCGAAGTCGAGCATCGCAAGCACGGAGACCGGGCCGAGGACGTTGCGCAGAATATGCGAGAACACGATGCGCAGGGGCGAGACGCCGGAGACGACGGCAGCCTCCACGTACGCGCGGTTCCTGATCTTCAGCGTCTGGGCGCGTGTGGTGCGTGCGAAGCCGGGCAGGCTGGCCACGCCGATGGCGACGGCGACGGGCGTGGTGCCGAAGCCGATGGCCGTGACGATGGTGATGGACAGCAGCAGACCGGGGATGGAGAGCAGCACGTCGACTGCGCGCATGAGCACGGTGTCGACGATGCCGCCGACGTATGCCGACGCGATGCCGATGATGAGGCCGCCGACCACCGCGATGGCGAGCGACAGCAGCGAGGCCGTCACCGTGGCGTGCGCGCCGTATACGGTGCGGGCGAAGAGATCGCGTCCGAGCTGGTCGGTGCCGAACCAGTGCGCCGCGCTCGGCGCCTGGAACATATGTGCCGGGTCGGTGGCGTACGGGTCCTTGCGGGCCACCAGCGACGGCAGGAACGAGGCGATCAGTATCACCACGGTGAACAGGCCGGCCAGCGTGGTCGAGACGCCGCTGTGGGCGCGCAGCCCGTCGCCGATGCCCCGCAATGCCGTTCCGATGGACGCACGAACGCGAACGGGCAGGCTCCGCGTTTCCGGCGACGCCTTCACCGCAGCGTCGACGGTTGATTCGATTTGCAATGCACTGCTCATCTCACACCTCCTTGGCTGTGTGGGAGATTCGCGGATCGAGCAACGGGTAGATCAGATCCACGACGAGGTTGACCACCACGAACGCCGCGGCCGCGAGCAGGACCACGCCTTGCACGACGGGGAAGTCCTGGTTCTGCACGGCCTGTTGGATGAGCAGGCCGACTCCCTGACGGGAGAACACGGTCTCCGCCACGATCGCACCGTTCACGGTGCCGCCGACGATGAGGCCGAGCATGGTCAGCGCCGGCAGCGAACCGTTCTTGATGACATGGCTGACGATGATGGACCGACGGCTGAATCCGTGGGCCTTGGCGGCCACGATGAACGGCTCGCGCATCACGGTGTCGAATCCGTCCATCAGAAGCTTCGAAAGCATGGCGCTCACGGGAATGGCCATGGTGACGACGGGCAGCACCATCGTCTTCCAGCCGGTCTGCCCGATGGACGGCAGCAGGCCGAGCCAGAAGGAGAACACCTGCATGAGCAGCAGGCCGATCCAGAAGGTCGGCACCGACACCGACAGCGTCGGCAGCGACTGGAGGATCGCTCGGATGGTCTTCTGACGGAAGTACGAGGCGGCGAACGCGAGCGCGAAGGCCACGACGACGGCGAGCAGCACGGCGAGCAGGCTCACGGAGATGGTCATGCCCAGTCGCGTGGCGATCAGGGACGCCACGTTGGAGCCGTATTGGTACGAGGTGCCGAGGTCGCCGTGCAGGGCGGCGAACAGCACGCTGAAGTAGTGTCGCACCGGTGATTCGTTGAGACCGAATTCGGCACGGACCTGGGCGATCGCGTTCGGGTCGCCCACGGCCTCCTGCATGCCGCGGGCCACGAGAATCGACTGCTCGACGTTCTTGGGCAGCAGATTGAGGATGACATACGTCACCGTGTAGGCGGCCCAGAGTACAAGGACCGCCTGCCCGATGCGTTTGGCGAGGTACACCGCATATCCTTTGGGATTCATGATGGGGTCGCTTCCCGTCCGTCTACTTCGACAGCCACGTGTCGGTGAAGTCGACGGTGGTCTCCACCGCGAACCGGGTGCCGTGCACCTTGCTGGATACGGCGAGGTCCTGCGTGCGTTCGGCCAGCGGAATCGCGGCGTAGTTCTCCTCGATGAACTTCTGGAACTTCTCGTACTGCTGGAGTCGCGCCTCCTTGGTGGTGCCCTCGTCGGCCTGCTTGAGGATTCCCTGCGCCTGCTTGAGCTTGTCGGGGGTCAGCGAGTGCACGCCGCTGTAGAAGGACGGCTGGTCGCTGTAGATGAGGTCGAACACGTTCGGGTCGTTCTTGGCGTTGTACGGCGTGGTCACGAAGTCGTAGTCGCCGCTCTTCACGCGGTTGAGGTTCTCGCCGGCGGAGGGGTTGATGTCCACCTGCAGATCGATGCCCACCTTGCGCAGCTGGTCGATGAGCAGCTCCTGTCCGGTGCGCTTGGTCGCGTCGAACCATACGAGGGTCAGCTTCTTGCCGTTCTTGTGGCGGTAGCCGTCGGCGCCTTGCTTCCATCCGGCCTCGTCAAGCAGCGCGTTGGCCTTGCTCGTGTCGTAGGTGGTCGTCGACGGCGACTTCACCAGTCCCACGCTGGTGGCGTCGTAGATGCTGCCGACCACCGGGTAATCCTCGCGATATACGGCGGATGCGTACGTGGAACGGTCGATGGCGTAGGAGAGCGCCTGCCGTACCTTGATGTCGCTCAGCGGCTTGCCGGATGCCACGTTCGGATAGATGTCGAACGCCTGGCCGGGAATGGAATGCGACTGTATGGAGCCGCCCGCGGCCTTGATCTGCGCCACGGCGTTGCGCGTGAACTGTTCGGTGGTGGCCGCATGGATGGCGTCGGCCTGGCCGCTGGAGAAGCTGCCGAGTCGCACGGACTCCTCCGGCACGTACGAGACCTCGATGGTGTCGAGGTATGCCGGGCCCTGGTGCTTGGCGAGCTCGCTGGTCGGCTTGTAGTCGGCACGGCGCTTGAGAATCGTCTTGGTGTTCGGATCGTACTTTTCAAGGGTGAACGGGCCGGTGCCGTACACGCCCTGTCCGGAGCAGCGCTGGGCGGCCGGGATGTCCAGCGACTTCGGCGCGATGATGCCGAACTTGGTGGATGCCGTGGAGTTGAGGAACGCGAGGTTCGGCACGGAGAACGTCACCTTCACCGTCCTGGAGTCCACTGCCTCGGTCTTCTTCAGTGTGTTCAGCGACAGCACCTTGGAGATTGCCGCCTGCTTCGAAAGCGAGTTGATGTTCTTCACCACGGCGGCGGCGTCAAGCTTCTCGCCGTCCGAGAACGTGATGCCCTGCTTGATGTGGAACGTGTACGTCTTCGCGTCCTTGCTCACCTGCCAGTCGGAGGCGAGCCTCGGCACCAGTTTGCCGGTGTCGGGATTCTGATCGGTCAGCGACTCAACGTAGTTGCGCACGACCGTGCGCGGACCGGAGTCGGAGATGGCCTGCGACGGGTCGATGCACTGGCCGGTGTCCGGGAACTGGATGAGTCGCAGGGTTCCGCCCTGCTGAGGAGTGCCGGCCACTGCGGCATTGCTGGCCCCGGCGTTGCCGCATGCCGACAGCGCCGCTATGGCCGCCACTGCGGCGAGCGCCGCCGCCGTCCTGCCGAATCGCCGGATGGGCGAATGATTGTCTTTGAACATGATGATTCCCCTTCATGATTGATTGATTGTTGTTTCCGGCCCCGCGACCCCCATCGCATGGCCGGCAAATCCATGAAAACCGAAGACGGTTCCCGTCCCCTCAGATTTCGCGCCCCATCAGGCTTCACGAACCCATGCCGTGCGGCCGTTCTTGATGGTTTCCAGCACCTTGAGCGCGCGCAGGCTTTCGTCCGGCGCTCCGGTCTCGTCGAGCGGCACCGACAGCGGGTTCTTCTCCACGATGGCGAGGTCGGCGAGCTTGCCGGCCTCCAACGTGCCTTTATTGTGTTCCTCGCCGTACTGGTATGCGGCGTTCGCCGTGATGGCCCGGATGCCGTCGGCCACGCTCACCCGCTGGTCGAGGTCGAGCTGGCGTCCGCTTTTGGTGCGTCGCGTGGCTCCGGCCCAGATGGTGTCGAGCAGGTTCGGCTTGATGATCGGTGAATCGTTGTGGAACGTGTAGCGCAGTCCCAGTCGTTTGGCGTCGCCGGCGGCGGAGATGCGTCCGCCGCGTCGGGCGCCGAAGTTCTTCACATGCACGTCGCCCCAATACCAGGTGTGCGCCACGAAGAACGACGGGATGCCTCCGAGCCGGCCAAGCCGTTCCAGCTGGTCGCGGCGGGCAAGCTGGCTGTGGATCATCACCGGATGCAGGTCGCGTTTGCCGGGATTCGGCGAATCCGTGAGCGCCCGCTCATAGGCGTCGAGGAAGCGGTCGGAGGCGGCGTCGCCGTTGGTGTGCACGATGAGCTGCAGGTTGTTGTCGATGGTCCTGCGGGCGGCCTGGTAGACGTCCTCCTCGCTCACCGAGGGCCCTCCCCGGTAGCCTTCTCCTTCCGGGCCGGGCGTGTAGGGCTCGGTCACCCATGCGGTGCGGGCCTGCGGCGAGCCGTCGAGCACGACCTTCAGTCCGCCGATGCGCAGACCGTGGTGATAGTTCTTGCCCACGTAGGTGGCGTAATCGTCGAGCACGCCGTCGGAGTCCCTGCCGCTGACCGGATAGGCGACCACGTCGAGCCGCAGTCCGTGCCGGTTGCCGAACCGTGCGAAATCGGCGATGGGCTGCCGTCCGGAGGCTCCGTCCTGGGCGGTGGTGATGCCGTTGGAAAGATAGACGTCCTGGGTGGCGTCGCCGAGTTCGTCGAAGTCCACGACGCTGCGTTCGGCGGCGACGGCGCGGATGCGCCAGGCCGCCTTTTCCGCGGCGAATCCGTTGATGAGTCCGTTCTCGTCGCGGCCGAACGTGCCGCCGAACGGGTCGGGGTCGTCGAGATGGATGCCGCTGACCTCCAACGCCTTGGTGTTGGCGGCGAGTACATGGCCGGAGACGTGCACCGCGACGACCGGTATGGTCGTCGACACGCGGTCGAGATCGTGCCGCGTCGGATGCTGTCCGCCGGCGAGCGTGTTCTGGTCGTATCCGTTGCCGATGATGATGCCGCCGGCATCGATATGCCGGCGTTCGGCGAAGTCGCGCAGCCGGTTCACGACGTCGTCGATGTCCACGGAATCATGCAGATCCGCGGTGGTGAAGTAATGCGCGATGGCCGAAAGATGACCGTGCGCGTCGATAAACCCCGGCAGCAGGGCCGCGCCATCGAGGTCGCGCTCCTCGACGCCGTCGAGGTCGGCGGCGCGGGCGCGCGCCTCGTCCTCGTCGCCGACGAAGGCGATGCGCCCGTCGGCGTCGGTAAGCAGCGCCTGCGGCTGCGGCTCGTCCTCGAATCCCGGCTTGGCGGTGAGGATCTCGCCGTTGACGAAGAGCCGCAGTCGGATGGCGTCATCGGTAACGTCGGCGTGCGTGGTGGTGTGATTGTCTGACATCATGTTCCCCCAATCGATGTCGTTGCGATTGCATTGTCCGGATCCTCGGCGGCATTGGCGATGACGGCTTCCCCTGAAGCCGTCAGGCCCCATATATCGGTTTTGCCGATTTCCTATGGCTTCCCCCGATGATTCCGAAACGACGTTGCGAACCCCCATCCGCGTCGTCGTTGGTTGCCATCGTAGCGGCGAAAACACCGCCGACCGGCCGAAATCGGCGGATTGACTATAGCGGCTGGTTATAGCCGTTCACCGTTCGTTCCGCCGCCGCCGTTCTTGCAGCCGGCATAGGCAATGGTTATGACCGCGGCCGCCGCGCGCGGCCGGCAGACCCCTTGGCTCCCCTCAAGATTGAGGGGAGCTGTCGGCGCAGCCGACCGAGGGGAGTTGACCCCGACATCACAATCCCGTAAATCACAGCATTTCCAACGATTTATGAGGCATCATAAGCAACTCCTATACAGCATTCGGCGTAAAACGGCTCGTCGTCATCGATGCCGCCGTTAGGCTGAAATTATTGCCGTATTCGCTGGGATGTTCGGATACGGCAGCACTGAACTGATGGGAGACAAATCGATGACCACCACCGTACTTTCGCCGCAAGAGGCGCGAATCAAGGAGCAGATCGAGAACAAGCCGGTCAAGCTCGAGCACCACACCCGCGCCAACGATATCCTCGCCCGCGTGCGCGCCGAGAAGCCGCACGTCGATGTGGAACGAGGCCTGCTGTTCACCGAAAGCTTCAAGCAGACCGAAGGCGAGCCGCTCGTGCTGCGCTGGGCCAAGGCGCTGTACCACTACGCCGAGAAGGCCACGGTCTACGTGGACAAAGACCAGCTGATCGTCGGCCGCGGCGGCGGCGAGGGCCGTTACGGCCTGCTGTACCCGGAACTCGACGGCGATACGCTCGACCTGGCCATCAAGAAGCTGCCGACGCGCGAAAGCTCGCCGTTCGACATCGACCCCGAGGATGCGAAGACCATCATCGAGGACATCGCCCCGTACTGGAAGGGCAAGACCTTCCACGAGGACCTGGCCAAGGCACTCGGCCCCGAGACGATGAAGCTCACCTACAATCCCGACGAGGCGCTGACCTCCCGCTACGTGGTGAACGAGACCGCGTCGTTCCGCTCCAGCCTGCAGTGGGTGCACGACTACGACATCGTGCTGAAGAAGGGCTTCGGCGGCCTGAAGGCCGAGGCCGAGGCCCGTCTTGCCGAACTCGACGAGTTCTCGCCCATCGACAACTGCGAGAAGAGGCCGTTCCTCGAGGCGGAGATTCTGACCGCCGACGCCATCATTCTGTGGGCCAACCGTCATGCCGACCTGGCCGAGCAGCAGGCCGGCGAGGAAAGCGATCCGAAGCGCGCCGCCGAACTGCGCCGCATCGCCGAGACCTGCCGCTGGGTGCCGGAGCATCCGGCCCGCACGTTCTACGAGGCCATGCAGAGCCAGTGGTTCACGCAGCTGTTCAGCCGCATCGAGCAGAAGACCGGCACCATCATCTCCAACGGCCGCATGGACCAGTACCTCTACCCGTTCTACAAGGCCGACAAGGAGGCCGGACGCATCACGGCCGACGAGGCGCAGGAGCTGTTCGAATGCATGTGGGTCGACATGGCCCAGTACATCGACCTCTACCTTTCCGACGCCGGCGGCGCCTTCAACGAGGGCTACGCGCACTGGGAGGCCGTGACCATCGGAGGCCAGACCCCGGAGGGCTACGACGCCACGAACGAGCTGACGTACATCCTGCTCAAGTCCAAGCGCGAGTTCCCGCTGAACTACCCCGACCTGGCGGCCCGCATCCACACGCGTTCCCCGAAGCGCTACCTGCGCGAGGTGGCCCGCACCATCAAGAGCGGCGAGGGCTTCCCGAAGCTGCTCAACGACGAGGACGTGGTGCCTCTGCTGCTCTCGAAGGGCGCGAAGTTCGACGAGGCCCTCGACTACTCGGTCTCCGGCTGCGCCGAATGCCGCATGCCGAACCGCGACACCTACACCAGCCCGAACGCGTACATCAACTTCGCCGCGGCGCTGGAGATGGTGATGTACAACGGCCGCATGCTCAAGTACGGCGACGAGGTGCTGGGCCTGCAGACCGGCGAGTTCGAGGACTTCAAGAGCTTCGACGACCTGTTCGCCGCGTTCCTCAAGCAGCAGAACAACCTGCTCAAGCACGCGTTCATCCAGCAGCACGAGATCATCCGCCTGCGCGCCGAGCACTTCGCCACGCCGCTGGGCTCGATGCTGCAGAAGCTGTGCCGCGATTCGTGCATCGACCTGCACCAGCCGAAGATCCCGGGAGGCATCGACCTCGGCTACCTCGAGTACATGGGCTACGCGACCGTGATCGATTCGCTGGCCGCCATCAAGAAGCTGGTGTTCGAGGAGCATGTGATCAGCCTGCATGAGCTCAAGGAGGCTTGCGAGCACAACTTCGAGGGTTACGAGGTGATCCGCCAGCTGCTGAAGAACGCCCCGGCCTACGGCAACGACGACCCGTACGCGGACGAGATCGGCAAGATCCTCGACCGCACGGCGCAGGAGTTCACCGCCAAGTACTCCGAGCAGATCGGCGTGCACATGGACATCCGCCTCGTGCCGTTCACCAGCCATGTGCCCTTCGGCAAGGTCGTTTCGGCCACGCCGGACGGACGCCAGGCGTTCACGCCGCTCTCCGACGGCTCCTCCGCCGCGCAGGGCGCCGACCACGAGGGCCCGACCGCGATCCTGCTGTCGAACTACCTGACCAAGAACTTCGACCACAACGAGCACGCCGGCCGTCTGCTGAACATCAAGCTGTCGCCGGGCTGCGTGGCCGGCAAGGAAGGCACCGAGAAGCTCGTGGAGTTCATCGAGACCTGGCGTGACCTCAAGCTGTGGCACGTCCAGTTCAACGTGATGAACAACGAGACGCTGCGCGAGGCCCAGAAGCATCCTGAGCTGTACCGCAACCTCATCGTGCGTATCGCAGGCTACTCCGCGTTCTTCACCGAACTGTCGAAGGACCTGCAGGACGAGCTCATCTCCCGCAACGAACAGGAAGCTTTCTAGCTCCCTCAGCCCAATTCCCTCCGGCTCCCCTCAAGATTGAGGGGAGCTGTCGGCGCAGCCGACTGAGGGGATTTTGCCGCCAAGCAAACGGCAGAGGCGTTTGCAGGCAAAATGCGAGCCGACAGGCGAGCCGCACAACCATTTGTCTCCTCCGGCTCCCCTCAAGATTGAGGGGAGCTGTCGGCGCAGCCGACTGAGGGGAGTTGACCCCACCCAACCCACCATCCACCACCTCACAGAAATCCCGTCATGCAGCAATCCCTCACCGACCGAATCCTCGCGGACCGCGAGCAGTCGTCACGCCCGACCGGCGAATGGCGGCGGCTCATGCCGCAGGATTCGGCGTTGGTGTTCAACATCCAGCATTATTCGCTGCACGACGGGCCGGGCATCCGCACCATCGTGTTTCTCAAGGGCTGCCCGCTGCGCTGCCCATGGTGCAGCAATCCCGAGTCGCAGCGGTTCGGCCCCGAAGTCAGCTACGTGGCCGACAAATGCATCGCATCGATGGGCTGCAACCGCTGCGCCCTCGCCTGTCCCTCAGCCGTCTCCCCTCTTTCCTCCGTCGCGTCCAATTCCGGCGCGGCCTCTCCCATTTCTTCCGGCTTCCCCAAACCCGGCGAAGCCTCTTCCTCTTTTTCCGGCTCCCCCTCCCAGGGGGAGCTGTCGGCGAAGCCGACTGAGGGGGTTGACCCGACGAACAGCACCGCATCCCCCATCACACTGAATCATCCCGAGCTCGACCGGCTCGACCTCACCGAGCTCACCGCGTTCGCCAAGTCGTGCCCGTCGAAGGCGCTCACGCTTGAAGGCAAGCCGATGACCGTCGACGAGGTGCTCGACGTCGTCGAACGCGACGAGGTCTTCTTCGACCGTTCCGGCGGCGGCCTTACGGTCTCCGGCGGCGAACCGCTCGCCCACCGCGCGTTCCTGACGAACCTGCTCGCCGGCGCGCACGACCGCAGCATCACCACGGCCATCGAGACCTGCGGCTACGCACCCTACGCCTCATTGGCGAGCGCCGCCGAGCATCTCGACAATGTCCTGTTCGACATCAAGTCGATGGACGACGCCAATCATCGTGAATGGACCGGCTTCGGCAACAAGCGCATCCTCGATAATTTCTCCCGTCTATGCGCCGACCATCCCGAGATTCCGAAGCTCGTCCGCACGCCGATCATCCCCGGCTTCAACGATTCGCGCAAGGACGTCGCCGCCATCATCGATTTTCTGCACGGTCTTGGCGGCCGCGAGGCGAACATCACGTATCAGCCGTTGAAATACCACCGTTTCGGCGAAGGCAAGTATCACGCCCTGGGCCGCGACTACCCCATGGGCTCCGTCAAGCTCGACGACAACCTGTTCAACGCCATCCGCGACGACGTGCTCGCGTCGGGCCTTGCCGCAGACGCCCTCTATCACGACGACGACATCGAAGACGACGAGGACTGAATTCAAAACTTGAGCCTCGGTTTTTCTTGGCTCCCCTCTTGTAAGAGGGGAGCTGTCATGCGCAGCATGACTGAGGGGATTTTGCCGTCAAGCAAACGGCAGAGGCGTTTGCAGGCAAAATGCGAGCCGACAGGCGAGCCACCACCACCCTCCAAACTTGAGCTTCTCGTCTTCCTGGCTCCCCTCTTGTAAGAGGGGAGCTGTCGGCGCAGCCGACTGAGGGGAGTCCCCAATACCCAACCCTCAAAACTTGAGCCATCACCACTCAACTTTTTCACTCACAGTAAAACTCGGGAACACCATTCGGGAATACCGGTTGGGTGAAGTGAAAGGACAAGGCAGGAGCTCCGGAAGGGGTTCCGAGGACGGCCACGATAAACCGAGCACCCGCAAGGGAGCTTGGGAAGCCAACCCGCCCTACTCCAAGATTTGAGTTCAAGGAGTATTGATTATGGCTATGTTTCCGGCTTTGATGAATGACACGATGTTCTCGGATCTGTTTGACGACCCGTTCTTCGAGGGTTGGCGTTCTGCTGGTAACAACGCTGCGGCCGCTACGCCCACCACGATGATGAGCACTGATGTTCGCGAGACCGACAAGGCGTACGACGTCGATATCGATATGCCGGGCTTCAACAAGGACGACATCAACGTCGAGCTCAACAACGGCTATCTGACCGTCTCCGCCCATAAGGACGAAGACCACGGCGACAAGGACGACGCCGGCAAGTGGCTGCGTCGCGAGCGCTACGTCGGCACCTGCTCTCGCAGCTTCTATGTCGGCGACGACGTGAAGGAATCCGACATCCACGCCTCGTACAAGAACGGCACGCTGTGCCTGGAGGTCCCGAAGATCGAGGCCAAGCCCGAGGTCGAGACCAAGCACCAGATCGCCATCGAGGGCTGATTGAATCGCTGACATGACCGGCATTGTTCCGACGCCGTCTCCGCCCTACGTTCTCTACGCGGACTAGATTGACGGACCGGCGAGGAAACAAGCCAATCACATTGAAAAGGCCGTGATGATTGTGACGACAACCATCACGGCCTTTTTTATTGCCGCGAAGCTCACCTCGGCCGGAAATCCGTCAGCAAAGCCCACCGTTTTTCGCCTCGGCTTCCCGTCAGAGGCAGCTGTCAATAAAGCTCACCATTTTTTTCTTGGCTCCCCCTGTCAGGGGGAGCTGTCAGCGAAGCTGACTGAGGGGGTCCGCCACCTACTCCCGCAATACCCCGCTCATTATCGCCTCGCCAACCTCCCCAACACCGTCCTACTGGTGGATCGCGGCATCCACGCGTGTGACCAGATCGCGGTATTCCCGCGTCGCACGCACCGCCTCGATATCCTCGGGATGTTCCGGATCACGCGGAATATCGACGGGGATGTCCATGAGCACGGTGCCGGGATGCGAGCTGAGCACGATCACGCGTGTGCCGAGGAATATCGCCTCGTCCACGCTGTGGGTGATGAAGAACACGGTCTTGCGTTTCTCCTGCCAGATGCGCCGCAGTTCGACCTGAAGATTTTCGCGGGTCAACGCGTCCAATGCGCCGAACGGCTCATCCATCAGCACGATGTCGGGGTCGGCGGCCAGCACGCGCGCTATCTGCGCGCGCTGCTGCATGCCGCCGGAAAGCTCGTACGGCTTGCGGTCCGCCGCGTCGGCGAGACCGACGATATGCAGATATTCCTTGGCCGTCCGAGCACGCGAAGCCGCGTCGACGCCCTGCACCTTCATGCCGAATTCCACGTTGCGTCGAACGTTGAGCCACGGATACAACTGCGGCTTCTGGAACACGACGCCGCGCTTGGGACTGGGGCCTTTGACCGGCTCTCCACCGATGACGATCTCGCCCTCCGTCGGCTTCTCGAATCCGGCGAGCATGTTGAGCAGCGTAGTCTTGCCACAGCCGGAACGTCCGACGACGGTGATGAAGTCGTGCTGGCGAATGGCGAAGTTGATGTCGTTCAACGCCGTCACGTCCTCGCCGCGGTCGGTATGGAACCGTTTGACGACGTGCCGGATGTCGACGGCTACGTCGTCGTTCGGCGCGCCATTCGTGGCCACGCCGCCCGATACACCGGCCGCAGCCGATACGTTGCTCTCGCTGTCGCTCACTTGGCGGAAACCTCCTTGATGGCGTCGGAATAGAATGCCGAATCATAGCTGCTGTTCACCGAGTCCACGCCGCCCTGCGCCTTGAGGAACTTGGCGGTCTTGGCGAACACGTCGGGCAATTGCTCGAAGCTCTTCTCTTGGTCGGCGGCGGTCTGGTACTCATAGCCCTTGACCTGCTGCTTGACCTGATCGGGTTTTTCGTTCAGCTGCACGGCGATGGAGTCGATAGCGGCCGCGTCACCGTCGCGCACCTGGCCGACGGCATGGTTCTCCACTGCCGTCCAGGTCTTGACTACGCCCGGATTCGCCTTGACAAACGCACTGGTCGCGAGTTCGAGATCGTAGGTCGGGGCGCCGGTCTTCGCGGTTTCGGCGCTTGACGTCACGGTCTTGCCGCCGTTGGACTTGAGTTCGCTGAGCACCGGATCCCATACCCAGGCGGCGTCGATTTCGCCGCGCTGCCAAGCGGCGGGCATCTTGTCCGGGTCGAGATTGACGAGCTTCACGTCGGAGTCGTTCAGTCCGGCGTCGGACAATGCCGACAGCAGCGAGAAATGCGAAGTCGAGCCGAACGGCACGGCGATCGTCTTGCCCTTGAGGTCCTTGATGGACGACACCCCGGAATCGCGGGTGACCAACGATTCGGCCTCACCGATCACGTCATTGATCCAGATGACCTGCACCGGCAGATCGAGCGGCTTGCTCACGGCCTTGACCGACGGGCTGGATCCCAGCAACGCGATGTCCAGCGACTTCGCGCCGAACGCCTGCAATACGTCGGCTCCCGAATTGAACTGACTCCATTCGATCTTGGCTTTGGGCAGGCAGTTTTCGAGCAGCTTCTGGTCCTTGACCACCAGGTCGGCGTTCGGAATCGACTGCCATCCCACGCGGACGGTGCCGGTGAAGTCGTTGTTCACGTCGGTCGGGCATTTCGATGATGATGCGCCGGATGCCGCACCGCCGGTGTTCCCCGCCAATTCGTCGGCCGTCTTCATCTGCCCGCAGGCCGCCATCGACAGCACGGCCGCCCCCACGGCCAGCAGCGACAGTGCCTTGCGCGTTATCGCGTTATGCGATCCGATAGACATGGTTATCCCCCAAGTTGTTCCTATGTTCCACAGCATCGGCTCCCTCGGCAAGGGGAGTCGCAACAGGAGGCCCTACTCCTTGCCGACCCACGGCGTAAGCACGCGGATGATGAGCTGGATGATGCCGTCAAGCGCCAGCGCCGCAATACCAATCACGAGGATGCATGCGATGGTCAGCGGCGTGTTCATCTCCGTGCCGGAAAGATATGCCAATGCGCCGATGCCCGGGATGCCGTTGTTGAGCTCGGCCGCCACGACGGTCGTCCACGCGAAGCCGACGGCCAGACGAATGCCGTTCAGCACCGATGGCAGCGCGCTCGGGAACATGACCAGGGCCACCAGCTGTGCGCGGTTGGCGCCAAGCGACAGCGCGGAGTTGATGCGGTCGCGGTTCACGCTTTTCAGCCCGTCGATGGTGGCGAGCACGATCGGCGGGAACGCGGCAAGGAACAGCAGCCAGATCTTCGTGGTGTCGCCGATGCCGAACCACACGATGAGCAGACCGATGTAGCCCAGCGGCGGCAGAGCGCGAACGAAGTTGATGTACGGCATGATGAGCCGGTTCAGCCAGCGCACGCCGGAAAGCACGAAGCCCAGCACCACGCCGACGACGATGGACAGCGCGAGTCCCACGCCGATGCGTTCAAGGCTCATCAGCAGATGCTGCCAGAGGAAGTACTGCTGCACACCGCAGACGATGCGTGTGGAGCCGGCCGCGATGGGATTGCAGGTGTTGGCGCGCACGAACGCGTTCCATACGGCACCCGGACTGGGAAGATACAACGGGTTGACGAGCTTCGCCGCCGTCACGGCCCACCATGCGGCCACGAATACCAGCAGCGAGATCAGTCCCTGCACCTTGCCGATCGGCAGCTTCCGTCGTGCGACGGCACCGTTCCCCGGCGTCGGCGCGATGGAGCGGATGCGCTCCTTCACCTTGCCGGCGGGCAAGCTTACTGCGGTCATGTGTTCGTCCCCTTCTGCGTTTCCGATCGCGCGTCGCCGCCATCCGTCGGCGTTCCGTTTTCCGCCATGCCATGGCGTTTCGTTGCACGTTACGAGGCGGCGACCGGCCGGAATCCTCGTAACGTCTTGAAATCCCCGGCTTTCCCAACCAACCGGAAAGCTTGCTCTCCACCTTAATCCCGCCGCATGGCCCTATCGCCGGATACGGCAAAAACGCTTATAGGCTTTCGCTATGACGTATTACCAATGCCTGATTTCCCTAGCAAACACAGGCGCCCATCATCTTTTTCCCATCACCTGTTTCCCGCGTATACTGCCAATCAGCCTACGGCGACCGTAGTGTTTTCAATCGTTGATTTCATACGAAGGGGATGTTGATATGAGTGATTTGAGCGGTGAGGAAGTCGCTCGACTCCACGAGGAATATGTGCTGCAGCCGTGGGCCAAGCAGGGTGCCCCGGCCACGCCCGTCAAGCGCGCGGAGGGCATCTACTTCTGGGACTATGACGGCAAGCGCTACGCCGACATGAGCTCGCAGATGGTCTGTTCGAACCTCGGCCATCAGAATCAGGTCGTCGTCGACGCCATCAAGAAGCAGGCCGACGAACTGTGCTACATCGCACCGAGCTTCGCGGTCGAGCCGCGCGGCAAGCTGGCGAGGCTGCTGGTCGAGATCGCCGGAGCCGAGCATTTCCAGCGGGTCTTCTTCACGCTTGGCGGCTCGGATTCCAACGAGAACGCCATCGAGATCGCCCGCTTCTACACGGGTCGTCCGAAGATTCTTTCCTGCTACCGTTCGTACCACGGCTCCACTCTGGGTTCGGCGTTCGCCAGCGGCGACTGGCGCCGTTTCGCCTACGAGACCGGCGGTGCCGCGCCGTCGTTCGTGCACTTCCTCAATCCGAGCGTGTATGAGGACGGTTTCGACCGCACGCCGGAGGACGAGGAGCGCTGCACCCGTCAGTACCTGCATCAACTCGAACAGCAGATCGCCTATGAGGGTCCGGAAACCATCGCCGCGGTGCTCATGGAGTCGATCGTCGGCGCGAACGGCGTGCTCATCCCGCCGAAGGGCTACATGGAGGGTGTGGCCGAGCTGTGCCATAAGAACGGCATCCTGCTCATCTGCGACGAGGTGATGGCCGGTTTCGCCCGCTCCGGCAAGATGTTCACCTGGCAGAACTTCGACCTCGTTCCCGATCTCGTCACGTTCGCCAAGGGTGTGACCGGCGCGATGGTGCCGCTCGGCGGCGTTATCGCCAGCAAGGAAATCTCGAAGTTCTTCGAAAGCCATCCGCTTCCCTGCGGTCTGACGTATTCCGGCCATCCGCTGGCATGCGCCGCCGGCGTTGCCGCCACGCAGTACTATCTCGACAACGACATCTGCGCCCATGTGAAGCAGCTCGAAGACGTGCTCAAGCCGCGGCTTGAGGAGTTCGCCGAGCGTCACGCCTGCGTGGGCGAGGCCCGCTGCATCGGCCTGTTCGCCGCGCTCACGCTGGTGAAGGACAAGCAGACCCGCGAGCTGCTTGCCCCGTACCATACGGCGAACGGCCGCATGCCGGCCATCTTCGCCGAGCTGAAGAAGCGCGGCTTCTACACGTTCGGCCGCGAATCGAACCTCAACGTCTGCCCGCCGCTCATCATCACCGAGGACGAGCTCAACGAACAGCTCGACATCCTCGACGAGGTCCTCACCTGGGCCGACCACGAGTTCTGCGAGTAATTCCGTCTCTCTGCCATCCCGAGCGAGCGTCAGCGAGTCGAAGGATCTTGAACCATCCACACAGCAATCCTTCGACTCCGCGTCTCGCACCCCGCTCAGGATGAATAAGCGGAACCGTCGCAGCCATATGGTTCCGGGGAGCCGTCGGCGCAGCCGACTGAGGGACTGAGGGGAGGAATACACAACGCCTCTCTGGTGCGGAACGCGGGGAACCTTTGGACCTGCGTTCCGTGCCATGTTTTTATGTCACGGAACGCGAAATCCTCCATAATCATCATTCCCTGCCAAGTCGACGCCCATATACAACAAGAGGACCGTTGGAATTCCAACGGTCCTCGTTTCGTATGGGCGTCTATTCTGTCACGGAACGTAAGAAAAGACCTTTTCATCGTTCCGTGCCGCACAACCACGTCACGAAACGCAATACATCACGTTGCCCGCGTTCCCTGCCACGCAATCAGCGCGCAATCAGCTGTGCAGCGGCTGCTTGCGATCGGGGTACAGCTCCTCCGAAAGGTGGTTCACCGCACGCGGCACCTCGCCGAAGCCCGCGGAGATGAGCTTCACCTTGCCCGGATAGTTCACCGCGTCGCCCACGCCATAGATACCGGGGATTTCGGTCTCGAGGAACTCGTTCACCTGCAGATCGCCGCGCTTGACCGGCAGGCCCCAGTCGCGCAGCAGATGGTTGTCCGACGTGAATCCGTAGTTCACGAGCAGTGCGTCGACGTGCAGCGAGGGCTGGTCGTCGCCCTTCACCTGTGCCAGGTCGATGCGCAATCCCGCGCCCTCGCCCTCATCCACCACGTCCACGAACTTGTACGGGGTCAGAATCTCCACCGACGATTCCCTGAGCTGCGCCACGCTGGATTCCAGCGCACGGAAGTTGTCACGACGGTGGACGAGCGTCACATGGGCCGCGATCTTCTCGAGTTCCAGCGCCCAGTCGATGGCCGCGTCGCCGCCGCCGGCCACAACCACGTTCTTGCCTTCGAAGTCGGCCAGTCGTTTGACGAAGTAGAACACCTTGCTGCCGTCGAGCCCATCACGGTCGTAGTCGATGGCAAGCGGTCGGGGAGCGAACGCGCCGCTGCCGATGGCCACGATCACGCTGCGCGTGTGCACGGAGCGGGTCTTCGTCGTCAGAACGAACGTGCCGTCGTCAAGACGATTCAGCCCCTGCACCTCCTCGTTCACATGCACGTCGATGCGGTCGCCGAACGAGTCGATCTGCTTCTGCAGATTGGCGATGAGTTCGGCGCCGGTGCCGGAGACGAAGCCGGCGATGTCGTGAATCGGCTTTTCCGGATAGAGCGCCGCCACCTGGCCGCCCAGCTGCGGCAGGCTGTCGATGAGCTGCACGCTGAGATTGCGCATGGCCGAGTAGAACGCCGTGAACATGCCGATCGGGCCTCCGCCGATCACCACGACGTCGACGAGTTCGTCGCTGCCGGTCACGCCGTCGGCCGCGACCGCGGCCGTATTGTCGGTAGTGCTCATAGTCTGGATATCCCCCATAATCATGAAAAACGGTTGATGATACGCGTCAGTATACGGATTCAACCCCGTTGGCGAAACGATGCCTCATTCCCGCAAATCGTTGCAATTCCAACGATTGATAACGACTCACAAATAGAACCGTCACCGCATTCGGCACCGTCGTAACATGACCGACATCTCATAATCGTTGCAATTCCAACGTTTTTCAGCGTTTTTAGCGTCCGTCGTCCGTTTTGACAGCCACCCTCGCCGATTTGTACGCTTCCGTCTTGTTACAGACATTACAGGGCCAGTCGTCGCCGATGCCGGAACCGACACCGACACCGACGGCAACGCGACGGAAGGGGACGAGCCGGGGTCATGAGTTACATCGCAACCTGGGCGGATCAGAAACTGAACGCCAATGAGATCAGCAAGCTCAAGGAGGACGGCCTTGACGTGTTCAAGGACCTTCCCGAGCTGGTGAAGAAGCCGTTCTCCGAGGTCGACAAGAGCTACTTCATGTACTTCAAGTACGCCGGCCTGACGGTGCAGAAGCCGCAGGACGAGGGCTACTTCATGATGCGCATCAAGATTCCCGGCGGCCGCATCAACATCAAGCAGGCCGATCACATCGCGTGGATCGGCGAGCACTATGCGCATGGCGTCATCGATCTGACGACCCGTCAGGCGGTGCAATACCATTGGATTCCCTTCGCCGAGCTGGTCGACATCTTCGCCGGCATCGAGAACGTCGGTCTGACGACGGTCGGCGCCGAGGGCGATATCACGCGTAACGTCATCGACAACACGCTGTCGGGCATCGATCCCGACGAACTGTTCGACACCCGTCAGACGGTGCTCGACGTGTACCGCCGCTTCCAGGGCAACTACGATTACTCGAACCTGCCGCGTAAGTTCAAGATCTCCATCAGCAGCAACCTGTACAACGCGGCCGACGCCGAGATCAACGACCTCGCGTTCGTGCCGGCCACGAAGCGCATCGGCCGTCATACGGTCAAGGGCTTCAACGTGAAGGTCGGCGGCGGTCTCGGCATGAAGCCGTATCTCGCCCAGCAGCTGAACATCTTCGTGACGCCGGACCGCGTGGCCGACGTCGCCGAGGTGGTCTGCCGCATCTATCGTGACTACGGCTATCGTCGCAGCCGCTCGAAGGCCCGCCTGAAGTTCCTGGTCAAGGACTGGGGCGCGGAGAAGTTCGAGGACAAGGTGCGCGAGTACATGCCCGATCTGCAGACCAAGGGACGTGACCGCACCAAGGGCTGGAACAACGGCAATGCGCTCGGCGTTCACCGCCAGAAGCAGAAGGACTTCTACTACATCGGCGTCTCCGTGCCGTCGGGCCGCATTTCGGCCGACGACTTCAAGGCGCTGGTGGATGTGGCCCGCGAGTACGGCAAGGACGAGATTCGTTTCGACCACTGCCAGAACATGATCATCCCGTGGATCCCCGCGGACAAGATCAAGGAGGTCGAGGCACTGCCGATCTTCGAGAAGTTCTCG
The DNA here is from genome assembly GCF_002802875.1 of Bifidobacterium primatium. GTDB lineage: Bacteria > Actinomycetota > Actinomycetes > Actinomycetales > Bifidobacteriaceae > Galliscardovia > Galliscardovia primatium. The sequence continues at coordinate 212,790 of NZ_PEBI01000005.1, forward strand.
CTGCATCCGCACCTGATCGCCGACTACGGCAACACCTGCACGGGCGCCGAATACTGCAACCTGGCCAACACGCTCACGAAGTCCATCTTCAAGCCGCTGGTCGAGGAGCTCGACAACCGCTTCTCGTTCGACAGCCCGCTGAACGTGACGATGACCGGCTGCGGCAACAACTGCGCGCACCGCTCCATCGCCGACATCGGCGTGGAGGGCGTGCACGCCCGTACTCCCGACCGTCAGCATGTGCCGGGCTTCAAGCTGTCGGTGGGCGGCAGCCTGGTGAACGGCGGCCATTTCAACGAACAGCTGAAGGGCACGTTCTCCCAGGCTCAGCTGGCCGATTCCATCTCGGCGCTGCTGGCCGACTACCGCGACAACCATGAGGGGTCCGAGACGTTCTACGAGTACTACTCGCGTACCGGCACCGATCACTTCCAGGAAGTTTTGAACAATTACACCGCAACCCTACCCGCAACGGAGGTACTGAAATAATGAGCACCAAGATCATCTTCACCAGCGCGACTGGCAACACCAAGGAGGCCGTCGAGCTTCTTGAGGAGGCGCTGCAGGACCTCGATCAGGACGTCGAGGTGTTCGACGCCGAGGACGGTGTGGAGGTCGACGAGTTCTTCGACGACGCCGACAACTATGTCGTGGCCAGCTGGAGCGACGGCGACAACGGCGAGGTGCCCGGCGGCATCGTGGACTTCTACGACGATCTCGACGGCTACGACCTGTCCGGCAAGAAGGTCGCCGTGCTGGGTACGGGTGACACCAGCTACCCGCACTTCTGCGCCGCGGTCGACATCTTCGAGAAGCTCCTCAAGGAGGACGGCGCCGAACTGGTGGCCGAGCCGCTGAAGATCGAGCTCGCCCCCGACGACGACGCCATCGAAAAGATCAAGGAACTCGCCAAGACCCTCGCCGAATAGTCCCACCCTCAGTCAGGGATACGGTGGTCATAGCGTCACCATGATTCCGTCCATCGTCGCAATCACCTAGGTGCCGCGGGGATATGCGATGCTCGACCGTAAGCTAGGAGCCGGCTTGTCCGGCTCCGGGGCCGAACGGCCTTGAGTGTGTCGAGCATTGCATATCCTCGCGGCGCCATTCATTGGTGCCACCGTACAATACAGTTACACGAACAACTCAGCATCCAAGCAAAGGAGCATCCCATGACCACCGGCTATCTCTACGTCCTGCATGGCCGTCGCGGCAAGATTCCCGAGTCGAATCTCGAACTGCTGGGCGATTTCATCAGGGATGCCGGTCAGACCGGTCGCATCGCGTTCCTTGAGGGAGATGAGCAGACGTTGGAGGATGGCATCCGCGCGCTGCAGGCCGATAACGATCATCTGGTCATCGTGCCGGTGCTGTTGTATTCGGCGACGCATATGCGTTGGGATATTCCGCAGCGTACCCGTGAGGTCATCGATCCGAACGTCACGCTTGAGGTGACGGAGCCGCTGGCCACGACGAAGGCCGTCCATGATTATCTGGTGGATTTGCTGGGCAAGGCGGTGAAGGAATATCCGGGTCGCAAGGTGCTGCTGGTGGCGCATGGCACGCCGCATTTCCCGGAGCCGTTCGAGCAGCTGACCGAGCTTGCAGAGGATGTCGAGCATCGTATCGGTGTGCCGATCATCTGCACGAATCATATCGGTTCGCCGCGCATCGAGGACACGTTGACGCATCCGGAGGCGCAGGGCCCGCTGATCGTGGAGCGTCTGTTCCTTACGGATGGTCGTCTGGCGAATAAGATCAAGGCCCGCGTGGAGGCGTTGAACGACGATACCGTGTTCCTGCCGACGATGGAGGACGACCCGGTCATCGTCGATGCCATCAAGGAACGTCTCGCCGAACTGTAATCGACGTTTATTAGTGGGTTTGTGGGTCTATGCGTTCACGAAGAAGTCGAAAACCCCATCTTTGTGAACGCATAGACCCACATTCATGTTTTCGCGACCCGACAGACCCACAAATTGGAATCATGGAATAATGGTGTTCATGACTGATTCCCGTGAAGATGCATTGAGCCCGACCGCGCGCGATATCGTGGAGGGCATCGATGCCTTCAATGAGAAAGTGACCGACATGCGTACCAAATTTGAAGCCGATCCCGATGACGCGATTGACAAGATGATGAAGGTCGTATTCCCCGCAGCCGCCGGTTTCGTGGCCAGCAAGGCGTTGGAACTGATGTGGAACCATGGCACGCCGAAGCACGCGCCGAAGATCGGCGTCGTGCGCGGCATGGTGAATTCGGCCGTGTTCGCCGGTCTTTCGGCTGCGGTGGGAGCGATGGTCTCCCAGGCCAGCGAACACGGGTCCCAGGCGTTGGTCAACCGTCGTCATCGCAGGAACCGTTAGCTTCAGCGGCCTCTCTCCCCTTCCTCCGCTACTCCTCTTCGCAAAGAGAGCAACCGTCACAGGTTGTATATCTGAAAGGAGCCCTCTCAGGGGACTCCCATATCCCTGGATATCCCCAAAGTTATTCCAATAATCACCATACAACTGGTGATAACCGTCACACCCGTTCAGCCATACTTAGGCATCCATACTCAAGCGTCCATCCGTCCTTCACCGCTTCACCGCTTCAATCGCTTCACCGATGATGAAATAATCTACTGTTTTGGCCGCCATCGGTGACACAATTTAGTCATGGCAAACACCACATATGATCTTCATAATCCGACCATCGAGACGCTGCTGAATCGTCGTTCGATTCGCGCGTTCGCCGATGAACCCATTCCTGCCGATGTCGTCGATACGTTGGAATCCGTGGCGCAGCACGCCGCGTCCAGCCAGTATCTCAATGATTGGTCCGCAATTCGTGTGACCGACCCTGACGTTGCCGCAAAACTTGCCGAAATCGGCGGGCAGCCGTATATCGCGCAGGCGCCGCTGCTGTACGTGTTCGTGCTGGACGAGCACCGCAACGCACAGATCGCCGCCGCAAAGGGCGTGGACGTGGATTCGGACGCGTTTACGCTCAATGGAAGCTATCGCTTCTCACAGGCCCAGAACGACGCCGTTCTGGCGCTGCATGCGATGGAGACCGCCGCGTATTCGCTGGGCCTCGGCTGTGTGATTCTGGGTTCGCTGCTCAACGACGTGGATGGACTTATCGAATTGCTGAAGCTGCCGAAGTACACGTATCCTGTGCTGGGTCTGGCGATCGGCAAGCCCGCTCAGGAGCCGGCGTTGAAGCCTCGTATGCCGAAGAGCGTGCAGTTCTTCGAGAATGAATATCCCCAGAGTTCCGATGAATTGTTGACAACTCTTGCTGATTTCGATGCGGATGTGCATAAGTACTATGATCTGCGCAACACGGAGCGCCCGGTCGACGCGTTCAGCGATCAGATCGCCAACAACGCCGTGGCCAACATGGATGGCCGTACTGTTGGCGAGCCGGCAGCCCGTCAGGGTTTCCGCCTGGATCGCTGACCCCGCGCTCCCGCTATCACACCAGTAGCCGCCACCCCATAGAGTATCCGCCTAGCGACAGATGAGGTGTACGTTTCGCGATCGTAGGCAGCGAAGGCATTTGATATGCTTCGCAATCAAATGCCGAAGCGAGGCCGCTGAGCCGTTAAGCGGGCAGTCCAGTGGACTGCCCGTAGGCGATGCGAGCAGCCGCCAAGGCTGCGAGGCCAGCGTCAGCTGGTGCCTTGAGTGTATCGCGAAATGTACGCCTCATCTGTCGCCTGAGTAAACCTCTATGAATTGTTAGCGGCGCCGCGGCTTGTAGCCTTTCTTGCGCGAGTGTGGCTTGATCTGCTGGTTCAACGGCACATGCACCCATGAGTTTTCCGGCGAATGGCTGGTCAGATGCCATGTGCCGCAGTATTGGCAGCGATATACCCAGAGTCGTGCACCGCGTTCGATGAAGCTTTGTTCCGCCGCGCGTTCGGCCTGTGCCTTGTCGTGATACATGATCTTCGATGATGACGTACAACGCTTGGGCGTAAAGAAGTGCATGATTGGTATGGTAGTCGCTTGCCGTGTATTTGTCGGCGTTCGGTTTTTCGCGGATGTTTTTTGTGTTTGTGTGTGGATATGGGAGAACCCCGGACCATTGGTCCGGGGTTCTCGAAAAGAATAATTGCGGCGGCGTGCTACTCTCCCACACCCTGTCGGGTGCAGTACCATCGCCGTGCCGGGCCTTAGCTTCCAGGTTCG
>NZ_PEBI01000006.1 GCF_002802875.1 Bifidobacterium primatium
TGGGATAGGGAATCCCACACGGCTTTCATGGGCTGCATGATGTTGAACAACGGCACCGGGGTGCCAAGGGTGATGCCGTTCAGCGGGATGCGGTAGAGGGGCATGTCATAGACGGTGCCGCCCTTCCACATGCTGGTGGTGTTGATGGCGGGGTCCTTGGCCGTGCCGGTGGTTGCCTCTCCCTTGACGACGACGAGGCTGGCCGATTCCACGGATTCGCTGCCCTTTTCGTAGCGGCAGACGATGAGGTCGTTGCGTTTCATGCCCTGCGAGCCGTTGCTGATGATGAGGTCCTCGCCGCCGTCGTTGCTGACGTGGTAGCCCTGCATGACGAGCTCGCCCGACCCGATGGTGACTTTGTTCGCGGAGACGACGGTGATTGCGAACTTGTTTTGCATGTCGAGCACGTAGTCGTCCAGTCCGATGATGCCGGCGTGGAGTCCGGCGTCCTGGGCGGCGGTGACGTGCGGGGTGCCCGCGTGTCCGGTGACGAGGCTGATGGTCATGACTGTGCTCCGTTCTTCATCCACGAGTCGAATTCGTTGTCGGCGTCCTTGAGCTTGTTGACGTACTGCTCGTGGCAGCGGTCGCACAGCAGGTAGTCGTGCTGGCTGCCGTCGGAGTCGAAGCGGACGATGTTCCACCATTCCTTGAATCCGGGGTCGTCCTGTTTCTCGAAGTATTTGAGTGTTTGGCAGCGATCGCATTGCATGATGGTGCAGTTGTCCTTGCGTGCCATGGTGCCCTTCCTTTCCTGTTATTCGGCTTCGTAGTCGACGCTGACGGAGCCTTTGGCGATCTTGACGATTTTCTTGGTTATCGTGGCGTTGACGGTGATGCCGGTGATGTTGTCTCGGGCGGCGACGGTGTCGCCGACGTCGAGGCTGATGCTGTCGGGGTTGCGGATGGTGACGGACACGTCGCCCTCGCTCTGCATCTCCTCGAGCTTCTCCCGCGTGCTTTTGGCGAGTTCGTCGGCCTCGGCGTTGTTGTAGTCGTAGACCTGCGCGATCTCGTCGACGCCGGTGAACGTCTGCCGCTGGCTGACGTTGCCTTTGGCGTCGGCGTACCAGTGGGATACGACGCGGTCCTTGAGGTCGCCCTTGCCTAGTCCGATGAGGTGGTTGACGTGCCGCCATGTCCGGGTGGCGTCGAAGTCCACGAGGTCGCTGTCGATGGTGTCGCCATAGTGTTCCACGGGTTCGGCCCATATGTTCACGGATCCCGACCGGTAGGCGAGGCGGAGTTTCAGGCCGGAGGCGGCGCACATCTTCCTCATGCCCGTGTACGCGTCCGTGTACCGGTCGAACTGGTATGTTCCGACAGTCGGGTCCGGCCCGCTCGGCGGCTGCGATGCTGTGAACGTGCCGGCGAGTCCGATGCGGTTGAGAAGCTGGCCGATGACCGTGCTCGCCGGCCCCTGCACGGTGAGGTAGTCCTGTCCGATGTCGGGGGCGAGTATCTTTCCCGCGAGCATGCCGTGCCATGTTCGTCCCGAATAGGTGAGGGTGCTGCCGTCGCCGTCGAGCCGGTCGCGTAATGCGTCGACCACGCCGCCGCATTCGGATCCGTCGAGGTACGTGTAGGCGCCGGAGGGGATGTTCCGGTCGATGGTGAGTTCGAAGTCGTTCTCGTCGGCTCCCCACGCGCAGTCGAGTGTGTAGTCGTCGACGGCCATGCGGTCCACGTGGCCGGCGTCGGTGATGATGAGGTCTATGCCCATGGCGGTTCGCTCTCCTCCTCCCATACGGTCAGGTCGAAGCCGAAGCCCTTCCAGTTGACTGGGTTGTCGCCGGGCGGGATGGGCTGGAAGATGTAGGAGCCGCCGTCCCGTCCGCCGCCTCGGTATCCCTTGGCGAACACGTTGGACACGTCACCGTTCTCGGCGGTCATGACGATGGTGCGCTGCCTTCCCACGGCCGTGATGGTCACGTATGCTCCGGAGGGGATGTCCATGTCTAGACGGTACGTGTTGGAGCCGATGACGATCTGGGGGCTGCTGGCGGGGCCGAACACGACCATGGTGAATCCCATGGCCGTCGGCATGGGATTGGATGCCGTGGCGTTGCGCGTGGTCGGCAGATAGTCGTGCGGATAGTCATAGGGGTGGTCGAGGTCGAGGCCCGGCTGCAATGCGTCCGACCAGAAGTGCTGGACATCGCCCGCACGCCGCCACATGCCGTCGGACAGCACGACGGTGAGCTTCTGCCTGATGACGTTCGGCTTGATGTCGGAGGCCTCGGCCTTGACCACGTAGGCCGTCGCCCTCCAGCCATCCGCGTCCAGGACGCCGGGCGTATGGTTGGCGACGTCCGCGTCGAACAGGCGTCGCGTCCAGTCGAGCTTCTCCGGACAACGCAGGTAGGTGAGCTCTAGGCTCGCCTCCCTCGCGTCCCGTGTCACGCCGGACAGGTCACGGTAGCCGAGCGAGTACCCCCATGCGCGGCCTCTTATGCCTTCGGCGGTCTGCGCGAAGATATCGGGGCCGCTCATGGGAATCTCGTCGCCGGTGGTGGCGCACACGTACTTAAGCGACTGCATGCTTGCGTACCATCCTTCCGAATTCACGGCCGTCGATTTCGATGCCCATGGAGGAGAGCATGGCCGGCAGGTCGCCGTGCAATGCGGTCAGTTCCGCCAGCAGCTGCTCCAACGTCCGTGCCTGTGACGACTGGCCCGTGGCCGTCATGTCTCCGATGCTCGCCGTGACGGGCATGGCGATGGGTCCGACGCCGGCCTGCAGTCGTGTGGTCATGTCGGTGAGCGCGTCGTCGACGAGGCCTGTGCTTTGGGTGACGCCTTGGCCGATGCCGGCGCCGATCATGAGGCCGACCTGGTCTCGGAACACTCGTGATGGCGAGTGGATGCCGAGTGCGTTCTTGGCGGCGTTGATGGCGCTGGAGGCGATGTTCTTGGCTGCTTCGACGACCTTGCCGACGGCGTTTTTGATGCCGTTGACGAGACCGTTGACGATGTTGGCTCCGGCGGAGGTGAGCCAACTTGCGGCGCCGCTGAATGCTCCGGTGATCCTGCCTTTGATGCCGCTGATGGTGCTCACGACGGCGTTGATGCCGTTGCTGGCTGCGGACTTGAGTCCGTTCCAGATGCTGGTGAATACGCTTCTGACGCCGTTCCATGCGCTGCTCCAGATGCTGCGGATGGAGTTCAGGCCGCTGGTGATGGCGGTTCTGATGCCGTTCCAGATTGCCATGAATGCGCTGCGGATGGCGTTCCATACGGCGGTCCAGAGCGCGCGGATGACGTTGAGTCCTCCGCTGATGGCGGCTTTGATGGCGTTCCAGATGCCGGTGAACACTGATTTGATGACCTGCCATACGCCGCTGAACACCTGTTGGATGCCCTGCCATGCCGTGCTCCAGTTGCCGGTGAACACGCCGGTGAGGAACGTGATGACGCCGGTGAGGATGGTCACGACGCCTTGGATGGCGCCGATGATGGCGGTGATGACGGGCGTGACCACGCTGATGATGGTCTGCACGACGGCGGTGATGACGGGGATGAGCGCGGTGATGACGTTGACTATCGCGGTTATCACGGGGATGAGCAGGCCGACCAGCGTGGTGATGATGGTCGTGATGACCGGCAGGAACGCGACGATAGCAGCGGTGATGGTCTGGATGACCGGGACGAGCAGGCTGACGAGCGTGGTCACCAGTTGGATGATGATGGGCATGACCTGCATGACCGCGCCGATGATCGCCTGGATGACGGGCACGAGGGCAGTCACGAGGGTGGCGACCAGTTGGGCGATGACCGGGGCGATCTGCGCGATGGCCTGGGCTATCGTCGTGATGACCGGGATGATGGCGCTGACCAGCATGGTCGCCAATTGCGCGAGGGCGGGCAGTATCTGGGCGGCGACCTGGATGATGGCCGTGAACGCCGGGATGAGCGCGCCGATGATCGCGGTCGCCGCCTGGACGAGAGGGCCGATGAGCGCGGCGCCGAGCTGGGCGAACGCGGAGACGAGCTGGCCTAGGACCGGGGCGAGCTGGGCGAACGCGTCGGATATCTGCGCGACCATGTCGGCGACCATGGGAGCGGTGTCGGCGAACGCCTGCGAGAGCGCGTCGCCCAATTGGCCGAACGCGTCCATGAGTGCGGGCAGCTGCGCGAGGATGGGCTGCATCATCGTGGTGAACAGCCCGCCCAATTGGGCGAGGACGGGCGCGGCCGCCGAGGCGAGCGCGCCGAACGTCTCGGCCAGTTTCGGCCCGACCTGCTGGAGGATGGGGCCGACCGTCCCGGCGATGGCCTTGAACCGTCCGGCGATGGCGGTGCCGAGCGTGGCGAGCACGGGGCCGATGGCCTTCACGATGCCGGTGAACGTGTCGACGAGCCCCTGCACGAGCGACTGGAGCGCGGGCATGGCGGCCTGCCATGCCGCCTGCACCTTCTGCCACAGGGGCTGCAGGTACTGCATGAGCGACTGCCATGCCTTGCGGCCGGTCTCGGTCTTGGTGAAGAACACGGCGAGCGCCGCCACGATGGCCGCGATGGCCGTGGCCACGAGGATCAGGGGGTTGGCCTTCATGGCCGTGAACAGGGCCTTGAGGCGTCCGGACGCGAACAGCGTGGTCGCGCCGAAGGCGCGTTGCACGGCGTTGCACGCGGTCGTGGCCGCCGTCAGCGCCGTCTGCGCGTTCTTCACGAGGGTCATGTTCGCGGCGAGCTGCCTGAGCTTGGCGGATGGTCCGCCCAGCCCGTTGAGGAAGTCGGTGACGGCCTGTGCGCCGTCCCTTACCTTGTTCGCGTTCGTGGCGACGGATTCGAGCCCGCTGCCCAGCGCCTTGACGCCGGCGTTCGCGGTTTTGAACGCGATGAATCCGGCGACGATGGGCGTGAGCTTGGGCAGGAGGGTGCCGGCGTTCTGGGCGATGAGGTTCAGCGCGTCGGCGATGAGCTTGATGGCCGTGGCGGCGGTGTCGGGAGGGATCATGCCCGACCAGTCGATGATGATGCCCTGGACGGTGGAGACGAGGCTTTTCACGGTGTCCACGGCCGCGTCCCATGCGCTTTGGAACGAGGCGATGGCGCCGTTGTCCTCGAGCCTGGCGTACATGTCCATGGCGGCCGTCCTCAGCCGGTCGAACAGGCTCGCGGCCGTGGGGATGGCGTTGGACAGGCCGGCCTCCAAGGCGGCGCCGACCTTCTGCATGGCGGGCTTGGCGGCGGCGGTGAACCCGTCGATGATGGGGATGGCCTGGTTGAACAGTTCGCGCAGGCCGTTGAGCACGGGCGAGGCGATGACCTCGCCGGTTCGCGAGAGCGCGGCCTTGACGTTCGCCAACGCGCCGGTGAAGGTCGTGCCGGCCGCCTGTGCGGCGCCGCCCAAGCCCTTCTGCATGGCGTCGGCGAAGGTCTGGAAGTCTATCTCGCCTTCGGAGACCATGCTGCTGACCTCGGCGCTGGTCTTGCCGAGGTGTTTGGCGAGCAGCTGGAGGACGGGCACGCCGGACGCCATGAGCTGGAGCATGTCGTCGCCCTGGAGCTTGCCTCGTGCGGCGACGGAGCCGAAGATGAGGCCCACGTCGGTGAGGCTGCGGCCGGAGATCTGCGCGGTGTCGGCGACGGTCTTGAGCACGTTGGTCATCTGCGTGCCGGATTTGACGCCGGACGCGGACAATGAGGCGGCGACGGTCGCGGCGTCGCCGAGGCCGAACGCGGTGCCCTTCACGGACTGCAGGGCGCTGTTCATGATGCCGCTGATGGACTTGGAGTCGTGGCCGAGGCCCTTGAGCTTGGCCTGGGCGTTCTCGATGTTCAGGGCGCGGGTGAAGCCGCCCTTGGCGGCGAGCGCGACGATGCCGCCGGTGACGGTGGTGATGGCGCCGAGGCCGAGTTTGCCGACGCCCTTGAACGCGCCGCCGAGCCGGGTGAGCAGGCTGGTGCCGCCGGTCTTGGCGGCGTTGCCGATGCTGGTGCCGAGGTCGCCTTCGAGTTTGCGGCCGAAGCCCTTGCCCGAGGGGGCGACCTCGATGTATACGGTGCCGATGTCCTGTGCCATCGGGGTTCCTCCCACGGTTGTGTCGTGTGCTGGATCCCGATGGCGGTCGGGATGCTATTCGGTTATGTGGTAGCGGTCCTTGAGCCGTTGGCGGCGTGCCAGTCGTTCCCTGCGTTTGCGCGGGTCCTCGAGGCGGTGGGCGCGCAGCGTGTCGTTGCGCCGGTCCTTCCATGGCCGGTATCCGCGTTTTTTGAGCAGGCCCTCGAGTTCGAGCCGGTCCCACATGGCGGTCTCGGCTCCCGTGGGTGTGTACGCCCAGCCGGCCAGTGCGGCGTAGGATGCGCTGGTGTGGTCGCGCAGGAGTTCGCGGGTGAGCTCCCATGCGAGCTGGTAGCCCATGTTGCCGCGGGGTTTGCGGTCTTTGGGCGCGTCGAGCCATGGGATGAGGCGGACGGGGTGCCAGAGGAGGCCGTAGCGGCTGAGCCAGTCGGCGGCTAATGCGCCGTGGTGGTTCTGGTGGAGGACGAGGAGGACAGCTGTTTTGGGTCGAGGCCCGACCCTTCGGCCCAGCCGCGCATGATGGCGCTGATCCAGCCGAGCGGGTTGCCGGCGCGGCGGAGTTTGTTCCACAGGTCGGGCTGCATCTGCTCCAAATAGGCCAGGAAGACGGCGGTGGCGTGGAAGGTGTCCTCCTCGCTCAGCGCGACCTTGCTTTTGATGATGAGGACCACGTTGACGAGTTCGATGGGCAGGTCGGCGCTGTTGAGGTTGGGCAGGCGCACGGTCGTGTCGAGGCCCTTGAGGCTCAATGTCACGTCGGGCAGGTTCTCGCGGGATTCGTCGATGTCGGGTTCGATGATGATGGGCTTGTCGCTCATGGCGGTCTCCTAACGGTTGGTTTTTGCGGCGGTCTTTGGTTGTGCGTGGGGTTCCCCTTCCGCGCGGAGACCGCCATCCACGCGCGGGAGGGGAAGAATCGGTCAGGCGCCTGCGGGGGCGGTGACGGTGACGGGCACGGTCACGGACTTGCCTCCGGCCGTGACGGTGATGTTCACCGGCTTGCCGGTGGCGGTGGCCGTCTTGCCGGTCACGGTGACGGTGGAGCCGTTGACGGTGGCGGTGGCCTTCGTCTCGTCGCCGCTGACGGCGGCGAGGGTCCAGCCGCTCGCGTTGGAGGGGCTGACGGTCACGGCGAACGTGCCGGATTTGCCGGCTTCGACGCTGAGCGTGTCGGGGTCGGCGGACAGTGCGGTGACGGCGGTGGCGAGGCCGGCCATTTCGGCGGCGAGCAGGCCGTACACGTGGAACTGGAAGCCGTCGGAGCTCTTGAAGAACTTGAACGTGACGTTGAAGGTGAGGACCTCGGTGCTCACCATCGTCATGTCGTCGCGGTCCGAGACCTGCGCCTTGCCCGCGGTCAGGACGATGGGGTTGCCGTACTGGTCGAGGCAGGCGAGCACGAGCCCGTACTGGCGGTTCGCGGTCGCGTCCTTGATATGAAACGCGCCATCGTCGTCGGCCTTGACGCCGAAGTACGCCTCGGCGATGCTCCGGCGGCATTCGATGCCGGGAATCTGCAAAGTCCAGTAGCCGGGCTCCTGCTCGCTGATGACGATGTCGCCGTTGTGGGCCTTGATCTCGGTGTCGTCGCCGGGCTCGGGATGCAGCACGGCGCCGTCCTCGCTGTTGTAGCCCACGGGGCGTGCGGTCTCGGGCGGCTGCCAGTTCTCGTCCGTGGGCGGCGTGAATCCGCCGTCGTCGAGCGGGAAGAGGAACAGGGCGTAGTCCTTGACGAGTTTGACCAGGTCGGCGTTGTTGCCGCTGGTGATGTAGCCGGTATCGGCCATGATGTTCGTCCTTTCGGTTGGATGATGGTTGTCAGACGGTGGACACGGTCAGCAGGAGGATGAGGTAGGCGCACACGGTGCCGCCCTCGTCCGCGAGGCGTATGGGCCCGCTGTCGAGCCCCATGGAGCATATGGGGTACGGCGGGCTCAGGGAGGTGAGATAGGCGCAGATGTCGGCGGCCCGTCGCTGCGCGGCCGCGTAGTCGCCGGTGCCGTCGCCGCGCCGCTCCCATACGCTCATGCGCAGGCGCACGTACTGGCTGACCGGCGTGGCCGGCTGCTGCGGCTCGCCCACGATCACGCACTCATGCTCCGGGTTGTCACGCGCGCGCACGCCGCCGAAACGCACGTCGGGGAATCGTCCGCGCAGCAGGGGCAGCAGCACCGGCTCCACACGCGGAGTCCGGACGGGAGGATGGAAGACGCTCATACGCGCACTCCCCCGAGCATCCGGGTGAGGGTGCCGTGCTCGCGTTCCACGGGCGCGGGGCATGTGGCGACCACGTTCGCTCGGTCGGTGTCCTCGTTGCGGTACACCTTGATGCGGTCGTCGCCGGCCGCCTCCGACCTCATGTGAGCCTCGACGTCGTCGATGACCGGTTCGACGGCCTTGTGGAGCACCTGCTGGTTGAACGCGCGCCGCTTCAGCACCACTTTGACGGGTTTGGCCATGGTCATCCCTCCCTGATTCTGACGGTTATGACGTCGCCGATGTGCTTGCCCCTCGGGTTCTCCCAGACGGCTGGGAGCCCGTCGACGGGCAGCATCAGGCCACGCAGTCCGATGACGTCCGTGTCGAGGACGCCGGTCGGCTCCTCGGAACGGATGTAGACGGTGTATCCGACGGGCACGCCATGAGAGCTTTCCGTCGGGCTCTCCGATACGGTGACCGGTGCGGCGAGGCCGGTGAAGCTGCGCCAGAGCTCCAACGGCCCCTGCACGGTGTTCCCGTCCTCGTCCTCGACCGGCCGGCCTCGGTACACGTCGATGCGTTCCATCACGTCACCGTGCCCGTCGTCATGTCGATGCTGTACGCCTGCTGTCCGCCGAGGCCGAGCACGTCCAGATAGTCGGTGTTCCATCGCAGGTATCCGTCCGGGCTCAGCCAGCTGTAGGAGTTGCTGAACGGGCCGGTTGTCTCGGTGGACTGGGTCACGCCGGTCTGCATGCCGGCGACCTGCTGCTCCATGGCCGTGCGCACCATCTGGCAGCAGATGATTGCCAGCCCGCGCGCATGGGCCGTCTCCCACCCGCTTTCGCGGGTCTCGGGGTACGGGGCGATGCGGTTGCGGATGATCTCCGACGCATCCTCCAGCAGCTCGCCGGCCTGCGTCCGTTCGGATTCGGTGAGCGTGTGCCAGCGTTTCTCGAGGTCGTCGACCGTCGCGAACGGCGGCGACGAGCCGCTACCGGTGTCGTCGGCCATGATGCTCCTCCTTAGCTGAGTGGTGTGAGTGTGAACGCGTCGTAGCGGACGTAGCCGTTGGATGGAGAGACGGTCAGGGTCGCGGTCGTTGCGCCGGACGGTACGGGTATCTCGTGCTGGAACACGTGCCATTGGTCGTCGATGCCGGCCACGTCCACGATCCATGGGTCGCCCGTGTCGAAGTCGACGCGCAGTCGGGTGACACGGTGCTTGTCATACGAGTTCGCCGCATAGGAGAGCCCCATTTTCGTTCCGGCCGGCAGCGTCACCTGCTGGGAGAAGGGCTGGCCGGAGCGGAGCATCCACTCGCCCTCATACGGGCTGATCCATGAGGCGTCGGACGCGCCGACCACGCTGCCGCCTGTCCACGGGGACGGGGAGCCGGATTCGAACCCGCCGTTGACGAGCAGGCTCACCGGCTCATACCCCCCCCCCATCGCGGGAGGTGAGCATGGGCGTGATGGTCGCGTCGATACTGTCGCCGACCGCCATGTCCACCCGCAGATAGGCGAGGTGACTGCCCTTGACGAGCGTTGCCTCCGGTGTGGTGGCGCTGTCGATTTTCGGCGTCGAGCCGCCTCCCAGCTCGTAGACGACCGCGTGCAGGCGAGCGTCCGAGGTTTCGGCGTCGAGCCGGTAGGTGCCGACCTCCAGCGTCAACCACGCGCCGAACCGTGTGCTCTCGGCCGTGGCCGTGCCCTGTATGCGCCATGTGCCGTCGCCGAGAGACGTGAGAGCCAGCCCGTTGCCGCTCGTCTGATTGGGGCGCGTCCACCACAGGTTCGTCAGGATTTTGGGGCCATGATTCCGGCCGCCACCAGCGCGTCACGCAACGCGATGAACTCGGCCTTGGTGGGCGCGTCCCCCGCGGGGTCCGCCACGTAGGCGGCGCGCTTGACACCGCCCAACGCGGTGCCGGCGGCGGGCAGCGTGTACGGCGTGCCCGCGCCGATGGCCGTGCGCGCCGCCGCCGCATCCGTGGCCTTGAGCACGGCACGGCCGGTGGCGGTCGCTCCCGAGAGCGTGTCCGCGGTCGGAGCGGCCGGCACGGTGGGGATGACTCCCTTGGCGAGCTTCGCGGCGGTGACCTGTCCGTCGCCGATGGCGGCCGTGTTCACCGCTCCCGCGGCGAGCATCGCGCTCGTGATGCTGCCGTCCGCAGGCGTGGACGGCGTGGACGAGCCGCCGGTGATGTCGACGGGGTTGCCGTCGTCGTCGAGGAACTGGGTTTCGATGACGGCCTGATGGGCGTCATTCGTGACGCCGCTGGCCAGATGGTGGAATTCGACGGCCTGGCTCATCACTTGCCCGCCTTCGTGGTGGGCGCGTCACCCTCGACCACGGCGAAGCGGTCCTCGAAGATGTACCACGCGTACAGGATCTCCAGGCGGAGCGCGATCTGGTTGTTGCGGCGCAGGTCGCCCTGGCCGTCCGGGTCGCCGTAGGTGATGGTCTCCAGCGGCAGGTTGCGCTGGACGCCCCAGTAGATGCCGTTCTTCCAGTCGCCGACGATGGCGCCGACCTTCGGCACCGTGTAGTTCTCGCCCTCGGCGGGCGCGGTGAACTCGGGAGCGTTCACCGTGGTGGTCACGGACGCGGGGATGCCCTTGAAGCTGCTCATGGTCACGCCGTATCCCAGCTCCGGGTAGAGGGGGCGCTTCTGCGTGTCCTTCAGCGTGGCGAGGTCGAACGCGAAGCCGCGGCTCATGGCGATGCCGTTGACGTCGTACCCCTCCTTGTCGTCGAGGATCAGGCCGATGGCCTGTTCGACGTCCACGTCGGGCTGCGCGGTGCGGGCCACGCGCTTGGTGGTCTTGTTCAGATAGTTCGTCCACGCGGTGATGGGCTTGCCGGTCAGCGGGTTGAGCGTATAGAACGCGCCGAGGTCGAGAGCACGGGAGAGGGCCTTCGCACCCTCGTCGGCGAGCTTGTTGATGACGCCGAGCTGGTAGTCGGCGTCCGCCCACTGCACCTCCTGGTTGAAGCGCATGGTGACCTGCACCTTGTGCGGGGTGGCGTGGACCACTCCGAACGAGCCGGTCGTCGCGGACTTCTGCGCGCCCTCGTCGATGAACTCGGCGCGGGGACGGTTCTCGAACGTGACGATGCTCACGTCGCCGAACCGCATCGCCTTCTGCTGGCTCAGCACGCCGATGGCGCTGCCGGACTGCACCTGGTCGACGATGCCGTCCGCGATCTGGGTGGGCATCGACTTGATGCCGCCGGTTCCGAATACAGCCATGATGATGGCCTCCTTGATGGGTTGTCTGGTGTTTGCGGGTTAGTTGGAGAACACTCCCGCCGCATACTGCAGCAGGTCGTTGGGGGCGGACTGCGGATGCCGCCCGGGATCCGTGACCTTCGGCAGCTGCCTGCCGGTCCTGGCCTCCACGTAGTCGCCGATGGCCTTCGCGTGCTCCTTCATGGCTTCGAGCGAGTCGCCGACGATGAGGTTCGCGGGCAGCCCGGTTTCCTCCGCCACCTGCGAGCGCCATGCCGCGGCCTGTTTCTCGGCCTTCAGGGCGTCGAGCTCCTTCTGGAGTTTCGCGGTGCGCGCCTCGGCCTTCTGCTGTTCGGTCATCTGCGCCTCCTTGAGCTGTTGCAGCTCGTCGGCGGCGGCCTTGTTGTCCTTGGCGCGCTTCTCCCACTCGCGGGAATGGGATACGGCCTCGCGGTACTTCGCTTCCCAGTCCATGGGCTGCTCGCCGTGCGGCTCGCCCGCGCCCTGCGACTGGTCGGTGTTGTCGGCTTCGTCGGCCATGTGTTCCTCCTATGGATGTTGATGGGGCCCGTTCCGGGCATAAAAAAACCACCCGTGCGGGTGGTTGGGGTAATAGAAAAGCCACCATAAGGTGGCTTCGGAAATCAGACGACGGCACCTTCGGGAATCTTGTCCCATGGGCGGGGCTTGCCATCGACAAGGCATTCGATGGCCATCTTCTTGGCCTCTTCGTCGTTCCGGGGGTTCTTCGGATCGTTGAAATGATAGATGGAATCACCATTGAATTCGCCTGCATAGCAGGCCAGAATATCCTCCAGAGGCAATACGGCGAATTCCGGGGACGCGAACATTGCCTGCTTTGAGGGGTAATCAGACAGGCAGGGATAGTATCCGGGGTCTCCTGGTTTCATGATGCCATACTCCTTATCATATCTTGGAACATTCTATAGCTTTTCGGGAAGTAACTCACGAACAGTCTCCAGGTGTTCTCGTTGGCGAGATGACCGGAGAGCATTTCTGCGAACGCCTCCGTCTCCACGGAATGATTCCTGAAGTACCCGACCTCATGTTTCATCAAGGAGTACGGATGCCACCTATCCTTCAACGCGAACTCGAGGATGTCGTCCACATCGAAATCCGTGCCCTTGCCTTGCGCATGGATCTCGTCGGCGAGCGCCTTCATGGCGATTTTGTCGTCGACGTGTTCCTCGAATAATGCGTCATCAATAGCATGAAGAACCGTATCTCGGTATTCTTTCATACCCATGTATTTGACGATTTCACTGTGTTTGATGAGTCCGAGGTCGGCGAGTCGATGCAGGTAACGACCTTCCGCGTATCCGCGTTTATCTACTTCGTTGCGGATGCTTTCGAGCTGGCGTTGGATATCCGGCCATGCCTTCTTCCTTGCGGATTCAAGCGCGTTGTCCCCGTCTTGCTGGAGGAGAGCTTTGAAGCCGTTGCCGTTCTTGTCGCGGTAGGTCTGCGAATAGTAGAGACGGCCGTTGCCTTTGATCCAGTCGAGCATGTGGCCGGTCTCATGGAAGAACGTCTGGTATGGGGCGTGACCGTCCGGCGCGTCGGTCAGGTGGTCGATATCGAGGCTGATGCCGCCTTTCGCGTGATTGAAGTTCGGGGTGCCGCCGTTGTGTTCGTCGACGATGCGGTATCTGTTGGCATGGTCGGCCCATAGTCTGGCGGTTTTGACGTGTTTGGTGTCCGCGAGCAGCTGGAGGATGCCTGCCACGTCCTCGGGTTTGAGGCTTTTGTATAGGTCGCTGTCGACGCTGAGGCCGAGCGGGGTGCCGTCCTTGAGCGTGCCGGCGAAGATGCGGCGCATGGCGGACAAGGCGTCCCCGTCGTAGGCGTCGGCGGAGCTGATGCCCTGGGCCGTCTGATACATGTTCTTCCACTCGGCTTGCCTGTCGAGCAGGATGCTGTTCTTGCCCCAGCTGGGTACGACCGAGCAGTGGCAGTGGCCGTCGTGGAAGCCGGGCCCGAAGTCCGCGGTCTCCTGACTGCTGTATTCGAATCCTCGGCTTGCGAGCATGACGCAGAACGCGCACGGGGTGGCCGAGCCGCACACGCGCGCCCACCGTGGCTTCGTGGGGTCGAGCCTGATGTTGCGTTGCATGGTCAGGCGGCCGGACGCGGCGATCATGTCGGCGATGAAC
Source organism: Bifidobacterium primatium (assembly GCF_002802875.1). GTDB lineage: Bacteria > Actinomycetota > Actinomycetes > Actinomycetales > Bifidobacteriaceae > Galliscardovia > Galliscardovia primatium. Next base: position 13,637 of record NZ_PEBI01000006.1, read on the forward strand.
TGCTGCGCGTCGTCCACGTCCGACAGATCCGGCCACAGATCGTCTATGGTCATGCCGGCGCGCGAGCGGCCTTCCATGACCTGCTTGTAGGTCAGGCCGTTGAAGTCCGTGTTCGAGAAGCCGTGCTGGACCTGCCAGAGCGTGCGCGAGGGGTCGACCAGTTTGTCGTGCGTGAAGTCGGGCATCGGCTCCGACGACTGTTCGGCCCACAGACCGCGCAGCTGATCGTAGTATTCGTTCGCCATTTGGCTGGCGTCGCGAGCGTACTCGTCGACGAGCTCGTGGATGTCGAGGTCGCCGCGTTGGATCGCGGTCTCGATGTCGTCGGTGGCCGCGTCGGTGAGGTTATCGAGGTTGGCCTGGTAGTCCTTCTGCGCCTGTTCCAGCAGCTTCCGCAGGTCCCGGCTGTCCGGCAGGTTGTTCAGGTCCGCCATCGCCGGTCACCTCCTGCTGCTGTGGTAGGACACGCTGTTTGAGCTGTTCGATGCTTTTCTGCGCCTTCACCCGCTGCTGGTAGGCGCGGAACGACTGGATCTCGTCGAACGTGAGGCCGGCCTTCGTCAGGCCGATGTCGGAGTCGGCGAAGTCGGCGTTGACGCCGGCTATCTTCGCGTAGTAGTCGGCGCGGGCCGCGTCACTGATCTCGCGGGTCGGCGCCCATACCGGCGTGATGCGCGCCGTCTCCCCGGCTGGCAGGTTCAACGCCATGGCGACGGCGTCCTTCAACGCGCGGGAGAACAGGCGGTTCTGCCGGTCGGCCTCGCGGCTGAGTTTGCGTTCGGCGGCGGCCATGGCCTCCGCGCTTGCGGGGTTGTCCATGGTGATGCCCAGATCGTTGACCGGCAGCGACGTTTCAGATGCGACGAGCATGGCGATGGTGCGCAGCATGTCGGAGTGCGGCTGCATCGACGCCTGCTGGATCTGCTGCATCGTGGGTATCTCGTCGTTCTCGTCGCGGCTGACCGCGTTGATGGCGCTGATGAGGCTGCTCCACGTGTCCGATTTCAGGGCGGAGGGGCCCATGCCGAGGAACCATACCTTGGGGCTTGAGTAGAACTCCGCGTTGCCTTCCATGCGCACGAGCGTGCGGAACGCGATGTCGGTCAGGCTCATCAGAGGACGCGTGATGCGGCTTCGGCCGAACGGCCGGTCCAGCTGCGGGTCGTAGCACAATGCGGCCACGGTCGGACGCCCGTAGTTCGTGACACGGGCCTCGGCCGTCCACCGTCCGGCCTGCTTCGAGCACACATACAGTCTGTCGGGCATCCACACGTCGAAGCCGGTGATGTCGCCGTCCTCGTCCGCGTCGGTGATGGTCAGGGCGGAGCCGATGCGGTTGTGCAGCGTGTCCCACACGGCGGAGGACCATTCGGCGGAGCGCGGCGTTATCCGTGGGGTGCCGTCCTCGCCCGTGCTGACGGTCAGGAACGCGCACGAATGCTTGTACGCGCTCACGATGGTCTGCGACACGACCGTGTCCAGGGCGTTGGTCTCGAAGAGCCCGTCCACGTCGGATGCGAGCGCGCCGTCCTCGGCGGTGTCGGTGCGGAAGCCCTCGAAGGCGCTGAGGTCGGCGAGTGTGCGCACGGCCTTCGCGGGCCATCCGACCGGCGGGCAGACCATTTTGGATTTGATTTTGTCGGGCATGCTGATGCCGAAGTCCTTGAGGCGTTCGTGCGCGTTGTAGTAGAGGGTGCGCAGGATGTTGCCTGGCTGCTTGTCGTGCCATACGCGCAGGAGGCGTTCGACCGCGTCCCAGTCGGATTGGTCGATGCCTTGGATGCCGCGCGCAGTGGGCAGTTCGCTGCCGTAGAGGTATGGTTTGCCGCCGGATGCGGTGACGAGTTCGTTGCTGGCCATGTCAGATCATCACCTCCTGTCTGCGGTTGGGGTCTCTTTTGGTCACGCGCACGCCGAACATGGCGAGGGTTATGGCGACCAGCGGGCTGATGTCGATGTCGCCGCCGGTGCGGTTCCATCCGATGGCGCCGCCGGTGCCGATGTTGCGTGTGGTGGCGTTGGCGACGGCCATGGCGAGTGCGGGCTGGCGGCTGTCGGGCAGGTGGGTGAGCTTGCGGTCGCGCAGCATGTCCTGGAACATGCCGCAGGCGCGGCCCATGTCCTGCGCGTTCGTGACGGTGACGCGCACGCCCCGTGATCTGAGGTCGGGCAGGAGGGCGGCGGCTGGTGACTGGGCGTCGATGGCGACCGACGCGGTGCGTGGCCAGTGCTCCGTGATGTAGTCGACGGCCCACATGGTGCCGGCCGACTGGGTTGCCCTGAACTCCCTGAGTTCGACGTGCATGGTGCCGTCCCCGTGTCTGATGGCGCCGCCGATGGCGAGCGAGGAGCGGTCCGGCGGCATGTCCAATGCGTAGCCGACGAGTCCGTCGCGGTCGGGCTCGTCCACGGCCGTGTCTGCCCACCGCTTGGGGTCGATGGCCGCGTGGGAGCTCACGGCGTCCCATACGCCCAACGCCTCGCGGCGGAAGCTGTCGTCGGTCATGAGGTTCCTCATGCGCAGGATCGCGGTCTCGGACGTGCGTTTCGGATAGCTGGGGTTGGCCTTCGCCCACTGTTCGCGGTCGTCGATGTCGGCGTCCCGGTCGGCGGCGAGCTCGACGTACACCATGCCGTCGGTGCCGGCCAGTGCGGCGGCGCGCTTGCCCTCGAACACCTCGGACGGGTCGCCGGGCTTGGGCGGGTTGCCCAGGAACACGACGAGCGGGTCGGGCGACGTGTTGACGACGGGCAGCATGTTGTCCAGGGCGCGCACGGTGAGGATCTGCGCCTCGTCGAATATCTCCACGTCCACGGAATGCAGGCCTCGGCCGAACCCGTTCTCTCGGGCGCCGAACATGATGCGTCCGCCGCCGCGGAACGTGATCTCCTGCTGGCCGTTGGCGCGGCGGATGCGCTCCACGTAGCGGGACAGCAGCTTGTTGCGCGCGAGGTCGCACATGTCCGCGAACGTCTCGTCGGATGTGCGCGTGTGGTGGGCGGTCCAGATGACCTTGAGGCCGGGATGCAGGATCGCGAGCATGAACATGGCCGTGCCCACGGTGAACGTCTTGCCGATCTGCCGGCAGCTGGAGACGACGGTGCCGCCCTCGCCGCACGCGTATTTGCCGTCCGCGCGTCTGGCGAGCAGCAGGTAGAGCAGCCCCTGCTGCCACAGGTCGTAGTGGATGCCGGCCGCCCCCGCGGCCTTACGGACCTTGACGAACTCCGAGCCGACGATGCCGGTCGGCTGCTTGAGGGTCTGCGCGATCTCAGACAATCGACGCTCCGGCATCCTCCACCTCGCTTACGTCCTCGGATTCGTTCAACGCGTCGAGCAGGGGGTCGCCGCCGGCCATGTCGTGCAGCCGCTCGCACACCGTAAGGTACTTGGCCACGATGTTCGGCATGGCGCTGGCCGGCGTGTCCGGGTCGTCCACGTAGGCGCGGAGCCGGTCGCGCACGTGACGCAGCTCGTCCTCCATGCTCCCGTCCATCATCCGGTCGAACTCACGGCCCGTCAGTGTCGCCGATGGCTCCGGCTCCGGCCGTTTTCTCCTCGGCTTGGCCGGTTTCGGCCGTCCCGCCGATTCGCCCTTGGCCTTTCGCTTCTTGTAGGCGAGCTTGCGGCATGTGCCGCCCGGACAGTACTCGCAGCGTGCGGTGACGTTCGCGGGCAGCGGCTTGCCGCAATACTTGCAGCTTCGTCGCGCCATTTTCGTCACCTCCAAAAGGTCTTTTGCGTCGCCCACGGTGACGCAACGCAACCGTGGGGAGAGATTCCGACTGCACCCGAGGTTCGGGCGGCGGCCGGGGTGGGGTGCCTCCCCGTGGGTCGGTGGCGGCTACCAGTCGCCGCTGGTGTCGAGTGGCATCGAGGTCGGTCTCGAGTCGTGCGGGGTGTGGCCGTCGAGCAGTCGTTGCGCTTCGCGTCTTGCCCATGCGAGGCTCTTGGTGCCTTTGAGTCGGTTGCACCAGTTGTGTGCGAGGTTGACGTTGTTCCAGTCGAGTGGGTCGCCGCCTCGGCATACGGGTATGGTCTCGTCGACGGTCTTGCTCCATGGGTCCGGGTATTTGCGGGTTTTGTCGACGGGGCGGCCGCAGATGTAGCAGTGGTCGTAGTGTTGGTAGACTCGCTGGCATAGCTGGTCGCGCCGGTATGCGCGGCCCTTGCCTCGTCTCGGGTTGTTCCGGCTCATGACATGGCCTCCCATGTGGGTGCCAGGTGGGTGGGTGATGTGGTGGCCTGGACGGTATTCGAAGCCGTGACGGCCCGGGCCTCTGCATCCCTGTTGCTGCCGTCCCCACGCCCTCGCGGCGTTGGGCCCTTCGTCCTCTCGGGCACGCAGGCCATGCGGTTGTATATGCGTAGACCCCCGGTCCTTCTGGATTCCGATGGTCTACACTACTGCTGTTACGCAGTATACCACGGTGCGGCCCCAGCCTACTGCCGCTTGGAATAGCCCATCGCCATGGCGAGCACCTCACGCAGCGAGAACTCGTAGTAGCCGGCCTCGACGGGTCTGGTGCTGGGGAGTTTGCCGCGTTCTATCCAGTGGCCGATCTGTTTACGGCCGATGTCGTATCCGTAGTTTTCACGCAGCCATGCGGACAGCCCCGCCGGGGTTCGGGTGAGGTGGTATTTGTCGGCGGCCTCGGCGGTCTCCTCGCGCAATCGGTCGATATCTACGAGGGCTCCGCAGCGGCATACGCGCAGTGACTCCGTTTTGGCGGCCGTGACCTCACGCCCGCATTCGGGGCAGACGCCGACAATGCGGCGGGTGCGTGGCCGCCGGTCCACCAATGGCATGATGCGCTGGTTGGCGCGGGCGATCCGGCACAGGGATTCGCCGGCGTGCGCGGCCTGGCAGAGTTCGGCGAGATGCGATTGCATTCGGGGTATGAGCCGCTGCCATCGGTCGCTCCATGCGGCGCCGGTGTCGGCCCACGCGTCCTGCAGCAGGGTCTCGGTCTCGTCGAGCACGTCCTGCGCGTGCACGTTGATGGGCGCGGGCGCGGCCACGCCCTGCGCGCGGCCTGCCGTGTGGTCGCCGAGCCGGTAGGCGCGTCGGGCCACGGCCTGCAGGAGCAGCATGTTGCGGCGCAGTGAGTGCAATGCCCGCGCGTAGTCTCGGCGGCAGGCGGGGCACAGCGTCCACGGCTTCTCGACGGGATTGACATGGCAATGCTGGCATTCGGTGACGGTCAAGACGGTTCCCCTCCACGATGACGGCTAGAATGATGATTGCTGTCTTGCCCTCCGCCGCAAGGTGGAGGGTTTCGTCTTACTGGCTGCCGGCCGATTCCCTGACATGGTGGATGACCTGTTCCAGAGTCAGGAGGCTGCCGACGGAGCAGGTCGCCATCAGGGGCAGCCCTTTGCCGGTCGCCCAGTCGGCGCTCTTTTCGTGCTGGTGTTTCATCTCCTGCAGCCAGTCGAGCAGCTCTCCCGAATCGATGTCGCTCATAGATCGTCGCCTCCGTCCACGTGCGTCCAGTCGCAGCTCAGGCCGATGCCGCCGCCGGCGGCATCGATGCAGACGACGCGACGCGTGTCCCGCAGGGTGATGACGCATTCGCTGAAGCCGTGGCCCAAGTCGGTGCATTCGGCCATGTCCCGTCCGCCTCCCGCATCGGCCTGCCCACAGCCGGCGAGCGCGGTGATGATGCTGATGGTGGCGAGTGCGAGGGTGAGGGTTTGGAGTTTGTGTTTGAGTTTGGTGGTCATCGTGTCTCCTGCGTGATGTCGAGGGTGTGTTGTGCCTGGTCTCGGATTTGGTCGGCGAGGATGCTGGTGAGCAGGTGCAGGATCAGGATGTCCCCTCGGATGGTCTTGTCGGCTCCTTGCATGTGGAGGTCCAGTTTCACGTCGTCCGGATTGTCGGGGTCCAGTTTCATGGTGACGTGGCCATGCTGGCATTGGGTGCCGTCGCGTTCGTAGGAGAAGCTCAGCTGGACGTCGTTCACCCCCAGAATGTTCATGAGTTCGTTGAGATTATTGCCGGCTTCGCGGGTCGCGTTCATTGGTGGTTCTCCTTCAGTGGGTTGATGTCGGTCTCGATGCCGAAATGCTCGTAGGTGTAGTCGGCGCACGCCTCGGGCGTGTCCGGGTTCAGGCTGACCGATGCGATCTGGTCGGCCCAGTAGCGAAGCGCCCTCCTCAGCTCCTCGCGTGTGAAGATTTTCGCGGCGCCGCTCATGGCAGTATCTCCACGGTTTCGATGATTTCGGCGGCGATTCGTTGGATGTCCTCGGCGGTGCTGTCCTCGTCGCCGTAGAGGCATGGGGCGAGGCTGAGGTTCATCCGGTCGAGGGTGACGGCGAGCGCGGTGGCGAGGGTTTGCTGGCGGCTGGTGTCTCCCCGGTGGTCGGCCGCCAGCATCTCGACCTGCACGTGCTGCCATCCGGCTTGTTCGAGACGGCGCGCGGCCTCCGTGATGGTGGTGTCCTGCGTGTCCTTGCACGTGAACGTGACGATGATTCTCGGCTCGCTCATGACCGCCCCTCCCTTCTCGCCTGCTCGAGGATCGCCTCGACCTCCGCGCGCGTGGTGAACGGCAGCTGCTGCAGAATCTCGCTGATGCTGTAGCCGCGCTCATGCCAGTGCACGATCATGTCCTTCGTGACCTGTCTCACAATCAAATCCTTTCCTTCAAAACGTTGATGCTCCTGTACGCGATTGCAAGCGAGTTGCCGCGCTCGCCGATGATGATGGCGTCGATGGGCAGATCGAGGTCGGTCATGACGGCGACCGGTCCGATGCGGCGGTATCGCAGCCATCCGTCGACGGTGGTGCCGTTCCATGTGCGGGCGAGGTAGCGGCGTCCGTCGAGCTGTTCGGGGCCCATGTTCCGCCAGTCGATGCTTTCCGACACGTTCACTGTGGTTCCTCCGTTCCGTCGTCGGCGATGGCGTCGACGATGCGGCGGGCGAGGCCCATGGCGTCCCTCCATGCGGTGACGTAGCCGGTGCAGTAGGCGACGGGCGGCGGTCCGAGTTCGCCGGCGTCGCGTAGGGAGTCGATGGCGAGTTGTTCGGGGTCGTCGAACCGGGTGACGGGTTCGAGGTCGTCGGGATTGGTCATCGTGGGCCTCCCAGGATGGCGTTCAGGCCGGTGTCGGCGAGTGTGGCCGGGGCACCGTTGCGGTGGGGCCGGCCGCTGGTTTTTGGTTTCGACGGTTCGACCTGTCGGTGCACATGCCCCTGTATGGCATTCTTTGCGGCCTTCTCGGGGTTTTCACCCAGCATCCTTTGTCGACGGTAGGCCCATGCCTGAACGCCCGTTAGGCGGCGGTTTTCGCATTCGCGGTTGATTTGCGCCTCCGTGGGCTTCGCGTCGCGGCGCATGATGCGCGCGATCGCGTTGATGTCGCCCGGGCCGCACCATCGGCCCTCGTGGTCGGCCGCGTAGAAGCGCCGCAGCGCCTCCCGCGCCTCGCCGGCGGTAAGGGTCGGGTTGAGTTCCGAATGCCATGCGTCGAGCTGCACGTCGTCCCACATGGCGTTGCCGTGATGCGCGTTGCGCAGGCTCAGCAGGGCCGCGGCCTCGCCTTTCGTCAGCATGTTCCACCTCCGTGTTTTCGCTGGTATTCCGCCCTTTCGGCGGCTGTCATGTACTTCCACGTGTTCGCCATGTTCGCCTCCCGGTTCGCCTGCGAACGACTCTTCGTCGGCTGCGGGGACGCCCTGGCGGGTGTCGGGTCGCGTGGCGGCTGCGGGTCGTCGAGCCAGTGCTCGCCGTCGAGCCAGTTCGCCGGGGTGAGCGTGTACGCGGGCCGCCGGTTCGGGTCCTTCGCGTACCGGTCCGCCACGGCGAGCAGATGCTCGTGGCCGGTCTTGCGCAGGGCGCGCCGCCACGCGTCGAACGCCGTGCGTTTGCCCTCGCGGCGCGGATACACCGACCAGAACCGTTCGAACTCGGCCGTGTACTCGCGCTCCACGCTCCCACGGCCGCCGTGAGGGGGCTGGGGGAGTGAATCTTCGTTAGAAGATTCTTGGTTTTGGTTTTGGTTTTGGTTTAAACCAAGGAACTTCGCCGTGTGTTCGCCCGAACGTTCGTCCGAACGTGTTTCGGTGTTCGCGCGAACTTCGTCCGAACGTGTTTCGGTATCGGTCTTCGTGTTCGGCTTGGGTTCGCCGGAACGTTTCGAGGCGCGGCGGCGGCTCATGCGCTCCTTCGAGGCCTCGCGTTCGCTCTCGACGCTCTCGCGGCTGTTCTGGTGCTCGAGGTAGTCGTGGACCTGATAGGAGCCGTCCTCGAGTGTGTCGAACATGCCGAAGGCGACGAGGTCGGCGAGATCCTGTTCGTCGGCGCCGATGCGGCGCAGGGCTCGCGCCGTGAGCACGCCGTCGTTGAGCTGGTCCGAGCAGTAGCTGATCGCGAGGGTCCACACGGCGAACGCGTGCGGGTTGCGGTCGACGAGGTCGTTGACCTTGTCGTTGAGCCACAGGCCGTTCGACAGTCTCGCGTATCCGTTGCGTGCCATCACGCGCCTCCTTTCCGGCATTTATTGATCCAGTGTCTGAGTTCGGGGTCCCGCATCGCGGTGTCGTACAGGTGCAGGTTCGGGCCGGTCGCGGCCGAGCATTCGAGCGAGCGTTCGAGGCTCCGGCCTATGCCGCCGCCCTGTCGTCGGCCGACGCGGCGGCCCTGTGGGAACTGCTTGTTACGCATCGTCGCCGCCCAGGGGAAGCCCGTGGTTGAACAGGCGGAACAGGTCGGCGCAGTCCATGCCCACGAGCGTCGGATGATGGTGGAGGTCGTCGACGCGGATCGCGGCCGCCCATTCCTCCGCGTCGTCGGCGAGATGGTCGAGCAGGCGCCGGTGCGTGTCCCGTTGGATGATGGCGAGCTGGCGGCCGCCGGCCTTCCATCGTCGGTCGGTCACCCCGTCGCGCTTCTTGACGAGCACGGGCCAGTCGCTGCCCACGACGGCGGCCTCGTACAATGCCTCGTCGAACTGGGCGCGGATGTTTCGCGGCCGGCCGTTGGGTCCGTTGGCGGTGTTCTTGCATTCGATGACGACGGGCTCGCCCATGTAGTAGAGGTTGCCGATGTCGCCCCGGTCCAATCGGCCGTGGGTGCGCAGGCGGCAGATGCGCGGGTCGGCGAATGCCCATTTGAGCCATCGTTCCATCTGCGCCTCAAGCTGGTAGCCGGCCTGTTTGGCGCTCCGCATGCTTCGTGCCATGGTCTAGATCTCCAATCCGTATTCCTCGTACAGGTGGTCCGTCCGGTATGGGCAGCGGCCCGTCGTGTCGAGCCGCGTGCCGCATACCGGACAGACACGGGGTTCGTCCCGCATCAGAAGTCCGGCTCCCCGAACCCGTTGTCCTGCGGCCCGCCCTGCCATTGGCCCGCCTGCTGCTGTGCGCCGGCGAAGCCCGCCGTGGGCGGCTGCCCCTTGCGCGAGTGCACGAAGCCGAGCGCCTGCGCGTACAGTCGCAGACTCGAGCCGTCGGTGCCGTCCTTCTTCTTGTAGAGGCGCTGCGACAGCAGCCCGTAGACCAGGACGCGCGACCCCTTGTGCACCCACGGCAGCTGGACGGCGGCAGACGGGGAGCATTCCACCTCGACCCACATCGTGCCCTGGTCGACCCATTGGCGCGACTGGTCGTAGTAGCCCTGGTTCACGCCCACGCGGAACGTGGTGACGCTGTTGCCGTTGTTGAACGTGCGGGTGACGGGTTCGGCGCCCACGTTGCCCTGCAGGCAGGTGTTGACCGCCATCACTCACCGTCCTTCCGGGAACCGTGGGCGAGGTCGTCGAGCGTCCTGTCGAGTTCGGCCTCGGTGAGGGATTCGAACGAATCGACCTCACGGCCCACGACCTTGGAGATCGCGGCGAGCATCTCCCTCTCATCGGCCACGCCCAATGCCTTGAACCCGTTGACCACGTCGAAGCGTTTCGCATCCAACGCGGTGCCCGCGGCCGTCGCGTCGTATCCCCCGTCGTCCGGCGGGGCCGGCTGCACATCCACGACGTCCACGGGAGCGTCGTCGATGACGGGGCGGAACACGTCGGAATAGTCGGGCGTGGTCTCGTCGCTTGCGGCGGCGGCCTGTGCCTCCACGCTCACGGGCAGCCACTTGAACGAGCGGCGCACGACCGTCTTCAACGCCATGGCCTCGTAGTCCGTCCTCCACGGCCCCTTGTTGCCGGCGGGGCTGCGGCGCTTGACGGCCTCGACCTCGCTCTTGGTCATGTGCTCGAATACGAACCCGTCCGGCAGGAGCTGCGCGTTCACGAACACGTCCGTAAGGGTCTTCTCCGAGTGGGGCGCGTCCGGGTTGCGCCGGTATTTGAAGTGCTGGCCGGTCTCGTCCTCCCAGCATTCGAACTCGTCGCCCTCGTACACGGCCTGCGCGTGGATGCTCTTCAACTGGCCGCTGCGTCGGGCGAGGTCGATCATGCCCTTGTAGCCGAGGATGAACGTGGCCTCGCGCTGCCCCTTGAGGTTCTTGTTCCCATAGGGGAGGATGTAGGCGCGGCCGAGACCGTCGACCGACGAGGGCTCCAACCCCAATGCCGAGCATTTCATGAAGCATCCGAGAACCGACTCCACCGAGCATTCCGCAAGCTTCGGCTCGCGGTTGATGGTGCTCAGGCACAGTTGGTAGAGACGCTGCGGACTGAGGTTGTTGCCGATGACCTGCTGGATGCGCGGCCACGACTTCTGCAATGTCTGCTTGAGCTGCTCCCTCGGGTTCATCTGAGTGAGCTGGCGGCCCTGCGTCGCCTGCGTGATCTGTCCCATGGTCAGTCCTCCATATCGTCGTTCTTGTCCGTCTCGAGGATCCGGCACAGCAGTCCGCGCCTGTCGGCGACCGTCTGCAGCCGTTTCTCCGCCTCCTGTCGCGCCTCCTCGAGCTGGCGGAACAGGGGGGCCGCGATGACGCTCAGCTCCAAGTCGGACAGCGGGAACACGATCACGTCCTTGTCGCCGGTGAACGCGGAGGAGCGGATGGTCGGCATTCCCCAGCTGCTGGCCATCGCCTCGATGACGCTCACCACGGTCCGCTCGCCGTTGCTGGCGATGTCCATCACCCTGCCGACGATCACGGTCGCGTCGCCGCCGTTCTCCTCGATACGCTTGTAGACGTCGCCCCTGTGCAGGGTCTGCACGCGGGTGACGGCCGCCGCCGTCTCCACGAGATTCTTGATTTCCATGGCCTAGTTCCTTTCGTTGAGTGGTTTGACGGCGAACCGTCGCTGGTCGTATGCTTCCTTCGCCGGCCGTGCCGGCTGCGCCTTGAAGTGGACGGTGTGGTAACCGGCCTTCCAGCCGCCGGAGACGAGACCCTCGCGGCCGGCGCCTACCATCGCCTTCAAACGCTCGCCTATCTTCGCCTTCGCCTTCCTGGCGTCCGTTTCGGCGTGCGCGTAGGAGTCGTAGAGCGCGGCCAACTGGTCGAAGTCCGTGTCCTCGACCTGCTCGTAGCCTTCCGGATACGGCGGCTTGGACTGCACGAGGTCCACGTCCGTGCCGGTGAGGGCGGGCATGTCGTCCCGCTGCACGTATCCCCAGAACTCCTCGGCCGCGTCGATGACGGTCGTGATGTCGGTCTCGTCGCGTTCGAACCGGACCTCGACCGGCTCCGACTCGCCGATGTCCGCGTAGAAATACCCCCACGTGAAGCCGGTCACGGCCATGTAGTGCGTGACCTGCGCCATGTAGTAGTCGGGCGCCACGATGTTCCCGTCGTCGTCATGCCAGTCGGTGCGGCCGCGGTTCGCGTTCGTGGTCTTGATCTCGAGCACGCCCCACGAGTCCGTGGCCTCGTCATGGATGAATCCGTCGAGCGACGCGTGCATGACCGGATGCGTCCTGGACACGAGGCTGATGTCGGTGCCGTCGATGACGGTCCATTCGGGGTGCAGGCGGCGGAAGCGGCGACGCAGCTCGCCTTCCAGCGCGTTGCCCTTGACCACGGCCCACTTGTCGCCGATGTCCTCGGGCGTGCGGCGGCCGGTCTTCTCCAGCCACAGTTCGTACGGTGTCGAAAACGGGTTGAGACCGAGGATCGTCGACATGTCCGAGCCGCCGACTCCGTGGCGACGCTGTTCGAGCCATGCGGCATGACGCTCCGCCCTGGTGCGCTGTTTGAAGCGGACGAGCTCGAACATGTCGGTGCTTTTCAGCGTGACGCGTGTCATCGGTCGCCGTCCTCTCCCCCGTCGTCTCGTCGGTCGTGGCCGAGGGCCGCGTACCAGAGGAACGGCACGATCAGGGCGAGCAGGAGCGTGCCGGTGACCATCCACTGGGGCGTGCCGGTCCCGAGGGGTGCGGGCAGTCGGTCGTGGGTGGTGCAGAACGATACGAGCCATCCCTCGAGGAACGTGAGGGCGAGGAGGATTCCGCCGCGCACGCCTGCGGTGAGGGTGAGGCCGCGTTTGGGCCAGTTGCGGATGTGCTGTGGCATCACTCCCCCTTCCTGACGGCCATGTCGAACGCCCACGGGCAGCCGACGCCGACGGCGCGCAGAACGCTGCGGTCGCTTTCGGTGAGCCATGTCGTTCCGTTGTTCGACATGACGGCGTGCACGCGGAACGCGATCATGCGCGCGGGGTCGGTCAGATGGTGGAGGAACACGATGTCGCCGGGCGCCACCTTGCCGATGTCGTCGATGATGTCGTTGACCGCCGTGTCGATGATGGGCAGCCACGGGTTCGATGCGTTCACTCGTCCGCCTCCTTGTCGAAAGTGTCGATCGCCTGCATGGTGTTGATGTTGAGCCGGCCGCTCATGGCGACGGCGAGCAGGCTGATCGCGCCCAATGTGTCGAGGTCGCCGTTGAAGGTGAGCTGGAGGCGGTTGCCGTGGTGGGCGGTGAGGGTGAGGTCGCCGACCGTCTGCGCGTGGCCGTCGCGTTCGTAGACGAGGCTGAGGTTCACGTCGCTGTGGTTGTCGGCGAACAGGATGCGGGCGGCGAGGTCGAGCATTCGCCGCTCGTCCCTCTCGTCCTGTCGGCTGCTAGGCTTGGTTGTTGACATGGGGTATGTCCTTTCGTGTCATGGCATCCTTCGCACTGGTCCTGCGGGGATGCCGTTTTTCGTTTATGGGGCAGGGGACGCCGGCCGGCAGGGGCCTCGGATGGTTAATCCGGAGTGGATTATTGACTGACTGTTCCAAGGCTTCCCCGACGGCCCAAGCCGGCCGACGCTCCCTGTTATCGCGTGTTTATGCTCCCGTCGGAGCCTCGCCCGCCGCCCGTGAGGCTTGAGTACGCATGGGCGGCGGGAAGCTTATTGGTGGTCGCCCATGTATTCGTGGATCGACTGGACGCTGACCAGGCGGATGCGGCCGCCGCGTTCCTTGCGGCTGCGCAGCTTGCCGGCGCGGATGAGCCGGCGCGTGAACTCGTCGTCCTTCATGCCGAGCATGAGGGTGGCGGTGTGCAAGGGTACGGCGATGGGCGTGATGTCGCTCATGATTCCGGCTCCTTCTCCTTGCCGGCGATCAGGCCGGTGATGATGGTCATGAGGTTCCGCAAATCGGTCTTGGTGAGATGGTCGAGGGTGATGGTGACCATGTCGTCGGCAAGATTGGGGTCCGTACTGGGTATGAGCTGCTTGACCTGCAGGCCGGCGACGAACGGGTATCCGCCTGATTCGGCCTCGTGCCGCCGGTAGGCGGCTACGCTCGACCAGTCGTCCATCACATACCTGAGTCCGTCATTGACCCGTTGAATCTGTCCACTCATTGCTTCGTCTCCTTGTGGTTGAGGGTGGCTGTAGCGGCGGCAAGCGCCGGCTCGGCAGAAGCCTCACCGGAGAGAACGCTTCTAGACGCCGCCAAGGCGACCAGCTGCCAGACCGACATTCCCAAGAAGGTGGCTACGACCTCCAGCTCTCCGAACGACCATGACTTCTCATTGGCGAAACGCTGATATAGGTTGCGGCGATTGATATTAAGGCGGTTGGCCAGCCCGTTCTTGGTTTTCTTCTGAGCGGCGAGCTCCGCTTCAATCGTCTGAGACATGCATTCTTGAGCCGACATCAGCAGCCCTCCTTTCTAGCTCATTTGCGCTAATCCTGATTAAACACGCCCCTCGGCAATCTGTCAACTCATATGAGTTAGTCGGCGTGTCGTTTGGGCTGCAAAAAATCTCATATGCGTTAAACTTGGCGCATGGTACGAAATAGCGAACTCCCAGAAATTGGCCAGTCATCAAAGCTTCTCGCCATGCGAGTCCGGTCCCTCATTGAAGAGAAAGACCTGTCTCAAACGGAGATTGGAGCAATCATCGGAAGGGCCCAGTCTTATGCATCACTGCGGATTAAAGGACTAAAGTCCTGGACCATAGAAGAGCTCGACCAGCTGGCGCCGATCCTTGGTTATCGAGATGCCTTCGCTCTTATCGCCGCCTGCCGCCCCGAATCCGACTCCCCCGCCCCCCTGCCGGACGCCGACGACGGTGTCGACTTGGATGAGGTCGCGGCCGTCGAGCAGGCGAAGGTCGATGCGGTGCTCGCGAAGCTGCGCCGCGACGACACCCTGCTCGCCGCCAAGCACGACCCCCACAAACACGACCCCGACATCGACTGACAAGGGCAATGGACACATCACAGGAAAAGGCACACCATATGAGCAAGGAACACGCACTCACCCCGGAGCAGGAACGGACCTGCGAACGCCTGCTGGACAAGTCGCAGGAGGCGTTCATCCTCGCCATAGAACTGTTCAACCGCCCTACCATCCGGTACAGGGTCGAGGGGTGCGCGTTCTTCCTGTGCAATGCGTGGGAGCTGATGCTCAAGGCGTACATCGCCAAACGTGACGGGTACCGGGCCATCTTCTATCCGGGGAACAACCGCACCCTCGCATTGGAGGACTGCCTGAAGAAGGTCATGACGAACGACAAGGATCCGGTACGCGCCAACGTCGAGTCCATCGGGGAGCTGCGTAACACGAGCACGCATTTCGTGGTCGAGGAGTACGAGATCACCTACGGCCCGATATTCCAAGCGAACATCCGGAACTACGACGACCGGCTACGCACCTACCACGGCATCGAGATATGCGACCGCATCCCCGACAACTATCTTGTGCTGTCGGTCAACCGCACCGACCTCGATGGCCAGTCCATCCGAGCGAAGTACACGCCGGAGGTGGCGGAGCGGCTCCTGTCCACGCAAAACGCCATCGATGCGCGTTCGGCGGAGGAGTCGAATATGAAATATGCGGCGTATTTCCGGACCGAGTTCATGCTTTCGAAGAAGGACGGCATCCCGATTCGCGTGGACAATTCGGCCGACTCCACGGCGAGGATAATCAGCAGGACCGTGGACCCGACGCAGCGGTACCCGTTCCGCATGAAGGAGGTGCTTTCGCTCGTCAACAGACAGCTGCGGAAGCGCCATATACGGTTCACGTCGAGGGGCGATCAGGACGCGCGGTTCAACAACTGGCATTTCAGTCTTTTCTCGAAATGCTATGGGATGAAGCAGGACGAGCGTTTCGCGTTCAACCGGGCGTCCCCGGCCGAAAACCGCGCGGGCCATCCATACTACATCTATTCGAATGCGACCGTCGACTTCATCGTCGGCGAGATAGCGAAGGACCCCGAGCACATCGTGGAGAAGCTCAACCGCAAGGTACAGGGCCGGAAGCATGACTGAAGGCCAACCCCAGGAGCAAAGGAATTCTCGACCATATGTCTTACTCCCATTCGGGAACCCAGCTGTAATCCACTCAAGTTGGCCTTCAACCGTCAGAGTACACGACGAGAAAGCCTCAGGCAAGAAAATGTTCCAGACGATGGACGCCCATATGGACACGGCATGCATCCCATATCACCGTCATATCGCGTTCTCCCCGCACGTGACGTATGGGCGGCTGCGGAGGATGCTGTACACGGCGGCGCCGTCGCTCACGGTCGCGTCCGCGATCCTGCCCGATGATCTGGCGGGCGTGTACGACGACGAGACGGAGACCATCCTCATCGACCGGCGCATGACGTGGCGTCGCAAACGATGCACGCTCGTGCATGAGCTGGTGCATTGGATGCACCGCGACCCCGGATGCGGCAGCGTGTACGGCACGGCCCGCGAGCGCCGGTGCAGGAGGGAGACCGCATTGCTGCTGGTCGACCCCGTCGAACTGGCGACGGCGGAGCGCATGTACGACGGCGACATGTGGCTCATGGGCGACGCGTTGGAAGTGACGACGGACATATTGGAGGACTGGCGTCGGATACTGCACGGCGAGTGAAACTTGGCGTGACCGTGCAGACAGTCCTCGACTACCAGCAGATTCTCTACGACCGCGGCCGGACGACGAAAGTCCCCGTCGCACGATGATGCGCGGCGGGGACTTTCGCCTCAGAACGTTATTTGCGTTTGCGTTTTACAGCGTCAATAATCTGCGGGCCTGCGGATACGACGCCGATGATCCCCCCGAACGCCGCTGCCGTATTGTTCCCTGCGGCAGCGCAGACGGTGGCGGAGATGAAGGCGACCCAGGGGAGGAACGAAAAGGCGAATGAGGCGACCATCATGCTCATGTTCTCGGCCCTGTGGTCGGCCGCCTCTATCTCCCTTGCGGCCTTTTCGCCTTCGATCTGGGAGTCCAAAGCCTTCTCCGCCATCGTCACTATACGGTCGGCCGAGCCCGCAAGGACGCGCTCGTAGCCTTCGAATTCGCTCACGAGCGGCAGCGGCCCCGACCTTGAAAAGGCTATCTGGCCTTCGAGGTCGATTGACTGCCCATCGATCGACGCAGGTTGCGGCCCACCATCGACCACGCCTTTGCCTGCAGGTCCGTCGCCGTCACAGGTGGCCTCGGACTGTGCTTGGGGGATCGTCCCATCGAAGCGATCCGAACTCCTTTTTTGACTCCCTTGAGAATCGGATTGTTCCAAGTCATTCATCGACACCAGCCTTTCCGCCTTACCGCCTTTCATCCTACCCGAGTGACGACGACATTGACACGAATGCAGTGGGAGGCGCTCGGAAGAAGGCGACGTGAACCGCCGACTTCATACGGTTTTCGGCATGTCACCCCCCCGGCTTGCGTATCTTTCATTCGTACGGTATGATAGTTTATGTAAGGAACGAACAACGAAGGGAGGTGATCATGGACGTCTTCTGGAATGCGGTCAACGCCATCGGCAACCTGCTGATAGGCATCGGCACCGTCATCGTCGGCATCGCGGCCTACAAGGGCGCGGGGAGCGACCACGGCGGCAAGCCCGAAAAGTAAAAGGCCGGTCCCGGATTCTCCAGCCATCCGGGGCCGCGCCCTCATTCCAGAATAGTCCATGAACGACCATGAGGAGATACGACATCCTGACGCTGGCGATGGGCGTGATGTCGCTCGTACTCGGCGTCACCGGCCACGGCGCCGCCGCGGGCGTGTTCGGCCTGTGCGGCGTCCTGTTCGCGATCACCAGGAGGAACGATGACGACTGAGTATCTGGGCGTCAAGCAGGTGGCCGAACGGCTCGGCATCACCACCGGCGCGTTCAACAGCCTCAAGCAGCCCGAACCCGACGCCCTCATCGGCAGGACGCGCGGCTGGCTGCCCGAGACCATCGACGCATGGAACGCGGCACGCCCCGGACGAGGCGCCGGAGGAGGCCGTCCACGCAAACAGAAGAAGCAGCCATAACCATAGAATCTGGCCATAACACGAAAAAGCCCGGCCTCGCACAACAAGCGGGGCCGGGCTTTTTCGTGCCGAATACGAGACTACAGGCGGTTCTTCACCATGCCGACCACGTCGGCGTTCACCTCGCGGATGCGCGGATCGGCCATCATCTCGTCCACGCTCATCCAACGGCAGTCCTTGGAGTCCACATGGAAGCTGTCCGCCTTCCATGCGTCCGGCATGTGCCTCACATCGGCGCGGTACAGCGTGTACTCGTACCAGCGTCGCTCGTCGTGCTCGGTGGAGTACTTCTCGTGAGCCTCCCCTCCGACGCGGGTGAGCGTGAAGTCGGCCCGGGGGATGTCGAAGCCGGCGGAGAAGTAGTCTTCCAGGCGACGCAGGTTCTCCTCGTCGCCTTCCGCGGTGGCGTGGTTCGGGAAGAAGTCGCAGTCCCAGCCCGCATCATGGTAGAGCAGGTATCGGGCGCCGTCCCTCACGGCGATGATCGAGCTTCTCTTCGCGGTCCTGTCCATGTCCACCAGCTCCCTGTATAGCGTGTCGGCGTCGTATCCCTTCACCCATGCCATGATCTCGGCGGCTGCGGCGTAGAAGAAGGCCAGTCCTCCCAAGACACCGTATGCGATTCGCCAGCCCATCGGCATGGCGGTGGTGAATACGGTGAGCACGAGGAACGCGCCCTCTATGGCCGCCACCATGTTCGTGGCCTTCGCGCCGAACCCGATGAAGGGGCTGCGTCTCTGTAGCATGGCGTCCAGTCGCGCCGAATCGATTCGCAGCATCATGTAAGGGTATCGTACACGACGACCCTCCCACAGACGTCGGTGACACCTTCCGAAATACGTCGTCTCATACGTCGCCTACCGTTTGCGCCGTGCAGAATCGTTGAAAATAAAGGGCTTACGGGTTTTGTATTCAATTCCCGCCGGCTCCAC
>NZ_PEBI01000007.1 GCF_002802875.1 Bifidobacterium primatium
TTGCGGCGGCGTGCTACTCTCCCACACCCTGTCGGGTGCAGTACCATCGCCGTGCCGGGCCTTAGCTTCCAGGTTCGGAATGGGGCTGGGCGTTTCACCCGGGCCATGGCCACCGCAAAATCTCGTTGACGGCGCGTGCGCCGTGTTTATGCGTATATGTGGCGGTTTGGGAACCGGCTAATGGACGCGGTGTCGTGACTCATCCGTCGTGGTCGACCATCGGGTCGTCGATGCTAGTGCAGTCGGAGCGTGTCGCGGACCCAGCGGTCCGCCGACCCATGAAATGGGTCTGATGATTGCCTTTCGGCCGTTAGTACCGGTCGGCTCCACCCCTCGCGGGGCTTCCACCTCCGGCCTATCAACCACGTGTTCAGCATGGGGCCTTCAACAGGTCAAGCCTGTACGGAACACTCATCTTGGAGAGGGCTTCCCGCTTAGATGCTTTCAGCGGTTATCCCATCCGAACGTAGCCAACCAGCCGTACCCTTGGCAGGATAACTGGCATACCAGAGGTTCGTCCACCCAGGTCCTCTCGTACTATGGGCAGGGCTCCTCAGTGTTCCAACGAGCGCAGAGGATAGAGACCAAACTGTCTCACGACGTTCTGAACCCAGCTCGCGTGCCGCTTTAATCGGCGAACAGCCGAACCCTTGGGACCTGCTCCAGCCCCAGGATGCGACGAGCCGACATCGAGGTGCCAAACCATCCCGTCGATATGGACTCTTGGGAATGATCAGCCTGTTATCCCCGGGGTACCTTTTATCCGTTGAGCGATGCCGCGCCCGTGCGCCGGCACCGGATCACTATCTCCGACTTTCGTCCCTGCTCGACCCGTCGGTCTCGCAGTCAAGCCCGCTTGTGCGATTGCACTCGACACCCGATTGCCAACCGGGCTGAGCGGACCTTTGAGCGCCTCCGTTACTCTTTGGGAGGCAACCGCCCCAGTTAAACTACCCGCCAGGCACTGTCCCTGACCAGGATGACTGGTCGAGGTTAGACGCCAGATGAAGACAGAGCGGTATTTCAACGACGGCTCCACACGGGCTGGCGCCCATGCTTCGAAGCCTCCCGCCTATGCTACACAGTCCACACCTAACGACAATACCAAGGTATAGTAAAGGTCCCGGGGTCTTTTCGTCCTTCTGCGCTTAACGAGCATCTTTACTCGTACTGCAATTTCGCCGAGCTCCTGGTCGAGACAGTGGGGAAGTCGTTACGCCATTCGTGCAGGTCGGAACTTACCCGACAAGGAATTTCGCTACCTTAGGATGGTTATAGTTACCACCGCCGTTTACCGGGGCTTGAATTCACCGCTTCGCCCAAAGGCTGACGGATCCTCTTAACCTTCCGGCACCGGGCAGGCGTCAGAGCGTATACAGCGGCTTGCGCCTTCGCACGCTCCTGTGTTTTTGGTAAACAGTCGCTACCCCCTGGCCTGTGCCACCCCCAAAAGCTCCCCGGGCAAGCCGGTTCACCATCGGGGGTCTCCCTTATACCGAAGGCACGGGAGTAATTTGCCGAGTTCCTTGACCAGGATTCACTCGATCGCTTTGGTATTCTCTACCTGACCACCAGTGTCGGTTTGGGGTACGGGCGGCAAAGGCCCTGACGCCGAAGCTTTTCTCGGCAGCATCGGATCACCGGATATCGGGGCAAGAAGCCCCCCATCATCACACCTCGGGCCCGTGCCATGCGGATTTGCCTGCATGGCGCCCTGCGTGCTTGACCACGGAAAACCACCTCCGCGGCCGGCTACCGTCCTGCGTCACTCCCGCGCTATCCTACTACGACTACGCTCCCAACGAACCACGCGTCCGAACCCCGAAGGGAACATCCACGCGGAACGGAGGTTAGTACTCATCGCCTCGGACCTGACGGACCAGAGCCGGTACGGGAATATCAACCCGTTCATCCATTCGACTACGCCTGTCGGCCTCGCCTTAGGACCCGACTCACCCAGGGACGACGAACGTGGCCCTGGAACCCTTGGTCATCCAGCGTGGGGGATTGTCACCCCCATCTCGCTACTCATGTCTGCATTCTCACTCCCATACAGTCCACCATCGGCTTGCGCCACGGCTTCACCCCGGTATGGGACGCTCTCCTACCCAGTACAAAGTACTGCCGCGTCTTCGGTGGCGTGCTTGAGCCCCGCTACATTGTCGGCGCGGAACCACTAGACCAGTGAGCTGTTACGCACTCTTTCAAGGATGGCTGCTTCTGAGCCAACCTCCTGGCTGTCTATGCGACTCCACATCCTTTCCCACTTAGCACGCGCTTGGGGACCTTAGACGACGATCTGGGCTGTCTCCCTCTCCACGACGAAGCTTATCCCCCGCCGGGTCACTGCCAGGATACACTTCACAGGTATTCGGAGTTTGGCTGCTGTCGGTACCCAGTACGGGCCCTCAAGCATCCAGTAGCTCTACCCCCTGGAAGCAATAACCTGACGCTGCACCTAAATGCATTTCGGAGAGAACCAGCTATCACGGAATTTGATTGGCCTTTCACCCCTAACCCCAAGTCATCCCCCCAGTTTTCAACCTAGGTGGGTTCGGTCCTCCACGCGGTCTTACCCGCGCTTCAACCTGCTCAGGGCTAGATCATCCCGCTTCGGGTCCAGGACACGCGACTCAAACGCCCTGTTAGGACTCGCCTTCGCTACGCATACACCACACGGCTTATGCTCGCCACGCATCACTGACTCGCAGACTCATTTTTCGATAGGCACGCCGTCACCCCGAAAGGCTCCGACGGTTTGTAAGCGCACGGTTTCAGATACTATTTCACTCCCCTCCCGGGGTACTTTTCACCTTTCCCTCACGGTACTCGTCCACTATCGGTCGCACTGGAATATTCAGGCTTACCCCACGGTCAGGGCGGATTCACACGGGATTCCACGAGTCCCGTGCTACTCGGGATGGACAACCGGCAGGCGCTGCACGACCGACTACGGGGCCATCACCCTCTTCGGCCGGGAATTCAATCCCGTTCGTCTAGCACAACGCTTTGTCACTGCCGGCCGGGCCGTCGGACCCGACACGCATCCTCCCACGACACCGGCGCCGCAACCCCCGACGGGTATCACACGACACCGGTTTAGCCATCATCCGCTTTCGCTCGCCACTACTCACGGAATATCCTTTCCTGCAGGTACTGAGATGTTTCACTTCCCCGCGTACCCCCCGCACGAATGCGGTGCCAGCCCATGACGGCTGGCGGGTTTCCCCATTCGGAAATCCTCGGATCAAAGCCCTGTCGGCGGCTCCCCGAGGCCTATCGCGGCCCCACACGTCCTTCATCGGTCCAGTGCGCCAAGGCATCCACCATACGCCCTTGCAAGCAACACACACCCCGCACGAAACGGGGAACGGCGCCGCAAGGATCCGCGAACACTCGACAACACATCATCACACTAACGATCACAAAACGATCGACCAGACTCCAACAAAATGGAGTCCGACGAAATAATCACATACGACGCGCGACACCCAACAGGGCGCCACGCGCCCGCGTCCACTATCCAGTTCTCAAACCACCACCCCGCACCGGCACGACCACGCACGACCCAAGGCCGACGCACCCACACCGGGGGGACACCGGAACCAACCCGCGAAAGGGTGACGGTCCGGGAGCCCAAAAGCGCATCCCATACCACCGAACAAAAAACGTCCTTGACCGCTCCACACCAGAAACCCACGCGCCAGGGGGACATCCCCCGGCCGGGGCGCGACCACCACCCATGAGACAGGCGGTGGATTCCAAGAAATCTCCGTAGAAAGGAGGTGATCCAGCCGCACCTTCCGGTACGGCTACCTTGTTACGACTTAGTCCCAATCACGAGCCTCACCTTAGACGGCTCCATCCCTTGCGGGTTAGGCCACCGGCTTCGGGTGCTGCCCACTTTCATGACTTGACGGGCGGTGTGTACAAGGCCCGGGAACGCATTCACCGCGGCGTTGCTGATCCGCGATTACTAGCGACTCCACCTTCACGGAGCCGAGTTGCAGGCTCCGATCCGAACTGAGACCGGTTTTCAGGGATCCGCTCCGGCTCGCGCCATCGCATCCCGCTGTACCGGCCATTGTAGCATGCGTGAAGCCCTGGACGTAAGGGGCATGATGATCTGACGTCATCCCCACCTTCCTCCGAGTTAACCCCGGCGGTCCCCCGTGAGTCCCCGCCATGACGCGCTGGCAACACAGGGCAAGGGTTGCGCTCGTTGCGGGACTTAACCCAACATCTCACGACACGAGCTGACGACGACCATGCACCACCTGTGAACCCGCCCCGAAGGGAAACCACATCTCTGCGGTCGTCGGGAACATGTCAAGCCCAGGTAAGGTTCTTCGCGTTGCATCGAATTAATCCGCATGCTCCGCCGCTTGTGCGGGCCCCCGTCAATTTCTTTGAGTTTTAGCCTTGCGGCCGTACTCCCCAGGCGGGACGCTTAACGCGTTAGCTCCGACACGGAACCCGTGGAAAGGGCCCCACATCCAGCGTCCACCGTTTACGGCGTGGACTACCAGGGTATCTAATCCTGTTCGCTCCCCACGCTTTCGCTCCTCAGCGTCAGTAACGGCCCAGAGACCTGCCTTCGCCATTGGTGTTCTTCCCGATATCTACACATTCCACCGTTACACCGGGAATTCCAGTCTCCCCTACCGCACTCCAGCCCGCCCGTACCCGGCGCAGACCCGACGTTAAGCGACGGGCTTTCACACCGGACGCGACGGGCCGCCTACGAGCCCTTTACGCCCAATAATTCCGGACAACGCTTGCGCCCTACGTATTACCGCGGCTGCTGGCACGTAGTTAGCCGGCGCTTATTCGAAAGGTACACTCACTTCCGCTTGCTCCCAATCAAAAGCGGTTTACAACCCGAAGGCCGTCATCCCGCACGCGGCGTCGCTGCATCAGGCTTGCGCCCATTGTGCAATATTCCCCACTGCTGCCTCCCGTAGGAGTCTGGGCCGTATCTCAGTCCCAATGTGGCCGGTCGCCCTCTCAGGCCGGCTACCCGTCGAAGCCTTGGTGAGCCGTCACCTCACCAACAAGCTGATAGGACGCGACCCCATCCCATACCGGTACAAAACCCTTTCCCAACACACCATGCAGCATGTTGGAGCATCCGGCATTACCACCCGTTTCCAGGAGCTATTCCGAAGTACGGGGCAGGTCGGTCACGCATTACTCACCCGTTCGCCACTCTCACCACCAGGCAAAGCCTGATGGATCCCGTTCGACTTGCATGTGTTAAGCACGCCGCCAGCGTTCGTCCTGAGCCAGAATCAAACCCTCCACAAAAAAACTCTGTGAAGAGCCGAACATTCGACTCGAAAAAAAAAGAAAAAGAAAAAGACGGCACAACCAGCCGGCCCGAAGACCAACCGGAAACGCACAATCCTTCAAAACGACAACCCAACCAACCGGAAAAA
>NZ_PEBI01000008.1 GCF_002802875.1 Bifidobacterium primatium
CACCACAACGCAAACCCAAACAAAACAACAACCCCAAAACCACTGAAAACAAACGCCACCCACGGCGTGTCGCAAAACAGCATTTTTCCACGTCTAAAGCCAGTATACGGCTCAAAATCATCGGGAAAAATCGGCATCCCATACCCCGGACGGCGTGTCGCGCAATATTCATTCCTCATTTACCTCATAACGGCGATAGCATCGGCCATATCAAACGGCGTTATTTCATGGCATGCCGATGAATCAGACGAAGGGGCATCAAATAATGAGAATCATCATCATGATAGGAATCATCATAGTGATCGTGGCGGCAAGCATCATCGCTGTGTGGGCGGTAATACATAACTCCGGTGAACCGGTCGTCCCTGTTGATGATCAGCTGATTCAAGAACACGGCAAAGTCAAGTCGTCATCGTCCACGCAGGATCTGTCTACAGGAGAAACCATCACCACCCTGACGTTCCAGGACGGCACAATCATCGTCACCCGGACCACGGCCGACGGCACATCAAACACCACGACCAGTCGGGGAACGCTCGACCCCGATGCCATACGTCGGCTGGCACAATCAGTGCGTGCGGAGTATCTCTCCCGTCTGGGGCGCCACTCATACGGCTCCGATGCACATGAGGACACCCGTCGACCCACGTTTGACGGAACGTATCGTGACGCTCTGGACCAAGCCGCTCACAGCCATAACGTCTATGTGCCGAATGATTTGCCGAAGTTCCAATTCGGAGTGAATCGTGCCATCGATGACTATATGAGAGTCGGTCGCTCCTATGGCACATTGAGTGCATACACATATCAGTACAGCGAACGGCTGGAATCGTCATTCGGCAACAATCATCCGAAAAGCTTCGTCTTTGATCTGTATTGCTTCGGCACGATGACTCCTCAGTGGAATGCGGATATCACCTCGATACGAGATGCCATACACAACATCGGCGAGCATAGCGTGGACGAGCGAGACGGCAACGGACATCATATAGTGTTCGTCGGCGACGACGTATCCGATACATCCATCGCGCTGTTGTATCAGGCGTTCGCCGCATGCGCCCAGGAATAAAACATCCAGGTGTAGAGAAAGCAGGGCGTATTTACCGATAACGTGCATTATGTCAAAAAGAACAAAGAGCCTCATGACTTTTAGTCATGAGGCTCTTTCCTATATACGATTGTTTTGTCATACGCCAATAAAGTGTGGTTTCACGTGAAACATCGCGGAATACAGGGAAAGCGCAACGGGTTTCCCTGCGGAGTGCACGGTATGTTCATGCTCGGCTTGTTCGTCCCGGTGCGCGGCAGGAATGCGGGGTCCGGCGCGAATGGTCCGTTGGTCCGGCGTCGACGCATTCACTTCCGCATGAACCAGTGGATATGGTCGTATCCGACGGTTCATCCCATCGATGGATACCCGGATACCACCGTATTGACGGATTCGTGCCGTATCGGATCGTGGGATGTGTTGCGTCATGCAATTCGTGTACGCCATCGCATACGCGTCATCGGCATGTATTGGATATGTGGGACGTCGCAGGTACGGAAAGGTCCCCGATGGATCACCGGGGACCTCATAGACGCTCTGCAGAGATAAAACCACAGGAGGAACGCAGAGAACCGCGGGCCGCGCGGCCTCGGTCGTCCTTCCGTTCTTGTGGCTGTGTCCGGATAAATGAAAAGGGGAAGAGTATATATGGGAAAAGGCCTCGGACCGTGTGGGTCCGGGGCCTTTCCTACGTTTGGTTGCGGCGGCGTGCTACTCTCCCAC